>CP070756.1:0-2933 GCA_020348905.1 Candidatus Zixiibacteriota bacterium
ACAATCAGCTTCTCGATAGCCTCGGTGTAGCTGGGGTCCAGCGCCGAGGTCGGCTCATCGAGCAGGATAACTTCGGGGCAGGTCGCCAGAAGCCGCGCAATAGCCACCCGTTGCTTTTCACCAACCGAGAAATTGTTGGTCGGCTTATCTAATTGTTCCGGCCTAATCTGAGCCTGCTCTATCAGTATCTTTATGCTCTCATCGCTGAGGTTTTTGGTGGCATAAAGCAGGTTGTCGCGAACGGTCCCCTCGAACAAATACGGTGTTTGAAACAGATAGCCGATCTTCTGCCGAAGTTCGCACGGCTGGAAGTCGCAGTGGGCTTTTTCATGGAAAATGACTTCACCCGAGGTCGGCTCATCGAGGCGATTGAGCAGCCGAAGGAACGATGATTTGCCCGACCCGGAAGGCCCAATGATGGTATAGACTTTGTCGGGAAAGAATTTATAGGAGATATTGTCGACTACGGCTATGGCCTCACCGTCGGATTGAACCGTGCGACTGAGGTCCCGTACCTCGAGCACCGGTGAACTCATGAATAGCTCTTACTCCCTGGTGTCTTTGTCTTCGCCAAAATACAGATAGCGGTTAATCAGGCTGACATAATCCGACCAGCCCTTGCCGCCGTGACGCTCGCGAATGCGCTCGATAGCGCCCATCTTGCTGTCAATCTCATCGCAGTAGTAGACGACAAAAGCTTCCGGCATCTGTGGCACAATTGGCGTGGCGTACTCCAGTTCTCCCTGGTGCGAGAGGATTATGTGCCGAAGTTTCATCAGCAGCTTCTCCGGGAAAGCCTCGATCGTTGCGGCTCGCCGGCAGATCCAGTCATCGACCAGGCAGATATGCCCGACCAGCCGTCCTTCGTCGGTGTAGTCAATGACGGTTCCGGTGGAATACTGGCCGATCTTACCGGCATCATGAAACAGCCCGCCAAATATCAAATAGTCCTTATCCAGAAAATCGTACCCGGCTCCGGCCCGTAACGCCAGTTCGGCCACATTTGCCGAGTGTTCCGACAACCCGCCAATATAAGCATGGTGCCACAGTTTACCCGCCGCGGCCGTCAGGTAATCATTTAAGAACTTCTCATCGCCAAAGAACGCTTCCACCAATTTCCTTATGTAGCCATTCTCAATCTTCTCTGCCAGGGCCATGATTCTGGCCTTGCGCTGCTCAATCGGCTGGTCCGAATGCGGCAGAATTTGCTCCAGAGGGTACTCGTCATCTTTGGCCAGACGGATGAGGTTTATGACTATCTGCTTTTTGTTGTTGTACTCGCCCACCACGCCGCGCACTTTGACCACCATGCCTTCGGCCAGCTCGGTCAGGCAGAACTGGTCCGGCTCCCAGTGGACAGCGCTGATGCGGCCGGTGGCATCGCCCAACTCCAGCGACAAGAACTGCCCCTTGGTGTATTCGCGGACGTTCTTTTTCCTCACCGCAAAGAACGAGGTTATCCGGTCGTCGACCACCAGGTCTTTAATCAGCTTGTTTTCCATACCCAGAGATAATAATACCGGGCCGAAGTCATGGCAAATCAAAGTGTAATGTTTTTGTTGGCACAATCGTTAAGACTTTTGAATATTAAGTTGGCCCGCGTTTGTATAACTCATATATTAGTCGATACTTATGAAGATACTCAGCCGCTACATATTAAGAGAGCATATAGCACCGTTTCTGTTTGCTTTTTTTACCATCACCTTCCTGCTGATTATCGACTTCGTACCCAGAATCACCGACCATGTCATTGATAAAGACATCTCCTTATGGGTGGCCCTGGAACTGCTGGCGCTGAATTTGGCCTGGATGCTGGCCCTTTCGATACCAATGTCAGCGCTGGTAGCGACTTTGATGGCTTTCGGGCGGCTGACGTCCGATTTTGAGATCACCGCCATCAAAACCTCGGGCATCAACATGCTCAAGGTCATATTCCCGCTGCTGATGGTGGGGAGTGTGCTGACCTTCCTGATGATTCAGTTTCACGACAAGGTCCTGCCGGATTTGAACAAGAAGGCAAGGGTCTTATGGGGCGATATTTCCGCTATGCGACCGACCCTGGTCTTCCGATCGGGGGTTTTTATTTCCGATATCCCCGGCTATATCGTCCTGATCGACGACATCAATCATACTACTTCCCGGGTCGAGGGCGTCCGCATCACCGAAACGGAAGCCAATAAAACGACCCGCATCATCGTGGCTGAATACGGCTATCTGAGAATGACTAACAACAACCGGAACATGCAGTTTACACTATACAACGGCGAGATTCATTCTGTTGACACCGAGGAACCCGAGAACTATCGCAGAGTTGACTTCGAAAACCAGATTATCAACGTGTCCGGCACCGGCTCGGAGTTAAAGCGTACCGATCCCGAGTTCCGCACCGACCGGGAGATGTCGATAGCTCAGATGGAGGAAAAGGTCTCCAACGCCGCCAACCAGATGGTTCCGTTCAGGGATCGTATGCTGACCGCCGTTCAACAAAAGATGGATTACCTGTTTGCCGATACGTTCAAATTCATACGCTCCGACACCATATCCGACTCAGCCGCCTTCCACACCATCAAGACCAATGCCACCAACATGGCCCGCCACCTGGAACGAAGCAGCCAGCAGGTTCGGGCACAGCAGCGCACAATTGACAGGTATAACCTGGAGATACATAAGAAGTACTCCATCCCCTCGGCTATCATCGCTTTCGTGTTAATCGGGGCGCCGCTGGGGACGCTCTCCCGGCGCAAGGGGATGGGTGTCGCTGTTGCCTTCTCGATAATTCTTTTTATTATTTACTGGGCCTTTCTGATCGGCGGTGAAGATTTGGCGGACCGTGGTCTGGTTTCACCGTTCTGGGCCATGTGGAGCCCCAATTTCCTGCTCGGCGGAGTGGGGTTGTACCTGTTATATATTGTCGTCACGGAAAAACCCCTGCT
>CP070756.1:3033-7992 GCA_020348905.1 Candidatus Zixiibacteriota bacterium
AAAATCTCAGATTTGGTGGGGACGCTAGCGGGGAATTGGGATGAATCGAAGGATTGGTACGGTAGAATAAACGGCCGATTAGAAAATACCGGCCTGGATCAAGATACTTACAACTGGGATCCTGCAAAACCGAAACACAGCCCCGGCAGGTGCTATATTCCGGACTCCTGGCCCACGCTACGTGAGATGATCGAATCAGGAAAGAACGTGATGTTTTTTCACGCAAAAAATTGTGTCGAGCATGACATTATTGATATGGCTTATGTTCTGGGCTTATCTTATAACAGTGGTCCGATGAATTCTGGCGAGGCGATGGAACAAGAACAATTCTGTAGACTTATGCCGGTATGGGATCCCCCGCGAGACAGACAAAAGGACGGCCCTAACCGGCTGTTTTATATAGAGTGTTGTCCGGACGCAGGCGCGTGGGCCGGGGACCAAGTAGATGCGGCAAAGAACAACGACGGCCGGAGATTGTATCAGGTGGCCAAGCAACACGAAACGGAAATCCTTCCGGACAATCGCGTGGTCAACTTTATAAATGTGGATTACTTCATGAGTTCGAATGCCGGGCACTTGCCCATAGACGTTGTTGATGCCTGCAACCGGCTGAACTTTGAACGGTCTGGAAGCGACTGGAAAAACAGCGACTGTTTCTGGGAACTTTATCCGCACGAATTCGACAACTCAAGGGTTGAGTATCTCAGCCAGATACTGGCCATACAGGCGGAAGTGGACTCGGTTGTAGCAGATTTCAACGCCCAAGAAGATTTGGATGGGCATGAGGATGAGGGGAAAATTAGGTCGACGACATACGAGACCGACTACGATTGGAAACGACTTCCTGAATGGGCAGTGGACAATGATCTATGGACACGCTGGTGCGGTTCCAGTTCTAGACCTGATCACACCTGGGGTATCGATCTGGGCGGGCGTAGACTGATAGATGAAATTGCTATAGCATGGGAAAAACCTCATCGTAATCCCGATTTCAAGATCTACGCATCGAACATCGACAGAAAATTTGCTGATGGTATATCCGATGAGGAACTGCTTGATGATGGCGGCTGGACGGAGATCGGAAGTGGTGACGAGCAAACCAATGAAAATCCTGATTCACTCTGGGATATTCATACGTTCTCCGAAATACCGGTTGTCGATCCAGATTACACTAACCTGCTCGCTGGTCGAAACATTGATGCCGGCGATATCAGTTTTGAGATCGTTGACGGCGAACTGCTGGTAACGTACACTTCGACCGGCGGCTGGAAGATGAAAACTCTTCACCTCTGGGTCGGTTGCGATCCTGATGGTTATCCTCACGGTCGTTCCGGCAATCCCAGGATTGGACAATTCCCTTTTGTGTTTGACGTTGCCGGCGGCACATCGCATACTTTCATCATCGACTTAGCTGATCCGGCTGTAGTATCTTGCCTTGGTACCATTGATTGCGAAAACGGTAACCTGTTCTATGCGATGGCTCATGCAGAAATGTTCAAGGGTGATGGATTCGGCGGCTACCGGTACGAGACCGGTTGGGCCGATGGAAACGCGGTTGGCGGCAGAAACTGGACTATGGCGGTATTAACAGTTGAATGCGTTTCCGACTGGCGCTATTTCAAGATCAAGGTCACCGAAGCGTTTAGCGATTGTTGGCCCAGCTTCTGGGAAGTAAAACTCTACGGACCGGCGTATTGAGGTGTCAGGTTCATAACTTAATTTGATTTTGTGCCGGATTTGTGCCATACTGGAGTAAAAGCAACGAAAAACATACACAGATAAACAAAACCAAATAAGAATTGGAAATTTGTGGGAATCAAGAAGTTGCGGCCTAATTTAATGCACCACTGAAGGTTACAAAAACAGCCCAATTCGATTCCCCCCACCTCCACCAAATTTGTTGGTTTTTCCAACGGCTCTACACCTCTAGTTTGAAGGTTTTCAGACTGAGGGCGGGGCGAAGTGAAAGAATCCCTGACAATTCATGGCCAGTCACAAGAATAAGAAAATCGTCATATACGGTCATCAATGGGAGTCCGAGCACATTGCGGAATGTGTGGAGCACTGCAGCGAATGCTATGAGAAGTTCCCTAATTAGTGGCTCCTGCCAAGCCGCTGACAATGAGAACCACCAATGCCTTGCAAATGTGGCTGTAATATGAATAGGTAATAAAGGCCAAGCCCCTTCGATTCCCCGCAAGTTCCTGCTTGGCGATGCATCGTCTGCCCACACTCAAGAGGAATGATGGGTGGGCAATTCAGTTGGGCAAGAAAGCCGTTGCGGCATTGGCGTCGTTCTTACGAAAGGTCATAATGAGCGGGACACTTCCGCCTCGAAAAGTTATCGTTGTCTGCATTGCCTTAGCCGTCGGCCTGCTTCATTTCGTAAAAGGTCCGAGCTACCATGGTCCGTTTAGACATTTTGTAAATGGCTACCTTATCGATATCCTGCTTCCATTTGCCATGTACCTGGTTTTGGGCGTTGGTGAACATACGCTCCTTCGTAGCCGCGTCTTCAGAGGAATTCTAGTCTTCGCAGTTGGCGCCGTGACGGAGACTATGCAGTACTTCGGTGTCCCGATCTTCGGTCGTACATTCGATTTGCTGGATTACGTTATGTTCGGACTCGGTGTGGCCCTGGCAATGATCTTTGAAAAGGTTGTTCTGTCAAGATTCCCTCGGAGTATGCGTTCGTCGACCAGGTAGTGGCGCGCGAACATTCGATTGAGCAACCTTACCAGGCGCCTGCTTCTGTTGACATAGGACCATTTACGAGACCTTTATGACAGCGCAGATAGCGGCAAGACAACGGTCACAATTTGGCCACCATTGGGCGTAAATCCTTGTATCTAACAGCGTCGCAGATAAAACAGGCTGTGCCTGTTCGATTCCCCCTGAGTGCCGCGATTCTGGCCGCAGCTTTCTCGTTGTCCTGGTCGCATTCGACTGCATGGCGAAAGTTCCAAGATGCAGACCCTCAACCGCGGAAAGCCCAGAATGCATACCAGAAAATGATAGCTGCCGACAGAACGAACAACAGGTACAGGCCAAACACGCGTCTCGATACCAACCCCCACACCGCTGCCATGGCCGGCAGAGTTGTGGTAGGCCCCGCTACGAGAAACGCTAGAGCCGCGGCCGGAGCCATGCCCTGCTGCATAAGACCCGCAATCATGGGCAGAGCCGTCAGATTCCCGGTATACACCGGAATGCCAATCAGTGCCGCAACGGGAACAGCCCAGTTATTCTGCTGGCCAAGCAAACTGGTGATCCACACCGATGGGATGTATAGCTTGATTAGAGATTCCAGCAGCAGTGCCAGTGCCATGAATTTGGCCACCATGTATGTGGCATCAAGTGCCGATTTCAAAAACAGCCTAATATTCGGCACTACGCCGACCTCGCCCTGACCGTCAAAACTCAATTCTCTAACGTCGGTCGGACCCGATGCCGGTTTGAGACCTGCCGGGACGGAGTTACACCCGCACGTGGGTGGCTCCGGCTCAACGTAGCAGGTCGCGGCTGTGTGCGCTGGTGAGAGGGCCACAGTTGTGCTGCCAGTTCCGGAACGATCAATGGCACGTGCTCGGGAAACCACGAACCCTTTGACATCCTGCCAGATGCCGACGGCGAACTGACGCCCTGTGGAGCCGCTGCTTCTTCGGGAGGTCATGACGTCGAATTCGTTGATCCATCCACGCGCGACGAGAAAGTGCGTGATATATCCGGCTCCGAGACTCATCAGCAAAGTAGCCACCAGGCGCCATACCGCCATTTTCCAGCCAAGCATGCCGACGCTCAGGAAAAAGATCTCAGGGTCCATCGATGGCGAAGCTATCCAGAAGGTCATAACCGGGGCCAGCGGAACACCTCCCAGCAACAGTGAGGCGATAACCGGAATCACTCCGCAAGAGCAAAAGGGGCTGAAGGCGCCTACGGCTGCCGCCAGCGAAATTGCCGTTAGCGGCTTGGCCCCAAGGGCGCGGCTGATATATTTCGAGAAGCCGGCCACATTAATAATCGCCGCCAGGGGAACGGTGATCAAAAGATAGGGCCACAGGTGAATCAGCCCGGCCCACATTTGAGATAACACGGTTTTGATTTCGATTAACATATGGTCCTCTTTATTTCATCGTATTCTTACGATAAATATTTGCAAAAGAAAGCCGCCACCCGCGACTGGGGGTTCGGCGGCTAAAATATTTCGCCTACTTTGCTCTTGAACCAGGCCACATTACCTGCGTTCAGGCAATAACTGGTGGCCGTACCCTCGATAGTGCCCGTAATCCAACCGGCCTCCCTCAGCACTTTCAGGTGCTGGGACACTGTAGCCTGTGCGATGGGAAGGTGCTCAACGATATCGCCGTTGAAGCATCCGGGGTGCGTGACCAGAAATTTGATTATCTCGAAGCGGATGGGGTTGCCCAGGGCCTTGAACATCTCTACTAACCGCTTCTGTTGTCTGCCCGATATTCGCAGAGTGCAGCACGGTTCGGGAATTGATAATTCACGATGGGCCATGGGCTAATCTCCTTTCATCGTAATTATACGATAATATTATTAGGATGTTTCTCTTTTTTAGGTTGCTGATGAAATTCACATGGGGCTTCGAGCGGGTTCGGCGCTCTACCCTTTTAGCAGCGGTCACAAGGGGCGAAATTGAGGTGTAAGTCCCTGTACCGCAACGTGAGTTAGGGGTTCGATTCCCCCCACCTCCACCATCTTTGATGGTTTTGCCAACGATGATTTGGCGATAGCCTTTTTGATTCGCAACTGAGGCGCTACAATTACAGCGGTGTCAATGTCGGGTTTCTTACTATTGTACTTCTTGGAATCGGAACCCGACCTACTAAGGCTGTCAGCGGTTGATGAGTCTTGCCGAGGCAAGAATGGCGTTTGAGGCATCCTTCGTTAGTTCGAACCACTCCCGGTTGCTGCGCATAACCATCACCAACTTCA
>CP070756.1:8092-33089 GCA_020348905.1 Candidatus Zixiibacteriota bacterium
GATTACTGCACTAAGTGGCCGTTTACCGAAAAGAACGTCGACCGTCTCACCGGCTGTCTGGCTAGAGACGATGACTTGTTCATCTTCCACGCGGACTAAAAATCGACTTGCAGGAGCTGCACTGAATTCAAGACGGTGATCGACAGCACCCTGGGACTCAGAAGCAGGTGAACAGACCGCCAGCTAACATGCCAGCGGAAGGGCCGCCGGAATGTACGTGTGTCGCTTGACAGCGGGTGAGTTTGTGGAGTCAAAGAAGATGATGCTGTTGAGGTAGTCAGGGCAGCAGATAGACGAAACCGAAAGGCTCGGAGTCAGCGCTCGGAGCCTTTCTTAATTTGGCACCGAAGCTACTCCACCCCTCCGGTAACCTCAACTGCGGATAAGACCAGAGAAGCCCACTGCCAATCTGTGTAACCCGTTACAATGCAATAAAAAAGCTCCCCCGGCTGGACTCGAACCAGCGACCCGCTGATTAACAGTCAGCTGCTCTACCGACTGAGCTACAGGGGAGTATAAACCGTTCAGCAGGCTCTATATATACGTTTTTTCGCAACTAAGTCAATTACTTTCTCGGAAGGAGTGACCCGCTGATTAATCCCGCCTTCGGCGGGACTCTGCCGACTTAGCACCATCCAAAAACCGGGCGATTCCGCGCCTCTTAATCTGGCGCTCGAGCTTCATTGCTTCTCCACGAGTGAGTCTGGATTCACGCCAAACCGACACCCACGGCCCCGTGAATCGTTTGGTCGTCAGAGAACCGCGATATTCGGGGTCGTTATGTTGTCTCAGCCGGACTTCGAGGTCTCTGGTGTGTCCGCAGTAATATCGCTTGGACGCCTTGCTCTGGAGTATATAGATCGTGAAAATCGCTCCCTCCCAGGATAGGAATGATACATTCCGGTCTTCGACGCAGGTTGCCGACCCGCTGGTTAATCCCGCCCTTGGCGGGACTCTACCGACTGAGCTACAGGGGAGTATAAACCGTTCAGCAGGCTTTATATATATACCTTTCGGTCATTAAGTCAATTACTTTCTCAGGCAGACCTCAGACTGGTTA
The DNA here is from genome assembly GCA_020348905.1 of Candidatus Zixiibacteriota bacterium. Lineage (GTDB taxonomy): Bacteria > Zixibacteria > MSB-5A5 > GN15 > FEB-12. The sequence continues at coordinate 9,153 of CP070756.1, forward strand.
ACCTCGCCAGTAGCGGGAAACTTTAGGGATTATCTTTAAGCAGTTCAGAAGCTTGAGAGTCGGCTAAGGCCTTGACGTACCCACTAATTGTGGTATATTTAATGAGGAGAACGAGCGTTCCTCCAGACAAGTTCAAGCAGTCAATGGCATCTTATGCACGTCTTCCATCTGGAACCCTTTGAAATGAAGTCGAAACTCATCAGGGAGGTACTCCATGAAACTCTCACACGCATTAACCACCGTAATCTGGCTGGTGGCCATGCCCCTCAGCATGCTGACCGCCCAGACGTTATTCGATTCACCTGTCAGTTATACCGCCGGTAGTGGCCCCTGGGGGATAGCGCCGGCCGACTACGACAATGACGGCGACCAGGATCTTGCGGTTGGTCTCAGGTATGCTGCGATGCTCTCGATATATCTCAACAACGGCGATGGTTCCCTGCAAGCTCCGATCGACTATGCCTCCGCCTTTCACACCAGTTCCGTCGCTTCAGCCGACTTTGACTCGGACGGTGATTATGACGTTGCCGTTGTGAGAGGGGAAGCTTACAGCAGCGGTATATCGGTCTTCATCAACGGCGGCGGCGCCGCTTTTGCAGCACCGGTGGATTATGCTACCGGGGATTATCCCTGTGATGTCGTGTCCGCCGACTTTGACGGCGACAACAACTATGATCTTGCCGTTACTAACGAGTATTCCGACAATGTCTCCATACTCTTCGGCAACGGCGATGGAACCTTCCAAGAGTCGGTTAACTGTGCCACGGGAGACGGACCCCACGGGCTTTACGCAACCGATTTCAATAACGACTCTCATTATGATCTGGCTGTTGTTAACACCTACGACGATGACGTATCTGTCCTGATCAACAAGGGCGATGGAACCTTTGAGGATGCCGCTGACTATCCTGTTGGTGGCACTTCTACCTATCCGGGTTCGGTCACGTGTGGCGATTTCGACAACGACGGCTGGATGGACTTTGCCGTCAATCGCTGGGATTACAATACCGGCGGCGTCTGTGTTTTCCTCAACTATGGCGATGGAACTTTCGAACCCGCAGTGACCTACGGCGCCCTGATCTCGTACAGCAATGTCGTTTCGGCCGACTTCGACGACGATGGCTACGTCGACCTGGTAACAGCCGCCGGAGAAGGCCCGGATGGGATTTCGTTTTTCAAAAACAATGGTGATGGCTCGTTTGCCCCGGCCGTGGTGTACAGCTCAGGCGGTCGTGTGGCTGACATGCCTCCGGTCGACCTCGATTCCGATGGTGATCTCGATCTGGCCGTGGCCAATACCTATCCAAACGGCATCTCCATACTGATAAACCTCACCTATGAGCCGGGGCCCTGCTGTCGATATCCGGGCGATGCTGACCATGACGGGCAGGTGGATATTCTCGATTTCCAGTTTCTGCGTGATTATCTGCACCGGGGTGGACCGCCACCGCCGTGCTTTGAGGAAGCTGACGTCAACGGCGACGGCAACATTACCAAAGAAGATATGTCCTGCATGGCGCGGTATCTGTTTTCCAAAGGTACTACCTGTGAATTCGTGGAATGTCCTTAGACTCGCCTGGGACGAATTCCGTGAGGTAATACCCATCAAAGGCGCTGCATAAAGATAGTGTAGAAGTGAGCAAATCGTCCGACCGCGATTCATATCTCAGCAGATTTCGGGCTCCAGCCGGCTGCGAGAAGGATCTCACTTTCCGAGCCGCCGTCCTGCGCTTATCCGGCAACAGCATGCTGGCGGTGGGGCTGCTGGGTCTTATAATTCCCCTGACCTATATCCTGATTCAATTGCTTGTTGTGGGCCGGCCGATTTCCTCAGGCTATGAACAAACGGGCCTGTCGAGCGCCTTGCTATTATGGGATAAAGGCCTGATAATGCTGTTGGGACTGATATCGTTGGTCCTCTCGCAGACCCGCGTCGGCCCGAAATGGGGCCGTCTGATCATTGCCGCTATCATCGTCAGTGCATCTATTGCCACTCTCTCCGACGACATAGCCCGCGGCGATCTTTCCCTGTCGGCAGGCTGGTTGGCGCTGATGATGTTCGTGTCACTTACGGTTCCTTATCGACCCTGGCAAACGCTCCTTCTGGGAGCTGTCATTATTGGCTCTTTTCTGCTTACCGTCGAGTTCCTTCCGAAGCTGACTGGCTGGCAGGCAGTAATACTGCGACCAGAGTCTCTAATCTTTTTGATTCTCGTGGTTCTTGTGTGCGCCGGTATCAGCGCCCTTCTCTACGCCAGTCTGTATCGCCAGCACCAGGCTCGTCTCGCGCTGGCCGCGACCAACCGCAGGCTGAGAGAAACTCAAGCCCAGCTGGTCCAGTCGGCCAAGATGGCCTCGCTTGGAAATATGGTGGCGGGGGTCGCCCACGAGATTAACAATCCCCTCGGAGTTATTCATTCCAATGCCGGCCTGATTAAGCGTGCCGTTGAGAAGGTGCGGCATGCTCTCGATGCCGGGGCTGGTTCCGCCGCGTCTGAATCAGGCAATGAGCTTAACAAGTCTCTGGGATTGGTATCGGATATGAACGCCGTAACGATGGAAGCATCGGCCCGAATTGACTCGGTCGTCAGGGCGCTGCGCAATTTCGCCAGCCTCGATGAAGCTGAATTGCAGCAGGTGGACCTGCGCGACGAGATCGAGAGTGTTCTCGCCATATTTCCGCAATATCCCGGCAAAGATATACGGATTTCCAGAGAATTCGCCCAGCTGCCTCCGGTAACCTGCTATCCCGGACAATTCAATCAGGTGATTATGAATCTGCTGCAAAATTCTGCTGAGGCCATCAGCGGGCAGGGCACCATAACCGTCAGAACCTGCCGCGACGACAACTGGGTTGTAGTGCAGATCATCGATACCGGTCGGGGAATTCCGGAAAGTGAACAACAACATGTTTTCGATCCTGGCTACACCACCAAAGGAGCAGGCGTTGGCACCGGCCTGGGATTACCTATCTGCTATCGTATCATGGAGAGTCACAACGGGCGAATCGAATTGGCCAGCCAGCCAAAGCAGGGAACGGTTATTACACTGCGCCTTCCTGTTGACCAATAGTCTTGCCGATATGGGGCTTGTTAGTGAACAAGGACCTCCAGTGATGGCCCTTTTAGCAGTCGTTCAAAGTAGAACCATTGATATTTGAGGCGTAAAGTAATCCCGGCGTTGGTTACCTTAAGCGGCCAGGGACGACTGTCAATGCCGAGACTCAACATGCCGCCCGTCTCATCGTAATCGGACCCAAGGCCGACCGCAAAGCCACCCTCGACCCTCAAGGCCCGGAGACGGCCGTTGCCCAGGGCCAGTCCTCCACCAATATTAGGCACCAGCAACGTTCTCTCAGGTTCATAAACCGATGGCATGATGGCGGCGCTGAAAGATACGTTCCGCAACACAATGAGGTCATCCCATATGCCGTAGCCGATCCCCAGGAGTCCGCCAAGCTGCCTCTCGCCGTTGCCGGAAGTAACCTGTCCGCCAAAATGCAACAGAAGACCTTTGTAACTCGGGGGAGCCCAGCGATTTTGAATCCATCTGACCGATGCCCAGTCGGGCTGGTGTTTGACAAGCGAATCCGGAGCGACAGGATGAGTGCCGGTAAAGGGAGGTGGAAGCAGCCAGTCGGGCATGGCATCGATTGAATAAAGAAACTCAGTATCTATTCCGTCTATATCGGGATCGTGAAATCCCGGCTCGCTCAATTGCGGAAAATGGTGCCGGCGCCTGATTCCATGCTCGTCTTGGCTTGCCGTACGCCGGCTCCAGGAGGCAGCGACAGGCATCGGCAGCAGAAGTAACGTCGGCATACGAATGGCAGTGTAGTAATCCGGGCCGTCTCCGTCTACCAGCCAGGACGATACCAGCTCCTCGGGTGCCATGCCCGGCGCGATGGAATCCAACCACCTGTATGCGTCCGACGGAATCTTGCGTCCCCTGACGACGCAATACCCAACCAGTACTTCCCATAACGAACTCCGGCAGGCCTTGAATACAGCCCGGTAAGTGGGGGCATACCAGTGCAGGACGTTGTCTCCAAATGCTTGCCACACGTCACCACGGGAATTGATAACGTAGACTCCCTGATTACGAAAGTAATTATGAGTTTCGACGTTGTTGCGACGCTGCAGACGCGCCAGTAAACCGGACATGGGAACCAGCATGTGACCCGAAGAAAAAGCGTCAGCGAGATAACCCTGGGCCGCGGCCTCCCACCGCAGGGCAGCCGGCAGTGCTTCCTCATCGCTTAGACCCGGGCCTTCCCAGCCGGAGGCTATACGTAGAGCTATGAGATGATTAAGAAGATAGGCGCACACCACGTTGTTGGTACGCAGGTTCGGTGATTCGTGAAAATAGCCGTTCTTACCGGCTGAGTCGCTTGATCCCTTGTCGGTGGCCACTTCGTTCCAGGCGGCGGTTACCTGCTCCGCCTCCAGACAACGCAGTTGCTCCAGGATGGATTTTCCCCGTAGGTGGAACCGGTCAGAGGCGAAATCATCGGCGGCCGCCAGGGCGCACAGTTGCCCGAAGCTCTCAGCACCGTGCGAAACATCCTTTAATGAAATGCATCGCTCTTCCTCGCCTGCTGAGCTGGTATCATCGCGCTCTGATTGGAAGCACCGCACTGAGTACTGGTAAACCGAGTCGGCCAGTTGACGATGTTCGTCGTGATCCCACGCCTGAATATCATTTGCCGTGAGAATCAGAAGGCCCGCCACGATTGCTGTCATCGTCTTATTCATCGTCCGAAATCCCGGATTTCCAGTTCTTCATGAGAAAGTTGATGACGTTATTGGCCAATATGTCTTCAACCACCCCAACCTCTCCGAACTCATCCTCCAGCAATTCGCGTAGTAGATCGATTTGACTGAGACGATTCATGTCAGTTGGAGCAACAATGTAACCGGCAAAGTCGCTGCCGATCCCGATATGCTTGTGACCGTTACATAACTTGACAAGATAGCGAATAACGCGCACCACGTCTCGCAACGAGCCTCTTTTCTCGGCGCTGTGGGCGGTGGCATAATTACTGAGCAGATACGGATCAATGATGACGCCAATGATGCCACCTCCGGCTGCTATCTGCTCGATGTGTTCATCGAACAGCGCATAAGGATGTTCAGACAGCGTACGTGATGTGCCGTGACTCACGGCCAGGGGCCTGGTTGCCATCTTCAGGATCTGAGCGACGGCTGTTGAGGTTGCGTGGGTGATGTCAACGATAATTCCCAGCCGCTCCATCTCTGAAATTACCTCGCGGCCAAACCCGCTCAAACCCAGGTTAGGCCAGCGGCTGTTGCCGTCCGGAAAGTACGGATACGAGTTGGCTGACGATGCGATGTCCTTGCTGAAGAAATGAGTTATGTCGATCATTGCCACGCCTCGACTGGCCAGTTGTTCCAGGGGTTCAATGGAACCTCCCAGGGCATGACCGCCTTCGACCGTGTGGACTACCGCTGTCCTGAAATCCGGATCCGTTTTTGATACATTGAGCAAGCCTTCGAGGTCCTTGCCGTTCCGGGCCAGCGTGGCAAAAGCTCGGGCCGGTCCCGCCAATTCCTCTTCCAGTTGATCCATCATACGAAAAGTGTTTGCGGGCGCTTCGGGATTCGGATCGGTTGGCATGGACAACCACTCATCGAACACATTGAAGTGAGTGGCGCAGATCAGATCGATCCCTGCTGCGTGGCAGTCAGCCCATTCCATGCCGGTCTTGTTCACGAATTTTTCGGCAAACCGCGCCACAGCCGGGTAACGGATACCCAACGGCGTTCGACGGTTCCAGTCATTGATCATGGCGTGAACATGGAGGTCGGCCAGGACACGCCGATTGGATCTGGCGGGTGGAAATTTGTCCGGTCGAATGAAACAACCCGCGGTCGAGACGATTTGACCGAGCCCCAAAAAACCAACCGCTGCCCGAGCCGACGTGTTTAGGAATTCTCTTCGGGACCAGATCAAAACAAAAAGGCCTCCCGGCAAATGGTGTACCGCCTGATCGGTGTATGACGCCCCGATAGGGGATGTGGCGATGGTGATATCGTCAAGCTAACTATCTGTTGAGTTGGGGTCAAGGTCAATTGCGGAATTGGGATATTATGCCGCGACCGGGAATATCTTCCCTGACCGCAAATTGTTGCTTCCCCCTTACGTGTGAACTTATTACATTAGAAACTGTTACAGTTATAAAAGACGGGGGACTAAACCTTTGACAAAGACTATCAAAATCGCATCAGCTCAGTTTCTGGCGCTCATTGTGATCACGCTGGCAGTCGCGGTGGAATCAAAAGCCCAGGATGATACCACCCGCGTCGCCTATTATACCGGAAGAAGCATCCGCTACCACCCCGACGGCACCGTCGGGTCAGTCTCCTTTCACGGCCTTATGCAGTACGGCCTCGTCAACGCCTATCCCAAGGAATTCGAAATGGACTTTCAGCGTTACGAAGGCGAGTTGGCATGGGTGGTTGATGACTACGTCAACCTGACGGCCCGCTTCCAGACGGTCGATCAGGACAGCCTGCGGTACGAACTTTCCGGTGGTCTGAAGATATACTTAACCAACCCGATTAGCACCCAGCGAGACAAGAACGCCGACGGTCCGGTCGGAAGCCCTGTTATCAGCCTTGCCGGAGGGATTCGGTACCCCGATCTTTCAATCAGCGATACCAGAGCAGTTGGCGACGCAGCCATACTCGTCCCGCTATCGCTGCAGTTCACAGTTTTGGCCGGCTATCGCTTTTTCGAAGAAATTGAACAGTTCGATGTTGTCCAGGGATACGGCGGCTTTAACATCTACCTTTCACCATATTCATCGGATTCGGCATACGTAAACCCCGATGGCCCAACCGGCAAGCTGGCCTTAAAGCTTCTCGGGGGTGGATCAAGCAAAGGTGTCTTTGGCGACCTGATGCTTCTGTTTCCAATCAGCGATAAACTGACCTGGCGGCTAAACGTCCGCGGCGAAAGGACTGAGTCCCCATACCGCCGCACAGCCATCGCCGGGGCCGGCTTCTCGTATTACCCTGCTAATTGATTCACATCCAATACAATATCCTCATTGCCGGCCTGCCGCAAAATAGGAAACTCCGTTTCCCGGCTCCCGTATAATCAAATAGAATTATCTCAGACATTACCGCAGGAACGGAGGAAATTATGAGGAGCTTTTTGCGAGTCTTTCTGGTTAGCGTGTTGGTTGTGGCCGTGGTTACCAGTATCGGTCTCTCCCGATCATCATCGAAATCCTCCCGACATGCCTGGCTTGGCGTGGTAGGACAGTCGGTTGATGAGGAACTGGCCGACGCGTTCGATCTGGGCGCCGACTACGGGGCGATCATCAACCGGGTTCTGGATGAGTCCCCGGCCGAAGAAGCTGGCCTGGAGGAAGGCGATCTGATTGTCAAGTTTGAAGGGCAGCACGTGGGCGACTGGGACGACCTGGTCGACATGATCGAAGACCACAGACCGGGCGATGAAGTCGATCTGGTTATCTTCAGAGATGAGGACCAGATGGATATCAAGGTGACGCTCGACAGTAAACCCAGAGGCCGGTCTTATCGCTACTCATGGTTTTCCGACCGCGATTTCTATGTCCCCAAAGTCCCACGGATCCCCAAAATTACGAAATTACCCAGGATACCCAGAATTCCCCGGACCGGTCACTTCTACATCGGTGACTGGAGCGGTTCGTACATTGGCGTACACATGATGGAGCTAAACAAGCAGCTCGCCGAGTACTTTGGCGTTGAAAAAGGACGTGGCGTTCTTATCACCGAGGTCGACAGAAAATCACCGGCTGAGAATGCCGGACTGGCAGCCGGTGACGTTATTATCGAGATAGATGGCGACCGGGTCTTCGAACACGAAGACGTCACCGATGCGATCGATGACGCCGATCCGGGAGACAAACTGTCTCTGATGGTGATCCGCGACAAAAAGGAATTGTCGTTCGATGTCGAAGTTGGCGAGAAAAACTGGGACTGGGATGACAACTACTACCACTACTCAGCTCCCGATATCGACCTGCACATTCCCGACATGAAGGGCCTTCGCCACGGCGTTTACTTAGACGCCCTGGATGACTTCCACTTTGATGCCGAGGAATTCGAAGATGCCATGGAAGACCTCGAAGACGAGCTTGAAGAACTCCGCGAAGAGATGGAAGAAATCGACGATGAGGAACGCGAGGAGTTGCGGGAAGAGCTTGAAGAACTGCGCGAAGAACTCGAAGAGTTGGAGGACGATCTGGATTAACCGGATGCCGCTCTCGCACCAGTTGAAAAATTCGTCTAATGAAGCCCCGTTCGGGGCTTCTTTTTTGGCTTTTTTCTTTCTTGCAACGCCCGGTCAGCGCTCCGTATATTTCGTATGATATGACAACTATCACGGTTGAAAAGCTGTTCAACAGCCGGGCCCAGGAACTGGAACTTACCCTGCTCAACGGCAACGAAAAGGGCCTGAAAAAAATCATATATAACGCTGAGTTGAATCGACCGGGTCTGGCCCTGACCGGCTTTTTTGAGCGATTCGCCAACAAACGGGTGCAGATTCTGGGTGAAACCGAGATGGCTTACATGAACCGTCTCGACGCCGACCGGCTCCGTGAAATAGCCCGCTCCCTGTTCGAGTTCGACATACCCATGTTGATAATCTCAAAGGGGATAACACCACCCTTCGAGGTTATCGAGGCGGCCGATCTGTTTGACACCGGCGTATTTTCCAGCCGACTTTCCACGGCCGAACTGACCAACCGGCTCTCGGCCTATCTCGACCATATATTCGCACCCTCGATAAACGTTCACGGCACCCTCGTCGATGTTTACGGAGTCGGCCTTTTGTATACCGGCAAGTCGGGCATTGGAAAATCGGAAGTGGCCCTGGACCTGGTGGAACGAGGTCACCGCCTGGTAGCCGACGATGTGGTTAAGATAACCCGCACCACCCCCGACGTTATTATCGGTACCGGCTCGGAGCTTCTGGGCCACCACATGGAGATCCGCGGGGTGGGTATTATCGATATCGAAGAGCTCTTTGGTATCCGCTCGATACGACTGCAAAAACGTATCGAAGTCGAGGTCAACCTGGCTCTATGGTCGGAAACCGAGGATTACGAACGTCTCGGGATCGAAGACAAGAAAACCACCATGCTGGGTGTAAGTATACCCATTGTCCGCGTACCCATATCTCCGGGGAAGAACATTACGGTTATATCGGAAGTGATTGCCATGAACCATATGTTGAAGGTCTACGGCGAAAACTCCGCTCTGGAGTTCACCAAAAAACTGTCTCAGACTTTATCTCGGCAGTCGATGACCAAGGAATATCTCGAATCCGATTACGAATAGCCGTTTTCTTAAGTCCAACCCCCACAATAAAAAGAGCTTGGAGAATCCGAATTTTGAGGTTATAATTATTGACTTTGTATCTGGTGACGAATCAGGGAACCAATACCATAATCTGAAGTAAAAGTGTAGTGATACCTGGAGGATATTATCTAATGAATGACAAGCTTTTATGCCGGTTTCTCTTGACTATTCTGCTGATCGCTCTGGCCGTCGGCGGCTGTGGAAAATCGGGTGACCGTACCATTGCCACCGTCGGTGATTACAAGATCACTGCCGACGAGTTCAATGAGTTTTTCAACCAGATCCGGATGACCTTTGCCACCGGTGAAGAAGAGTACAACAAAAGACGCGAGATTCTTGACTCGATGATAGTAACCCGGCTATTGATTCAGGGTGCCTATGAACTCAATATCGATAAGCTCGAGGATCTGGCCCATACGGTGGCGGCTAATAGAGACCGATTCTTAATCTCAGCACTCTATCAAAAACATATCGCGGACGAGGCTCAGCCGACCGATGCCGAAATGCAGGATTTCTATAATAATCTGGAATATAGAATCCGGGTATCACACATCGTGGTACGCGACCAGGACACCGCCCAGGCGCTGTTCGAGCGTGTAAAAAACGGTGAAAACTTCGAGCAGTTGGCTTTCGAGTACTCCATCGACCCTGATGCCAAGCGGAACAAGGGTGATCTGGGCTACCTGCTCTGGGGCGCTACGGTGGATGAGTTCCAGCAAGCTGCCTTTAGCATGCAACCGGGCGAAGTATCGCCTCCCGTCAAATCGAGGTACGGCCACCACATTATAAAGGTAGTGGACAAGCAGCTAAACGAAACCAGGTCCGACTTCGAGTCCATGAAAGAAAGCTTGAAAAACCAGCTGTTGCGCCGGAAGGCCATGATACTGCTCGAGGAGTATTTTGATCTACTCAAGGCTAAATACCCCATTGCCATAGACACGGCCACCTGTCAATACATCCTCCACAAGCGCGAACAGCTGTATCCGCCTCAGTTGCTGGCTACCCTGCCCCGCAATGATTTTGACATTGATGCCCTCGACCGCAACGAAAAGGAACTGGTCCTGGCGACCTGGGGAACCGGACAGATTTCGCTGGTGGAATATCTCACCCAACTTAAGAACCTGCCCCCTGACCTTCGCCCCGAGTTCGACAACTACGACTCGCTGGTAACAATCGTTTTCGAAATGAAGAAAACCCAGTTCCTGACCGGTGAAGCGCTGGCCGAAGGAATGGACCAGGACGAAAACTATATCCGGTCGATGAAGATGTTCAAAGAGTTCAACATGGCCGATATCATGAAGAATGACTCGATTCAGGGGGCGCCACCGCCGGACGACGCTGCCCTGAGAACGTTCTACGAAGAGAACATCGCCGACTACACCACCCCGCCCAAGATTCACGTCCATGAGATCTTGCTCAGTGACGAGCTAACCGCGCAGAAGCTCGCGAAGGAAATCAAGTCGTTTAATACCTTCAAGGAAAGAGCTGCACAACTTACCGAGAGACCCGGAAAAAGAAGCCGCTGGGGCGACCTGGGCGTGATCGAAGAAAGATGGTATCCTGAGATATTCGAAGCTGCGGAAAAGGTCGGTGTCGGACAGATCGGCGGCCCGGTTATGACCATGGGCAAGTACTCCATCTTCTATGTGGTTGAGAAAGTCGAACCCGAAATCAAGGACTTTCTGGATGTTAAACGGAAAATCAGCGACCGGGTGATTTTCGAACAGAAAAACCAGGCCATCCAGACATGGATTGATGAGCGCCTCAAGGCGACCGAGGTTGACGTGGATGAGGACGCACTCTGGTCTACCATTGATATGGATCGTTATGCCGCGGTCGATACCACCACCGGGGGTTGATGGTTATAAAAGGAAGTTATGCGATTGCTTGAAAGGACGCTGCTAATCGCGGTCATCTCGACGATGGTCGCTGGCTCCCTGTTTGCCCAGGGCGAGCCGGTGGACCAGATCGCCGCCGTCGTCGGCGATGAAGTCATTCTGGCTTCGGAACTGGCCAATCAGATGCAACTGGCCGCGCTGCAGGCTGGAATAAGACCCAAAAACCAGCAGGAACTGGATGCCCTCCAGCGCGATATTCTCGAGCAGATGATCTCCGATCGTCTCTTCCTTCTGGCCGCCCGCGGCGATACCAGCATTATCGTCAGGTCCGAGGAGATTGACGCCGCTCTGGACGAACAGGTGGCCCGGATTTCGCAAAACTACGACACCTACGATCAGTTTCTGGCCGAACTGGCCGCCGAAGGCCTCACGGTGCGCGAACTGAAAAAACGGTTTCGTCAGGACGTGGAAAACCAACTCCTTAAACAGCGCTATATCCAGAAGAAACTTTCCACCGTGTCGGTTTCGAGACAGGAGGTCAGGGAATTTTACGAGACGTTCAAAGATTCCATTCCCGATCAGCCCGAGGCCGTGAAACTGGCTCACATATTGCTCACCATCCAGCCGTCGCCGGAGGTTGAAGATTCCATCCAGCAGTATGTAACCGAGCTTCGCCAGCGAATCCTTGACGGTGCCGATTTTGCCGTAATCTCATCGCAGTACTCCACCGGCGGAGCCGGCGCCAACGGGGGAGACCTGGGCTACCTTTCGCGGGCCGATGTCGTGCCCGAGTTTGCCCGGGCCGCCTTCAACCTGTCGATCGGCGATATCTCGGGGGTTATCCGCACTCAGTTCGGGTATCACGTCATCAAGTGCGAGGGTAAACGGGGAGATCGCCTGCACCTGCGGCATTTGTTGGTCGAGGTCCCGCCATCGGCCAGTGATTCGCTCAGAACGCAGCAACTGGCCGACTCATTACTGACCGCGCTCAGAGACGGCGACGATTTCGAACAGATGGCAAAGGTGTTCTCGGCTGACAATGACACCCGGGCACACGGTGGCGAACTGGGCTGGTTTGCGACCGCGCAGCTTCCGCCCGAATTCTCTCAGGCTGTCACGGGCTGGGCCACGCCCGGCGAATACCGTGGACCGGTCAGTTCAACCTACGGTCTTCACGTCCTCAAGCTGCTTGACTATCAGGCCGAGCGAAGTTACACCCTAAAAGAAGATTTCGATCGGCTCAAAGAACTGGCTCGACAGGACAAAACCGGTCGGCTGGTGGATAAGTGGATCGAAGGTTTCAAAGAGAAGACCTACATTTCTTACCGGCTTCAGTGATCTCATGCGCCTGGACGATTATCTCTCTACTGTCGGCATTGTCAAACGTCGCGCCCTGGCCAAGCAACTGGCTCAGAACGGGATGATAGCTGTGAGCGGACGCACGGTTAAACCCGCCTACCAGGTTCAGGTCAACGACATCATCCAGATCAAAGGTACCCGGGCCCTGACCGCCGAGGTGCTGGCCATTCCCACCGGGTCTGTGCCAAAAGCCGACCGCCCTAAGTACTTCCGGGAACTTCCGACCGGGTAAAAGCTCCACCGCCGCAAATCGTTACCGCTCTCTGGCTGATTGCTTCCGTAGCATCGAGAAAACCGACAGAACTTATCTTGTTTACCTCCTGTTATAGGCTGTAAAGGGTGGCGAAAGAACATCGCATATTACTTGAGGAGAATAATGAGTAAAAGCAGACCGAAAACACTGGGCGCTCTAAAGAAATCGGGCTGGTCAAGCCGGTCGGTCAAGGAAGAATTGCGCGATAACCTTCTGGAAAAAATCAGGAAATCAGAAACCATATTCCCGGGAATTGTCGGATACGATCGCACCGTCATTCCCCAGATTCAAAACGCGATTCTATCGAAACACAACTTCATCCTGCTCGGTCTGAGAGGACAGGCCAAAAGCCGCATCATCCGGCAGCTCGATAACCTTCTTAATGAGTATATTCCTGTCATACCGGGCACTCAACTCAACGAGGACCCGCTTGACCCCATCTCACCGCTTGGCAGGAGAATGGTCGCTGAGATGGGCGACAACATGCCCATCGATTGGATCTCGCGCGAGGAACGATTTCACGAAAAACTCGCGACACCCGATGTTTCCATCGCCGATCTGATTGGCGACATCGATCCCATCAAAGCCGCCCGCGAGAAACTTGACATATCAAACGAAGAAGTTATCCATTGGGGCATCATTCCCCGTACCAACCGGGGCATATTTGCTATCAACGAACTACCCGACCTTCAGCCCCGAATCCAGGTCGGTCTTTTGAACATTCTCGAGGAAAACGACATCCAGGTCCGCGGGTTTCCGCTCCGGGTTCCCCTTGACATGCTGCTGGTGTTCACCGCCAACCCCGAGGACTACACCAACCGCGGCAACATCATTACACCCCTCAAGGATCGCATCGATTCTCAGATTATCACCCACTATCCAAGAACGGTTCAGGAGGCCAAGGCCATCACCGTCAGTGAAGCCGCTCATGACAATGACACTATCCCCATTCCCGAATTCGTTCGTGACATTCTTGAAGAGGTATCGTTCGAAGCCCGCTCCAGCGAATACGTCGACCAGTCTTCCGGTGTGTCGGCCAGGGTTTCCATCTCGGCTCTGGAAAACCTGCTGTCGAATATTGAGCGGCGCGGCACCCGGAACGACGACGGCGACAATTACCCCAGGATGTGCGACCTCTATTCGATCATACCGTCGGTCAGCGGGAAAATCGAACTGGTTTACGAAGGTGAGCAGGAAGGCTCGGTGGTGGTGGCCCATAACCTGATTTCCCAGGCCATCAACAAGCAGTTTCTCAAACATTTTCCGGCTCCCGTCAAAGGTCGTTCCAACCCCGACCAGGCCCCGCCGGATAATCCGTATGAGGCAGTGATGGACTACTTCTCGAGCGGTGCCAAGCTGGAAATCTCCGACGAAATGGACTTAGAAACGTACCGCAAGAAACTGACAACCGTACCCGGCCTGGCTGACCTGGTCAAAAAGTACTTCAATTCCAAAGATGAACGTGAGCGCCTCCTGCGAATGGAATTCGTTCTCGAGGGCCTGCATCACAACAACGTCATCGCCCGTGAAACGGATGATACGACTTTTCGCTACGGTGACATCTTCTCCGACATGATCCGCGGCATGGGAGGTGTGCGTTGAGGTTTGTTTATTCCGAGTGGAATGACGATCTCTATAAGAAGTTGAAGAGCCTGGCCGACCTGATGGCTATCTTCAATTACCTGCTGATTCGCTTCAACGGCGATGTCGAAGAGACCCTGAAGATGATGGAGCGTCTGCAGCAGCAGGGTTATATCGACAGCAAATATGATCTCGATGAATTCCGCAAGCAGCTTGAACAGTCACGGCTGATTAAGTCCACCCGCGATGGTCTCAAGCTTGCCCCCCGGGGCGAGAAGAAACTTCGCGAGGACGCTTTTGACCAGATTTTCCAGAAAATGAAAGCCACCGGCCAGGGACAACACCCCCTTCCGTACGAAGGCGGCTCTTCCGATGAACCCCTGCCGGAAAAACGTCAGTTCAACTTCGGAGACAATTTCCGTTCTATCGACTACGGCAGTTCGCTTTTTAACACTATAAAGCGGAGCGGCGATTTTGATTTAAACATGACCGAGAAAGACCTGGAGGTTTTCGAATCAGAGCGCTCCACCTCCTGCGCCACCGTACTGATGATTGATGTTTCTCATTCGATGGTTCTCTACGGCGAGGACCGGATTACACCGGCTAAGCAGGTGGCTATGGCCTTTACCGAACTGATACTGACCAAATACCCCAAAGATTCGCTATCGAGAGTCCTCTTCGGCGATGAAGCCCGTCAGATACAGATCAAGGACCTCCCTTATATCGGCGTAGGACCTTTCCACACCAATACCCAGGCCGGCCTCAGAATGGCCCGGCAGATACTGCTTTCACGCAAACACGCCAACAAACAGATCTTTATGATTACCGATGGTAAGCCTTCGATGATCACCCGCGCCAACGGCCAGTTGTATCGCAACCCGATGGGCCTGGATCCGATAATTGTCAATCGCACTCTTGATGAGGCGGTGATTTGCCGCAAGAAGAAAATTCCTATTACGACCTTCATGGTTACCGATGATCCCTACCTTCAGAAATTCGTGCAGCGCTTGACCGAATTGAACAAGGGCCGGGCATACTTTTCATCGGTTGATAATCTCGGCAGCTACGTCATCTGGGATTTTGTCTCCAACCGCCGCAAAAAGGGCGCCTAAGCACCTTTTACGTCATCCTGGTCATTTCTCATACATTCAGCTGTTCCTCAACTGCCTGCCACGCGCTTCGCGTGGTCATTTCAATCACCACCCCTTCAGTCATTGCTGTTGTTCTTTGAGTCATTCCTGCGAAAGCAGGAATCCACAAGTAGAGCATCATTCGCCCCTGAATCCTGTTACCCGACGAGTCTCCACCAACCGCAACATTATTTTTAATTTGTGATTGCCAAAAAGCGTTGAAGTTTTTACAGTGAAAGCATGCTGAAAGGTAACCCAACAAATTCAACCATGGGAAACGCGACATGAGTAAAGATAATCACGGCCTGTCCATGCCGAAAATGACCTGGAAGAAGGCCACCTGCGAGGTATGTGGCGAGACGTTTGACTATTCGTCAAAACGTCCCCCTCGCACATGCAAAAAGGGCGAGTGTAAATACAAGTACGAGTATAAAATAGATCCGCAGTCCTGGGCCAGCCACCAGCCCGAACTTTTTGATGACGCCCGGAAGTAGACCAAACTAGACGGGACTCATCTGTACGAAAACTCTGTAGGGCGGGTCCGTCTTCGAACCCGCCATGAAGTCCGGGCTTACTGGATGTCAAATAACTGCCTCAGCTTCCACTTCACTACCTTACCGGACCCTGTGCGAGGGACACCGTCAACAAAACGAATATCCTTCGGAATCTTGTAGCCGGCAAGATACATTTTGCAGTGTGCCACTAGTTCTTCCGCTGATACCGTGTGCTCAGGTTTACAGAGTATAGCAGCAACCACCTTTTCACCCCATTCATCGTCTGGAATTCCGACCACGCAAGCCTCGTAAACTCCGTTATAAGCCGAGAGCACGTTCTCTACTTCGATTGAATAGACATTTTCTCCCCCCGTTATGATCATGTCATCCAATCGGTCGACTATGTTAAGATAACCGTACTCGTCTAATGATGCCAAATCTCCCGTACGAAACCAGCCTTCGCAAAACTTCGCTTCGGTTTCCTCTGGCTGTCGCCAGTACCCGGAAAACACGGTAGGTCCTTTCGCCCAGATCTCTCCTACCTCCTCGCCATCGTTCGCAACTGGCTGACCATCTGCATTCACGACCTTAAGACTTATCGGCAAAAAAGGTCGCCCTGTTTTCGATACATATTTCAATTGGTCCTCTACTGGCAAACTTTTGACCTTAGAGGTCGGTCGACTGATAGTCACGTACGGACTGGTTTCAGTCAGCCCGTAGGTTTGAACATACTCACAGCCAAATCTCCTGATGGTAGCCCGGACCAAGCCTGGAGAGATAGGCGCCCCGCCACTGAGTATGAGGCGCATTGAAGATAGATCGATTTCATTGCCGTCAGGCGAATGTACTATGGCATTAAGCATTGACGGAATCAAATTTGTAACAGTAACTCCCATTTCCTGAATCAGCGATAATGCCGCCTCAGGCTGAAATCTTCGCAAAAAGACGTGTTTTCCTCCGGAGAATGTGATAGCGAAGCATGACCAGGCATCAGCCAGGTGAAACATAGGAGCGAAATGTCCCCAACAATCAACGTTGCTCAAACCGAATTCATAGGCCGCCGCAAGCGCGTGGACGTAGACATTAGCATGAGATAGCATGGCACCTTTAGGTCTACCCGTTGTACCACTCGTGTAATAAACATGGGCGATATGATTGCTCTGAACTTGTGAAGGCGATCGCGCTGTTCGGCCATCCGTGAGAATTTCGTCAAATTTGTGAATCGCAATCTTCCGCGGAGCTTTAACACCCTCTCCTCGCCAGATAATATGTTCAACTGTATTTCTTTCAGGGAGCGAGTTGATCACCAGATCACCATAGCCAGTATCTGCTACAAGACATCTTGGTTCTAAGTCATCGAGTATATATGTAAGTTCGCTTGTGTGCAGGCGTACGTTGATCGGATTCAAAATTGCGCCAAGATTGGCAGCCGCAAAATACAATAGAAGGTAGTCTAAACAGTTATCAAGGACGGCAGAAATCCTGTCTCCGCGGCCGATGCCCAGGTCTTCAAGCACCCCTGCAGTTCGACTGGCCTTGGCCAGAAGCTGGTCATATGAAATGGAACGGCCGTTGTCTACGGCGGCAATCCGTTCAGAGTGGCAACAAGCGGCGTACTCAAGAATTTGCCAGAGATCCACTACACGCCTCCTTGCAGTCCCCCCCGGGTAATTCTGTAAAAAGGGCCAGTCCTCGTAGGGCAGGAGCCGTCCCTGTCCCGAGCTTCGAGGGATTCGATTCCTGCCATTATACTGCTGTGAATGGAATATACTCTCCGCGTTGTACGCGCACAAAGAAAAAGCCCGCTCGAAGCGGGCTTTGAAAGTCTATGGCGGGGTTCATTAGACGATCTTCGCAACTATCCTCAGTACGAAATGGCTGGCTTTACTGTTCATTTATGAAGCGGCCCCGGTATCACTGTCCCCAAACTGTTGTGAGATTGACGGTTTCAGTGCTACCGGGTTATCCGACAGCGAGCGGAAAAAGTTGGAAAGGTAATTGAAGTAGCCTAACAAAAGACGTATGTAGACGTAATAGACATAAATAGCCGACAGGAGTTAGAATGATGCTCAGAAACAACATGATTTGCGATGCCCTTCTGCTATTCTTTGTGTTGACATCTCTTATTGGAGCGCAGGAGAGTGATTTCGAGATTCTCGAAGGACCCTATCTGGGTCAGGAACCACCGGGGGAAACACCCAGAGTTTTCGCACCAGGGATTGTATCCACCAATGACCGCATTGAGATGTATTGCACCTGGGCGCCAGACGGTGAGTCATTCTACTTCGGTCGCTCCGAAACATCGGAGATAAGCTCAAATTGGGCGATCTGGGAAACAGTGAGTAAAAACGGTAAATGGAGCGAACCCAGAATGGCTGGGTTCTCTGGCGTATATAAGGATATTGCCCCGTATCTTACTCCGGATAACAAGAGCATGATATTTTACAGATTGGCTCACCAGGAAAATGAAGTCCGTCGGGGCTCGTGGATCGTAGAAAAGGAAAACGGTGAGTGGGGAGAGCCGCGATATTTCGCCGATGCCTATTGTCTCATGACGCAGGACCTCGAGACTTTCTATTTTACAACGGAGAAAAGAGAACAAACCGGCAAAGACATCGCACAAATGACCTTCGAGAATGGTTCCTTTTTGAAACCTGTTGACCTCCCGGGTGAAGTAAATTCACCGGGGTTCGAGGCGCATGAGTATATCTCACCTGATGGCACCTATCTGCTATTTGACCGCATTGAAGAGACGTTTGTTAGTTTCAGGAAGGAAGACGGAACATGGGCTCCGGGAGTCACCCTGGGTATGAAACTCCATATTCCATGTATATCGCCCGATGGGAAATTTATCTTTTTTGAAGCCAACGGCGACATATACTGGGTGAGTGCGTCACTCGTAGAAGATCTTAGGCCAGCTCGGTAACCCACCCCGCCTCTGGCGGGGCTGTGGGATCGTGCCAAACTGGCAGTCCCTGTAGGTCGAAATCCATAAATCCTGAACTTTGAAGGGCCTGCCCGACAGGGTCCCCGCGAAGTGGGGAGGTCTCGACGCATTCTCTCCGGCCAGAGAATAATTCAAATGTCGGGTTTCTCCTTCACCCGGCTCATACGGAACCCCACCTGCTTTGGCTGAAACTCGCGATCATTGAACCATGTCAGGATATTACGCTTATCCTGCAGCAAGCAACGGGTTACCGACCCCGGATTCACGGCGAAATCTCAACCGCTCGAAATCTGTTTGATAACTCATTTCCCGGGATTCAGGACCACTGAGTTCGTTTCCATGTCGAGATTTGCCACCAGAGGTCCCCGCATGGCCTCTTCGACCTCCAGCGTGCTACTGAATATTCTCAGGACCGTTCTGGCGTATATTTTCTTGTCGATGATAATCCGGGCGGTGCGGCCCTCGGTCATCTTTTGATAGATTTCGTTCTTCTCGCCTTTCAGCGAGCCTATTCGTTCCTGCATTTTTTGAACCGAAGACTCGATCTCTTTGAGTTGCTCTGCCTGCTCCTTAAAGAGCTTATCGCCGAGCATCTTGAGCTGTTTGTGAACGCGCTGATTTTTCTCCAGTTCCCTGTTCAGATTCTCCAGCTCTTCCTTCTTTTCTTTCATCGCGTTTACCAACTCAAAGTCTACGCCTGCTACCAGAATGGTTTTGATGTCCGTTTCGGAGCCTGCCTGACCGGTGCGGATGCCCTTGAGCGAGATTGTCGAACCGCCAACGATTCGTCCGCGACAAATTACCTCACCTCTTACATTCAGGTTGGAATTGCAGATCTCGGCGTCAGCGCAGACATCACCATGACAGATGATGTGAGCGTTCGAGATATGTTTGGATTTGACGGTCCCGCCAACATGGATGTGCTTATTGATGGCGCTATTGATTCCATATTTTACATTCAGGTCACCCTGGCACGATATATCACTGGCGTAGACCTGGCCTCTTATCTCAATCGAGCCACCGGCTTCAATCTTGAACTCCGAGACCACGTCGCCCGACACGACCACGGCCCCGGGATGCTTTACATTTCCTGTTTCCGGGCCTACATCACCTCTGATAGCATAGACTTCGTCGACATCGAGAACACCGCCGGTCATCTTGATCCGCCCCGAAATAGTCGCCCGGTAAGACTGCTCATCCTCGTCCCAGTATACGTTGGGACCCTTTCTCAAATCTGCCTTCCTGGGTGTCGGTACTTTGATAAGTGCTCCAAAAACGTCAAGGCCGTCCACTCCGGGAAGCTCGGCAATTACTTTGACGATGAGTTCATCTTTTTCGATGTAAGGCTGAGAGGCCATCTCGTGAAAGTCGATGGTGTCGCTCTCAGACCTTGTCCGGTAGCCTTCAGCGAAAAATCCCTGGCCCATTCCAGGCTGGCGTCACGAGGCTGTTCGGGCGGCCTTCCCCGGGCGATGACCAGGCGGTCAATGCCTGTATTGTTTTGTCGGGCCTCTTCGATGGCGGCCCTGAGACAATCAGTATCGATATCGACCGAGATACCCTTTAGTTTCGCCAGTTCCTCGACCTCCGAGATAATATCGTGGTCCGACAGGTACTCGGCCGAAGTTTCGAGAATCAACTCCAGCTTATCGTCAGATGCCGTAAGGGAGAGGTTAGTGTCTGTTGCTGGCTTATTTGTTGGCTCGTTGTCCATGACTATCCGGGTCGAGTTTCTGGGGCCGGAAGTCCGCGGTCCGGCATTATCTGCCCAGCGTTGGGCCAAACCTCTTCAGCAAATAGATAAGAGAAAATAGGGTAGTCAAGATTGAAACTATTCGTTGATCTCGCTCATTCCAGTAGCCCGGGTGCCCCACCTTTCAGGTGGGTTTCTCTCTTTTCAGTCTTCGTAGGTCGGGTTCCGGATGAGCCGCGCGAAGAAGAAACCCGACATTCACGATTTGAAAGCTTGATTGTCTACTGCGCTATACCGCGTCACCCTGAGCCTGTCGAAGGGTGCGGACGAGATTGTTGTAGGTTGAAACCCGGTAACACACCCGCCCCAGGCGCCGCTGTTGGATCGTACCCCTTGAGCACACGCCCCTGACAGAACGATTCTCCCTAAGCCATCTTCGGTTTCACTTTCCAGGCGATTACCAGACCGGCCAATAGCCACGCAACAATATTGGCTACTGCGTAAAATATGGCTAACCCAACTAGCTTCTCGTCCGTTAACTGACCCATCCAGTTATCCCAGACCACCAGAAACAGCCCCAATGCGACCACATACATCAACCGGCGCCGGTAGCTCTTCAGAATCCTCGCGGAAGCCATCGACAATATCCAGGCCGCCATCAGGGGCGTTAAGAATATCGCCACTATCGAGGTCGACAAAAGGCCGCGCATGGTGTCGTGGGTATAGCCCAGATATGTTATTTCATAGACCGGCTGGTTTCGATACTCATCAGCAAGGGCTGCGGCTTGCTCAGGTGAACTGTAATACGGTACAGAATACATTCCCGGCTCGGTTATGTTCGCTTTCAGCAGCCTGTGGACCTCGAGTTGGTCAGGAAAGGTCTTCAGGGTATAGTACCGCTTGAACGGTAACATCCCATGAGCAATCGTGAGCCAGATAAGGATTACTAATCCGCCGAGAAGCCCGGCTGTGATAATGTCTTTCGTCATGAAATATCCTCCATGTGATGACTCAGTATACGGGGGACGCCCCGCTCCGGCCCATAGGTAAACCTTCTCATTTTGCGACGGCATAGTCGAAAAAGCGCCCCGAAAGTCTCGAAACAGCTTGCGTAACGCGATGTCTGGTATTATTTAAGCTGGGAATCAACGTTTGGGGACTTTTCGCCACCGTATGGCACATGTCAAGATATGGATTCAGATCGGCGCCCTTATCGTGGGAGCGGGACTTCTGGTGTACGCCTTCCAGGTTTATCGGCGCTACCGCCATCCATTCCTGACCCACCTGTGGTTCTGCTGGCTTTTTCTTAACCTCGGACTTGCAGCAACTGTTCTCTCTGAGTATCTCCAGGTGAATTTTTACGGCAACGTGGATTTACTCAAGACATCGGTCTACTCTGAGGTGATCGACCCGGTCACAAGTGTATTCTTTCTCGGACTAACCTATTCGATAGCGGCGCTGATGACTCATTTTTACCGCGGGTCTACTCCTCGAAATGTTCAGTGGGCTTTCATCGGCGTGGGAGTGTTGTTTATAACGAGGGCAGCCTCCGGCATTCTCGTGGACCGGCCGTCAACATTCATAGCCATAATCGATGATGCTCATCAC
This sequence comes from Candidatus Zixiibacteriota bacterium, assembly GCA_020348905.1. Taxonomy (GTDB): domain Bacteria; phylum Zixibacteria; class MSB-5A5; order GN15; family FEB-12. Next base: position 31,433 of record CP070756.1, read on the forward strand.
GCGGCTCTGTTTGTCATGTTCCTTCTGGTGTTGGTCCTGCTGGCAAAGCTCGCTTTCATGAGCCGACACGTCGGCGATGAACGACACGTAAGGGCGATCCGGCTGCTGGGAAAAGTCTACCTCTTGGCGCCTATCTCTGTGCTGGTTTCCGCGGCCTTTGCCGGACCGAACCACGGTCTGATAAGGGCAACCTTTGCCCTTCTTTTCAATATCTTCCCATTCGTTTGGTACCGCACGTTTCTACCCGGCTGGAGCAGTCCTGTCGCTCAAACCTGGGAAGATAAGGATCTGACCTCTTTATGTCGGGAATATGAGTTGTCTAAACGACAACGTGATATTATCCAACTCCTGCTTAAGGGAAAGAATAATCGCGAGTTGGCTGAGACACTCTTCATCGCCCCGCATACAGTCAAGAATCACATCTATGCCATATACCGGAAGGTGGGCGTGAAAAACAGAATTGAGTTGATGAACCTGATGCTGGAGCACATCAGCAAAACCGGTAGCCCAACTGCTCCGTTGAAACAGCTTAATACGGACTGCCAGACCCGATCTGAGTAACCCACCGCCCTGTCCCGCGCTTCGCCGGATTGCGGTGGGAATTGATTCATCGGCCCGGGTGCCCCACCTTTCAGGTGGGTTTCTACGATAGGGTCGTCGCGAAGCGGGGGGTTCGACAACTCTTGTAGGGAAGAACCCGGCAGCGGTTCTGCCATAACAGTTGCGTAGGTCGGGTTCCGATTCCAGAAAATACAATTGTGAGAAACCCGATACTATTCTTGTTATTTCTTCGTTCGCTTGCCGTTCTCGTGAACCCATCCACCAATTACACTCCTTCGATCCTGCGCCGCTGGTCCTTAGTCAACGTAGGTCGGGTTCCGGATGAGCTGCGCGAAGAAGAAACCCGACATCCTCGGTTTTAAGGATTGATTGTCGGGTTTCTCACGGTTGTACTATCTTCGAATCGAAACCCGACCTACTTGACTAGGTGAGAGTGGTTACTCCTTCGCATCTACCGATGGCGGCTGAACTATCTTTGTCTTTCTTTGCTCTTCTCCGGGGAATACGCGACCCTCCTCCAAGCATGAAAAGATGTGTTCAAACACGACACCTGGCGTTTTCCCTTTCTTAGTAGTAGCAAGAAAGTACGTATGTCCTATCGGGCGGTCGTATTCTGTGTTGACATCGTCACAGTCAACGCTGTAGACGTTCTTTGGAGTAAGATCCATGTCTTCGGGGCCCGTATGTCCAAGTCGCCGAGAGGCTACCTTATTCTTCAGATTAGCTGCTTTGCTTGCTCGCAAGGCCAGATCATCAGAAGCGTGGTAGACAATGACATTGCGCGAAGCGTGGCATATCAGCTCACCTGCTTCGCCCTTCTGAAGAGTCTCGTTGACAACATCAGCGGCGACCATAAAGGTGTTCTTGAATATCAAGGGAACTCCCCTGGCCAGATCATACTTGCTCCAGGCGGCCAAAGTGCCACGCAGGACACGATTCCCCATCGAGTGCGCCAGGACATTGATGCGTTTAAGGCATGGATCATCCTGTGGGTTATACTCAGGTGATTCACGCCAGGTCATGAATTTGGACAGCACCCTGGCAAACGAGTAGGCGCTCTGATCTGCGGCCTTCTGGTCATCCCAGTACTTCTTGA
>CP070756.1:33189-37705 GCA_020348905.1 Candidatus Zixiibacteriota bacterium
CTTCATGCCAAAAATGAAGTAGTCTCCGAAACCGCAGTTCCCGCCCGGGCACCACTACAACCTGATCAAATCAAGAGCTTAACCCGGTTACGCGGGCGTTGTTTTGGTCAGGGGCAATCAGGCATTATCGCCACCGCCCATCCCTCGGCAACGGAAATCGGTCTTTCTGTTCTTAGCTCAGGTGGTAACGCGGTTGATGCCGCTGTGGCCGCGGCCTGGGCGCTGTCGGTCTGTGAACCCAGCGGATCCGGTCTCGGGGGACAGACGACCATGCTTATCCACTTCCCGGACGGTCACCAGACGGTTCTTGATGGCCATTCTAGAGCTCCAAAGACAGTTTCCAAAAAGACAGTCCGGCGGTCTCATCAGAAACGGGGTTACCGTGCCTGTACGATTCCCTCAACCCCGGCCGCCCTTGGGGCAGCATCGCGTCGATACGGCAGGCTGTCGCTTTCCGAAGTCATTGAACCTGCCGTTCAACTGGCCGAAAATGGTTTCAGGGTAAGTCGCCTGTTTCGTCGCCAGGTACAGTGGTGTAAAGCTCAATTGAGGACTAACGAACCTGCCTTGGATTTACTATTTGATGATAGAAAGGTTCTCAGGAAAGGAGCTCTGTTCCGGCAACCGGCTCTGGCACATACTCTATCTCGTCTGGCTGCACAGGGTGTCGAGGACTTTTATCAGGGCGAATTAGCGCGGGACATCGCTAATGATATGCGAGAGTGCGGTGGTTTGTTGACCGAGGATGATCTAAATGCTCTCGAACTTCCGAAAGAGTGGAATCCTATATCTACAACATTTCGTGGGCACCGTGTTGTGACTGTTCCGCCACCGGGCGGCGGCCTGCAAGTGCTGCAGTGTCTCAGTGTTTTTGAGCAATTACACCGGGAGGGGATGAATCTGTACGATTGGTATCGCACTATTGCGCGAATCATCGAAGTGGTGTATCACTACCGCTGGCGCTGGCCGCTCCACCCGGACAATGTGCCAGCATCGATGTTCAGTTGGCTGGCAGGTGAAGAGCGAGCCAGGGAACTGGCGCTTGTGGTTTCCAGTAGTGAGCGTCTGCCGATAATTAAGGATAGAGTGGACGGAGGTGAGACTACTCACCTCTGCGTCGCGGATAAAGATGGTCTGGTTGTAAGTCTGACCCAATCAATCCAATCACTCTACGGAGCAAAAGTGGCCAACCGAAAGCTCGGTTTCTTCTACAATAACTACCTGATGACCTGCCCTCGACAAGCCCATGAATGTCAACTGGCTGCCGGAGCCCTGCCTCGATCGAATGTCGCCCCTACAATTGTGTTGCGCCAGACCACTGACGGAACCGAGTTGCCTATTCTGGCGCTTGGCGCAGCAGGCAGCCGTCGGATCACTTCCTCTGTTATGCAGATAGTGATCAATCGGCTGGTCTTGGGGATGTCCCTGCCTGAGGCCGTAGATGCGCCAAGGATTCACGGTACCTTAACAAACAAAGCCTATATTGAAAAAAGAATGGCGTCGAAGGAAATAATAGAACTGTTGTCGAGAGACTTCCGGCAAGTTGAAGTCAAGGCCTCCCGAAGCTATTCGATGGGGGGCGCCCAGGCCGTCGCTCGTGAACCTGACGGATCCTGGATCGGTATGGCGGATCCGCGTCGAGAAGGTACAGCTGATGGCTATTGATGCAAATAAAAAAGCCGCTTCCCTGGTGCGCGGACATGGTAACCTGACTGGCGCGGCTGGTCTGGCCGTAATTGCACTTTTTGTCGTGCCGTTATCACTCATCGCCTTCAGACTATCCACGTTGCCCGGATCCGATGCAATTGGAAATCTGATTTCCTTGACGGGACTCCATGAAGATGTCTCGCAGCAAATTGAAATCGTCGTATTTCTTCCTCTTGCTGCGCTGCTGATAGTCGTATTTCGAGTTATGCTCGGTATACGCGTGCTGGGACCGTTTCGCTCTATTCTGCTGGCGGTAGCCTTTCAGGTAACCGGAATTACGATTGGCCTGATATTTCTCACGCTGGTTGTTCTCGTGATCGTCGCCGTGAGACCGTTTCTTCGAGAGATACGATTACCCTACTTTGCCCGTGTCGCCGCCAGTCTCAGTATTGTGGTAATAATGATCGTCCTTGTTCTCGTCGTGGCCAGGTGGATGAGTATTCACTCATTGACCAGTGTGGCTTATTTCCCAATAGTGGTTCTTTGCTTGACCGGCGACGGTTTTGCCCGGACAATTCATCGAGAAGGGATTACTTCTGCTATCTGGCGTGGTAGTATGACTGCTCTGACGGCGGTAATAATTGCCGGATTGGCTTCAGTCGAGTTGCTGGCTGGTGTGATGATGCACTTTCCCGAATTAATTCTGGTCCAGATAGGATTAATCATTATTGTGTCGGAATACTTCGGTTTCCGTCTCCTCGCCCCCCTGAATCCGCCACCTCGGAAACGACAGGGGAAGGATCGGGGCAAGCGCAAGCCTTATAATCAACTCAGAAAATCTGAGCAACTGCCGTCTCGCCGCCTGGCTGCGGCAGCAGGTCTCGGATTCACCAGACAACCGGGGAAAACGCAACCTCACAACAGGAAATAACTGTCATGAAGATCGCAGTAGTAAGAAACAGGAGCTATGATGGCGTGTTCAGCCGCTTGGGGCAACCCTGTCCGGAGCGATATGGTCGGCGGTCTGTCCAGTCGGTGCTGAATGCTCTACGCACCGGCGGTCATACAGTGGAAGTTTTTGAAGGAGATGTTAATCTCTTGGTGAAGCTGCAGGAGTTCATACCTCCCGACCCGGTCAACGGACAGTCGACCGGAATGGTTTTCAATCTTGCCTATGGAATACAAGGTGATGCTCGTTATAGCCAGGTCCCGGGCATACTCGAGATGGCAGGAATTCCCTACACCGGTCCCGGTCCTCAATCACATGCCATCTGTCTCGACAAATACGTAACCAAACTGCTTCTGCAACATCATGGTATCCTGACACCAAGATTCAAGCTGGTGGCCGGTTCGAAGGAGCCGGTCGAAGGCTTGCGTTATCCCCTAATTGTCAAGCCGCGCCATGAATCGACCAGTTTGGGCATTCGGGTGGTCAATACCAGCCAGGAACTGGAGGCAGCTGTAGAGGCCGTATTGACTGAGTTTCAGCAGGAGGCCCTCGTGGAAGAATACATCGACGGGCGCGAGGTGGCAATTGGACTGCTGGGCACTAAGGCGGTCGAAGTTCTGCCCGCGGTTGAATTAGTGTTCGATGAAAGAGAAATAAAAGTACTGACCAAGCCGGATAAGTTTCACCGATCGGATACCGAGCCAAGGAAAATATGCCCGGCCCCGATGGACGAAGACATGACCACCCGACTGCAAGAAGTTGCAATCACCAGTTATCGCATTTGTGATTGTCGCGACTATGCCCGCATCGATATCCGATTGGATCATGATGGCAATCCCTATGTCCTTGAAATCAACTCGATGGCAACACTGGGACGGAAGGGTGGTTTCGTTCTGGCAGCTCGTAAAGCCGGATATAGTTTCAAACGACTGATCTGGCATATAGTCGATCTGGCCCATGAACGGTATTTCGGTTGTCCGGCTCAACGCGGCTTTGACATCGATGCCAAGGTCGAACGAAATAGTGTTCGAGCCGGAAAGTCAATTACTCACCCAAGTGAATCCGATATTTAAGAGATTTAACACAATGTATCCAAACCCGCATTTCGCCAGGTCCTGCGATAGGAAAACGCCTGCTCTTTCCATTAGTCTAATAATTTTGTTTGCCTGTTTATTTTTTAAGGTAACCGGCAGCTATGGCTCCGATCGCATCTCGCCCCAGCAGGCCATTGAGACGGTTTTGGCAAACAGTACTCAGTTTCGAATCAGCGATATGGGTCCCGATGGTGATATTGACTACGATGCCCAGCAGGCCGCCGTGGCATATAACAGCGTTGATAATGAGTATTTGGTAGTCTGGGCAGGAGACGACAATGTCGGCGTCGTTGATGGTGAGTTTGAAATTTTTGGACAGCGTATCGATGCCTCGACCGGACTGGAAATCGGGGTCAATGACTTCCGAATCAGCGATGTGGGTCCGCCGTTAAATAGGGATTTTGACGCCAGTAATCCGGCGGTGGCCTATAATTCAACCAACAATCAGTATCTGGTGGTCTGGGAAGCCGATGACAGTCTGAATTTCGTGGGTGACGGCGAATCAGAGATCTACGGTCAACGACTCGACGGAACAACCGCAGGTGAAATAGGTGCGAACGACTTCCGTATCAGCGACATGGGTGTTGACGGAAATGCCGATTACGACGCCGTCAGTCCAGCGATTGCCTATAACGGCGCCGACAACCTCTATCTGGTTGCCTGGTCAGGAGAGGATGGCACCTTCAGCGGTGAATTTGAGATTTATGGTCAGTTGTTGAGCGGTTCCACCGGCTTATCCGTGGGGACTAACGATTTCCTTATCAGCACCATGGGTCCGGCCGCGGACACATCATACGACGCCATCAGTCCTGCAGTCGCCTATAAC
>CP070756.1:37805-40513 GCA_020348905.1 Candidatus Zixiibacteriota bacterium
AGCTCTCAAGTTTCTGCCGGCCCATTGCGCCAGCGATGAAGATATGAAGAGGCGCTTTTTGCGCGAGGCTGAAGCGGGCGCCTCACTGAACCATCCCAACATTATCACCATCCACGAAGTCGATCAATATCAGGGCCGACCGTTCTTTGCCATGGAACTGGTGGAGGGTCAGTCGCTAAAGGAGTACGCCAAATCGGGGCAGGTGACGGTCGAGAAGACGGTCGAGCTGGCCATTCAGATTCTCGATGGCCTGAAAAGCGCTCATGAGAAAGGCATTATCCATCGCGATATCAAACCGTCAAACATCCTGATAGACTCGTACGGCCGACCGAAGCTGCTTGATTTTGGTCTGGCCGTGGTGCGGGGATGCGAGCAGCTTACCAAAACCGGTTCAACCATGGGAACGGTACAGTACATGTCACCGGAACAGACCAGGGGAGACGCGGTCGACCACCGCTCAGATCTGTTTTCGCTAGGGGTTGTACTGTACGAATTGATCACCGGAAAAAGCCCCTTTGTCCGTGACAACGATATGGCCACCGGTCAGGCTATCTTGACAGTAACACCCGACCCGCTGGCCCGCTACAGTGCCAATGCTCCCGATCAACTGGAAGTGATAGTCTTCAAACTCCTGGAAAAAGACCCGGAACTGAGGTATCAGACTTCGGCCGGGGTGATTTCCGATTTCAAGCGCCTCTTCCAACTGACCGGTACGCAGACGAAGATAACACCGACGGTACCTAAGCCGCGCAAGCGTAAATACTGGCTGCCGGCATCGCTGGCTGTTGTTGCCGTAATCGCGATTCTTATTCTGGGCCCGTGGAAATTCGAGACCAGTTCCACCCAGGATGCTGTGGCCTCGGAGAATCGGATAGCGGTCATGTATTTCGAAAACATGCTCGACCCGTCCGATACATCGCGGCTGGGTGAGATAATAACGAATCTTCTGATTACCGACCTGACCGAGTCTGAATATGTCAGTGTTATGTCGAGCCAGCGGCTTTATGATATACTCAAACAGCTTGGCCGCGAAGGGGAACGCAAGCTCGACCACACCGTTGCTACCGAGGTGGCCAAAAAAGCCAACTGCGGGCTGATGCTTATGGGGGCGGTGCTGCAGACCGAGCCTAATTTCGTGGTTACCTCGCACCTGATCGATGTTGAGAATGGCACTACCGTGGCGTCGCAGCGAGTGGAGGGTGAGGCGGGGGCGACGGTTTTCGCAATGATTGATTCGCTCACGGTGGAGATAAAGAGCGACCTGGCTCTACCGCAGGCGTCTGATGCGGACGACAGAGCGATCGCGGAGGTTACCACCGACTCCCCGGAGGCCTACCGGTACTATCTTCAGGGACTGGAGTTCACTCACAAATACATGTGGAAGGAGGCCGCCCAGGAGTTTCTCAAGGCCGTAAGGGAGGACTCGACATTTGCGATGGCCCTATGTGAGTTGGCTCGAACGGGACCTTACCCTTTGTCTGAGCGAAAGGCCTTTCTGGAAGCGGCCGTGAGACATTCGGACAAGGTTACGCGCAAAGAGCGCCTCCAGATAAGAGCGCTTCAGACTGCGTGGTTCGGCAAATTGGACGCTACGCTTGAAATTGCAAGAGAGTATGTGGAGCTCTACCCCGATGATAAAGAAGTCCGATACGATCTTGGGGTCCTGATGGTATCGACGGGTCAGGTTGATTCGGGTATAGCTCAGATCGAGCAGGTTATCGAACTTGATCCGTTTTACGAACACGCACACAATCAGTTAGCATATCTGTATGACCGTCAGGGCCATTTTGGTCGGTCCATTGAGGCGGTAAATGAATATGTTCGGCTTGCGCCCGATCAGCCGAACCCCTACGACTCAAGGGCCGAAATATATGCGCTAAATGGTGACCTTCAGAATGCGGAGCAGTCCTACCGCCAGGCGCTGGCGATTGACCCAGACTTTATGGGATCGGTACGTGGCATGGGAATTCTCTTCGCCCAGAGACGAATTTACGACTCGGCTGCCGTGTATTTCCAGAGACAGATAAGAATAGGCGGAAGCATAGACCGCTTAAGGGGCCGCAGGCACCTGGGTAGATTACTGATTATGCAGGGTCGCCTGAGCGAGGCCCTGGCCCAATTGAAACGGGCTACCGAGCAGGGTGAACTTGACGGCGTGACTGATTGGGAAAATTACAGCTGGCAGGGTTACTTGTTTGCTGAACTGAAACTGGTCGATTCAATTCTGGCAACAAGCAGACGCGAATTCGATATTCTCCAGGATGCTTATGATGGTTCCAGACAGGGTGTATCGTTTATGTTGCTTGTGACAAACCTTGTAAGGAATGGCGCCCTGGACGAGGCCAGGCGGGTCTACGAAAGTTGGACGGTGCGCGATGATGAGTGGGAAGACCGATACTGGAAGGTTCTGAGCCGCGCCAGTCTTGAGTATGGCGAGGGCAACTTTGAGAGGGCCGCCGGAATGGTTGATTCCATAATACCATTGATATCGAAGCGAACTCCCTGGCTTTATTTCTTTTCGGGTTACACAAAGGGCAGGTACCTGTTCGAGGCAGGGAAGTATGATGCGGCCATCGACGCTCTTGATTCCATACGTACAGTATACGGCAGGAGTCGTTTCGGGTGCCCGCTGGAAGCGGTGAAGCTTCACTACTATCTTGGCCGGTCATACGAGGCCACCGGCCAGACTGACAAAGCGGTAGTGCAAT
>CP070756.1:40613-43617 GCA_020348905.1 Candidatus Zixiibacteriota bacterium
AGAAAAAGAAGACTGAGGAGACAAAGAATATCCGAAGATATGGTACCGCCAGCTCAAGAGTCCTCGGGCCGGCATCCATAAAACTCAACAGATACGGAGCCAGGACGAATCCCACGATGGCAAACACAAATCCCAGCGACACCGACAGGGCCATTCCCTGCTTGATGTAATAGGTAACTTTCGACAGGTCCCCGGCCCCCACGTACCGAGCTACAAGAGCCGTTACACCAACCGAGATAATGGTAATCATCGCGTAAATCGTCCACATGATCACCATCGAGCTCGTCACTGCGTCCTGGGCGGTCGGACCGAGCCTCCCGACCCAGTAATAGTCGGTGGATGAGAGGGCAAACTCCATGAACATGCCCAGCAGGACCGGCACGGCCAGAGAAAAAACGGTTCGTGAGATTGGACCGCTGGTTATTCGCTCGCTCTGCCTATGTATATGGGATTCTTCCATCGCACCTGTAAATCAAAGACCGCTTGAGTTACGGCAAGGTAAGCCCATTGGTAGTTAGTCTCAAGGGAAATTATGGATCGCCTTGGCCTTGACAGCGGCGTTGTTTTTCGGTTCCTTAATCGTTGTCCAGGAATATCTCGGCTACCACTCCGCACCAACTATGGGGAGGTGTCAATGTATCGCTTTCGCATCGCAATAGTCTTAATAGTCAGCCTGACTCTTGGCTTATCTGACATGGTACAAGGCTCCGAACATGATCCACCTGTCTCAGAGGAGCACCGCTCTGCCGTCGTAAAAAGAATCCGGCTTGGGTTTGTACCGTTTGTCAGCCTGGGGGTTGTAACCGGCGAGGCCGCTGACCAAATTGAGCGCTACAGCACCGACTTCTCGGACAAGCAACTGTACGGTGGCGGCATATCGTTTTGCTTTAGCCCGGAGCCCACTATCGACCTGACGGCCAATGTTGAGTACGGAGTTAATAGGGTGTCTTACTTTGACGCTGGCGATGCCACGGGCTGGTGTTACTCGCTCGGCTTTATTGGTTTTCTCAGCGATCAAAGGCGCACTGCGCCATATATTCAACTTGGTCTTGGTTTCGTGACGGGCAAGTGCCCTGACTACCGTTCGACGATTGACCTGAAATTAGGCACCCACCTGTTCTACCGCGCCGAATTCGGCCTCAGGATCCCCCTGTCTACAAAGTTATGTATTCGTTCAGAGCTGTTATACAGATATGCGTTGTCAGAGGGCTATGAGATTGAACAACTGAACGGGGCGGAAATCCCCTTCAATGCGTCAAGTCTAGGACTGGAACTGGGGGTGGAATTGCCGCTTTTGTCACGATAAACGGCAGAAACGATACTGTGAGATACGAAGGATCAGGGTATGCGAAATTGTTCACCGGTTCTACTCACTCTTACACTACTGCTATTTAGCGCAACCGACGGACTGGCAGGCAAGAAAGATCGACGCCCGACCGAGAAGACAAAACAAGCGAATGTGAGACCAATAAGCGGAAACTTCGCTTTGTTTTTCACTGGAGGAATCTACCTGGGCGAACATCTCTATGAGATGAGGATTGTCGAAAGGATGATATGTGGCGGCGGGATCTCTCTCGACGTGTATCCTCATCCCCGATTCGCCTTTGGGCTTGGTGCCGAAGGTGCTGTTAAGATAAGCGCTAATCGCGACGACGGTTCAGTCGGCGGATTCCTGTGGTCCGGAAACTTCAGCTACAATCTTCTGCCATTGCGCAGAACGATACCATACGCCAAAGTTGCCCTCGGTTATGCGACAATTCAGGCTCACAACCACGCCTTCATCCGCCTCGGTCTGGGGCTATTTCGATACACCGGTTCATACACGACCACGCGCTTTGAGGCGTACTACTGCGCAATTGATTCTTGGGGTCGTTATGTCGGTATTCAGCTGGGGTTTGGATTCCCGCTATAGGTGGAAATACGCTCCGAGCAGTTACAGCCCGATTCGCTTTATCATATACTCGGGGTTGAATTCTTCGCCGGTACCGCGAACGAGAAGCTCGCGCCAGTCGTAGCGGCCGCCGAACCGATAGAAATTCTGAGTCAAGAATGAACTAACTTTGGGATTATCAACCGGGCTGCCGTAATTTTCCTTAAGCCAGGCCCAGGTCTGGGCGGCAATTATATCAGCATACAAGTAGTTCTGCATATATACCGGCACACTGATGAAGTGAGTCACGGTCGCCCACGGCTTTATATCGTCATGCCTGGGTAGCAGCATGTACTTTTCGAACAGATCCCAGTAGAGCTTATTGAGATCCCGGTTCGCATTGGCATACGCCTCGTACTCGAAATTGAGACGAAGCAACTGAACGCGAAGGCTTATAACCTCCTGTTCCTTGAGGGAAGCCAGATAGCTGTCAGCCAGCGCTGCCGGCATTTTGCCGTACTTCTGGAGCCACTCCTTTTCCTCCAGCATGAGTGGAAGAATCTGCGCCATCCCTTCGGTCCAGCAACCGTCGATGAATCTGCCAAATGCCGGACTTTCTTGCGCGACGCTGGCAAAGTGTATGGCATGCCCGATCTCATGGAACAATACGAATGTGCTCCACATGCCAGGCGATTGATTACCCATGACGCGAACGTCGTAGGGAGGTTTTACCGGAAATGATGCGGCAAACTGAGATTTACCTTCTCGGACTTCAAGGTCAAAGTATATCGGCATCTTATCGAGATTGAAATCCAGCGCTGTCAGGGTCCTGCGGATATAGGGAAGCTGAGAATCAGCCGGGAAGTAGCTGTCGACAGTGGGATTAATGTCAGCGTAAGCATAGCCGACATCCCAGTACTCCAGGTCATTAACATTCAACTGGACGCCGATCCTGTCCACTATATCGAGGTACACGTCACGGGTTAAAGAATCAAGATGATTGAGCAGCTGGCGGTATTCATCCAGATCCAGACCTGCCCGGCTGAATACAAGAGCCATGAAATTGTTGTATCCCAGCCGTCGCGATTTCTGATTGCGCAACCTGAAAAGCTGGCTGAGCCCGTCGGCCAGTTC
>CP070756.1:43717-47516 GCA_020348905.1 Candidatus Zixiibacteriota bacterium
ACACTCCCGGCACTACCCCGGATGACCAGGCTGTCGTTTATAACGCGGTCTTGCCGAGTCCCCACGACCAGCGGCATACCATATACCTTGACCTGAGCTTCCGCCCCACTCTTAGATGGCAGTTCAACCTGGCCTGGCACTACCATTCCGGGTGGCCCTATACGGGTGTCGAACTGCGCACAGCAGAAATTGAGGGCAAGACTGTTGTGTGGATCAATCAGGCTGAGACTTTAGGTGAGACATACCCGGATTATAGCCGTGTGGATCTACGCCTGAACCGGTATCTGGATTTCTGGGGAGGACGCCTGACATTGTTCTTTGAGATCATAAACCTTACGGGAAGAGAAAATGTCCAGGGGTATATCTATAATCTGGTGGGCACCGGGTCGGATATATATATCGAACGGGAAGTCGAGGCCACTTTTCCGACTTTGCCGGTGCTGGGTGTGACTTACAGTCTTAACATGTAGATCCAATGGCAGAACCTCTATCGGGTTTTTCCCCTACAGAAGCTGAAACATGAGTTCTTATCTTTCGTATATTCTCTGCTATGACTTATCCGGAGAAAAACCAGACGGTCACACTTAGCGACGGAAGGAAACTGGGATTTGCCACCTACGGCCCTCATTCCAAAACGGTCGTATTCCATTTCCATGGTTCAGCCGGATCCCGATTTGAACGCCCTGCGGATGACACCATTCTACAAGATCTGGGAATCCGACTCATTTCAATAGACCGTCCGGGACACGGCCTGTCCGATTTTCAGCCGGACAGAAGACTTCTGGATTGGCCAAACAATGTCAAGCAGCTGGCGACTCATCTTGGAGTCGACAAATTCCGTGTCATGGGTCTATCTGCCGGCGGACCTTATGCTCTGGCCTGCGCTTTCAAACTCAGCGACCAGGTTGAGGCCTGTGCCGTCGTCAGCGGCCCCGCCCCACCCGACAGGCCTTCCCCCTATCAGGGGCTCTCAGTTTCCCATCGGATCATCACATTCATATTTCGAAACATCCCCTGGCTTACCTTTAAGATGAGACGTGGAATGTACAGGTTGGCAAGCGGCGATGTCGAAACGTTACGTGCCAGGATTATCGCGGGTTTTCCACCAGCGGATAGAAAGGTCCTTGAACCCGCACATAATCTGACCGTGATGCTTGAGGAAATACGCGAGGGTTATTGCCAAGGCTGGGACGGACCGGCAACGGATGATACAATCATCTTCGCACCGTGGGCGCTTCCGCTGAACGACATCTCGACGCGCGTTGACATATGGCACGGGGAGTTGGATCGTAACATACCGTTGGGCCAGGCCAAATATAATCACAAGAGTATTCCTAACTCCCGGCTGACAGTGTGGACCGAGCTGGGTCACCTGGGCCTGCATTCAAAGTGGCGCGAAGTTCTGACAGCCCTTACCGCCGATAACTGACGGGTTCCCATACCGGCATCATTGGCAGAATAGAATTACCTCTCTTAACCTAAGACGTGAATAGGGCAACAACTTGAGGAGAGTGATATTCGGGCCGCGTTCTGCCAACCGCCAATTGTGAAACCAGTCAATTAAGGGCCGCTTTGATTGTGCTGCAATTCCCCCGATAAAGTGACAGTTTTGTCAGGCTATCGCTGAACCTGTCGACGCGTCCAGGTGACGATTGTATCCGCCAACCCTATCGCTCGGCGGTTCCATCGCCAGTAGCCGGTGGGCCATGACCATTCTCCTCCAACCAGAGTCGCACCGGTAAAAAAATCGTGGCCAACATTCGGAAACGTCACAATTCGGAATTCTTCGTTTCCGGCTTCCGAGAGGTAACGCTCGAGCAACGGGACATTCTCCACCGGAGGTACAAATACGTCAGCATCCCCAAATAAAGCGAGCACGGGTATTGTTGTTTTCCGGAGTGTTTCCCCGGGATCATATCGGAAGCGCAGCCAGCCTTCCAGATCCTCCCGGGTACTGTCAAGATTAACGTAGTCTGCCCACGAGGCCTTCTCGGCGGTGCTAACCGAAGCCTTCCAATCAGCCCACATCTGCGGATCTTGCGCCGCCTCAAAACCAAGACGCGAGTGCGCCATAGCAGCGGCGATCTCTGTCTCAGAAAACACATCGGGCTCATCCTCTCCATAGAGCCCTGCTCGCATGCTGTACTCAACCCGGTGCAACTCTTGCTGCCAGATCGACACGGCCGGACCGGCCAGCATGATAACAAATGACACCTTGCCGGATCGATTGGCCCCGAGGGGCGCCAGCCAGCCGCCCTGACTTATGCCAAACAGTCCGATTGATTCAGAATCAATGTCATCCCGCGTAGTTAGATACTGAACAGCACTTACAACATAGCTTGCCAGATCGTTGAACGTGACGCTATCAATATTGCCGTCGGATTGACCAGCCCCACGCTTGTCGTAGACCAACGCGGCAATTCCGTTACGGGCAAATAGATCGCCGATTGAACGATATGTCCAAAGCTGCCGACCTTCCGTCGTGCTGCCCTCGATCACCACAACAGCAGGATACGGTGGATGACAATCGGGTAACAGCAGATCACCATATAACAGCAAGGAATCGGACGGAAATCGCACCGGTTCGATATTTGGCAGGTGGGGATCAGGGCGCCTCTTCAAATGAATCGATACAGGTGGATTCCAATCTCTGTTTTCACCTGTTATCTCTCCGATCTGGTTGTGCAAAAGACATGAAAAAGTTCCCCAGAATAAATGAAACGAAATAGTATCACCGGCAATAGACAGATCCGTAAGTGGTTCCCGGTACAGGATAAGGTCCGGGATTTCATAGCTTCCAACCCAACCTGAATCTGTTTGCCGCAATTCGAGCATGACTTCTTGAACGGCACCCAGGCGAGTGAATGCTCCCGACCAGCGCCCCGTGACATCCGCCTTCGTGTGCGCCGCAAAAATTACTATGAATAATGTGCCTGCGAATAAGGCGCCGATGCTTCGGCAGTGAGGGCTCAACATCAAATGTTTAACCATAATCAAATAATACGAAATCAGCTTACCGAAGTTGCTACGTATTGAGGCCGGGTTGATTGGTGGTATCGATCAAGAGGGATGACAATTATCGAAGCCAGACTTCATTGCACCTGTATTACTCAGATGTTTTTCGACGCTTCCACAGACCGTGAAGTCTCACCTATGAAAGGGGCCTAATTCATGCCAATCTTTCTATTATGAGTAGAAAATCGATTTTGGCAGTAGCACCCATGCCTTGAAAAGTCGGACGGACGTTCGGAATGATCGATACTACATCACCTTTTAGACCATTAAGGAATTTTTCAAGCTTTTCCTGCTCTTTTTCCAGTTTAATATTGAGTTGGTGGACTTTGTACCTCATGTAAGGCCTCCTTGTTGCATTTCTATTTCTGATACTCAGTTAAGGCCAGAAAATTCAGAACTTATTACATAATAGAATCTGAATTGAACATCAAAGACGTAACGGCCTTTCTCGTTTATCAACCGGTTGTGAAACTCATCAATTGAAAGCCGCTTTTTTTATGCAGCACGCTTTGTCAAGAGCGTAGGGGTGTTTGCCGACATGAAAGGGTTCCACCGCAATCCTTCGAAAGCTCAGGACGGGTCAGCGGGTTACCCATATCGGAGCAGGCGGCCGTTATTAAGGCACCGCAATCGAAGGCCTGCGTTACCAGTTTCGGGCACCGCGAAAACGGATCTACAAAGGCTGCCCGGGCGACGGCCCGGCGCGGAAGGTACGCTGAAACCGCAATAATCGTCCAACGTATACACTACTATGAAAAGTCTTAAAGACAGAAGCGTTGTCGTA
>CP070756.1:47616-51205 GCA_020348905.1 Candidatus Zixiibacteriota bacterium
ACGCTCCGTTCGACGCCATAATCGTAACCTGCGCTCCGCCGGAAATACCTCAGCCCTTGCTTGAACAACTGGCCGAGAGCGGCCGGATGGTAATACCCGTCGGAACCCTCTGGCAGGAATTGTTGTTAGTTACGAAAATCAATGGCAGGATAGAGCAGCAAAAGGTCATTCCGGTGAGGTTCGTGCCTATGACCGGGGAGGCCCTTGAAAAAGAATAAAGTTCAAACTTCCAGGCGGAGACTGTCCAATGAAGAAACTTAATATCATTACCGTGATCGGACTGCTGCTGGCGGGATGCGGTTCATCCAAAGATCACGCCAGGGTAGAGCCGAAACCTTTCGACCCCGACTATACTGCCTATGTCAGGGTTCTCAATACTTTCGTTCAAGGCGAATTGGTTGACTATGCCCGATTGAAGGAAGATCGATCTGATCTCGATCAATTCGTAAGTGAACTGGCCGGACTTTCACTGGAAGAATACGACGAAATGGATGCGACCGAGCAGATGGCCCTCTGGTTAAACGCCTACAATGGCATAACCCTGCGCTCGGTCATCGACGCCTATCCGGTAGCATCGATCAAAGACATCGAGGGCGTGTGGGATAAAACCCGTTGGACCGTGGCCGGGGAGAACGTCACCCTCGACGACATCGAGCACAATATCCTGCGACCGGTGTACGAGGACGGAAGAATTCATTTCGCTGTCAACTGTGCCTCGCTGGGCTGCCCCCCGCTCCTGGCCGAACCCTTCTTGCCGGAAGTACTTGATGACCAGCTCGACGATCTGGTTTTCGCCTTTGTCAACGACGTATCCCGCAACAGCATAAACCCCCACAACAACACCCTAACCACGACCGAGATCTTTTCCTGGTTTGGCGATGACTTTAGAGATGAGTTCGAGACAGACGCATACCCTAATCTGAGGCCGGCTGAAGCGGCGGTGCTGAACTTCATCTTCTCTTACGCCGATGAGTCGATTCTCGAGTTTGTCGACGAATCCGCCGAGTGGACCATCGAGTATATGCCTTACGACTGGTCACTCAACGATATTAAGCGATAGACGTAGTCTCTTGTATCATGACCACAATATAGCGGTAATAATCCCGGCTTTAAACGAGGAGCAGTCCATCAGTCGGGTGCTTCAGGCCCTGCCATCCTACCTCGACCGGGTCATCGTTGCCGATAACGGCTCGACCGATAGTACCGCTTCCCTGGCCCGTCAGGCCGGGGCTGAGGTGATCAGCGAACCACAGCGCGGTTATGGCGCCGCCTGCCTCCGGGCCATCGCGGAACTCGATGAGGCTACCGATATCATCGTATTTCTTGATGGAGACTATTCCGATTACCCGGAGGAAACCATTCTGCTGATCGACCAGATAGTCTTCGGCGGACACGAGGTGGTCATCGGTTCGCGAATGATTAAAGATGATGCGCGTCGGCATCTCACACCGGCTGCAAGGTTCGGAAACTGGCTGTCAACGTGGTTGATTCGGCTCTTCTGGCGTTATCGTTTTACTGACCTGGGACCGTTTCGGGCTGTAACCTATCAGGCCCTCCAAAGACTGAACATGCAGGACCGCGATTTTGGATGGACTGTGGAGCTGCAGATCAAGGCAGCCAAACTCGGTCTTGACGCCACCGAGGTCGCCGTCTCTTACCGACCAAGGATAGGCCGGTCAAAGATCTCTGGAACCGTTACCGGCTCTGTTAAGGCAGGGCTGAAAATACTCTACCTGATATTCAGGGAGCTTGGGCGCCGATGAGAATCACGCTGGTGGCATTGGGGTTATTGCTCATTCCGCTGTACCTGCTTCTGGTATATCCTGCCGAAGAAGGACCGGACATAGCCCGGTTTCTGCTTGTATCACAGATCATCTTCTTTGCCTATCTCGTCATCATCTTCATCTATCGCAGGCTTAGCGTTGATGGGGCTTCAAGCCGAAACCTCTGGTCTTTCATGATCGCAGTTGCCGTTGTCGTTCGCGTGATCGTAGTCGTCGGATCTGCCGAGCAAACTTACCTGTCAGACGACGTCTATCGCTACGTATGGGAAGGGAAAATCATATCAAACGGTTACAATCCATACCTGCTGAGTCCGGAGGATATGGAAGACAGCGGTTTGGCCGACACCACTATCCACCCCCGCATTAACCACGCCTGGTTGCCAACCATATACCCTCCGCTGAGCCAGTACCTGTTTGCCACTGCCTACCTGATTGGCGGCGATTCGGTCTGGGGATTCAAACTGATTTCTCTTTTATTCGAACTACTCGCCGCTCTGGCTGTCTACGGCCTGGTCCGAACGGCCCATCTCCCGCCGTGGACCTTCATGATATATCTGTTGTCGCCTCTGGTGATTATCGAATTCCTTATGTCAAATCATCTCGATATATTCGCCCTGCCGTTCTTGGCAGTCATGCTTTCATATCTTGTCAGGCAGCGGCCGATGCCGGTGACAGTGGGTACCCTGCTGGCACTGGTGACACTGGTTAAACTGTACGGACTGTTCTTCCTGCCGGTTCTGCTGATTCACTTTCCAGGCAAAGATAAAATCCGATTCCTGCTCTCTTTCGCACTCGTAGTGTCTGTATTCTATCTCCCCTTTCTCGTCACGTCCGGCCGTGAGCTATTCGGCTCTCTGTGGATTTACCTGGGCACCTGGCAGTACAACGGGTCGGTGTTCCAATTGGCCAGGACCTTTCTGGGTGAAAACGTGGCTCGCATTGCCTGCGCCGTAATCTTCGTGGGCGCCGCCGGGCTGGCTTCCCTTTCCAGGAGAAAAGCCCGGGACCCGATCCACCGCATGTTCCTGATCTTCGGCGACTACGTGATGCTGACGCCCGCTTTGTTCCCCTGGTACTTGGTTTGGACCGTGCCGTTTATCGTCCTCTACCGAAATCTGGCCTTTCTGATTTTATCCGGAACCGTTTTCCTGTCATATCATGTTTTAATTGGGTATCACCAAACCGGTGTGTGGGTCGAATACCCGCTATTGCGAATAGCGGAGTATGTGCCTTTCTATGGTTTACTGGTGTACCAGTTTTTCGCCCGCAGAAAAGCGTCACGGGAGTCGGCGATATGAAGACAGCGTTTATAGCGTTCTACTTCTTTCTGCTGGCGTACATATCTTTTTACGGCGTTCACCTCTACTGGCTTATCATCATCTACCTCCGCAACAGAAGCAGAATTCTAAAGCCTGCCGACGGTCCGCTTGGGATAAACCACTATCCGATGGTGACAATCCAGCTGCCGCTGTTTAACGAAAAACGAGTGGCCGTAAGACTTATCAAAGCCGTGACAAGCTTCGACTGGCCTGCCGATCGGCTGGAAATACAGGTCCTGGACGATTCCACCGACATCACTTCCCGCCACATTGCCGGTTATCTCAAGAGGCTGAGTCGGGCAACCGCACGCTCCGGGCAACACCTACCTGCTATTCATCACCTCCGACGTACACGACGGGAAGGCTTTAAAGCGGGAGCGCTGGCCGAGGGCCTGCAGAGAGCCAGAGGGGACTTTGTCGCCGTCTTCGATGCCGACAATTTGCCCCAACCGGATTTTCTGAAAGCCAATATTCCCTTCTTCAATG
>CP070756.1:51305-58046 GCA_020348905.1 Candidatus Zixiibacteriota bacterium
GTCAGCCATAACACCTACCTTGGCAGGATGGCGTCAAGAAGTTCATCGTCCCACGGGTGTCCCTCGGAAAGCATCGTGCGGAGCTTGATGAAGTCCACCTCACGGTTACCTTTAGGCCCTTCGTTGAACGCCCTGAAGCCCGCCTTGGCCTCGGTCATCATGTTCAAACCGAGCCAGTCGCGGTTGGACTGCTGGTTTCTATCCCAGTGCTCCAGCTTTTTCTTTCTGAGGCTATTCAACGTCTTGTTGACACAGTCCGGCATCAGGTACATAAGCTTCGTGCACAGGTTGTCCACCAGTTGATCGAGCGGGGCAAGATCAACCGTACCGCCGGCAAGAATATCCTTGGCATCTTTCCGGTCATCACCCGTTTTACTCCTGCCATAGACAACCGCACCGGAATCGTCCAGCCAGCGATCGGTAATCACCATCGGATTGCGCACAAACTTACCATCAACCTTCAACACCGGCACTGCTTCCGTTATGAGGCCCAGCGATTTGGCTTCGTAGGCACTCCACATCTCGCACAGGGTGCAGCTTTGCATGGCGCGTTCGATTCCAACGAACAGATGAAGGAAATCGGTGCTTCCGCCGTCGGGTGCACTGCCGTGCCTGGGGCCGGCCTGACCGAACACCGCCAGGTCACTGGCAACGGTAAAGTCACAGGCCATGCCAATCTCCTGGCCGCCGGCGATACGCATCCCGTTGACCCGGCAGATCACCGGCTTGTCGCACATCAGAATCGAAGTAATCATGTCATTGAACAAGCGCATATACTGCTTGTACTCGAGGGGTCGACCGGCATAGTACTCCGCATACTCTTTCGTATTACCACCGGTACAGAAAGCCTTGTCCCCGACGGCCGTAAACACCACCGCCACGACCGAGCGGTCATTGGACGCCTGCCTGAAAGCGAGAATTACCTCTTTAACAGCGTTGGTCGTATACGAATTGTACTGCTTGGGATTGTTCAAAAATATCCACGCATTATGCAATCCCTTCACCGGCTGACCGCTGGCATCCAGACAGGGACGCAACTCGTAAATGATTTCCTTGAAGTCAATCTCGACAAGATTGTGACTGATTAAGTTCTGACCCATTTGTTAATCTCCTATTTAAACAAAATCTGTATATTTACCATTCAATCTAAAAATCCGGCGTCAGCACCGATCTCTTTAACAACTTGTGCTCAAGCGTCTGCTTGAAAATGTCATTGATCTGCGACAGCGGAAATGTTGCCGTAAACGGCTTGAGCTTCAACTTACCTTCGGCCGTCAGCTTGATCACATCGGCGTATAATTCGGGTTTGCAGCCCCAGGTGCCTATCAGTTGTCCGTCGAAGGCCATCAGATTGCTCAGGCGCACTTCCAGTTTGTCCAGAGTGAAACCGACGATGGAGACCGAGCCGGCAATGCCCAGTAACGCGAACGCAAGCTCCTGGCCGGCCTTGGTGCCGGACATTTCATAGATTTTCCACCCGAACCGTGAGGCTCCCAGTTCTTTGTTGGCACCCTTGACTTGGTTTTTTATCTCCTTGATGTCCAGACCCTTGGAGTTGATGGTCGCGGTGACACCGAACTCGGCAAGCTGGTCAAGCTTGTCCTGTGCGATATCAATTGCCAGCACTTTTGCGCCCATGATATGTGCAAGTTGGGCTGCGTAGATGCCGACACCGCCAACACCAATTACAATAGCCAGGTCACCGGGCTTCAGTTCACTTTTCACAATAACCTGATAAGGCGTCGACACAGCGTCGGCAATGACCGAGAGTTCCGCCAGCGAGTGATTTGCCAGGGCAGCATCGGGTACTTCCGCAAGAAACCGCGACGGAACAACCACGTGGCTGGCGAAACCGCCGTGGAAATCGTTGCCCGGCATCTTCTGATTTTGACAGATATTGCTCCGGCCGCCTTGGCACAGTTCACATTCCCCGCACGGCAAAACCGCAGGAATGATGACCGGCTTGCCTTTCCATTGCGATGGTCCTTCGACAACAGTACCGCTGATCTCATGACCCAGCACCAGCGGCAGCTCGTGGCGAGTGGGAACGCCATAGTGCCAGAAACTCAGATCAGTATGACAGACGCCGCATCCGGAAATCTCGATTATAGCGTCTCCCTCGGCCGGTTCAGGCACAGGTATCGCCGTTTTTTCGAAAGGCGCATCCTTGGCCGTCATCTGATAGGCAAGTATCTCTTTCATTGATTCCTCCTGCACAACTCTATTCGCATTTTCTCTCTTACTTTCACATCCGTCTGCTCTTCAACGCCTCATCATTCTTCCTTGGGTGGTAGTTCCAGCATATGCACTAGAGCGGTAATGGTGTCATTGTAGGGCGTAGCTACACCATGCTTGCGACCATAATGGGCGATTCTCCCGTTTAAGAAATCAATCTCGGTCGGATGACCGTTATCCAGGTCCACCAGCATAGAGGGACGATGATAACCGCCGCCCTTGAGATACTTGAGGCAGAACTCTTTGAATCCCTCCTCGAACTTCAGTCCATCGGCCTCAGCGACGCGAACCGATTCATCGATAAGCGCCTCCACCAGCTCCAGGCCGGGAGGAAACTGGGTGACTTCTCGCATCGTAAGCTTGGTGATGGCACAGACCGGAGAAAGCGCTGAGTTCAGAATTGCCTTTATCCAGATGTGATCGCGGATATCGTCAGGCACCTTCGTTTCCAGACCAGATGAAGTGAGCAGTTCAGCGGTCTTGTTGGCAGTCGCCTCCCCTGCCGGGGTCAGGGCGGCAATATAATTGGGTGGATTGAAGAAGATAACATCAACCGCATTCGGCGCGGTCATCCCCCCGGCATAATTAACGCTCATTCGCAGGGTTCTATCCTTGCCGAGACATCTTGCGATTTCCAGTTCATTGTCAAGTCCGTTCTGAACGCACATCACGTGAGTCCTGCCAGTGACAGTTTCGGCCAGCAAGGGAACCACCACCTCAAGAGTAGGTGTTTTCACAGCCACGGCGATAAGGTCGAGATCGTACTGCTTCAATTCGGATACGGCGTAACATACCTCGGAAACAGCGACTTCCTTTTGCAGGACATGCTCCAGACGGATACCGCCGTCTTTCATCGCGTCAACTTTTTCGCGGTCAACATCGCATGCCACTACCATCGCCCCCGCGTCGATGAGATGAGCCGCCAGGGTAGCTCCCACCGGGCCCATCCCGATTACACCCACGCGCATTTGGTCATTATTGTTATTCTTAATCACTATCGTCTCCTAAACCGTACGTTCGCATTTACAGAATATGTCACTGTCAATTGCCTGCCGGTATTTTTCTCCTGTCAAAGATTAAGACAACTGCAAATGTGGCCACGCACACAAACCAGCAGAAGAAAATCGGATGAGGCAAGTTCCATCCCTGAAAGACCGTCTTGATCTGAGGGAAGATTAGCCAGGCCGCCAGCGCCACCATCGACATGATCAGCGTCCAGGTGGCGTGCCCGCGCCGGCACAGCCTGGGCCAGAATAGCGTCATCAATGTGATCAACGTATACGCCGTCGTAAGAGTAAGACCGATCAGCAGCGTTTTGAGAATACCGGATATCGAAACCGCCATGGCATAGGTGAAAACACTCAGCACCAGTACCGACACCCGGGATACTACCCGCTCGCGCTTTTCAGAAAGATCCGGTGCCACGAACCTCTTGATCAGGTCACCTACAACCAGGGTGGCGCTACCTACCAGCAGAGCCGACGCCGTGGATACATCGGCAGCCCATAGTCCGGCCAGGATGATACCGGCCACAACCGGACTCAGACTCAGCACCGTTCGCGGCAGAGCCTCGGTGGCGATGATGTCGGGATGAAGAATGGCTGCTGCCACTCCAATGATGGCACTGATGAAACCAACCGGGAATATCAACACGGCGCCCAAAAGGAAACCCTTCCGGGCCGAGCCGGAATCTCTGGCGCCAAAACTTATCTGCACGATGGACTGCACGGAAAAGACGGTTGTGCACATTACGACAAACCAGGCTATAACAAGTCCCCAGCCGATTGCGCCGATGTCGAACCCGGGATGCTCAACCGGGAGTCTGGATACAATCTTTCCAAATCCTCCTACTTTGGTCACGGCCATCACCGCTCCCAGGGCAACGCCGGCGTAGATGAGGATGACATTGATAATGTTCGTCAGGCCAGCCGCCCAGAAACCGCCGATAAGAGTTATCCCCACAAAGACAATCGCCGTGACCAGCATGCCCATCTGGAAAGT
The DNA here is from genome assembly GCA_020348905.1 of Candidatus Zixiibacteriota bacterium. Lineage (GTDB taxonomy): Bacteria > Zixibacteria > MSB-5A5 > GN15 > FEB-12. The sequence goes on from CP070756.1 coordinate 55,542, forward strand.
AAAGATGTCGGGGAGCAGGGACGAAAGGATGGCCCCACCGGCTACATATTGAAGCGATGTAATTATCAACTGCAGAAGAATCTGCCCAACAGCACCGATAACCCGACCGGACACATTGTAATGCTTCTCGAACAGTTCCGGCAGGGTGGTAATTTCCAGTTGGCGGTAGCGATGGGCGGCAAAAAGACCGACCAGCAATGCCCCGGCCGCCCAGGCGGCGTTATACCAGCCGGCCGATATACCAACCGAATAGGCTCGCTCCGCGACACCGATGGTAGATGCACCTCCGATGGCCAGTCCGGTAAGCAGCGGAGCGATGACCCAGAAAGGAAGACTGCGTCCGGCCAGAAGGTAGGCTATCATCCCCCCCATGCTGAGGCGGCGGGTCAACCAGGTGAGCAGATAAAGCAAGATAACATAGACGCAAACGATACTCAGAGGAATCCAATTCATAGCTTGATCACATCCATTCCCGGGTCAGATAAGATGCTGCGCAGATCAACTCCGCCGACCGCGAAGCCGATTTAGCCGATCTCCATGACACTCGGTCTTTAAAAGGCCTCAATACGAATCCGTATGTATATGTATGTTCCCCGGCGCCCTTATATGCCTGGCTACTCGGGTTTCTTTACCTTCAGGCGGGCGTCGACAACCCGGGCGCCTTTTTTGGTTTCAAACACGAAAACGGGATTGAGATCCATCTCGTCTATCTCAGGAAAATCTACAGTAAGCTGCGCGAGCCGTCCCAGCATTTCCACCAGGCATTCCACATCAGCCGGTTTTTCGCCCCTGGTGCCCTTCAGGATAGGATAACCTTTAATGGATTCAATCATTCCGGCGGCATCCTGCTTCGAAAGCGGCGCCAGCCTGAACTGAACGTCTTTGAGAGTTTCTACAAACACGCCGCCCAGTCCGAACATAAGCATCGGGCCAACACCCGGGCTATCCTTGGCTCCCAGGATGACTTCCTTGCCTTCCGTTTGTTGTTCCTGTACCACAAAGCCCGGTTTGTATTTCTTAAACTCGCTGGCCATCCGGTCAAACTCGGCCAGCAGGGCCTTTTCATCTTTAAGGTTAAGACATACTCCGCCGGCATCCGATTTGTGCACGACTTCCTCGGCGTCTACCTTCAGCACCAACGGGTAGGTAAGCGCCCCGGCGGCCTTCTTAAGCTGACTTTTGTCCTCCACTCGTACCGTTTTCACGGCCGGAATCCCATATGTGTGCAGCAAATCAAAGACATCGGCCTGTGGAAGGAAACGCTCTTGCCCGCGATAACGACCAATGATCTCGTCAGCCTTTTTCTTGTCACAATCGTACTTCGGATAGTCAGGTGCTTCCCGGCGTTGAATCTTACCGTACTTGATCATTGCGGCCAGCGCTTTCGAGGCCGACTCGGCAAAGTCAAACACAGGTATGCCGCTCTTTCTTATCACCCTAATCACCTCACCCCATCTCTCTTCGATCGTCAATATGATGCAGATAATGGGTTTTTCAGCAGCGGCGCCAATCTCTCCAAGTTTCTGCGCCACCGCCTCACAATCCACAAAGGGAGGGGTGACAAAATTCAGGATGAGCGAGTCAATGTTAGGATCTTTCAGCAATGCTTCTACCGTCCCGCCGTACTCCTTGGCCCCGGCAGTTGCGATCACGTCAACCGGGTTGGACACAATAGCCTCCGAGAAGAGCAGTTCTCCCAGCGCTTTCCCTGTTTCCGGGCTCAGCTTGGCCAGTTTAAGACCGGCTGAGATACATTCATCAACCGCGATAATACCCGGTCCGCCGGTGTTGGTGACAATAACAATGTTCTCCGATTTCGGCACCGGCTGAGTCGACAGAGCAATAGCGGCATCGATCATCTCCTGCTGCGAATCAAAGCGAAGGACACCGCTCTTTTCGAAGATTGCATCGGCCAGCGTATCCTGCTCCATCAGCGACCCGGTATGCGACGCCACAGCGGTAACACCTTCTTTGGTGCGGCCGGTCTTGACCACCAGGATCGGCTTTTTCCGGGTAACCCGGTTGGCTACCTCCAGGAATCCGGCAGGGTCTTTGATAGTCTCAATGTGAACCATGATGACTTTCGTCTCGTCATCCTGGCCATAGTAATCGATAATCTCATTCATGCTCACATCGGCCTCGTTGCCGAAACTGGCGTACATCCTCATTCCCATACCGATCCTATGAAGGTGCAGCTTAAGGGTCTCACCCACACCGCCGCTCTGGGCCACAATGGAGATATTGCCCGGCTTCATGGGCACGAAGGTGAAGTTGGCATACACCGACACCTCCGGATCCGAATTCTGGATACCCTGCGAGTTGGGCCCGTATATGCGCATGCCATACTTGTGAGCTATCTCCACAATCTGCTTTTCCAGTTTCAGTCCTTCCTCGCCCACCTCTTTGAATCCGGCCGTGTGGACGATGGCATACTTCACCCCGGCCTTGCCGCAGTCTTCCAGAACGGTCGGCACCAGCGTGTTCTTGATGGATATGTTGACCAGA
>CP070756.1:58146-63738 GCA_020348905.1 Candidatus Zixiibacteriota bacterium
CGGGTATCGTAGTCGATTAAGATGGTCAATTTCGGACTGAAATACTGAAGGTATCGTTCAGCGCATAAGTGGAGTCAAAAGTAGTCGATGGTGTGGTTGGCAGGTTGATTGTGACTTAGAACCCCTCCGGAGCCAGCCCTCCCTAGTACCTCGACCTGGGCGCTGCCTTCAGATTGAATCTTTTGCCGGCATCTGCTAATGCGCTCGTGCCGGCGCCAGTCTGAACGGAATCCGGCGCATCGGCCGTCAGACCGGCAGAATAAATGATGTAAAGGTGATTGGCAACTTCATGACTACTTCCCCTGTTTAACTGTTGCCGCCAATGCAGGTGCGACCTGTTGATTTCCCCTTGTAGTGTCTGGCGTAGAAGAACCTGCTGTTTACCCCGATGACTGCAGGTGCGAGAAGTGTGTGCCTAATTAAGCCTATTATACCCATTATTCCACGTTCTGTCAACCCCTCCGCCATGGTTTTTTCCCGGGCTGCCGGGTGAGGCTTGCGGTCTCCGGCTTGAGCCGGGAGTTGGATTAGTAGTGCTGCAGGAGAAGCTTTGTTATTATATGGTAACAGATTGCAGGAATCGCGGACAGATTTCCGGGCGCTCAAAGAATCCTGAGGTTAATAGAAGTACGAAGCAGTACTTTTCAGGCAGGAGCTGACCCTATCACGAGCCGCGAGGGATTCGACTCCGGCCCCGGGGCCGACCGAGGCTGATAGTTGTCAGTTACCCGCGTCAAGCGTATACGGCGTCTCTTGCGGTCGATTTGAATATCCGTCCCAAAGCCGATGCAACCTTGATGGCCTGCGACAGGCGTTCTTCCTCCGCTCCCGGGCTGCTGCCCTTTCGACGAGCGGCCATATCGAACACCGAGAAGATAATCGTATCATCCCGGGCTTTAAGAAAGAAACGATCCGAGAGGGCCATTATCTCTCGCCACAGATGTGATGGTAATTCGGCCTGGATTCGGCCGGGCTCTTTCGCGGTCAACAAGTACTTGGCCGAGAAATCCGGCATACTGGCGGTGTCCACCGTCGAAAAATCCCCCTGCGTCATGGCCAACTGGGTTGCTTTGCGGACAAGACCGGAGAACATACCGGTTTCGGCCATACATGGCGCCAGCCTGAAGGCCGGGAGATGTGCCTCCGGCACCACCAGTACCGAGCTACGGTGACCGCTGTTTTTCTCGCGGCTGGAATGAATATGGCAGTCGTACAGTACGCACGAGCCCTCGTCGCGCTTATACACCTGACTGACACTGATTCTTTCATTTCGATGCCGGGCGACCGATGTTATCCGGTCAAGCAGGGCTTGATCGGGGTTTGCTACTTCCGTAAAACCCAGCTTGAAATGAATCTGCCGGATGGCTTCGCGCTGCTTTTTTGATGAGCGTATCACCCAGAAGACGAGGCTGACGAACGCTATGATAATGGCGGTTGGTATGAAAGACTCCATGATTTCACCTCTCCTTTGTTCACCACAATGAGATTTGACAACTTATATAAGATTATCGGAACGGATTGCGGGCTTTTTAGCCATTTCCGCCTCCCGCGGGGGCGGGCATCCAGCGGGTTGACAAAAAACGATTTATTCGTTTATTAAGGTAAGGACAGAATCACGCGATACATAACAGGCGACGACATCGCAAGCTACCGCAGCTCATTGTCAGGTCCAATCGGCGAGATCAAAGTACTTCAGTAATGATAGCATGTAATTTCATGCAGGAGGTGGGAGTCCATGAAGATAGTATCAGTATTGATCCTGGTGTTGGTGCTTTTGCTGGCATTCGCGCTCGGCGCTTTTGCCAAGAACAAGCCGACCATAATGCAGCAGTGTATCATAACGACCTACATCACCGAAGAGGGATGCTGGTCGGAGTGGTGTTGCCGTAACGTCATTCAGCTGGCCAACGGCGTTATCAAGTACAGCAACCCGGTGTGTACCATATACCCGTTTGAATGTCCGTGATGTTTTGAACGCGAGAGATGGCGGTCGATGGGATGGCTTTGTTAGTGCGATTTATTGGGCAAGGTTTCACCCATTAGAATCTCAGCCGCACTATCGGGACGGGAGAGCGGGAAGCGGAAAGTGAAAGTCGTGCCCCGGCCGGGCTCGGTGTCGATAGTAACATCGGCGCCGTGATTCTTGATGATCCTGGCGCAAGTAACCAGACCGTGACCGTGACCGTGGTCCTTGGTGGTCAGATTAACTTTGAAAAGCTTATCTTTGACCTCGGGCTTGATACCGCCGCCGTTATCGCTGACCGTCAACAGGACGGCATCGTCCGCCGCCGATGTTCCCACGGACATTACCCCGTCATTGCGGCCGGTTTCGTTGATGGTATCGGCACCGTTATTAAGGACGTTCAGCAGCAGTTGAGCGATTTGATTGGAATCCATCCGGAACTGAGGGAGGTCGGGACTGAGTTCAGACAGTACCCGGGTACGACTGAATTTGCGCTGGGCGGTGATGTATGTCAGCACGTCGGTTATTACCTCGTTGAGCGACGCCAGCTGCATCCGGGCTTCGAGTTTTGAGTAATCCATCAAACCGGTTGTGAACCTCTCCATCTTGCCGACACTTGTTTTGAGTTTGCCAAGATTGGTCTTTACGCGCTCGAGGTCATCTTTTTTCAGGGCTATTTCGGTCATCTCGACACCGCCGAGAATCAAGCCCAGGAAGTTATTCAACTCGTGCGAAATGGATGATGCCATAGAGCCCATGTCAGCCAGTTTTTGAAGTTCGAACAGCCGGTGTTCGCTCTCTTTTTGATCGGTAATGTCGTCGACAGTGATAACATAGTCGGTTTCCAGCACCGAACCGCTGGTGACCGGGCTGACGTGCACGTTGTATATTCGCTTTATCTCATCATTACTGGCGACCATGTTCTCGAGGGTACCTCCTCCCGGCTGCATCGCGCATCGCTTGAACCGGTTGACCCAGTTACCGAAAACCTGGTCCTGAAAGACGAGCCCGATGGGAGCCCGGTCGACGCTGCTCAAATGGACGAGTTGCGGTTTGAAGGTTTGCAGGATCCTGAACCCGGTGGAATTCACCTTCTTGAGTCGAAAATGAGAATCGAAAACGAACACGCCCTGTCCAACGCTGTCCAGTATGTCACGATACCATTTGTTAAGGCCGGCGATCTCCAGAAACAGGTACGAACTGGCCAGAAAGGGGGTAATGGTATTTACCAGTGTACTCAACAGGTCGAGATCGGATTGATCGAAGGGCTTTTTGGTAGCCTTTTGGCCGAGACCGATAATGCCGATCAATTCGTCGTTGTGCAGAAGCGGCACGACCAGCTGCACACCACACTCGGAGAGGACAAACCCGAGGCTGGCGGTTTCGGCACTTTCGGTCAGCTCGGAAACGTCGACCGGGCGGGACTTATCGAGGAAGTACTCAGCGTGCTTACCGGTCAGTTCCTGGCTCAACAGAAGCCGGTCCCCCCGAAACTTGCCGGTAGCATACAGCAGTGGTGCCAGGCTCAGGGTACCCGGCTGCTTTATCATGGCGAAGACATTGGGCGCCGAGAACTGACCCGACAGAGTCAGAACCAGTAACTCGTTCACCTGGCCGAAATCGGGGCGATTCGAAAACTGCTGAGCAAGCTTCGACAAAGTATTAAACGCCAGTATCTGCCGCTGATCCGACTGCGCCGGATCATTGGCCCGATCGGTCTGGTTTTTTGACCTGTTAGTAACGACTGCCATTCTTACCTTTTCCCAGCGCACCTTTCCCGGGCCTGATCGACATCGGCAGCGATGGTCATAAAGTCCAGCAAATCCAGCACCCGGAATACATTTTTGATGTCTTCTGAAATATTGCACAGGACGATGTCACCGCCGGCTTCCCGTAAGGCCTCCACTGATCCCAGTATCGATCCCACCCCGGACGACGATATGAATTGGAGATTTTTCATATCGATAATGACATACCGGTATCCCTCTGCCTGGGCCCGGCCGATAGCGTCCACCATCTCATGAGCGTTGTTGTTATCAAGTTGCTGACCCGGATCAATAACGGTGGTATCCGGGCTGATGTCAGTCCTGCTTACCACGGATTCATTCATCTTATCGACTCCAGTATTTTTTCAGCTTCAGCACGTTGAGTTTATCGTCCACGCGTTCGTAATCCATGGCATCGGTCATCCGAACAATCATGGTCAAGCCGAACCCGTGCTTTTGCCTGCTGCGTACGGCCTGAGCGGCATCGTGCTTGGGAATGTTTTCAGCGGGGTTGAAGGCACGTCCGCCATCAATGAAAGTGAGTTCGATAGCCGTGTCGTCTGCCTCGACCCTTACCTTGATCAGGTCAGCGGCATCGACATGTCCGTGTGCCCGTATGTTCGTGAGAGTCTCATAAAAGACAATCTCGAGCTCAAGGGCGCACATCGGATCTACTTTCAGATCTTTCAGGAACTGGCGGAATCTATTTAGAGAATCAAGTATCTCTTCGCTTTTGGGTTTCAAGTCGATCTCAAACCGTCGGTCATCTTCGGCGGGGGGAGTCTGCCCAAGAGGCAAACTCTTATCTTCGGCGAGATCGGTATCGAGCTGGAAGAATTCGATAAGGTCCAGTATTCTCAGAATTCGGATAAGCCCCGGCGTGACATGGCACAACCTCAGCGGGACGCGGGCCTCCAGGCATTTCTCTCGTACCGTCCAGAGTACGTTTACATGGCTGGATGAAACCAGCCCCAGTTCCGAGCAGTCCAGCTCCAGGCCGCCGGGCAGTCTCTGAAGCAGGGTATTAACCGCCTGCTCAAAGTCCGCCAGGCTCTGCTCCGACAGGTCTCGGGGCACCGTGACGACAGTCAAATTGTCGGCCCTAATGGACATGGGAAGTTTCCTTAAGCGAATTATTCTCGCCGCCCGCGGTTTCGACGGTGCGGCCTGACCATTTGAGAGCCAGAAGGGTTATGTCGTCGTACTGCGGCGCATCGCCCACAAAGTTCTCAACGTCATTGACAACGGCATCAATCATCTTATCAGCCGGCAGGTCTCTGCTGGACTGGAGAATCTCGATAAATCTTTCCATCCCGAATTCTTCGTCGGCGCCGTTCCTGGCCTCGTTGATACCGTCGGTAAACTGAATCACCCAGTCGCCGGGTGCCAGATTCAGTTCGGCATTTTCAATTCGGGCAGCGAACTGCTTTTCGGGCATCATAGCCAGCGGGTACCCGGGCGTCTTCAGCAGCTGGCAGTCTCCCTTTCCGGCCGGTAGTTTTATCAGCGGGTTATGTCCCGCCGAGGCAAACGTCAAATTACCGCTCTTCTTGTTCAAGACGCCGTAGAACATGGTCACGAACATTCCCTTCTTGATATTCCGCCTCAGTTTAGTATTGACGTCGGTCAACAGGCTGGCAGGCGCAACCTCGGGCCGCGCCAGATTCTTCACAATATCCCTGGTCAGGAGCATCACGAGCATACCCGGAAGAGATTTGCCGGAAACATCGGCGACAATGATGCCAGTCTTTTCGGAGCCGAAATCGATGAAGTCGTAGTAGTCACCACCAACCTCCCGGGCGCTGCTATACGCGCCAAAGATCGCGAAGGAGTTACCGGTCGGGTAGCGATCGGGCAATATAC
>CP070756.1:63838-68246 GCA_020348905.1 Candidatus Zixiibacteriota bacterium
ATCATGGCCACCTTGATCATGTCGGCGGCGGTCCCCTGAATCGGCGTATTGATTGCTATCCGCTCGGCAAACTGGCGCACGTTGAAGTTCTTGGCATGAATTTCCGGAAGGTAGCGGCGACGGTTAAAAAGGGTGGTCACATACCCTTTGTCGCGGGCCGTCTGCTTCATGTCGTCCATGTACTTCTTGATACCGGGATATCGCTCGAAGTAGGTTTCGATAAACTCCTTCGACTCCTCCACCGTTAGCTCCGACTGCTGCGACAGCCCGAAGGCCGAGACACCATAGATAACGGCGAAGTTTGCCGTTTTGGCGGCACGACGCATCTCCGGTGTGACTTTCTTAATATTAACTCCGTAAACCTCCGCTGCTGTTCGGGCGTGGATATCCTCGCGCTCGTTGAACGCCTTTATCAATCCCTTATCGCCTGAATAGTGGGCCAGAACACGAAGCTCAATCTGTGAATAATCGGCCACGAGAAGAGTGTGGTCATCGTCGGCCGGTATGAACGCCTTGCGAATCTGTCTGCCTTCTTCGGTTCGAACGGGAATGTTCTGCAGATTGGGATCGGTTGACGATAATCGCCCTGTGGCCGCGATAGTCTGGTTAAACGAAGTATGTACCCTTCCTGTTTCCGGGTTTACAAGCCTGGGGATGGCATCGACGTAAGTACTCTTCAACTTGGCCAGTTGGCGATAGTCGAGAATCAGTTGTGGGAAGGGGTGAATTTCAGCCAACTCTTCCAGAACCTTTACATCGGTAGAATATCCTGTTTTCTTGGCCGTCTTCCCTTTCGTGGGCAGATTGAGCTTCTCGAACAGTATGTGAGAGAGTTGCTGGGTGGAATTGATATTGAATTCGGTACCGGCAACTTCATAAATCTCGTCTCTCAGATTATCTATCTTGCCCTCCATCTCGCCCGAAAGCTTCTCCAGAAACCCGGTGTCGACTCGAATACCGGCTTGTTCCATATCTGCCAGAACGCGAATCAAGGGCAGCTCGATATTGTAATAGAGATTGTTCATCTCGTGATCGTCGATGGCGGGCGCCAGCGCACCACGCAAACGAAACGTATAATCGGCATCTTCGGCAGCGTAGAAGGTAGCTTTTTTCACCGGCACGATGTCGAACGTCTTCTGACTCTTGCCGCTGCCGATAAGATCCGATATGGGCTGCATCTTGTAGTCAAAATGCTTCATGGCCAGGAAATTGAGTGAGTTGTCCCGTCCTGATGGATCAAGCACATAAGACGCCAGCATGGTATCGAACCCGATCGGCTGGATATCTATACCATGCCTCCTGAGCACATGAAGGTCGTACTTGATGTTTTGACCGAATTTCTGAACTTTGGGGTTTTCGAGCAGTTTCTTAAGCTCGGCAATGGCCTGATCAAAGGGCAGGTTTTGATTTTCATCCGTGGAATGCCCCAGTGGAATGTAATGCGCCGTTCCCGCCCGATCGCACAGTGAAACTCCAACCAGTCCGGCTGTCAGCGGGTCCAGAGAAGTCGTTTCCGTGTCCACCGCTATTTCCTTCTTTGCAGACATCGACTTCACCAGTTTGCGCAATTCGCCGACGGTCTTGATCCGGTTATACGATACTTTCTTGGCATCGGGAGCCTTATCAGGTATATCTTCGCCTTCGCTGTCCGGCATAAGTTGCTTTAAGAGACGGTTGAATTCCAGTTCCAGAAACAACTCTTTGGCCAGCTCGAAATTGACCTCTTTGGTGCGAATGTCATCCAGGGCAAAGTCGATTGCCATATCGGTCTTTATTATCACCAGATCGCGCGATAACCTGGCACTATCAATGTTATCAGCAACCTTTTGCCTGGTACCCTTGGCCTTGATCTTCTCATGATTTTTCAACACCTCATCCAGCGATCCGAATTGTTCAAGAAGCGCATCAGCCGTCTTTGGCCCCACACCGGGTACACCGGGCACGTTGTCGGAGCTGTCGCCCATCAAAGCCAGTTTGTCGACCACCTTATCGGGATAGACGCCAAATTTTTCTTTTACTTCTTCGGGGCCAAACCGATCAGGCTCGCCGGATGAACCCTTGGGGTTATATATACTGATATTGTCGTTTACCAGTTGAAAGAAGTCCTTGTCACCGGTAACGCACCAGACGCGGCAGCCTTCCTTTTCGGCCCTGCGGGCCATAGTACCGATGATGTCATCGGCTTCGTAGCCTTCCTGTTCGTACGACGCAATATTCAGGGCTTCCACCGCCTGCCTGATACGCGGCAACTGCTCGACCAGTTCGTCCGGCATCTTGGCTCGAGTGGACTTGTACTCTTCATACATCTCATGCCGAAAGGTCGGTTCCTTCGTGTCGAACGCAATGGCTATATGGTCAGGCTTCTCATCGTTGATAATTTTCAGCAGGGAGTTAACGAAGCCGAATGTCGCCGAGGTGTTTTCGCCTTTGGAATTGATGAGGGGATTGCGGATGAAGGCAAAGTAGGCGCGATAGAACAGAGCGGAACCATCGATTAGATAAACTGTCTTCTTGGCCGGTGTCACTGGTAAAGCCTTCGACTCAGGATATACTCGCTAACTTCCCGGTCAACCATAGCGGCCAGTCTCTCTAAATCCTCGCCACTGCGCAAAAGGTCCCTGATCTCGCTCGAGGAAACATCGACCGGGCTGGTTTCAATATACTCGATTCGCTCAGCGATCGTGTCACATATTTCCTTCGGGGAGAAGGTCGGCCGGGTACCGGCGATGACTTTAATTTCGGCCAGGATTTTCTCCGGCTGGTGCCATTTGCTTACCTGGTCGATATTGTCCGCGCCAACCAGAAAGAAAAACTCCGTTTGCGGGTAACGGCTTTTGACTGCCCGGACGGTATCCAGGGTCAAGCCGGACAGCTCAAGCTCTTTTTCAATCTCGTCTACGACCAGGAAATTATGCTCGGAAGCAGCCAGTTTCAACATGGCTGCCCTATCCTCATACGAAGCGACCGCCTGTTCCTGCTTGAAAGGATGCCGGTAGGCCGGTACCAACAAAACACCGTCGAGGTGCTTTCTCTTGTAGATGTCGCGGGCGAGAGTGATGTGTCCGTTATGGACGGGATCGAAGGCGCCCCCAAGGATACCCCATCGTTCTCCTTTTTCAGGAGTTGGCATCTTCCCCCTTGCCGTCAACGGGGGCCAGCTGGTCAATCTGGTGCAGAATCTCTTCGGCCTTGTCGACCTTTTTGTGCTGGGGATAATTTCGCACGAAGCTTTCGAAGCGCTCCCTGGCAGTGGCAAAGTCGCCCCTATCGAAAGCTTTCTCACCGGCCTTATAAGCCGCTTCAGCAGCGCGTCTGCGAGCTTCGTCGGCCAACTCATGTTCTAAAAAAACGGCTACGAAGCCCTCGTAACCTTTGCTGGCGTCGTCATAACGACGCTGCTTATAGGCCATTTCAGCAATGTAAAAGGTGGCCCGCGGCGCAAATTCGGTGTCGGTGTAGTCGTCGATCACTTTCTGATAGTATTTCTCCGCCGCTTTATAAGCCCCCATCCGGTTGTAAACGACGGCACTGTTGAAGTACTTCTTGGCCAAGCGGGTCCTGGCCACCAAAAGATACTGCCTGGCCTCATCAACCTTTTCTGCTTCGGGATAATCAATGATAAAGTCCTCGAACTGCTTGATGGCCGTTTCGACATCAGTTTGATCGAGCCCATAATGTCTGGGCGTACCTTCGAAGAAACTCACAGCCTTCATGAATATTGCGTGCTCGAAATAAACCGATGACGGATAGTTGAGAACCAGGCGGTTAAATTCCACCTGGGCCAATTCGTATTCCTTGGCGCCAAAGTACGACAGGGCCAGGTAATACTGGGCTGTGTCTACAATCGATTCTCCGGGATAATTGTAGACGATGGCCTGGAAGTGTTGCTGGGCGTCGATATACCGCCTGTTATCGTATTTCTCCTTGCCCAACTCAAAAAGCTCGTGAGGCGTGAGATTTGCGAGGACCGTTTTACGACCGCAGCCACCGAATCCGGTCAGAAGGGTAACCGCTAACAATAGAAGAGCAGCGAGGGTGATGATTCGTTTCAAATCTGATAAGTCTCCTTGAGCATTTTGTAGTTTTCCAGCACCTTGTTCAGATATGCCTTGGGCAACGGCTTTTCGTCGCGCAACATACCCCGGAGCCGGGTCTCTCCCATATTATATGCGACCAGAGCCTTTTTGATGTCACCAAATTTGAGAATTTGCTCAAATAGATGAAACGTGCCGAGCTTTATGTTGGCTTCCGGCTCAAATAGAGTGCCCATACCATCCCAATCCAGGCCGGTGCGGTCCGCAACATCCTTGCCCACAAACGGAATGACCTGCATCAGGCCCCGGGCTCCCTTGTGAGATACCTGTCCCCTTTTGAAAGACGATTCAGTCAGAATCACGGCCAGGACAAA
>CP070756.1:68346-77661 GCA_020348905.1 Candidatus Zixiibacteriota bacterium
ACAGAGATTCAGCAGCGTCGCTCTATGGAAATCATCGTAGTATGTCGCTGTGCCGACCACCGGGAAGAACACCTCGTATCCCCTCATGAATGCCGCACGTGCCGTCGATTCACAACAAAGGTGAGTCATCACGCCGCAGACCACCACCTGACTCACGTTATGATTTCTCAGTCTGCCTTCAAGATCAGTGTTATGGAAGGCGTCGTATTGAGCCTTTTCGATTACCTCATCATCCTTCGCCGGAAATCTCTCGTCAATCACGCTGAGAGGGCTGTCACTCTTGATCAACTCCCCCCACCACTTATCCATGACGCCGGTTTCGGGGCTGTCGTTCAGGTGGCGGGTGAAAAAAACCGGCCGACTGCGCTCTCGATACTTCTCAATCAACCGAAGCAGACCCGGTATAATGGCCGCCGCGCTGGGTATGAAAGCGTGTGACTTCTCATCGACGAAGTACTTCTGCATATCGATCACCAGCAGGGCCGAATCGCCGGGCAGGTACACAAACCGACGTTGGTCGGGATACCGAAACGAATCGATTAGCTCCTTCGATTTTTCGCGGATAGATTCTGTCGTGAAGTACGTGTCCTTCATTTTCCTACCCAATGTGCTTCAACCGAGCCTGATATATAAGCGATAAGAACGAGTTTGGCAAGGCGCCCCCCTAAATAAAAAGGCCAACATGCCCATGCTGGCCCAATATCAATAAGTCGCACCGCGGCTACTGCGAAGTCAAATACTCATGTATTGATTTGGCCGCCTGGCGGCCGGCACCCATAGCCAGGATAACCGTAGCCGCACCGGTGACAACATCACCGCCGGCCCAGATCTTGTCCCGCGAGGTCTTGCCGGTCGCTTCATCGGCCTCAATGTTGCCTTTCTTACCGATCACCAGTCCGGGAGTGGTCTGGGCGATAAGCGGGTTGGGGCTGTTGCCGATGGCACACACCACCGCATCGACCGGAACAATCTCCTCCGAGCCTTCAATCGGCACCGGTCGGCGTCGTCCCGAGGAATCCGGTTCGCCCAGTTCCATCCGCTGAATTTCCATTTCCTTCACCCAGCCGTTCTCATCACCGATATACCGCAGCGGCAGGGTCAGGAAATCGAATATAACACCCTCCTCCTCGGCGTTCTCAATCTCCTCCAGGCGGGCGGGAAGTTCCTCACGCGAGCGGCGGTAGATGATACGCGAATCTGCCCCCAGCCTTAAAGCGCTACGGGCGCAGTCCATAGCTACATTACCGCCACCGACCACGGCCACCCGCTTGTGATTTTTGACCGGGGTATGGTATTCCGGGAAAAGAAATCCCTTCATCAGGTTCAGGCGGGTCAGGTATTCGTTGGCCGAATAGACGCCGTTGAGATTCTCGCCGGGGATTTCCATAAACCAGGGCAGCCCCGCTCCGGAACCAACAAAGATCGCGTCGAATTCTTCAAGCAGAGCGTCGATTGTCCGGGTCTTACCGACTACGAAATCCGTCACAATCTCGACCCCCAGCTTGTGAAGGTATTCAACCTCTCGTTCGACGATTGCTTTGGGTAGACGAAACTCCGGAATGCCGTAAACCAGCACGCCGCCCATCTTATGGAGCGCCTCGAAGATAGTGACCTCGTGACCAAACTGAATCATATCGCCTGCGACCGTCAACCCGGCCGGTCCACCGCCGACAATAGCGACTTTCTTGCCGGTCTTTTTGGCGATCCTGGGCATCTCCAGTTTCCCCTGGGCAGCCTCCCAGTCGGCCAGGAACCGCTCCAGACGACCGATTGCAATCTGTCCGCCCTTTTTGACCAGCACGCAGGTTTCCTCGCACTGCTCTTCCTGGGGGCACACCCGCCCACATATGGCAGGAAGACAGTTCTTGTCTTTCAGAATCTGAATACCGAGCTTGAAATCGCGCTCGGCGATGGCCTTGATGAACCCGGGAATGTTGATTTCCACCGGGCATTTATCAACACATTTCGGTTTCGGGCACTGAATGCACCGGTTGGCTTCAGCTACGGCCAGTTCCGCGGTGTAGCCCAGGGCTACCTCGCTGAAGTTATGCGACCGGATCTCCGGCGGCTGTTTGGGCATGTCGCGTCTATTTAAATCGAGCGGTTTCTTCTTTTTCTTTTTCGGATCAGCCATGACAACCTTCCCTATGCTGATGGGGATGCTCTTCACTCTTGCTTGTCCGCAGCGGGACTACCTCTTCGGGCATGTAAGTCTTACGCCGCTGGAGCAGTTCCTCCCAGTTCACCTCGTGACCGTCAAAATCAGGACCGTGAACGCATGCGAACCGCGTCTCCGATCCGACCGACACACGGCACACTCCGCACATACCGGTACCGTCAATCATGATCGGGTTCAAGCTTACCCAGGTTGGAATTTCCAGTGGTCTGGTGGCATCGGAAACCCGTTTGAGGCAGTAGGTGCAGCCGTTGACGATGACGCGGTCGACCGGCTCATCGAGACTCTTTATTATCTCCGGCAGTCGATCCACATGACCCTTATATCCCTTGGTCCCGTCGCGGGTGATATGCACAAACTGGTCCGATATCTCCTTGTATCGCTCTTCCCAGTAGAACAGGTAGGAACTTCGGGCTTCGATTAGAGTAATCACCTTGTTCCCGGCCTGTTTGAGGGCGCGGGCGATCGGGAAGATGCTGCCAATACCGTAACAGCCACCGACACATAGGACGGTGCCGTATTTTTCGATCTCGGTGGCATTGCCGAGTGGTCCGACCACGGTGGGAAGTTCCATTCCCTCGGTTCACTGGGCCAGCCGAGCGGTGGTTCGTCCCACATTCATAAACACAATCGTGATTGTGCCCATCTGGGTGTCCCAGTCGGCGATCGAGAGAGGGATACGCTCACCTTCCTCCTCGGCGCGGATGATGACAAACTGACCCGGCTTCGCCTCGCGAGCAACCGCCGGTGCTTCCAGCGTCAGAAGGTGCATGTTCGGAACAATCATTCTGCCTGTAATTACTTTAAACATCACTTCTTCCTCATCTTCACTGGATGCGGGTTGGGATTGACAACATCGGCCTCATGAAGGGTCACATGTAGCACCCCCGGCGCCTGTTCGGCCTTTATCCTGACCGGCCAGGTTTTCTTGACCTCGGTCGAGCTGATAATCACCTCATCCCCGTCATTGACCCGCGCCTTTTTGGCATCATCGGGATTTATATCAACCCGTTCCTCGGAAAACAGCTCCCGCGTACCATCGACCCATCTCGACAGCGGGAATCCCCGGTGAGTGTGTTCGGTTACGGAAGTGCTCAGAATGAACGGACGTTGTTTGTCTGCTTTTGCGGGTGCGACGCGTTTGATTTTGCCGGTCCTCATTTCGACTTTCAGGTCCAGCGGCCGGGCATCTCGCTTCGGCTTGTTGAAGTTGCCGAAACCGTCGACCACCGAGGCTATTTCCTTGTGAATGTCAGCGGCACTCTTGTAGTCGAAACCGTCGACACCCACCTTCCGGGCAATTTTCGACAGGATCATCCAGTCCGGCATAGCATCGCCCGGCGCGTTGACAGCCTTCTTCACTCGCTGCAGGCGACCCTCGCCGTTGATGAAAGTGCCATCCGACTCGGTAAATGCCGCCGCTGGTAAGACCAGATCGGCCTCGACCTCCGACCGCAGCGGATAGATATTCTGCGAGATCACATAATCAGCAGGCGGCCCGCCGTTCGATGGAGGCGACTCACCCACCAGGTAAAGCAGCTTCAGTTTCTTGGCTCCCGAAACGTCGGCCGCATTCCACTTTGTTGCCAACCGTGGAATCGCCGTCTTCCAGATTTTCTTCAAAGCGGCAAGCTGTTTGGTACTGTTCGAAGCTGCACCACCCGGCAGCAATTCAGGGTAGGCCCCCATCAAGAGCGAGCCGTACAGGTTGTTCTGGGCCGGAAGAGGCATGACACCGGCTTTGGTGTTTTTGGCCAGTTGATCGATAGCCTCCAGGATGAGTGCGCTCCGGTTGTACTGCAGGAATTCCGAACCGACCAGGATGACCACTGACTTAGCTTCAGTCAGTATCTCAGCTACCGCCGACAGGTCATCGTCGGCCTTCTTTCGCGTAGCAGATTTACCGGCTGTCATCTTAGCCAGCGACTGAAGCGTCTCGACATCAGTGCCCGGTATCGAACGAATCCAGCGCTCGGAGATCAGGGCCAGGCTGTGCTGGCGCGGGTTGACCGTTACGATCTTCGCGCCCCGGCGGAACGCCCGTCGCAGTTCCACTCCCACGACCGATCGCCCAAATCGGATATCAAGACCCAGGCAGATGATGGCCGAGGCCTTTCGCAGATCCGACAGGGGCACGCTACGCTTCATCAGGTTCAGATAAGCGTTGAAACCGGCGCCGTAGAAAGTTCTTGCCGAAGTATCGATATTGTGCGAGCGCATCACCAGCCGGGCGAATTTCTGCGCGACATAAAGATCCTCGTTGGTGCAGTTGGGAGAAATCAGCATCCCGAATTCTTCCGGCTTGCATCCGGACAGCTTCCCGGCCGCCATCTCGATCGCGGCATCCCAGGTAACCTCGGCCGGGATTCCGTTATAATTCTGGTAAGGCCGCTTTAGTCGTTTCGGGCCGCTGACCAGCTCGGTTATACAGAAACGGCCCTTGACACATAGTTGGCCGTCATTGACCAGACTGTCCTGCGCCGGCAGACTGCCGATAATCCGTTCACCCTTGACCAGCAGTCGCATCTGACAGCCCACACCACAGAACGTACACGTCGTCAACTCTTCGCGGTCCGGCTTGCCTTCGTAGGCCCGCGCCTTTTCCGTAAGCGATCCGGTCGGACATACCGAAACGCAGGCACCGCAGAATTCACAGCCGGCATCAAGGTGAGTTCGTCCATAGGCAGGACCGATGACAGTGTTACGTCCGCGATGATTGAAGGCCAGAACATGCGCTACCCGAACCTCCTGACACATGCGAACGCATCGGCCGCAGAGAATACAGAGGTTGTAGTCCCTGTCATAGAAGGGATCCTCTTTCTCCACCCGCAGGCTGCGATAGTAGATGGGATACTTGATATCTTTGACTTCCATGCTCTCCACGACATCCTGGAGCTCACACTGGCCGTCATTGGAGCAGTAGCGGCAACCGGTGGTAACACCGGCCTTACGGATAGTACCCATATACTCCCGGCACTGATCTTTTTCATCGCAAATCAGGCAGCTCGAGGTATGTTCACTCAGGAACAACTGCAAAATTTCCATCCGCATCGACTTCACCTGGGCCGTGTCCGTTCTTATCACCATCCCGTCCGACACCGGCGTCGTGCACGCGGTGGGCAGATTGCGTATTCCTTCCACCTCGACAATACACATGCGGCAACCGCCGTACGGGGTAAGTTCCTTGTGAGCGCAGAGAGTGGGAATATATATGTTGTTCTGCTCGGCAGCTTCGAGTATCGATATGCCTTCAGCTACCGTGTACGGCTTGTTGTCTATAGTCAGCTGTATTGCAGCTCGCTTATTCATGATACTCTCCGCTTCGACTTTATGGAAATGGCGTTGCCTGCTAATGGATCATAGCGGCAGACTTCGTAGCAGGCTTTGCACTTGATGCACCTGAGTTCGTCAATTCTGTGCAGCTCTGACCTGGCCCCGCTGATGGCCTGGGTAGGGCAGATATCAAGGCACCGCTGACACCCGTTACACTTTTCCGGATCGATAACATATTCCACCAGGTCCCGGCAAACCGCCGCCTGGCAGTGTTTGTCCTGAACGTGTGCCAGGTATTCATTGCGGAAATGCCGTAATGTCGTAAGTACCGGGTTGGGAGCCGACTGGCCCAGGCCGCACAACGATGCCCGGGCGGCTGTTTCGGCAAGCGTCTGAAGTTTGGTCAGATCCTCGGCTTCGCTGTCACCCTTGGCAATCTTCTCCAAGATCGTCACCATGTGCCAGGTACCGACCCGGCAGGGTGAACATTTGCCGCACGATTCTTTTTGCGTAAAGTTCAAGAAATACAGGGCCAGGTCCACCACGCAGGTATCTTCGTCCATGACGATCATCCCGCCTGATCCCATAATCGATCCGGCCGCCTGCATCGACTCGTACTCGACCGGGATATCGAGATACTCGTCGGAGAGACAGCCGCCCGAAGGTCCGCCGGTCTGAACCGCCTTGAACGGTTTCCAGGAACCTCCGCCGATGTCAAAGATGATTTGACGCAGTTTGGTGCCGAGCGGCACTTCAATCAATCCACCGCGCCGGACCGACCCTACCAGCGAGAATGTCTTGGTACCGTAGTTGCCCTTGACACCATACTGTTTGTACCAGGCGGCACCGTTGCGAAGGATATTGGGAAGGGTTCCCAGGGTTTCGACATTGTTAATGATGGTAGGCTTGCCGAAGAGCCCCTCAACGGCCGGGAAAGGCGGACGTGAACGGGGCATTCCCCGGCGACCTTCCACCGACCCGATGAGCGCTGTCTCCTCACCGCAAACGAAAGCGCCGGCGCCTTCCTTGATGGTCAACTCAAAATCGAACCCCGAGCCAAGAATGTTCTTACCCAGAAGACCGCACTGGCGCATGTCCTCGGCCGCTTTTTTCAGCCGGGCAATGGCCAGCAGGTAATCAGAGTTGATATAAATGTATCCGTGCGAAGCACCGATGGCGTAAGAGGCGATTATCAATCCCTCCAGCACGCAATGCGGGTCGCCCTCGATCAGGGCCCGGTTCATGAAAGCCCCCGGGTCGCCCTCGGAGACATTGCATATCATGTACTTCTGATCCGCCTTAACCGAGCGGCAGATTTCCCACTTCTTGTGAGTGGGGAATCCGGCTCCGCCGCGACCGCGCAGACCCGCTTCGGCGACAATCGCGATAACCTCCTCCGGCGTCTTCTTGAGCGCTTCACTCAATCCCACATAGCCTTCGTTGGCCAGGTAATGGTCGATATTCTCTGGATCGATAAAACCGCAATTTCTCAAAACCAGTCTGACCTGGGGTTTGAGCATAGGCGTTTCGAAGAAACGCGGTATGCCGTCGGTTACTTCATGTCCGTTTTCGCCAAAGTGGCCGACCGCCATCTCCGGAAGCGGGTTGCCCTTGATGAAGTAACTTTCAATTATCCTTCTGGCACTGTCAGGCGTCACATTGGCGTAGGAGATCCGGGGATGACCGGGCATCTGAATGTCCATCAACGGCTCCATATAGCAGGGACCAATACATCCGACCTTGACTATCTTTGCCTGAAGTTTATTTTCTTTGAGGATTTGCTTAACGGCCTCGATGACCTTCATCGCCCCGGCCGATTGTCCGCAGGTAGCGGCGCCAAAATAGATAACCGGAATATCGGTGGCCTTAAGCTCATCCCACCTCTTCTGGGCCTGTTGCTTTCTCTTTTCAAAGCTAATCATCTTTTTCCAGTATCTCCTTTAACCGAGTCACCGACATCCGGCTGTGAACATCTTCGTTGATCTTAACGACGGGGGCCAGGGTACAACAACCCAGGCAGCCCGCCCGCTGGAAGTCAAAGCGCATATCTTCGGTGGTCTGACCTATGGCGATACCGAGTTTCCATCCCACCGCCTCGGAAAGAAACAGCCCTCCGCGCACGTGACAGGCGGTGCCCATGCACACCTTTATGGATTTCCGTCCCGGTCTGGTGAAACGAAACTTGGGGTAGAAAGACGCCACGCCGTAAATCTGGTTCTCCGACATCTTGAGAAAACCGGACACCTGACGGACAGACTGTTCAGAAATATATCCGGCCTTATCCTGGATCCTGACCAGGATCGGTATCAGGTCGGTCTGAGCCCCCTTGAACCCTGAAAAAATGTCTGAATATTCCTTCTCCTTCACTCAGCAATCTCCCGTCACTATCTATTACATGTTATAATTAGCTCAGTCTTCATCGCTGCTTTTCTTGGATAGAAAGATGCAATCGGTGAGTTTGACGTCGCCCCGCACGAAATCTTCGGCGAAGGCCATGCACGTCGGCGACCCGCAACAGCCGCAATCAATCTGTTTGAGTTTATGGTGAACGCGTTCTCGCTCTTTCATTCTCTTTATCGAGGTGGCCAGGTCGGTATCGAAATAGGCGGTCGGCCGAGGCAGGACACGATGCTCGAGAAAGTAGAAGCCGCTGTTGAGTTTCTTCTCGATGTCATCATCGTCAAGCTGAAGTTTCGTCTCGTACCGCTCACGCTGCCGGGTGGTGTTGGTCCGAGCGACGTAAGGATTCTCGACGTTATAGGGCCCGCCGATGCAGCCCAGCATATGAGCCAGCGCCTCAACAAACGTTATGTTGCGAAGACGAGAGTTCTCGATATCATCGAGAATCTGCATGACGTGGTCGAGCCCGGATACGGCCAGCCAGTTTTCCGTGCGGACAGCTCGCGTGATACTGCCGGTGGTTATCCAGCCGGTATGGAAAAAGAAGTCATCCGGGACCTGGCTTTCATCGAACTCCTCTCTTATTGCCACCACCTGCGGCAGCAGAACCGAGTAGGCGTCGCGGATTGATACCACGCCATCAAACCACGATTGTGCTTTTTCCGCCGGCTGTTTGATGGAGACAATTTTCGAGGGGCAGGTCGCCATATAGAAAATACCGATCTCCTCCGGCTTCAGACCCAGTTCTTCCGGATAAGTTTTGCGAATTTGTCGTGCCGTGACCTCGCGAGGCACGTCCAGCGGTACCACCAGCTCGGCCAGGTCAGGGTACTTTACCTGGATGAGACGTACGATTGACGGACAGAAGGAAGAAATCAGGGGGCGGCGACCGCGGTAGTTCTTCATGTACTTGACCAGGGCACGGGCCATAGCCGCCGACGATGTGGTAACATCGACCACCCGGTCAAAACCGAGACGCTTGAGTGCCAGATGAATGATGTATGGATGAGTGGTCCACTCGAACTGTGAGTAGAGTACAGGTGAAGGTACGACGACTTTATATTTGAAATCGCCCATTTCGTTAACCGGATCCACTATCGGCGTTATAGCCTGCTCCTGACAAACCGAAAGACACTCCCCGCAATCGACACAAAGTTCCTCGTTTATAACCGCCTTGCCATTCCTGACCCGAATGGCCTGCGTGGGACAGTGACGCATGCAGGTCATGTGCCCTCGGCACTTATCCGTGTCGACCTTATGAGCGTGATAATACTGCGTCATGCTTACCCTCTTTGGTTAAATGCAAACGATCAAATATAGAACTTTATCTGCAGCGTTGTACCCTTGCCAACTTCGCTGGTGACCTCCAACTCATCGGAATTTTTCTTTATGTTGGGCAACCCCATCCCGGAACCGAAGCCCATGGCCCGCATCTCCTCAGTGGCGGTCGTGAAGCCTTCCTGCAT
>CP070756.1:77761-80501 GCA_020348905.1 Candidatus Zixiibacteriota bacterium
GACTTTCTTCCGGCTCCGGTCGAAGTAATATGGTCGATAGCGGTCACCTCGATACCGGATTCCCCGGCGGCTTTCTTCAGACATTCCGAGGCCGAAGCGGCCGGTTCAAAACCCGTCGCCACCATCGCTTTACCGGCAACTTCACCGTCCTTCAGAATAACCACCTTGACATACTTAGCACCCATGTCTATTCCGGCTGTTATCATTTCTTATCCTCCAATTGCAGCTTATCTTCAGGCATCGTTACCGGCAGCATCATGCGATACCGGCCGGTTTATCAAGCATCTTGATTCCCAGCGTTTCCATGAACGAGTCGATTCTCGTCACTGTCCGGCCTTCATCGAACTCACGCTCATCGCCCATATTGCCTTCAAACGTCATGACCGGCACCCCGGTCTTGGCAATACCCAGGCGATTTTCCATGATTCCGCATGACAACCCCTCGCATCCACGGTTCAGGTGAAGCATGACACCGTCGAGCTCCCACTGTTTCACTATCTGAAGCATCATCTCGGTCTTGAGATTCGGATCGTAGAAATGCTGCCATTCGGGTTTTGAGAGATTCCAGTCGGCCAGCACGCGCAGCGCCTGGTCGCGAGTGGTTATCTTCTCGCCCTTCTGCATCGGCGTGGTTCTTGGGCCCCAGGTGCCGTCGGGTTTGGTTTCCCAGATACCAATCAAGCCGAAAGTATACAGCGAACCGATCGACACCGCACCGAACTTCTCCAGGTAGCGGAATATCTTCAGAAATCCCCAGGGCGGCTGCGTATCCGACATCAACCGGCACTGCTCACCCGGCACGGCGGCAATATGATTGTCAACCCGGTATTTGACTTCGTCGCGAAGCTCTTCATAGAAATCGGCCACGTCCTTGGAGTGCTTGGCCAGCGTTCCATGAACATACAGCGAGTACATCGTTTTCTCATCCAGCGGCGCCGGTTTGTTCATGTTCAGGCAACAGATTTCGGCCCAGGTCGACGTTGACCGGGTCTCGTTTTCCACCGCCTCGATCAAAAGCTCGTCCTGATATTTGCGCCCGGTAATCTTCTCCAGCCACTCGATTGACTCGTGCATCTGATTGACCACAAACATCAACCGGTTCTCGTCGACGTCCTTGTAGGGACCAACCGAAACATCAATACAGAAATAAGGGATCTTCTTGTATTCGGCCACATGCTGGTACCATTTGGCGTGGCTGCAGCAGATGTGATCCTGGAAGCAAAAATCCGGATCGGGATATTCGCCGCCAAAGGCGTACTTGCCGAGATACATCGAACCCCAGTAGTTGCGCATGTAGCTGCACAGATCACGGGCCCAGCCCTTGGCCTCGGTAGCTTCCATACACTCGGTAGACAGTTTTTTGTCGAAAGCAACCGAAGCGGCATACGGCTCGCCCGTTATGTTATAAACGTCGCGGCCCAGTCCGGCCGGGATGGCATCGAACGACCAGGCCCCACCGGTCCAGCGAAGACCGCCCTTTTCGCGCGCCTGCTGATAGTCCTTGTAGTACTTCAGGCGCAACTCTTTTGCCTTTTGCCAACTCTTTAAAGGCTCGACTCTATATTCAGACATATATTCTCCTTTTCACCCACTGGCTCAAAACAGTTCTTCAACACCAAACATTTCCAGAAACGCCTCCACCCGTATTCTGAACTGACCTACCGGTACGGTCACGTCGAATTCCAGAAACAGCGTGGGGTAGCCGTTACTGTTTAGAAATTCCTTCAGGGGAACCATATCGCATTCGTGCGGGTCGCAGAATTTCTGCTGAATAAGAATCACGCCGTCAACATTGTAATCCTTGGCAAGCTTTAGAATATGCGGGAATCGGCTGCGTTCTTCCCAGTCTTTGGTCGGGCACGGCGGCCGGTCTATATACCGGTTGCTGATATCCTGCATCAGGTCACCGGTGAACTGGGTGTCGTTCCAGAAATAACGCGAGCCGGTGCAGTGATCATCGACAACAACCGTTGCTCCCACACTTTCCACCATCTGAACAAACTCGGTGTCATCGTTTTCCGACCCGACAATCATCAGTCGCCCGCCCGTCTCACGGTCGAGTGTGCGCGACTTCAGTTCCGGCAGGATTCGTTTGAGTTCCTCGTTGTGTTCTTTCTTATCAACGAAATAAGACGATGCCACCATGATCATCGCTTCCAGCCCCGTTACGGGCGGGTTAGGGTCTCTGCGAAGCTCATACACCTCGCGCATCAGGCGACGGTTTTCGTTATAAAGCTCAGCAGCCTCTTTCAGCGACTCATCGGAAATGGCCTTCCCGGTCCATTCCTCGAGCGCCTCTCTGAACTTCACCATCTCGCCATGATAGTAGGTGTAGGCGTGCTTCGTCTGAACCTTGTTCGGAAAATAGATGTAGTGGGCAAAATCAGCCGGAACGTGGTTTTTCCAGGAAGTAAAGGCCTGCCTGAGATGCAGACACGACTGCGCCAGCACGATCCCTTTCATGTAATTGTAACGACCTTTAAGGCCCTGAGCCAGAACGTCACGGCAGAAAGGACAAAACATGCCAAAAATATGCGGCTCGGTTACGTCCTGAGGCTCGTGGGAGCCGAGCACTCTTACCGGCAGCAGCCCGGCAGCGTAAATCAGCTCTTCGGGCACGTAGCTGCAGAAACAGCCCACGACTTCGCCATCATTCTGCTCCAGCCACTTCCGGGCGTAATCATGCCGATTGTTGTACCAGTCAACGAATTTCGTGAACATAATCCTCCTGCTATCTTCA
>CP070756.1:80601-101590 GCA_020348905.1 Candidatus Zixiibacteriota bacterium
CCTTCGAAATACAGCCAGTTGGTCAGGTCAAACATACGCTGCAGCTCATCGACCGACGGCAGTTTACCGGCGGTTGCCGGAAAGCGATCGACTTCAGCCCGGGTTGCGGCAGCACTATGCTCGCGAATCTTGGTGTGTATGGTCGCCGGCGATGGCGGTACCATGCTCTCCGGCTGAAACAGATCGTAGTTTAGAGCGGCCAACGCCTTCTTTTGTGTCTTTGAACGTGCCATAGTCTGAATTACAACTCCATTAATGAATATCGGGCTTTGGCAAAATCAACTTTAAACCCGCTAGCGGGGCATAATTAATGGAAAAGCCGAGCGGGGTTTGTATTGTGACAATTCAGGACTGTTCCCGGCCACCGGGTTTGTTGCCGGAATCAGTGATATACTGGCTGATCAGGTTATGCGGCGTTATATCAAAAGCAGGCGAGTATACTTTTGTATCATCAGGAGCCGTCGCTCGTCCAAAGCCGCGGGTAACTTCCTCAGGGGCTCTTTCTTCGATCGTAATGTCGTCGCCCGTCTTTATATTGTCATCGAAAGTCGAGGCGGGGGCCGCCACATAGAACGGTACATCATGCTCTCTGGCCAGGACCGCCACCGGGTAGGTGCCTATCTTGTTGGCGATATCGCCGTTTCTGGCAATTCGGTCGGCGCCGACTATAACACAGTCAATCTTCCCCTGTCGCATAAGCATGCCGGCGGTGTTGTCGCAAATCAGGGTTGTATCGATCTTCTCGTGCATCAGTTCCCAGGCGGTAAGCCTGGCCCCCTGAAGCAGCGGGCGAGTCTCATCGACATAGACCTTTATGTTCTTCCCCTGATTGCGACAGGTATAGATGACACCCAAGGCGGTACCGATACCGCCGGTGGCCAGAGCGCCGGCGTTGCAGTGGGTAAGGATGGTGCTACCATCTTCGATCAGCTCAGCTCCGTTGGCACCTATCTTCTCGCACATCTGCTCATCTTCGCGATGGATCTCCTCGGCCTCTTCCCACAGCGGTTGCGCATCAGAGATGGGGTTGCCTTCCGAGTCATTGAGCCGGGCCAGAACGCGGTCCACCGCCCATGACAGATTAACGGCGGTGGGCCGGGCGTTTTTGAACTCGCTGCCGACTTTCCGGATGAAGTCCGGGTTGTATATTTTCGCCCTCTCTACAGCTACGGCCAGACCGTAGGCGGCGGCAATGCCGATGGCCGGTGCGCCCCTTATTTCAAGCCGCTTGATAGCCCGGATGATCTCGAAATAATCATCAGATTCTTTATAGTCAACCACCGCCGGGAGTCGCGTCTGGTCTATCCATCTGAGCCGGTTATCGATTCTTTCGAGCGCTTTTACCATAAAGGCTACTCACCCATAATTTGAAGAATAACGCGGCGATCACGGGGACGATTATCGAACTCGAGGAACACAATCTGCTGCCACGTCCCCAGCATAAGCTTGCCGCTAACAAATGGAACCGTCATGTCAGATCCCACCATAGCCGATCTCAGGTGAGAAAAACCGTTGCCGTCGTGCCAGGTTTCATCGTGATGGTATGGCCTGTTGGATGGCACCAGTTTCTCCATAAGTTCGGGGACGTCCTTCAACAGGCCGGGCTCGTACTCGATACTGGTGACTCCCGTTGTCGAGCCTGGCGCGAAGACAGTGACTGTTCCTGAACTGATACCGGATTTCTTTACCGCCTGTTCTATCTCAGCAGTCATGTCGACAATGTCACCCGGGCCATCGGTATGAAATTTGATTTCCTCGGTCTTTACCATTATCTATTATTCCCGGTTCAGTTTATTTATATACAAACCTTCGTACTTTCTTGGTGGACGTCTTCTCCAGCTCCTCGATCTGCACGCGAAAGTCCTTCACTCGCTTGTAGTCGGTCATGCTGCTGTTTATGCGAGCAACCTCCTCTCCGATCACCCGGTTTATCAGTTCCATATCCGGGTCGCCGGGCGAAACGCCGTAACCGGTTTTGAACTGGTCGAGGTCGGGTACGATTACTGCACAGACCTGTTCGCCCTGCCTACTCTCCTTAGCGCGGCCGAACACCACTGTTTCCATGATATACGGAGACTCCAACAGGGCCTCCTCGATTTGCTCAGGATATATATTCTTTCCGGCGGCGGAAACGATCAGGTTTTTCTTGCGCCCGGTAATCCATAAATGACCATCCCTGAGATAACCCAGGTCACCTGTGTATAACCAGCTATCCCTGATCAATTGGGCGGTTTCTTCGGGATTGTCTTTGTAGCCGGGGGTAACGGCGTCGCTTTTGACGAGAATTTCCCCCACCCCGCCCTCGCCCGGGTCTTCAATAGAGATCTGTACGTTTGACAGGGGCGGTCCGACCGAACCGAATTTAATGTCATCCGGACGATTGACTGATATGACAGGTGAGCACTCGGTCATTCCGTATCCCTGAAGAAGGTCCAGCCCCAACAGGTTGAAGAACCGACATATGTTCGGCGGCAGGGCTGCTCCACCGGAAACAAACATATTCATGGCGTCCATACCGCCTTTATTGCGCAGGCTCCTGAACAGTAGCTTCCCCCACTTGTAGCCCATCTTCCAACCCAGCCCCGACAATGAAAAGAGTACCTTGAAGAGAATCCTGTTGGGGGCGGGGGCCGATTGAATCTTTCGATGCACCGAATGATAGAGCTTTTCGTACAGCAGTGGCACGCCGCACATAACCGTTACGCTGTTGGCGGCGATATCCTCGCGAATCTCGTTGGACTTCAGCGAACGTGCATAGACTATGGTGGACCCGGACATGAGCGGCACGAGAAAGCCACAGGTGGCCTCGAAGGTATGATGAAGCGGCAGGACGCAAAGAAATGTATCGTCTTTGCCAAAAGGCAGGGCTGGGTCAATGCCGGCAATATTAGCCAGCAGATTACGATGAGTCAACTGGACCGCTTTGGGGTCACCGGTTGTACCGGAGGTGAAGATCAGGACAGCCACCTGGTTTTCCTCCGATGGAATCGTGGAGGTGTCAGCAGCGGCTATATTTAGCCAGAAATCGGGCGAGTCATCATCGAAAGTAAACAGTCTTAGATGGTCGTATCTTTCATTTAGAATCTTCTCAAATTTGGCCGAAACGAATATAGCCTTCAGATCGGCGTGTTCGATTATATAAGCCATTTCAGCCGGCTTGAGATTGGCGTCAATAGGAACTACCGTTTTGCCTGCGGCGGTGATGGCCAGATATGCGATACCCCACTCAGGTCGGTTTTCGGAGAGAAGGCCTATTTCCCGGTATCCAGACAACTCGGCTCTGGAGAGCCCGGCCGCAACCTGACCGATAAGATCAGCCAATTGCGCATAGGTATACGTTTTGCCGCGGCCACCATCGGCTTTCATTGCGATCTGGTCAGGTTGCCGGCTGGCCGATTGCCTGAACGCGCCAAAAAGGGTTCTGGCGTCCCCCGGATTGGATTCACTGGAGCTGGACATCGATTAAAAGTAAGGAACTGTTAAGAGACTTGAAAAGAGAAATCTTGGGCTGCGGTGACCCGTGACGGTTACAAGAAAGGCCGCCGAAGCAGCTCGGCGGCCTTTACGTATTGCACTGTATCTAACAGACTTACTCAATGGTGACCGACGTGGTCAGGAAGAGACCTCCACGTGGGTCAGTGTCTTCGATAGTCAGAATAACCGTCCCCGCGGCGTTCGGCGCCGTATACACGAATCCGGTAGCCTCACCGTAGCCATCGGTCTCCTGAGTGGCAGCAGCCACGGTTCCATCAGAGGCAGTCAAGATCAAGGTATGGTCGCCCAGCGGGTTACCCCATCTGTCGGCGATTACGGCACTGACCATCATGTCCTGAGTAACCTTCAGGCTCGGCTCGCTCTTAATGTCGCAGTTTTCCATGTAAGCATAACCGGTGTTTAGTGTAATAGTCAGCATGGTATTCAGACCGCCACCCCATACACCGAGGTCACTGTACACGTAAATGAATGCGCCTATGCCGTCGTCGTCACCACCCGGAGTGCTGTAATCGTAATCCAGATTGCCAGTCGACTCAACTTTGACTACGTCCTGAGAGCCCAGGCATCCGTTCTCGAGGACGGCGGGCAGGACGCGGACGATATCGGTGGCCTCAAAGGTTACCGCGGTGCCACCCACGACCCAGTTGTTGTTGACATCTCTGGCCTGCAGCATGACCAGGTACTCCGATTTACCATCGGCATAGAAGCTCATCACGGCCGGCTCAAACCAGGCCGTTACGATCGGGCTGCTGTTGATGAACATGGTCGAGCAGCGAAGCGTGCCGCCATTGGTTTCGGCAAAAATCCACACTTTTCCGTCGGCCGTGGCAACGTTATTCCCGGAAATCCATTCTGAAGTGACGACACCCTCCAGATTCTCGGTCCGGCCCTCATGTGACTTCATACTGCCTTCGTCACAGCTGAAGTAGACTACCGTAGAGTCGTTAACCGGATTGAGGAATGTGTCGGACACGACTGCCACAACTTCAACTCTTTCGTTAACGATGTCCCAGTACGGGTAATTACATTCCTCGCCCGCACCAACAACCATGTACTTGGGCGGACCGGCAGAAACCATTACCTGGGTGGCGTTGGACAGAACCGTATCAGCAAAGGCCCGGATGCGGATAGTCCCGGACACCGTTCCCGAACTTATCGGAACGGTGGCCATACCCTGGCTGTTGGTGAAAGCCACAACATCGGTTACAGCCGGGTCGGTTCCGATGAATTCTCCCCCGTCGGGTCCATCGAGAATTCTGAAGGTGATGGCCATTCCTTCCGGAACGCGGTTACCGTTTACGTCGTAACCGATAGCATACAGATCGCATGTCTCGATACCGCCGGTGTGTTTGACGACAAGATTCACCAATTCGGCAGTGAGGAAGATCGCGTGAGTCTCGGCGTAAGGTTTCTGAACGATGGATTCCTCGGCGGCGCCTTCCATTCCGGCCACTTCGACAGTAGCTTTAATGTAGTAGGTTCCAGCCTGAATACCTGAAACAAAGTCGACCGCGGCGGTGCCGGTGCCGCTGCCGGTATAGGCGGTGGACGGGATATTACCAACAGCGTCCCACTCACCATTATGGTTATTATCATACACCAGGGTATCGACGCCCGGTGACCAGTAACCGTTGCTGTCAGCGTCGATGAACTTTTCACCGGCGCAGAGTTTGATAAGAGTATTATCCGGGGCCGGGTTGCCGTTGGCATCAACTACGACAACGGTTACCCTGGCCGTGTCTTCACCGCTGGCCAGTAGCTCAGCCGGTGTCAAAGTGAGGCCGATCGAGCCCTCTCCGGTCTGGCCCACCTCGGTGACCGTAACAAAAGCCGTACCGGCAATGCTGGTCCCTCCAATGGTAGCGGTAATACTCACCGAACCCGCCGCCGAAGCGGTGAACATAGTGGCCGCCACTCCGTCGGCATCGGTTGTGTCGACGGCCGGGCTGCACGTACCGCATCCAACCGGCAGTACCGTGAAAGTAATTTCCTGACCAGCCATCGCGACGTCGTCGGTCTCGACCAGGGCTTCTACCACAGTGAAGGATCCCTGAGTAATAGAAGCCGGCGTGGCCGTCACTGTCACGTCGGTGCTGGATTCAGTCGGGGTGTCAGCGTCGTCACTCGGACTGGACGAATCGCACCCCGCCCAGAACATAACAGAGACTAATAGAGTCAATGTTATGACAGCGTGCCATAAGCTTGTTTTTTGCATTAACATGACTACTCCCAAATTATGCATTTTATAGTCTTTTAGAATCATTCGAATCTGACCCTTGTATAGATTATCGGTTGAAAGGGGCTTAGCATTTAGAATGAAAAAACCCTCTCCCGCGTCCGGGAGAGGGTTTTTCTGATAAAATCAGTCCGGGATTAACCCCCCATTGCCAGATCACTGTCAACAATGGTAGGTGTCACAAATATGATCAAATCTCGGCTTTCGATTCTCTTATTGGTGTACTTGAACAGGTTGCCGATCAAGGGGATGTCTTTGAGAATCGGAACGCCGATTTCAGTTTCAACCTCATCTTCGGTTGTCAGTCCGCCGATTACGGCCGTCTGGCCGTTATTGACGATGACATTAGTCTTGGCGTTACTGGTGTTGATGATAACGCCGTTGGGGTCAAACTGGTAAGTGGAACGCTCGGGAGCCAGCTCCATAAGAATCTGGTCAGCGGATGTCAGGTGCGGCGTGACCAGCAGGATGGTGCCGACTTCCTCGAACTTGATAACCACGTTACCGGCTTCGTCAAACTGCTTGACGGGGATCTTCTGCCCCATCTGTATTTTAGCTTCTTTGTTGTCGATAGTCGTAATTTCGGGATGAGCGATAATCCTGCCCTTATCGTTCTGGACAATGGCTTCCACGACAGCGTCGGCTGTCCAGCCGTGTTGCAGCGCCGTAACCTTATACTGAACGGCATTGTCACTGTTGCGCAGGGCGTTTACATTGACTTCCTGGGGGTATGCCAGGCCGGACTCGGTGGTATAGGTACCGGAGGCACTCCAGTTAATGCCTAACTCCTCAGCGTCAGTGGTGAACAGCTCCAGAAGCCGGGCGGAGATTTTTATCTGCCTGGCAGGCTTGTCAAGCTCAGCAATGTAGTCCAGAAGGTTCTGCATGTTGCCCGGAACTTCCTGGATGATTATGCTATTGGACCGGGAATCACTGGACGCCACGCCGCGCTCGGTCATCAGCGACTTCACCGCGGCCACTACGTCATCAGAGGTCGAGTTGGAGATCTTGACGATCTTGGTTTCCAAAGCCGCCAGCTCCATCGTCTCCTTTTTGTGCTTTTCGATTTCCGTGATTTCCTTGCGATAAGCGTCGGCGGGAAGAACCCGGATGTAGCCGTCTTCCTCGTCAACGACCGCCAGTTCGTAGGTACGGCCAATGATATCCATGGCGGCGCGCCACTTAACGTCTCTAAGTTTGATGGTAACCGTACCGGCGACATCGGGGGCTATTACCACATTAACCCCGCCATAGTCGGCCAGAAACGTCAGTACCGACTTGATATCAGCCGACTGGAACTGAAGGTTCTTTATCGGCACCGACGGGTCGCTTTCTTCCTGGGCTACCGAGGTGCCTATAACGGCAAAAGCAAGAATCAAAACCAACGGAACCCAGATTAGTGATTTGATCATTTTCCCAGACATATTTTGCACCTGCCTTTCATTAGCTTTCAAGGTAAAGCGCTACCGTCCGGCTCCAGCCATATTCGAATATCTGGAAATAAACCCGGTCGGCTTCAACGCGCAGGACATAGCCTTTCTGGACCTTATCACCGGTCTTGAGGATATATCCAAAGCCATCTTTGTCTTCAAACAGAGCCCGGTTGTCTTTGGAACCGGCCTCGATCACGCCGACCAGTTTCAGACCTTCGACATTCGGGGCCTGCCTTTCAACCGGAGTGTCGTACGTTTTGGACTCGTCTATTAGAGTGGCAAACGGGTCGCGATACCGCGTGGCCTTGTACTTGATGACAAGACGCTTCGGGAATTCCGCTACCAGTGTGCCTTTAATCTTCTTTGATTGGACGGGACTGCGGCGGAACCTGGAAGTCGACCTCTGGGAGGCCTTTTCATCACCGGCCGATTTAGCAGCGGGTTTGGCTTCAGGTGCCTTAGCCACTACCGGTTTTGTCCCGGACTTGGCTTTTGCCGGCTGACTCGGTTGAGTCTTGGCCGGAGCCGGTTTAGATGCCACCGTCGGCTTGGCCTTTTTCGCAGCCTTTTTGGGCTCTGCCTTGGCGACGGACTCGGCCTTCTTTCGCGAAGCAGGCTTGGTGGCCACGGGCTTTTGGGCCTTGGTCGACTTGTCAGCCATCACCTTGGCCGGCTTGACCGGCTTGCTTTCCTTCTTAGTCGGCGGCTCGGATTCACTCATAAGGGCACGGTCGATGTACGGCCCATAGTGAGTTTCACTCTTGGTGAGCTTCGGCGGAGAAGGCGTCACCGCCTTCTTTGCCTGCTTCTTTGGGGCGGTCGCCCTGGTTTGGCCCTCTTTATTGGCCTCCAGGCTTGCCAGACGGTCTTTCTTAATCGTCTTGTTAAGCTCCTGAGCCGACTTAGCAGCCGGCTTCGGCGGACTGGCAGCTACTTTCTTGGCGTCGGTTTCCGGCCTGGCCTTCGAGGCGGCTTTCTTGGGCCACTTGGAGCCAGTTGTGCTCCACGGGGCATACTGCCGCCTGGCCTTGTCGGTGAAATACAACCAGACACCCTTATTGTCCGAGTCTACCCGGTAGACTTGATCTCCTTCCATGTCGAAGACCACCCGCACCACCGGTTCCGGCTTAACCGAATACTGGCTGCTCCGGATACTTTTGACCGGACAGTCAGGCAGTGACATGAAGTTGTTGGTACCCAGCTTATGGGTAGCCGATAGAATGTCTACTATTACTCTGAACGGTTTACCGTCCTTGGCTACCTCCGTTTGATGAGTGAAGCGAATGGCGCCGTCTACATTAATACGGGCCACCGTTGAACCGTCGGCATACTTGAGTTCCACACTGGTCACTTCGGAGGCATACGCTTGACCGGCAGCGAGGAGAGCAACAGCAACAACAGCAAATGTCAGCATTCTTTTCATCACCAGATTACCTCCTACATGACCAGCTCGTTGAGCCGTTCTTCTTCTTTGACGAAGTATGTCGACAGTTTAAACTGGGCCGTGATCGTTTCCCGCTTCCGCAGTTCATTGAGACCGCCTTGATCGTCTTCCTTCTTCTTAATAGCCACGTCCACGGCACTTATCTTGACACCGGAGATGTTGGCGATGAAGGGGAAGTTGGCGACGTAGGAGATGAAGGTTCCGAAGTCGTGGTAGGTACCGGTCATTTCGATGTCGAAAGAGGCAATATTGTAAAACTCCTCGCCTTGAATCGGCAGCGGGTGAACACGGGTGATCTTGGTACCGG
The DNA here is from genome assembly GCA_020348905.1 of Candidatus Zixiibacteriota bacterium. Taxonomy (GTDB): domain Bacteria; phylum Zixibacteria; class MSB-5A5; order GN15; family FEB-12. The sequence continues at coordinate 89,517 of CP070756.1, forward strand.
TGATAGAGGAAGCAGTATGCAGTTGAACCAGGAACGAAGGGATCTGTTTGACTTCCGGAAGCAGCTGCTCTATCTCCTGATACCTCTCCAGCAGATTCTCATATTCTATTTTAAGAGCCTCAAGGGATTTGGCTTTCAATTCGACATTTCTGAGGTTGGTGGTAATAGTCTCGAATTCCTGTTTCTTGAGCGTCAGAGCGTCGCGCTTCGGGGTATATACTCGGGACCACCAGGCCCAGATAATGATCGAGAAAGCCAGAATTCCCAGCCCTATCATCTGTACTTTTGAGTCTTTCAGGTCCATAACATTTATCCTAGTTTAAGCTCTTATGGCTGGTTTTGGAGCCCTGAGCCTTAGCCTCGTCGCTCTGGGTGGCAATCAAACCACGCAGTTCTTCGTCCGAAAGGTAGTGGACGTTGAAACTGAGCACGAAATTGTAGGCTTTCTCTTCTTCTATATTAACTTCGTTGGTTGTCACCAGCTCCACCTCGTCGAAATAATCGGAGCGCATCATCTTGATCATGAACGAGGCGAGCGCATTCAGCGTGAAAGCATACCCCTCAACCTCACCTTGCTGAATGCTGGGATTTTTGTTCGCCTTGGCCGGCGCCACTTCTGTTTCAGTCACCTTTTTGCTCTTGGCTTTTTTCGCTTTTTCCGCGGCATCTTCAGGCCGTTTCTCCTGGAACCTGGCGAGCCAGACAAACTCCGGAATGTTCCTGGCCAGATCTTCCAGAATCCTCACGTAGGCGGAACGATGGGCATCAAGTCGTTCGACCGCCTTCAGCCGAGTCGTTATCTTACCCTTAACGTCGTTGAGGCCGTCGACCAGCATGATATCCTTCAGCAGGGTAGCCTGTTTCTGGCGCGCTTTTTCCATCTTCTCATCAAGGTCACTCAACTCGCTTATTTGAGTGAGAGTTACGATTCCAAGAGTCAGGAGGACGCCTGCGGCCGCTCCCAGAGCATAGAAGCCGGCTTTACCCAGCGACAAGTCAAACGACTTCTTCTGGTAATCTTTCGGAAGTAGATTTATTTCTATCATGAGAACTTACCTCGCCTTCCGCATGGCCAGTCCGACCGAGACGGTCAGAAGTGGCGCAATTTTCTCCGGCTGCAGATACTGGAACAGTTCCGGATCATAATCAACGTTACGGAGCGGGTTGGCTATCTCCAGCGGGATATTGAGTTTCGACTGTAGAAACTCCGGCAGGTAGGGTATGAGACAGCCCCCGCCCGAAAGCACGATCCAATCTATGTTTTCCACCTTGGCCTGGGACCTGAAATACGAAAATGCCAGTTCGATTCCAGAGGTCAGTTCATCGGTGGCCGAAATGATGGTCGCCTTGAGCATATCTTCATCGATGGAGTCGTTCATTTCACCTTTGATCGCCTTCGCCGTCAGTTCCGGATTGAGGCGGAACTCCTTCTGGATGGCGTTGTAGATTTCCCGGGTTCCGGCCGAGACATCGCGCGTCGACTGAAATAAGCCATCCTGAAGGTAGGTAATGTTGGTAACGTCGTGGCCGATGTTTACCAGGGCGGTAATCCGGGTCGGGTCGACTTCATAATTCTCGGTATAGGCGTTATAGATAGCCAGCGAATCATCATCCACAACGACGGCGCGCAAACCGCAGTCTTCAATCAGGTCAAGAAACATGCGCAGATACTCGCGACGAGCCGCCACCAGGAGGACGTCCATCTTGTTAGCATCATCGTCCGTCTTCACTACGTGATAGTCAAGTGAGACATCTTCGATATCAAACGGAGCCCGCTGTTCGGTCTCGAAGAGGATAGCCTGTTCGGCCTCGGCTCCGGTCTTCTTATCGATATTGAATCGGTCCGTTATGACGCTATGACCGGATATGGAGACGACGACATCCTTTATCTTGGGGTCGGTTTGTTCTATAAGAGACTGGATATTGAAGATCACCGCTTCGCGATCCCTGATCTCATCAGCCACGATCGCTTCCGGCGGCAATTCTCGAATCCCGATGGCCGAGACTGAATAACCCGATTTGCCGTGGTCTAACTTGACCAGTTTAATCGAGTTGGCACCTATGTCCAAACCAACCGTACTCTTTTTGCCGTGGGAAAACACCATATGAGTTTTTCTCTTGGTTTATAAGTTATTTTGTTCTTTACACTATTATCGTCATATTCCAACGTCAGTTAACATTGGCCCTCAAAAAAAGCACCCTGCCGGTTCGGGCCGGTCTATGCGCAATTAATAGGGAACTGTCGTTTAGATAGTTATCGGACAGAGACTTTAAAGCCTTTACACAATTCTTGACGAATAGTTAAGTTGTTGTAAACCATAAAGAAAACCCCTTCGCGGGGAAGGGGTTTAAGGGTCTTATGTAAGGGCTCGGTGATAGGCTAATATACCCAGGTATTCTCGAGGGTTACGCGGCCGGTCGAGGGCAGGACGTTGATATGAGCTACACCGACCATAGCGTCGGTTAACTCAATCGTGTAGATGTCTCCCCCGGCTGTCGCTGAGCCATCGGATTCAAAGACAATCGCGCTCTCGGTGAAACTGTCGTCCAGAGACGTGACAATGTAATCAAGGAATTTACCGTCAACGCCACCAAGGGTATCGACGCTTATGACGTCATCCCACGCCGGTTCGAAGGAGTCCATATCTAATCCCTTCTTTTCAAAGAAGGTCATGGTCAGAGCGCCATAATCAAAGAAGATACCAAAAGCACTATGCTGCGATATAGCTTGCGAGCGAGCCATCCGGAGGGCCGAAACGATATCTCGGTTGGCGGAGCGAAACTGCATCCGTTCAACGGCGTTCTGAAATCTCGGTACCGCCATCGCAGCGGCTATGCCGACAATCACAACACCTATGATCATCTCGATCATGGTTATGCCACGGTTAGACAGAATTGACTTTCTCATCGCTATCACCATCCATTTATTGAAGTTTCAACTTCCCCGCTTGATACCTGCGGCGCGAAACGGCCGCCGCGTTTTTTTGTTGTCCGCCATTCTTTTAGCGGGATATTCTCATTTCAATACTGAGCAAAGCACATCACATACCGTAATCGATAAAATAAGTATGACACAAGCCAGGGCAGCACGACTTTTATACACCATAACAACTTACGCATAGCGTTCAAGTCGGATACAGGACAATATGACTAATACTTCGTTCCCGTCGCGACAGCGAATGTATGGGGAGAATACCATACCTGTGGGCAGCTAACTACACCACCGGGGTTATGGACGATGGGCGTAACTCGGTCAGGGTCAAAGGATAAGGACCGAATTAAGCCTGTGGTCGTACCGGTCGGTGCGACCGGAAAACCTATCTCACGCCTTTTTCGATGGTGTCGACCCGGCTATATCTTAAATCGCCCGTTACGGTAAATGACTTTGCCGTCGGCTCGGATTTCAGAATCCTTCACCAGGTCACAGACCATATCCCAGTGAAGCCCGCTCCTGTTTCTGCCTCCCGATTCGGAAAAGCCTTCGCCCACCGCCAGGTGACAAGTGCCGCCGATCTTCTCGTCGAAGAGCGTGTTTCGAGAGAATCGCTTGATTTCGTAGTTGGTGCCAATGGCGACCTCACCGAGATATCGGGAGCCTTTATCCATGTTCAGCATGTCGGTTAGATAGCGCTGGTTCTTGGCCGCCGTCTCTGAGACAACCTTGCCCTTTTTGAACTCCAGTCGTACGTCGTGCACTTCGCGGCCAGCGTATACTGCCGGATAAGTGTATCTAATGACCCCCTCGGCCGAGTCTTCGATCGGCGAAGTAAAGATCTCGCCGTCGGGAAAGTTCTCGGTGCCGGCGCAGTTGACCCACTTCCGGCCTTTGACGCGAAGCTTGAGGTCGGTATCGGGCGCCTGGATGTGCAGGCGGTTAACCCGGTTGAGGATCTTTACCAGACGCTGCTGCTCTTTGAACACCTTTTTCCAGTGTTTGATTGGATCGGCGGTATGAATATGACCCGCCCGATAGACGAAATCCTCATAGCTTGAAAGCGACATGTCCGCATCCTGTGCGTCGGCCAGCGTCGGAAATTGTGTTCCCACCCACCTCAACTCCTTTTTTGCCGCGCGCTGGAAGAAACGGCGTTTTAGAGGACTCTGATACCGATAAAACCGGGACTGGCGCACGGAATCGACGTTGGACAGATATCGTGTATTTTCACTTCCCCAGATGTGAAGAAAGGCATCGGTCTTGTTAACCTCGGCCCTGGCAATGGGCGAGATAAATTTGAGTTGGTCATCAGAAGCATGCTTAAAGAAGACTTCTTCGTTATCGGGAATGATAAACTGTGCTGTCGGATGGGCACCTGTTTTGACAGCTTCGGCAAAGGCAGCCTTTATGAGCGGCAAAGCGACCACCTCGCCCCGGATTCTCAAAATCTGCCCCTTTTTCAGCCTCAGTGAATAATGTAGCAGTACTTTCGCCAGCTTAACCACACGAGGGTCCATCAGCTCGCCTCCATTTTCTGAAAGATATGTTCAACCAATAAAAGTCAAATTTACGTTTCTCAGAGTGCCCTCTCCATCAAGAGCAGCTTTCGCTTCATCACCTTGCCCCCGCCATAGCCGCCGATACCGTTTGATGCCACCACCCGGTGACATGGAATTACAAGCGGCAGACGATTCCGGGCATTAGCGCTTCCCACCGCGCGGGCGGCTCCGGGGTGACCGACAGCCGCGGCAACCTGACCATAGGTCATTGTCTTACCATAGGGGATCCGTGCCACCTGCTGGAGGGTTTTGATTTGAAAGGGCGTACCCTGAATATCCAACTTCAAACGAAAACTCCGTCTATCGCCATTTAGATACTCCGTGATTTGTTTTGCGGCGACAAGATTGGCGGTATTCGCCTCAGAGATATCGTGATCAACATAGTAACCGGCTACCAGCTTCTCGAACCGGTCTCGAGAAACACCCGGGAGTACCAGCAGAGCCAGACCACGGTCAGTAGCAGCCGTGCGTATGGTCCCGAACCCGGTGTTAAAGGTGTGGAGGTGAATTTCTTTCATGATGCCCTGCGGTTGATCTCCTTAAGCAGCGCCGACAATTCGCTGATTGACTCCACAAAGAAATCCGGGTTTGCTTCCAGCAACTTCTGCCGTCCACCGTAGGGTGATTCAACGGCTGCGACGCGCATAGACATGGCACGGGCCGCCAGCACGTCGTTGATGGTATCTCCTACAACCAGAGTTTCGCCAGCAACCCCATCCAGCCGTGAGAGTGTCAATTTGAGGATTTCCGGGTCCGGCTTCACCCTCTCAACCTCGTCACCGCCTGTATAAGCCGCGATAAGTCCTGTCCAACCGAGTTTCTCCACAATCCCATCAATGTGTACGCGTATCTTGGTGGAGGCGATACCGAGCCGATACCCCTCGTCGTGAAGCCGGTTCAGAACGTTTTCCACACCGGGGAGGGCCTCGGCCGAAGCGACGACCGTTTGCGCCGCCTTCTGCTGAAACAGCCGGTACAGTTCAGAGACCGGGTGGCTTGAAAACGTCGGATACATCTGGCTGAGCGGATAGCCTATGAACCGCTTGATGACTTCAGGTGGCTGTTCCGGTTCGTCGACCTGTCGCAGCGAGTAGTTGACAGCCTCCACCACGCCGTCGGAAGAGTCGATCAGGGTGCCATCGAAATCAAAAATTATGTTCCGTATCGCCATCAAAAAAGCCTGTCAATCCTGCCCACTACATCCTGAAAGGCCACCATATACGCCACGTCCACCCTTCCCAGATGCAGAGTAGCTACCAAGATAGAGTAACCATCAACGGAAGTCAAAGGACAATCGCCGGTGAGTACCAGCTGCGAGTAAGCCTCCTCGACTATCGGCAAGCCGTTCACGATTAGCACTCCGTCAACCATCTGCACCTGCTCGTTGGGCAGTCCGATAACGACTCCGTTCTTCATCCGACCGGTCCCGTTTAAGAAGCGAACCAATTCGTACCGCGACGGTATGGTGTGATAGACAGGTTTATTGAGGAAGAAAATGTTCACGGCATACGCCAGCCGGCTGGCCTTCATCACATTGCCCTCTGAATACAAAGGGCTGAGGCTGTTGTCCTCAAGAACGAATACTTCCGGTCGATTGCGAAACAGGAAATTGCCCGGAGCCAGCGGTACCAGAAGCTGAAAAGCCACGCCGACTGCCAGGAATATCGAAAAGGCTCTCAGGCCGCGCCTGCCGCCGTCGCCTTTGAGCCGTACAACTCGATTAAGATCCACAAAAGTAAATACATAAAATAGGGCCGGTAAGGCCAGCAAGGCTGCCTTCGGCCAAAACGACAACGATAGAAAAAAGGAAACAAAAAACAGAATCGCGGCGATAAGCATAATGAGAAAGATGAAGACGCCGAAAAGGTACTCACGGCAGAAGATGTGCCCGAGTCCGGGCAGGGTCAGGTTCAACAGCATGGAGGCGAAGCGAACCGTCTTATCGGTCACCGAGCCACCCTCCCCTGATTGTGCACCGTTTGAACATTTGGCATATCCCGACGTTTAATAATGTAGATATTATTGTTAAGCGGTGAGGTTAAAGCAAGCTGAAACAGGATTCACATTAAGCACGAAAAAGCAGACATTGCTAAACGTGACCTGATCGGCAAGCGAACTATAAGCGCAATGGATTCAGAAGGTTAATATAAAGGAGTCGTGGTCGGCAATATATTTGCAACAGAACAAGACTGTAAGCGTATAATTTTCAATAGGATGCGATTTAGCGCCGGTTGAGATGTGCTTGACATTGAATTGTAGATAGTTACTTTGCAAAGAGGATTTTTTTAGCATAAACGGAGGACTTCATGGTTCGATACACTGTACAGCTTTTCGGAATAACGGTATTTGCGCTGGGCCTGATATGGTTTGTGGGTTCGGGCGAGGCCGTTCAAACAACCGCCGATGTCGAGCCGGTCCTCTGGGCCGATACCGTCCACATCAACGTGGATGAAGTATCTCTGCCAAAGGAAACGGAGAAACCCAGCCGCGACACATTCTTGAGCGACGTGAAGAAGCTGACACAGACCGCCTTCAATATCCGCAATCAGTACATGGAAGAGGTTGACACCAAGGAGATCATCAAGGCCGGTATCGTCGGCATGCTCGAAGACCTGGACCGTTTTTCGGTCCTGATGGAAAAGTCATCGTATGACGCCCTGATGGAATCCACGCACGGCAAGTACGAGGGATTGGGTATGCAGATTGACGGTCGTGATAACCGCATCGTTATCATTACCCCCATTGAAGGCACTCCGGCTTACCGAAAAGGGTTGCGTGCCGGGGATGTTATTTTTGAGATCGACGGCGAATCCACGCTCAACATGAGTTCATCCGATGCTTCGAAATTAATGCGCGGCAAAGCGGGAACGTCGGTGGTTCTGACGATTCAGCGGGCCGGTATCAAGGACCTGCTCGAGTTCGAGATCGAACGAGCCGTTATCGAACTCAAATCAGTCAACTATTACGGCGTGGTACCGGAGACGAATATCGGTTACGTCCGGCTTTCGCGTTTTGCCGAAGAAACCAGCCATGAGCTTCGTGAAGCCATAAGCTCACTTAACGACCAGAACGTCTCGGCCCTGATATTCGACCTGCGCGGCAACGGCGGCGGCCTTCTCGACCAGGCCAAGGAAACAGCTGAACTGTTTCTGGACAAGGGTCGCGAAGTGGTTTACACCAAGGGGCGACTCGACAACAGCGAACGCCATTATTATTCGGATCGCGATCCGATATTCTCCGGTGGGAAGCCACTCATAATTCTGGTCGATGAAGGCACCGCGTCCGCATCAGAGATTGTGGCGGGAGCGATTCAGGATTGGGACCGGGGCCTGATCATGGGTTCCAATACCTACGGTAAGGGGTTGGTTCAGCAGATATTCAATATCTCCAGCGACGGTTCGATGGCGTTGAAGTTGACCACGGCCAAGTATTACGTCCCATCCGGCAGGTGCATACAGAAGCCGGATAAGCAGCAAAAGGGAACAGCTCCCCACCCGCTTCGCTCATCGGCCGAAGACGATGACAGCCAGGTCGACGATGAGGCCGCCGACTCCGACAGTATAACCGTGGTCGAAAAGGAAATATACTACACCAACGGCGGACGTGTCGTTTACGGTGGCGGCGGAATTGTCCCCGACATCGAAGTTGAACGCGACCTCTGGAAGCCCATCGAGATTAATCTTGAACGCAAGTCCCTCTTCTTTGATTTTGCGGTCAAGTATGTTTCCGAGCATCCTGATGTCACGCCCAATGTGGAAATCACCGATGACATCCTGGAGCAGTTTAGAGCCTTCATCGCGGAGAAAGAGTTCGACTACCAGACCTCGCTTCAAATAGCTTTGCGCAAACTGGAAGACGAGGTTAAGGATGAAGGTCAGGAAGAACTTTTCAGGGAAAACATCGATCGTATGCGGGATCTGGTCGAGCAGGAGAAGCAGGACGACTTTGATGAATCAATCGATTATATCACGCGTACCATCAAACGCGAGATCGTTGCCTCGATCGCCGGCGAACGCGGCGTTTACGAGCAGATCGTATTGAAGAAGGATAAGGCTGTCCTTAAAGCTCTGGAGGTTCTGACTACCCCCGACCGGTACGGTGAACTGCTGGCCAAGGGACAGAAGAAGGCTGAACTTTAGCCGCTTCGTGAAACAGTATAATATTGAGAAGGGCGCTCCCGCGTGGAGCGTCCTTTTTTATGCTTCTGCAGGGCCGACCCGCGGTATCATTTAGCGGTGTCAGATTCGCTTACACCCGGTTCAAAGCTGGTAAACAACCACAGGTCATGTTCGCGCGCCAGGAAGAACGTCAGCGGCCGGTCGGTCTGACCGGTTGAATCCATTATAAAACACTCTATTCGCGCCTTGTCAGAAGTGTAGATTATGCTGCAGTTACCGAATCGCTCGAAAGGGAATTGTCCCTGCGCTCCGTAGACGTAGTTCAGCAGAGAATCGGACCCCTGGTTTTTGGAGATGATCTTGACCGACAACAGAGAATCTATCGCTGCCCGGCTGTGATCTTTGACGGCATTCTGAAGTTTCAGGATGTTCTCGCGCAACAAGGGAATCTGATCCCTCTTGGGGCTTCTCTCCGCGCAACCCTGCCATGCCAGAAGGGCCGCCGCCGTCAGCAATAGAACCTTCCTCATAAGTTTATTGTCCTCCCAGAGGGACCATCGAAAAGTAACCCAGTCCGCGATCACCAATGGCGTTCTGTTCCGTGAGAATATCAAGCGTCTTACTGGCAATCAGGTTCCAGTAGTAGTACTTGTGGCCCACCGACGGCTCCGGCTGTATATCAGTCCCCACCAGGGCTTTCAAATCGGCCAGTGCCGCCTGTAAGACGTCATCGGTTCCTTGAGCAAGCCGGTCTAACACCGGCCGGGTAACGACCGTGTCCAAACAGTAGAATTCGGGTTGATCGGTAGGACTCTTGGTCCAGCGCGCCGGAGTCCGGCTGCCCGGCTTTGCCGGAAAGTTGCCACTGCACCTGATCTCAGGCATGCGATCCGACCATTCGATGGTATAAGAGCTTCCACTGGTGAGAAAGGCGTAGAAATGATGGCCGTTGTACCGCTCACCTTCAGGCGCGGCATAAGTATACTCTGGGTTGTTGGCGTTGCAGATATCGGTGTTCTCAAAGGGCATCAGCGTTCCCCCCCCTGATACAAACCTGCCGCCCAGGTCGTGCCACAGAAGCAAGGTTGATATAATAGCATACGGGCGATAAAGGATACGGGCGCTGCCCAGAACATTGTCGGGATCGGCGGTAACGACCCCGGCCTGGATTAAACTGTCACGGAGAGTGACATAATGTTGGAAGTTGGCGGCGATAAGTTCCGCCAGCTGTTGTGCCGATCGATCGGTCAATTGGGCGGCCTGCTCGGCCTGCGGCTCACTTACGATCGGAAAGGTAAGTCTGTGACTTTTGGTAACGGTGTCGCGTATGAAGTACCCGTGTCGGCGCATCCGTCTGAAGCTGGCTAAGACATGGACGGGCTGGGCCCCGGTAATGGCGGCCACATCCTCTTCCGATTTGCCTTCACTAACGAGTTGAAGCAGGATCCGGGTATACTGGTCATCAAAGTAAGGATGTTGCTCGACCCGGGGAGAAAGGGTTATGGCCCGGTCTGCCCAATCGCCGGCCGATGGAGGCATCTGTATTGCCAGGCTAAAGGTAGTATCAAAGAACTGAGCGCCGGCAGAAATCGCATCCAGGGTGTCCACTACATCATACATCATCATCCTGGCAACGGCGTTGCCGTAGTTCCCGGGGACGTTAATAATGGGCCGCAAAGTTACTGTCTGCCCTGGCTCGAGATACGGAGAGGTGCTGGTTTCCCGCCTGCTGGGCCGCGGTGCATCGATGAATTCGAGCCTGGTCTTTATGACCACAAACTTAATATCTTCACTGTTGTTGGTCACCGTAACCCCCAGAGTCTGGTTGCCCCATCGCCAGGTATCAGGAAGGGTTAGTTCGGAAACCTCTATCTCGGGCAACTGGGCGTAGGCCGCAATGGCACCGCTTAGAAACCAGCACAAAACAATCAAGCCAATAAAAGCGCGCATGGTGTTCACTCCTTATCACTTATCGCCGCCAGTTGACCGCAGGCGGCACCAATGTCTATCCCCCGGCTCTTGCGCACCGTCACGGCGGGAGCCCGCGGGTAAAGTTGCTTGGCAAACCAGTCCACAGTATCGTCACCGGGCCGGTCAAAGTCCAGTCCCCCGACCGGATTATATGCCAGCAGGTTGATTTTGCAGGGGATCCCCCGGATCAGACGGCTGATGGCCATGACATCCTCAATGGTATCGTTGAAACCTTCGAATAAGATGTATTCAAAGGTTACCCTGAACTTCGTTTTATCAGTATAGTACTTGAGGGCTTCAACTAATCTATCCAAAGGGTATTTCCTCGCGATTGGCATAATCTGAAGGCGTTTTTCCTGCAAGGCTGCATTAAGTGATACCGCCAACCTCACCTTTAGTTTCAAGTCCGCCAGTTGTTTTATGCCGGGCACGATCCCGGCGGTCGAAACAGTGACCTTCTTGGCACTTACCGACAGCCCATCACCGGCGCTGATGATGCTCAGGGCTTGAACAACATTGTCGAGATTCAGCAACGGCTCGCCCATGCCCATCATGACGATATTGGTAAAAGCACCGTCACCATACCGATCGCGTAAGTAGATTAACTGGCCCACGATCTCGCCTGCCGTAAGGTTTCGGCCCTGACCCATTCCCCCGGTGGCACAGAAATGGCATCCCAGGACGCAGCCCACCTGCGATGAAACGCAAACCGTCTGGCGGCCCGCTTCGTCAGGAATGAGCACCGTCTCTAACGGCAATCCGTCGTCGAGCCGGAACAGGAATTTCCGGGTGCCATCGACCGACAGGTCCTCGCGCTGCAGCGATAGGCCTTCGAAATCGTATTCTCGCTGGAGGCGATTACGAAGATCTTTTGAAAGGTCGGTTATAAGGCTGAAATCGTACTGTCGCTGTTTATATAGCCATTTGAACAACTGTCGGCCGTGGTAAGCTCTTTCTCCCAGTGACAGCATCAGGTTTTCGAGCTGTTGAGGTGTATATCCCAGAAGATTTGTCTTAGACATAATCAATGGAATTTAATTGATATTCGGCTTTTGGCAAGCAACATTCCGTGGTCAGGACGCAATAAGCAACAGGTCGATAGCTCAGTTACCGACAATGGTCTTGACAGATATTTTTAATAGCGGTATTTTTGAGGCCGAAAATCGGGGTGTGGCGCAGTCTGGCAGCGCGCTTGCTTTGGGAGCAAGATGTCGGAGGTTCAAATCCTCTCACCCCGATAAAGTCCAGGCACATACGCAGGAGGTTCCATGTATAAACTTATACTAATTATACTGCTGTCATTACTCTTGGTTATCGCAAGTTGTACAGTAGAAGAAAACAAATATTATATTTACAACAATGATGACGGTGGCGACAACGGTGGCGGAGGTAATAATCCAATCTTCGATTCAGTTACTGTACTGAATTTTGATAATGTTACTACCGGAGGGCTAATGACAAATAATTATGGACTGACCTGGGATGTGAACG
>CP070756.1:101690-105406 GCA_020348905.1 Candidatus Zixiibacteriota bacterium
CGTCGAGAAGATCGTCGAGCGATTCCCCGAACGGTTCATGCTCTGCGACGAGGTCGGCCTCGGAAAGACCATTGATGCGGGACTCGCAATCCGGCAGCTGGTCATATCCGAGCGTGTCAAGCGCTGCCTGATCCTCGTGCCGAAGAGCATCGCCAAGCAGTGGCAGGAGGAACTCTACGAGAAGTTCGTCCTGAACATCCCTCGCTATGATGGCGGCGCGTTCTACGACGTCTTCGGCCGACAGGTTACCCGATTAATCAATGGTTACCGGTTCGCAGGGTTTCAAGAGGTCACTTTCGATGCTTCCGAAATAACTTCAGGCATCTACTTCTACCGTATAAATGCAGGTGATATCATCGAGTCGGGGAAGTTGGTGCTGCTGAAATAGTAAATCGTTGCCAACGGAAGATGATTACCTCATAGGGGATGATGTTCTATCTACACAGAGTCCTCATATTTTTGCTTCTTGCGCAATAGTGCAAATTTTTGCACTTGATTTTACAGCAGGTCTATTATAAATTATTATAACTTCAGAACCCGTTCGCACCTCCAGTCGATCCGTCAAATCGAGAGAAGCACTGAACGATATCCTGGTTGTTGAGCATATATGGGATTTGGCGTATGACGAGAGATGTTATCAGCGGATAATCTTCTGAAACCGCCTGAATAAAGTAAGAAAAATTAACCCAGATCATAGCTTAGATTAAAAAAACTGATCTAGGTAAAAAATAGTGCTTGACAAAGCGATATAAATTTATTATATTAATAGATAGCACAAATTTTAAAAATTATCAAACCGATTGCCGGCAGGTAATATGACCTCTCCGGACAATTGTGAGGGCTTTAGAATTGCCTTTTAAGATCTACACAAATCCACTAATAACCAACAAAAAGAGGAGCGCAAAAATGCGAAAAATGGTATGGATTTTCCTATCTGTAGCCTTGGTATTTGGATTACAGGTTGGAGCGAACGCGACGGCACCAACAACGTCAAACTTCAGTGTCACCACGATCGCGAATGAACTGGTTCCCCCAAAACCAGCCAACAGTGGCCCATCGGATTATACCGTCTATTTCTATGATTTCGAGGCAGGCATGAGTGGCTGGACGTCTTATGATGCCGGAGACGCCGGTAACAAGTGGCATCAGGACACCTGGAACGCCTATGCGGGCGAATCCTGGTGGTGCGGAGAACCAGCATTGAATGGTTATGATAACCACTGGTTGCAGTACCTCATGACCCCGTCTCTGAACTTCGTCGGCGTCAGCAATCCTGTGTTAACCTTCAAGTTGAGATACGAACTTGAAATTCCCGGTGGCGAACCCCCCCCGTATGACGGCTGGGATACTGGCAATGTATGGGTATCCATTGATGGTGGTACGAACTGGACCGTCATTACACCGACTTTCCCTGCTTACAACATTTCCAACTCCTACGCCTTCGGTGTTGAGTGGGGCATGGGTCCTGGAATTCCCGGCTGGGGCGGTCAAACCGGCGGTTGGGTCGATGCATCTTTCGACCTCTCCCCACTGGTTGGACAACCTGACGTCATGATTCGCTGGGCTTTCGCCAGCGATCCGGCTTACTGCACTATCGACGATCCTTTATTACTGGGATACTTCATCGATAACGTATCGATCGACGAAGACGGCGGTAACATGCTGACGAACGACTGCGACAATCCTCCCTTCCCGGCTGAATTCACGCCGACAAATGCCAGCGCCACGGGTGATTATTGGGTTTTACAGGACGCCTCCTACGCTCCGGTAAGCCCCACGCATGCTATGCTGTGCGACCACGCTGGACACTACAACCTGTCCGATGCGCTGGAGAGCCCCTGGATCAGCCTACCCGCCGGTGAGAACCTCCGGTTCAAGTTCTGGCTGTGGTGCAACCTGCTCGACTGGGACGGTGACGGCAATAACTCACTGGAAGATTACTATCACGTCGAACTCAGCACTGATGGTGTTGTGTGGCAAGAAGTCTTCTACGACTATGGCGACGACAACCGCCCCGGCGGTGCCAACATTGGCTGGGAAGAATACCTGCCCGGCATGCCCTACAATGGAAACGTCGACATGAACCTCTCCGCGTGGGCCGGTCAGGATATTAAACTGCGCTGGCGCGTCATCACCGACTTTGATGACAACGGCGGTGTCGGCGACGGACTCTACATCGACGACGTGGAAATTTACACTGAGGATCTCAACACCAACGACGTTGGTACCGAGCGGCTACACGTCCCCATGCCGACTTCTATGTACTTCACGGACAAAACTTGCACAATGGAAGTGCATAATTACGGTTTGGCCAATCAGACCATGGTCCCGGCTTTCTATCGAGTCAATGGAGTTTTCGTTCCGCTGATTCCCTGGAACCCACTCCCTTCAGGTGCTATGGAACTGAAAACGTGGAGTTGGACAATGCCAGCCGTCGGTTCTTACATCTACGACGGCTACACACTGTTGTCAGGCGATGAAGACCTGAGCAACGATACCAGTTATGCAGGCGTCGTCGAAGTCACACCAGCTGACGTTCTTGAATTCGGTTACGACAACCGCCAGTACGATTATCTACCCCAATTCTACTACTTTACCTTCAATCCTGGTAACGGTCCATGGGTTCGTTATACTCCAGGAGCGGATGGTGTCACCGATCTCATGAATGGTGATATGTTGAAGGCCTTCTTCTACACACCCGGCACGTGCACAATTCACATCTATGAGGGTGGTACACCGACTGCTCCAGGCCCTGAGATCACCAGTTTCCTTGAGAACGTAACCACAACATACCCAGCCTGGCATCAAACCGATATTTCAGGAATCGCGGAACTTCAAGGATTCCTGGATGACTTCTGGGTATGGTACGAAATCACTGACGCATCAGGATTTCCACAACCTATGGGTTGGGACCGCGAGCACGACACAGGCCACATGATTATAGGTGGTGCTTCGCCGACTCCTTCTGACTACGACTGGTTCAACCGTGCAGTATTCACTGTCGGTGCTGCCGGTCCGGTCTGGGTCGATCTGACTACAGTCAGCGGTTCACCCGTCTCCCAGAGCGCGGGTGGCACGGTCGTCTGGAACATTGCCGGTGGAAATAACGAGCCGACCACGAACATCGTGGACATCTGGGCGGACCTCTATCTGCCGAACGGTTCCTACTACAGCACGATCATGGGTCCTCTCAACAACTTCACTATGCCCGGAAACTTCAGCTCGGATCGTGATCGCGACTTACTCATTCCACCATTGGTTGCCCCATTAGGCACCTACACCATCGAAGGTAACATCGAAGTGGTGGCGACAGGTTATACCGCTACCGACGTGACAACCTTCGAAGTCACGGCTCCGGATGGCATTGGACACACCATTGGTGACTTCTGGTGCATCAACTCGGGTGAATCCTGGGAAGATGCTCTCGTCGAAGCGGGTCTTGAAGCTGTTCCTGATGCATACAGCATCGGCGAGGCTTACCCGAATCCCTTCAATCCGACGACCAACATCAGCTACTCGCTGCCGTTGTACAGCAATGTCAACCTTGCGGTTTACGATGTCAGCGGTCGCCTGGTAACCACCCTGGTCGATGGTTACCGTGATGCCGGTGTCCACGACGTAACCTTCGATGCTTCGGGCTTGTCTTCGGGCATCTACGTCTACCGTCTGACGGCTGGTGACTTCACAGCATCAGGTAAGATGGTGTTGATGAAGTA
>CP070756.1:105506-122689 GCA_020348905.1 Candidatus Zixiibacteriota bacterium
CAGACGGTTCTGTCGCTCGAACTGTCGTGGCGGTTTTGAGCGCGCCGGTACTGGTCCTGATCCTGGGAAGCTTGTTTATGGCATCGGCAGGTCAGGCCCAACCGGTCGTCAACGAAGTGCTGGCAAATGAGCCGGGTTCGGTTACCGGATTAGAGTGGATTGAGCTTTACAACGATGGTCAGCCGGTCAACCTGCAAGATTTCTCTCTCCGGGTCGGTGACAACCTGATCGAACTGCCATCTGAAGTCAATCTCTCCGACGGGGAATACTACATTATTTGCCGGCGTCTATTCGCCACCAGTACCTCACCCGGCTTTGAATCAATCTGGGGTGACAGTTCCGGGGTCTGGGGTGACACGCCCTATGAAGAGTCTATTCAAACGCCGTTCGAGGTCGTCATGTCCCTCGCTAACGATGCAGGCTGTGTGGAGTTGCTGGGGGGTAGCACAGCTGTTTCTTCGTTAACCTGGATCACAGGCGGCCTCGACGGCTGCTCCTGGGAACGAGTCAGCCCCGGCAGCGACAGCGTTGTCCAGTCAATTGACCTGGCCGGCTCCACCCCTGGCATTCTGAACTCGGTAACCCCCGCGGAGAATGACCTGGCCCTGACGAACATCACCGTCGCGGCAGACGATGCCGCCACCTCCCTTACGTTCGAAATCTGCAATGTTGGTCTCGAACTCGTGGGATTTAGCAGGCTGTATCTTGTAGATACCGTCCCAGTCCCGGCCGACACCCTCGATGTGCTCACACTGGAGCCAATCGGTTCCGGCGACACCATCGAACTCCACCGATGGTACGAGTTCGATGGCCTGTATTATCCTTTGATAGCTAAACTCTCCGAAGATGATCGCGATCGTAACAATGCACTGGGGTTCATGGCGGTCGGACGGGATTACCCTCCGGTGGTGCTGTCGGAAGTGATGGCTAACCCTCAGGACGATCTGAGTACGGAGTGGATCGAGTTGAAGAGCCGCACCGACCTGACGCTTGATTTGTCCGCATGGTTTGTTGGTGACGCTCTCCGGCTTAATCCAATTTCATCCGAATCCATTCTCATGCAGCCGGACGGCTACATCATTATTGCTCAGGATTCGCTGGAGTTTCTGGCCTATTATCCTGCCTTTTCCGGACGGTGCGTCCAGCCGGGCAGTTGGGCATCACTCAACAACGACGGCGATATGGTACGGTTGGTTGACCGATTCGGCATAGAGGCCGACCGGTTCGAGTATAGTATCAGTTTTGAAGGAAATTACACCTGGTGTCGTCAGGAAGAATCGAGTTTTACCGGCGACTGGGGACGATCCGCAGACCCGGGAGGAAGCCCGGGAGACAGAAACGAAGTTGTTATCACTCAGGGAGTGTCAGCGTTAAATGTCACAGTCGACCCTCCGTACGTCTCGCCCGATGGTGACGGCTTCGAGGACTATGCAACGATAACAATCTCTGCGCCCGCGGCAGATGACTATACTGCCAAAATTTTTGACCGGCAGGGGAGGGCCGTTCGCACTTTCTATGAGCACAATCAATTTCTAACCCCGTCTCTGGAATGGGACGGCCTTTCCGATGCCGGCAATCGTTTGCCGGTCGGTATCTATATACTTTATGTCGACGCGGCCGGGGTACAGTCCGTCAAAAAGCCGATCATAGTGGCGAGGTAGGCGGTGACAAGATCCTTCGTTACCACGCTTCTTCCAATCTTGCTGTTTTCTCCGATCACCCGGGCCTTCGAGTTTGCAACCACCCGTGGGACTGGTCTGGGGCAAACTGTTGTACTGTCCGACCCATCCCCTTCGGCTATGCTGATTGTGCCCTCCAGCTCTTTGAACAACAAACAGGGACGAGTTGAACTTGGCGTGATGCGACGATTCGAATTAAAGGACTTCGACCAGGGTTACATTGCAGCCGCCTTTTGCCTGAACCGGTTCACTTATGCGGTCGGTGCTACTCAGTTCGGTGATGGAGATCTATACGCCGAGCGGCTCGCTCGTGTTGCCACGGCTTTCACATTTCATTCTTTTACCGCCGGGGCTACTGCGTCCATCATGGAGATTGACTTTGGTGGCCATTACGAAAATCTCTCCGCATTCGGCTTAGGTCTGGGTCTATCGTGTCGTTATGAGAAAGTGTTGGTTGCAGCCGTCGCTGAGAACCTGAACTGGCCCAGGCTACACGACAACAGCGAGCGAATAAAACCCGGATATTCTCTCTACACCGAACTGGTTGGACCGGGTTCTTATTCCGTCACCGGCAAGGTGACTTTCCAGAAACGTGAGAGACCCACCTTCGGCGTCGGGCAGAAAATAGATATATCGCCGCTGGCATCCGTTTTCTGGGGCCTGTCTACCTCTCCTTTTATATATGGCGGCGGACTTGAATTAATATATAAAAGGAGTTTAATTACCTACGCAACATCGTACCACCCGACCCTGGGATTCACGCATATCCTGTCGGTCGGATTCATGTTGGGCAAGACAGGTTCGGGAGAAGATGAACAATCTCACCAGAGAGGATATTGAACAGCGCGAGAGGGAAATACTGGCCCCATATGCCGCCCTGTCTTCGCAGTCGCGGGGACGGGCTTATCCTCTAAAAGAACATCCTCTCCGGACCGCGTACCAGCGCGACCGTGACCGGATTATCCATTCTTCCGCCTTCCGACGCATGGAGTACAAAACCCAGGTTTTTATCCCTCATGAACGCGACCACTACCGCACCCGCCTGACGCACACTATCGAGGTTGCCCAGATCAGCCGCACCCTGGCCCGAATCCTGCGTTTGAATGAAGATTTGGCCGAGGCAATTGCCCTGGTTCACGACCTTGGCCACACCCCCTTTGGCCATTCGGGCGAGGATGTCCTGAATGACCTGCTCTCGAACAACGGCGGCTTTAACCACAACCGCCAGTCACTGCGGGTGGTCGATATCCTGGAACAGCGTTACGATGAACATCCCGGCCTCAACCTGACCTACGAGGTGCGTGAGGGGATAGTAAAACACGAGACCAAAGTTGAAATCAAGCTCGATGAGTTCAATCCGGGCGAAAGACCCACCCTGGAGGCTTCGCTGGTGGATATCGCCGACGAGATCGCCTACAACGCTCACGATATTGACGATGGTCTTTCCTCGGGGCTGCTCACTCCTGAAGAGTTGAAGAGTACGTCGTTTTTCGAGATCCTGCGACCCGGGCAATCTGGTCGAGACGCTAAGATTGTCGATGATAGAGGTCGCTACGCCCTGGCCCGCAGGATTCTTGACCTGATGGTCACCGATGTTGCTGCCGAAACACAGCGGCGTATTGAAGCCAATAGCGTTGCCAGTATTGATGATGTCCGCCATGCTTCGGACAGAATATGCGCATACTCTGAATCGACCCACGGCATAGTGACGGAATTGAAGGATTTTCTCAATCAGCGCCTGTATAAACACGCCAACCTGGTGGGGATGTCTGAATGGGCGCGCAAGATTCTCGAAGCCATTTTCGGAAAGCTGAAAAGTGACCCGACCCTTATGCCGGTCCGTTTTCAGGAAATGCTTCTTACCGAGGATAAGGAAATCGTCATCGCCGACTACGTTGCTGGCATGACCGACCGCTTCGCCATCAAAATGTACGAAGAGCTGAGTTGAATATCTACGGACACCCACCCGGATCGCAGGGGTTTCCTTTAGAAAAGAAGTACCGCGCCAGGCATGACATATCCCCGCTGGTTATCTCCCCAACGAAATCGACGTCAGCCTCCTCAAAACATGGCGGCTCCGGTCCGTCCTGGTGGAGGTAGTCGCGCAGAAACTGGAAATCCAGCAGGTCAACCTGACCGTCGTGATTAACGTCGCCGGCATTCCGGCAGCAGGTAATCGGGATATCGCTCAGGTTGAAGAAGACCGAGACACTGTCGGCCTCGAAATTCGCCGTGGCCAAATCGTAATCACCGTCGCCGTCAAAATCACCATAGGTAATTTTGAAGGGATCATTCCCTGTCTCAAAATCTACCACGCTCGCAAAAGTCCCGTCGCCGTTGTTTGGCAAGACTGAAACAGTGTGGGCGCTGTTATTTGCAGTAGCTACATCAATGTCCCGGTCGCCATCGAAATCCGCCGCGACAACTGAATAAGGCCACGCCCCGGTTATATATTCGATGGGGTAAGAGAACACACCGTTACCGTCGTTGAAGAAAATAGCGGCCCGGTTATGAAAAGTGCTAACCGCAGCCATATCCAGGTCGCCGTCATCATCGAAATCGGCGGCGCAAACCGCGGCGGCATAATGCACCGGGGCGTAGCTCACCGGGGCGGCAAATGTTCCGTCGCCGTTGTTCAGGATAACCGAAATATCATGCGAATCCCAGTTCGGCACCATTAGGTCCTGATCGTTATCTGAGTCAAGATCCGCTGCAAAAACTGAATGAGGCCAGTCTCCGGCGGCGTAATATCCTGAGTTGACAAAGGTTCCATCACCGTCGTTGAGCAAGATGGCCACATCGTCGGATTGACCGTTAGCTACTGCCAGATCTTTGTCGCCGTCATCATCAAGATCGGCTGCGACCACTGTCCAGGGCTCAATCCCGGCCACGTAATTGGCCGGACTTCCAAAGGTTCCATCACCGTTATTAAGCATTACCGCCGCATATACCGCCTGCCTGTCCGCTACCGCCAGATCGTCGAAGCCATCGCCGTTAAGATCGGCCGCACAAACTGAATATGGTTCGGGAGTTGAGGCAAAGCTGGTCGTGGTAAAGGTTCGGTCGCCGTTGGAGAGCAAGATAGAGATGCTGGAAGAATAGAGATTGGCTACTGCCAGATCGTCAAGACCGTCGCCATCCAGATCGGCTGCGAATACCGCCGAAGGTCCATCGCCGACAGGAAAATCAACCTTTACGTCAAACAGAACATCAGCTGATTGGGTGGTTGTTGTGGTGACCAGAAATAACAGGGTTGCCCGGAGCAATAGTGTCTTCATTTATCAACCTTTCAAAGTGAGTTGCTTTATATTACGCAATCTTGCCCCGGCCGTTCTATTTGAACGCAAAGGTCGCGTGGAAGAGGCTCTACGCGAGCTACCTCAAGGCAGAGACAGGATAGCACGCGGAGGTGGGCATGAGCCTCGGCCCCAAGCGAAAGACGTCGGTTGCTGGCCAATTTCATACTGTCATCAACATTTATGAACCGGATTGCAGAGCAGAACCAGCCGCAATCTCTGGCATCCCCGCAAGTTATTGAAAGACAACAGCACAGCCTTCGTCTGTGGCCCGGCATAGGCCTTGCTCTCTAGCCCCGTATGGATTGCTACTTCGGATCATATGAACTTCCCCAGGACAACCAGCTGGATAAATCGGCGGTGGTCATGTTTACCATCCCGGAGCTGGGCATCAAATTCAAAGCTCCCTTTGATGGTATCGATCATGACCATAATGATTTCGCTTCACTTCTGGCCCTGCTGGAATTCATCGACAGCAACCAGAAGTATTTCTCAAACCACACCTACCAGATCTTTGGTAACAACCACAAGATCATCAACCAGGTCAATCTTCGCGAACAACCCCCCATGAAGTACACCCCGCTAATGGAGAAAGCCATGGGGTACCGCAAGAAATACCGCTTCTCGCTGCAGTGGATCAAGCCCGACGAGAACCCCGTCTTCAAATCGCTTTTTGATTGACGCTAATTGCGGCATGAGCGTATAATGAGTTCATGCCGAACCCCAGCACATTGTTCAAAGATGTTTCCGCCGGTCGATTCAAACCGGCCTATTATTTCTTTGGCAGCGAGGATTTTCGGATCGCCGAGGCCGAAAAGTTCGTGGCCCGGCAGTTTCTGCCTGACCGGCAGTTGACTACCAATCTGTACAAAATCGATGGTCGTCGAACCAGGATACCCGACCTGCTGGCCGAGCTGTCCAACCTGCCCATGCTGGGAGAGAAGCAGGTATTTGTGGTGCGCGATTTCCAGAGCTATCGTCCCGGGGAAGTGCAACAGGTGTTGAACTTACTGACGCCGCCTGATCCCAACCGGATAATCATTTTTTCCAGTCCATCCGCCAGAACCCCCAAGAAGAACTCCGCCTTTTTCAATTCGGTTTCAAAATCCGCCGAAGCGATAGAATTCCGTAAGCTCACCTATCAAGAAACTGCTGCCCAGATCAAAACACGGCTGGAAAAGGAAGGCCTCTCGATCAACCCCGAAGCACTGAAGCTGCTGACCGAACTGGTGGCTGGAAGCAAGGGGGCTATGGAGGCAGAACTGGCCAAGCTGTGCAATTTCAAAAATACCGGTGATACCATAGAAGTTGCCGACATAAAATCGGTTTCGGCTGGGTACGAGGTCTTCGGCATATTCGATCTCGCCGATGAGGTTGTTGCCGGTGATACCCGGAAAGTGCTGCAGATGGTGCGCTCGCTTCTGGCTGAAGGCAACTCCCCGGCGACCCTGACGGCCCTGATGCAGCAGCATTTTACCTCGTTGTATTTGGTCAAAAACAACAAGAGCCCCCTGGGACGGAGAGCCTTTTTGGCCCACAAGTTACGGGCGCAGGCTGAAAAATACGATAACGCCCGGCTCGAGGAGATCATTATCGAGATAGCTGTTGCCGACGCGCGGCTGCGCCACAAGGGGGTCAAGCCGGAGACTACCCTGGAAATGCTGGTAATGACTCTGGCCGGCGAGAATAAAACATAAATGGATGAGATTATTCGGGAAGAAAACCAAAATCCCCCGGTAGTTAAAAAGGGAGAAGAAGTTTCCGAAAGGAAACTGGTTGAGGCGACCCAGAATGGCGACAAAAGAGCCTACGGGCAACTGATAAGAATTCATCAAAAACGGCTGTTTCGCTACATCTATGGCCTGCTCAACTCTTTTGACGCCACCGAAGATATTGTACAGGAAGCCTTTGTGAAAGCGTATGATAATATAAAGACATTCCGGACGGAATACGCCTTTTACCCCTGGCTTTCCACTATAGCGAGGAACCTGGCTTACAACCATATTCACCGGGAAGAGAAAAAGGAGTCTCTGGACATCTTACAGGAAAAAGGATACGATCCCAAAGCCGCCGAGCTCGGCCCGCTGGAAAACCTGCTCAACCACGAGAACAACAAGCGCTTCTACCAGGCCGTTCTGTCACTGCCTGTCAATTTCCGCTCGGTGTTTGTGCTCAGGCATTTTGAGCAGATGGACTATGCCCAAATTGCCAGCTACCTGAAAATCCCCCCCGGTACGGTCGACTCCCGGCTGTATCGAGCCAGGCAACTACTGATGGAGAATTTGAAAGATTTGATTGAAGATTAAGACTTAAGGAAAATGGAACACTCGTATTTCAAAGATAGAATCTCGGCTTTCCACGACAACGAGCTGAAAAATGAGGAACGGCAACTTATCGCCGAGCATCTGCAGCAGTGCGACGAATGCCAGAAGCTGCTGGCCGAGCTGGAAAAGTTTGAGCGCATGGTAGACAAACATTCGGGGCTGGCTGGCGATGAGTACTGGGAAAAATCGGCTCGGAAAATTGAATCAGCCATCGGAGCGGAGACGGCTACCGAGATTGTTGAGATCGAAACATCGTCCTGGAAGGGGCTGGGCTGGAAGCTTGCCGCGGTCGCGGCATCGGTGGCGGTTATTGCCTTTGTAGCTTTGTACGAGGGAGAGATCTCCGAAAGGGTCAAAAAGGGAATACCAGAACCTGCTCAGAGAATAACCACAGCTCTGCCGGTAATGGACTCTACTACCGGTGATAAGACCACCAACGAAAAGAAGGTGAGCCGGGTTTATGATGCGGCCCCAACTCTGTCGAAAGAGACAGAACCGCCTCGCGAAGGCGCTGTCGGCGACGAGGTCACTGTGGAAATTGAGGCCGACGAATCGGTCATGGATTTCGAGAAGGCCGAATATGCACCGGCGCGCGAGGGGTTCCGAGAAGGTGCCGCTCCTGCCGAGCCGCAGGTTGACAGGGATCAGGCTGACGAGGCTTTCAGAGAGGCTATAAAGAAGGAGCGTCCGTATTCCATTGAATTACCGGATGACGGCGAATGGGTTAAGGCGCCTGGGTTGGCTCATGATACAGCTCGCGCAAAGGACGCCTACGAGGAATACCTGACGGAGGTGGAGGACACCCCCGATCAACTGGGCAGTGGTATCACCATGGAAATGAAGCGGGCGGCGAAGGTTATCGGCAGCGCGCCGGCATCAGAGGAGGAAGAGCCATTTGACACCCAATTGGTTCTGCAGCAGTGGCAGGTCCAGCGAGACTCGCTGCATGCCGTGGTTGTGGTACAAGGCCAGGCGGTAACGTCCGAAATTGTCAAGCGTAAGGTGGCGGCAGCACGCCAGATGGATAAGAAGCAGCGCCAGGCATTGGTCGATTCACTCTCTACGGAGATAGCCAGCCAGGATCCGCAGCTGCAGCTTCTGGAGGCGCACTACCAGGTAGCACGGTTCACCGGAGACTCAACCGAGTACGAACAGTCGGTTCAGTATCTACAGGATTATCTCAAGCAGGAAGATGTTCCGTTCAAGCTTCATGCTGCCTGGTATCTGCAGCAACTTGAACAGGTAAGGCCGAAGTGACCTGACGAATCGGGTGGTCTCTGAGCGCCAGTCGGATGTGAGAAACGCGACAACTTTCATTAGTTGTTTTCGTATATAAATCTCAGGAGTGTCGGGCCTTCAAAATAGACTGGAGGAGTCATGCAAAAACGGCTGTATAGATCGACAACCAACAAGGTTATCGCCGGTGTATGCGGTGGACTTGGCGAATATTTCAATCTGGATCCCGTCTTCATCAGGGTAATCGCTGTCATACTGGCCCTTATCCCGCACGGTTTCGGGATAGTCGCTTACATTATCGCCTGGATCATTATTCCCAAGCCGGCACCGTCCGAGGCAGGGGTTCAAGCTGCACCGGCAAAAGAGAAACAGCTGTCATCATGGAATAAGTACATACCGGGTCTGATCCTTATCGCAATAGGTCTTCTTCTGCTTCTGGAGGATATCTGGTACTGGTTCCGCTGGGAATACTTCTGGCCGCTTTTGCTGATCGCAGCCGGCGTTTTTCTTATACTCGGCCGCACTAATCGGCGGGAGACTGCCCCCGACAGCACCGTCTCTTCGCAAACCAACAACCATCAGCCCGGTACTGAAAACGGAGGTTCACTGGTATGAGTCCGGCAAGGTTTCGCTGGGGAATTATCCTGATTCAGCTGGGCATTCTGATTCTACTGGCTAATCTGGATGTCATCAATTACAACTTTTTGTTCGAGGCGGTGGTCTTTCTCGCTGTCGTCCTGATTATGGTTGGCATCGAAAAAATATTCACCAAAAGTCGGCTGCAGATCATCTCATATCTTACCTCCATAGGAATCCTCGTCATCGGTTTCCTTATCGTTTACAATACCAGCATCGGGGGCCGCGAGGGAAGCTTCTGGAGCGAAACGACCTACCGGCAAGATCTGGAGCCGGAAGTGCGCAGACTTCAGGCAGTGCTCGACTTTGACGACATCGGTCTAACCGTTCGCGATGTTGGGGACGATCTTATTTATGGGCGTTTCGACGAATTCACCAGCAAACCCAGAATTATCTACAATCTGCAGGACAGTATCGCTCGGGTTACCATGACCAAGGTAAGCTCCGGTCTGCTGGGGGGTGCTATTACCATCGACACCGACAAACCCAGAGACTGGTACCTCCGCTTCTCAGACAGCATTCCTATCGATTTGGAGTGCTACGGCGAAGATTCCGATATCCATCTGAATATGTCCACTTCCCGTCTTGAGCGGTTGGAATTGGATGCCGATGAGTCGGTCATCTACTTGAAACTGGGAGATCTTCAGCCGCAAGTGAATATCTCTGTTAGGGGGGATGACTCCTCGCTAAAACTGCGCGTCCCTGAAAATGTGGGACTTAAGATTTTCGGGGAAGACTACAGCTCTTACCTGACGCGCCTGGGGCTGATCGACTCCGGAGGGGGATCCTTTGTTAACGAAGGTTTCGATACTCTGGCAACGCAGATTGAGGTCGATCTGGATCATCGCCTGAAATCCTTTATCCTCGATTTTTTCTAAAGTATTGCCAGTCCTCTAAAGCGCAATATAGGCGGCCTGCGGGCCGCTTTTTTATTGAGACAGCGGGTAAAATTTATTACTTTTCTCGGCGGAATCTTGACCTTCCGCCCGGCGCAACCAATAGTCTGTGGGAATGATATGAAAAAATGTATCCTTTTTACCTGTGCTCTTCTTGCCGTTCTGGGCTGTGCTGGTTCTGACGACAGCGCCCCCTCAAAACGAATCGTCTTGAAGATAGGCACCGATGCCACCTATCCGCCGTTTGAGACAATCGCTCCGGATACCGGCGAACCTGACGGTTTCGATATTGACCTCATAAAAGCGATCTGTGAAATAAACGGGTGGCGACCTGAATTCATCGTGACACCCTTTGACGGTATCATCCCCGGCCTGAGAAACAAGAAATACGATTTGGTAATATCGGCCATGACTATAACCCCGGAGCGGGCCGCCGTGGTGGACTTCAGCGAACCTTACTACCTGGCAGGGCAAACGATCGCCGTTCCGGTCGATGACAGCCTTATTACCGATGTCGAGCATCTCGTCGGCAAGCGAGTGGGAGTTCAACTGGGTACTACCGGTGAATTGATGGCGAAGCGAATGGATGGGCTCCACGTCTTTTCATTTGACAACATCGGGGCGGCCTTCATCGATATGGCCAACGGTAACCTCGATGCCGTTCTCAACGATTTTCCCACCAGCCAGGCCTACATCAAGAAACACGGGACGGCCAAAACCGTTGGCAAGATCCTCTCCACTGAATTCTACGGCATGGCAGTGCGAAAGGGGGACCAAAAGCTGCTTGAGGGCATCAACGGTGCTCTTGAGCAACTCAAATCAAGCGGTCGTTACGACCAGTTGCACCTGAAGTGGTTCGACGCCCCACCCGCCATCGGTATTGCCCCTGATTCGACCTTTCTGGAGTAGACCTCGTCATCAACTTTTCCGTTGCCATGACTGAGGTGTTTTTATAGAATTAGGCCGATGCACGATATCAAACTCAATCTCCCCCGACTGAAAGGGAAGATAATCGCCGTCGATGGACCGGCCGGATCGGGCAAGTCGACCACGGCCAGAATGCTTGCCGCCCGTTTGGGCTATGTATACCTGGATACGGGGGCGATGTATCGCGCCTTGACGCACTTTGCCCTGAAAAGAAAGATCTCGCCGTCCGATGGCCCTGCTCTGGCAGCTATCGCGGAAAAGGTTCCGATCGAGTTCGAAACCCATGAAAATGTCAATCGCGTCTCCATCAACGGCAAGGACGTGACCAACGAGATCCGTACACCCGAGGTGACGCGCCATGTCTCCGAGGTGTCGGCTCACAAAGAAGTGCGAAAGGCGATGGTGGCCAAGCAGCGTGAGATGGGCAAGAAAGGCTCAATCGTAGCCGAGGGTCGTGACACGACCACGGTCGTTTTTCCACACGCCGATGTAAAGATATTCCTGTCGGCGTCAGTGAAAGAGCGGGCCAGCCGACGCCTTCTGGATCTCACCAAGATGGGTATAAGCACAACCCTCGAAGAACAGGAAGCCGATATAATCAGGCGGGATGAGCACGATTCTAACCGGGAGCACTCACCCTTGAAGAAGGCGCCCGGCGCCTTTACCGTTGATACCACTGACATGACCATCGAGGGTCAGGTCGACTTCATAATCTCGCTCATTCGCCAAATTCTGAAGTAACCATGAAGATCCTGTACTACTCGGGATGGCTCCTGACCCGGATAATATCAAAGCTGTTCTTTCGTATCAAGGTTTCCGGTCGACACCACTTTCCGCCGGAAGGCGGTTTTATTCTGGCCACTAATCATCGCTCTTACCTCGACCCTCTTTTGGCGGGCAGTTGGGCTCGCCGCCAGGTGTACTTCCTTGCCAAGAAAGAGCTGTTTGCCAATCGCTTCTTTGGGTGGATGATTACACAGACTAATGCACTCCCCGTAAAAAGAGGCACTATTGACCGCCATGCCCTGAAAATGTGCCTCGACGTAATTTCTGAGGGGTACGGCCTGACCATCTTTCCTGAGGGAACCCGGGCCAAAAGGCGGGAATTCCTTGATCCGCGTCCGGGCATTGGAGTGATTGCCCTTGAGGCCAGGGTGCCCATCGTACCCGCGTATATCAATGGCTCGAATAGACTTAAGGATTGTTTGCTGGGGCGGGATAGACTCGGAATATACTACGGTGAGCCCCTGCCGGTGGACGCCCTCGACACTATTGAGGCTGGCAAGGCTGGCTACATGCAAATAGCCGAGCTGGTGATGAACCGCATCAAAAACATCCGGGAAGGCGTGAAGTAGGTAAATAAAACGCCGAGTTTACCGATTACTGAATTTGACCGATTTGTCAAAAAAGGGCTTGAAAAATAGCCATTTTTTGTTATATAAGGAAACTGCCTCGGGCCCAAGGAGCCCGATTCAGGCAGGCCTGGCGGCTTTCCGAAAGGAAAAATCTAAACCCGCCAGAATTACACTAAGGAGGTTCTCAACCATTAATGGCTGAAGCCAAAAAAACTACCCCAAAAAAAACTGCCAAAGTCTCTAAACGCAAAGCTACGTCGGCGAAAAAAACCAAAAAAACCAAAACCAAAATTACCAAAACCAAGGCCAAAACCAGGGTCGCGGAGGTAAAAAAGAAGGTCGAGCCGAAAGGTAAGCCTGAAAAGGTTATCACCGCTCGCCATAAACGGGTCGCCGAAAAGGCCAAAGAAAGGACTGTTGCACCGGCGCCGGCCGAGCCGGAAGTGCAGCGGATGCGAATTACCGATGTATCGGGAGTCATTTATGACGATCCCGAATATAAGTCTATGGTCGACATGTATGACTCGACCATCAAGGATATCAGGGAAGGTGAAATCGTATCCGGCACCGTACTCGGCGTTACCCGTGACGATGTCATCGTCGATGTTGGCTTTAAGTCCGAGGGGATTATTCCGCTCAACGAATTCCCGACCCCTCTAAATGTAAAGGTCGGGGACCCCATCGATGTCTACCTGGAGCAGATTGAAGACGCCAACGGTCAACTCATCCTGTCCAAGCAGAAGGCCGACTTCATGCGCGTTTGGGACCGCATCCGGGAGATGCACGATTCCGGCGAGGAGGTCACCGGCACGGTGGTACGCCGTATCAAGGGTGGTCTGGTTGTCGACGTTATGGGCGTCGATGCCTTCCTGCCCGGTTCACAGGTGGCCCTGAGACAGGTGCCCGATTTCGACGCCCTGATCAATCAGGAAATGACCCTCAAGATCATCAAAATCAACAAGGCCCGCCGCAATATCGTCGTATCGCGAAGGGTTGTGCTCGAGGAAGAGCGCGACAGCATGCGCGAAGAACTGCTCAGCGAGATTGCCGTTGACCAGGTGCGCCAGGGGATTGTCAAGAACATCACCGATTTCGGTGTCTTTATCGACTTGGGCGGTGTCGATGGTCTTCTGCACATCACCGACATGTCGTGGGGCAGAATACGTCACCCCTCAGAGATGGTTTCGCTGGGTGACAAGATCGATATCAAGATTCTCGACATCGATGATAAGACCTCACGCATATCGCTGGGTCTTAAGCAAATGACTCCGTATCCGTGGGAAAACATCGAAGAAAAATACCCCATTGGCAAAAAAGTCACCGGGCGAGTCGTGTCGATTACCGATTATGGTTCGTTCGTTGAGCTTGAAAAGGGCATTGAAGGATTGATTCACATTTCGGAAATGTCGTGGACGCAACATATCAAGCACCCTTCCAAGATCATGAACGTCAATGATTCCGTGGAGGCAGTGGTGCTGTCGGTAGACAAGGATAATGAGAAGATATCGCTGGGCATCAAGCAGATGGAACCCGATCCCTGGGAAACCATCGACCAGAAGTATCCCATCGGTAAGATTATCTCCGGCAAGGTCCGCAATTTGACTGCTTTTGGAGCATTTGTTGAGCTCGAGGAAGGCATCGACGGGCTGGTCCATATCTCCGATATGTCCTGGACGAGACGAATCCAGCACCCATCGGAGGTCATCAAGAAGGGCGACAAGGTGGAAGTCAAGATCATTAAAATCGATCATGAAAATCGCCGTATATCGCTTGGACTGAAGCAGCTCACCGAAGATCCCTGGGGCGAGATTTCCAAGAAGTATGCCGTCGGAACGGAATGCCTCGGCACCGTCACCAAGGTTATGGACCGGGGAGTTGTTGTGGACCTGGATAATTTGGTGGAAGGGTTCGTTCCTACCGCTCAACTGGGCAGCAAGGAGCTTAGCGATCCGACCGGCATCTTTAAGGAAGGTGAACAGATCCCGCTCAAAGTGATTGAGTTTGAACGGCATCAGCACAAAATCGTGCTGTCCGTGACAGCTTATTATAAACAGCGTGAGAGGGCCGAACTCGATGAGTTCCTGACCCGCCATCCAGCCGGTTCCAACCGGACGATTGCCGAAGCCATGCCCGAGGAACTGAAACAGGCCACGGCGGAATCAGAAGAACCGACTGGGGCCTCGCCTAATGCCGTTGATCCCGCCGAAGCATCCTTGGAACCGTCCTCTGAACCGGCCGTGGAAACTGAAACCGACGAGGATGAACCGGCTCAATCGTAGCCAATAACATCCTCTACTGATAAGAAGCAGGTCAGATTACTGACCTGCTTTTTTTAGCTCAGCATTTCGCAAACATAGACCTTGCCATGACCTTGGCATTGCTTTAACATTTGTGTGTATGAAGCTGGGTATTATCGGTAAGCCCCAGAGTGGCAAAACGACCGTTTTCAATGCTGCATCGGGTCACCAGGAAGCGGTGGGGGATTTCAGCCAATCACAACACCGGGCGGTCATAAAAGTCCCCGACAAGCGGGTGGACGTCCTGGCCCAACTGCTATCGCCGGAGAGGGCCATCTATGCCGAGATTGAATTCCTTGATGCCCCCGGGTTCACCGGCAAAGGCAAGGACTCTCATGCCCCTGAAATAAGCCGCGATTTGAGGCTGATGGATGCCCTGATGCCGGTAATTGACTGCTTTTCACCCGCCTCATCCCCTCAAAAAGATATCCGCGACCTGCTCGATGAAATGATTCTGGCTGACCAGGTGATAGTAGAAAACAACATTGATAAGAAATCGCGCAAAATTCAGCTGACCGGCGACAAAGCCGGAGCCAAGGAACTTGAACTATTGGAGAAGTGTCGGACCGTGCTTGACGGGGGTAATCTGCTGATTGACACTGATTTTATCGACTCGGAGAGAAAGATCCTGCGCGGCTACACTTTTTTGACATTAAAACCGCTTCTGTTTGTGCTTAATATCGACGAAAACAGCATCTCTCGCGCCGAGGAGTGCAAGTCGGAAGTAGCCCAATACCTTGCTCCCGGAAAGCGGGATGTGGCGGCCATGTGTGGAAAAATCGAGATGGAACTGGTGGCGCTGGATTGCGATGAACGGAAAATGTTTATGGATGATCTGGGCATTGAAAGCCCGGCCGTGGAAAAAGTGATACAGAAGTCCTACTCCTTGCTGGGGGTGATTTCCTTTATAACCGTGGCCGGTCCGGAGGTACGGGCTTGGACTATACCGAAGGGGACCGCCGCCCAAAAAGCTGCCGGCGTTGTTCATACTGACATGGAAAGAGGCTTTATCAGGGCGGAAGTGGTCAAATTCGATGATTATGTCAAGTACGAGACGCACGCCGCTTTGAAGGCAGCCGGTAAGGCCCGGCTCGAGGGTAAGGAATACGTGGTGCAGGATGGCGATGTCATTCAATTCCGTTTCAACGTTTAAGACGTATATCTTGTTGGAGAATCAATATGACGCCGGAAATGCCTGTTCAAATAGTGCGCAGATGTGCCGATATAACGATAACGAACTCAAGTTAATCTTGATGAGGTAAAAGGTGACCGAAGTCGAGGACAAAACCACCAGCAATGGCATAGATAACGATTACGCCGATTCAGCGGTGATACCAATACTGCCGCTTAAGGGGACAATTGTCTACCCGTACCTCATCGTTCCCCTGATGATACAGGATGCCGAGCAGACTCGACTGGTTGACGACGCCCTCATGCGCGGTTCCCGCATCGGGCTGTTCCTCCAGAAAGACACCGACCTGAAACATCCTCAGCCCGAAGATCTCTATCATATTGGCGCCACCGGGAATATACTGAAGATGCTGCGTTTCCCCGACGGCTCCGTTCGCTTCTTGATTCAGGGACTGTCCCGGATCAGGATAAAACGGATCGTTTCTCACCAGCCGTACTTTTCGGCCGAGGTCGAAGAGGTCCAGGAAAAGGTTAACGATCCGGTAAAAATGGAAGCCCTGCAGCGCAGCCTGATGGAGTCAGTGCAGAAACTGGTCGAACTGGCGCCGTACCTGACCGATGAATTCCATATATCCGCCCATAACCAGGACACGGCCTCAAAATTGACCGATTTTATTGCCTCCCATCTCAACATTCCCATCGAGAAAAAGCAGGAGCTGCTCGAGGAACTGCACGTCTACCGGCGAATGAATAAGCTTTACCAGTTGATCAATAAGGAAGTCGAGGTACTGGAGCTGTCACAAATGATCCAGGCCAAGGCCGCCAACGAACTGGGCAAGTCCCAGCGCGACTATATCCTTCGCGAACAGCTGAAAGCCATCAAGCGGGAACTTGGCGACGCTGACGAAAAGTCCGAGATCGAAGAGTTTGAAGCCAAGATCGTCGAGGCCGAAATGCCCGAAACAGTTGAACCGGTCGCTCGCAAAGAACTTGACCGGCTCTCGCACATGTCGCCATCATCAGCCGAGTACACCGTCACCCGTACCTACCTCGATTGGCTGGTTACACTGCCCTGGTCCAAATCGTCGCAGGACAAGCTCGACCTCAAAAAGGCCAAGAAGGTACTCGATGAGGATCACTATAATCTCGAGAAAGTCAAGGATCGCATCCTTGAATATCTGGCCGTGCGCAAGCTGAAATCCGATATCAAGGGACCCATTCTATGCTTTGTCGGACCTCCGGGTGTGGGTAAGACCTCGCTGGGCAAATCGATCGCCCGCGCCATGGGACGCGAATTCGCCCGGGTGTCACTGGGCGGTATGCGCGATGAAGCCGAGATTCGCGGCCATCGCCGGACTTACATCGGCGCCATGCCGGGACGCATCATCCAGTCGGTCAAACGCTGC
>CP070756.1:122789-125833 GCA_020348905.1 Candidatus Zixiibacteriota bacterium
CCAACCGCGACCTTACCGAGGCTATCAGCGAGCGTTCTTTCCGTGAGGATTTGTATTTCCGCATCGGGGTGGTTAAAATCGTGTTGCCGCCGCTGTTCGAGCGCGTGCAGGACATCCATCCCTTACTTCAGCATTTTTCCAGCGGACATCCTAAACTGACTTACTCGGAATCGGCCGTGGAACTTCTGATGAAATATGACTGGCCGGGTAACGTCCGGCAGTTGAAGAATTTTGCCGACCGTATGGCCGCCCTGAGACCGAAAGGGATGGTCGAGGTGGCCGATGTCGAGCGGTTTATCGAGGAACAGCATACGGTTGCCCTGAACCTGCCGGTTTCCACCGGTAAGACCGTCGAGCAGGCCGGCCAGGAGCTTATCTACCACGCTATTCTGTCGCTGGGTAACGAAATTCGTATGCTCCGCGATCTGATAACTTCCCATCTGCCGTCGGAGGCCTCTCCGGAGGAACATCTCTCGGGTGCCGCTGAGGCTACCAAAGGAATGAACATGGAGCAGATGGAGAAGATGATGATTGAGCAGATCCTTGATGAAACCAAGGGCAACCGCAAGGAAACCGCCCGCCGCCTTGGCATCGGCGAACGAACCCTGTACCGGAAGTTGAAAAAGTACAACCTCAGCTGAGGGAATCGTCTTGTAGGGTGGGTCCGTCTTCGAACCCGCCGTCAGGGTGCCCCACAGCTTGCTGTGGGATCCTTACATACCTTGGAAAGAAATTCGATCATATGAACATATTCGCCAGATCTGTCATGTGGGCGCTGCCATTTTGGGTTCTGCTGATGCTTACCCACATTGCCAACCCGTATTTATGGGTCATTATCGTAACGGTGGAGACCATCACCTACCCTGGCTACGCCGTCTGCCTGTGGCTTGCCGGCAGTATCCATGATCTTGATTGGTTTATCATTATCCTTCTAAACATTGTTATCTACTACCTGGCGGCCTTGATAATAGTCTTCGTGATTGATCGCCTTGTTAGTGTCGTGAAAACTTAGTCGTGCAGGGCGGATATATCCCGGGACCCGCCACATCACCCTTGATTTCACCATCGCCATTATCTATACTTCCCGTAGATGAAAACAGCACTACTGACAGTCGTTGTGCTGGTGGTAATGCTGGGGGGAGGGGACCCTCGCTCGCAAGAGCTTTCAACCGAAATCTTTCCTTCGGAAGACGAGATCTTCAACGCCCTCCGCTCCAGCGAAATCACCTACCGCCAATACCTGATCCTTCAGGAGTTAATCACGAACGGCCTCGATTCAACCAACTTCTATCTGCTGGACGAAATTCCCAACCTTAGCTACTTCCGACTCGATACAAACTCTCTCAGAACATCACTTGAGCAAGAGCAACAATCAACCTTCACCGGTAAGAGCGGAGTCAGGCCGCAGGTGCAGACTGTGGCCGGGACGATCACTCACCGGTATGATCGGTACGCCGACGAGAACAGCCGTTCAAGGTACATTACCAGTGCCAGAGTGGGATTCGGCAAAAATGTCACGGCTGATGTCAAACTTCGCCGCGAATACAGCGGACGTGAGCGCATCACGAGCCGAACGGTCACTTATAAGGGCGAGAACGTTGTATTGTGCGAACTGGTTATCGGCAGTTACTCAAAGCGACTGGGTCTGGGAACGGTCTTTGGCTATCGAGGGAAAATCCTGCCATTCTCCGATGATCTTGACGGAGAGTCACTTCTATTTCCGGACTATGGCGGTCATAACGGTATCGCAGCTCAATTATCATTGTCGAAGATACAACTGCAGGCATTGGGGTCTGTGATCCGTAACGAAGATTACCGTCTTACCAGCGCCGCCGGTATGGCTCAGTTCGGCAATGCCCGGTGGATACCGAGAGTGTTGCTTGGAATTAATCGACTGGAAAACCGCGCCACCGATCAGGCCATTACAGATATAAAGTATGGTGTCAACGCTCATTATGACTATGCTGGCGGCTATAACAGTGTCGAGATTACGGGGCAGACCGGTCAGCGCGAGTCATTCGGGGCTATCGTTACCGAGGGGCGCCATCGCTTCAGGAAAGCGGAGATCAGATATGCCGGTTGGATGTACTCGGATGACTATATTGACCTCACCGGTGGAAGCAAGGGCGCCGGCCTATATCGATACGATCACCTTGGAGGAGTTGATTTTGAATATTCCACCAAGCGCTCGAGCCAGCAGGGTGGTTTGGTTAAGACAATTATCGGGATTCCCGGCCAAATTGAGCTGTCCAATTCGGTATTATACGCTTCATTGACCGCCGACACCATCAACGCGCAGTGGCTGGTCGAACTTACACGAAAGCTCGGTTTGATTTCAGTGAACCTGAGTCGTTTGTCGCGAGCGACAACTCGTGGAGCGGTCAAGTTGCTCAAAAGACAGACCAGGCTGACAGCAAGATTTTCTACTGGCAAGCTTTACATTCGAGCCTACCTTGGTTATAATACCGAGTCAGCGGAGAGGGATTTCTTATCTGTTTTTGTCCGGTTAAGATATAAGCTCCAGTCGTACGGGGAGATTGAGCTGTGGTCGAACGCCTCGCAAATCGATCACGGTTGGGGGAGGATTGATTATTGGTACGGCTATATCAGAAACAGCTTCCAGTCGATTGGCCATTTGAAAGCCGCCGTGAAGCTGAGCCACACTTATCGAAGAGCATCACAGGATTCCGACCAGACGGTTCTGTCGCTCGAACTGTCCTGGCAGTTCTAAGCGCGCCATTTATGGTTCTGATTCTGGGAAGCTTGTTCATGGCATCAGCAGCTAAAGCCCAACCGGTCGTAAACGAAGTGCTGGCCAATGAACCGGGTTCGGTTACCGGTCTGGAATGGATCGAGCTTTACAACGATGGTCAACCGGTCAACCTGCAAGATTTCTCTCTCCGGGTCGGTGACAACCTGATCGAGCTCCCATCTGAAGTCAATCTCTCCGACGGGGAATACTACATTATTTGCCGGCGTCTATTCGCCACCAGTACCTCACCCGGCTTTGAATCAATCTGGGGTGACAGTTCCGGGGTCTGGGG
>CP070756.1:125933-137259 GCA_020348905.1 Candidatus Zixiibacteriota bacterium
AAGGCTGTGCCCAACCCGTTCTACCTGACCAGTGGTTACGATCCTAACCCTGGCAGTTACGCTATTAAGTTCCATCATCTGCCCGAAGCGTGCACCATCAGAATCTACAATCTGGCTGGTGAGCTCGTTCGGACGCTGGAAAAGGATGATCCGGCAACAGCCATAGCGGAATGGGATATCTTGACAGAAAACGGCCTGCCGGTGGCCTCCGGAATATATATCTATGTTGTGGATGCTGAAGGCTTTGGTCAGAAAATAGGTAAAATGGCTGTCTTCGTCGAGAAGGAAGTCCTTGACATTTACTAAACAAGGAGTATGTGAGTAATGAAGAATAAACTTTTGATCTTGACAATGGTTCTCCTTGTGTTAAGCCTGTCTTCGGCTTATGCGGGGAACTCATTGAGACTCGGCACCGCGGGCGCTCAGGAACTGTTGATACCTGTTGGCTCCCGTGGCACGGCTATGGGTGGTGCGGTTCTGTCGACGACCTACGGCGTGGAGTCCATGTTCTGGAATCCCGCCGGTCTGTCCTCGCTCGAGGGGACCGAGGCAGCCTTCACCTATCTGCCGTATATTGCTGATATCGATGTGAACTATGTCGGTGTCGCCACCAACATCGAGGGTTTCGGTACCATTGGTGCCGGGGCCAAGGTGGTATCCATTGGCGACATTGAGGAAACCACGGAGGACCTTCCCGACGGAACCGGGCGTATTTTCAGCCCGTCCCTGACCGTTATTAACGTGACCTATGCCCGCGAGTTCACCGCCAATGTGTCGTTCGGCGTTACCGCTATGTTTATCCACGAAGATATCTTCGAGGTACAGGCTAGCGGCCTCGCTTTCGACGTCGGCTTTATTTACAGGCCGAGATGGTATGGACTTTCGATGGGTCTGACGGTCAAGAACTACGGTCCGGAGATGGAATTCGACGGGATAGGCTTTGACCGCGAGCAGAACGATCGAACGGTGCGTCCGGTATCGGATGACTTCGATCTGCCGAGCTCGATTAACATCGGCCTCGGCTATGACTTCATCGATGACGGCCGTAACCTGGCCAACCTGTCCGGTAACTTCCGCAGCAACAACTATTCGGAAGACTACTGGCAGGGTGGAGCGGAGTATGTCTATGACGGCAAATACGCTCTACGGGCCGGTTATAACTTCTCCGACCAGGATGAGTTTATCTACGGCGTCACCTTTGGAGCCGGTCTGTCGGTACCGCTGGGCGGCGTCACCTTCGGTTTCGAATACTCATGGAACGAAACCGATGTGTTCGACGACAACCAGTTCTTCACGGTGAAGGCCAACTTCTAAACTGGTCAACACAGCTTTAGAAATAAAGTCGGGTACGAAAGTACCCGACTTTTTTATTGTCACTTGATAAGGGTCAGACCGGGTAGACTAGCAGTCTCGCCCGGTACAGATGTAATTGAACCCGCGCCTGCGAATATCCTTGGGATCATAAATGTTGCGGGTGTCATAGATATTGGGCGAACGCATCCTTGATTTGAGCTGATCGAAGTCCAAATCCCTGAACTCGTGCCATTCGGTAGCGATAATAACCAAGTCGGTGTCGGACGCGGCTGTCATGTAATCTTTGCCGTAAGTGATATCCGGCAGCTCACGCCTGGCCTGCTCCATGGCGGCCGGGTCATAGGCTTTTACGGTGGCCCCCTTCTCCAGCAGTCGCCGGGCGATGTGGAGAGCCGGTGCTTCGCGGACGTCATCGGTGCCCGGCTTGAAAGACAACCCCAGCAGGCAGATGCTCTTGCCTTTCAACTCGCCCAGCAGCTGACAACTCTTTTCGACAATGAGCTCCTTCTGACGCTCGTTGACCCGTAAGACCGCTTTTCCAATTTCGAAGTTATAGTCTACCGATTCGGCCGTATTGACCAGCGACCTGATATCTTTGGGGAAGCAGGATCCACCGAAACCCGGACCGGGGTGAAGGAACTTCGGTCCGATTCTCTTATCCATGCCCACCGCCGTGGCCACGGTGTACACATCGGCCTTAACCCGGTCACAGATATTGGCAATCTCGTTTATGAACGATATCTTGAGCGCCAGCATGGTGTTAGAGGCGTACTTTACCATCTCGGCCGTTTCGTTGGTGGTGCTGACGATGGGCGTCTCCAGAAGGTAGAGCGGGCGGTAAATATCTCTCACGATGGCAAGAGCCCTCTCGGAGCCGGCTCCGATCACGACGCGGTCCGGTCTGAGAAAATCGTTGACGGCCGTGCCTTCACGCAGGAATTCCGGGTTCGATACAATATCGAACTCGACGTCGCTGTTGAGGTTCTCTTTCACCAGCTGGTCGAGTTCCCGGGAGGTTCCGACCGGAACGGTACTTTTGATAACAATGACCTTGTAATCGTTCATGCTGCGCGCCACTTCGGTTGCTACCTGTCGGACCTGGGTCAAATTCGAGCTGCCATCGTCATTCTCGGGCGTTCCCACCCCGATAAAAATTACCAGAGACCTGTCGACGGCATCGGCGAGGTTGCTCGAAAACTGCAGGCGACCAAGCTTGACATTGCGCTGGACGATTTCGCTGAGACCTATTTCGAAAATAGGCATCTGGCCTTTTTTGAGCATTCTTATCTTGGACTTGTCGCTATCGACACAGGTAACATTCATCCCAAAGTCAGACATACAGGCACCGGCGACCAGGCCGACGTAACCAGAACCAACAACGCAGATATTCATGAATCATCCCTTTGCTGCTTTAAGTACCACTCAACGAACCTACTTAACCCTTCATCTATTGACACTTTTGGGGCATAGCCAAGCAACGACCGGGCCTTGGAGATGTCGGCAAAGGTGCGCCTTACGTCACCTGCCTGTTCAGCCACGACCCTCACGCTGGCTTTCTTGCCCAGACATTTCTCGATTCCGGCAATCAGGTCAGCCAGCTTAATGGTATCAGAGCGCCCCAGGTTGAATATTTCGTAGTCAAACTCGGCCGTCCGGCAGGCCAGGATCCCGTCGATAATATCGTCGATATAGGTATAGTCTCTCTGGCTGTTGCCGTCGCCGAACTGCTGGATTTCCTTGCCATTATAAATCCTGTCGGTGAACTGATGGATGGCCATCTCCGGACGCTGGCGGGGACCATAAACGGTGAAGAACCTCAGGCAGACGGCTTTGATGGCGTACAGGTGATGATATGTGTAGACCATCAGTTCGCCGGACTTCTTTGTCGAGGCGTAGGGGGAAATAGGGTAGTCCACCGCATCGTTTTCGGAGAAGGGAACTTTGTCATTGTTTCCGTACACTGAGGAAGAGGAAGCGAAGATGAAGCGACTGACGGAGGACTTCCGGCAGGCTTCAAGCAGGTTCATGGTGCCCATCAGGTTGACCTGCTGGTAAAGGACCGGGTTTTTTATTGATGGTCTCACGCCGGCCATAGCAGCCAGGTGGATTATCTCTTCGAATTGACCGTCTGCAAAACAGGCCTCGACTGCGTCGGCGTCGCGGGTATCACCTTCGACAAGCCGGTAATTGGCGTAATCGAAATGCGGGCGGCAGTTTTCGCGCTTGATGGCGGGATCGTAGAAATCATTCAGGTTATCCAGAACGGTAACCCGGTGTCCACCCTCCAGAAGACGATCAACCAGGTGCGATCCGATAAAGCCGCATCCACCTGTTACAAGAATTGACCCTGACATAGTATCCCTTCGAGCAAGTTCTCCCCAATTTGTTTTCTTGCCGGGACTATGTCAAGTATTATAGGTGCGACCGGATCTTTCTCGCTATCAGGCCCGACCGCCTGTCGTTACGCGGTGTAGGCGGGCCAGTCGCGCTCGATTGCATACGGTAACTGTCGGATATGCTCAGTCGTGGTATGTTTGGAATCGAAATCGCGATACACCCGCTCGATCTGCTCGACGGTTAGATTCAGCTCACTGGCGACAGAGTCTACATCCAGCTTGTACTCCCAGGCATAAAGCAGGGGATCGAGAATGTCGAACGGCAGGCAGAAGTAGAAATCTTTGTCTGATACGGTCAAGCTGAAGGTATCCGGCGTCGGGATACGCACCATGATTTCTTCGGGGATACCGTACCGCTCTCCCAACTGGTAAACCTGCGACTTGTACAGGTGCGAGATGCATTCGATATCGGTGCCACCGTCGCCAAACTTGCAGAAATCGCCCAGCATAAACTCGGTCTTGTTGGTCGTACCGGCTACCAGGTAGTTCATCTGCTCGCCCCAGAAGTACAGGGCGATCATGCGCGAACGTATCTTGACGTTGGCCGCGGAGGTGATGGCCAGAAACTGGCTTTTTGTCAATCGCCTTTCCTGCCTGTTGCCGTTACCGTCGTCGATACGAAGGGTATAGAAATTGTAGCGATCGACATCGAGCAGGTTCTGCGGCAGGTAAATGTTAAACTTGTAGCTGTCGTTATACTCCGGGAATATCGACTTTATGATCTCGTCTCGGGTCTGGTAAGCCCTGAAGCTTCCAACTGCGTCGGTCAGATCGACCGTGTGATGCCTGATACCCAGTTTGTCTATTACCTTCTGGGCGAATACGGCCGAGTCGGGGTTTGATTCTTTCTCCGGCAGAATCAGGCCGTATACTTTGTCTTTACCGACGGCATCCACCGCAAGGGAAGCCACTAAGGCGGAATCAATCCCGCCGCTGACCCCGACGATGATTCCATCGCGCTTCGGCGTGGCTTTCACCCGGGCCGCCATGAAATCCCGGACGATGCCGCTTTCGCGCCCGGGGTCTATTCTCAGCAGATCTCTTATTGTTTTCATTGACTCAGTTCTCCTGTATTCTTATGTGAATTTCTTCTTCCCGTTTTGAGTTTAATCTTGTCAATCTTGCCCGATTCCTGCTTGGGCAGAGAATCGGCGAATTCGATGAATTTTGGCACTTTGTGAGAAGCCAGATGGGCTCGGCAGAAGTCGGCTACGTCCTTTTCGGTCATGGGCAGGTCGGGCCGGGTTACAACTACGGCCTTGATGGCCTCGCCCAGGATTGGATCGTCGACACCGAACACGGCCGTCTCGAGAATCCGGTCGCACTGCACCAGACACTCCTCAATCTCTTTTACGCTAACGCGGTTACCACCGGTTTTGATAATCTCCTTCTTGCGCCCCACCACAAATATGAATCCCTCGTTGTCCTTTTTGGCTA
This sequence comes from Candidatus Zixiibacteriota bacterium, assembly GCA_020348905.1. Taxonomy (GTDB): domain Bacteria; phylum Zixibacteria; class MSB-5A5; order GN15; family FEB-12. Next base: position 131,081 of record CP070756.1, read on the forward strand.
AATCGCCGGTGAAAAGGCGGCCCTCACGAAGCACCTCGCGTTCCTCATCGCTCTGGTTCCAGTATCCCATCATAACATTGGGACCGGTTACCATAATCTCGCCTACCTCACCGGGGGGAAGTTCGTTGCCGTTTTCGTCGGTGACCGTCACCTGCACCCCCGGGACCGGTATGCCAATCGATCCAAGCTTGTCTTTCAGCCGCTCCGGGGGCAGATAGGTTACTCTCGGAGCCGCCTCGGTCTGACCGTACATGATGAAGATCTCCTTGCCAGGGAAAGCGCTCATCAGCCGTCGAATAATCTCCGGAGCCATGGCGCCGCCGGCCTGGGTGAAATAGCGCAGTGATGGAAGCTTGCGTTTGGTGAAAGTCGAACTGCTCAACAGTATCATGAAGTTGGAGGGTACTCCGGAAAAGCCGGTCACGGCCTTTTCCTCCATGGTGTCAAGAACCACCTCGGGGTACATGAAGCGATTGTCAATCACCGCCCTCCCGCCGCAGGCAATGTGGGTTAGCAAAAGGGAATTGCCGTAGATATAGTAGAAGGGTAAAATGACAATAACGCTATCGCTACCGGTCAATTTAAGATACTCCACCGTCGCCAGCGTGTTGGACACCAGGTTTCGGTGCGAAAGCATTACTCCCTTGGGTGTACCGGTGCTGCCGGAAGTGTAGAATATCGCTGCCAGTTCAGCCGGGCTGTCGGTCTCAGGCGGTATGAACTCCGGTACCTCCATTCCGGCCGCATCCTCTTCCGGGCTGCCAATAATATCGCCCATCAACTCGACCTGAAGATCATTGCGACCGGTGCTCATATGCCTGTCAGAAATAACGTGCTCGATGGTTGAACCGTCCGAGACCAGCGCGGGGAGGATTTTGCGGAACCTGAATCCGGCTATCAAAACCCGGGCCTCGCAGTCGGTGAGAAGGTAGCGAAGGCTGTCGGCATCGAGTGAGGTATCCATCGGAACCGCTATGTACCCGGCCTGGAAGATTGCGAAAAATGATACTGCATACTCAACCGAGTTTTCGAAAAGCAGCCCTATCCTGGTACCTTCGGGCAGTGACAGTTCTTTTAGATGACGGCCCAGAGCCACCGAAGCTTGGTAGAGCTGACGGTAAGTCATATTCCGTTCGTGATGTGCTATAGCTGTCGCATCGGGAGACATCGCAGCACTTCTAACTAACAGGTCAAATACTCTCATGGCCCGAAAAATCCACTCTAAATGCTTATGGAGCGCGGTCTGCGCCCGATCAGCCTATCTTTCGTGAAATGAAGTTTGCGAGATTATTGATTGAGTCGAGATTACCGGGTGTCATCTCATCATCTTCGATCGTGAACTTATATTCCTGCTCGATGAACGATGCCAGCTCCAGCACTCCCGTGGAATCAATGATACCTGTCTGCATGAAGGAATCGGAATCGTTAAGACTTTCATTCTCGTTTCCCACGAGAAAGGTTTCGGTGATGAATGTTTTCAGTCTGTTCTTGATGTCGTTGTTGTTTGACATAACTACTAACCAACCTTTATCTACTTGATTGTTCTTTTCATGTATTTAACGGCTTTTGCCCGTCACGCGCCTTCATCAGTGACGGCCTTATTGATGCTCTATTTCAAGCGGTGCCATCCGAAGGTATTCGGTGGCATCGATCTTCCTCTGTATGTTTACAAAGCCCCGTTCAACCTGTTGCGTGGTGAGGTTCAGCACTCGCGCCGCTTCGTCCGCAGGGACGTTGTTTTCCATGGCATGCCACAGCATGTCCATGCGGTAGAAGTCGAGACCGAAGAAGAACTCTTCCTGGGTCGAGCCGGCGCTGTATGTATCTGTCGTCGGGATGCGCCCAATTATTTCGTCAGGGACACCCAGGTACTCCGCGAGCTGGTAAACCTGCACCTTGAACAAGTGCGCAATCGGTTTAAGATCGGCCCCCCCGTCGCCATATTTGACAAAGAACCCCTGGCAATGCTCATCTTTATTACCGGTGCCGGCCACGGCGTAATTTCGTTTTTCGGCCTGGTAGTAAAGAGTGGTCATCCGTAGCCGCTGTTTAAAGTTGGAGGCGGCGACAATCTTAAGATAGGCCGAGGGCGGCATGCGCCGGGTTTTGGTTTCACCTTTCGAATTCTCGATGGTGAGGTTGAAAAAGTTGAATGTTTCCTTTTCCAGGATATTAGTCGGGATGGTAATCTTGTTCTTATACGTTATCGGGTCGTATTCCGCAAATACCTGCCGGATGGCTTCATCGCGGCGACGGTAACACCCGGTGCCTTCAAGACCGGCGGTGATATCCTCGACCACCGTCTCCACCCCGAACTTATCAGCCAGGTTCTGAGCCAGGGTCCGGCTGTCCGGTGAGGAGTCTCTCTCCGGCATCATGACGCCGACAACTCGCTCTGGTCCCAGCGCCCTGGCACACAGGGCCAGCACCACCGATGAATCGAGGCCGCCGGATATGCCAACCACCGCCCCGGACTTCTTAAGGGTTCCGCGGACCTGGTTGCGAATTTCTGTAATCAACTCTTCGCTGACCCGGGCGGCATCGATTTTCAGACTATCTTTGCTAAAGTTCAAGAATATTGCCCCTTTTTGTGAAGTCAGCCCCTGCGTCAAAAAGCTTCTGAAATGGAGCTATGTGCTATTTATTCTAATAACCAATAATCGATTAATTAGTTCACTATTATTTCAACAGCATCATCTTCCTGGTGGCGGTGTAGGTTCCGGCCTTCAGTTGGTAAAAATAGACCCCGCTGGACACCATTTTCGCTTCACTGTCTGTCCCGTCCCACGTCACCCGATGAACCCCGGCCGGCAGCGGTTCGTTCACCAGCGTCCGAATCCGCTCTCCAAGAATGTTGTATACGATAACCGAAACCCTGGAAGCGGAGGGGAGGCTGAATTCGATGGTGGTTCTTGGATTGAAAGGGTTCGGGCTGTTTTGCTTCAGGTCGAACGAGCCGGGAAGACTTGTCTCCGTCGGACTGTCAACGTCGACCGAGGCTCCCCAGCCGTCCAGACTCGCCAGCATCCACCAAAAGACCTTGCCCTTCTGATAGCAGTTGAAGCAATGGGAATGAGCGCAGTCGCTGCAACCGGGACAGTCATGGGTCAGGCACCAGTCCGAACACCATTCACAGGCGTCGGTGCCGTCGGGATAAAAGTTACCGTCCGGGTCATAGCTCTCGATATCGGCGAAATCAAAAAGGACCTTGCCGTTGGCCACGCAGTAATCCCTTATCTGATTGTTGCGCTGATAAAGGTTGCCGTCGATACCGGTACCGTCCAGGTGCCCGGTCATATATACAAACACTACGTTTGGGAATTCGTGTTCGAGTTGATTCATGGCGTCCAGATAAGTGTTAATGCCTTCCTCGGTGTTGTCAGACACGCCGCCGCACCAGGACCACATCGCCACATTAAAGCCGGGGTTGGCAAGAAGGAAGTCGCGGGTCGGTTGGACCCAGGTAACGTCGCCGGCATCGCCCAGGTCGCCGACGATTTCATGAAATACCGGTTGCGTAAGCCACGGGTCTTCACTTTCAAGAATGTCCAGGCCCGTCATGATCTGACTGCCGTGGGAGGTATGACCGTAAAAGATCCGAAATTCTGATTGAATTCCGTCGAAGGTGCTTGGTGAAATCTGGTCAAATTCACAGGCACAGTTGTGATCGGCGATCACTGCCTGGCCGAAAGCTGGGCTGGTTGCCGCGACCAGGAGTGCGAGTGCGGCTACTCTGCGCAGTGCGCTGGTAATGTCAACTTGCCCCATCAGAGCCTCCAGCCGATGTGGTCATCGGAGTAATGTCGTATTCAGGCTGAATTGCCTCGCCCCCCCGGAGTAAAGACTGATTGCCCCCGAGTAAACAGCTTCAGAGTAATCTTTGGTTTTATGTAACTCTTATTATTGTTATCGTACTGCGCATTACTATCTTTAGGTTCTTCGGACCGTCGAGAGGTACTTCAGGTTCCCGCTTAGAACAGGGCGTAGATGAAGGGAGCCAGAGCCGAACTTTCACCGGCTACTATTAACGCCCCCAGAAGAACCATCATTACCACTATTGGTGCCAGCCACCACTTTTTGCGATGTCTTAAGAATTCGAAAAATTCTTTAATTATCGCCAGTTTGCTCATGTCCCAGCAGTTCCTTTTCGATTATACTTGCCATGCGGCTGGCCACGGTCTTGTTTCCATCTTCGGTAATATGACAGAAATCGACATAAACCGAACCTGACCTGTTGGCCAAAGCATCGGTAATATCAGACGAACGAGGTGTCGGATTTGCTGATACGGAATCGTGAGCATACGCAAAAAGGGCAGCTAAGCTTCTGTCGTTTATTCGCTTATCTGAATTGCGTTCTTCCTGGCCCAGGCTGTCCTCCAAAAACGCCACGGGCTGCCAGAAACATATATATTCAAAATCGTACTTTTTGGCAAGGTAATCCAGAAGTTGCGCCGATTCCGCGTAGGCCCGGCGAATCTCGCCGGCCAGCCTCCTTAAATCCTGATCGGTATACTCGGCTGCGGCCTCCCGCCGGTCGGGGCTGCCTGTGAAAAACGAGACGAACTTCCTGACCGCGCGATAGATCATGCTATTGTCGCGTAAGATCTCTCCCAGGCCAATTGAAACATGCTCATACGCATCGACCTGCCTTAAACGTTCCCGCGTCCGCTCGACGTTCTGGAAGGTCCCCGCCACGCCGGCCTGGTAGGCGCTGTACACCTCGTTGGTGCCGTCGTAGAATACTACGTAATCGGGCCGGTGACCGGCTCTCAGGGCCATCATCAGCCGGATGACCTCCTGGGTGAAGACGTGGCCGGTAGTGCCGTAATTGACCACGAAAATCGGATGGCCTTTTTCGTTGAGCAGTCGCGACAGCCAGGAGGGGATGGTGTAGTCATCGCGCGATCCCCCGCCCCAGATGGTGGAACCTCCGAAAACAAACAGAGTTTCAGGTGGCTCCGAATCGCTGAAAACCGGATTAAAGGTCTGTCTCAGGCCGTTGGAGTCGATGTTGACATACTGGCCGTTAAACTCCTTAAGCGACCAGCCATAATAAGGCTCGTACCGGATTTCCCGCTGATGCATCTCGGTCCAGTATTGCTCGGCCCAGGGCTTGTCCTTGTACGGCGACAGGAGCATCTTCGAATCCGGCACCTCTTTTTCACCCAGATGGGTTACGAAATGGACGAGGCGCAGCCCGGCCTCCATGAGGATAATGGCAAGAATAACCATGAGGATGATAAACCAGGTGCGTTTGCCACGGGAAAAGGTGCTCATCTGAGGTGTCTCAGAACTGTTTTTCATAATCGGCTTTATCTATTGATAACTTCTCTTTGACAATCCAGTAACTGTCGGCTTCTCTGTCAACGGCGGTGTTGATGAATTTCTTGCCGAATATTCTGGCTACCAGTCCAATTGGCGTAAAAACCAGGTAGAACAAAACCGCCAAAATCAGCCTGGTCATCACCCACCCCAGTACGATAGCCAGGCTCATCCAGACTTTATGTATCGGCCAGAGCAGTATCGGTACAGCCAGCCCCAGGACCAGGAATGCGGCGCCAATACCGAAAATATGAACGTAATATCTGCTTTCGTTCCACAGCAGGATGCCGCCGATGATAGCCAGGGCGACGGCCATCACGATCCCGAAACTTCGAAGTTCCTTCTTGCCGCTTTCGATTCTTTTCATCTGGTCTATAATAGTCAAAGTAACCTCAATCCAGCACGAACTCTTTGCGCCAATCAACGTCGTGCTCGAGTTCTTTCTGCTCCGTTTTGGCCAGCAAGTAAGGACCCATTATCAGGTAGTCCATATTGGTGCGCATGAAACAGCGGTAAGCATCCTCGGGCGAACATACGATAGGCTCGCCACGAACGTTGAACGAGGTGTTGATAATCACCGGGCACCCGTACTTTTCATCAAATCTGGCTATCATATCGTAGTATAGCGGATTGTACCGCCGGCTAACCGTCTGCAGCCGGGCCGAGTAATCCACATGCGTGACAGCCGGTATACCCGACCGCACCACTTTGAGCTTATCCAATCCAAACAGGCTTGTTTCCTCGTCCGTCATCGCGCGCTGCTGTTCCTTTCGCACCTGGGCGACAAGCAGCATGTAGGGGCTGGGACGGTCGATTTCGAAATAGTCGGAGCAGCGGTCTTCGATGGTCGATGGTGC
>CP070756.1:137359-141355 GCA_020348905.1 Candidatus Zixiibacteriota bacterium
ATCTGTTGGCGTTACCGGTGGCTTACTACGTTACGAAGAAGTGGCTCGACGGATTCGCATACCGGATCGACCTGAACCTTATGACATTTATTCTTGCCGGGGCTGCAGCTCTGGTCATCACCATACTGACCGTCAGCTACCAGGCGATCAGGGCGGCCCGGGCCAACCCGGTCGATTCGATTCAGTACGAATAGTCGGCCTTAAGCTGTATTCTCCTACGAAGACGCTTTGACGCCTTTGCGCAGAATAGCAATCTGGCCGGCATGGTAGAGGTTGTGCTGTACCAAACCATGCAGGGTGATGTAGGTGCTGGAGAAGCCCTCAACGATTGGATCATCCAGCTTTGAATCGTCGGCCCTTTCAATCTCCTCAAAGAGTTCCGAATGAACACGTTTGAGCTGCTCAATATCGGTCCGCCACTGCTTATCGTCGGCCGAGGGATCTACCGGTGGCCAGTCATCCTCGGGTGTCAAATCGCGAGCTACGCCCCGCAACCTGCCAAGTACTTCCCTGGCATCTACCGTCACGTGTCGCACGATTTCCCAGATGCTGTGAGCGTTGGCAATTGGCTTTGCCAGGGCTGCCTTCGCATCGATCCCATCAACAACCTCGAGCAATGACGGGCCGTGCCACGCCTCGCCCTCAAGCGAACGTCGAAGTTGCTCTTTGATTCGTTCAATTTCTTTCATATATGAAATCCTTTACCGGTCAGACTGTTCGGTAGGCGAATGGTATGGTAGTGAAACGCCTATTGTCAATAGTGGCAAGCGAAACGAACACTTGCCGTTAGCATATCAGTGGGATCTTATTCGCCCGAAAAGCGCACTTGACAAACCAAAATATAAGCCTATATTTAATATAGGCTTATAGCATCGCGCCGAATCTTCTTTGATAAGCCGAACAACACGGGATGAATAACAGGAGGTGGGAGGGACCATCCCGGCAAATTAACAGGCAGATCTCTCTCCAACTCTGGACAGACACGATCACATTTGGCGACCTCACTTTACTGCCTGTTATCGCCAAGGTGCCGGGATAATGTGCTCGCAGATCTTAGCACAACACGAGATTCAGCATCCCTTGACTGACATCCTGTCACGGTCAAGTGAATCGTTGCGGCCGACATCGCTGACGATGTCCGCCGAGTCCTCATCTGACCGGAAGTGCGGGGGAGGAATACCGCGACCATCGCGGTGATTCAATACCTCACGATCGTGAATATATGGGCCCGAGCCCGCCCTGGAGGACTGGCGACTATGGATCGTCCGGAGGGACGTAGTCTGGCAGCCAGGGGGCAGCTAATCGTGACGGCCCTGGCCGGCTTGTTCACGCTTATGCTTTACGCTGTCGTGTGGATATTACCAATCGAGTCCGCCTGGGGTATTAACCAGTTTCTGTTTCTTAAGCCGGTCTGGTTGATTCTACCGGCCCTGTCATTCGCAGCAATAATAATTATCGCCGTTAGCACCGGTTCCTTCGGGAGAGTCACGAGCTGGCTGGAATCGTTGTCGACACTGATCTGGGAACGCGGGTTCTTGCCGAGAATTGCCCTGGCCCTGCTGACGGTTCTGTTCTATATCTTTCGCACGCCTCAATTCTTCACCGGCGACGGTTATCATCTCCTCAACTCTTTCGGGGGGTTAAGTAATTTCCATACCGGAAGCACCAAGTACGGGTCGGTGTTGATTGTAAAAGGGGTGCAGGGCATTCTTGGCACCTCTACTTATGAATCGGCCCAGATCGCTTTTCAGATTTGCAGTATCGTTTGCGGTGGTTTGGTGATTCTTCTGCTGATTGCCATAGCGGGCGAGATAACCAAAAATCGCCTCCTGCGGCTGCTGTCCCTGACGGTGCTTTTGTTTTCCGGGGCTATGCTGATTTTCTTTGGCCACGTTGAGTTCTATCCAATGGTCTGGGTGGTTTCGTGCCTGTGGTTCTTTCTGGCGTTGCGCGAGTTGAACAGCGGGTCCTCGCTGCTGCTATATGCGGCGGTATTCGCGGCTATGGTTTTCTGCCATATCCAATCTCTCTGCTTCCTGCCGGCCCTGCTTTATCTGGTCTGGCTTCGCCTTCGAGGGCAAAAAGAAAATGCAAGCGGGACCCTGGTATTGATTCCCGCCCTGGCTTTACCTTTGCTGGCTGTTATCGGTGGTTTCCTGGCCACATCGGTAAATGACAGACTTACTTCGTATTTGCTGCCGCTGACAGCATCGAACAACTCGTTCAGCAGCTATGCCGTGTTTTCGTGGCACCACCTGAGCGAGATACTGAATCTGTCGATGGCACTCTATCCGGGTATGGTCGTGCTTGTAATACTGGCTGTGTCCACCGGGCGCTGGGACCGACGAGACAAGCACATTCATTTCTTCCTGCTGGCCGCGTCGGGTGGGCTATCCTTCATCCTGGTTGTAAACCCGGCGCTGGGTATGGCTCGCGACCTTGATCTAATGTCACTGATGCTTCTCCCGGCGATTCTGCTGTTGCTGCTTCTGGTAACTCGTTCGCGACTACAGGTATCACCCGGGGCGATTCTGATAGTATCTCTGGTCTGCATAACCGGCTCGACCACTTTTCTGGCGACCAACCTCAGTGGCGATGTGGCTGAAAAAAGGATCTTTTCTCTTCTGCAGCACTATGGTAACAGGGACAGAGGCGGCTGGCAATCGTATGTGGCCTATCTGGAAAATGACGGCAGCGCGGAAAGACATCGGCAGGCTGTGCTGAGCATGAAGGAAGTGTTTCCCGGTCAGGCGGCCCTATCAGAGATTGACGCTCTTGTTGAGTCCGACAGTTTGGATGAGGCCTGGCGGATAGCCAGGGAGTTGACGGCGAAGTACCCCGATGACGGCGTTTACCACCGTACGCTGGCCGATATCCTGACCCATCAGGGGAAATACGCCGAGGCTCATATTTGTTACGAACGGGCAGTGAACCTCCGACCGGACCATGTTACGTTTTACGGGTTCGGAGTTCTCCACCAGCATATCGGGGATCACGATGAAGCCATATGCATGCTTGAGAGAGCACGCCAGCTTGCCCCTCGAGCCACAAGAGCTATCGAGGCTCTTGCCGCCTCCTGTCTTCATACGGGTGATATGCGCAGGGCCGGGAAACTGGCCGACACTCTGTTCGAAATGCATCCCGGAGCGCCCGGCGGTCATGTTATCAAGATGTTAACGGCCCTGGCCGACGGGCAGCTCGTGGTGGCCCGACAACATTACTATTCTTTTAAAGAGTGTGGGCGTGGACGGCCGGACTACGATGAAATCATAGCTGCCTACGCGAGCGTATTTCCCTAATCATGCCCGCGCAGTGGTGCCGTTTTGGCTACGCTTTTATTCCGTCAAAAAGAAACGACACCAGGTAATGTTCTGTTTCCCGGCGGTGCAGCCTGGCCGAGGTGAACTGCCGACGTACCAGCCCCTCCATCACCAGTGAGACAAGATAGCCGGTCAAATCGACCTCAAAATCGCCGCGTATTTCACCGGTTTGAACGCCCCGTTCGATTATCTCGTTGATATAGTCGAATATGTGTCGCTGGGGATCGATGCCTTCCAGGGCGACGGCGGAGTGATTCATAGCCGATGTTATAAAAAGGAAGAATCTTTCCTCGTCGCGGAACAGTTTCGAATTCACCACCAGGGCCTGGTAGAAATACAAAAGCCTCTCACGAGCCAGAGCGGCCGTTTCGCCTTTGCGTATTTCAGCCACCCACTTGCCCAGGTAATCATCGAAAACCAGGATCACGAATTCCAACAAGTGGGTTTTTGATGGAAAATACTGAAAGAACGAGCCTTTTGATATTCCTACATCGCCACATAACTGATCGATAGCCAGACCGTCGTATCCGTATTCACCAAACAGCCTTATCGCGGCACGGTAAATTCGGCTTTTTTTGTCCGGTTCCAGTCGCCGGAAGGTGTCGCTTACTACACCTCTGGCGGTCAGCTCGGCCACCAGGTTTTCATCCATTACAAGCGTAGCCATTTTTGTTCC
>CP070756.1:141455-145405 GCA_020348905.1 Candidatus Zixiibacteriota bacterium
CTCGCGAAGCTGGTCGTTGTTCTCAATCAGCTCTTTAGAGGTAAAGTCCTTCATCGACTTGACCTCAAAGTGAGCCGTTACCCCCTGCCCCTCCGGATCCTCAATCTCGGCCTCAAACGATGGCCGGAATTTCTCGAATACTTCCTTGAGATTGTTGCACTTCACCGGTGAGGGATCAGCGTCTTCGTCGCTGTTCAACTTGGCAGCGTAAAGGAGCTTGTTTGAAGGCAACAACTCTACCGGAATCGAATCATCTTTCTTGACTCGTTCGGTGGCACCAAGTATGAATTTTGCCATTTAAGTCCTCCGTGTATTTGTTTTAATCTAACTAACCTGTATTCTTTTTGGTAAAGGCGTAGGAACCATCTTTCACTTCCACCAGGATTTGATCCCCGGGAGAAACCAGCCCGGTAATGATATCAACCGACAAGCGGTTGATAATGTCCTTTTCGATGATGCGCTGAATCGGCCTTGCTCCCAGTTCGATGGTATACCCGTCGGCCGCCAGCTTTTTCCTGGCTTCGTCGGTCAGCTCGGCTTTGATATCCTGGTCCTTGAGAAGATCGCAGAGATTATTGAACTCTAAACCGGCGATAACCTCTACCTGCTCCTGGGTGAACGAATGATAAATGATAATGTCATTAAGCCGATTCAAGAATTCCGGCCGGAATTTCGAAAACAGAAAGCCACGTACTTCTTCCATGTCGATTTCACGACCTTCCCGATCGGCATCGAGAATCTTGTCGGCTGCATAGTTCGACGTTAAAACCACCAGCGTGTTGGAAAAATCAACTGTCCGGCTTTGACCATCGGTCAAACGACCGTCATCAAGAAGTTGCAGCAGCAGATTAAAGACATCGGGATGGGCTTTCTCGACTTCGTCGAAAAGTACAATCGAAAACGGCTTGCGCCTTACGGCCTCGGTCAGCACGCCGCCCTCCTCGTAGCCGACATACCCCGGGGGCGCACCGATCATTTTAGCCACCGAGTGCTTCTCCATGTACTCCGACATATCCAGACGCACCATAGCATTCTTGTCGTCGAACAAAAACTCGGCCAGCAATTTCGGAAGGTGGGTTTTACCCGTTCCGGTCGGACCAAGGAACAAAAACGAGCCTACCGGCCGGTGAGGCAGCTTGAGACCGGCCCGCGACTTGCGAATGGCGTTGGCAATGGCGGTGATGGCGTTTTCCTGACCGACAATCTTCTTTTTGAGGAAAGTTTCCATGTTTATCAGCCGGTCCTTCTCCGCGGTGAGCATCTTAGCCACCGGAATGCCCGTGCGGCGGGCCACCACAGCCGCTATCTCGGCCTCGTCGATCTTATCTTCGAGGCTATCCACCACCGACTTCAACTGCTTGAACTGCTCGCTCTTCTCAGCGAAGTCTTTACTTGCTAACTCAAAGTCAAATTTTGATGATTTCATTTTTCGGCTCCTGACTGGACCTCAAGCCGATGACCCCAGAATCCGTGGAGGCGCTCCATATTCCTGGCGAAATCCTCATACACTGTTTCGAGCTGGTCAAAATCTTCCTTGTGCTTCTCGCGGTCCTTGCCCTTACACTTCTTGATAAGCTCACCCAGTTCGGTAATTTGACTTTCCAGCAAAGGTAACTTGACGTGGGAGAATTCCTTCTTCACATGATACTCGGAGGCCGCTTCATCAATGATGTCCAGAGCGATATCCGGAAGGTTACGTTCACTGAGATACCGCTTGGCATATTTGACGGCTCCGGTAACGGCTTCCTCGGTATACTCGATCTTATGATGTTCCTGGTATTTGGGAATTACCCCCATCGCGATTCGCACCGCATCGTCATAACCCGGCTCTTCAACTTTAACCCTCTCGAAACGGCGATCCAGAGCTTTATCCTTCTCAAGGTGCTTGGTGTACTCTTCTTCAGTGGTCGCACCAATAAGCCTTATCTGACCGCGCGCCAGAGCCGGTTTAATCAGGTTACCGGCATCCATACCACCCCCGGCACCCGCCCCGGCGATAGTGTGAATCTCATCAATAAACAGAATTATTTTCCCACCTGATTTGACCACTTCGCCGATGAGGGTTTTGAAACGCTCTTCGAACTCTCCTTTATACTTGGCACCGGCCACCAGCGCACCCATATCAACCGACATAACCTTTACACCGTCAAGGGCCTTTGGCACAGCATTATCGATGACAGCCTGGGCAAATCCTTCAACTATGGCCGACTTACCCACTCCGGCACCTCCGACCAGCACCGGGCTGTTCTTGCGACGACGAAGGAGAATCTGAATAAGCTGTTGCAGTTCCGGTTCGCGGCCGATCATCGGGTCGAATTCACCGGCCGAGGCCTGAGTGGTCATGTCGATACAGTACCGCAGGGTACCGGACACTTCTTTCTTTCCCTCTACCGGAACTTTTTCGCCTGTTGGTGTCGTAGTCGGTGTGGAGGCGATCTCTTCCACCGCCTTGCTTTCGGCGATTGCGCGGTAGATGTCCTCCTTGGAAATGTCAATCTTTTCCCGCAGGTACGCCGACAATGCCGACTTGGGATCGAAAATGGCGATCAGGATATGCTCTGGCTCAACCAGGGCATCGTAAAGCTTGGCTTTCTCCTCCAGCGCCTGTGTGAGGACGGCCTGGGTGTTGGGCGAGGCCGTGAGGTTCTCACGCGCCGTGGCACGGCTGGCTTGATCTTTGAGAAACGCTTCGGTAAGCGAGGCAACCCCGCTGGGGTTCTTGCCCAGTTGCGCCAGAATCGACTCTACCTCGGTGCCTTCGTGGCGCACTGTCGCCACCAGCAGATGCTCGACCTCAATCTCGGCATGCTTGAATTCGGCCGCCACCTCCTTGGCGATTTTTATGACCGCTCGAGAATCCGACGAATAACTGGCAATGTCCATATGTGACCTATAATTTGGAGCCTAAAATCCCCTGCGAATAGGGCTCGCTCTGGTTGTTCTTAAGCGTCGATATGATAGCTATTTATATTACGCCCACCCATTTTGAAAGTCAAGCGGTTTTAGCCGATCTTTTTGTACCGTTCCGCTACCGTACCAGGCGAATAGCTCCACCATCGCATGCGCCACTTTCCACACCGTCGACGTGAGCCATACGTCGCTCACCACTTCCCCGTAGGTCAACCAGGCCAATTTCGGATAGGCCATCGATGCCTGTCAATGTTAGAACGCGCCCCCGGATTTGAAGCTATCAATTATCTGATCTACCTGAAGACCAACCGTCTTTATTGTTTGTTTTGTAAAGTTGGCTGTAAATGAATACCCGACATCATCAATAATCAGGAAAACTCGTTTTTGGAAAATGATGGTTCCATCCACCGGTATCCACTTGATCACGGCCTCGTAGGCCTCGGTGCCACTGGGCAGAGTTTTGGCCTCCTCTTTAAGAAGCTCCATTCCTGGAGTGGCGGTCAACTGGGTTTCGATACGCTCCCGGGCAAATGACTCAAGATCGTAATCCATCAGCGAGGTGTCGATCACCAGCGTCAGGTTATGTTGGAAACCATTGACTTCCGGACCGTTGAACATATAAACCGACTGATCAACCCAATCCTCCGGCAGCGAGATATGAAACCTGTGATTACTGTCTAAATCCGCCATCTTATACTCTCCGTATTCTATTCGCCCTTGAGTGTACCCAGAAACGACTTGACCTGCTCGATTTCCTCGTCGCTATAGATCTTGAACTCGCCAACCTCAAAATCAAACGGCTCGGCGCACAGCTCCGAGACCAGGTTGACCGCCGCATCGCATACACGCGCATACTCCGGTTCCGGTTGGTTCTTGTCGGTAATTAAGTGCGCCTGCCTGGTGTCGTCAAGAGCCGGCCGGATGCGGACTGCCAAAGTTGCGTCGCCGATAAAGCGCAGGTCGTCAAGCCCCTGTAGCCTGACCTCCGAATCCGCCACATCCATTTGATCGGCAAAAAACGCTTTCCAGTCGTCATCGCC
>CP070756.1:145505-150018 GCA_020348905.1 Candidatus Zixiibacteriota bacterium
AGCCAGGAGTGCCTTTATCATGACCTCGTCGAGAAGGGCTGCTGCAATCCCGCCGTGGAAGATGTCCTTGTAACCGGCATACTTTTCGTCGGCCGTGATGTCGCAAAAAGCCTTCTCACCGTCCCAGAAAAAGCGGGCTTTCAGGCCCACGCGGCTTTTCTGCCCGCAGATGAAACAACCCGTATACGCTGCGATCTCTCTCACGATATGAACTCCGGTTGAAAGTAGGGTAAACTCAGAAGGCAGACCTGCCGGCCTGCCTTCATTGGCACTATCAGCCCGTCCGGTTAGGGGGCTGTCCTTTATTTGCCTTTCTTGGCACCAAAGGCACCACCGATGATCATACGCATGGCTTCGGAAGTACCTTCGTATATCCGGGTGATTCTGGCGTCACGCCATAGCCTTTCGGCATTGTAGTCTTGTGTGTAGCCGTAGCCTCCATGCATCTGGATATTCTCATCGGCTACAGCGGACGCCGTCTCCGATGCTTTGAGCTTGGCTTTGGCGGCCTCAATGCTGAATCGTTCTCCGTCCATGGCCTTTTGCAGAGCATGGTGCAGCAGATACCGCGAGGCATCGATGTCCACGCGCATATCGGCAAACTTGAATTGCGTGGCCTGAAAACTGGAGATCGATTTGCCGAACTGCACGCGATTCTGGGTGTAGTCCACCGCTTCATCGAAGGCCTGCTCGGCAATACCCAGAGCCCCTGCCGCCACTCCCAGCCGGCCATAGTCGAGCACACTCAGCGCCACCCGGAATCCTTTGCCAAGCTCTCCGAGCATATTCCCCGCCGGCACCTTGACATCCTGAAAGTGAACGGGGCAGGTCTTTGACGATCTTATACCCAGCTTCTTTTCCGGAGCACCGACTGAGAGACCCTCAGCACTGCGTTCAGCGATAAAACAGGTGGGGCCTTTTTCCGCTTTGCAGAACACCACGAAGAATTTGGCAACGTCGGCTGATGTTATGAACTGTTTTTCCCCGTTGAGAATGTAATGGTCCTCTTCCGGCACCGCCTTGGCCTGTATCGAAAGTACGTCGGTTCCGGCGTTGGGCTCGGTCAGGCAAAACGACGTGATCGCACCGGCCGCCATCTCGGGCAGGTACTTCTTTTTCTGTTCCGGGGATCCGTATAGCTCCATTGTCTTGCACCCAAGACTCAGATGAGCGGCCATCAAGGTCGCCAGACCGGCGTTAGCACGGGCAAACTCTTCAATTATACACGCGACGGCAAAAGGGTCGAGACCCATTCCTCCGTATTCGGTGGCGATGGAGCACCCGAGGTATCCCAGCTTCCCCATTTCCGCAACCAGCTCGCTAGGCAACCCCTCCTCGTCAAGCTTCCGGGTGACCGGGTACACGCGCTTCTGGCAGAATTCCCGAGCCATATTGCGGCATTCAAGCTGCTCATCGGTCAGTTTTAGCGAAGTCAATCTTTCCTCCTTCGGTTTCCCGGCTTTTCGTTTTCATTTCAAGATAGCCGAATTTAAGTGATTAATGCTGCTAAGGTCAAGCGGGACTTGGGATGACCTGCGAGCCTGTTTAGCTTCAAAGAGTTAGCCCCGAATAGCAAGTGCTTCGTGGGGCCAATTCCACGCTTGCGGTGAACCGCCCGCAGTATAAACTGTAACTACGTCGTTTCCATCGTCGGCCCCAATACAGGTCGTAGCAGAAATGACCGGCTTGATTGCCTTGAACTTTTGGGCTCTGAACACGTATTTTGATAAACGAGTTAACCTAAACCAAGAGTCGAGGTTCATATCGGTATCGATTCGATATCACCGACTTTGAGAGCCTTTGTGGGTCTGGGCATCTTTGTGATCCTCTTGGCGAGCTGTAACAGGTCGCCGAAGAATACGCTTGTTTGCCCAACAGTGGTTTCCGAGCCCCCGTTGGAGGCCTTTTTCGACCAGGAATATACTTATGATGTTTCTGCTACCGGTAGCCCACGTCCCGCCTTCAGGTTAGTAGAGGCCCCGGTCGGTATGACTATTGATTCCATTGATGGTTCTATATCATGGGTACCGGCACCCGACAGTGACCCGAACTCAAGCGTTATAGTTGAGGCAGTGAACTCCTGCGGTGTAGCCGCCCAGTCATTCGTGATCGTGGTTTCCGGCTTACCCATAAGGCCTGTCGTCACATCCGTGCCTGCCTTAGGTGCTACGGTGGGTCAGGAGTATATCTATTCGGTTTTCGCAAGTGGTGACCCGGCACCCAGATATGCGTTATCACGGGCGCCGGTGGGCATGACGATTGACTCAATTAGCGGACTGATTACATGGACGCCTTCTTCGAGCAGCCTCTTTGACTCCAGGGTCAGTGTTGTTGCCAGCAACCTCGGTGGCGCCGTTTCTCAGGAATTTGTGGTGCAGGTCGCCGGTCTGCAGATCGAGGGGTGGGAAACCAGCAGCCTTGTGGCAGAGAATATCAGTGCGGCGGCGATTCGAGCCGTCGCAAGCGATATCGAGGCAGGTATCTACCCACAGATAAAAAGCCTCGTGGTTGTCAGAAATGGGAAGCTGGTCTTTGAGGACTATTTTAATGGAGCCAATCGCAGTAGTGCCTACAACATTTACTCGGCGGAAAAATCCATAACCTCGTGTTTGATGGGCATCGCGATTGACAAGAGTTTGATCGTCGATGAGAATGAACTACTCTATCCTTTTTTCCCGGAATATGATTCCTTTGAGAACTGGTCAACGTGGAAAGAGCAAGTCAGCCTCAAGCATCTCCATACCATGACCGGCGGATATGAGCTGGAAGGAGGCGACTACGATCTATGGCGATACGATATCGGTCCCAGAGATTGGATCAAGTTCTACCTTGACCTGCCGATTGTCTCCGAGCCGGGAACAGCAATTGACTACAGGAGTCTCTACGACCGTCTTGCCGGCCATGTCATAGAGCGCGAGGCCGAGATGTCGTTGCCTCAGTTCGCCGCGGAGAATCTCTTTGAACCCCTAGGCATGAAGTACTACGACTGGAGTGCCTGGAATCCGATAGCAAGTTCCATGATATCGGCGCAGCTTGCCTTAAGACCGATCGATATGGCCAAGTTCGGCCAAATGTATATGGACGGTGGGGTTTGGAAGGGCAGCCGCATAGTATCGGAAGAATGGGTGATCCGCTCGACGACCGCCTATCTTGGAAATTACGGCTACAACTGGTGGGTGTACCGGTGGACGACGCCGGTAGGCAGCATCAACACGTTATACGCTTTCGGCAACGGCGGCAACGGTGTCTGGATATTCGAGTCGCTGGATATGGTAGTTGTTTTCACCGGTGATTATTTTGTCAATCCGGACTACTGGCAGAACCAGCAGCAGATTCTGAAAGAGCGCATTATCCCGGCGGCAGTCCTGGGGGTTGAGTAGCCGGGGGATAATTGGTCTTTTCGCTGGACAGGTCATTTCGAGCATCAAGCCATCTCTTATTGCAGTTGACACCGACTCTCCGGCGAGATAGATTCTAAGGAGAAGACGTTGTATCGTTTCATCTTAGACATCGCGGGGTATGTCCGGGGTCATCATGTGTGAATTGCTCGGGCTTAATTTCAATCAGCCGGTTCGGCCTTCGCTGTCTTTCAGAGGTTTTCGTCATCGGGGCAAAATCAACCCGCACGGATGGGGTATTGCAAGATTTGACGGCCACGCCTGTCAGGTGTTCAAGGAACCGATCAGAGCACCTGAGAGCAGGCTGGCGACTTTCCTTCGCGACTACGAGTCTTTCGAAAGCAAGATTTTTATCGGTCATGTCCGCTATGCGAATCGAGGACTCCCCAGTCTTCAGAACACGCATCCCTTTGTGCGTACCTTTCGGTCGCGGGAGGTGGCGCTTGCGCACAACGGCACAGTAGCGCCGGTCATGGACGGCGCTGCCTTGAAGTTTCACCCTACCGGCGAGACGGATTCGGAATATCTGCTTTGCGCCCTGCTCACGACAATGTCCGGGCAGAGAATCGCTTTTACGGACTATGACGGAGTTCAAGATGTTCTACTCGGCTTCAACCGACACTGCGCAGGCAGCATGAATCTTCTGTTCTCTGAAGGGATTCATCTGTTTGTTTATCGAGATCGGGGTGGCTATAACGGCCTGTGCGTGACCGAAAGGAACGCACCTTTTGACCGGGTGTCTTTGCGCGATGAGGACTGGGAGGTTGACCTGGCTTATGAGAAGAGGCTGGATCAGAGAGGTTTTGTGGTAGCGACTCGCCCCCTGACGAGCGAACAATGGACCGATCTCCGGCCGGGCTCTCTGACAGTCTTCAGAGACGGTGACTGTGTCTTCCGTGGTTGACAGACCCCTCACCTCGACCGCGAGCCTTCCGACTTGACTAATTTTGTCACTGTGACATCAAAGGTGGAACGATCCATCTCCGATTGCGGTTGCAACTGTTAGGCTCAGGTTCAACTCAACGGAAGGTGGATATGTCGCAACTGCTTGACCCTGCCTCACTGGCAATATTTTGCACCGCCAATTTTCTGGTTCTGATCGTACCGGGACCGGC
>CP070756.1:150118-153877 GCA_020348905.1 Candidatus Zixiibacteriota bacterium
CGAATATCGCTCACTCTGCGGCAGTTTTAAGTCTTCGACCTTTCTCATTAGCTGCCTTTCGCGAATAACTCAACTGTATCTTAGCCATCCGAATACGGCGGTTCAAAACAAAATTATGTTCCGTAAAATACGGTTATCCACTGTGTCTGCCAGGGCGGCTAAGCCTCGGCCATGTACGGATAGCGGAAGTTTCTTGGAGGCAGGAAGGTTTCCTTGATGGCGCGCGGTGAGACCCATCGTTCAAGGTTCAGCCAGCTACCGGCCTTGTCATTCGTGCCCGATGCCCGCGTGCCGCCGAACGGTTGCTGAGCCACGACCGCTCCCGTGGGCTTGTCATTAACGTAGAAATTACCCGCGGCGTGACGCAGGGTATTCATCGCCTTGACAATCGCATCACGATCCAAGGCGAATATCGCCCCGGTCAGCGCATACGGGGAAGTCTGGTCGCATATATCCAGCGTTTGGTCAAATTCGCCTTCCGGGTAAACGTATACCGTCAACACCGGCCCGAAAATCTCTTCGACCATCAGTTTCGACTTCGGCTCTTTACTTACCACAACGGTCGGCTCAATGAAGTATCCCGAAGAGTCATCGCATCCGCCGCCTGTGATAATTTCCATATCGGGCGAATTCTTGGCGTATTCAATGTACTCGGTAATAGTATCGAAGGCCTTTTTATCGATAACCGCTCCCATATAAGTACTGAAGTCGGTGATATCGCCCATCTTAATAGTGGCGATCTCGCTTAGCAGTAGCTCTTTTACTTCCGGCCAAGTCGAATCGGGAATATACGCCCGTGAAGCAGCCGAGCATTTCTGTCCCTGGTATTCGAATGCCCCTCGCACTAAAGCAGTTACGAGGGCCTCGGTATCGGCGCTTACGTGCGCGAATATAAAGTCCTTTCCGCCGGTTTCGCCGACGATTCGAGGATAGGAGACGTACTTGCGGATGTCTTTACCAACGGCCAGCCAGATTGTCGAAAACACGTACGTGCTTCCGGTAAAGTGAATGCCGCCGAGCCTGACATCGTCCAGCGCCGGCGGCGCGACAACCGGGCCGGGACCGGGCACCATATTGATAACTCCGGGCGGCATCCCCGCTTCTTCGAGGATTTTTATAATAAAGTATGCCGGCAGTACAGCAGCAGAGGCCGGTTTCCAAACGACTGTGTTACCCATCAGTGCCGGCGCCGTCGGGAGGTTGCCGGCGATAGATGCGAAGTTAAACGGTGTTAGCGCAAGAACAAAACCATCGAGAGGACGATGCTCCATATAGTTCAGCACACCAGCCGTGGACATTGGCTGGTCGCCGTACACCTCCTCCATAAAATGCGGATTGAAACGCCAGAAGTCTATCAGCTCGCAAGCAGAGTCGATTTCCGCCTGGTGCGGCGTCTTGCTCGTATTGAGCATAGTGGCAGCATTGAGTGTCTGGCGATACTTGCCGGCCAGAAGTTCCGCCGCCTTGAGCAGCACCACCGCCCTGGATTCCCAGGGCATCTGGCCCCACTCCTTTTTCGCCTTTTCAGCAGCATCTACTGCCTTGATTGCAAACTCCCCATCGGCCTGGTGGTACTTACCTAACAGATGCTGATGATCGTGCGGGCAGCGAATTTCTGCTAATTTGCCGTTGCGCACCTCTTCGCCGCCGATTATCATCGGCACTTCTACCTGTTCACTCAGCATCTCTTTAAGCCTGGTGGACAGCTCGACACGCTCCGGACTGCCCGGCGCATACTGCAGGCATGGTTCATTGACCGGTTGGGGAATGTGAAAAATACCATTGAACATTTGTGTCTCCTTAAGATTGCTTCTATGCGTTTTTTCCGCAGCATTTTTTGTATTTTTTCCCACTGCCGCACGGGCAGGGTTGATTACGGCCAACTTTGTTCTTGGAGCGGCGCACTGGCTGTCGGGCAACCTCTCCATCGTGTGAATAAACAAGCTGATCCTGCTTGGCCTTTTCTTTTGCGACCACCTCCTCTGGCCGAGCGATCTGAACACGAAACAGAAACCTCACCGTTTCTTGCTTGACACGTTCAATCATGTCCATGAACATCTCGAAGCCTTCCTTCTGGTAAACCACCAGCGGGTCCTGCTGGGCATAGCCGCGTAGCCCTATGCCTTCTTTTAGGTGATCCATCGCAAGAAGATGCTCCTTCCAGAGATTGTCTACCACCTGAAGCACGATCATCTGTTCCAGCCGTCGAAACTCTTCGGCACCAAAAGTCGTGTCTTTTCCTTGATATATATCCATGGCCGATTCAAAGATCCACTCAGCAAGCCCGTCTCGGGTAAGCCCGTCTATGGTATTGCGGTCCGCCTTGAGAGGGAGGCCAAATTGGAGGTAAGCGGCCTCTTTTAGGCCTTTCCAATCCCATTCTTCAGGGAGCACTTTTTCATCAGCAAACTCGTCGGAGATCTTTAGCGATAACTCCCTTATCATCTCCTCAATGGCGGGCTTGAGGCTTTTGCCGGTCAGGGCCTCACGGCGTTGTTTGTAGATCACCTCGCGTTGCTGATTCATGACATCATCATACTTGAGAAGCTGTTTGCGTATTTCAAAGTTGTGGGCTTCGACCTTGCGCTGCGCATTCTCTATGGCTTTGCTGATCATGCTGTGTTCAATCGGCTCGCCTTCCTCCATGCCAAGCCGTTCCATGATCGAGGACATACGCTCGCCCCCGAATATACGGAGAAGATCATCTTCCATGGCGAGATAAAACCGTGAGGAGCCCTGGTCTCCCTGGCGACCGGATCGGCCCCGGAGCTGGTTGTCAACACGCCGGCTTTCATGCCGTTCTGTGCCAATGATGTGAAGACCTCCGAGTTCCTTGACGCCTTCTCCGAGGACAATATCGGTGCCACGGCCGGCCATATTGGTGGATATGGTCACATGCCCTTTCTGTCCTGCCATGGCCACAATTTCGGCCTCCCGTTCATGATTCTTGGCGTTCAAGACCTCGTGCTTGATCCTGGCTTTGGTGAGCATTCGGCTCAGTTTTTCAGACTTCTCAATGGAGATGGTCCCCACGAGCACGGGCTGCCCCTTGTTGTGAAGTTGCTTGATTTCCTCTAACGCCGCCCTGAATTTTTCAGCTTCGGTTTTGTAAATAAGATCTGGATAGTCAATCCGTATCATCGGTTCGTTGGTAGGAATGACAATAACATCCAGGTCATAGATCTTCTTGAACTCCGCGGCCTCGGTGTCAGCAGTGCCCGTCATACCGGCCAGTTTGTCATACATCCTGAAGTAATTCTGGAAGGTGATCGTAGCCAGGGTCTGGTTCTCCTCAGCCACGGTCACCCCCTCTTTGGCCTCAACAGCCTGGTGCAGTCCATCACTCCAACGTCTGCCGGGCATCATTCGACCGGTGAACTCATCCACTATGATCACCTGCCCGTCTTTGACCACATAATGGACGTCCTTGTTAAATAACCAGTAGGCCTTGATTAACTGCCGCGTGGCATGAAACCGCTCAGAGGCTTCACGATAGGAAGCCTCGGCTTTACGGCGCTCGATCTTTTTTTCCATGGTGGTCAACTGGTCATTTTCATCGATCTTTCGCAACTCTTCGTCAAGGTCGGGCACGATATAATCATCAGCGTGACCCCCATAGATGAGTTTGAGCCCTTTTTCTGTTAGTTCCACCAGATTTTGATTCTCATCAATCGTGCAAAAAAGATCCTGGTCGATTTGTGGGAGCAGTTTCTCGGTGGATAGCTGGCCCTCCAGTCTCTCCACCCTTTTCTTCAGAGC
>CP070756.1:153977-159261 GCA_020348905.1 Candidatus Zixiibacteriota bacterium
ATAGGAGGACGTTGGATATCTATGGTGACGACTTCTCCGTCGGTAAGAGCGTCCTGGGGTATCAGGGCAAGCTCGAGAATGCCGATACCAACCCACTCAGGACCGTCGTTGGTGTGACGGATAATTTTCATTTTCGAAACATCACCGAGTTCGGTTTACAGCCGATGGCTCTGGTCATCGACCCCTCTCGTGGTGAAAACCTGCTGGTCAGGGTCGATGGAGCCGACCTGTCCGGAAACATTGCTTCCATCCGAGAGGTTTTTGCTCAGTTATTCCCGGATCGGCCGTTTGAATTCGCTCTTCTCGAAGACGAAGTTCAACAGGTTTTCGCAGGTGAACTCCGGCAATCAACCGTCCTGGGTTATTCTTGCCTTCTCGCGGTTTTCGTGGCCTTGATTGGCTTGTTCGGATTGGCCCTGCACATGACGCAGCAGCGCACCAAAGAAATCGGCATAAGAAAAGTGTGCGGTGCTTCGTCCTGCCGTATTGTGTCGATGCTGACAGCCGAGTTCCTTATGCTTGTGACTGTCGCTAATGCGATAGCCCTGCCGGTGGCCTATTACTTTCTCAGCGATTGGCTGCAACAGTACCCTTACCGAATTGAGTGGGGTATTGCCTGCTTTGCCGCTACCGTCGCGGCTTCCCTGATCCTCGCTCTGCTGACCGTCGGTTACCAATCCATCAGATCCGCCAACGCTGATCCGGTTGACGCCCTGCGCTACGAGTGAGCCCGGTCGCATAATTTAACAACCAGCCAAACTTTTCTTGACTGGCTTATTGAACTAATTTATTTTCCCCGGCAAGTACTTCTGAACGCAGGTCTACAATACAGATGAATTGTAACGGTCAGTCCGAAATTGGGACAATTGATAGCATTTTACTCAAGCATCCTCGTGAGGCTTTTCTGTCGCAGGAGAATGTCGATGCCCAATGGCAGGACCTAAACTATGAAGCTCGTCCCGACTTTAAAACT
Organism: Candidatus Zixiibacteriota bacterium; assembly: GCA_020348905.1. Taxonomy (GTDB): domain Bacteria; phylum Zixibacteria; class MSB-5A5; order GN15; family FEB-12. The sequence continues at coordinate 154,951 of CP070756.1, forward strand.
GCCTTACATGAATATGATGCCTTCGTCAAGCTTCTCGGTCAGACGGTGATCGACTTTCATTACCTGCCTGTTTGCGATAAGACCGGATTGGATTCTATGTACGTGCATGACCCGGTCATTATCACCGCTAAAGGCGCCATCCTGTGCTCGGTGGGTAAGCCGCAGCGGCAGGGTGAACCTGAGGCATGTGGGGAATTTCTCGCAGGCATTGGAGTGCCGATTCTGGGCACCATTTCCGGCGATGGGATACTGGAAGGTGGTGATGTGGTCTGGCTCGATGAGCGCACCCTGGCTGTGGGCGAGGGTTACCGGACCAATTCCGAAGGTATCCGCCAGCTGACCCAACTCACGTCCGATTTCGTCGACGAGGTGAAGATAGTCCCGCTTCCTCATTGGAGAGGGCCATCCGAGTGCATGCACCTGATGTCTCTGATCAGCCCGATTGACGCCGATATGGCCCTTGTCTATTCCAGGCTACTGCCGGTGCCTTTCAGACAATGGCTACTCGATCGGGGTATGAAGCTTCTGGAGGTACCCGATGACGAGTTCGCCACGATGGGCTGCAATGTTCTGGCCGTGTCACCCCGCCGGTGCATCATGCTGGCAGGCAACCCGGCCACAAGAAAACTGCTTGAAGATAACGGTGTTGAAGTTAAGGAATATAAGGGGGAGGAGATATCCAAAAAAGGCGCCGGAGGCCCGACCTGCCTCACCAGGCCACTACGGCGGAAACTGTAAAAGGGTTTAGTGATGGTTAACTACGACGACAGGTATTTTATCGGTGTCAAGAACTACGACAACGGTGACCTGAACAAGGAAACGGTATTTCGCTATCGTCAAAAGAACAAGGTCGTATGGGGTTCTTTTGAGGGAGGGGGTGCCATGCACGGAAATTTCATAGCCAGGGTGCTCGATGGCGACAAGCTGGATATGAGGTGGCAGTATCTGAACAAGCAGGGGGAATTCCGCTGTGGTACTTGCATTTCAACTCCCGAGACACTGCCTGACGGCCGAATACGACTCCATGAGTTGTGGAAGACGGCTGGCGCCGAGCCTCAGGAGGGTACTTCGGTAATCGAAGAGCTCCCATACTAAACCGTTCTCCATTTTGTGCTGTAATAATGGCGCGGTAAGCCAAATATAGTGAATGGAGACGGTCTGTCTGTGGCCATGCCCAGGGTTACCCGGAATGGCGTATCAGGGGAGCGCCGGGAGTATTTCCCCCTTGGGAGGTAGTAGGCTGCGCTGCACGATAGACCGTCTGCTATTGCACTGTTTGGGATACTGTGGATGACTACAGTCTGGCCTTGTCCCACTCTTCGCCCAGTAGAGCCCGCCCCTCATTATCGGCCTCAACAACATACTCTTTGTGCACCATGACTGAAAAGGCTCCTCCGGCAGGCGGATATGATGACAAGCCCATTTGACCCGTCTGCCCGAAATGACCACTGCCCGAGAGTATGGCGGACGGGATGCTCTTGGAACGCAAAACATCGATCAGCATCTGGGCCGACGCCGACGAGGTGAGCCGGGCTAACTCTATCCAGTCTTCTCTTATCGATGTCTCATCGATAGGTTCCTTTTCGGGAATCTCGGGAAGAACCGCGACCAGCTTTTCGTTGCAGTCGGGACAGACGAATATCCCGGGGTTGTATTCGTATCGGCATTTCGGACAAAACATAATGTTCTCCCTTCACCTTAAGATACTTCCCCGGCGGGCAAGAATTCAATGTCAAAGTTGCGCTTCTATCGCATGGCGCAGGCAGTCCATAGAAAGTGGTACAGTGGAGCGAGGGTGCCGAACCCTTTGGCCAGCTCATCTGCTATGCCGGTGCCGAATAGACGGCGGTTGATTTTGTGATTGCTGACCAGGTAGAGGTTGCGCCGCTGGTACCAGGTCTGGATAGCCTCCGGTTTGACCGGATCAAAGACTTTCTTGTATAGTTCACCGGCCAGCTCGAAGGTCTTCTGTCTGGAAAGGAACGCGGTCGCTTTGCGAAATTCTCTTGGCTTCTGGTCAATCAGGCGTCGATAATTTCTCATAGTGTCGGGTGAAGCGCTGTAAAAACCCATGCCGTAGCGGTACCAGTCCGGAAAGATCTCGAAAAAGAAGCCCGGAGCGCCTTTCCAATCCTTCCCCGGCCTCTTGAAAACGATCCACATGTTGTTTCTGAAGAGCGACTTGTCTTTCGAAAAACGTGTGTCGCGGTAGATCCTGGAGATGGTCTTGTTGACGGCCGGGCGGGTTTCCAATTGGGGGTCGATTGTCATCATAAAACCGCTCAAATCGGTCACCAGCGCCCGAAGTGGATCCAGCACAAACTGCTCGTATTCATGGCGATGCTTCTCAAACCACGGCTTGCTGTTATTTGCCGCAAGGTTCTCCAGAAACTTCAGCGTTTCCGGCGAGAAACCGCTGAATGTCCTTTGTAACTTCCTGCTCATAGTATGTCTGCTTACGAGATGCGGTGGCCTGAGTTGCGGATCTGAATGTCACATTTTGCCATTGCCTCTATGGCACATCCTGTTCAAGCGAGACCCTATGTGCGATTGCCAGTCTCTGAAGAATCTGACTTCCACAGCGACCGGAAATAATAGCTCAGCGCCAAAAAGACTCCGCCAAATCCCATAAAGAGCAAAATGCGGAAGATGGCCTCAATATGAGCCAGGTCGATAAGGAAGAGTTTGCCTACCACGGCGAAAAGAGTACCCAGGGCCACCAGTCGCAGGCGATGATCATTCCGCCTTAGGCCAAATATCAGTAGGATGGCACCCAGAACGCCCCAGGCGATAGTCACGTATCCCTGACCTTCGGGCAGCGTGGACAACTCGCTTAACAGCCAGCCCATCAGCAGTAGGTGAGCGGCCAGGCCGTACCAGAAGCGTTCGGTTCTTACCTGTGTCAGTCGCGAGGCTACAGCTGCCACAACGATCCCGAGAAGATTGACCCCGGCGTAGGTGCAGAAAACAGCAGTCAGATGACTGTCACGGCCAGCCATGCGTCCGACCAGCCAGAATCCGAACAACAGCGAGAACATGTGGCTTGCGGTTCGCAGAACCACATCGGTTCCACGATAGGTTAGCAGGTGCAGGGCGAATACCTGTACCGTTATCAGGAAGAATAATAAATTACCATCCAGTTCCCGATTTAGCCATGCTGCCAAAGCGACATAAGCGGCAAGAAAGTAGATTCGTTTCATCAGATCAGAACGAAACACGAACGATAGTCCCATCGCACCGGCAATCGTCCAGATATCGGCCAGGGCCATCTGATTGAACACAGGTTGTGATCCTGTCTGGGGAGCAAACAGGCGGAGTAATACGGCAAACGCCGCCAGTGTGAACAGGGCGTTGGCACCGATCATGATCCCCCGGTCTTCGGTTCGATGAGCAATCAGATGCAAGATGATAGCCTCGGTGGCGACCACAAACATCAGCGTGTCGCCCTTAAAGAAAAATGTCAGAGCAATTGTCAACAGCAGTATCCCGACCAGAACATGAGTGTAAGCCAGGTTCTTGACCTCTCCGATCCGGTATAAACCGGCTGCCGCGGCCCAGTACACGACCGCACCCACCAGCGTGATCCAGCCCCAGATGGTGTCAGTTAGATCCGGCCAGACTGCGTGTGATATGGCCAGGGCGATCAAAGGTGTAGAGACTGCCAGCCAGTGGGCGACGCCGCGAAGGAAATCCCTGAACTGAGGATGGGCGTCTTTCAAAAGAACACCCACCGGCGGGTCAGACCATCGGGTGGGGCTTTTTGAGCGGGCAATCTCTCGCGCGGCCGGCACCATCCAGAATGCAATCAGGGTGAAAAGAACCCCTGCCTGCACCGCCTGCTGGTCAACCAGCGATGGTACATAAACCGACCGGACTCCACTCTCCAGCGCGATTATGATTACTGTCCACCCCGCCAGCACCGTCACCCATAATAGTGAACGCCATCCCCGATAGAAATATATGGCGACAGTAGCGGCAATCAGCAGACAGGTGTAGAACATCAGCGCGGGGATGTCTCCGGAACCGGTGTAAAGCATAAACGGTGTTCCGAATCCTCCAATCGCACCCAGCAGCGACAGCACCGAATCATTCTGTTTAAGCGACAGTGAAAGCGCGAACAGAGTCACTAGGACCATGAAGCCAAAGGCGTATGCATGCGGAACAATGGCCAGCCGCTGGAACGCCGCGAAAGCAGTTATATAGAAAACAGCAATGCCGCCACCCAGAAAGACCAGGCTGAAGTGACGCCGTCTTTCATAAGTACGGTATCCCAGGACAACCAGAAAAACTCCCAGGCCTATGCCGAAGGCG
>CP070756.1:159361-162403 GCA_020348905.1 Candidatus Zixiibacteriota bacterium
ACAATAGCAATACAAACAAGGCAAGCCTGGAGGGTAATATTGGGTTCAACGACGGAATCTACGGAATGGGGGGTGGATTGTCTTTGACGTGGGAGGATGACCAAACAGATGTCACGCTTGACGATATCAATGGCGATGGTCTGGTTGATCTCGTAGTGCCGGGCGGAAATGTCTTTATCGTGGCATTCAACACGGGAAACGGATTCGCCTTAGGTGTGCCCTGGCAAGGAGGCTGCAACCAGGAAATAGCGACTAATTCCGATATTGCACTAGGAGGTGGGGCTTACTTTACTATAGCTATCGGACCGCTCTGTTTAGAATGTTGCTACATCATCATCAACCCGGGATTCAATCTCGACTTTTCGATGTCTCGTGCTGAAACGGCTCTCATGGACGTGAACGGGGACGGTTATGTGGACCATGTATTCTCCGACCACGACAACAGGCTCGACGTAGCGCTCAACCGCGGCGGCCGCACGAACTTGCTCAAGAAGGTGATCCGCCCCCTCGGAGCGACAATCACGCTCCAATACGAGCGCGACGGCAACACGATTGACTACCCGCCGAGCCGCTGGAATCTCAGTCGCGTTGAGGTGTTCGACGGCCACCCCAGCGACGGAGTCGACAAACTCGTGACCACCTACTCCTACCAGAACCCAATCTACGAACCCAACGAGCGCGAATCCTACGGCTATCGTACCGTCATCGAAGAGCATCGCAATGCTGGAAATGCAGACGCGATCTATCGCACAATAACTCGCACCTATACGAACGATAACTTTTATGATAAGGGACTCCTTGAGAGAACGTTACTCCAGGATTCAGCTGGTAACAAGTTTATCGAGCAGGTAAATAGTTATGTGCTCTTTGACATAAACACCGGTGCGCCCATAGTATTCCCGGACAGCACAACCGCAACGGTGTTCCCACAGCTCGTTAAGAGTGAAACATACTTTTATGAAGGTCAGCCAACGGCTGGTAAGTTCACTTACGTCACATATCGCTACGATTCCTTCGGCAATATCATCGAAGTCTTCGACGCCGGTGACACAGGGGCCGAGGACGACCTGCTGGTTACAATCGACTATTTTGCGGATCTTGCTAGTTACATTGTAGGCAAGCCGAATGGCACTACAGTATCGAGCAATGGGATCGAGCTGCGGCGGCATGAAGTGGAAATCCAGACCGGAACAGGCGCCGTACGCGAGGTAGGCCGGTTCCTGGAAGACGGTCAAGCGGCGGTGACTAATTTGGACTACTATCCCAACGGTAACCTGCAGCGCGTCACCGGCCCGCCCAATTTGCATGGTGAGCGCTATGTCATATCTTTAGAGTATGATCCAGAGGTGAAGACTCATATCGTTTCGATTGAAGACAGCTTTGGCTACCGATCCACCACCGCGAGTTACGATCTCAGCCATGGCAAGAGAGACGTCATCTCCGACATTAACGGTAACCAGATCGACTACGATTACGATACGTTCGGTCGGATAAGGAGTATCCGAGGTCCATACCAGACCGGGAGCACTGACGCCACTCTGGAGTTCGAATACCACCCCGAAGCACCCGTCCCTTGGGCCTTGACGCGGCACATTGACCGCTTCAGAGACATCACTGACCCGATTGATACGGTAACATTTGTCGATGGCCTGAAGCGTGTGTTACAGACCAAGGAAGATGCGGCCGTTACTTCAAATCCTGGCGTACGGCCGGAGGACGTCATGATTGTTTCCGGCCGGCTTACGTTCGACTTTACGGGCCGTATCATCGAGCGTTACTACCCTATTACCGAGCCGTTGGGCACACCAGGCGTCTTCAATGCTGCATGTGATGCTACAACGCCCACTCGCACGCAATATGACGTTCTGGATCGGCTGACGAAACTCACTTACCCAAGCGGCTTGTTTACTACCCGCGACTACGGCTTCGGCGCTGATCGAAACAACATTCATCAATTTGCAACTTTGGCCACCGACGCTAAGGGGATTCAAAAACATAATTATAGCAACGTCCGCAGCCTCATCACCAGTATTCGCGAAACGAACAACGGCGGCGCTGAGATTATCTGGACCAGCTATGCTTACGATGCCCTGCGACAGATTGTACGGATTGAAGATGACATGCACAATGAGACCCGGATATCCTATGACAATTTCGGTCGTAGAATCGTCATCGACAACCCGGACACCGGCAAGATTGAAAAGAAGTACGATCTGGCGGATAACCTCATCAAAAAAATCACCGCCAACCTGCGCAGTGACAGTCAGGCCATCGAGTATGATTATGAATTCAACCGCTTGAAGAGCATCGGTTATCCGCTCTTCCTGGATAATAACGTCAGTTACGACTATGGGGAGCCCGGGGCGCCTTTTAACCGTGCAGGCAGAATTGCGCAAGTAAGCGATCAATCCGGCACGGAGCAGCGCTTTTACGGAAAGCTTGGCGAGATCGTCAAGGAGATCAAGACCGTTGCCAGCGATACCCAGGGGGCAAGCGCCAACTCGCCGGAAGTTTATACCACCGAATACACCTATGACACATGGAACCGACTGCAGAAGCTCATTTACCCTGACAGGGAAGAGGTGACGTATCGCTATGACTCGGGCGGGCTGCCAGAGTTTGCACGGGGCGTAAAGGACGGTTTCCCAACCGAATATATACGACGTTTGGAGTACGACAAATTCAGGCAACAGGTCTACCTTGAAACGTCGAATGACGTGGCCACCCGATATGAATACGACCCGGTCACTCGTCGTCTTGCAAATCTACACGCTGGCGGCGCAGGCAGTGGACTCTTTCAAAACCTCAATTTTATCTACGATGCTGTTGGCAATATCCTTGAGACACATAACGATGTGCCGGTACCTCCTCCCAGCCGTTTCGGTGGGCCCGTCTTGCAGAACTATACGTATGATGACTTGCGTCGTCTGATAGAGGCCACGGGTTCTCATGAGTACGCACCGAACAAGACAGACCGCTACAGCTTTGAAATCAACTACGACACCATTCACAACATCACCGGGAAAATCCAAAGCCACGAGC
>CP070756.1:162503-170701 GCA_020348905.1 Candidatus Zixiibacteriota bacterium
CTCGACCGGATCGAGCGATTCTCCCCATTTATCTTGATACTTCTTGTCATATCCGGCGGGCTCTGGTTCGTTATCGGTCCGTTCGTGACGTTCTTTCACCGTCTCCTGCTGGGATGACAGCATGAATCTGAATAAGTCAATCTCATGTAGCCTTATTCTCTGTTACCTGCTGGCAGGGTGCGGCGGTGGCTTTCGAGAGACTGGAACCCGGGTCAAAGACGAATCGCTCGAGAAACAGGAGGTAAATGTTGAAGCATATCTCTTTGATGCTAAGCTGCGACGGCGTAAGAAGCCTACGTCGGTAAGGCTGGAATTCTACCACACTGATTCGGTCATTGCGATCGCTGGCAGGGGGTATCTTGGTAAAGGTGCGCTTCGGGGGAGACTGACCGCCGACTCAATCGAAGTATATTTTCCGACCACCGATGAGTACTTGCTGGAGTCAGTTGCCAGGGTACTTGGTTCTGTTGAGTGTTCCGGGCCGCTGCCGCCGCTCAGTCTGCTGGCTCTTTTTGCCAATCTGCCCGACTCGGTGTTGCGTGAGCCCGGTTTGTCGATTGAAAGTGATCATAGCGATAAGAGGCATCCCCGGTACCGTATATCGATGAATGGATGCCCCTGGGAGATCGACCTCACGTACGCATGGCAAGACCTCGGCTGGCGCGTTAAAAAATTCAGCTTCGATGATGGTGCTGAGCTGACACTGAAAGCCACCCGCAGAACCTACAAACGCAGCGCCAAAGTCAAAGCCGGCAAATTCAAAATACCCGTCAAGCTCGGCTCCGTCCGCATAACTCTTTAATCTGCAGCCGCTTATACGAGTTGACTTATCAAGCAAAATAGCTCATATTAGTGGCTTACGGCATTTTTGGAGACTTAAGTGAATCTGTATGTCAGGACATTCTCGGTTCTAAAGCCGTTTTGGAGACAGTTGGTAACGGCCTCACTCTCGGCTGCCCTTCATGCTGTTCTTTCGGGTGCCCTGGTCTGGATGGTCGGTCCACTGTTGATGACACTGTTTCAGGTGGAGAGTATTCCGGTCGTTTCAGATTTCCAGTCCACCGAACAAACCCAGTCGGTTACTGAACCCCTGTCCGATTCCGTTCCAACCGGCTTCTTTGGGTCAATCAGTAACTCCATAGATGATGCTAAGGAAGGCATGAAAGGCTGGGTGCACTCTCTGGTAGCCGCCGAATCACGGGCCGACTCGCTGGTAAGGTTTGCCTGGGTTATACTGATCGTCGTGCTCGGCAAGAACCTGTTCTTGTACCTGCAGGGGTTCTTCATGGCTTTTGTCCAGCAGTCAGTCATACGGACCTTTCGTGACAAGTTATTCGAGAAATATCAGCGCCTCTCACTCGACTACTTCCACAGTCGCCGGACCGGTCAAGTGATATCTCGAATCACCAACGATGTTCAGGTTCTCAACGAAGCCGTGGATATCGGATTTAACCGCCTCGTTACTGACTCAATTATGGTGCTGGTCTTCTTTGCTTTCCTGGTCATCCTCAGCTGGAAATTGACTCTTCTGGCCATGGTCATCATGCCCGTGGTGTTCGGGTTCATATGGTTTGTCGGCAAAAAGCTCCGCAAGTACTCCGAGCGATCCCAGCAACGTATGGCCGATGTGAATGCCGTACTGGAAGAATCCGTGAATAACATTCGAATTGTCAAAGCTTTCTCTATGGAGAAGTTTGAGATAAGGAAATTCTTCAGTGCCACCACCAACTACTTCCGTTCGCTTCTCCGCATGACCCGGATAAGGCACCTCGCCTCGCCCATAAACGACACTCTCGCCACCATTGCCGGAATAATAATTCTGCTCTACGCCGGAAGTCGGATCATCAGCGGTGGCTGGGAACTCGACGCCGGCGACTTCATGACCTACGTCGTGGCCATGTTTGCCATGATAAAGCCGGTCAAATCGCTGAGTCAGATTCATATCAAGGTTCAGGAGGGAATGGCTGCGGCGGAGAGAGTCTTCGAAGTAATCGACGCCGAAGAAAAAGTCAAAGATGTGCCCGATGCGCATGACATCGACCATTTCAATAGTAATATTAGCTATGAAGGTGTGTCATTCAGTTATAATGGCAGCGATCAGGTTCTGACCGATATTTCGTTTGAAGTCAAGCGGGGTGAAGTGGTGGCCTTTGTCGGCCCATCCGGCGGGGGAAAATCCACCCTCCTGGATCTTCTGCCGCGCTTCTACGATCCCCAGCGAGGGCAAATCACTATCGACGGCCACAATATCAAGTCGCTGTCGCTGGAGTCGTTGCGCTCCCTTCTGGGAATTGTCACCCAGGAAACCTATCTGTTTAACGATACCGTTTACAATAATATCGCTTATGGGCTCGACGACGTATCGGAGGACCGGGTGTGCGAGGCGGCAACGATGGCCAACGCTCATGAGTTTATCGCGCAACTGGAACACGGGTATCAGACCCTGGTGGGTAATCGCGGCGTAAAACTGTCCGGCGGCCAGAGGCAACGGCTGGCAATAGCCCGCGCCCTCTTGAAGAATCCGCAGATATTGATTTTCGACGAGGCTACCTCCGCCCTTGATACCGAAGCTGAGATACTGGTACAGGAAGCCATTGATCGCCTGATGAAGAATCGAACCACTCTGGTCATTGCCCACCGGCTGTCTACCATCAAACACGCCGACCGCATCCTCGTTATTGACCAGGGGCGCATCGTTGAATGTGGCTCCCATGACGAACTGCTGAAGCTCAACGGACTTTACGAGCGCCTGTATTCCATGCAATTCAGGGATGTGTGATGAAAACAGCCTTCCTCAACTCAATCGAAAAAGAAACCTACGGTGGAATGGAAGAATGGATTCGGCTGGTATCAGCCGGACTAATTGAGCGCGGCCACAGTGTCACTCTCATGGGGCGTGATAATTCGCAGTTTCTCAGTCGCGTTGGCCGGAGCATACCTGAAGTTGAAGCCGTGTCCCTGAATATCTCGGGCGACTTCAGTCCCCGCACAATAAGCAGGATAAGAAAGTACCTGTCGAGTCTCGAGATCGATACCCTGTGTGTCAATTTTAACAAGGATGTCCGTCTGGGTGGTATAGCCGCCCGGCTTAATGGTAGGGTAAACGTGGTTTGGTCGGTTGGTATAAACATCGCCCGCGACAAATTCAGCCACCGTTGGCTGACCCCCCGGTTGGTCGACAGAATCATTGTGCCGTCACATTCACTGAAGAGCGAAATCACCAGTTTCGGCTACCTGGATCCGCAGCTTGTTGAAGTGATACCGATCGGTATATCGGATGTAACCTTCAGCTACACCGGAGCACGGGCACACCAAAAACTGCGCGACAAATATCGGCTGCCCGGGAACGCTGTCGTTGCCGTTACCGTTGGAAGGTTCGTGTACAAGAAGGGTCACGAGTATCTGATCGATGCCGTGCCGGCCATATTGGACCGCTTCCCTGATATCTACTTCTTGTTCTTGGGCGATGGTCCCATGGAGAGAGTGCTGCGCAAACGGATTGCCGCTTTGGAACTGGCTGACCGCTTCGTATTTGCTGGTATGCTTGAAAACATTGATCTGGAGTTAAGTGGCTCGGATTTGATGATACACCCGTCCAAAGAAGAACCATTCGGGATCGCCTTGCTGGAAGGAATGCGGGCCGGTCTGCCGATTGTGGCGAGTGATGTAGGGGGTATTCCGGAGGTAGTATCCGATGGAGAGACAGCCGTTCTCTGCCGGCCACGCAGTGCTTCGGCGCTTGCCGATGCGATAGCAAAGATGCTTTCGGACCCGGTCCGCATGGCTGCTATGGGTGCCGGTGGCCGTGACCGATGGAAGAAGAACTTCCGCTACGACACCATGATCGATCGCGTGGAAAATTTGTTTGCGAGCGAATTTAATTCGCGGAGCCGGGCCGATCAGGTTGTCTATAATGGAAACGGCAAAAAGCGGCTCCATGAAACGGCCCCGGGAGCGTAAAAAAATGAACATTCTGTTTTTTGACTCTATAGATGAGGACATATTTGGCGGACTCGAAAACTGGGTTGGCATGGTGGCCTCGAGGTTTGTCCGAAAAGGACATAACGTAACCGTTGCGGGCCGACCAAACTCCGAGTTCCTGCGACGGATTTCACAGCTGGACGACAAAATAGATATCTTTCCGGTTAAAATCTCCGGCGACTTCAATCCCGTTACCATTGCCCGGATCAAAAAACTGCTCAGGGAACGCGACATTCATATCGTCTTTGTCAACTTCAATAAGGACATTCGGCTGGCGGGACTGGCCGCCCGGTGGTACGGCAGGTCCCGTGTTGTTTGGCGTGTTGGGTTGAACATCACTAAGGACAATATCGTGCACCGCTTTCTCACGCCGCGTCTCATTGACGGCGTTATCACTCCGTCGCACTCGCTTAAGCGCGAGATTACTCATTACGGATATATTACCCCCGGTTTGGTGCAGGTGGTTCACAACGGTACCCTTGTAAAGGAATTTGCGCGCCCTGATGCTGATGCGCACGCCAAACTTCGCGAGAAGTACAACCTTTCGCCCGGCAGCACCATCGCCGTCACGGTGGGACGCTTTGTCAATCACAAGGGCCATGCCTATTTGATTGAAGCCGCCCCCGAGATAGTCGAAAAACACCCTGACATCGTCTTTATGTTCATTGGTGACGGATATATGAAGCAGCCGCATCAGCAGCGGATAGCACAACTTAACCTCGAGAAACACTTTGTTTTCACCGGCATGCTTGACGAAATGGATCTCGAACTGGCCGGATCCGACCTGGTCATACATCCATCGATAATAGAGCCGTTTTCAAACGCCATCCTCGAATGCATGCGGGCCGGTTTGCCGGTTGTGGCTACCCGGGTAGGGGGGACCGAGGAGGCTTTAGTCGACGGCGAGAGCGCCTACCTGATAGAACCGGGCGACTCAAAACAACTGGCCGCCGCCGTGGTCAAAATGCTGAATTCCCCACAGCGCCTGATTGAAATGGGTCTGGCCGGACAAAAAAAGTGGCGCGGCGAATTTACAGTTGATATTATGTTGAATAAGGTAGAGCAATATCTGGCCCGGTTTGTCAATTGAAAGAATAGACTATGAACCGCTTAAAACCGCTTGAACATAAGTTTAAAGCTCTCTTCTTCAGTGCTTTCAGGCCCCTTTTAAGAAAGGGACAGAAGGATTTCAGGCCGCTCGATGGGAGCAAGATTCGCAACGTACTGTTCCTGCGGCCCGAGAAGATCGGTGACATGGTTATATCTCTGCCCGTGTTCGATGGCCTCAAGGAGCATTTCCCGCAGATAAAAATATCCATCCTCGGTTCGCCTACCAACCGCGCCATCATTTCCGACGACCCCAGGTTCGAACGTATCTACATCTACCGTAAGAACCCGCTTCGGGTAATTCAGGTCCTGCTGGCCATGCGACGGGGAGATTACGACTGCGTAGTTGACATGATCGGCAATGATTCCGTGACGGCCCTGTTTCTATCCCAGCTCTGCGCCCGCGGCAAGCCGCGCATCGGCGTCGGCAAAGTCAAATACAGAGACTATTACGACTTCAATTACGACCACCGGTTGGGTAATACCGGCCATATAATCGAAAATACCTTGAAGCTGCTCGAAGCGTTCGGTATCGACAGCAGTAACATTAGCTGTTATTCCGAGCCTTTCATTAAACCGGACGCTAAAGCGAAGGCCTCCGACTACATCAGCAGCATCACCAACAGCGACAAGCGCCTAATCAAAGTCGGCTATAACCTTTCCGCCGGATCACCGACCCGCATATGGGCCGAAGAAAAGGCCGTCGCCCTGCTGAAGAAGATACTGGCCTACAACCACGGCTGCCGGGTGATACTCTTCTCGACCCCGGCCGAACGTGAGCGAGCCATGGCTCTCAAAGAGAAGGTGGGCGATAACGTCGAACTGGTCCCCGACCGATTGAATCTTACCGAGGCCGCCGCTATCATCAAGCACCTTGACCTGCTCATCACCCCCGACACCTCCCTGGTCCATATCGCCCGCGCCTTCAAGGTTCAGGTGGTCGGGTTGTACAGCCGTTACATGAAGAATTTCCTGCTCTGGCGTCCCTATGGACAAAAGGCCGGTGCGGTCGTTTCCGGCTGTGATGGCAATATCTTTGATATAACCGTCGATCAGGTCTATGACACTTTTGTCGACCTGGTCAACAAACAGAATACGGTGAGCCCATGAGCCAGGTCTCGGCGGTAATCATTGCCCGCGATGAAGAGAAGAACATCAGGCGGTGTCTTGAATCCGTCAGCTGGACCGATGAAATCATCCTGGTCGACAGCGGGTCACAGGACCGCACTCTGGAGATTGCCGGTGAATACGGTGTCAAATCTTTCCACCGGCCGTGGAACGGGTACGGGACCGCCAAGAAAGAAGCCGTCCGACGGGCCAGCGGCGAGTGGATTCTATCGGTCGATGCCGACGAGGAAGTCCCGCCCGCCCTGCGCGACGAGATCAAGGAAATCACCGCCTCCGATGGTTCCCGTCACGGTTACTATATCAGCCGCAAGACCATGTTTCTCGGACGCTGGATAAAACACTGCGGCTGGTATCCCGATTACGTGCTGCGGCTCTTCCGGCGCTCGTATGGCGATTTTAACGATGCCGTCGTGCACGAAAAAGTCATCCTGGACGGTGAACCCGGACGCCTCAAAAACGAACTCCTCCACTACAGCTACCCGACTCTGGAAGACTACTTCCGGAAATTCAGCTGGTACACGACCCTGGGTGCCGACGAGGCCGCCCGCAAGGGTGTCAGGGCCGGCTGGTTCGATATCGCCGTCAAACCCGCCCTGTCGTTTCTGTCGCACTACATCGTCAGGCAGGGATTCCGCGACGGTATCGAAGGATTTATGGTCTCGGTTCTGTCGTCTATCGCCGTAATGGTTAAGTACGCCAAAGTGCGCGAGATCAACCGCAACGATCAAACAACAAGAGAGAAATATGTCGAAAGAAATTGACTTACAATCGGGTGATCGCATTCTCATCAGCCGTACCGACCGCCTCGGTGACCTGATTCTGGCCCTGCCCTTCGTTGAAACCATCAAAGAGCGCTACCCCGAATGCCGGGTCGATGTCATTTCATCGCTGTACGCTTCACCCATTCTTGAAAACAACGAGCGCATCGGCAAAATCCTCCGCGTCCAGAACGACCAGCTTCTGTCAAACAAGTTATACAAAAAGGACCTGCTGCAGAAAATCCGCATCGAAAAATACAAAGCCGTGGTGGCCCTCTTCCCGGAACGCCAGATATCGCGCCTGTTCTACAAGGCCGAGATTCCCAACCGCCTCGGTACAGCCGGACGTTTCCACTCGGTCTTTTACAACACCCGTTTGGTTCACAGCCGACGCCAGAACCTGAAGCACGAATTCGAATACAACCTCGACTTCCTCAAATTCTTCCGTCGCGGCAGAACCGTGAAGTTCCCACGGGTGTGCCTGAGGGAAAAAGAGATCAACCACGCCAGACGCATCCTCAAAGAGTCCGGCGTGAAGGATGACTTTGTCGTTATCCATCCCGGTTCCGGCGGTTCGGCCGAGCGATGGTCCATGGAGAACTTCATCAAGCTCTACCAGCTGCTCGAGAAGGAGGGAGTCGAACTGGTCATGTCCGGCAACGAGCAGGAAGGCCTGATCATTGACGACGTTTCAGCGTCGCTGAACATTCCCGTGCGCAAGATCACCGGTGAAACCGACCTCAGAACGCTGGCGGCGGTACTGTCGCTGGCCAAGCTGGTGGTGGCCAACTCAACCGGGCCGCTGCATTTGGCTGTGGCCGTCCACACTAACGGGGTGGGCCTGTATCCCAGCCGCAAAGCCATGTCGCCGTTGCGGTGGGGGCCGCTCGGCAAGAAGGGCCGCGTCATCCAGCCGGTCGGCGTCGAATGCCAGTGCCCGCCCAAGCGATGCGTCTGCATGGAGATGATCAAACCCCAGCAGGTGCTGTGGGAGGTTATGGACGTCCTGGGGCAGACGACAAGAGTATAAATAGTATGAACCTGGCCGAGTTTATCATACGTATCGAGGCCTTTAACGCCAACGTCAACATCCCCCTGATCCGTCAGGCCTACGAGTTCTCCGACATGGCCCACCGCGGCCAGAAACGGCACTCCGGCGAACCGTTCGTCGAGCACTGTCTCGAGGTCGCCTTCATCCTGGCCGAGCAGCACATGGATTCGGCC
>CP070756.1:170801-177246 GCA_020348905.1 Candidatus Zixiibacteriota bacterium
AACCACGCCTGCGCACTCGGCGCCGTCGCGGCCGGGTGCCGGTTCTATGCCGGCTATCCGATCACGCCGTCGTCTGAAGTCGCCGAGATGATGTCGGTCGAGCTGCCCAAGGTTGGTGGCATCTTCATCCAGATGGAGGATGAGATTGCCTCGATGGCCGCTGTGGTGGGAGCCTCCATATCCGGACGTAAGGCCATGACGGCTACCTCCGGACCGGGATATTCATTGATGCTGGAAAACATTGGCTATGCTTATATGACGGAAACGCCCTGTGTGGTCGTCAACGTACAGCGCGGCGGTCCTTCGACGGGCCTGCCTACGAAGGTCAGTCAGTCGGACACCATGCAGGCTCGCTGGGGTACTCACGGCGACTACATGGCTATCGCCGTCGCACCGTCGACGGTCGGTGACACCGTCACCGAAACCATTCGGGCCTTCAACCTCGCCGAAAGGTTCAGAACGCCGGTGACTATCCTCCTCGATGAAGTCATCGGTCACTCGCGCGAGATGGTTACCATACCGGAACCCGGGCAGTACGAGGTTGTCAACCGGGTCAGGCCGACCGCCAAGCCGGAAGATTTTGTTCCTTTCGAGCTGACCCCAAACCTCGTTTCGCCCATGCCCGCCTACGGCGAGGTATACCGTTACAATGTTACCGGGTTGACCCACGACCCGATGGGTTTCGCGACCAATCGTGCCGATGAAATTGCGGTCAAGCTCGACAAACTCAGGAAAAAGATCGAGAACTAACAGGAAGAGATACATAAACTCAGGATGGAAATGGTTGACGACGCCGAGGTGGTGTTCATTACCTATGGTTCGGTTTCCCGTGCCGCTCTTCAGGCGACTTCGCTGGCCCGTCAGGTAGGGAAGAAGGTCGGCTCGATTCAGCTTTATACTATTTGGCCGTTCCCGGAGGGCAAGATCAGAGAGTTGTGTTCGCGCTGTAAGAAAGTAATCGTGGCCGAGCTCAACATGGGCCAATTGGTGCATGAGGTGGCGAGGGCCGTTCCGGAAGGTGTCGAAATTGAAACCCTGCAGCGCTACGACGGAGAGATCCTGACGCCGGAGCAGCTTCTGGAAAAACTGGAGGAGGTGCTCTGATGGCTACTGCCGAGAAGCAAAAATCTGACGTAATGCTGCAATACCTGCGGCCGCATAAGAAATTCCCCAGCGTCTGGTGTCCCGGCTGTGGTAACGGTATCGTCATGGGTGCCTTCATTCGGGCGGTCGACAAGCTGGGATATTCCAAGGACGAGGTAGCCATGGTGTCCGGTATCGGGTGTACGAGCCGCATGCCGGTCTACATGGATTTTAATTCTCTGCACACCACACACGGACGGGCTCTGCCGTTTGCCACCGGGGTCAAGTTTGCGCAGCCTCATATGAAGGTGGTCGTGATAACCGGTGATGGTGACGCCCTGGCTATCGGCGGCAATCATTTTGTGCACGCCTGTCGTCGGAATATCGATATCACCACCATCCTCATCAATAACTATATCTATGGTATGACCGGCGGGCAGGGTTCGCCGACCACGCCGGGAGGATCATTCTCCACAACGACCCCGTATGGAAACGTTGAAAAGCATTTTGATCCCTGCCACCTGGCTATTGGGGCTGGTGCGTCTTTCGTCGGACGGGGTACGGTATATCACTACCCGCAGCTGGAGAAGCTGATTATGCAGGGGCTGGAGCACAAAGGCTTCTCTTTGATTGAGGTGATTTCCAACTGCCACACTTATTTCGGACGCCTCAACCGGAAGGGAGACGCCACCGCCATGTTAAGGTACTTCAAGGATAATTCGATCACGACCGCCAGGGCCAGGAACATGACCGCCGAGGAACTGGAAGGCAGGTACGTGATCGGTACCCTGCATGAGGACAACGTGAAAACCGAATTCTGCGATGAGTATCAGAAAGTCGTCGATGCTCATCAGAAAAAGAGAGGATAAGAATGGCTGCAGATAATAAAGGTAAGTCTGATTTGCCGCAAAACCGTTACGAAATACGTCTGTCCGGGTCGGGTGGCCAGGGCATGATCTTCGCCTCGGTGGTGTTGTGTGAGGCCATTGGCAAGGCCGGCGACTTAAACGTGGTTCAGTCACAGTCGTACGGTCCCGAAGCGCGGGGGGGAGCATCCAAGGCCGACGTGGTCGTTTCCACGGAGGAGATCTACTATCCCAAGGCCATGAAACTGGATCTGCTGCTGGCCATGACCCAGGAAGCTCTCGACAGGTACCTGCCCGATCTCAAGGACGACGGAATTCTGATTATTGATGATAGCCTGATTACCCAGGTCCCCGAACGAGATCACTATGCCCTGCCATTTACGCGGCTGGCGAGGGAAGATGTCGGCCATGTCATGGTCGCCAACGTGGTCGCGCTGGGTGCTATCTGTGCCATAAGCGATATCGTGCCGCTGGCAACTCTCACCGAGGCTGTGTTGGCCAGGGCTCCCCGCGGTACTGAGGACAGGAACAAGCTTGCCCTTGAAACCGGCTATAACGAAGCCATGAAAGTGAAAAAGTAAGTGGCTCCCGGAGACAATTTGAATAGAACGCTGCTTATCATCAAGCCTGACGCGACCGAGCGAAATCTGCTCGGCCATATAATTGGGCGGCTGGAAAGGGCGCGGTTTAAAATCGTGGCCATGAAAATGGTCAACCTGACCGAACCCGAGGCCCGGTCGTTTTATGCCGTCCATGAAGGCAAGCCGTTTATTGATTCGCTGGTGGAATTCATGACCTCCGGTCCGGTGGTGCCAATGGTGCTGGAGAAAGACGGTGCCGTAACACACCTGCGTACGCTTGTGGGTGCCACCGATCCGGCCAAAGCTGATTGCGGCACGGTTCGTAATGAGATCGGGCTGGACGTTCAGAAAAATTCGGTGCATGCGTCGGACTCGGATGAGAATGCCGCCAAGGAGATCGCATTCTTCTTTGACGCTGTCTGAGTATGAGACGGGACTGCCGTGAGGCGGACAAACAACATTTTGAGGTAGGGAGATTTGCTTTCGCCATGAATGTTGAGCTGGCATACGCTGGGGACATTATCAGGTTTAATATCCCCAAGGGCTTTGAGGTTGACCAGTTTTCTCCTTCCACCGTCGATGAACCGGTGGGTTCGGAGACGTTCAAGGAGGCCTTCCTCAAAGGCGGTGGTGACACGTTTCTTAAGGGCGAGAAGATTCTGTATGTGATCAACGACGGTCATCGCAACACCCCTACCGAGACGGTCCTTGGGCTGCTGGAGCGAATTGAACCCGAGCTTATCGAGAACGCTGACTATCTCATTGCCGCCGGCACTCACGGCGAACCAACCGATCAGCATTATCACAAGATTTTCGGCCGCTATTATGATCGATTCAAAACTCGGTCGCGATTCCACGATTGCCACGATTATACCAGTATGATAAACGTGGGTAAGGACTGGTTCGACGCCGAGGTTTTTGTGAACCGGGCCGTTTTCGATTACGACAACATCATCATGATCAGCTCAGTAGAGCCGCACTATTTTGCGGGATTCACCGGCGGCCGCAAGTCGGTTCTGCCGGGTCTGTCGGATTTTGCCACGATAGAGCGAAATCACAACCAGGCCAACTCCCTCGATGCCGCCCCGCTTAGGATTGACGGCAACCCTGTTGCCGAACATATGGCAGCGGTTCTGGAAATGATTCACCCTGAGCGACTCTATGGCATTCAGGGCGTGATAGATGCGGTTAGAAACCTGACCGGGGTGTTCTGCGGCGAGTTGAAAATGGCCTTTGACGAAGCAGTGGTCTTTTCACGCCAGATGTATGCCCGACCGGTAAAGGATCAATACGATCTGGTAATCTGTGAAATCCTGCCGCCACTGGACAACAGCCTCTACCAGATCCAGAAGGCCCTGGAGAACTGTCAGCCGGCAGTGAAAGACGGCGGAACAATTATACTGCTGTCGGCTTGCCGGGGCGGCATTGGTTCGGAACACTTTTTCGAATTAGCCTGCGGTTGGGACAGCGAAAAGAACGTGGCCAAAGACGGTGAGCTCCATTTCGGTTCTCACAAGCTTTCGCGGGTGAATTCAATTGGACGAAGAATTGATGTTAGAGTGCATTCAACGCTTCCCGACCAAACCGTGCGACAGGTGTTTTACCAGTCGGTAGGGGACGTTCAGGCGTTTTTGAATGAACATGAGAATGATAACTTCAAAATAGCCGTTGTCCGGGATGCCGGGCATACTGTATTGACAACCTAAACTTATTAACAATTGACCCATTAGGGAGAGGTAAGATGAACAAGAAGATAGCAGTTATCGGCGCCGGCAATGTAGGCGCATCCACTGCCATGTACCTGGCCGAGGCCAACCTGGCCGACGTCGTCATGGTCGACATCATTGAAGGTGTTCCTCAGGGCAAGGGTCTGGACCTGTCTCAGGCCGGTCCGGTCCGCGGTTACAACGCTATGGTAAAAGGAACCAACAAGTTCTCCGATATCAAGGGCTCCGATATCGTCATCATGACCGCCGGCCTGCCGCGTAAGCCCGGTATGTCGCGCGAAGATCTGCTGAATATGAACGCTGATATCGTTGGATCGGTGGCCAGGGAGATCAAGAAGTACGCCCCTAACAGCTACGTGATCGTTGTGTCAAATCCGCTCGACCTGATGACATTCCACATGCAGAAAGTGACCGGCTTCCCGAAAAACCGCGTCTGCGGTCAGGCCGGTGTGCTTGATTCCACCCGCTTCCGTTGCTTTGTGGCCATGGAACTCAACGTCTCCATGACCGAGGTTCAGGCGATGGTACTCGGCGGACACGGCGACACGATGGTGCCGCTGCCGCGCTACACGACCGTAGCCGGTATTCCCATCGGTGAGCTGATTCCCAAAGATCGTATCAAAGCTATTTCCGAGCGGACTCGCGTGGGTGGCGGGGAAATCGTCAAGCTGCTCAAGACCGGCTCCGCCTATTACGCTCCGGCGGCGGCCTCGGTTCAGATGTGTCGCTCGATACTCAACGATGAAAAACGGGTCCTGCCCAGCTCGGCCTACCTGACCGGTCAGTATGGTATCAAAGACATTTACATCGGCGTGCCGGTGGTTCTCGGTGCCAAGGGTGTCGAACGCATCATCGAGCTCAAGCTGAGCAAGTCCGAGCTAACGGCCCTGCAGGGTTCAGCCAAAACCTACAAAGAACATCTCAAGATTCTCGGATACTAAGAGGAAGACACATGGCAAAGTACAAACATATTAAAGTTCCTACCGACGGAAAGCGAATATCGATCAAGGGCAAGAAGCTGCAGATTCCCAACAACCCGCTCATTCCCGTGATAGAGGGTGACGGGATCGGCCGTGACATTATGAAAGCCACTAGTCGCGTGGTCGATGCCGCAGTTGAGAAAGCCTACAAGGGCAAAAAGCGGATCGTCTGGATGGACATCTACGCCGGAGAGAGAGCCAACGAGCTGTACGGCGAATGGCTCCCCAAAGAGACGGTCGATGCCATCAGGACCCACTACGTTGCCCTCAAGGGCCCGCTGACCACGCCGGTTGGCGGCGGTTTTCGCTCGCTCAACGTGTCGCTGCGGCAGATCATGAACCTGTATGCTTGCGTTCGGCCGGTACGATGGTTCAAAGGTGTCGGTTCCCCGGTAACCCATCCAGAAAAACTCAACGTGGTCATCTTCCGTGAGAACACCGAGGATGTCTACGCCGGTATTGAGTGGCGTAAGGGCACCCGGGACGCCAAAAAGGTCATTAGCTGGCTGAACAAGTCCATGAAGCGTAATATCCGCATGGACTCCGGTATCGGCATTAAGCCGATTTCGGTCACCGGAACCAAGCGGCTGGTGCGCAAGGCCATCAACTATGCCATCGATCGCAAGCTGCCGTCGGTGACCCTGGTCCACAAGGGCAACATCATGAAGTACACCGAGGGTGCGTTTCGTGACTGGGGCTACGAGCTGGCCAAGAAGGAATTCCGCAGCAAGATCGTCACCGAAGATGAACTCTGGAGCAAGTACAAAGGCAAGATGCCGAAGGGCAAGATTCTCATCAAGGATCGCATTGCCGATTCCATGTTCCAGCAGGTTCTGACGCGACCGGACGAATACTCGGTGGTTGCTACCCCGAACCTCAACGGTGACTACCTGTCCGATGCTTGCGCGGCGCAGGTCGGTGGGCTGGGGATGGCGCCGGGGGCTAACATCGGTGACTATATTGGTCTGTTCGAGGCTACTCACGGTACTGCTCCGAAATATGCTGATAAGGATGTCATCAATCCCGGCTCGTTGATTCTGTCGGCGGTGATGATGCTTGAGTATCTCGGATGGGACAGGGCGGCCAAGATGATTGAGGATGCTCTTCAGACGACGATCTCCAAAAAGACGGTTACGTATGACCTGGAACGCCAGATGAAGGGTGCCAAAAAGATTGGTACTTCGCAGTACGCTACCAATATCATCAAG
>CP070756.1:177346-182148 GCA_020348905.1 Candidatus Zixiibacteriota bacterium
ACGATTTCCTGACCGACGGCATCTTCCGGCAGGACGAGTTTATTGGTCAAGTGGATAGCTTTGACTTCAGCGCACTTAACGGCAAGCGAATCCTTGTTCGAGGTTGCCAGTCGACCGTCATCCCTCCCTGGGCTTATATGTACCTGACCGGTAAGCTGGTTCCCCATGCCAAAGCGATCCTTTTTGGCAACGAGCACGACAACGTCGTGGTTTTCAAGCATGAACAATAAGGTTGAAAAATCTCCAGCCGGCGTTTATCCTGCCTGCGAGTATGGTAATCGAATGGGTGAAGGAAAGGGTATGCCTAAGGTAAAATTTCTGCCGTCGGGCACCGAGGTCGAGGTACCGGAAGGCAAGATTCTTCTCGACGCTGCCCTTGACAATAATGTCAAAATCGATCACAATTGTGGCGGCAACTGCGCCTGCTCCACCTGCCATGTTATCGTCGAGCAGGGCTATGAATCGCTAAACGAGATGTCGGAGGATGAAGAAGATATGCTCGATGAGTTGGAGAATTTCTCCGAAACCTCCCGGCTGGCCTGTCAGTGCCGGGTTACCTCGGACCTGGTTGTCAGGATCCCCGAAAAAGACCCTCTATTTGACGACGACGTATAGGTCGGAGTAGCACGTCGAATCATCGTCATTCCTCCTGAAATCACGATAAACAGCGGCTCTTGCGGCCAAAAGCCCGATTGTCCTGACGGGCCGTAAGCCTCAGACTACGGCCGCCGGCATCTATCCCGATTCGGGGCAACAGCATACAGCTAAGCTACTAAGATTAAGGCGGTTTCGAAAACTGCCGATAATCTGGTAGAATAAGGTTTTCTGTGTAGAATGAGCCATTTTAAACACCGAATGACCTCCGGTTATTCCCTGTTCGAATTGCTGGCGGTAATTATCATCGTGGGCATTATAGCCTCTGTATCGATGCGGACGCTGAGGAACACCGTTGACGTGTCGAAGACCGAAGAAACGCGGCAGGAGATGGATCAGTTAGCCTGGGCTATCTGCGGTAATCCAGACCTCGTCTCTGGCGGCGTAAGGACTGATTTTGGGTACGTCGGCGACGTTGGCGCGTTGCCGGCGACGCTGGAAAACCTGGTCACCAATCCAGGGGGGTACAGCACCTGGGACGGACCTTACATACAGGATGATTTTTATGCCGCCAGCGGTGGGGCGGAATCAGAGTTCAAGTATGACGCCTGGGGGGTTGAGTACACGTATACCGGTGACAGTATCATATCGACCGGTGGCGGCACCAGCATCACCAGAGAAATAACATACGCCACCACCGACCTTCTGTCCAACGTGGTGCAGGCGTTGATTACCGACTTGAACAACACACCGCCCGGTAGTAGTTGTGGTGACGTAGACCTGCAGCTGATTTATCCGAATGGAACGGGGTCAGTGGATACGGCCACGACACATCCGGCAGGTAATGGACTGGCCGCCTTCAGTTCCGTGCCGGTGGGCCACCACCTGCTTAATGTGATCTACACCACAACCGAGGACACCCTGTTCCGAAAAGTGGTAGTGTATCCCAAAGACTCATTCTATACGGAAATAAGTTTTTCACAGGATTACTGGTAGGAGGAATTGGGGCTAAACAGCGGGGCTTGCAACAAGACTGACTTCGGGGCTGGACACCAAAAGGGTGATGAGTCAGACAATACTTGGGAGGGCTGGGACCGACCGGGCGATGAGCCTGGTCGAATTGACAGTTTTAATCGTGGTAGTCGCTATCGTGGCGGCAGTAGCTATGCGGACGTTGACCAACAGCATGAAGCAGACCAGAAAAGGAAGAACGGAGCGCGAGATTGAAATGCTCCAGCACGCCATAGCCGGGGATCCGTCGCTGATGTCGGTGGCCGGAGGGGTTCGCACCGATTTTGGCTATGTCGGGGACGTTGGCGCCTTCCCGCCGGACCTTGACGCCCTGGTGACCAATCCCGGTGGATACCAGACCTGGGACGGACCGTATATCCCGGCCGGATTCGCAGAGGACACCGATGGCTTCAAAACGGACGAGTGGGGTCAGCCGTACACCTATAACGGCGGTCTGGACATAGTTTCGCACGGTTCCGGCAAAACCATAAGACGAGGGATGGGCGATAACGAGGATGACTTCCTTCGCAACACCGTCTACGGCGTGGTAAGGGATGTCAACGATTCGCTGCCGGGGGTAACCTGGCGCGACTCGGTGGACCTGGAGGCCATTATACCCGACGGCGCAGGCGGTCTGGACGCAAAAGTATACCATCCCGACTCAGTGGGGGAATTCATGCTGGATTCGATTCCTATCGGGAAGCACCTGATCAGGGCCATTTTCACTCCTGATAAGGATACACTGGTGAGATATATGCGGATCATGCCAAGGCACAACAGCGACGACCAGTTGGTGTTTAACTTTGCGGCCAACTACTTCTCGGAGGAATTGGGTGCCGACAGCATGCTGACGCTGGTGGAAGGCTCACAACTGGTGTATGGTTCGGGAATGGACTGCAATAACATCAGCTTTGAGATCAGGAACAATACCGGCGAGGATATACAGGTGACCAGTCTGACGCTGACCTGGAGCACGCCTACGGCATATTACCAGGAGGTCTGGTGGGGGCCAGACCGCGTCTGGGAGAACGGTAATCCGCGAAACGGAAGCGGCGAGGTTGCGACATTCAGCGAAACGAAAACAATAACTTACGGATCGACAGCTCTAATTAAGGTGGAAGCATTCCGGGGTACTGCTATGGGCAACGGTAGTAAACCGGACATGTCGGGCACCACTTTTACGGTGCTGTTTTCCGACGGTTCGACTTTTGATGTAAGTATGGGGAGCTGTAACTAAGGTGGCTAACATGTATTATTCAGCGGGCTATCAGGGGGTTAGGTATGGACATACGAGGCAGACTTCATCGTGCTACAGGCAATGACCTTGGCATAAGCCTCATTGAAGTGACCATGCTGGTGGTGATTGTCGCCATAGCCATGGCGGTGGCAATGAAGTCCATGACACCAGCGATTGAAAACGCCAGGCAACGGAAGACGGAGCACGAAATGGACATTATCATCAAAGCTATAGCCGGTGACGAATCGGTCATGTCGGTTGCCGGTGGCGTACGCGCTGATTTTGGCTATGTCGGGGATGTTGGCGCGTTTCCACCTGACCTTGACGCCCTGGCTGAGAATCCTGGCAGTTATGGCACCTGGAACGGACCATATATACCTCCGGATCATCTGGAAGGTTTCAGGACGGATGAATGGGGGCAGGCCTACTCGTACAATGGCGGGCTGGAAGTGGTTTCCAACGGCTCGGGTTCACCCATGAGACACCGCGGCGGCAATGACTCGCTGGACATCCTTTCTAACACGGTTTACGGAGTCGTGAGGGATCTGAACGACTCTTTGCCAGGTACCGCCTTCGATGATTCCGTTGACGTGGAAATCACCATCCCCGACGGCGCTGGGAGTACGACCACCAAAAGTTACCATCCGGATTCGACCGGGGCTTTCACCCTGGATTCCATCCCTATTGGCAGGCATCTCGTAGAGGCTATT
Source organism: Candidatus Zixiibacteriota bacterium (assembly GCA_020348905.1). Lineage (GTDB taxonomy): Bacteria > Zixibacteria > MSB-5A5 > GN15 > FEB-12. The sequence continues at coordinate 180,899 of CP070756.1, forward strand.
TACACACCGGAAGTCGACACGCTCAGCCGCTACCTTACCGTGTTGCCGCGCCACAATAGCGACGATATTGTCATTTTCAATTTTGCCTCGGCCTGGTTTTCCACGGCAGGGACCGGAGACAGTATGTTGACGCTGGTTGCCGGCAGCGATTCAGTATATGGCGTGGCATGTCATACGATCAGTTTTGATGTCGCCAACAACACCGGTGGCGATGTAACGGTCAGCAGTATCACTCTGACCTGGGTCGGCCCCACTGCCTACTATCAGTTTGTCTATTGGGGAGGTACTAAAGTATTTGACAGTTCGGCCCCGCGGCACGGTTCGGGCGAGTTGACCACCTTTGATATGAACCAGACGATTAGCAACGGAGATACCGTCACGGTGGTTGTCGACGAGTTCCGTGACAGCGATGTCGGTGGTTCCTCCAGGGAAAATATGGGTTCGACAGATTTTACAGTTGAATTCTCGGACGGCTCAGTAATTGAATTTACGACGGCTGCCTGCCCGTAGCGGGATAAGAAGAGAGCGACGACATGAAGCATAAGCACCTTGCGAACAAAGCGATACACGAGAAAGGCCTCAGCCTAATCGAGGTTACCATAATTATCGTTGCAGTGGGTATACTGGCTTCGCTGGCCATGCAGTCAATGACTGCCCTTATCAAGGACGCCAGAGTGGCAGAGACTGAGAAAGAGATGAATATGCTTGCCAAGGCTATAGCCGGTGACCCATCGGTCATGGCTGTCGCGGGCGGAGTGCGCTCTGATTTTGGCTATGTCGGTGACATCGGTGCCTTCCCGGCCAATCTGCAGGCGTTGGCCACCAACCCCGGCTACGATACCTGGAACGGGCCGTATCTGCCTCCCGATTTTAACCGGGAAACCAACGACTACACCAAAGATGCCTGGGGAGTGGGTTACAGTTACTCGGGAGGTGTAACTATAACCTCAACCGGATCCGGCGCCAATATTGTCAAGCGCTTCGCGGAAAGTGCAGCCGACCTGCTGTCCAATGAGATTGCCGGGATCATAAGGGACATAAACGACTCGCTGGCGACAGCCGATGATACGGCGGACCTCGACGTGGTTGTCATCTACCCGGATGGCGCCGGTGGCACGGACACAACTTCTTGCGCCCTTTCCGATACCGGATGGTTTTCAGTCGGGTCAGTACCAATCGGGCGGCACCCGCTGATGGTCATCTACGCCCCCGAGGCCGATACTTTGACGCGCTACGTGACGGTTGTACCT
>CP070756.1:182248-191682 GCA_020348905.1 Candidatus Zixiibacteriota bacterium
CGGGCATACACTATTAATTGTGCTTTTGCCGCCTTTGAAGAGCATCTGAAAGGCTCAATCACGGTCGGCAAATTAGCCGATATAACGGTGCTTTCGAAGGATATAATGACGATTCCGGAGGACGAGATTCCTGCCGCAGAGATATTGTATACCATAGTCGGCGGTGAGATAAAGTACCGGGCGGAATAATCCGGGCGGTTATCAGCCCAGGAAAAGTAAGAAATTGCAGCAGGAACTTCAGGCGCCTTTAGCTGTTTTCTCTTTCTGAAGCAGATATGATATTCTTGATTGTTGTCATAGCGGTTCTTTCGATGATGTATGGATATATTGGCTGGCGACTGATTGTGCCGGCTGCATTCAGTCTCCCTGTAAACATCATCCTCTGGGCCGCACTGGTAGTCCTGGTTATCCTTCCCTTCCTGCCGATAATCATGCGAATCAACGGTGTTGAGGGCCAGGCAGTCGACATCGCCGCATGGATCGGGTATCTGAGTTTTGGATTTCTCACGCTGTTGTTTGCCCTAATAGTTATCAAGGATTTGTCGCTGCTTTCCATAACCGTATTTCAAAAGCTTGCTCACTTCGCGGGCAATCTGCTCGGGTCGTCATCAGAGGTGACTGAGGCCGTTGACCCGGAGCGCCGAAGGTTACTGACAAACTCGATCAACCTGGGGATTCTGGGGCTCACCGGAGGTATGGTTGGTTACGGCATGTACCAGGCCATGCGCCGACCTGATGTGATCGAGGTTACGGTTCCAATCGATAACCTTCCCGATGATCTGAACGGCTTTACGATTGCGCAGATTACCGATATACATGTCAGCCACACCATAAAGAGACCTTTCGTACAGACCGTGGTTGACGTTGTCAGTGAACTCAAACCGGATTTGATAGCACTTACCGGTGACCTGGCTGACGGTTCGGTCAAGCAACTGCGCGACGATGTAGCTCCCCTGGCCGATCTGAAGGCACCGCATGGATGCTATTTCATCACCGGGAATCACGAGTATTATTCCGGGGTTCAGCAGTGGCTTGAGGAAACCTCCAGACTTGGATTCAACGTCCTGATAAATGAACACCGGGTTGTCAGCAAGGGTGAAGGCCGTTTGCTACTGGCCGGTGTCACTGATTACGGAGGGGGTGGTTTCTCGCCGGAGCACGTTTCCGATCCTCATAAGGCTAAAGAAGGAGCCCCGGATTGTCATGCGAAAATTCTGCTGGCTCATCAGCCCAAGAGCATATTCGAGGCTGCGAAGGCGGGATACGATTACGTTATATCCGGCCACACTCACGGCGGGCAGTATTTCCCATACCACGTTCTGGCCGCCCTGGCTCAGCCTTACATATCAGGTCTCCATAATCATGGCAATACTCGCATTTACGTTAGCAAAGGCACCGGCTACTGGGGTCCGCAGATAAGGATTGGAGCCCGTTCGGAAATAACCATCCACAAACTGATTTCGGCCTGAGATTCGGTCAACCGGCGGTGCGGTTAAAACCGGGTTCCGCAGAATGTGATATTCAACCAATCAAACAAGTTGCCCGGCTTGAAACCTCCCAATGACTTTGTCGTAATAAGAACAATAATCTATCTTACAATTACTTACAGGAGTCGATAGTGGAAGAATTAGCTCTTTGCGGTTACCGCTGCGATCTCTGTGCAGCCCGATCAGATGACCCCGAGGTAAGACAGCGACTGGTGGATGGCTGGAGAAAGTATTTCGGCCACACCATGTACACGGTTGACAACGTCAGATGTGATGGTTGCCTGAACAAGGGCCGTCTGGCTGATACGAATTGCGGGGTTCGTCCCTGCGCGATGGAAAAAGGGGTCGAGAACTGCGCTCACTGTGACGAATTCCCCTGCGATAAGCTCGAGAAGCTCTGGGGTAGCGAAGAGGAATATCGTAAGAAGTTTCCGGACATTGCCGAGGAAGATTTCAATCTGTGTATGCGCCAGTTCGTTTCCAAAGAACGCTTACTGCAAATTCACGCTGAGTTGAAAAAGTAAGGCGGGCACGGTCAACGGAGTATTATATGAGCAGTGACAGGATTCTTTATGCTACCTACGTTGAATCGGGCCAGGACCTGCACAACGTTTGCCGGATGACCGAGAGTATCCGCACCTTTGGCGGTAATTACAGCGATGGGCCGATACTGGCGCTTATGCCGGACCACTTACCTTTAGATGACCGAGCACTGGTTGATAAAACGGAATCCTTCGGGATAGAGATTCGGCGTTTTCACACACCGGAGCAGGCCCGATGGCTTTACTATGGGGGAAAGCCGTTCGCCGCAGCCGAGGCAGAGAAGGCGGCCGAAGGGCTGGCGGAATCACTAGTCTGGATAGATGAAGATACGGTGGTGATAGCAGAACCGGTTGACTTTGAATTGAAGCCAGGAAAAAGCCTGGCCTGGGTGCCGGTGATGCACAACCGTTCGGGGACGCTCTGGGATGGTCCGCCCGATGACTTCTGGGCCAGAATCTACGAGAGACTCTCGGTAACCGATGACATGCTTTTTCCGATGGTCACACCCGCCGACGAGCAGAAGATCCGGGCTTATTTCCATTGCGGTCTTTTGGTAGTCCGTCCCGGCAAAGGTATCATGCGCCGCTGGGCCGCTGATTTCGAAAAGCTGTATAGTGATCAGGTCCTTGTCGATATGTGTAAAGCGGACACTACTAAGAAGGTCTTCCTCCATCAGACAGCCTTGACCGGATCGGTGGTGCATACTGTTGGGCGCGATGAAATGGTTGAGCTGGACGCCCGGTACAACTATCCCATCTTCTTTGAAAAGGGTTACGAAGCCAATCGGCCGTTTGATTCAATCGATGATATCATAACGGTGCGATGTGTCGTATCTACAGAGAAAATGGGGGAGGATTGGCACAAGAAACTGTCCGGTGCTTCCGACAAAATCGCGTGGCTTAAAGACCGCCTCTGATTCGACTAGACCGATATGTTCGCTTCAGTTACCCCTGTAAGTCCTGTTGCGCCCGCAGAATTAAAGGATATACTGAAAAACACAGGCCATCAAGTTGAAAAATCCGCCTCAGGCGGCTGCGGCAAGTTGATCGTACTACCTTTCTGGATGTTGTTTACTTGGAGACAACGGTCTTTTGAATTATATTATGAGAGAAAAGTAACCGAACCATGTCATCGTCTTTAACAATGAGATTTGTGCGTTTCCTGCCTTTGATTTGCTGCCTGTGTCTGATTTTCTTGCCGTCCGGGTGCGGTGACTCCAACCCGGTTAACTCCTTCGAGCCGGAAATCGTCAATAATCCCGATGATTTTATTTTTCGAGTACGGAATGCCTACCTGGTCACCACCCGCTTGACATACAACTGGACCAACTCGGGCCAGCGGGCCACAATTGAACATCTCAGTGGACGTACGGGCGGTACCGGCGCGCTGACTATCCTCGACGCCGACGGCAATACGGTGTATTATAGCGAATTGAAGTCCAGCGGGACTGATGGCACTTCGCCTGGTAATGCCGGTCGTTGGACGATAGTGTTGCAGCTCAATGAGTACAGCGGTACGATTTACTTCAGGGTAAGAAAACTGTAAGGCCGGTATGATAACGACGGTAATCTGTGACCTGGACGGCCTGCTGGCCGACACCGAAAAACATCACATGAAGGCCTATCAGGAAACTCTTCTAAATCACGGCATAGAACTGTCTGACCAGGAGTACATATCGCACTGGATTCGCAACGGTCTTGGTATCGCCGATTTCATCAAGAAATACAGGCTTGAGCTGGACCCACACCAGACCCATTCGCAAAAGATGGTGCGATATCGAGAGAAAGTTGCCGGGCAGATCGAGCCTATGCCAGGTGCGATGACTTTCCTCGGGAGCGTTCATGGCGAGAAGAGGTTGGCCGTGGCCTCCAACTCATATCGTGATAATGTCGAGCTGGTGCTCGACAGGCTCGGCATTGCAGATCTGTTTGAAGCAATACTCACTAGGGACGATGCCGGTCGAACCAAGCCGGCCCCGGATATATTCATCCGTACGGCCGAAATGCTGGGCGAACCCGTGTCAAGCTGCATCGTGATTGAAGATGCCCAAAAGGGTGTCGAGGCCGCGTACAGGGCCGGTATGAAGTGTATCGCAGTGCCCAACGCCTACACCGCTGAAGATGACTTTTCGCGGGCGACAGTTGTGGTGGCATCGCTCGAGGATGTAACGGTCGATCTAATCGATTCCCTGAACTAATCTTCCCGATAATAGACAGAATGGAAAAGGCAGGCCTTTTTAGCCTGCCTCGCCAACCCTGATGCTAAGTATTACTAGAGTATCTGGTCGTTTTTGAATATGTAATGATCCCCTCTGATCCTGGGGCAGAGTATCTCAAGGTCAAAGCCCTGTGCCCTGACCTTGTCCGCAAAGGTCTGGTAAACGTATTCGCGGTCCGTGCCATGGGTGGGCACCATGATTTTCGGATTAAGTTTTTCAAGGGTGTAGAAAGTACCCTCGGCCAGGGCGAGAGTGTCGCCCGCATGGCAGCCGGTTACGTTGACAAAGGCGAAGTCGATATCTTCTGCCAGCGGTGCGAGGTAGTCGATTTCGGCAAAGAACCCATCCCTTTGGCCGTCGCGCCAACCGGCATGGTCCCCGGCATGATAGATCTTCACGCCGTCGACCTCAATCAGATAGCCCACGCCAGCATCGTTAGCCGCGATTGTCTGAATATTCATGCCATCGGAAGTCATCTGCTCACGCGGAGCGGTGTATTCGTAAGGCTGGTCATCGTATCCTTGGCGATCAGCTTCGGGCAATTGTTCAGGGTGAAACCCGAAGTAATAAGTCAGGTTCTCCACCTGACCCTCCCATTCGAAGATTGTCGGGCAGAAATGGTCCCGGTGCTGGTGGGTGGCGAAGACTTCGACATTCAGATCGGCAATTTCAGACGCACTTATGTGGCCGTTAGCCAGGCTCGGTTCGTCCGGACGCAACGGCTCAAAGTAGTCAAACAGGAGCAAATGATTCTGAGTCTTGATGGCCCAGCCGCAGTGGCCGGTATACCAAAGTACCGCTTCGTTGTGCCCGAGTTCCCGGTCCAGAAGTGGCGAGCGGCCGTAGTTCTCCTCGATGTCCGTAGCGGTCCCGCCGGCTGCGAGGAGTGTCTCAGTGATCTGCTTGTGTCCGTACTTAGCCGCATAATAGAGGGGCGTGTTACCCAGCCGGTCGGTTTCGTTTATGTCAGACATATGCGGAAGGATCATTTCAACAATGTCTTTTTGCCCTTTGATAACTGCGGTGTGGAGGGAATTGGTCTGTTCGTGGCTTTCCTTTATGTTCGGATCTCCGCCCGCGCCGAGCATCAGTTCGACGAAATCAGCTTTGCCACCGATGACAGAGCGGAGAAAAGGCGTGGTACCATTGTCGTTAACGGCGTTTGTATTGGCGCCGTGGTCGACCAGAAGCCGAACAAGATCAAAACATTCGGTTCGGGCGGCCCGGTGAAGGGGGGTCATCTGCCATTGGTCGCGAGCGTTGGGATCAGCACCGGCTGCCAGCATCTGGGTCGCGATATTAACAGCAGCGGTATCCAACCCTTGATAAATCAGGAACGAAACGTTGTGCAAAGGAATTTCGTTCTCGTCGTTAGCGGCGTTCACATCTGCACCTCTTTGTATAAGCAACCGCACGGCTTCTACGTGTCCGTCCTCGGCAGCCTCCAAAAGAGCGGTTCTTCCGCGTTCTGTTCTGAGGTTGACGTCGGCGCCTCGATCAAGAACTGCTTCAATAATCTCAGTGTTGCCACCATCTGCGGCGTAGTGAATCAGGCCGCCGTTACCGCTATCCACCGAGGACAGGTCGGCTCCCTTTTGCACAAAATACTCAAAGCTCTCTGCATTTCCGCTGCCGGCGGCCAGCAGCACAGCGTTTGCTCCCAGGTAATTTCTGGTATTGAGGTTGGCACCGGCCGTGACCAGTACATCAATAATATCCATATGTCCGCCGGCGGTGGCACTCAGCAGCGGTGTATAGTTATAGCGGTTAGGGGCGTTCGGGTCACCCCCGTTTTCAACCAGAAGTTTCACGGCCTCCAGATGGCCATAGTATGCCGCACCGTGAAGTGGGACGCTGTTTGAACTGGTAAGCGAATTAACATCGGCCCCCTGCTGAAGCAGATATCCGGCAACCTCGGTCTGGCCGGCGTAGGTCGCCTCGTGTAACGGCGTCTTGCCGTTGTCGAGCTTGGATTCAATCAGGGACGGGTCATTCTGAAGCAGTGCTTTGACTGTCTCCAGGGCGCCCTGCCGGGCAGCGTCATGAATCTCGCCTGCGATGGCGGAACCAAACGCCAAAAGGCAGGTCAGGATAGCAATCACGCCTCTGTTCATGATGGATTTCCTCGTTTATTAAAGATAATGGTGTCAGATTTGCCTCTTGATTATAGTTAGGTAGACGAGCGGGCTAGCGAATTGTTGCGAAGATTCCCGACGCAGAAACTGAGGGCAATCTCCACTGTCTCCGTCTCGATTTGGCCGCCACTTTCCCACCGAAGTGAATGCGATCTGAGTTCTATCCGGTCATGGTCACACTGTCCGGTTCTGGACAGGTACAGCGTTTCCCCAACATCGTATATCCCTGTGAATCAAGACGTTGAGTTCCGGCACGAGGCTTGCTTGGGGTAACAGCAGGAATGTTACCGCAGAAAATCGGAAGGTAAAAATGGATCGAGCTTTGCCGCAGTCAGTAGTCCGAAATGTCAGGTTGAAAAGAGCGGGGATAATAGCCGCTGTGCTGCTGGTTCTGGCGGGAAGTGCCTTTGTTCTGAGAATGGTTATCACGCCAACGCTCAATCGCGACAGATTTATCACCGCCACGGCCGAGCTGGGGTCAGTGGAAGCCACCGTTTCCGCTTCCGGAGTTATTGTTCCCGAGTTTGAAGAGATTATTACCTCGCCGGTCAAATCGACGGTGGAGACGGTATTAGTCAGTTCCGGTGACAGTGTGGGGGCCGGCCAAACCATCATGTGCCTTAACAAGGATTTGCTGAATCTCACCTATCAGCAACTCAACGACGAACTGGAGATACAGAAAAACAAGAAGGCCCAGCTTGGTCTTGAACTGCAGCGCAGACAGATAGAGTTGCAGTCCTCCTACGAGATAAAGGAGCTCCAGACAAGATTCATCGAATCGCAAACGGAGCGCGTTAAGCATCTTTTCGAGCTTGGTAGTGCGACCGGAGAGGATTTGGATCGCGCTCTGCTAAATCTGGATATCGCAAAGCGCGAACTTGAACAGTTGGACGGGCAGATTGCGAATCAGGAGAAAACACTCGAAGCTGACCTGAAGGGTCTCGACCTGCAGATAAGTATTCAAACCAATCGTGTTAACGAGGTCCTGCGTGATCTCGAGCTGGCCGATGCCAGGGCGGCTCATGACGGCATTGTTACCTGGGTCAATGATAACATCGGCTCACCGATAAACCCGGGCGATGTTCTGGCCCGGGTGGCGGACCTGAGCAGTTTCCGGGTCGAGGCCCGCATTTCCGACATTCATGCCGACAAGCTGCTGGTCGGGGGTGCCGTCAAAGTGCGTATCGGCAGGAAAGATCTGGCCGGGAAGATAAGCTCGATTCGTCCGTCGGTCGAGGAGGGCGTGGTAACATTTATGGTTGCTCTTGAGCACAAATCCGACCGTTCTCTGCGACCCAACCTGCGCTCAGATGTTCACGTCGTGACGTCCAGCCATGATAACGTTGTCCGCGTCGAAAACGGAAATTTCTACTACGGCTCGGTGGACCAGGAGGTTTTCGTAGTTGAAGGTGATCGGGCTCACCGAAAAATCGTGAATATAGGCGCGTCGAACTTCGATTACGTTGAGCTTCAGGGCGACATCAAGCCGGGCGATGAAGTGATCATCTCCGATATGCGTGATTACCGCCATATGGAAGTAATTGAAATCAAGCCTTAATTTTTTATGAAAGCGAATCAACCTCAATAAAGTGAGAGAAATATGATACAGTTGAAAAACATCGATAAGGTGTATCGAACCAGCTCCATTGAGACCCTGGCGTTACAAAACATCAATCTTGAGATTGACGAAGGAGCTTTCCTTTCGGTGATGGGACCATCGGGCTCGGGCAAAAGTACGCTGCTGAATATAATGGGACTTCTCGATGCGCCAACGAAGGGTAGTGTCGAACTGGCCGGACAAGCGGTGGCTAACATGGATGACAGGGCCATGGCCAGGTTGCGCAACCGGCGGGTCGGATTTGTCTTTCAGAGCTACCACCTAATCAATGATTTATCAGTGGTCGACAACGTGGAACTGCCGCTGCTATACCGCCGCATGTCATCATCGGAAAGGCGAAAAAAGTCGTTGAGCGCCCTTGAGAAAGTGGGTCTCACCGCACGTACAAGACACTTTCCCACCCAACTCTCGGGCGGGCAGTGCCAGCGTGTGGCGATCGCGCGTGCTATCGTCGGTGAGCCTAACATCATCCTCGCTGATGAGCCGACCGGCAATCTGGATTCGGTTATGAGTGATGAGATAATGGACATCCTGGCCAATTTGAATCAACACGAACGGACCACGATAGTTATGGTTACGCACAACCAGGAGCTAGCCAACCGCACCCAGCGGGTGATACGGCTCCACGACGGCAGCCAGGTGGCATAGGGGAGGATTCATGCTGAAGAATTATATCAAAATCGCCTGGAAGGTTCTGCTGCGTCGCAAGTTCTTCACTTTTGTGAGCCTTTTCGGAATAAGCTTCACGCTGATGATTCTTCTGGTCGCGTCCGCTTTCGTCGATCAGATGTTCAAGCCGGTCAAGCCGGGCTCCCGGCTTGACCGATGTCTTATCCTCAACAGAATTCTGCTGGAATCCGAATCAACCGGCGTGGAATCTATTCTGAGCTACCACTATATCAATCAGTACGTTCGTCCGATGAAGACACCCGAGGCGATAGCGGTTGTGACCACCGGCAGTGAAACTTTCAGCTATGTGGGCAACCGCAAGCTGAGTTTTGAGAGAAAGTATAGCGATGCCACGTTCTGGGACATTGTCGAGTTCCAGTTCATCGAAGGTCGACCCTTTGACAGCACTATGGTCGAGAATGCCGACTACGTAGCCGTAATCGACGATCGGACCCGGCGGGAGATATTCGGTAGCGGTCGAGCAGTTGGAGAGTACATCGAAACCAGCGAAGGCAGCTACCGTGTTGTTGGAGTTATTCCTCGAGAGGATATTCGTAATACTGTGACCGACGCGAACATCTTCATCCCCATTACCACGTCGGAGTCGGCCATGACGAGGACCTCGCTTTTCGCCAACTGCTATGCCCTTATCCTGGCCACCGGTGAGTCAGATTTCGATGCGATCAGACTCGAGTATGGCAAGCGTCTTGAGCAGGCTCGCCTTGATTACGCCGGCGAATGGGATAGAATTGAGTGTCCACTCA
>CP070756.1:191782-201216 GCA_020348905.1 Candidatus Zixiibacteriota bacterium
CCGAATATCAGGTCAACGCCGAAATTTCTAAAGCCCAGGGCATTGGCATAGTAGATGGCGCGCTGGCTGTGATGCGGGTTGTGCTCGCGCCCGAGAACTTTAAGGATCTTGCTGTTGAACGATTGGATTCCGAACACCGGCCGATTGATACCGAGTTTTTTGAAGGCCTGAAGATTCTCAAGCGTGATCGATTCGGGATTGGATTCGATTGAAAACTCGATGTCACGCTGAAGGGTGAACCTGCTTTTGAGTAACTCCAGCCATTCGCCGAGCATTTCGATATTGACCAATGATGGCGTACCGCCTCCGATAAAGATGGTGGCGATGTTACGGTTGGTATCAACAAGCTGTTCGGCGGCAAGTTCGGTTTCGACCTTGAGGGCATCGAAAAAATCCCGTTCAATTGCCGCGTCGTAAAGTTCCTTATAAAAATCGCAATACGAGCAGCGGTTGGAGCAAAAGGGGAAATGTAAGTACAGCGAAAAGGCCATCGATTATAGCGAGGTACCGAGCCGTGCCCAGCGGACATGCGATGGAAAGTTCCACAGCGCGTATCCAACCCAGTGGCCGGCGTCGATAACGTATGGAAATTCCCATCCGGGAGCATCGGCATCCGGTTCCCACGACCAGTAGATAAAGACCGCTTTACCGATGATATTCTCACGGGGGACCTCGCCCCAGAATCGGCTGTCGCGGCTGTCATCGCGGTTATCGCCCATCACGAAATAGCCGTCGATCGGAACTTCGTAAGGACCGAAATTGTCGCGAAAACTCAGCTCGCCGGGAATGATGCGCTTGTCGGTGTGCTTGGAGTGCAGCGGAATGGCGGCCACCTCTTCATCGACGTAGACCACCTTATCGGCGACCTGGACGGTCTGCAGGGGCAGGGCCACGATGCGTTTGATGAATTCCTTGTCGGGATTGTTGGGATACTTAAAGACAATAATGTCTCCGACCTGCGGTTCATTGTCGAAGTCGTAGGCCAGTTTGTTGACGAAGATATAGTCTCCTTCGTACAAACAGTTCTCCATCGACGAGGAGCTCACCCGATAGGCCGAGACGACAAAGATCCTGAGCAGTATAGCCGCAAAAAGAGCGATTATGGCTGTTTCGAGGTATTCGCGCCAGAGTGGTTTTTTCTCCTTCTGGAGCAAAACCTTGTTGGCGTGTTTCTGTCGTTCCGCCTTGGTTACGTCCTGGATGAGAAAGTCTTGATCCATACTTTTTAAGTTATCGGTTTTTCCCCATAATACTTTAGTATCGGGGGTATTGTCATCTTGCTAAATATAGACCAAAGGCCGACTTATAGCCAACGCTTATTGGTCAGTCCGGGCGATTCCGGATAATAAAAGACTCGATTGGTGAAGTTTATCGCCAATTTTGCGAAGCGAAAATTTTTCCCACATTTGATAACTTTATCGGGTCTCTTGCGTAGAGATACGTAGCGGAGTGCAGCTGGCACAGGCGGCAACCCGCCCGGGTTATCGCTTACAGCAAGACGAGCTAAACAAACCAGGTGGAGTGGTCTTGGTTTTTGGTTCTGGAACCGACTAAAGGAGTGTTATTGACTGTAATGCAGCGCCGCCGGACTACCTGAGTATCCGCAGCATTATTGGCCAGAGCGTCCGCCCTTCGCGCACAAGTGAATAAGATTTGGCGCTTTATGCCGTTTTACTCCTCACCGCTCAAATATTTCAATCCGCCGAAGGGATAACTCTTAAGATGGAGGACCAGCGTATGTGGAGTTTGGTCCGTCCTGGTTTCTGAAGGCGAGAACAGAGACGGGCATCCGTGAAGACAAGGTTTAGTACCGAATTTGCCCGGCCGTAATCGAGGTTTCAATGTGGGGAACTCGATTGTAACAGCCGGACAAATTTCGGTCTGATACAAAGCCCGGTGGAGAGACCCTCCTTCGGGCTTTCCTTATATAAGATAACCTGCTAAGCGTACTTTCGTCAACACACTATTGGCCTGATCCCTCAGTATCCTCGCACCCCCGGTCGGGAAAAACCTTCCAATCTGCTCAATATCCGCACATTCGCAGCATTAACACGGTGCTGCACAATAACTTAACTTCGCCTCTCGGGTGGCTCGAAGGCGGTGGCACCGCGCTTGCAAAATGTAGCGGTGAACACAATGAAACCAACCAAGCAGGACGGTAGGTAATGAAAGTCAAGTTTGTCCTTACGATGGAGGACGTTGAAATTGACGACCACAAGATAGATCAGGTCATACTGGACTGGGAAACCGATATCGATCAGGAAGAGATTCTCGAACTGTCCCACAAATGGATTACCTCGAAAAACTTCCTTACTACCAGAATGGAAGGTCTCACCAGAGTAGGGGAATCCTCCCTGATGATAGAACCGCTGGAAGAGGATCAAAATGTCGGCTGGTGAACTGTTAACTCAAGTGAAACAGGTGGCCGATGACGCCGCCAAGAGGGCCGATGAATACTCGGGCGTGCTGGGCTCCATTCAAGGTGTCATAGTAGAGCATTTCGGCCAGAACGGCCTTTACGCCGCTTACATACTGGCGGCCTGCTTTATCCTTTTTGTGGTATCCAAACTGGCCAAGATGACCTTTTCCACCCTCAAGTATTTGATTGTTCCCGCCGTGATCCTGGCTTTTGTTGGTTCGCTGTTCGTACCCTATTCTTTCCCGGCCCTTCTACCGGTTACGGTAACGGTCTGTTCGCTGTTTCTGCTGTTCAGGGGCTAAGACCACACCTATAGGCCTGCAGCCAGTATCTAATACAAAAAGCCCGCCCTGGATACCGTCACCTCGCTGCCCTATCAAACTTGTCCGCAACGAGTTAAGTTAGTTCAGCCGCCATCGGCAAAGCTCTTGCTCTATGGCTTTCGGAGACTGTTTCATCAACCTTTCCTCGCTAAACAAAGCAATGCCGGGAAAGAATTCGGAGGCGGTACGTTATGAAAAGTGATACAACCTGCATTCATTGCGGCAGACGGCTTATTAATGAGAAGGGCATCCGGATATGCCCCCGGTGCAACTCGCGTGATCTGGAATATACCCGGGTCTTTATTGAAGAAAGAGAAGACGACGATTACATTTTTATTGAATGTCCCGGGGCGACCCTTTATGAGGAAGGTACCAACGAGGTTGTCGCCGGCGTGGAGTTCAACGACGACGATGACCCCGAAAAAGGGTACCGGATAGTTGACCATCCGGTTTATGCTCCCACCCACACCAAGCGGCGAAGAATCAAGAAGGAGGCTCTCGGCAAGATACGTCGTTGCCAGGGCTGCCAGGATTACACCGTCCGGATGCGGCGGGCCGAGGGACCGGATTTCTTCGTGCCGTCGGTCAAGCACCCCAGGCGCAAGAAGTTGAAATCGGTGGAATACGTTACCTACGAGCCGTAACCGATCCAGGCGCTAATCATCAGGACCCGGCTCAAAATAGACCTTGACAAAACGCGAATTCGATATATATTTGTTTCTATACATAGAAACACAAGGGGCCGCCGATGGCCGTCAGTGACGAAATAGTTGACGTATTTACAGACATTGTTGACCGCAAGACGATGAAAAGGCTTTTCACCGAAGTCTTTACTCCTGCCGAGATTCAGGATGTAGCCCTTCGATGGCGTCTGATGAAAATGATTCATCAGGGAGTCCCCCAGAGAGAGATTGCCGGCCGGCTGGGTATCAGCCTGTGCAAGATCACGCGGGGATCAAGAGTTCTTAAGTCACCGAGCTCGGTATCGAAGAAAATTCTGGATCGTAAAAAAGGAGTAAGATATGCATCGCGCAAGAAAGCTGGAACCTTTACCTGATAATAACGGCTACTTCGGACAGTACGGCGGACAATTCGTCCCCGAACCCCTCCAGAACATACTCGACGAAATAACCACTGCCTACAATCACTTCAAGGACAGTCCCGGTTTCAAGAAGGAGCTGAGTGACCTTCGGAAACATTACGTAGGGCGTCCCAGCCCGATCTATCATTGCAGGAGCCTTTCTTCCAAGCTCGGGGGCGGGCAGATTTACCTGAAGCGGGAGGATCTCAATCACACCGGCGCCCATAAGATCAATCATTGCCTGGGTGAGGCGCTGCTGGCGAAAAGGATGGGCAAAAAGAAAATCATTGCCGAGACCGGGGCCGGTCAGCACGGTGTGGCCCTGGCTACGGCGGCCGCACTGGCAGGCCTGGAGTGTGATATCTACATGGGCGAGGTGGACATGGAGAAGGAACACCCCAACGTGGTGCGGATGAAGATCCTCGGCACCAATGTCATCCCGGTGGGGATGGGTCTGCGCACGCTGAAGGAGGCAGTCGATGCTGCCTTCGAAGGATACATGAAGGATCCGATAAACCAGTTCTATGCCATCGGATCGGTCGTGGGGCCGCATCCGTTCCCGATGATGGTCAGGGACTTCCAGAGAGTGGTCGGCGAGGAAGCCAGGGAACAGATCCTTGAGTTGACCGGACGCCTTCCCGACTACCTGGTAGCCTGCGTCGGCGGCGGATCAAACGCCATCGGATTGTTTTCGGCGTTTCTGGACGATGCAGCCGTACGGATGTACGGTGTGGAACCTTCCGGCAAAGGCTTTAAGACCGGTAATCACGCCGCTACCCTGACGCTGGGTAAGCCGGGAGTGATTCATGGATTCAAATGTTACGTTCTGCAGGATGCCGAAGGCAGACCATTGCCGGTATACTCGATTGCTTCCGGCCTGGATTACCCCGGCGTGGGGCCGGAACACAGTTACCTGAAGGACATCAAACGGGTCGAATACCGCACCATCAGCGATTCCGAGGCACTCGATGCTTTCTTCGAATTATCGCGCGTGGAGGGTATCATCCCGGCGCTGGAGAGTGCTCATGCGGTCGCATACGCCATGAAAATGGCGCGTCGTATGGACAACCATGAAACGATTCTGGTGAATTGCTCGGGGCGCGGCGACAAAGATATTGACTATGTGGCCGCCAAGTACGGCCACCAGTACGGGATTAACTGACAGAAAGGAGACGGCAGGTCCGTCTGACCCGGGCGGGCCTGCCGCGATAATATCACTTCGCAGTATTGAAAAGCGGGGCGATCCGGCTTAGCTCGCGAACAGGCGGCAGAGTATGTTGGTTCGGGGGCCTTGCCAGCCGCTGCACCTCAATCCCCAACCACAACTCCAGTTTCTCGTACACGGGCCCGGGATTGGACAGTGTTTGAATCTGTACCGAGTGATTGGCACCGGGCTCCAAGACAAACAAAGCCTCGACATCGCCGCCCAGTTCGACGGCGGCAGCCGACCAGGGGTCTACGGCACCGTAGACGTAGATGATACTGTCACCCTCTGTCCTCAACCACTGGGCGAGGTCCTGCACAACCTCCGGACGATACACCATTTCAACTCCGGGCGGTCCGAAACGCGCGTAGGTTGGATCGGGCATAACTTCCAGTAAGTCGAGCAGATGGTCCGTGATCAGACGGTAATAGCCAAGCTCGGTATATATCTGGTAATATACCGGGCAATAATAGTCGCTGTACTCGTCGGAGAAGAGAGCAATCGAAGAAAAGGTCATCAAGGCATCGAACATCTCCCGGTAGCTGCTGTTGGAATCCGGAATGTCGGCGCAATCTCCGGAACCGGCCTGGAAGAAGGCGAAGGGAAACTCCAGGACCGAATACTCCAGGGCCGAATCCATGGTGATGGAAAAGGTTAGCCAACTCGTGTCGGCGTAATGCTCCAGGTATGGCAGAAGACTGTCACGCTCCTGGAGGCAGCGAATCTGATATTGCCGGATCTTTTCACGGCAAATACTGTCGCTGACTACCTCGTTGAGGAAGACATCGAAGCGGGGGTCCTCGGTGCCGTATACAATCGGCGCGACCATTGCCAGCGTTACGGCTACATCGTCGGGATAGTATCTTCTGTGGAAAAGGGACGCCTGACCGCCTTTACTGCGTCCGGTGCTTACCCACTGGCCGGTGTAGATCTGCTTGAACAGTTCGACAATGTGATGGTGGTCGGCAGCCGCCTGAGCAACGGTCAGGTACTCCCAGTCAAGCTGATCGGGTCGGGGATTGCCCATGTACCGGTGAGACACGTGCAGTTGATTAGCGCGGAGAAGATCGGTCACCTCGCCAACCCGATTGTAGGGCATCGCATACCCCGAGGTTTCCAAAACCATCGGAGCACGTTCGCCGAAGTGCAGCAAGTATACCCGCTGGTTGAAGGTTCCCATGTCCGGGTTGTCATGGTCGATCGGCTGGGCGATATCCATTTCAAAGGCTCGGGTATGAAATGTCCCCGAAGGCGAGTCGATTTCTGTTGCTGTTACTCCGGGGAGTGAATTAAGCCGTACGAGAAGGTCCGGGGGCGGCTCTGGTTCGGTTACTTTATCCTTGCCACAACTGTTAAACAGGAACGCAATTAGTACAAAAGCCGGCAATACTGTGACAAATCTCTTGTGCATTGCGGTGATTCCTTATGCATAAGAAACGAAACAACTCGTGGTAGGTTACATAGAAATAGACCGGGGCAAACCTTACCTTCCGCTCAGCTTCTATTATCTTCACCATCAATAGATCGACTCGGGCCTCACGGTTAACGAGACGATGGACATTTTCGCTGTGTACAAGCCCTGAACCGTTATGTTATATTGTGCCAAATGACGCTGCGTGTACATCTGTCCGGCTCACAAAAAGCGGATTTTCTGGACTGCTTGAAGGCAGCTCTGACTCCGGAAATAGTGCTTACATCCGGTGAGGATTTACCCGATCCTGCCGAATACGAAGTTCTGGTATGCGGCGTACCGGATCAGAAGAGCATTGAAGCCAGTTCGAACCTCAAGCACTTGATTATCCCCTGGGCCGGCTTGCCCCGCAAGACGCGCGATTTGATGGTCAATTATCCCCACCTCACCGTCCACAATATCCATCACAATGCCCTCCCCGTGGCCGAGATGGCCGTAACAATGATGATGGCCCTGGCCAAGAACCTGGCAAAGATCGATTCCGCGATGCGCAAGCATGACTGGAGCCTACGTTACGAATCCGGCATCATCCGCCTGCTCGCCGGTAAGCGGGCGCTGATCCTCGGGTACGGCGCGGTCGGTAAACAAATCGCGGTGCGATGTCTCGCTCTGGGCATGAAAGTGAGCGCGGTTGGGCGAAGGGGGAAAGAGGCTGAGGATGGAGTCGAGCTTCATCCATCTTCGCGACTGGAAACGTTACTTCCCGAAGCTGATCTGCTATTTCTTTCACTGCCCTTGACAGAGCAAACCAAGGGTATGATAGGGGAGAGACAACTGGCGTTGCTGCCCGTGGGAGCCGCACTGATAAATGTCTCGCGCGGCGGAATCGTAGATGAACAGGCTCTGTACCGGTCCCTGCGCAGTGGCAGAATCATGGCCGGGCTCGATGTATGGTACAATTATCCCGGTGGTGAGATGCCGCGCTCGACAACGCCGCCGTCGAAGTATCCTTTCCACGAATTACCGAATGTTATTATGACACCGCACCTGGCCGGACACTCCGACCGCACCGAGCAACTTCGGGCCGAAGAACTTGCCCGGGTGTTAAGGGTCGCCCTGGAACAAGGTGTGCCACCCAACAGAGTCGAGCTTGCCCGAGGCTACTGAAGTGTGGTCGCCGATGGATCGCCAGCTCGATGGACAGTAAGGCCGGTTATTTCTTGATATTGCTGGTGCTGTCTTTGAGAAGATCAACGAATGTCTGAATACTCTCGCACGGTGCGCTTTCTTTCAAGGTGGCGGCGTACCACGTGCGCTTGATGCCATTCCTGGTCAACCGTAGCGGAACCAGGTTATCCGACACTTTCAGGTAAGGCGAGGCGGCCCACCGCACCATCACCGAAATCCCCAGTCCTGCCTTGACCATCTCAATCATCGCCTCGGTCATAGGAAGTCTGACAATTTGCCTGGGAACCACTCCGGCCGGATTCAAGACCTTTTTGAACAGATTGGATTCGTACAGGTTGCTGTCGAAGACAAACAGATTCTCGTCGGCCAGTTCTTCCGGCATGACGTATTTTCTTGATGCCCACCGATGCTCATTGTTGACGATTACAATGTCTTCGTCCTCGAACAGGGCCTGGTGCTCCAACTCCGGGGATTCCACGCGCCTGTTAACCAGGGCGAGATCAAGCTCGCCACTCAAGAGCGCGCTGTGAGGGTCGGCGGTGGCGGCCAGGTTGATGGTGGTTTCGATACCGGGATAAATTTTGCGATATTTCTCGAGTGTTTTGGGAAGCCAGTGATAGCAGGTGTAACAGCCGGTGGCCAGCCGCAGCTTACCCACCTGTCCGTGAGCGACATTATGAAGATTGTTTTCGGTCTTTTCCAATTCGCATAAGATCTTCCGGGCGCTGCCGTATAGTATCTCGCCGGCGTGGGTAAGCATCATGCGCTTGGACATCCTGTGAAAAAGGGCCACACCGAGTTCCTCTTCGACCGAACGCAACTGCCGGCTGAGGGCAGGCTGGGTCAGGTGAAGCTCTTTGCTGGCCGCCGTAAGCGTCCCGGACTCTGCCAGCGTCTTTACCAGCATCAAGTGTCTCAGTTCCATCAGCTCCGTCCTCCTTTCCGATGAACCCGGCTATTACCGAATGTAATAACAACCATGACAACATTACATGAGGATTATACTTACTATTGACGTAGAATAATTCTGAAAGTTTCAGAGGTAAACGGAGCCTTACGCTTCGCTTATAACCTTCAAGACGGATAGCCGGCTGGCCCGGTCGGCGCACAATTCGGTAGTCAGCATCGAGACCCCTATATCGAACAATGCGTTAACCGGCCACCGGCAATATCCGGGAAGGTAGTTCGGGACCTACTTAAGGAGGAATAGAGATGCCATCCAAGCGCACTATATACATTGTAGCATTTGTACTGGTGACAATTGTTGCGTCGACCACGTTTGCCGCCTACAGATTTCAGCCGCAATTAGCACCCCGGCTGGAGGAGCCTAAACTATCGGGCGGCTTAAGGGTCGAGGATCTGTTCGATGATTCGGCAGTGAGTGACGCCGCCGGGGGCGGGTTCCGGCCGCAGTTTGAGCCGCAGGTGGAAATACCCAAGATCCCAGACGGTATAAGAGTCGACGGCCAGCTTGATGATCCGGCCTGGCGCCGGGCGGCGGAAATCACGAACTTCGCTGAAACGACGCCGGGCGATCAGGTTAAACCGGCAGTCAAGACGACCGCCTGGATTGCTTACGACGATAACAATCTTTATGTATCATGCGTCTGCTATGACAATCCCGAGGAGATACGCGCTACATATTGTGACCGCGACCAGCTGACCGGCAACGATGTCATAATTCTGCTTATCGACACCTATGGGGAGGCATCCTGGGCCTATAACCTTTACGTGAATCCCCTGGGCGTCCAAACCGATGCCATGTGGCGGCCGCTGGGCTCGGACTTCGGCTACAATGTCGTTTATGA
>CP070756.1:201316-214969 GCA_020348905.1 Candidatus Zixiibacteriota bacterium
CAGGCCCGGGCCGCATCCGAAATCACAAATGCGTACACCGCTGCCAACCTGAAAGTGTGACACTATCCAGCTGGCCGACTTCTCCACGAATGCGCGATTCCGCGACGCTAAGTCAACATCTTCATTCAGATGATAATCGAGCATCTGTTTCGATATGTGCTCGTCGTTCCAGAGCGTCTCCGCCGTGTAAAACTCGAATGGTTTCGGACGCTGGTTTATCTTCTCCAATTTGTCAAACATGTTGTCTTTCTCCAGTTGTTATCAGCTCAACACCTATTCAGAACACCAACCTCACCCCGAACTGGTTGACCGGCTCGGGTTCAAAAGTGGATATGATTCTCTGGACGTTTAGACTCACGAATGGTGAGATAGGTTTCACTATCGACAGCTCGATATAATGATCATCGGCCAGCCCCGGCGTATAGTCGAAATTGAAATCGCCGGTAAACTCGAAATTGAAGGTCGTCAGTAGCTTGAAACTGTTAATCGATATTATCTGAAGCGTTTCCCCGCGGTCCTCGCCGGCGTCATCGACATTCTTATAAAAGGACACTTCGTTCGAGATGGGGTAGAAGCCCAGTTTACCGGACTCCGACTCCCAGGATGGTATCATCCCGGCCTGGCATTGACCGGCGATCAACATGCAAACGAGCAAAACAAGCTTGCGCATGCAAAAACTCCTTGGAAAGAAATTAGTTGGATCAGATTTTCTGTAAGATATTTTACACAGACCAAACTAATAAATCAAGCGTAGCTGCCCCCGGTATTTGCCGGAACATTGCCGGTAGGGCGCGTATAAAGAAGCAGAGGTTCTGAAACTTCGAAAGGCATCTCGTTGAGCAGCCAGATAAACTGGAAAGGAATCCCCCCGAACGCCGGGACGAAAAACCAGTATGCTGACGCCAGCTTGCTGGTATTAAGAGTGGCTGTGGCCGCGATCATGATGTTTGCGCATGGGGCGGACAAACTGGTCAATTTTGGCGATAAAGTCGCTGTTTTTCCCGATCCTCTGGGATTGGGCGCCACTGCCAGCTTGATTTTGTCCGTTTTTGCCGAGTTCTTCTGCTCGCTGGCAGTGGGATTCGGATTTCTTACGCGATTGGCCACTATTCCCTTAATTATCACCATGCTGGTAGCGGCTTTCGTGGTTCACGGCGGAGACCCCTGGCGCGACAAAGAGCTGGCCATAATGTATTTCATCATCTACCTGGTGATTCTGTTAGCCGGCCCCGGCAGATTCTCTATTGACCGGATGGTTTTCCAGAAAAACGGTGAAGGTTAGAGTCCCGACGGTCGCAGACAGCCGGCGCGATAGAAATCATCCTCTCCAGGCTGATGACCGCTTTTCCTATCGAGCAGCAGGCCCGTTTCCGGGTTTAAGGTAAGTCCCGGTAAAGTTGTTGGTTAGGAGCTCGTCTAAGGTCTCATGAATTGACCGGCACCTGTAATCGAGCTGCTCGCGGGCCTTTTTTGACGAGTAGGCCCAGTCGTAGTCCAGCATTTTCACCAGGTCCGGATAGTAAGATACCTTTCCCCGACCGACCAGTTTTCCCATCACAATCGACGCTCTGGCGGTGAAGTTGTAAACGGGGCGAGGGATTCTAAGCAAGTGCGGGACTTTTCCAATTATCGACGATACCGCCAGGACAAGGTCCCGGACGGTGATATTGTCGCCGGCCAGGATATATCGCTCACCGTTTCGACCGTGGCACATTGCGGAAATAATCGCCGGGGCGACATCGCGAATATCAACCAGGTTGAGACGAACCGGCAGGTCCGGCATGACGAAGCGGTTGAACCGCTTGAGGATTCTGCCCCGGTCATCGCCGGTGCTCGAAGGCGCCACCACCACAGACGGGTTCACAATCACCAGTTCAGTAGGTCCCTCCTGAGCGGCTTTTCTCAGTTCCTGCTCAGCGGCGTGTTTGGTCATTATGTAAGGTATCTTTAAATGACCCAGATTAAACTCGGTTTCTTCCCGAACCAACGAGTCTTCTAAGGAACGTTCGCCATTAGCCTTGCGGTCAATAGCCCCCACGGCGGCTGCGGTCGAGACATGGAGGAACCGTTTCACACCCGCCTTCTGAGCAGACCGAAACATATTGAGGGCACCGAAAGTGTTGATACCGGTAAACTGGGTCAGCCTGTCCTTTCGGAAATTCACCCAGGCGGCGGTATGAAACACCAGATCGACTCCTTCCACCATTTTCTGCAAACCCTGCTCGTCACGAAGGTCGGCCAGGCGCTTTTCCACACCAATCGAATCTACGAAGGAAGTGTCGGAAGTCTCTCTTACGTGGGCAACGGGGCTGATGCCCCGGCGGTGAAGCTCAAAGATCAACTGCTTGCCAATTGAGCCCGACGCACCGGTTATGAGTATCTTATTTTCGCTGATATTCAGACTCATTGTTGTGCGAAACTCTCCACCGATGATCGTTTGGCAATTATACGCCTTTGGCCCCGATAAGTCAATTTGAACAACATGTTACTATTCAGTAACGAATACGAATCGGGAAATGTTTCTTCTAAACTTATTGACCCGCCATATCTTGCGGATGGATTAAGGCTTCCGGGAGAAAAACTGCTCCAATACCCCAATCAGCCGTTCGATATCGGCTTCGTTATTGAACAGGTGGACCGACACCCGGATAGATCCCTCCCGCATGGCGACGATTATTTGCTCATCCGATAACTTCTGATAAACATCATCAAGGCGATCACAACTGAAAGAGAAAATAGATGACCGGTGCCGTGTCTCCATGATGGAAGTGATGCTATAGAACGGGCTACCGCGAAGGTAATCAGCCAGCCGATCGATAAGCATGTAATTATGTTGCCGGATATTTGGTATGCCGATATCCTTGAAGATCTCCACCGAGGCTTTCATACCAAGAATGTTCAAGGCGACGTAATAACCCATCTCGAACCGGCGAGCCGAATCGTAATAAGGAAGATCAAACTTGAACAGGTCGGTGAAGTTCATTTTCCAGTCGACCCCCAGCCAGCCCATAAATGGATGTCGGAGCCGGTCACGTACCCTGTCGGACAGATAAAAGAACCCGCACCCCTGAGGGCCGAGCATCCACTTCTGACACCCTGAAGAGAGAATATCAATCCCCAGTTCCTTCGCGTCGATAGGCTCCACTCCCATTCCCTGAATACCATCGACCACCAGGAATATCCCGTGCTTCTTACAGATTTCGCTGATAGCAGCAAGGTCGTTTTTGTAGCCGTTGAAGTATTGTACGAAGGAAATAGCCAGAACTCTGGTCTCAGGGCCTATCGATTTTTCGAACTGCTCGATATCGAAGTGACGGTTGACCGGTTTAACAAACCTCAGCTTGAGCCCGCGTTCCTCCGCCGCGGCCCGCCAGGTGTATACCTGCGCCGGAAACTCAACCTCGGAAACCAGCACCTCATCGCCTTTTTCCAGAGGTAACCCGAAAGCTGCCACGTTAAGTCCGAACGACGTGTTCATACCGATACCGATCTCCCGTTTGGTGGCACCTATCAGCCCGGCGTAGTCGGAACGAAGTTGATCTTCAATCTCCATCACACCCGGGGTGTCATCGAAAGCGGCAGCCACCCGAACGCGGAGGTTTTCCTCGATTGCTTCTTTCACCGGCGTGGAGAACGGGCCAAACGAAGCCGAATTGAAGTAGACAACTTTGTCCGTGTGGGGAAACAGCGAGCGGGCGTGCTGGAACTTCTGCCTCAGGTTCTCGTCCATGGGTGCTCCTACAGGGTGTAAAGATAGCCGATGACAGTCATGCTACCGCCCAGTTTCACCAGGTATCCCAGCAGGACAAAGAGCAGATACGGCATCGGCAGCTTCAGTCTCACGGTAAGACACATGATTATCGGTACGGCTCCGAGAGTGAAGGCGAACAGGGTAGCGGCCAACCCGGCCCTGATTCCGTAGAAGGGCACGATGAGATAGAAGAAGCTGTAGGTTACGGTGGGAATAGCCACGAAAAACAGGAACTCCATAATGAAAAACAGAATCAGCCAGATCCCGCCGCTTTCTTCGAGGATCGACGGCGGCATTCCCTCCAGGAACTTCAGCTTCCGCGAAATGAACTCCAGAAATACCGTCACCAGCAACAGGTATATTCCTCCTGCCACCAGGCAGTAGAGCATCTGTGTCGTGGATATCATCATAGCCAACCTTCTTTCTTGTACCACTCAAACGTTTGCCGGGCACCCTCTTCAAAGGCAATAGACGACTGAAAACCCAGCTCGTCCCTGGCTCGCGCTGTTGAGACCTCCCAGGAGCCCAGAAGTTCGTCGGCTTTCTCAGGCGTCAGCATAGGTGTGACATTAAACAGTTTGAGTATTCGTTGCGAGAAAGCTGCGATTACCTTGAAGGGGGCCGCGGGTATATACAGAGGTACGGCCGCTTTGCCGACGACCTGGCGAATAATTCTTATCAACTCCTTCATCGTGTAAGAGCGATCCTCAGCGATGAAGTAGACCGCTTCTGAAGGGGTCGAAGTTGTGACTGCAAGATAGATCCCCCGGCAGAGATCATCGACATGAACCAGTTGAATCTTCCGGCCGGTCTTGCCTATTAAGGGTTTTACCCTGAGGCTCAGTGCAAGAAAGAAGGCAAAGTTTTCTCTGTCTCCCGGCCCGTAGACGCCCGACGGTCTGACGGCGACGACACTGAATCTGTCAGAGAAGGACAGCGCCGCCGTTTCCCCGGCCAGTTTCGACCTGGCGTAAGCGGTAAGCGGTATTGGCGGATCGCTTTCCTGCCGAGGAGCACCGGGCTTTGATGGTCCTGCGGCAGCCAGAGACGACACATAGATTACTTTTCTCACGCCCGGGTTATGTCGCGCTATGGCATCAAACAACGCCCTGGTACCGCCTTCGTTGACCTCAAAGAACCGTTCGTTCCGCTTCACTTTGACCACTCCGGCGTTGTGGACGATATAGTCAACGCCAGTCACCATCCCGGGAAGGGTTTCCGGCATGCACACGTCGCCATACCGATAAGTGATGTCCAGACCTTCAAGCTGAGCGAGGCTGGCTGTTTTGCGAACCCCGGCGATTACTTCAAAACCGTTTTCGAGGAAAGTGCGGCACAAGCGTGACCCGACGAACCCGTTGGCCCCGGTGATGAGAACGGAAGGTTTCTCAGGCGACATGAGGTGAATTTAGTTAAAAGCGGTTAGTGAAACAACAACAGATATCGGCGGCATAGATGCCGGCAATTTAGAATACGTCAGCGGAGAAGCGGTATATCTCGGCGTGCTTCTCTTTGTAGCTGTTTTTCGGCAACCCGGCTTTCAGGCAGGTCTGTTCGAGAAATTCGGTGCGGTCCCAGCCGTTTTCGGTGGCCACCTGCGGGAGAAGAAGGCCGGAATGCAAATCCAGCTTAATCATCAGACCGTCGCGACCAACAACGATTTCTCCGAGATCATGCACGCGTTCAAGCGGCGACAGGACTGAGATGTCATACTCGAGGCGGTCGAACTCGACGGCGGTGACGGGTGGAAAGCGGGGATCCTCGAAAGCGGCAGCCACAGCCATTTCGGCCACCGCTTTATGAAGTGGTTCTCTTGCCTTTAACAGACCGATACAGCCGCGAAGCTGACCACCGATCTTCAACGTGACAAAAACCCCCCGCTCGGTCGAGAGACCCTCTATCGCGGAGGGCAGGTAAGGCTCATCTTTGAGGTGATTCCCGATGGCTTCTCTGGCTATAGCCAGCAGTCGCTTCTTATCGTCATCTGAAAGCGCAAACTCGGGTTTCGCCTTAGCCGCCACCGAGCCGAGTACGGATTTGGCCGCCGGGGCTGTTTTCTCGATGGCGATAACGGCCGACAGGTAACCGACAACTTCCTGGTAATCGCCGGTGGTGTCGCCCGAGGTTGTATACTCCAAAACATCGATGCCTTTGCCGCCGAGCCTTTTGGCAGCCTTCATCACCGCGGCCACGATACCCCCGCCGCAGGCCTCACCTTTACCGGACTCCAGCGTTTCTACCAACAGGTCAGGATCAAAATGCTCCACCGCACTCTGAATGGCAGCATCAAGCCGGAGGGCAACCTTCTGTGAATGGAAGTGGGATAGGTCGGTCGAAGCAACCAGCAGGGTATTTGTGTCTTTCAGGGCGGCCGCCAACGTTTCGCCGAGGGAGTTGATGGAATCCTCTTCCTGGTCTCCCATGACTACAGCTACCAACTTAAATTTCCCCAGTACCACCTGCAGGAACGGCAGTTGAACCTCCAGGGCGTGTTCTCCACGGGCCGAACCACTGGCATGACCCATGTTGGAGAAGTAGACGGAAGGATGAATGGAGGCGATTTTCTTGGATAGCTGTTTGTCAATATCGACGACTCCCAGGGGGGTCTCGTAACCGGCGCCATCGAACACCGAGGAGCCTTTGAAAAAAACGCGATGCGAGGGTGAAACAACCACCACCGCATCGTAGCTTTCACCTTCGAGAAGTTTGTAAGCCATGGCGGCCGTATGTCCCGAGTAGGGATAGCCGGCATGGGGAACGATCAGTGCCAGGGGACTGCCGTCAACAGGCTGTTTCTCTACCCGGGCGTACAGGTCAGCTATGGTTTTGGTCAGGGTGACAGCATCGGAGGGATAAAAAAGCCCGGCGACGGCCGGTTTTCTGATGTCAAGATTCTGGTTACTCATATCGTATCCTGGCCCTGCTACCCATAATACGGGTTGAACCGTCCAAGTCAAGAGCGTATTATCGAAGTCATTCTGAGAGTAAAGAGCGGGGGGATTTCGTCACGTGGCTCTACCGCGCGAGAAAGGGTATCACATTTTGCCGGGTCCGGAAACCCCTCCATACCAAACGCCCGTATACTGATGGCAAAGGCATTTAGTACAACAGGATGAGGAAGGGCAAGCCGATGAAAATCTATGTCGTATGCGATCTCGAGGGAGTGGCGGGAGTCATAGATCACCGCCAGCAATGTCAGTGGGATGTAACGCGCGATTGGTTTCCCAGGTATCTCGATCAGGCCCGGCGGCTGGCAACACTTGAGCTCAACGCTCTGGTCGACGGCGCCCTGGAGGGCGGGGCCACAGAGATAATAGCCTGGGACGGCCACGGTAATTTTCCGGGCGGTTTGGATGCAGAGTTGCTCCATCCCGAGTGCAAAGTGGTGATGGGCGCGGGCGATGCCGGCCCGGCAGGGCTTGACGGCACCTTTGACGCCCTCTTTCAGTGCGGCCTTCACGGCATGGCAGGAAGCAGGAAAGCCGTTTTGGCACATAGCTTCTGGGGTGGTATCGCCTCATACAACGTAAACGACGAGCCGGTGGGTGAGATCTGGATGAACTGCTACACCGCCGGACTGGTCGGCGTGCCGTGTGTCTTCCTGTGCGGCGACCGGGCAGCCGCAAACGAGGCCCAAGCGCTGGTGCCCGATATAGAGGTCGCAGTTGTCAAGGAAGGCCTGAGTTCTGAACCCGCCGGGATAGCCGTCGCGCCCGCTATCTCCTTGGCTCCTGAACAGGCTCGCAAAGTAATCCGTGAGGCAGCTAAAAGAGCTATGGGTAAGGTTGACAGAATCGCTCCCCTGCGGGTAGAACCTCCATTCGATGTCCGGGTACAGTTCACGAAGGCGGAATTCGCCGACCGGGTAGCTGATCGGCCCGAAGCGAAGCGGATAGACGATACTACGGTCGAGATTGCCAACGCTGATAATCCGCACGTGCTTCTGTAAACCGGCTACTTTTCGGGCTCACCCTCCTGGCCGGGAATCACCGGAGCTTTGTCAGGGCTGACCGGGTCAGGCTGGTCGGGAGAGAGATTGACCGGATCGATATCGGCCATCAGGAAATTCTCGCCCGGTACCGGACTGCCATACAGCCGCCTGAGCAGGGCTATCTGGCCAACATGGGTCATGGCATCGGAAAGAGGCCCCTGAAGTAATCTCTCGAGAGTCGTGCCCGACGGATCCTTTCCCGAATCTATGTGACGGCCAAGCTCCTCCAGGGTGTCGTGGAAGCGCTGTATCTCCTGCTCGAACAAAGGCATTTTGTGCGGCCAGGTGTCGCCACCCGTGAACATTGATCTGGCATAGAGGATAACCCCGGTCATATGCAGAATCAGCTCACGTGGTGTCCGTGTGAACTTATCGACGCGGAAATCACCGAACCCCTCCGGAGCATCCCTCAATGCTTTCTGGGTACGGTAAGCGAGCGCGGCCAGGAAATGACGGAGCATCTGTCTTTTGGCATCCATATTGATTTATATTATTAGCCGATAGCCGGCCCAAGCAAGCTTAAACCCGTCATCTATCCATTAATCCCGGTGCCAGAACACCGGCCTCAGGGTATCCTCAACTTATATATCACGTCCCACGTCTGATAGACGGAGAAGAACAGTTCTCTTGTCGGCGTTGAATAAACAACAGACCATGTTGTACCCTTCTGTGTGACGTCCTGCAGAATCTTCATACCCGTCTCCCAGTCAACAGCGGTTTCTGCATTTTCGAGAGTCTCGGATATGCTTCGGTAACGCCAGCATTTGTCTCTCAGGTCCGTATCAGGCACATTGTATACGGGCTTGTTGGTTAGTACCTGCCAGGATTTATCCGGATATACTGTCCTCCACTGATCCTGAGCATATTCCAGAAT
Organism: Candidatus Zixiibacteriota bacterium; assembly: GCA_020348905.1. Taxonomy (GTDB): domain Bacteria; phylum Zixibacteria; class MSB-5A5; order GN15; family FEB-12. The sequence goes on from CP070756.1 coordinate 209,933, forward strand.
GACCGACCTGCCCGATGAATCAGCCACGAGGAAATGCGTGTTCAAGGAGTTTTTATCCAGATCAAAAGGTATGAAGTCTTCTACCAGACTGACTGCCTCTTCAATGTTACTCGCGCGGTCGAGAATCTTACGCACCAGAAAGGTGACAAACACCGGTTCCTTGTCGCTTCCGGGGTTGTGAGTTGTCTGCTTTACGCCGGCAACAGCCACCGCCAGACCGCGTTCATTGATACCATCGGTTGCATAAAAAGGGGCCAGTAACAACTTGCCGCCTAGTTCGCTCGATTTGATCTTCTCCAGATCCAGATTCAGTGGGAAACCCATGTCTATGGCCCTGGCAAACGAAATAGAGGAGTACCCGTCAGTGGGGTGATATAGGCTGACGATAATAGAGCCCACATTCTGATTGTCCCAGTTTCTGCCCATTATGACAGAATCACCTGCGGCTTTAGAAAATACGCTGCAGTAGCGCCATGTATCATCTTTCCAGGGGTTATCGATCGCGCTCTGGTTCTCGGCCTTAAACATCTCCTCACGGTCACCGAAATGAGTCATCAGGTAGAGACCATCCGGATAAAGACCGCCGGCGCCCTGTACTTTTACCAAGCTCTGAAGGGTCCAAGACATATCCGAATCCGAGGGAGAAGGTTGATTGAAATTCAATTCAGTGATTTTGATCTGAGCGGAGACAGATGCCATAACCGCGAGCAGCAATACTAATGTCAGGTGGACGACTTTTCTTTCGATATAATGGCGCATGATAAAGATCTCCCGAAAGTTTTTCTGCTTATGCCAAAGTAGACCGTACGAAAAACGGAAAAGTTGCGTTGTTGGGGCCTTGCGGAAATTGCCGCGCTCAGCGCAGCAGGTAATCCATCCTCTCGATGTAGGCCCAGGAGACGATAACCCAAATTAGATAAGTCGTCAGAACGGCTAATATCAGGCCATAGAGAACCCGCCGTGATTTATCCAGAAATAGTCCGGCTATATTGACCAGCATGAAAAATACGCTTACTAAAAGACCTAGTGTCAGAGCGGAGACAATCTCGATATCTATCAGCAACCTTTTCGGAAAGACGAAAGCAGGGACGATGTAATACATCAGTTGTTGTGTCAGGCCGATGTAGAAGAACCACCGGAATATTCTGATTCTGTTCTCACCTGTCACGACGTCGCTGTTCATTTGCTCTCGGCTCGCATTTTAATTCCACGCAGGGTGGTGCGCATCATGAGTATCTCGATGGCATCGATCATCGACCACGATATTACCCCCTGGAAAGAGCTCATATCGTATTTCTGCCTGAGACGCGTGACCAGGCGGGTCCGCTGGTTGTCGATTGGATACAACCCCCATGACCACGTGCCACCTCCCCAGGGCGTCCCTTTCAAGAAGACCCAGACCATCTCCCGGTCCGGGTTCATGTCGGTCACCTCCAGAATATGGAACATCTTTCCTTCCCACTCGCCTCCGGGAATGGAGTCGCCAGCCTTCAGGTCCTGATGTTCGGGAAGAATGTGGTATGCGCTCGGATTGCCCCCGTTGTCGAGATTATCGAAACCATAGAAGCCGGCTTTCCCGTAGCCGATTTGCACCATCCAGGGCCATATCTCTTCGGGGGTGGCGTTGATTTCGACGGCTCTGGTGGCGTTCATTTCGGGATTCGCCAGCAATTCGTCGCCCATCATCGGTCGATTGACATCTTCGTCGGTTGCCCCCCAGGTCATCTGCATGTCGCGCAAACAGGCGAAGTACAAAACAATCAGAACAGCCAGATACAATAACCAACTGAGGATATTGAGGATAAGTGCTGTTGCGGCTCGGCGCACAATCGGCATCCAGTTACTTATATAGGAGAGCATCTATATCCCAGCTACGGATACCGGGGCTTTTGGGTTCTGACTATGTTATCGAAGTAGCAATCCTTGCGCTGAACCGGATTATGGGACAGATGGGACATCTGTGGCCCACGAAATCGAACCCTCCCGGAATTTCGGCGTATTTCTATGTCGGTCATGGGATTTACCCCGATCTGGGTTCGTTTGCCCGTTTTTTGTTTATTTGCCCTTGAAGGTCAGGATCGGTGCGATTCTGCCACTCGAAACTCAGAGTGATTAACCGCACTTAACACCATATCGGCATTGACCTTACTTGTTTCAATTCGTTTGCTCGTTTTTTGGTTTTTCACCGGTCGTTGTGCCCGGTCCATCTTCAGATTCACCGGGTCACATCCATACACACTGTGTCCATATGAAGCTCGCGTTGGAGTTTCAACATCGTTTGTGTTGGGAAATTGCCTGCCGCTTCGTAGGGGTTCGAAATTTTGAACCCCTACGGAGGAGACTGTCGGGTTTCTTCTTCGCGCGGCTCATCCGGAACCCGACCTGCTGAACTGTTCGGCCAGATTATGCCTGCGCGGGTGGGGCTTCCTCGCATGGTTCTGAGCCGCTGCCGCCGCCTTTGCCACGACCGCCGCCATGCTTGGTCTGCATGCCCTCCACCATCGCCGCCAGCGAGGCAATTATCCCGCTGGCCTCGTACGGCAGAAACAGTTTGTTGGCTTTACCGTCGGCCAGCTTAGGCAGCATGTCAAGATACTTCAGCGTGATCAACTCTTCATCCGGCTTGCCTTCGTGAATGGCACTGAATACGTTCAGAATCGCCTTGGCCTCACCTTCGGCCACCGCTATCTGACGATACTTCTCGGCATCGGCTTTCTTCCTTACGGCTTCGGCGAAACCCTCGGCCTCGAGAATCTGCGACATCTTGGTACCCTCGGCCTCGGTGATGTCTGCCTGACGAATGGCTTCGGCCTCAAGTATCTTGGCGCGCTTGTCACGCTCGGCTTTCATCTGCCGGCTCATAGCCTCGGTGATATCCCGCGGCGGGTCGATGCGTTGCAGTTCCACACGATTAACCTTCACGCCCCACTTGTCCGTGGCCTGATCCAGCACGTCACGAAGCTGCGCGTTCACCGTGTCGCGCGAACTGAGGCAGCGGTCGAGGTCCAGCTCCCCAATAACGTTTCTCAGGTTGGTCTGGGCCAGTTTGGTTGCCGCCATGACATAGTTGGTGATCTCGTAACGCGAACGGACCGGGTCAGTGACCTGCGCGTACACCACCGCGTCGACTTCGACGCCCACGTTGTCGGAAGTAATCACCAGCTGCGGCGGAACGTCCATCACCACCTCACGCATGTCCACCTTGATGGTCGTATCGAAAAAGGGAACAATCATATTCAGGCCGGGAGCCAGTATCCGTTGAAACTTGCCCAGCCGTTCGACCAGCCCTTTCTCGAAGGGGCGAATGATGCGAATCGACATGGACACGATTATGAAGGCAAATACGCCGGCTACGATTAGAAATAATGCTACCGGGTTCATGGCTCTATCCTTTCTTCGGGCTTCTTTTCCACGTGCACTTTCGTTCCGGAAACGGAAGTAACGATTACTTTATTATTCTCATGAATTTTTTCATTCGCCGTCGCCATCCAGGTTTCACCTTCAAGGCGAACCTGCCCGCCCAGGTCAGGGTCAATTGTTCTCGTTACCAGCCCCACCTTGCCAATCAGGGCATCGACATTGGACTTCTGTGGCGATTCCTTCGTTATCTTTTTCGCCAGGGTGCGGGTCAGAGGCAGAAGTATCACCGATAGACCCACGAAAATACCAATTTGCAGATAGTAGTTATCGGGATAAAAGAAACCTACCACACCCGAGGCCAGGGAACCGATCACGAAACAGGCAAAAATCAACGTGGGTGTCATCAACTCGAGAATCAAGAAGATTACCACCGCGGCCAACCAGATCCATACTATACCGGGCATAGACGCTCCTTTCAGCTAACGCTCCCGCTGAAACCTTTGAGGGGAGTCATAGATATTACCTTGTTTTTTTTGGTTTATTCGATCAGCCCTTTCGGATTAATTACGTAAACGGACGTCAGGAGCGAAAGTCAACTTTAAACAAAAAGCCGCCGCGACCTGATCAATAAAGGAACAGACCGACATGAAACCATATCAGAAGTTTGCCGAGGTGTACGATCTGATGGGGGCCGATGATTTCTCCATCCGAATGACCGAGTATTGCTTCAAAATCTTTCGGCGATTCAAGATTAAGCCAACGACGGGTCTGGATCTTTGCTGTGGCACAGGGTCCGCGGTGTTGAAATTCTCCGAGCGGGGGCTTATCATGGCGGGTCTGGACCGAAGCAGCGCTATGCTGGCGATGGCTGCAAAGAAGCTCAAAGGGCGCCGGGTACCCTTGTATCACAAGTCACTACCCAGGTTTCGCATACTCGATCCGGTCAACAGCCGAAAGGCCCGCCGCTTCGATCTGGCAACCTGTTTTTTCGACTCCTTGAATTACCTGACCACCAAAGCCAAACTCAAAACCGCGTTCAAATCAGTCTATAACCATCTTCAACCGGGAGGATGGTTCATATTTGATATGAACACCCCGGCGGCCATGAAGATTTTGTGGGGCAGTCAGGAGCACACTCAGGTGACTGACAATCTCGTATCGATCTGGCGTAACAAATACAACCCGGGCAACGATTCTGCCGCGTGCGTGGCGACGTTCTTCCGGAAAAAAGGAAAGGCCTGGGAGCGCTTCGACGAGGTGCATATAGAAAGAGCTTACGACAACCAGACTATCCGGAAGGCTCTCAGGGACGCCGGATTTGTTGTCAGAGGATTCTACCGTTGCTTCAGCTTCGAAAAGCCCCGCAAGGGAACTTACCGTATCGCAGTAGTAGCAGAAAAGCCGGCCAGGGCCGGCTGATATAACTGAAAGCTGTGTCCGCGACCGCGGACCGACTCAGGACGCTCAACTGAAGCCGCTGCCGCATGACGGCTTGCCGCAGGGAAGATCCGAAGCCGAACCACCCTTTGACGATGAAGAAAACACCGACAACTGCCGGGCGACCTTCTCCGACCTACATTTGGGGCAATAAACCTGTACCTCGCTGCCGGAGATCAACTCCTCGAACCGCTGATCACATTCCTCACATTTGTATTCAAAAAGCGGCATTAACTCCTC
>CP070756.1:215069-218564 GCA_020348905.1 Candidatus Zixiibacteriota bacterium
GCGTTGCTCATCGACGAAGAAGTTCGGTTTCCGTACCTGGGTTATTTCGGTCACCCAATTGATGCCCAGACCGAGGAAGGGCTTAACACGGTAGACGACGATCATCCCGGGATACATCCGCTCAGGAACGTCGGAAACCGGCTTCAGGTTAAGTGAGGGAGGTGTAATAAGGGCCAGGTTTTGTGGGTTGGAGAAAAACTCCAAGGCCTGGTCAAGGCTGATTGGCAGCTTCTGTGTTCTCTGGAGGGTATAGAGCTTCATCTTACGCTATGCCCCGCGTCATATTGATTGGCGCGGTTGAATAATGCAACAGCGGTCGATGAAAAAAGTTCGAGAGCGCCTGACCTTTTGGAAGCAGGTCTACGGCTCACAGGCGACAGGGGCCGGTCCGCTATTCCAGAAGTACTCTACCAGGTATACCAGGTCCATGGCATCAACTTCTGCTAGTCCATCAACATTGGCTTCCTTCTTACACGGAGGATCCTCGCCACCGCTCCAGAGCCATTCCACCAGGAACAGCAGATCCATGAGGTCGACCGAATCGTCGGGGTCGCCATCGGCGTTGCCGCGCATACCCACGCAACACTCACTGTCCATGCCATCAAGCGCAAGGGTCCCGGTGTTGTCAGGATCGAGCCAGTCTTGCAGGCGTGTTTCCGGAGTAGTACCGTAGTCCCAGGATTTGGAGAACATACCGTACCAATCGGGCTTTATCTTTTTGCACGATGCATAACCTCCGTGTAGTTGCCCGACTATGTGGTGGTCCGGGTCAAACAGGGGACTACCAGACGACCCGGGTTCGGTTGTTCCGATCTCCCAGTGGCCGACCTGCCAGTGACTGTCACCTGAATATGCCAGATAGTCAGTCGGCACGAGAGGGTCGTCATCGAGCGAGATTTTCTTTATATCTCCAGAGGGATGGTGAATACAAACTGACATGGGTGACGGATCCTCTGACAACGTCCAGCCCGCGTAGAAGACGTTGTAAGACGGTGGAGGTTGCTCGCTCAATTGCAGAAGGGCGAAGTCGGAATAATCGTTAGCGGCCAGAAGAGTCGTTCCGGAAATTGTCATCCATGTTGGTCCATCGATGTTTTCACATGTTGGACTTTCGTAGTTAAACATTAATACCCAGGTTTCTTCCTCTCCAAGACAGTGATTAGCAGACAGAAAATAGGGGGTCTGATCTTGTCTGACGTTGTTAACAAGAGCACCGGTGCATATACGGATGCCGCGTGAATTAAGTATCATGGCAACGGAACGGCCTTCCGATGACCAATCTTCCCACCCGGGGCAGTTGATATTAACGTTGCAGTCACCAGATTTGCCGAACCCCGGTTCACCTCCCTTGGTTGACCGTCCGAAAAACACATCCTTGTATCCGTGTACTATTCGCCCGATACTGATCAGGCTGCGGTCGTTCACTCCGGCGGGCAAGTAGTATTCCAATATGACAACATCGCCCCTGGTGGGTGCGGTGACAAACTTGCCGTGATCTTTGTTATTGCGGCTGGTAAAGGCACCGAGCACCATGTGCTTGTCTTCGGTGTACAGGTGGAACCGGGCACCATCGGGAAGTCTATACTGGTCATATATGATGTTGATAGAATACGCCCCGGGACACTTTATGGCCAGTCGCCAGAGTTTGCTGCCGTCGTCGAGTGTCTCCCAGACGCCGGAATTGTCGAGACTCAGGCCGACATCATGTGGAAAACCGAATCTGAATGGAACTCCCAGTTTTTCCTGAGCCTCATCCTCAGCCAGCAGGGCCTCGACGTCGACCGTCGGCATGGTTATGACCGGTACGTTGGCACCAACCTTGTAGTGAAAGCTGGCCGGTTCGCCTCCGCTGCTTATCTGGGCAGTTGCTAATCCACTGGTAAGAATCAGGCATACCACTGTTATCAAGCTGAAATGGAAAACTCTCATGATTCCCTCCGTCTCAATGTGCTAACTCAATGGCAGTGAGCAGGTACGGTTTCGGACTTGCCAGGGGCGAGTGGGCGACCCTTTGCTTTATAAGTACAATATATTCTGTTTTCAGTTTTCGTCAAGGCTAATGCCGGGTAGGTGCGTGCGGCTCTTTACAAAATGGCCCGATTATGCTATATTCCCTTCTCGCATGCCTCGACTCCCTGTTTATTAGTTGGTTGGCAACGGCTTATAAAAGGACACCGATTGAAAAAGAAAATACGCATCGGCAATGCCGGGGGATACTGGGGCGACGACCTCAGCGCCCTGAGGCGCCAGCTTACCGGCGGGCCACTGGATTATATCACCATGGATTTCCTGGCCGAGATCACCATGTCCATTCTCCAGCGCCAGAGAAAGAAAAACCCGGACCTTGGCTACGCTGTTGATTTTCTCGAACAACTCGATGAATGTCTGCCGCTGATTGTCCGCAAGAAAGTAACCGTCATCTCCAGCGCCGGTGGTATTAACCCGATCGGTATGGGACGCCGAATTATCGAGATGGCCAAAAAGAAGAAACTTGATATCAAGGTCGGGATCGTTTACGGTGACGATATCGTAAGCCATCTTTATGAGCTTACCGCGGCGGGGGAGAGGTTCACCAACATGGAAACCGGGGAGGACTTTTTCAAGGTTCGCCCGCGCATCACTTCGGCCAACATCTATCTCGGAGCGGAGCCGGTGGTGAAGGCGCTTGAGGCCGGCTGCCAGATAATCGTCACCGGGCGTGTTACCGATACCGGTTTGACACTGGCGCCGATGATTCATGAATTCGGCTGGGCCATGGACGACTGGGATAAGATGGCGGCAGGGATTGTGGCCGGACATATCATAGAGTGCGGGGCGCAGGCCTCGGGCGGTAATATCACCGACTGGCACGAGGTGAAATCCTTTCACAATATCGGTTACCCCATTGTCGAAATGGAAAACAGCGGCGAGTTCGTGGTCACCAAGCACAAGAACACGGGTGGCGTGGTATCGGAGAAAACCATAAAAGAACAACTCGTTTATGAGATGGGTGACCCGTCGAATTATATCAGTCCCGATGGAGTGGCCCGCTTTGATACGATTCAACTCAAAGCCGAAGGTAAGGACCGCGTGCGGGTTTTTGGCGTTAAAGGCAAGCCGGAACCGGATCACCTGAAGGTGTCGATGTCATACGAGGAAGGCTGGAAAGCCAACGGCGCCGTACTGGTTTCGGGACCGGATACTGAAAGGAAAGCTAAGACAATTGCGGATATTTTCTGGAAGAAACTCAACCACAACTACGAAGCCACCCGCACGGATATGCTGGGTTCGGGGTCGATCTGGCCGGAGGCCCTCAGAGCATGTGACTCTAACGAGATACTGTTGCGATTTGCCGTTCGAGACAAAGAATTGGAGAAGGTCCAAGACTTCGGTAAAGCCCTCTCGACCCTCATCCTCTCCGGACCGGCCGGTATGGCCGTAACAACCGGGGGACGCCCCAGGCCTTCACTGGTGGTAACGTACTGGCCGGCGTTGATGCACCGCAGCAGGGTAAAA
>CP070756.1:218664-258730 GCA_020348905.1 Candidatus Zixiibacteriota bacterium
GCCACCCTCGGTGTCCAGCACGTCCCAGCCGTAGGCATAGTCATTGAGAAAGGGAGTGTACAGCTTAGTTTTGGCTTCGGCCGAAAGAATCTTGTCGCCCATCAGAGCCCGGTGCCATTGGAACATATCATCGGTGGTCGAGAGTATGCCGCCGTTGCCAACATAGTTCCAGTAGGGGTAGTCCTTGTCAAGCGGGATGCCGTTGTCTACATCTCCATCGTACCAGTGGGCTACGTTCTTGTTCTCCCAGGCCGGTAAACGATAGCCGGTATACTGCATTCCGGCGGGCCGGAACAGGTGCTCATTCAGGAATTGTTCGTAACCAGTTTCTGAGACTATCTCAATTATCGCGGCCAGCATCGAGTAGCCGCAATTGGAATATCCGAAATCCTCACCGGGTGAGAACTCCAGCTCTGATTCCAGTATTCGCTGCATCATCTCGTGGCGTCCCACCGCCTCAAAGTCATCGCCCAGGGCTCCGGTCAGTCCGGAAGTGTGAGTCAACAAGTGGTGCAGGGTGATTTCCTTCTTGTCCTCGGGGACGTCGTCGAAGTATTCGGCTATGGCATTTCCGGTCTTTAGCTTGCCCATCATTTCCAGTTTCATCACAGCGACGGCGGTGAATTGCTTGGTGATCGATCCAACACTGAAGACAGTCTGAGCAGAATTAGCCAGAGTATCTGCGACAACGGCTAGGCCGTAACCCTTATTGAGCAGTATCTGGTCTCCCTTGGCGACCAGCGCCGCTCCTGAAAAACCAAAAGGTGTTATTCGAGTAAGATATTGATCCACATTCATGGCCAGCTCGCCGTTGACGGTATCGGTGGACTTTTCGGCGCTTCCGGGAAGAGCGCAGTGCAGCACCCCCATGGTCAAAAGCAAGCACCAGATTACCGGAATGCAACTGTGCGGCCTTTTCATTGCTGTCTCCTTTGTTCGTTGCTGCGGATTACATGACACAACCCAGCCATCGTTAACAGCCACGAATTGTCTAAGTTACTGCTTGATTGAAGTTACAGTTTTATACCTGCGACGCAAGCTTGTGTTCCATCTGCCGCGGCCCTTTAGCGCGGACCGATCAACGGGCAGCCGTCTTGAATCTTCGCTCGGCCTGGACCAGAGCTAATATTTTCTCAAGGTCGGGCATTTCCTTGAAGTTGGCTATAGAATGGTTGTGAAGGTCACCCAGTTCATATTCGGAGGCGCCGCAGTTTACCATTACATAGGGCACATCGAGCTCGTGGAATTTCTCAACGGCTCTGAACAACTCCAGCTTACCGGTAAACTTCGAATCACAAATTACAAGATCCACCACCGAAGACAGGTCCTCGGGTAGGCTTGATAGACTGTCGACCGCCAGCAAGCGGGCGTTCTGCTGGCAGGCGGAGGGATAAAAATGCCCGATCAGGCTCTTATCGAGCGTGAAGATCATCACCTCCAGCGAGTCGTGGCAAGGTTCCATGATGTTCCGGGTCGACCGATCCGACTCCGGCATGGGTAGGTGGAGAGTGAAGGTCGTGCCGATTCCGACCATTGACTCCACCTTCAAATCGCCGCCGCATTCCCGGGCGATATTCCGGCAGATGGAGAGACCTATACCGGTGCCAATAAGCTCATCCTTGCCCCAGACGCCTTTTGTTGAAAAGAAGGGGTCGAAGATCCGTTCCAGGTTCTCTTTCGGGATGCCGATGCCGGTATCGGCCACCCGTATTTCGATAGTGGCAGGATGTGAGAACAGAGCTACGGTTATTACACCGTGGGCTTTTATTGCGTGTTGAGCGTTTATCAGCAGGTTTAACAGAAGCTGCTGGATTTTACTGGCCGATATCTCTACCGGGGGAGCCTCGTCAAAGTGGGTAACGATCTCGATAGACTGGTTGCGCAGCTCCTTCTCGACCAGCCGGATTGACTTCTCAATCAGCTTCCGTAGATCCTCGGGCTGTCGGTCTTCGGGCCTGGCCCGGGAATAGGTCAACAGCGACATGGCCACGTCATTCGCTTTTTCGCCCATATCTATGATTTTTGCCAGGGTTTCACCAGCCAGGTCAGTGGCGGTGTTCTTGTCAAGCTCGGCAAGGGCGAACGAAGCGTTGCCTATGATCCCTCCCAGGTAGTTCTTGAATTCGTGGGCAACACCTGCTGCCAGAGTCCCGATCGCCGATAGGCGGTCTGCCTCGATGAGCTTTTGTTGCGTTGTTAGCTCGTGGGTTATGTCATTACTTACCGAGAGGAAATTGACGATTTTGCCTTCGTCATTGTGCACCGGGGTAATCGTCTTGCGTTCCCAGTAAAGCTCGCCGTTCCGCCGCCGGTTTTTGACATTACCGGTCCAACTCTTACCGGATCTTATCGTGCGCCACATATCGTCATAGAACTCGCGATCGTGCTCACCGGATTTCATAATGCCAATGGGCTGACCGGCGATTGCTCCGAGGGAGTAGCCCGTCACCTGGGTGAAGAAGGGATTTACATATTCAACAAGACCGTGGAGATCGGTAATACAGACCATATTGGACGACTGGTTGACAGCCGCTGATAGCATCCTGACCTCTTTCTCGTGCCTGATAAGGTCGGTAATGTCAGTGGCGTAACAGTGGATGATATTGCGCCCGGGAACGGGATGGAAAGACCAGGTCCAGCTGCGCCCCCTGAGTTCGTTTATAACGTTAAGAATTCCCTTATCAGATTTTGCGCAACGGGCGATGATATCACTGATGTTCGGGGGCAAGAACCGGTCGGCGTTTTTGGGACTCAGGCCAATCTGGCGCAAGGTGTCGGCGCAGGCCGAGTTGGCGTAGAGTACCTCGCCGTTGACGTCTATGCTCATTACCACATTGGGGTTGTTGGCCGGGAAGGCCGCCAGTTCTCCAAGCCTTTTTTCGGTCAAACGACGCTCGGTAATATCTGAGAAGTATTCTATTACCCGTACCACTTTGCCGTTCTTGTCGAAAATCGGGAAACCATGTACTTCATGGTACCTGATTTCGCCGTCAATACCGCGATGCTCGTGCTCCACGATGCACGGCTTGCCGGTTTTTTTCACCTGTTGAAGCGGACAGGGGTGCTCGGCCGACGAGCAGGGTTCGTCCCGGCCGTGAGTGAGTTGGTAGCAGGTAAGCTTTCCGGCAGACAGGTCGGCTCCTGACGCGGCGTTGGCAATCTTGATGGAATAATCTTCAGCGTCCAGAACGTAAAGGGGATAGGTGAGAGAATCGAGGATCGAACTGAGGAATTGGTTGTGATGTTTTATCTCTTCCTCAGCCTGTCGACGCTCGGCGTAGTTGCCGATCTCTCTGGCAATGGCGTCTATTAGCTCTCTTTCTTCTTTCAAAAACGGCCCTTCGTGTGCAGGGGGTCTCTCTTCGACGTAATAAATCTCGAGCGTACCGGCGTTCAGCCCGAAGACTGTTATGTCGGATATGACCGACCATTGGGACTGCCGGAAGCTCGCCAACTGGTAGATCTTGTCTTTGAAATTTATACGAGCCTTCGCTATTTCTGAAAACTGCCAGGCTTTTTCCATTAACTCCAGGATCCGGGGGAAGGACTCTCTCGGCGACAGATTCGGTTTCCCCAGAACCTGGCTTACACCGTAAAGACACTGCTGTTCTTTTACCCGTTCGGCCAATTCTCTGCTTCCGGTAGCCAGAGCCTCGGCGTCGTGTTTATGCTGCGTGATATCGCGATCGATGCAGTTAAAACCCGCAAACTCACCGTTCTCGCCTATCACGACGACTTTCTTGCTCTGGATCCAGCGCCATTTTCCGTCCTTTGTTTTCAGACGATATTGCAGCTCAAAACTCGACCTGTCGTTCGAGCCTTTGCTGAAAAGTTCTTTGGCTGTGGCGCAGTCGTCGGGGTGGATTATGTCGCACAAGAGATGTCGATTTTTCGCAAAATCTCGCGGCGAGTAACCGGTGATCCTCTTAGCGGCCCGGTTGATGCCCCATACCGAGTAGTCCGACTTCTGGAAGTATATCATGTCGTCAGCGGTGGCGATGAAGGTGCGCACTTTTTCTTCCGCTTCCGCCAATGCCTGAAGAACTTTCTGTCGATTTTCTTCCTTCTTTCTCGTCAGAATAAATATCAGGCCCAGAAGTATCAGCCACACGGCGATCACCGCCCACAGCAGCCTCGCCAGGTTGTTCTTTCGCCGGTCAATCTCAGTGACCAGAAGGTCGTGTAGTGAGTCGGTGCTGCCCATCAAGACTGCGTGCAGGCTGTCAGACTTCTGGTCAAGCGCACCGCCGGCCCGACCTTGACGACCGCGCTGGGCCCGTTCATGAGCAATCATGGCGAACTCAGAAAGCGCTGCCTTTGTTTTCTCCGCTTGGTCCAGATACAGACTGTGAAGATCGCATTGAATCATGTCTTCTTCCTTCTCGATCCTGGCTGTAATGGAGTCGGCGAGAACGAGAGCCTCGTGGATGACGTCGAAGGCATCTTTGGAGGACGTCCGGGAATCACCGGCGAGGTATTCCTCCAGCCACAGATGGGCCCGGGAAATCTGGGAGTCAAGATTGCTGGTCTGGGCGATCAGGGGCAGGTGCGACGAGGTGTGGTGGGTTGCCTGAACGTAGATCCAGACCAGAAAGCCCGACGAAACCAGACCCAGTCCGAGAATAACGCTGGCGGCCCAAAAGCGCTGGCTGGCTAACCTGATTCGCGTTAAAAGATGCCGAGTTCTGGTAACGAAATTCATTATGCGTACCTGTATCACTCGACTCAATCATGGATTCTGCCTTGAAATCCACAAGTCGATGTCGATACAGGGATTATCGGCACTCAGGGCTTACAGCTTAACGCCCAAGCCTTTGATAATCAATCGGGTACGATGGCTGCGCGAGGCGCGGGAGGTCCGGCGGAGGTCGGCAATATCAGTAAATTGTGATCAGGGATGGCAGCGGGAGCGTCACTGGTCGGATTTCTCCCGTTTCTCTCGGAGCTGCTGCCGGCGTTGTTTAAACCACGCCAGATATTCGCTGAGCTTCTTCTCGCGACCAGCATCACCGGGAGAGTAATACTCGCGGTCCTGAAGTTCGTCCGGGAAGTTCATTTGATCTGTGATGGCATCGCTATAGTCATGGGCATACTGGTAGTTTTTGCCGTAGCCCAGGGCTTTCATCAGCTGGGTTGGAGCGTTGCGAAGGTGTAATGGGACCGGCAACGAGCCCTTTTCCCTGGCGTCCGTCTGGGCCTTGCCGAAGGCCAGGTAGGATGCGTTGGATTTGGGGGCGCAGGCGAGGTAAATGACGGCTTGAGCGATGGCAAGCTCGCCCTCGGGTGAACCGGGAAAGTGGTAAGACTCTTTGGCGTTCAGGGCGACTGTTAGAGCATAAGGATCGGCCAGGCCAATGTCCTCCGTGGCAAACCTGACCAACCGTCGCACGATATAAAGCGGGTCCTCACCGGCGTCGAGCATACGCGTCAGCCAGTAGAGAGCCGCATCCGGATCACCGCCGCGAATGGTTTTGTGCAGCGCCGATATGAGATTGAAATGCTCCTCGGCGGCTTTGTCGTAAACGGCAATCCCGCGCTGGTGCACCTGCTTTAGATCGTCGACGGTGATGGCTGCATTCCTGCCTTTGAACTGAGCTGTATTCTCAAGAAGCACAAGGGCGCGACGGGCATCGCCGTCGGCAGCGGCAGCGATAAAACCGACAGCCTCCGAATCAACCGTCATTTTCATGTCGGCCAGTCCGGCCTCCGGATCTGACAGTGCCCGCTCCACTATCCGCACGAGAGCCGCTTCGGACAGTCGCTCCAGAACGAAAACTCGCATCCGCGAAAGCAAAGCCGAGTTGACTTCAAACGAAGGGTTCTCGGTGGTGGCACCGATAAGGATGATCTCCCCCGACTCTACATAGGGCAGGAAGGCATCCTGCTGAGCTTTGTTGAAACGGTGGATCTCATCGATGAAAACGTATGTTCTTCGACCGGTCATCTTGTAATAGTTGCCGGCTTTGGATATGACCAGTTTCACTTCCTTGATACCGGAAGTTGCGGCGGAGAACGGGACAAACTGACCCTCGGTGGATTTCGCGATTAGATAGGCCAGAGTTGTTTTTCCTGAACCGGGTGGACCCCAGAAAATCAGCGAACCGACTCGGTCGGATTCAATCGCTTTGCGTAAAGGAGTGTTTTTGCCGACGATCTTGTCTTGTCCGAAGAATTGTTCAAGCGTCACCGGTCGCATCCGATCAGCCAGTGGTTTTAGGTCTGAATCTGACAAATTGTTCGGGGCCGGTTTGTCGTTCTTGAAAAGGTCCATCATCAAAATATAAGGGCGGCGCTACCCCATTACAATCACAACGTTAGTGTTAACAGTACAATGAGTGGCTCTGATTCTAATGACACTCGGCTGACCCAATCGAGTCAGTCAGCAGCTTCTGACCTCCACGTTCGCATTCGCTATCGTAATGTATAACAATAAGATAGGTGGAGCACAGACAAAAAAGTTGCCAATTTTGCGTGTTAAGCGTATTTTTGAGGACCAATTGAATAATAGAAGGGCGATGTACCGTTACTCTAGGGAGCTTGAATTTAAGGTATGCTCCCTGTTTGTCGTTTTATGACATACAAATTGGCGCCATTGCGCCCTTGCTCCAGCGTAAAGTAGACATCGCCAAGGCACCGGGATATATGGAATATATCTCGTGAACGTGGTCCGGAATTAGAATCGCCGCTGGAGCCAATTGAAATCCGGACGGAAACAATGCAGGAGAAAATGAGCAGCAAATCTTCAACCTCGTTACTGCTGGCGACCCTCGCCGGGATAATTCTCGGCGGCCTGTTTGGTTACTATCTGCCCGATGTAATGCTGTCCCTGAGTTTTGTCGGCCAACTTTTCGTCAATGCCCTGCGGATCGTTGCTATACCCGTGATCATCGCCGGCATTGTCGTCGGTGTGGCCGCATTAGCCAATATCGGCCGGGTCAACCGAGCCGTTGGCAGAACCCTTTTATACTTCATCGCCACCGGCGCAATAGCCGTGGTGATCGGGTTCGTCCTCGTAGAGCTTATCCAGCCGGGGGCCGGTATAAGCACCGCTGATGCGGTCATGCCAGTCGAGATTAACCGCGTAACGTCGGTGTCCATTCAGCAGCTGCTGAGTTCAATTCTACCCGAAAACCTCATGGCAGCCACCGGCCAGGGACAGTTTTTGGGACTGATTATCTTTTCGTTGTTCTTTGGTGGCGCCCTCATAGTACTCGGGCAGAAGGGTACGGCGGTGGTTGACTTCTTCCGCGTGGTAAACGATGTGGCCCTGAGACTGGTCCATTTGCTGATGTATGTAGCGCCTATCGGTCTGTTATCTCTTGTCGCGACGGCCGTGGCCCAGAATGTCCACTCGGCGAGGCCAATTCTATCATCGGTGGGTATGTTCAGCTTAACGATCATTGCCGGCTTTGTGGTCCACGGGTTAATTGTACTTCCCCTGGCGCTGAAGATTCTCGGAAATCGCCCGTTCTGGGGTTACCTGTCGGGCACCGCCCCGGCCCTTGCCACCGCCTTTGGGACGGCTTCGCCCGCCGCCACATTACCGGTGACGTACGACTGCGTGACTGAGAAATGCAAGGTCGATAACCGCGCCGGAGCACTGACCTTGCCACTCGGGGCGATGATCAATATGAACGGCACTGGTATGTACCTGGTAATAGCGGCGTTCTTTTGCGCCCAGGCCTTCGGTATTGAGCTTTCGCTGATTCAAATAGCAGTTGCTGTTCTAGTAGCTTTCTTGCTGTCGCTGGGAGCAACCCTGGTGCCGGGCATGTCTTTGATGGTGCTGGCAGTTGTACTGTTCAGCGCTAATTTTCCCGCCGAAGCGTATGCCGGGATTGGGCTGGTACTGGTGGTCGACTGGTTTTTTGATCGGCTTCGATCGGTATTGAATGTCTGGAGCGATACCGTTGGTGCCGCTGTTATCGGGGAGATATTCGAATTTAAGACTGCCCGACGCGTGCGACCCGCTATGGAAGAACGCCGGCCATCAAAAAGAACCGGTGGTGCCCGACGATATGACGGCAAGCGAGTGGCCAAGGGAAAAACCCGATCCGACCGTGGACAGCAGCGCAGTGAACGGGAAGCCACAAGCAGAAAAGGTGACCGGTCGAGCCGGAAGAAGGAAGGCGATGGACGCGGCCGAAAACAGGAACGTCGTCCCCGGCAGGACCTGCGCAGGGGGCCTGAACCGGGCAGGAAAGAAGACAAAGGCAAGAAGTCCGACTTTGTTCTGCCGCCGGTGCCATACCACGTGCTCGATAGTGAACTGAAACCGAAGCGAGAGCCGGAAGCCGATGATAAGCGCCGTTCACGTGACCGTGAAAGCGAAAGAAACGGGTTGTCGCCGGAGACTATCGAACGCGAGCGGGCCAAGGTAAGTGCCCAGCTCAGAGAACTCAGGAGAAACGAAGAGTCAGTTGACTCAGACGCCGAAGCGACTCCGACGCGGGTCAGGGAGGACGCCTCCCGAGACTCATCCGGGGCTGACGGGGAGGAAAGGTCGGCGGCGACCTTTCCAAGGGTCGATTTCAGTTCCGATGACGATTTGGCCGTGACCGCCGCACCGGCTACCGTCTCCGGTGATCATTTACAGGACGATCTGACAGGTCTGTCGCACGAAAGTCTCCCGGAACGTGAGGATTCCGGTAATGGTACTTCATCCGGAGGCGAGGAAAAGGAAGCATCCGAACAGCCTGACGCGAATGCTGCATTCGGGAGAAGCAAGTCCAGACGAGGGCCAGTACCAAAAAGCAGCCGTGAAGGCGACGAAGAACCTCAGCAGAAACCGGAACCATCACCGGAGTACTCGACTGAGAATATATCATTCGGTAGAGGTAAGCGAAAGAAACCAAGCTCCTGATGAAATCGGTAAAGGCCGGGACGCGTTTCCCGGCCTTTTGATTACGGCTGCTACGGCTCGAAGAATAGCAGGGTCGAATATCGATTGAGCGATTGCCCGAAAGGAACTTTTTGGCGGGATTGTCGCTATACAGAATAGACTAAATTTGTTGACTCGCAGTCGATTCCGGATATAGATTTGCGTTAGAAGGTGCTGTCATGAATGGAATTAAAGTCGCGTTGCTAATGATGGGCCTGATGGCCATCTTTCTGTGGATTGGGTACCGGGTCGGTGGTCAGAACGGTATGATGATGGCTTTCGCCCTTGCGTGCGTTATCAACTTCGTAGGTTACTGGTTCTCGGATAAACTGGTTCTGTCGATGTACCGGGCGCGTCAGGTTCAGGAGCATGATCACCCAAGATTGTATCGGGTTGTCAAAGAAGTGGCCACTATCAACGCCCTGCTGCCGATGCCAAAAGTCTACCTTGTTCCCAGCAAAGCACCCAATGCCTTTGCCACCGGTCGCAATGAATACCATGCTGCTGTGGCGGTCACAGAGGGGCTTCTGGAAATTCTCAATGATGACGAACTCAAAGGA
This sequence comes from Candidatus Zixiibacteriota bacterium, assembly GCA_020348905.1. Lineage (GTDB taxonomy): Bacteria > Zixibacteria > MSB-5A5 > GN15 > FEB-12. Next base: position 228,106 of record CP070756.1, read on the forward strand.
GTTATCGGGCACGAAATGGCTCACATTCGTAACAAGGACATTCTCATTGGCACCATTGCTGCGACCTTGGCGGGAGCTATTGGTATAGCTGCCTACCTTGCCAGATGGGGTGCCATTTTTGGGGGGTACGGACGGTCTGACAGCCGCGGTGGGGGCATAGAGTTACTGATTGCAGCGATTGTGGCCCCGATCGCGGCCGGTATAATTCAGATGGCCATCTCCCGACAACGTGAGTACCAGGCCGATGCCGAGGCGGGACGCATGACCGGGAAGTACCGCGAACTGGCATCGGCACTTGAGAAGCTTCACAAAGCGCCAGTACGGCTCAATCTTGATCGGCGACCCGCCACGGCTCATTTGATGATTGCCAAACCGCTGTCCGGTAGGGGGATTGCGTCACTGTTTTCAACCCACCCACCGGTAGAGAAACGCGTTGAGCGACTCCATAAACTGGCGCAGGAATCAACATATCAAGGTTATGTATCCTAACGATAGTCTATCAAGCGATCCCGCCGAAATCCCGTTACCTCGGTTGAGAGAGGCGTCCCGGTAGAATGGATGCTACGACCCTCTTGCTTGAGCTACTGGCCATCTTTCTGCTCATCCTGGCAAACGGCTTTTTTGCCCTGTCCGAGTTTTCTATCATAGCCAGTCGCAAAAGCAAACTGTTAAAGAGAGCCTCAGAGGGCAAGCGCGGCGCCGCTATTGCCGAGAAGCTTCATCGAACACCTGATCGATTCCTGGCTACCATCCAGGTAGGTATAACGCTGGTCGGTACTTTGGCCGGGGTCTTTGGTGGAGCCACCATTGTCAGCCAGCTCGAAGAGGTTATCGCCGGATTCCCGATTGAGCTGGTTTCTCGCGGAGCGACGCCCATAGCAGTAGCCATCGTGGCCATTTTCATAACCGGGACCACGGTCATCGTGGGAGAACTGGTGCCCAAGTACCTGGCCCTGTCTAACCCGGAGTTTTTTGCCAGGCATGTGGCTGGCCCGGTGAAACTCTTTACCCAGGTGAGTTTCATTTTCTCCAGTATTCTCAGCTGGACGGCTCGCCTGATTCTCAGGGGCCTTGGTGTCAAGCAGGATGCGGTTCGAACGGCGGTCACCGAGGAAGAGATAAACCTGATGATTTACGAGGGAAAGCAAAAGGGTATTTTTGACGAGACTGAACAGAAACTCATCAAATCCGTGTTTGCATTCGCCGATATGACTGTGCGTCGCGCCATGACGCCGAGGACCGACGTGGTCGCGATCGAAATCAACTCCGATCCCAAAGAAATCTTGAATCTCATAATAGACAACGAATACAGTCGCTATCCCATCTTCGAGAAGGACATCGATCACATTATCGGTGTCTTGTACACCAAAGACATTATCCTGCATCAGCTCGATCCGCAGTTGATTATATTGAAGGATCTTTTGAGAAAGCCCTTGTTTGTCCCCGACTCGATGCCTCTTTCCCAGCTTCTTAGAACACTTCAGCGAAAAAAGAAACATATCGCAATCGTGCTCGATGAGTTCGGCGGCACGGCCGGCATTATTACGCTGGAAGACATTCTCGAAGAACTGGTTGGCGAAATTCAGGACGAGTACGATGCCGAGCAGCCTCCGCTGGTCAAGCATTCCGAAACGATCGCTTACGCCGAAGGCTCGGTCTGGCCCGGCGAAATAAACGCGCTAATGCAAAGCAACCTTCCCGAAGACAAGGCGGAAACCGTGGCGGGATTGTTCATCGACCATCTCGGTCGTCTTCCCGATGAGGAAGAGACGGTGACGATTGGGGATATGCTCATCTCGGTGCTGGAACGTGAGGATAATCGACTGGTGAGACTGAGACTGGAAAAATTGACTGACCAAGCGTCCAAATCTGACACGGAGAGGGACTAACGGGTTGATCAGGATTCTGAAGGCACCGCTTGTCTGGTCCCGGTCGCTGTATGACTGGGTCCTCCGCTGGGGAGAATCACGGCATGGTCAAACGGCGCTGTTCTTGCTGTCGATGGCGGAAGCTTCTTTTTTTCCGGTTCCGCCCGATGCTCTCTTGATAGGCCTGTGTATGGGTTCTCACCGGCGGTGGGTGCGATTTGCCGTCGTCTGCTCGATCGGCTCGGTCATTGGAGGTGTCCTTGGCTACCTGGTGGGCCAGTTTGCCTTTGACTTGATAGGAGAAAAACTGCTCTCGCTGACGGCATCCTTGTCAGGCAGCGACCCCGACTTCCTTCTGGAGCAGGCCAGGTACTGGTTTAGTGAAAAGGAGGTTATGGGCATGAAAGTGGGGGCATGGGCGGTGGGAATTGCAGGTTTTACCCCTATTCCCTACAAGGTTTTTACCATCGCGGCCGGATTTTTTGAGATGGCCTTTATGCCCTTTCTCATAGCTTCCGCCGTAAGCCGCTCGCTACGGTTTTTCGTGGTGGCCGGTTTGATCGGAACGCTATACAGGAAGTACGGTGACAGAATCAAGCTGTTCATTGACAGGTACTTCAATGTTTTGGCCGTCGCCTTTGTGGTACTTTTGGTACTTGGATTCATGTCGCTTAACTTGCTTAAGGGAGACTGATGGCGCGTCTCGACGGGGGGTCACTCGGCAGAACGCGGTTATCCCGGCGCCGATTCAGAATCTCTCGAATTATGCCGACTTTTTCAATAGCGGTTTATTGAGTTCGACTGTTTAACAATATATGACACATCAGCACTCGCACAGACACATTTCCGGGAAAAAGCTGGGTTGGGCGATACTGTTTAATTTGGCCATCACCCTGGCGGAGTTCATTGGTGGATTGCTCAGTGGATACCTCGCTCTCACGGCCGACGCCGTGCACAATCTTTCAGATGTGGCAGCTCTGGGCCTGGCCTGGCTGGGCTTAAAAGGCTCGCGTCTGCCGGCCACGAAGAAATCCACCTACGGCTACAAACGTATCGAGGTTATGACGGCATTGATTTCGGCGGTGGCCCTTGTTGTTATCGCCATCTTCATTCTGATTGAAGCTTACAATCGCCTACTCGCCCCACAGCCGCTTACCAGACCCTGGTTGTTTATGACTGTTGCGGTAATAGGCCTGCTGGGCAATGTCGTTTCTATTTTCCTTCTTAACTCTGAAAAAGGCAAATCATTGAACATGAAAACCGCCTTCCTGCACATGGCTTACGACGCTATCTCATCGGTGGCGGTCATTGCCGGCGGTGTTGTTATTCTGATTACCGGCTGGTACCTGACTGATGTGTTGCTTTCGACCGTCATTGCCGTGATGATTTTCTGGTCGTCCTATCTGGTCATGCGCGAGGCCGTGCTGATCTTTCTGGAGTCAGCCCCGGAGGGTATTGACTTCGACGAGGTATTCAAGGCGATTAGAACTGTCCACGGAGTGGAGGATGTTCACGATCTGCATATCTGGTCGCTTTCCTCAAGCGATATCGCCCTTTCGTGCCATATTTGTCTTGACGAAAAAGACTTTTCGAGAGGCCCTGACCTGGTCGAGCAGATAAACCGGATGCTCTGCGAGAAATTCAGCATCGGCCACGGGACCATCCAACTGGAAAAACTTGCTTTCCGGCGTCCCGATGCCCTTTGTAGTCATAATGACGAGCACGGTGATTAGTCATGGATAACAAACAGGTAGAAGTTGAAATAACTGACCTTGCCTTCAATGGCCGGGCCGTAGGTCACCTGGATGGTAAAGTGGTATTCCTTGATGGCGGCTTGCCGGGCGAGCGGGTCCTGGCCCGGATTACCAGCTCCAAACCTCGATATGACAAAGCCTCGGTAGTCAAGATCCTGAAACAGTCGGAGCGACGCGTGCCGGCGGTCTGCTCGCACTTTGCCTACTGCGGGGGATGCACCTGGCAAGACCTCACCTACCACGACCAGCTTATTTATAAGAAAAAACAGGTCATCGACTGCCTTCAGAGGATTGGCGGTCTGGAGAGCACCCTGGTGCAGGAGGTCGTCGGTTCGGTAGAGGTGTTCCGCTATCGTAACAAGATGGAGTTTTCGTTCAATGCCGATACCGACGGTAGCGATTTTACCCTCGGACTGCACCGGCAGGGACGCTTTGACGAGATATTCGATCTGGAACGCTGCTTTCTCACGTCGGATGTTGTAAGTGATATTGTCAGGTGGATACGGGACTACGTGAGGAAGGCCGGTCTTACATCTTACAATGTTACTAATCACGCCGGTTTCATGCGATTTATCATGATTCGTCAGGCCAAGCGCACCGCCGATCTCATGGTCAATGTTGTCACCAACTATGGAGAAATGCCCAATCGGGACCGGTTCATACATGAAATCACGGCCGCCTTCCCTCAGATCTCAACTATCGTGCATAATCAGAACAGCCTAAAGTCGAACATTGCCACCGGCGAAATTGAAACCGTTCTGTTCGGCTGCGGCTACATCGAAGAGCGATTGTTCGAATCGGTATTCCGCATCAGGGCCAACTCTTTTTTCCAGACAAACACTGTCCAGACCGAGACTCTCTACCGGATAGGTTTCGATTTATTGGAACCGCGACCAGATCAGCGCGTATTGGACCTATACTGTGGTACCGGTTCCATTGGTATTCTGATCGCCACCTATGTAAACGAAGTGGTTGGTGTCGAGCTGGTGGCCGACGCCGTTCAGGCTGCTCGAGAAAATGCACATGCCAACAAAATGCAGAACATCTCGTTCTTCGAGGGCGACGTGAAAGACTATCTGAAAACCTGCGAAAAAACCGGGGGGCGCTTTGATTCTGTCATCGTCGACCCGCCCCGCGCCGGACTGCACCCGAAGGCTTTGCGGGGGTTATCGAAACTTAGGCCCGAGAAGATATTGTACATTTCATGCAACCCGTCAACATTCGCCCGGGATGCCAAGGAACTGGTCGCTGCGGGTTACGATTTGCCCGAAGTCAGGCCGGTGGATATGTTTCCGCACACCATGCACATTGAACTGGCATCGGTGTTTAATCGAAAGTGAGATAACTTGCGCCTTAACCAGGTATTTCATAGATTGTCGACTTATCTGTTTCAAGGAGGTTCCACAGTGCCCAAGGTGACCTGGCGATTCAGCCTGACATTCGTTCTCATACTGATGACTTACGGTTCGGTCCGGCCCAGTAGTAATCAAAGTTTCACCAGGTTAAGCGGCGAAATCCTGGAAACAATTCAGTCATTCTACCCGGTCCGGTCAACCGGCATGGGGATACACGCATACGATCACCGCTTTACCGACTATTCCTCGAAATCGGTCAATCAAATGGTAAAGAAGCTCAATGAGTTCGAAAAGCAACTCTACAAATACAAGTCTGCCAACCTGACTGAGCATGACCGTATCAACTATCAACTTTTGAAATCGAATGTCGACGGGGTGCTGCTTGACCTGAAACGAATCCAATGGTACAAGAAATCCCCCCAGCTTTATGTGGATGAGGTCGTAAACGGTGTCTACTATCTGGTGCTATCCGACCATGCCCCGCTGGCGGAGCGCCTGGTAACGATAATCAGTCGCATGAAGGCGGTTCCTACGTTTCTTGCCGCCGCTAAGAAGAACCTGAAAAAACCGCCGCCCATCTATATCGAGACCGCCCAGGAAACTATGGAGGACGGCATTCGCTTCTACAAGGATATCTCGGCCGAATTGTCCAACAAGTTTCCGCACCGCGCCGACGAGCTGGCACGGGTTTCCAATCAGGCTCGCGAGGCGATGAATGATTTTGTGAACTTTCTGGCGACCTTGAAACCGGGATCGCAATCCAGCTTCGCTATCGGAAAAGACAATTTCGACTATATGCTATCACACCAGTACTTTCTTGACTACGGAAGTGATTCACTACTCAAGATCGGTCAAGCGCTGTTGAGGCAAGCCGATGCCGCCTATCACGAGTATATCGTTTATGTCGACTCCAATCACCAAAATGGCAGCGATTCCGTGTTTGTCCCGGCTAATTTCGCCAGGCAGGACATTCTCGACTATTACAACTGGGAAACGGATCAGATACGACTGTTTTTGGAGACTCACAATATCCTCACCGTTCCATCGCAAGTAGCCGAAGTGGCAGTAATCGAAACGCCATCATTCATGAGGTCGCTGGTGGGTATGTACGCTTACCAACCCGCCGGCCCCTTTGATTCTGCTCAAACGGCTTATTTCTATGTAAGGCCGGTTCCGGACGACCTTGATCGACAGCAGCTTGAGGCACGTTATCGATATGTTCACCGCCGCGGTTTTAAAGGGGCTGTTGTGCACGAAGCTTTCCCGGGACACCATCTGCAAATGCAGCTGGCCGGCCTGAACGGTGACCCTGTCCGCAAGTGGCAGACCAATCTCATGATGATCGAAGGATGGGCCCTATACGCCGAGCAAATGATGTACGAGCAGGGTCTTTACGGGGTCGAAGATCCGGGTAGCTGGCTTCAGATTCTCGAGGGGATCAGGTTTCGGGCGGCGAGAATCATCGCTGATGTGAAGCTGCACACGGGGCAATTCACCAGCGATGAGTGCGTTGAGTGGATGGCCGATGTCCTCGATTTCTCCAGCGCATTCAGTCAGGACTATCTTAGAGACGAAGTGCGGCGCTATACGCTGACCCCGACTCACCAGATGTCATATCTCATTGGCAAGCTCGAGATTGAAAAGCTGTTGCGAGCCGCGCGTGACAAGGATGGGGAAAGCTTCTCGATTCGCCGTTTCCACGATGCGTTACTGGCTGAAGGCTCCATTCCACCGACTTTGATGTGGACCATCATGGGTTTGGAGCGCTCAAAATAGAGGCAGCTGGACCTAAAAATCCCCCTTCCGTTTGCCCTGACCTGCCGATATTCGTATAATAGGTAAAGTAGGGCCGGATTTCTGACTGAGACATCAATTATGCTTTATGTTTTGCTTATCATCGTACTGGCAATAGCGGCGTCAATGTTGCTCAGGCTACGGTTTCGACTGGAGTTTTCCGATCGGCAACGGTTTGTTTTTGCAGGTCTCGGTCGCACCGGCTGGGCCTTTGACTTTACTTCCCGACGGGGCAGTCTGAAACTTGCCGGGTTCACCGTTAAGGAGCTCGAAGCCGCCGAGAAGAAGAAAGTCAAGCCGGAGCCCGAGCCGAAGCCACCCCCGAAACCGAAAAAGAAGAGAGCAAAAAGAGAACGACCTATTGGCGACATGCTGCGGGTAGCGCCGAAGGTATTGAAGGCGGTCGCATCTTACGGCATGTCCCTGCTGCGTGCTTTGAGACTGGAAGAACTTGATGGTGAGATTAAAGCTGGTTTCGATCAACCCGATCTCACCGGAACGGCCTACGGTTACTATCAGGCAGCCGCCGCCACCTTGCCCGGCATCGGTGATCGATTCCGCTACAGGCCGGACTGGGATGGACCGTCTCTGGCCGGGTCGGCCCGAATCGCGGTTGCCATTCCACTTTACAGCATATTCTTAAGAACCCTTGTTTTGATATTCAAACTCCCGTTAAGAGATTTGATAAAATTGGCGATAGGAAGAAAGAAAGGAGACCAGGATGTCCAATAACGTCGTAGACATACTCAAAGGAGTGGTCGGCGAACTCAGGGAGATCTCCAAGTCGGAGACGATTATCGGCCAGCCCATTACGGTTGGCAACCGGACCGTCATCCCGGTGGTTAAGATTTCTGTCGGCTTCGGAGCCGGCGGCGGTCAGGGTGAAGACGAAAAGAAAGGCAGTGGTTTTGGCGGCGGAGGTGGGGGCGGCGCCAGAATCGAACCGGCCGCCTTCATAATTATGGACGACAGCGGCGTCTCTCTGCTGCCGGCCGTCAAGGGCAAATGGGGTGACATCATTGACTCCATACCCGATATAGCCAAGAAGGTCTCGCAGTGGCGGGAGAAGTTCAAGTCAGACTCCGAGTCAGCTGAGTCAGAAAAGAGCGATGATACGTCTGCGGGGGAAGACGAGTAGTTCACCCACCGTTTTAGATTCAATAGCCGGCCGAGGCCGGCTATTTTATTTAAATCTGCCACTTTTTAGCCTCACACTTGTTTATAGCGCAGAGCAATGAATTATCTATCGATCCCTGTGTAGCGGGGTTTGCCAGAAAGGGGTTAGTATGAAAATCACTGCGAAAACTGTTATGGTCGCGGCGGCGATTATGGTAATTTTCACAGCGACCGCATCATCGCACTGCGAAATACCGTGCGGAATTTACGATGACCAGGCTCGGATTAAGCTTCTCAATGAACACATCACAACCATTGAAAAGAGCATGGATCAAATTGTGACTCTGTCGGCCGAAGGGGAGAAGAATTACAATCAGCTTATTCGCTGGGTGAACAACAAGGAAGAGCACGCTAACAAGTTTATGGAGATTGTCACCCAGTACTTTATGACACAGCGGATTAAGCCTGTAGACCCTTCCGAAGCGGGCCCAGTCGAGAAATATCAGAAGAGTCTGGGGCTCCTTCATCAGATGCTGGTTTACGCGATGAAATGCAAGCAGACCACAGATAAAGCCAATACCGCCAAATTAGGCGAGTTGGTGGAGGGGTTCTCACAGCATTATTTCAGTGAATAAAGGAGGCCGCTCACTGTGGACATACGACCCGCATTCTGATGCCGGACAGGCGATTAGATTGGCGCAGGCCGGGGAACTTCGGCCATTTCTGCCTGTTTAAGCAATAAAATAAAAACTTGGCAGATTTCTGGCTAAGGCCTATATTGTCAGGCAATTAGGACTTGTTCATTAAAGATTTTGCCCGCCGAAATGACCTTGCTGTGCGATAAACGCTAAGTCGGCGGGTGTATTGTACGATAAATATAAGGAGTTATTTTGGACTTCACCTTTCCCATTTTGATGGCCGGTGGCCAGGGCGGAGAAGGGGCCGGAATGGTTCAACTGGGCTTTTTTGCCCTGCTGTTTCTGGTGATGTATCTGCTTCTCATCCGCCCCCAGCGCAAGAAGCAAAAGGAGCATGAACAGCTCATCGCCAGCCTGAAGAAAGGCGATAAAGTAGTAACCAGTGGCGGAATGTTTGGGACGATTTTTGCTATCGATGACGAGCGCAACCGGGTTGTGCTGAAGATAAGTGAAAATGTGAAGCTTGAATTTCTCAAGTCATCCATTGCCGCCCGAGTAGATAAATAGGCTAAGGAGTAACTGTGGCTGAGCGACCGATCGTCATTTACGGCGACCCGGTACTGCGGGAAGTTTCTCTACCGGTTGACGAAGTCAACCAGGAAGTAAAAGATTTGGTGTCGAATCTGGTCGACACCCTTAAGAAAGCCAGGGGTCTGGGCCTTTCAGCGGTCCAGATCGGGGTACTGAAGCGCGTCTTCATAGTTGATCTGTCCGCGGTCGATATTACCGCATCATTACAGGTGTTCATCAACCCGGAAATCGTCGATACCGACGGCGATACGGAGTTCGAGGAAGGCTGCCTTTCTTTTCCGGGAATATATCAAAAGATAACCCGGCCCAACAGGGTCAGGGTGAGGGCACTGGATTTAGAAGGTAACCGGTTCGAGCGGGAGTTTGAAGGATTGGCCGCCCGGGCTGTTTTACATGAGTACGATCACCTGGAAGGCAAGCTTTTCATCGACTATCTGTCACCCCTGGCAAGAACGATGCTCAAGGGACGGCTTAGAAAGCTCTCCAAAGCATCGTAATTGTCAAGGCCCAACCGGGTCTTATCCGCATTAGCCACGCTGACGTCATCGCCGCGCCACAGTTGAATCAGAGATGAAAATCATCTATATGGGCACGCCTGCTTTTGCCTGCCCCGCTCTGGAGCACCTGCATCAGAGCCAGCACGAAATCGTTGGCGTAGTGACCGGTCCGGACAAACCCAGCGGCCGGGGAAAGAAATTGAGACCTTCCGAGGTTGGCTCGTTCGCTGAAAGCCTTGGTTACCGTATTCTCAAGCCGGAATCGCTGCGGGACGATGGACTCTATCAACAGGTCAAATCATGGGATCCGGACCTGATAGTGGTAGTTGCTTTCAGAATCCTGCCTCGAAAACTGTTTTCTCTGCCCCGGTGTGGATCGATCAATGTCCATGCCTCGCTTCTGCCCAGGTATCGCGGGGCTGCCCCAATAAACTGGGCTCTGATAAACGGTGAGAAAGAGACCGGTCTGAGCAGCTTCTTTCTCAAAAAGAAGGTGGACACAGGGGATATTATCCTGCAGGAGAGTTTAGCCATCGGCGACGATGAGAACTTTGATTCTCTGCATGATCGTCTGGCCGAGATGGCCGGGCCGTTCACACTTCGTACGGTCGAGCTTATTGAACAGGGACGAGTCTCGCCGCTGGGGCAGGACGATTCCGAGGCCACGGGAGCCCCAAAAATCGGCCCCTTTGATGCCCTGATTGATTTTGGTTTTCCGGCCCCAAGAGTCAAAGACTTCGTCCGGGGACTGTCAACCAGGCCGGGGGCCTATACCTATTTCAGGGGCAAAAAACTTAAGATATTGGCCTGCCGGGTAGCCGATCAGAAAGGTCCTTCAGACCTTCGACCGGGCTCGGTGGTGCTCGCAAGAAAAATTTTGCTGGTTCAGTGTGCCGATTCGGCCATCGAGATTACCAGTGTACTTCCGGAAGGAAAAAAGCAAATGGACGGAAGTTCGTTCATCAACGGATTTAAACCGCAACCGGGGGAAGTTTTGGGGGAAACTTCAGCAGGGGGTAATAGAAAAATATGAAAAAAGAGATTTTGATTAATTCAACCGAGTATGAGACAAGAGTAGCCATACTCGAGGACGACAAGCTGGTCGAACTTCAGGTGGAGCGTTCCGATGCCAACCGCATGGTGGGCGATATCTACAAGGGTGTCATCAAGACCGTTCTGCCGGGTATGCAGGCTGCCTTCATCGAGATCGGTATGTCCAAGGCAGCTTACCTGCATTCGTCTGATATTGGAACCGATTACGGCCGTCGCTATGATTCGGACGATGGTGAGGAAGAAGAGGCTCCAGCCGAAATCATACGTAAAAGACGCCGGCAGGGCATTGAGACCGTGCTCAAGAAAAACCAGGAGATACTGGTTCAGATAATCAAGGAGCCCATTTCAACCAAGGGACCGCGTATCTCGACCGATATCTCCATTCCGGGCCGCTTTGTCGTGCTGGTCCCCGACGATGACCATATCCGGATCTCAAAGCGCATTCCGAGCTGGGCGGAAAAGAAACGGCTTCGGAAAATCCTGGGACCGCTGCGCCCCGAAGGGTTCGGCCTGATTGCCCGTACCGAAAGCGAAGGAAAAAGCGAGGGCGAGTTTCGCTCCGATGTCAAGCGGCTGTTGAAACTGTGGGGTAAGCTTAAGAAGAAGGCCGACCAGTCCAAAGCTCCGGTACTGATACACAAGGAAGCGGAGTTGGTGGTATCTATGATTCGCGATATCTTCACCGAAGATGTGGAGCGGGTTCTGGTAGATAATAAGGCCGACTACAAAAAGGTAGTGTCTTTTGCCCGGCAGGTAGCGCCGGGTCTGAAACGGCGAGTCGAGCTGTACAAAGGCGAGCATCCCCTGTTTGATCTTTATGACCTGGAGCCGGAAATCGAAAAGATGCTTGAGCGCAAGGTCTGGATTAAGAAAGGTGCCTACCTGGTTATCGACCAGACTGAGGCCATGGTTACTATCGATGTTAACACCGGTCGCTTTGTTGGCAGTACCGATCAGGAATCTACCATTTACCAGACAAACGTGCAGGCGGCGCGGGAAATCGCCCGCCAGATTCGTCTGCGTGATATCGGGGGCCTGATAATTTGCGACTTCATCGACATGTACAACCGCGAAAACCGCCGTAAACTGTATGAGGAATTCAAGAACTGCTTCCGGCACGATCGTGCCAAACGCGCCATTAATCCGGTCACCGAATTTGGAATAGTCGAAATGACGCGGGAAAGGGTCCGACCTTCGCACCTTCACGCTGTTTCCGAGCCGTGTCCCTACTGCTCCGGTCTGGGGCGAGTGCTTTCGAAGGAGACGATGGCAACCAAAATCGAGCGGTGGTTTACCAGGGCAAGGGCGGACCGAAAGTACAGGAAGTTTCATCTCGCCATTAGCCCCCTGCTGGCTGATGCCATGGCTGAAAACGGCACCAATCGGGTGGCCCGGATGATGAAAATTCATAATTTCGAAATCAACCTGGTGCGCGACACGACCATTTCGCTTCAGGAATTCAAGGTTTTCAGCGCCGATAGCAACGAAGAGATCACGGACCGCTACCGGGTCTAACCGCCGGCGGGGTAGGTTTCTCCAGAGCAAAACCGGCCGGGAGCTTGGGGCTCCCGGCTTTTCTTATGCGTGCCGAACCGGCCCCACGTTCGGCCAGCATAGCGAACAAGGATATATTTTGTCGACTCTCCCTGAAACGGCGGTTGGTGGAAATTTGTGCTTTTCTGCTGCTGGAATTCGTTATATAATTGATATCATGACTGACGCAGGCGAACTCAAACGCGAGATCGAAATTAAACTCGATCTTGGCTCTTTCACCAATTATCTGAAGCTGGTTGGCTTCCTGGGACAAATTGAGCAGGAGGAGCGCCATATTAACGGCTTTTTCGATACCGAGGACCTCCGTCTTTCGAAAAAGGGTTGGGCGCTTCGAGTGCGAGCTGAAAGTACAAGAGGGCTGGTAACCGTCAAGAGTATACCTACCCAGGAAGGTCTGGCCGTCGTGCGACAGGAGATTGAGTCGGAGATTGCGCGGGGACAGGCACTGGACATCATCAATCTGGGCAAAGACGTGATGAGTCTGGATAACATGCCCGTAGATCATGTCAGGCAGCAAGTCGGGAACCGTGGCCTGACCCGGCTGGTGATGTTCGAGAATGTCCGGCAGAGAAAAGTCTTCAAGATTGCCGATCACAATTATTTGCTCGAAGTTGACAAGACGGAATACAACGACGGTTCGGTCGACTACGAGTTGGAACTGGAGCTGAGTGATACCAGGAACCTTGAGGTTATCGAGGACAAACTTCGCCGCCTGTTTCATTCGCTGGATATTCCCTTTGTTCATCAGAGCGAGAGCAAGTTCCGGCGGGCTCTGAAGAAGGCCAACATCTTTAACGGCTGAGTGGGAGTTCTTACCGGAATACGGGAGTCAACCGCCTCCGGGTAACGCCGCCCGGTTAAACGAAGGTAATCGGATTGGGAAGGACCTGGCTATCAGCAGTGGTGTGCCATTGCCATTATTGCTGCGTATAAAGACACAGGGATTAGGATAAGAAGTTCAAAAGGAGCTACTGATGGCCATAAAGTGCTACGCGGCTAAGAAAGCGAAGGGTCGCCTTGAACCGTTCGAATACGAGCCCAGGCCGTTGGCCCCGTTTGATATCGATATTAAGATCAGCCACTGCGGTATCTGCCATAGTGATGTCCATTTGATTGACAATGACTGGCAGTTAACCGAATACCCGCTCGTACCCGGTCATGAGATTGTCGGTGAAGTTATCGACGTCGGGGTGGGCGTGAAAAAATTCTCAAACGGACAACGGGTTGGTGTCGGCTGGCAGTGTGGTGCCTGCTGGCACTGCGATATGTGTATCAGCGGCGAACACAACCTTTGTCCCGAGATAAAAGCCACCTGCATGGGTAATCACGGTGGATTCGCCGATATGATTCGTGTCGACAGTCGCTTTGCTTTTCCCATTCCGAGTAAGCTCGAGTCGGAGAACGCCGCTCCGCTTCTCTGCGGCGGAATTACCGTGTATAACCCTCTGCGCACTTACAGCGTGCGACCATATCAGAAGGTGGGTGTTATTGGTGTCGGCGGACTGGGACACCTGGCTATCCAGTTCGCGCATGCTTATGGCTGTAACGTAACGGCTTTCTCCTCATCGCCAGACAAAGAGAAAGAAGCCCGCGAGCTTGGAGCCCACGAATTCATTCCAACGACGGAAAAGGATCCTTTTGAGAAGACCGTAGGAAAACTGGATTTCATTATATCTACGGTTCATGTCGACATGGATTGGCCGGCGGTATTGAACGCCCTTAATCCTAAAGGCATGCTGTGTCTTGTCGGTGCCGTAGCCAACCCGATGATGATTCCGTCATTCAGCCTTATACTTCAGCAAAAATCGATCGTGGGTAACCCCATTGGCGGTCGAATGGCTATCAGGGAGATGCTTCGTTTAGCTTCCCGCCACGGCATAAGGGCCAAGACCGAGGTCGTGCCTATGAAGAATGTTAATGAAGCAGTGGACAAGACCCGCCACGGCAAAGCCCGCTACCGGATGGTGCTGAAGAATTAATTCGGCTCTGGCATCTCTTCGTCAATACCTGCTAACCGGCGGGCAATTTCCGCCTTTTCATCAATATTGGCCGTGGCCCTGATAAACAGCTTGGCGCCATCAGGTGAGCCTCCACCATGCATGCAGCCGGGAACCCCCGAACCGAGGGTACACCACTCAACCAGACGCGCCGCCCGGGCGCGCGCTTCGGCCGAATGACGCGCCGTCATGTATTTCTTGATAAGGTGGCCGTACTTTTTCGACTGAAAATCTTTCGATGATGGCATACACCCGGTCTCACCGATACCTCCGGCAATATCCTGGGCTAATATTGAGGTGTTATAGGGCAGGTTCGCCACATGAACCTTGTTGACGTTTGACAGTAGCGGATCGCACAGCCACGCTCCGGATTCATGCTTCTTGCCTTTGGCGGCGGCCGCAAGACCCATCCCGTAGGTCGTTTCGTTGTTTATCACCATTTGAGTGAGTTTGTCTTTGAAGACTTTCGATGACAGCCCGTTGGCCCGCGCCGTCAAGACGGCCGAGCCGATCTTGATATCTCCCTGCCCGGCCACGCATCCGCCAATAGCGGCCCGGTAAGGCATCACAAAATAGCTGACTGCTTTACCTGTGTACTGGTATTCCCCGCACATGAAAACCCTGTCGTTGGGTACGAAAACATCCTCAAAAAACAAAAACGCCTGGGTGATACCGCCCTCAACAACGGGATTGTCGAATCCATCCTCTTCATCGCGCGTGTCGTTGGGATGCCGGGTCTCAACTATGGTGAGATTCTCAATATCTCGCGGCACCACGAAGGATAGAGAGTAATCGGCGTCGTGTTCTTTGTATGCCGAGCCGGGTAGTACAAAGATCTCGTTTGCCGCAGCCACGCCGCAAATCATAAGCTTGGCACCACGCACGACGATACCGTCGTCACGTCTTTCCACCACGTGCAGGAAGAGATCTTCATCCTCCTGCTGTGACGGCCCTTTAGTGCGGTCACCCTTGGCATCGGTCAGGGCCCCCGAGATGGTGATATCCTCTTCTTGTGCCCGGCGCAGCCATTTCAGGAAGCGTTCATGGTAAGCGGTCCCGAGCTGTTTATCTATCTCGAAGGTGGTTATGAACATTGCGTTCAGAGCCGCCCATCCGGCGCATCTGCCTCCTGTGCACGTGCCGGTAAGGTGAAACATCAATCGCTTCATATCACAATTGGCGTACATATCTTCCGCAGACTGAATAATCGAAAGATATCGACTGATCGGCTCACCGGTGAGATGAGAGGTCGTGGTGACTTTTTCGCGAAGCTTTTCGTCGTGGGCTGCCTTAAAGGTCCAGCCATGTCCCTGCACCGTTCGTTTCGTGGCCGGGTGAGTGGTAACGTCGTCAATGAGCTGATCCCACTTATGTATGTTGGGGCGCATCTTCTTGAGCGAAGACAGGTATTGATCATATGTCTTGAGAGCCACAAAAACCTCCTGTGACAACTTGTCGAATCCGGTTGGCCGCAATATAGGAATTGTGATGGGAATAATCAGCAAAAATCCGGTTTCAGGAAACCGGCTTACTCTGCCCGCTTTACAACTACCATGGTGAAATCGTCGAACATGTGATCTTTGGAAGCAAAACCGTGAACATCATCGTATATGGCCTGTTTGATGTCATTCGATGACCGGTCGCGGTTATTTCTTAGCGTCTCGATAAGGCGGTCAAGCCCGTATTCCTTGCCATTATCGTCGAATACCTCTACCACGCCATCGGTATAGAGGGCCACGACATCACCTACCTCCAGATAAATCGGACGCTCCTCATAAGTGGCGTCGGCAGAGACGCCCATGATCGGGCCGCCCTCCCGCAGGTACACCACTTCACCGGAGCTTCTCAGCAGAACCGGCAGGTTGTGACCGCAGTTGGCAAAAGTGAGGACATGGTTCTTAGCGTCCAGCACTCCGTACACGCACGTGACGAAGTTGCCCGGTTTGACCGACTCGCACAGAAGCGCATTCACTTTCTGGCAGATTGTCCTGATAGAGTAATTGTTGCGAATCTCGGCTATTAATGATGCCCGGAAAGAAGCCATCAGCAGTGATGCCGGGATACCCTTGCCGGAAACGTCGGCGATGGCAATGCCAACCTGCTTTTCAACAATCCGGATAAAGTCAAAATAGTCACCGCCAACCTCTCCTGACGAGACATTTTCGCCGGTTATGTCATAGCCGGCAATCACCAGGTCATCCTTGGGAAGAAAGGTTTGCTGAATTTCCCGGGCGATATTGAGCTGCTCCTGGAGTTTCTCGCCAGCCAGCAGCCTGTCGTGCACGCGAGCGCGTTCGATGGAAATCGCCGCTTGTGAGGCAAATGTAGTCATAAGTACCAGGTCGTCTTGATCGTAAGCGTTCAACCGGTCCGATTCGACATTGAAGACGCCGATGACGCGCCCGTCGAGTTTAATCGGGACCACCATTTCACTTTTGGTACCGCAGTGCAGGTCGATATAGTGTTTGTCTTTGGTTACGTCGCCTGCGATGATCGGCTCTCCGGTAGTGGCAACGTGCCCCACCAGTCCTTGACCGTACTTCAGGTGGATATCGGATTCGGTGCATTCTTCGTATCCCACCGCGTAGATGGAGTCAACCTCATGCTTCTCGCAGTCGACGATGAAAATACCGCCTGATGAGAAGTCAACGGCCTGCTTGAGTGAATCCATTATCTCTTTGAGTACTTCATTGAGACTCAACGAGCTTGACAGTTTCTTTCCAATTTCATACAGCAGATCTTTTCTGAAAGCCTCGCGTTTCGCCTGGCGATAGAGGTTGGCGTTGTCGATAGCGATCGCAATTTGATTGGCCAGCCCGATAAGAACATCCATGTCGGTTTCGTCAAATTCTCCGTCAACGTTGTTCATAGCCTCGATAACACCGATCATCTGGCCCCTGCCGATTAGTGGTATGGAGATCAGTGATTTCAATTCCAGTCCGGTACTTTCCCAAAAACGATCATCCACCCGCGGATCATTTGCGGCATCGTTGATGATAACCGGTTCCTTGTACTGCGTTACCCAGCCGACCACCCCCTGTCCCGGCTCCCAGTGAAATATATTCATCTTACAGTCGGTCATGCAGTTCATGAACCGGATTTTCATGTCGGAGCGATTGTGGTCGACCCTGAACAATAGGGCCGCCTCGGAGTTCACCGCGGTGGAAGCCAGTTTAAGCACCATTTCCACCAGCTCCTCGTATTCGAGGGTGGAATTGAACATCCGGGCCGCCTCCAAAAGCAGCTTTTCAATTTTCGTGGGCTGGTTTTGCTCTTTCATTATGCCGGAAAGGTAAGACTTTAAGTCCTTTTGTCAATTGGTTTGGAGGCCGCTAAAAAAACAATAGCATTTATTGAGTGGGAGATTTATCATAGATATACCGCATGCACAATGATACCAACAGGAACGCGGGCGCCAGTTTGAAGCAGCGAATCGGCCTGTTTGCAGGGCCGGTGGCTGCCCTGGCGCTGCTGATCTTGTGCGATCTGGATCCGGATAATCCAGCCGTCACCCGCACCGCTTCGGTCGCCGCCCTGATGGCTATCTGGTGGATAACCGAGGCTATCCCTATTCCTGCCACCGCTCTATTACCGGTGGCCCTGTTTCCCCTACTGGGCATCATGCAGGGCAGGGAAGTAGCGACCACCTATTTTAATCATATCATATTTCTGTTTATTGGCGGCTTTATAATGGCCCTGGCTATGCAGAAGTGGCAGCTCCATCGGCGAATCGCCCTGAGGATCATATTGTTGATTGGAGCCAGTCCCAGACGTTTGCTGCTGGGCTTCATGGTAGCCACGGCCTTTCTTTCGATGTGGATATCCAACACCGCCACGACTATGATGATGGTACCGATCGCTATGGCAATTATCATCAAGCTCAAGGACAGCTTCCCAGGCCGGCCAATGTCGCGTTTTGCGGTTGGCCTCCTTATCGGGATTGCCTACTCGGCCTCGATAGGCGGGACGGCGACCCTTATTGGCACACCGCCCAACCTGTCGTTCACCAGAATATTCAATATCTACTTTCCGTTCGGTCCGGAAATTACCTTTGCTCAATGGTTTCAGTTCGGGCTGCCGTTCGCGGTCATATTTCTTCTGATGGCGTGGTTGATTCTCACGGCCCTTTTCGTTCCGCGTAAACGGGCCATTAAGGGAGAAACCGAAATCTTTCGACAGGAGTATTCGCGCCTGGGCAGGATTGCCTACGAGGAAAAAATAGTCCTGATCCTGTTTGTGGTGATGGCCCTCCTGTGGCTGTTGAGAAAGGATATCGTTGCGGGCATCTTTACGATTCCGGGTTGGTCAACCCTCATGCCGGTACCGGCTTTTATAGATGACGGAACGGTGGCCATTGTGGTAGCTATGCTGCTCTTCGTGATACCCTCACGCACGCAGAAAGGTCAGCGTCTGATGGATTGGAAAACAGCCGCCGGGCTCCACTGGGGTATTGTTATACTTTTTGGTGGCGGCTTCGCGCTCGCCAGCGGTTTTAAGGAATCCGGCTTATCGATCTGGATCGCTGAGCAACTGACCGGGTTGGGCGAGGTTCAGCCGGTCTTCCTGGTTGGTTCGATATGTACCATGCTCACTTTTCTGACTGAGCTCACTTCTAACACCGCCACTACCGAGATGATTCTGCCCCTGTTGGGCTCACTGGCCGTGGCCATTCAAACCAATCCTCTCATCCTGATGATTCCGGCTACCCTCTCGGCTTCGTGTGCCTTTATGCTTCCGGTTGCCACGCCTCCTAACGCCATTGTCTTCGGCACCGGCGAAGTTACGATGGCTGATATGATGAAGGTTGGCATCATCATGAACCTGCTGGGAGTGGTTCTGATTACGACAATGATGTATCTCATCGGAGTGCTGGTTTTCGGTATTGATATTGGTGTGCTGCCCGACTGGGCTGTCGGCGGGTAAGTACAAGAAAGCCGCCGCGTCTGCGCGCAACGGCTTTGCCTGTTACTTTGTTCTTTCAATCTGGCTACCGGTAAGCTTCGCAAACCGCCCTGACAATGTCCTCGGCAGATTTTTCTGCCGGCTCATCTTGCCGCGACACTACAAGCTTGGCAGCGGTTAGTGGGTTTTCCCACCAGATTGTTGCCGAAGCATAGGCGCCAATACTGTACAATTTCCCTGCCGTAAAATCACCTTCCCAGTTGGTCAGACCCGATTCAGGATCCGGGCCGGTAACCGGCACAGCATATAAACGAGCCAGCTCTACCGGATAGCCGAAGGCTGTGTCCGGGATGGTATAGACGGTGTCGTAGGTGAAAGCATAATCGCTTCTCCAGGCGGTCTGACCGGCGGAATCCAGGCCGTATTCTACCTCGATACCGTACCATTCGGCATTGTCAACCTCCGTCCAGGCGCAGGTCACGGTGTTACCGTACTGCACCGTTGTATCACCGTCGTCCGGATCAGCTATCAGCGCTTCGTCATCCCAGTAATCCAGGGCCACCACCGTGGCAGAACTGGACCGGTTGCTGCCCCAGATGGTTACCGTTGCCAGGTCGCCGCTCTGGTAGGTTGGGTCAAAGCCGTCCTCACATTCGTCGAGTTGATAGTAAGGATCGCCTTCGTGCTGAAAGTAGTAGGCAGAAAACTCGGTGTATAGCGAATCACCGATTCTGATCGAATCAGGGTTCGGGTCTGCGCCACTGTTGGTGTGAATAAAGGCATTGATACAGAAATATGGGTCCAGTTGAATATAGGCATCGGTCCAGGCAAGATACTCTATTTCTAGTTCGATCGTGTCGGTTACCGTTTCGGTGATTGTGACGGTGTCGACTCCCGACGGGCAAGTAGGGCATTCATCGTCACCGCCGCAGCCGGCCCATAACAGCAGTGTAAATAAAGCCACTCCGGTAATGAAAAATAGTTTTAACATGATACCTCTCCTGCTTGAACTTTGCTTTTGTTCTCTGGTTTTGTGGCTATTATACCGGCGGAGCACGGCTCTTTCAACAAGAATTCCGCCTCGACGGAGCCAGGTAAGGGGACAGGGGGCAGGTCAATATGTTATAACTGACATTCGCCCTGCATGTACACTACTGACCGAGCTGGGATAGGCGCTCATTTATGTTTTCCCAGACTTCGGGCCACGAGTTGTCAAAGCCGGCTGTGCGGTACTCTTCTCGGGCTCTCTGGAGCAATTCGATTCCTTCCGACTTACGCCCGGCCGCGATGGCTATCTCGCCGAGATCTTCACAGGCCTGACCGATTACCGAATGATTCTCGATTCTTTCGGCCCAGGCCAGCACTGGTCTCAACCATTGCCCGGCGCGCTTGTGGTCGCCTTTAGCCCGGTAGCTCATGCCGACGTGGTAGTCCGCATAGAGTTTTCCCTGCTCGTCAGAAAATCGCCAGTGGTAATCGCGAGCTTTCAGGTAACATTCCAGAGCTGAATCAAACTGTTTAATGTCGTAGTAGGTAGCGGCCAGGTTATTCCACAGTGGACCCAGCCAGCGCTCCTCGTCGGCGGCCTCAGCCGCCTCGATACCACGCCGGCTCCACTCGATTTGCTCGTCAGTGGATTCCGATACGATCGCCAGCATATTGGCGGCATCGATAGCGCGACCCCACAGGGCATTAACGTGGCAAAAAGTATAGAGATCATCAAAAGTAGCTCGGGCCGCCGCGAGGTCACCGTCTTTCCATTCGAACCTGCCTTTAACACCCAGGTATCTCGACCAGCCCATCGGATCACTGTCGGTGGCTCTGGCTTCGGCCTGTTCAAGCCAGGAGCGACCTTCATCCTTGCGAGCCATCAGTAGATTCATCCTGGCCATCTGGGATAGAGCCTCCACTTCCACCGACCGGTTGAACTCCGTCCGTGCTTGCTCGAGCGCCTGACGATACTGGTCAAAGGCTGCCTGGTAGTCTTTAGTCTGAAATACTTTGTCCGCTTGCTGCAGAAGAGAATCGGGGGTTTCTGATTCTGGTACCACGATGGCTCCTCTCGGTTTAATCTCTACCGCCCGGGCCGAAGCGATAAGAGAGACACATGCTATGGTATAAACGATTGTCTTCATACTGAATGCCCCTTGCCCGCAGCGGGCTCAGTGATAATTCAAGGTGTTTATCGAGTAACTGGTCAACAATATCGCAATAAAATTAATACAATTGACCTCGTTTAGCATAAAACTTATATTCAGGGCCTCCGACCGGCCTTGACAAAAACTAAGGCAATTAACAAGATATAAGACGCTTCAAAGATTAAAAAGGATAATTTATATGCGTGCTTTAATAACCGGAATTACGGGACAGGACGGTTCGTACCTCGCTGACATGCTCCTGGAGAAAGGCTATGAGATCATTGGAATGGTGCGCCGGTCGTCGACTGAGTCGTTTGAGCGAATCAACCATATCAAAGACGCCATTACCCTGATTCAGGCTGACCTTCTGGACCAACTTTCGATTGTCAACCTGATCGAGGAGTTCCGTCCGGCCGAGGTCTATAACCTGGCAGCCCAGTCGTTCGTCCCGACCAGCTGGAATCAGCCGGTATTGACCGGGGAATTCGATGCTATCGGGGTCACCCGGATGCTGGAGGCGATAAAACTGGTGGATAAGAAAATCCGGTTCTACCAGGCATCTTCTTCAGAGATGTTCGGCAAGGTACAAGAGGTGCCCCAGTCTGAGACTACCCCATTTCACCCGCGCTCACCTTACGGCGTGGCCAAAGTATACGGGCACTGGATTACCGTTAATTATCGGGAGAGCTACAATATTCACGCCAATTCCGGCATACTCTTTAACCACGAGTCCCCTCGCCGGGGACTGGAGTTCGTGACGCGCAAGATTACGCACGGAGTGGCGAGGATAAAACTTGGTCTGGCCGATCAATTGGCTCTGGGTAATCTGGATGCCAAGCGCGATTGGGGTTTTGCCGGCGATTATGTCAGAGCCATGTGGCTGATGCTGCAGCAGGATAAACCGGGTGACTACGTTATTGCCACCGGTGAGACTCACTCCGTGGAAGATTTCGTAAAACTCGCCTTTGGCCATGTTGACCTGGACTACAGGCAATATGTTGTAACTGACCCTCGGTTTGTACGGCCGGCCGAGGTAGACCTTCTGCAGGGAGACGCCTCGCGGGCGAGAAAGAACCTGAAATGGGAACTTACGGTCGATTTCGAACAACTTGTCAAGATGATGGTTGATGCCGATCTCGAGCGTCTGGCCACTGCCGTGAAATGAGTCAGCCTGTCGCTTTCATAACCGGAATTGCCGGTTTCGCCGGTTCTTACCTCGCCGAGGAACTTCTCAACCATGGGTACCGGGTGACAGGTGCTGTTTACAAAGGCGAGACTACCGATCATATCGACGGGATTCTGAGCGATATCGCTCTTACCGAACTTGATATTGTTGACGATCGTGCCTGTCAGAAGGCTGTGGTCAGGTTTAAGCCGGACGTCATTTTCCACCTGGCCGCTTTCGCTTCGGTCGGCAAGTCATTCGCCAGTGAACGCCTCGTTTACCGAATCAACTTCGACGGCACCCTCAATATGCTCGGGGCAGCCATCAGGTCCCGCCGCCGGACAAAGTTTGTCTTTATCAGCAGCTCGGAGTGTTACGGGATTTTCAGTCCCAGGAATAAGACTCTTACCGAAAATCAGCCCCTCAGCCCCGTTTCGCCGTATGGGATTTCGAAGGCTGCCGCCGAATTTGCCTGTCAGGCATATGCGAAAAGAAATGAACTTTCGGTCGTTATTGCGCGTTCTTTCAATCATAGTGGACCAAGGCAAAACGAGGATTTCGTAGTCCCCTCTTTTGCCCGGCAGATTGCCTGTCTGGAACGGGGGAAAAGCAAGCCGGTTATGCTGGTCGGTGACCTGTCAGTCAAAAGAGACCTGTCCGACGTTCGAGATATCGTACGCGGTTACAGGCTGCTTGCAGAGAAGGGGCGTCCATCGCAAGTGTACCACTTTTGCTCGGGCAGAGCGGTATCGATAGGCTCGGTCTTAAATCAGATGCTGCGCATGGCCGAGAGAAAAATCCAGGTAAGGATTGACAAGAAGCGACTGAGAAGAAACGAGATTCCGGTGTTACGAGGAGATAACACGCTGGCTGTGAAGAGTCTCGGTTACGAAGCCCGGCACAGCCTCAGTAGAACTCTGCGTGATACGCTGGATTACTGGAGAACAAGAACCTGAGTACAGGTTGGCAGATAGAACCGTCAGGAGAGAATAAATAATGACCAAAGCAGGCGGCGGCAAACGCGCCCATTCGCGCGTTCTGCTGAAGAAGATCATCGACAGGCAGGCCAAAGCCGGAGTAGTGGGTCTGGGCTATGTTGGCCTGCCCCTGTCTATCGAGCTGGTGAATGCAGGCTTCAAAGTTACCGGCTTTGATATTTCCGGTGAAAAGGTGAAGCTGCTCAATTCCGGCCGGTCGGATATTGACGACATATCGAATGCCGACGTAAAGGATGCGGTATCATCGGGGCGTCTGAAGACCACGACGGACTTTAAGAAAATCGCTGAAATGGACACGGTATCAATCTGCGTACCGACCCCGCTGTCGAAAACCAAAGACCCCGATGTAAGCTATATCCTCAGTGCCCTCAACAGCATCAAGAAGTATCTCAGCAAAGGGACACTGGTGGTTTTGGAATCGACTACCTATCCCGGTACTACCGAGGACCTGATTCTCCCAATTCTATCCGAGGGTGGAATGAAAGTCGGAGTGGATTTCTTCCTGGCTTTCTCCCCGGAGAGAGTCGATCCGGGCAACCCCGTATATACCACCAAGAATACGCCCCGTGTAGTGGGTGGTATAACTCCTGAGTGCACCAAAATAGCCCGAACCTTCTACTCACAGACTCTACCTCAGGTGCATACGGTGTCCTCAACCCGCGCTGCCGAGATGGTGAAGCTGCTGGAGAACACCTTCCGGTCAGTAAACATCGGTCTGGTAAATGAGGTTGCCGTGATGTGTGACAGGCTGAATCTGGATGTCTGGGAGATCATCGATGCTGCCGCCACTAAGCCCTTTGGGTTTATGCCGTTCTACCCCGGGCCTGGTCTGGGTGGGCACTGTATTCCGATTGACCCACACTACCTGTCATGGAAGCTGAAGTCGCTAAATTACTATGCCCGGTTTATTGAGTTGGCCGGTGACATAAACTCCCGAATGCCGGAGTACGTGGTTGAGCGAATTACGGCCATGCTGAATAAGAGATTCGCTAAAGCCCTCAATAAGGCGACGATACTGGTCCTGGGTGTGGCCTATAAGCGCGATATCAAGGATATGCGGGAATCACCGGCTCTTGATGTCATCAGCCTGTTGGAGGATAAGGGGGCTAAAATACATTACAATGATCCCTTCGTGCCTTTGTTTGACTTCAATTCCGGCAAGCACAGATCGGTCAAGTTAACCAGGAGTCTGCTGAAGCGGGTCGATCTGGTGGTGATTATCACCGACCATACCCAGTATGATTATGAGATGATAGTCGAAAACTCCCGAGCCGTTTTTGACACCCGCAACGCCACCAAATCGGTCAGGAAAAACCGCAAGAAAATAGAACTTCTATAGTCTGAATTATTCCCCGAACTCCGCAAAGCCCGCCATTTGGCGGGTTTTTTGCGCCCCGAAATCAAATAATCCCCCGATTTGCCGATATAGTTACAGAATAAGTGTATTCTTGGCTATAGACTTGCACGATGACAACAAACGACAAAAAAACCAGAGATATCTCGCTCATTCTCAAGGACCTGCTCAAAGTCATCAAGGTTGTCTCCATGTACCCGGAAGATAACCCCTTACCACAGTCTCTCAGGCGTTCGTTTGCCGAGAAGCTTGAATCCCTTGTCGATGAACACGGTGAGCTTGGCATTGAGGTTCAGCAGCACTCAATGGTCTGCGGTGGAGAAGTTGTATTTCATAACCGGTCCAAGGAAGAGAATCTGGCTGGCATATTCTATGACGCCGGGATCACTCAGATTCTCTTCAAGCCGGGGCTGGGGGTGTTGGACATCTATCGGCTGCTTGAAGTCATCAAATCCTACCTCAATTCACCGGATAAGTCGCAGGATTTGGCCGCCCTGATCTGGGAAGCCGGGATAACGGGATTCGCGCTGCGCACGCTTGAGGATGTGGCGCTCTCAGAGTATGACACGAGCTTCAATATCCAGGAATATGTGGCTGGCGAAGATCAGCCGCGCGAAAATGAAGGTCTGTTTGGAACTGAGCAGAGCGAGGGCTATCAGTCCATCTTTTCCAGTGAGGAAGACTCAGGTAAGTGGGAATTTTCCGAAGCCGATGAATCTGGAGACTTCGTCGCCGGTCCGCTGGGTCAGGCTCTGGGTATCGATCGGCCCGCAAATGGTGACGTGTCCGTCGGCAACGGTAACATGACCGTCGACAACGGTGGTGCCTATCAGGACGGTGGAGAGCAGAATGACAGGGGGGTTCAGCATATAGAGCTCGATGATCTTCCGTTTGGACAGACAGCCGTTGAAACGATGGCGGGACAGGGTGGAAGCGCACCGCCCAATTCGCAGCTTATTCCCGATAGCGCCCTAATACTGAACGACGAGTTCAAGTTGTCGGAAGAAGAGGAGGAAAGCATCCGCGACATAATAGCCGAGGATGCGGCCTTTGAGCCGTATGCCTCGACCGTGGAGCTCCTTAAGGAGATGCTGCTGCAAGAGATTGACCTGCCGGGCTTCGGCGAATCTATTACGATTTGCGAAAGGATCATGGGTGAGTTTCTGAGACTGGGCCGACTGAGCGAAGCCAGCTCGATTCTGGAGCATCTGAAAAAACTGGAAACGCAAATACGCAAGAAGAAGCCGCGATGGGCCGATCGGCTCAAAGATGCTCACATAGCGGCCGGCAGCCGCGGCCGTCTTGATATACTCAGTCGGTCGCTTAATACCAATGCCAACATTAACCCGGCAGAATTGAAAAGATACCTCGATAATTTTGGCTGGGAGGCTCTGGCAGGCATCACCGCACTGGTCGGGCAGCTGGAGCAACGCAATCATCGCGACGCCGTGCTGAGTTTCTTATCCGACCGAAGCAAGGACAATCTGGATCTGGTCGCCCGTGGGATCTACGATAAGAGCATGGATGTTGTGCGCAACGCTATGGCCATTTTGGCTAACATCGGCGATGATAAATCCCTGAGCTATCTTTCAAAACTGGTGACCCATCAGGAAGCCGAGATACGCATGCAGCTGGTCGCCCATCTCAAAGACTGTGCCAACGAGAACGTCTTTCCTGTTCTCCAGAAGATCATCAAGGACCCGAACCCCCACATCCGGCGTGCCGCGGTCAATTCGATCGTGTCAAGACACGGCCAGGCGGCGTTCGATACCATCACCAGCGTAATCAATGACGAAGAATTCCCCGCACTGGAACACGACGACCAGCAGTCTCTGCTTTGTGCCTTTTCCGTTCTGGGTGGGGAAAAAGCGGTGGCATACCTCATGGAGCTGATCTTGACCTACAATCACTTCCGCAATCGTACCCTGGCGTTTCTGAGAAGTGCGGCTTTCGAGGCTCTGATTGTTAACAAAAGCGAAAAAGCCGAGCAAGCCTTGCTTAAGCTTACTAGGAGCTGGCGTCTGGACATCAAACGGCAGGCGATCTCGGCCGTCCAGCGACGTCGGGAAGAAAAGTATGGAGAGGTCTGATGAAATCGACCCGGGAACAACCTGCCTCTAGAGCAGTCGCCGGCGGAGAGGAGCAGCGCCTGCTGACGGCGTTCTTCGTCCTTTACAAGACCGCTCGCATAATCGAAGAGAGCAACGCCACCTTTCAGAGGCAGGCGGCCAGTTTCCTTAAGCATATCTCCCGAGCGGCTGAAGACTCCGGGACGGTCTATATTAAATCCATATCGGGCCGCTATTTTGTGAATCAAAAGATGGTCCGCTTTGACGCCGAGGGTCCTTCGGGAGCAGCCGCGGTCGTCAGCGAATGGGAAACGCTGGGTATCGGCGGCGTCAGGTTCGCCTCGGGTATCAGTCAGGAAGAAATCGAACAGTTCTTCACCTTCATCGCTCAGGTCAAACCGAATTCGGAAAACCTGGAGTCTCTGTCCGAACAACTCAAGACCCACCGTATGTCCAGCGTACAACTTCTCTCCCGACTCGCTGAAGAGGAGAATGGTCCCGCTGTCTCAGAGGAAGTCCGCAAGGAATTCCGCCGGGGAGCACGTTCGACGTTTTTCAAAGCCATGTCGGTGGTGCAAGAGGTGATCGTCAACACCAAGGAAGATCGCGAGATAAATATCTCCAAGACCAAAAGAGTGGTGCACTCTCTGATCGATCACATCACCCGTGATGAATCATCCTTGATCGAACTTACCGCCATTAAGGACTTCGACGATTACACTTACGCCCACTGCACCAACGTCTGTGTTTATGCCCTGACGCTCGGAGTACGCCTGGGTCTGGATCGTTCGCGCCTGTCTCAACTGGGGATGACCGCCCTCTTTCATGATATCGGTAAAGTGAAACTGCCGACTGACCTGATTCGCAAGCCCGAGGCCTACAACGAAAATGATTGGATTCAGATGCAGACTCACCCGCTTTTGGGCGCCAAAACCATCCTGCGCAACTTGAAGTTCGATATGCACACCGCCCGTGCCGCCAGAGGAGCACTGGAACATCACGTCAACAAAGACTTCACGGGATACCCGGCCTTGCGCAACCAGGAAAGGCAGCTGAACCTGTTCTCCAAGATAATTTCCATTGTTGACACCTTTGATGCCCTTACCTCGGGCAGGATATACCTGCGCAGACCGATTCCCCCCGAGGACGTCCTCAAAAAGATGCACTATCAGATGAACGTGAAGTTCGATGCTTTCCTGCTTAAGATTTTCAACGATGTCATTGGTATTTATCCCGCCGGTACGGTGGTGCTGCTGAGTACCGATGAAATCGGACTGGTTCTAACCAACAACGAGAAAGACAAAGCCCGGCCCTACGTGAAAATCGTCGGCAACAAACAGGGTCTGCTCGAATCCCCGGAATGGGCAGACCTGTCACTTGAGGAAAATCAACACCGCTCTATAGTTCGCCGCGTCGATCCCGAACGCTACGGGCTGGATATCAAGCACTTTGTTCTCTGCGACTAGAAATCCAGCGCTACCCTCGCCATGAAACCGCCTCCCTCCGCCGGTCTTATATCAAGAGTGAGGCTGTTCTCTTCAATTCTGTGTGGATATCCGGAAAGATGTGCGTCGACGTATGCGTCGAACATTGATATGAAAGTTATTATCACCGCAAACCAGGTAAACTTATTACGTTCGTCCTTGCGGTCGAGATAAAGGTCGTAAAGCTCGCGGCGATCATCCAGGTCGGTGGCCAGGTCGAACCGGACTTTGAAATCCGAGGCCTGCCGGCCGTAGTGGATGGCGGCGCCTATAAACCAGGCGTCCAGGCCGGCAAAAATAACCGCCTTGGTGTAGCGGCGGTTACCAAGCTGTCCCCAGCCCGGCACGAACATCGACTTGAACAAACCGACCGTTGGATTCTGCCGAAGTCTTTTCTCGAAATTGACGTCACTGGTGACCGGCTGGGAATGTTCCAGCAGGCCGGTGCCATCGAACAGAAGCGTGTCCGAAAGATGTGTTGAGTCGGCCCCGGTTTCGTCGCACCATCCCGTGGCGGCTGACACAAACGCAATTAACCCGAGCGCTATAAGGCTTCGAATGCGCAACTAACAATACACCTTCAACTGAGAGGTTCCGATCTTGACGTCCAGCCGGTCCTGGTTGAGGCTCATCAATTCACCGTCGTAATACAGCACTTGACCCTTGACCGACTCCAGGCCGATATCCCTCCCCCGGAAGAGCTTCACCGATGAACCATATATGTACTTTCTTCTACAAACCTGCCTGATGAAAGTCGAGAACGGCTCTGTATCTATGCCGAGGTTGAATATGACCTCCGCCGTCCGGTCATCGCTTACCGAGATCGGACTCAGTGGGAGGCCGAAGCTGTACGGAAGGAGGTTTACGTTCATGATAATGGGACGAGCCTCGAATCGGAAGGCGTCAATCTTAATCACCACCTTCTTCAAGTCAACGGCGGCGGCTGCTTTTGACGCCAGGCCCGACCAGCCCAGGCAGAATCGTGGCTGTCGGCGACCATTTAGTAGTTCGGTCATGCTACAGGCCAGGCCCAGTCCGGCCGAGCCGATGAACAGTTGCCCGGCCGCCACGGCGGTATCAATCTTGCGGTAATTGCGCCCCACTGCCTTGGAAATTGCCCGCTCGGGGTCTGACTTACCGTATAGCGACATGGCAATGTTATTGAGCTTCCCGGTGGGGACAATGCCCATGGGCAGATTGGCCTTCAGAGCTACTCGCGCTACCAGGTTTACCGTGCCGTCGCCGCCGCAGGCGATAAGTGAGGTTACTTTACCCCTCCGGCTGAATTGCTGCGGCGCGCCACGATGCCAGCGGCGCAGTCCGCAAGCGCGCTGAGCCGTCTGGTACAGCTGGGTGGCCGAGTCAGGTTCGAAGACGGTGTAGTAACTGCCCTTGCGCCTGATTTCGCCGATAAGCTTCGACACACACACTTTGCTGTATCCTGCCGCTGAGCGGTTGACCAGAATGCAGTAGTGGCTGTGCTTCCCCTTCTCATGTCTCTTGCGCATGACTCGCTAATTATACTCAAAACCTCCGTTTAAGAAAAGCTGAATGTGAATCCGGCCGGTGCCGCCGTCTGTTGGCAACGTGAGCGCCATCTCGCAATTAATACTTGAATCAAAGCCAATCATTCTGTATCGTGGCTTTATGCTATCCTCAATCGTCAGGTTAGCCCGCCCGGCGCAATGGCTCAAGAACGGCATCCTGGTGGCTCCACTGATATTCGCGGGGGAGATGACCAACCGGGGTAAGCTACTAACAGCCGTCTTTGCCACCGCCTTGTTTTGCCTGCTCTCATCATCGGTCTATATCTTCAACGATCTCACCGACCGTGAAAAGGACCGGCTTCACCCGTACAAGAGGTTCAGGCCCATTGCCTCCGGTAAAATCTCGACAGGGACGGCCTGCGCGTATATGCTGATACTTCTGCTGGTTGGCATGGGACTGGCCTGGACCATCAACACGAGCTTTTTCATTATTGCTACGGCCTTCGTTATACTGAACCTGCTTTATACGGTTTGGCTGAAGAACGTGGTTATTGTCGATGCTATGAGTGTGGCTATAAGCTTCGTCCTTCGGGCTTACGCAGGCGCCTTTGCGATCCAGGTTCCCGCCTCCAAGTGGCTGCTAATCAATACCTTACTGCTGGCGCTGTTTCTCGCCTTTGGGAAACGACGCCACGAGTTGGTCTTCCTTGAGGAAAATGCCACCGCTCACCGCAGGATTCTGATGAGCTACTCCCCCTATCTTCTGGACCAGCTTATCGGAGTTGTCACCCCCGCCGTTGTCGTCATGTAC
>CP070756.1:258830-261395 GCA_020348905.1 Candidatus Zixiibacteriota bacterium
ACTATATAGAAGAACTCGATTTTGGGCCTCGGAAGAAGGGCACCCCCCGCGATCCATTTTTCGATTTCGGCACCGGCGGCCTCGGCACTCCTGAAGGGGATGTAAACAAGTATTACATGCTCAGCCACGACGAATGGGATTACGACCAAATCTATACTGCCAGCATTGGTTCCAGTGATCCTCGATGGCTCGAACCACCGCCGGAACTGGCCCCGGACCTGTCCGACGGATATGATACCAAGGTTCTGCTCTCGTTCGGCCCGGTCGATCTTCAACCCGACTCAAGTGTGAGATTCCTGTACGCCATGTTCACCGCCGATGATGTCCATCTGCTGCCGACCAATGGCGGCAATCTTCCGCTTAATCCTGATCAGTATCTGGCTGGTCTGAATTTCGATGAGGTTCTGCTCAACGCCGAGAGAGCTGGGGACTTAGCCGAAATTCTCACCGATCCTATGCTGCCGGTCCTCGGGCTGAGATTGATTGCCCAGGGTCAGGACACGGCCTCTATACGGTGGGATCCCTGGGTCTTTAATAACATTAACGGCTACGAGATCTTCCTGTCAGATATTCCGGTCGAGAATATCCCTTACCCGGGCGTGGTGCCACCATGGCTGATGACGCCTGATCCCGATCCTCACGCCTCGGTTGGAGCAGAAACCGATTATACCTTCACTTCGCTCAAGCAGGATGATGTTTACTACACCAAGGTTGCTCATCGCATGCCTTCCGAAGTGGGCCAGACCAGCGACCCGCTCCTGATTGACTTCCGCAACTTCTCCCCGCCGATCGCTGAAAGCGAAGCCGTCTACTACAGTCCCGACTGTTCTCCCGACGGACCGGTGAAGTGCGAGAACCTGCCCCGGATAGAATGGTCACCCCCGGATCAGGTCAGCGTCGACCGATACAACATCTATCGCTTTGCTGACTCGGCAAGCCTGCTCGAAAGGTACTCTCCGTTCTATGATTTCGGTGAATGCCTGGGCATCCTCGATCCCAAAGAAATCTTCATCATTGATGATGACACCATTTACTTCTACGCCATGGACACTTATGGCGAGGTTGGCAGCGACATGCGTGAGTTTGTCGACGAGGACCCCATCGACGGCGCCTACTACATCGTAACCTCGGTTGACCGAAACGGTCTGGAGTCGCATTTCTCCGAACCTGTAATTGCCTATGAAATCAGCAATTTCCAGCAGGATATCCTGGTCCTTACCAACCTGGCGGCGTTCTGGTCGAAGACCGACTCTATCCGAGTCTTCTACGAGGACATACTGGCCGGTTACGATTTCGATATCTACAGCGTTCATGACACAGCCTCCAAGTATGGATGCTGGGTGCGCCTGGAGGAGTGTATCCACTGGCAGGATTTCACCGACTACAAGCTGCTGATTCTCGATGAAGACAGCTGGAATCCGTTCTTCTCTGAATCGTTCGAAGATAAATCGGGCGCCATGACCAATTACCTTTGTTCCGGAGGCAAACTGGCTTATTTCGGCGGTTTCGAGGGATTCAACAACTACGACCGCTACCTTGCCCAGACATATACGGCCCAGTACGATTTCATCCAGCAGTTCTTCGGCATCGACAACATCTTCTATTACGGCCTCGGTTTTTACGGACTTCCTTTCCCGTGTGCTCCCAATCTGGATACCTGTTTTGGCTTCGTTGAGGCCGAGTCGGTCCTGCCGTCGTGGCCCAGTGTCTACTATGACCAGAGCCGCGATCCCTTCTTTATGGTGAACTGCTACTGGCTGCTCGATTCACCTCCTTGCGTGGCTACCTTCGATGTCAACGATGGCGGCCGTGTCTCCCACGTATATCGCTCCATATACCCGCAGATATCGTGGATCGAGGGCGATCCCGTCGGTGTAAAGACCACTACCACCGAAGCGGAGACCTATCTTTTTGGTTTCCATCTGTGGTATATGCAGCGCGAGTCCGGCGAACAGCTTATCGACGGTATCTTCAAGGGGATTGTGCCCGGCGGAAAGGAGAAAGTGCTGGCGCAGGTGCCTGACAAATTCGGCCTGAACCAGAACTATCCTAATCCATTCAACCCGACGACCGTCCTGTCTTTCAACTTGCCCAAACCGGCAAAGGTAACTCTGGAGATATTCAACATTCTTGGCCAGCGGGTGAACACTTTGATACACGGCGAGCAGCGCCAGGCCGGCCTTCATCAGGTTGAATGGCATGGCGACAATGCTGCTGGAGACAAGGTTGGCTCGGGCATTTATTTCTACCGGCTTCGGGCCGATGATGAGGTCGCGACAAGGAAGATGATGCTTCTTAAGTAGCGCAAGGGCAAGATTAGTTCCCTGCCTAAATGCCTTAAGCCGCGCGGCAGAGTGATGGCTTTTTAGCCTCCTCTGCCGCACTTTATTTTGCCCCGCCGGAACGCGTCAGCCACATCTGAAGATTCGTGGGCGGCAGTCGTAGGTTGAAATCCCCTGCGATTTGGACACTCTCAATATTCGTAGGGAAGAACCCGGCAGCGGTTCTGCCATTAAGTAGGGTGGGTCCGTCTTCGAACCCGCCATAAACACGACCCATGTGGGC
>CP070756.1:261495-266758 GCA_020348905.1 Candidatus Zixiibacteriota bacterium
CATGCCGTCGTGTTTGACGGAGACCAACCCAATCGGGAATGTTATGTTATTCAAAATCGCGTGATAAGCAGCTTTGCCGTCACCCAGTCCGACAAACTCGGCAACGCTGTCCGACCAACTGTCGGTAAGTTTGTGGCTGAGAATTATCTCACTATTGTCCGAGTCGTCCTGAAAGTCACTGATGTCGAGTGTCTGAACGATCACTGTAGTAACCCGTTCGTAGCCGAGCCTTTCAAGCAAAAGGTCCAGATCGGACATGGATTCATCGGAGGTCATGCGAAAGAAACTCCGCTGGTGGTGAGCACGGTAGATTGATTCGCATTTTCGGACCTTCTCCTCCAGATCGTTCGATGAACCGTAAAGAGGCCATACGGAGTTACTTCGGCGACTGTACTCGTCCGCCAATCGTATAATCCATCCGCGATGATGGATTTCCTGCAGGGCCGGCCACGAGTTTAAAGACAGCTCTTCCAGGGTTAGAATATCTTCACTGATGATATTTGTTTTCATGGCTTCACCTCAGTGCTCGAACTCGGCGGCAGTAGCATCGCGAAGCATCAGTGATGCCAGCACTTCAAGTTCCTGTTTGAGCAGTCCCCGGTTGGCCGGCGGCCCGATCAGGTACCTCACGGCCCGCGCCGGACTGCTTTTGTCAATTGCGAACAGGTCCGACGGCCAGACTCGAACTCCGCGGTGCATAGCGGCCAGCGCAAAGGCAGATGCCGTCCATCGTTCCGGGAGAAGTATCCAGATATAGTAACTGGCTGGATCGCTCACCACGCGCCCTTCCGGTAATATCCTCTTTGCCAGCTCGTGTCTTTCCCCGGCCTCCCGGCGGGCATCACTAATTACCCGCTGAGCTGTTCCATCGCTCATCATGTGTGCGAACAACTCTGCCACCAGGGGTGGTACCCTGACGGTGGTGGCACGAATTACGTCAAGACAGGCCTGCCGTAACGGGTCAGGCGGCACCACAAATCCCACCTTAACGCCGGGACAGAGGACTTTGGTGGCCGATGTCACGAGGCAACATATTTCCGGAGCCAGGCTCTTCAGGGGAGGTGGCGGGGAAGTCATCATCGGCCCAAGCATGTTGTCTTCGATGATCGTCACGCCGTGCCGGTCCGCGACAGACACCAATTCGCGCCGTCTATTCAGGGACATGGTCGCGTTGGTTGGGCTGTGTACGGTCGGGATGCTAAAGAGCGCTCGCACCCTCTTTTTGCGGCAAAGGTCCGCAAAAGAATCGGGAATGATTCCCTCCCGATCAATCTCGACCGATATTAGCCGGAGATTCAACAATGCCGCGATGGACGACAGGCCCATGTAAGTGTGTGATTCCGCCAGGACGACGTCACCGGGTTTGGTCACCGATGCCAGGGTAACCAGGATTCCGTGATGAGCTCCCACCGAGCAAAGGATTTGGTCAGGGTCGACCTCCAAACCGAGACTGGCCAGCCAGACAGCGCCGGCCCGTTTGTGGCTGTCTTTTTCCACCACCGTTGGATAGCGAAACAGGGCCGCCGATTCCGGGTCGGAGGCCAATTTCGTCAGAATACGAGCGAAATCGGGCAATTCCGTCCCATGGGGCAGGCGGTGTACTTCGTTACCGTGAGCCACTGTGTCAACCAGTTGTGAGAGTACCGAACCGGAAGCTCCATGGGTTTCGACGATGGTACCGCGCCGTCCGTCGCCGCGTATCAAGCCCTTCTTCTCGGCTTCCTTATAGGCCCTGGTAACGGTGCCGATAGCCAGCCCCATTTTATCGGCCAAGTCCCGGTGGGTGGGCAGCAGGCTTCCGGGACGAAGGATTCCATCGCAAATGTCGGACTCAATCGCCTCCGCAATTAGCCGATAGGTCGGCTCGTCGCGGGCTTCAAGTTGGGGAATCCAGGTTGTTGTCATATTATTATACTCTCTTTCTGGCCAGTAGTTATTATGGTAATGGGCATCCCTAAGATATTGTAAATGAAATATATATGTGGTTTGTCCTATTGTCAAGCCTATTTTTGTATCAGTCCAATCTATTTTATATCTCAGTAATAGCCAAAGGGATAGTTGGGGCAAAACCGGGCCGAAGACCACATAGATAGGGGTGAACCACTCGCTGGATCCTCCGTAAGAATACTTCAGAGCCGCCGGGCTTGCGCCAAAGTTTCTCAGGGGTCAAATTGATGCATGACAACCGGTGCTGTCGTTTGAGGCAGCGGGGATGTTTTTAGCAGGAGGTAAGGACAATGAGTTTTGTTGAGGTTTCGGTTGAGCTTGGGTGTGCGGAGCTACGACTCTCCAGGGGAAAAGTGAACGCAATTAACGAAGAAGTGGTTGACCAGCTGCACGCCGAATTTGAGGGTTTAAGGGGTGATGAATCGGTCCGGGCCGTCACGCTGACGGGTACCGGCGCGTTTTTTTCTTTCGGTTTCGACATCCCATGGTTTTACGAATTCGCGAGGGAGGATTTCACGCGTTATCTGACTAAGTTCGCCGAACTGATAAACTACATTTTCATGTATCCAAAACCCGTGATTGCGGCTGTCAACGGCCACGCCATAGCCGGGGGATGCATGCTGGCCTCGGCCTGCGACCATCGGGTAATGGTTACGGGCAAGGCGAAGATATCTTTGAACGAGATCACTTTCGGAGCCACAGTTTTTCAGGGTGCCACTGAGCAGATGCGCTACTGGGTAGGGTCGGCGATGACACAGGAGATGCTGTTTAGCGGTGCCATGTACTCTGCCGAACAGGCCGAGCAGTTTGGACTTATTCAGCAGGCCGTGAACCCCGAGGAACTGAAAGCAACGGTAAGTCAAACGGTAGATAGGTTCGCGCGGCTGGAGCAGCCAGCGTTTGCCAGCCTTAAGAAGTTGTTGCGCGAGCCTGTTGTGGAAGGTGCCGCCCGGAAGGAGGCAGATGCCATTGAGGAATTTGTGAACATCTGGTACAGCGACGGCGTAAGAGAAAATCTGCGGAAGATTGAAATTCGCGATTGAAGCATGAACCGATTGGATCAGGGTGAAGTAAAAAGACTGTGAGAATGCCGATGAAAGATGATTTGAATGACATAGACCTTTTGCGGGCGACCGTTCAGACGTACGATAAGATAGCCGGGCCCTACTGCAAGAAGACCCGCCTGGATAAGTACCTGAAGTGGGAACGAGCCTACATCATCAGGATGCTTTCCCTGATCGGTTCAACAAACTCGCTGATTCTTGATGCCGGTTGCGGCGACGGTCGGCACTGCCGAATTATCGAGGAGGAAGGAGCCCGAGCGGTAGGCATCGACCTGTCATCGGGTATGCTGAAGGAGGCCAGATTGCTGCATCCGTGCGGAGACTTTCGGCAGATGAACATGGCCCGGCTCGGTTTTAAAGACGATCACTTTGACGGTATCTGGTCCAGTGGAAGCATCTACCACGTCACGAAATCTCAGGTGCCGGGCGTATTTACCGAGTTCGGGCGAGTTCTGAAGCCGGGGGGTATTCTGAGCATCAGCTTCAAGTTGGGCAGCGGCGAGGGGCTCGAGGCGGACCCGAAATCTTACGGTGGGTCGCCGCGCTATTTCGCTTACTACTCCGAACCGGAGATGACCGATCTGCTTGCGAATTCAGGATTTGAGGTAATGGAGACTTGCCTGTATCCCGAGGAGATATTTGGCGCCGATAACATTCAGATGTGGCTACGCAAGCAATCTTCTTAACTCACGTATCCCTTACTGAGCAGCATTTCAAGACATGACCGGTTTTCACACCCATTGCTCAGGGTAACATTTTTCGTATAGTCGCGTACTTATGGATGGAGACGCGGTCAAGGGATGACAAGCCACGGCAGAAATCGCGCTCGCCATAGCGCGGTTGACAAATTTCTCGCCGGATGCGTCTTTCTGCAGGTGTCGCTGTCACATGGCACCTTAACGGAAATCAGGGGTTTCGCAAATGAAAAAGACGGCCATATTATTTCTGCTTGTACCAGTTGTTCTGATTACCTGTCAGAAGCTGACTGATCCCGAAGATCTTGGTGATACTTTCGCACTAACCAACTGTACCCTCATCGACGGCACCGGTCGAGATCCTATTTTCAACGCGGTGGTAGTGATCCAGTCCGGGCGTATCCTATCCGCCGGTCCCATGAGGTCTGTGCGCATTCCGCCTATGACGACTAATATCGATGTTTACGGAGCAACCGTCCTTCCGGGTTTCATCAACGCTCATATACATAACGGCTACAATAGAGGCAACCTCGAGGCCTGGGCTCAGGCCGGCGTGACAACTGTCCGCGACCTGTGCGGACCCGAGGCTTTTGCGCTGCGGGATGAACTGGCATCAGAACCTACGTGTGCCCGACTGGTTGCGGCGGGGCCCATGACAAGCGTGCCCGACGGTTATCCTGAGGTACCATGGGGAAGCGGGTGCATGCTGCCGATCACCTCGGTCGAAGAGGCCCGACAGCAAGTCGTCCGCCTGGTCAACGAAGGCGCCGATGTTATCAAGCTCGCTGTTGAGAGTGGTGAGAGTTTCGCCCGGACTATACCGACTCTGTCTCCGGAAGAAGCGGCCACCGTTGTACAGACGGCTCACGAATACGGGACCGTGGCATCGGCTCACGTGCTTGTTGCCAGTGACCTCGAACGGGCGCTTGATGCCGGCGCAGATGATATCGCTCACATGATTATGGATTACCTGTCCGATGCCAACATTACGCGCATGATAAACGATGGTGTTTACTGGGTGCCGACCCTTGAGTTATGGTATCGTATCGGACACGGTACCATTTCTACCGTCGTGACCAACCTGCGGAAATTTTCGCGGGCAGGGGGACTGGTTGCCCTGGGGACCGATTATGACGGCTACGATGCCACTTTCGAGCTTGGGATGCCGATGGTCGAGATGGAATGGATGCTTGAAGCAGGTATGTCGCCCATGCAGGTCATTGTGGCGGGTACCAAAAACGCCGCCGCTGTCTGCAACAGGCAGGCCGACCTGGGAACCCTGGAAACGGGTAAAATCGCCGATGTACTGGTCGTAAACGGCGATCCCCTGGAAGATATTCGAGCCCTCACGGATGTCCGTCTGGTAATCCACGATGGCGTTATCATCCGTGACGAACGGCAGACAGAAACCGATTAAAACAAGACTCGTATTATATCACCCGCCGTCAGTACCTTAACAAGCCCTGTCACAGGGCCTTCCTTTCTATACCTAAAACTCCACCTCGTATGACGCTCCCAGTGTTGGCATGATGCCAAACCAGTACTCGTTCGGTTCCA
>CP070756.1:266858-274455 GCA_020348905.1 Candidatus Zixiibacteriota bacterium
GGCAATGCCGCCCTCGTTACCGATCTTGAACAGGCCAATGGCCAGCATAAAGAAGAAGGCTACCAGCGTTACAATAGAAAAACCCCAATCGGCCTTCTTACGCCGGAGTTTGGTGAAATGAATTCGCACCAGGTTCCCGCCACCGAGGAAGAAGGCGAAAACGGCGATGATATCAAAAAACAGAGTGAAGTCTTCTCCCAGGTTCTCCATAGGTGGAATGAAGACGGAGACTATGAGAAGGGTCCCGACAAAGAATGTTATGAACAATGGTATCTGACGCTTCATTACCTAATCACCTTGTGGAAAAAACACCACTCAACCATCCAACAACATCGTGCATAAATGGAACATCCCAGGCTTCGCCGATCGTAGCCGCGATTACGCCGGCAACAATCACGACCATGGCAATAGCTTTGCCGACATCCTGCCCTTTGAGCGAACCAAGCTGCATCGGTTCACCAGAGAGATAAGCGGAGGCCGCAAACAACTCCTCACCTATCAGGGTAAAATCGCAGGCGGCTATAAAGAACGGTAACTGGGCGGGACGAGCCGTACCTGCTATCTGAATAGCGCCGATGTAGTTTCCGGTCTCAGCGAGAATCAGCGATTCGGCGAAGAAGGCCCCCAAGAGAAATACCGTGGCTGGTTTTTCGCGGACCATCACACCATCAACAGCGGCTACATATCCAAACTGCTCATCGGTATAATATGTGACCATATCGTCACTGTACTTATCAGGTCGACCGGCTGCGGTGTATGCGGCCTTAATCGTCTCGCGACCAGCCGTCATCACGAGCGAGCGCGAGGTCGGCATAAAAATACGCGTGTCATAATCAGCGATAACACGCGAGATACGGCCCAGAATCGTCAGCCCCGCCAGAGTCTGAACATCATCCATATCCCTGATGCCGGGTATGAACAGGATTGGGCGTCCCATTTCCGTGGCCCGTCCGACCGCATCATCGACCGCCTCGAGTCCAGCAATTTTCCGAACAAAAAGTTTTGTCCCGCGCCTGGCGGCGGTAATAAACAGGATCACCGAGCCGCCCACGATAAGGGCTATCAAAAAGAGCCACTTGCGGTCAAAGTTCAGCCATTCGCGTTCGGTCGAGATCGGAGCAGTGCGGTTGGAATTAGCCTCGAAACTTTCTGATAGGGCGGCCACATAGTAGCTATAGACCGAATCCAGATGGCAATCCTGGTCCTGGAAGCTGGTAGTTGACGGCGGCAGTTCGGCAATTAAATCCGGCTCACCGTTGTTGACGATCCGATAAACGTTATATCCGAGAACCTTTCCGTCGAGAAGCTGGTCATCGATCGAAGGTACCCACCTCAGGTCTATTATTTCTCCCTTATCGTAATTGTGGTCGATGGCGATGAGCGATGTTACGGGCGCAACGATCACCAATGACGTATCAGAGGCAGTATCGATGAGATTTGTGTCAGCCGGTGTGTCTTGAGCAGAGACGGAAAGGGACAGGGCCAGCAGAGTTACGAAGATTTGGAATTTCATCTATTTGAACTTAAGGGCAGTATCTGCCTTCAACCGAATAATACTATTTAATCATCCCCAGCCAGTCACCCAGCAAGTAATCGATGCGTCCGATCAGAAGCGACATACGGCTCATAACCGTGTACCCGAAAGAGGCACCGAAGGTGATCATCAGGAAGAATACACCAACCCTGGCGGTTGTTCCAAACGCACCCGTGTGTGCCTTGGAAAAGAAGAAATAAACCAGACCGCTGAAGGTGCCAAGAAATATCACCAGGCCCCCGATAATAACGCCACTACCAGCGTCAAAACCGGCCCCGAATACAGTTGAAAACAGCGGTACCATGGTGGCTTGAACCTGCACCATAACGTTTGACGCAATGTAGTTGATCAACCACAGGCCGGCAGTGGCGCCGACGATAAAAGCGAGCGGCCAGCGAGATAACCATCCGATTTTGGGAATCAGCCTCAAAAGCATGAGGAACCCGAGTATGGCTCCGATCCAGAGCATAAGATCTACGCCTTCGGCTGAAGGGGATTCACCTCCAGTGAACACGGATGCGAGCCATTGCATCGTATAATCGCCGGC
Source organism: Candidatus Zixiibacteriota bacterium (assembly GCA_020348905.1). Taxonomy (GTDB): domain Bacteria; phylum Zixibacteria; class MSB-5A5; order GN15; family FEB-12. The sequence goes on from CP070756.1 coordinate 268,940, forward strand.
ACCAACCCAGAACTTACCGAAGAAATTATCCCAGAAGAGCACTACGAACCAGTACCCGGCTGAGATGCCAACGAATATCGCCTCGGAGAGCTTGTACCACGGGTTGTCTTTATAAAGGAACGAGAATATTCCCAGTGTCAGGAAGGCGGCCAACCATAGTCTGAAATGTTCGAATGCGGCTTCCATTTATCCTTTTGGCTCCTTAACCCTTCAAGGCCGATTTACGTCCGGACATTATAAAAGCGACATTGCCGATAAGCACAAAGGCAATGACAACTATATGCGACACCGATTGCGACAACATATATTTGGTCCCTTTAACGCGGGCGTCGGCGGCTCTTTCGAATTCGGCGGCACCACTCATGCCGCCCAGTAGACCGGTCAACTGTCCGGAACTCAGATAAGGGTAGACAGTGGGTGCTTGAACGGCAGTGTTGCCGGCACCAAGCTCGACATCATAGCGGTCAACCGCTATCTGTACCCACTCCACCGTTCCGGGAAAGCCCGAGGACAGGTTAAAGCAATAATCTATATTGGAGAAATTCTTTACGTTTCTGACCAGCGGCAACTCATCGTACGGAATGCCCCCGTAGTCGGTACGGAACATCGATTTAAACGAGCCGCCCATTCGTTGAATGACAAACTCGTTTCCGGCCTGGAAGCCCAGATTAACGTAGTCTATCCCGTACTGGAGATTCTTGGCCGCAATATCAGGTTCGGCAAGGATTTTCTCCAGGGCCAGGTTGGCCTGCTGAGGGCCTTGAGGCCAAATCCCCATTATTATGATCTTGAGATCACGCTGAAAGCAAATGCGAATGAATGTTTCCGCCATCGGTTGCAGTTCGGGAGCGGTGGGTGGATCATAGTCGCAGGCAATGAGGACTTTTGAGCCGGGCTCAAGCTCCGTCACGGCATCGTAAACACCCTGAACCGCCGGAGACACAGGCATCTCTTGACTGAGTTTCATGAACAGCGGCATGGCAACGGCGATGCCCACGTAAAGGAAAACCACGCGCCTGCCAATGAGCTTGCCCTGAAGAGTCAAAACCAGAATCCACAACAGGGACGCCAGCAGCAATATGACCACGAGAAGCGAAACGGCAGTAGAGAACTCGGTCGGCTCCCATCCGAAAGTCTTACCCAGATAGAAAATCAGGGAGAATATCAAAATAGCAGCAACGGCAATTAGTTCTTTGGCTTTAGTCGTCATGGCTATTCTCCACTCCCGATATGGGCTCTTTCAATACCCAGTATTACCCGCAAGGAGGTTGACACTACACCCAATCCGATCCCGATCATAATGGCGCGCTGGCCGGCGGTTTGCGGATAATCCATTATCCAGTTGGCAAGATCTGAAAGACGCCATCCTTCCGGCATAAAACCGGTAATGACATCTCCGACAGGAACGCGGCCGATCATAACAAAAAAGGCCGCAATCAGAAGCAGGGTAGCTTCAAAATTACGGGCCCGGAAAGCTCGGTACGAAGCCGAGGCTACGAAGAAGGCCAGAATCGAGAACATCGTAGCCGACAGCGGAATAAACATATTGACGTAGAGCCAGTCAAAACCTGTCCCTGGATCACGGTAATCAGAACCCTCGGATAGACCAACGATCGTTATCAACGCAAATGACAGGATAATGACCAGGGCATAGCCCCAATCCTTCTTCTTACCGATTACTTTCTGAGCTGATAACTTGAGCAGGTTGAGAGCGCCGAGCACGATCGCACAGGCTTGAATAATCGAAAACCAGTCGGCAAACCAGGCATCCATCCTATTGAAGGGGAAGTGGGGTATAAAATAGCTGACTACAAAAGTAATCCCTACGATCGCGGTTATCAAAAGTGGTACTTCTCTGCGCATAATTACTTAACCATAAACAGGTTGGACAGTTGCCATACCCCGAACGACTCCAGCAGAACACCAATTATCAATGCCAGCAGGATAACGCCCTTGCCAATATCCTGTCCTTTAAGCGATCCCAGCAGCTTCGGTTCCTTCGACAAGTAAGCCGACGCGGCGAACAGCTCCTCGCCAATCAATGTATAGTCGCACGCGGCCACAAAGAACGGTAACTGAGCCGGCATAGCCGTACCCGCGATCTGGATGGCGCCGATGGAGTTGCCGGTTTCGGCAAGAATCAGCGACTCGGCAAAGAACTGACCCATGTAGAAAATGGTAGCCGGCTCTTCGCGAACGAACATTCCGTCAACAGCTGCGGCATATCCAAACTGATCGTCTGTCAGATAATGAACCTGGTCTGGCTTGAAGGCGTCAGGACGACCAGCCTTCGAATAGGACTCCTTGACAACCTCTCTACCGGTTACCATAACCAGCGACCGGCAAACCGGCACATCGAGATATGTCTCGTACTCCGCGGCCAACTCGGCTACACGGCCAAGGATGGTCATCGAGGCAATGGTCTGCATATTATCCATATCGCCGAGGCCGGTAATATAGAATATTTTCTTGCCCATTTCAGTGGCGCGGCCGACGGCCTCGTCGACTGCCTCCATACCGGCAATTCGGCGAATATACAATTCCTTCCCGGTCTTGGCCTTCTGGATGAAATATACAATGAAGAAACTCAGCAGTACGACAGCCACCAACACGTTTATGCGGGGCATGTGGAACCACTGGGCCGACGACGTTACGGGGCCGGACTGCTGAGAATCGGATAAATACTCCAAAAGATCGCCGTCGGCGCCATATGCCCGATTGAGGGCAGCAATCTTGTAAACGTAAAGCACGCCGTCGGTCGTGTTACCATCCTCATTGGAATACTCGGGTTTTCCAGCGGGCACATCCCCCACCTCTGTGAATTCTCCGGGCTGGCCGCCGTTATATTCGGCCCGAAAGATTTTATAGCCCTTGACCTTACCACCGGGAAAATCATCAGGCGAAGCATCCCAGGTAACGGTAATAGCACCACCGCCGTCATGGGGCTGGTCCTCAGCCACGATATTTGTGGGCGGAAGGGGGGTGTCAGCCAGTGCCAGCGAATCCACTGCCAGAGAATCGACCGGAGCGGCCTCTTCCTGGGCGAACAAAGATAAACTAATTGTCAGTGTGAAAATCAGGGCAAGAACGACTGAGAGATAACAGTGCCTAAAAACGATAGAAGCGTTGGAGAAATCAGGTCTCAAATTGTCGGTCCTCGTTTTTTGTTTCTGATCGTCAACAGCCTGTTATTCTGAGTAAACGCTCACCAAAGTCGAATTGTCCAATCGTTTTGTGTCAATCGCACAAATTTGTGCTAGCACTATCTCTCAGTGAAAACGATTAAGTGCCAATCTATGCCGACCCGTACCGCAAGTCAAGCTAAAAAGTATCTGGCCCTATCCTGGCGGCTTGTGACGGCATCTGCGAAGCAAACTGGTTTAGAAAACGCCGACCGTCATCCTGACGGGCCGTAACAGGACTTAATTAGTATTGGATGCCCGTGGTATATTTGCCAGATCTACCGGGTCCTCACTCGCCTGATGTCTGCGGCTCGCCAAAAACCCTCTTTACAATTCGGCGGGCATATATTATAATGGCGGACTTGGCGGGAAACGATCCGCCTTACACGTTATCTCTTTATTATATTGAGAGATAGACGACAGAGAAAGAAGTGAAATTCTAATAATAGGTATTGATTGATGGCAAAATTCGAAAACCCGGATGACATAAAAGTCATTGTTGCTACCGACTGCGGATCTACGACAACCAAGGCCATACTGATCGAGTACGTCAACGGCGAATACCGGCTGATTACTCGCGGCGAAGCCCCCACCACTGTTGAAGCACCATTTGAAGATGTCACCATGGGCGTTCTGAACGCGGTGGCCGAAGTTGAGGAACTTTCGGGCCGCAAGCTGCTTGACGAAAATGACCGCTTTATCACCCCCCGCCAGGGCGAGGTCGGAACAGATGTCTACATCTCGACCTCATCGGCCGGCGGTGGACTACAGATGATGGTGGCCGGAGTGGTGCGGTCCATGACGGCTGAATCGGCCGAGCGAGCGGCTCTGGGAGCCGGCGCCATTGTCATGGACGTAATCGCTTCAAATGACAAGCGTCTCCCCCACCAGCAGATTGAACGCATTCGGGCGCTACGCCCCGATATGATTCTGCTCTCGGGTGGAATTGACGGTGGGACCACAACCCACGTTGTTGAAATCGCCGAGCTCATATCCGCTGCCGACCCGAGGCCCCGTCTTGGGTCCAGCTACAAACTCCCGATCATTTATGCCGGCAACGTGAATGCCATGGAACCGGTTCGCGATACGCTGGCGGACAAAGTCGATCTCAAGACGGTAGAGAATCTTCGACCGGTGTTGGAGAGGGAGAATCTCGGTCCGGCCCGAGAGGAGATCCACGAACAGTTTATGGAGCACGTGATGGCTCAGGCACCCGGCTATAAGAAGTTGATGTCGTGGTCGGATGCTCCTATAATGCCAACGCCCGGCGCGGTCGGACTGATCATCCAGACTATTGCCCAGATATACAACATTGAAGCTATCGGAGTTGACATCGGCGGTGCCACCACCGACGTTTTTTCGGTATTTCGTCCTGATGGCAAGACCCCTGTATTCAACCGCACCGTGTCCGCCAATTTGGGCATGTCTTATTCCATTTCCAACGTGTTTGCTGAGGCCACGTTGCCAATGGTTATGCGCTGGGTACCGTTCAAAATGGACGAGCGTGACCTGCGCAATCGCGTGAAGAACAAGATGATACGCCCGACAACGATTCCCCAGTCGATGGAAGAGCTGATTTTCGAACAGGCCATCGCCAAAGAAGCCCTTCGCCTGGCCTTCATTCAACACAAGAATTTCGCCACCGTTCTTAAGGGGATACAACAGCAACGGACTATCGCTGACGCTTTCGAGCAGAGTTCATCCGGCGCGACTATCGTCAACATGATGTCGCTTAATATGTTGATTGGCTCCGGCGGTGTTTTGTCTCATGCTCCGCGCCGTCAGCAATCGGCCCTGATGATGATAGATGCGTTTATGCCGGAAGGCGTCACCAGACTTGCCGTAGATTCCATATTTATGATGCCTCAGTTGGGCGTACTGACCGAAGTTCAGCCAAAGGCGGCTACTGAGGTCTTTGAGAAAGACTGCCTGATCCACCTGGGCACATGCATCGCCCCTTCCGGCACGACCAAGAAGCCGGGCCCGGTGTTAAAGTATGCAATCGAATTACCAACCGGTACTGTTTCCGGTACCCTGGAGCATCTGGAAATGAAACGGTTCGAACTGGGTGTCCAGGAGAACGGTCTGCCGATGAAGGCGAAGGTAACCCTGGAACCGGAGCGCGGTTATGATGTTGGGGCCGGCAAAGGGAACAAGGTTGTCAAAGAGGTTCACGGCGGCGTGGTGGGAATCATTCTCGACGGTCGCGGCCGGCCGTTTGACCTGTCCACCCTCAGCGAGGACGACCGGGTTAAATACCTCAAGATGTGGATGACGGAATTAAACATTTATCCTGCTAATAAGCTGTGAACAAAGGCGGTTTGATTATGCTCA
>CP070756.1:274555-283727 GCA_020348905.1 Candidatus Zixiibacteriota bacterium
AATCGGGGTGTGGCGCAGTCTGGCAGCGCGCTTGCTTTGGGAGCAAGATGTCGGAGGTTCAAATCCTCTCACCCCGATTAAGCTGTTTTCACAGCGGTTTCCGGTCGGCAGCGGTCGGGGGGAATTTGGGTTAGCAGTTCTTGTTGACAAAACGGGCAAATCGGCCTATGTTGTGCCCAGTTTCGAGCTTTTTTTTTGAAGGGAAATGTGAATATTTTCACATAATGAAAAAACAACACATTATTGATTTTTCATCAGGAGATCATCTATGAGTCTTAAGCGAAGAGACTTTCTCAAACTCTCTACTGTTGCTGCATGCCTTGGGGCGACTTCAACCGCCCATGGTATGGAAGATTTCACCGGTTGGCCGGATCGGTACGGAATGCTGACGGACACGACTCTCTGTATTGGCGCCAACTGTCGTCGTTGCGAGGAGGCCTGCAAGAGGGTCAACGAGCGACCGATGGAAGGACTGGATCTTACCGATAACAGCGTATTCGAACAGACCCGCCGCACCGACCCAAACAGCTACACCGTTGTCAACCGTTTCACGGTGTCCGAAGATTCGGAGAACCCGGTATACGTTAAGAAGCAGTGTATGCATTGTAACGAACCCGCCTGCGCCTCCGCGTGTCTTGTCAGAGCCTTCTCCAAGACTAAGGAAGGCCCGGTGCTGTACAATAAAGACGTTTGTATCGGCTGCCGTTACTGCATGCTGGCCTGTCCGTTCCGGATCCCGAGCTATGACTATTTCGATGCATTCACACCGCAGGTGCGCAAGTGCACCATGTGCTACGACCGAATAGTGGAAGGCAAGATACCTGGTTGCGCCGAAATCTGTCCCAAGGAAGCAATTACCTTCGGTAAGCGTAGCGACCTTATCACTCTGGCCCGCGAAAGAATCCGCCACGATCCGGACCGGTACCAACCCAGGATATACGGGGAGACCGAGGTGGGCGGCACCAGCTGGCTGTATCTGGCCGGCACCGACTTCACCAACCTGGGCTTCTCCGACGATCTGGGTTCGATGCCGTATCCCGAGTTGACTCGTGGATTCTTGGCCGCGGTTCCGATCGTTCTGACGGTCTGGCCCGTTCTTCTAACTGGATTCTACAAATTCTCGCAGAGCCGCGAGAAAGCCGAGGTCGAAGCTGAAGCTGCAGCTGCGGACGACAAGAAAGGATGGGGCGATGGCTACCGTCATGAATAAGCAAGACTGGGTTACTGAAAAACTCCTTCTGGGTATGTCGTGGTCAGATTATCTGAGAAGTCTGATGACGCCATTCAACTTCATTGTTGCCGTAATACTGGCGGTCGGCATTCCCATCACCTGGATCCGGTTCACCCAGGGTATCGGGGCTATCTCAAACCTCACAGACAACAATCCATGGGGACTCTGGATCGGGGTCGATGTTCTCAGTGGTGTGGCGCTGGCGGCCGGCGGGTTCACGATCGGCACGGCCGTTTATCTGTTCGGCATGAAGAAGTACAGAATAATTGTACGCCCGGCGGTACTCACCGGATTCCTGGGTTACTTCTTCGTAGTTATCGGACTTTGCTACGACCTGGGACGGCCCTGGCGGCTGCCTTACCCGATGATTATATCTTATGGCGTAACCTCGGTAATGTTTCTCGTCGGCTGGCACGTGGCCACATACCTCTCAGTCCAGTTCCTCGAATTCAGCCCGGCCCTGTTTGAATGGTTAGGTTGGAAGAATTTCCGGAAATGGGCGGTTCGCATAACTATTGGCGCCACCATTCTTGGCGTCATCCTGTCGACCTTGCACCAGTCGGCTCTGGGGGCGCTATTCCTGATGGCCGCCGCCAAGCTGCACCCGCTGTGGTACAGTCCGTACATACCGGTGTTCTTTTTTGTTTCCGCCATCTGCGCCGGCATGACCATGGTAATATTCGAAAGCACTCTCTCGCACCGGATATTCGGCGACCAGGTAAGCCACGAAGATCACAAGAAGCTTGATGATGTGACTCTCGGTCTGGGTCAGGGTGCCGCCGCCCTGCTGTTCACCTACTTCTGTCTCAAATGGGTTGGCGTAGCCCATGACCACAACTGGCACTGGCTGGGAACACCAATGGGCAGCTGGTTTATGCTGGAGGTGTTCGGATTCGTGCTGGCACCATCACTGCTGATGTTTTTTGCCAGTCGGAGGGGATCCCCAACGCTGGTGAGAGTGGGAGCCGTCTGGACCATTCTGGGCATCATTTTGAATCGTGTGAACGTCTCGATGATTGCCCTTAACTGGGATCAGCCCGATCGTTATATCCCGCACTGGATGGAATTCGGAGTCACTATTACTGTAATCACGATTGGCATACTGACTTTTCGATTTATCGTCAACCGTATGCCCATCCTGAGAAAACATCCAGCCTACGTCGACGACGATCACTAAGGAGATATGAAGATGCACGTATTGCACGATTTCATGACATTAACCAAAGGGCAGGAATACCTGATAGCTATCGGGGCCATGGCCCTTTTTACTGTTTTCTGGATGGTTCTTGACAGGAACAAGAAAAAGCGATAAGGCGACGAAGCCGTTCCTGTTATGGAAGGGCCGGAGTCGACTTATTAGAAAGAGTCGCAAGAGATGAAGAAGACGTTTATAATATGGCCGCTGATTTTGCTGCTGCTGACATCATTGGGGGGGTTATCCCACGCCTTCAGAGCGCAAGAGAGCTCCCAGCAGGACGCCTCCAAGCCGCCGTGCAGTGACTGTCATGTCTGCGCGTCGCCAACCAAGGCCGATCCCTGTCTTGAGATATGTGTTTGGACCAAGGCCAAAGCAGGAAAGGCTCATACACCTGACGAGGGGCCGGATGTGGCCATGCTCGATCAGCTGGAAGAGCTATACGGGCCGGTAACGTTCGATCACAAGCATCACGCGGAGATGGTGGGCATGGGTGAGGGTTGTGCCATATGCCACCATTACAGTCCACCCGGCAAATTCCCACCCTGCGAAGAATGCCACGGCGATGAGCCATCGGAACCGCAGACACTCCGGAAACCCGGGCTGAAAGGCGCCTATCACCGCCAGTGCATGGGATGTCACCGTGAGTGGAGCCACGACACCAAGTGCATAGAGTGCCATCTGCCGTCCAACGGAGTGGATCTGGCATCCAGCCCGCTTGATTCAACCGACATTCTCGGTATCGAGCACCCGGTCATCACTCCCCCGGTCATGCGGGTCTGGACGACACCGTACAGGCCCGGTCCGATTGTCACCCTGCACCATCAGGAGCACATCGATCTATTCGGCTTGCGGTGCGTAGACTGCCACAAGCAGGAGAACTGCAGCTACTGTCACGACCTCGATAAAGAGGCACGGGTGAACAAGACCGACGAGGAGATACATGCTATCTGCAACGATTGCCATCTGTCGGATGCCTGCGATAAGTGCCACGATACCGGTGAGAAGCCGGCCTTTACCCACGCGGGCAACGGCAACTGGGAGTTGAACCGGTTTCACCAGGGTCTGAGCTGTCGCGCCTGTCATCCGACCGGCAGAAAAATCGGCAAACTGAGCGCCAGGTGCTCTGACTGCCATGGCGGCTGGAATCAAGAGAATTTCCGCCATGCCGTGACCGGGCTTCAGCTCGATGAAATCCACGTCGAACTCGATTGCAGCGATTGCCACATCGACCTCCGGTACGGAAGGATCCCGAGGTGTAACTCGTGCCACGACGATTGTCGTAATCATGAGGATGCTCCGCCCGGGGAGTATATACGAATGCTGTCGAGCCGATAGATGCAAGTGAGATGATGCAAACCAGAGGAAATTACACAGAATGAACAAGAAGATCAGCAAGTGGTGTATAAATCTGCCGTTGATATTGTTATTACCGGTGTTGCTGGTTTCGGCCCAGTCACACGATGACCGCGTGCCCGATGCCTCCAAGCCCCCCTGCAGCGACTGCCACGTATGCCAGGTACCCACGGAAACCAACCCGTGCCTTGAGATGTGTGTGCGGATGGGAGCCCAACCGGCCGAGGCCCATAGCGCCGCCGAGGGACCGGAAGTGACCGTTATCGATGAGCTGGCGCAGCTTTACGCGCCGGTAGATTTCAATCACAAGCTTCATGCCGAAATGGTAGGCATGGGTGAAGGCTGCAGCGTATGCCACCATTACAGTCCGCCCGGTAAGTTCCCATCGTGCAGCGAGTGTCACAGTGACCATCCGTCTGAACCTCAGAGCCTCAGACAGCCGGGACTTAAGGGCGCCTACCACAGACAGTGCATGGGTTGCCATCGCGAATGGAGTCATGATACCAAGTGTATCTTCTGCCATCTGCCCGCCAACGGGATTGATTTTTCGGTAGCTCCGATCGATTCGACTGACATTTTGGGTATCTCCCACCCGGTTATAACCGAACCGGAGAAGAAGGTCTGGACGACGCCCTACAGCGAGGGACCGGTGGTAACTTTTCACCACCAGGAGCATATCGATCTATTTGAGTTGCGATGTGTTGACTGTCACCAGGGTGAGAACTGTAGTTACTGCCATGATCTGGAAAAGGAAGCCCGCCTTGGAAAGACCGATGCGGAGATTCACGCCATCTGCAACGACTGTCACGGTGAAGATCCCTGTGCCACCTGCCACGATACCCGGGAGAAGCCGGCTTTTACGCACGCCGCCAACGGTGGCTGGGAATTAAACCGGTTCCACAAGGGCTTGAGCTGTCGTGCCTGTCATCCAACAGGCAGGAAGATCGGCAAGCTGAGTGGTAGGTGCTCCGACTGCCACGGCGGCTGGAACCAGGAGAACTTCCGTCATGCCGTGACCGGGCTGCAGCTGGACGAGATCCATATCGAGCTTGACTGCGGCGATTGTCATATTGACCTGATATACGGCAACACCCCCGACTGCTCCGGTTGCCACGACGATGGCCGTACGCATGAGGACGCCCCTCCGGGACACGAGGTCCAGGCTTCGTCCTAACAACAGATTTAGACTTCTTAGACCAACACCGTGCTTAAGAGCCCCTGCCAGGCAGGGGCTTTTCTGTACACGATTTGGGCGATAGCGAGAAGCCTTGGGCCGCCAGGGACGGCAGCTATTTGATCAACACCATTTTCCTGCTAACAATATTGTCTTCAGTAGTGAGGCGACACAAATAGATCCCGCTGGCCTGCCTGCTGCCATCCCATTCAAAAGCATAAGACCCGGCAGATTGAACGGATTCGGGTAGTTCGTGATAAGGTTTGCAGCCACAGATCGGCTTTCGAGCTTGGCGTTCCTTTTCTCACCGATTAGCCCGCCCGAATTAGAGGCTCCGACCCATAAATCCACCCCGAGCCCTCTACCTGGAGCAGGTAGACATATATCATGGCCGCCACCATCCTCAGTCCGGTATCGGTGAAGTGAATGCCGTCCGACATGAAAAGTCCATAGTCGGACATGCGGTTCATTTTCGCTTCAATGTCAAGCAGGCCGCTGGCGGTTTCGGAAGCTACACTGCGAACGATACTGCAGTACTCCCGGTGTTTTGTTAGAACAAAGGTTCCGTCGGGCGCAAGCCTCTTTTCGATAAGATAAGGTGGAACCCCGGCGCGTTCATGATTGGAGGGAGCGGTAACGAATACAACTCTCATCCCCTCGCCGGACAGGGTCGCACTGATCTCTCGCAGATTATCCCTGAACTGGCGCCGGGGCACGCGGACCTGCTGGACAGCAGATTCCGAGGAGCCCGCACAAAACTGTGAGATCCTGACGGCCAGTTGCATCAGGCGGCTGTGGTCATAGATGGTGCGAATTACTGCCGCAGGTCCGTTTTCAGCCACCTCGGCATCGGTGCCGCCGTATGCGAGCCAGTGGTCGTTCCAGCCGAAATAAACAAAGGCAATATCGGCCTCGGTGAGGCCGGCGTACTTTTCGGCGATTATTTTTCCCTGATAAGAACTGTAACCGGGAACGGCCATGAGGATGCACTCGAATCGCAGGTTATCGCCACCAACCTGCCGATTGAGAAGCTTCTCGACATAGCCGGCGAAATCCTGATCCGTGCAGGAGTCGCCAATGAAGAGCACTCTTCGTACCCCTTTCGGCTTGGGAACCCGAACCTCGCCACCGCGGAAACCCATCGAGTTGATGCCGGGTTGGTCGGATGGATACTTCCACATCAAATCCTCATCAGGGTCGAAAAGGTGGCGACTCTCCGGTGGCAGGTTACCGAACGATACGGAAGATACATGCTGGAAATCGATGGCTCTGAGGAACAGTTCCGGAGAGATAAAGATGAGATTGAGAGTGCTGACCAGTAATGCTGCCGCCTGCAGCCAACGTAGAAGAGGGTTGCGGAATATCGACCACGGCAAAAGAGCCAATCCCAGATAACAAATTGCCACGGTCGTTAAAGGCAGTTTGCCGGAAACCGCGAGCACAACCAGGAGACCTGACGGCGGAACGGTACATACAACGACAATCCGCTCGATAATTTTGCGGTCATTCAACTTTCGTCTGGAGCAAACGGCAGGCGGAATGGTCTGGAAGGTATCGATTGAAATCTGTTTCATCTCAGTACCATTTTCCTACAAGGTATGCGTCGGCAGCCGTCGATCTTTACTGGATGGACGAAAAGGTGAAATGGAGCGTGCAGACCCTTCAGCGAAGCGCAATTCTCGCTTGTTGGTAAGTAATAATTACCTGGATGCCTTAAAGGCCGCGCTTTTCGGCAGAGATATCGGCACGCTGGATGTTTGCGAACCGTCGAAACCGCACGGCGTTGACCATAGAATATTAATTGGATCCACTACGGAACGATTGGCGTATCGAGATTGTTCTAATGACACATGTTGCCACACAACAATGACAGGACCCGAAATGACACTAAAATCAACACAAAAGAGAATCCTGACAGGCTTGTTTATTATGATGGCCAGCCTGTTTGTCGCGATGGGATGCGGTGGCAATGATGAAAATCCCGCATCGTCATCGTCGGACAACACCACCAATCCGCCGCCACCTAACCCGTTGCCCACCACCACGGTTGTCATAGCCAACTTTACATTTTCGCCGGCATCGGTGACCGTAACAGTTGGCACAACGGTCACGTGGCGCAACGACGATGGTATCCAACACACTGTCACCTCAGATTCTGGCAGTGAATTGGAAAGCGCACTGCTTAGCCAGGGTGGCACCTATTCGCACACGTTCAATACCGTCGGGACATTTCCTTACCACTGTACTCCGCATCCGTTCATGACTGGTACCGTGATCGTTGAGCAATAGAGTACTTTCCGGCGCACTTTTCAAACAGGTTGATACTATGGGGGCCAGACAATGAGTTCCATGTTGACTGCTCTCACTGTTTTCCTGACTGTTCAGGTAGCAACGGTCCACGCTGGAGAGTATCAGGTTGATCGCAACGCTGAAAATAGTGTGGCCTTTCACTCCCGCGCACCGTTAGAGGACTTTGAAGGCATCACTGATGATATTGATGGCTACATTTTGTGGGATGGCATGGATGCGGCCGCGGCAACACCAACCCGAGTGGGCGAGTTCTACTTCGAAGTTAATCTTGATGGCCTGGACACGGGAATCGGCCTGCGCAATCGCCATATGCGCGAGAATTACCTTGAAACCGAAAGGTACCCTTTCGTTTCGTTCAAGGGAAGTGTCACCGGTGTACGGCAAGTATCCGATTCAACTTTCGAGATCCAATCCTCCGGCACTTTTGATCTGCACGGGGTGAGTCAGAAGCGCTCAATTACGGTCCGGACGAGTCCGACGGCACAAGGCTACCACGTTACCGGCGAGTTTGCGGTGAAACTGGAAGACCACAAAATCAAAGTGCCCAAGTTGATGTTTCTGAAGATCGATCAGAATATTCGTGTTTCTGTGGACTTCTACCTCAAGGAACTGAAGGGAGAGAATTAAATATGGAAAGTCTCAAAATCAGTGCCGCTGCCCTCCTGCTGGTAATCACCGCATCGGTTACGCACGCCCAAAGCACCGGGCCATCGTGGAAACGCAGTGAGTCAAGATCGACTCCCGCCCTGCAGTTATTTCATGCCAATCACGCCATCAATCTTCCAACGGCAACCATGTTGAGGAGGCAGACGTTCGAATTCGAAATTGCCCACCGGTTCTTCCCCACTATTGAGAGCGGACATGAGGTGCTGTTCGGACTGGACGGTCCAGCCGCGATCCGATTCGCCCTGACCTACGGTGTTTCCGATCGGTTGGCAGTCACTCTGGGGCGCAGCAATCTTAATGATAATGTCGATCTGTCCATTAAAGGCCGGGTCTTCGAGCTTGCCTCCTCATCCCTTCCAGTTTTAGTCGGTGTACAGGCCGGTACGGGATGGAACACCGAAGTTCTCGGTCTTTCCGATACCGATTCCAGAGCATTTCAATTCTACTTTCGAGCCATGATCAATACTATGTTCGCCAAGCGACTTGCTCTTGGACTGGTGCCGGCTTACCTGTACAATACCAACGTCCGCAGCGCGGACACCGAAGAAATAATTACTCTGGGTGTAATCGCGCAATACTACGTGTCGCCGTTGCTGAGTCTTATGGCTGAATGGGACCCCTCGCTGGGCGGCGATGATTACCTTCACGATCCCGTTTCGTGGGGCATCGAACTTGAAACGGGCGGTCATTTCTTTAAGCTGGCGGTATCGAATTCGACGCGGCTGAATCCATCGCAGTACATTGCCGGTTCTGATGATCCCGCCGGTGGCCGGTACTGGCACCTGGGCTTCAGCATCACGCGCCTGCTGAAGTTCTGGTAGGCACGGGCTGCTTTTTCGGGGCGTAGTGGCCAAAACCAGCTTCAGTATTGATGCGATAGCCCCTGGAACTCACCCGAAAGCAAATGTAGTGGTTTCCTCCTGGCTCATATGAACATCAGAAGTAAAGACTGGTACCGATGCCGAAACTCACTATGTCCCAAAAGCGGATGTAATCGGACAGGAGGTAATTTCTCAGGTAAATGTCAACCGTCCCTACTTCAAAATACAGGTCGACGGCTCTGAAGCCGAGGAAGCCGTCGAGGTCACGCTGGATGCCGGTCCCGGCGTAAAGTCCGAATCGCAACGCCGTCGGCCAGTAATAATTGCTCGGATACCTTTGTGGAAGCGAGACAAAATAGGTTTCGCCGAGAGCCACGCTGGCACTCAGCCCCAAACGCAACGGAGTGAACCTGTAATTG
>CP070756.1:283827-297939 GCA_020348905.1 Candidatus Zixiibacteriota bacterium
CGGCACTGGATCCTAAATCCAGCGCGTCTGCCAGTTCCGCCACTTTCGCAATTTAGCGAATCAATATACCGGCGTGTCAAAACTAAGTCAAGTAAGGCTTTTGGGGCGGTTAAAGGGGTGTCTGGGTTCGTGTTTCTCGTAGGGCGGGTCCGTCTTCGAACCCGCCGTTATAGCTTCTAATCCTATATCCCAATCACATCGCGCACGCCCAGCAAAGCTGCCGAGGCAATAATCAGCACCGCGATAAGTACCCATCGGGCAAAAACCGCGCCGCGTTTGACAGCCATGCGCGAGGCCACCCACGCTCCCAACATGTTGCCAATCCCGAGAATCAGTCCGGCATACCACTGAACTTGATCATTGTAAATAAATATGGCCAGCGCGAGCGGAGTGAAGCACAGAACGATGAGAAGCTTGACGGCGTTAGCGCGGACCAGATCGTAGCCGGCACTCAGCACCAGACCGGCCAGAAGGAAGATGCCCACCCCTGCCTGAATGAAGCCGCCGTGGATACCGATGGCAAAGAAAATCAGCCACTGTGTCCCCCCCGGGCGACCGACGAGCCGTTCGGGACGACCCTCCAGCCATCGACGCGGACGGGCCAGCACGATTATCAGCATGAGTAACATCAGGGCGCCGATTACGCGTCGCATCACAACCTCATCCAGACTTACCGCTATCTGCGCCCCGACGAGAGCACCGAGCACGGCTGGAATAGCGAGGATAAAACCTCGGCGCGCGTCGAGAACTTTCTGCTGTTTGAAACTTCCGACGGCCACCGCGTTCTGCATGATGATAGCGATACGGTTAGTACCGTTGGCGATGTTAGCAGGGAGGCCCAGAAAGATCAGCATAGGCAGCGTTATAAGCGAACCGCTGCCTGCGAAGGTGTTGATGAAGCCGGCCAGGAACCCGGCCGCGATGACCAGCGGGTAGAGATACCAGTCCATAGTATGGGAGTGAAGGTACTTTCGACGCGATTCATATTCAAGTGAAATCGCAGGGTGGCTGGTATCTTGACACACTGAGCCGGATGTTTTTTCTTAGTACATCAACAGTGGCTAACCCTGAAACAAGACGAGGGGAGGTTCCTATGAACCCCGGCAAATTCCTTCACGTGATCGCAATTGCGGTTTGTCTTATTGCTTTGACTGGTTCTACAAATGCGGAGGGAGGCCTTTCAGCAATCAAACAAAAGACGCTGGACTTCAGGTTGAATCTGGTTCCGTATGTTACGAGCGCGGTGCTGGCCGGTGAAGCGGACGAACGAATAGGCGAACTGAGCAACGATTTCTCGTCCAAACTGGTGTACGCTTTCGGCACGACACTCAACTTGCATACCGTTCCGTCTTTCGCGCTGGGTTTGTCAATCGAATATTCCTTCAAGAATATCCCCATGGAGGATGAAGTAACGGCGCAGGGCTGGTTGATTTCTGTCGGCGGGACCTATTACTCCCGCACACACATCAAGGCCATCCCGTACGCGCGCCTGGACGCCGGTTTGGTGACGGCCAAGATTTCAGATTACTTTGAAAATGATGATCTCAAGCTGGGTACGCACCCGTTCATGAGGTTCGGATTTGGCATGCTTACGATTATGTCTTCATCGGTAAACACACGGCTTGAGATTTACTACAAGATCGCCTTTTCTTCTAACCACGAACTCGACCGACTGGGCGATCAGGAGATTGGGTTCGACGGCAAGTGTGTCGGGTTGGAGTTTGGGATAGGATTCCCGCTACTTTCAAGATGATATAGCGTTCAGGTCATCGACGAATCCGCTCCCGATTATAGTTGATTTCCTTATGGTTACAGGTGTATAATGCTTCGGTGCGATACGAATCATATATAGCCCGACGGTATCTCCGGTCCGGGCGATTCTTTGTGTCCGTCTCGACCTGGATAACCATCCTCGGTGTGACCCTGGGCGTGGCGGTGGTTTGTTTCGTCATGTCGATGCACAACGGATTCGAAAAGGAAATCCGTTCCCGCCTTCTGGGCACCACTTCGCACATCTCGATATTCCCCCTGCGAGGCCAGCTTATAGACGATTACCTCGAACTGGTAGATACGCTGGAGGCCATCGACGGTGTCATAGCGGCCTCGCCGTTTATCTACTACAAAGCCGCTATTGCTTCGGCCTCGGAAGGCGACGGTATTATCGTCCGCGGCATCGACCCCGAAATGGAAAGCCGCACCTCCAATGTTGCCAACGACATCGTTGCGGGTATGTACGAGTTTACCGAGGTGGAACTGGAAGATGACACTATCCCCGGCATGGTGATCGGCAGCACCCTCGCCGAACGACTGGGGGTCTATCTCGGTGAATCAGTCGTTCTCTATTCGCTCTCAGGTGAGGACATTCACCGACAGGCAAGACCGCGGGTGGCGAAATTCTATATCTCGGGACTGTTCGAAACCGGTCTTTACGAGTTCGATGTTCAAATGGCATATATATCGCTGCCCTCGGCCCAGAAATTGTTTAAGACCGGCGATGCCGTGACGGCGGTGCACCTGAAACTCAACGATATCTTTCAGGCCGAAACCATGGCCCCGATTATCGACTCCCTGTTGGAGTACCGCTACGATGTTGTCCCGTGGAATATCCTGCATCAGAACCTTTTCGGCTGGATTGCCTTTGAAAAGCTGATTTTGTTTCTGGGTTTTATCCTGATTGTCCTGGTAGCCGCATTCTCGATTATCTCCACCCTGGTAATGCTCACCATGCAAAAACGGGCCGAAATAGGCATTCTCAAGACAATCGGATCGACCCCTGGTTCCGTACGTAAGATATTTGTTTTTAAGGGCTTAACCATAGCCTTGTTTGGCGTTATCGGGGGTTGGATTATTGCCCTCGCCGCCGCCTATATTCAGAACCGGTTTGAAGTGATATCGCTTCCGCCGGATATATACTTCATTAGTTATTTACCGATCGATGTCCATTGGTTAGATTTCTTTGGGACGGGCATCGCGACTTTCATCATATGCTTCTTTGCCGCCTTGTACCCGGCCTATCAGGCGGCAAGAGTGTCGGTCATAGACGTGTTGAGGAAATAGCGCCGGAGAATAGACTATTGCTGCTAAAACTTTGCTGGTATTTGGCGAAAATAGTATTATGACATGCCTTATAGGATGTTAGAGAAATAGGAGTTCGGCAATCTTGATTGGGTCAGAAGAAAATATCTTGTCGGCCAAAGAGATACATCGGGAGTTTCAAACGGCCAGCGCAGTCCTGCCGGTGCTGAAGGGGATTAACCTGGATGTTAAACAGGGTGAGACAGTGGCTGTCACAGGCGCTTCCGGAGTCGGCAAGTCGACCCTATTGCACATTATGGGCGGACTTGACCGCCCTACCAGCGGAGAAGTGTGGCTCAGGGGGAAATCGCTGAGCGGACAGAGTGAGAAATCACTCGCGATGGTTAGAAATCAACGGATAGGATTCGTCTTCCAGTTTCATTACTTGCTGGAGGATTTCAGCGCCCTTGAGAATGTGATGATACCGATGCTTGTCGCGGGCGTCAGAAAGAGCGCCGCCGCCGACAACGGGGAACAGCTTTTAAAACTGGTGGGTTTAGAAGATAGAATGGACCATCGACCGCATCAACTGTCGGGAGGCGAACAGCAGCGGGTGGCGGTGGCCAGGGCGTTGGCCAATAAACCCGAAGTGGTTCTGGCCGATGAACCATCGGGCAATCTCGATACGGCCACTGGTCGGAAACTTCATGATCTGCTCTTTGAACTGAATTCCCAGCAAGGTATTACGTTTCTGATTGCCACCCACAACCAGGAACTGGCTCGAAGTTGCCGCAAGAACCTCGAGATAGTCGACGGTATAATAGTAGAAAGAGACTGAGGAAGGTGATGATATATGCTATGTCAGGATTGTAAGAAACGCGAAGCGCAGGTTCACCTTACGCAGATAGTCAACAACGAGAAAGCGTCACTGTCTCTGTGTAAAGAGTGTGCTGCTGCGCGGGGATTTCATTCGCCTCTCGATAACGTTCCCTTTCCTCTGGCCGACATCCTCTCGGGAATGGCGGCCAATATTGCGCCCGGTGCCAAGGCCAAAGAAGAAGAAACCATCACCTGCCCTACCTGCGGCCTGACCTTCGACAGCTTTACCCGGCAGGGCCGTTTTGGATGCGGGGATTGCTACAAGGCCTTCCGCAATCGACTCGAACCGATTCTGCGAAAAATTCACGGTGCGTCGCTGCACCGCGGCCGGCGACCGGCTTTGAAGGAAGGCGAGGGTGAGGTTGAAGAAGCGGTATCGGTCAGAGAAGAAGAAAGACTCGAAATCGAGCTGAAAAAAGCCATCGAGTCCGAAGACTTTGAACGGGCCGCTGAAGTAAGAGACAAACTGAAGACATTACGAGAAACCGCACAGGATACCAAATAAGAGGACAACAGTTGAGCACGATGTTTGACGATATGGCAAAATCTCCCGCGGCGTGGCTTTCCGGTGAGGGGGAAGAATCGTCCGTTGTTTTGTCTACCAGGGTTCGTCTGGCCCGGAATATAGCCGGGTGCCGCTTCCCCGAATCGGCCGATGAAGATACGCGCCAGAGGGTCATTAACTACTTCGATTCATGTCTGGCTCGCTCCAAGGTGCTGTCATCGGGTGAATATCATAAAGCGTCGGATATAGACGAGCTTGACCAGAATTTCCTCATCGATCGCCACCTGATTTCACCGGCTTTTCTTAACGGCGAGGCTTTCAAGGCCCTCTTCATCGATCCCCAGGCGCGCGTTTCGGTAATGGTCAACGAAGAAGATCACCTGCGCATACAGGCGCTTTCCTCGGGACTCGATGCCCAGGGCTCTTACGAATTGGCGGTCAGGTATGAATCAGAGATCGGCCGCTACCTCGAATACGACTACGATCATGATTTTGGATACCTCACCGCCTGCCCGACCAATGCCGGTACCGGCATGCGGGCCTCCATGCTGATTCACCTGCCCGGATTGGTGCTGACCAGGGAAATCGATAAGGTCATATCGCACATTACTCGCAGCGGGCTGGTGGTCCGGGGTTTCTACGGCGAGGGATCGGATGTGCTGGGTAATTTGTTCCAGGTGTCAAACCAGAACACGCTGGGTATTACCGAAGAAGAAGTCCTGACCCATATCGCCCGCATTACCAAGGAAATCATAGAAAAAGAAGCGGCCGCCCGTCAACGGTTGATGGACGAGGCCGAAGACATGATCGAAGATAAGATCTGGCGGGCCTACGGCATCCTAAAACATGCCCGGGTTCTGACCTCGGACGAGGTTATGAATCTGCTCTCGGCCGTAAGACTGGGCCATGCCATGAAAATTATCGATTTTCTGAGTTTGTCCCTGATAAACGATATCCTGCTACTATCACAACCGGCGCATCTCCAAAAGTACTATGGACATGAGATGGATTCCAATCGCCGTGATTTCGTCAGGGCGCAGATGGTCAGGGAGAAACTCAGGACGGAACAGGAGTGACGGGTGAACAAATTTCACCTTATTTTGTTATTCAAGGGAAACAGACTAGAAAATATAAAGGATGATAAAGCATGAATGAGATGTTTACCGAAGGTGCCCGCAAGGCCATCGAGTATGCCCGCGACGAAGCTGCTCGCCTGAGGCACGATTATATCGGGACTGAGCATCTCTTGTTGGGGCTTATCCGTCTTGGCGAGGGTAAGGCTATCGAGATCATCAGTAACCTGGGACTCGACACGGCCGATCTCAAAGCTTCCATCGAAGAGGTTGTGCAACCGTCGGGTGGGACCATGACTATGGGCCAGCTGCCGCTTACGGCACGCGCCAAAAAGACCCTGGAAGTCTCCGGCCAGGAGGCGCGGGCACTCAAGTCGAAAGATATCGATACCGAACATATCCTGCTGGCACTGCTTAAGGACGAAGAAGGAGTTGCCGCCCAGGTTCTTTCGACCTATGAGATAGACTACAAAGAAGCCTACGAGGAACTCAAGAACGTTCAGAGTGGAAAACCATCATCGTTCAAGAAAAAACGCAAGAAATCCAAAACCCCGGCGCTCGATCATTTCGGTCGCGATCTTACCGAGTTGGCCCGTCGCAGCAAACTCGACCCGATTATCGGCCGCGAGGATGAGATCGAACGGGTAGCCCAGATACTCTCGCGACGGAAGAAAAATAATCCGGTCCTTATCGGCGAACCGGGTGTTGGAAAGACCGCTATCGCCGAGGGTCTGGCGCAGCGCATTGTTGACAACAAGGTTCCCCAGACGCTGGAAAACAAGCGCGTCGTGACCCTGGATATGGCCTCGCTGGTAGCCGGCACGAAATACCGCGGACAGTTCGAAGAACGGCTCAAAGCGGTGATGAACGAAATTATCAATGCCAGCGACGTCATCATATTCATTGACGAGATTCATACCATCGTTGGCGCCGGCGGCGCCGAAGGTTCACTGGATGCCTCCAATATCTTTAAGCCGTCGCTGTCACGTGGCGAGTTGCGGTGTATCGGCGCCACCACCATGAACGAGTACCGCAAGTATATCGAGAAGGATGGCGCCCTGGATCGCCGCTTCCAGACCGTGATGGTGGATCCGCCGACGGAAGAGGACACCATAGCAATTCTCAAAGGACTTCGCACCAAGTACGAGGAACATCATAAATTGATTATATCCGATGAAGCCATTGAGGCTGCGGTGAAGCTGTCCAATCGCTACGTTTCCGGTAAGTTTCAACCCGACAAAGCGATTGACCTTATCGACGAGGCCGGTTCGCGGGCGCACCTGGCAACGTATACGCGGCCGGAAGAGTTCGCCGTCATTGAAAGCGAAGTTACCGAACTTCAGGAGAAGAAGGAAAAAGCCGTCAAGAACCAGGCTTTCGAAACGGCCGCCCAGCTTCGCGACGAAATCAAAATGAAGAAGGAAAAGCTGGCCGAGCTGCAGAAAGACTGGGAAGAGTCGCGCAGTAATGAAAAGGTCGTGCTGACCGCCGATGATGTGGCGACGGTTCTGGCCAAGATGACCGGTATCCCGCTGTTCCGTCTCGAAGAGAGCGAATCGAAGCGCCTGATCAGGATGGAAGACGAGTTGAGAAAGACCATCGTCGGGCAGGATGACGCCATCAGAATTATCTCTCAGTCCATCAGGCGGGCGCGGGCGGGACTGTCCGATCCCCGTCGTCCGATCGGTACCTTCATTTTCCTCGGTCCTACCGGAGTTGGCAAGACTGAATTGGCGCGTACGCTGTCCAATTTCCTCTTCGAGGATGCCGATTCGCTCATTCGAATCGACATGTCCGAGTATATGGAGAAATTCGCCGTATCGCGCCTTATCGGAGCTCCTCCCGGCTACGTCGGGTACGAGGAAGGTGGTCAGTTGACCGAAAAGGTCCGGCGTAAACCTTATTCAGTGGTTCTGCTCGATGAGATCGAAAAGGCCCATCCCGACGTATTCAACATTCTGCTGCAGTTGATGGATGACGGCTCGCTGACCGACTCGTTTGGTCGTAAGGTCGATTTCCGCAACACGGTGCTGATTATGACGTCCAATATCGGGACCCGTCAGATTCGTGATGCGAAAACAGTGGGATTCGATTCTGACGCTGTGGACGGATCGTTCGAAACGATGAAGAAGCGGATTCTGGAAGAGCTCAAGAAGCTTTTCAATCCGGAACTTCTTAACCGAATCGATGAAACGATCATTTTCCACGCCCTGGATCGGGGCCACATCAAAGAGATTATTGAGATTCTCGTGACCGATATAGCCAAGCGGATGGCTGAGAAAGGCATCAGCTTCAAGTTGACCGAAGAGGCCAAGGACTTCTTGACGGAAAAAGGCTTCGAGCCTGCCTATGGCGCCCGACCGCTGAAGCGGGCGCTGCAGAAGTATCTTGAGGACCCGCTGGCCGAAGAGATCCTTCGTGGCCAGTACGCCGGTGATTGCGACCTGATCATCGGAGCCAGCGATGAAAAGCTGATCTTTACATTCAACGGCAACAAGGAATCTCAACAGGAGAAAGTTGCCAAATAGTCTTCATGGCCCACCGGGATGAGGCGGGAAACAGCCGGAACAAAATCCGGCTGTTTTCTTTGAAACCCATCCGGGGCTTTGTGGCGTAAGAGATTGAAAATTAAAAACTTACAATTTTTCGTTGCATTTTAGGCTGTATTTCTTATAATTGAAGGCTCTTGGGCCGACGTTTATCGGCCGAAATAGATAAGGAAAAATCGGAGAGAAATATAATGGCACATAAAAAAGGTGTAGGATCATCCAAGAACGGTCGCGACTCACACGGCCAGCGCAGAGGAACCAAAGTTTTTGGTGGCCAGATGGTGAGTGCGGGCTCGATTCTCGTCCGCCAGTGCGGCACCCCTATCAGGGCGGGCCTGAACGTGGGTGTTGGTAAGGATTACACCCTCTTTGCGAAAATAAGCGGCCTGGTCAAGTTCGAGCGAGTCGGCCGAAGCGGCAAACGCGTTTCCGTCTATCAGGCCGAAGTTCAGAGCTGAACCGTCAGCACTGTGGTTGAAGATTCGCGGGCTGCTGATCAATTTCAGCAGCCCTTTCTATTTGCATTGAATCGGCTGGCCCGGTAGCGTCTGAACGCCGGACAAAAGCGATTGCGTCAAGCTTCACCGCCCTTATATTCATCGGTACCGATATGAGCAGACTTCTGAAAGACCTTAATCCGGACCAGCATGAGGCGGTGACAACTACCGCCGGACCGTTGCTGGTGATTGCGGGCGCCGGTTCCGGCAAAACCCGGGTGCTTACCCGACGATTGGCTTATATCCTTCAGCAGCGTCTGGCCGAACCTTACCAGATACTCGCCGTGACCTTCACCAACAAGGCCGCCGGCGAAATGAAAGAGCGTGTGTGGAGACTCCTCGGTGGAGAAATATCCGCGCTGAACGTTTCCACTTTTCACTCGTTTTGCGCCCGTTTCTTAAGGCGGGAAGGCGGCGCCCTGGGCTACGATAATAACTACACCATCTTTGACGAAAGCGACTCGGAAACTCTGGCCAAAAATTGTATCAAGCAACTCGGCCTGGCGGGTAGCCAGTTTTCCCCTAAAGCACAGTTGAGAAAAATCTCCAATGCCAAGAACCGGATGGTCGGTGCTGAAACATACGCTGCAAGCGCCAGCGGCTATTTCGAGAAGGCCACTGCCGACATCTACTCATTGTACCAGAAAAGGCTGCGCGAATGCAACGCTATGGACTTCGATGACCTGTTGTTTAACAGCGTCACGCTGTTGAAAAACAACAGGGAGATTGGCGGCAGGTACCGCCAGAGGTTTCAGTATCTACTCGTTGACGAATATCAGGACACCAATCACGTACAATATCTTCTGCTGAAGCACCTGCTTGGTGACCATCAGAATATCTGTGTCGTTGGAGATGAAGACCAGTCCATCTATGGCTGGCGTGGGGCGGATATTCGTAATATCCTCGAGTTCGAGAAAGATTTCCCCGGTGCCAAAATCATAAAGCTGGAGCAAAACTACCGCTCCACCTCGATCATTTTGGATGCTGCTTCGAGCGTCATCGAAAACAACGAGGCCCGCAAGGCCAAAAAACTCTGGACGGATATCAAAGGCGGCGAGAAACTGCAGCTTCTGCTGGTGGACTCGGCCGAGGAAGAAGCCGTGGCCGTAGTCGATTTTCTCAAGAATGAACGCAACGGCAGCAATCTTAAAGAGATGTCGATTCTGTATCGCACCAACGCCCAGTCGCGCGCTTTCGAGGAGCATCTCAGGCGGGACAACATACCTTACCAGATAGTCGGCGGTATTGCCTTCTACCAGCGCAAGGAAATCAAAGACCTGCTGGCGTACCTGAAGTTGATTGTCAATATCAAGGACGATGTTTCTTTTCAGCGTATAATCAACTATCCCAGGAGAGGAGTTGGTGCGAAATCTCTCGAGGGTCTCCTTTCGCTGGCTGCCCGCGAAAGTGTTTCCGCGTACGAGATACTACTGAAACTGGACGATTTTCCCGAACTGTTCGCGCGCGCGAAACGCGTCAAGCCGTTTGTTGAACTTATCGAAATCTACCGCCAAAAGAGAGAGTCCGTTCCAATTGATATTCTGGCCCAGGACCTGGTTGAGGACCTGCGCTTTCTGGATGAACTTCGTCAGGAAGATGAAATCGTGGCGCAAACGAAAATCGAAAACGTCGAGGCTTTTATCGAAGGCATGGCGGAGTATGCCAGTCACAATGGGGAAGCCACGCTTGAGAATTACCTCGCCGAGATATCACTCTTCACCGACCTTGACAGCTACCGCGAGATAGAAGACAAGCTCACCCTGATGAGTCTGCATTCCGCCAAGGGGTTGGAGTTTGAGATTGTCTTTATGGTTGGCCTCGAAGAGGGCCTGTTTCCGCTGGGC
The DNA here is from genome assembly GCA_020348905.1 of Candidatus Zixiibacteriota bacterium. Classification (GTDB taxonomy): domain Bacteria; phylum Zixibacteria; class MSB-5A5; order GN15; family FEB-12. The sequence continues at coordinate 294,190 of CP070756.1, forward strand.
CGGGCAGTCGCCGAACCGATGGAACTGGAGGAGGAGCGGCGTCTTTTCTACGTGGGCGCCACCAGGGCCAAAAAGAAACTGATTCTCTCCAGCGCCACCACCCGTCACCGTTTTGGGGAGGTGGAATCAATACCGTCGCGCTTTATCAAAGAAATCCCTGAAAATCTGGTTGAGTGCCATGAGTTGCGAAGCCGCCGACGCTTCGAATTCGATACCGGCGCTTTCGGAACACGGGGTGAATCCCCCGCAGGGCGCCGGCGTGCCACTAGCCCCTCGGGCGTTCACTATGACTTTGAGGATTCGGAAATCATGACCGTGGGCCGGATTGTTCAGCACCCCACTTTCGGGCGGGGTAAAATCATTGGTGCCGAGGGGTTCGGTGAATCGCTCACCCTCGAGATTATGTTTACCGGGGTGGGCAAAAAGAAGATCATGGTCAAATACGCCCGGTTGAAGATTGTGGGCTGACGCGGGACTTTCATCCATCGCATCGCATACTAACGGCATTAGCGAATAGGCTCAGTTGAGTGAGCACAATCTTGAAACACTCAGACGATGCCGTGCTATGAGCCGGTATATAATTCGAGCAAGCTGGCGCACACCCGGAAGCAGGATGAAGTTGCCGATGTATCGGGACTTCGGCAGAACTCGCGCCAGCACGCCAACCGCATCGGCACCCCGGTAGACCCTTCCCTCCGGAGTCACCAGGTGCATTTGCTCCAGTAGTTTCCGGTGGGCGGGTAGCGCGGATGCGGCGCGACCGGTAACATCGGACAGCGCAACCAGGTTGACCAGACCCAGGCGATCCAGTTGCCTGACCTGCCCGATCGCTGCGAGACACAAAGGACAATTATCGTCGTATATTACATGATACTGACCCATGCCAGACATAACATCTTAAACAGTCGTAAGTTCTCCAGTGTGGCACAGAGGATGGATCCTTTTGGGACTATTTTTGTGGTGTTTTTCGGCGAAAAGCCTTGTGAATCGGCGACTGCGGATATATTATACTCACAGGCACACAGACAGGGTGGGTGTCCATATCTCCGCGCCGACCAAGGGCTAACAGACTGCGACGATTCTTCCCATTTCTCGGTGCGGGGGGAACATCGCGACCGGCTAATCTGTTTCAATCTATAAGTGTAGGTCATGTTGTCCGGTCGCGGTAGCTGAGGTTTCATACGTATGGCCGACCGGAAAAAAGACGAGCTGGCGAAACGAAGAGCTTTCGAAGCGGAAGCTCTGCCGCACATGGATGCGCTGCTTCGCACAGCCCTGCGCATGACCCGGAATGAAGGTGATGCTGAGGATCTGGTCCAGGAAACGTTTGTAAAAGCATATCGTTTCTGGGACAAGTTCGAACCGGGCTCAAATTGTCGGGCATGGTTGTTCAAGATCATGACCAACATCTTCATCAACGACTACCGCTCCAAGTCGCGGTCGCCGATGGCTGTCAACGTTGATGAGATCGACGACAATTTCCTCTACGGCCAGTTGGCCAGCGTCGAGTCCGCCGACAATCCCGAAAGGCATCTCTTCAGCAAGATATTTGATGATGATGTAAAGAAGGCTATTGAAAACCTGCCCGATGATTTTCGCCTGGTAGTGGTGCTGTCGTTTATTGAAGGCTTCTCGTATCAGGAAATCGCAGACATTGCCGATTTACAGTTGGGAACGGTAAAATCGCGGTTACATCGGGGTCGGAAATTACTACAGAAAGAACTGTTCGAGTACGCAATCAAGAACGGCTACGTCAAGGATAAAGCAAAATGAACTGTCAGGACGCCCTCGATCTACTCTACGATATAATTGACAGGGAAGCTTCTGAAATCGACGCCCAGCAGGTGAAAGAACACCTCGATAACTGCCGGGATTGTTTCGAGGTTTACCGTCTGGAACAGTCGGTTCAGGACTTCATCAACGAAAAGATCCAGACCCCGACCCACAATCCAAGGGTTGAGGAATTAAGGGCCAAGATTATCTCTCAGCTCGACGAGATCGACCGGGAGAGCCCAACCAAGCGAGAAACGCGTTTTTTTAGGCTCACGACCAGGACGCTGGTCGCGGCGGCGTCGCTGGTCATACTAATTGGAGCCAGCTTTCTCGTAGCCGCCTTTTATCGCCACGACGACCTCTATATCCCGTTGGAGCGCGCCCACTGGGACGTTACCAAGAACATTGATGCCTATCAGAACGGGCCTGTCACTCAACAGTTGCTTCGCACCATCGAACAGGATCACCTTTACACTGTTTCAGACAGAGTACTGCAATTCGACCTGCTCGGCGGCAAGAACGAGCAGCTTATGGACGCTACCATGAGCCACATGGTCTACAAAAAGGGTGATAAACTGGTGTCGGTGTTTTTCGTGCCCGACGACCAGTATGAGATCTCGTCCGACCTCGAGGAAACCCGGGTCGTGCGAAATAACCTGGCATTCTTCGATCACAACTGTCGCGGCTGCCGGTTGGTCTTTCATCGGATTGGGTCACTGATTGTCATCGCCGCCTCGACCGAGCGCGACATCGATCTTCTTGATTTTGTCCCGGGCCTGGCCGCCATATAACCCCCGCGTTTTATTATTGCCTTCCGCCCACGGCTGGTTATTCTTGCCGTGGATGCGTTCTATTTTCCACAGGTTACCGGTGCGTGGTAAGGTGATCATCGCCTTAATCTGCCCCTTATTGGCGTTACCGGTTGCGGTGACTCCAGCCGATTCCTACCTGACCAGCGACAAAAGGCAGGTACTGCTGACGGCTCAGGAACACCTGCTCAATGACCGGTTCGAGTCGGCCCACGCCAGCCTTGACTCGCTTATCGATGGCGATTCATCCGATCCCATCGGGTATCTGTACAAGGCCGCCGTTTACCTGGGTCAGATGACCGATGCCGAGCAGGAACTTCACACCGAGGAATTTAAGCGGCTGATAAATGATGTCTTCGCGCTGGCCGCAGACCGCATCGATAGCACTCGCGCCAGGGAGGCCGCCTGGATGAAACTCTGCGAGGGCCACGCTCACGCCTATCGATCGCTATGGGAGTCGCGATTTGGGTCCTTTACCTCGGCGCTCAAGCATGCCTTCCGGGGGAAGTCGTCGTACGAGGACGGCCTCAGGCTCGACAGCACCCTGTATGATCTTTACGGGGGACTGGGGATGTACCATTACTGGAAATCGGCCAAGGCCGGTATCCTTCGCTGGATCGGCGTTTTCAAAAACGACAAGGAGAAGGGTATCGAGGAGTTGTACCTGGCCGCTGATTCATCGTCGCTGTCACATGACATTGCCCGCAACGCCCTGATCTGGATTTGGCTGGACATGGGGCGATACGATTCAGTAATTACCGCCTGCCGTGAACAGTTGGCCCTGTTTCCCGACGGAAAGCTGTTTCTATGGCCGCTGGCCCGGGCCTATTTCGAGAAGAAGCAGTATCATCTGGCCGCGGAGACGTACACATCGCTGCGTACCAGGCTGGCCAAGTCACCCGGCAACTACTTTAACCTGGTCGAGTGCGATTATAGTCTCAACCGGTGCTATGACAAACTCGATATGGACGAATTGGCTATCAGAGCCGCAAAACGGGTGGAGGACTACTATGACTCAATCCCGGACCGCACCAAACGCAAACAGCGGAGCAAACTCAATTTTCTGCGCCGGGTCGCCAAACGCATGCCGTGAGCCTTGACCTTGCTGAAACATTCCCCGGCACAATTCGTCTTGAACCTGTAGGGCGGGTCCGTCTTCGAACCCGCC
>CP070756.1:298039-305055 GCA_020348905.1 Candidatus Zixiibacteriota bacterium
AGACCACCCGGCGCGGCGGTGTTGAGTTGAGCCCAATCATAGACTGAATCGGGAATGGTGGGGAAGGTATAAGGATCGATATTGGTGGCGGTATCTCCGTATACGGTACACGTGGCGCAGACTGAAATCCCTCCGTCCAGGGAGGTAGAAACGTCGCCTCCTACGATAGCGGTGTGGTCAATGACCATCGTCCCGTTCGAGGCCAGGTCACCATCAACCGAGTCAGCCGTAGCATCGTAGGTACCGAGGTCAGAGTTATACGAGTCGGTCCAGGTATTCTGATCCATCGACAGATTGATGTCGGCGTAGACAGCATACTCGAAGGGGTGAAAGTACTCAGGAACAACCATTGCCTCTACATTGGCGTTGGCGTCCATGATCGACCCCGCCGCCCGAAGAATTATCGTGTCAAACAGAGCGACCTCGACAAAACTATCTATCACGGCGACCGAGAAGGTACCGTTCTCAAAGATCTCGTTGGAATAGCCGTCGTTCCAGTCGTTGTCTTTATTAAGTTCAGCAAAGGCTGTCATCAGGCCGGCCTCGGCGACATAAAAAGCCTGATCCGAGTGCAGCCGGTTGAATGACAGGTCCATATCGGTTTGGGCCGTATTGACGGCCATGATGGCCGCGATGGTAAGCATTATCATAACGGCCAGGGTGACCAGCAAGGCACCGCCGCGCTCGTTTTTTTGCCCCTTCTTCACAATTAGCACTCCTCTAAATTACAACATTTTCTGCTGCAACACGCTGAATGCTCATCAAGGCTGATCAGCCCCCGTTGGCACGTCATAGTTCACGCATGTTACTTTATTTACGTCCGGTCAAAAATTCTTATCATCCATTCCGCAATCGGATGCTATTGTTCTTCCCAGGCAATCATTTTCATCTCGCCGGTAGTACGGCTCGCCTTCCCGGCCAGAGCCTCGTCATAGTGAACGCATCCGGTATTCACCAGAGTGGCCGAATTGGTTATCAATGACCCGTACCAATCGCAACTGTTATCGAGTGTGACGTCGGCCTCCGGGCCAAAAAAGGCCGCGTGGACCTCAGTGTCGTTGCCTACCGTTGTAACCGTCCCGCTTGAGTAAATCACCAAATCGGCGGGATTCTGGGTAATGTTGATAGAAGTATTGTTATCCAGACTCAGCGTCCCGGTCATGTATATGGTGACTTCGGCCCCATCGGCCAACAGGAGACAGGAATTGGCATTCAGAACCAGATCGGTGAAATAGTAGACCCCGCTGGTCAGCGTCAGGGTATCGGACAAATCGAGGGTAAGTTTGTTGGGGTCAGCCCAATCAAACATATCGCTACTTATAAGCGAGTTGTTGTTATTGGCAGGATCGGAATAATAATCGAACGTTTCGGTCGGGATAGGGTCAAGCACAAACGGCTCGACGTCATCGGTTACATTCTGGTAGACGGTGGAGGTGGCGTCGACTGTTATGCCCGAATCCAGCGAAGAAAGTACGTCCCCGCCGACCTCAGCCGTATGGATCAAGTCGATCGTCCCATTGGAAGCAACGTCGCCCTCGGTGACATCGTGCTCGGTGGCGTAATCGGCAGAATCGGAATTATAAGAGTCGGTACAGGTGTTGTTATCCATAATAATGTAGCTGTCACCGTACATGGCATACACGAACGGGTATTCCAGTACCGGCACGACTATCGCCCTGAGATTGGCATGAGCCTGTTCCACAATCCCGGTTGAGCGTACCTCGACGGTATCCGAAAGATCGTCGTAGGCGGCGTCGGTGACGTCTATCTCACGGTGGACCACAACGGTGTAGGCCCCCTGCTCAAACGATTGGCTGACGTAAGCCGAATCCCATTGATTATTCTGGTTAAGATCCATAAAGACCTGCGTCAAGCCTGCCTCGGCGACGTAAAAGGCCTGGTCGCGGTGTAGCTGGTTAAAAGTAAGCTCGATATCAGTCTGGGCCGTATGGACCGCCATAACAGCTGCTATCGTGAGCATCAGCAGTATGCCCAGAGTTATAAGGAGCGCCCCGCCACCACTGTTCTCAATTTGCTTCTTCAACTTGATTCCTCCTCACAATGAGACGTTGCGCATCGTGACTCTTTCGGTATTTACAAATGTCCTGAAACCGTTATTCGTTTCAAATGACTCGTCCCCTTTGGCCGTCTGGACTTCCAGCGTAATGGCCAGCTCTGAAGTTCCGATGGGAGTGTAGGTGATAGAGGTGATCAGGTCGGCGTATACTTCGGGACCAATACTGGCATCGGTTTCCTTCATTAGCTTGTATATCAACATGCCGTCCGGGCGGAACGGAACTTTAGCGTAATCGTCCCCGTCGTATTCCTGCAGGAAGAATCTCACGTAATGTACCAGGCCGGGGCAGGTTGGGTCGTCACAACCCATATTTACCGTCAGCGAATCGCCGCTTATCTCGTAAGCCAGGGTCCCGGGTGGAAGCGTATGCGCCATATAACCAGCCATGCGGACCGCCTTACCGATCTCCTGGAGACATGACCGGCTGACCTGCTGCATGTCCGAGATATCCTGCTGCGTAACTACCTGCTGCTGCATGGTGATATAGAACTGAAAGGCTGCTGCTGCCAGAACGGCCGTAATGAGAAGTGCTATGAGAAGTTCTATAAGAGTAAAGCCGTCTCCGGCAAGGTATCTTCTTGTCCAGTTACTAATCTTAATCAAGGTTCCCTCCTCAGTTATTCATCATCAGGGTGGAGTGTTGAGTTGACCTGGCCGCCCCAACCTTATCGGTCCAGGAGATTATTACGTCCACTTTGCAGAGCGTAGGGGGATTAACGGCGTCGACCGGACTGATGAGAACCTGACGCGTACAACCGAGAGTATCGGTCAGGCTGATCAGTGAATCGGCAACCATCGCGCCTTCCGCTGGTAAGTCGGGGTCCTCAGGCAATAATTCTCCTGCGGCCTCCAATTCTTCCAGCTGTTTCTTGGCTATTTCGGAGGCGATAGCGAAATCCCGTGAGATGCTATTACCTTCGATAGAAAGAACAACCATCGGGGCCAGTCCCAGGATACCGACCGCAAGTACTATCATACTGATGAGAACTTCGAGAAGACTAAGACCGCGATCGCTCGACAAACGGTTTCTCGTTATGTGGTACATAAACTCGAGTATCCTTTCATATACTTGACGGGCGTCACCGGACGTTCCGGTGCTTTTTCCCAAGTATCGGTTAGTTGGGCCAAATCTTTAGATGGCTCGGCGGATCCGAAGAAGCTCGTGGTGGCGTCTAATATTTTGTGTAAAATGGACTTACGGAGCATCCTTCAGCCGTCGGCGCAACCGTCGCGACCCGCAGTAACGGTCTTCAGGTTTGGTTGAAATCAAGCTACATCGCTCCCGTTTCCATTGGCGGTTGACGATTGTATATTTTTTTATATATTGCTATTTAGATACCGCAACCCGAGCCGGGTCAGTTCTTCGCCGGATTCAAGGTTAAATCCTCACCAGCCTTTCAAACCGGCCAGCTACAAAATAGAAACGCCGATTATGTTTTCGGTTCGCGCGAACGGCTATTGGACTGCCCGGCACAAGAGGAAGAAAACATGCGCCGCTTAACACTTCCGGTACTAGTATCAGCAGTTATGGTCGGCACCATTCCCGCCTGGGGGCAGTTGACGCAAGACGATATTGAGGCCTTGCGCGAAAGGGGCAGAAGCGAGGGCTGGACCTTTGAGGTCGGCCTCTGTGCATCCAACTCGAAATACACGCTCGATCAAATGTGCGGGCTGAAGAAGCCGGAAACTTATCCCACTTCTACTCCGAAAGCCGAATTCGCAGCCGAGGTGGAAATCCCTTCAAGGTGGGACTGGCGTGAATTCGACGGCGTCACTCCGGTAACAAATCAGGAAGGCTGCGGGAGTTGCTGGGCTTTCGCAACGGTAGGCGTGATGGAGTCGGTAATTAGAATCAGAGACGGAATTACCGTTGATCTCTCCGAGCAATGGCTTGTCAGCTGCAACACTAACGCCTGGGGCTGCGGAGGCGGGTGGTTTGCCCATGACTATCATCAGGATAGACCGGATGAGTGCGGTGAAAGTGGAGCTGTCCTGGAACGTCACTTCAGATATGCCGCCGCTGATCTGGAATGCGCGGACTGCCCGTATCCTCACGATTACTGGATTCAAGGGTGGTATTTTGTCGATAGAGCTAACCAGGTTCCACAGCCTGATTCGGTCAAGCGGGCCATAATGCAATACGGACCGGTCTCGGTTGGTATCACCGCTACTGACGCTCTGAGAGCCTACGCCGGAGGAGTTTTTAACGCCTGTGAGCCAGGATTCACCAATCATTCTGTGGTCATTATCGGCTGGGACGATGATTATGAGGGGGAAGGCGTCTGGATCGTGAAGAACTCCTGGGGGGATGACTGGGGCGACAACGGGTACTTCTATATCCCTTACCGCTGTAACCGGGTAGGTGAGGGAGCCTGCTTTGTTGATTATGAACTACCGGGTTTCATATTCTGGGCCGACACGACCATTGGCTGGCAGCCATTCGAAGTCAATTTTGACGCCATGTCGTCCATGGATGTACAGTCGTGGACGTGGGATTTTGGCGACGGTGATTCAGCCTTTGTGAGGACACCTTCGCCTCACACTTATCAGCAGCGTGGGTTGTATGACGTGAGCCTTCAGGTTGACCTCGGTGGGGGAGAAGTACGCGCCTGGACAAAAGAGACTTATATAATCGCTCTGTCTGACACCGTTGAAGCATCAGCTGGCGCCGCGATGCCGGGCGCTCAGGTCGAGATCGTCATAACGGCCAACAATACGGCGCCGGTTCAATACCTGCGCATACCCGTGGAATTCGATAACGGATTCGGTATGATCTATGATTCCTGCTCAACGGTCGGTTGCCGGACTGAGTATTTCGAGGTGCAGGATTACTCGAACTACGACCCCTGGTGGAATAAACGAGTAACACTCAAACTGATCACTTCAGAAAACGGTACTTCACCCGATCTTGAGCCCGGCCAGGGTCCGGTGGCAAAGCTGTTCTTCACGATACCCGATACTGCGACTGTGGGGCAGGAGACCACGATCTGGACCGATGGTTACGAGGAGTTCGAGCCAACCTACTTTGGCGATATCGCCGATTATACTGTCGCCTGCAAGCCGGGGTCTGTGAGGGTGGGAGAGTACTGTTGCCTCAACCGTGGCGACGTTAATCATGACGGCAACATCGACATAAATGATGTCATTCGTTTCATTGACTGGTCCTTCCACGGCCAGCCGGGGCCACCTTGCTCCGATGAGGCTGATGTCGACGGTGAGAGGCCAATCGACATTGAAGATCTGGTTCAACTGGTTAATTTCATTATGAATGGGGGGCCGGCGCCGGCCGCATGTCAGTGACCGACGCATCGTTTCCCTCCAGGCTATTCCATAATCGGGTTTCATCACACTGCCCTCATCCGGGGAACACCCCTGCGACACTGTTCAATTTTTTACCACCGGCCTTCGTCTATTCTTCTCCGGTAAGGCTAAGCCAGAACGGCTTTTGGCCGATTATATGGGTATGGGAGGCACGATCGCGGTTGTTTTTCGTATCGCAGGTCGACACGAAAAGGTCCGATTTGTGCCCAGCACGAAGGTTAGGCAACATGAAAGTTTTATTGGTCGAAGATGACCCGGCCACACTGAAGGTAATAAAGACAACCCTGACAGCGGCCGAATACGATGTCACGATCGCGAATTCGAGGCGCTCGGCAATCAATGAGCTTAACAGTCGCAGCCTGTTCGATCTGATTATCTGTGCTCTGTATATGTCCGGTATGGACGGTTTTCAGTTTCTGGAATATGTACAATCTAATCCCCGCTACAACAAGATTCCGATCGTGATCGCATCCTCGCATCATGATCGGGATTCGGTCGTTCGCAGTATCGAGCTGGGAGCCCGGGATTTTATCGTCAAGCCGGTGGATCCGAAGATACTGTTGACCAAGGTCCAGCACGTCATTGAGCACGGAATGAAAGCCATACTGATCGTTGACGATGATCCCATGATTCGTAAGCTGCTTAAGAAAATTGTGGAGCGCGAAGGTTATCGGTCAATTGAAGCAGAGAGCAGCGAGCAGGCCCTGGAGGTGTTTGATCCGGACAAAATAGGGCTGGTCATCTCTGACATCGAAATGCCCGGCATGAACGGACTGGAGCTTCTCAAAGCGATAAAGGAAAAGAACCCTCGTATTCCGGTGTTTATCATCACCGGCAGGAGCCACAAATATGACAAGCACGACGTAATTGAGTCAGGTGCGGACGGTTACATATCCAAACCGTTCAAAAACTTTGAGATTGCCAGACGCGTCGCAGCTTTTATTACTTGAATAATTCTCCCCGCCTTATATCCAGTGAAAAGAGCACTACTGTTTGGCCATCGTGGCCAGCCAAATTACCAGACCACCCAGTAAGACAATAGCCCCCAGGATAAGCGTGACCATTTGGCCCTGGCCAATGCCAACCTCCGAGCGATAGGGGTCGATTTGAAGATGCTGGTCGCGGGTCCGGTGTTCGATCTTTCTTTTGAATCGGATGCGACTGTCATCGAACTTCTCCAGCATCTCCCATCCCGCCGGCGCCTCCTCTTCGCATAACTGCCGAACCGCCTCGCGATTCTTGAATTTCCTTGTATTAGATCTTACGATCTTGAATTCCCAGCCTTCAAGATCGCTGGCATTGTATCCGGTCATGTCTTCTTCCTCCTGTCTCATTCGAGCCGCCCTGGCTGCGGCTGCGGCGGCCGCGGCTGCTGCTCCCCCTGCTGCTCCGGACATCTCTTATCTCCTTTTGTAGAATATACCTCGATCGTGCTGATAAATTCAACACCTTAGATCGGCTTCAGGCGAGAGCAAAAAAAATACGCCCAGGAGGAGTCGAACCCCCAACCTTCTGATCCGTAGTCAGACGCTCTATCCAATTGAGCTATGGGCGCATTTTCCGTGCCCAATTATGGCTTAAGCCGGCCAAAAGTCAAGGGAATTCTCCCCGCACAGCG
>CP070756.1:305155-310498 GCA_020348905.1 Candidatus Zixiibacteriota bacterium
GGTGTATTACATGTCGCTGGGAGGAAAGGCCATTCTCTTTGGCCGCTGGGGAAGTATTGGTCCGACCGACACCGTTGACTACCTTGCCGACGTTCACTCTTTCAATGACGCTTACCGTAATGTGTTTGACATTGAGTATCGGGTCCGCACCTATTCGGAGGGTCCCTACTACCCGGAATATGTTTTCAGATGCGACCTGGTGGGAACGGAAAGTAATGATGCTGATTATCCCACTCTGGCGTGGGATTCGCTGGCCACGGTGGGGCATACCGGTGAAGATGTTGAAGGCATTCCTTACGCCTCGTTCATCAATATGCTGCCGGGTGAAGCCAGTGTGATGTATACTTATGACTCCCGTCATGACGATCTGAACAACGAAGGCAAGCCGGTGGCGTGGAGGCACCTAGGACCAGATTGCCAGTACGTTTATTTCGACATCCCACTGTCTTTCTTTGAACGTGAAGCAGCAAAAGCCGCTCTTCGGCAAGCCGTTGATGACCTGCTTGATTACACCACTGATATAGAAGAACCGATTGCACGCGAAGTTCTACCGCGTGCGGTAACGTTAAATCAGAATTATCCTAACCCGTTCAACCCAACGACGGAAATGGTCTACTCGCTGCCGCAAAGGTCACATGTAACGCTGTCAGTGTACAACGTACTTGGACGACGTGTAACAACATTGGTCGATACCGATCAACCGGCCGGAACTTATCGCGTTCGTTGGGACGGTACCGACGATTACGGAAACCACGTGGCAACGGGGATTTACCTCTATCGGCTTCAGGCCGGCGAGCGAGTGCTGTCAAAGAAGATGCTGCTGCTCAAGTAGTTCAGCTTAAGTCACTCCTCACACCGGTTCCGGGCCGATCGGCAGAAATTCCGACCAATTTAGTCCGCAAACATCCGCCGGGGCCATTGCCTTACTCCAACATGAATTTGGACAAATAGACAAGCCGGTCGTCTTTATGCTAACTCAGGAGGAATAAAGATGAAACAACTGGTGATAATCGCCGTTCTGGGTTTGCTTCTGGTCAGCTCCGGTGCGGCTGATGATCTATACAAAGTAACCCTCCACAGCTACGCAGATGCACAATATTTAAGAGCGATGGGGGTTGAGGCTCTGCTGTGGGTGGACGGCGGCTACCTGGTTCTGGCAGACGGTGAGCAGTCGAACCTGCTTCGACAAGCCGGTCTTGATATCGCACTGCTGGCCTCCGATGTTCGGCGCAATGAGCTGGCTCTGGACAGGCGGCGCGACTCGAAAAATGCAGAACGTTTTGAGGTAATGTATGCTGCTGACGGGGTACGCTTGCTCCGCGTTGATCCCGTTTCTCTTTCCGATCCCGCCAACCGGAGCGAACTTCTTGAAATCGGCAACGAACATTTGACGATTGCGTATTATCCGGAGTCCGAGGTGTCGTTTTCGGCGATTCCTATCGATGGTACGCTGCAGGAGTTGGTCGACGCGGTCAATCAGGATTCGCTGTACTCGTACGTGTGCTCACTGCAGTCTTATCCATATCGCGAACCCGGTACGGGCACAAACGCCGCCGCCAGGGACTGGGTTTATAACAAATTCGCAGGGCTCGGCTACGACTCGGTAATACTGGATCCATTTGTAGCGTATTCCAGCCAGAATGAAGCTACATACTGCAACAACGTGATTGCCTACAAGCCGGGGGTTCTGTATCCCCAGAAACATATTATCGTCGGGGCCCATTTCGATGCCGTGGTCGCGTCTCCCGGAGCTGACGACAACGGTTCCGGCGTAGCCGGCGTGCTGGAACTTGCCCGGGTGTTAAGAGATGTCGATCTGTCGATGACTCTGGTTTTCGTTGCCTTTGACTCCGAAGAATGGAGTCTGGACGGCGCTTGCCATTATGTCCACGAGGCCCTGGCTAACGGTGAGCAGATAGTCTACATGCAGAACATGGATATGATCGGGGCCGAAGGGAACGATGTCCTGGCCGACGTGCATTACGGACCGATAGACGCGTACGCCAAAATCTGGGATCAGATGGCCCGGTTATACACCGGGCTGTCGGGAATTTTACTCGGGACGGGCGGGGGGTCCGACCACTATCCTTTCCAGCAGGCCGGATTCGACATCTGCTTTGTCATCGAAAATGTATTCTCAAGTTATTACCATTCTTCCCACGACAGCACCAGCTATATGGATTTCGGCTACATGACACAAATTGTCCAGGCAACTCTGGCTACCGTATATACTGCCACCGGCTACCTCCCCCAGGTCAATTTTACTTCGGTTCAGGATCCCAACGACGGTCAGTCATTGATTGTGAACTGGCAATATCTTGATCCAGTCAATATCGATTATTACACGCTGCTGTGTCGCCGCACAGATAACCCCCTGGATGAGACTACTTTCCAGATCGAGCCGCCGGATACCAGCCTGTTGATCGAAGGTCTGATTGAAGATAAGGGCTACTATTTCCGTATTCGAGCCTACGATTATGACGGCCTTACGTCGTTCAGCTACGATCATACCTATGGTACTCCCAGTACCCAGATTGCCCGCCCTTTGAACATAACGGCTTCACCGCTGCCTGAAGCTGTTCGAATTTCATGGACGTATGATCCCAGCGATTTGACATTCTCCCACTGTGCGGTCATCAGGGATGGATCCATCATCGCCGAAGTAGTCGATACTTCGTACATCGACGACGGCGAAGTGGGTACCGACGTACATGCCTATCGGGTCGTGGCCGTTGATGACGACGGCGATGCAACCGACACTATGTCGGTACCCCCGGTGTATATGAGAGCCGCCGCGCTGCAGCCGGACAGGATTTTGGCTATAAACCGGTCCACCTATTGGTACTCAGATATGGTCGACGAAGCTGAGACGGGTGTTTTCATGCGTGAGGCGCTCTCGCCATATGATTATGATTACCTGTCAGATACCATCTCATGGCTCAACCCACAGGATACTTCTCACACGGACCTGTTTGACCTGGTCAATTACAGCCTGGTCGTAATCGCGGCCGAATGCGCCACCAGAGACGATATCGGCATGTCTCCGCCGTCCGGAGGGATACTCGATACCCTTGCTTATTACATGGCTATGGGCGGTAAAGTCATCGTTTTCGGGCGCTGGGGTCATACCTTGAACATGCTGGCTTCAACGGACTATGAAGGCGGTGAATCATACGACGATGCTTATCATAACCTGTTTCACATCGACCGGCATTGGCTCACCCCAACGTACATCTACTTTCTGAATACCCGCATCCAAACCAGCATGGTGGGAGCACACAGCTTAACCTCAGATTACCCACAACTGATGTGGGATTCGAGCGCCACCGTCGCACACTCCCGGGCCTGTGACTATCCCGTCTTGTGGGCAACCGGTATCCCTTCGGTTTCGTATTGCGATCTTCGCTCCGAGGAGCCGGAAGTAATTTATACATATCATTCTCGAGATGAGGCCTCAGCCTGGGAAGATGAGCCGGTAGCGTGGCGCTGTCTTGAATCAGACAACCCCTATGTGTTCTTCAATATCCCGCTGTCGTTTTTTGAGCGAGACGCCGCCATCGCCGCCTTAAGGCAGGCGGTCGACGACCTGCTCGGTTATACGACCGGCGTGGGACCGACGGCGGCCACACAGAGCTTGCCGCGGACGCTGGAGTTGTCGCAGAATTACCCGAACCCGTTTAATCCCGCCACGGATATTATCTACACCATTCCGCAGAAAGGACACGTGACATTGTCTATTCTCAATATCCTGGGACGGCGGGTGGCGACCCTGGTAAACGAGAGTAAGGCGGCCGGTACCCATATCGCCAGGTGGGACGGAACCGGCGACGATGGCACCAGGGTTGCAACGGGCATATACCTTTACCGGTTGCAGACCGGGGACGCCAGCGAGACTCGAAAGATGCTACTGCTCAAGTAGGGCTTCCTCAGAGCAGTCTGAAATAGATGATCAGATCATTCGTAAGTTCAGGAGGATATAAGATGAAGAAGCAACTTATCACAGCCGTTCTTGCTTTGTGCTTTTCTGCCACCATCCTGGTCGGAGGGCAGGCGGAGGTATTTGAACGACCGGACAAATCAATACAAGATGCAGATCAGCGGCTCACCCTGGATTTCAACCCCGATCCGGATTTAACAGCCATTGACGGTCTGGTTGAATTGATGGATGAAATCGAGCTTGACAGTCTTGAATCCTACGTGATGCGGTTGCAGGATTTTCAGAGCCGTGTCACCGGCACCGATTCCAGTCGGAAAGCGCGTGATTGGATTGCCACTAAGTTCGACGAGTTTGGTTACGATTCGGTTGTCATCGATACCTTCACCGGCTACCAGTTGCCGGATTCTAACGCCTGTGAGAGCTACAACGTGATTGCCTGCAGGGTTGGGACGGTTTTCCCCGACCAACAAATTATAATCGGCGGCCATTATGACGCCTTCCCCAACAGTCCCGGCGCTGATGATAACGGCTCGGGTACCGCCGGCCTGCTCGAAATTGCGCGAGCTCTGGCCGAAGTCGAAACCGAAATGACATTTATCTTTATCGCCTTCGACTCCAGGGAATCGGGCATGCATGGTTCATATCACTATGTTGACGGCGCCGTAGCACGCGATGACAATATCATACTGATGATCAATATGGACAGAATTGCCTATCTGGGCCACGGCAACAACGCAGGTATATTTCATGGCGAAGACGCCGCCTACTCCGATTTGTGGATTCAACTGGCCGCTGATTACTCGGCCATAGAGGGCTATGGGGGCACCAACAGCGACGGTGACTATTACCCTTTTGTCGAAGCGGGATACGACGCGATCTGGGTTCGTGAATTTGAGACTTCGCCACATATCCATGAGCCATCCGACAGTGCCGTATACATGAGTTTCGACTATATGACGGCGATGGTCAAAGTGACCCTGGCTACGGCGTACACCGTCGATCAAATACCACCACGGGTGGTGACTACATCGCTGGGGCAGGTAGGTGACGGGCAGTCAATGTACCTTGCCTGGGAGCCTGTCGATCTGGCGATAGTCGAATATGTGCGTATATCATGTTATCCCGAAGGTGCGCCGTTGGATGTGATCACTGCTGATGTACCGGCGATTGAAACAGGCGGCGCCGTGGGGGAACTGAACGAAGGACAGTGGTATGCTTTTTACACTCAGGCCGTCAACTTCAAGGGTTACAGCTCGCTTCCGTGCGAATTGCGGTTTGGCGCTCCGAGTTCAATCCCGGTTTCGCCACGCAATCCTACCGCTTTGCCGTTAATTCAGTCCATCCAGATAACCTGGGGTCGTGACAATATCGAACTGGATTTCGACCACTACGAGGTGATTCGTGAC
>CP070756.1:310598-313275 GCA_020348905.1 Candidatus Zixiibacteriota bacterium
ATCTCCTCGGGAGCCTGAATGCCCAGCAGGTACAAACCCTCGCCTATCACGGTTTGAACCGATTTGACCAGGGCCATCCTGGCCGCGCTGCGGGCACTGTCGGCGGAAATTATCTTGTCTATCCTGCCATCATCGAGCTTACGCTGATAGAGCTTGTTAAAAGCACCGGCCAGTTTCAAAAGATGAGTTGAAATGTAGTTCGGCTCGTAGCTTCTGGCCGCATCCTGTACAGCCTGAGGAAAATCGGCCAGCAACTCAATCACTCGATGCTCTTCTTCCTTATCGAGCAGGCTTACGTCCACGTCCACGGTAATATCGCCCTCGTAGTTTCTTAACAATGAGGAAAGCCTGGCATGTGTATACTGAAGGTAAGGCCCGGTTTCACCCTCGAAGTTAAGCACCTCATCCCAGTCGAACACGACATCCTTTTGCCGTCTGACCGACAACTGCGAAAATATAACCGCCCCTACTCCGATCATCACCGCCGTTTTATCCATGTCAGGTAATGCCGGGTTCTTTTCCCGTATCTTCTCCCCGGCCAATTCGACTGCTCGCTTAACAACGTCCTCCAGAAGAACAATATTACCCGTCCGGGTGGCCATTATCTTTTCGCCGAATTTAACCCATCCGAAATCGACATGCCGGGCCCGGGAAGCCGTGCCCTCACCGGCCTTGATGCCCTCGGCCTCCTCGAGCATCGCCACAACCTTGAAAACTTGCTTAAAGTGATCCGATTGAGCCGAGCCAACTACGTAGAGGGCCTGGTCAAACCGGTATTTCTCCCAGCGGTACAACAGGCCGGTAATGTCGCGCGTAGCATAAAGAGTGGCACCATCGGCCTTCCTCAGCAGACACGGAGGCAACTGTGGATCGTGCAGGTCAACGACAAGGGCACCTTCGGATACCGAAGTCAAATTGGCTTTCCTTAGCCGTTCGATAATCGGCTCCATCTTGTCATTGAGGAAGGCCTCTCCGGTGATCCAGTCGAATTCAATTCCCATAAGGCCGTAAACTCGCTGAAATTCCGCAAGCGATATCGTCCTGAAGTTCTCCCAGAGCTGGGCCGTCCGGGTATCCCCATCCTCCAGGTCCTTAAATGCCTGACGGGCTTCATCGTTGAGCGAGTCGTCTTCCTCGGACTCACGGTGAAAACGTACATAAAGGTCCACCAGACTGGTTACCGTTTCCTGCCCTTTGGCCGAGACATCTCCCCATTTCTGGTAGGCCACAATCATCTTCCCGAACTGGGTACCCCAGTCTCCCAGATAGTTGATTCCAATCGCATCAAAGCCCAATTTACGGAAAATCCGCCTTAAAGAATTACCTAAGATAGTGGTGCGCAAGTGACCAATCCCAAATGGCTTCGCTATGTTCGGGGAACTGTACTCAACCAGTATTTTGCGGCCCTCTCCCTCACTCGATGACCCATAAGATCTGTCATCGGAAATCACTGTCTTCAGGGTTTCCGCGGCCTCCGGGGCAAAATCAACCCGCGCGTTTATGAATCCACCGGCAGACTCCACTTTCAGCAACTCTTCGCTGTCGCTCTCTTCGATAATAGCTCCTGCTACTTCGACGACTCTCTTGGCGATCTGATCTGGTTTCTCAGCCAGCAGTTTGGAGAATCGGAAAACAGGGAAGGCAAAGCGCCCCATTCGCGGGTCTTTCGGCTTCTCGAGGCTATCTCTCACATAGTCAGGCGAGAATACCTGTTCATCGCCCACGTCCTTATACTTGTCAGGATAAACCTGCTGGAAAGCAACGGCCACATGGTGCGAAAACTGATCTTTTAATTTCTCGGTGAGCATTGGTCGGGTTAAGTTTAAGTGTTTTCACATAATAGAAGGCTAAAAATAACATTTTTGGGCGTCAAGTCCAGAATTATTAGTTCTGAAACCATAATATTTCGGGGGTGCCGGTGAGAATTTGAGGGACTGGAGAGCGGTTTCACGAAGCGTTATCACGGGCCATGACCCAACCAATGGCGCCCTCTCCCCTGGCCTCGGCCTTGCGAAAGAAACTGTAGTAGGTCAAGGTCGAGATAACATACAGGACGATTGTTATGTTCATGGTTACGGTGTACCCGTATTGCTCGATCAAAGTACCACCGACCGCAGCTGAAATCATCCACGATGATGTCCAGGACACCATCAGCAGAGCATTAACCAACCCCTGTTCCTTCTTCTCGGACATTTCCATACCGAAATTGGCTGTAATCGGTATGCCCAGATTCATAAGCCCTCCTCTGAAGACGAATGCGACAAAAGCCAGCGGCAGGTAGTAACTGTACGATAGAATAAGCATAAATGGGATCGAAGCTGTTTGCGTTATAACGACAGTCCTGATAAGACCGAATCTCTTTACCAGGATAGGCCCGGACAAGGACCCGGCCAGCATCGATAACTGAACCACAAAGTAGTAGAACCCGATTGTATCCGGCAGAAGGTTGAACCTGTCCCGAAAATACAGGTTTAGAAAGGGAATAATAAGTCCGGCCCCGAGGCCAATGATAAAATTGCTGATAGTTATTTTGAAGTAGAAGGGGCCGCGTCGTTTTAGCTGCTCAAATGACAAGGTGATCTTCCCTTCGTCTGCCGAAGGGCGGGCGGCCTTAATCAGAAAAAACGGCAGAAGTGCCGCCAGCGCTACCAGTATCCCCAGGTAAAGCGTTATCTGG
>CP070756.1:313375-327318 GCA_020348905.1 Candidatus Zixiibacteriota bacterium
CTTCTTGGTAGCTTTCTTCTTCGCTACTGCCATTCTGTTGCTCCTTAGCATTAAGGGTTGGTTTGTTATAAAATTTTTTTAGAGAGAATTTGCCTCTCAAAAAGCGCATTGTTCACTCTAAAAATACGACTGTTTTGAAAATTTTTGCAAGAAAAATCTGACCGGTGCGCTCAAAAATCTGCAGTTTTTTTCAGAGTGCACAGAGCCGTTTTCGACTCATTTTCAGAGTGCAAACTAGGGCCGGCGCAACTCAATCACCGGCGCTTCGGGTGGACATCCCAGACGAAACGGAAACCAGTGACCCACACCCGAAGATGTGTATAGATGGCTCTGCTTTATCCGGTAATGCCCCCACAGGTAACGCTCGGGCCAGACCGATTCAAACAGCGAGCGGTTATTGATACCTACCTGGCCGCCGTGAGTGTGCCCGGAGAGAGTGAGCCCCACGCCTCTTTCGGCAGCGTAGTCGAGGACATTTGGACGATGACTCATCAGGACAACGAAATCATCCGCACTGCTGCCGGTCAGGGTCTGATCCAAATCCTCTATGAAAATATCGTAACTGGTCACTCTCATCGACCTGGGGTCGTCGATTCCTCCTATAAAGAGTGAGGAGTTTCCCCTGTGAAGGCGTTGCCCTGCATTGACAAACAGTGGCAGACCGCTTCGCTCAAAGGCCCTGATTACCCCGCTTATGCCCCGAAAGTATTCGTGATTGCCCAGGCAGGCATAAGCACCAAGGGGTGTGCTTAGCTGTGCGACCAGCCGCAACGCCTCGGGTAGCACTTTCATGTCATCGGCGATGTCCCCGGTCAGGACAGTTATGTCCGGCTGAAAGGCCTCCGCCTTGATGAGCACCTCGCTCAGATCGTCAAGACTTACGTAATGCCTGAGATGAACGTCGGTGATGTGCAGTATTTTCAACCCCTCCAGGTCTGCGGGGAGTTGTTCAATGCTAACAGGTCTTCGGTAGACCTTCACACCCGCCATAGCTGCGGCTACGCCACCCCCGCCTGCTGCCAACGCCGTTAACGGAATGGCCGCTGCCCCGGCCCTGAGAAACAAACGACGGTGCTGGTCGACCGTCCCCTTGTTGGGTGAACGGCGCCGTCCGGCCAGCTTATCAAAAGCCCAGTTTACGAAATGAAACAGACCCGATACAGGCAATGACAGGGTGAGGCCGACCTCAACGACAAAGGCCAGCACGGCCAGCACAGCTCCCGGATAGGCCAGCCAGTCGGTCCGGGTGTATTCTCCATAACCCCAGAGCACGACCGAAACTGCTCCGGTAAGAGGCAGCAGCCAGGCCGCCCGACGTATCCAGGCCCGGCGCCACCACTGCCGGTTTAAGAACCTGAAAAACAGCATCTGTAAGACGCCGAAGATGGCGATGAGTATGATTGAGAAAATAACAGGAAACAGGCTGCGCATAAAATTTCGTTAATCACCCTTTGCTACAAGTATTCTATATACGCCTCAGATTGCGGTTCGATGAATTTATTTGCGCCATACTGACGGGCGCAGAATGATGAGGACCGTGAAAATCTCAAGTCGTCCCAGGAGCATCGAAAAAACCAGTATCCACTTTCCGGGCAGGGGAATCCAGGCATAATTCTCGATGGCGCCAATCCCGCCCAACCCGGGGCCGATATTGCCTATTGTGGCAATTGAACAGGCTACCGCCGTGGTAAGATCGGGAACGAACAACAGCATCAACCCCGCGGTAACAACGAACAATCCCACAAACAAAGCCACAAATGACACCACGTTGATAATGCGACGGTCATCGACGGCCTCGTCCCCCACTTTCACCAGCGACACCAGACGGGGCTGGGTCAGCTTGCGAAGTTCGTTGAAGGCAATCTTGCCGATCATCATCACCCGGATCATCTTCATGCCTCCGCCTGTGGACCCGGCACAACCGCCAAAAAACATCAGCAGCACCAGCGAGAACCGGATAAAATCCGGCCACAGGTCGAAGTCGGCGGTGGCGAAACCAGTGGTGCTAATGATGGACATTGCCTGAAAACTGGCCACCCGGAAGCTGTCGTAGAGCGTCTCTACCTTGCTGCTCTCAGCCGCATAATGCCCGGCAAATTCATCGAAAGACATCGGCTTATGCCGGTAGCTTTCCATGGCGTGGTCAATTGTCGTCGGGCCGTTGATATAAAGCACGCAGGTTGTGACCACGATGGTAATAACGACCACAGCCGCATAGAAGCCAAATTCCCTGTTCCGGTACATTGAAATGAAATCGCCACGAAGGGCCCGGAAGTGCAACAGGAAATTGATACCGGCGAAGAACATAAAAACCGTTATCACCCACTCGATGAAATCCGATTGAAAGGCCGCCACCGAGGCATTTTTGGTTGAAAACCCCCCGGTAGCCATGGTAGCGAAGGTGTGGCACACCGAGTCAAAGAGGTTCATACCGCCTATCATCAGCAGAATCGTTTCCGCCACTGATAGCAGAAGATAGACACCCCACAGGACCGACGCTGTCTGGGCCAGTCTGGGATACAGCCGCTCCTTGGTCGGCCCGGGTACCTCCCCACGGAACATCTGGTAACCAAAGACACCCATAGCAGGAAAGACCACAATTGCCAGAGTGATGATGCCCATGCCGCCCAGCCAGTGAGTCAGTGCCCGAAGAAAAAGTATCGACCGCGGGGTAGCCTCGATATCGGTCAAAATGGTGGCCCCGGTGGTCGTGAAGCCTGACATGATTTCAAAATAGGCGTCGGTGAAATGTCGGAAGAAATTGCTCCAGCCCTGCGGATCGGAGGAAATCAGATGGCTCAGAAGCGGAATACAGCCGATCAGGGTCAGACTGAACCAGCCGATAGTAACTATGGCATAACCTTCTTTGACACCCTGAAGGTAGCGGCCGCTTTTAAAAGCAACCACCATTTGCGTCCCGATCAATTCCGATAACAGGATGGCCAGCCAGAAACCGAAAACTTCGGCCTGGACTATCAATTCCCGAAGTGATAAATGGAAGTTGTCATAGACAGCGATCCCCAGCCCGGCGATCAGAAAAAGGCCCATGATCTGAAGCAGCTTACCGATTGCGTATCCAACGGCTGCCTTGTGCATGGATCAACCCCGTTTGAACAGGCGACGTGGTTTGAACAGCTTGGAGAGCATGGGCAGATTGCGACGGTGGGTAATGACAATGACATGATCGTTAGCTTCAATGACGGTCTCCCCGTCAGGCAGGATCATCTTGTCCTTTCTGATGATGACGCCGATGATTGACCCCTTTTTCAGTTTAGTGGCGATATTGCGCACTTTCATTCCTGCCACATCCGAGGCCGGATCTACATTGAACCGCACGGCCTGAATGTCAACGTCGGTCAGCCGCACCACTGCCCCTATATGACCACGGGAGATTATTTCCAGAATTTCCCTGGCCGTAGTCAGGCGCGGGTTGATCACGTGATCGATACCGATCGACTTGTACAGCTTGTTATGGCGCATATCGGTCGTGGTGGCGATAACCTCGTGGGCTCCCTCGGCCTTGGCCAGCAGCGCTGAAAGCATATTGTAGTCGGGGCTGTCGGAAACGGCAATAAAGAACGAAGCCCGGTCAACATTGAGCTCGCGAAGCAATTCATCGTCGGTGCAGTCTCCGTTGAGGACTTCGATCTTGCTAAACATAGCCGCCGCCTGCTCGGCGTGCCTGTAATCGGGATTGACGTAGGTCACCTGAAAAGCGTCAAGTTCCTCAAGCGCCTGCACCATAACCAGCGTCGAGTAAGAGTCACCGGTGACAATTATCTTGCGGCTTGGCTTTTTCTCAAACCCCACCAGGGCCAGGAAACGTTCCAGCGATTCCACCGGAAACAGGCTATACAGGGTATCGCCCGGCTCTATCACCATCGATCCGTCCGGAATCATACCGACCCCGTTTCTGACTATGGCTGAAAACAAGACCGCATCGGGCGCGATCTGTTCGCGAATCTCCCTCGGAGTCTTTCTGGCCAGGGGCATGTTCTCCGTAACCTGATAACCGCGCATCAGTATCCTACCACCCTCAAAATTGGCCGATTGCACCGAGTGCGGACTCTGGACGAACTGTAGTATCTGGTCAACCAGGACCTTTTCCGGATGGATGACCGAAGTAATGCCGACGCGGTCAAGCTCGATCAAGCCGCTCTCTCCGGCATACTCCTCACCCCGCAGGCGGGCAATGCGCTGACTGACGTCATGCTGGGCCGCTATGGAACAGGCGACAATGTTAACCTCGTTGACCGGGGTGACGGCCAGGATCATATCTGCCCCGGCTATACCGGCCTCTTTGAGGACGGCCGGCGACGATCCCGAACCGTTGATTACCTGGAGGTCCAGCTTTTCCGAGATGGTCTGACAGAGGTGCTGGTCGATTTCAATCAGACACAAGCGGTGCCCTTCTCTTAAGAGATACTCGGCCAGGCTGTAGCCGACAATACCGCCGCCGACAATTATTATGCGCATAGTTCGTTCCCAGGGGTTGTCCTGAGTTTCTATTCTCCGTTACAGTAATGCCTAAATTTCAAGGAAAACACGTTCGGAATCAAACAATTTATTGAGCCGTTGCTCGCCTCCGGGAACCCGGCCCTTGCGGTAGTTGGTCACGAAAATTCTGGCGGCGTCGGGAAAATTTGCTGATATTGATGAACTTCGCGGCGATTGATGGCATTTAAGTTAGAAATGCCAGCGTTACGGCGCTGATAATGAAAGCAGGAAACTGAGTTTGCGACTGAGAAAGTTCGGAAAATTCCCAAAAACCTGGGCTGAGGTAAAGAAGCTGGGGTGGAAATTCATTCTGGCATTTATCCTCTTTTACCTCATCCGCGATACCATTTTGTATATCATCATCCCCTACCTCATCTACAAAGGTATATTGAGCGGTTAGTGGCCATCCTTTGAGTCGCCAAAGAAACTTTTTTGTGCGTTCAAAAGTC
Organism: Candidatus Zixiibacteriota bacterium; assembly: GCA_020348905.1. Classification (GTDB taxonomy): domain Bacteria; phylum Zixibacteria; class MSB-5A5; order GN15; family FEB-12. The sequence goes on from CP070756.1 coordinate 318,322, forward strand.
GCCGACACTCTTTTTCCACCTGACTGTGTTCCCGCTTCATCCTTCGCAGTTCTCGCTGCAGCCTCTCAACTTCCATGGCCATTTCATCCTCGCTAAGCAGCCCCGCCCTCGTCTGACGCGAGATTGCCATACAGCGCTGAATGATCAGCTCGTGGTCATTGATGAACCTTCGGTGGATCTTCAACATAGCCTCGTGAGCCAGCCGCACGTGCTCCAACTCACCGGCGATGTTTTTCGTGCTGAACGTGATCGTCTCCGCCCCGGCCTGGCGCGGGTGAAGCTTTTGTGTGAGCTGTGAGTTGCGCTTGAAATCCCGTTCTTCAACGATGATTCTATCGAGCAGCCTGAAAAGCCGCCTTCTTCCAGGCGTATCTGAATGAATCATTTGATTGGCCCCCATGTGAAACCCCGATCGGATTTCCAATTATATATACAACCCTGCCTGTGTTGTGTAACGAAAAAAGCCGGTGATATGTTCACCGGCCTCTCTCTTATCTTATACCGGGCCTTCTCAGAAACCGTATATTTCGCTGTATTTCTTATTCATGTAGTCGATTAGCGGCTTGTGCGAAAGGGGCTTACCGGTCACCTTTTCCACCAGGCGGTTGGCCCTGTAGCGTTGTCCGTGGAGGTGAATGTTCTTTCTGAGCCATTCGCGCATTCCGGAAAACTGCCCGCTTTCGAATTGTTTCGTCAGGTCAGGCATATCCTGCTTGGCCCTGGCGAAGAACTGTGCCGAATACAGGTTACCCAGCGTGTAGGTTGGGAAATACCCGATATAACCGGCCGACCAGTGAACATCCTGCAGACAACCGTTGGAATCCTTGTCTACGTCAATGCCGAAGTACTTCCTAAACCGGCTGTTCCACTCACCCGGGGCATCGGCCGGCTTCAACTCCCCTGTCAGGAGGGGTCGCTCGAGCTCGAAACGAAGCAGGATATGAAGGTTGTAGGTGGCTTCGTCGGCCTCAACCCGTATGTAGGACGGTTTGACTTCGTTGATGGCGGCATAGAAGTCATCGAGCTTGACATCGCCCAGCGATTCCTTGAAAATTCGCTGTGCCTGCGGGAAGAAATATACCCAGAACGACCGCGAGCGACCGACCTGGTTCTCCCACATCCGGGACTGCGACTCATGGATTCCCAGCGAGGTAGACTCTCCCATCGGGGTACCGAAATACTCCTTCTTGTTGATGCCCATCTCATACAGGCCGTGACCGGCCTCATGCATAATCCCGAAAAGGGCGTCATTGAGCCGCTTGGGGTTATATCGGGTGGTTATCCGGGTATCACCGGGGCCTATCCCGGTACAGAAAGGATGGGTGGTAATATCCAGCCGCCCCTCGTTGAAACTGAAGCCCATCGAGCCCGCCACCGACTCGCCGAATACCCGCTGAAGCTCGACATCGTAGTCACGCGTGACGATTGAAGCATCCGGCCTCTTGGGAGCACCTTTCACCTTCTCCAGCAGTTCGACCAACTCTTTGCGCAGTTCGGTGAAGACGTCCACGATTTCCTCGGTAGTCGCACCCACCTCGTAGTCATCCAGAAGAGCGCTGTACGGTTCCGTGTCATAGCCGTAGGCATCCGCCTTATCGCGCTGAAGCTTGACCACCTTTTCCAGCCACGGCAAGAAATGCTTGAAATCCGAGTTTTTGCGCGCGGTCACCCATTCCCCCTGGGCCAGGGTGGTTACCCGGGTGATCTCTTCGACCAGATCTTTGGGCAGTTTGGTCCGCTTGTCATACTGGTATCGGGTTTCACGGATATTTACCGCTTCAGGTGAATCGGCGTCCTTGACAAGGTCAGACTGCTCCAATTCCGCCAGCAGTTCGCCGACTCTCGGATCCGTGAATTTCTCGTGGGCCAGGCCGGTTATCAGACCCAGCTGCTCGGCGCGATGGCCGGCTCCGCCGCGGGGCATGTATGTTCGCTCATCCCAGCCTAAAACCGCTTCGCAGGAATATAAAAGCGAGACTTCTTTTATTCGTTTGATCAACTCTTCATATGATTTCTGGGCCGACATGGGGTAACTCCTTTGATATTAGGATAGTTATCGTATCAGGGATACCGCAAAAGTAAGCGCTAAGATAGGCAAAAATCACCGGGGGCGCAACCGTGTCGGCCGGGTTTTTCGCTGCCTTGAAAAGCGCCACCGGCGTGCCGCATTCGATAAAGTGATTGTCAGTGGCAGCGACGTAATTTATATTGGCCTTTCAACCCCGAACCAATCAGGAGTTTTCCGTGGCCCACGAAGTTAACAAAGAAGCCGACGCATTGCTGGATAAGGAATTTAAGGTACTCGACCACGGTTTCGTGCGCCTCGTGGATTATATGGGCTCGGATCAGGCTATAGTCCAGGCGGCCCGGGTGAGCTATGGTAAGGGCACCAGGAAAATATCCGAGGATCGCGGGCTGATTCGTTACCTCATGCGCCACAAGCATACCACTCCGTTCGAAATGGTCGAATTCAAGTTCCACGTCAAACTCCCCATATTTGTTGCCCGGCAGTGGATTCGTCACCGCTCCGCCAACGTCAACGAGTACTCCGGCCGCTATTCGGTGATGAAAGAGGAATTCTACCTGCCCAAACCCGAGGACGTCCGCTACCAATCAACGGTCAACAAGCAGGGACGGTCGGCGGAGGAAGTCCCCGGCGACGTAAAAGAGAAACTGCTGGAGTATCTGAAAGCATCGCAGAAGGACGCTTTCGATAACTACATGGAATATGTCGACGCGGGTCTGGCCCGGGAACTGGCCCGCATCAACCTGCCGCTGTCGTTGTATACCGAGTGGTTCTGGAAAATTGACCTTCACAACCTGTTTCATTTTCTCCGGTTGCGAATGGACCCACATGCCCAGCAGGAGTTTCGCGAGTACGCCCACGTTATGGCCGAGATGGTCAAGACAGTTTGTCCGATCGCCTTTGAGGCTTTCATGGACTACTCTGTTAACTCGCTTTATTTCTCCGGGACGGAGCTGAAGATACTCCAGAGTCAACTGACCGCGCGTCAGTTTACACTCGAAGAGTTGGTCAAACAGGGTTTGTCCAAACGAGAGGCCACCGAATTTTTGGACAAGCTGGCAAAGATTAAAGATACTTAGACTACCGTCGCCTACATATCGAAAATTTTGATCACCTTTTGATCCGGACCTTGCCGGAAGTCCCACTTGTTTTCCAGCTTAAGCACACCTCGCGGACAAACATGAGCGCAGATTCCACAGCCGACACAGGCGGCTCGCTTGAACGAGACATTGGTCTGCGCGTAAGCCCGCACATCGATGCCCATTTCGCAGTAAGTGGAACAGTTGCCGCAAGAGATACACATGTCGTCCTTGACCGTTATCCGGAACCGGCCAAATTTCTGAAACAGCCCCAGGATTGCCGCCAGAGGACAGAAATAACGGCACCAGACGCGGTTGCCCATGAGGGGATACAGGCCTACCCCAAGCACACCGGAAAGCATGGCCACCACGATAAACTGATATACCCCCTGTACTTTGGAGGCTACGGCATCGAAGCCGGCGTAGCTGGCGACCCATTCTCCCTGCCCGTTCGTGTGATGCAGGCCCCAATTGATCAGGACCAGAGCGGTGGTAACAATGGCAAGAACCAGCACGGAGTGAATTGCTGCCTGCTCGAAGCGCCACGCCCCGGAGCTCTTGCTGGTCAGATGCCGAAACGGCTCACCGGCGGTTTCGGCCAGGCCGCCACAGCCACACATCCAGCTACAGTACCACCGTTTGCCGAACAGGATAGTCATTATCGGCACGCCGATCAGTGCCGTTACGAAGGCATAGACGATAAGCAGGACCGGATACTCGAAGATATTCGAGGGATAGAAATAGTCAATTTTTAGGGGCCAGAAGATACTGAATGTAAATCCTTTCGATCCGAACAGTTCCATCACCATCGGAATCGAAAAGGCAAACACGATTTGAAAGAACATCAGCGAAATAGTGCGCACCCGGTGGTAGCGGCTGTTTCCGTGCCGTTTCAAAAAGAAGCCGCCCCCGACAATAATTGCAATGGTATAGAGAATCCCATAAAGCGTCCAGCGGCTGTCAAGACCCAGTGCTGCGGCCAGTCCCTCCATTCCGGGTGGAATATTGAAATAGAACATGAAATAGACGACAAACAGCGCCGCGCTCAAAAGCCAGGCCGTTGCCCGGCGGGATTGAACCGGGTTGGTGAACGTTTTCAAAAGACCGGCCTGCATCAGCTCACCTCCCGTGACGACGCGCCCGGTACCAGCTTGAAGCGGGGCATGAACTCCTCGTCAAAGAGCGCCCTGTTGATATGCCTCAGCACCCAGTCGAGTTTTTTCCTGTCGTGAATCCACTTCACCAGGACCCGGTGGTCCCACCTTCGGCCGAGCATATTAAACCCGACCACCGACCCATCGGGTAAATACACTATTCTCAGAGTGTTGTTGGTGTTGGCTTCCCTCATATACCAGTTTTGCTCCCCCTCCAGTCCGAAATTCACCAGTCCCGCGGTGGTGTATTCGATATCGAAGAACTTGGCCGAATTGTAGAAAATGCCGCGCCGGTATATTTCGCTGTGTCCGAGCATATTGTTGCCGGCGATTTTCCCCTGGTCACGACTGGTATACCATAGCTGTTCCGGTCGACGAACCCCGTTGAACCACACTACCGAAGTACAGTCGCCGGCCGCCCAGACATCGGGCACGCTGGTCTGGAGATGATTGTCGACGACAATCCCCCCGCGCTCGTCCAGCTCAATATTCGAGTCTTTCAGCCAGTCGGTCTGTGGCCGCACACCGATTGTGAAAACAACGGTATCGCAGTCGAGGCGGTCCCCCTGCCCGGTAACAATACCGACCACTTTGCCGTTTTCACCGACGACCTCCTTGAATTCCGTCTTAAGGCGTAATTCGACACCATGGTGTTTCATATGGTCCATCACCACCGCGCTTTCACGCTCATCAAGGGCGATCGGCCAGTAGAAATCTTCTCTAATCAGAAAGGTTACCTTGATACCGGCCATGAGCAGAATTTCCACCGTCTCGATGCCAATCAGTCCACCGCCGACCACCACCGCTCTTCGCGCCGTTCCGGCTTTTTCGCGAAGCCAATCCATGTTCTGCCATGTCACGAAATTGCCAACGCCGTCAAACTCGATCCCCGGCCAGTCGAGCATCATTGGCACCGACCCGGAGGCGATCAACAGGCGGTCGTATGTCAGGGGGTTACCGTTTTCAAGTTCCAGGGTTTTCCGGGCAGAATCTAACCTGACTGCCCGGTCACGGACGCGCGTGAAATTCATGCGCTGGTAGTGATCCCGCTCGTAGGGTTCCACACAGCGTTCGCTCAGCTGCCCGCAGGCAACGTACATCAGCGCGGTGCGGCTGAAAAAATGTTCCGATTCGTAGGAGACAATGGTAATCCGGCAATCTTCGTCCCGATTTCGGACAGTATTCGCGGCGTTCATGCCGGCCACACCATTGCCAATGATTACATAGTGCATATCATCACTCCCTCAATCTATGACTTATGCTCCTGATCGATTTCAGCTTGAAGAATAGAATGTCAATACCCCCTGGGAAAACGTGCTCAAGTGAGCCTGATTGTTTTGGCGACTGGCAGTCAGCGAAGCAACTCCGTGTCGGGAAAGAAGCTGACCCATGCAAAAACGACGCTCATTCCAATCGTGCGGACCGCTAAAACTCCTTTGTTAGTGTCGGTAAAACAAGACTTTTCACGTTATTGTTCCGTGGGTTAACTCTACCGCGCCAGTGAGAAGTCTTCGGAAAGCACCACCCGGCCGTTGATAATTAAATCGAGTCGGTGTTCACCCGGGTAATGTATGCGGGTACACCGATTCTCAAACGAGTGACGAGTGGAAATCATCACTGTCTTGCCGGAGCCGAGTACCTTCTCGCTAAGCTTGAAAACCCTCGGCGAGCGCTTGCCGTTTTTCTTGACATAGTGCAGGCGATAGTCAATGGCCAGCTTCTGAGACCGATTTGCGCCCGAGACCAGATCGAAAGAAAGCGAAATGCTGGAGCCTATCTTCACTTTCTTGCGCGACAGTCTGAAGCGCCTTACCTCCACTTTTGGTGACGAGGTGAATCCGAAAATCGGGAACACTTTTGGATTTCCCTTTTTTATCAGGCTTCGGCAGGCGTGCTTGACTATCCAGTCGGTGTGCTTGTTGCCATCGTTGTTCCAGGCGAGGGCGGTTTCGATAACCAGATCGGGATGATCTTTCGATATGTCGTTCAGATTGTTGGCCACCGCTTTGCGGACATACAGCGAGGGGTCCGCCTTGAGCTTTTCCAGCAGCGCCAGCACCGGACGTGGGTCCTTCTTGAACGATTCAATGTGTTGGGTCCAAACACCGCGCGGGCGACTGCCTTCGGCTGCCAGGCGACGGACATGCTCGTTCGAATCGCCGGCCCAGCGATGAAGAACAGGCAACATCTTCCTCTCATAGCGGATCATGAACGGCCTGATGGCGAACTCGGCGGTGCCGTATCGGGTAAGGTCCTTCATGGCCGCAATTGAATCGTCGAAATGGTCCAGTCCGTACAACTCGATAAACGACATCAAAGCCCAATTCTCGAAACCACCCAGGTGCGGGGCGGCTTTTCGGAATATGCGCATGCTGCGGCCATAGTCATTGGGAAGAAATTGATGGAGGGTTCGGGCAATGGCGGTTATCCGCTGCTTGAGCTCCAAATCGGAAAACGATTTGTCAATGCTTGCCTCTACGAAAGAACGCTGATCGAAACCCCTGTCAACCCGACCGATTTCCTCGGCAATCTTCGTCACCGACCCGCGGTTGAGATAATCTTTCCACAGTCCCGACTCCGGTTTGTTGTCCTCGGCGGGGGGCATAACTTAGGACGATGGGTTCACCATTTTAACAAACTCGTCCACATCGGCCAGGGCACGGTTCACGGCATCCGCCCAGAAGTCCTCCTGAGTCAGGTCGACGTCGAGATACTTGTGAGCAAGCTCTTCGGTAGTCATGCTGCCAGCCTCGGCCAGAAGGGCGGTATACCGATCGGCAAATTCGGCACCTTCCTTTCTGGCGCGGTCGTAAACGCCCCCGGCAAACAGAAAACCAAAAGTGTAGGGAAAGTTGTACAGCGGTATCTCGCTTATGAAGAAATGCAGCTTCGAGCACCAGAACAGCGGGTGATAGCCCGACTCATCCAGAAGTGACCCGAAGGCCTGTTTCTGTGCTTTTACCATCAACTCATTCAATCGATCTTTGCTCACCGCACCATTGGCGCGTTCGTCATAGAAAGCTCTGTCAAAAATGTAACGACAATGCAGATTGGTGAACATGCCGTAAGCACGCTGAAGCTTCTGATCCAGCAGCATCAATTTTTCCTGGGGATCGGAAGTGCGTTCAAGGGCAGCGTCATTGACGAGGGTTTCGATGAATATCGAGGCCGTCTCGGCGAGGTTCATCGGGTAGATGCCGGCAAAATGCGGTTTATCTTTTAAAACCCACCCGTGATAGGCATGACCCAGCTCGTGCGCCAGGGTCAGCAGGTTCTCATAGGAGCCGGCATAAGTCATAAACACCCTTGTTTCTCGGAAAGCCCCCATGCGGGTGCAAAAAGCCCCGGCCCGCTTGCCCGGGCGGTCTTCGGCTTCCACCCAGCGTTTCTCCAGGGCCATTTTGAAGAAATCGGCCATATCGCTCGAAAACGTCCGGGCGTTGTCAATGATGAACTGCCCGGCCTCATCAAAGTTATAAAGCCGGTCGGCACTCCCGCACGGAGCGAATTCATCGTACCAGCGGAATTTGTCTATGCCGAGCAGTTTTTTCTTGGCATCTATGTACGGCTGAAAACGTTTGGTTTCCAGGGCGACCACTTTCCACATGGTATCCAGGGTTTTCTCCTCCATGCGGCACATGACGAGCGGCTCGCGTATTACCGAATCCCAGTTGCGACGGCCGTACAACGAAAGTCGGAATCCTCCCAATGAGTTCAGCATCATCGCCGCCAGATCTTCACGCGTCCGCCAGGCCTGAGTCATTTTCTCAAAGGCCTGTTGTCGAATGGATCGGTCGGGCGAGGCCATCTTGGTTGCCAGCTGGCCCATGGACAGCGAGCTGACTTTGCCGTCCTGCTCGAAATCGGCGCGAAGTTCCCCGGCCATCTTGTTATAGAGCTGATCCCAGGCGTGGTAACCGTTGACCGAAAGCTCCAGCGCCAGCGATTCCAGCTCTACCGGCATCTTGCTGCGCGCCACCTTACGTAACTCGTTCAGGTAGAATCCGATACCTTCGAGGCGAGGATCTGACAGTAGTAACTGCCATTGCTGGTCGGACTGATTCAGAGAAAGGGCCTCAAAACGCGTGCGCAGGTCCTGCCATTGTGAATGGTAGAGGTTACCTTCGACAGCTATGGCATCGGCCACGGTATCACCCACATCCTGCGCCATCAGCGCCTCGGTGAAATTCAGAATAAGTCTGGCATCCTCGCCCGTTGTTTGAAGCTTCAGCACGAATTCAACCCAGGCGTTTAACGACTTTGCATCTATAGCCTCAGGTAGCGAGGCCAGCATCGTCCCGGCTTCGTCCAGGTCGTGCTTGACTTTCGCGCGGTGTTACTTGAAGTCTTCTGACTTGCTTCCTCCGTCGAAGATTGAATCGAGGTCCCATCGTGGGGCGGGAGGAATCTTGGTAGCGGTAGTCATATTTCACTCCTGGCAGGTATGGTGTTCAAGGATACATTGACCGGGAATATAGGTAAACTCGACCCAATAAGCAAGCCGGGCCGCCTATGGCAAACCCGGCTTGGAAAACTGAGAATTTCGGCAGTTACACGTCCGGTGCTTCATACTTTTTGACCCAGAGCGAGTAGAGCACCATCCCCACTGCCGAAATAACCCCAACCGCTGCAAACTGGTACCACAGTTTGTATGGATCATAGGCCGACCAGAGCAGGTCGGTGGCCTGTTGATGAGTAAGCCCGGATACCTCCACCAGTTTATTCATCGCCTCCGGAC
>CP070756.1:327418-348433 GCA_020348905.1 Candidatus Zixiibacteriota bacterium
CCAGAAGATTATGGATTCGGTAGAGTATATCTCAACGGCCGGGTTCAATGAACTGCGGATGATGAAGCATATCAGCGCACCCTCGCCGGTAGGAAGAACTTTCTTGAGGCGCCTATTTACCCTCCGGGTGAAATTCTCGATATGGACATTTATCATTATGTCCATCATTATCGGAGGCTCAATCTATTACTTCGATCACCGGGCCTCGGAACAAATGTATAATCACAAACATGAGACGGTGCAGGCACTGGCTAAAACGATCGCTGATCAGGCTGCGGGCTATATAATCAATCGCCGATCAGACGTAGAGTTCGACGAGTTGATCGTCAGCTACAAGCGTGCTAACCCGGAGCTAAAGCTTATCGTCCTTGTGGATGCGGATGGCATAATACGCGCCCATTCTGACGATATCCTGAATATCAGAAAACCTTACCGGTTGCCTCAGCAGGTGAACGGCTCAATCCTTGGCACGCCACAGACGATTCGCACTGAATACGAGACCCTGAGTTACCTGATAACGCAAATCAGAACGGGCGAGAGATCGCTGGGAGAAGTGCATACGACTTATTCAACGGCCGGTATCTACTTCCAGTTGACAGAATCACGAAAGAAGATATTACTTTTAACCGTCATTCTGGTGTTATTCGGTATCCTGGGTATCTACCTGTTGTCGAACTATTTCGTTAATCCCATTCTGGACATAACGCGCCGCGTACGACGGTTTACCTCGGGTGACCTGGAGGCTGAGCTACCCCTCACCGGTGCCGAGGAATTTTTCGAGATATCAAAAGCCTTCAACCAGATGATGACCCGGCTCAGTCAGGACAGGAGAAACATTGTTGAGCGAGAGAAGATGGCTAAGGAAATCGAAGTTGCTTCGCAGATTCAACAGACCCTTTTGCCAGGAGAGTTGCCGGTGTTGCCAAATCTCGAGGTTGACGCTTTCTACCGGGCGGCCTCCATTATAGGCGGTGACCTGTATGATGTATTCAGGATCAGTGATCGCAGGTATTGCCTGACGGTTGCTGATGTGTCCGGTAAAGGCGTGCCGGCCTCGCTGATGATGTCTATTCTGCGAACGGTCATTCGAATCCAGGCCGCGAGCGAAGCCTCGGCCAAGAAAGTGCTCACCAAGGTTAACGATTATCTCAGCGGAAATATTCCTCCGGGGATGTTTATTACTGTCTTTCTTGTCATTTATGACTCCCGGACACACAGCATCAACTTCGTATCAGCCGGTCACAACCCGATGTTATTCTATCGGGCCGGGCAAAAGGAGCTTGTCAGATTCAATCCAAAAGGCATGCCGCTGGGGGTCCCGGCAGGGGCCGTGTCCTTTGGCGACAGCCTGGAGGAGGTTGTTGTTACCATGCATCAGGACGATATCTTTTTCGTTTTCACCGATGGCATTACCGAAGCTCGCGATCGTGAGAACAAGCAATATGGTATGGAACGGCTGTCCGGGTTTTTGGAACGGTACTTGGCCGATAATGCCGAAAGGGACATTACCGCCGTATCAAAGGCCATTATCAGCGAGCTGGATGATTTCACGGGTTTTATGAAAACCGATGACGACGTTACCTTCGTGCTGGCCCGGTGCAGGCTTGCCGACGAATCACCCGCCGAGGGCGACCAGGCAACCGTCGAGGTAAAACATCTGAAAGAAAGACACGCTACCGGGGCCAACCGTGAGTCAAAGCCCGGCGCGTAAAGCCAGACAATGTTTTTTGTTGCTTTGATCGCGCAAAATGGCTTTAATCATGTAACTTTTCGTAATTTCTTAATTCTAACGGCGTGGAGATGACCGACAATATTTCCATTTCACTGCAGGAAGGCAGCCAGAGTGAAGTTTCAGAGATCCGGGTTGACGGCGTCATTGACACCCTTACAGCGGGCGATCTGGAAGAAGTTATCGATTCGCTGTTGAAGCGAGACCGATATAATCTCATCGTCGACCTGGCCGGCGTTGATTACATATCATCGGCCGGGTGGGGTATCTTTATTTCGCATATCAAGGAAGTTCGGGCCAACGGTGGCGACATCAAACTGGCCAATATGATCTCGAACGTGCATGAGATATATGAACTCCTTGAATTCGATAATGTCCTGGCAGTGTATTCGTCGGTTGACGAGGCGCGCGATTCATTCGGCGCCCGGCGGACCGACGAAAAAAAAAAGTCCAAAGACTGACCCGGGTGACAGTCGTTGACACCGGACAGGATCTCGAAACCGCACCTCCTTCCAACCAGAATCCTTCCAGGAGTAGCCTTCATCTGGACCTTGAAGGCGCTCTTCTTCGCCTAATAGAACAAGACCCGTTTGCTACCATCCGCGAAATGACCATCGAAATCAATAGTCGGCCGGGCATTCTCAGGGCAACCTGGTGGCAGGTATTCTCACAGCTGCGACGCATGAAAATGCTGACCAGGAGGTCGAGGTTCAAATACATCCTCGGGCGCCGATAGGCCTTTTTGGTTGACACATTTGGATTTAAATCTATATTAAAATAGGTATAATTTTACCTGATTGGTTCTCGATTATGGCTATCCAGAACATTCTTCTCGTATTGCTGGTGGGGTTGTCAGCAACCCTTGCCATTCTGTTGCTCACCCGCATCAAGAAGGACCGGCGCCAGACGGCGGCTATCCGGAAGATGCGTCCTGAGGACTTCTCCGATTTCCTCAAATCCAACAGCGTCGGTGGCGGTATAGTCGAGGTTGCCAGGAAGGTATCCAACCTGCTCATCAAGTCGTTTGACTGCGACCGCATTGTTTTCCTGCGAAAAAAGCGCGGGGTCCTGGAGTTGAATTACTATCATGGCATACGCGGCTTCAATCGCGCCGACTTTCGATTGAAATATACTCCGGAGTTGGCCGAATTGCTCAGGCAGGAGTTTTTACCGAGGAAGACAGGTCTCCTGCGCGACCTGATTCCCGAAGCTTTCGGCGAAAACCTGCGCCGGTTCGGTATAGACGTTTTCTTTCCAGTTTTCTGGCGTGAGAATCTCTATGGGATCTACTTCATTAGAAGTACCATCGAAACCCGCTCACCATCCTTTGCACTATTGGTCGCCAGCCTGGCACAGTCGTTGTCGGCCGCCTATCACATAAAGTGGCATGAGTCAAAAGCCGAGGCTCTGCAAAAGCAGCTGGACGAATCTCAAAAGGCAACCTTGACCGATGAAGAGCCGGCCCCCCGGGTAAACCGATTTCTCAAGCTGGTCCGGCACCGCAATACCGAAACGATCGTGACCCGTATTATGGATTCCTTCAAGGATGTTACCAGCGTAAATCGCTTGACATACACATACGCTTCGAGAGACGAAACCGGCGAACCCCGAATGCTAAGACACGGTCTCGAACGCCCGGTCGAATTGCCCAGCAACAAAGCCCTATATGATATTATTGGTGCCGTGGAGAACAAGCCCTACGTTCGGCTTAACCAGTTCAAGTCAACCGATCCCTCGGTCAAACGATGGATGAAAGAACTCAAGGCTCAGGGGCTGGATTATGTGGCTTCGTTCCCGTTAACCTCGCGCCGGGGTGGCCTGCTGGCGTGGAGCGGAGGCGAAAACGCCAGCGCCGTTGAGCAACAGCTGCAACTGTTCAAGGCCCACGCCTTTCATCTGGTAGAGAATGCCGAGTCGTTTGAGAAGATCGAAGAAATGTCATATACCGATAATCTCACCGGATTGGCCAACCAGCGTTATTTCTTTCGTCGTCTGCACGAGGAAATAAATCGTGCTAAACGCTACAACCGAAAATTGGCCTTGATTATTTTCGATCTCGATGAATTGAAATATACCAACGATACTTACGGTCACCTTGCCGGTGACGCTGTACTTAAACAGATGGGGGATATTCTAAGGGGGTCTATACGTGCCATCGACGTGGTGGCTCGATACGGTGGAGACGAGTTCTGTATCATCATGCCTGAGACTGACACCAGCATGTGTCTGAGGTTCATGAGCCGGCTTCAAGAGGAGATCATCAATTACCGCTTCTCGATCGATGGGATTGACGAGCCGCTGCTTTGCACAGTATCGATGGGCGGTGCTGTCTATCCCGACCATGCCGATGACTCCAAAAAGCTGGTCTTTGCCGCCGACATGGCTCTTCTGAAAGCCAAGGAAACAGGACGCAACAAATCCTTACTCTACGCGCAAAGCTCTTAACCACAATTACTTGAGGGCATCAGCCCGAGTCCGGTCACGAGGCCTGGGACGATCTGTCCGGGAATTTTGAAACTGTTTGGCTTTTTATATTGTTTTGTAATCATTACGCAACACTTATTACCCGTTAGGACAGTTAGGATCAAATATGGGGAAGACGTTAGTATACATGGGATTGGCCATCCTGATGTGTGGCGCAGCCACATATGCGGCGGAGGGCTATAAAATTGGACCCGGAGACCTTTTGGAAATCAGGTTCTGGCAGGACGCGACCTTGAATGTCGATGTCAGAGTCGGTCAGGATGGCAACATCAGTATTGACATTGTTGGTCAGATTAAGGCCGCCGGAAAAACCACAACTGAACTTCAGGGAGACATTGTCCGCCAGATGTCGCGTTTGAACTCCAGGATTTCGCAGGCCGTGGTCAGAGTAATCGATTATCAGTATCAATACGTATTTGTTAAGGGACAGGTCGTCAATCCGGGTAAGCTGACCTTTGAAGAGATACCCGACCTTTGGACGATCATCAATGAGGCCGGCGGGATATCCGAAATCGGCGATCTGACCCGGGTGACTATCATTCGGGGCGGAAGGGATGCCGGCAAAGTTGAGGTAGTCGATGTTATAGAGGCCATTGAATCAGGTAAGCTCGACAATTTGCCCAAGATACGCAGGCAGGATACCATTGAGATTCCCAGGACCCCGGCCGGGATACCGTCAGCCGACATAAGCCAGCAGGTCACCCGCAAGAACGTAATATATGTTATTGGCGCCGTTACAACACCCGGTCCGATAACCTTTCAGGAAGACGTGGATATGCTGGAGGCTCTGGCTCTGGCCGGAGGCCCGGTTTTAGAAGCTGACCTGAGGAAGGCCCGGGTCGTAACCAAGGACGGCTACTATGCTCAGACGATCGAAGTGAATTTGGATGACTATTCCAAATCCGGCACGCCGGCACGGTACATTATGAAGAAAGAGGATACTTTCATAGTGCCGTATCGACGGGATGGCTTCCTGGGCATTGGTCTGGGTACGGCTGCAACGGTTCTTGGCATCATAACCTCCGGCGTAATCATTTATGAATTGTTGACGGACGAAGGCGGCGGAGGCGGCGTTGTCGGAGGCGGAGGATAAGGGGGTAGCTGTAATGGCAAAGCCTAAAACGGCCAAACCGCTTGATCTGCGAGAGCTACTGGCCATACTGGCGAGAAGAAAGTGGCTAATCATCCTGCCACTTGTCATAATCACCGGTGTTTCATATGTAAGCACCTATTTTCTGGTTCCGAAATACCAGTCATCTACCATCGTCTGGATCGACAAGCCATCCAGTGTTTCGCGCGAGCTGATGAGTATTGTCGGTGAGAGAAGGGAAACTCGCGATGAGCTGCAGAGTCGACGACTGGCCCTGGAAACGGAAATAACGTCCAAGAATTACCTTTCCCAGCTTATAAGTGATCTAAGGCTGGATGACGATCCTGAGGTGACCCGTCAGGCGGAGAAGGCGAAGGCGCGCGAATCAACGCCGAACTATAGCCTGGAACAGATTCGTACCAACATCCTCGTGGAGAAACTTCGCGAGCAGATATCGGTAAGCTTTCACGGGTGGGATCAAATCAAGATAACGGTAGAGTCCCCGCAGCCGGTCCTGGCGCGAGACATGGCTGATCGCCTGGCATACATACTTGAACAGGAAAAAGCCAAGTATGAGATGGAAAAGATCCTCGATAACCAGGCCTTCACCAACATGCAGCTCCAAAAGGCAGAGTACTACTACAAGGCGGTGTTGGATTCTCTCAATAACACCCAGGCCCGGTTGTCCCGACTGAGGGGCTCGGCCAACATAGCCACCGAAGCCAACCGCGCGGTCATTTATTCCAGCCTGGAGAAGACCCGGCTTGAACGCGACGATTACATCCGCGAACGGGCCTCGTTGAAAACGAGGATGGATCAGTCGAATCTACGCAATGTCCGGCTGGAATATTCGGACAGCATCGCCGAGTTGCGGCGGACCATTGACGGTCTGATATCCACCTATGGCAACCGGATGGAAAACTACGCCGGCAATGAACAGAGCGTCATTGATGTAAATATCCGTCTTAATAATAACATCAGTCAGCTTGAGCAGGCTATCGCCGTTGCTGTCGGCCGTCAGTTCTCCTCTTTGCCGGTTGACCAGCAGCAGCAGCTGAGCCGATACTTCGTGGTTCAGGAGCATGTTGATATACTTCGTTCCAAAGAAGAAAGGCTGCAGCGACCGCTTGATGAATTGGATCAGCGAGTTGTTCTGATACCCCGGCTGGAGTCCGACATAGTTGAACTGCAGAGTAGAGTTGAGGATGCGCGGGTTTATCGGGATGCCTTTCGTTCAGAGGAAAAAACCGCGGGTATACTTTCCGAGCAGGTAAAAGATAGAACCAAATACAAGGTCATCGAGCCCGCTGAACTGCCCCTGGAACCTTTTTGGCCCGACAAAAGGAAAATTATCCTTATCGGCTTTGTGCTGGGTATAGCGCTGGGCGGATCTTTCGTGTTCCTGACGGAGTTGTTCGATAATTCATTCAAACGGGTGGAGGATGTCGAGGACGCACTGGGCGTACAGGTGCTGGCCACCATCCCCAGAATCGAAAAATTGAAGGCGTTGAATTGATCATGGAAACCTATCGGTTGAACAGCAGACTGGTCGAAAACAACAAAGAGTACTTGATCCAGACCACTAATGACATCCAGCTGGGGAGCGTATCGTCGGAGGTCTTCGTCAACGGAACCCTGGCTGATGCTGTACGGCTGCCACACCCCGAGCAGATTAAGCCCGAAGAGGTTCTTTCAATCGTAAAGGCCACGCACAGTGACAAGAAGAAAGAAGTTGAGTCACTGCTGAAGGCGTACCGCGATGTGATGGACGGCGGTAATCCTCAGATGATGTATCACCTGGGGTTGGCTTTTTACTACAAGATGTTTGTCGAAGAAGCCCGCGATCTGCTGCTTGCCGCGACCAGTCTGGATTCGGAGTTCCATGAGGCCTTTAATGTCCTCGGACAAATTGAATTAGCTCTCAGTAACTTCCAGCTGTCAATAGCCGCTGCCGAAAAGGCGGTGCGCATCAGGCCTGAATATGCTGATTACAGAAATAACCTTGGGGAGGCTTATCTGGCCGCCAGACGACTCAAGGAAGCGCAGAGGGAGTTCGACAAGGCCATTGAAATCAACCTCTATTACAGCGACGCATATTTCAATTACGGGTTGGCTCTGCTGGTGGAGGCCCTCGGTCCGGACAAGGCGGAAGTATTACCGAACCTGGTCTCCAAGGCTGTCGACTACTTCACCAAGGCCTCGCTGACTAACCCTGATTATAACAATGCCGCCTTTGAACGCGGCCTCGATGCTTTGAAGGCGCAGGAGGCCAAGCACGGTTTCAAGCTGATGAAGAGCGTAAGAGAGAGCAAAAAGATTGAGCATGGACGTCGTTATGCCCTGTACCATCTCAAGTATGCCCTCTATCCGCAGTGGATTACGGAAAAAGCCGTGGCGGATCGTATAAGCTTCCTCCAGGAAGAGGTTACCAAGAATCCCGGTTACGTTGACCTGTATATCGAATTGTCGCGATGCTATTTGGAGCAGGCCCGAATATCCTGGAAAAAAGGCATCGACTCCTACCGTAAGACTTTAGAAATAAATTCGGCACTGGAGAAAGTGGCGGCTTATGTTGATAGGGCTGAAGATGCCTACGAAGCGATTAACGAGGTCATTGGCGAGATCGACAAGAAGGGATAATGCACTATGGCGAACCCCCGCTTCTCAGTAGTTGACTTTTTTGACCTGGAAGCTCCGTATGTCACCGAGTACCGCCGTCTGCTTTACAAGATGCTCAATACTCATGCCGGAGACGCACTGAAATCGATCCTGGTTACGTCGGCTATGGTTGGGGAAGGTAAATCGACGATCTCTTCTTTCCTGGCTATGACGGCGGCGGCCAAAAAGGCTCTGAAGACTCTGGTTATAGATGTTGATCTTCGACGCCCGTCGATTCACAAGCTGTTCGGTTTATCGGCCGAACCCGGTATGGTGGAAATCCTGTCGAAGGAGACCGAAACCAAAAGCGCTCTTCGAAAGAGCGGACTGGAGAACCTGGACATATTGCCGGCCGGGCGGGTCAGCGGGAACCCGTCAGAGATTTTTGACGCTGACGCTATCGCAGGCATGATCGAAGAGATGAAATTTTATTACGATTTAATACTGATCGATTGTGCGCCGTTACTGCCGGTGTCTGACCCCATGTTGTTGGCCCCGAGGGTCGACGGCACGCTTTTGGTTGTCAAGGCCGGTGCCACTCAAAAGGAGTTGGTTGAAAGAGCGGCGGCAATCCTGAACCCGGAGGAAAACAAAGTTCTGGGGGTGGTGCTGAACAATATGAATCACATTTTGCCTTATTATTACGACTACGACTATTATCACTACGATTTTCATAAGCCCGCATCAAAGAAGACCGGTAACGCACCCCGGGCGGGTGCGACTGAGCCGGCGGAAAAGGCAAACATTGCCGGAGACGATGGTCAGGAGTTGAAAGACAGACTGGGTCAGAAATAGACCTGATAGCGGTTTTGGGGGTAACCACTTAACTGAATCAAGTGCGCAACTGAGGCAAAAAAGGGGCTGAGTCGACAACGACACCTCGGATATTTTTCTGGGACAAGCCGCTCATGCGGATATCGTCCGGCAGCACAAGTGATTATCGGTCAAGGACTTCCAGGCACCGTCCTGGTTGACTGAGGCGGCCCTGGTAATTACGGAGGCGCAGCGAGGGACGGAACATAAAGGGGGGCAGGTTGTTATAGTGACAAGCGACAACAATGTGGAGTAAACTGACCCATGAAGTAACGCGGGGCTGTATTTGTGGCCGCCGCGGCAGGGTTGATCAGCAATTGTATGAAAAGAGGGTGACCGCGAGAATGAATCAGGCATCGAATTCCGTTCAGAACATTTTTACCGTAGATCTTGAGGAGTGGTTTGTCGTTGAGGCGCTTTCTACTCGTTATCGACTTGACGACTGGACATCACTTCCATCGATGGTGGTTAGAAACAGCTTAAGACTTCTCGAGATGCTCGAACGCCAGGATGTCAAAGCGACGTGGTTTGTTTTGGGATGGTGTGCCGATCGGTATCCCGATCTTATCCAGCATATATTCGCCAGCGGCCACGAGATTGCCTGCCACAGCTATTACCATCGACGGGTTGACCTTATTGGACGAGAGCGCTTTAAAAAGGACACTGAGATGGCTGTCAACGCCATCTTGAAGGCAACGGGCGTCTTACCGTACGGATTCAGAGCACCGAGCTGGTCAATCAACTCAACAACGCCGTGGGCTTTTGAAACCCTGGCTGAAATGGGTTTTCTCTATGATAGTTCGGTTTTCCCCATTAAGCATGACATTTACGGATGGCCCGACGGGCCGCGTCATCTGTTTAAGATGGAGTTTCCCAGCGGCCGTTCCCTTTTGGAGCTGCCCGCCACGACGTACAGGCTGTTAGGGAAGAACGTACCGGTGGCAGGTGGTGGTTACTTCCGTCACTCACCATACTGGTATTCAAAGAAGGTAATTGAGGGTCTAAATCGTGCCGGCCATTCGGCTATCTTCTACATTCATCCCTGGGAAATCGATCCTGAGCTTCCCAGAGTCGAAGGACTCTCTGCGCTACAAAAATTCCGCACCTATGGTTCTACGGAGATTCTTCGGCATAAGGTAGAGCACCTGTTGGCCGACTTCAGCTTTACTACCGCCAGTGATTATATGCGCCTTTTCAAGAAAAAACGCATAGGTTTTGAGTGAATCTCCCTCCGTGACGTCTTGACTCACGCGCGCTTTCTTGGCCAAGAGACATCTGGGAATGTTTATATCCGTCCAACTTATCCGATTCATCCCGATTTGTTAATTTAATCCTTGACTATTAGCACTTTAGCATAAAAATTTATAGTTGTGCAAATGTGCTAAGACGAGAGAGGAGAAGGCGATGCGCAGAATTCTTTTCTTTGTGCTGATGGTGGTGCTTCTTTGTACTGCGGCTGACGCCAGGCGCTCCAAAGAACGGGCCGGTGTGGTCAAAGATGGTGTGTTTTATGACAAGAAATATGAGTTCAGCCTTGATTTGGACGAAGACTGGAAATACAAGGTTGGTCGAAAAGACGACAACTACCGTCTTACTCTTACCAAGAATACTTTTGAGATACCTCCGCAGTATCTGTCGGCTCAGGATTATACGAAAGCGCCGCGAACCGTGGTGTTTGTAGGCAAAACCAAAGTCAGGGGACCGGCACTGATTGATTCGCTGCTGAGTGACTCTTATAATTCCGAGATGAAAAAAGAGATTTTCAAGGAGTTCGAGATACTCAATGAAAACGCCGGTGGTACCGGATTGACTCGTGAGAAACTTGTGCCCAGAGATCGCAGGTCGATGGACATTGCGGGCCAGCAGGGCTTCATTTGGACCGGCAAGGCCAAGTACCGCAATGAGATTTCAATCCTGGGCAAAGGTATGCAGAGGACTAAGAGGGTTTTCGGCGGCTACGGCGGGTGCATCATCGGAGTCAAAAGAGGAGACCATGTAATTCTTATCCATACTATTTGCGAGGAAAATTACATGGAGGACATCGTAAAGGAAACCGTCGAACTGGTCAACACTCTTCAGTGGACCAAGTGAGAGCGGCGAAAAAGTTATTGTTTTATACCGGCGCATTCGCCATTATACGTGACCGCGAATGGTAGGTTTATCGTAAACATCGGTCCGGGGTCCGACCATAGCTATGGAGGTCTTATGTGGGTAGTAAGGGCGATCATAATTGCCCTGTTGGTAATCGTGGTGGTGGCCTTTGCCTATTTCAATTTCAGCCCCTCCCAAAAAGTTGATGTGAATTTGATCTATGTCAAGTATCTCGACGTGCCTCTTGTGACCGTCGTGTTCTGGTCGTTTGTAGCCGGGGTGCTGGTGTCGCTGGTACTTTTCATTTCGGTTTACATTAGGCTCTCGGTTCAGATCCGGACTGCCTCCAGACGCGTAACGGCCCTTGAAGGTGAAGTCGCGGTGTTGCGCAACCGGCCCATCGAGGAGTCAGCCGATTTGCTGAAAGGTGCCGATGAGAAGCAACTCGAGGTAGAATCTCCGTTTACTGACGATGGTGA
The DNA here is from genome assembly GCA_020348905.1 of Candidatus Zixiibacteriota bacterium. GTDB lineage: Bacteria > Zixibacteria > MSB-5A5 > GN15 > FEB-12. The sequence continues at coordinate 338,763 of CP070756.1, forward strand.
ATAGTATGCCGGAGTATTTCCTAACATTTGTCATACTGCTCATAGTTGCGGCGATCTTCTACCTGCTTTATGACCGTTATTTTACAAAGCCTGCCAAGACCGAGTCGGAACTGTATATCGAGGCCCTGCGAGACCTGCTTGATGGTCGTCAGGAGAGCGCGTTCACGAAGCTGCGACAGGTGGTGATCGAGGACTCCGACAACATCGATGCCTATATTCGTCTCGGTCAGATTCTGCGGGACAACAAGAAACCTGACCGTGCCCTGCAGGTTCACAAAGATCTTACTTTGCGCACAGGATTGTCGCCTTCTGAAAAGGCGGAGATTTTGCATCAGCTTTACGCTGATTATCTTGGTCTGAACGATCTGGATATGGCCCAGGCGGCCTTGAAAGAACTCGTTACGATTAAACCTCGTGACCGCTGGGGTTACGTGAAGCTGCTTGATCTTCAGAAGAAGGCCAAGGCCTGGGATGAGGCCTATGACACGGCGGTAATGCTGCTGAAGCTTGAAGGTAACAAATCGAAAAAGCCTCTGGCGGCGTTCAAGTACCATATGGGTGAGGCTCTACTGGCCAAGCGGGAGCACCACAAGGCCCGAATTCTCTTTAAGGAAGCGTTAGGTTTTGACCCCACTTTTGTTCAGGCCTATCTGGCCATCGGCGATTCATATTATGAAGAAAAGCGGTTCGAAGATGCCGTCAATTTCTGGAATAAACTTATCTCGGCGGTCCCCGACGAAGGCCATCGGGTAATCGAGCGCCTGAAGAAAACGCTCTTCGATCTCGGCCGTTACGGTGAGATCAACAGCATCTGCGAAGATATCCTCAAGCACGCACCGAAGAACCTCGATGCCCGCCTCTGCCTGGCCGAATTTTACGAGAAGAAGGGTGACAGTGATCTGGCCGAGCAAATTCTTGTCGGCATTGTCGACGATTACCCGGAGGAGCTTAAGGCGGTCACCGAGCTGATAAGGATTTATCTTCAGAAGGGCGACAATCGTAAGGCTGAAACTCTGGTTCGCGACCTGGAGCAAAAAAGACAAAAGCTGCAGTTCCGCTCGTCCAGCCCAATCGCCGATACCTCCTTGATTGGCATATCGAAAAAATAAACCCTGCGTGTGGTGAGCGTAACAATGAGAAGGCTCATGCTGCTACTGGTTGTTGCCGTTGTCACGGCCGCAAGCGACGCGGCTGCCGACAAGATTTACTCTCTGATTCGGCAGGGCAAACTTCGCGAGGCCGCGGATTCACTTTCGGGCGTCTCTACCGCCTCCACGCGCGACGGCAACAAGCTGTTTTTTTCGAGCCTGCTTGAGCGAGACGCCGAGAAGTCGGCACGTCTAATGGAGGCCGCTCTTTCCGCTTCAGTTTCCGCGGTTTATAGACAGGAAATCTACTACCGTCTGGCGCAGTTCCACTTTATAAAAGGTGACTACACCAGGCTCGGACAACTGGTCAGCGAGTATCTGGCTTACTGGGAGGCCGGCAAATATCGACCGGAAATGTTACGGTTTTCCATACTGCTTGACGAACTGGACGGCGCTTATGATGCCGCCGTTCGCCAGAGCGACCGCTATCTGCTTGAGTATAGCTCCGGGACGGCCAGCCAATGGGGTCTGGTTGATAAGGCCCGGGTGATGACGCGTTTCGACAAACAGGTCGGGGCTCATAATCTGCTGCGACGACTATCACGCGAGAAATCAGGCCCCGGTGTGGCTCAGGCTCTGTACATGCTGACGCATGACGCCATTGACAAGAAGAAGACCGACGACGCTGTTTTCTATTACAACCTCATGAGGGAAGCTTTTCCCCGTTCGGTGGGATTGGATGCGCTTCTGGAAGAAATGGGTGTTCTCGCATCGGGCCTTGGCACCGACAATCGTGCGGAAAAACTGACCGGCACATATTATTCGGTGCAGGTTGGTGTATTCTCGGTCAAGAACAACGCCCGCCGCCAAGCCGATATCTTCAAAAAGTATGACCGACCGGTCGATATCAAAGAGAAGAAAATCTCGAACAATAAATACCACGTAGTCTACGTGGGACGCTTTAGCGATTTCGAGTCCGCGCGCGGCTTCAAGACGATGCTGGAAAACAATCACAAAGAAGTATACCAGGTCGTGGCTCGATGAAGAAACCTGCCGGTAAGTCATCAAATCTAACCCCTCTGATGCGTCAGTATTATGCCGTAAAGGAGAAGCATCCGGATAAGATCCTATTTTTCAGGATGGGCGATTTCTATGAAATGTTCGGCGATGACGCCGTCAAAGCAGCACCCGTTCTAGGGATTGCACTAACCTCACGCTCTCACGGTGGTTCTGAGTCGGTGCCGCTGGCCGGTGTTCCCCATCACTCGGCGGACAAGTACCTGGCCCGTTTAATGGCGGCTGGAGAGAAAGTGGTGGTGGTCGAGCAGGTCGAGGACCCCCGAACGGCTAAAGGTATCGTCAAGCGGGATATCGTAGAAATACTGACACCCGGTACGGCAACCGTGGAAACCGGCGATGTGGCTCCCAGGTCGCCGTGCCTGGCCGCCATAGTCGACAAGAGCAGAAACAAGATGGGCATGGCGTCACTGGATATGTCGACCGGGTCATTCGTGGTTTACGAAGGAGACATCGATGATGTGGTTGAGCGCCTCAGGGTTCTGGAGCCGGCTGAAATACTTTACCCGGCCGACCGGGATGAACAGGATGTTTCTGAGCTGATCGGACCGGTGAACGGGTCGGCTCAGCTTGCGGCATTCGGAGAGTGGAATTTCGACTTGAGATCCGCCGAGCGCGATCTGAACCAGCATTTTGGCACATCGTCGCTGGAGGGTTTTGGTGTTCGTGACCAGCATCTGGCCGTGAGCGCCGCCGGAGCTATCCTGCGATACCTCAAAGAAAATCATCGTGAGCAACTCGATCATATCGATAAACTCTCGAAGCTGGATGACACCGAGCAGATGGCTCTGGATTTCAGCACGGTGCGAAACCTGGAGTTAATCAAGAATCTTTCCGCTTCGACCGAAGAGAACAGCCTGTTTGCGGTGGTGAATTTCTGCCAGACCTCGGCCGGGGCCCGGCTCCTGAAAAACTGTCTGGTCAGGCCGTTTCGCTCCAGATCACGGATAGACCTCAGGCTTGCGGCAGTTACCGAACTGGTTAAAAACCGCCAGCTGGCAAAGGAACTGAGACGTCACACCAGGTTATTACCGGATCTGGAGATGCTGGCCGGTCGCCTTGGGATAGGAAAACTGAACCCCCGGCAGGCCAAAAGCATCAAGGAGGCGCTGCTGCTGTCGAAGACTATCAAACTTCATCTTGGTGGGGCTGCCAGCCCTCATCTGGCTTCGCTGTCAAGCAACATGCCCGAGTGTGATGACGTCGTTGCCAAACTCGACAGCGCTCTTTCCGATGACCCGCCGGTGGCGACGAACAGGGGTGACATATTCAAGAGGGGCTATTCAAGTCAGCTTGATGAGTTGAATGATTCCATTCGCGGCGCCCGGCAATATATCGGGGGCCTGCAGGCCTCTGAACGAGGCCGGACCGGTATTGCCAACCTGAAAGTTGGTTTCAACAAGGTCTTCGGTTACTACATCGAGGTAACCAAAGCCAATCTCTCGTCAGTTCCCGATGACTACATTCGTAAGCAGACGCTGGTTAACGCCGAGCGATATATAACTCCGGAGCTGAAGGAAAAAGAAGAGCTTATTCTGAACGCCGAGGAGAAAATATTCAGCCTGGAGCAGGAACTCTATCAGCAGCTGACGCAATATCTCAGTGGCTTCATGGGTGATTTCAAGCTGGCTGCGGGCCTGTTGGCCGAGGTTGATCTCGTATCCGGTCTGGCCGAGCTTGCCGTTGAAAGGAATTACTGTTGTCCGGAAGTATTCGAAGACACCCGTCTTCACATTGTCAACGGGAGACATCCAGTCATCGAAACCGTTCTGCCGCCAGGCTCGTTTGTGGCCAATGACATTCACCTTTCCGACGATGATACGATTCACATCCTGACCGGCCCCAATATGTCCGGCAAGTCGACCTACTTGCGCCAGGTGGGGCTGATCGTCATTTTAGCCCAGATAGGCTCATACGTTCCAGCCGATCGCGCCGAGATAGGTCTGGTTGACCGGGTCTTTACGCGCGTAGGAGCCCTCGATAATCTCGCCCGGGGTCAATCGACCTTCCTGGTGGAGATGATTGAAACAGCCAATATACTCCATAACGCTACTTCGCAATCTCTGGTATTGCTCGATGAGGTCGGTCGGGGAACATCGACCTTTGATGGTTTGTCGGTAGCCTGGGCGGTCGTAGAACACATCAATGAAGCCACCCGGTCACGTACTATATTTGCCACCCATTACCATGAGCTCACCAGTATGGCTGAGATTTATGAACGAGTAACCAACCACCAGGTGGCCGTGAGAAAGTGGGAGAATAAGGTGATTTTCCTTCACCAGATTATTCCGGGCGGTTGCGATGACTCGTATGGGGTAGAGGTGGCCAGGTTGGCCGGGTTGCCTCGATCCACTCTTACCAGGGCTCGACAGATACTCCGCCTTCTGGAGTCGGGTAAATTCACCAAGAGTGAGCTGGGTAAAGGCATTTATCGGGACAAAGTACAGCCCACTCTTTTCGATTCCCGGCCGTCGGATATCGAGCGTAAGATAAAGGACACCGATCTTGACCGGCTCACCCCGCTGGAGGCGCTCAACCTGCTGCGGCAACTCAAGGATGAACTGGAGTAAGCGCGTTGGAGCATTTGTCAAGAAACTATATAAGACCTTTGCCTGAACGGGTGATCAACAAGATCGCAGCCGGTGAGGTGATAGAACGTCCGGCCGCCGTGGTAAAGGAACTGGTGGAGAATTCGATCGACGCCGGTGCGTCGCAAATCGACATCATTATCGAGAAATCAGGAACCCGGCTTATCAAGATTGTCGATAACGGGTGCGGTATATCGGAGGATCAGGTCGAGATTGCGTTCTCGCGTCATGCCACTTCAAAAATTGCCAGCTTCGATGACCTGAACAACCTTTACTCTTACGGTTTCAGGGGAGAGGCCCTGCCTTCGATCGCCTCTATCTCTCGGCTGCGGATGGTTACCCGCACTGCCGAGTCTCGTTCCGGTACGGAAATCATCTATGAAGGAGGCGTTCTTCAATCAAAACAACCGATCGCGGCGCCACCGGGCACTACGATCGAGGTGGAGAATTTATTTTACAATACGCCTGCCCGTCGCAAGTTTCTGAAGGCCGAGAGCACCGAGGCAAGACACATCTCAAGGACTGCGACGGCGCTGGCAATAGGCCGAAACGATATTGGCTTTTCATACACTATCAATGGCCGGAGCAGTTTTTCGGTGCCTGCCGAATCCGGGCCGGGCGAAAGAGTAGCCAGCCTGCTGGGGCTGGACAAGAAACTGGTTGCCGTGCAGGGGGAGACAGGGCCGGTTAAGGTCACCGGTTTTGTCGGTGCTCCCGATACCGTTCAGAATAATCGATACGGTCAGTTCGTTTTTGTAAACAGCCGGTACATTTACTCTCCGGTTCTCTCGCATGCTCTGGTGGCCGGGTATGGAGAACTCATACCGCGCGGAACCTTTCCGGTAGGAGCCCTCCTTCTTACGGTTGATCCCAACGAGGTGGATGTCAACGTGCATCCCACCAAAGCTGAAGTCCGACTGTCCCGGGAGCGGGAGATACATGATGCCGTGTATCATATCGTTAAGGAATCTCTCCAGCAAGATGGAATTATTCCCGTTTTTAAAACGGCCTCCTCCGGTTCGCCTACCCGCCCAGCCGGCCGGGCCCCATCGGCTGGGGCTCAAGCTTCAGCCAGCCCGGCTTACATCCCTGGTATTCATCAGAGCGCACCAGCCGATCCGAATCTGCTGGCGGATCTTCATAAACAACTGCGACCGGGTTCGGCTGATACCGGACCGGGCATAGTCCGGGTGGATAAGCGGACAGGTGAGGTAATTGGTGCAGATGAGCACGCCGTACCTGCCGATGTCCCTGAATCAGAGTTGCCGAAGTTCCAGCTAATCGGGCGATTTTCCAACCTCTACCTGATCGTGCACACCGGTGACGACCTGTATATCGTCGACCAGCATACGGCGCACGAGAGAGTGTTGTATGAGGAAACCCTGTCCCGCATTGAGAGAAGTTCAGTGGATGCCCAGACCCTCCTTTTCCCCGCTCAGGTGGAACTCAATCCTGAACAAATGGCGGTGTTCGAGGAGGTGACGGGATTGATGAACAGTTCCGGATTCGTTGTGTCGCACTTCGGAGGACGGACGGTGAATATTGAAGCGGTGCCGTCGGTTCTTTCAAGTAAACCAGCCGAGACGGCGTTTTTGAAGGTTCTTGACGATCTTTGCTCGGAGAAGAGCGCTGGTCACGATTTGCGGAAAGCTATGGCCCAGTCGATTGCCTGTCGCTCGGCAGTCATGGCCGGTGACCGTCTAACCGACGAGGAAGCAACGCATCTGGTCGATCGGCTTCTTCTGTGCGAAAACAGTTACTCCTGTCCGCATGGACGCCCGACTTTCGTAAAGATAAGCCGGGAAGACCTGGATCGACAGTTTGGCCGCACCTGATCACCCCAGCATACCAATTATCTGCGGACCGACCGGTTCGGGTAAGACAGCAGTGGCTGTGGCGCTGGCACGCGAGTTTCCTCTGGAAGTTGTCTCAGCCGACTCCCGGCAAATCATAAGATACCTTGACATCGGCACCGCAAAGCCAACGCGGGCCGAGCGAGAAGCAGTCACCTTCCATTTGCTGGATATTGTTGACCCCGGCCAACGTTATTCCGCCTACAGGTTTATAAGTGATGCCGACAAGGTCATCGGCTCAATTCTTGGGGCCGGTCGTATCCCGCTTGTTGTCGGTGGCACGGGTCTCTATCTGCGAGCCCTGATCGAGGGAGTCGTTGAAATCGAGAACGAGGATTTGTCGCTCAGAGAAAAGCTGGAACAGGAAATGTCCGAAGCAGGATGCGACCGCATGTACGAGAAACTCAAACAAATAGACCCTGATGAAGCAGCTAGAATTCACCCTCATAACAGGGTGCGCGTTATACGGGCTCTTGAGATATACCATCTGACGGGCAAATCCAAATCTGACATGATGGCCAGTGGGGCATACAAGAAAAGCGCTTATCATTATCAGTACTTCTGCCTGTCCCCACCCCGGGATAAGCTCTATCGACAGATTGACCAGCGCGTCGAGGAAATGATGGGCGACGGTTTACTTGATGAACTCAAGTCACTTGTGGCCCGCGGTCTGGGTGACCAAATCAAAAAATCGAACGTAATCGGATATAGTGAACTGCTCGATCATTTAGGTGGAAACCTTTCGCTGGATGCGGCTGTAATTAAGATAAAGCAAAACAGCCGCCGATATGCCAAAAGGCAGCTAACCTGGTTTAGGGCCCAGCCCGCGTGCGACCTGTTTGACTCAGCCGGCAAGCTTCGGCGCGCTGTCAGCGATAAGTGCCTGCTGTGGAGAGAATGTACGGATAATTAAACTTGACACCGGCTGTATTTGCCGTTTAAAATCAACGAGTTAACGCAAAAAAGGGTAAAATGCAGAGAGTTTTGTCCGATAACACAAGAAAACGATAGGAATTTCATCATGGACGAAAAAACCAATCGGACAGCCTTTGCCGGATTGGCGTTTCTGCTGTGCTTCGCCGCACTCCAGGGGGCCAGTTGTTCGGGTAAAGGAGCACTGAACTCACCAAATGTATACGGCAGTAAACCTGCCGAAGAAGCCCCCTCCAGCGACACGCTTCAAACCGCTACCGTCGATTCCATGCCGGCCTCACCGGACAAACCTCTGTATGATATCCTTCTGAGCTCAGACTCTGCGGGAGACCAAACGGCCCGGAGCGGTGAAACTTCAGATACTGCTGCGCTGTCCAGCGTCCTGGAAAGCGACCCGGCCGACTACGAATCAATTGAAAACATCTTTTATAGTACGGTTGACTTGCATGATTCCGCTTCGGCCGTCGATGACGATCTCTGGCGCGAGTTCGATCTGGCTGAAGAGTATCATGCGATGGGCGTCATTGCCAACCGCGAGGCAAGCTGGGAAGAAGCTCAATACTATTTTGAGAAAGCTCTCAAAATCCTGGCCAATCTCGATGTGGAATCTGACACATCGCTGACGCCGGAAGCGACCAAGTATACTAACCTGATGGAAGACGTGATCGCTGACTACCGTGTTACCCTGCGCTCGCTGGGGAATCTTGGCGCCGATGTTTCGCCGGCGGTCCTCATTGAGAGAGTTGGTGAACTGGCCGGACGCCTTGGCGCCGACACGATGGAAGTCTATAGCAGCGAAAAGCCCGCGGTTACCTATGACATCCCGATAACCATGAATGACCGGGTCAAAAACTCCATCGTATACTACCAGACGGTGGGTCGCGATGTCATTACCAAGTTTATCCGTCGCTCAAAGCGATATACCCCGATGATGAAGCGCATCCTGGCCCAATACGGTCTGCCGCAGGATCTTATTTATCTGTCAATGGTCGAATCCGGATATAATCCCCACGCCTATTCCTGGGCGCGGGCTATGGGGCTGTGGCAGTTTATTTCTTCCACGGGAAGGCTATATGGCCTGAAACGGAGCTGGTGGTTGGATGAACGAAAAGATCCAGTTAAATCGACCCATGCTGCCTGCCGGTTTCTCAAAGCGCTGTATGAGCAGTTTGGTTCCTGGGAACTGGCCATGGCGGCTTACAACGGCGGCCCGGGTAGAGTGACCCGTCAGATCAAGAAGCAAAAGACGCGAGACTTCTGGAAACTGAAACTGAAGCGACAGACCATGGACTACGTGCCGCTCATTATGGCAGCTGCCATCATAGCGAAAAACTCTGAAAAATACGGCTTTCGCAACATCGAATTTGAGGATGAAATTGTCTGGGAAGAGGTGGAGATAAATAAGTGTCTTGAGCTGTCGGTTATAGCAAGGGAAATTGGCTGTACGGTCAGGCAGCTTCAGGAGTTGAATCCCGAGCTGCTGCGGAAGTATACACCCCCCAACACCAAGAAGTATGTACTCAAGATTCCAAGGGGTCACTCGGAGAAGTTCTGGGCAGCATATGAGAGCATGCCCTCACCCAAAGAAACCAGCTGGGTTAAACACAAAATCAGAAGAGGGGAAACGGTCAGCACTATTGCGGCCAGGTATGGCGTTTCACAGTATGCCATATTTGAAGCCAACAATCTTAAGAGAAGATCAAAAATCTACGCTGGCAAGACCCTTATTGTTCCTGTACCGCTCGACCGCGGGTATTCCGGAGGCGGGCGATCCAAGAACACGAACTACGAGGCAAAAAACTCGATCTACGTGGTTCGTTCCGGTGATACGATGTGGGACATCGCCAGAGCTTTCGAGACGTCGGTGGACGCTCTGAGGAGACTTAACTACATCGGCCGCAGTTCCCGTATCTACGTGGGTCAGAAACTGAAGATTCCATCAAGCGCCCGCAATCTCAAGGACAAGAATGTAGTCACACGATCTTCTCCGACCTACGCCAATACAGATAAGCAGTCATCCGCCCCCAAGGGTAGCAGTCAGTCCGAGGTGAAGAAGTATACGGTGCGGGCCGGAGATACACTCTGGGATATTGCTCGCCAATTTGGCTGTACCACGGGTCAGATTCGACAGC
>CP070756.1:348533-369889 GCA_020348905.1 Candidatus Zixiibacteriota bacterium
AGGCTGGAAAGCCAACGGCGCCGTACTGGTTTCGGGACCGGATACTGAAAGGAAAGCTAAGACAATTGCGGATATTTTCTGGAAGAAACTCAACCACAACTACGAAGCCACCCGCACCGACATGCTGGGCTCGGGATCAATCTGGCCAGAGGCTCTCAGGTCCGGTGACTCGAACGAAATACTTTTGCGATTTGCCGTTCGAGACAAAGATCTGGAGAAAGTCAAAGACTTCGGTAAAGCCCTTTCGACTCTTATTCTATCCGGACCGGCCGGTATGGCCGTAACAACCGGGGGACGCCCCAGGCCTTCACTGGTGGTAACGTACTGGCCAGCGTTGATGCACCGCAGCAGGGTAAAAGCCAAAGTTCTGGTTATTGATACCGGCGGCGATGAAGACTTTCACGAAATAACTTTTCCCATCCGGGTTCAATCGGTTGCCGAGAAGAAAGATCGCCCACAGCCGCGTCGCCGACGCATGACAAAGTTGACCGGTAAGTCAGTAACCGTGAAACTTCAGCAGATCTGTTACGCCCGATCCGGCGATAAAGGTGACACCTGTAATATCGGCGTGCTGGCCCGTTCACCGCAGATTTATGACTGGCTGGTTGAAAATCTCACGTCCGCCAGAGTGAAGACGTTTTTCAAAGGCATAACGTTAGGAAAAGTAATCCGCTACGAGCTTGACAACCTTCTCGGTCTGAATTTCCTTCTGGAAGAGACGCTCGGGGGTGGCGGGACGAGGTCGCTAATGATTGACCCGCAGGGCAAGACCCTGGCCCAGGCGTTGATGCAAATGGAAGTCAGCGTACCGCCGTCACTGTTGAAAAGTAAACCTGTAAAGAGATAAACTTATGTATCGCATCGAATCCAAGGTTGACACCAAATCTGAGATCTACAAAGAGAATTACGAGAAAAACAAAGCCCAGCATCTCGAGTTTAAGGAGCGGCTCGAGAAGGTGAAGCTGGGTGGGCCGGAGAAATCCCGCCAGAGGCATGTTGACCGGGGAAAGCTTCTTCCGCGCGAGCGCCTGGCCAAAGTTCTGGATCGTAATACGCCTTTTCTGGAGCTGAGCCCGCTGGCCGCTTACGACATGTACGATAACCAGGCTCCATCGGCGGGAATCATAACCGGTATCGGGGTTGTGCATGGACGCGAGTGTATGCTCATCGTCAACGACGCCACGGTTAAGGGAGGGACTTATTTCCCGATGACCGTATTAAAGCACTCCCGGGCTCAATACATTGCCGAAACCAATCACCTGCCATGCATATCCCTCGTCGATTCGGGCGGAATCTTTCTGCCGCTGCAGGAGGGTACGTTTCCGGACAAGGATCACTTCGGTCGAATCTTCTACAATATGGCCCGGATGTCCATGAAGGGCATTTCGCAGATCTCGGCCGTTATGGGTTCCTGCACCGCCGGGGGCGCGTATTTGCCGGCCATGTCCGATGAAACCATCATCGTTCGCAAACAGGGTACAATTTTTGTGGGCGGTCCGCCTCTGGTCAAGGCGGCCACGGGTGAGGTGGTTTCAGCCGAGGATCTGGGCGGGGCCGATGTTCACTGCCGAACCTCGGGAGTGAGTGATCATTACGCCCAGAATGATGAGCACGCGATTCAGATTACGCGCAATATCGTCGAAAATCTCAACCGTTCGCCGCGAACCGAGCTAAATTGCACCGAACCGGAAGATCCCTACTATGACCCGGACGAGCTGTATGGTGTTGTTTCAAATGACGTCCGCAAGCCGTTCGATATACGCGAGGTTATTGCGCGTATAGTCGATGGTTCGCGGTTCCACGAATTCAAGGAGCTTTACGGTTCGACCCTGGTCTGCGGGTTTGCCAACATCATGGGTTACCCGGTGGGCATTCTGGGTAACAACGGAGTGCTGTTCTCTGAATCGGCGTTGAAAGGCGCCCACTTTGTCGAGCTTTGTACCATTCGCAAGATACCGATTATCTTTCTGCAGAATATAACCGGATTTATCGTCGGGCGACAGTACGAGGCGGGCGGGATTGCCCGTGACGGTGCCAAACTGGTCCACGCCACGGCCAACGCCGATGTTCCCAAGTTCACGCTAATTGTGGGCACCTCCAACGGGGCCGGCAATTACGCTATGTGCGGCCGGGGCTATTTCCCGCGGCTTTTGTGGATGTGGCCCAACGCCAAGATTTGTGTTATGGGTGGCGAGCAGGCCGCCGGTGTCTTGACGCAGGTTAAGGTGGAACAGCTTGAAAAGGAGGGCAAGAAGCTGACCGAGGATGAGATTGAGGCCATTCGTAAGCCGATACTCGAGAAATATGAAGGTGAATCAACGCCGTATTACTCCGGTTCCCGTCGGTGGGATGACGGTATGAATGGCATGACCGAGACGCGGCAGATACTGGCGCTGGCGATATCGATGTCGCTCAATGCACCGATTCCCGATCAGAAATACGGTGTCTTCAGGATGTAAACGGCCGTCGCACACTCTGTGAGAATAGCATGGACTTTACGACAATTAAATACGAAAAGAAGAATCAGGTCGGCCATGTAACTTTCAGTCGACCGGAGATTCATAACGCTTTCAACTCGACCTTGATCCGGGAGATGCTTCATCTCTTCAGTGAAATCGAGAAGGATACTGACCTTCGGCTGGTGGTTCTTACCGGCGAGGGTAAATCGTTTTGCGCCGGGGCTGATTTGAACTGGATGCGTTCGGTGATTAACCAGACATTTGAAGAGAACCTGGCGGAATCAAACGAACTGGCGGAGTTGTTACATAAGGTGTACTCGTGTAAGAAGCCGGTTGTCGGCAGGATAAACGGGGCGGCTATTGGAGGCGGAACCGGATTTGTGGCGGTGTGCGATATCGCTATTGCCTCCAGGCTGGCCAAATTTTCGTTCTCCGAGGTTAAGATCGGAATCGTTCCGGCGTGTATCGGACCGTACGTGGTGAAGAAGATGGGCGAGGGGAAGGCGCGTGAGTTGTTTATTACCGGCGAGCGCATGAACGCCGATCGGGCTTTTGAAGTCGGGTTGGTTAATAAAGTGGTCGAGCATGAAGAGCTCGATGCGGAAGTGGAAAAACTCATTTCGCTGGTGCTGTCATCGGGTCCGGAAGCGGTCGGCGTGGCGAAAAAACTGGTCAGTGAGGTTCCCGGTATGCTGCCCGATGAATACAAGCCGTATACGGCCGAGATGATCGCGCATTTGCGTTTGTCCGATGAAGGGCAGGAAGGGATGGACGCCTTTCTGAACAAACGGCCGCCAAAATGGGTGAAGAAGTGACTTGAGGTAACATCAATGAGTGTCAAAAATCAGCAGTTGTTTAAGAAAATACTCGTCGCGAATCGGAGCGAGATTGCCATCCGGGTCATAAATGCCTGTCGCACCATGGGCGTCCCCTCGGTGGCGGTATATTCCGATGCCGACGTGGGCAGCAGGCACCGTCTTATGGCCGACGAGTCGGTCCATATCGGGCCGCCCCCGCCGCGTGAGTCGTATCTCGATATCGAGAAAATAATCAAGGCCGCTAAAGATGTCGGGGCAGATGCCATTCATCCCGGATACGGCTTCCTTGCCGAGAACCCGGTTCTGGCTGAAAGGTGCGTGGAGGAAGGGCTTGTGTTTATAGGTCCTTCGGGTGACGCCATTCGCCTGCTTGGGAACAAGGTTGAATCACGGATCAAGATGGCCGGTGCAGGAGTGCCGTTGATTCCGGGCATGAAGAGTTCCGAGTCGGATCTCAAGCTTTACGAAAAAGCCGCCTCGGAAGCAGGCTATCCGGTCATTATAAAGGCGGCCGCCGGGGGCGGAGGCAAAGGGATGCGGATAGTTGACGCCCCGGAGCAGCTGGGCGATGCTCTGGATGCCGCCCGGCGTGAAGCGAAAAACGCTTTCGACGATGATACCGTTTACCTCGAAAAGTACATCGTTAACCCGCGGCATGTCGAGTTTCAAGTTCTGGCCGATCACCATGGTAACACCGTTCATGTCTTCGAGCGCGAATGCTCCATTCAGCGCCGTCACCAGAAGATAATTGAGGAGACACCGTCGGTAGCACTGGACGATGATTTACGTGCGCGAATGGGTGCCGACGCCGTTAAGGTAGCGCAGGCTGCCGGGTATACCAACGCCGGTACGGTGGAGTTTCTGCTGGATGACACCGGCCATTACTACTTCCTGGAGATGAACACCCGTATCCAGGTAGAGCATCCTGTTACCGAGTTTGTGACCGGTACTGACCTTGTAATCGAACAGATTCGGATCGCTGCCGGTCAACCGTTGAGCGACCAGCTTAAGTCACTTCACCAGAAGGGTCATGCGATCGAGTGCCGGATCTACGCCGAGGACGGCGAAAACGGGTTTATGCCATCAACCGGGACAATTCTTCACTATTCCGAACCGACCGGACCGGGAATCAGGGTAGATTCCGGCATTGCCAGGGGCAGCGAAATCACAATCGATTACGACCCCATCATGGCCAAGCTGATTGTTCATGCTCCGGACCGCACCACGGCTATCAAGAAGATGATTGACGCCCTCAACAATTACAAGATTCTGGGGGTCAAAACATCCAAGAGGTTTATGATAGATGTCCTGAGGCATCCGGAATTTGCAGCCGGCAGGACATATACTAACTTCATCGAGCAGCATATGTCTGAGCGGGGTGACCATCAGGCCGAGTTCAAGGATCTGGCTGTTGCTGTGGCAACGGTGGCATCGGCAATGACAGTGAACTCCGGTGCCGCCAAAGGCACGTCGTCGGTTGTCGCCCGGCCAACTCCCTGGCAGACGCTGGGCAGCCTGCAGATTGGAGATTCCATCCATGAATAGTCACGAATTCTTGATAGACGGCGAAACGGTATCGGCCACTTTCGACAGAAAGGGTGACACCATTACGGTAATCACCGGAGAAAAGGAATTCAGTTTTCAGCCGGCCGGTGATAACCTCTTTAATGTAACCGTCAACGGACACACCTATCATGCGGCCGCGGTTTACAACAAGGGGGTCTTTTATATCGATATCGATTCCGTGCTGCTGGAAGTGAAGGAGCCATCTGAAGATGGCTTTGCCGGCGGAGCTACCGGTCACGAGGGTGAAAAGGACAAAATTTACGCCCCTATGCCGGGTAAGATCGTCAAGGTGATGGTTAGTGTTGGCGATGAGGTAGAGGTGAAGCAGCCAATGGTCATTGTCGAGGCGATGAAGATGGAAAACCAGGTTAATTCCAAGGCGGCCGGTAAGGTCAAAGCGGTCAATTTTGCACCCGGCGACCAGGTTGACACCGAGTCACCGATTATAGAACTTGATCTGGCAGAGTAAATTGCCCGGTTCACGCGCTGTCAAAGCGGACAGTACCAATTCTACAACTTTATTCCGACCGTTACAGGAATAACCACCAGATTGTCACCCGCCTGCTTGATGTTGACGTACTTCCCCTGTACAAAGACGTTGAGCACCTGCAAGAACTTGAATTCGATACCGCCACCTAGGTTGATATAAAGTTCGGTTTCCGAGTCGTACTCATCGACCGCTATTTCAACGGCGGTCTGGAGATCGCTCTCAGAGATGCTGGCCAAACCCAGCCCTGCAAACAAAAAGGGCGTAATCGGTGCGGTTGGGACATCGGCGCCCAGACGGGCATCGACGCCAAGCATCAGGATCCGTCGCGTGCCGCCATCAAGATCGGTAATACTCGGGAAGAACTCATTGAAATCCTTCGAGAAGGAGTGGTATTCCACTTTGCCCACAAACTGAATCAGGGGGATGAGGTTAAGACCCAGTCCGCCCATCAGGTGGTAACCTTCTTTGTGATAATCAGTGAATTCCTGCGGAGCCGAGCCTAGCGTTAACCCGCCACCGGCGTAAAGATTGAACGGCTTGGCTGGCACCTGGGCGTAACTGGACAATGCCGCCAGCAGCACGGCGATAGTTATAAATAGTACCTTTTTCATATTTCCTCCTCAAAAATGAACCAGATTTCACGGTCAAGAAGTCGGGCGATTCCGATAATGTCAAACAAAAATCGAGAGTAACGAAGGAGTCGGGGCTGGCAGCCGATTAGAACCTGATGCCAAAGGTTATTGGCACCAGGCTAATGTGATCGCTGTCCTGGCGTATTTCCAGGTACCGGGCCAGCAGGAACATGTTGAGGGTGGGGGAGGGGCGGATTTCAGTGCCGATCCCGATATTGAAATAGAACCGGGTCTGGTTTTCGATTAGGAGTGGGGCGTACTGTTCGAAGGCCAGGCTGGTGGTAATTGCCGATTGTGACAGGCGAGACCAGCCGGCGCCCGTCAAGACGAAAGGTCGGATGGGGACTCCATACCGGTGTGTATTGAGTTTGATATCGACACCGAATAACAGCATATCGATCCCGCCACCGTCGAAACTGACGTTGTCGCCGAAGCGTTCCTCGAAGTCCACGGCTACCAGATGCATTTCCAGCCGCCCTATCACCTCAGCGTTCGGATTCAAGGAGTAGCCGACCGAGGTGAAAACATGAAAGCCGGTTTTGTGATCGTCCCTGAACAGGGCGGGGTCGATCGGGGCGGTAGGTCCGATCCCCAGGTAAACCGTTACCGGTTTTGGCACCGTCTCGGCGGAAACGCTGACAATCAAACCGGCCAGGATAAGGCCGGTGATCAAAATGTTGCGGCAGGTGGTCATAGCACTGGCACAATATAAACGCAGTAAATATCGGTCTTATTGTAACATATACTGCAAACGTGAATCTTACAACGAAAATCGTCGGTCAAAAACAAACAGCCGGAATCTGGAGACTCCGGCTGTTTGAGTTAATTAGGCTATTGAGCTGGTCTTTAGAAGAACTTCACTCCGATGCTCATGGGAATGAAGCTCAGGCTTCCACCCTCGGTAGCCACGGTAACATAGCGGGCCTGCACGAATAAGCTGAACGACGGGATAGTCTTCAGTTCCATTCCGGCGCCAAAATTGAAATACACTTTGGTGACGGGATCCGGAATCCCTTCGTTAAGAGCAGCTGTGATAAGGCTGGTGCCTTCAAACTCATCCCACTGCAAGCGGGCGAAGCCGGTGCCTGCCATCAGGAAGGGCTTGAAAGGAACGGTCGGCATGCCGAAAGCATAACGGCCATCGACACCATACATCCAGACTTTGGTTGCGCCGCCATCAATACCAAGAAGGTCGGTCATATTAAAACCGAAGTTGTGATATTCGACCTTGCCGGCCACCTGAAAACAGGGGGCCATCTTATAGCCAACTCCGGCCAGGCCATGGTATCCCATCTGCCAGCCTTCGTTGAAAGTACCTGACGGAACGCTCATGGCGCCGCCAAGATACAGACTTACCGGTGTGGTAACCTGAGCCGAGGCTCCAAAGGCAAACACCAGCAGAATCGCGGTAGTCATTAGAGCTTTCTTCATATTACTCCTCCTCCAACCGTTTAGGATTGAGCTTACTACTACCAATCGGCTGTTTGGGACAGGGGCTTTAGCCCGAGTTTATCAGGGATCTGGTCGCGACAGGGGAAATGGCAGAAGATATGTCCCACAACCCCTATCGGGTTGTGGGACAGCGAATTATGGATATGTGGCCGGCGGCTACCGTCAGTAGATAAAAGATGTGAGTCCGAAGCCAATTTGGAACGTTAGCCCGCTTCGCGAGTCAGCCTCATCAGAATCCCAGATGTCGTGCGACAAACGGGCCTCAAATGTAACGCCCACGGCATTTGAGGCCATCAAGGTGACGCCGGCCTGACCGCCGAACTGAATCAAGGTCAATTCCGAATCGAAACCGCCGTAGGCCGCGAACGCCATCACGAAAGGATAAGCAGCGCCCTTGGGCTCCGGCCTCTCCTTATTGGTGTTAAAATAATAGCCTAACACCGGGCCCAGACTGTATTCCGTTACTGAAGAGCTGCCTACTTCGTACCAGCCATACTGAATCAGCCCCCCTACAAAAGTACCGGGTGAAACAAAATAGCTGAACCCCGGGTTAACGATGATAGTCTTACTGTCGATGTAGGCGTCTCCGCTTTGCGACGTGAAGAAGGCAGAGCCCTCTAGTATTACACTTCCCTTGTCTAAGGGATTTTCGGCTGCCGAAGCCACTGTAGTCAGCAGCGAGAATAAGGCAATCAAAACGAAATGTTTCATAACACCTCCCTGTTACATAGTTTGTGGCTTGGCTAAACTGAGATGGCGTTTTGGCGCAGAAAAGCTATCTCATGCCGTTTTGCAGGGCAACATAAAAAAAACGTAACGACCTGCGGCGCCCCCCAGATTTTGTGAATATATTCACTTGATTTGCCCGGGGCTATTTTGTATATACCCGCTATATCTTACTTTAAAAAAACCAATTCTGGAGGAATAAATCACAATGGCACAAAACAGAGAAGCCTATATCGTTTCCGGGTGCCGCAGCGGCATCGGACTACTACATGGCGGGATAGGTTCATTTAAGGCGCCGCAACTGGGTGCCCTGGCTGTCAGGGAAGCGGTCAAACGCTCCGGTGTCGACCCGGCCGACATAGAAGAAGTTATAATGGGCCAGGTAGTGCAGGGCGGAAGCGACCAGGCCCCGGCCCGGCAGGCCGCCATTCACGGAGGAGTACCGCCGGAAGCTGCTGCTATGACGATCAACAAGGTGTGTGGCTCGGGACTGAAAGCGGTTATGCTGGCAGCACAGTCCATCAAAGCCGGCGATCAGGATGTAATTATCGCCGGAGGTATGGAGTCGATGTCCAATACACCTATGGCAATTCACGGTGCCAAGACCGGCTTCAAATTCGGTCACCAGAAAATCGTCGATCTTATGATTACCGATGGTCTCTGGGACAGCTTCAACAACTTCCACATGGGCAGCGCGGCTGAGTTGACACGCAAAAAGATGAACATCACCCGCGAACAGCAGGATGAGTTTGCCTTGAATTCTCACCAGAAAGCGGTAGCCGCCCAGGAAGCCGGCAAGTTCAACGAGGAAATCTTTGACATCGAGGTCCCTCAGCGAAAAAAAGACCCGATCATTTTCAACAAGGACGAGGGCCCCAGGCCGAACATTTCATTGGAAGGGCTGGCGAAGCTCAGGCCGGCCTTTGAAAAGGATGGTACCGTCACGGCCGGTAATGCCCCGGGCCTCAACGACGGCAGTGCGGCAACGGTTGTTGTTTCAGGAGACTACCTGGAGAAAAAAGGACTCAAGCCGCTGGCAAAAGTGATCGACTATGCCGTAGCAGGTACACCGCCCGCCGACCTGTTCTTCTCGCCGATTTACGCCGTCCGCAAATTGATGGACAAAATGAAAGTTGACATAAATCACTGGGACCTCATTGAAGCTAATGAAGCGTTCTCGGCACAGGCGCTGGCCGACGGCATGGAACTTAAGTGGGACTGGGATCGTGTCAACGTACACGGTGGCGCAGTAGCCCTCGGCCATCCCATCGGTGCATCTGGCACGAGGGTACTGGTAACCCTGATCTACGCCCTCAAGGACCGTGGTCTGAAGACGGGTATGGCTACCCTCTGCCTCGGCGGCGGAAACGCCGTAGCCCTGGCGATTGAACTTTGTTGAAATAGCATTTAATTGTTCGGGAGAAGATTGAAATGACTGTAAAAGACATTGAACAGATAACGATAGTAGGTTGCGGAACGATGGGTAATGGTATTGCCCAGGTATTCGCCCTGACCGGCTACAAAGTCAATCTCGTTGATATCAAACAAGAGTTTCTGGACAAAGCGGTAGCCACTATCTCCAAGAGCATCGATCGATTCGTCAAGAAAGAAAAGGTCACCGAGGAGCAGAAAAAGGAAGCCATGGCCAACATCGGCACCTCGACCGACCTGGGTGTGGCCAAAGGCTCGCAGCTGGTCATCGAGGCCGTAACCGAAGATTTGAACATCAAGCTGGATATCTTTCGGAAACTGGAAGAGATCTGTCCGGCCGACACTGTCTTCGCCTCAAACACATCCTCCCTGCCGATCACGAAACTGGCGTCGGCGACGGCGCGGGCGGATAAGTTCATCGGCATGCACTTTATGAACCCGGTGCCGATGATGAAGCTGGTTGAGCTGATTCGCGGAATCGCCACCTCCGATGAAACTACTGAACTGATCAAACAATTGTCCGAAGCGCTTGGCAAGACGCCGGTAGAGGTAAACGACTATCCCGGCTTTGTAGCCAACCGGATTCTCATGCCCATGATTAACGAAGCGGCTTTCGCTTTGATGGAAGGCGTGGCGACGGTGGAGGCCATCGACGAAGTCATGAAACTCGGCGCCGCTCATCCCATGGGCCCGTTGACGCTGGCCGACTTCATTGGTCTCGACGTGTGCCAGGCTATTCTTGAAGTAATGCACGACGGCCTGGGTGACCCCAAGTACCGTCCCTGTCCGCTTCTGAAGAAGATGGTCCAGGCCGGGTATCTGGGGCGCAAAAGCGGTCGTGGATTCTATAGCTACGAGTAAGTGGAGGAGTGGTTAATGGACTTTCACCTGTCTGAAGAACAGTTGGAACTCAAGGAAATGGCACGGGAGTTTGCCGAAAAACGGCTCTACCCCCGGGCGATGGAATTCGATGAAGAGGAAGCGATCCCTGCGGAACTGATTCAGGAATGCGGTGAACTGGGATATTTCGGTTTCCTGACGCCCGAAGAGTACGGCGGTCTGGGATTGGGTTGCTCCGCCTTTATGGGTGCATTGGAGGAAATCTGTGCCGGCTGTGCGGCCTTCGGTATCATGCTGTCAGTGCATAACTCGCTCTGCTGTGAAATCATAAACGTGTTCGGCTCCGATGAACTCAAGCAGAAATACCTGCCGGCTATGGCCAGCGGCGAAAAGATCGGCGCCTACTGTGTGACGGAACCCGACGCCGGTACCGATGTTGCTTCGCTGTCTACAAGGGCTGAGGATAAAGGCGATCACTATCTGCTCAACGGCACCAAGACATTCGTCACCAATGCCGGTCTTGCCGGCGTTCTGATCGTTTTTGCCAAAACCGATCCGGAGGCGGGCCGTGACGGGATAAGCTGCTTTGTGGTAGACAGCGACAGCGAAGGTATTACCCTTGGACAACAGGAAAAGAAGTGCGGCATAAAGGCCTCCGACCTTCGCGAAATCAGCCTCGTGGATGTCAAGGTGCCTAAGGAGAACCTGTGCGGTAAGATCGGCGAGGGATTTCGTATGGCTCTCACGATTCTCAGCTCCGGCCGTATCGGGGTATCATTTCAAGCCGTGGGCATTGCCCGCGCAGCGTTTGAAGAAGCTCTCAAGTATTCTCAGGAACGTAAACAGTTCGGGCAGGAGATATGCAATTTCCAGGCTATCCAATTCAAACTGGCCGATATGGCTACCCAAATTGATGCTGCGAGATTGCTCGGCTATCGTGCCGCTCAACTTAAAGACGCCGGGGAACCCTGTCACCGACAGGCGTCAATGGCCAAGTTGTTCGCCTCCAATATGGCCCAGATGGTTTGTAACGAAGCGGTCCAGATACATGGCGGTTACGGCTACATCAAAGAGTATGCCGTGGAACGCTATTTCCGTGATGCCCGGGTTACGGAGCTTTACGAAGGCACCTCGGAAGCCCAGCGGATGGTGATCTCCAGAGATCTGCTGAAGGAGTGACTATTGTTAGAGAAGAAACATCACGAATACAGAGAGAAGATCCGGGCTTTCGTGAAGGAAAAAATCGAACCGCTGGCTCTACCGATTGACCTTGAACAGCGCTTCCCTCACGAAAGCATGAAGCCGCTGGCCGATATGGGTCTCCTCAGCGTTTTGATACCCGAGAAGTACGGCGGACAGCCGGTTGATACGATTTCTTACTCGATAGCCGTAGAAGAAATTTCGCGGGCCTGCGGATCGACGGGGATTATCGTGGCCGCGCATAACTCACTCGGTACTTTCCCGATTCTGCAGTTCGGAACCGAAGCCCAGCATGAGAAGTACCTGCCCCGAGCTGCCGGCGGGGAGTTGATTGCCTTCGGTCTGACGGAGGCCGATGCCGGTTCGGACGCCGGGGGAACCCGAACGATGGCGGTCAAGAAAGACGACCACTGGATTGTCAACGGCAGCAAATGCTGGATCACCTCGGCCACGGTCGCGTTCGCTACCGTTGCGGTGGCACGTACCACCGACGACCCCGACGATAAGCGGATAACCAGTTTCATCTTCGAGAACGGGGTGCCGGGGTATTCGATCGGCAAAAAAGAGAACAAGATTGGCCTGCGCGGCTCCGACACCGCATTTCTGCATTTCGATGACCTTAAGGTGCCGCATGGGAACATGCTGGGTAAAGAAGGAGAGGGTTTTAAGCAGGCCCTGATTACGCTTGATGGCGGACGCATTTCCATTGGTGCTATGGCCCTGGGCCTGGCCCAGGGTGCGTTGGATTGCGCTGTGAGGTATGCTGCCGACCGCCACCAGTTCGGCAAGCCTATCGCACACAACCAGGCCATACAGCATAAGCTGGCCGATATGGCTACCGAGATTGAAGCCGCACGGCTTATGATATACGACTGTTCCCGACGCAAGGACTCTGGTGAGAAGTTCACCCGGCATTCGGCCATGTGCAAGCTTTTCGCGTCGGAGGTCGGGCGCCGGGCCGCCGAGTGGGCCCTGGATGTCCTCGGTGGTGTAGGTTACTACACCGGGCCTCACCCGGTGGAGCGTATCTGGCGCGATGTGAAGTTGTGCGAAATCGGCGAAGGTACCTCTGAGATCCAGCGGCTGGTTATCGCACGGGAGATGCTCAAAGAGCTGAAAAATTGATGGCTGTACCCGACGAGGCAAGCGATGCCTCAACCCGTCAGTATTTTTGAGATTTCCCGCTTGCTATTGAAACTGGTGGTTTCTAAATTGTGCCCTTAAACGGTAAACGGAAATAAAGGAGACATAAATGACAACCCGGACCGCAGCCCTGTACAGCCTGATAAAACCCTCCAGCCGGGTGGCCGAGGCGCTCTTACTCGTTGCCTTTAACGCCCTGCTGGTGCTGTGCTCATATATCGCCATCAACGTACCCTTCTCGCCGGTACCCATAACCGGGCAGACATTCGGCATCCTTGTGGTGGCAATGGCCCTCGGACGAGTGCGCGGCACGGCCGTGGTACTGGCTTACCTGGCCGAAGGAGCGGCCGGCCTTCCCGTATTCGCCGGTGGTTCGGCCGGAGTGGTGAAGTTTTTAGGCCCTACCGGTGGTTATCTGATGGGATTCTTAGTGGCGGCCTTTGTAGTCGGCTACCTGGCAGACAGGGGCTGGGATAAGCGATACATCACTTCCGTAGCAGCTATGACCCTGGGCACGATAATTATATTCGCGGGCGGCCTTACCTGGTTGTCGACTCTCATACCGGCCAGCACCGTGCTCACGATGGGCCTGTACCCGTTCATACCGGGGGCACTTATTAAGATTGCTCTGGCCTCGGTTATTCTGCCGTCGGTCTGGAAATTCACCCGACCCGGCAGATAGACTGAAGGTTTAAGGTAACTATCTAAGTTTCTGAAAAACGTCTACTTAAGGGACGCCATGCGTCCCTTTTTGTCTGGCTTTCCGGGGGGCTTCAACCGGCTGAAACCGCTATTTTCGATTGAATTTACCGGCCGATTCGATTATCATAGGCTCGGTTATAAGCGTACTATCTTTCTTAACTTATAAGGAGGCTCCGCAAAGAATGACTCCCGTTGAGTATATCTGGATGAATGGAAAGTTTGTCAAATGGGAAGACGCTAAAATCCACGTGTTATCGCACGTCGTCCACTATGGCTCATCCGTTTTCGAGGGAATGCGTTGCTACAAAACCCCCAAAGGCCCGGCCTGTTTTCGCCTGCGCGATCACAGTCAGCGCCTGATAAACTCTGCCAAAATTTACAGGATGGGGATTCCGTACACGGTCGAGGAAATCGACCAGATTATTCTCGACCTGATCGGGATCAACAAAGTACAGGAATGCTATGTCCGACCGGTGGTTTACCGGGGATACGGAGCGCTGGCGGTCGATCCGTCGCAGTGTCCGGTCGATTTTGCCATTGCCGTCTGGCCGTGGGGTAAATACCTCGGCGAAGGTGCCCTGGAAAAAGGTGTTTCGGTCTGCTTTTCGTCGTGGAACCGCATTGCCCCTAATACCATGCCGGCGATGGCCAAAGCCGGCGGCAACTACATGAACAGCCAGCTGGTCAAAATGGAAGCTGTGGCGCATGGATATGTGGAAGGTATTGCACTTGACGTGAACGGCAATGTTTCAGAAGGTTCGGCGGAGAACATCTTCCTCGTACGCCGCGGAGCCCTCGTCACACCAACCTTTGCAGCTTCGATTCTGCCCGGGATAACTCGCAGCTCTGTTATCAAACTGGCCGAGGATATGGGCATCAACGTGATTGAGCGTAATGTCCCTCGTGAGGCGGTTTACCTGTCGGACGAAGTTTTCTTCACCGGCTCGGCCGCGGAAATCACGCCCATATCCAGTGTCGATAACATCCAGATTGGCGATGGTAAGCGTGGCCCGATCACCAGGCAACTGCAGGAAGCGTTCTTCGGTGTTGTCAACGGCACGGCCGAGGATAAGTACGGCTGGCTAACGCCCGTGCCCGAATATAAAGGAGTCGAGGTTTCGTGAGAATCGCCATCGGATGCGATCATGCCGGGCTGGAGTTCAAGGAAAAGGTCAAAGCTATCCTTATCCGGCTCGGCCATGAAGTCATCGATTTCGGTACCGACTCCAAGGATTCGGTAGATTACCCCGATTTCGGTCTGAGGGTGGCGCGGGCGGTGGCTGACGGTGAGGTTAACTACGGCATGACTGTTTGCTGGACCGGCAACGGCATGAATATCACTGCCAATAAGATAAAAGGCATCCGGGCCGGAATAGCTGTCAATCCGGAGATGGCTCACCTGACGCGTCTTCACAACAATGCCAATGTGCTTACATTATCTCAGAAATATACACCTGAGGATCAGCTCGAAGAGATAATCACGCAGTTTCTGACGACCGCTTTTGAAGGCGGCCGCCATATTCCGCGGTTGGAGAAGATCCAGAAGGCGGAGGAAGGGTAGTCCCCGTAGGTCGAAACCCCTGCTCGACAGAATCCCGCCGACCGGGGAGGTTTCGACATTTGAACGAATCGTGTCCGTGGGCGGCCACGCCACAGGCGTGGTCCCATCTGCCCCTTTTTTCCGGGATTTATCCCTTCGATCGAAATGACAATCTATCGACCGTCCCCAACAGATTCTCCACAAAGCCACAGGTGATTCTGCTGTGACCCCGTCTACGGAAGGGAGAGCTATAACTATGTCTTGGTTATTCTTGTGCTGTCATGCGTCCTCGCTTGACAGCGACTTCAACACGAATACCAGTATGGATCCCCAAAAATGAGCAAACGAACCCAATTCGACCCCATTGTGCCGGGTGAATCTTCAGATTCACCCGGCTATAGCCCATTGATCTGAAGATTCAACGGGCACATGAAAACCAGTATGGATACTCAAAAACGAGCAAACGAATTGAAACAGGTAAGCCCTATAACCACATGCTGTTGGATACGGTTAATGCACTGAATAATCGCTGCGTTCGCGGCCACAACGCCAGACCAAAACCAAAAAATGAGCAAACGAACCCGGATCGGGGTAAAGCCAATGTCACCCATGATGATACAGCCAAAAACCCACACCCTCGCTTGACCCGACCGGGGTTTTTACATACCTTTAACGAAACTTTCAACCAGAGAGTCAGTAACCAGAACTATATGCCTGCCAAACGCACTTTATTTTCGCTAAAAGCAGAAGGAATTATTTCATGAAGAGACTTGCTTCTCTTTTTGTCCTGGCCGCTCTGGCGGTGGTCGTACTAGCGACGCCGCTATATGCCGCCGGTGAATTCGATGTCCTCACCGAGGGTCAGATAAACGCTGACTTCAAGTTAAAGACTATCTATGAGAACGAATATGGTGACGCGGTCGGAGCGGAGTTCCGCCATGTCCCGTCCAATTTCGTACTCGATGTGCTCCGGATTCAATCCGTGCCCCAGGGTTTTATCTGGGTCAACACGCCGCCGCCGACCGATGCCGGCGAACCGCATGCAATGGAGCACCTGGTGCTGGGGAAGGGACCCAAGGGACAATGGGTCGCTTCGTTTGAGGATATGTCTCTGAGTAGTAGTTCCGCCGGAACGGGGCAGACCGTCACCGGCTATCACTACTATTCTTCAGCCGGTAAGGAGACCTTTTTCAAGTTAATGGAAGTGAAGATCGACGCACTAATCAACCCGGACTTCACCGACGAGGAGATACGCCGGGAAATGTGCAATCTCGGTTATAGCGTCAATCCCGAAGACAGTTCGTATCAGCTCGAAGAAAAGGGTTCGGTATTTACCGAGATGGTGAGTTACCACGAGGGCACCTGGTACAACATGTCGCTGAAGCTCGATGACATGATGTACGGTTCGGATCATCCGCTGTCTAACTCTTCCGGCGGCTATCCGCCGGCGATTCGGGAGGCTACCGCCGAAGACCTGCGCAAGTTTCATGGCGACTACTATCATCTCAATAACATGGGAATGGTTGTTGCCATACCCGACGAGATCGCCCTGGAAGAGTTCCTTTCTCGTACCAGCGAGATATTCGGGAGAATCGAGCCTGACGCACAGGCCGGCGAAGATCCGGCCGCCCTTCAAGAGCGTTTTCCCGAGCCCGAGATGGCTCCATTCGGCACTATCGCTATTGCTGATTTCCCCCACCAGAATGAAAAAGAGCCTGGGATGCTTATGATAGCCTGGCCGCCGGTACTGCCATTTGAATTCAACGAGGCTCTGCTGAGAGAACTGCTCGTTTATAACCTGGCTGGCGACGAGAGCTCGAATCTTTACAAAAGGTTCGTCGACTCACAGACGCGCCTGATGGATGTCGGCGCCAGCGATGTGTTTGGCTGGACGGCCGAAGTTCAGGGTTGCCCGACATTCATCGGGCTGGCGAACATCAGCCAGGATGCGATCAACGAGCCAACCATCGACTCGATAAGGGCGCTGGTCATAAAAGAACTGGAAACCGTGTCCGGCTTTTCCGCCGGCTCCGACGAGCTAAAGGAATTTAACGACCGAATCGCCAACCGGGTAACGTTCCTTCGCCGCCAGTTGCGCAGTAACATGAATCGCCCGCCCGGGTTCGGTTTCCGCGGCGCCAGCTTCTGGTGGATGCACCACCTTCATCTGCTGTATAGAACCGAGGGATTCACAAAGAAACTGACAACCAATGAGAGGCTCGAGTTCGTTGAAGATCTGCTGGCTTCCGGTGAGAACTTCTGGAGAGACTATATAGCTAAATGGAAGCTGCTTGAGAATAAGCCGTATGCGGTGGGTACCCGCGCTAATCCCGAAATGATCAACACGATGGAGCGCGAGCGAGATACGAGGATTGAGGGCTATATCGAAGACCTCAAGAAACAATACAGCACCGACGATAGGGAACAGGCTTTGGCTGCGTTCGTGGCCGACTACGATGTCAAGACGGCTGAAATCGATGCCCGGTCGGCTGCTGTGGAGACCCCGGGCTTTGTCGAAAATCCACCCCTGTCGCTCGATGAGCATCTTCAGTATCGAATCGAGAAACTCCCCGGCGGCGGTGATAATCTTGTTTCCACTTTCAACAACATTACCAGTGCCCAAATTGCGCTTTATCTCGATATGAGTGTAGTGCCCGAAGACCTGCTCGTATACGTTTCAGCCCTGCCGACCATGCTGACCGAGGTGGGCGTTATAAAGGACGGTAAGCCGCTGGCCTATGATGAAGCCAGCCAGTTACAGACCAAAGAGATTCTTGGAATTGGAGTCGGGTACGATGTCAACTACTACACCGAGCGGGTAGAATTAGAAGTAACGGCCTCGGGAAGCACCCTTGAGGAGTCGGCAAAGGCCATAGAATGGATGGCAACGTACCTGTTCGACGCCGATTGGCGAATCGAAAACCTTCCCCGCATGCGCGACGCGGTGGATATTGACCTGACCTGGGCCAGAAACGGTATGAAAGGCTCGGAAGAGTACTGGGTGGGCAATCCGATCAACGCTTACTGGAAGCAGAGTAACCCGCTTATACTGGCCTCGAATTCGTTTCTTACCAGACAGCACACGCTGCTCCGGATCAAATGGATGCTTCAGGAAGCCGATGAGCAAAGCCGGCAGGAATTTGAGTCGTTCATGGCTGAACTTGGAGCCATTGGAGCCGACGGTGACCGCGACCGGATGTCAGCCGTCGCAAAGTGGATTACATCCGGAGAGATTTCCGAAGAGCAATCGGCCGTTGACCACCCTCTGATGACGACCTTCGAGAGTCTATCCGAGACAACTACGGAACTGGTCAAGGCTGCCGCTGACGACTTGCTGCAGAACCTGAGCACTCTTCCGGACGGCAGTCTGGCCGATGACTGGCAGTACTTGTGCGAGCGCATGGTGGCCGATCTGGCCGTGCCTCCGCAGGAAGCTCTGGACAACTTCAAGGCGGTAATGGAGATTATCCGCAAAAAAGATAATGTGCGGGGTTACCTTGTCGGTAGCGAAGCGAGCCAGGAAGCACTACTGCCGCTTCAGAACAGTCTTGTGGCAAGGTTCTCCGATGAAACGTCGCTGGAACAGATCTATTCCTCCACGCCGGTTATAAATAGCCGGCTTAAACAGAGAACATCGCCGGAAATCAATCCGGTCTACGTCGGGCTGATGAATGAAAACACCCGTAACGGTGTATTCAGCAATAACGCTCCTTTGGCCAGCTACTGGGATACCGATCCGGAGACATTGCTGGACTTCCTGTCGGCCCGGCTGTACGGAGGGGGCGGGGCTCATTCCATGTTCATGAAAACCTGGGCCGCCGGTCTGGCTTACTCGAACGGTCTGCGCAGTAATCAATTCACGGGGCGATTGACCTATTATGCCGAGCGCTGTCCCAGCCTGGTGCAGACAATGCAGTTCGTGGTCAGTGAACTCAAGAAAGCCGAACCGGATCCAGGCCTGACCGAATATACTATTGCCCAGGCTTTCGGCGGGGGACGGGCCGGGTCGACTTATGAACGGCGAACCGAGGCGATGGCGACTAACCTCGTCGACGGACTGACTCCGGAGGTTGTAGCTAATTTCCGGAAGGCCATCCTCGAGCTCAGGCAACGCCCGGATCTCTATGAACTGTTGACCTCAAGAATGCTCGATGTCTATGGAACGGTTCTGCCCGGTCTCGATCCAAAAGGTGCCGAGGTCGAAGGAGCCAGTTACCTGATGATCGGACCCGAGATGCAGTTTGAGTCATTCGAAGACTATCTCCATACCGTTGAGGGTGATGACGTAACGCTATATCGTATCTATCCCCGCGATTTCTGGCTGGTAGCAACCGATTAACTCCAGCCAACCTTTGAATACAGAAGCCGGCGGCAGGGGCAGAAACTGCCGCCGGCTCTTATTTTTGTAACTTTACCCCCTCCGCCGCGTATACAAGCCTAACGATATGCCAGAAAGATAACAACTTACGCTGATTTGACGGGAGAAGATAAAATGAAATACACCTTTAAATTAAGCGCTGTTATCATCAGCGTGGTTCTTCTTTCGGTTACTATCAATGCTTATCGCGGCGGGGAAGTTGAGAAAACCTTCGATGCCAAGGAGGTAGTTCGGATAAACACCGTCAGCGGCGACTGCATCGTAAAGAAAGGATCCAGCGACAAAATAGACGTTCGGGTAACCTACGATATGCATCCTGATGACGTTTACGAACCCGAATTTCGCGAGCGCTCCAATTCGTTGCGTCTTAATGAAAGCATCCACGGTTCCTGCAGCGGATCGTCGCTCTGGATAATCTCCGTGCCGGACGGCACGCGCATCAAGTTTTCATCGGCATCGGGTGAGTTCCGCGCCGAAGATGTCTCCGGCGAGTTTGAGGTCAGCACTGCCTCGGGCGATATCGAGATGATTAACTGCCGTGGCGAATTCGAACTTTCCTCGGCCTCCGGCAACGTTATAGCCGAAAACTGTGGCGGCTCGTTCGATATGTCAACTGCCTCGGGTTCGGTAGAGGCCATGGAAGTTAAGATGGACTATGCCAGCGAGTTTTCGTCGGCGTCCGGGGATGTCGAAGTCGTGCTTGGTTCCGCCTGTGAGCAGGATCTGGTCGTATCGACAGCGTCCGGCCGGGCGGTTCTCAATTATAATGGCAACCCGTTGAGCGGGTCTTTCGAATTTGTCTGTAAGGCTCGCAGGGGCCGGGTCGACTCGCCGATCGAGTTTGAGTGGGAAGAAACCTTCGAAAGACACGGTCAAAGATATATTGCCCGAAGCTTTACTAC
Organism: Candidatus Zixiibacteriota bacterium; assembly: GCA_020348905.1. Taxonomy (GTDB): domain Bacteria; phylum Zixibacteria; class MSB-5A5; order GN15; family FEB-12. Next base: position 368,813 of record CP070756.1, read on the forward strand.
GGGCTCGGACAGTCCTGAGGTGCTGCTTGAGACAGCCTCGGGGAAAGTTTCTTTAAGGGAGAATTAGTTCCCAACTTATCCCTTTCATGACTGAGGGCAGGGTAGGTGTACCTGCCCTCTGTTTTTTTGCACAGATACCGGGGCAGTCATAAATGCCCCAATCGCGGTTGACTCGCCCGCGGATTTTGTCTACATTCCATGAAAATCTTGAATTCTGGAGAACAGATATGTCTAGTCTGAAACATGTTGACCCGGAAATATACGATGCCATAGTCGGCGAAACCAACCGCCAGCAAACCAAGCTCGAGCTAATTGCTTCGGAGAACTTTGTCTCTGAGGCCGTACTGGAGGCGGCCGGCGGCGTGATGACCAACAAGTACGCGGAAGGCTATCCCGGTAAACGGTACTATGGTGGCTGCGAATTCGTGGATGTTGCCGAGGACCTGGCCCGCCAGCGGCTGAAAGCCCTGTTCGACTGTGAGCACGCCAACGTGCAGCCCCATTCGGGCTCTCAGGCCAATATGGCCGTATATTTCACTGTCCTCAAGCCGGGCGATAAGGTCATGGGACTCGACCTCTCACACGGTGGACACCTGACGCACGGCCATCCCATCAACTTCTCTGGTTTCCTGTATGATTTCGAGGGCTATCAGGTTGATAAGGAAACGGAGGTCATCGATTACGACAAGCTGATTGACCGGGCGAAAGAGATTAAGCCCAAGATGATCGTGGCCGGAGCATCGGCCTATCCCAGATTCTGGGATTTCGAAAAGATTCGTCAGGCCTGCGATGCCTGCGGAGCATACATGATGGTCGATATCGCTCATATTGCCGGGCTGATTGCGGCTGGCTTACACCCATCACCCATCCCGTATGCTGACTTTGTAACCTCGACGACTCACAAAACTCTGCGCGGACCTCGCGGCGGGGTAGTGATGTGCAAGGAGCAGTATGCCGCAGATCTTGACCGAATGGTCATGCCAGGCATTCAGGGCGGCCCGCTTATGCACATTATTGCCGCCAAGGCCGTGGCTTTTAAAGAAGCGGCGACCGAAGAGTTTAAGGCCTATCAGAAAC
>CP070756.1:369989-392237 GCA_020348905.1 Candidatus Zixiibacteriota bacterium
AATCACGATGCCGCCAACAAGCTGAAGGAAATCAGAAGTCAGGTTACCAGGCCGCTCGTGGCAGATATCCATTTCCAGTACAAACTGGCCCTGAAGGCTATTGAGGCCGGGTTTGACAAGATCCGCATCAATCCGGGCAATATCGGGGCGGAATGGAAAGTGCGCGAGGTAACCGGTGCCGCCAAAGATGCCGAGGTTCCGATCAGGATCGGCGTCAATTCGGGCTCGCTGCCCAAAGACCTGCTTGAGAAGTACGATCATGATGACCCCCACGCATTCGCCGAGGCGGCCATGCGGGAAGTAGCGATTCTGGAGGATATGTCATTTGAGAACATCGTCATATCAGTCAAGTCCACCAATACCCAGACGGCTTTCTGGGCTTATCACATGTTGGCCGGTATGTGCGACTACCCGCTTCACATTGGTATCACGGAAGCCGGGACCCTTCAGACCGGTTCGATCAAATCCTCGGTAGGAATCGGGGCCATATTACTGACAGGAATTGGCGATACTCTCAGAGTATCGCTAACGGCCGACCCTGTCCACGAGGTCAGGGTAGCCAAACAGATCCTAACGGCCTGCAATCTCCAGCAGGAGGGGGTTGAGGTCATCTCCTGCCCTACCTGCGGCCGCTGTCAGATTGACCTGATTTCGCTGGCGGAGTCTATCGAGGAGAAAACACGACATATAAAAACACCGCTCAAAGTTGCGGTTATGGGTTGTGCTGTTAACGGCCCGGGTGAAGCCGCGGCAGCCGATATTGGCATCGCCGGCGGTGAAGGTAAAGGGATTCTCATCAAGAAAGGCGAGATTGTCAGGCGCATGACCGAAGCGGAACTGGAAACTGCCCTTCTTGATGAAATTGAGTCGATGACGGGTGAAAAAATCAAGCGCTGACCGGCTGACGCCGCCCCAGGGTAGAAAGCATGAACGTAGAACACAATAGCACTATCAATAGGATGCCCCGATGAGTAAGCACTTTCTGGTAATCGCGATTCTGCTTGCGCTGCCCCTTGAGACAGCCAACGCAGAAAAAAAGGTCCAGGTCTCAGTCTCTCCATCGATCGGATATAGTTTGGGGAAAACCGAATATATTCTGAACGTAGCCACTTATCGAGCAGACAACAACGGCGATGTTATCACCGATCAGTTCGGAGAGCCGATTGTCTTCCTTGTAAAAAGTCAGCTTGAGTATCCGCTGGATGTGGTGACAGGCGGTGCCCGTATTCGCCTGGTTCCTGTTCACGACCCTGGCCTCTGGTCAATCGAGGCGGGCGTGCTGACCAGCTTGAATGACCCGAAAGGCGCCATGAAGGACTCTGACTGGGATGCCGCCTCAGGCTTTTATGAGCTCACCAAGTGGAGTTATACCGAATCCTCGCCAGAGATGAAATCATTGATGCTCGACATCGAAGCGACGCGGCGGATTCTGACGCGTGGCAAAGTCCAGATAGCTGTGCTGGCTGGTTTCAGATACTACAAAATCGAGCAGGACCTGTTTGGCGTGGATGGCTGGCAGCGGATATTCGATCCGGTTACACTGACATACAGCGAGCAGTTCTTCTTTGACGAACTTGCCGACACCCAGGTGCTGTTCTATGAGGTTAAATACTCCATGCCGCAAATTGGATTGAATTTATCTACCGACCTTTCTCCCAAGGTCGCGGCCAGGCTCAAGACGGTTTTTACCCCGGTGTGGTATGAAGATGTCGACGATCACGTCCTTCGAAACAAACTCAGCACTTCCGACGGCACCGGCACCGGCTTTGTTGGTTCACTGAATATACACTATGATATCAGTTCCGGGCAGGCACAGTCGGCTCCCTTTATCGACTTTTTTGCCGAGGTGATGACCCTGACCGCCAGCGGTGATCAGACTCAGGAGTGGTACGGCGACGACCCGGCCTCCCCGGGCAGCGATGATACCGGCCTTCGCATAGACGGGCTCCCCCATGAAGTAAACAGCACCCGGTTCCATTTTGGTGTGAAGATAGGCATGTCTCTGTAGAATGCAGGCTACCGCTATTCTCGTGAGAGCGCTTCTTAAGCGCTTGCAGGTGGTTTCGCCGGTTCGACCATCACCGATTTCTCCCTCTCGACCAGTACCAGTCCCGGTTTCGCCTTGCGCGGTTTACGCACGTATTTACGCTGAGTGTAGATGACCGGTACCAGGGAGTCCTTGCGGGCCTTGCTGAAGTAGGCGGCGATGGCAGCCGTTTCTTCTATTTCACGCCGGGACGGCTCAAACGACTTGTTGGGAAACTTCATAACCACGTGCGACCCGGCACACTGCTGGGTGTGAAACCACAGTTCATATGGCCGGGCGAACTCGAAAGTGGTCCGGTCGTTATCGGCGCCATCGCGGCCCACAAATATGGTCAGGCCGCTTGAGAGAACGTGGGGCCGGTACGGAAGGCGCGGGGCAACCTCCCGCTCGACTTTCTCACCGGGCAGCAGTGACAAAATCTCCGGCTCGTACTTCCGGCGGGCGGTTTCGAAATCGTGTTCGAGTTCGCTCTGAATAACCGTCAACTCTTTCAACTCGTCTTTACTGATTTCCAGGCGGCGCCTCAGCAAGTTAAGACCCTCGCGTCCTTTGCGGTAACGCTTAAAATATGCCTCGGCGTTTTCGTTTGGCGTCAGAGCCGGATCGAGTTTAATCTGCACCTCGCCGTGTGATTCGGAGTAGACATCCTCCACCTCAATCGACGACATGCCTTTCTTTATCGCCTTGAAATTGATCTGAAGCAGTTCCCCGAGCCGTCGGTATTTCTCGTAGTCGGCCGCCTCGTTAACATCCTGCTCGATTTTCTTGATTCGTCTTTCCATGCGGCGAACCGCTTTCTTGACAGCATCGGTTACCGTCTTGACTTCGTCCTCCTGCTCGGCGGCCGAATCACGGCTTTCCGCCGATGCCAGCACCGCCAGTGAGAGAGTCTTAAAACGCTGAGGCTGATCCTGACAGGATGAGAGTTTGAGGGGATAGGCCTCAAACCTGCCCCTGATGCTGTACACGTAGCCTGCTGAAGAGCTTTCGAAGCTGTTACATATTTGCCGGATTGCTTTCGACAGAGACTTAAGCGAAGCATCGTTGATTTCACCCGCTTTCACGTCCACCTGATCCGCACGATGAACTACCTCTCTTGCCAGAGTGGTATTGAATCCACGCACGTGCCGCTCGACAAAGAGAGCCACTGGCAAATCCGGGTGCTGCTTGAATCCATCAGCCAGGTCACTCTCAGTCAGGCTGATCGGATTGAGTTGCTCCTTTATCGGCTGGATTGCATAGCGATGACCGGGTTTAAAGTCCTTTCGCCTCAGCGTGGCCAGCTTACCGTCATGCTCGTCGAGCAACCAGATATTGCCATTGGGGCCAATTGCCTCGACCACCAGCTTACTGATCTTTTTGCCGTGTTGGAGCGTGACAGTGAAGATCCGATCGAGACCAAGTTGTTCCAGACCGGTTATGGTGGCGTCTGATATATCGAAGATCGGACGGGGTTTTTCGCGAGTTTCGATCTTTACTTTCGAGGCCGCGACAAGATAAGTCCCCCATCGTACCGGATGATACACAAAACCCAAAGCGAGTCGTTGCTTTTTCTTGATGAACAGATAAAAAGCGCGGTCCTTGCGGTAGAATTCGGTACCGATAACCTTTCCGCCGACAGCTTCGCTTTGAAGCTCGTTTACCAGCGACAATATGTGCAGGGCCGTCTGCATATCGATGAATATAGCCTATGTTTACCGGTTCTTCAATAACGGAGTGTTGGTCTCACCAAAGGGCTGCGTTCACCTTTCAATGAGGACCTTTATCGGCAAAAAATCAAATAATCCCAACTTTTGCCGTCAGGGGGACGTTATAATAGTGGACTTACGTTGCCGGGGGTGACGCTAGTCTAAATAGACTCCATGTGTTTTTATGCTGAAGGGCGGAGTACGGACACTCCGCCCTTTTTATCTGAGCTTATTTCCTATAACTGAAAGTTGCGCCAACAAAAGCAGCAATGCTGCCTACTTGGGGCCGACCATTTTTTCCGGACGGACCTTCTCGTCGAACTCCTCGGCTGTCAGAATCCCCAGCGCCACCGCCGCTTCCTTCAGCGTCGAGCCATCGGCGTGAGCCTTCTTGGCAATCTTGGCGGCATTGTCGTAACCGACATGCGGATTGAGCGCCGTCACCAGCATGAGCGAGTTGTCCAAAAACTTCTGGATATTCTCCTTGTGCGGCTCGATACCAACGGCGCAGTTCTGATCGAACATCTCGCAGGCATCGGCAATGAGACGAACCGACTGCAGCAGGTTGTAAATCATCACCGGCTTAAAGACGTTCAGCTCGAAATTGCCCGAGGAGCCACCGACATTGACCGCCACATCGTTGCCGATCACCTGGGCGCAGACCATCGTCATAGCCTCGGGCTGGGTCGGGTTGACTTTGCCGGGCATAATCGACGATCCGGGCTCATTGGCCGGAATGGTTAGTTCACCGATACCGCAACGCGGCCCCGATGCCAGCCAGCGAACATCGTTGGCGATCTTCATAAGCGAGCAGGCGATGGTCTTCATCACGCCCGAGGCTTCCACGATAGCGTCGTGAGCGGCCAGGGCCTCGAACTTATTGGGGGCCGTGACGAACTTCTTGCCGGTCAGTTTGGCTATCTGGGCTGCGGATTTGACGGCAAACTCCGGGTGCGTGTTGAGACCGGTTCCAACCGCCGTGCCGCCCAGGGCCAGCGGATACAGGCGCTCAAGGCACTCGTCGACCCGCTTCAGTCCCAACGTGAGGGCTTCAACATAGCCGCCGAACTCCTGCCCCAGGGTAAGCGGGACAGCATCCATAAGGTGGGTGCGGCCAATCTTGATAATGTCTTTGAAAGCCTCTGATTTCTTGGCCAGGGTGTCGCGAAGCTGGGTTACCATGGGAATCAGCCGGCGATGGATTTCCTCGACCGCCGCGACGTGCATTGCCGTCGGGAAAGTGTCGTTGGAGGACTGGGCCTTGTTGACATCGTCGTTGGGGTGAATCGGCTTTTTGGAGCCAAGCTGTCCGCCGGCCATCTCGATGGCCCGATTGGCGACGACTTCGTTGACGTTCATGTTGGTCTGCGTGCCCGAGCCGGTCTGCCAGATCACCAGCGGGAAGTGGTCGTCGAGCTTGCCGTCGATGACCTCATCGGCAGCTTTGACAATCAACTCCCCTTTGTCTTTGGGCAGGGTCCCAAGCTCCATATTGACCAGGGCGGCTGATTTTTTCAGGATACCGAAAGCCCTGATCAGCTCGCGGGGCATGCGTTCGCCGCCGATACGGAAATTCATCAGCGAGCGGGCGGTCTGGGCGCCATAGTATTTGTCCGCCGGGACCTTTATCTCGCCCATTGTGTCTGTTTCTACTCTATATTCCATATTATCTCCCGGTATTTTGTGATATTATGTCTGATACTACTTGGGGAATATAGCAATTTGGGCCTTGGCCGCAAGCGGCTTTGTGTAATTTTTCACATGGGCGGGAACATTGAAATCCCCTCCATGACTCAGTCTGTTGCTGTACCCCATGGTTCTTGCTACATTTAGGGGAAGCCAAAATCTTATATCAAGGACGGGAGAATTTGAAAAACCTGATAAAGACGGATATAATTATTGAAGAAATGAGCAGGGAATTTCAGAGAAGTCCTTTTGATTTTCTGTACGAATCAGACATCCAGGGACTGCTGTACTCCAGATTGCGGGAGGAACTGAAAGACGACGTTACCGGAATGGAAGCAGGAACATATTACCCCGACCATTTCGAGAAGAGAGAACAGGTCAAGACTTCCATAGTCAAGACCGAATACCCGTCAGCCGTCAAGGGGCTTGGGTTACCGGGAAGATTTGATATTGCAGTACTGAACGACGAAAAGTCTTATCGAAGAGTCGACATCAACATTGAAGGATTAGCCAACGAAATATTCTGGAATCTCCCGGTGACGATCGGGTTAGAAATCAAGCTGTTCCGACCCGGTGATAAGATCTCTTACATGTTCAATCGGTTTCGCGCCGACATCGAGAAGCTTGAGTCCTATTCCAAGAAGGTGGAGTCACCCTTCTTTGGCCGAGCCCTTTTGTTTGTCCTGTCCTACATGAAATGCGAAGAACAGATCAAGAACTGGATTTCTGCCCATACATTGAGTTACAAGAGAATAACCGGGAGAATTGTCACCCCTGATCAGATCTTCACGATGCCTTAAAGAAGCCTCACGACAAATGTTCCGCTTCCCGTTTTAATAGCCATCCGGAGGAAACTCTTTGTCCCCAATAATCTTCGACAGTATCTGCGAGACCGGCACCGAGCCGTCGCCAAGCTCTTTCATGGCCGGGAAAAAGAGAACATCGCGGATAGAGTGCTGGTTGGTCAGAAGCATCACCAGCCGGTCAATACCCAGTCCCAGCCCGGCCGTGGGAGGCATGCCGTAAGAGAGAGCCGTGACGAAATCGTCGTCGAGGGGCTGGGCTTCCTCGTCACCCGCCTCCAGTGCCTTGCCCTGTTGCATAAATCTCTGCAGCTGGTCAACGGGATCATTAAGTTCACTGAAAGCATTACCCAGCTCGTGACCCGCCACAAACAACTCAAAGCGTTCGGTCAGGCGAGGATTTTCGCGATGTTTTTTGGCCAGGGGTGATATCTCGACCGGGAAATCGACGATAAAAGTCGGCTGGACCAGCGTCGGTTCGACTTTTGCCTCCCATACCGCCGCCACCACTTTGCCCCAGTTAATAAGATCTTCGCTGTCGACCTCTATCTCAGCGGCCGCTTTCCGGGCCTGCTCGTAGGACATTTCCGAAAAGTCGATCCCGGTCTGCTCTTTAACCGAGCCCAGCATGGTAATCCATTTGAACGGCGGCTCGAAATCTATTTCGTTCTCACCGTAGGTAATCTTATAGGTGCCGTGAATCTTGTGGACAACCTCGCGCATCATTTTCTCCAGCAGGGCCGCCATGTCCTTGTAGTCGGCATAGGCCCAGTAGAGTTCGATCATACTGAACTCGGGATTGTGCAGACGGTCCATACCTTCGTTGCGGAAATCCTTGCAGTACTCCCAGACCTTGTCGTAACCGCCTATTATTAGCCTCTTCAGGTACAGTTCATCGGCGATGCGAAGGTACATGTCCCGGTCAAGACGCATATAGTGAGTCTTGAACGGGCGGGCGTTGCCGCCGCCGTAGATCGGCTGAAGGATAGGCGTTTCTACTTCAAGGAATCCTTCGTTATCCAGAAAGTCTCGAACGGCCTTGATGATCCTGGTCCTCCTGACAAAGGTTTCGCGCACCTCCGGGTTGGCTATCAGGTCGGCATAACGGCGACGATAACGCTGCTCCTTATCAGTCAAACCGGAGTGTTTGTCCGGAAGCGGGTGAAGGGCTTTGGTCAGCAGTTCGAACGTCGTCACCCGCAAGGTCCGCTCGCCGGTCTTGGTAACGAACAGGCTGCCTTCACAGCCGATTATATCGCCCAGATCGAGAGTATTAAACAGATCAAACTGCTCCTTACCGACAACATCGAACTTGAGATATATCTGAATCTTGTCGGAACTATCCTGGATATGGGCAAAGAAGGACTTACCCATCTTGCGCTTGAGCATAATCCGTCCGGCCACGCGAAGAACAGTCTCCTTCTCAGCGTACTCATCGAAATTATCCAGAGCCTGCCTGATCACATGAGTGCGCTCATACCGGTAGGGGTAGGAACTGATTTTTCGTTCGTTCAATTCCTTTATCTTCTCGTAGCGGATTTTCATCAGCTCCGCCAGGGGGAGCTGTGGTTGATCCGGCTGGTTTTCGCCAGGCTTTTTGTCAGGCTTGGTCATTTTTTCTTCTTGTTGCTCCGGCCGAGTTTCTTATCGAGAGCTTTCCTCACATTGGCCGGCACCAGATCGGACACATCACCGCCATGCCTGGCCACATCCTTTACGATCGTAGATGACAGGTACACCCACGACAGGGCCGGCATCAGAAACACCGTCTCGGCCTCACGGGCAAGTTTGCGGTTCATCAAGGCCATCTGGAATTCATACTCAAAGTCGGAAATGGCGCGAAGGCCGCGGATGATGGCAACTGCCTTGAGTTCCTTGGCCAGGTCGGCCAACAGTCCTTCGAATCCCACCACCCGGACTTTGGCCCCGTAAGATTTATTTTTGAGGGCGCAGGTCATAAGCTGGATACGTTCCTCGAAGTCAAAAAGGGTGTTTTTGCCGCTGCTCATAGACACGGCCACCACCAGTTCGTCAAACAAATGGATGGCTCGCTCAACAAGCGACAGGTGGCCATTGGTGACCGGGTCAAAGCTACCCGGGTACACGGCCAGGCTCTTTTTCTTTTTAGTGGCCACAGTGCTCCCGTACTGATTCAGATAGCTGTAATGGTCGCTTAAGATATAACAGAAACAGCCCGTTGGCAACCCTAATTGGCTGCTAAGCCTAACGCTACCAGATATTTTTCAAGAGGCACCGATGTCAGATCGGACTGGCCGGAAAAGAAACCGGTATTTATCAGCGGGCGGTTTATGTCAATACTGAACGATTTCCTCAGCAAGCTTATGGCCTCATCGGTAACGTGGTCGCCCGAGACAATCATACAGGAAAGGGGAGTGGTAATACCATCAGAGAAAAGCCCCGCGGTTTTGAAATTTACCAGCGTTCTCAGCTCCATGGCGATCTTCTCAAATGCCCCCGTACTGCTCGGGTCGTGCGTCCCCGGGCGCAGATAAGCCAGATCCACGACGGCGCCCTGGTAGAGAAAGACCAGCGAAACCGACGAGGGTTGAAAATCGGCCAGGCAAACCAGGTCACCCCCGGATTTCCGGCAGAAGCCGGTATATCCCATGGCCAGCGCGGCCGCTCTCATCTTACACCGGCTGCCGGCTGCCGCGCCATTGCCGATACTTTCCACCCGGGCTTTATAATCAGCCAGGCGGTCACGGCGAGCCGCCAGTCCCACGAAATGGCCTTCCAAACCTGATCTTATTATGTCAAACAGGTACTGACTTTCGTCATCCGGTAATGCCTGAACCATCTCGAATCGCGCCTTCAGATCGACCTCATCGTCACCGCTTATCCTCAATTTTTTGATCATCACCAGCTCGTCCGGTATCGACAAAACCAGTTCACCTCCTGTTAGTAAGTGGTGCTGGCCGAGATGCTCTTGCTCCAACCGAATCAGCGCCTTAACCTCATGGCGACCGGGCTGCTGCTCGACGCGGGCTACATAGTATAGGTCACCTCGCGAGTCAATGCCTATCCTGATAAGGTTTTCACTCAAAATCGCTTCACTTTCAGGTACGGTTTGATTCGTTCATAGAGTTTGGGACCAATGCCGTTCACCTCGGTGATGTCTATTTCTTTTTCGAACCGGTGGTGCTGCCGGTACGCGACGATGCGGTCGGCCAGGACCCGGCCAATACCCGGCAAAAGTTCAAGCGAATCGGCCGGGGCAAAGTTGGGATCAAGCACGAACACACCCGTAAACTGCTGCTGATCTTCACCCAGAATAACTTCAAACGGCGGCGTTTCGGCAGGCTGATAGGCATATGATCGAATTAGAATAAAGCCGCCCATCAGCAGGGCCGTAGCCGAGAGGACCGCCAGAAACTTCAGTTGATTGGATGTAAAGTCGAAATACTGATTCATCTTTCCCAGTCGGGTCGAAGCTCAAATATGCGGAGAATATATGCCAAACCGGGCGGAATTTCAACCGCCGCGGACGCGAAAGATTGAATGATTCTATTTCTGGATTTGCTCCGGATCGGCTATGGTTCCGGATACCTGCGAAAGGATTTTGAAATCTTTGAGCCTGTTGTCGGCGTCGAGTCCCCACCCGGTAATCACATCCTCTCCCCTGGTGATGCGTACGAAAGCGTCCGTCTTGATACGGTCGGTGTTGGAATCCCACCACAGGTACTCGGTCTCAAGGACAGCGCCATCATCGGTGGTGACGACCACGTTGCCAAAGATATTGACCTGACCCTTGGTTTCACGGATGAAACCCGAATCGCCCACGACGTGGGTGGAGACATTGCCGGTGGAGTCAAGAATATCTATGTCCAGCTTATAAGCTGCGGTCGAATCCTGCTGCTCGAACTTCAATATCTTGTCGGAGTAAATCTCGCTAGTGACCCGGCCCCGATCATACAGATATATCCTGGCCCCTCTGACCTCGGAATCAGGCCTGAAGAGACTGTCATCATCGGTCAGGGTGCTGATATTGCTCTTGTCGGAAGAACAACCGCCGATGGCGATAAGCAAGAGCGCCATTATGATGGTATGTTTAGCGTATTTCAACATGATTTGGCTAACTTCTTATATCAATATCGGCGCTTAAGGTCTAAATTTTCCGCAATTTGTCAAGCGGTATTTTCGGGCCTGGTGCGCCATCGGTTATGATGCCAGGCCCACTGATCAGGATTACGGACGATAATTCTCTCTAACTCCTTGGTGCACATTAAGGTGGCCCGGTAAATCCAGTCCCTTTCCGGCAGCGAAGAATCAAGTTTAATCTCCGGTCTGATGACTATCTTATACCGGTTGTCGTCTGTCCTCAAGCATGCCATAGGGACCAACGCCGCTCCCGATTTGAAAGCCATAACGGACTGACCAACAGGGGTATTAGAGAGCCGTCCGAAGGCCGGTATATGCATGCTTCGCACCCGAACCGAGTCGTTGTCTATCAGGACACCGACTGCCCCTCCCCTCCTGAGCCACCGTAACATCACCCGGGGAGAATCGGTGGTAGCGATATTGGTCAATCCAAGTGATTGGCGGTTGTCAATTAGCAACTGGTTGAGTCGCTCGTCATACATCTCTCGGCCAATGACGGCGATATCGTAGCCCATTGAGGCCACATGAACCGCCAGCAGTTCGAAATTACCGATATGACCCGTGACGCCGAAGACTCCTCGCCCCCGGCGATAAGCTTCATCGAAATATCCTATTCCTTCAACCTCGACCAGTGGCCGTATCTGGGAAGCATAGTGCTTCTTGAACCGGACCAGGTCAGCCAGGTTTTTTCCCGCGTTTATGAAAAAGCCTCTCCCGATTCCGTGGCGCTGCACCGCCGAAAGCTCATCTTCGAAAACAAGCGACAAATGTCTTATCGATCGATGCCGTTCTTTCGGAAGAATTTGCCAGGCTGCCAGCCCGACCATCCCGCCGATCAACATTGCTACCGATCGGGGAACGGCGTTGAGGAACCACAGCATGAACCGGGTAAAACCGTAAACCGCATTGCGCTTAATTCTTTTGCGAAATTTCATACTTAACGAGGGCTTGTTTATATCCTGACCGACGCGAAGGCCCGTCACACCAGCTTTGACTTGAGAATATCATGCAGGTGGATGATCCCGGCCAGTTTGCCGTTGGCATCAACTGTTGGAAGCTGCGTAATGGAATGCTTTTCCATTATTGCCAGAGCGGCATCGAGGACGGCATCAACGGCAATCGACTTAGGATTCTTGATCATTACTTCCGAGGCTTTTAAGCCGTAGAAATCATCATGCTTCTCGGCCAGTCGTCTCAGGTCACCGTCGGTGAATATGCCGGCCACGCCACCGTCACGGGCCTTCATAACCACACACCCGAGTCGCTTGGAGGTCATCTGAAGGATCATCTCCTTCATCGTCGCGCCGCTCGATACCAGTGGGATCTGATCACCGGTGTGATGAAGCTCACCCACCTTCATCAAAAGCCGCTTCCCCAGAAAGCCGCCGGGATGAAGACTGGCGAAATCCTCGGCCGAGAAATTTCGTGCCTTAAGCAGCGCCACCGCCAGGGCATCCCCCATCACCATCGCCGCCGTCGAAGACGAGGTCGGGACGAGATTGTTGGGGCAGGCTTCGCGGTTAACAGAGCAATCAAGCGGTATGTCGGCGCGCTGATAGAGATCGGAATCGATCGTCCCGCACAGCGCGATGATGGTCACGCCAAGCCTGCGGGCCGAGGATATAAGCATATCCATCTCCCCCAGCTGACCAGACTTGGAGATAGGCATGAGAATATCTTCCTCGCGCATAAGCCCCAGATCACCGTGCATGGCCTCAGCAGGATGAAGGAAAAACGAGGCAATGCCGGTGGAGTTGAAGGTGGCGGCGATCTTTTTGCCAATCAGTCCGGACTTGCCCATTCCCGCCACGATTACCCTGCCCTTACAGTTGAGGATAGCATCTACCGCTCGCGTAAACTTCTCATCGAGTTTTTCAGCCATAGCGACCACCGCCTCGGCCTCGGCTCTGATCACTTCTTTAGCGTAATCGCGAAGGTCACTCATACCAGCAGCCCTCCGGGATTGATTCCGGTCGCCTCGAAGTAGCATTCAACAACTTCTCGCACGGCTCCTTTGCCGCCTCCCCGCTCGGTAACATAGTCGGCGGCCTCAAGCAGTTCCGGGCTGGAGTCCGCCACGGCTATGCCTATACCGGCCAGGTTGGCCAGCTTGATATCGAGAATCTCGTTACCGACAAAAGCAATGTCATCAAAGCCCAGGTTCAACTGTTCCAGAAGCGGTGTTATCATGTCAACCTTGTCTTTCATCCCCTGCAACACATGCTTTACGCCAAGGTCCCTCATGCGCGTGTCGGTGGCCGGAGAGTACCGACCCGATACGATGGCAACTTCCAGCCCACTGCGAAGCGCGAGAACGATGAAAAGACCATCGGAGATGTTGAATCGCTTTAGCTCGAAACCATCCGGCCCGAAATAAATGCTATCGTCGGTCAAAACGCCGTCAACGTCGAGGGCAAGCAGCTTCACCCTTTTCATCCTGTCAACAAGCTCTTCGCGGCTGAGTTTTGCCATTACTACTGGCCGGCCTTCCTGATATCTATCACTGAAGTAAGTAACTCTTCCATCCGATCAAGGGGAAGCATAGCACCTGCGTCCGAGAGCGCCTTGGACGGATCCGGATGAGTCTCAACAAACAGACCGTCGATGCCCACGGCCGAAGCCGCCCTGGCCATGGGAATGATGTACTGAGGCTGACCGGTCGAGAACGCCCCACCCCCTCCCGGAAGCTGCAGAGAATGAGCCGCATCGAACACGACCGGGAATCCGCTTTCCTTCATGATAAGCAGCGAGCGGAAATCGACCACGAGATTACCATATCCGAAGGTGGTTCCCCGCTCGGTAAGCATAACCTTACCGGACTCAGCCTTGGCGGCTATTTTTGCCATATCCTCAGGAGCCAGAAACTGGCCTTTCTTGATGTTAACCCACTTGCCGGTAGCGGCTGCTGATCGCACCAGCTCCGTCTGTCGACTTAGAAAGGCCGGAATTTGCAGCACGTCAACTACTTCGGCCACCGGGGATATCTCGCCGGTTTCGTGAACGTCAGTAAGGATCGCCAGATCGAGGGAGTCTTTTACCTTCTTGAGAACTTCCAGCCCTGCCTCAAGACCCGGCCCGGTGTAAGATGTTGCTGACAACCGGTTGGCTTTCTGGTATGAGGCTTTGAAGATATAAGGTAACCCGAGCTTTTCACACAGGCCTTTGACGTGACCGGCCACCTCAAGACACATGTCGGCTGATTCGATTACACAGGGTCCGGCGATGATAAAGAAATCGCCGCCTTCAACTTGCTGCATAGCTGTTTGAGCCATAGGCAGAAATATAAGATACCGACCTGAAAAATCCAGCGATAATTGGGGCCGGGCGGTAGGCTGGCCGGGACAGGATTACGGGGTAATCTTGCGATAATGCCACCGGATTCGATCACCGCGGGAAGTGATATATTTGTCGGCGGCCTCCATCACGACCGTGTCGTTAACCGAGAAGAGCCAGAAATAGCGGTTATTATTTTCAATCGAATCAATCGCCCGCACAAACACCCCTGACGCCGTTGCGAGATAGGCAACATCATGGGCGGCCACAAGAATGTCAAACACCGTCAGAGAATCACGGCCGGTCATCTCAATAATAAGGCTATCATCGGCCCGAGCATCAAAGTTGGTGTCATCGCCGGCCGATTCATCCTTGGTTGTCGAGCAAGCCGACAAGAGCAGGCAAAGCAACAGCGAAAGCAGAAGCGCGGATAGGCATGATTTTTGAAGTTTCATGTTTCCCGTCGGTCCAGAGGTCAAAGCAACCTTACGTATAGGTAGTAAATGACAGCGCAAAAATCAATTACGGGTTAATTAAATGTTGTTTTTGGCCGAAAGCATCGAATATACTTGGCGTAACAGGGTATTGTGGCCCGGGAGGAATAATGAATTACTCTCGAATAATAAACAGATCGTTTGAGATTGCCTGGAGATACAAGTCGCTGTGGGTATTTGGCATGTTCGCCAGCGGCGGCTTTGCGAATTTCAATTTTAATATGCCAACCGGAGATAGCGACGGTTTTGGATCAGGTAGCTTCGGTATGCCTGAGTTTCCACCTGAGCTAATCGGCATGTTCATGATGGCTATCGGTGCGCTGGTGCTCGTGTTTATGGTCATGGGGCTTATCTCACAGGCTGCCATCATAGACTCGGTTAATCGCATAGATCGAGGTGGTCGCTACCGCTTTGGTGAGGCCTTTTCGGCCGGGATCGATTTCTTTCTGCGCTTTCTGGGACTAAGCATACTGTTTTTCGTAAGCTTTGCAATAGCAATTGGAATTGTAGTGGTACTTGCGGTTATATTCTTCGCGGTACACACCGCTCTGGGAGTGCTGTCACTTCTAATCTTGATACCGGCCCTGCTGTTCTCGTTTTTTGTGCTCTTCAGCATTTTCAGTCTTGCCGAGCGCGTTATTGTCGTGAGGAACGCTTCCATCGGTGATGCGATCGAAGAAGGTTGGCTTCTTGTGAAGCGGAATTTCGGTAAGACAGCAATGATATTCCTGATATATATCGCTTTTCTAATAGGCTTTGGAATTTTCAGCACCATAATTTGGATTATATTCAGTCTGCCGATTGCCGGTCTCGGGCTCGTGGCAGGACTTAATCCCATTTCCGCGCTGTTTGCCGGAATAATCATAGGACTGCCCGTTTCGCTGGTCATAGGCGGAATTCTCGGCGTCTTTTACACCAGCCTCTACACCCTGTTTTACTTTGAGCTGGTGGAACCAGTTCAGACAGCTGCGATCCAGACGCCCCCGGCTGCGGCGCCGCCACTGACATAGTTTTGCCTTGCTATGGCGCGTAATTCATTGTTAACTTGAACGGCATGAAAGCCAGAATCCTAACTGTCTTGTGTTGTGTCTGTCTCGCCGGATTGGTGTCCGCTCAGGACGCCTTCTATTCGATTTTCAGCTACTCGTATTTCATACCAAAAGTTCGTATCAACGATCGCGCGGTGCATCTTCAGCAGAACGTGCTTCCGAGCCTTTATCGCGAGCGTTCAGCAAGCCGGGATATGCGCTGGGTTTCGGAAAACGACAGTGCCATAACGGCTTTCTGGCAACAGCAGGGCGACACTGTCCTTCACATCTTGCGGGAATTTTCAGGGATAGAATGGCACGAATCTGAATTCGACATATACCTGGTGCGATACTTTCCGACCATCGGCTCCTCGGACCCGGTTATAATTCCTCTGGGCGGGTTTAGCAAGGGCTCCCTGATTGAGGCAGCTCCACAAGGTAACCGGTTGATTCTGAACCTTGTATTCCAGTTGGCCCGAAGAATGCTGGCGCAGGCAAATCAGCCCGAAGATAACATGATTCTGTCAATAAGTTATCATCCCCTGATGCGTCCGAGTCAATACCGGCTGGATAATCTTGCTATGTTGCTGGCTTTCAATACCTGCCAGAACATTATAGGTCTTGACTCAACTCTGGACGCTTACGAATCGGCGTTCTGGAAGAACAAGTTTGCCGGCCGGGAAATCTTCGAAAAGTACCTCAAAGACAGCTGGATCCTTGCTCCCGACCAGACCCTGGCCGACTGGGTAGCCCAGGAGCCGACCAATTCTCAGTTAGTATATGTTACCCGGCCGCCTCGCCGGGTCAGGTCGTCATCGGTCACCAACCAGGCCCAGCTGGTGGAAGGCCTGCCGCTCAAAGGTCGTCTGGGTTTCTCGGTGCGACGAGGCGACGGTAATCAGCTCGTCGTCAACGACGTTGACGTTTACCGGCTGGGTTATGCCTGCGGTCTGAGAACCGACGACATTATCAGGAGAGTCGACGGACGGGTGGTCAGAAACCAGAAGATAATGGTCGAGCACATTCTCGCAGGGCTGGAGTCCGGAGGAGCGGTGGTAGAGATCATCAGAGGGGGTAACACGGAGGAAGTACTGATCCAGCCGATCATCCAGGATTTGTATTTCGACGATTTCGAAACCGATGAATACTTCGATGACTCTGACACGCTGATGATGGACACCCTCCCCACATCCGAAGATGCATTCTAATCGATAGTTCTGCTGGCGAATTCAATAAATAAAGCGGCTCTACCTCTGTTCGGGGGGAGCCGCTCTCATTTGCTATGGTTTTCTCGTCAGCTGACCGTTTCCTCTTCCGGCTTGGCGTCCTCTCTAGACTCGACCTCGCCTTCAATTTCACCCTTGATCTGTTCATACCAACCGGGATGATGGTGCTTGACCTCGCTTACCGTCATCCGACCCGTCAGCCAGGTGAATGACATCGGATACTGCTCGGGATGGAACATCACGAAGAAGAAGTGGAAGATGGCGATCGCGAGCGTAGCCAGCCAGGCCTCATAGAAGTGAATCGTCTCGGAGATTTTGACAACCCATGGAGGCAGGAACGAAGTGAAGAAGGTTGGATACCACAGAACAAAACCGGTAAAGGCCATAACAAAGGTACCCCAGACCAGCGCCCAGTACTCGGCCTTCATAGTATAGTCGTAGAAACCGAACTTCGGTCTCTGGTCACTTAAACCCAGGTGATACTTAAGATTAATGAAGATATCAGTGATATCCTGCTTTGTCGGAATCAGAGCACGGAACTGGAATCGGCCCCGTTTGGTGACAAATAACGACAGAGCGTGGTGGACCGAAATATAACACAGCAGGATAGCGGCTACCCGGTGGATAACCGAACGAGCGCTTTCAAAGATACCGAAGAAATTCAGTATCGAAACCCACCAGGCGTCCGGGTAACGTAATGCAAAACCGGTTATTACCAGGGCAATGAAGGCGATGGTAACCACCATATGCTGGTAAACCATGTTGCCGCCAAACCGCTTCACCGTCGGCTGTGCCTTGGTGTACCGGCTCTTCTCGATCATAAACCGCGCCAGAATGATGAGATTGTGTCCCAGCATGGCGCCAATGATCAAAACGATAGCCACGATGTAGATCCACTTCACAATCGTATCCAGCTTATTAAACTGGGCGTAAGCGGTTTTGTGAGTGTAACTTGAAGCGAAAGCATAGTTGGCGTTTACGTGACATTTCTGGCAGGTGCCGGTCAGATTGTTCGGGTGAATCGACGAGGCCGGATTAGTGGACGGAAGGATATCATGAGCTTTGTGACATGAGGCGCAATTAGCCGCCTTTATCGAACCGCCGTGTATGGCCAGACCATGGTACGAGTCCTGATACGAGGTGAAGCGGTCATCACCCAGACCGAACTTTTCCACGATGGCCGGGTCGTTATGGCACTTTCCGCACACGTAGTCGGACAGATTGGCAGTATTCACCGGGGACTTCGGATTGCCGATATCGAGAATTTCATGCTCGCCGTGACAGTCGGCACAATTGGGGCTGTCGAGGATTCCGGCCGCCAGAGCCTTGCCGTGAATGCCGCGATTATACTGGATGTAAATGTCGTTGTGGCACTTAGAGCACGTTCTGGGGATGTTCATTTTATTGACCATGGAACCCAGATCGGAGGCCTTCTTCAAATTATGCATACCGTGACAGTCGTCACAAGAAGCCGCCGAACCGATACCCTTCCGGATTCCCTCGGCATGTATACCTCGCATGTAGCGGTCGAAAGAATCGACTATCTTGACATCAGGATCATCGGTTAGCACCTGACGGTGGTGACAGCTGGAACAGGTAAGGGGCAAGTTTTTAGCCGACGTCAACGCATCCGGGTCCAGATGAGAGAGAATATGGTGCGTTCCATGACAGGAAGTGCAAACGGGAGCATTGGGATTATCAAGGGCCGATCCATGGGCAGAGGAAGCATATATCTCGCCTACTTCCTCGTGGCAGCCCTCCGAACAGTTCACCGGTGCCAGGTCCGAATCGTGTTCATCTTCCATCTCCACCAGGTCGGCATGGCAGTCAACACAGACCATACCGGCATGACTTGACGAATCGAGCGTTGCCGTCGACACGTACATGGAAACTTCTTCACCGTTATGGTCAAGACCGGTCAGGTCTTCGTATTCGTGACAGGCAAGACAGAGTTCATCATCGGGTTGCGCCATAGCGATAGCACACGAGGATGTGATGATAAACGCGGATGCTAAGAAGAGTGTTAGCGCCTTCATGATAGTACCTCTTGAATGCGTGTCGTTATGACACATTTATTCATGGCAGTCAGCGCAGGCCGTCTGCTCTATTCGCGTTTTACCGTGCTCCGTTACCGAGTGGCAGTTGCCGCAGCCTAGCCCGAACTCGGTTACGTGCACCTGGTGAGGCAACTCACCCTTCCCGTAAGATACTACGTCCGGATTAAAAGTCAACTTATGACAAAATGTCAAGCACGAGTTTTCACTCTTCAGACCGTCACCGCGATCTGGCGCCTGGTAAGACCCGTTGATGGCCCTCATGGCCTGTACAAAATTATCGGCACTCACATTCAAAAGATGAAGGGAGTACTGTATGTTATGGGGTATATGGCCTTCGCGGACAAAATTATAGTTCTTTTCAGCATTAATGAGGGCTGCTTTCGCTTGAGCCCTGGATTTTCGGCTGCCACCACTGCTGTTGTAATCGGCCCGGGCGGTCTTGAGAAAAGCCAGATAATCAGCCTGGACTTCTCTCGAGCCCTCGAGCCAGTTATCCAGCATCAGGTCATAGCCTTCGCCGTGGCAGGTCACACACGACTGGCGGCTGGCCTCCTTTTTCTCCTGATGTGCCAGGGGAACGCCTTCCGGCGTGATATGAGTGTGGCAACCGGAGCAGGAAACCTGGGCGGTAAACATATCACTGGGCATATCGAGGGTATCGGCGCCGCCGATGCCCATGTACAGCTGCTTTGGCAGACTATGTTGCCTGAGATGACAGCTCTCACATTCGATATCGAGAGCGCTGGTCATCGAGAAATTCCCATGCTCGATATCAGAATGGCACCGGTAACAGTCAATTCCCTGCTCGGTAACGTGAATGTCGTGAAGCTGTGAGCGCGAGTACTGCTCCTTCAAACGTTCGACATGGCACGTGTAGCATTTTGATTCAGTCACGGCACCGTTCCCGGTGACAATTCTTACATGGCACTGCTTGCATTCAACTTCAAGTTTTAGATACGGCTCGTGGTCAAACTGGAAGCCGGCATGCTCAACCGTCTTCTCGGGCATACCGTGACAGGCATCACAGCCCGTTATGGCCTCACCCATACCGGCGTCCTTGAAGTGGCAGACGAAACAACTCTTGTCATTGACCACCATGTGACCCTGGATATCGTCCTCGTACTGAACAATCTGGTTGTGGCAGGAAGTACAGCGTAGCTGGCCGCCTCGCAGATCGTGCTCGAGATGGACGGCATGTTTGAAAATAATTCCCCTGGTGAATTCTCGGTCCTGGTCCAGGGCCTGGTGATCGTGGCAGTCGGAGGAAAGACAATTCTCATCCGGAACCACTGCTTTGGGACGACTCTCATAAGCGTCAAACCAGTATTTGACCGCTGAGACAGCCAGATCAAACGATCCATAATCGTGACAGGAGACACAGTCGACCCCGGCATGACTGGACGCCTGCCAGTGCCTTACATAGGGATCCATGTAATGACACGAGTCACAAAACGACGACCGTGTAGCCTGAAACTTCAGAACCAGCCCACCGGCCACGAGCACAATTACGCATATGCCGGCGAAGATAAGCAACCCCTTGCGATGGCTGGAAAATGCGCGCCAGATATCGGCCAGGAAGGAAATCATTCGTCACCGCTCCCGGCCTGTTCGACCTGCTCTTTCTGTTCGATTATCTCCCTTGATTCGGCTTCCACAATCTCCGCATACTCCAGCGGGTGGTGATGTTTCATCTCATCCTCGGTCAGCTTGCCATGCCACCAGACCCAGCTCATCGGGAAGACATCGGGATTAAAATGAACATTATAGAAATGCCAGATAACAATAGCCAGGGTCGCCAAAAGGCCTTCGTCGGAGTGTGCTTCCCGGCCGATGTCGTAGACGTACTTGGGAAACCACTCCTTAAACCACATGATGATCCCCGATCCAATCATTATCACCATACCCCAGTAGACAGCCCAGTAGTCGAATTTCTCAATAAAGGAAAATCTACCACACTTAGGCCCTGAACTGCGTCGGCCGAAGAAGAAAAGCAAGGTATGAAAGAAATCCCGGATATCTCTCGGGCGAGGTATCATAAGCCAGAAATCGCGCCGACCGACACGCGAAATGACTATGTAGCCAAGGTGCCAGACGCCGACAATTATCAAGCCCACTGCCCCTATCCGGTGAATGAGGGTGGAATTTTCCAGTCCCCCGAACAAATCCACCACCACGAACTTCGAGATGGCCAGCTCCGGAAACTTCAGAGGCATGCCGGTTATTATCAGGACAATGACGGAGACGAACATCAGCGCGTGTTGCAGCCGGAAGTTTATTCCGAAACGCTGAAAAGTACGCTTCGGGGCCTCCGCAAGACGCTCATAAATACGTGCCGGGCTTAGCCGGGTGACAGCCTCGTTGAGCAGGACGTTGGCCTCAAAGGTGAGTCGCTCCTTGATTTCACGACCCATCTGCTCGAGTCTGTTCTTATCATCGTCCGGTTCACAGATCGACGTGGCCTGATGGAGAATGTTGTCAGTAAGGTCGGATATCAGGGTTTCTCTTTTATCATCCGACGATTTCCGGTCGTTGGCCATATTCCGTTCTACCTCTTTTCACGGGCGGCCCTGGCCCGTCGGAACAAATCCAGAATAATAAAAATGAACAGACCCGCCAAAACGGAAACCGTCAGTATCAGAAATCCCCTGGAAATATAGTAAAGAAGCCCGGATTCCTCGCTGGTCGGATCAACGTGTATCTTTCCGCCGGCAAAACTGGCACTCGCTTCGGGATGGCACTGCGGCCGACCACACGTCTCAACAATGTTTGCCGGATAGATTGAAGATTTCGGATCATCTTCGGACCGAATGTCATGGTAGCCGTGACAGGAGGCGCAATTGGCCACCATCATGTTTTCCATCAGCTGTGCCACTCCGTGAAATGACTCCTCGAAAGTGCTCGTCCGATCGGTCTTGATACCGTACTTGGCGACCACACCCTTGGGACCGTGACACGCCGAACAGGTTTCGGTGACGTGGATAGGCGACACTCTCGAATCAGGCAACTCCGGTCGTACGATGTCGTGCTCGCCGTGACAGGAAGAGCATACCGGAGAATCGGGATTGTCCTCTGAAAGCGCCGTACCGTGGACCGACTCCTGATAGGCGGCATAAATATCGATGTGACAGGTTCCGCAGGTCCTGGGGATGTTTTGACGGTAAAATCTTGAATCGGGGGTCTTGTGGGAAAATACGTCATGCCCGCCGTGACAGTCCTGACAAACAGGCGCTTTGGGATTGCCGTTGGCAACCTCGCGCCCATGAACGGAATGCTCATACTGGTCATAGCGCTCACCCCCGGGAGCACCGACCGGATTACCCGAATAGTGGCAACGCCGGCAGTTTACCTTAAGCGGTGGCTTGTGGGGTATCTCGACAATATCAACATGGCAATCGGTGCACTCCTTGCCGATGTGCACCGATCGTGCGAGGACCTGCTGATCCACATAAAGAGAAACCCGGCGTCCGGTGGCCTCAACGCGGTGGTGGTCGGTCTTCCCATGACATATCTGACACTTCTCCAGGGCCAACACACCCGACGGAAAGAGACACACCAGCAGCAGGCCGGCACCCGGGACAAAAAAAGCTCTTATAATCCCGAACATGGCTTTCATAATCACACCCTTCTCACCCGGCGTTTGTACTCCAATACCCGGTAGATGACGAATGCCAGAATAAGGATACTTATGAACCAGATATAGAACTGCCTGACATAGAACTCGCCACCTGATGATTTGTCACTGGCGGAGGTATGAATCGCGGCCTGCGCAAAGTCCTCCGGCAAGTCTTCGTGGCATTGACCGCAGGTGGTCTGGATGTTGGCCGGAT
>CP070756.1:392337-395088 GCA_020348905.1 Candidatus Zixiibacteriota bacterium
ATACTGACACGCTACTGGACGGACTCGGCGATACGCCGGACTGGATCGAGATATATAATCCGACCGATACCACCATCAGTCTGGACGGCTGGTATCTGACTAATGATAAATCAAACCTGACTATGTGGCAATTTCCAGACGGTCTCCAGATTGCATCGGGCGAGTTCCTGATTGTCTTTGCCTCGAAGAAGACGGAAGAGGATTATCCGCATAATTACCCGTATCAAGATCCTGCCGGCTACTATCACACCAATTTTAATCTCGGTGACGGGGGTGATTACCTAGCACTGGTAGGAGCCGGCGGTGCAAGAATCGCCCACGAATATGAACCGACATATCCTACGCAGCTTGCCAATATTTCATACGGCCTGGCACAATATAGAGCCAATCTCGTGCCAACGGGTGCGACAGCCCGGTATCATGTACCAACCATCGGCGATGCCGGCACAAACTGGACCGCTCCTGAATTCGACGATTCAGAATGGGAGAGCGGCCTTACAGGTCTGGGCTTTGGTATATCAGGCGTAACGGATGAGGGTCTGGTTGCGCACTACGAGTTCGAGGGCGATGCCAGTGATAGCTCGGGCAACGGCCATGACGGTACGGAATACGGCGACCCGTACTACGTGGATGGCGTTATTGGCCAGGCAATTGATATCGACGGAAACGGCGACTATGTGGTAGTCGGCGACGTGGGGATAAGCGGAGATTCACCGAGGACGATAGCCGGCTGGGCAAGGGCGACTAATTTGACTATACCAAGCTGGACTAACGTCTTCGGCTTTACGAGCCTGGGTGGCTGTGATTTACACTTTGATATCATCCGGAGAGATTACAACTGGTACGCCATTCATACTTTCTGTTTTGAAAGAGACATACTGCCCATCGACCTGGACTGGCACCATTTTTCCGCCACCTATGACGGGACAACAATAACATGGTACGGTGACGGCATCTACATCGGCAGTGAGGCAAGGGCCTTAAACACCATTGACAATGTACATATGGGCAAACGCGGCGATAATGAGAATTACTTTCCCGGGCGGCTTGATGATGTCTGTATCTACGACCGGGTCCTTAGCAACGATGAAATTAGTTTACTCATGGGCGGGGGCGTGATTGGAACTGACGTCCAGAGTCAGATGCAAAACATTAACGCTTCGTTATGGGCGCGCATCGAATTTGACATTGAAGAAGGAGAGGTAGAACTGTTCAACACGTTGACGCTTCGGATGAAGTACGAGGACGGCTTTGTGGCATATATCAACGGTCAGGAAGTAGCTCACTGTAATTCCCCGGCTTTGGTGGAGTGGGACTCAACAGCCGATTCCGACCGTCCGAGTGAGAAAGCTTCGGTCTTCGAGGAGATTAACATTACAGCGCACCTAGGGACGCTTCAGTCCGGTCGGAACGTGCTTGCAATTCAGGGTCTAAACGACGACAGGGACGACAGCCAGTTTCTGATACTGCCCGAACTGGTCGCCGCCAGGAACCAGGTAATCCCGGAATACTTCACTACGCCCACACCGGGCACATTCAACATCTCCGGTGCAAAGGGTGTCGTTTCGGATGTCTGGTTCAGCGATGAGAGACAATTCTATGTTGGTCCGGCAAATACGTGGATTAAGTTAACGTTGTCTACCGGGACTGAAGGTGCCGAGATTCGTTACACCCTCGATGGCTCCCGCCCGACAGAAACTCATGGGCTTACTTTCGATCCCCTGACTGATGATCCTCTCGACATCAAAAAGACCACTATCGTCCGCGCTGTTGCGGTCAAACCGGGCTGGCTGGATTCGAAAGTGGAGACTCACACCTACATATTCACTGGGGACGTGAAAGAACAGTCTCCAACCGGCCTTCCACCCGATGCCAACTGGCCCAGCTTTTCTGTTAACGGACAGATCATTAATTACGGCATGGACCCAACCGTTGTCGACGATCCCTCGTATTCAGGTCAGATAGAAAATGCTCTTAAGGACATTCCGACCATTTCACTGGCGACTGACTTAGCCAACCTGTTCGACCCCGTGATTGGCATATATGTCAATGCATATAACCAGGGTCTTGCTTGGGAACGACCTGTTTCGGTGGAGTTAATCAATCCCGACGGCAGCGAAGGTTTTCAGATAGACGCGGGACTTCGAATCCGTGGCGGCTACAGCCGCAGCGACGCTAATCCCAAACACGCTTTTCGACTATTCTTCAGAGCCGAATACGGCCAGCCCAAGCTAAAGTTCCCTATGTTCGATGACGAAGGGGTAAAAGAGTTTGACCATATCGACCTTCGAACAGCCCAGAACTACTCCTGGAGTTACCATGGAGACAGCCGAAATACATTGGCTCGTGAAGTGTTTTCGCGAGATGTCCAGCGTGATATGGGCCAACCTTATACGCGAAGCCGCTATTATCATCTTTACGTCAACGGGCATTACTGGGGATTATACATGACACAGGAACGCTCCGAAGCCTCATACGCCGAGTCCTATTTCGGCGGCGACAAGGACGAGTACGATGTCGTCAAGGTTGAGACTTTTGTGGGGTACATCGTCGTTGCCACTGACGGTTACATGGACGCATTCCAACGACTGTGGGAAGCATCCATGATAGGGTTTGAGACCGATGCGGCATACTATGCGGTTCAAGGTCTTAATCCGGATGGTACACGCAATCCCGATTATGAAGTCCTTGTTGATATCGATAACCTTATAGACTATATGATTTGCTCTTATTATGTTGGGGATCCCGATG
>CP070756.1:395188-398973 GCA_020348905.1 Candidatus Zixiibacteriota bacterium
AATCTATGAGCTTATCAGTAACCTGTCGAACCTCCCGCCGGAATTGGAATTGACTTCCGATGTCTTCGATTACCTTGCTAGGGCCTTGTACGAAAGGCAGACCCGACCCCCATCGATCGACCCTGACCGCCCGGGTCATCATGAATCCACTTATCGACCGGCCCGGCCTGTATTTTACCGAGGCCGGACGAATCCCGAACAGGTTCAGTTGGAGCTGGCCGTGGAGATACTGCGAGAGCTGAACCCCAAGGGAAAAGAAATTACGCCGCTGCTTTCTGCGGACATATTGAAAATGCTGTTGAAACAGGGAGCCAAAATCGCGCTCCGCCCTGTATTCGCCGAACTTAGTGGTACTTCACCAGGGTTGATCCTCAACGACCTCGATGAACCGGTGCATAAAAAAAACGAGAAGGCCCCCTTAGAAGAAGAAAAAAGACGGGGAGAGCTCTACCGACGCATCCGATCCAGGCTGACCGCCGAGGCCGACCGGACCAAGCTATACTATTACGACGAATGGGACTACCTGATCGGCGATTACCGTCCGCGTTGGTGCACGGTCCGCGAGTTCATCATCGAGGGCGAATCCAGTGAAATGGTGAATCAGATCCAAAAACAGCGTGCGGACCTGATATCGTCGGTCCGGCGACAGTTCCAACGGATACGTCCGGATAGGTTGCATCGGGTCAAGCGCCTGCCTACCGGTGATGACATCGATCTGGACAGCGCCATCGAGGCCGTCATCGAACGCAGGGTGGATCTGACGCCCTCGGAGCGGATTTATCAACGACGGGAGCGACGAACCCGCGACGTGGCGACCGCGTTTCTTTTGGATTTGAGCGCCTCAACCAGAAAGTCCCTCGAAGAAGAACCTGACGCCTCAGAGCGAGCCCGAAAAAATGCCAGTAACGACCAGGTCGTGGACTCCATCGGTCTTGGTGCCGCGGAAACAG
Source organism: Candidatus Zixiibacteriota bacterium (assembly GCA_020348905.1). GTDB lineage: Bacteria > Zixibacteria > MSB-5A5 > GN15 > FEB-12. The sequence goes on from CP070756.1 coordinate 396,139, forward strand.
GCAAGCGCCCGCCTTCAGACAAGCAGGGCAAACGGGTAGTAGACATTGAACGGGAAGCCTTGATCGTTATGGCCGAAGCCCTGGAAGGCCTCGGTGATGAATACGCAATATACGGATTTTCCAGTTATGGTCGCAACAATGTCGAATTCCTGATCATCAAGGATTTTTCGGAACATTACAACGAACGGGTCCGCAGTCGCGTCGGGGCCTTGAGGCCCCGGACCAGCACCCGCATGGGGCCTGCCATCCGACACGCCCAAACGAAGCTGGCCCAAACCGGCTGTCGTCTGAAAGTGCTTATTTTACTCAGCGACGGTTATCCCCAGGATTTCGGTTACGGACCGGACCCAATGGGTCACGAATACGGGGTGCACGATACCATGGTCGCCCTCACCGAGGCCCGGCGTAAAAATATTTATCCGTTTATGGTTACCGTCGATCTGGCAGGCAACGATTATCTCTTTGACATGTGCGCCGGAGACAATTATCTGGTGGTGAAAAGGCCGAGCGAATTACCCGATATCCTTCCGAGAGTCTATAGGGGGTTAACGGTGTAAAAACAGGACCGATCGAATTGGACCCAAACCACCAAACCGGAGAAGACCTGAAATAGGGGACATCCATTGGATTATTCGTTATTTTTCTTTAGATTCTATATCTATTTTCTTCCTCGATTTTTTCTCCGCTTTTAAGTAGCTAGGCTAAAAGATAATAATATGAAGTCCTTATAGGATTGGTATATATCATTCCAATAATCCAATAGGCGTCCCTCATCCCAAATTTACTGAAAATTTTATTTTCGGACCCGATTTGACCGTTGACAATCAAACTCCGTTTAGATATTTGAAGCTTAATTGTTTCCGCTCATTAGATGTTTCTGTATGTTGGGCCGCATCTGAAAACTTTACACACGTTAAAATTTTTGCTTCATCTGCTCAGAAAAAGCAACTGATTATCTATGGACTATCCAGTGCACTACGAGCGGCGAGTCCGGTTCTCGGACTCGGACGCCCAGGGAATCGTCTTCAACGGCAACTACCTTACGTATTTCGACGACACTATCACCGACTACTTCGACGCACTCGGCATCGTGTGGTCCGACTTGAACGAACGCGGTTACGACATGGTGCTGGGCCGGGCTGAGATCGACTTCCGATCCGCCGGCCAAATCGGGGAAACCCTGATCACCGGTGCGCGAGTGGTTCAGATCGGGACCAGCTCCGTGGTGTTCGAACTCCACACCTGGGAGAGCGAGTCGGGGCGCACGGTGGTGCGCGGCAAGGAGATTCAGGTAATGCTCGACCATACCACCTTCGAGAAAACCGCCGTGCCCGATTGGTTCATCGAAGCCGTCGAACGGCTGCAGGGAGGTCCGGTGCCACGCAAAGAGGCCCGATGAGCTTGCTGCCCACGCGAGTGTTCGATGTCAATGAGACGTTGCTCGACCTCCTGAATATATCCATCCAATAAACCAATGGACGTTATTCCGTTCTGATAAAAATTCAATACACCCTTTTGATTTACGGAACAAATCTTCAAAGCGTTTGGCAAGGCTATACCAAGGCCTTTAGACTAACGTGTACGAATTTACGATACACGAGTTTCATTCTATTTTAAGCGCCTTTGAAAACCGCTTTCCGCTTTTCGACGAAAGCGTTCATTCCCTCCTTCTGGTCCTCTGTGGAAAATAACATGGCAGTGGCGTCAATGTCTCGGTAAACCGATTCTGTTGTTGAAGCGTGAAAGCCTTCGCGGAAGATGGCCTTGGCTACCTTTAAAGCCACCGGTGAAAGCTGGGCCAGCGTGTTCGCCTTCTCCATGACGTTATCCATGAACTGGTCGTGGGGAAACACCTGGTTAATGGCCCCATACTGCCGGGCGGTCTCGGCGCTTATAAAATCGCCATAAAACACCAGTTCCTTGGCCCGAGGCAGACCGATCAACCGGGACAGCTTCTGTACCCCCCCTGCCCCGGGAAATACCCCAATTTTTATTTCGGGAACACCGAATTGGGCCTGGTCCGAGGCATAAATCAGATCGCATGCCAGGGCGAGCTCAAAGCCTCCGCCCAGGGCCAGGCCATTGACTGCTGCGATGACCGGCATCTCCATGCCCCCAAACCGCTCCAGGCTGGTAAATAATTCACGAGCCCAGTCTCGCATCTGGATCGGTGTGCACTCGCTGATTTCCTTGATGTCGGCCCCTGCAGCAAAGGCCCTTCCTGCACCGGTAAGCACCACTACCCACACCTCAGAGTCTGCCTCAAGAACCTGCGCGCACTGGGCCAGATCTCTGCTCACCTGACGGCTCAAGGCGTTTAAAGATTTTGGCCGGTTCAGCGTAACGGTCGCCACTCGGTCTTTTTTGTCTACTAGAATAGTTTGATACGCCATAATTCCCCTCCTTTTCAGTTTAAGAGATTAAAAGGCTCAAGGCTAAGGGCTCCCCAGTTAAATAGTCTAGCGAATTTAACGGGACGAGCAAGGTACAAGGAAATCTAAAAAGCTGCTAAGCCCAGCCAAGCGGCAGCCATGAACTGAAAACAACAAACCCCATTTCTCACTCCGAGATCTGGGGTTTTTAAGTATGTCTTCGAATAGTTGACCAGCCACCGATCGTACTGGAAGAATTAATGGCAGGTCGAATCGACATAATGGTCGATTTAGCTCGGTGGGTGGTAAAGCGTTGTATCGACATTCTAACAATGATGATTAATTATCCGGGATTTGATGATGTGGAGTTGGCGCCAAGAATAGCCCGTGCCGTGCAGAAGGAAGTAGGATGTCCATTGGGGATCGACGGCACGCGTGACCCCGAGGCAGTAGAAGCTTTTCT
>CP070756.1:399073-401897 GCA_020348905.1 Candidatus Zixiibacteriota bacterium
CGGACTGGCGCCCGGAGAGGCGGTCGTCACCTCGGGCCAGTTTCTTCTCGACAGCGAAACGCGCTTGAGCGAAGCAATCCATGGCGCTGGTGGCCACGCGCATGGCGGTCACGCACCTGCCGAGCATAGCGATGACCGCAGTCACGCCGATCAACCGGAGAAGACGACGAAACCGTCCGACACCACGAATTCTGTTTCCAACCATCACCAGCATGGTGAACACCGCGACCAGGACAATCAGAGTAAGCAAGTCGACGACCCATACAATATCCACACCTGCCCCATGCCGTCGCACTTCCATGTGCTCAACTACGGTCCCGGCCAGTGCCCTGAGTGCGGCATGGAACTGGTGCCGGTCACCGAAACCGACAACGCTCCCGTCTATGTCTGCCCCATGCCTGAGTGCGGTGTCGCCACAAACGAGCCGGGATTATGTCCAGTCTGCAACATGCACCTGAAAGAGTACCAGCCGGAGGCTTCGCGTGATTAACAGGATAATCGAGTATTCCATCGCCAACCGCTGGCTGGTACTATCGATCGCGCTGGTTATTCTGGTCCTCGGTTTCTGGGCGGCTGACCAAATCGCCGTCGATGCTATCCCGGACCTGTCCGATGTCCAGGTGATCATCCAGACCGACTACGCCGGCCAACCACCGCAGGTAGTCGAGGACCAGGTGACCTACCCGATTTCGACCGCCATGCTCTCGGTTCCAGGCGCCAGCAACGTGCGAGGCTTCTCATACTTCGGGCTCTCGTTCGTATACGTTATCTTCGAAGACGGAACCGACATCTACTGGGCGCGAAGCCGGGTGCTGGAATTTCTGACCCAGCTAACGGACCGACTCCCCGCGGGCGCCAAACCACAGGTTGGACCCGACGCCACCGGTGTCGGCTGGGTGTACCAGTACGCCCTCGTGGATACAAGTGATCAAACGGACCTGGCAGAGCTTCGTTCGATTCAGGACTGGTTCCTCAAGTACGAGTTATCGGCCCTGGACGGTGTCGCCGAAGTCGCCTCGGTAGGCGGCTACGTCAGGCAGTATCAGGTCGAGGTCGACCCGCGGAAGCTGGATTACTACGCTATCCCGCTTATGCATGTAGTTGCGGCGGTCAAAAAATCTACCGGCGCCGCTGGCGCTCGCATTGTTGAACTGGCAGAGACCGAGTTCATGGTTCGCAGCGAGGCGTACATAGGCGGCCTGGACGATCTGCGGCAGCTTCCGGTGCACAAGTCACCCGGCAAGCCGCCGGTCTTGTTGTCATCGGTGGCCAATGTTCAACTTGGACCGCAGATCCGCCGTGGCGTCGCCGAACTGAACGGCGAAGGCGAAACGGTTGGCGGCATCATTGTCATGCGCTACGGTGAAAATGCTCGCGAGGTAATAGGCAGAGTCAAAGATCGACTGGCTGACCTCCAACCAAGTCTGCCCGAGGGCGTTAAGGTTGTAACCGTCTATGACCGCACCGCCTTGATTGACCGCGCCACCAGCAACCTTTCCAGCACGCTGGTAAAGGAGATGATCATAGTCGTACTGATCATTCTGCTGTTTCTGCTGCACGTGCGTTCGACCCTGGTAGCCGTGATTGTCCTGCCGGCCGGCGTGGCGCTCTCGATACTGACCATGCATCTTCTAGGCATCAATGCCAACATCATGTCGCTGGGCGGGATTGCCATTGCCATCGGGGTGATGGTTGACGCATCGCTCGTTACCGTGGAAAACGCTCACAAACACCTGGAACGCGACAACGGCGGGCGGTCACGTTCGGAGATTGTCCTTCAGGCCACCAAAGAGGTTGCCCCGGCCCTGTTTTTCTCTTTGTTGATTATTACCGTATCGTTTCTGCCGGTCCTGGTACTCAAGGGTCAGGCCGGTCGCCTCTTTTCCCCGCTGGCCTACACGAAGACATTCGCAATGGCGGCATCGGCCCTGCTCTCGATCACGGTGGTGCCGGCGCTGGTTGTCCTGGTCATGAAGGGACGCATCAGGGCGGAATGGAAACACCCCATATCGAGATTCCTTATCGCCGTCTATCGCCCCGTGATTCGCTTCTCGCTGAAGCACCGGTGGCTGGTGATAATGGTTGGTGTGACATTGCTCGCCATCACCTTCGTCCCTCTCTCGCGCGTTGGCTCGGAATTTATGCCGCCGCTGTACGAAGGTGACCTGTTGTACATGCCTACTACACCACCCGGAATGTCAGTCGATAAAGCCCGCGAGTTGCTGCAACAGACCGACCGTATAATTGCCACTTTCCCCGAGGTAGAGCGAGTCTTTGGTAAGGCGGGGCGCGCTGAAACGGCGACCGATCCGGCACCCCTGACCATGCTTGAGACCACTATCATGCTCAAACCGCGCGACCAGTGGCGGCAGGGACTTACGCCCGATATGCTTATTGATTCTCTCGATGCCGCCGTGCAGTTCCCGGGTCTAACCAACTCCTGGACCATGCCGATTCGCACCCGTATCGACATGCTGGCCACCGGCATTAAGACGCCGGTCGGTATCAAAGTCATGGGGCCGAACCTCGACAGCCTGAATGGCCTCGCCCGGCGAATCGAGGACGTTGTTCGGGATTTGCCCGGCGTACGATCAGTCTACGGCGAGCGTATTACCGGCGGCAATTACCTCGATGTTGAGATTGACCGGCTCAAGGCATCCGCCTACGGCCTCACTCCCGGTGACATAAACGCGACTCTGACAACAGCCGTAGGAGGGATGAGCGTTGTCGAGAACATCGAGGGCCGCAAGCGTTACGCCGTCAACGTTCGCTATCCACGTGAATTGCGAGACCGACCGGAAGAGATCGCTCGCACTCTGATTGC
>CP070756.1:401997-412242 GCA_020348905.1 Candidatus Zixiibacteriota bacterium
CGACAAATTGTAGAGTCTGTCTCCGTATAGGGAGGGCCGTAGGCACACGCCGCGGCGTGTGCTATGTGGGCGGCAGATGTCCTCATCTGCCCCCAAAGATCAGTAGGTCGGGTGTATGTGGGCGGCAGATGTCCTCATCTGCCCCAAAAGATCAGTAGGTCGGGTTCCGGATGAGCGTTGCGAAGAAGAAGCCCGACACGCGCGGCCCATGAAGAATCGAGAAAAATGAAACGCACCGATAGAGAAATAACGGACCGAAACGAGATCGATAAGATCATCCACTCCTGTGATGTCTGCCACCTTGCTTTTGCGGCCGGCGGCGACCCGTACGTGGTCCCGGTATCATACGGTTACGACGGCAACTGCCTGTATTTCCACACCGCCCATGAGGGCAAGAAGATCGACTTCATCGACGCCAACCCCAAAGTCTGCTTTGAGATGGAGCACCATGTCCGGCTGGTATCCGACGACTCAAGTCCGTGCAGTTGGACGTTCAAATACGAAAGTGTTATCGGGTACGGCAGGATCGAAGAACTCACCACTCCGGAGGACCGTTCCACCGGGCTAAACCAGCTTGTCTTTCATTATTCCGGTAGAGGCTGGGAGTTCGAGCCGCACGAGTTAACTTCGGCCCGCATCTGGCGCGTCGTGATCGAGTCCGTTACCGGCAAGCGTTCCGAATAATCATCGCTGACCGTCACCGGTCAGTTCGATACCGATCCACTGCTCGAGAGTGGCCAGCACCAGCTCGCGCTGGTCGAGATCGGGCAGGCGCACGCCGTGATCTCCTCCGGGCTGAATGACCACCAGCGCGTTGGTGGTCGGGTCAGGATCCATGGCGGCGGCTGTTACATAATCGTTGCCGCCATAGATGTAGATGATATTGTTTCCCTCAGTCTTCAGCCACTGGTAGACATCCTCCAACGTTTCCGCCCTGAATGTCAGATCCACCCCCGGGGGGCATAACAGCGAATCCTCCAGGTTCTCCGGCGTTACGCTGGTGAGAAAATCCCTCAGATGATCAGCGTCCTGATAAAACCCGCCGGTCTCGGTAAAGGCCAGGTAATGCCACGGGTAATAATACTCACGCCAGGTATCGCCGTACATAAAGGCGTGCCAGCAAGTCGCAACGAGGTGCCCGAAGAGATCATGAGCCGAGGCGGTGGAGTCCGGTACCGTGCCGCAGTCGGCCGGGAGTTCTCCCCAGAAAGTGAAGCGATACTCCGTCACCAGCCATTCCAGCACGAGATTGGTGTCGATTGATAGAGTCTGACCATCATAGGTGAACCAGTCTCCCAGTAGGGCGTTCAGCGAATCGCTTTTCCTGAGCACGGCTCGCTGATAGGCTTTCATTCTTTGGCGGCAGTCCTCGGTGCCCATCGCCTCGAGCCACTCCATGTACCGGGGGTCGGGATGTCCCTGCGGAATCGGGGCCACATAGGCAACAGTTGCCGCCACATCATCGGGATAGAAACGACGGTGAAACAGGGCCGTCTTTCCGCTCTTACTGCGGCCGGTGCTAACCCAGACCCCTTGATAGATCTGCTTCAATACTTCCACGACGTGATGCTGGTCGGCCGCGGCCTGTGCCACGGTCAAGCAGGTCCAGTCCATCGGATCCGGCTCGGCATCCTCGAAAAAGCGATGAGTGGTGAAGACGTGGTTTGCCTGCAGCAGCGGCGCCAGCTCTTGAATAGTGGTTGGATTGGCCTTATAACCGCCGGTGTAGAATACCACCGGCGCATTCTCGCTCACGTGGGACAGGTACACCCTTTGCGTGAAAACCGGGCCGCCGGGGTTATTATGGTCGAGAGGCTGCGTGATATCCAGTTGGAATTCGCGTTCGGCGTAGTTGTTCTGGGGAGTAATTTCTACTGCCGTCACGCTGGCCAACCCGTTGAGCCGCTCGAGAAGATCGACAACAATCTCGGGACGCTGGGGTTCAGTTGCCTTGTCGCCGCACGAAGTCAAAAAGGCAAGCAGACCTGCGCCCGCCAATAGTGTATTGAAATAACGCTTTCGCATGATTGTCCTTCCGCTGGAATCATCTCTTCGCTACTTTATTTCATTACGTTATAGGCTGTTCAATGTTCATGACAAAGGCATTGCATGTACCATGCGACCCGGCGTCATTTATGGGGATCGAGCGAAATTCGGCTCAGTGCTCGGCCACGGTGGCTTTGGCGTTCGTTCGCGGGCAGGAGGTGTTCGTAAGCGCACACCTTGAGAAGCAGTCGTCTTCTTAAGACTATATAGAACAAGGTCTTACGGTTCCGGCCCGGTGTTTGCATGGCATTAGCAGCGAATAGAAAGTCGTCGCATCAGGAAAGGGAACCAGGCTCATGATAAAAAGCTATCTCAAGTCGGCCTTTCGAAACATCTCCCGCCAAAAAGGCTACTCGCTGATAAATATTGCCGGGCTGGCTATCGGCATCGCCAGCTGCCTGGCCATTCTTCTGTGGGTGATAGATGAAGTCAGTTATGATAAGTTTCACACCAGGGGCCCATCAATTTACCGTTGCTATCGGGAACTCATCTGGAACGGCCAAACCAGGTTCAGCGGGGCCATCTCGCTGCCCGTTGGACCCGCCGCGGAAGAACGCATCCCGGGAATAATCGGCCACACCCGCATCATCGATAATTATGTCAAGCTCAACTACGAAACCAGTAGCACGTTTGGACATGCTCTGATTGTAGACCCCTCGTTCGCAACCATCTTTTCCTTTCAGTTTCTCGAGGGTGACCCTCAGACGGCGCTTTCCGTCCCCAACTCGGTGGTACTGACCCGGACCGCCGCGGTTGAACTTTTCGCTGACCAACCTGCCATGGGGAAAACTCTTGATAACGGGTTAGCAGTTACCGGAATTGTAGAAGATGTGCCGCGAAATTCGTCGATTGAGTTCGATTTTCTGGTCCCGATTGCCTTCGCTGAGCAAACCGGACAGATTGAGCCCGACGAGTGGTACTACTTTAACTCGGAGACCTATTTCCTTCTGCGCGAAGATGCGGATATCGCCCACGTGGGATTGCAGATAAGAGACATGTTCAAGGAGCTCGATCCGGAGACAACCATCCAGCTTCGCCTGCAGCCTCTTGCTGACGTACACCTGAGGGGAATTTCAGGAGGCGGCCCGATAGTTTACGTCTACGTATTTTCCGCGGTGGCAATCCTGCTGCTGGCGGTCGCCTGTGTAAACTTCATGAATCTCGCTACCGCTCGCGCGGCCAGACGAACTGTTGAGATCGGCATCCGCAAGGCAGTCGGTGCCAGCCGCTCGCAGCTGGCGATCCAGGTTATGATCGAGTCACTGATTCAATCCGTTGCCGCCACCGTTCTTGCGGTATGTATGCTGGAGGCCTCTCTCCCGGCGCTTGAGGGACTCTTTGCCAGGCGGCTGACGCTGGAGCTGTCGGCAGGAATGATTGCGGCTCTGGTAACGCTGACTTTGTTCGTGGCCCTGGCTGCCGGCAGTTACCCCGCTGTTGTCCTGTCATCGTTCGGTCCCGCTGGTGTTATCAAAAGCCGGACATCAACCGGCCCCCGGTCGATGAACCGCATGCGAAAGGCGCTGGTGGTGTTTCAATTTGCCGTTTCGACCGGCCTGATATTCTGCGCCCTCGTTATCTACGACCAGATGAATTTCATCAACAACAGAGACCTGGGAATCGAGCGGGAAAATATCGTTTGCATTCGGACCAGCGAACTCGCCAGTGATTACGAAACTTTCAAAAGAGAATTGCTGCAGCATTCGGGCATTCTCGGCGTTTCGGCCATCATGGAGCCGCCGGCATGGTGCGGCTGGCATTCAGTAGGCTTTGATTTTGAAGGCAAGCCCGAGGATCAGGACATCCGCATAGGCGTGGCCTGGGTCGATCATGACTACGTCGATTTGTTCGGTCTGGACATTGTCGAAGGACGGAATTTGTCACGTGAGTTTGCGACCGATGAAAGCGGCGGATACCTGATCAATCAGGCAGCCGCCGAGGCGATGGGTATGGAAAACCCGGTCGGCAAGAGCCTCAATGTGGGCGACCACCCGGGAAGTATAATCGGGGTTGTGAAAGACTTTCACTACGCCTCACTGCACAGTGTCATCGGTCCGCTTGCGATCGGAATTGATAAATCGAACTTTGAGTGGCTGGCCATAAAGTTGTCCCCTGACAACCTGAGCGGCAGTATCGACTTTATCGAAAGCAAATATGGAGAGCTTCGCTACGGAGAGCCTTTTAATTATCGCTTTTTCGACGATTTGCTGGGTCGCGAATACCGGGTTGAAACTCGCACCGGTAAGATCATTCTGAGTTTCACCCTCGTCACGATTCTCGTGGCCTGTCTGGGACTGTTCGGACTCGCTGCCTACAGTGCCCAGCGCCGTCAAAAAGAGATCGGCATCCGCAAAGTTCTCGGTTCCTCGGTAGCCGGCATCATCAGGTTGCTTACAACCGAGTTTCTCCTTTTGGTTTTGCTCGGCAATGCCATCGTCGCCCCGCTGGTGTACTTCGCCACGAGCCGGTGGCTTAATGAATTCGCCTACCGCATAGAGCTGGGATGGGAGTTTCTCGTCCTGTCGAGCACCCTGGGCATCCTGATTGCCGTCGCCACCGTATGTTTCCAGGCGGTGCGGGCGGCTCAGACAAACCCGGTGGACTCCCTGAAATACGAATAAGCCCCTTAGACCTCCAGGCCAGACCCGGCATCGACCCGATACCGGGTTTGCCGCTTACTCCACTTACTCCACTTTTTTTGCGGTTGCTCCGTATCATGTAATAACTGATAATTAGGTACTCAGATAACTCAATACCTGAAAAGGACCGGCAATGATCAATCGTTCAAACGTATTCAGACCGTTATGCTTTTGCCTGACTCTGTTGGTGAGTCTGGCGGCGTCCGTCTCAGCCCAGAACGCAACCGAGGTTGTCATAAGCGTAGAGCAAATAGCCGAAAACATTTACATGCTAAGTGGCCGGGGAGGTAACACGGCCGTGCTGGTCGGCGGCGATGGCTCCTTTGTCATCGACCATCCCAACGCCGACGTGTATGAGCAAATCATTGCCAGGATCGATTCGCTCGGCGGCAGTCCGGTGAGGTATCTTCTCAACACCCATTACCATCGCGACCACACCGGCGGCAACGAGCTTATAAAGAAAGCCGGCGCACTGATCATAGCTCACGAAAACGTCCGCAACAGGCAGGTGGCCGGAAATAGTATTGCATACTTTGAAATTCAACATCCGCCTTTGGATGAGCCATGGCTGCCCGCGATAACTTTCGACAATAGCATCACTTTTCATTTTAACGGTGAACCGATAGAGATCTTTCACCCCGGACAGGCCCACACCGACGGCGACGCCGTGGCATATTTGAAAAATGCCAACGTCGTCCATGTCGGTGACATCTTCTTCAACACCGTTTATCCCTTCATGGACCTCGAAAACGGGGGAAACTTCGACGGCCTGATAGCAGCCATTGATAAAATCCTTGGAAGAATCAATGAGACCACAACCGTTATTCCCGGTCACGGCCCGGTAACCGACTACACCGGCTTTAAGGCATACCGGGATATGCTGGCTACCATAGTCGAAAGGGTGAAAACGCAGCTTGCCTCCGGAAAATCGCTGCAGGAAATTATTGCCGCCAGACCCACCTCGGAATTTGACCGGGCCAATGAGGGTTTTATCCCGGCCGATGACCTGGTAAAGTTTGTTTATGAGGACCTTACGGCTCGGTGGAAGCAATGAGCCTGTCCTGCTGGACGCCATAACGCGTTAATTATAAACAACTTGAGGGGCCCGATGCGATCCCGGGGCTTTCTTGCCAGGGGTCATTGTTCTATTGCGCTGGAATTTAGAAAATTCTATAATGGGGCATAGATCACCTGTATCAAGCTTTAACTCCAAGCCAGGGAAAAAGAGAAATGGAACCAGTGGCAATTAATTATCTGGCTGTCATTGTGTCCGCGGTAGCATACTTGGTACTTGGCGCGCTCTGGTATTCGCCGGCACTTTTTGGCACAGCGTGGATGAAAGGCATCGGAAAAACAAAAGAGCAGGTTGCGGCCGATTCATCGCCGCTCAACTGGGTGTACGCCATTATAGCATACTTCATCGCCTCATACGGAATCGCGAGGATAATGATCTGGTCGGGCGGCAGCAGTATCGTCGACGGAATCATTACCGCCCTCGTGGTGGGCGTCTGCTTCGTCCTGACGGCGACGTGGGTCAATGACTCGTTCGAGAAACGACCCAAGGGCCTGACACTCATAAATATTCTCTATCACATCGTCGGACTGATAGTCGCCGGTATCATCATCGGCGCCTGGCGTTAGTTCTATTTGTGGGCAACAGTTCTTGCCCGGTGGCGGGAGCGTCCCGCTCCCGCCGCGCGGTCAGCATGAACTGAAATCAAAGGGAGCTCTAACGGGAGAGGAGGTGGCACCCACTTAACTTTGTTCGAAACAAAATTACCCTTCATCTTCGTTTTCACATAATCATTAGTCTCCAGAAGAACATTACAAAGAACCATTAATCCGAAAGGGGTAGGGACATGTCTCAGGACAAAAAACTCACCGAGAAAAGACTCTCAGCTTTGTGGAAAGATCCCAAGGTCAAGCAGCTCCCTCTTGAAAACAACAAACTGGTCATGTTCAGTGACCTCCACTTAGGCGATGGCGGGAAAGCCGATGACTTTCGTGAAAGTGAGCCGGCTTTGGCGGCTGCTCTGGATCATTATGAGAAAAAAGGCTTCACGGTAATTCTGCTTGGTGACATCGAAGAACTCTGGCAATTCGATCTTTACAAGATCAGTGAGCGATACAAATCTTCCGTTTACCGGCGCCTTCAGAGATTCGATAACCAGCACTTCCACCGCGTTTTCGGAAATCATGATTCGGAGTGGGGCGTACCTGCGGACCCGGCACGCAAAAATCCGAGACGATCAGCGGCAGCATCCGAGGCCATCAAACTGGTCGACAAAGCCGGAAAACCCAGAGTCCTTCTCGTCCACGGTAACCAGGGAAGTATCGAGTCGGACAAGAACACCTGGTTCAGCCGCTTTGCGGTGAGACTTTACAAGGCGATTGAGCCGATCTTCAAGATCGACCGCCACCGCTCAGCGACCAAATCGCAAATAGCCGGCGACTACGAGCGCATTCTATACAGCTGGGCAAAGAAAAACAGGGTCATGCTCATATGCGGGCACTCGCATCGAGCTATATTCAGATCCAGATCCTATATAGAGATCCTGGAGGAGAAAATCAGGACACGGCAGAAGGAGATTCAGAGTAATCCCGGGAATAGAAGATTGATCGATAGGAATCTGAAGGAGATTGAGAAATTACATAAGGAAAAACTGGAAGAATTGAAGAAGAACCGCGGCATTGTCGGTGTCGAAGACCGCAAGAAACCTCTGCCGTGCTATTTCAACACCGGATGCGGCCTGTATACCGATGGTCTCACGGCCGTAGAAATTGAAAAAGACTCTATTCGACTGGTCAAATGGAGTAAGAAAAGCAATCCCGGTGGACGAAAAGTGTTCGACCAGGATTCGCTTTCAGCCTTCCTGCAGCAGATAGCACGCAGCCGGTAAAAGATCAGCGGCGGCAGTATACGAGCTGCCGCCGCGGCGTGATTGTCTGCTCTTTGCCTGTTATCTAACCGGTCTCAGTCTTTTTGCGAATAACCGGCAAAGCTGGTACCGCGAAAATCCTCACGCACCGGCTGGAATACGTCAACCACCCGGCAATCGGTGACAGCCTTACTGGAGTGTACCACGTTCGGCTCGAGAACCATCACCTTTCCGGGAGTCAGGTTATGTTTCACACCGTTGACCGTTAGCTCCAGCACTCCTTCGATAACGTTAACCACCTGTTCATGATGGTGACTGTGTTCGGGTATCGGCGAGCCGGCGCTTATCTGCACATGCATAACCGACACGCTTTCCGCCGTGACAACGCGAGCCACAACACCATCGGCAATCTGCAGCTGGGGGAGATCATTGAGTTTTACAAGTCCCATAACATTATTCTCCTGACATTTAAGTTTCTTCAAAAACTAAACTCGTTAAATGACGCCGGGGGAGCCGATTTGGCCCGGAATGACACAGTACCCATGACAAGCAATATGGATGTTTCAGTGATCATTCTGAAGGATATGCGATCGGCTCCCCCAATTTATGGTAAAGATACTTACCGGCGCCAGTACTCCACAGAAGTGGGTGAACTTTGGCTATGTCCAGCTTACCGTCAGTCAGGCACGCTTCGTCCACGTAGGAATTTATCACTCTGCCAATGACGCCTTCGCAATCACCGCGGTCGATTATCTCGGTTACTTCGCACTCTATATTGATCGGACACTCGCGAATCATCGGCGCGGTTTTGACAACGCCAAAGTAATTGTCGAACAGACTGCTCTTATCGATATCACGCCCTGACTTACTGCCGCAGGTATAGGTTTTGTCAATTAACGCCTCGTTCGGCACATTGACACTGAAAGTCCAGTTCTGGTGTATTCCCGCTCGCGTGTGACGTTTCTTGTACAGGCTGAAGAAAATGTACCGGCCGAAAGCGAACGGACATATGTATCCTATCACCAGATAATTGGGACGCTCGTCGACCAGCGCCCCGACCAGAATCGTCGGGAGCGGGTATAACTGGTGTTTTTTGAATTCTCGTTTCATCGGTCCAGTCTCCTTCGCACCTCGGGTCACATCTTAGATCTGGAACAGGTACTGCAGTTTGACGAAAAACTGGCGCTGGTTGAGATAGACATTATCCTCCTCGAAACCGTTTTCAGTGCCGGTCATCTCGCAGTATTCATAGGAAGTACCCAGGTAGAATACCGTGAACGGGTTTATCCGATAGGTTACCAGTGGATCAATATTGAGCGTCTCATAAATATCGTTGTACTGGGCCACCAGGCGAATATTGAATTTTCGGCTGAAGTAATAGTAAGCCTTGGTGCGGAAGATGTAACCCTCGTAAAGGATGGAGTTGTCGCTGGTGTTTACGCTTTTGATATAATTATAATCGGGCTCAATCTGCAGCCGGTCACTGGGACGGATGTAGGCATAGAGGTTAAGCGATGTCTGCTTGCCCGTTACCAGGTATGACCGGGATACCTGGCGGCCGTAATCACCCGAGACTCTCAGATACAGCTGCTCACTGAACGATTTGGAGGCCCTGCCGTAGATGCTCCAGAGATTATCGAACTCTATGCCACGGAAGCTTTCGCTATGAGTACTGTAGTCAGCCGAGAGTATCAACTGACCCCGAAGGTCTGCAATCAGTCCGAACTCGCCGCCGCGATACTTTTTCTGTCCGTCGAAATTCCACCTGTTGGTAATAGAGAAATTAGGTTCCAGCTTCTCCAGCCAGCCGTTATCAAAGTATATGATATAGCAGCCGAATGTTTCTACCGATCGCCAGTTACCGTCCCTCTGAAATCCTAAGTCCGAGCGGTAAGTGGGACCGGCCTCCAGATAGCCGATATCGAAATTGAGGTGACGGGCCCGTTCCTCCAGATTGATTATCCAGTAATAGCCGTTGAAGGATTCCCCATCGAACAGGGCCGTATAGCCTTCATCACCGAAAGTGGAATCGACCCAGCCGCGCTCAATATAAGGGCTTATCTGCTCGTTCAATTCGGGATCATCCGGTTCGTTAATGTGACTCGCCATGGCCTGAACCTGCAGGCGATAGTTCTCGTGCATGCGCCACTGGCCGTCGAAGTTCATCATTGTGCCGGAACCGCCGCCCTCGAAGCGTCGATCGGTGGCCAGCAGACCGATATACGAATCTTCCCCGACGGTGTGCAGCCACCTGAGTACGTTGGAGTAACTTTCCTTACCCAGGACATAAACACTGGCATCCTCAAAAGGTAGAATAAACGGCGAGTGCTCGTCGTAGGCCGACAGGTAGCCAAAGCTGGTCTTGCCAATCTTGCCGGAGGCCTTGAAGGCCACCTTCGGGTCATTGATCATCCGCGAATAATATGCGAAGCGCCAGGTGTAAAAAAGTTGTCTGGCTTCCTGGAAGAATGGTCTTCGCTCAGGGAAGGCCAGCACGGAGCTGCTGTTGACATCCACCTGGGCGGCGTCCGGTTCAATCTGGCTGAAATCGGGATTAAAAGTGGCCTCGAGCGATATGTTTGACACCGGCTTGTACTTGGCGTTGACGGCCATCTCTCCATCGGCGTCATAATTCTGAAAATCATAGGGATCGTCCGCGGTGAGTGAACCGCTGGCTTCTC
>CP070756.1:412342-418508 GCA_020348905.1 Candidatus Zixiibacteriota bacterium
CCAATGTCGGAATTGCCTGTCATATGCAGGAGTGACTTATCGGGAGTTCCCTGTCCACTTGCGGACAACAATCATATCAATTCCGTACACTTTGAGACCTCGACCGTAGGGCTATGTCATTTTATAATAGCTACTTAGTGCTTCGGCATTGACTTTGCTAAATCATTCGGTGTCGAGGAAGTTGATATACCTGATAAAACACCCTAAGATGTTGGTGTGACGCGTCTGAGGTTAAGGTCGGCGTGAGAATTGACCGCGCAACGTCTGCCGTACCCAATTCTCACAGCCTGCTCGAGAGAAAGTTATGTTCTGGCACTACCTGAAAGTTTCGCTGCGGAATTTCTTGAAGCGTAAGAGCCTCTCCGCAATCAATATAGCGGGGTTGACGATCGGCATGACCTGCTGTGTCCTGATCTTGCTGTGGGTTATGCACGAGCGCAGCTTTGACAAATTCCATGACAACGCGGACGATCTGTACCTGGTAGCCGCGTGGGTTGACTACGGCTCCAACAGAAGCCTTACTTCCAACAGTCCGCCCGCTCTGGCCCCGGTTTTGACCGAAGAGTATCCCGAGATAATAAGGGCCACTCGGTTTACCAATGTCGGTTCGCTCACCATTCGGAATGGTGATAAGGTCTTTATGGAGCAGGGTCAGGCAGTCGATGAGAGTTTTCTTGAGATGTTTACATTTCCATTGGCTCAGGGAGATGTCGGGTCGGCCCTGACGGAACCGTATTCGATGGTGATAACTCCAGAGATGGCTGCAAAGTACTTTGACGGGGAGGATGCTCTCGGAAAGGTCCTTGAGGTTGAGGGAAGATTCCGATTCACGGTGACGGGCGTCCTGCAAAAGATCCCCGACAACTCTTCGATGCAACTTAACTATCTGGTCCCGTTCGCCACGCTGGCCGAACTATGGAATGACCCGCAGTATCCTGCCAGTTGGACTAACTGGAATATGTTCACTTACATACAGCTTCAGGCCGGTGTTTCGGCGGAGTCCGTTCAGGCTAAGATCGCCGACCGTGTCAACCGTTCTAATAAAGACTCACATTCATCGCTGTTTTTGGCTCTGTACGCGGACATCTATATGCACGGGTTCGGTCCGGTAGTAGGTCGCTTTGTGGTTGTCGCCTTGCTCAGTGCGATGGCGTTATCGGTGCTGGTAATTGCTTGCCTTAACTTCATGAACCTTGCTACGGCCCGGTCCGCCGCCAGAGCCAGAGAGATCGGGCTGAGGAAAGTAGCCGGCGCCCACCGCAGAGATATCGTTATTCAGTTTTACGGCGAGTCATTCCTGCTGGCTTTCATATCGCTGATGTTTACGCTGGCCCTGGTAGAGGTATTGCTGCCGTTTTTCAATAATCTGGTGGACAAGAAACTGGCTCTGGATATTGTCGGAAATCCCGGCTTGATTCTGGCCCTGGCGGCGGTGGCCTTTTTTACCGGAGCCGTTGCCGGCAGTTATCCCGCCCTGTTTATGGCCGCTTTCCAACCGGCCAAGATCTTCACAGGCATCATCAGCTCCGGACCGCGAAGGTCAACCTTCATAAAGAGCTTTGTCTTATGGCAATTTGCCGCTTCGATAATTCTGGTAGTTGCCACTCTGGTTATTCAGAAACAGCTGCATTTCGTGCAGCAGAAAGACCCCGGGTACAACAAGCAAGACCTGGTATACATATCACTCAAGGGTGAGAGCAAGAATCGGTACGAGGCGCTCAAGAATGAATTGCTGCAGCATCCGGACGTATTGACCGTGTGTGCGACATCGCGGATTCCCACCGGTGTATATGACAACGGTTCGAAATGGCAGTGGAAAGATCGCCTGGCCGGTACCGATCCGCTGGTAACCTACTTCGGTGCCGATGGAGACTTCCTGGAGACATTCGGCACTGAGATGGTTGCTGGAGCGTACTTCGACAGAAAGCGCTCCGAAGCCTCTACGGTCACTACCGAAGAGGTCATCATTAACGAAGCCTTCGCTGATGTAATTGGCGCCGATAGTCCTCTGGGAATGCAGATACACAACTACGGCCGCAGTTACACCATAATTGGAGTTATGAAGAACTTCAATTTTAAGCCGTACTACTGGCGTATTGAACCGATGATGCTGTATCAGAAGTCATTTCATGAGAATAATCCTAATCGATACAATTACCTCTTTGCCCGGTTGCGAACCGGCCGATCGAGCGAGGCAATCGCTCATATGCAGAAAACATGGGAAGCTATGGGTACCGGGTTTCCGCTGATGCTGCGGTTTCTCGAAGATGATTTCGGCTTGATGTATGACAGTGAACGTCGGTTCGCGGAGATGATCAGGTATGCTGCCTTTGTGATGATCTTTGTAGCCTGCCTGGGGCTGTTCGGTATAGCCGCATTCACGGTTGAGCAGCGCATCAAGGAAGTAGGGGTCCGAAAAGTAATGGGGGCCTCGGCGGCTGACATAGTGCGACTGATGTGTCGCCGGATTCTTACTCCGGTTCTGATAGCCAATCTGGTGGCCTGGATCATTTCATACCTGGTGCTCAAGGGATGGCTGATGACGCGCTTCGCATACCGCACCAGTATCGGCTGGCAACCGTTGGTGACGGCCAGTGTCCTCACCCTGTCGGTAGCGATGGCATCTATTATTTTCCAGGCGATTCGCGCTGCTCAGAGCGATCCGGTGGAGTCACTTCGACACGAATGACGCCTTCCCTGAAGGTCTATTCCCGTCTACGCACGGCTGTGCCAACTACGTAGCGGTGGATAATCGGGATGTCACCTGAACCGCCGAACCGCTCATCGATTCTCCGGATGAACTCCGCCGTTAAACGTTCGCGGTGCGATTGTTGAATAGAATGGTAGAAGGTCGAGCCCGCCCCCGATTTCATAACGTGGTCGAGCACCTCCTGACCATCACGACAAACAACGGTGAAAGTTCCGCTCTGAAGATGCCTGGCTTCGAAACCGGCCCGCTCGAGTGACGCGCGTACGTCGTCATCGTCACAGGGAAACTTCATACGCACGGCTTTGTCCATAACCCCGGGATTCTCGCGGACCAGGTCTTCGAAGAACTCGAACGGCATCTCCGGCGACCGATCCAGGTGGGCCACAAAACCAATCTCCCCACCGGGCTTCATCACGCGGCCAAGGGCCGGGAAAATCTCGTCGCAGCCAACGTATCCTATCAACCAGGTCAGGGTGGCGAGATCAATTGACGCCGGGCTGAACGATTCAAGCTCGGTAAGAACGTTTCCAATGCGAAACTCAGTGGTGTTAAGACCGGCCAGCTCAAAGCGCTCTCTGGCCCGCTCGACCATGCGGGAAGTCAGATCTATACCTATTATGTGCCCCTGTGGTCCGATGCGGCGGGCAAGTTTGGCGGTAGTGTATCCGGTACCACAGCCGCAATCGATGGCCATCGCTCCCGGCTTGATTCGCATGCGCCGGAAGAGGTCATCGATAGGTCCCGAGGCAACCGATAACCAGTAGTCGTCATAGGTGCTGCTGGCGGTGGAATAACCGGCCACTATCTCACTCGTTCCGGCAGCCTCCTTTTCGCTGTCGTCGAGAATCTGGTAAAAGCCCGGTAAGCCATCGTCGAAAGATGGATACCGGCATGTATCGTCGATGCGTGTCAGAGGCTCCTTGCCGACGCATTCCTGGAAGTACTCTCGTTGCGCGTAGGCGCGGCAGGTCCGACACGGACTCTTCAGAGTCGTCTGCATGCTGTCGATGATATTTTCCAGATTCTCCATGTATGCGTTTCCGAATGTCACCGGCATCATGTTGCATGGCGATACCTCACCGGTGCCGTCGATATAGATGTGTGAGAAGCCCGCGCCGCAGCCGAAAAATTCGGGTGATTCAAGGTGGGCGAATGACGATATCGCCGGGCCGGATTCGTCGGTGTTATAAGTGGCCATATACCGGCAGATAGTCTCAAAATCTTTCGGTTCGAGCAGATTCGACGATTTCAACAGCTTCCCGGCCGGAGCCGGCTCCAGGATCTGAATCTCCTGAACGCCGAGGCGACGATTCAACACCACCAGGCTGGCAAAATTGGATTCCTCGAGCGTCTTCTTCGACGGTACCACGCAGGTATACGTGTAGAAGCCGTGTTTGAGAGCCGTTTCGATTCCCCTCATAGCTGTTTGAAAGGCACCTTTAACGCCCCGTATGCGATCATGTTCCTGTTCGTCGCCGCTGTCAAGGCTGACCGATATGGCATATACCCCGCGCTCGCGGAGCTGCCCGGCGAGGGTGTCGGTCAGATTGTAACCGGTGGTGGATACGATGGCAGTGGTGTCGTCGCGCAGGGCGTCGCAGATTTCCGGTAAATCGGACCGCAGGCAGGGTTCGCCGCCGGTGAGGTTTACCACCATTGCTCCCATCTGCTGCAGTTGCGTGACGAGGCGACGAAGCTCTTCAGTCGACGGGTCGGCCACTCGTCGACCGGCGTTGTAGCAGTGACGACAGTTGAACATACAGGCGTTGGTCACGGCCAGGTCGACCGCCTGTATCCCGGATGGCCCGTCACCGCCGAAGAAAGACTGCATGAATCGTTCGAAGGCTTTACCCGGGTAGGGCGGAATAAAATTGCTGATGACGTACTGATTCCCGTGTTGACGCACGCGTTCGATTGAAAGGAAATCGGTGAAGAACCGGTACAGGGAGGGCGTGAATACGCGCATATCTACATTGCGCATAAACTCGAACAAAAATCGCTGATTGGTAGTCATGACTCTTGGCTCCATATTTGTAGCGTTAATCTTCCGATGGTTTTCAGTGCAAGCGTCTTGCCATACCTGGCTGGCAGCCCGATAAATTTATACCGCCTTATCTCCCATGGCCTTGCCCGAAGCGCGGAAGACTTGCCACCGCGGTGCTGATGATTACCTGATAACCACCATCTGGTAGTTGCTTGCCTCGAGTCAGCTTCGTACGCAGCGAGCGCATCCAAAATTCTGCTTTCATTTCCTTCAGCTTTTGAGTAACTTTCAATGTCGAGCGGAGTTACAGTCCAACAACGAATAGACGGTTAGGCACTCAATCCTGTGGCGCCCGGGGAACCGGAGCTTGCCGGGGATAGTGATTGGCCTGATTTGTGCGCCCACTTTCGCACAAAGAAGAAGAGGAAACTATATGATCTCAAAGCAAGTGACCGTTGCCGTGACCCTTCTGGCGGTGATTCTGATGGCCGACATGGCGGCCTGCGAAGAGGGGATGTGGCCGCATTATGATGTACACAAGATATCATTTGAGGATTTCCAGTCATCCGGCCTGGAGCTGACACCGCAGGATATATACGATCCTGCCGGAAGTGGATTGTACCGGGCAGTGGTGCGCCTGGGAGCCACCGGTTCATTCGTTTCCAATCAGGGCTTGATAGTCACCAATCATCACGTCGCCTATGGTGCGGTTCAGAAACAGAGCACGGCCGTACGCAATCTCGTACGAGACGGTTTCTATGCCGCGACAAAGGAGGAGGAGATTCCGGCTATCGGTTATAGCGCCTGGGTCACCCTGGCGACTGAAGACGTTACGGATCGAGTACTGGCATCTGTCACCGGCCAGATGGATGATCTGCAACGATACCAGGCTATCGATCAGGCTATTAAAGAGGTCGTCGGTGAAGCGGAAGCGAAAGGCGATGTCAAATGCAAAGTAGCGAAGATGTTTGGCGGCCAACAATTCATCCTTTACACGCAATTCAAGATTCGAGACGTGCGGATCGTATATGTTCCACCGATCGCGATTGGAGAATACGGCGGTGACATAGATAACTGGATGTGGCCTCGCCACACCGGTGATTTTTCTTTCCTTCGCGCCTATGTCGGGCCGGATGGCAGCTCGGCTGAATACGCTACGGAAAACGTCCCTTATCAACCCGAGGTTTTCCTTCCGATAGCAAAATCCGGCGTTAAGGAAGGCGACTTTGCGATGATAATCGGCTTTCCCGGTAAGACCAGCCGCTACGCCTGCTCCTTCTACATCGAGGACCTGATCAATTTCTCTCACCCGTCGCGAATCGCACTCTATCGTGATATGCTTGACATCATCAATGAGGTCTCGGGCGATGATCCTGAGATTGCCATCCAGCTTGACAATGTCCCTTTTCACCAACTAGCCGGTTAACCTTACAATTGCGGGGGCAAAGAGTGCATTCCTCGAGTAACTGAAA
>CP070756.1:418608-421492 GCA_020348905.1 Candidatus Zixiibacteriota bacterium
GGAAGCGCCCATGCTTCAACACGAATATCGCAAGTTCTTTGACCGGGGCGGAGACACAAGAGTCATGGAAACGCTGACACAGGCAGGGTTTGATACTCTGGCCGAGGGTGAATACTTCTTTGCCGTGAGCCTCGCCGGTAAGATAAGATTCGGCCGGGAACTGCTTCGAGCCGAGGTTGAGCATTTGGAAAAGCAAACCGGCCGCAAGGTTCCTCGTGCTAATCACGCCTTTCTTTTTCCAGGCGAGCCGGTTCTGACGGCCGGGGCGTTTTTTATCGAAAAAGATGATGTCCCCAAAATTGCCAGGGTTACAGCTCAGTCCGGTCATTACTTTTACAGCAACGTGTCGAAGACCATTCGAGAAGATATATCACAGCGATCGGATCACTATCTTCTCACGCTTGGGCACTTCTTCGGGGCTCTTCGCGACCTTGGAATCCCGTATGACAATATCCTGATAAGTAAATTCTGATTTGTTTTTTTTGCCTGCGTTGATTACTTGTATGACAATGCGACCTGCTTTTGGAAAGACCCTCTATGTCCTGCTCGTTCTTTATCTGATTGCCGGCTTGCCTTCGGCAGGGTCGGCAGAAGATTACCTTGACAGCGATCAGATAGCCCTGATTAGCCTCGGTACGGCGGGCACCGCCCTTACGGGTAGGCTGGTTCGTAACGTCGATAGTGCCCGTTCGCCATGGATAACCGGCCCGCTTCCTCTGGAGAGCCGGCTTCAGCGGTTACTGGGAGGAGAATGTTACGCCGGCAAGACAAACTTTCTCGATAACACGTTCGGTTCCGTCGCTACACCGGTTGCTGCCGGTATGCTAATGCTGACCGCCGATCTGTCCTGGCCGCAGGGAGACCGGACGAAAACATCGCTTCAGGATCTTTTCCTCTACTCGACAGGTTTGCTGGTCACCGAAGGGGTGACCTACCTTTCAAAGGGATTGTTTGCCCGGGAAAGGCCTCTTCCCCGCCTCCACGCCGATATCGCTGCGTTACGGAAGGAAGTTGATATCTCTTACGATCGTCAATCCTTTTTTTCCGGTCACACTTCAGGTGCTTTCTTTGCCGCGGCTTTCGTCAACAAGCGGCTGCGGTCGATAATGCGAACCGAACTGTCGGACGGCGAATATCGTAACTGGCGCTGGGCTTCACCGGTTCTGATGTACGGCTGGGCCAGTTTTGTGGGGTGGAGTCGTATTCATGCCTACAAGCACTATGTCTCCGATATACTGGCCGGGGCCCTGGCCGGGTACCTGTTGGCTGAACTTTTCTATTCCTTTGGGGACGATGCTTTTTTGCCGGAAGGTGAGAGCGGTTCTGTAATTACCCTGAGTATAACCGTACGTTTCTGATTATCATCCCGGGGGGCACTCATACGAACGTCTTGACGATTTCTTTATGCAGGCCCTGAAGTTCCGCGTAGGCGGAGTTGATCTGGTCGATCTTCTGCTGCAGCTTTTTCATCAGACGCTGCCGCTCGAGGCCGTTGCGAATGATTATGAGAATATCCTCGTTGTCCCAGGGTTTCTCGATATACTGGTACAGACCGACATCGTTGATAGCCTTGATGGCATTTTCCTTGTCAGCATAGCCGGTGAGGATAATGCGGGGAACCTCGGGCTGTATCTCCTTGACTTTTGCCAGGAAGGTTATGCCATCCATCTCCGGCATCAGATAATCCGAAATAACCAGATCGCAGCCGTTGCCGGTTATGTATTCAAGGGCCTCGTTGGCGGAAATGAATGTTACGACATTATACTCGGTTTCGAGGTTGAGAAATGAACTGAGACTGGTGAGCACTATTTCTTCATCGTCAACAAGCACGACGGTATTCTTCTCTGATTGTTCGACCATAGCAGCTCCTGGGTTGGCCTTTGTGTGTTCAGGGTTTTACGAGGACATTTAATAATCCGAAAAGCAGTTTGGCAAGCCCTTTCTTGGGGTCGAGCAGACATAGGCGCGGTCATTTCACCGGCAACAACAGCCTGAAAGTTGTTCCTTCGCCCGGTTCGCTGTCAACTTCAACGCGGCCACCATGATCATGAATGATCTGGTGGACAATAGACAGTCCCAGGCCGGTACCTATGCCCGAACCCTTGGTTGTGAAACCAGGGTCAAATACCCTCGCCAGGTCTTGCCTTGATATGCCTTTGCCGGTGTCGCTTATCTCAACTACAACCCGGCCGTCGCGAGCGCGGGTTTTTATTGTTATCTTTCCCGTACCTTCTATTGCCTGGCTGGCATTAACCAGCAGGTTCATAAAGACCTGATTGAGCTGGTTGGGAAAGCAGCTTATCTGCGGAATGTCGCCAAAATCCTTTACCACGTCGACGCGGTTTTTCAGTTCATGGCGGACCAGGGTGAGAGTCGTTTCAAGGCCGTCGTGAATATCAACAGTATCTTTCTCGGCACGATCGAGGCGGGCAAAGCGGCGTAAGCTATTCACAATATTGACAATCCGTTCAGCGGCAGTTTGATTGATCTCATTGAGTTTCTCGACATTCTCGAAAACAGCCCTCAATTCCGGGTGGTCTTTTAGCTCTCCGCAAGCATGAAGCTCGTCAAGAATATTTCTGAGCTTGCCTATCAGCCGAACGAACACGTCGTTATTGCTGTTTAGCGCCCCCAAAGGCGTGTTTATTTCGTGCGCGACACCTGCTACCAGATTTCCCAGGGCCGCCATCTTCTCGGTCTGGGCAAGTTGTATCTGTTTTTCCTGAAGTTCGCGGGTCCTTTCCTCGACTTTCTTCTCAAGTTCGTCATTGATCCTTCGCAGTTCGTCCTCAAGGCGGCGCCTTTCGCTTACATACTGTACCACCTGGAGTTCACGCCATCGGTTCTCGAGATCACGGAAATAACTGATGGTAAACTGATAGAC
>CP070756.1:421592-441190 GCA_020348905.1 Candidatus Zixiibacteriota bacterium
ACTCGGAGGTGCCTGAAGAACTGTCCTTTCTCAGTTGCCATTTTTCCTGACCATTTAAAGCGGCAGAAATTGCGACAACTGTACTGCCAATCATGGCCTTGCAGGCTTGAGCTGGAATGTGAAGATTAAATCTGAGGAGCTTTTTCCATGAGACTATCGAGTCGCTGGCGAGCTAGTTCGAAGGCGGGATCAATCTGAAGCACCCGGCGGTAACCGATTATTGCGGAATCCCTGTGTCCCATATGGAGATAGCAGTCCGATAGACGGTGTAAAACCGAAGCGGCGGTCGGATTCTTGGCCAAATATCGTTCATAATATTCCAGAGCCCGTTCGTGCTGTCCCATTTTGAAACAAACATCACCCATTATCGGGAGCACATCCATTCCATCGCTGACATTCTGCGAGTATCTCTCCAGCGCCGACAGAGCTTCGGGGTATTTCTCAAGACCCACCTGGGCCAGGCCAAGATTGCGATAGGTCAGCGTGTGACTACCGTCACACTCCAGGGCATGCAGATAATGGCCTTCGGCCTCTTCATATTGTTTCATTTTGAAATAGCAGTTCCCGAGATCATTTAGAAGTTCAGCCGAGGGACGCTCTGAGTCCAGAACCTGCCGGTAAGCCTTGATCGCTTCACAATATCGCTCCAGTTGAAAATAGGTCTCGGCAAGCCGCTGGTAGGTTTCGCCAGTGCCCCCGCCCATTTCGACAACCGCCTGAAATTGCTCGGCAGCCAGAGATT
The DNA here is from genome assembly GCA_020348905.1 of Candidatus Zixiibacteriota bacterium. Lineage (GTDB taxonomy): Bacteria > Zixibacteria > MSB-5A5 > GN15 > FEB-12. The sequence goes on from CP070756.1 coordinate 422,335, forward strand.
CCTCTCCCCGTTGAAGAAGGAACTGGGCATACCGATTTCGCAACCCTGCGTGGGACGGGTTCTGCTCAATCGCACTGGCGAAACAGCTTTCCGCCTTCTCGTTATCTCCCATCCTGTAGTAGGCAGTCGCCAGACCGATCGCGGACTCGACCGAGTTCTGACTAAGAGCCGACTGTCTCTGGAAATACCTTATGGCATTCTCGAAATCACCCTCGCTGAAATACAGGTTGGCCAGACGAAGGTTTGCGTCAATGTGCCCGGATTGCGCGTCCAGGGCAGCCAGGTAGTACTCTTTCGCTCGCTCATTATCATCCCGAACTTCAGAAATCAATGCCAGCCCGTAATAGGCGTTGGCGCGACTGTCGATGTGTGTAAGAATAAGACAGTCGGTCTCCTTCGCCGGGTCATATGCCTTCTGTGCTTCAAGGTACTTGTGATAGGCCTCGAAGGCCTCGTCCCACTGCTCCTTTCGTCCATAAATGTGTCCTTCAAGCAGGAGTGGATCGAGGTAGTCCGGTTTAGTCGCCAGTGCCCTTTCGCAGTACTTTAGCGCTTCGTCGTAAGACTTATCGAAGTAGTTGGCCCATGCTATCTGGTCGAGGCACATCAGATGAATTGGCCGCTGGTCCTTTTTGGAGGGGTCGGTCAACTCCACCGCTCTCGAAGCCGACTTGATGATAGTCGGTATATTCATTACGGCGTAGTTTTGATCTTCACCTTTGAGCAATTGGGCATAATTGAACAGGGCAAAGAAATTGTCGGGATTTTCATCGAGTTGATTCTCCAGGAGCGTCTTGGTGCGGATAAATTTCTTACCCATCCTCTCAGCGCCCAGACCATAGCCAAGATGTTTCAGCCTGACCGCCGCCCGTAGCACGGGATGCTCTTCCCCCAGCTTGAGGAGGTTATGAACGATACCTTCATAACGAAGGTTCAGCTTGCGCCGCCAGAAACGAACTGATGGCAAAAACGTGGTAAGCTCTTCACTGGAACCGTAAACATTAAAAACGTTTATGGAAAGAATTCCATACTCTTCATCGTTCAGCAGCCTTCGCAGTTGTGGCAGATCCTCCTGCACGAACCGTTCGTCGGCGTCAATGATGAAAATCCAGTCACACGTGGCAAGCTCCAACGAGTAATTGCGATGCTTGGAGAAATTCCCTTCCCAGGGTTGGTGAAATATCCTGGCACCGTAAGACTCCGCTATCTCCACCGTCCGGTCCGTGGAACCCGTATCGACGATAATTATCTCATCTACCCAGTCTCTGATCGACTCCAAGCATCCGGGTAGTAATTCTTCCTCATCTTTCACAATCATACAGGCTGAAACTGTCGCCGAAGTGTCCAGGCTATTGCCGAGCATTCGGAGTTCCTGTACCTGACGGCAATGCTTGAGCCCCCGCTCGATAATTTGGCGGGCGCTGTCAGGGTCCTTGTGATGCTTAGCCAGGTTGACAAGGTTGATATACGGTAGATGATTACCCGGGTCGGCCTGGATAGATGCTTCGAAGTACTCGATAGCCTCATTCCATGACGCTTTCTCGAAGTGCGCTGAGCCTACCGAGTTCTGGATCTGACTGAGGTGGCTGTGAGAAGTCGAATAATCCATGGCCGCTTTGTTCTGACTCAGAAGAGCCTCCCGGAGGTCGAGGTATCTCCGACCGAATTCTATGGCCTTGTCGTACTCGCGCAGAGAGAGATGCACGAAACAGAGAACGAAATGATAATCCAGCCCGTCGGGCTCATCGCGCAGGCCGCGGTGACAGGTTTCCTCGGCCTGATTCAGCTGTCCGACATGGGCATAGCCCAAGGCAAGTAACCGGTTGTACAGCCGGTTACTGATCTGATCCTCAAATGGATAACGATCGTGAAGCGGCAACAGGGTCTGGATAATCTCTGTCTCCAGATTCGTTCGCAGATACGCGTCAGCCAGAGCCAGTCTGGCATGGATATTGTGAGGATCGGATTCAACCGTCTGAAGCAGTGTCTCAATCGAGCCGGTGCGATCAACGACCGGGCGGCAATCCTGCCGCACATCGGGAGGCAACGCCTTCCCGGATTGCTTCTTTCTTGTGCGTTTCACTTTGTTTGATGCCATGTCTAAGGGACCACCTCAGCGAGGTCCGGTTCCGTTTCGGTTGTAACGACTTTCAACAACTCCTCTTCAATGGCCGCAAGCTTTTCGGGGAGACTGTATCTCTCTATGATGAATTGCCGATTAGCCTCGGCCAGTTTCTGTCTATCGCTCTCCTCAAATCTCTTCAGCAACTCCAGGCAGGAATCGGGATCGTCAAACAGAAATTCCTCAGGGTACAGGTTTGAGGCCCCGTACCAGTTGTGTATGAGAGGCATCTGGCCACAGGCCATCCCCTCCGCTATTGAGTAATGGAACGACTCGAACAGCGAGGTCGAGATTACGAAATCTTTGTCGGCATACCAGAGCGGCATGTCATCGACCCACCCGTCGAAATGCACCGGCAGGGGATTCTCGCGCAAGAAATGGTCAAAGTACAGTTTGATCCTGGGATCCTGGTGCTCCCCGGCGACGTGCAGACTGTACCCCGGATCGTACTGGTAGATCTTCTTGAAACAGTACAAAAGCAGGGCCGGATTCTTCTTATAATTAATGTATCCCACCGAGGCGATTTTCTTGCCGTATGTTTTCACCGATGGCAACGTGAAACGATCACTGTCAACAGCGTTGTGGATCACGACTGATCGCGTGGGGATGGTGAAGTGACGCAAGGTAACATCTTTGACTGAATCATTAACGAATACAAGCAAATCCACTTTGCTCCAGTCCACCCGGGCCGGCATGTCACTGAAGGCTTCGTAACTGTGCAGGCGACAGACAATCTGACAGGTTTTGGGAAGACGGGTTGCCTCGATAAGGAAATTGTCACACCATTCGAACCAGGCCAGATCGGCCCATTCCATAAGCTGACGGGCATCCTCAACGGTTCCGCCGGTGAAAGTCCTGGTCAGGTTGGCTTTGGATAGATGCGCTACTATATCTTTCACGAAGGTATCGATACCGGCAAAGAAAGCTATCTTCTTTCCGCTTAGATGGTCTACTGATACCCCCTGCCCCGTCGGAGACATCAGCTTTTCATCGTCAATTTGCCGCAGCCGTTCGGCCCAGTCCTGGATTTCCCTTATCGAACCGGAAGAAATTCCCGGGGTTTTCGCATTGAAGGTCAGCAGATGTTTGCCCTCGGCCACCAAATTCTTTTCCAGACAAATTTCCATGGCGTTGTTGCGAGCTAACGAGTGATTGGGGTCGATGGAGAGGGCTTTTTGCCAGCATTTCAAGGCCTGCTCGATATCTCCATCATCGCTGCACAGTACCGCCATATCGCTGTGAAGCGACGCATTGTCCGGATAAGTACCGATCAGCCGCTCCAACCGTTGCCGGGCGGCACCGGTTCTACCTGCCTCCATATCAATCAGTATGAGGTTGTAGTTGGCATCGAAATGATCGGCTTCCCTCTCTGTCACACACTGAAAAAAGCGCGAGGCATCTTCTTTCTTGGCCAGTGCGAGCGCCACCAGGCCGGCCGTAATAAAAGTATGGGTAGAGGCTTCGGTGGTCTCCGTCAGTAGCGAAACCACCGGGTAGGCCCTTTCCAGCTCATTTTCTTCCAGGTACTGATTGGCCAGTCCGGTGAGATCGTGGGTGGTGATTTCTCCACGTGAAAGGCTTTCGCGCAGATCGGCTATATCCTGTGGCAGCATTGTTACCTCCTATGTGAACGACCCCGCTGTGATGCGGTATAGCTCGCCGAGTTGCCCCTATCAGACGCCGGCCGGTTCAAGCTCGGGTACTGATGTCTTTGCCTTCTCCTCCGGCAGCGTATCAAGGATGTTGTGGGCAATCTTATATTCCGAGTTTACCAGAATCAGTTGCTTGGCTCGGTTGTTCTCGGTGTTGATAATAACCGGTCCCTGCAAATTGACCGACATCTCGCGCGGATCCTCCGGCACGGTGACGATGACATAGGTCTCGACCGCCTCGACCCGGTCGACCTTGATTTCGGCTATTTCCTTCGAGTTGACCTCGATTTTGTAGCCGGGGAAGAAAACCCGAGGGTTTACAACCAGAAATGCAACGGCCGGATCCTCGACCGACTGCATCCACATGAACGGTCGAAGTTCATCAACCTCTATCAAGCAGTAACGGCCGAGATGTTCAAAGCCGAGGATTGGTTTTTCCATTTTGATGATCTTGTCATCCGGTATCTCAAGTTGCCCCAGTCGAAGACTTTTTACAATCATAGGTCCTATCCTTTTATGTCTACTTCATAAAATCCAAAAGTGTCGGTTGTATAATACGGGCACTGGCCAGCAGCGCCGCCTGATAGTTGTTCTCAAATGTCGATAGCTGAGTAATAAGTTCGGTAATGTCAGCGTCCTCCACCTCTGAAAGACGTCTGGTGAAGGCCAGTTCTCGGTCAAGCAGCCTGCTACTGGTTGCTCCCAATCTAATGGACTTGGCACCCACGCCCGAGCGATGGTCGAGCAAACGTTCAATGGCCTCTTCAAAGTTCCCCAGCAACAGGCCAACAGCATCCTGATCGTCGGCCTGAAGCGCATTGATCAGCACGATATAAGAGCCCAGCATGTCACTGGAACCGTATATGCCCATCTGCCTGGCAGTGGTGCCACCGTTGATGTCTTCAATAGTGAGCGAACGGGCTACGTCATTGTTGACGATTTGAATTCCCCGGCCATCGGGATTTATCGACGCCGTGATATCGAGCCCACAGTTGTTGAAGGCATCGAGCATGTCCTGAACAGTGACGATGCCGGGATCACCCAGGTCGAGAATCTGTGAGAACTCACCCTGCCATAGGATTATCTCGTCGAGATCATAACCAAGGCCGTTATTCAGGTCAGCTACGTTCGACGTGGGCAATAACAGCGGGTCCAAATCGGAACCCGGGAAATCGCCAAAGAACTCACCCGCGATGCCCAGCTCCTCAGCGGTAGTACCGCCAATATCTTCAATCAGAAAACTCACCGTCGGGTTCAGATCATCGCCGACCAGGATTGGATTTATGGCTCCATCAATACCCAGGTCTGCGGCTACGGTGCTGTTGGCGTGGGTTTCAGTGATAAACAGCCCGAGGGGAACTCCGTTGGTGTCGCGGATTTCGAAGCCGGTTCCGGCGGCATTAATCTGCATGGTGACATTTGAAATACCGGCCCCGGCGACCTGACTGTTGAATTCGGTGATGATGTCGCCAACCGTTTCACAACTGCTGAAGTCAACTTGAAAGTCGATGGCCGCATAGTCAGTCACCCTTATATTTCCCCCGAAGAGCTCCACCCCGTTACCGCTGTTGATAACACTAAGGGAGGTGACATCGGAGATCAGGCCGTTTTCCGTGGTGTCGAACATTATATTGTTGTTCTCGGCGCCTATCGTGGCGGTGATATTGGTCATGCCGCTGGCTGTGAGAGCTCCATTAATGAACAACAGAACCTGGTCTATCGTAGTGGCTGTACTGAGATCCACCGTAATCGCTATACCCAGGTTCTGGTCCGTGATTTCGATCGTACCGGGCACAAGGCTGACGCCATCGCCGTTGTGAAGATCAGCCAGCAGCGTGCTGCCGACCAGCCCCACGTTGAGGTCAGCCGATTCGCCGAGTATGCACAGCTGCTCCAGGAAAACATCGGAGCCAATCAGGTTCACCATCATGTCGGTGGAGTTATCGATCTGAAACTTGATCTCCCCCGTATCGCCGTTGTATCTCACCCCGTTGGACGATGCGATAATGGCCCGCTGGTCGGTTCGATAACCGGAAAAGATGAACTTTCCCTCGATCTTTGTATTGGCCATCTGCAGGATCTGATCGAACATCTCCTGAATCTCCACCGCAGCGGCGCCGCGCGAGGTCCCGTCATCATCGGCCACCTCGCTGGACATGGCTATGGCCAGTTCCCTTGTCGATGACAACAAGGTGTTGGCTTCCGCAAGCAAACTGTCGTAAGTGTGTTCCCAATCCTGGGCGCGAGCAACATTACTGAGAAACTGGCTGTTCTTGGCCAGTTCGTGTCGGTAGTCCAGATCGCGCTGTATCCCCAGGGGATCATCGGAAGGCTTATTGATACGTCTTCCGGAAGACATCTGGGTCTGCATATCCAGAAACCTCTTCAAGGCAGCCTGGGTGTTATACGACACCCGGTCGATCATCATCTTGTTCGTTACCCGCATAGCTGGATACCTCGGTCTTGAGCCGCGATTTCTACCTTCTCGGGCGTCTACTGTTGCCGGCGTTACCTTTGCGCCGATCTTTGTAATCGATTTCGGGCGGATTGACGTCCGCCTTCTTGCCGCCCTTGATCTTACCCTTGATCAGTTGAACCATGTCCTTGAGATCGGTAGAGATTGATTTCGAGGCTTTCCGATTTTCCTCCTGTATCTTCACGTAGATTTCTTCGCGATGCACCACAACGTCCAGGGGTGCGTCGATCCCGATTCTTACCTGTCGGCCGTGAATCCCCAATACTGATATCTTGATATCCTCGCCAATATTGATGGACTCGCCCAACTTCCTTGTCAAAATCAGCACACGACCCTCCTTGGTGTCGTCAAACTCCCTCTGCCGGGCACCTGTCGCCGATCGCTTAGCGGCCGACTATTCCCATGGCGGCAATAACAGTGTCAAGAGCCTGATCCATTGCCGTAATGAACCTGGCGGCGGCGTCATAGGCCTGCTGGTACTTGACCATATTGGTCATCTCCTCGTCCAGCGACACGCCCTGAACCGACTGCCTGGCGAATTCTATCTGTTGAACCAGCAACTCGAAGTTGCTGGCGAATGACCTTGCCTTGTTTACTTCAACTCCCATCGTTCCCACCATGGAGTTGTAGTATTCATTCATGGTCAGCGAATCGTCGTTCAAAACTTCCACATCCCGCAATTTGCTGATAGCCAGGGCTATTTGCTGATCACCTTCCTCGCCGGTAGCCGAGGCGGCAATTCTGGACGGGTTGTTGAGGACCTCGCTATTTACCCTTATGTTACAGGCCTCCAGACAGGTCGGGTCAAAGAATGCCACTCCGGTGCTGCTGTCCAATCCATATCCTGTGACATGCAGGGCGTTGACCTGTTCGACAAGGGTGCGGGCCAGCGTGTTGAGGTCCTCGATATGTTGTGGGATGATTATGTCGCGAGCATCAGTGAGGCCCTTCAACTGGCCGTTGAGATTACTCAGTTCGACATCGGTCCCTTCCCAGACCAGCTGGTGAAGCGGTTCCCCATCAACATTCAGAATGCGCGTGCCGAGTTCCATGTTATCGCGACCGGTAACGATAGCCATGGCCCCCATATAAACTGTTACACCTCCGTCCTCGGCCTCAAGCGCATTGACATCGATCAGCGTCGATAACTGGTCAATCAGGTAGTCACGCCGGTCTCTCAGATCGTTAGCATGTTTTTCACCCAGTTCCTGACACTTGACCTGGTTGTTTATATCAGCAATCTCCGCTGTTATGCGGTTGACTTCCTTGATGACGTTGTTGAGATCCTGGTCAATCGACTCCTTGAGTCGGTTAAGCTCCTCCGACAAATGGTGGAATCCGGAGGTTAGACGGTCTGCGACCGCCAGCACGTTCGCCCGGGTTCCGTCATACGTCGAGAGGGCCGACCAGGAATCCCAGAATTCACTGATCATATCGGACAGAGTGTTCTCGTTAGGCTCATTGAACATGATCTCTATTTCCGACATCACCTTTTCCTTGTAGGTCCACTGCCCCAGCGACTTGTTCTCCCGCCGGTACTGCTGGCCCAGGAAAAGGTCACGGATATGTCTGACATCAGATACTTTGACACCGGTACCGATTATCCCGATCGGGTTATCTTCGGGCAAGGTGGCCCTGACATTGACCCGCTGACGGGTATAACCGGGAGTATCAACATTGGCAATATTATGACCCGTGGTGGTAAGCGAGAGCTGATGCGTCAGCAGCGCCCGACGTCCTATCTCGAGTCCCTGAAATAAACCCGGCATCAGGCCCTCCTGTCGACGGCAACATTGAGTTGACGCTCATCGGTCGATCCCGACCGCGAATAAGTTGAGTCAGGACTATTGATCTTTGACAGCATCTCCATAGTCTTGAGGATGTATTCCCTTGAGCGATTGAGCAGCAGGGCATTCTGGTTGCGAGTCTCGGTAATCTTGTCGTTGAGACTGAGAATGATTTTCTGAAGCTTCTGTAACCGGTCGGCCTGATCCTGATCTACAATCTCCAGCAGGCGCGTCACATTTAGATCGCCCTCGATGTCATTGGCGATCTTGACCTGCTCAATAATCTCGAGCCTTTGCTTGTTCAGCAGCTGGCTCTCGACCAGTTTCTCACGCTGCCGGTCGGTAACGCGGTTGAGGCCGTCAACATCGTTTTGGACGAGCATCTTCTGCTGTTGTTCGAGAAGTTCGAGAAATGACTCGAAGATGGCGGCTTCCTTGCCGATGATCTCTATCAGCTTGTTTATCATATCCTATATTTCCCCGAATTGTCCTTCACTCTACTTATCGACCGTTCCTTTAACCGCTTTAGCGGTCGCATTGGGTACCGGCTTATTAATGGTGCTCAGGGTGTCGATGACCCTTTCAACGTATCTTTCGGTTTCTTCAAACGGAGGTACCCCTCCGTATCGCTTCACATTCTCCGGCCCCGCATTGTATGCCGCAAGAGCCAGCTTCAGCGAGCCGAAGCGATCAAGCTGGTCCTTCAAAAAGCGGCTACCGGCCGTTATATTCTCCTCCGGATCAAAAACTTCGGTCACACCGTAATCCAATGCCGTCGAGTCAATAAGCTGCATCAGCCCCTTCGCTCCTGCCGTCGACACCGCCTTGGGATCTCCGCCGGACTCAACTCTTATCACTGAAATGATCAGGGCCGGGTCGAGCGAAGTAAGTTCAGCAGCCTTATCGATATAGCGCCCGAACTGCGACAGAATTGCGTCATTCTTCGGCTGGCTCGGCCGTACTGACACTGGTAGAAACTGATCGGGTTTGGGCTTCATTTCATGGCTCTCGCTTTCCCCTGGCCTCACCTCCAGGTCGGGCCGATCTATCTCAATGCCATCATTCTTCTCCGCTCCAAGCGGTTTTACTTTGACCGGCGCCTCCTGATCACTGAATTGCGCTTCGATAAGCTTTACCAGCGATTGATAAAGAATCTCCGATATCGAACGTTGGTCGCCGGTAACCATCTTCTGGGCCATTTGCATATCAAACATATCCGTAAAAATATCCTTGCTCATATTGCCCGAGAATGGCGCGCCTTCATTGAATGTGGATTCAGGGATCGTCTTCCGCATCGTCTTGAGAATCTGATACATAAAAAAGGACTCAAACTCTTTGGTGGCCTTTTTCAAGCGCGTTTTTTCTGACTCCAGGCTGGTCGCGGCCTGACGGTCCACTTTCTCGATGGACGATGATGGAAAAGTGATGGACGCGATTTTGGCACCGGCTATCGACATTATAGTATCACCAGCTCCGATCTTAAGGCACCGGCCTGTTTCAGCGCCTGGAAAATGGCTATGATATCCCGAGGTGTGGCACCGATCTTGTTTAGAGCATTGGCAATATCCGATAGATACACCGAGCGTTTCAGATGCACCACCCGGGCAGTTTCGTCATTTACGCTGATTCGTGATTCCTGGGTCAGCACCGTTTCACCGGCTGAGAACGGCTCCGGCTGTGATATCAGCGGTGTCGATTCGATATTGACCGTAATAGTGCCGTGGGCAATCGCGACTGGCTCGATAGTGACGTGTTCCCCGGCCACAATTGTACCTGTCTTCTCATTAATAACGACCCGCGCCGGGCTATCAGGCACTATTGACAAGAGACCGATATCGGAAATGAATTGGGTACGATTGAGCGGGTGTGACAGGGAGTCGGGTACCATCACCCTGACCGTTCCCCCGTTGAGGGCAAAGGCGGTCATCCCGTACTTGATATTTATTCTTTCGGCAATTCTATGTGACGTCGTAAAATCCGGGTCCCGCAGTGCCAGGTAGAGCTCCCGCTCCTGGCCGTTTCCAGCGTTCAAAGCCGCCGTTACCTTGGCACCTCCGGGCACACGACCAACCAGGGTATAGTTGTTGACAATCCGATTCCCGTCGTCGACCTGAACATTGAATCCTCCGATTGAGACCGGGCCCTGGGCGACAGCCCGCACGGTGCCGTCCCCATCGGACAGCGGTGTCATAAGCAGTGTCCCTCCCTGCAGTGAGTTGGCGTCGCCGATAGAGGATACCGTTACGTCGAAATAGGTTCCTTCCTTCTGCACGCTCGATATCCTGCCGGTTACGAGAACCGCCGCCACATTCTTGACCTTTACTTTAGTGGCATCCACGGTAAGGCCCATTCGCTCCATCATGTTCGTGAGTGACTGAATGGTAAACTGAGTACCGGCTCCGTCCCCGCTGCCATCGAGTCCGATAATCAGGCCGTAACCGATAAGGTCAACTTCCTGCTTGTTCTGGAAATCGCAAATGTCTTTGATTCTCACCTTATTGGCCTCTGCGGGAGCGCAGAGCATGAGAATCAAACTGAGAAGCAGCATCATCCCGGTCGGTGTAGCCAGTCGGTTGAAGAGTCCCGTAATCATGATACACCCCTAAAACAGCCAGTTGATGAGCCGGGTGACGAAGCCGGGACGCGACGCTGTGTTGTTATTGCCTTTACCGGTATAGTGTATTTCGGCGTCGGCTATCAAGTAGGAATCGATGGTATTGGTGGGAGAGATGTCTTTCTGGCGAACAACACCGCTCAGGGTCAGCGTTTCACGATCGCCTGAGATGCCAATCGTACGCGATCCTTCGATAATCAAATCGCCGTTTTCCCTCACATCGACAACGGTAACGGACATCTTTGCTCTAAGCGAACCGTCACGAATGCTCTCTCCTTTACCGTCGAAGGTATTCTTGTTCTCGCCGTCGGCGCTGAACAGAGGAATAAAATCGAGCGTGCCGATCCCGGGGCCGCCGCTGACCGAGGCCTTGGTGGATTTTTCCGTTTTCGATTCCACCTTGCTCGACGCCCGACTTTGTTCATAGATCAGCACGGTCAGAATGTCGCCCACTTTATGCGCCTTTATGTCGGTAAAAAGCGACTGCGACTGTCCGAAGTCTTCACCGTACAGTTTGATCGTGAATGGCAGTAAAAGCAATACCGCCAGTATCAGTAAAATCCTTTTCACGTTCATGTTGCCCTCGTAAAGTAATTCCTATGGGTCAACGGCCACGGCGCCATCATCAATGATTTTCGCCAGTATGATCTTATTGGTGGCCTTGTTTTTTACTTTTATGTAGTCCCCCGACAAACCGGACTGCAATGCCACTCCGGGGGCAGTGATGCGGCACACACCGTCGTTGTAGACGATCAGGGTTTCATGTCCGCGCTCGAGATCCGGGATGGCTTCCAGGGCCCCGCTGGTGACAATGGTACCCTTTTTCAAATTTCGTTTGGCCCGGAAACCGGCCAGTTCCGCCAGCGACACCACAGGCTGCTCGACCAGGTTGGTTACTTCCTTACGCTCCAGTGAAAACCGGGCCGGATCCAACTCTTCGCTCCGTCGGATTCGATCGCCGGCCACAACCACTTCGGCGAACTTCCGTATTCTCATCCTCACCTGACCGGTCGCAACCGTCTCCCCTTGTTTTGAAAGATTGGCTACTATCGAGTACAGCCCTACCGGATCTTTCTGAGTCAACGGCCGGACTGTCACGTCGTATTCACCGATTTCCACGACATCGAGACGGTTAGATAGAATCTCAATGTCGTACCACTGCTCATCCAGACCAAACTCACTCATAATCTGCGCCACTATCAACTGATCGCAATGCTCATCGGCAAACACCGCAGAACACGATATTGCCAGAAGTAACACTGCCATCAATAACTTCTTGAAGTAACCCATTCTCTTATCTCTTCAGATTATTGGCGATCTGCGCCATGTCGTCGGCGGTCTGAATGGCCTTTGAATTCATCTCGTAGGCCCTTTGAGCCACAATCATATTGACCATCTCGTCTACCACCGCCACATTGGACATCTCCAGATAACCCTGATCAATTTGCCCCAACCCGCTCTGGGTGGGAACGTCGGTGATCGGGTCCCCCGAGGCGCCGGTCTGTACCAACAGGTTGTGACCGATCGCAGACAATCCGGATGGATTGACGAACCTGGCCAGCTCAATCTGGCCTATCTGCGCCGGGGTGTCGCTACCGAACTGAAGGACTTCGACCGTGCCATCGGCGCCGATGGAGATCGATGTGGCATCTTCAGGGATGGTAAGCTCCGGTATCAGATGATATCCTTCCGAAGTCACGACCGTGCCATCCGAAGACATCTTGAACGCGCCGTCTCGGGTATAGACCGTCGACCCGTCGGGGTGCTGAATCTGAAAGAAACCGTCTCCGGCGACGGCCATATCCAACGGATTGCCGGTAGACATCAGGTCTCCCTCGGTGAACTGACGGTGCGTGGCGACCGCTTTGGCACCGTAGCCGACCGAAAGCTCGGTGGGAAGCTGAGTAGTTACCGAGGAAGCGCTGCCGGCCTTGCGGATATTCTGGTAGAGAACATCCTGAAATTCGATCTTGGTCTTCTTGAAACCGGTAGTGTTGACGTTAGCGAGATTGTTGGCGATGTTGTCGACATTCATCTGCTGGGCAATCATACCCGTAGCAGCGGTTCGCATCGCTTTAATCATAATATCCTCCTATGTCAGCAGTCTTTTCCTATCGCCTGGAGCCGACCCGGCCGAACAGGTGATCCAGCGATTGATCCTGCATCTGAATCGCCTTCGAATCAGCTTCATATTGTCTGAAGGAAATGATCATATCGATCATCTCCCGAACGATGTCGACGTTTGATGTTTCCAGAAAGCCCTGTTGGACGGTGGAGGTCTCGACCGGTATCAGAGGCGTGCCCTCGGGCACTACGAACATGGCGCTGCCGATCTTCTCGAGCTGATCAAAGTCACTGACGGTCACCGGTGTAATCCTGCCGGCGTTGTTGCCATCTACTTGAACCTCGCCATTCTGGGCGACCGAAACCTGGCCGCTGCCCACCTCGATCGGGCCGCCTTCAGCAATCAGAAGAGCACCACCGGGGAAGGCGAGAAGACCGTCGCTATTTACATTGAAGGCTCCTGCCCTGGTCAGCGCGGTGGATCCGTCAGCCAACTCCAGCCTGAAAAAACCATCTCCGTCGATAGCAAGGTCGAGCGGGTTGCCGGTCTTGTCGAAGACACCCGGGGCGTAATTGGTGTAGATATCGTCCACCATCGGTACCTGCCAATCGGATTTACGCGGTTTCAACCGCTCTTCCGCCCTGGTCAGCTCACGGGTGAAGACGGTATCTTTCTTGAACCCCGGCGTGGAAGCGTTGGCTATGTTGTTGGCCGTCACCTCCTGCTTTTTGATCCGGGGAATCATTCCGGAAGCTGATATATATATTCCTTTAATCACGTTTTCCTCCACTTGGTGTGAAGCATAGCCTGTGCCAACCAGATTCTCCGATGCTAACCTACTTATTTACAATAGATTATGGTGGCCCGGCTTAGGCCGGGCATCATAGTATTGGAAGTAATTACTTTAAGAAGTGGAAATTTTTTCTGGTGCTGATGGGGTCTATGAAGGGCCGTTTTTGGTTTTCTGGCGGAAGGTACTTATAGCGGTTTCGTCGTTGTCCTTCGTAAGGGTAGCCTCCGCCTCCTGAATGTGTTTGTCGCGTAAGCGCTCTTTGAGTTTTTCGTATTTACGGCGTTCGCGAGCGGCTGCCAGCAGCTCCTCCCTCTTATTGTCCTCTTCCTTCATGAGGACTTTCAACAGCTCCCGGCCCACCACCGAATCGCGTTTCAGTTTGTGCAGGTATCGTGATATGACCAGCATTTCGGCCACCGAAAAGGCTTGGTCAGCCTCCTGCCGCTGGCGCTCGATAGTCCGGTCACGGCTCTGTTCGATATCATCCAGGCGCCGGTTTTGATCCTGCACCTGCTTGGAGGCGGCAGCCAGGTGTTTCTGTCGGTCCTTCTCAATCTGCTCTCTCAGTTTCAAAAGAGCCTGGAGACGGTATCTGAATTTTTTCATGTTGATTCCGATGGGCCTTCAAGAATTTCTTTCAACTGCCCCAGCGATTGCTCGTAATCCGCGATTTCCATGATTCCCTGTCGAAAGAACTGGTTCAAGGGATCTATCTTTACTATGGCATCATCGATTTTGGGATTGGAGCCCTTGACATAGGCACCGATGTTTATCAGGTCTTCCGCGTCCCGGTAGACCGAGTAAATTTCACGCACTCTGCCTGCCAGCTCGAACGCCTCGTCTGAAGCCACCTCGACCATCAGGCGGCTGATTGAGTCAAGGGCGTCCACGGCAGGGTATTGGTTCATAGCCGCCAGCTTTCGCGAAAGAGTAACGTGGCCATCCAGGATCGAGCGAACGGCGTCACTGACCGGCTCATTCATGTCATCCCCCTCAACCAGTACGGCATATAAACCGGTGATCGAACCGTGCTGGTTTTGTCCGGCCCGCTCGAGAAGTTTCGGCAGCAGGGCGAAGACCGAGGGAGTATGTCCCTTGGTTGTGGGCGGTTCGCCGACCGCAATGCCTATTTCCCGTTGGGCCATAGCTATGCGAGTGAGCGAATCCATAAGCAGCATGACGTCCATGCCCTGGTCACGGAAATACTCAGCGATGGTCGTGGCTACCATAGCACCTTTGATTCGAATCAGGGCTGGTTGATCCGAGGTGACCGCTACCACGACAGTATTCTTCATGCCCTCCTTGCCGAGATCTTTTTCGATGAATTCGCGAACCTCTCTTCCCCGCTCGCCGACCAGAGCTACCACGTTCACGTCGGCTGAGGATCCCCGGGCCATCATACCCAGCATAATCGACTTGCCGACCCCGGAACCGGCGAAAATACCCATTCGCTGCCCCTTCCCTACCGTGCTGGTAAGGTCAATCGCCCTGATGCCGGTTATCAACTTCTCGGTGATGCGTTTTCTGCTCAGAGCCGGTATCGGTTCGCTATTGATCGAGCGGGTGGCGGGTGTAATCAACATCCCTTTCCCGTCGATGGGCTGTCCCAAGCCGCCGATTACCCGGCCGATCAGCTCCGGCCCGACCGGCACACGCAGTTGCTCTGAAGTCGAAGTTACAATGGCGCCAGGTGTAATACCACTTATGGGGCCCAGCGGCATAAGCAGGATGCGATCGTCACGAAAACCGACCACCTCGGCCTTGGTTTTCCTGCCGTCATCACGATTTTCAATGTTACAGATTCTTCCGATTGAAATAGCCGGCCCGGCTGATTCTATAACCAGGCCCACTACCTGGGTGACTTTGCCGAAATGTTTAACCGTCTTGGCAGTGCTGATACGTTCGGCATACGTGTCATAAGGAACCGTTATCACTTTTCCTCATCCCCGCTAACCAGGACTTCCTTGATTACGTCGAACTGCGACCCCAGGCGAGCATCAATATCGCCGCTGGGTGTCTCGATAAAGCAGCCCCCGTATCGTACACGAGGATCGGGCTCTATGGTGATCTCTTTGATGGTTGTGGAACCGCTCAGGAATCGGTCAATATTCTGTTCGACGACCGGATGATGATTAGGGTGGACTTTTATCTTGAGTTTTGAACGGTCAATCAGAGTATCGATTACCCCGCTTATCATCTTGAGCGTAGCTTCGGGGTCAATTTCCACGGCATCGAAGGTCACTTTCCGGCTGATTTCCACAACGAGGTCCAGGATCTTTTCACGTGCTTCTTCCAGGATGGTTTCGCGCTGGGTCACGGTATCTTTAATTGCTCCGTCAAATTGCTGAAGCACCTTGGCGGCTTCATCCAGACCCTTGTCAAGTCCGTCCTGGAATCCTTTCTGGTAACCCTCGTCGCGGGCCTTGCCCAATTCGTCGCTGAGAGCTCTTTCTATCTTGAAGACTTCCTGGATGGGAATCAACTTGGCCCCGTCGGCATCGGTGATTATCGAAACCACCGGGAAGAGCCGGGCGAGCCGTTTCTCAGCCGTATCCTCGAGTTCGAAATCGAGGTGTCGCTCGCCAATAAAAACGGTCGGGGCCGGAACGCAACTTCGGATTATCCTAGACAATGATATCCTCTTTCCCGCCTCTGCCGGAAATAATGACCTGACCCTCTTCCTCGAGACGACGGGTGGTGTCAACAATGCGGCTTTGAGCCGCCTCGACATCGGACAGTCGGGTCGGTCCCATAAATTCCATCTCTTCCTGAATCATCACCGCCACGCGCTCGGACACGTTGGAGAAGATCTTATTCTTGACTTCATCCGCAGTAGCTTTCAGGGCCACCGCAATATCCTTGGTTTCGATCTCCTTCAGCAGCCGCTGGATGGAACGATCATCAAGCAGCACCAGGTCGTCGAAGACGAACATCATGTTCTTTATCTCCGCGGCCAAGTCAGCATCCTCGGCTTCCAGAGACTGAAGGATATTCTTCTCGGCCGTTGTATCAATCAGGTTGAGCACCTCGGCGATGGCCTTGGCGCCGCCCGATGATGACATTTCCCCTCCGGCGTTCTGTTCAAAGTGGCCTTCCAGGGTGGATTCAATTTCTTTCAGAATCTCAGGAGCAATCTTCTCCATAGTGGCAATACGAAGGGCCACCTCGCCCTGCAACTCAGGGGTCAGTTCCGACAGAACCGAAGCTGCATGAGTTGGATTTAGCTGGGTCAGGATAAGCGATATAGTCCGAGGATGTTCGTTCTGCAAGAAACTCGTCAACTGCTTGGGATCAATATCCTTGAGCAGCGAGAATCCTTTGGTGTGGATTGACGATTCGAGTCGATGCAGAATCTCGCGAGCTTTCTTAGCTCCCACCGCTTTCTCCAGAATCTGCTGAGCGAAGTCTATACCACCCTGCGAGATATACTGCCGGGCCATAAACACCTGGTGGCACTCCTCAATGACCTTCGCTTCTATCTCTGGCGGAACGTCTCTTAGATTCGCGATTTCAACGGTGATGGTTTCGAGATCCTGTTCAGGCATGCCCTTGAGCACAAGCGCCGACACTTCCGAACCGAATGCGACCAGAGCAACGGCCGCTTTTTGTATCGCTGTCATATCTTCGTATTTCATGGGGCACCTACTCGACCATCATCGTTTTTATGACCTTAGCTATCTCTTCAGGCTGATCTTTGGCCGTTCTCTGCATTTTGTCAATTAGCCGCGGCTGTCGTACCTCGGCCTGAATCTCCTCCATTTCCTCAATCTCAGGCATTTCGCCGGGCGCGGTCGTCGGAGATGGAGGCCGTTGCGTGCTTGACGGCTGACGTGGCGACGGCGGCGGACTCAGTCGGCCCAATACCGCAAACAACTTCGAAGATTTCTTCTTTACATAGAACAGCAGAAATGCGATCAACAGGACCAAACCCACCTTGCGAGCGATTTCCATGTAGAAATCGCGCATATACATGCTGTCCAGCGCCTCCTGATCGTCCTGAAGATTCTGATGGTCAAATGCTATATTGACCATCTCGATCTGGTCATTTCTCTGCTGATCGAATCCGACCGCATTCTTAACGATAGCTGCCAGCCGATCCAGTTCCTCCTGGGGACGCGGCTGATAAACGGTCTCCCCGGCGCCTTCCGCCCCCTCGAGCGGCGCATAAATACCATCCACCATTACCGCCACTGACAGGCGATCAATGGTTCCGACGGCGTTGATGATGTGTTCAACCGTCTTGTTTAGCTCATAATTCGTGATCGTCGTCTCGGCATTGTCATCCTGTTTACTCTCGGATAACTCTGACGCCTTATCGGTCGCTGACAGACTCGTTTTTACCCTTTCTTCGCTGCGCACCGAAGGAGCGTTGGGATCGAACGTTTCCGAGGTTCGCTCGATCTGCTGGAAATTCAGGTCCGCGGTAACCCGTATCACCGACTTACCGTCGCCCAGGACATCATTCATCATTGACTGGGCCTTGTCCTCGAGATACTCCTCTACCTGCTGGCGCACCTCGAGTTGGGACGAGGACAACCCCGCCAGCGGATCGCTTTCGGAGTTGCTCGACATCAGGTTTCCGTCGTAGTCGACGATAGCGATGTTGTTGGGTTTGAGTCCTTCAACCGATGAGGCTACCAGGTGGGTGATTCCCTTGATCTGCCGCTTGGAAAGCCCGCTACTGCCCTTTAACTTGAGCACCACCGAAGCCGTGGCTTCTTTCTGGTCGCGGCTGAATAATCTCTCCTTGGGCATAACGATGTGTACCCTGGCCGCCTGCACTTCATTGAGCTGCATGATGGTTCGGGTCAATTCACCTTCCAGAGCTCTTCGAAAATTGAGATTCTGCAGGAAGTCGGTCATACCCAGATTGTTTTCATCGAAAATCGAATAACCCATGTTCCCGGTACGCGGCAAACCCTCACTGGCCAGGGCAATCCTGGTCCGGTAAACATCGCCCGACGGCACATCGATAGAACCGCCACCGTCGCTGAGTTGATAGGGAATTCTGTTGTCGTTGAGGTAGGCTACGATTTCGCCGGCTTCAGACTGGTCCAGATCGGAGTACAGTCTGGCGTAGGTAACACTGTTGAGCCAGCCTACTATGAACACAATACCTACAATTGTACCGGCAACAATGCCGAGCAGCATCATGACCTGGCTCGGGGTCATCCTGCCGACATAGTCCATCAGATTCTTAAAATATTGTCCAATCCTTCCCATCGTAAATCCTATTTATCGTTGCTTGGTTCAGCCATCCATGGCCGATGTTATGACGTTATAATAGTTCTATCTTTAAAGTGGCATTCGCATAAGCTCACTGTAAGCATTAACGAGTTTATTCCTG
>CP070756.1:441290-444539 GCA_020348905.1 Candidatus Zixiibacteriota bacterium
CCGTACCCGGATTTGCTTGGTCTGCTCTTGTCAATGCCGGCCGCCTGCGAGGTGGGACAGGTGATAGCGGCAAAGACGAGCGTGAGGATGATGACCCTGGCTACTAAATGCTTCATAAAAACTCCCTCCGTTAAATTGCGGCAAAAATACATTGGTACGGCGGTGAGAGGGAATCTGAGGCCTGGCGCGCGGGAAAGAGGGATATTCCCATCGGCCTCTGCTTAACTATACTAATATATAAACGCTCTGTCAAGAAAAATGATTAACCGGTCCATTTTTGTCGTGATTGTCGCGGCGATAACAAGCCGATTCGAAGTAAGCAGCACTACCTGAAAAACAGCCACCCCGGACTGTGCCGGGGTGGCTGCATCAATCGGAGTGCAAAAACTCCGATTTGTGTGCTGGCACTAACTACTTCTTGGGCCAGCCGGTCGGGCATTCACCCAGATCGGGATATTGCATTCTCAGTAGGTATCCGATCATATAGTCAAGGTCAAGAAGGTCAACCGTTCCGGAGGGAGTTCCGGTACCCGTACCATCATCAACGTCCACCTCTTCAATACAGTAGTAAGGATCGGGGACGCCCGGGTTTCTGAGTAACCATTCCGTGAAGTTATCTATATCAAGAATGCTGAAGGGCATGCCGTCATCGTAGAACTTGCCCATTTCGCGGCAGCAGTGGTAACAGACATCCTGGTCGCTGCCGTCAAACATGTGGGTGAACATCTGCATTCCGCCGTAAGATGTGTACCAGGCATAGCCGGCATCAATTTGAGCCTGAAGATCCGCGGCGGTACCATCCATGACCGTGGCCAGCATACTAACAACTTCATATACGTCCGTCTCGCCAAGCGTGAAGTCGAATTCGTAAGTCAGAACGGTATTAATGTCGTCGATGACATTAACAGACCTAAAGCCGGCCTCGGCCATTTCCTGATAGAGTTTGCCGTGATGCAGACCCGTTGAGGCCTGGAGCTCGTCGTTCTCGCCGATAAAACCACCATAGGGAGCAGTAGAATTAGGTGATCCGTTGAGATAAGATTCAACAAATGCCACGCCGCCAAAACGGTTGTCATTTAACTGGCAGTTGTACGGGTAGTGAGAACTGTTTCCGTCCTCATAGCCCCAGCAATACAACAGATTTCTCGCCGGATCAAAGGCGCCGGTATTCGTCGAGGGACACGTCCGGTTGACATCGTCGGGATGAAAATCAGAAGGTATATCCCAGTCGATAGCCTCACCAAGCACAAGGCCACTGTGGGAGAGGCCGTCGACGGGGGAGATTTTCGTGTATGTTAGGATGACATCGGCATCTTCCGGAGCAACATAAATCTTCTCAACACCGATAGTCGTGTCCTCGGTAAGAAACCAGCCGCTGTAGTACACTCTGGACCTGATTAAGCTGCAGTACTGGGCTCTGCGCAGGGGGGAGTGGTACGGGCGGAAACCGTATCTGCCGAAAAAGCTGGTACCCCAGATCGAGGAATTGAAGACGGTGTCATCGCCGATTATACGCCCTACCACAGGGGAACCATCGTACAAGTACACTTTAGCGGTGGTGTCGCAATCGTCCGGGTAGAAGGCCATATTACCGGTACCTTTGCCCAGATGACCCATATTGCCGTGGTTCGACGTGGTTAAGGACTTTCCACCACCCTGGTCGGTAGGAGGAACCAGCGTGATGGCATCCCAGGCCGGAGTAACGATCGTGTCGGCTATTATAAGTTCGATTTCGATGTCACAGGGAAGGTTGACCGGGTCGTTACCTTCGATGTGTAAGTGACCATAATAGTTTCCTTGGTCCGTAATCATCACATTATTTAGGTGTATGGTACCGGTCTCATGGCCGGCCTCGCCCGAAGGAATGCTGCCGGAGAAGCCGCTTACGTCGATCCAGCCGTAATGCGACCCGCCGTCATACACAATCGACATGGTGTAGGTCAATGCCGTACTGCCGTGATTCTCCAGAGTCAGTGCGGTATCGTGCATCTCACCCGGCTTCACGTAAAAGGGATCACCAAGGCTGTACCACTCGGCCATAAAGCGGGGATTTGGCACAGGGTCCACGCACGGCATGCGGAACCACCTGACGGGATTGAACGTCCAGGTACCCTCGCTCAAGACAACGGCGCCGGCATCGAGATCGTTTACGTATTGAATATCCAGATAGTAATCTCCGGTGTACGCGCCGCCGGATGGATCAACTGTGGTCGCCCCGGTCCAGTCCTCACCGAATTCTACCTGGCGACCCGACCGGCTCATCGAGGCCCAGTTGTCGCTCTCGCAATCGACGCCGTAAAGCGGATCGCAATGCGGCGTTTAAGAGTTACTCAAATTACGCTGATTATCCCAGGTTACTCCCCCGTCCGCCGAAACCGAAAGCCATATCTCGCCGTTGGCCGAGCCGGAGTAGCGATCCGGATAGTAATCGAAGCCTTCGTATCCGCCGCCGCCCTGATCCCAGCGCCACTCGGCACAGTCATCGATGACCCCATCGCGCTGGTTGTTGAACTGGGTCCAGATCGTGTACAGTTTACCGTCGCATGCGGAGATACTCGGCTTAGCCACTCTGAGCGCCCATTTGCCGGGACCACAACTGTCGATGGGATCGTAAGTGTGATCGCATACCGGGCGCATGTACGGTGCATTCTGAGACCAGTGCATCAGGCGGGCCTTGTCAACGTTCCAACCTTTCCAAACCAGTTGTTCCTCGGCAAAACATCCGCCTCCTTCTTTAATACAGTCGTCTGCCGGCCAGGGCAGAGCCGGCCAGACAATGTGCAGATTGTCCGCACCATCGTATACCGCCGAAATATCGGTGTAGGCTTTGTAGGCCGCCTCTCCTATTGGAGTCTGGGTGATATTGACCCTGGGTTCCCAGCTTTCGCCCTGGTCCCACGACTCCTGGTAGTAGACATCGTTATCCATCTGGCCGATCAACAATCCGGGATACACGTTGTTATGAAGGCCTGAGCACGTGTCACAGTATGGGTCGTCGTAGGGAAGGGCCGCGCTCCACACTAAACTAACCCGGTCACCAATGGGCTGACCGGCAAGGTCGTAACCGAATGTCTCAATTGTATCGACTACATAAGGCGGGTTGTCCCAGCGATCTTTAAACGGATCCTCGGAGAGGACTCGGCGGAAGTACATTAAAGCCCGTCCGGTTATTATACCGGATGAGGTGTCGTAGGGTTCATTCATCGTGGCCGCTACGTGGAGAACCGTGTCAAAAGCCAGCTGGAAGAA
>CP070756.1:444639-447738 GCA_020348905.1 Candidatus Zixiibacteriota bacterium
GATACTTCACGCTCCATCCTGCCCGACTGGCGCCGTAAAGATACTTATGTCTGGGCCAATACACAAAAGGCCAATCCGGGCTGGGGCTGGAAGGGAAATCCGCGCAAGATACTCGCTTACAAAGCAAATACCGGTCATCTTTTATGGCAGGCCGAATCTCCAGTAGCTCCTTGTTCAATGGCAGCGAACTCTGAACGTCTGGTCTTCCACGACGGAAATAAATTAGTTTGTCTGGACCGACGCAATGGCAACATCCTATGGGAAAGTGATTCAACACCGACCAGATTACCCGTTCATACTAATACAGGGCCGCGAGTGTTGATCTACAAAGATGTTGTGCTTCTGGCCGCAAATACAGGTAAGATGTCAGGCTTTTCAGCCGGAGATGGAACGAAGCTCTGGGAGCAGACGCATCGGCCCAGTGGTCATCAATCCTTAAAAGACCTGCTCGTGGTCGAAGGTTTGGCCTGGACAGGTTCTATCGCAGGCAGTCAACACGATGGTGCTTTTGCAGGCTATGATCCGGTCACCGGAAATATAGCCAAAGAATTCCCTGCTGACGTAAAAGTGCACTGGTTCCACCACCGCTGCTATCCTACCAAAGCTGCTGGCGACTATTTAATTACCGCGCGTAATGGTACAGAATTCATTGACCTGACAGCCCAGCACTGGAAGCCGCACCACTGGGTACGAGGTGGTTGTATTTACGGCGTGATGCCGTGTAACGGGATGACCTATGCACCGATGAGCTCGTGCGGTTGCCAGTTGGAAGCCAAAATTACTGGCTTAAACGCTCTGGCTCCGGGACCTGTTCCTCAACCATCCAAAGCCGACCTCTCGGCTGAAGCACGTCTGGAACGAGGCCCGGCCTATGGAAAGGTCGACGGTCCGCCTGCGGTTTCAACTGACTGGCCGACGTACCGCCATGATGAAAGCCGTAGCGGTACCAGCCCGGCCAGTGTTCCCACCGACTTGAAACAGACCTGGCAGGCAAAATTACCGGGCCGTCTTAGTGCTCCGACGATTGCCTCAGGTAAGGTTTACGTCGCTTCTATTAACACTCATACGCTGTATGCCTTGAATGCGCGTACGGGACAGCAACTATGGTCTTATACTGCTGGCGGTCCTATTGACTCACCACCGACCTACTACAAGGGGCTTGTTTTGTTCGGTTCGGCCGATGGTTACGTATATACCTTGCGAGCAAGCGATGGTGTCCTTGCATGGCGTTTCCGTGGTGCTCCACTTGACCGAAGAATTATGGCATGGGAAAAGCTCGAATCTGTCTGGCCCGTGCACGGCAGCGTATTGGTGCACAACGGTGTGCTATACTGCACTGCCGGTCGAAACATGTATGTGGATGGTGGTATCCGTTTTATCCGCCTTGATCCCGTTACGGGAAAACTTCTGGGTGAGACGGTTATGAATGACAAAGACCCCGAGACAGGACAGGATATGCACTTAGCTTACCTGGAGAAAACTCAGGGTAATAACATGCCTGTGGCCCATTCCGATATACTATCTTGCGACGGCAAACACATCTGGTTACGCTCGCAGAAAATCAGTCTTGAAGGTAAGCGACTCGAAATCGGTCTACAGAGCGTGAGGGAACAGGACCCTGAAGACTTCCACATCTTTTGTCAGAATGGCTTCCTTGATGACACATATTTCTTCCGTTCTTACTGGACCTATGGACGTCGCGTAACCGGCGGCTACGGAGGGTGGTATCAGGCCGGCCGCATTGTGCCTTCCGGTCGTATTCTTTGCGTCGACGATAGGGGCGTTTATGGCTACGGCCGAAAACCTCAGTTCATGGTAAACTCATCAGTGCTGGAGTATCAACTTTTTGCCGCCGATAAGGTGGTGACTTCGCAGTCCATTGACCGGCTTGGAAAGAACGAACGAGCTATGAATGTTCGTTCCAGCTATCGGAATGCAAACTCTTCCGACTGGCGTCTGCGTCACTTGTTCCCACCGGCAAATCTAACCGCCGCCAAACTCCAATGGACACTTGATCAGCCCGCGCTGATTGCCCGTGCGATGACGGTAGCTGCAAATACAATCTTTATAGCAGGTCCCCCAGACCTTGTTGATGAACGTCGTGCATTTTATCAACCGGATGATCCTGTCGTACAGGAAGAACTTAAACGACAGGCCGAAGCCCTTGAGGGCCGTCATGGAGGATATCTCTGGGCTATAAACAAAAAAGACGGTAAACCGATACAACGCTATGCCCTGGATACTATCTCTGTTTTCGATGGAATGGCTGCTGCCGCCGGTAGCCTCTATATAGCCACCGTCGATGGACGACTGATCCGGCTTTCAGGAACAGGCGATACTCTTCTGAGCAAAGCAGACGACAAGCCCTTGCGAACTGCATGGGATAAATCCGAAGACCCAAATTATCTTTTACCCCCTGTAGTACGTAAAGAAGGTGATTTTGACGGAGTAACCCGGTGTCAGGTAGTGGCCTCGAAGCTTGGTTATCGCCTGCGAGCCACGGGTAGAGAACAGGTGGGTGTAGCGGTGAAGAAGCTGGATAAGCCTATCACCGGCTCGGCAACTTTCAGGACCCGTATAAAGGCCGTAACGGGAGGAGATGGCCTATTGAGTAATGGATACCTTGCTTTCGGCAACAGGGCTAATGATGCTGCACTGATCAAGTGCGGTGTACGGCTGAGAGCAAAGAATGCCTCTATTATCCAGGGGCCGCTTCTAAAAGGTGAATCCGAAACCGTTAAGATCGACATCCCCGATGACAAAAGTATGGAAATCGTAGTGGAGGTAGACCTGAAAACTCGGAAGATTGTTTACAAGGTTGACGATGTGACAATCGAAGCAAGCATCAAGAAACCGATGAAGTCTATAACTCACGTAGGATACGCCATAGATAGCGCACTTATTGACTTCGCACCGATTGAGATTAATACCCCGTAAATTGAAAATTTATCGATATCTTCTTGCAATACCATCCTGATTTGTGTAAGGTGTCAAAGTTTTGATGTTTATTATCTGACAGTTATGGGCGATTAGCTCAGCTGGTAGAGCAGCTGACTCTTAATCAGCCGGTCGCAGGTTCGAATCCTGCATCGCCCATTA
>CP070756.1:447838-460675 GCA_020348905.1 Candidatus Zixiibacteriota bacterium
CATCAATGGTACGCCCACCTTTTGGCGTACCTGGGACGTGCCGATGAGGCCGTTGCTGAAATGCAGAAATCCTATGAGCTGGACCCGCTGTCGTTAGCGGTCATTCGAAATTTCGGACACGTTTACTACCTTATCCACCGTTACGACGACGCCTTGGAAATGCTTCAGCGAGCGGCTGACCTGGACCCGAACTTCTCATATACTCACTTTCTTATGGGTGTCGCGTTGGTGCGCAAAGAAGACTATGATAAAGCCATCGATGCCTTCCAGAAAGAGAGAGAACTTACCGGGGGAGTCAATCCCGTCGTGATGGTACCGATGTGTGCCGCCTATTTCCGCAAAGGTGATCACCAGAAGGCAGAGGAAGTTCTGGCGGGAATCGAGGAGATACTGAAGCACGAATATATATCACCGTTCTTTCTGGGTCAGCTCTATTTTGCTCTCGGAAAGTCTGACGAGGGATTCGAGTTATTCGAAAAGGCGTACAATGAGCGCGACATCTACTTGCGTTTTCTGAAAGCTCACCCGATTGAAGATGAGGTGCGTGCCGATCCTCGCTTTGAAGATCTGCTGAAGAGAATGAACCTGATCTGATAAACCGCGCCTGATGGCTACCTGTAGTGCGGTGACATAACCGGGAATCTCAGGAAAACTATTATCCAAAGGAGGCAAAAAAATGAATAAAGCCCTCGGCCTGTTATTGATAGGGTCGCTCGCGCTGGCAAGTTGCTCACAAGAAGCCCAAACAACCATGAAAAGCAAGACGATTGTCATGCAGGGTCTCGAGGCAATGGACAACCAGGAGTATGACCGCTTAAGCGAGTTCTTCGCTGAAGACTTCAAGAGACATTGTCAGGCCACACCTGATGTTGAGGTCAAGAGCCTTGACGAGATGATCGCTTTTGTTAAGACCTGGTATGAAGCCTTTCCCGACATGAAAGCTCAATATCATAATGTGATTGCTGAAGGCGATCTGGTCGCTGTCTATGCCTCTTTCGTCGGGACGCATCAGGCACCGATGGGTGATATTCCCGCAACCGGTAAGACAATGGATTCGGAAACGTTTGCTATTTTCCGCGTGGAGAACGGCAAGATTGTTGAATCCTGGGTTACATGGGACAATCTGGCTGTTATGAAGCAACTCGGACTGATGCCGCCTGCACCGGGAGAGACATCGGGCGAGATATGATCGCTGAGACTGGTTAAGGCGGCTAGACATCTCTTGATCTAAATCAGTTACCATTATGTGATGGACATAAGGTGCCCCGTTTGCCATATTGTCAGGCACATTTAATCCAATCAATCGAAAGGAACCCGGAAGTGGCTGAATCAAAATACCCTCATGGAACGTTCTGCTGGAACGAGCTTATGACCCGCGATGTACCAGCTGCGGCAAAGTTCTACTCCGAACTGCTGGGATGGGAACCTGCCGATAGCGGTATGCCCGGTATGGCCTACACTATCTTCAAAGCGGCTGACAAAGATGCCGGCGGCATGATGGAAATGCCGAAAGACATACCCGAACAGGTCCCATCGCACTGGATGAGCTATATTGCCGTCAGTGACATCGATGCCATCGTCGGGAAGACGCCGGAACTCGGCGGCACAGTGCTTCACGGCCCGCAGGAAGTCCCCGGCGTGGGCCGCTTTGCCGTCATCCAGGACCCGACCGGCGCGGTAGTCTCGCTCATTCAGTGAGCTAAAGTGTCCGATAGTGACCACCTGCTGTCTCGCGAACGAACGCCTATCTGTACGTTGGAAAGGTTTGTTACTGAGTGTCAACGGGTTAATCGGAGGGCATCTCATTTGCACCGTTGACCGGCGTAGCAAAAGTACGTCCCTAATCGGAGAATGTTCCCGTGTTAAAAAACTACCTTGTTGTTGCCCTGAGAAGTATCGCCCGAAACAAGAGCTATTCGCTGGTGAATATCGCCTGCCTGGCGCTGGGTATGGCTTGCGTTATAATCATTTCCCTGTGGGTACAGAACGAACTCAGCTACGATAGCTTCCACGTTAATGCTGACCGGCTGCATCGCGTCGTAATTACAACGGAACAGCAAGATTTTCACGGGTATTACATGCCCGGTCTTCTGGCTGAATTTCTCAAAGCTGAGTATCCTGCGATCATAGATGCGACTAATTTCCGGGATATGGGGGCGGAGAGTAAAATCGCTCACGGCGACGCCAGCCTGCTGAAAGCCGGCGCATTTGTGGATCCGTCATTCTTGCCAATGTTCTCCTTTGACTTGATAAGCGGCCACCCCGACAGCGTTTTTGCCAGCCCGCTTTCTATTGTTATAACTGAAGACCTGGCGCGGACCATGTTTGCTGACGAGGATCCGATGGGCCAAGCGATCGAGATCGAAGATCAGGTTGAATTGATGGTCACCGGCGTGCTCGAGGATATTCCCAGAAATACTCACCTTAAGTTTGATTTCCTACTGTCGTTTCAACTGGCGCCGCCTCACATGAAGAAGTGGGATAATAAGGCTGTTTTTACCTACGTGCTGCTGCACGAGGGCAGTTCTTACCAGGAAGTAGGTGAAAAAATAGCCGGTGTCTACAACGATAACAATCCCGGGGCGTTTCCCAACTATCTTTATCTTCAGCCGATAACCGAATCCCGTCTTAACAATCTGGAGGCAATCACAAGGGGTGAAGCATCGATTGTGACCTATGTCTACATCCTCATGGCAGTCGCCGTCGCTATCCTGCTGATCGCCTGTATCAATTTTATGAATCTCTCCACAGCGCACTGGCGCATCCGTGCCAAGGAGATCGCCATCCGAAAGGTGGTGGGCTCTTCACGCGTCCAGCTTGTGCGGCAGTTTCTGACTGAATCCATTCTACTTTCCTTTCTGGCCTTGGTGATAGCGGTTCTCCTTGCGGAAATGCTGCTACCGGCCATAAACAATATTCTCGGGGTTCACTTGGAGCTCAGTCTTTCATTGACGCGCATTCTGGGTATGGTGGGGCTGGCCGTTGTCACTGGCGTGATGGCCGGTAGCTATCCGGCCCTCTTGCTTTCGTCCTTCCGTCCGATAGCCATGTTTCAGCGGCGAGTGTTTCTGATGTCAAAACCGTCTGGCAGGAATGATCGCCGGGGCGCTATCGTGTTAAGAGGCTTGTCACCGCGAAAAGTCCTTGTCGTATGTCAGTTCGCCCTTTCAATTGTGCTTATCATTGCGGTCGTGGTACTGGGTGAACAGCTTGATTATGTTAATGGTATGGACCTCGGTTATGCCAAAGACGAGATTGTCGTTCTTCGGCTGCACGGGGAGACGGCTCGTCAGTGCCAGACGGTCAAAACCGAACTTCTCAAGCAGCCCGACGTCGAGTCTATATCTCTCAGTCTCAGTGGTCACACGGGCTGGTCGGAATCGTGCGGGATCGACTGGGATGGCAAGCAGCCGGGAGATGAGTTCGATGTCGGTATCAACCGGGTCGACTACGATTACGCCCGGACTTTCAAGATGGAGATGGCGGCAGGAAGATTCTTTTCAGCGGAGTTTCCATCCGACCGAACAGAGGCTTTTGTTGTCAACGAAGCGGCCGTGAAGGCTATGGGGATGCAGGATCCGGTCGGAAAGGTGATATCTATGCCCGCCTTGAGACGAACAGGCCCCATAATCGGCGTCATCAGGGATTATCACACCGAGTCGCTTCGCAAACAAGTCAGGCCGTTTCTGTTGATTCCCAGTGAATGGTTCGGTTACATGAACATTCGAATCAAATCCGGCAACGTCAGTCAGGCTCTCGGCCGCATCGAGCAGGAAATACGCGCAATCGTTCCCGATGACCCGTTTTCGTACAGTTTCTTGAGCCAGGATCTGGCCAGTAGCTATCAGGCCGAGCAACGTACCAGTCAATTGGTGAGATATATGACCGCGCTGGCCATTTTGATCTCATGCCTTGGTCTGTACGGGCTGGCTTCGTATTCCATCGAGCGCCGCACCAGGGAAATTGCTGTCCGCAAGACTTTTGGCGCCTCGGTAAGCGAGCTGGTGCGGCTGATATCGTGGGAATTTGTCATACTTGTGGCCGTAGCCAGCGTGCTCGGCTGGCCGGTCGCTTACTATGCGATGAATCGCTGGCTGGAAGGTTTTGCATACCGCACCAGTATCGACTTCGGTGGCCCTCTTCTGGCAGCCGGGCTGACGCTCATTGTAGTCTTAATGACGGTAAGTGTCAGGGCAGTGCGGGCAGCGATGGCTAACCCGATTGACATGCTTCGGCATGAGTGATTGCGACCGTGACATTCGTCGCGGGTCACTTTCGCCGACGAACAACGACCCGCCTGGACAGCTACGGTTATAACCTGCTCCCCGACGTTAAAAACCAATCGGAACAATCGGACCGAAATTTCGTCTATTGCAATAATATCCTGTGCACCAACAGACTGGAGATATTTGATGGCTTGGCAGTGTTCATTCCTTTCTGAAGGTCAGTTCCCGCTAATCGCGCGGACTTTCGACGAGGCCTTTGCCGATTACTACCTGAAATCGACCCGCAAAGCCGAACAGTGGCTTTATAACAGGGCCGCCAAAAACGCCGTGGAGTATGATTATAGTGTGGGTGCATTCGATGGCGACCGGATGGTTGGCCTCACTTTGATTGGAATTGATGATTGGCAGGGCCAACTGGCTGCATTCGATGCCGGTACCGGGATTATCCCCGACTACCGGGGCATGGGGTTGGCCCGCGAGATGTTTGATTTCGCCGTTCCAAAACTTCGCCAGCGCGGTGTGAAGAAATTCCTGCTCGAGGTTCTCCAGGTC
The DNA here is from genome assembly GCA_020348905.1 of Candidatus Zixiibacteriota bacterium. GTDB lineage: Bacteria > Zixibacteria > MSB-5A5 > GN15 > FEB-12. Next base: position 452,617 of record CP070756.1, read on the forward strand.
AACGAACCGGCCATCAAAGCCTATAAAAAAACCGGTTTTCGTATCACGCGTGAGTTCGATTGTTTCGGTCTGGACCACAAAGTATACAAGCCTTCAAATTCGTCAAAACCTCCAGTCGAGATAAGGCCCTTTCCTCAGCGACAGGTCGCGACCTTCCGAAAGCATTCCGACTGGCAACCTTCGTGGGAAAACAACTTTGCCACTATCGAACGGATTCCGGATGAGCTCGTTATAAATGGAGCGTATCTTGATGATAAGTGTGTCGGACTGCTTGCCTACTACCCGCTCCTTAACTGGATAATGAGTCTGGTGGTGAAAAAAGAGTATCGACGGCAGGGGATCGCCACTGCCTTGCTGTCTCATTTCATCAGGAATTTCAACTACGATTATCCTCAGATAAACCTTGTCAATGTCGATCGTTCCGACGATGGCATGCTGGGATTTTTGTACCGGATGAGCTTTAAACTCTATACTTCGCAGTATGAGATGGAACTGGAGCTATAGGGCCCGGCAGAGATGGGTAAGAGAACTGACAACACATAAATCAGTCTGCAGTGGCTACTCCTTCCGTAGCACAATCCCCCGTAACAGTCGTCCGAGAATGTCCGCGCCGGTGATGATGCGCCTGCTATGACTCCACAAGAGGATTATATCTTTGTCAATGACATCATCTTCACTGGTCACCGGTTCGACCGTCATGTGATGCAGAATGTCGCCGAGGACCGTAGCCTCATCCGTAACGATGACCGGCCGATGGCAGTATCTCATCGGGTCGCACGTTCCCGTGCCGAATAGAGCCGCTCTCAGAAAGCCGTCGGCATCCATCACCAAAAGCGGCCGCTCTTGCTTATCGGTCAACACAATCCACTTCCTTCCCGAACCCTGAATCTTTCTGAGAAAAGGATCAGTAACTGTCCGCTCAAAGTGAGGAAACTCCGGCATATCTTGTCGGGCCGGGAGCGCGATAACACTGGTCGGGTCAAGCGGCTGGCCCTCGTGAAAAACCGGCAAATCGTCCAGGGCAAGGAAGTTCAGGGCACCCAAACCCTCCAAGCGGTCAACATCGGCTTCGTCGGCCTCGATATGTTTCTGGATTACCTCTCTGAGCTGATGCTCCCGAAAATAGCTGATACCTTCCCGGCCGAGCCAGCGGTCCAGAAGCCAGCCGGTTGTCCTGGCCAGCGGAAACAGCAAGATCTGATAGAATCTAATGACCGGAACCAGCAGTGAACCCATCCGAAGAGCGTGCCTGGAGAAATAGGCCTGGGGCATGATCTCACCAAAAAATGTAATGAAGAAGGTCGAAAATATGAAAGCATACACACCGGCCAGGACAGAGTTGGACAGCAAGGCCAGAAGGGTATTGAAGGCAACATTTCCCCACAGAATTGTAGTGAGCAGGTAGTGGGCATCTTTTCTCAAATTGAGTATTCGTTCAGCATGTCGGTTCCCGGCCGAGGCTTCTACCTCAAGCCTTAGTCTTGTGAGTCCGAGCAGCGCTAAGTTCAATCCCGAAAACATTCCGGAGTGTAACAAACAGACCCCAATACCGGCCCATGTAATGTATTGAATGTTCATGATTAGCCTCCTGTTTTATGCCCTGAATATAGGACTCTCACGTCAGACACTAAAGATTAAAAGCCCTGAATAATTGTTGATGGATAGACCGCCATGTCGTACCATTGTGAAGGATTGACCATTCTAACTGAGTGACATCGCGTGCGAAGTCTCATTGTTATAACACTGCTATTCGTCCTGGCCGCGGCGCCGGTTTCGTCTCAGGTCGACAGCACTGACTCGGCCCAGGGGCCAATTGATTTGACCGACGGTCCCCATGTTTACTGGCAGAACGATTCCAACGCCATCGTCTTCTACCTTTGCGACGGCGAGGTGTTCAAAGACACCCTGCAAGCCACTGATTCCCTTAAATTTAACGGCTTTTGCCGGGATTCTGCCGAATTTTATTCCATCCCTTGCGGAGAGGTCACCATTGAACCCCACATTAATAATAATGTCTCCAGAATTTTTGCTGTCAGTGACGTCCACGGCGAATATGAATTTCTGCGCAGCTTGCTTATCAACAGTAGCGTTATTAATGAAGCCGGCGACTGGACTTGGGGAGATGGCCACCTGGTCATAGTAGGCGACGTTTTCGACCGCGGCGACAAAGTCACCGAGTGCCTGTGGCTGATACACCGCCTGGAACAGCAGGCCAAAGCCGTTGGGGGAAGGGTGCATTTCGTTCTTGGTAATCACGAGCTGATGGTGATCCGGGGTGACAACCGGTATGTCCACCAGCGGTACCTTGACGGTATCTGCCGAAAAACGCGAATCAAACACGAGGACCTTTTCGGACCCGACATGGCCCTGGGCCGCTGGCTGCGATCGAAACATACCGCCGTCAAAATCAATGATATCCTCTTCGTGCACGGTGGTATTCCTCCTTTCATGGTTGGCAACGGCTGGAATCTTGATCAACTGAACTCCTCCGTTCGACGTCATCTCGATTTACGGTCGTCGCAGGCGGCTTTTAGCGACACCGCCAGGATGCTTTTCGGCAGCGCCGGGCCGCTCTGGTATCGCGGTTATCACTACGGCATGGAAGGCAAGTATGAGCAGGCTTGCTCCACGGCAGTTGACAGTGTCCTCTCGGCTTGCGAGGCTTCAACAATAGTCATCGGGCACTCCGAATGTGCGGCCGTACACGGAATTTACGGTCACCGCATTATAGCAATCGACATCCCGGTTGAGGATATCGGCTCGCTCCAGGGAGTACTCTGGCAAGACGATGTCTTCTACCTGGTTACCGGTGACGGTCAACGCCACCCGATTCAATACTGATCAGAATCTGAACATCACAATCCGCAACTTTTTTGTAACAAGCCCCGAAACCTCTCGTATATCCAAAAGCAGATGAAGGACTGTAGTCAGTAAGGACTCCCATTTGGAGACCGAGGATTTTACAGATTCAAACCGATTGTGATTGAGAAGATTTTAATAGATAGTGAGTTCGATCAGTAGAAGGGGTTTTAAAATGTTACCTTATAGCTACCGGAAGACAGCCCGCAGTCTTCTTATTGTCTTAACGGGAATTCTGATATCAGTTGTTCCCGCTGGTGCCAAAAGAACTTTCGAGCCCGTGTTTAATCCCAATATGTTCGTGTCCAAAACGCAAGCCGCAATCAGTATTGACGGTAACCTCGATGACTTGGGATGGGCCAATGCCAGCCGGGCGGATAATTTCGTCGAACGGTCCCCCGGGGACATGACTGAACCGGAAGTCAAAACCGAGGCCTTTGTTACCTACGACGAAGATCACCTGTACGTCGCTTTTCTTTGTTACGATGACCCGGCTGCCATCCGGGCCACCATGTGTCAGCGCGACCAGTTCTACGGCGACGATGCCGTGGCGGTGTTTGTCGACACTTATGGCGATGCCTCCTGGGCCTACGAGTTCTTTGTGAACCCTTACGGGGTACAAAGAGATCAGCTTTGGACAAGTGTCGCGGGCGAAGATCACGGCTTTGATTTGATCTGGCAGTCTGCGGCCCAGGTGACCGACTCCGGCTACCAGGTAGAGATTGCCGTGCCCTTCGCCAGCATGCGCTTCCCCAACAAGGATACGCAGAGCTGGAAAGTGGATTTCCGGCGTGACCGTCCCCGCGAGAGTTTCAAACAGTACTCCTGGGCGGCCTACGATCGCAACGAACAGTGCTGGGTTTGCCAGTGGGGAACCATTGACGGCATCAGTAATGTTCGTCCTGGTAAGGGATTGGAAATTCTCTCCGCCGTAGTCGGCAACCAGACCGGCGCACTGGCTGACCGCAACGATCCCGATTCGGAATTCAAGAATGAAAAAGTCGACGGTGAGCTTTCTCTGGGTGGAAAGTACTCCCTCTCCTCGGATATGACGCTCGAGGCAACCGTTAACCCTGACTTCAGCCAGATTGAAGCCGATGCCGCGCAGGTCGATGTCAACACCACCATCGCTCTGTTCTACCCGGAAAGACGGCCGTTCTTTCAGGAAGGCGCCGACATCTTCAGGACACTGTTTAATTCATTCTACACCCGCACCGTTAACGACCCCAAGTATGCGGCTAAGCTCGTGGGACGAACCGAGAAATACAACATCGGCTTTCTCACCGCCCTGGATGAAAATACGCCCTACATGATCCCATTGGAGGAGGGTAGTATTCTTCTGAACACGGGCGAAAGCTATGTCAATGTCCTCCGGGGCTCACGGTCTATCGGCGAAGATAACCGGGTCGGCTTTATCCTTTCCGACCGGCGGCTCGACGGGGGTGGGTCCGGCTCGATTGCGGCTGTCGACCACGACATCAGACTGTCCAATACCCTCCGCTTCGACGGACAATATATCCTCAGTCACACCGGCGAGCCGGATGACGGCTCAGCAACAGAAGGACTGGAAGGCATGACCTTTGACAGCGACCGGCACACCGTTGCTTTTGACGGTGAGTCGTACTTTGGTGATGCCGTTATCGCCCGGATAAGACGCAATGCCCGTCATCTGGACTTCCACCTGACCTACGATCATGTCAGCCCGTCATACCGCACCGAGGTCGGCTACGACCCGGTCAGTAACGGCCGGAGAGTGCAGTTCTACAGTGGATACTCCTTCTGGCCAACAACGGGTCTCTTTGAGAGAATCGTCCCCCAGATGTACTTGTCCAGGAAGTGGAACTACGATGGTACCCGTAAAGAGATTTTCAACAATTTCAATCTCAACACCGACCTGAGATTCGCTCAGACCAATTTGGGCATGGCCTACAATTTCGGCGAGCAGACCTGGAGTGGTGTGGAGTTCGAAGACCTCTGGCATGTTGACTTCTACGTCCACAGCCGTCCCAGTGATGCGGTCGGATTCAGTCTCGATCTGGAGTACGGAAAATCCGTGGCCCGTTTTGCTCTGGCCAAGGGTAATGAAACCTCGGCGTTCCTGGCTTTTGACTTAAAGCCGTTTGACCGGCTGCTCATCGAGCCCAACCTGAGATACACCAGGAGCACCCACGAAGATACGGGCGAGGAGCTCTGGAAAGGTTATATCACCAGGACGCGGTTCAGCTATCAGGCCAGCAAAGGTCTCTCGGTTCGACTCGTGGTCCAGTATAACGATTTCAACGAGCGCTGGGATATTGACCCGCTTCTGACCTATCGTCTCAGCTCGTTCTCGGTCTTCTATCTCGGTTCCACCTACGATTACAGCAATTATATCGTGGGACCCAACGACCAGACTGACCTGAGACTGTCCTCGCGGCAGTTCTTCGCCAAGCTGCAGTACCTGTTCCAGATCTGACATCATTCATGCTTCATATATATAAGAAGGGCCGGTGATTTCACCGGCCCTTCTGCTTTATGCTATCGCCAGCATCGGATCCTAACCGACCCCAGCGTCAATCTGAGTCTCTACGCCAGCGCGACATCCTTTCAATACCATGAATCCTGAACTCGACCAGCTCGTCCGGACTGAGATCATCATACCCGCGCTCGATCAAATCCTCGATAAATGAGATCGTGACATTGTGAATACTCATGGCCACCAGATCATTCGGGTCGACCCGGTCATATCCCAGGCCTTTGAGCTTTCTGACGTAAGAAGGCTCTACGCGATGGATTCTCATCTCAATGAGCTTCGACGGATCGATATCATCCAGTCCAATCTCGGCCAGTTCGCGAATATAACCGGGATCTACGCGGTGGATGCTCATTTCAACCAGCTTGTCCGGCCTGAGATTCTTATAACCCAGTTCACTCAACTCGCGCACGTAGGACGGTGTCACCCTGTGAATGCTCATCTCCACCAGCTTGGAGGGGGATAGGTGCCGCATACCCAGATCGCTGAATTCGCGAATGTACTCCGTGTCAACCCGATGAATTCGCATTTCAACTATCTCGTCCGGGTCCAGGTTGGAATATCCCAGCTCGTGCAGCTCTTCTATGTATTCTACGGTGGCGCGGTGAATTCGCATTTCAACCAGCTTGTCCACGCTGAGATCCCGATAACCAAGTTTGTTCAGGCCATTGATGAATTCCGGCGTGACTTGATGGATATGCATCTCTACCAGTCGTTCCAATGACAGACCGTCGTAGCCGGCATCGCTAATGCCCTGTGCGAATTCGAGGTTAACGTCGTGTAGAGCCAGCCGGAAGGCTTCCCGGGTGGACCGGACGCGGTAACCAAGATCGCGCATTTCATCTGTATAATCGGGGTTGGACCGGAAGTGGCACTCCCCTTCGCCGTAGTAGTTGTCACCGTCAATCTCAATCTCCCCTTCGAAGAAGAAAGTACCGGCGTCACGCTCGAGCTTGAATACCACGTCCATGCCCTCGCTTAAACCAACCAGGTCTTCAGGGTGCAGGGTGAATCCGGATCTGCCGCGCGAGCCGAAGATCATGGTAAGGTGCAGTCCGTACCGGCTGGGCTCGATCCCCCAGCGTCCATGGAGGTCATCAGGCTCTTCCTGGTACTTTACGTTGACTTCAACCTGAGCAGTTACATCGCTCGGGTTGAAAGCCGCGAACAGACTGAGACTCAAGGCCAGTATTGCCACCAGTGAAAAGGCACTCATGGCGCCGAACCCCGGCCAGCGGCGGGCCTGTCGTGTAGAACCAGTCAGGCGGTGAATTCTCTTTACCAGCGATGTTCCATCGACGGCCGATGCCAGATGCGGTCGGACGTGGCAAAGATCCTCCAGATTGGCCAGCGCCCGGGCATACCCGAGACGGTCGCCGCAGAACCCGACCGCCAGGTCATCGCAGCAGTGCTCGCGTTCGGTGCGAATCTGCCTGGATATCCACCAGACGAAGGGATTGAAAAACAGCAAGGTTTCGATAGTGGTCTGCAGGTAATTAATCAATACATCGTGACGACGCACGTGGGCCAGTTCGTGAGCCAGGATCATCTCCAGTTCGGCCACACCCAGACCGGAGAAGGCACTCAACGGTATCAGAATGGTTGGCTTTATCCATCCCACTACGCATGGGACCTTAACCGTTGTTGACTTGAGTAATTTTACACTCCACGCAATTCCTGTGCGGCGCCGGATTTCTTCGAAACGCCGCTGCCATTCGGTGGGAACCGGGCTTGAGCCAATATGGAGCAGATGCCTGGCTCGGCGCCAGCCCAGCAGGTGGTAGAGCGAGACTACCGAAATACCGACCAGCCACAGCAGGAATATCCAGAATGAGGCCGAAGTGTATTTGGAGACACCTATCTCCGGCAAGCTCGAAAAGAAACCTGTTTCAGTATCGGCTGCGGCAGTTGATTGGCCGTGAGCGTGGGGCACCGTGGAAGTCTGGCCGTAATCCATTGCTGTCGACCCGCCGGCGGAGTTATGGGTCAACATGTGATAGGTAACCATAGAAATACTGACCGGCGTTATAAGCAGCAGGGCTGCGATTGCGACCACGTATCGAACCTGCGGGCTGTGCCGACGCAGGACACTCTGGGCACCGGCCAGCACGATTGCTATGACAGCTCCGAGCCACAACGAGTGGACAAGAAACCACGAGACAGGTTCGGCGATCGATTGAACTATCATGATTAGACTCTCGCTCATTTCGATTCCCCTTCTATTTGATCCAGCAGCTTTCGTATTTCGGCCAACTCCTCTTTGGAGGCCGGGCGGGTGGCAAGCGCTCTCATGACCAGGCTGCTCATCGAGTTGTCAAAAGCCTTATCCATCATGTGTGACAGCAGCTTCTGTTGAGTCTGCTCCATGCTGGCCTCCACCGAGTAGACATGGGCGCGCTGACTTTCATCGCGTCTGACCAGCCCTTTTTCCGACATGATTTGAAGCAGTTTCAATACGGTGGTATAGCCGCGGTGAGGGGTTGCGGGCAGCCGCTGGTGAATTTCTCTGACAGTGGCTGGCCCGTGTTCCCATAGCACCCGTAGGACATCCAGTTCCGCATCGGTCGGCTTAAGTTCTTTATTTGACATAACTTATCTCCGTTCAACGGGTATATTGCGGCGTGTTATAATTAATAGCATTACATTGTCAAGTGATATTACGAAAGGTTTCGTAATAAAGTTTCAAAA
>CP070756.1:460775-471133 GCA_020348905.1 Candidatus Zixiibacteriota bacterium
ATCACTGGCTCGAAGACGCCGAGTGGAGCAACCTCGAAGATTACTAGAACAAAGAAAGGGATGTCGCCGGGGCGACATCCCTTTTCCCAATCCGTTCAATAAAATTACCCTGCCAAATTACATGCCAGCCATCATGCGTTTGGCCTTGTGTGTGGCGAAAGCCTGATTGAGGCTGTTTAGCTGATTAAAGTTGGCGGCCTTCTTACACATCTCCTTGGCAGTCTTCGTGTCTCCCTGCCCGTTGTAAGCTACGGCCATGCGATAGATGTTGTCAGGATTCTGCTGATTGGCTTTGAGCAGGTCGGCATGGGCGGTCTTGTAGTCCTTTTCTTCGAGTGCGATCATGGCCTTGAGTTCATGGGCCAGCCGAATCTGAACGGGGTTGTTGAGGGCTGTGACCTTTTTGGTGTACTCCTCCGACTTGGCCCTGGCAGTTGTCAGATCCCCTGTCATGACCGCGATCCGTCCCTCGTTGAACAGAAGGTTACGGCGAATGGTCTCTTTGACTTCGGCCGACACATTGGCTTTTTCGATCAGGGGGACCGACTTCTGATACATCTTCAAAGCCTCTTCATATTGGCCCGACCCGTACAGAATATTGCCCATGGCGTTCATGTCGCCTGCCATCGAAGCATAGTCATTGATTACCTCGGCGATAGCGTACTGCTTCTTGACTTCCGCTATGGCCATTTCGGTATTCCCCTCATTAACATAAGAAACAGCCATGGCAAAATGAGCCTGCCGTCGCTGACCATCGTCACGGGCATTGTCGTAGAGCTTCTGCAGCTGCTCACGGGCCTGCTGGTATTTGCCCATGAAATTGAGGTTCGAGGCTATACCTACGTAAGAGGCGGCGAAGGTCGGGTCGATTTGGAGCGCCTTGTTGTAGTTGTCGATTGATTCCTGGTACCGACCGACTTTCATCAGCAACTCCGCGTAGGAGTCATAGGGATTGGGATCATCGGGTATCAATCTGATATAATTCTTGAAGGCCGTCTCAGCTTCATCATAGTTCTCGATGAAGCGATAAGCATAACCAAGCTGATTGTAGGCCGGAGAGAAGTCCGGGTTGATTCTGGTTGCGGCCTTGTACGACTCTATGGCCTTGTCCCACTCCTGCTGACCGAAGTAGTTGGTGCCGAGCAGATTGTGAACCCGTTCGTCGTTCGGGAAAGCAGCTACGAGCTCGGTGTAGATCTCTCTTTGTTTCATCGGCAGGGCATTGTTGCCGGCCTCGACGCCGAGAATCCACATTCTCTCACCTTCCGACACGTTCTCAACCAGCGCTGTGGCCTGATTGAAGTGATCCCAGAAGCCTTTGGCTGTTGGCTGCACGAAAGCCAGCTGAAGATGACCCAGGACAAAATTCGGGTCTTCGGCAACAGCCTTTTCGAAATGGGTTCTGGCATCCGGACCGCGCAGCTTCTCCGCCAGATCACGCCCTTTCAGGTAGTGTTGAAGAGCCTGGTCCGACGACGTTGTGATGGGCACTTTGCCTTCCATGGTGTCGGCTGCGCCGAACGATGCCAGTAAGACCATGGCAACCACGGCTGACAGCAATACCATTGCAAAACGATTCCTTCTCATTCTTCCATCCTTTCCAGGGTTGAAATTGAAAAAAAATACTCTCTATGAGTTAACTGCTTTATCAACTTTGTTGGTTCGTTCGATTGGCTGAATGATCAACTGCACTGGAATTGTTATTACGATCAGTTATCCTTTTGCCCTGCTTCTCCAGAGTACTTCCGGCTGATTGGAAGCGATTCGTTACCCCGCAGCTGATCGACAACGTGCAGACGCGTCAAAAACGCGTCGTTGAATGAGGTCAACTGATTAGCATGACCTCTCCGACCGCTGACACGCCGGTCACCCCGATAAAATGATCCCGGTGGACCGACAGAACCTAATCTTCTATAAAGTTCTTTCCACATTTCCGTGAATGCAATGACAGTTTTCAGACAGAAGTTAGCCCTGTAATTCTATTTATATACGCAAACTTTTGTCGCCGGGATAGTGCATTATGGACAAATCGACCAAAAAAGTGTTGACCGAGGTCTTTTTTAAACGGCTACCGCCGAAGTCGCCTATTCGACTGAAGTCTTTGCAGTACAGCCGATTAGCCGACCATAGCCGTGACCCGACCGGAACTTTATGGTCCCGGCTGTTGTTGAGATAAAAAGAGACAGGCTTAACGCCTGACGAAAGCGAAGCATTTGACGCGGGGTTGTAGCATGTTCGTCATTGCCGTTCCTGCCATTTTTAGTATATTATTGTTAGTTCGACCTGACAGACATCGAGTCGCCAGCAGTCTTACTTCACTGATACGGTTTGCGACTGCTTACAGAGTGTAAGAATGAAAAGGGAGCCAACTAAAACCTCCAAGGTGTACGCAGGGACTGGACTAGCCATAGCGCTGGCTGTTAATCTTCTTGCCGTCTCGTGCGGCGACGAGACCCAGAATCCTATCGCGTCCGAACCCGAATCAACCCCTCAATGGGAACTGCTCACCAGTGGCGAGACCCTGAATGACATCTGGGTTGGATCTGACGGGAGTGCTTCCGCGGTGGGCAACACCGGGACAATATTCCGCTGGAATGGTTCACGATGGCTCTCGGAGAACAGCGGTACAGCACCAAACCTCACCGGCATCTGGGGTAGCTCTTTTGGCGAGCAATTTGTCGTGGGCGAGGGCGGAACTGTTCTGCGCTTTGATGGACAGGAATGGCAGGCCCAGACAACCCCTACAGATGAGGACCTGAATGCGGTCTGGGGCTTCTCATCTCGGGATGTTTATGCTGTAGGAGATGAGGGCACCATTCTCCATTACGGTGGTGTGAGGTGGGATACCGTTGCCACAGCATACAACGACGATCTCTACTCGATTTGGGGAAGCTCTGCCAGTAATGTGTATGCAGTCGGCTTCAACGGAACCATCGTTCGCTATGACGGAACGAGCTGGTCGGTCTTGACAAGCGGCACATCTAATTCACTCTATCGAGTCAGGGGTGTATCGTCATCCAACATTACGGTGGTAGGAGCCGATGGGATCGTCCTGAAGTATGACGGCACCGGTTGGAATTCCATCACAAGTCCTACCTCGCAAGATCTGCACGGAGTCTGGCCGATATCGGATACGAGCTTCTGGGCCGTTGGAGATGCAGGAGCAGTTGTCAGTTACGTAGGTTCTAACTGGACCGTGGTCACCGCCTCGACAACCGTTCGCTTAAACAGTATATGTGGTAATTCCACTGGAGATATTTATGCCGTCGGTGAGACCGGAACCATTCTCGCTCACGACGGCAGCCGGTGGAACCATTCGCTCAGCGGCCTGCCCGGCGATCTGCTGAGTGTGTGGAGCGAATCCTCGTCAGACATATATATATGCGGCAGCTCCGGCGTGATCTATCATTACGACGGGAACAACTTCATTCCCATGAACAGCACCACCGGATATTCACTTTACGGGCTATGGGGCCCATCGGCAACCGACCTGTTTGCAGTTGGCGACCGCGGGACGATCGTTCACTTCGATGGCTCAGGCTGGACTCGCCAGACTCAGGGAAACTCACCGGATCTCTTCGGCGTCTGGGGCATTTCGAGTAACGATGTGTTCAGCGTTGGAGCCAACGGAAGAATAATCCGCTACGACGGTATTGGTTGGAGGTCGATGGAAAGCGGCGTATCGGTTACACTGTATGGCGTATCCGGAACTTCTTCGCAGCACGTTGTAGCCGTCGGGGACTCAGGAATGATTTTGAGCTTTGACGGCACCCTGTGGAGCGTGGTCGACACCGACTATGATCAAACCCTCAGAGCGGTGAAATCGTTCTCCATCGAAAAAGTAGTCGCCACCGGCGATAACGGTGCCATTGCCGAGCTCGAGAGCGACCAGTGGACTATCACCGGTGAGGGCCTTTCGGGTGCGCTCCTTGGGCTGTGGGGTAGCTCGGCTTCTGATCTGTTCGCGGTAGGAGAACAGGGTACGATTCTGAGATTCGACGGTACGAGTTGGACCAGGATGGCAAGTAACACGGCTCAAACCTTGCGAGCCGCCTCCGGGGCACCCGGCGGCGACGTCTTTGTAGTGGGCGACAAAGGAACCGTTCTCAGGTTGCGGCGATAATTATTCTGGACAGGATAACGGTACTGCCCCCCTTCACAGATTCACCAGTTCCTTGAGGCTTCTCACCTCCGCCATGTTGAGATGACGCCATTTGCCAAGCTTCAGCCCGCGTGCGGTTATACCAGCAAACTCCCTGCGCCGCAACTGCATAACGGGATGGCCGGTGGCACGACAGAGCTGCTTGACCTCGCGTTTTCTACCCTCCGTCAGTTCCAGCCGGATTTTTGTCACGTTCTTTTGCTGGCTTACGACGCGTACCTTACCCCGCCCGATATTACCGTCTTCCAGCTTGATTCCCCTTTCTATCTGGGATGCCGCTTCGGATGTAAACAGACCTTCGACTCTGGCTTCATATACCTTCTTCACCTGAAATTTAGGGTGCGCCAGACGATAGGCCAGGTCCCCGTCGTTGGTGAGTAACAGTACCCCCTCGGTGTCGTAATCCAGCCTTCCCACCGGATACACTCTTGTTTCGAGGTCACCCAGATAGTGAATAATAGTTTTGCGTCCAAATGGATCTTTCAGGGTGGTCATGACTCCGGGTGGTTTATTCAGGACTACATATACCTGCTCTGCGACCGGCCACACCTCCATATCATCAACTTTGACGACGTCGATACTTTCGTCGATAAGGGTGCCCAATTCTTCTATCCTGGAATCATTTACGGTGACCCGGCCCTCGACAATAAGGGCATCGGCGCCGCGGCGCGATGTAACGCCGCACAGGGACAGGTATTTGTTGAGGCGAATCATGACCGTACCCAGAGTACAATCGGTCACCAGGTGACCCGCCTAATATCGACCGCCGATCCGGGATCAAATGAGTTCGTCAGGTGGCATCGATGTCGACAATTATCCCCGAATCGCTTTTGTCTTTATCCGATCCTTCGGAGCTGGGTTCAGTCTCCGGCTTCAGGTCCTGCTCGGGTTCATCCTGACCAGCCTCGGTGGCGGCCGGGCGGCCGGTTTCTTCGTCTATCTCGATCCGCCGGTCAGGATCATAGGTGCCGTCGGCAATATTAAGTTTGAGCAGGCGTCCCCCCTCGGAGCTGTCTTCCGTCAGAGCCAGTTCTGCCTGGTTATTCTCTTTTTCGGAGGCAATCAATTCTTCGATTTCAGACATTTTGGGCAGGTCTCTAACGCTGTTAAGACCAAAGAACTTCAGAAACTCATCGGTTGTGCCGTACTGCAGCGGCTTTCCGACGGTATCAGCCCGGCCCCTGATCGTAATCATGTTCTTTTCGAGGAGATTGTGAACCACCCCATCTGACGCCACACCGCGAATCTGTTCAATCTCCACTCTCGTAACCGGCTGCCGGTAGGCTACAATAGCAAGTGTCTCCAGTGCCGCCCGCGTGAGACGCATTTTGCGTCGCCGCGAGAACATCTCTTGAACGTACCCGGTGAATTCGGGAACGATATAGATCTGATAGCCGCCGGCTATTTCCCGAATTCGGAACGAACCGCCAGTTTCCATATAGCGCGTGTTAAGCGAAGAAACCGCCTGGCTGACTTGCGATGGCGTGAGGCCATCAATCATTTCGGCGATCTTCCTCGCTGGCAGCGGTTCCGGTGAAGCCAGGATTAATGCTTCTACGGTAGATTCCTGAAAACTACTCCGCATGATCTATACTTCCACTTTCTCTTTTATGGTCGTTACATCGATCAAGTCAATGTCCTGGTTTAGCGCTTCGTAAGCTTCGCCCCGATACACCCGTACCTCGGAAAAAGGAATCGATTGATAAATGGAAATCCGGCGCGATCGAACCAGCTCGAGCAGGGCTATGAACGTCACCACCGCCACGATCTTAGTTGGTACGTCGGCAAACAGTTCACTGAAGGTAGCGTATTCCGCAGCTTTAAGACAGACCAGAACGTGCCGGATGCGATCTTCTATGGTAACCTCCTGCGACCGCACCTCATGAACGCTCTCCACCCGGCTGGTTTTAACAACGTCACGAAACGCCACCAGCAAATCATAGAGTTTGGTGACCGGCTGTAAATCGACCCTTCCGGGGACCTTTTGAACCGGGTTCGGCGGCACGTAGTTTTGTTCTTCCAACAGGGCTTTGTCCCTCAAAACATCACCGGCTTCCTTGTATTTGCGATACTCAATCAGAGCCATGATGAGCTCTTCGCGAGGGTCGACCTCTTCCGGATTTTCTTCGTCGCGCGGCAGAAGCAGTCTTGTCTTTATGCGGATCAGGGTTGCGGCCATCAAGATGAATTCACCGGCTATCTCCAGATTAAGCACGTTCATCATCTCGATATACTTAAGGTACTGCCTTGTGATCCGGGCGATAGGGATATCATATATGTCTACTTCTTCCTTCTTTATCAGGTACAATAGCAAATCCAGAGGACCCTGGAATACCGACAGGTCAACCCGATAATCTTCCTGCTGTCCCGGGGAAGTCATATCCATAATTACGGCCGCTTTCGATAACTGGTTTTCATGTTGTCCCTGACTTTGTCCATTACTCTCTGGGCCCGCGCCCGGGCTATGTCGGACCCGTTGCGCAGCACATCCCAGACATAATCGGGATTTCCTATAAGCTCGTCCCGCTTCTGCCTTAAAGGAGCCAACTCGGCATTGAGGTTGGCGCTCAGCCTGGTCTTACAGTCAACACAGCCCAGTTCCCCTGTCCGACACGGCGGAGCAATCTCCTCATCGGCATCGGGGGTATAAACCCGGTGAAGCATATATACCGGGCACATATCAGGATTGCCCGGATCGCCTTTGCGAATCTTCTTCTCATCGGTAAAGAAAGATCTGATCTTTTCTTCGGTTTCCTTTTCGGTGGCACTCACCGTGATGTCGTTGTTGAGCGATTTCGACATCTTCCGCCTGTCCGAGCCCAAAATCAACGGCACTTCCGTAAACAGCGCTTCGGGCAAGACGAAGGTTTCGCCGTAAATTCGGTTAAACCGTTTGGCAAGATCGTTGGCCAGCCAGATGTGCTTTTCCTGGTCCTTACCAACCGGTACCTTGTGGGCGTTGTAAAGACAGATATCAGCCGCCTGAAGCACGGGATAGCCAAGGAAACCGTAAGACTCCAACTCTTCCTTCTTCTCCTGGTAGGTGGGCAGTCTCGTTAATGTCGCTACGGTCACGAGCATCGAAAATATCAGGTGAAGTTCGGCGTGCTCTTTTACCTCGGACTGAACGAAAATGGCGCAGGTGTTGGGGTCGAGTCCGACCGCCAGAATGTCGACCGCCGCCTGAAAGACGTAGTCTCTCAGTACGCCGGTATCGTTGTATTCGGCGGTGAGGGCGTGCCAGTCGACGATGCATATATACATGTCATAATCATCCTGCAAACGGGCCCAGTTGCGCAATGCGCCTTCCAGGTTACCCACATGAATCGCGCCGGTCGGCTGAATCCCCGACAGGATCGTTTCTTTTTTCGCCGATGTCTTGCTGTTATCCGCTTTTATGGCTCTTTCTCCCTGTCACGTCAAAGTTGGCAGTATATCACCCGCCAAGTGTAGGGTTATCGGATTATTAAATCAATTAAAACTTTTTCCTTTTTCCATGCGGGAAAGCCCCGGCATACTAACCGATCCTTTACTTTACGAATGGGACGCTTGCGCTATCCGGAAAGTATCAGGTCGTGGCTCCGCCGATAGCGGAGTCCAGAAACAGGTACGGTTTCCATCGGTCATCCATCCGATGGTTACGTTGAATAAAAGTAATATAAGTTGGCCGTGTCGGTCGTTTCAACAGCTTCATCTGGGATTGATCCGGTGTTCGGTCACCCTTCTTATTATTGCAGCGCGAGCACGAACAGACCAGATTTTCCCAGCTATCGGTACCACCCATGGTCTTGGGTATTATGTGGTCGACCGTCATCGGGCCCTTGTTCGTGCCGCAATACTGGCACCGGTTGCCATCACGCATGATGATGTTCTTCCGGGTGAGCATGATTCGCTTGAAAGGAACTTTCTTGTAGTGCCAGAGACGGACAACCGATGGCAACGCGTAGCTTCTGGTAACACTGCGGATCCTCAGCCCATCGGCCGTCTCAATCATCTCCGCCTTACCCTGGAACAGCAGGACCACTGCCCGGCGGGCCGAGGTAATCGTAAGCGGCTCGTAGTTTTGATTCAGCATCAAAACGCTTCGATTTATAAGCGAACTACTCATCGTCTACCACATATACCGTTTCAACACCGTCAGGGTTGCAGACTCGTGGTGTAATCTGTAGTTTACGCGCTCACCGCGGACCGTTGCCTCTAACCATATCGGCAACTTCCAGAAAAAATGAAACGAAAGGTCGGAATTGTCAATAGGAATCTTCGGCTGCCGGGCGCCGGTGTCAGACCTGGGCCGATTTGCCCGGGAGCACGGCCTTTACAATCGGCCATCCTCTGGCAGGAGTATAAAAAAAGCCGTCCCAATGTCTTGGGACGGCTGCTCTGTAATTCGTGGCATCCTACAGCGCGGGATCTTCGTCCTCAAGAGCCTTGTCGATCTCGTATTTTTTCATTTTATCAAATAGAGTGGTGTAATCGATCTTCAGCACCTTGGAAGCCTTGCGCTTGTTGTTGCGCACCTGCTTTAAGACCCTGATGATCGCGGCCCGCTCTGCGGCTCGCTGGGCGTGGGCTCCGATTTCCTTCAGCCCGGCCCCCTCGCGAAGCTGAATCTCGCCCGTGCGACGAAGCCTGATAGCCAGATGATCGGGGGTGATCTTTTTGCCTTCCGCCAAAATCACTGCCCGCTCTACGGTGTTCTGCAACTCGCGAACGTTGCCCGGCCAGTGGTACTTCTCCAGAAGTTTTATGGCCTCGCGCGATAGCGACTTTTGCTGCTTGCGCATTTCCCGGCAGTACTTGTCGATAAAGAACTCGGCCAATTCGCGAATGTCGTCCGGTCTTTCACGAAGAGCCGGGATTTGTATGGGAAATACCGAAAGACGGTAGTAGAGATCTTCGCGGAATCTCTTGGCCCTGATCAATTCGTTGAGGTCCATGTTGGTGGCCGCAATAACCCTGACATCGACGTCAACCGTCTTGGTCCCGCCCAGGCGCTCGAAGTTCTTCTGCTGAAGGACCCTCAGAAGCTTTGCCTGAAGGGCAATGTCCATGTCCCCGATCTCGTCGAGGAAGATGGTCCCGGAATGGGCAATTTCAAACTTACCCATTTTCCTTGCGTGGGCGCCGGTGAAGGCTCCCTTTTCAGAACCGAACAATTCGTTCTCAAGTAACTCGCCGGGAATAGCGGCGCAGTTGATGGCTATGTACGGCTTGTTCTTGCGAAGTGACATGGTATGAATGGCCCGGGCAAACAATTCCTTTCCGGTGCCGGATTCCCCCTGAAGCAGAACCGAAGCGTCTGAGCCGGCCACCTTTTCCATCAGTTTGCATATCTCGACCATCTTCTCGTTCTTGCCGATGATATTTCCCAGCCCGGTATTGGCAAACAGTTCCTGCCGCAGCAGGGTGTTTTCGGCGATGAGACGACGGTTTTCCAGGGCGCGGTTAACCAGCACGCAAAGATGCTCGGTGTCGAACGGTTTGGTGACAAAATCAAAGGCCCCCAGTTTCATGGCCGCCACGGCATCCTCGATGGTGCCGAAAGCGGTCATAAGAATAACAGCCGTCTCCGAATCGACTTCCTTTACTTCCGATAAAACCTGCAGCCCGTCGACATCAGGCATCTTCAGATCGGTCAGAACAAGATCGTAGGATTTGTTACGGACCAGATCAACAGCCTTCTTACCGGTAGAAGCAGAGTCAACTCGATATCCCTCTTCGAGCAGAGTCTCGGTAAGCATGTTGCGCATGGAATCCTTATCGTCCACTACAAGGATGTTTGGCATGTTTACTCCTCTGGGATTAAAAAAAGCACCTTCCTAATTAAATCTCAAAAACAGCCCTAAAACTATAGGACTTTTTCAATATATCGGCTGTAATGGAATGGAATATAGAGATTTAGCTGCGCAATTATTAGACAATCTGGAAGGCGGTTATCTTACTCAATAGTAACCTTTTCAACCACCTGAAAGTCACAGTAAACGGCCTTCAGAAAATAGACCCCGGTCGACGACAACTCGGGGCTGAGACGGCCGATATTACATGTCACCTTATAATAACCCCGCTTGAGGTTTTGTGCCAGTAACGGGCTTACCATCTCGCCGCGGTCGTTAAGAAGACTGATCGAAGCAAAACAGCTTTCCTGACGAATTTGAAACATGATTGACGGAGCTATTTCCTCAGATGGATCCGGCGG
>CP070756.1:471233-481506 GCA_020348905.1 Candidatus Zixiibacteriota bacterium
CACAATCGCCTCCCCGAGGGGCACTTTGAACAGCAGGGCCGCCACTCCACCCAGCAGCACCCACAACAGAACAAAGCCCACGATGGCTGATGGCCTGGCGCTCAGTTTCAATCCGGCTACTTTACCCAGTTTGATCTTGGTCATCGTGACTACATCCTCCGAACCAATGCTCGTCGAAACCTGGGTTCGCCTAGTGCGGCTCGATGACGACGGCCTTCAAGAACCATCCTCTGAAAGTTCTAGCTGTGCGATTTGCTCTTCAATCGTTGCTATAGCGCTCGTCCCTCTCGTACCGGTCTGCCAGTTTGCCAGTCTGCTCAAGGCTGGCCCCACCGCTGTAGTGCAGAGATGATGGGATCCTTCATCACCGTTTTGCCCTTTCCCAGGTCAGTTCCTCGGTCACCAGGCAGGAGGTCAGGATATGCCACCAGGCCGTTTAGGATCATAGCAGCGATCTCCGAGGGCGAGAATTCGCCAGCGTTGGAGAACCACAGGTGGTCTCATTAGACTCATTTTACCCATTTAGCGGGGTGGCGTCAAGTGTGGGGAACATGGATGAACGGGATCAAGGCAGATTCAAGTAGAGCGGGGGAGACCCCTATGCCGGAGGGGGAACGTCAGGGGATAAATGCGTGAACACGAAGAGCACGTTATGCTGAACATAGAACATAATACCGGGCTGACCCACACGCTGAGCTAGCCCGGTATTATTTGCGTCCTGCGTTTTACTCAATTGCTCGCGCTTGCTTGCGGCACAGCGGCGTTCAAGTCTTTCAGCAGCAGTTCGACGTTGATGCCGTGAGCCATCGCACCCTGCTCCAGATTCTCGAAGCGAGCGACGGCGCAACCGAAACACATCAGCCCGTGGCGCAGAAAAACCTCGACGGTCTGGGGATACTTTTCTACCACCTCGCCGATGGGCATATCCTTGCTGATTACGTCCATTTGAATCCTTTCTCCTATCTTGATATTGGTTAGCATGTCACCAGAAACTGTGACCAAAAGGGCGCACTATGCGCCTCCTCTGATTATACGCGATATTATGGTTGTGGCAAGCTGCTAGTCTCTTGTTCACCCGGACCCAGGAGCCGCAGCCATCGCTACACTGGCTCAACACGTCACGTGGAACAGGCCGATCACAGCGCCCTCGGCCTCGTTCCACGCCTGGATCGCTTTGGGCGTGGGCAGCAGCTCGACCCGGCACTCTTTCTGCTCAAAATAATCGGCCGCTTCGTCCGAAAGCTCTACCAGGCCGTACTGCCCCGCGCCGACGATGAGGCGCGCCGTCCCTTCCTGGTAGACGTGCCTGGCCTCGTCCAGCGAGATGACGTGCGACGTGCCATAGATCGCCTTCGACAGCTTTTTCTTCCGCTTTTTCACCTGGCCGTCCAACCGGATGATGACATCCCGCTGGAAGACTTTTCCCTCGACGGTGATCGAGCCGAATTTTGTGCGGTCAATTTGGGGTTTCATTTTTATCCTCCCGTTCATCCGCGCAATCCGCTGATCTTTGGGTTTCCCTGAAGCATCTTCCGGCGATTCGGGGCGGACTTTTTGACCTGAGAGCCAGTTGGCCGAACTCGTCCTCAATTGATATCTTCAGGCGACCGGCCTGTTGGTCCAGAAACGAACCCGTACCGGCGGCGCATTGAGCATTCATGGCGAAGTCTTTCACCAACTGGCGCTCACTGTCCAGAATTATCAACTTTGAATCTTCACCACCCATCTCCACCACTGTCCGGACCTGAGGAGCAGCATAGAAGTTTCCGGCCGCGATGGATGCTATCTCGCCGAAGAACTTCCCCCCCAGAACGGACTGGGCCGTCTTGCCGCCAATTCCCGTAAAAGCAAGGTTGACCGGCACACCCAAAAGGTCAGAGAACTGTTCCTTCAGAATATCATGAAGCGTCTCGAACGGACGCCCGTGAAATCGTCGATAGACGGTTCGGACCAGGCGATCATCTTCAAACAATGCAAGCTTGACTGAAACCGAACCGATGTCTATTCCCAGTGACTTTGAGCACCCCGCCATAGTCTTAAATCAACAACCTCACCCGGGGTCAGGCAAGTATTTTATTGCGGTCAATTTAGGTCTTTTTTTAATTTAGTTGTCTTTGCGGCAACATTGGCTATATTCCATGCCAAATAAGGAAATTAATGCATGCGTTTGCTCGTTCAGCGAACCGATGGGGTTGAACTTGCCATTGACGGAAAGGTCTTTGGTTCTACGGGCCGGGGTCTGCTGGTGCTAATGGGCACCAGAACCGGGGACGTCGAGGAATCCTGCCGCAAGCTGGCCGACAAAGTCGTGAACCTTCGTATCTTCGAGGATGACGACGGTAAGATGAACCTTTCAGCGCTGGACACAAACGCGGAGATCATGATTGTTTCGCAATTTACGTTATATGCTGATACGCGAAAAGGTCGACGCCCGGCGTTTACCGATGCTCTGGAGCCGGTCGAGGCGGAAAGACTCTACGACAAATTCGTCGAGGCAATCAGGGGCTATGGTGTGAAGGTGGGCACGGGTGTATTTGGGGCCAGGATGGACATCAGGTTCAACAACACCGGCCCGGTAACGATAATTCTCGAACATGAAGTATAAATACCTCACTCGGCTGGCTGACAAATACGAGATTGTTCTGGGGTCACGGTCCCCTCGTCGCCTGAAGCTGCTCAAGGAAACCGGCATTCACTTCAAACAGATTATACCGAATCTCGAAGAGGACCAGTTGCCCGGCGAACCACCTTACGAATTCGCCGAACGGCTGGCCCGCGACAAGGCGCTGGAAATCTCACAACAACTAACCGACCGTCAACTGGTTATAGGTTGTGACACAATCGTAGTGCTACAAAACCGGGTCCTCGGCAAACCTGCCGATCAAGACGAGGCTTTCAATATCCTGTCGTCGCTTGCAGGCAAAAGCCATATCGTGTGCACCGCCCTCGCCCTCGCCGATCGTTCCGGGATTCTCACCAGTGGATATGAACTGACTTCCGTAATCTTCAATAGCGTCACTCCTCGGCAAATAAAAGATTATATCGCTTCAGGCGAGCCAATGGACAAGGCCGGCAGCTACGGTATACAGGGAATGGGGGCATTTTTAGTTGACAGTATCGAGGGTAACTTAGATACTGTCATTGGATTCCCGCGGGAACTTCTTGAGTGCCTGGCGAAACGCGTCCTGGAACGCCAATGAAGAAGGCTATCTTGAAAGTATGAGCGAGTTATACAACAAATTCGGAGAGTTACTTAAGCTCGAGCGCAAACGGAAAGGTTTCAAGCTGGAGGAACTTTCGGACCAGCTCAAAATATCGGAGTCCAGCCTGGAGCATATCGAGGAAGGCGAGGTTGGTTCGCTTCCCTCAATGATATATTACAATCTCTTCGCTAAAGCGTATGCAGAAGCTCTGGGAATCGATTACGACCGCACCATCGAAGCTATCAAGGAGGATATAGGCGAAGCTATCGATGAAGTGCAGCCCGAGGGGCAGGTCGTATCTGAAAAGAAGAAGGCCGAGAAAAAACCCCCCAGGGCCGGGGAAACCGAGAAGACCTCCGAAAACACAATCTCTTTTAAGAAACTCCTGTACCTGTTTGGCGCAATCGTTATCATCTTTGTAGTTTTCCTGGTCATATACCTGGTGTTCTTCGCTTCAAACGACATCGAAACCACCCGTCAGGCCGTATCCCCTGAACCGGTCGAGACTACTCAAACGGCAGAGCCGGAGGCGGACCGCGCGGAAGCGGCCACCGAATATAACTGGAATATGGCCCGCTACGACGAGCCCGAGGCGATGACCCTTCGCCTGATTCCGCGCAATGAAAGTTGGTCGACTGTCCTGGCCGACGGTGACACCGTCATCTTCCGCAATCTCTTGCCAGGCCGCGTGTACGAGGTTGAAGCTCTCTACCGGCTGACGGTTTCGATCGGTATTCCTTCGCAGGTAGACGTTGAACTTAATGGTAAGGAGATCAACCTCAGAGATCCTGAAACGGGGCGAATCTCGCGCGTACATATCAACCAGGTGAATGTCGACGAGTTCCTGTCAAGGCAGGAAGAACCGCCATCAGAGACGGCAAGCACCCCGGCGGTGGTGACACCTGCTCAGGAAACTTCGGTTCAGCCGGAGGGCGAAACCGCCCCCGACAATCAGCGACCAGAAGACACCCTTGTCGACAGCATCACAGGTGGCGAAAGTAATGATGAAGGTTAAAAACATCTTGGCCCATATGAAGATTCGCCAGAGTGCGAGACAGATGGAATCCGAGTCGCTGGTCTTCCCCGACTCGCTCCGGCACCCCAAACACGTCCTGGTCTGTCTTCCCGGTGGGCTGCGCGAACTCACCCTGGTAAAGCAGTTTCTGCCCACGATCACGGAACTGTTTAAACCTGCCGATATCGCCCTGTTGTGCGTTCCGGGTATAAAAGTAAATGACATTTTCCCGAGAAAGGGTTTTCAGATTCTCTCACCGTCTTCCGACCAGCTGACCTGGGTAGGACTTCCTAAACGCAGTTACATTGATACTCTCAGGGAGCTGAATATCGACCTCGTCCTCGATCTCAACCTGGAGCAGTCAAACTTCACCTCCAGTATTCTCCTTAATTTTCCCGGTGCCGTTCGCATCGGAAGAGGCAACCACCTGGGTCGACCGTTTTACAACCTTGAAATAAAGACAAAATACCTAAGAGACGAACGCAACATATACCGATCACTCCTGGACACCATCAAGATCATAAAAGAAAGCAGGGGTAAGCAATCGGCTCATGGCTGATAACTCTTTGGAGGCACAGTGTATCTCAAAAAGCTCGACATACTCGGTTTCAAATCATTTGCTAATAAGACGACGATACATTTCTCGAACG
Organism: Candidatus Zixiibacteriota bacterium; assembly: GCA_020348905.1. Taxonomy (GTDB): domain Bacteria; phylum Zixibacteria; class MSB-5A5; order GN15; family FEB-12. The sequence continues at coordinate 476,102 of CP070756.1, forward strand.
GCATAACGGCCATTGTCGGCCCCAACGGCTGCGGCAAAACCAATATTCTCGACGCTCTCCGCTGGGTACTGGGAGAGCAGAAAGTCACCCTCCTGCGCGGCAGCAAGATGGAAGAGGTGATCTTCAACGGCACCCGCGACATGAAACCGCTCGGTATGGCCGAAGTCACTCTGTCGCTCATAAATAACCGTGGTGTGCTGCCAACCGAATACACCGAAGTTCAGATTACACGAAGGCTTTTCCGTTCAGGAGAATCAGAGTACCTTTTGAACAAGGTCCCCTGCCGCCTGAAAGACATTACCGAACTGTTTTACGATACCGGTGTAGGCGCTCACTCTTATTCAGTCATTCAACAGGACATGATCGAGGCCGTGATTTCGGATAAGGCCGAAGAGAGACGCTTCTTGTTCGAAGAGGCGGCCGGAATCACCAAGTACAAGCAGCGCAAGAAAGCGGCCTTGCGTAAACTCGAGGCTACCGAAAACGATTTTCTGCGCCTTAACGACATTTACGCCGAGGTGAAGACACAGGTTAACTCGCTTCGCCGCCAGCAAAAGAAAGCCGAACGATACCAGAAAGTAATGGAGAGTATCAGGCAGTGGGAACTGTACCTGAACTCCAACCGGGTTAAGAAGATCGAGAACGACACCCGCGAACTCCGCGCTAAGAAAGACAAGCTTGGTGACCAGTTAACCGCCAGAGAAACCGCCCTCGACAGCCTGTCCTCGCAACTTGAGCACGAGCGCAAAGAGCAGATTGATATTGAGCAGGAACTCACCCGGGTCGGAAATCAGGTTTACGAAATCTCCGAAAACGCCCACAACCTCGAAAAGGAAATCTCCATTCACAAAGAGAAGAGGTCCAACGCCGCGGCGCTTGTAGAACGAAATGAAGCCGATATCGAGGCCCTTGGCAAACGTTCCGTACTCCTTACCGAACAGGAAACCGAGACGCGCGATGCTCTGGCAACTCAGACAGGTGAGTTGAGCGTACTGGAAGGTGACCTAAAAACAGCCGAGACGAACCAGGCCGAGGCTGACCGCAGACTGTTGAGTGCGCGCTCAGCCAAAGAGCAGGAAAATCAGCTCCTGGTTGAACTTCAGGGCCGGCTATCATCGGGCAAGACCGAAGAGGACAATCTCCGGCAGCAGACGGAAGAACTTAATAGCGCCATCAGTTCCACCGAGAACCAGCTCGAACAGAACCGTCAGCATCGTGAAAAGCTGCAAGGGGAACTCGGCGAACGCCGAAGCACCCTGGACGCCCTGCTGTCAAGTAAAGACCAGCTTGAGACAACCAACACCGAGACAACCGCCAAACTCGAACAACTGCTCAGGGAAGCCGACGACCTTGCCGAGGAGCTCTCCAGTCTGGCGGCATCAATCGAGGCCTGCCAGGCGCGCAAGACTCTCCTTGAAGATATGATGCTGCACTACGAAGGTTATGAATCGGGTGTCAAAGCAGCCATGGACGTCCGTGGCAAATGGCCCGGTATTTACGGCACCGTCGCCGAAAAATTCGTGCCCGTTGAGGGGCTCGAAGTCGCCGTCGAGGCGGCCCTCGGTGAAATGGCCAGGTTCATTATTTGTGATAGCCGGACTACCGGTGAAGCTATCATTAGCTTCCTGAAATCCGAGAGCAAAGGCAAAGCCGGCGTGCTCGTTCCCGATACCGGAACAATAAACCCGGCTGTCAAGCGCCCTGAGCTGGATATGCCCGGTTTTGTCGGCTGGCTCGACAAGTTCGTCACGACCGATGAACATCTCATGTCGCTGATGCAGGCCGTGCTTGCCCGCACAGCCGTTTTCGAAAGCGGAACTTCACCCGATGAAATCCTCGAACGCCTCCCCTACGGCTTCAAAGCGGTGTCAACTTCAGGAGATGTCTATAGCAGGAACATCATCTTCGGCGGTTCCGATGACAAACTGCCGTTATTCAGACGAAAAGAGAAGGTCGGTGAACAGGATAAGATGATTGCCGAGCTGCAGCGTCAGATGACCGGCGTTAAAGAAAACAAGAGCAAAATCACCGCCGAAATCGCATCGGTAAGGTCCGAACTGAGCAATCTGGCCGAGCGAGGCGAGACCCTCGCCGAAGAGATTGAGCAGGCGCGGACCCGTTTGGGCGAGAAGGAATACGAATGCCGCGGCCTGGACACCGAAGATGGCCGGCTACAAAACGAGAAGAAGAAACTGAGCGAAAAGATCGATCAGCTCGGACACCGTCAGTATACCCTCGGCCTGGATTACAACCAACTGGCCAGTAAACGCCAGGAACTGGAAAGCAGCATCGCCCAATCGAGTGAACAGCTCAGCGATCTCGAAACCGCCGCGGGGCATGCCATGCAGAAGCTCTCCGGGCTTCAGGTGAAACTGGTCGAGAAGAAAAGCCAGATTGAACAGACGGAAAGTAAGCTCCGCCACCTGAAGGAACTCCAGGACGACATCGGCTCGACCAAGAAAATCAAGTTCTCCGAAATCGAACAGGCTCGTTCCCTGATTGTCGAATCCGACCAGCGGGTAGAGCAACTCGAGGTTGATCTGAAAAACACCTTTAACGAACGTCGCGATGTCTCCACCCGTCAAAACTCCCTTCGCGGCATGCAGGGTGAGCTATTAAACCGCGTGGCGGCCAAGGAAAAAGAGCTCAAGCAAGTAAGGGCGGAAAAAGATGACATCAATACCGATGTTCATCACCTTGAAATGCAGCTCAATACCATCGAGTCGGAGCTGCGAACCATCACAGAGAGAATTCACGAGGAACACGAGGTTGATATAAAGACCGTGGAGGCCGCCTGTCCCGACGAAAGCCTGACAGAACAGCAGGCCCGGGAATTGCTCGGCGAGCTAAAGGAACGCCTCAAGAAATTCGGCGCCGTCAACCTGCTGGCGCTGGAAGAGTACAAAACGGCCGCGGAAAGAAAGGCCTTCTTACAGGAACAGCTAACCGATTTGACCGCCGCCAAGGAAGACCTCAAGACCACCATCACGAAAATCAACCACACCGCCCAACAGATGTTTCTGGAGACGTTCAATGAGGTTAAAGTCAACTTCAAGAACCTGTTCGTAGAATTGTTCACCGGCGGCGAGGCGGATATCTTCTTAAGAGATCCCTCCGATCCGCTTGAGTCCGATATCGAAATCATTGCTCGCCCCAAGGGCAAAAAACTGCTGTCGATAACAATGATGTCCGGCGGTGAGCGTGCCTTAACGGCTATATCCCTGCTGTTCTCGCTATACCTGGTTAAACCGTCGCCGTTCTGTATCCTTGATGAGATCGATGCTCCCCTCGACGACGCCAACTGTCATCGATTCCTGAAAATAATCCGCAAGTTCGCCGAGCAGACCCAGTTCGTGATCATTACCCATAACAAGATTACCATGGAGACCGCTCACAATCTTTACGGCGTCACCATGGAGCAGTTCGGAATCTCCAAACTGGTCGCGGTAAGGTTCGCCGAAGACGAGGCTGATGAATCGGGTGCGCTCATAGTCACCGACGATGCCCCGCCAATCGAAAATGACGAGGAACCGGGCAACGGTGACGCTCCGCCGCCTGCCGAGGAGCTTCCGCCGAAGATTGCCGAGAGAATCAATCCTGCCGCCATGAGCCCGGCCCCGTCGGATGAAGACGATCAATAGTAGACCTTACCGATGACCGGCCCGTTCGAAAAACTCAAGCGGTCCCTGACCAAAACCAAAGACAACCTGCTGGGCAAAATTTCACAGGTTGTTTTGCGTCGAAAAATCGACGATGACCTGCTTGACGAAATCGAGGAAATCCTCATCGAGGGCGACGTCGGCGTTGCCGCCACCACCCGGCTGATAGAAAGCGTCAAAGCCCGCGCCGCCGAACAGAAGCTATCCGAAGGCGAGGACGTCATTGCCCTGCTCAAACAGGAAATTACCGAGATTCTCTCTCGTAAAGACTCTCCCCTCTTTCACGACAGCGATAAAAAGCCGGTCGTCTGGTTGATCGTAGGTGTCAACGGTGTCGGCAAAACAACTACCATTGGAAAACTCGCCACCACTTTTGCCAACGAGGGTAGGAAAGCCATAATCGCCGCCTGTGACACTTTCCGCGCCGCTGCCATAGAACAGATTACCATCTGGGCCGAGCGAAGCAACGTCGATATCGTTAAATCACAGAGCGGCTCCGACCCAGCCTCGGTCGCTTTCGATGCTGCCAAAGCCGCCGTCGCGCGCGATGCCGATATCCTGCTGGTCGACACCGCCGGCAGGCTCCACACCAAATCCAACTTGATGGAAGAACTCAAGAAGATAAAAAGAGTGGTGGCTAAAGCCATCCCCGATGCTGCCATATACAGCAAGCTTATTATCGATGGCTCCACCGGTCAAAACGCCATTTCGCAGGTACAGGTCTTCACCGAAGCGGTCGGATGCGATGGTATAATTGTAACCAAACTCGACGGCACCGCCAAAGGCGGCGTGATGATAGCAGTCGCGCAGGAACTGGGCGTGCCCGTCGATTTCATCGGCCTTGGCGAGAGACTGGACGACCTGCAGCGCTTCGATGCCGGGCAATTTACGGAGGCATTGTTTACCTGATGGAAACCTTTAGTGTTGAAACCCACCGGCGTGAGGAAATGATCGATATCACCCAGCTGGTGCAGCAGGCCATACGCGAAGGCGGGGCCACCAACGGCATGGTCCATTGTTTTATCCCTCACACCACCGCCGCGATCACCATCAATGAAAACGCCGACCCCGATGTCACCCGCGACATCCTCTACAAGCTGGGCAAAGAGATACCGCAACTCGATAATTATCATCATAGCGAAGGCAACTCCGATGCTCACCTGAAAGCATCTCTCATCGGCGCTTCGGAGCAGGTGCTCTTCGAAAACAAGAAACTGGTTCTTGGCACCTGGCAGGGGATTTACTTCTGTGAATTCGATGGTCCCCGCACCCGGCGCCTCATCGTCAAGGTCATTCCCGTTGGTTAGACTCAGAATTATCGCCGTCGGCAAAGACAAGGATCGCTGGGTCAGCGATGGTATCGCTCATTACACCAAACTGCTCAAGCGGTTCGCTAAAGTCGAGATCAAAGTTGTCCCATCACCCAAGAGTACCGCCAGTTCTTCACCTGCCTCAGTAATGAAAGAAGAAGCCAGGCGGCTAATGAAGGCCTTGGATGTAAAAGACGTTTCCGGCTCTCCAGCCGTCGCTCTGACCGATACCGGCAGGAAGATGGATACCATGGCTTTCTCCAGATGGCTCGAAAAGACAACCTCCCGTTTCGGCACCATTAACTTCATCATCGGCGGCGCTTATGGGCTCGATGATACTATCCTCAACCGCGCCGATCACGTCATCTCTCTTTCACCCCTGACTTTTTCGCACCAACTGGTCAGATTGGTCCTTCTCGAGCAACTCTACCGCGCC
>CP070756.1:481606-488418 GCA_020348905.1 Candidatus Zixiibacteriota bacterium
ATGCAGCCGGCACAATCAGTCGCCAGCCAATATATCCATACATCATCGAAAGAACCGCTATGACAACAATCAAGAATATCATATCTGCTTCAGAAAGAAAAAACAGCTAAAGGCGTCTGAAGTTCCTGCTGTAATTTCCTGCTCTTCCGGGCCTGACAACCGCTTGCATTATTCCGCCTGGTACTTTATCTCACCACCGACGATGGTATACAATATCTCTGCGGCAGGAATCTCGTCCTCCGGAATCGTCATTATATCCTTCGAAAGCACCGTTATATCAGCCAATTTGCCGACCGTGATTGAGCCTTTCAGATGCTCTTCAAAGGCGGCAAAAGCACAATTAATAGTGTATGCCCGCAGAGCTTCCTCCCTCGTCAGACATTGCTCCGGGTAAAACGCGACGCCATCGGATGTCTTGCGCGTAACAAGGGCATAGAAATTGGCCAGCGGGTCAACATCCTCAACCGGCGCATCGGTTCCATTGCTTAGAATCGCACCTGACTGAAGTTGGTCTCTCCAGACGTAGGCCCCTTCGGCACTGCGTTTATCACCGAGCCGCTTGGGAACCCAGGGCGCATCCGAGGTACAGTGTATACCTTGCATGGAGGCTATCACGCCCAGCTGTCCGAACCTGGGGATATCATCCGGATGCAGGTGTTGGGCATGCTCGATACGCCAGCGCAGATCCGCTTTGTCCGGATGGTCGGCGAATGCGCTCTCATATATATTAAGCGTCTCGTGATTTCCGCGATCACCGATAGCGTGGGTACACAGCTGGAAACCGTTTTCGATGGCAAGTCGTGCCGTCTCCCGCATGGTTTCCAATGATTCCGTGTTCAGCCCCGTGTTGCTCGGTAAGTCGAGATAAGGTTCGAGCAGCCAGGCACCGTGCGAACCCAGGGCGCCGTCAATCAGACGCTTTATGGCTCGTACCGTCAGGTGGTTACGTCCTTCTCCTGTGATTCGGTAATCAGCCAACTTCTCAGCCAGCCTCTCGTTGTCTTCTGAAATCATCACCCACAACCGAAGATCCAGGGCACCATCGGCGGCAAGCGAGCGAAGCAGATCAATTGTCTCAAACGACGATCCAGCATCCTGAAAACTGGTGATGCCATTCGAAAGGCACTCCTGCGAGGCCAGGGCTATCGCTCGACGCTCCTCGCCGGCTGCTTCCTCGTAGGTGCGGTTAGCCGTTAGGCTGTCTCGGGCTCGATAGACCAGATCCATGGCCGTTTCGAGAAAAACACCGATAGGTTCACCGCTGTCATCGCGTACTATCCGTCCGCCCTCCGGATCAACACTCTCAGCGCTAATGTCTGCCGCGGCCATGGCCCTGGCGTTGGCAATACACGAGTGACCGCTGGCATGGCCAAGTATAACCGGGTTATCGGGCGACACCCGGCTGAGCAGATCATGCAGCGGTAGACCATCAACATTCGGCTGGGGGACTGCTTCCCACTTGTCCTGGTGCCAACCACGACCGATTATCCATACCCCCGGCTCACGCCTGGCCACTTCACTTTCTACCAGTGACACGATTTCATCCCAGCTCCCGGCCTGTTTCAAATCCAGTCTCATCAGCGACATACCCAGGCTTACAAAATGAGCGTGGCCCTCGATAAAACCCGGAATAGCCAGCTTGCCATGCAGATCGATCACCCTGGTATTCGGACCTATACGCGAGCGGATTTCTTCGTCGTTCCCAACCGCTGTAATCAAGTCTCCGGTTATTGCCACCGCCTGAGCCTGAGGCCTATCAGCAGCAACCGTAACGATCTTGCCGTTGACTAATGCCAGATCCGCTGAATCGGCTCCGGCCGACGAAACCATGGCTGCAACACTAACAATCGAAATAAGAAAACTTATAAAAAGTCGCATAATGCCCTCTCGGAAAAGCACAACCCGTACCGGGCTCCGCCAGGTGAATCGTTTAAGACGATATATGCGAAACTCGCCGCCGGACGTCAACTCAAAGATTGGCCGGCCGGCGCCAGCCCAAATTATGGCTTGCCGCAACCGCGAAAGTCCGGTAGATTCTTCTGAAAAGGCACCTTGAAACTCCTGTACTATCGGAATCAAAAATCATGAATGTCCCGGCCGGAGACCAATTGACAGGGCTGAAAAGGGCCGTTGACGAACTATCGGTCCTCAACAATATTGCCGCCGCTGTCAACATTACCATGTCCGAAGATGACCTCTCCCGCATCATTGTCAGCCACTGCGCACGGCATCTGGGGGCCGAGCAGGGGGCGATATTCATGCTGCCCGATGAAGTCACCGATCCTCAGGATTTCCGCACCTACGTTCGCGCCTCGGATTCGAGCAAAACCGGTCTGCCGATCCACCTTGACCAGCAACTCACCGGTTGGATGATAAAGAACAAAACAACGCTCATATGTAATGCACCTTCTCAGGACAAGCGCTTTACCGGCCAGGACTTTGAGAAACAGGGAATATCCTCGGTAATGGCAGTGCCGCTTCTTGAACGAGGTATCCTCATCGGTATGATGGCCATGTTCAACAAACGCGAGTCGGATGGATTTCAAAGCGAGGACGGCCGTTTTCTTGCCATCGTGGGAGCGCAGGCCGCCGCTATACTGGAAAAAGCCCGCCTTTTCAGGCGCGAGGCGCAATTTGTTCGCGAGCTACAGGACCGTCGGATGCAGTCGCTGGCTCAACTGGTGGCAGGCGTCGCGCACGAGATCAATAATCCCGTAGGGGCTATCGCCAGCAGCACCGAACTGCTCGGTCGCGCGATAGACAAATTGAAACAGAGTATCCGTGACAAATACGGTGAGGCATCGCTCGAATCGGAAGAGTTGAAGAAGTCCCTTAAGGTTCTCGAGGATGCCGCAAGGGTGGCTGATTCGGGCTGCATGCGAGTCTCGGACATAGTCCGCCGTCTGAAAAGCTTCGCCCAGCTCGATCAAGCTGAACTTCAGACGGTCGACCTGCACCAGCTTCTGAAAGACTGCCTGGCCATGCTCGAACCGCGCCTCGAAAAACACATCACGGTAAAGCAACAACTTGCGGATTTGCCCCAGATAGAGTGCAACCCCGCCGCTTTAAACCAGGTCTTCTTTCACGTGCTCTTAAATGCCATTGAGGCTATCGGCGACAAGGGAACAATCGACCTTACAACGGCCACTGAAGGATCATCGGTATCCATTGAGATTCGTGATTCCGGAGCAGGTATTGCTGACAGCGCTCTTCCGCGGGTGTTTGACCCCGGATTCACCACTAAAGGTGTCGGGGTCGGAGTGGGACTCGGACTGCCCATCTGTTTTCAAATAGTCCAGGCTCATCAGGGGACCATAACCATAGACAGCCCGGCTGAAGGCGGAACCAGGGTTTCCATTACCCTGCCTACCAGACAGCAAAATCCGAACGTATGAGCCAGGTGGTGGTAATGAAACGCAAAAACGAGGAAATCATCACTAAACTCTTAAGCGAAATCCGGCGACATGACAAACCCGAAAACCGGATCAACTACCAGCGCTTCTTCAAAGAGAAACTCAAAGAGCCCATCGGTCTCAAAACACCCGTTCTTCGCAAGGTCTCCAGTCAGCAGTTCAAAGACATTCGCCAATGGCAGGCCAAAGACATACTTGACCTGTGCGATGATCTGCTGGCCTCGGGTAAACGCTACATGAGATTCTTCGTTTTCGAGTGGGCGCTGAAGGTCAAGGGCCAGTATGCCAAATCTGATTTCGGACGGTTTGAGCGTTGGCTCAAAAAATACGTCGAGGGCTGGGGAACTTGTGACCACCTGTGCTGTGGGCCGCTGGGATATATCCTCCTCCGGTTTCCCGACCTGGTAAGCAAGACCGGACCGTGGGTCGGGTCGCCGAACCGGTGGCTTCGACGAGCAGCGGCAGTCAGCCTGATTGTTCCGGTCAGAAACGGGATTCTGCTTGACGAAGTCTTCAGAGCGGCGAATAATCTTCTCACCGACAACGAGGACCTGGTTCAGAAAGGCTATGGCTGGATGCTCAAGGAGGCCGCCAATACCTACCGGAAAGAAGTCTTTACGTATGTACTTAAGAACAAGGATCGTATGCCGCGAACCGCACTGCGCTACGCTATCGAAAAAATGCCCGCGGCAATGCGCAAGAAGGCTATGGCATGAGTGTTTAGAGTAAGGAGCATAAAATGGGGCACATGGTTGGGAAAGATATCTATCGTAAGCTTGGTCGGAAGATCGACGGTTTGACCGCTCGCACGCCATGGAATGAAACCTTTCACGCTATCCTGAAAGAACTGTACACCACCCAAGAAGCCGACCTGCTCGTCAGGATGCCTTACGGCATGAGCGATTTTGAGAAAATCCGGCGGATCACGAAATATGAGCCAACCAAACTTCGGAACCTTCTCGACGGCCTGTGCTCGAAGGGGTTGGTGATGGATATCTGGATGCTGGGCGGCTACCGCTACATGATATCGCCGCTGATCATAGGAATATTCGAGTTTACGATGATGAGAACCCGAGGGGAACTAAACACAAAGGAGTGGGCCAGGCTCTTTCACGAGTATCTGCAAGATCACAAAACTTTCTATGGCTCCAATTTCGGCCACCGCGAAACAATCTCCCCCTTGCGCGCACTACCCTATGAAGATGCTATCGATGAATCCGAATATGTCGAAATACTCGATTATGAGAAAGCCTCCACCCTTATCGACGGGCACGATAAATTCGCCATCGGCATTTGCTCCTGCCGGCACGAAAAGATGCATATCGGGCAGAAAAGCTGCAACGTTCCCCTGGAAACCTGCTCTACCTTCGGCCCATCCACCGACTACATGATCAGACACGGCTTCGCTAAAGAAGTATCCAAAACCGAAATGCTTCAGAACCTGGCCCGGTCGAAAGAGCTGGGGCTCGTTCTTAGCGCCGACAACTCCAAAAAGGACATCGGCTTCATCTGCCACTGCTGTGGATGCTGCTGTAACGTACTGCTCGGAATCAGCCGGTTCGGATATCCCAATATTCTGGTCACCTCCAATTACATTGCCCGTTGCGACGATGACATTTGTACTGAATGCGGCACATGTGTCGAATCCTGCCCTATCAACGCCATCAGCAACGGCGACAATGGAAACCCTCGTGTCGACGAGTCAATATGCGTCGGCTGTGGCGTCTGTGCCCTTAGTTGCACCAGCGAGGCTCTCAAACTGACCAGGCGGCAACAGCGCGTTTTTCACCCTCAGGACATCTTCGAAAGAGTCATCCTGCAGTGCCTGGAAAGAGGCACCCTGCAGAATCTGTTATTCGAGGACCCCCAGCGTCTTTCTCACAAGTTCATGAGAGGGTTCGTCGGCGGCTTTCTGAAGCTTCCGCCGGTCAAAAAAGCCTTAATGAGCGACCGGCTGCGATCGTCATTCCTGCACACATTGAGGAAATGACCGCCGGGTTACTTCCCCGGCAGACTATCCAGAGCTTGCTTCATTCTATCGCGATATTTCTCAAAACTGCGTCGCCCCTGCGCCGTCAGGCTCAAATCCGTGTGGGGGAAATTGCCGGAAAACCCCTTGTCGATCTTGAGATAACCGGCCGCTTTCAGTTTGCGAAGGTGAGCTGAGAGATTCCCGGCCGTAAGACCGGTCTGGTGCTGCACGAAACGGAAATCGGCGCTCTTGAGCACGTACAGCAGGGCGACAACGTTGTATCTCGCCGGTTCATGTATCAGGCGGTCAATGTCACCAATCAGATCGGGATGGTCGGATGTTTCAGACACCTTAAACCACCTCCGGGTTCGAGCGAGGATACTTCCTGACAAAACTCACCAGAAGCACGAACCCGATAACAACCACCGCCAGACCCGGAATTCCAAAAGCAATGAGTTCATCCAGAGGTGTTCCCACGTAATGATACAACAACTCTGCCAGCGGAATGCCGCCGGCAAAAAAGAAGGCGTACAGGTAAAGCCGGCGAAACTCGGAAAAATAGGCCAGCGCCGAGACACCCACCAGTACCACGACGCTTTCTATCAATGGCACCGTCATATCTCCCAGTGTCCGTAGTCCGGACAAACGTATTCCCCACACCGCGACTACGATTATGAGCAGGTAGCTGATCAGCAGCATTACCGCTCCGGCACCGAACAGTCTTGTTGCTCTCGTAAGACGCTGCTCTCCAAACCTGGCCCGTCCCATGCGGGGCACGGTTATGTACTTTTTCCCCGCCAGCAGGATAATGGCCGGGATCGCCAGAAACGGAAGCGCTGCCAGAGTCAACGAAACGCCGGCATCTCTAATCAACGGTACCACCGCCCATGCCAGCAGAAATATACCGTAGCAGAGGTCGTATAGTCCGTCCTCATAGGTCGCGCGGAAGGCTTTCTTCTCTATCTGCTTAAGATCACTTGATTCAGTCAATATAGTCCTCCAAGCTTTAATGTAGTTTGCATCACACACTACTTTACGACAATATCGACAGAAAGTTTCTTACCACCTATAAAATTCACAGCGATTCTGATCCAATCTGTAACTCTCTGTCAGCAAACATCTTGCGGGTTGCCCTGAGTCGTCGCTCTGGGGCCATACACCCGATTATTAACGGCTACGGAGCTGTTTTCCGTTTGTGGGAGGGCTGCAATCAGTCTATCTTTCAGCAGTGCGCCACGTTTGCTCCGCAAACATGCGGAAAAGGGAGGCGCCCGCGATAAATATCAAGCATTTAACACCGGGTGCACCGGGACCATGACGATTCCGGTCAATACACGGGAGGCCATATGATAGAACTAACGCCGCGCGAAGTAGAAGCGTGTCGAAGGCTAAAGGCTTTCACCGAAAAGCAGCTATCAGAAGAACTC
>CP070756.1:488518-491128 GCA_020348905.1 Candidatus Zixiibacteriota bacterium
CGAGGGCAGCCTGACCTCCACCGAAAATACGTATGTCTTTAACGAAGCCAATCTTCCGCAGGCGCTGTCCGCCATGGGATATCGCACGATCTGCATTGGCGGCACGGGTTTCTTCAATCAGCGGACCGCACTCAGTCGCGTTCTGCCCGGCATGTTCGATGAGGCTCATTGGCGCCCTGAGACCAGCGTGGCCGACCACCAATCCGAAATCAATCAAGTCAACCTGGCTTGCGAACGTTTAGCGGCGGTCTCCGGCCTGGTGTTTCTGTTCTTCCTGAAGCCCCCGCAGGCGCTGATGGCGCAGGATCGGTTCAAGCTGTCGGATCTGATCGATATAAGGAAGGATCCGTTTCTGGCCGGTCATTCCATTCTCATTTTTGCTCTTTATCTGGTCGTGGCCCAGTTGATTGCTCCCTTCTCGGTGTACGCCGTGGAGATGGTGAGAATAACGGAACACCAACTGGGGCTGCTGTATGCTCTGAACGGACTGATGGTGGTGTTGCTGCAAATACCGGTGACACGCATGTTATCCAAGTACCGGCTCACAACGCAGCTGGCCCTCGGAGCCTTCGTGTATGCTATCGGCTACGGTATGGTTGGTACGCTGGTTGGATTTGAATACTTTGTGCTGGCTATATTCGTCGTGACAGTGGGCGAAATATTCATGTCGCCCCCGTCGCTGGCCCTTACGTCCCGGTTGGCGCCCGACGGTCGCATGGGCAGGTACATGGGGATTTTCGGCTTCTTCGTAGCGTCCGGGTGGTCATTCGGACCTTTGTACGGAGGCGTGATACTGGATTACTTCGGGACGAACGCGCCGCTGGCCTGGGCGTTGATTTCCTCTCTGGCCATAATCTCGGGAATGGGTTATTTGATTTTCAACAAGAAGCTACCGGCGAGATTCAATGTCGGCGAAGAATCCAACTGATCACTTGATGATCACGAACTTACCCATCTGGACGCCTTCCTCCGACTCCACCACCCAGTAGTAAAGGCCAGTTACGGCCGCCTGAGTGTTGCGGGTAATCAAATTCCAGCTATCGTGCATGGCCTCGGGTCCCCCTTCGGGGCAGTTGTGATCCAGTTCGCGGACCAGGTCGCCGTCAATCGAGTATATGTAAATTTTACATACTTTGGGTAGATTGGCAAAATGAATCCGGCGCATGCGACTTTCGGCTTCCGTCCCGTCACGATTTTCGAATCCGAGCTGGTCATACTGCGCGTCAGCCCGATAGGGATTCGGATAAACAAAAACCTTCAGATCTTTCTCGTCGACATCTTCAACCGAGGACAGGGGATATGCGGGAGCGGCGCTGTTAATAATTGATGTTTCCAGTGACGCCAGGCCGACCTCAGGTGAGCCAAAGTCGAATGCGGTCACGCTGACATAGTAGGGAACCGTCGGTAGAAGGTTATCGATCGTTATCTGGTATTCAAAGTACTTGAGGTGACCGTCTTCGGTCAACTCGGTTGAATCACACTCTTCCGGAAAGAGACTGGATGGATAGGGTTGATTCGGGAAGGCTTTGTCGATTGGCGTGTCCTTGCCTAAGATCGACTGATTGAAATCCTGGGGTGCGAAATAGAAGACGGAATCCGCAAACAGGGGATGCTCGAAGGGATTGTCTCGCGGGTAATCCATCGGGTCGAAATTCTCCACTCCCGGTAGATTGCCATACAGTTCCAGTAGCGCTTCCCGCGTAAAGGGCTTTTCAAGGAGCACATAGCTCTCACGGGAATAATCGAAAACGAATTTGTTGTAATCCTCGCGATCATAGGAAGCGACCAGACTGAAACTTGATTCCCGATCATCGCGACCCATGTATACTCTGTAGCCCTCGAAGTCAATTTCCCCGGAAAACCGGTCTACGGTTGTTTCCGAGTTCAGCCCGTTAAAGCGAATTTTGAGTGAGCCAACCGAGGGGTAGATTGACAGGACGGGGGCGGGTGGGGGTGAGGCTCCCTTAAAATCGGGAATCCGGTCACCCTTGTGCCACGTCGTGTCGCAGGCGGTGTATTCAACACCCTGCTCGGTGTAGGTTGTGTCATGGCAACAGACACGGAACTCTCCGAAGTAATTGTCGCCGTCAGTGTCCACTCCGGGATTATCGTAAATCCAAGACGCCCACCGGGAATTGGTGGCCAGATCAGAGAAACTGAGCCTATCATAGTAAGCCTCAGGAGCGCGCGGGTCAAATACCCCGAAGTCCCAGGGGTCCTGGTGGAATCCTTCACCACCGATCCAGGCAAAAGTTATAGGAAGTTTTTCGCCAGGATCTATATTGAACGGCCCAAAGGATAACAAATTGCGCGTATCATAGCCGTCGGCAATATCCAGAGCGTTTTCCGGTGGAGGCAGCCATCCATCAGCGCTGTGGTCGACGCCGGCAAAAAGCAGGTCGTAATCGAACTCTTTATGGCGCATTACGTAGTACTTATTGCGATCCCCGCTCGGGGTTCCAAGCCTCGTGTCTCCAAAATCGCGAAACGGATCCTCGGGGGTTCCGATCTGTCGCGGACCCCAATCTCTGCTGGGCTCACTATAATCGATAATCCACCAATTGTATGAGTATGCCAGCGAATCGGCGGGGGTCCGCACGACCCTGACCC
>CP070756.1:491228-495242 GCA_020348905.1 Candidatus Zixiibacteriota bacterium
CAACCAGATCGGCTGAGTCGACAATTTCAAGATCGAGACTTTTGACCAGTTCGATAGTGCCGTAATCAACCAGCCCAATGTACGGGAGGCGCGCCATCGACGAATATTCCATCGCAATCCGGCCGCATCCGTTAAGTAGCTTTTCCAATTGGGTTTCCAGCTGTCGGTAGCCCATATAGGCGATGATTTTTCCCGGCACGTGGGCGAATTTGCTTTTTTCTATCAAGTTGACCAGTGCCACCGGTTCACCCATAGCCGGCATAAAGTAAAACGATCTTCGGGTGAGCATCCCTGGTAGCTTGAGCATGTCTACCATGATGTTGTTGCGGGCGTGAAAGTCCGCCATCAGCCAGCCATCGAGCTTATGCTCGACTAAGTACTCTTGTATCTTTGCTATATCCATATTGGCCTTTCGGTTTCGCATATTCAACTGCTACCACCAAGATAATTAATCCCAGCCGCAGTGTCACACGCTAATTATTTTGGAAGAAACTTTCCACAATTCTGTATAGTAATGTACATTCAACTCAGGACGGGAGGATTTGAGTGAGAAAGTACCTGCCACTTTTAGCCTGTGTGCTCGGATTGATTCTCTTGTTTGCCCATGCGGCCATGGCCAGCGAAATCTTTCCAACGCTGATTATCCGTTCGGAGTTTCCAGAAAAGCCCGCCCGAGGTGGGCAAGTAACGATGCTGCTTTATGTTTCCCCAGAACATGAAACAGAACAAGAGCCTGGACCAAAACAGCTTAACGTTTCCGCGAAGTGCGGCTTGAAAGTCATGGGATACGAGGCTCTGGGAGAAAGCGAAACCGACAATGACGAACTTTCGTTTGCCGTAAAAATGTGGATACCGGACAGGGATACTTCAATGGTTGTGGTGTCAATCCACGACCGGCGAGGGCTCGGCATGATCTGCCGCACGTTCATAACCATCGGCGACACCCTTGAGATATATGAGATCGGGCAGCCGGCAATGCGCAAGATAGAATCCGAACGCAGGCAGGAACTTTTCGATAGCACTGTGAAAGAGGCCACAGACACCTTCTCCGACAGCCGATCCGGAGGGAAGGTCGTGGCCAATGTTAACTATGTTTCCAAAGATGCTAACACCGCCCGGCTCGAACAATGCACCCAACTCAGGGCACCGGGCATATCAAACGAAGTCCACATCACTTTGGCACCGTTCAACGGAGCCCGGGTACAAGGCGACACTAGCTGGACTCAGTACTACCCTCCAGGGACATACCAGGAACTTGCCTTCAGGCACGCCGAACACACCCGCTGGTACGATGTTGCTTTTCCTTCCAACGACACCAGCGGCCTCGTTATGACCTTTGTGTACGGCCCCTTCGAGCAAAAGACAAGAATAACTTTCGCTACAACCGGCGACACAACCGAACTATGGCTCGGCAGGCCTGAGGTACAAATGCCGATGTACCGGTCACCACGTACCGACGCCTCACTGGTTGAGAAATACCCTTACTTCTTCGGCGACCAGTTCCGGACCCGGGGATACAAGATAAAACTCGACTCCGCAACTATTCACCAACACCGACTGGAAACTCAGAAGAGAAAGATGTTTGAACTAATCTCTGAACTGGAGCAGCACGCCTGCACTACCGGGTGCGAAATCGTGGTGACCGGTAATCAAATCTGGATTCGCGATCAAGGTCAGTCTATTTTCCATTCTGTGAAAGAATCCGAGCAGTCTGAATGTAAAGCTACTGTAGTCTTGGACCTCCCCAAGCCATCAGACTACGATTTCGCCAGCAAGCTCGTGCCTCACCTTGTACGGGCGGAACAAACTGGGAGTTACCGGGCAACCGTACCGGCTGACATCATCTGGAAACTCATCGATCATGGAATAATTGTGTTCGGTCGCACAGAGTCGTCACCGCCCACCGAACCCGGCGCGGTCGAGGGACGCCGGCGAGAGCGTATAGTTGTCCGGATGGATCCGGGGCCAGTGCATGAATACCTTGAGCGCATGCGATCAATAATGCGACCGATGGAACGCGAAGGCTTCTACCACCTCCGGGTGCCTGCCGGCATGCTCCCAAAGCTGGACAAGCTCGGCATCCCGTACGCCATCTACCCGGAATATCCCGACAGCACCGAACCCAAATCAGAGGGAGATAATTAGATGAAAAGTTACCCAAGTACCTTTGGTATTCGTCTGTGTTTAGCAACACTGTGCATTTGTGCCTTCTGGATTACTCCAATTATGGCAACAACGAAGTCCCGATTTGTATCCGATAAAAAAGTCGCTGTTGATTATAAATTTTCAGACCGGGATACCGCCACCGGCAATGTCCGGATTGACATCAACATTCGCTCCGAGCAACCCCTGGGAAACACGCGTATTCACATTACACCCTGGTATGGGGTGATGGTCAGTGGCGATACGTTGTGGCAGGAAAACCTGACCGCAAACAACGAATTTACCCTTACTCGAAATCTTTTCGTCCCGCCCAACGACACCTCGGGCGTGGGCATTACGATTGAAAACAACAGGGTCTGGGGCAGTTTTGCGCTGCTGAATTTCTTTGTCACGACCGCTGATACGCTCGAGATCTTTGATGACCCCCCCTGGCAGATAATGTATCAATATCACCCCGGCGAATTGAAGCGATCAAAGTATGGTCCTTTTGAACTTCTTGTGGCCCGCAAGCCCCCAACGGAACAAGTAAGTCGTATCACCCTGCAGTTTGCGGTTTGGACGAATCCCGACCGCCTCCTCGACGTCTGGTCCGAGCACGGCCCCTGGGGTAAGGTTCACACGACTTTCGTGCCGGGCAACGGTATGATTGCCCTCGGCAATACGGCCTGGATTGAACGGCACCCGAACAGCGGGCTCACGCTCAAAGAGATAGAACTTGACCTTGAGCGTGGTGACACCTGTCAGGCTACATTCATTACCCGTTTTCGAGACTCAACCGCCTCGATTGATCTGTTCTTTGTTAACACCTGCGATAGTATCTCCGCCTGGGCCGGACACCCGGCAGCCGATGGCCAGCCGATCATGTATAACCCGCCTGAATGGAAATACCGAACTACAAACCCGGCGGATTGGAGAGACTGGCTGGAAGACACCGTGTTCATTAGGCGAAAGCAGGAAAGACTCGAGGCCCGCTGGCAGTTTAACATGGAACAGATGGCAAAGGATGGCGAAACTCTCTTTTCAGGAAATCTGCAGCACCGCGAGGTCGAGGGCCGGTTCTGGCAGCGAAAAGGCGGCGAATACGAATTCACTTCCGTGCCATGGCAGCCTACTGGGGCCGTCGACTCGGCTGCGCAAAATGATCCGATGCTGTACCCGCTTGTACTGGATATAAGAGACCGGGGGGAACACGAATTTATTGAAAGCTTTGTTCCTTTTCTTACTTCGGCAGGGTGGCACGAAGTGTATTACGCCTCCATGCCAATGGATGCCGTGGCCCTCTGTTTGGAGCGACGCATAAGAGTAATGGCTGCCCCGCAACACTACCCTGAGCTTAGGACGGTCGTCGACCTATACCGGCCTCTGCGCAATCGGCTGATGCCCCTGACTGTAACCGATGAAGAAAAACGGGTGCGCTCTATCCACCTGACCTTTGACCTGAGCAATGCCGATGCTTATGATTTTGTAAGCTGCATTTGCGATGATTTGGAGAGCCTCGATCGGGAAGGCTATTATCACGGCCTGGTCCCCTGGTTGAACTTAATCGACCTGCGCCAGCGCCAGATAAACATCGCTCTTTACCCGAATTATCCTTCTGGTCGGTAGGGCAGGGCCGTCTTCGAACCTGCCTGACAACGCTTTGTGCCCGTTGATTATTCCGGTTCAACGGGCAACCCCAATTTCCCTACAAACCCGCCCCTGCTTGTCATGGCCACCCCATTTTTGATACAGGAAAGTCGTTTTCACCAAAAAAGTTATGACGCCAAAACAAAAAAATAAGCAAACGAACCCAGATCGAGGTAAACTCCATGACATACATAAAGTTACATCAACAAAACACCCGGCGGGTGC
>CP070756.1:495342-499852 GCA_020348905.1 Candidatus Zixiibacteriota bacterium
AAGAGACCGGCTTCGAGGGTGACCCGCCGCGGCTGATCGGCTCATTTTATGCCAATCCGGCTAACCAGAACAACCGGGTGTCATCGTTTCTAATTCTAAACGCCCGGCAGACCAGGGCACAGCAGCTGGATCCCAATGAAAAGATTGAGGTTGTGCTTGTGGATCTGGCGAAGTTTCTTAAATCAGTGATGAGCGGTGAAACCAGACTTCAGGGCATGCACAACAGCGCCGTGCTGCTGTCACTGCCGTATCTTCTGGAAGAACTGTATGGGTCCGATCCAGATGTGCGCGCGAATTCGATTGCGGACATTTTCTCGGTATCATTCGAGGATTTATCATAACGAAGATTCAAAAACAGGAGTGAATTAGATGAGCAGATCAATTCTGGTATTGTTGCTGGTCGGCTTGGGCTCCATCGTGAGCGCTCAAAACGCCGCTGAGGAGGCAATCGTCGACAGCAGCGATATGGTGTTGATACCCGCCGGTACTTTCATGATGGGCGCGGAGGGGGAACTCGAATACAGCCCGCCTCACGAGGTGTTTATCGATTCCTTTTACATGGACAAACATGAGGTCACCAACGCCGAATACCTGAAATTCTGCGAAGCGACCGGTCACCCTATCCCGGATCTCTGGGGAATGGATGTGTATCACTGCGGGTCGGATTATCCTGACTATCCTGTAGTGGGTGTCAACTGGCGTGACGCCAGTGCCTATGCCACGTGGGCCGGGAAGCGACTTCCCACCGAGGCCGAATGGGAGTACGCCGCGCGGGGCGGTTTGGAGGGCATGAATTATCCTACCGGCAATGAAACGGATTCGACGCTGGCAAATCTCAAGTCAGATGGTACCGTGCCGGCGGGCAGTTATCCGCCGAATGGCTACGGTTTGTACGACATGGCCGGGAATACCAATGAATGGGTAGCGGATTATTTCGGGTTCGACTATTACAAGAATTCGCCGAGAGAGAATCCGCAGGGGCCAGAAATTGGGAAGTTCAGAGTAATCCGTGGTGGCGGCTGGCATTCCGGCCCATCGTGTGGCAGGGTGTTTGTTCGCAACGGTCTGGCCCCCAACTGGGTGGATTTCAATGTCAGTTTTCGGTGCGTCCGCGATTGTAAGTAAGCCAACACAGACTTCGATCTGTATAAAGTATATAGCAGAAGCAGCAGACAAAGGGCCTTTGACCCGGATTATCCAGACCGGTACCGGACTCATAGCGCGCAGGCCCGGCTATAGCGATTTTCACAGGAGGCTGTTATGAATGCATGCATTGGCAAGATGCTGATAGCTCTTATGCCGTTCTGGCTGATTCCTATGAGCCCGGTTAGTAGCGCTGAAACTTCCGATACCGTAGAGACACAGGTTGAGTGGTTTCTGGAAGGTTATCGTGGCTGCATGGAAGATGAATTCGATGAGGACAGGCCCGATATTCGAACCGACCAATCGGCGGTGATTTGGGAGTGTGACGGACAGGGGGCGCTGTATTTGTGGCATCTGAACAGCGCTTTCAACTGTTGTACGGAACTGCTGTGCGATGTCTCAGTTGACAGTAACGTGATCACCATCACGGAGGCTGAACTGGGCGCCTGTGATTGCGTTTGTCTGTTTGATGTCGATTATTGTATAACGGGGCTTGAACGCGGTGTGTACCTTGTCAGGTTCGAGGAGCTTTATCTGGGTGAAGAAGACGAGGAGATCGAGTTTCGTATATTTGTGGGTTCGGAACCTTCGTCAAACCTGATTTTGGCTTATCGCTCCAGCCATCCCTGGAAGTCGGACGGGTCGGCGTGGGGAAAACGTTTGACCGCGTCGGATGTCGACATACTACCTGAAATCTTTATCCTGAACCCACCGACCTCCGGCGACTGCATCCTCTGGGCATATGAAGACAATGTTCTAAGATTACGACGCCAGGGGGCCGAGTTAGGTCACGGTAATTGCCTCAGCGTGGCGATCGACGTGTCGGGTAATGTTATAATGCTGGAAGAATTCGCCTACCACTGTCCCCGTGGTCGCCCCTCAATTAAGCCCATCGAGCCGGGTCCCGATGTCTGGACCTATGAAATGAAGATATACAACCTGCCCCTTAAGCGGTATCAGGTCATCATGGCCGGTCCGTTAGGCGAATGGGAGGCCATCGTCGACCTGCCCTACCAGCCTTCGGGCTACTTCTGTTTCGGCGAGTAGCGCGGGTTTGTCACAAATACGATATCTTGGAAAAGGGGTCAATTTTATTTACCGGGACGATTTGAGGAAACCCTGCTGCCCGGTTTGCGTATTTATCTTGGAATTATCATAGCCCGTGAATTATCTAATAGCAGGAGACAAGAAATGAAGATGGGAAAGTTAGCTTTTGTGGTTCTAAGCATGCTATTGGTACTGGCGACTGGTGTCAATGCGCAGTCGTTGGAGAAACGCCATCAGATCGGACTTCGCTTTGGCATGTGGAGCCAGGTAGCCGATACGAGAACGGTGGTTAGTACTGATGGCGTGACCACCTCGGTGGGAAGCAGCGGTGCGGTAGGAATGGTTGCCTACAATTACTGGCTCAAGGAAAATGTCGCGTTGGATATCAGCGTTGGCGGGATGGGGGTAGATATAGAGTCGGAGGTAGGCATATTGGGCGTAACCTCCAAGTTCTCAACCATCGGACACATTCTTATGGGTGCGAAGTACTACTTCCCGAGTTCGACTTATGGCTCGTCGGTGCGTCCGTTCGCGATGGCCAGTGTAGGGCCGTTTATCGGCGATCAGGCCGAGACGCGGGTCGGGTTGGTGGTCGCCACCGAAGAGAGAACGGAAGTGGCCTTTGGCGGGAAGCTGGCGATGGGGGTTGATTTCCCGGTAAGCCGACATTTCATGGCCGGCCTGACGGTAGGTTATAATTTCATGTCGGATTTTGATGAACCTATCGGCGGCAGCGACAACTATAGCGGTCCGGAGTTTCTCATCGGCGTTGGTTACCTGTTCGGCAGCGGAGTGAACTGAGGTATCGAGTGGAGCGAAGTGAATGAGCGAAAAAGAAGCACCTTATCCGGTAATTGACCTGCACTGCGATCTGCCGCACTATCTGGCCACGGTGCAGGATGCGGATCCCGGCAATATTGAGGACATCGGGTGCGCTATCCCATACCTACGTCAGGGAAATGTTAAGCTTCAGGTGATGGCCATTTCTTCGGTTGAACCGGTCCCGAGTCCAGCCTTGACGGAGCTTCAGGTTAAATGGTACGAGCGCCTGCTGACAAATTATGCTGAAGATTTCGTTCAGGTGACCGGTCCGGCCGAGAGCGAGAAGATTCTTGGCTCCGACAGAATTGGAATCGTGTCCGCTATCGAGAACGCCGCTGCTTTAGTTGCCAATGACGAGCCGGTGCGTATGGCGTTTGACAGGTTGGAAGATGTTATCAATCGCACCGGTCTTCCTCTATACGTTTCTCTAACGCATCATGGTGAAACTCGTTTTGGAGGGGGCAACAAGACCACGGTTGGTCTGAAAGGTGATGGCAGGGCCCTGCTCGACTACCTGGGTGGCAGGAAAATTGCGGTTGACCTTTCGCACACGAGTGATAATCTGGCTCATGATATAATCAATTACATTGACACACAGAGCCTGAACATGCCCGTCATCGCCAGCCATTCCAATTTTCGGGACGTTCACGATCATCCCCGCAATCTTTCGAATGGTCTGGCGAAAGTGATAGTGCAGCGGCAGGGCCTGATCGGAATGAACTTCCTTCGCGCCTTCATGCATCCCAGCGACCCATCGGCGCTGGCAGAGCACATTGCGTATGGTCTGAATCTGAACGGTGGTTCGGCGATCTGTTTCGGAGCTGATTATTTCTATACTCAGGCTCATCCCGATCCGAGCCGGGTTCCGTTTTTCCTTGAGGAGTTCGAGCATGCGGGCAAGTATCAGGAGGTCCTGCAATCGTTAGTGAGCCAGTTTGATGGTCAGTTTCTGGAAGGCCTGTCGTTCGGAAACGTTCTGCGCTATTTGTCACGGACCTGCTAAGGCAGCTAAAATATATCAAATGGCCGCTTAGAGATAGCTCAGCCACACTTTTTCCCGGTGGCTACCTTTATAATTGTTGTACCACCGGCACATCGGATACAGGGATTCCCCCAAGAGACTTAGTAACTGACACAAACACAGAAATTTATGGCGAATCGGAAACACCCCATCGGCGAATCCGTATCCCTGTTATGTATGTCCGATACCGGCAACGCCGCTGATTGGCTTGGATAAAACGGCATGATAAGTACTACCAGTATGATCGCGTTTGCATGGGCGGTGTTCGTTCTGGCCGTGGTTCCGGGGCCGGGAGTGTTGGCGTGTGTATCGAGAGCGCTCGCATCGGGATTCAGGCAGGCCCTCGGTGTTGCCATGGGGATCGTTGCGGCGGACCTGCTGTTCCTGTTGTCGGCTCTGTGCGGTCTGGCCGCTATGGCCGAGTTACTGGGACGATTTTTCATGGTGGTGAAGTACCTGGGGGGCGTCTATTTGATC
>CP070756.1:499952-507604 GCA_020348905.1 Candidatus Zixiibacteriota bacterium
CGTGGATTCCGCTACGATGGTCCTTCCGGCGGGAAATTCGGGCAACCCGATGAGCGACCATTTCTTCGATTTCAACCAGATGTGGGTAAGCGGCGAACAATGGGTCGTGCCGTTCAGCTATGAAAAGGTGAAAGAGCGAGCAGCCGGTATCCTGAAGCTGATACCTGAGGCGGGCGAAGATAGATAATTTGAGGTGAAGGTTACGGCGCAAGCAGGTCAGGATTGCTCTTGATATCTTCTTTGGCCTGCTCGTAATCATCCGGTCGACCGATATCCATCCAGTAACCATCGAACGGAAACGTACCCACCGGCTCGTTCTTCTCCAAAAGCAGATACATCAGGTCATCAAACCCGAACGGCGCGCCATCGGGAACAAGGTCGAGTATTCGCTTCGAAAAAACATAAATCCCCATCGACACGGTAAACTCGGCTGTTGGCTTTTCTTCGAACGCAACTACCCTATTGTCATCACCGGTACCAATAACACCGTAATCAACCTTGTGGCGGCGTTGATGCGTGGCCACTGTCAACCCGGCTTCCGATTCAAGATGATGTTGATAGAGTTTATTGAAATCCAGGTCCGTGAGAATGTCCCCGTTCGCGACAAGGAAATTGTCTTGGAGATTCTCAATCAACTTCAGAGGCGCCACAGTCGACAGGGGTTCTTTCTCCAGTGAATATCTTATGTTCAGGCCGAACCGTTCCCCGTCTTCCAGCACCGACGAAATCAGGTGCGCCAGGTGGTTGACGCAGATTACGACATCGTTTGCGCCATGCTTCTTCAATCCGGCCAGAAGTATCTCGATTACCGGTTTATCCCCCAGCGGCACCAATGGTTTCGGTATCTCGGTGGTGTATGGCTTGAGCCTGGCGCCCTTTCCTCCCGCTAAAACAACTGCCTGCATAACCTTTCCCGCTAAAGATTGGTATAACGCCTGTCTTCCGGGTTCTTTATCTGACCGCTCTGAATGGCAAGAATATACTCGCTGATGCCGTCGGCAACTGTTTTTTTCGCCTTAAACCGCAGCTCGGAATTTATCCGGTCAAAATTCACCCGGTAGTTGCGCGGATCTTCACTGCGCTCCACATAACGCACCTTCTCGCGCATCTGCGGCAACCGTTCAAGTATCAACTCCACCAGCGTCTTCTTCTGATAGTTCTCGGCAGTATCGCCGACGTTGAATGCCTTGCCTGCTACTTTCGTCGCATCCGCTTCAAGTGCCAGAACTGCGGCACGGGCAAGGTCGGTCGTATGGCAGTACGGCCGCCAGAACTGTTCCCCGTAGATCTCCAGCTCCTTACCAAGCACCAGGTCTCGGGTGAACTCGTTGACCGTAAGATCGAACCGGGGCCGCGGTGAAAGACCGTGAGCGGTGGCAAACCGAAGACAGACAGTGGCAAAGTCGTCGCGGTTCGGCTGAAGCAGATGTTTCTCAAAGTTCACCTTC
This sequence comes from Candidatus Zixiibacteriota bacterium, assembly GCA_020348905.1. GTDB lineage: Bacteria > Zixibacteria > MSB-5A5 > GN15 > FEB-12. The sequence goes on from CP070756.1 coordinate 501,401, forward strand.
AATTCCGCATACAAAGACACCGGGCTCAAGGGACTGGTTTCATCAACGTAACCATCCGGCTGCAACATCGCCCCGTAATTGCTGCACGTCGATGCAAAGATAAACCGGTTTACGCCCGCTTGCACGGCCATTTCGCACAGCAATTCGGAACCGTTCTTGTTCGTCTTGACCGCCAACTCGGGGTACTTTTTACAGGCCGGATCGCCAACGATGGCGGCAAGGTGAACGACGGCATCTGCACCCTCCAGGGCCAGCCGCAAATCGTCCGCGTTGCAGATATCTCCTTCGACGAACTCAAAACCCGGCCGGGACAGATACGATGACAGCGCATCGCCGCCGAACATCAGCTTATCGATGGTTCGGACAGACCAGCCGCCATCCAGCAACTGCTCGACCAGAACCGAGCCGATATAACCGGCTCCACCGGTTACCAGAACGAGCTTATCCCCGCTGCTCACCGGGTGCCTCTCCCCGGCCGGAGCCTTGCCGATAATCGTCCGGACGCAACCTGTTTGCTGTTTGGGAAGAACATTGTGATTGTGTTAGTGCCTGTCTTAAAATAACTTATTGAATATAAGCAAAATACATGCTTACTGCACGAAAAAGATTGAATTAAAATTTGAAATCGCGTATAATATATATATGACCACCCTTAGGTCCAAGAATCTTCGCAAATTCTACCGCAGGAGGGCCGTCGTCGACGAAGTTTCGATCGTCGTTGAGCCCGGCGAAGTCGTTGGTTTACTTGGACCTAACGGTGCCGGCAAAACTACTACCTTCTACATGATTATCGGCTTTATCCGGCCCGATGGTGGTGATGTCTTCTTGGGTGACCTTAGCATGAAACGGATGCCAATGTACCGCCGGGCGGGGCTGGGTATCGGCTACCTGGCGCAGGAAGCATCGGTATTCCGCAAGATGACGGTCGAAGAAAATATCATGTCGATTCTGCAGTTTCAGAAAATGACGCGCAAGGAGCGGCGTAAGCGTCTGGACAAACTGCTCGACGAGTTGGATATCGCCGGTCTGAGGAAGAACAAAGCATATACACTCTCCGGCGGTGAACGACGGCGCGTTGAAATTACCCGGGCCCTGGTCAACAACCCCAAGTTCATGTTGCTTGACGAACCTTTCGCGGGTATCGACCCCATTGCCGTCGAAGACATCCAGAAGATTATCGCCCGCCTGGTCGAACGCGGCCTGGGTGTTCTTATAACCGACCACAACGTCCGCGAAACATTATCGATCTGCAACCGGGCGTATATAATGTGCGATGGCAAAATCCTGAAGTCGGGTGACTCCGAATTCCTGGCCAACGACCCCGAAGCAAGGAAGATTTACCTGGGGGAGAAGTTCCGTCTTAACTGACGAACGAAGTGTTTAATAAATGAACGAAGTTACCGGTACAAATAAATTTGGCCGATTTCGCTCCGATATTTAGATTATTGGAGTAACGTTTTCTAAGCCTTTAGGCAAATTGACGTTCAGCGGAACATACAATGAAACTTGGACTACAACTCAGGCTCAAGCAAACTCTGGCCCCCCAGCTCATCCAGTCTCTCAAGATGCTCCAGATGCCGATTCTCAAGCTGGAGCAAACCATACGGCACGAGCTGGCCACCAACCCATTGCTCGAAGAGATTGAAGAGCTCGAGGCCGAACAGGAGAACGCCGAGGAGCAGGAAGCAGAGTTCGACGTAGCCGAACAGGAAAAAGAGGAAGAATCCAAGGACACTCTGGAGTTGGAAGATTACCTCTTTGACGACGACGAGGGGTACAAGGTACGCGAGCCGCGCGAACAACGCGAAGAGCGTTTCGAGGGAGCCGCCAGTCCGGAGACCAGCCTGTACGGCCATCTTCTCGAACAATTGTCGCTGTTGAAAATGTCCGAGGAAGAACACCTGATCGGCGAGTACATCATCGGTAACATCTCACCCGAAGGATACCTGACTATCAGCGTGCCGGAGATGGCCGCTGAACTGGAAATCGAAAGCTCCAAGATAGAAGCCGTCCTGAAGGTCATCCAGAAATTCGATCCGGTCGGTATCGGTTCTCGTGACCTGCGTGAATCACTGCTTACCCAGCTTCAGGAGAAAGGCCTGGAAAACAGCCTGGCCTACCGCATCGTCGAGGAGCACATTCACGAACTCGATCGCAAATCCATCCTTCAGATAGCCAAACTGATGAACGTCCCGGTGGAGAAGGCCCAGCAGGCCATGAATGTCATCAAGAGCCTCTCCCCCACCCCGACCCACGGACGGTTCGACAGCGGTGCCCTGCCGGTGATTCCGGATCTGATTATTGAACGATTCGGCGATGAGTACGTCGTCTTCCATAACGACACTTACATGCCCAGGTTGAGAATAAATTCCGGGTACAAGGAACTGATCAGGCGCGGCAGCAACTCCTCCAAAGACACCAAGCAGTACATCAAGCAGAAACTGGAGCAGGCCCGGTGGCTGCTCAATTCCATCAACCAGCGCCGCACTACCATGATAAATGTCATGGAAGCCATCATCGAGGAACAGAAAGAATTTTTCGAGCAGGGCCCGGCTTTCTTAAAGCCCATGATAATGGAACATATCGCGCAGAAAGTTAACATGAACGTCGCTACCATAAGCAGGGTATCGAACGGGAAATACGTTCAGACTCCTTTCGGCGTGTATGAGATAAAGTACTTTTTCAATTCCGGCATTACTATGGCCGACGGTGAGGATATGTCCAAACGGTCGGTCAAACAACGTATCGAGGAAATAATAAAGGCCGAGCCGCCGGATAAGCCTCTCTCCGATCAGGAAATCTACCGTATGTTAAATGCCGAAGGTATAAAGCTGGCGAGACGGACGGTTACCAAGTATCGCGAGGAGCTAAAAATTCAGCCGGCCCGGCTGCGTAAGAGAATCGAACCCGCCGGAACCAAGTGAAGGGGGTTGGAACAGCATCGTGCTGAACCATTGGATGGCACCAGGCATGAATCGAAACCTCTTGGCCGCTACATTGGGGGCTGTATGGGGGAGAACAATTAGTATTTTGAGCCAATGCGCCACCCGTGATTCGAATGACTTTCTTCTTACTTCTGGCAATACCGCAGGGGGGCGCCACGTAACCATGATAGATGGTTTGTTTTCAGTTATAGACGACTGCTCGGTAAGTAAACCACAATACTAAAGTCGCATGGAAAGGAGAAAAGCCATGCTGAAAAAAATATCTGCTCGTCATTTTGATCTGACCGACGAAATGAAGTCAGCAGCGGAATCCGAAATGGAGGGCCTCACCCGCTATTTCGAGAATATCATCTCCGCTGAAATGGTGCTGGATACGGAACGTCACCGACGCAAAGCAGAACTCAAAGTGAAAGTTTACAATAACGTGCTGACCGGCACGGGTGACACCAACGATATGTACAGTTCCATAGCGATGGCGGTGGATAAAGTCAAAGGACAGCTGAAAAAATACAAAGGGAAACTCAAACACAAAAATCCCGAGCAGATAACCGAAACCAAAGACGCTCTCACGCGGCCAACGACCGATGTGGACGATGTTGATGTGTAGCGCTTTTCGATAAGTTCTCCCTCACGAAAAGGCCCGTTTTCCCCAAACGGGCCTTTATTTTTGCTCTCAAAAAAATGTGCAACCGCTTGCTCAATTATAAGCTTCTTTTGTCACAGAATCCCGGCCAAAACACCACCTCGCCGCAGCTATAACCCACTAACTTACAATAGAATACATCGGCCCAGGAGAAAAAGGCGGCGGTTGGCACGCGGCTTTCTCTATGTAGGCCGTACACCTTAGTTCTTGATTGACCAAAGAGGTAAATAATAATGGAACGCACACTTGATATCATGCTCAGTAGCCCCCCCTTCCTGTTTCTCACCGGGCTTCTCGCGGCAGCACTGTTTTTCCTGATGGCAGCTATCCGCGATTTGCGCAGCGACCGGTATGAAGGGTTTATGTATTTCCCGCTGGCTATGTTCTTCGGAGCTGCCCACGGCTTCTACCTCTGGTATTTCCCGATTGACAGCCCCGCCTCGATGTTGTTCGCCGACCTGAACGTGTGGACCTGGCTGGCCTGCGCCCTGGCGCCGGCCCTGTTCGTGCTATTTATCGTTCTGGGAGTATTCAACCTGGCGAGGATAAACCTAGCCGCGGCTATGGTGAAGATTTTCTTCGGCCTGACGCTGGTATGCTATCTGTTCATACTCGGCACCGATTGGGCTCCGGACGTCAAAGGCATTATTACTTTCATTTACTGCCTGACCTGGTTCCACGTCGAGTTTGAAACAGCCAGCTGATTACCGATAGATCAACTGAGCATCAGCAGCGTAATACCCGCTACCGTAACGATAGCACCTGACAACGCCCTGACCGAAACCTTCTCCTTGTAGATGACAATCACAAGGGGAATGATCCAGATGGGTGTTGTTGCGTTTATGGTAGCGGCGATACCCGCCTCAATGTACTTAACCGCCACCAGCGACATCCACACCCCCAGAAACGGCCCGAACACAGCTCCCCCGACACTGAAACCTATCGCCCGGACGTTTTTGACAGCCATAAAGGTAGCTGGCATCTGACCACGGAAGACAGCGTATACCCATATCACTATCATAGCGGCCAGCATCCTGATAAACGAGGCTTCCATCGGCTCCACCGTAGCGCCCACGTTGAGCATGCCGTACTTGGCGATCACCAGTCCGGCTGCCTGACCCAACGCTCCCAGCAGCCCCAGGCCGACTCCTTTAGCTAGTGACCCGGCATCGGGGTGACTCTTATCGACAAAGTTATTGGACCGGTATTTTCTCTCGGCAACAACCCAGGTGATACCGGCGACAGTTACACAAATCCCGATTACATCCAACGCACCGAGCACCTCACCGAGGAATATCCAGGCTATGATAGTCGCCATCACCGGGGCACTGGCATGAATGAGCATGGCCAGACGCGGGCCGATCATGACGAAGGCCTTAAACAGGGCACTGTCGCCGATCACCAGACCGACTATGCCCGACAGGCCCAGCCAGAAGAAATGGTCGCCGGTAATGTTATCGGGAAGCAGGCGGCCTTCGGTTACGAGGAGAGCAATGCAGTAGATGCTAACGGCCAGGACCAGTCTGATTTTATTGACGTTGAACGACCCGATAAGCCGGCTGGCCTGGGTGAAGAACATCGATGTAAAGGCCCAGAAGATGGCCGTGGCCAGTGCTGCGGTTTCCCCGATAAATTCCATAGAGGCGGAATATACCGTTGGCGTGGATGCCCGTCAAGGCTCGGTGCCCCACAGCTTGCTGTGGGATCCTCACATATTAGCACCTACTTCATCATTTCAATATCCTGTTACCCAGATGTCGGGTTTCTCCTTCGCGACACTCATCCGGAACCCGACCTGCGTTGACTATCAAACCTTGTGTATCTGTTCACGGGCATGCTACCGGAGCCGGTCCACCCCGGAACAGCCACTCTACCAAATAATCAGCATCTAAAATGTCTGGCTGGTCGTTTCCGTCCACGTCGGCCTCATCCAGGCAGCCCGGAGCCGCGCCGCTCCGGAAGAGCCAGTCGATGAAATCGTCTACATCCAGGATATCCACTTGAGCGTTCTGGTTTCGTGGGCGGCAGATGTCCTCATCTGCCCCGGCACTCGATACGTTAGACCTGTAGGGCGGGTCCGTCTTCGAACCCGCCATTGCCCCCCTTATCAGCAATCGTTATGATAACCCGCCAAGCCTACTTCAACTATTCCTCATCGACAGGTGCACCGGATTTCCCTGTCAGTTCATCCAGCGTCTCGCGAAGTAGTCGGTTGAAAGTGACGGGGTCTTCCTGCATAACAAAGTGCCCGATACCCGGCATCAGTTTCAGATCATAGGAAGCCGCATTTTCTTGATTTGTCTTCAGGTCGGTCGGCCAAATATCCGAATTGATCGCACGAATTGGAATGCTGGTTTCCTTGAGCATTTCCAAAGCATTGCTGCTAAAATAAAACTCCAGCGCACTAATGGCCACCTCCGGGGGGGCAGCACTCATATCGGCTACAACCCAGTCGACCAGAGCACTGTCGGAATTCTCCACAAACATGTCCCGAACAAAACCATTCATGGTGCCGGCAAAATCGGTCCTGAACGGAGCGGTAATTTCAGCCAACAAATCGGGCGGCACTCCCGGACCAAATTCCTGATAAGTATCCACCCCGATCAAACCGACTAC
>CP070756.1:507704-511241 GCA_020348905.1 Candidatus Zixiibacteriota bacterium
GGCTGGCCTCCCGCTCCAAAGGCATCAACAACGGTCTTAAGAATCGGATTGGCATGCTCGAGGGTTTTGACCAATGGCGGCTACTGCAGAAGAAGGTGAAATCGGAGGCCGACCTCAGCGCCTTCATCGACGCAGATCCGGACCTTAAGCAGCGCTATGGAGGTGTCCTGGCGGGACTCGACAGCCTCTATCAACAGCACCGGACGACCAGGGATAAGGACTTTCTGCTTTATATGCTCCCGTGGCACAACTACGCGAATATTGCCTTTAAAATTCACCGATGGGCCGAGGAGCGCAAGAAAGACGATCCCGATCGTGAGAAAGGATATCAGGATCGGGACTCCGTCAGTATCCGCGAATGGCTCGAAGATGTTCAGGTGAACCTGGTTCCTCAATATGAACGTGCTTTGCTGAGGTACTTCCTTCTGAGAATGCTCGAGCTTCCGGAAGGCCAGAGAGTCGCATCGATCGACAGAATGCTGGGTGCTGTTGAGGGTAATGATCGAATTTCCCGGGTCGAGACTTGGCTTGACCACGCCTTCGCCAATACGAACGTCGGCGTTCTGGATGCACGTATGGAAATGTTCGCCATGACCGCCACGGAACTACAAAACCTCAATGACCCGTTTATCGAGTTTGCCAGGGCAACCTATCAGGACAGGGAAGAATACCGGCAGCGATCGAAGAAATTTTCCGGCGCCTACACCAGGCTTCAACCCCAACTGATCGCCGCTTATGCCGAATGGCAGGGTGACAATCTATACCCGGACGCCAACGGCACCATGCGAGTCAACTTCGGGGTGGTAAAAGGATACAGCCCGCGCGATGCGGTACAGTATGCCTGCTTTACCGGGGCCGAAGGTGTTCTGGAGAAAGAAACCGGTGAAGATCCTTTTATCGTGCCGGCCGAACTGAGGCAATATCATGATGCCGGGACGTCCAGCGCCTATATGGACCCGTTCATCGGTGACGTGCCCGTTAATTTTCTGACCACTAATGATGCTACCGGTGGTAACTCGGGCAGCCCGGTTATTGACGGCAAAGGCCGACTGGTAGGTTTGCTTTTCGACTGCAACTACGAAAGTATCGCAGCCGATTACCTGTTCAACCCGAAAGTGACCCGATCGATAAGCGTCGATATCCGGTACGCCCTGCACGTCATTGACGAAATTTACCATCTCGATGCCCTGATGAGTGAATTGACCCTGCAGTAACAGCAGGGTCAATCAGTATCAGCGGTTTATTGATATCGTACACAGGTCAGGAACAATAAATCCGGACTTTCTCGTTGTCGGCGTCAACATCGATCGAGGTTTCGGCCAGGGCGCTGATAATCGTGTCGATATTTTCCGAGTTGAGCTGGTTCAAATCAACGTGAAGCCCGTGTTCGCCCAGATGCGAGGTGAACTTGCCGCGCGCCTTCTCCGGAACCAGCGAACCAAGCTTCATTCCCGCCTTCACCAGCATAATGGGAATCTTGATGTCGACGTTTTCGTGTTTGCCGTCGCAACTTCCTTCTGCCTCTACCTTGATGTGTAAAAACTTCGGTTTTTTTGCTCCCGCCGTTGCCTCGGGAACATTCTCCGGCGCCGGCGGGGAATTGGTTTCCAGTGCCGCCAGCAGACGCTCGGCCTCATCGACCTTTATCTTGCCTTCAGCGAGCATCTGCAGAATCTGTTTTTTCTGCTCACTCATGACGTTCTCCTTTCTTTATCGCTTCAATCGCTTCATCTACGCTTATCTCTCCCCGATCAAGCCGCTCCAGCACATCATCGGCCGCAGTGGTGGCTTCAACCTCCACAAAGTCAAGCTGGTCGGCTATGCGGTTGAGGCGGCCTTTGACAGTGGGGTAGCTGATTCCGAATTGCTTTTCCATCTGCTTGATGGACCCGTGCGATTTTACAAACACCGCCACAAAAACCTGGTCCTCCGCTTTTAACCGGGCCAGCGGGGGCAAATCGAACTTGCCGTCAATGGCAACATCTTCTTCATCAATAGTGACCCGCTCCACGGTGATCGGCTTGCCGCCGGTTAGCCTCGTCAGATATGCCCAATCCTTCTTCATCATAGCTCCTGTTTCATTTTACTAATATTCTATACGTCAATTATTAAAAAAGTTGCTATGTATTGCCAAGAAAATCAATATATTTTAACTAAATATCAATAAAATCTAATGGGGATGGCAAGGGCGAGTCTCGGCCAGTCCTTTCGCCAATGATTACTTCATTAGATAGTAAAGACTTACGGATAGGAGCGTGAAGGAACAAAAAGGGGCAAAAATTGTCTTATTTATAAAGACTCGAATTACCCGACTCGGGTCGGAAGGACAATACTGTGGAGGATTCTCTATGAAGCCTGGTGTTCTATTAATGTTACGCGCGATTTTCTGGGGTGTATTGCTGGTGTTGATTATTGGAAGTTTCGTATCGTTGACGATTATGTCAGAGGAAGAACCAATGGAAAGTAATCCAAGTTTGAACAAGTTAACACCCGAAGAAGAACGGGTGATCGTCTATAAAGGGACCGAAGCTCCCTTCAGCGGCAAGTATCTCGATCATAAGGAGAAGGGCACTTACAACTGTAAGCGATGCGATGCCCCCCTGTTTCGGTCCGCGGCCAAGTTCGACTCGGGTTCCGGCTGGCCGAGTTTCGACGATGAAATTCCCGGCGCCCTCAAATTCGAAACCGACGCTGACGGCATGCGTACGGAAATCACCTGTGCCCGATGCGGTGCGCATCTGGGTCACGTCTTCAAGGGCGAAGGCTTTACCGCCAAAAATACCCGGCACTGCGTGAATTCCATTTGTCTGGATTTCGTGTCTGCTGCTGATGAAGTAGCTACTGAAAAAGCGTACTTTGCCGGCGGATGTTTCTGGGGTGTGGAGCACCTGCTCAAGCAGACCGACGGGGTGCTGTCAACGAGCGTAGGCTACATGGGCGGCCATACCTCGAATCCCACCTATAAGGATGTTTCCTACAAAAACACCGGCCATGCCGAGGCGGTGGAAGTGGTCTTTGATCCAACCAAAACCAGTTACGAAGAGCTGACCCGGCTCTTCTTTGAGATACACGATCCAACCCAGGTGGATCGTCAGGGTCCCGACGTGGGCAAACAATACCGCTCGGCCATATTTTACACGGATGATATGCAGAAGCAGACGGCCGAAAAACTGATCGGGATTCTCACCGGCAAGGGCTACGATGTCGCCACCGAGTTGGTCATGGCCGATACGTTCTGGGAAGCTGAGGACTATCACCAGGATTATTATGATCGGACGGGCAAGGAACCTTACTGCCACGTCTACCAAAAGCGGTTTTGATGGTCGCGGCCGTGACGCTGGCGCGTCCGGGCGATGCGACCAGTATCAGCTTCGACTGATCCCGTAAATGTCAGTATACTTATCGTACAGATAATCAAGCAGTGGTTTGTGCGACAGAGGCTCGCCTGTCACGCGTCGACACAACTCTCCCGAATAATACTTGAAGCCCTGGCTATGGATGTTGTCTCTCAGCCAGTTCAGCAACCGGCCGAATTGA
>CP070756.1:511341-534600 GCA_020348905.1 Candidatus Zixiibacteriota bacterium
GGAGAGGTTAGCCCGGTCCATGCCCAGGGTCTTGGCAGCCGCCGATATGTTTCCCCGGCTACCTTTTAGGGCTCGCCTTATGAGCTCCCTTTCGAAGTTCCTCATCTTCTCACTGAGTGGCATCTCGACGTTTTTCACCTCGACTCGCGCCCCGGCCGATAGCTGACCCATGATATCGTCGGGAGTGACTGTTTTACCCGCTACCATAATTGTAAGTCGCTCAACCAGATTTTTTAGCTGTCTGACGTTGCCGGGGTAATCGAGAGTGGCCAGATAAGCCATGGCATCCGGTGACAGGCTTGTTTTTCCACCGGGATCAAATCGTTTGAGGAATTCACCGACCAGCAGCGGGATATCATCCAGCCTCTTCCGAAGCGGGGGGATGTCCACCACAAGGACGGAGACACGATAGTAGAGGTCCTCGCGGAATTTGCCCATATTGACAAGCTCGGGCAGATCTTGATTGGTGGCGCAGATGATCCTGACATCGACCAGCCTCCGTTCGACCGCTCCCAGTGTCTCGACCTCGCCCGTTTCAATTACTCGCAGCAACTTCGCCTGGCATTCAATAGGTAGATCGCCAATCTCATCGAGAAAAATGGTCCCGGTGTCGGCGAGGGCAAATTTCCCCGGGTAGTCTTTGACCGCGCCTGTGAAAGCGCCCCGGACATGACCGAAAAGTTCTGATTCGAACAGGGATTCGGGAATTCCAGGACAGTTAACTTTTATGAATGGCTTGTTGCGTCGCCCGCTTTCGAGATAAATTCGGGTGGCCACCAGCTCCTTACCGGTGCCGTTCTCACCGGTAACCAGCACGGTCGAATCAGAATCGGCCACTTGATGAATTGTCCTGGCCAGTTTTTTCATAGTTCGTGACTTACCGACAAGTTGTGATTTGATATCGAGGTCACTGACCAGGAGGTTGCGCTGCCGGTTGGCCTCGGCCAGCATCAGGGCCGATCGCACGCTCGAGATCAACTTTTCGGGAGAAACAGGCTTCTCCAGGTAGTCCACCGCTCCCAGCTTGACTGCCTCCAGCGCGGTTGGAATATCGGACTGCCCTGATATGATCAGCACCAGCGGTGGTTCCGGCTCGTCTTTCGTCCTGCGAAGGAATTCGATTCCCGACTGATCCGGCAGGTTGAGGTCCAGCAACACAAGACTGATGTCACCGCCCGACTTTTTCAGGGCCTCGCCCACGGAAGCCGCCGTGTCGGTAATGTAACCCTCGTCATTCAGCAGTGCCGAAAACGAGGCGGTTATATTGGGCTCGTCGTCAACTATGAGAACTCTACCGGCCATGATCATTATACAGTGGTATGCTCAGTGCTACCATTGTACCTTCGTTTTCCTTTGAGTCGATCATCATGCTTCCGCTCAGATCGTTCACTATCTTCTCCACGACAGCCAGACCAATGCCGCTGCCCTCGGCCTTTGTTGTGAAGTAGGGCAGCGGAGCTGATGAGACTATCTCGCTGCTCATGCCTTGCCCAAAATCTCTAACTTCGATAACCGCCCGGTCCCTATCCGTTTTCAGGCGGAGTTCGATCCGGCAACCCTGCGTCGAGGCATCGACGGCATTTTGAAGCAGGTTGTGAATTGCCTCGCGAAAATAAGTCTGGTCGATTCGCACCGTCACGGTGCGATCAGGTAGCTTGAGGCAGTAATCGTAGTCGGACAACAATTCCCGGTAAAGATCGGATATGGTTTTGAGAAACTCGTTCATATCGACTACCTCGATCCTCGGCTCGGGCAGCTTAGCCAGTTGTGAAAACCTGTCGGCCAGCTCGGTCAGGTGTCTCAGTTCTTCCGATGCCGCCTGGAGCGGCTGCTGGAGTTCGCCGTAAAGCTCGGAATCTCTCAGGGCTTTCTCCAGGCGATGAATCGAGATCATAATCGGTTGGAGCGGATTCTTAAGCTCATGGGCAAACCTGCGGGCGATATTTCTCCAGGCCGCAACACGCTCGGTCTGTGCCAGACGCAACGTGGTTGTTCGAAGTTGCGCCGCCATCTGGTTGAAATTATCGATAAGCGTCTTAACTTCACCGATGCCACCCGGTTCGACCTGCTGTTCAAAATCCCCGTTGGCTATTCGTTGCGAGGCCTCGCTCAATCTTGTCAGGGGAGAAGCGAGATTTCTGGCCAGGCGTGAGGAGAAATAATAAGCCAGACTTACGGTGACGGCTGCTACAATCAGAAATACCAGCGCCAGGAAGAGCAGGTAGTTGGTCGTCAATTCCCGTTGAGATGAAACGGCCGCATAATGGGACTGCAGGGCTGTCAACCTGTCGGTATAAATGTCCGGGTGTATAAGGCCGCCCGCCAGCATTTCCCCGTCATCAGTCTTGAGGGTGTTAAACTGATAGTAAAGTCCATCGATTTTGACAAATCCGAAGGGTTTGGCGTGCGCAGTAGACGCTATGACCTCTGCAACCTTTCGTGTAAACAGGGGGGACGATCCCAGAACACTGAAGCCGGTATCGTTCACGGTAAGCAAAAACTGAAGCGTTTCGTCGGGCTCCACCGGAGGCATCGGTTTGCTGCTAATCTCGGTTTTTATGACCTCAAACAGAAACCGGTTGTAGTATTCGACCAGTTCGGTGCTGCTCTCCGACTCGTCGGTCAGACCTTCCAGTCTGTCGTGTGACGCAACGTAATAGCCTATGGCTGCGAGGATTATCGCCGGGACAAGCGAGAAGAGCAGAAATAATCTGAAGAGTCTCTTTCCAAAAGAGGATTTCATGACCTACTGTCGAAAACGTTCGGTATAGTCCTGAAGCGCCTGGCGGTGGGAGACGAAAGCTATCTTGTCGGGCAGGTCGTCGAAGGGAAAAAAGCGCACCTCCAGCGCATCGTCCGAGGCCCGGAGTTCACCGCCGATAACCTCGGCCAGATAAAGGATGAGCACAGCATTGTTACGGGGATCATCCTGGCCCGAATACACTTCGAAGAACGACGTTAACTTTATTTTGAGTCCGGTTTCTTCTTCAACCTCTCGAACCGCCGTTTCGGACGGGTGCTCGCTCCACTCCATGAAGCCGGCCGGAAGGCACCACCAGTTGATCCTGGGAGGATGAGCTCTCTTTACCAGGAGGACCGTGTCATTCCGGACAATGACAGCCCCGGCGGCGGGAATCGGGTTCTGATAAAAAATGAAGTCGCAGTCGGTGCTGCTGCAGACCATTCGTTGTCGGCCGTCGAGAAACTCCGCTTTCAATTCGGAGCGACAGAAGGGGCAAAACCGGTAACCGCACATTTCGTCCTTGCGCTGGAACAGCTTCCGGGGGTCGAAATGGGTGTACTTATCCTTCATAAGGTGTGAATCCATTATTTATTTTCAGGGCGATGATGGTCGTATCATCGCGGGGAGGGTAGGTAGGGTCAAACTCGCGAACGTCCTTGAGAATAGAATCGATCAGGGCCTGGGGGTCGGAGGCACGGTGTTCGACCACATATTTTCTCACGCGCTCTTCGGTGTATTCAACTTCGTCTTTGTCCATGGCCTCGGACAAACCGTCCGTAAAGAAGAAAAGGACGTCATCGGTTTCGAGCTGGACCGCATCCGATTCGTACAGCATTCTCGGCAGCGCTCCGATAACGGGTCCTCCTGCGGTCAGGAGCTCCAGCTCGCCGTTGGCCCGGGCCAGGATCGGGTAGTTGTGTCCGGCGTTGGCATAACGGAATCGGCCTGACTTGATATCGAACTCGCCGTAGAAGAGGGTGACATATTTCTCTGCTGACGATGACTCCACGATGTGCTGGTTTATGTTTCGCAGTACAACATCGATCGGGTTGCCGTTGCAGACCTCGCTTCTGAGCATAGCCTGAGTCTGCGCAATCATCAGCGCCGCCGGCATCCCTTTACCCGATGCATCGGCTATCACGATCCCGACCCGGCTGTCGTCAACCTCAACGAAGTCGAAGAAGTCACCCCCCACGGTGCGTGATGGAGTGGAATGGGCTGATATCCGTGCGCACGGCAGTTCGGGAGGTTTAGATGGCAAAAGATCGAGCTGAATCTGTCTGGCCATCGTTACCTCTTCCTGGAGGCGGATCCGTTCCAGTGATTCCACGTACAGGCGGGCGTTGATAAGTGCCGTCACCATCTGGTTTGAGAGCACGCCCAGCAGGTTAAGGTCTTCCGAGGAGTAGGTATAACCGGCGGCTTTGTCCGTCAACGCCACAAAGCCGAGCAGGTGGTCGGCATCCTTCATGGGAAGAATCAGTTTGACTGCGCGCTCGTCGAGGAGCTTGGCAAGATTGGAGCCGTCACGATAGTCAGCCAGCGAATAGAAATAGGTCGGGGTATCGAGCAGATTGATGCCCCTCAACATCAAATCATCACGGACTATAACAACTCGCCGCAGGTTGTCCTCACTTACCAGTAAGGCGTATTCCTTGACTTTGTCGTCGTACAGGACGAAATAGACCTTCTCGACCAGCAGTGTTGTTTTGAGGGTTTCTTCGATGATGCTGCGCAACCGGGCCGGGTCGAACAGCGAGATCACCTGCCGTGAGAATCGCTCAAGGACATTGCGGTGGTCAGTGCGGGTGCGTATAAAAAGCGACCTTATGAATTCGTCGATCCAGTTGTTTATGGGCTGGAAGAACAGCAGCACCAGGATGATGAAGGCATAACTCACCAGCTGCGCCTGCTCTCCGAATACGGGTTCAAGCAGCTGTTTAGACTTGATTACCAGCAATATGTATATGCCTACCAGGATCGCCGAGGTGATGGAATAGATGAACGACTGCCGGAAAATGAGACGGACGTCGAGAAACTGGTATCGTATGGTGGCAAAGATCAGTATGCCGGCACCTGCCGCTACGGCCAGCACCATCAATACTGACTTTGCCGTTTCGGGCAGGTCGTAAGGCAGCACGGTCGAGCCCAGATGGGCTATCAGCAACAAGCCGAGCCCGGCCCGCATAGCCCAGAGAACGACCCTGGTTTGGGTAAGCAGCCTGGGGTTGGCGACATACTTCTTACCCGACTCGAGGAAATAAGATGCCGCCAGGACGTAGACGATACTGACCGCTCCGAAAATGTTGACATCGTAAGATCTCACGAAACTGACAAGCAGATGCAGCCACGACATTACCTTGGCAAAAGGCTGCATGACCAGGCTCGAGAAGCCCTCCTGCCCGGTGTCAATCCTGAGGTCGCCGAGATATTCAATGATATTGTCGAAAAACAGGGCGATGAAAAGGTGCATTATATAGGGGACGAAAATTATATAACGCAGCCGCGGTCGCCGGAAGTCTCTGAGGCGATCCACCGGGAAAATCCAGGAGAACAAAAGCAACAGGGGGAAGAAGAACTCCCAGATGTAGTGAAGGGCGAAAATAGTTGTTTCTTCAAAGGCCGCACGGGTGGTGGCCGGGTCAATCATCTCGCCCAGGGCGACGAAGATCGGTCCCAGCCCGGCGAACAGAAGCATGGCGCCGGTTACCCGGTTTAACCGGTTGGCGAAATTGTCCCTGGTAATAGTAATTGCCAGAAACACCAGAAAGGCTCCGGTTAAGAAGAATAGAAGAGTTTTAAGCAGTTCTAAAGTCATGCGACCTGCGTACCAGGATCGGGCTTTCAGCCGATCGACTTGGTTATTTTGATTGCCGTTCCACCGTTATCTTCGTAGATGTCAACATCGTCCATCAAGGATCTAACGATAAAGATGCCCCGGCCGGCCTCTTTCAGTAAGTTCTCATCGGCCAGCGGATCTTCGATATCATCGGGGTTGAAACCCTGTCCTTCGTCGACAACGGTGATACTAATGTCCTTGCTGTTTCGAGCGATTGTGACTTTGACGGTCTTTACATCGGAGGACCGATTTCCGTGTAGTATGGCGTTATTGACCAGCTCCGAAACGGAGATGGCCACATCGGCAATGACGGATTCATCAGCACCATAACCACGCAGGATCCCCTCAATGAATACGTCCACATCGGTAAGATATTCCTGGCTGGAAGGAATGGTTATGGTGTCCCCCGAAATGATTGGCTTTTTCATCGCGGCAGGTTCTCCTAAAAAAACAGGCAGGACGCTCGGGTGGCCTACCTGAAAAAATGTATTGTTGTCTGTTAGTCAAGCAGCATGTTACTTGAACGATTCAACGGCTTCATCGACGGTGTCGTAAGCCTCAAATACCGTTACCAGCTTGGTGATTGTAAGCAATGATTGAATTTTGTCGGTCACGCTGGCTAACTTCAGTTCGCCGTTTGTATTGCGCAGGGTCGTGTAACCTGATATGAGAATACCCAACCCGGTCGAATTCATCCAGTCCACTTGTGAAAGGTCAATAACAACTTTCTTCTTGTCCTGTTCTATGAATTCGTAGAGCTTGTCGTGCAGTAGACTTGCGTCAGGTCCCCCCATGATTTTTCCTTTGGGTTCCAGCACAATTATGCCATCCTGTTCGCGGTCACTCAGCCTCATCTCCTACCTCCACAAGCGAGATATTTATAGTACGTATATTCAAATTCCTGGGTTCCTGATGCCACCCGGCGGCCGACACGACGGTATCCACACGGGCTATACGCGCAGGGTCCCTGAATAGGCTAACTTCTTAATTAGCTTGTTACTGTCTGGCGTGTCAAGACTAATTTTGGAGCATTTCGGCCCGGTTTATATGCCAGAGACTTCGGTCCGAAAAAAGGCGCGCCCGGTTGGAAACCGGGAGCGCCCAAGACTTGAGTTGACGCGCCAGAGTTCTATACCGCAACCTTTCTGGTTTGCGGCTCAATTGGATTCCATTTAAGCGCCTTGGTTGGACAGAAGTGGGCACAGGCTGGGTCACCGCCGCACAGGTCGCATTTGACCACGAGCTTGTGTTGCTGGTCGACCACAGAGCAGCCGAAAGGACAAGCCGCGACGCAGGCCATACACTTGACGCAGACTTCCTGGTTGAGATCTATAGCCCCGGTTTCGGAATTTCGGCGAAGGGCATCTACCAGGCAGGACTTGACACAGGCGGCATCATCACACTGCAGGCAGACGACCGGGATCCACAGATCTTTAAAACCACCATCAAGAGGATAGATTCGGGTCTGTCCTCTCAAGCCTTCTATGGCGTGGGTGAAGGAACAAGCCAGTTCGCAGGTCCGGCACCCTGTGCAAAGGTCTGGATTGACAATAAACCGGTTCTTCATGAGGCAGCCTCTCGATCCCACGATGTAATTTCACCCATAGTTGCTGCCAGTTGCTTTCGATGACACTCGTCGCAAATCTGAAAATACTCAAACGGAATTTTCCGTTCCTGACAAAGATGCTCGGCGAAGACTTTCGTGATGGTTTCCTTTCCACAGCCAGAGCATTTCAGCAGTTCGAATTTCTTGTCCCAGATAGTCAGAAAGCCCTTTGCGGCGGAGTATTCGATGAAGCTTGTCGGGCAATTCTGGGCGCATGCCAGACATCCGGTGCAGTCGGGCGGTGCCTTGTGAAGCGGGGGAGAGACCTCCTTGCCGTGGCCGCGGCCTACCGTCGATATGGCATGGAACCCCATCCGGTCGCAAATGCGTGTACACAGACCGCACAGGATACAGTTATCGCCGTCGACAACCGTTTGGTAAGTGGTACTGTAAACGCCGTACTCAGCGGCCAGTTCGATAATCTCCGGGCACTTGGGATGCCTGGCCAGAAACAGGTCGACGATAGTCTTGCGCAGGTCGTTGACTTTGGCGGCGTGAGTATTGACTATGAGGCCGTCCGAAGCGGGGTAGAGACAGGAGGTAACGTAATCACACCATCCGTCCCATTCCTGGCGCGTGATCTCCACCACGCACAATCGACAGGCACCGAACGCCTCGACCGCCTCGTGATGGCACAAGGCCGGGACGTCGATCTTCTCCCGCCGGATGACCGACAGTAGCACCTCGCCTTCTTCGGCTTGAACGACTTTTCCATTTATCGTAAGGTTGACCATATGCTCTCCTAGCTCACCACGACCGAGTCATGCTTGCAGACGGCGTAACAGGCGCCGCATTTGGTGCACTTGGCCTGGTTCAGTACATGAATCTCGCCCTTTTTGCCGGTTATGGCATGGGTGGCACAGACCGCGATACAAGCCATGCACCCGGTACACTTGTCGTTTATTTCATAGGTGATTAGTTCCCGGCAGACTCCTGCGGGGCACCGCTTGTCACGAATATGGGCCAGGTATTCTTCGCGGAAGTACTTCATTGTGCTCAACAGTGGGTTCGGACCGGATTTTCCCAGACCGCACAGGGAGCCGATTATTACCTGGTTGGACAGCTTTTCCATTTTTTCCAGGTCGGCCTCGGTGGCACGTCCCTCACAAACCCTGACAGTCAGGGCATGAAGCTGATAGAGGCCCTCGCGGCAGGGGACGCACTTACCGCACGATTCATTGACGAGGAATCCAAGGAAGTACCTGGCAACATCAACCATGCAGGTTTTGTCATCCATGACAATCATTCCGCCCGAACCCATCATTGACCCCGCCTCTGTCAGCGAGTCGAAGTCTACTGGCAGATCAAGTTGCGATTCAGGCAGGCAGCCGCCCGATGGACCACCCGTTTGAACCGCTTTGAACGGCCGGTCGTCGATGATTCCGCCGCCGATATCATAGATGATCTTGCGCAGGGTAGTACCCATGGCGACCTCTATCAAACCGGTGTTGCGCACTTTGCCAACCAGTGAGAATGCCTTCGTACCGGTGTTCTTTTTGGTGCCTATCTTTTTGAACCAATCGGCACCTTTGTTTATGATGACGGGAACGGTCGCGAGCGTCTCGACATTGTTGAGCACGGTCGGCTGGTCGTGCAGTCCCTTGACTACCGAGCGGATATACTTTGCCCTCGGTTCCCCTACTTCGCCGGCGACCGATTTCATCAGAGCTGATGATTCGCCGCACACGAAAGCACCTGCCCCGCGGCTGATCCGTATCTTGAACGAGAAATCACTGCCAAGGATGTTGTCTCCAAGAAGACCCATTTCTTCGGCCTGTTCGATTGCTTTTTGAAGGTTGACCACGGCCAGGGGATATTCCTCGCGGACGTAAATATACCCTTGACTGGATCCGACGGCAAAAGCGGCTATAACCATGCCCTCCAGGATCGCGTGGGGGTCACCTTCCATGATAGCCCGGTCCATGAAAGCCCCCGGGTCACCCTCATCGCCATTGCAGATCACATATCGAACATCAGACTCGATTTTGCGACAGGTGGCCCATTTGCGACCGGCGGCAAAGCCTGCCCCGCCGCGACCGCGAAGTCCTGATTCGGTTATTTCGTCTATGATCTGGTCGGGTTTCATCGAGCTGATGACCTTTGCCAGCGCCTGGTAGCCTCCCAGGGCTATGTATTCTTCGATATTACACTGGCTGATCTTGCCCAGGTTGGCCAGAGCAATACGGTCCTGATGGCGATAGAAATCAATGTCGTGGTATCGTTGGATTCTTTGCCCGTCGCCGTTGGGGGAGTAAAGGAGTCGGTCGATGGTTTCACCTTTGCGCACCGACATTTCGATGATTTCCTCGACATCCTTGGTCTTTACCCGGGTATAGAACGTTCCGTCGGGCTCGATTATCACCAGCGGTCCCTGCTCGCAAAAACCGTGACAGCCGGTTTCTTTGAGAGCCTCAACCGAGAAGCCCTTTATGCGTTTGTCCTTGAGAACCTGCTTAAATTTATCGCTAATCTTCTGGGCGCCGCTTGCCAGGCATCCGGGCCCGCAACAGATCAGCACCTTTTTTGGAAACCGTTCTTCGGCGGCTTTGTATTTCTTCTGAAGCGTCGCCAGCTGTTTTGGATTCTTGAGCTGCATATCATTTCCCCCTCAGAAGCTTCTTGTAGTCGGATACCTTGACGGGACCGTAGTATCGCTCGTTGACAATCACCACCGGCGCCTTGGCGCAAGCTCCTACGCAACCGACCGTTTCGATGGTGAATTTCAGATCCGGGGTAGTTTCACCGGCTTTGATGTTCAGCTGACTTTCCAGCTGCTCCTGAATCTGCGCCGCGCCGCGAATGTGGCAGGTGGTTCCAACACATACCCTCAGGACTTTTTCGCCGCGCGGATGGAGACTGAAAGCATTGTAAAATGTCGAAACCGAAAAAACCTTGCTCAGCGGCACGTCAAGGACCCTGGCGGTTTCTTCCAGGGCCTCACAGGGCAGGAACTGGTATTCCTTCTGAATATCCTGTAAAACAGCGATCAGCGACTGCTGATGTTTAGGGTAACGGTCAAATATTCCGGGCAGTTTGCTCAGGTCGTGATTCATACTTTGTCTTTCTGCCCCAGAAGTTCGAGGGCGAAGTTGTATCCTTGCTTGAGCACCTTCAGATTGATATCCAGCAGATCCTTCTTGAATCCCATCTTCTGCTTAACGACTTTTCTCACCGTGTCGATCGCCACGACCCCCGAAGCGGCCACAAAGGCTCCGAGGACGACGATGTTGGCGGCCTTCGGCGTGCCGGCTTTCAGGGCCATATCATTGGCCGGCACCAGCAACTGAGTGAGGTCCTTCCGATCCGAACTGACGTTTATCAGGGAGCTGTTGACTATTAACAACCCTCCGGGTTTAACCCGGGGAGCAAACTTGTCGAGCGAAGGGCGATTGAAGACGCATAGCGCCCTGGGGTTGTTGATAATAGGCGATCCGATGCGAATGTCTGAAATCACCACCGTACAATACGCTGTACCACCGCGCATTTCGGGGCCGTACGATGGCAGCCAGATGACTTTCTTTCCTTCATCCATGCCGCTGAAGGCGAGAAGTTGCCCGGCCGTCATAATACCCTGACCACCGAAGCCGGCAAAGGTGACTTCAAACTGTTCCATCATTCAACTCCGGTTTTTCCGGGTCTTTTTTGCACCCGAGCGGGTAATATGACATAAGACTTTCCTCAAGCCACTTCACTGACTCCTCGGGAGTCTTGCCCCAGTTTGTGGGACACGTCGAAAGCACCTCGATCAGTGTGAAGCAACGTCCCTCTGACTGATACTTGAAGGCCTTGGTGATGGCTCGCTTGGCCTGAAGGATATGTCTGGGAGTGTGAACGGCTACCCGTTCAAGGTAGGCCGGGGTAACCAATGAAGAGAGCAACTCCACCATCCTGATCGGCTGTCCTGTTTGCTCGACGTTCCTTCCCATGGGGCAGGTGGTGGTGATCTGACCGGCCAGTGTGGTCGGGGCCATCTGGCCGCCGGTCATACCGTAGACGGCGTTGTTGACGAAGATGGTGGTGAATTTCTCTCCACGGTTAGCCGAGTGGATAATCTCACTCATGCCAATTGAAGCCAGATCACCGTCACCCTGGTAGGTGAATACAATCATGTCCGGTCGCAGTCGTTTGAAGCCGGTGGCCAGAGCCGGAGCGCGACCGTGGGGAGCTTCGAGAAAATCGCAGTTAAAATAGTTGTAAGCCAGAACCGAGCATCCGACCGGCGCAACTCCCAGAGCTTTCTCGCGAACACCAAGACTGTCCAGTGCCTCGGCCACCAGCCGATGGATAATCCCATGCGTGCAGCCGGGGCAATAATGAGTAATTGTATCAGTCAGAGCTTCCGGTCGGGCAAAAATGGTTTTATCCGATCTATCCATAGCCGGCCTCAAGCTTTCTTCTTTTTGGCTTTTGGTTTTCTCTTGTCAATCAGCTTCTCGATTTGTTCCACCACGTCCTCCGGAGAGGGGACTATCCCGCCGGTGCGTCCAAAAAAGCTGACCTGCTTCTGGCCCCGAACCGCCCGGTCAACATCTTCGTACATCTGGGCCATACTCATTTCAATAACCAGTACGTCGCCGATGTTCTTTTTCCCCGCCTCCTGGTAGATCTGTTTTTCGGGAAACGGAAAGAGGCTGATGGGTCTGAAAAGACCTACCGAGATGCGCTTTTTCTCCAGTTCATCAATGGCCGTCTGGCATATACGCGCCATCGTTCCGTAAGCTACCAGGAGAATTCTGTTTTTCGCAGAAACCTTGTAGCGCTCGAAACGCACCTCTTCTTTTTTCATCTGCTCGTACTTATCGTGGAGAGTCCAGGCGTTGTCTTCAAGAAGGTTGGGGTCAAGGTACAGAGACTTGATTATAATCGGTTTTCGCCCTTTGGCCCCGGTCGCCGCCCAGGTCTTGGGCGGCAGGGGAGGCTCTTTGTACTTCTCGGGGAATTCCACCGGCTCCATCATCTGGCCTATCATACCGTCGCCGATCATCATGACCGGGTTGCGATACTTGTCGGCCAGGTGGAACGCAAGCATCATCAGGTCCACCGCCTCCTGAATGGTTGAAGGAGCCAGTACCAGCACCCGGTAATCGCCGTGACCACCGGCTTTGGTGGCCTGGAAATAATCCGACTGTGCCGGCAGGATGCCGCCCAGACCGGGGCCCCCTCGCATGATATTGACAATTACCACTGGAAGCTGAGCGCCTGCCATATATGATATGGCTTCCTGCATGAGACTGATTCCAGGACTCGACGAAGTAGTGAAGACACGTTTGCCCGTCGAGGAGGCACCGAAGAGCATATTGGCCACCGCCAATTCACTTTCCCCCTGCAAAAAGACACCCCCCACTTCGGGCATTCTTCGCGACAGATACTCGGCCACCTCTGTCTGCGGGGTTATCGGATAACAGAAGTAGTTTGTCGCTCCGGCTTTCAGAGCCGCTTCAGCAATCGCTTCATTGCCTTTCATTAATATCTTGGCCATCGATTTCCTCTTTTATTCCGGACTCTCAATACTGAAACAGCGCAAACGAGGTGCCGTGGACGCCTACCTCGATCGCTACGTCAGGACAGGTTATGGCGCAAATCATGCATCCGATACATCGGGAGCTGTCGACCACTTCGGCGTAAAAGTAGCCCTTGAGACCGATCTGCTTGGACATAGCCAGAATCTTCTGAGGGCAGGCTTTGACGCACATCTCGCATCCTTTGCAGTGGTTTTTGTCAATTGTAACGCCGGGCATTATCAGGTCCCTTATATTCTGCTTGGTTCTGCTTCAATCGTTGGTTTCCCACGGCTTCAGCAGCATTCGCGTTAAAGGAAGAACCGGGACATCGATTTCCTTCGGTTCAATCCTTGACAGCACCTCGGCTGAGGCGCTCAAAAACAATACGGGCAGGCCGGTTCGATCGCTTACCTCGCGGGCCAGAACCAGCCCTGACAGGACTGTTTCCTCGGAGGTGTCTTCGAGCAAGTGAGTGTTGGATATCAGGCCGGTGAACTTAAGCCGCGACGAACCTTCGATCTCACTCATAGTCTTGAGGCATCCATCGACATTGGCCGTGAACGGGCGATTGGCATTCAGAACAATTGCCAACTCATATTCGCCCGGCACGAACGCGTCGGCCAGGGAACTCAGGACCCTGGCGCCGGCGTCATCGCCGCCGACATCGAGGATGACGGTGCCGTTACGATTGATGATCCCGGCCTTGATATCGGGAAGTATGATCGGCAGGTCGGCGTACCGGCTTCCGCCCCTGGGGTGAATCGCCTGGATACCTAATTGCTGCAGTCGTTCCGTCGCTTCCCGCGAGCGGAAGTACGGATTAACGATGTCCAGGTCGGCAATTGTAATGGGTCGGTTCTCGGGCGGTCCATCGGTGGCCAGGTGTCGGGCTAGGTTGACTGCTACCTCCGACTTACCGCTGCCATATCCACCGACAATAATGACAATTCCTTTTGTAATCGATGGGGGTTGAAATGTCAGCACACTTTCACCTGGTAGCACCGGCTGTTGGCCTTTCCGTTCAATCACAGTAGGATAATTACTTTCGCTGCCTTTATCAACTATCCTCCTGACCGCCAAATCTTGGTTGGCCAGGTAAGATTTCGCTTCCGTGGTTGCCGGCGGCTCCTGATCAGCAGGTCCATTTTGTGAAAAAAATAACTAGCTTAATCAGTTTGACAGCCACTTCGGCCGGGCTTATATTTGCCAAATATCTTAGACAGTAATAAATTAAGAAGACAGCAAAAAATCAAGCCATTTTAAGGATTTTGTAAGAATGCTCATATCTTGGAGTCGAAAAGCGCTGTTTGTGGTTGTTCTGGGGGCGACCCCGGTTTTCATGTCTTGTTCCGGTGAAAAAGCCGACACCGGCGACCCCAGCCTGGCCGATACCGCTCAGGCGGCCGACGATACTACATCCGACGTCAGACGCATGAGAATGGTCGTTGGCGGGCTGGAATCAGGTGAGCCTGACTCGTTAAAGGAGATAGATCCGCGGACATTCAATGGTTGGAAAGTCGTTGTCTATCAGAACGTGAGAGTGATGTGCCCACCGACCCATGCCCACGCCGGTCAGCTTGACCAGATGGCCCAGGCGATTCACATGGCCATGATCCATGACTGTCAATTTCTGCGAATGAATATGCCCCGTGATACGGTAGTGGTGATGTATTACACTGGCCCGGGTCAGGGAAAGGAAGTGACCGGCATAAGTCATTCGTTTGCGCTCAATGACACCCTGCATCACTGGCCTCCCAATCATCTGGGGACCCCGATAATGAAGTACCTCATCCCCAAGTGGCAGCCGGGGCCGCCCGGGAGTCATTTTCTGAGGAATGGCCTGTTGACCCTCCTGGATAATTCCGGTGAAAATTACCACGAGCGAACCGTCAACAATCATCGGCGGGGGACTCTTGAACATCTTTCAGAGCTGGCAGTAAACCCGTATCTCGAGTTCGACGAAGAATGCCGGCAATCAGCAATGGCGGCCTCGTTCGTCGATTTCGTGGTGTTCAACTTTGGCGTTGAAACCTTCAAACGGCTCTGGGACTCCGACGGCGACTTTGAAACAGCTGTTAACGGAGAGTTCAATATAACCGTTGACAGTCTTCATACGCTGTGGGTGACCATGCTGGAAGAGGTGTTCCCGGAACCTTAGATCTGTAAATTATGATCCTGTAATGAGGGGTGACGATATGGCGGAAGAAACCTGGAAAACGGCAATTACGGACACCGGCCCCGGAAAGATCCGTGTGAGGGGCTACTCGATAACGGATATCATGGAAAAATTGTCGTATGCCGAGGCAGTATTCCTGGTCCTCAAAGGTGAATTGCCTTCCAGGGCCGAGGCCGAGCTGATGAACGCTATCCTGGTATCCTCGATCGACCACGGCCCGACCCCTCCCTCGGTGCTTGGGACGCGCACGGTTCTGTCGGGCGGCAATTCGCTCAACGCCGCGATTGCCGGTGGCGTTCTGGTTATCGGTGACATTCATGGCGGCGCCATCGAGCAATCCGCCAGGATAATGCAGGAGTGGGCCGGTAAAGAAGGAGACGTGGAGGATCTGGCCGCAAAGCTGGTCGACTGGCTGAAGGGAACTGAAACCCGTATGCCGGGATTTGGGCATCAGCTTCATAAAGTCGATCCGCGTACCGGCAAACTGTTTGAAATTGCGGCCCGGGTTGGATACAGTGGCAGGCACATCGACTTGTGTGTAGCCGTGGAAAAGGCGCTTGAGGAAAAACTCGGCAGGCAATTGCCTATCAATATCAATGGTGCCACTGCCGCGGTCATCTCTGACATGGGCTTTGACTGGCGCCTCGGTAAAGGGTTTTTCATCATTTCGCGTGTGCCGGGACTGCTGGCCCATGCTTATGAAGAAATGACTCGTGAGAGGCCCATGCGCAAGCTGGGTCCGCCATCATTTGATTACGACGGTCCCGATGAGCGTGATATTTGAGCGTGATAAAAACTAAAGACAGTTCAAAGAAAAACGGCGGATTCGAAAATCCGCCGTTTTTACGAACGTGCTTCGCGCTCAGCCGACACTTTGCGGTGTTCGCGGTTGACTCGGTTGAGTCGGCGGCGTAAAGAACGAAGTTTTTGGCTTGCTGACAGCCAGCGCACCCCATGCAAACAGACTCAGAATCGGCAGGATTGCCAGCACACCCCACACGGCAGATTTGCCGCAATTCCTGGCGATGTCAACCCAGACGACAACGTAAGTGACGATGTTGACGAACGGTATTAACATCAGCAAGAACCACCACAGTGGTCTGTTCGCTATCTTTAACATTAGAAACCCCTGCACTACCGGAACGAATGCCCACCAGGCACTCTCCTTTTCGCCGCAATTACGCGCCATCTTGTAGAGGCAGAAGGCAAAGTAAAGATAGAGCAGCAGAAAACCCACCCAGACCCCGGCCTCGTAGGCCGGGCTTACGGTCGGCTCGTAACCGCTGTTATACATTCTTGCACCTCCCTGAGTGAAAAATGTTCAAGTTAGAAAGGCAGATCTCTCGAGCACAGGCCCATTATATACGGTATCGTCCATATTGACACCGAACCTTAGCAAAACCTTTGTCTATCGGCAGGTTTCCGTCGGATGGATTATAATGGATATTACTCCTTGTAATACCGACGAGTTTGGCTTATTTTCCCGCCCATGGATATCATCAAAGAAAAGATCGAACAGACCGTGAGGCTCCTCGACGAACTAAACCTGGATTGCTGGGTGGTTTTTGTCCGGGAGACGGAAATGATGGCCGATCCGGTCCTGCCCCTGGTGGTAGGTCACCCGGTGGTATGGGAGTCCTTTTTCATCTATACCCGGCACGGCGACTCAATAGCTATGGTTGGCAATTTTGATGAAGCCGATTTCAAGAAAAGCGGTAACTTCACGGAAGTAATATCATATACCGAAGGGGTCAGTCAGGATTTCAGAAAAGTACTCAACCGCCTAGACCCGGCTCAGATTGCCGTCAATTTCTCGGCCAGCAACGTGGCTGCCGATGGCCTCACGCACGGCATGTATATGCTTTTGCAGAATTACCTCAAAAAGACACCTTATGCGGAGAGACTCATATCGGCTGAGGACCTGATTTCCCGCCTTCGAAGTCGAAAGCTTCCGTCCGAGTTGAAATTAGTTGAACAGGCAGCCGTAATCGCCAACGATGTCTGGGACAAAGCAGTCAAGAAAATCAAGCCGGGCATGTCCGAAATCGAAGTTGCGGCCCTGATTGATGACCTGATTAAGAAAACGGGCAACATTCGCTCTTTTGAGACCCTGGCTAACGCCGGTGACAAGACTGCGCCCGGCCACTCTATGCCGACTAAAGCCAAACTATCCAAGGGGGATTTGTTACACGTGGATTTCGGCGTGAAGCACGAGAACTTCTGTTCCGATATACAGAGACTTCTTTATCTCAAAAGACCCAACGAAACCACCCCGCCGGCTGAGCTTCTGGAAGCGTTTGATACTATCAATAGTATAATTACTGAGACCGGGACGATGTGTAAACCGGGTGTCAAAGGATTCGAGGTCGATGCACGAGCGAGAGAAATGCTTCGTGAAGACGGTTACCCCGAATACCAGCACGCTCTGGGGCATCAACTGGGACGTGACGTTCATGACGGAGGGGCCATCATCGGGCCGCGTTGGGAACGCTACGGCGTTACACCGACAATTCCTCTCGAAGCCAGTAACGCCTTTACCCTGGAGCTGGAGATAACTCTTCCGGGTATTGGATGTGTGGGTCTCGAGGAAGATATGTACGTTACAGACGATGGTGCCCGATTTCTCAGCCCGCGTCAGATGGAGTTAACCGTAAAATGAGATATCGCATAGGCTTCTTTTGTGTTGTCATCACAATCTTTACTCTTTCATTGAGTTGCGGGCCGGGGAAAATCAAAGACGAGAGTGCTTCTGGATGTATCCCGGAGGACCTCCAGGTAGATGTTAACAGCAAAACCATGGATGTTTACTGGAAGCCGAACTGCGACCGACTGATTAGCGGCTACAATATCTACATCAGTGAGGCCCCTCTTGTCGACAGATATCCCGGTGGAAGTCTGCCCCAATCGGTAGAACCATTTAACCGGACTCCCTACAGCGGCGACACCGATCCTGACGATGAGTACGAACACTTCATTGCCGAGGGGCTGGAAAATGCCAAGAAATATTATGTGTCGGTAAGAATTGTCAACCCGGATCGGACTCTCTCGAAACCGTCTAACGAGGTCGCGGTCGTTTGTGGCCCGACGGGCGAGATTGAGTTGTCAATGCGGTATAAATCCGATCGCGATGGTTACTCGTTCGATCGCAACGAATACGTTAGGGCTGACGATGTTGACAATGACCTTTACTTCTTCTCGAACAATGGCGTCGATTATCTCAATTCACCGGCCAGGCTCGGCGGTTTTCTCAAAGTCAACCGGTTACAGAAACTCCCCCTGCGAGGTACCTTTGAGCAGGTTCGCAGCCGTGTAACAGACTTATCGTTAACAGCCGGTGATGAAAGGGTCGCGGTCAAGGAAGGTGACTGGCTTGTAGTTAGCACTCCGGACGGTTCCAATGCGCTTATTAAGGTGCTTGATTTCAGCGATGACAATACCAAACGCAGCATCAAACTCTTCTTTGCATACAGGTCGTTATCGGGGGAGATGGTTTTTTAGATCTCAATGGTCAAAAAACGAGTCGAGCAGATAAGATGGCTTGACATGTCGATGCTTTTGCGCTATATTGATTTAGATTAGGTTGTGGCTGCACTTCGCAGCCTACCCTTTACCGCCCAAAAAACCCCACCTCTCTATTCCAACCGACAGGCCAGGAGATATTATGTCTACATCTCGGATTCTCTCGTCGGTACTTTCTGTCTTACTGGTTCTCGCAACATCTGCTTGGGGAACAGGCTGCTTCGATCAGCCCACTGGTCCAGAGCCTGGCAAGTTCATATTGAAACTCTCCCGTTGCGCTGATCCAACCGCGACTGGCCTGTATCTCTACTGGCTCAAAGCCGGCGACTTTGTTGAGTCACGCAAAATGCTGCTGCTTAAATAGGCAACTGGTTAAAACACGAACACGCTGTCTCAGACCGATTCTTCCTCGAAAAGTCGGCCAGGCAGAAGCGCAGCGAACCAGACAGAATCGGGCACCTGGGTGCCCGATTCTTCTTTTTATTCCGCAATTTCTGGCCGCCAGAATCTTCGCCTAACCAACTGTCCATAATACGGCCAAAAGGTTTGCCAAAATCGCGCGGTTTGATTATGTTCCCCAAATCGAATGACGGCCATTAGGAAAAGAGTTGATGAGCGAGCAATTTGATCCTGGAAATAACTACCTGGACACCAGGAGCAGGGTTGGCTATATCGATTTCGGCAAAGCCAAACCGTCCGATTATGAAGAACTTGGGTTCAAGTGCGGGCTGGAGATTCACCAGCAGCTCAAGACTGAAAAGAAGCTGTTCTGTCGCTGCCCGGCCGGTATCTATCAGAAGAATGGTGAATATGACGCCGAACTGATACGCCATATGCGGCCTACCCTCAGTGAGTTGGGCGAATACGACGGTACGGCGTTGATGGAATTCAAGACAAAGAAGAATATCATCTATCATATCCAGAATGTAACTGCCTGTACCTATGACATCGATGACACACCACCCTTCGCTGTCGATCGTGAGGCTCTTGATATCGCCGTCGAGATTGCGCTCCTTTCAAAGTTGAACATAGTCGGTGAACTTCACATCACCCGCAAACAGTATCTCGATGGAAGCATCCCCACCGGATTTCAGCGGACGGCAATTATCGGCATCGAAGGGGAGATTCCTCTCGAAAACAAGAAAGTTCGCCTGATTCAGTTGAGCCTGGAAGAGGATTCCTGCCGCGAAGTTTCCGATGTTGGCCACTATCGCACGTACACGACCGACCGCCTGGGCATGCCCTTGATTGAAACTGTGACCTATCCCGACATGACCACTCCCTTTGAGGCCGCCGAGGCCGGTCACTATCTTCGCTTTCTGGCTCGTAGTACCGGCAAGGTTCGTATCGGCAGTGGGGCTGCCCGACAGGATGTCAATGTCAGCATCTCCGGCGGCCAACGGGTCGAGATTAAGGGAGTTTCACATATAAGCTGGATACCGCGGCTGACGCACAACGAGGCCTTTCGCCAGAAGGCCTTGCTTGAAATCAAGGACGAACTATCTCAAAGGGTGAAGAAGCCTGACGGCTGGAAAGTAAGCCACAGGATCATAGATTACGACTTGCTGTCAAGCCGCTATCAACCCATCAGCGAGGCCAAGACCAGAGGACTTCGCCTGGTGGCGGTGAATCTTCCGCGGTTTGAGGGACTGTTATCTTTCTTCCTCCAGCCCGGTAAAACCTTCGCTGACGAACTCAGCGGCCGATTGAAAGTGGTGGCCTGTCTGGAGCAGCCGAATATGATCCACTCGGAACAGGTTTCGCCGGATTCGGTTGCGGATGAGTTCGCCAAGCTGCGGCGGTTACTGGATGCTTCTCCCGGCGATGTCCAGGTGATCTTCTGGTCGAATGATGAGGATCTGCCGACAGCCGTCGAAACGATCGAGGAAAGGTGCCAGCTTGCTTTCAAAGGAGTTCCCAACGAGACTCGCAAGTCGCTACCGGACGGTACGACTATCTTCGAACGCGTGCTTCCAGGACCGGACCGGATGTATCCCGATACCGATTCGGCTCCGATACCGGTGGAGGAAGACCTCATTGAAAAGAACCGTCAACTGCTGCCGACAGAAGTACACGACCAGTTGAAGCAGCTGAAGAGCTGGAAGGTGCCGAACGATACATATCACTATATTTTGCGCAATAACCTGATGCCTGCCATCAGGCGCATTGTCGATGAATGCGGATTCGAGCCGAAGTTTGTGGCCACTACCTTTGGCCACACGCTCAAGAACATAAGCGGCAAGATGCTACCGGCGGACGGCTTCACGTACAACAAAGTCTACGGTCTTTTCAAATGGGTCAGGGAAAACGATCTGGAGAAGGAAATTATAGGGGAGATGCTGCCGGTGGTATATGAACATCCGAACATCCTTTTCGATTCCGTTCTAACTTCGATTTCGTACACGAAAAACAGCCGGGAGAAGATTCTTTCTTATATTCCTATGTTGAGGGAGAAATTTGTCAGAAGGAAAGCCACTCCCGATTCAGCCGCCGAGACGCGCTGGATAATGGGCTATCTCCGGAAGTGGGCAGTGGGTAATATGCCGCTGAAGGAGCTACGCTCGATTGTAGAAAAGGAAGTTGCCGATGGCTGATTTGTTCAAGGGCTATAAGGGTCAGGCACTGGGATTGCTCAAAAGCTACAATATCCGCGTCTGGAGCGACACCTCGGTCAAGACCACCCGCGGGGATTTTCGAGGGATCGTGCTGCCGCGTAGTGAAAACGATGATGACCGCCACATCGTCCTCAAACTGGCCACTGGCTATAATGTAGGTATCGCCGTTGAAACCGTGCTGGATATGAAAGAGGAAGGCTACAAGGAAGCCCACTACAAGATTCCTGAGAAGGAGTTCCCGTTTTCCGAGGATAAACCCAACGTCAAGTTGTTCGGCACGGGTGGCACGATTGCTTCCCGCCTCGACTAT
The DNA here is from genome assembly GCA_020348905.1 of Candidatus Zixiibacteriota bacterium. GTDB lineage: Bacteria > Zixibacteria > MSB-5A5 > GN15 > FEB-12. The sequence goes on from CP070756.1 coordinate 532,651, forward strand.
CGTACCGGTGCCGTGATTCCCGCTTTTTCACCGGGCGAACTTTACGGGGCTGTGCCCGAGCTGGCTGATATATGCAATCTGACTACTGAAAAGCTGTTCGCTGTGTTCAGTGAGAACATGGGACCCAAGCAGTATATCAAGTTGGCCATATCAATCGGCAAGGAGATTGAAAAGGGCATTAACGGCATCGTTATAGGTCACGGCACCGACACCATGCACCATACCGCCTCGGCCCTGGCCTTTATGATCCAAAATTCACCGGTCCCGATTGTTATGGTGGGCTCGCAGCGGTCGTCGGATCGGCCGTCATCCGATGCCGCCCTTAACCTGATGCATGCCACCAAGGCGGCCGCCGAGTCGGATATAGCCGAAGTTATGGTGTGCATGTTCGGGCCGACTTCCGATGAATACGGCCTGCTTCATTCGGGGTGCCGGGTGCGTAAAATGCACTCTTCTTATCGTTCCACTTTTCGAACCCTGGGCGATATCCCGCTGGCCATGATTGATCGCGAGAAGATCACGCCTCTCAGGGACAATTACAACAAGCGGCGAAACGACAAGAATGTTAAGGTCCTACCGTATTTTGAGGAAAAGGTCGCTCTGATTTACTATTACCCCAATATGATGCCGGATATCATTGATGCTCTCGTTGACAACGGTTATAAAGGGATTGTTATTGCTGGTACCGGCTTGGGGCATGTCAACAAACCAGTGTATCCCGCCATCGAACGTGCCACAAAAGCAGGGGTGGCTATTTATATGACGGTGCAGACACTCTGGGGCTATGTTCATATGTTTGTCTATGATACCGGTCGCGACCTGATGAGCAAAGGCATTATTCCCGCAGAAAACATGCTTCCCGAAGTAGCCTACATTAAACTGGGCTGGGCCTTCGGCCAGACCAATGATCTTGAAGAGGTGAAGAAGATTATGCTCACGCCGGTCTGTGATGAAATAACCGAGCGAGAACCGTACAATGGTTATCTGGTCTTTCAGGGCGGCATTCCGGAAATGGAAGAGTTTCTCAAGCGGGTACATAAGTAATTGCCGGCAATGTTTCACATAAACTTTCGCACTGTCGTACATGAATGTTGCAGCACTATTAGTGTCGGCAACCACATTATCGAACAAATTTTTTCACCACGAGGTGTCTTGTGAGCGACGCGGAAACCGGGAGCCATTCGTGGCAAAGCGGCGATGTACGAGTTGATATCCCCTTCAGCCGGGCGGGGGTGGCCCAGCACATAATTGTTCGTAACCGTAAGGTGTCGCTTCTATTTGATGCCGCAGACGGCGTCCTCAGGGACCTGCTTATGCGAGGGCTGACGCCTCTTAAGATCGATGCGATCTTTTTTACGCACGGCCATTACGACCACATGGCGGGACTGCACGCGCTGCTGGGGTTTGCCCGGATGACTGAACGGACGCAGCCTCTGCCGATTTTCGCTCCGGTGGGATGCGCTGAAGTGCTTGCGGCGGTAGAAATGTTTAGCCGGTGCTACCATGACAGTACTCCATTCGAGATTAAAGTGACCGAACTGTCTCCTTATCAGGAAGTGAAACGAAATGATGTATCAGTCACCGCTTATCCGATGGTTCACTGCGGAAGCATTGCCGGTGCCGGTGTGCTTGATCCCATTGCGGCCTGCGGTTATCGGGTAGAGTGCGACGGAAAGACCGTCGCTATAAGCGGTGACACCGGCCTGTGCGACTCCTTGCGCGAGCTTGTAAGCGGTGCCGACCTGGCCATCATTGAAGCTACGTTCGCGGAGAGTTCCGATTTAGAACCGCACATATTGGAAAAGGTGCACCTTTCAGAGGATATCGCGCGGGAGGTCGGAAAGCTGGCCAGGGAGTACGTACTGGTTCATAAAGCAAAGGTTCGAAAGGCGTGGGACTAAAAAAAACGGGACCAAGCCTGCGGGGAGGGGAAACAGACTTGGCCCGCCC
>CP070756.1:534700-550294 GCA_020348905.1 Candidatus Zixiibacteriota bacterium
AGCAATCCGATTAACAAAACGAAGAGAATGGTACTCCCGAACCCGCCCATCAAAGTAAAATTGGCGAGAGCTTTCTGGGGCCCGTTGCTGAAGCGCTTGCCCACCTGCCAGATGATAGACAGGTCTGCACCGGCACTGACGGTTCGGGTCGTCACCGTGTGCAAAGCTTCGGGAAGGGGTTTGCCGATAACTACTCGCTGGTGTCCGGGACCACCTATCTCCTTGAAGCGCCCTTGAATTTGGAGTTGCAGTCCGTCCAGCTTGTGGATATCGAATAGCCCCTTGACGATGGCGCCGTAATTGACCAGGCCGATGACGACCAGCGGACCGCTAGCATCCTGGATGGCAAGTGCCGCCTGGTTTTTCTATATTGTTTGCCATGGGATCGTGGCGGCGCAACTTACCAGGGCGGCACTCCGGGCTGCTTAGCATCATCATCCTGGCGCTGATCCTGAAAATCGTCTACCTGGCGACCTATCAGGACTTGCCGCTGTGGGACCAGCTTACCGTAGACAATTATTACCATCACAACTGGGCCCAGAGTATCGCCGGCGGGAATATTCTTGGCGACACAACTTATTTTCGGGCACCCCTGTATGTCTTTTGCCTCGGTGCATTGTACGCTGTGTTTGGTGCTTCGCTATGGGTGGGGAGGGTCTTCGGTGTGGCGATCGGCCTGTTGTCGATCATGGTGACCTACAAGATCGGACGCCGGGTATTCGATCACAAAGTAGGGCTGATCGCAGCCACCCTTCAGGCCGTATACCCGGTCATCATCTATTTCGAGTGTGAGTTGCTCGTCGATCCGCTCTTTATGCTCCTGCTCCAACTGACCGTCCACAGAGCTCTGGTATGGTGGGAAACCAGGAAGGCCGGTGATATAGCTCTGACGGGGTTTCTACTTGGCCTGGCCGCGGTCACGCGTCCAACAGCCCTGATTGTGCTGCCCCTTTTGGTGCTACTATTGCTTACCAAGCTTGAAGGTCTGCGCTGGGCGGTAAAGCAGCTGCTGTTACTTGGACTGGCGATGGCAGTAGTTATTCTGCCGGTAACCGTCAGAAACCTGGTGGTAGCCGACGACCCGGTTCTGATTGCGTCTCAGGGTGGGATCAACCTGTATATTGGCAACAACGATGCTGCCGACGGCGTCTCGGCCGTTATGCCAGAGCCAATGGGCTTCAATTGGCGAATCCAGCAGGTGACCCACATCGCTGAAAGGGAGCTTGGGAGAAGTCTAAAACCCGGCGAAGTATCATCCTTCTGGTACGGTCAAGCCATTGACTGGGTTCTGGAGAATCCCGGGGACTTTATGCTGTTGTACCTGAAGAAACTTTACTTCAGTTTTTCCAATCGGGAGATTTCAAACAACCGCAATCTGGCAGTCTTCTTTGACCGGATTGCGTTGCTCAGGTACAACCCGCTGTCATTCGGAACCCTCTTTTCCCTCACGGCAGTCGCTTTTATTCTGTGTCTTAGAGGCAATCAGAGGGGGGTGTTTCTGCTTGTGCTGATAATTACCTACACTATCGTTTCCGCACTGTTTTTTTTCAGTAGCCGTTTCCGACTGCCGTTGCTTCCATTTTACATAATCCTATCCTCTGCCTCGCTGCACTGGATTACCTCCCGAATGTTCAGCAGATGGCGTTCAGTGCTCTGGCCTATTACCGGATGTATTGTCTTTGGTTTCTTCTCCTTTTACCCGGTGGCGGGTGTACCTTCTTACAGTTCCTCTCAGCACCTGATATCCGAAGGTCTTTATTATTTGGCGACGGAGCAGTACCGCCCGGCTCTCAGCAAGTTCCTGCTGGCCCGGCAGATAGACTTGGCTTTCCCCGAAACGAATCTGAACATAGGGTCCACCTTCATGCGTCTTGGACAACTGGACAGCGCCTTATATTACCTCCGTGAAGAAGAGCGTCTAAACCCCGCTCGCGCAAAAGCCAACATCAACATAGCGTCCGTGTATCTGTTGACAGGCGATTTCAAATCAGCGTCCCGGGAGGTACAGGTAGCCATCGATTCACGGCCTTACGATGTAATTGCCAACATGATTGCCTTGAGGGTTTTTTTCGCTGATTCCCTGATATCCCCGGCCGACCTGGCCGACAGCGTTGACCATTTAGCCCGCCGTGGCGACTATCACATCCGCCTGCTGAACGATGCGGCCGCCCGCTTCTCCAGCCGGGGGGAGATGGAACTGGCCGAAGCCTTGCTGCGGCAGGCCATCGCCTCGAGACCGCCGCCGGTCGAAACCGATGATTACGCCTTTGAGCGCAACTACATAAACAGGCCGGCCAACTGGGCTCGGGAACGCGCAGAATCGTATTACCAACTCGGTTTCATAAACGGATTACGGGGCAACTTTGATTTATCCATCGAATATAGCCGCGAAGCGATAAGATTGGATTCGACCTACGCGGAAGCGTATGTCAATTTAATCAGCGGCTACATCTCCGCCGGTCGACTGGCGGAAGCGCGCAGAACCCTTGCAGAGGCCGCTTCACGATTTCCCGACAATGAATACATAAGGCAGATTCAGACCAGGGTCGGGCAATAGAAAAGGGCTGAATCTCTTCAGCCCTTATGAATACCAGTCTATTATGTATCCGCTACGGTTCAAGATCCTCGTATCTGGCGTCTCTTTCTCTAACGAAATCATAGGCCTCGTCGAGCGAGATCTTTGTTACAGCGTCCGGATAGCGCTTTTCGCTGACGGTTGATCCACTGAGGTCAGGGTCGTAAAGCCAATCCAGAACGTCGTTGACCACCTCCTGCATGACAAGCGAATCGATCGGCAGTGGCGTAAACTGGAACCACACTGTTCGGAACAGGTTGGTTTGATACCTGTGAGCCACCGGCGTACCATCGATCGTATAAGGGTAGCCCAGGAAATGATTGGCTTCATATTTCGATTTGTACAGGTACATGACTTCCGTTCCGTATTGTCTCTGGCACCAGTTGATCTCACCCAGGGCGGCAATGGTATCTACCCAGGGGAGGTCGACCGCAATGGGATTATACGGATCGTACCACCAGGAGTATCTGGCATGAAGCAAGGCTGTGTCGACGTCGAGATTCGGCCAGCGGCTTTCATCCATACTGTAGGCGCCGACAAAGTCTTCCATCCTCTCTTCTTCATAGCCGTTAAAAGGATGAACACCGTGCAGGAAATAGGACCAGAATGAGAAGAACTGGCCGGTGACGCCAAAGTAATATACTATCTCAGGCGGAACAGCCGGATAATTTGTGGAGAAGGGCCCCGTAAATTGTCCCGTCAGAAGTGCTCTGGCGGTCACCCAGGCGTTGACACCGGCATCGATCGCCTTGAAGATCTCAGGGAATTTGATCTGCATTGGTCCTATCATCAGTTTCGACCTGATGCAGTGATCCGAGTAAAGGATCACCACTTTGTATGAAAGAAGCTTACCCAGGGGCATACCTCGACCCCAGTCCTCAGCCCACATATAGTCGCCATCCTCGCCCCGATAAAAAAGGTTCGGATTAAATTCGACGTCCGGGTTCCACCTGGTAACGAAGTTCCCGAATATGTGCCGTCGCATCGACATGGATGAGTCAATCGTGTTTACCCGGCCGTAGTTGGCCGCTCCGCCCGGCGTGAAGTCAATTACCAGAACATCCCGCTCGTACTTGGGTTCGATAACCTTGAAGACCGTGAAGGCGGGCGTCAAGTCAGCCACCAGGGCGTCATCGCGAGATCTGACCGTAAATATAAAGAAGCGGGTGATCGTGTTTGGTCCGATATCTTTGACGTTCTCATATACATTGTATATCGTGTCCTGGGTGTCGTAGACCCAGGTACCCACACCGCTCTCGGACTGCCGGACCAGACGGGTGCTGTCAAAGTACGGTCCCGTGGTATCAACCAGTTTTACGTCCCGGAAGTACCCCATAGTAAGATCACCCTCGGTACCCGGTTCAAAGGCGACAAAAGTATCGGAAACCTCCCAATAGACGCTGTCTCCATCATCCACCAGAGTGCTGTCATGGATCCACATGGTGTCGCCATGATAATAAACCGTATCCAGAGTAATCGGGAAGAACAGGGTATCTACAAAGTTCTGAAAGATATCGATGGTATCTTCCTCGGTGTACGGCCCGTATAGCTTCCACTCGAATTGGAACGGCGGCGCTACCAGACCCTGTTCGTCATAATCGCGAACGTCGGACCCTTCCCAGGAAAGCTTCACACCGGTTACAATACCACCGGGCACGGCAGCGTTAACAAAGGGAGTATCAGTTCTCAGAAAGTTGGATATGCGGGTATCCGGCGGATGATCGTTTCGATTGAGGCATTTGACCGCAATGCCGGACGCCTCAGCGTCATCGTCAAAAGCCTGAAGGAATATAAACTGAAGTACGTAACGGTTGACCGGGTCTTCCGCATCGGCCGTGAGTCGGATAACGTGTGTCGTCTGAGGATCCGAAGCGCCCGGGTCGTAGTCAACATATGTCCAGACCGTATCGTGTGCCGAAGCGGCATACTGTACGGCCGCGTCGCGGTCGACGGTGCCGATTTCATCAGCCGTCGCAACGAAGTAGCGATAGTAGTCAATCTGGCCATCGGCATCGGAGCCAAACCAGTAAACCTCGGGGTTATGAGCAAAATTGGTGTAATCGGGTGGAATATTCACAAAGTAGACGATTGGCGCGGTGTTTTCGTTGATGTCTCCCTTGAGGGTATCGGTGCATCCGGATATGATAATCACCGATAGTATCAGCAGGGCAACCGCGAAAAGACTAAACCAACCCAGCGCCTTTAACCTGTTGGATTTCTCATGTATAGTCATGTGTCTGGCTTTCTCCTAAAACGCTATGGACATTGAGAAACGATGTACTTCAGTGAGGATACCGAAATCCTGAAAAGCGTAGTCAAAGCGAAGTTCACTTTCTTCACCGAAAGGTACCCGCAAACCGCCTCCGGCAGTAAAGCCATCGACATCGTAGTTGAACCGGCCGCCACCTCGAAGCACAAAACGCTCCTTGTAGGTGTATTCCAGGCCGGAGTTATATTTCTCCAGGTTGTCGGACGGGTGAGATCCTTCCGCCGCGAAAGTCAGGATATGATCGTCACCATCGAGAACATTAATGGAGGCTCCAAACTTGAAATTGATCGGCAGTGGATAATCATCGGCAATCATTCTCATGTCGGGGCCGAAGTTGGTGATGACCATGGCAATGGTGAAATTCCTGAATCCGGTATCGTAGTTGGTGCCAACATCAGCCGACCAACCGGAGGCGGAGTAATCATGAGTGAATTCACCGATATATTTGACGCTGAATCCGATTGAAAACCGATCAGTCAAATAGCGGCCGTAGCTTACACCCAGGGCGAAGTCATCGTACGAAAAGACTCGTCCCGTGCCAACCTGCGGGTCGTAAATATCGATGTAATCGGTTTCAACCATCTCACCCGAGGTCAGCGTATAGGCGCTTATGCCCAGTACGCCGCCGATTGACTCCAGAGGAAGTCCGATCGCCCCGAAATAGTAGCTGATGTCGGCGGGCATACTGATATAGCTGAAAGCGGCCTCGCGCCCGTACATATAAACCAGACCAGCTGGATTATAGTAGACTGATGAAATGTCATCGGCAACGGCGGTATAGGCTTCGGCCATCCCCATCGCTCGGGCCGACACCCCGATCTCCAGAAACTGCGCTCCGGTGGTGCCAACCTTGGCCTGAGCCCTAATGTCGGTTGGGCCAAAAGCGACAACCAAGCAAAGCACGAGCGCAAGCCCCAAAAGGGATACGACCGTTCGCGGCGGACCGCCGGCCTGCTGGCAACTTCTTGACAAAAACATATTGTCCTCGTTTATGCTCAAATGTTATTTCACTTTTATGTTCATTATAGATTGATTTCTAATCCGAATCTTATCTGGCGACCGTAATCATAGTTGTACGGGTTGTTATCGTAAGCCGTACCGCCGCGAACATTGGTGCCGTCATTCTGCTGCGTATCCGGCCGACCGGTATTCCTGTAAACATAAGTCACGTTCCGGTTGTCGAAGACATTTTCCACCCAGATAATAAACTGGTTGTCCATTCCGAATACCTTGAAGTTCTTCGTAAAGCGAACGTCAAAGCTAATCACCGCCGGCATCCTCAGCGAGTTACGCTGGATATCCTCGCCAATGTCGGTGTTGATGTTGGGGTAACGACTGCTCGGCGTAAATGGCCGTCCGCTCTCAAAAAAGGTCTGAATGTCCATGGACCAACCGTTCGGAATCGGCAATCCGAAAAGATGCGGTTTGACCGTATTGGGCACGTAAATCTGAATGTTAGCTTTCAGATTGTGGCGCACGTCGTTATCCAGCGGAGCCTCATCGAGAGGCACGCGCGAATTCTCGAAATCGGTCATGTAGTTCTCGTTGGTCTGTGACGCTTTTCCGAAAGCGAAGGCATAAGTATAACTGAGCAGGCCGTTAACATAACCACCACCGCGCTTCTCCACTGAAAACTCGAAGCCGCGGCTGCGCCCGTAGTCGCTGTTGCGATACTGGGTGCGAGTCAGACCACCCACACGTACCGACGCACTGTTAATCTTGTCGAACTCGTCTTTAAAGTAGCCTGATATATCAACGGAATAGTTCTCGCTCATAGCGTACTTAACACCGAACGAGTACTGGATCGTTTTCTGGTAGTCAAGGTTGTAGTTTCCAACAACCGTGTTTAAACTGACACTGGCAGTGTTTCGCTGGTACATGTATTGCAGCGACGGCCGCTGGAAGAAGTGGCCGTAGTTAAAGTGTACTTTGGCCTTATCCGAGATGGGATAGGAGAACCCGATTCGGGGCGATAGTTTCTGACGATCGCCGTAGATAATACCCGAACCCAGGTCATCGTTGCGCGCTATCTCCACCAGATCATGCTTGTCCTGTATGAAGAAATCCCAGCGGAAGCCCAGCGAGGCAATCATCGAACCATATTCCAGTTTGTCCCGGAAATAGACGGTTCCACTCCACGGGTCGTAGGAGAACATATCACGGAATGCACCGCGGTCAGGATAGGGACCGCCGTCGGGTCGTCCCGTGTAAGGCATGTAGGGTCGTTGTATCTCCTGGTAAACGAAGTCTTCTTGCTTCAAGGCAAAGCCGCCTTTGAGCTCGTGGTTGCCCAGCTGCCAGAAGACCTTGATTTCACCACGGTAGGTCTTGGTTTCGCGCGAGTGCCAGACGGCACTATCGCTGAACGATCCGGGATCAAGAAAAGTCGAGCCACCGCCGTCCCAGATACCGTTGCCATTGAGGTCCGTGAAGGGCTCCCCGGTATCATAGGAGTAGTTGCGAGGGTCAAAGAGGCCGTTGCCATTGCGATCCAGGTAGGGAATCCCCGGTTCCCACGGCTCGTTGGGGCCATTGTGCCGGCCATCATGGTTGAGATCCATGTTATCATCACCGACACCCATTACGAAAATATCGATACCGGGATCATAAACGTTGTTGGCATTGACGTCAATGAACGGCTCCCCGAGTACCGAGTCACCGTCTATATACGGTTCAGGTGTGCTGGTTCCTATGTGATTTAGCAGTTCCGCGTCCAGCAAACCGTTGCCATTGCGGTCATACAGATAATCGCCTTCGTCCCACACGCCGTTGCCGTTCAAATCGACATACGGTTCCCCTTCGAGCATGTCGATATAACCGTTATCGTTAAAGCGGAAATCCGACACCTCGGTGCTGGCTCCCTGAGTATTTATATCAAGCAGATCTTCACCGCGGGTATAGTCGGGTCCGTAGAAATCGGTTCCGTAATCCGTCGTATCCGGAAACAGGTTAATGACCGGCTCCGGCGGATCATACACGCCGTTCCCGTTGCGGTCAAGAAAGTCTTCCCACTGGTAGTCAAAAACGAACTGGTCGGGGTCGAGGCCGTGGCCGGGGTTGCTGGGATCACCCGGCTTCTGGGTCAAAGCGTCCTCACTGTACGAAATGATCGCCTCGTAGTTCATGTCCTTGGAGATCGACTGTGAGACTTCCAACGACGCTGAACGCCAGGTCTGAACCCTCACCGGCGCCGTAGCCGCCGAATAGCGGAACGACCAATCAAAGAGAGTATAGCGCATTTCGCGATCTTTATAGGAGAATAGAATCTTCAGATTCTGAGCGGGGCGAAACTTGACATTGCTCATCCAGTAGTAACGGTTGAAACGGCGATCCGGAATGTCGATACCGAACAGGTCGAAGGAGCCGTCGCTACGGCGAGTGATGGGCGTGTCATAACTCTGGTACTGGTATATGCCGTCGTCCTTGTCAACCTCGGCGTACAGATAGTATGTCAGTTCCTTGTCCTCCAGGAAATTTAGACCCAGGGCCGGAAAAATCTTGGTTCTAAGGAAGGGATCCGGTCCACTCACCGACATCCGCACGTAGTCATAATTTCGCGAATACTTGTTGAGATCTTCATTGCCGAAGTCGTCGGTCATGTATTGCAGATTGAATCGGGTTACATCTTTTTGACCGGTCTGGGTCGTAATTTTGACGATGCCCGACAGCGCGTCGCCGTATTCCGGGTCAAAGCCGTCCTTGATCACGGTGAACTCTTGAATCGAACCCGAAACCAGCGAGAGATTAGCACCGGCCTGTCCAAGTCCGCCAAGCGGGTCACCCAGAGGAACGCCGTCCACGATATAGGCCACCTCAAAGGCCCGGCCGCCACGAATAAAAATCTCCCCTTCCTGGTTGGTCACAACGCCGGTTACCTGCGTGAGAAGGTCGTCAACCGTGCTCACCGGCTGAGTCTGGATAGCTTCCTTGGAGATGGTTATCTCGTTTGAAACCTCGCGAATATTGAGGATGTCGCGCTCGTCTTTAACAACAATCTCGACTCCGAGATCGGTCACCTTCTTGGTCAACTCACGCGAGACTTCACTGTTGATATCGGATTTGACAAAAACATCCGTCACCGTGACGGCGTCGTAGTCCAGGTGAGTTATTCTTACCGAGTAAGTGCCGGGTTCAATCTGACCGATGATGTAGCGGCCGTCGAAATCGGTGACTGCCCCCCGCCTGGTTCCAACAACCATGACCGAGGCACCGATGACCGGCTCTTTCGATTCGGCATCGAGTAACTGACCGATTATCTTTCCTGTTGCCGCTGCAAAGAGATTGGAAGGAAGAAGGGCGAAGATCCCTCCCATCAACAAGATACACAACAGCAACCGCTGCTTCCCACTATAACGCATGCTTGATCCTCCTGAGCCTATTCCAAATCTTATTATTCGATCCTCAGAGCCACCCCCGGCGGGGCGCCGGAAGGGCGGAAGTTTGTTTATAATGTCGTGTTTTCTACTGGCTTAGGCGATTTGGTGAGGAGTCTTAACTAAACCTTATGTTCCCTTCCTCACAGATTCATAGGGTCCTAACTTGTCAGCGTCTATGCCATCAAACTTCCATTACAGAAAAGCCAAATTTGGGCAAATCCGCCCGCAAAGTCAAGCGATTTTTTGCTCTGCCGGCGGCCCCCCCATCTTATGTAATAGACTGTCCATAAATTATTTCTGTTTAAAAATATCGCGTCGGCTCAAATTATTTTTTCTAACCTGCAATACCTGCTCGCGAAGCTGTTCTTGCTCGGAGCGAGTCAGGTCGCACGGGGCTATGGGGCGCTTCAGCCAGGATTCGAAAGCCGCAACAAAGTGCGGCTTCATCGAGTCGAAAAACGGCCGGCTTACCGGGGGGCGGTCGGCCTGTCCGCCCGGAAAGCCATCACTAACGGCAACAGCGGGATGCGACGCCACACCTGATATTTTAATCGAACCATGCTGGAACAGGACGTGATCGACCCGGCGCTGCGCCGATGCGACCACCTTGCGTCCACCGGCGACGATCTCATCGCGGGCAAGGGAGGCAAAACAGGGGGCTTTGTGAAAGAAATCGGGGCGCGCATTGCTTTGAGAGGACCGACGCACACGGTGTGACCTCACGCCCGCGGCCGCAAGAAACTTCATCAGCGTCTGCGATACCGCTTGCGACACTCCCCGCGGTGAGGCCGCCGCCTCCGGAAGATTCGCGACCGCGATGTCCACAGCCAGGGAGTAAGTAAACTCCGACGGGTCGTGAAATAGGGCCCGGCCCCCGGTTATCCTGCGAACCACAGGCGTATCGTTCAATCGGGTGATATCCATGGCCCGCTCGTAGCTTTGATTCAATCCGAACGTTATCGCCCCGTTACTCCAGCTGTACAGGCGCAGGCAAAACGAACTGGTGCCGGCCAGCACCCTGGCAAACATCCACTCATCGAAGGCCATATTGAAGTAAGGATCGGCCGAGAAATGACTGTAAAACGGAACCGGCGTCATGCCGCAATTTAGCTACTGACGGCGCCGGTGTAAAGAGCCGGAACGAAGGATGCGAAAGGTAACGACTTACCGATGAATTTGAAAGCTGGAAAGACGATCAGGCAAAGGCGGCTCAGCGCGACATCCCGAGGTTCTTCAGGTTTATATCGTACTGTTTGATCTTGAGCCGCAGGGTCGACTCAGGTATGTTAAGAAGTTCCGCGGCGTGCTTCTTGACGCCGTTTTTCTCCTTGAGAGCCTTTATTATGAATCGCTTCTCGTGATAGGCAAGGTAATCATACAGCGAATAGGTTTCGTCGAAAACGATTTCATCGGAACTGTCGATTTCTCTGACCCTGGCGCTGCGATCAGGGCGGTGGGACGAAGCGATTTTGCCCGACACAATTTCCGTGCCAATCACAGGGCCGTCTCCGGCCAGCAGCACCAACTTTTTGATCTCGTTTTCCAACTCACGAACATTGCCCGGCCAATCGTATCCGACCAGAATCCTCATCAATTCCGGTGATACCTGTTTGCCGGTTCCCTCTATGAAATGGCCGATCAGCAGTGGTATGTCATCGCGCCGTTCACGCAACGGCGGTAGACGGAAAGTAAGCGCCGAAAGACGATAGAACAGATCCTGGCGGAACTGCCCCGAAGACATCAGTTCTTTCAAATCGCGGTTGGTGGCAGAGATTATCCTGACATCGACCTGCCTGGGGGTGGTCTCACCCAACCTGACCAGCTCCTTTTCCTCCAGCACCCGCAACACCTTGGCCTGGATACTCAGTGGCATGTCCCCGATTTCGTCCAGGAAGAACGTACCGCCATCGGCCTCTTCGAACAGTCCTGCCTTGTCGCGATCGGCGCCGGTGAAAGCTCCGCGACGGTACCCGAACAGTTCCGATTCAAGCAGTGTCTCGGGCAGGGCAGCACAGTTTACCGAGATAAAACGCCGGTCGCGCCGGTCGGAATTGTAGTGTATGGCTCTGACCAGAAGGTCCTTACCCGAACCGGTCTCACCTTCGATGGTGATTGAGATGTTGGAGTTTACGACCTGACGTACCTGGGTCAATATGTCGAGCAAATCGGAGTTCTTGGTTATGATATTGGGAAAAGCCGCCTTTTCCCGGAGCTGGTTTTTAAGCCTCAGGTTGTCTTCGAGCAAGCGGTTTTTCTGAATCTCGGCCCACTTGAGAGCGATAATATCGGAGTAACCAACCGCGAAATTCAACTGCGCCTGGCTGAAGGGGTTAAGTCCGTTATCGCGACACAGTTTGTCAAGATACAGATAACTGCAACTGTCATCGCTCATTTTGAACGGTACAATAATCACACTGGCCACGGCATCGGTCGATTCGGAAAACAGACCGTTGATGAACGGATCGCGGCGGCAGTCCAGCATCAAAGTCGGCCTTGTTTTGGATATCTCTTCCCCCAGAAGATTGGCGAAATTCTCTTCGAGCTTCTTCACCTGGTGCGGCGTCAGGGAGAACGTGGCCTCCAGCGGTGATACGGCGAAATCCGGCGAATAAATCATGGCCCTATCGGCGGCAGTGCGCCTGAGCAGGATTTCGAGAATCTCGTCAAGCTGTCCCGATTTCAGGTCTGACAGCTCACCTGGCGCGATCAAGCTGCCGAACACTTTGAATTCGTTCTCTTGAGATATGGATCGAGCAACAGCCTGCTCGGCGAGACTATTGAGGAACTTGTTAACCGCCCGTGCCTTGCTCTTCTCATTTTGGGCCACGAAGGCCCTTTCGGCTCGACTCAGTTGCTCGAATCCGCTGGCCAGGTTTCCGCAACGGCATGAGAATACTCCTGCGCGGAAATCAACCTCGGCGACCCAGTAGTCAAGGTCGAGCTTCTCAAACAGCGCCCGGGCCTTGTCAAATTGGTCCCTGATCTCCTGATGTTTGGCACATTCGGCTCTGATCATTATATCCACCATGGCCAACAGGGTCATGGCATAAAAGAGAGGATCGCCAACCTCGCGGGTTATTTCGACCGCCTGACACGCATTATCCAATGCTTCTGCGTAGTCGTTCCTGGCCGCGAAAGTCTGGCCTATGACTCGTCGCGAGAGCCCAACCTCAATCTTCTCCCCCACTCTCAAGGAAACGTCAAGCGCTTTCTGGCCGTATTTCATGGCACTGTCAACATTGTCCAGTTTCAGTTCGACTTCGGCCAGCGACCGGGCTGACTGTACCACCAGGGCCGAGTCAGGGGCTAGAAGCATACCTCTCTCATAGGCACTTTCCAGAAGGGACTTGGCCCGGTAAGTGTCGCCTTTAGCGAGAGCCAACCTACCGGCGTACTCAAGGTAGATGACTTTTTCGCGCTTGAGCTCCAGACGACTGATTATTTCCAGGGCCCTGTCGAGGTTACGTTTGGCCAACACAAATTTTCGTTCGCGGGTGCACAATTCACCCATCGTCAGCAGAAGGCCGGACTGATAAATCTCGCGTCCCTTGTTCTCGAAGAATTCAAGACTCTCGGCAAGTTGTTGCTCGGCTTGTGGCCACTCTCCGGTGTGAGCCCGCAGACGACCGAGGTTTGAAATCAGCATAACCTTCTGTTCCTCATCGTCATCGACCAACTCGAGTGCATCATCGAGAATCCTGACTGCCTCGTGATAGTCAGACCTCATGTACGCTATTCGGGCCAGGCTGTTCAGGGCTTCCACCTGACCTGGCTTGTAGTTGGCTCTCCGGAATGCCGCCAGCGAGTCAACTCCTCTAATCTCCGCATTCTTCATCTCGCCGACCGTGATATACGACCTGCACAAAACGAGCTGAATTTGCCCGTATCGTAGATTGAGAGGGGAATTCGCCAACAGCTTCGCAGATCGCAGGCCATCCTCGATAGCTGAACGGTAGTTACCTTCGAAGCGATGGCAGTCGGCACGCAGAAGCAAGTACATGCCGAGCTCGTAATCCCTGGCTTCGAACTCAGACTCATTGAGTTTCGCGAGTTCGGGTAAGGCCTCGCGGTAGCGGCGTTGCCTTAAGTACTCCTCTATTGCCAGGAGGCGGTTGTCAATAGACACTTTCGGCGAAGAGAGACGCATTTTTCTTCAGTTATGTATTGGCAAAATAGTTCTTTTAGTCCTGATTACCTAATCTTTCTTTTGACCCAGGTTCACTCTTGATTCCGATTCCGTCCCCTTCACCGGTTCGATCCATCCTTGTCTTTCACCGGCAAGATCATCTCCAAAGCCCATCAGTAGCAATACCCGGTAGGAAACATCCCGAATAAAGGAAGGTGACGACGTTTGGTAAGGTCTGGACTGGACGTCTCCCTCCGTTTGGCGACCGGGTCCCGGAGAGCCACCACTGTCATCCCTGCCCAGCTGCAACTGCAGCGGATCTTCAGTCCAGGGATTGTCAGCTAAAGCTGGCGACGAGATAAGACAAAGGCTCAGCGATAATAGCAACGCAAAACCGGCTGCTTTCTTTAACCTTTTCATATCTCCGTTTCCTCTATTTCACAACGCATTCAATGTCAAATTAGTGCATCTTTTGTCGCTTACCGAGTGTCGTCTTGGCCCGGATTACACCGGCCCATCCCAAGCATACAGTCACTGATATGTGTCTCCGACTGGCTGATCTCAGCCGCCGACGGCCCGCACACCTGTTCAATCATTAAGGCAAATCTGACTGAGATATCAATTGACATGCCTGAGAGGTCCAGCACTACGTCAGCCTGCTCCCGCTTACCGTCGGGATCGAAATCAGTGCGTGCTCCGGAACCGCCGCCACGCTTGCGGGGTGGATCCTCGGTCCAAGGATTATCCGCCAGCGCCGGAGTGGAAAAGAAACAGAGGCAGAGCGACACTAGCAAAATCAGGCTGATTGCTTTCCTCATACTTCTCATCGTTCAGTCTCCAAGATGATACCAACGCAATATCTGCTACGGAGCATAAAGAAAACCTATAAGGTCCTGCTTTCTCAGGGTGCGGTTTTGGTCACTTAATAGTAGCCACCATCAACAAAAAAGTCAAGGTATATTTTCTGCGGCGTAGCTTCTGCGAGTAACTTCGCCAAAAGCACGTTGAGGCAGTTCTTGCGCCCATACGTCTCCCATTTATCGGGACATCTTAAGCCCCGCAAGAGCCGCTGACTGACTTCTGGGCAGTCAACGGCTCAAGAATCATTGAGATCGACCCGCTTGAGCAAGAGTTCCACAGCGTTCATCAAGTCACCGCAGTGAATTTATCCGAACATGAAACGCCCACGGGTCAATCCCATTGTCAGCACGCAAACGAATGCTACAGGATGGCAGCTTTTATCGCCATCATCCATGCATCAATCGTCGACAGGTCTGACCCCGTGCCGTGTGGTGGCTGACCTTTACCCCGATTAGCCTCTCCCGGCTTGTTGCCCCATCCACCCCAGTCGTCGCCGTGCGGGGGAATACCGGTTGAGTTCTGGCCGCCGGGGTCTTCCACGGCTGTGAAAACGGTGCTGCCGGATTGTCCATTCCGATTCTTCGTCTGATCGACTGTTGTGCCGTCAGCAACAGCCGGGGCGGCGAAAAAACAGAACAACGACAGCAGCAACAGGGTCAAGGTTGCCAACTTCGAACCCTTCATGCACTTGCCTCCCAAGTTTAGTGGGATGTGCCACTGATTAAAATGTTAGTACAGCCCTGCTTTATTACCGCACGTGGATGGTTAAGGAAGATAGACCATCCTCCCCAATGCGATAAAACTAACAAAAATAGGCTTTTTTGTCAAGAATTGAGGTTCAAAATGTAAAATCGAAGGTGCGCCGTGGCGCACCTTCGATGAAGTTGGTGAGGATATGTTGCATTTAATAAGCTGCCGGTCTATACGAAGCAAATCGAATCACGTAGCGTCAGCGAAGACCGAGCAGCACTAATTTCCATGTATCCAGCCTGAACCAAATCTGGCCCGGTGCGATGTTGGCGTTTATCTTGCCACCACCGCCGGAGCCACCTCCGCCTTTTCCTGGCGGATCGACCCAGGGGTGTTCATCAAGTTCGGCGCGACCGTTGTAGTTGTCGCCAGGGATAGCGCTGCCAATAGTCTTACCGCCACCGCCGGAGTTGCCGCCGCCGTTTCCTGGCGGACCGGTCCAGGGGTGTTCATCAAGTTCGGCGCGGCCGTTGTAGTTGTAGCCAGGGATAGCGCTGCCAATAATCTTTCCACCGCCACCGGATCCGCCACCGGAACCATTCCCCGGCCAGCCATCGCCCCAAGGATCGGAAGCAATCACCGGTCCTGCCACAAAGCAGACCATAGCGACGCACAGTGCCAAACTACACAGCATCCA
>CP070756.1:550394-556560 GCA_020348905.1 Candidatus Zixiibacteriota bacterium
GGTAGGCGACGTGGCATGCTGCCTGGCCGACGTCGAGCGACTGACCGCGCCGATGGTGACAATGGCAGCGTCGGTGTCAGCACCAGTTCCCCGGGCGATGGAAACCGTGGCAGTTACCACTTCCTCCGAGACAAAAAAACCCAGCCGCCTTAAAGGGTCGGTCTCCATCGAAAATTTCGCTCGCATGGACATGACCGATTCGGACTTAAATCGAACTCAGCCGGGAATTAGAACCCGACTGGCCCTTACCAACGTGGGCGGTACCGACCTTGAACTGAAACTACGTCATCGAACGCGACTGTATCATCGTTCAAGTTCGCTATATGCCGGGCAGGATACCGATGACTGGGTCCATCAAGTTTACGAACTGGGCCTTTTCCACGAAGTGGAAGGCGCTCGCACGGAATGGGCCGTCGGAAGAGTCCTCTCACCCTACGTAAGAGGCGTAGGCTATATCGACGGTGGTTATTTCGCTCATTCGATCCACCGGAATTTCAAGCTGGGCTTGGCCGGCGGTACTGTGCCCGATCGGGTCTCTTCGGAACCGGATTTCGACCGGCGCAAGTTCGGCCTGTTCGCGTCGTTCGAGACCGGCGACTATTCAACACAACGACTGGCTTTAACCACCGCCCTGTCAACCGAGTATGACAAGGAAACCGTCAGCCGCGACTTTCTCTACCTTCAGGGAACATATTCCAGGAAAGGTTTGCTGTCGCTGTACCAGTCGGTTGAAGTAGACCTCAACCGCGACTGGCGCTATGTTCGCGCCGGAGAGCGGCTAACCTTCACCAACTATTACGCCAACGCAACTGTTAATATTACCGAACAGGCGTCGCTGTTCGTCTCTTACGATGCGCGCAAGAACATCCGGTATTTTGAGTTGATAGACACGCCCGATAGCCTGTTCAACGACGACGTACACCAGGGCATCAAGGCCGGTTTCAATTGGCGATTCGCTGACCGCTTCTATTTCCGCGGCCACGCTGGGATAAGGTTCCGCGAAGGGTTACCGGATGATAACCGTTTCGTATCAGGTCTGCTGCGGATAAACCGCTTCCCGATGAATCGTCATTCGGTGACCCTGTCTATGCATGTCGTCGAGACCCAGTTCACCACCGGGTATCGTCCGATGGTCCGTTATCGATTCCCCCTGCTTCGGAAACTGACGCTGAACCTGACCGGTTCCTCTTACATCTACATGGTCGGAGATAACAAAACCAGTTACTATTATGCCGACCTCAACGCCAACTACCGTTTCGGTCGCAGGTATTACCTGTCCGGTAACATTCGTCAGTACTATGACGACGAACTCGAATCAGTCGAGATCCGCACCGAACTGGGTCTACGACTCTGATCATCCTATCGACAGAAGGGAAGAAAGCACGCATCTTCGTCGATCAGGACCGGTATCACACTATTGCGACCGGCACCGAACCGTATTATTACACCCGGCTGGAGGTAATTAAGGTCGGATTTGTGTTGGTGATCGTTCCTTACGTTTCCGGCACCGGATAATGATCACTCCCCACTCGCTCCAGGATCAAATCTGACTGTCAGAAATGCGGCACTCTACATTTCTCCGCCGTACTTGTGCCAACTGTGTATTTCCAGCCTATCCAGTGGAACCCTGCCTAGGGACTCGGCCAGCCTTTGCGCCAGTTGAAGATTGGTGATAAGCGGTACGCCAAAATCAACCGCCGTGCGACGGATAAGATAGTCGTTGGTCAACTCTTCCTTGCGATAGTCCTTCGGGATGTTTATAACCAGGTCAATCTTTCCGTCCTTGATATGGTCCAGTGCGTTCGGCGACCCGCCTTCGAGCGGCCAGCGGAGCACGCTCACCTGAAAGCCATACCGCGTCATGAACTCAGCCGTCCCTCCAGTGGCATAGAACTCAACGCCCAGATTTCGCAGACACGAAGCGCCTTCGATAAACGCCGCTTTACTTTCAATCGGGCCGGTGGATAACAGAACACTCTTGAGGGGAAACCGATACCCCACCGAAATCAGTGCTTTCAGAAACGCTTCATCGAAGTCCCACCCCAGGCAGGCCACCTCTCCCGTCGAGGCCATTTCGACTCCCAGGGTAGGATCGGCACCATCGAGGCGACTGAACGAAAACTCGGGGGCCTTGACTCCGACGTAGTCAAGCTCCAGAAACGACTGGTCTGTTTTCTGGACCGGATGCCCCATGACTACCCGCACCGCGGCATCGACAAAATTGCGCTTGAGGACCTTTGAAACGAACGGGAAACTTCGCGAGCAGCGAAGGTTACATTCTATCACCATCACCTGGTTATTCTTGGCCAGAAACTGGATATTGAACGGTCCATTAATCGAAAGGCTACTGGCAATCTCCGTGCTGACTTTCCTTATCTGCCGCATCGTTTCCAGATAGGTCCTCTGCGGCGGAAGAACCAGCGTGGCGTCCCCCGAATGCACTCCGGCGTTCTCCACGTGCTCCGAAACTGCCCAGCAGACCAGCTTGCCGTCACGGGCTACGGCATCGATATCAACTTCCTTGGCATTCTCGATAAACTTGCTCACCACTACCGGATGGTCCGGTGAAACACTCACCGCTTTTTCCAGGTAGGATTCCAGCTCCTCGTCATTACCTGCCACGGCCATCGCGGCCCCGGACAAAACATACGATGGTCGGACGATGACCGGATATCCCGTTTTATCCGCAAACTCGCGTATCTCGTCAAGTGACCGCAATTCCCGCCAGGCAGGCTGAGGGATCTTCATCTGTTCCAGCAAGCTGGAAAACTTATGCCGGTCTTCCGCCTGATCAACATGGCAGGGAGAGGTCCCCAGTACCCTCATACCGGCTGTATGACATTTCATAGCGAGGCTGTTGGGAATTTGCCCCCCCATTGACAAGATCATTCCGACCGGTTTTTCTTTGTCATAAATCTCGGAAACCGTTTCAAACGACAATTCATCGAAATACAGCCGGTCGCACTCGTCGTAATCGGTGCTCACTGTCTCCGGGTTGTAGTTCACCATCAGGGTGCGGTAACCCAGTTCACGCAACGTGCGAACAGCATTAACACAACACCAGTCGAACTCAACCGAGCTTCCAATACGATATGCTCCGGGGCCAAGCATCATTACGATTCCCTCTTCTCCGAACTCGACGTCATCCTCCGAGCCATTATACGTCAGGTAGAGGTAGTTGGTCCGGGCCGGGTATTCCGCCGCCAGGGTATCAATCTGTTTCACGCACGGCCGTATTGCCAGATCCCGGCGCTTCCGGCTAACATCGACTTCTTCCTGTCCAATGGCGACGCCAATCTGGGCGTCGCTGAACCCGAACCTCTTTGCCTCGAGCAGAAGGTCGCTGGTAAGCCCCTCTGATCCCGCTGTCCGAAGTTTCTGTTCAATCGCTGTCAGGTTGGCGATTTTCTCAATAAACCACTTGTTGATGTTGGTAATCCGGTGAATCTCATCGATCGACATTCCTGCCTTGATCGCTTCCGCGATCGCAAATATCCGTTGTTCTGTTGGTTCTTGCAGCGATTGAGGCAGGTCACCGAACCTAATGCCATTGTTCAGTACCACTCCCCGCGCTCCGGTTTCGAGCATACGCATGGCTTTCTGCAGGGCCTCTTCGAACTTGCGCCCGATAGCCATAACCTCGCCCACCGACTTCATCGCCGAGCCAATCCTCTCCGATGCTCCGGGGAACTTCTTCAGGTCCCATCTTGGCGCCTTGACAACGACGTAGTCGAGAGCGGGTTCGAAACAGGCCCAGGTCTTTTGCGTAACCGAGTTCTTGACCTCAGTCAGTGACTTACCCAGTGCCAGCTTGGCCGCCACAAACGCCAGCGGATATCCTGTCGCTTTGGAGGCCAGGGCCGAGCTGCGCGAGAGACGAGCGTTAACCTCAATAACACGGTACTGACGCGAGTCGGGAGCCAGGGCATACTGGATGTTACACTCCCCGACGATACCGAGATGGCGCACCACCCCAATGGCTGTATTGCGAAGCATCTGATATTCATCGTTATTGAGCGTCTGACTCGGAGCGACTACGATGCTCTCACCGGTATGAATTCCCATCGGGTCGAGGTTTTCCATGTTGCACACCGTAACACAGTTGTCGTGGCTGTCGCGGACGACCTCGTATTCAATTTCTTTCCAGCCTTCCAGGTACTCTTCGATCAGGAGCTGACTGGTATGCGCGAAAGCTCGTTCCGCCAGCGAACACAGTTCGTCTTCACTGCGGCAGATGCCCGAGCCAAGTCCTCCGAGCGCAAAAGCTCCCCGCGCCATGCAGGGGTAGCCAATCTTACCGGCCGCTTCAATCGCCTCACTCACCGACGTGGTGGATTGACTCCTGGGGACGTCTACATCAATCTCTCCCAACCTGGAGATGAACCTCTGCCTGTCTTCGGTATCCAGAATCGACTCGATCGGCGCCCCCAGAACTTGCACGCCGTTTCGCTCAAGCACTCCCCGGCGATAGAGTTCTATGCCGCAGTTGAGCGCCGTTTGACCACCAAACCCCAGGAGAATGCCGTCCGGGCGTTCGCTCTCGATGACCTTCTCGACAAACTCCGGTGTCACCGGCAGAAAGTAGACTTCGTCAGCAAACTGCTCCGAGGTCTGGATGGTGGCGATATTGGGATTGATCAGGATGGTACCGATACCCTCTTCTCTGAGCGCCTTGATAGCCTGGCTCCCGGAATAATCAAACTCGCCGGCCTCGCCAATTTTTAGGGCCGAACTGCCCAGGACCAGTACCGATTTGACTAAATGTGCGTTTTTGAGTTTCGCCATGTCTATCTCTGGACCTGTCGTACAAAATCGTCGAATATCCAGCCCGTGTCTTCCGGCCCCGGGTTTGACTCGGGGTGAAACTGCACTCCTACGAACGGCTTGCTGATGTGTCGGATACCTTCCACCGTCCCGTCATTCGCATTTTTAAACCAGACGGTCCAGTCCTCCGGCAAACCCTCCTCGCGAACCGCGTAACCGTGGTTTTGCGATGTTATCACGCAGCGGCCGGTAAGGGCGATGTTTCTTCCGGATGATGGTTTCATTTCCAGACATGGCTGATTCTGACTGCGATGCCCGAATTTCATCTTATAGGTTTCTGCCCCAACTGCCCTGGCCAGAAGCTGATTACCCAGGCAGATACCCAGAATCGGTTTACCTACCGCCAGCGCATGCCGGACATTTCTGATCGTCGCCTGCAGCATCTTCGGATCACCGGGACCGTTCGAGATTACCAGGCCGTCGAACTTGATATTAAGAAAGTAATAATCGTACGGGACCCGCATTACATTGAGACCCCGGCTGACCAGGCTGCGAACGATCGATGCCTTGCATCCGCAGTCTATGACTACCACCGTCGGATTATCGCCGGATTTGTCGGCAGTAGTCACTTCCAGCCAGGTGAGATCCTTCACACTGACCAGCGAGGCCAGGTCGGTAAGATTGGGATTGAAGAACTCAGTTTGTTCGCGGTTGATGTCTATCCTGCCCAGCATTGAACCCTGCTGCCGGAGCCGCTTGGTCAGGGCACGGGTGTCGATGTTTGAGACAGCTGGAATACCCTGCTCGGCCAGCCACTGGCCGAGACTCTGATGGGCGTTATGGTGGCTGAAGCAGTGGGACTGCTCGGAGACAATCAGGCCGGAGATCTGGATCTTATCCGACTCGAATCCGAGCGGAAGGTTGAAACTATCGCATCGTGCCGTTGGAACGCCGTAATTTCCTATGAGGGGGTAAGTTAGAACCAGAATTTGGCCTTTATAGGAGGGATCGGTGAGGGCTTCGGGGTAGCCGACCATGCCCGTATTGAAAACGACTTCGCCGGCCGTCGGTGCCTGATGGCCGAAACCGACGCCTTCAAAAACGCTGCCGTCTTCCAATATTAGCCGGGCGTTAGCCGACATATGTTAAGATTCCACCCTGAACATTGCGCAACATTAATAAAATTACGCACCGGCGCAAGTTTGTTGATTGAGAATATCTGTTTCTTGGCAAGAATTCTGGTGGGTTCACCAGGAGCGTCAGGTCGACCTATCTCTCTGGTAAGCAGATAGTACCTTTGCCCCGGTCTACGCGGGCATGGAGGCAGGATAAAAAATAATAGCGGTGCAGGGACTTGAACCCCGGACACGCGGATTATGATTCCGCTGCTCTAACCAGCTGA
>CP070756.1:556660-570611 GCA_020348905.1 Candidatus Zixiibacteriota bacterium
CCTGCTGCGGAGCGGTTTTGGCCAAAAAAAGCAGGCGTTCTTCCCTTACGTGGGCGAGCACCTCCGGATGCATCATCAAGCCGAAAACGATCTTCTGATTCAAAGGCTCCAATCGAGCCAGCAGGTTGGCTTCCATGGTCGGATCGCGAACTATCGGGATATTGGCCACCTTGATGCCGTGGTTACATGCCAGGTACATAGCGATTGGTGTCTTGCAGGTTCGCGAGAGTCCTACCAACACAATGTCGGCCTCTTCAATCATAGCGCCGCGGCCATCGTCGTGCTCGACAGTATATCCAATGGCATCAACCTTGCGGTAATACTTATCGTCAATCTTTTGCAGTAATCCGGGCTGGTAATCAGGATGAACCCCGAGGAACTTAGACATGGTGTTGAGCATTGGCTCCAGAACATTGAGGTGAAGAATCCAGCGCTCGGCCAACTGCTCATGAAAATACTTGCTCAGGTCCTCCGAAATGATGGAAAATATAACCAGATAATCACTGTCTATGTCCATCAGGATCTTGTCGAGGGTCTTCTTGTCTCGTACCTGCTGGTAAGTATTAACCAGGGAATAGCCAACTTCGTTGGCGGCATATTGTGCCAGGACAGCATCCATGAGCCGCTCAGCCGTCTTGCCGGTACCGTCGGAGATAATGACTATCTTTTTGGCTTCACACATAATCTGCTTTTCCGGTCACAAGCGATGCCGGTTACGGTGAAGGTACGAACCGATTGGTGAATTTTCAAGCCAAAAGGACGCCTGGTTCGGCCCGGGGACACCTCAGCACATAAGGCAAGCGGGTTAACCGGCTCACTGTGCAAAAGATGCACAGCTACTCGCTGCACTTTTGAATTGGCCGCGTTGCAGCGGCAGCACTTGGCAAGTAAACCGATAGGTGACATAAAGTTTTCTGCACGAAAGTCGATTTCTGCATAAAGACCCGGCAAGAGCGGTCTGGCCGGAATCCAGGCTGTGATCGCCAGGCGATGCTATCTAGTGGCACCGATTAACGGCCCACCGGCGAGGACGGTCTGACCATAGATTTGTTGAGGATCGGAGATCATGTGGGTTCGCTAATGACCAAGAAGAGCGTGAACCGGACAACGCAACTGGCCGGTTTGATGGTAGATGGTTTCTTGCTGGCGACGGCTGCGTGGATATCTTCTTCATTTGTCGAATATTATCGTGCTCCCGATAACTCCTTCCTCAATACCCTGTTGGGACTGTCGGCCGGCAGCCTCCATCCACGAATAATCATAACCACTGTTTTCGCGCTTACCGGCTTGTATATGGAATGGCTTCTCTTACGCCGAAGTCGGCAGGAGCCCTATCGCGCCGATCCCGGTGTGCTGTACCGCAACTTGCTTGACACCACCCCGGATGCCGTACTGATGACCGACCCTGACGGTATCATAACCTTCATCTCACCGCACGGTCTGAGTCTTTTTGGCTTCCAATCAGAGGACCAGATCATCGGCGAATCAGCCCTTTCCCTGATGGATCCGGCCGATCACACTCGAGCCAAAGAGAACTTCAAGCAGCGCCTGGAACTTGCCCCCCTGCCGGCTGTCGAATATCGCATGCTGCGAGCAGACGGCACCAGTTTCGTAGGTGAACTGAGCGCCACGCTGATCAACGATCACAAGAAAAGACCACGGCTCGTCATCCTGACCGTACGCGATGTTACTGACCGGAAGCTGGCCCATGAAGAGCTTCGCTACCGGCTGGAATTCGAACGGGTAATTACCTCCCTGTCCTCGCGCTTCATCAGGCTGCGCCCGGAAGAGATTGAAAGTAATATCATCTATGCCGTCCAGACGGTGGGTGAATTCGCGGGCGCCGATCGGTGCTACGTCTTCCAGAATTCTCGCGATCAGACAACTATGAGTAACACTCATGAGTGGTGCACCGATGGTATCGAACCGCAAATGGACAACCTGCAGAACGTCCCGGTTAAGGCCTTCGCCTATTCGCTCAACCTGATGAGTCAGGGGCAGGCCTTCACCGTTCCCCGGGTGGACGACCTTCCCGACGAAGCCGCTGCCGAAAAAAATGAATTCGTCCGCGAGGGCATTCAGTCGGTAGTCTGTGTACCCATGATACGCCATGGCGAGGTTCAAGGGTTTATTGGCCTCGACTCGGTCCGACAGCAGAAGAATTGGTCAGAAGACCACATAACACTTCTTACCATCGTCGGTGAAATGTTATCAACCGCTCTGGAACGGGCTCAGGTGGAGCATGCCTTGCGAGAGAGCGAGGAAAAATACCGCTCCTTCGTCACCAACTTCCAGGGCGTCGCTTACCGCGCCCGCATGGACTGGGTACCCCTATTCTTCCACGGCGCCGCCGAGGAAATCACGGGCTACACTGAACAAGAGCTCATTTCCGGAAGTCCTCGCTGGGATCAGATCATTCTTCCGGAGGACTGGCCCAAAATAGAAGATTCCGCCCACAAGATAGCCGCTGTCCCCAACTACTCCGTCGAAAGGGAATACCGCATCCGTCATAAGTCGGGGCAGGAGCGATGGATACACGAACTGTCTCAAAATATCTGCGGCGCCGACGGCCAGCCTTATTTCGTGCAGGGAGCCCTGTACGACATCACCGAACGCAAAAGAATGGAAAAGATCCAGGCCGCTTTCTTCGAAATTTCCGAGGCCACCAACCTCTCAAACAACCTCGAAGAATTGCTCAAGACCATCCATGAAATCCTGGGCACGCTAATCGATACCACCAACTTTTATGTCGCACTCTACGATGCCGAAGCGGATATGTACACCTTTCCGTATCTGGTGGACGAGTACGAGGATGGTACCGACCTGAAACCGGAACAGCTCAAAAAGAGCCTTACCGACTACGTCCGTAAAACAGGGCAACCCCTCCTGGTCGACGACAAACTGCACCAGGAGCTCGAGGAAAGGGGCGAAATTACCCTGGTCGGGAGCCCTTCGCCCATTTGGCTGGGGGTTCCCCTCAAGACACCGCACGGCGTCATCGGCGTCGTTACGGTACAGAGTTACAGTGACCCGACCCTGTACAAGGAAAGCGATATGGACCTGATGACTTTCGTGTCGGGCCACATTGCCATGGCCATTGAGCGCAAACAGGCCGAGATGGTCATTCGCAACTCGGAACAGGACCTTCGCACCCTGATCGAAACGATGCGCGACGGAGTGATGAAGGTAGACATATATGAAACCGTGGTTTTCGCTAATCCGGCGGCCTGCCACATCCTGGGCTATGATAGAGGTGAACTGGAGGGACTTAATCTGCGCCGGATCGTTGTGGAAAAGGACATGGATTTGGTCATGGCCGAAACGCAGCATCGGCTGCGAAAACATCGCAGCAGGTACGAACTGACTGTGAAGACCAGGAGCGGTCAGGAACGAGAGGTGTCTATCTCGGCGGCCCCGTACACAGACGAAAGAGGAAACGTAGTGGGCACGGTTGGCGTATTCACCGACATAACCGAATTGAAAAAAGCCCAAGAAGAAGGGCAGCTCCTGCGTGAAAAACTGGCCAACGCCCAGCGGATGGAATCGCTGGGGGTCCTCGCCGGCGGCGTGGCCCACGATCTCAACAACATTCTGGGACCTCTGGTTGGATACCCCGAGCTCATCAAGCGCAGACTTCCGCCCGACAATCCGGTCACAGAACAGATTGCCAAGATCGAAGAATCGGCCAAGCGTGCTGCCGAAGTAGTACAGGACCTGCTGACTATGGGTCGGCGCGGACGTTATGAAATGGCCCACACGGACATAAACCGGATTGTTACATCCTATTTGGAATCCACCGATTTCGCCCGCCAGAAAGCAAGATACCCCAGGGTCATTGCCGATGTTCAGATCGACACCGGTATCCCCTATGTCTACGGCTCCGACACTCACCTGTCCAAAGTCATTATGAACCTGGTCATAAATGCCCTTGATGCCATGCCCGATGGCGGGACCCTGACGGTTAAGACCGAGTGCCGGTATCTGGACCAACTTTACAGCGGATACAATAACATCGAGCCCGGTCGCTACAATATCGTGACCGTGAGCGACACCGGCATCGGCATCGACGAAGCCGACACGAAACGCATATTCGACCCCTTCTTCTCGAAGAAGAAGCTGGGCAAGAGCGGTAGCGGGCTGGGATTGTCGGTCGTTTACGCGGTGGTTAAGGATCACAACGGTTACGTCGATGTCAAGAGCGAAGTAACCAAAGGATCGGACTTCATCATTTACCTGCCGGCCATAGAAATGACCGCTATCGACGGAGCCGAAAAACCTATTTACGACATCAAAGGAGATGAGAAGGTGCTGGTTGTCGACGACGTGCAGGAACAACGAGACCTGGCCGTGACCCTCCTCGGCAGCCTCGGATACCACACAACCTCGGTAGCGAACGGTCACGAAGCGGTCGAGTACCTCAAAGACAATACTTGCGATGTTATCGTTCTTGACATGATCATGGAACCGGATTTCGACGGCCTCGACACTTACCGGGAGATTATCAAGATGCACCCTCAGCAGCGGGCAGTCATAGTCAGCGGCTTTTCTCAAACCGACCGCGTAAGGGAAGCAGAAAGACTCGGCGTAACCAGGTATGTAAAAAAGCCGTATACCATGCAGAAACTGGGCAAAGCCATCAGAGAAGTCCTGGTTTCGCGCCCGCGCCCGGCCAGGACTGTTAAAGCTTGAGTCATATCAGACAAAGTCCAGCGTCCTCCACCATGTAAAGCTCATCGGCCACGTTGGTCGCAAACTGCCGGTCATGAGTGATAACCAGAAATCCACCCTGGAAATCGTTGAGGATCTTTTCCAGCACTTCAATCGATTCAATATCCAAATTCGAGGTCGGCTCGTCCAGCAGCAGAAATTCTGCCCGAAGCAGTATGCATTTCGCCACTGCCGCCCGCATCAACTCACCGCGGGAAAAATTCTCGATCGGCTCGCTCACCTTATCCTTCCTGATCATCACCGATCCCAGATGCTGCCTTATGGCCGATTCATTCAAACCGCAATCCCGAAAGTTATCCAGCAGTATCGGTCGCGCAAAGAAGGCATCCAACTTTTGAGGAATGCTTGCCACTCTGACCCCGGTGTTGGTGGACACCGTCCCGCTCACAGGTGCCAGCGCCCCCTCAATAAGCTTCACGATTGTAGTCTTACCGGAACCGTTCTTACCCATCAGGCAATACCGGTCCCTTGTTGTCGCCGAAAATGTCAATTTCCGGATAACCCGTCTATCTTGTTTGTCGCGGGTTGTCGAAATTCCCGGCGGATAGGCGAAATCTACCTCGCGCAGATGAAATACATCGCGATGAGCAACTTTGTACCTGGGAAAGCTCAGGCTGAGTTTTTTGGGAACGAAGGGCTTCGTTCGGGCCAGTTCTTCAATCTCCCGGTCAACCCGGCGCTGAACCGCTTTAGCCCGTGCGGCCATCTTCTTGGAGAGCTTTCCATAGTACGGTCGGCTCATCCCACCACCAATTTTTCGCTTTTCGCTGACCGCTGACCAGCCCGCCTTGGCGCGAACGTCGGCTTGAAGTTGCTCGATCTTCCTGCCAATTTCCCTTGCCCTGGCCCGGCGCGAGTCAAAACTGGACTCCTCCAGAACTCTGGCGGCACTGACACCTCCGACCGTGGAGAATATACCCTGCTGCGAAATCAAGACCGTCCGATCGGCAAAGCTGTCGGCAAGAGCCCGGTCGTGGGTAACCAGCACAATTCCCTTTCGATTCCTCTTCAAACGCGCAACATGATACTCAAAAGCGGTAATGCCGGTGATATCAAGGTAGTTGGTAGGTTCATCCAAAAGATACAGATCGGCTTCACCGGCCAGAACAGTGACCAGTGCTTGCTTCTGCAGCTCGCCGCCTGACAGATGATCCAGCGCCTGGTCATCAGTGGTCAGGTCGAACTCACGGCACAGTCGGACACGCGACGCTGTCCAGTCCTTGTCACGCTTGATAACCGAATCAGCCAGGTCGCCGGGCACCTGTGACACGTATGCCACTGTGGTTCCCGCCGGGATACTCACGTGTCCCTCGACGGAAAAGGCTTCCTCACTCAATTCATACCGGCCCGGGCCGGTGCGCGACATAATCAGGTTGAGCAGGGTTGATTTCCCGCAGCCGTTGCCTCCCGCCAGGGCCACCACTTCCCCCGGCCGCACAGACAAAGACAGACCTTCGAAAAGCAAGCGGTCGTTGACCGAGATTGAGAGATTCTTTATAGCGAGCAATGCTGATGGCGGCATGGTCCACTTCCCACAACCGCTGAATGACTTTTCATCGACCGGGCCCGGTCAGGACCCGACCGTCACTTTACCGTTCAAATTTGCGGCAGGTAAAAACAGACTACTTTCGGTTCGGTCATCTCCTGAAGCGAAAACTTCAATCCTTCGCGTCCAAGCCCTGAATACTTGACGCCTCCGAACGGCATCGAATCCAGACGGTAGTCTGTGGAATCATTTATCATCACCCCGCCGCAATCCAATTCGTACGAAGCCTTGAAAGCTACGTCTACATTACTGGTGAATATCGCCGTCAGCAGGCCGTAAGGAAGCGAGTTGGCCTCCTCAATAGCCTCATCGAGATCATCTATCGAGTAAAGATTCACCGTGGGCCCAAAAACCTCTTCGCAGTGAATGGTGATATCCTTGGGGACGTTTTCAAGCACCGTTGGCTCATACAGCGCCCCCTGACGCTTACCGCCGGTAAGGACTTTCGCTCCTTTGTGCTTGGCCTCCTCAACCCACTTCTCGACCCGGATGGCCTCAGCCTCCGTGATCATCGGACCCATATTGGTATCGTCCTTAAGCTTGTCGCCGATCTTGTACTTCTTCGTGGCCGCAACGAACTTCTTCTTGAACTCGTCATAGATCTCCCTGTGGACCAAAAGTCGCTGCACCCCGATACAATTCTGACCGGCTGCCCAGAACGCTCCCGACACACATGACTCCACCGCCGGATCAATATCCGCATCTTTCCAGACGATTACTGGCGAATTGGACCCAAGCTCCATGCCGATTTTCTTGATGCCCGCGATCTTGGCGATATGTTTACCCGCTTCTACGCCCCCCGTAAACGAGATCATCCGAACCCTTTCATCGGACACCAGGGCATCTCCAATCTCATGTCCATAGCCGGTGATAACCTGTATTGCCTGAGGTGGTAGACCCGCCTGGACCATAGCCTCGACCAGTTTTATCGCTGACAACGGTGTGACTGTTGCCGGCTTGAGAATGACCGAATTACCGGCGGCGATGGCCGGACCGAGTTTGTGCGCCACCAGGTTAAGCGGATCATTAAACGGCGTGATAGCAAGGATGACGCCTATCGGAAAACGATAGTAATAGCCGCGACGTTTTTCGCCACCGGGGAAAGAGTCGAATGGAATCGTTTCTCCCAGAATGCGCTTGGCTTCCTCGGCCGACGCCGTGATGGTGTTGACGCAACGCGATGCTTCCTTACGAGCTTCGGTAATCGTTTTCGAGCCCTCCTGAGCAATTACCGTAGCAAACTCCTCGAGATTATCCGAGATTATCGCCGCTGTCTTGAAAAGGATCTGGGCCCGTTCATAAACCGTCATACGTTTGGTAATCTCGAAACCCTTGACGGCAGCGCTCAGGGCGGTCTCGACGTCATCGGAACTGGCAGCCGGGACCGTGTCGATCAGGGAGTTATCAAAGGGGTCGGTCACATCTATCTTCTTGTCACGGTCAACCCACTGACCGTCCAGAAGCATCTTCATCGCTTACCTCCTGCGTGAATAATGTCCATCAGTGCACTGTATCCGGTTTCGGCTCGTCCCGCCCCCGGCCCGACGATCGTCACGTCGCCCAGGATATCAGTTGTAAAAGTTATGGCGTTGGTGCCGCCCATCACTCCGGCCAGCGGATGAGATAAATCAACCTCTTCCGGAGCCACACTGGCCTTGACCAAGTTGCCCTCCCGCCAGACCTTTCCTATCAGTTTGTATCGTTTGCCGCGCGCTTTGGCGTCGGCAATCGCTTCCGCGGTAATCTCGGTAATCCCCTGGCAGGGAAAATCATCCGGTTTGGCCTTCACGCCGAACATGGCATTGGCGATGATCGTTACTTTCGCCAGAGCGTCCCAGCCCAGAACGTCAGCATCGGGAACCGCCTCGGCATAGCCCAGCTCCTGCGCTCTCTTGAGAGCATCTTCGTAACCCATGCCTTCTTCCATGCGGGTAAGAATATAATTGGTGGTACCGTTCAGAATTCCCTTAACCTCGGATATGGTGCACGCCGCCAGGGTCTCGCGCGCCAGATTCAGCATGGGCGAGCCGCTCATGACCGTGCCCTCGTAAAGAAACTCCACACCCTGGCTCCTGGCGAGGTCATTCAGCTCCTGGAAATATAGCGCCGTCGGCCCCTTGTTGGTCGTGGTTACATGCATACCCTTCTCCAGGGCGGTTCTGATGTGAGAGGTGGCCGGTTCTCCCGTCTTGATATCAGTATAGGTCGCTTCCACCATCATGTCCGCTTCGCATTGCTCGATCATAGCCAGGGCATCACCGTCAAAAGCGCCAGGAAGTTCCGATATCATCTTACCTGCTTTGGCCAGATCCAGGGCAGCACGAAGATCAATGCCTTTCGGGTTATGCAGGCTGCCCTTTAGCATATCTGAGATACCTACTACCTGGATATCCAGACCGTATCCTTTTCGAAGTTCCGTTTCTTTGTTTATAAGAAGTTCGGCCAACCCCTGACCGACCGTCCCGAATCCCAGCAGTAACAGTTTCACGTACTAATCCTCCTTAATGGCAACGACCATCCCGGCTGGCACCAGCCCGCCGTATGGCACAAATCATTCTGACTTACTTTACCTTCCAGCGATCAGGAGCATCGAAGACGTCAATAACATTTACCCTTGACAGAAAGGTCGCTCCGTGCACTACGTTCTCAGGAATATAGTACCAGTCACCCTTGCGGTATGTCTTGGTTTCGTCGCCGATGGTAAGCGACATCTCGCCTTCCAGCACTACCCCCCACTGGGCGCAATGAGAATGAGGCGGAACCTCTCCCACCGGTTCGATATCAAAAAAGACCGCCTGACGATCACCGCTTTGCAGAATCCATCCCCGAACACCATCCATCGGAATGTCCGCCTCCGGCATGTTCCTGATCAGGTCCGGATAGACCGTACCGTCCCATTGACTCATCAATTCTTTCATTTTGCAATCCTATGACTTCTTGTAGGCAATTCCAGCAAACCGGGCTTCGTGCCCCCGGCGCATTATTTCACGAGCATCCTTATCACACCTGATACACTTGTGATATATTACATCGCCAATCAAATCTGCTTTGGCGTCCCGCTCCTGATCCGACAGGAAATAGGCCTCCATCGTATCATATGGACGCGATTCACCGTCACTCTCGTACTTGATAGTGATGTTGGTGCCCGTATCAAGAACCTGGTGGGCTTTATCGGTCCAGTCGAAATCCTCCATGCCCAGATCGGGATTGATCCGCAGGTGAGCGGTCAGGGAAACATCGGGAAGCCCGGAGGCCTTCAAATCCTCGGCACACTGCACAAAAGTCTCCGGGCTGGCCGCGTTACCGATATTGATTTCGTAAATCGGAGTGGTGCCGTCGTCACGCAGATACTCCTTGATGATATTCATCAGCATCCTGAACTGAACGGCGTTCTGGGTTGACAGGAGCATCGAAATCTTGAAGGTGATGGCCGGTATCTGTCTGCCGTAATAGCATGCCGCCACAATCGTTGACCAGCTCGGGTTCAGAAAGAAGTTGGCTCCGGTCTCCAGGGCCGATCGTGTGATGCCGTCCAGGTACACCAGGTGGTTGTTATCGCCGACTTCAACGCCGCCCAGATTCCCGAAAGCCGTCCCCATGTTTTTTAGAATCAACTGACTCAGGCCGTCACCCAGGTCGCGACGGTCAAATTTTTCAGCGGTTATCTTCTCGATCCGCGCAAACCGGTGTTCCGGCAGGGGTATGCCAATCAGGTTCGTGGAGCAGAACTTGCTCGCCCTGATGATGTTCTCCGACATCGCCAGTGTCGCCAGCAGATCACCGGAATAGACGTAATGATCCGTCAGCGCGACCACCGAAATCATCTCCGTGGGAAAAAGTACATCCTGGTTCTGGGCCACCCGCCGCATACAGTCAAGCGTGACGCCTGACCCCTGAAAACCCGATACCTGGGTGGTGCAAACACCCGGTTTGGTGACCTTGATTTTTTCTTTTTCGACAAAGTCCTCTACCTTGGGGAAGTCCCTGGCATATCCTTCGGCCTGCTCAAGCATCTGACCGTACCCTTTGTCACCCGCCAGTTTCTTTCTGGTTTCATATTGACGCAACTGGTCGATTTTTTTGCAGATTTCTTCACCACCGCCGAAATCGTCGATGAGAGCATCGATCGCTTTCATGTCCCGGTCACTGAGTAACTTGAAGTGCATATGATTGGTCTCCCGTTTTCAATAAAGGGGGTTTCTTTTTGCCCGTACGATAAGGATAATTCCTCTTGCAGACTACATCAGGTCGACATTCACATGGGCGAAGGTAAGCCAAAGGTCGGGCTAATTCAAGCTATTTCTCAAAACCTGCCGCGTCCCCGAGCAGCTGTCAAGTTATTATGACATAAGTCGATAATCAAAGATATGTGTCGGATGACTGGTGCCGGACGACTCCCCGGATCCACCCGTGCCGGTCAGCTATCAGGGTTGAAAAAAACTGACGGGGCGAATACATCTATGCAGCTTTGCCACAAGAGGATGTTGTGAAGAAAGTCACAAAATTGTTGCCTGTACTTTTAACATCCCGTAGATTTACTATAGGACAACCGGATGGAGCGATTCCCGCCGCTTCGGTAAGCGGCAATACACGTCTCGAGAGGAATTCCATGAAGTGCAGCCTGCAATTTCGCGCCTTGTTACTGCCTTTTCTCCTGATTTGCCCCTGTCTTGTGGCGCAGGAGATGCCTCACGAAGACATCAATTACGAGTGTGAAGCCTGCCATTCATTAAAGGAATGGTCCGGTGTCAGATTTGATCACGCCGACAGCGTGGGGTTTGTTCTGGACGGTCGTCACGCCGACGCCGATTGCCGGGGTTGCCATACCCTCAAAGACTTTTCCATAATAAGCACCGACTGTGTCTCATGTCATAAAGACCTTCACGAAGGCAAACTGGGAGCCAATTGCGCCAAATGCCACACGACCGACGGTTTCACCGTATTCAACATCGAGGATATCCACGCTGAAACGAATTTCCCCCTGATGGGCAGGCACGCCCTGGCCGACTGCCAGAGTTGTCACAAAGGACTGCCGCGCGGCGATCTCTCGTTTAAGACAACTCGTTGTGTGGAATGCCACCAGCAGTTGTTTCTCGAGGTCACCAGCCCCAACCATGTCGCCGCTGGTTTCTCAAGCGATTGCGATGAATGCCATCAGATGAGTTCCTGGCGCCCGGCCCTGCTGGCCGACCACGACGCCTTCTTCCCCATTTTCTCCGGTGAACATGCGGGAGAATGGGATGACTGTAACACGTGCCATATTAATCCGGAAGATTATCGGGATTTCAGTTGCTTTGGCTGTCACGAACATAATCGAAGCGATACCGACCAGGACCACGCCGGAATCCCGGGTTACAGCTATAATAGTCAGGACTGCTACCTGTGCCACCCGACCGGCGAGGCCGGAGACTTCGTCGATCACGATGCCCTGTACTCCCCGATCGCATCCGGGGCCCACAGCGGCACGTGGACATCATGCGCTGACTGCCATGACAACCCTGCCGATCGCACTCAGTTTAACTGTCTGGCCTGCCACGGAGCGACCACGACCGATAACTTGCACCAGAGCATTCCCGGATACGCGTATGTGAGTACTGCTTGTTTCGGATGTCACCCGGATGGAGCCAGAATTGAATTCACGCTCCACGATGCCACTTATTTCCCGATTTACTCCGGAACTCATGCCGGGGTTTGGGATGAATGCTCCATCTGCCACACCAACCCGGCCAATCGTAGCGTTTTCAGTTGCCTGACCTGCCATGAACAGACCGATACCGACGTCATTCATACCGGCATCACCGCTTACACCTACGAGAGTACCGCTTGCCTCACTTGCCACCCGACCGGTTCAGGCGGCGAGTTTGTTGAGCACGACGCCCTGTTCTTCCCCATATATACCGGGACTCATAGCGGGCAGTGGGATGCCTGTTCTGACTGTCACACCGATCCCGCTGATCGTTCCGTATTTTCATGCACCGTCTGTCACACCCAGTCCGAAACCAACCCGATCCACAGCGGTATTACGTCCTATGTTTGGGAAAGCAGCGCCTGTCTGACCTGTCATCCAACCGGCGAGGGCGGCGAATACGCCGATCACGACGTCCTGTACTTCCCCATTTACTCCGGTGATCATGACGGAGCGTGGGGCGACTGTACGACATGTCACACCAATCCCGCTGATCGCTCGGAATTCACCTGTCTGGTATGTCACGACCAGGGGGCTACCGACGTCATCCACTCCGGGATGGCCAGCTACAGCTACGAGAGCACGGTCTGCCTGAGCTGCCATGCTATGGGCGAAATATCTGATTATCTTGAACACGACGGCGACTTCTTCCCAATCTTTTCCGGCACTCATACCGGGCAGTGGACCGAGTGCTCTGATTGTCACACCGACCCGGCCGACCGCAGCGTAATCAGCTGTCTTCCCTTCTGCCATGCACCGACTCTGACTAATAATCTTCACGATGATATGCCAAGCTACTCTTACGAAACCAGCGCTGGCCTCACCTGTCATCCTACCGGCGATGTCAGCCAGTTTCTCGAACATGATGCCTTCTATTTCCCGATATATTCCGGTACTCATAACGGTGCCTGGAGTGACTGCTCGCAGTGCCACATCAATCCGGATAACAGAGCCGAGTACGATTGCCTCGGTTGTCACGACCAGGGTACTATTGATGTCATCCATATGGGTATGGTAAGTTATAGCTACGTGAGCACGGTTTGCTTTAGCTGCCACCCGAGCGGCGCGGTCGAGGATTACACCGAACACGACGGCGCCTTCTTCCCCATCTATTCCGGTACTCACGTCGGATCGTGGGCCGACTGCGCCACCTGCCATACCGACCCCGCTGATCGGACGGTCTTTACCTGCCTGGTTTGCCATAACCAGACCGACATGGATAATATGCACGTCGGCATAGCCGGCTACGTCTATAACAGCGCCGACTGCTACACCTGTCATCCCGAAGGTACTGAAATAGAATTCACCGAACACGAGATCTCATATTTCCCGATCTACTCCGGCGCCCACGCCTCCGTCTGGACCGAGTGTGCTACCTGCCACACGGTCGTCGGCGATCGCACCATCTATGACTGCCTTGCTTGCCATGCGCAGGCTACAGCCGATGTCGTCCATATGGGAATGCCCGAGTACAGCTATGTGAGCACCGTGTGCTACGGATGTCACTCAAGCGGGATGCCCGAGGCTTACCCCGAACACGAAGCCAACGGTTTCTTTCCTATTTATTCCGGCGCTCACGACGGCGCCTGGGCCGAATGCGCCACCTGTCATACTGACCCGGCCGATCGTTCCATATACGACTGCCTGGTCTGTCATGAGCAGGCTACGGTTGATCCGGTCCACCTCGGAATGCCGGAGTACAGTTACGTAAGCACCGTTTGTTATGGCTGCCACCCCAACGGTGTACCGGAAGACTATCTGGAGCACGATGCCAACTTTTTCCCGATTTACTCTGGAACGCACCTGGGAAGATGGGGCGCATGCGCTACCTGTCACATTGACCCGCTTGACAAGAGCGTCTTCTCGTGTCTCGAAACCTGTCATGACCAGACCCAGACAGATAACCGGCACACCAATCCGACTCCTGTACCGGGGTATGTGTACGACAGTTACGAATGCTACAATTGTCACCCCGACGGATATGTACCATA
>CP070756.1:570711-574483 GCA_020348905.1 Candidatus Zixiibacteriota bacterium
ACTTCTCTCTCCACCGTTGACGTAGGCGATATCCAGTTCGTTGTCATTGTTGAAGTCCGCAATGCAATTTCCGAGAACATAGCCCACCACCGTTCGTACCAGCCTGGGCTCGAAGGAGCCATCGCCATTGCCGAGGTAGACCGCAATCTCGCTGAAGGTTGCCCCGATTGAAGGGGTCGAAACGCAGAGATCATAGAGATTGTCGTTATTGAAATCCGAACCCTGGTTGGTGACCTCGATGCCGGTCGCTCCGTATACCTGAGGGTAGAACTCACCGGCGGCAAAGCCTCCGGCCCCGTCATTAAGGTACATTTGCACACCCAACTTGGTTCCCGCTGCCAGGTCACCGTGGCCATCCTGGTTGAAGTCTGCGCTGTTCACTGTCAGGATCGAGTCCGACATCGCAATGGTAGTTAAAATGCTGAAAGCGTGCCCAGCATCCGATTCATGCACCACCAGTTCATCCAAAGCCGCCACCGCATAGTCCAGATACTGGTCACCGGTGAGCTCGGTTAGTACCGCTCCCCTTTGCCAGTGAGCCGGCCGGGATTCGGTCAGAAGTTCCAGACTGTTGTCACCTCCTCCCTGCCAGACCGTAATGTACGGCCCCGGGATCGGTTCCAGCTCGGTTGAAATGACATCGAGGGCTTCGTCTTCCGTGATATAGCCAACCTCCATACCCACGTGTACATAACTGTTTAAGGCGACTTCTTCTGCCAGCTGGAATGTCTGCACACCGACGTCATAGTCCCATAGCGAAACGGATGAATGCGTGGAGGCAGCGGGAAAACTGCTGGCGGCCAGTTCGGGGTAAAGGTCATCGTCAAAATTGCCCAGGGCAACCCTGGTAAACCGGGCCGTTTCCGCAGATGCCGTTACGTCGAACGTCGCAAGGTAACTACCATTCTGAACAACCTGAATGACAACCGCGGCCGAGGCGCAAATGTCATCGGTATCACAAGCGCTTATGTTTGCCTTCCATATCCCGACGTCATTTAAAGTGGTTTGCCATTCAAAAGTACCCGGCGGAGAACCGGTCAGAGTGGGACTCTCCGAAGGTGTCGCCGGAGCATCGTAACCGGTGAAACTTTCTATATCCAGGCTCACCTCTGAGCCGCCGGGGGACTCGGCATCGACTTCGAAGATGACCGGTGTACCTGCACTGACCCGGATGACGTCGTCCTGAAGTGTCATCACGGGAGGTAATGGAGCCTCGATTATCGTCCATTCCTTACCGACAAACTGCGGTGGTTCGATCTCTTCACCGGCGCAGGTCGACATCAGAAGATAGTTGGCAGGAACAGCGAAACCGCTGTCGACATACATCTTACCCTCACTTAATCCCGTGAAATACAGTTCGATCACCGCGTCCGAGCCAGGTGGCAAACATGGCCATCCTGTTCTGAGGGCGGATATAATCAGCGTATCGGGCGAGACTCCGTCAACCTGTACCGCTGAAACGAACCGCATGTCCAGCACCCAGGGATCACCCATCCGGTTGACCCACACGGCCGAGTCGAAAACGGCAAAACCCCCGTCGACCGACGTGAGAATCAACGGAACCTGGAATACGGCCACTTCTTCATCGTTGACTATAAACAACCCCACCGGTCTTGACTGGCCGATAAAAAGCGTATCCCCACCAACTCTGACCGTGTCTGCGACGCCCGGATCCTGAGCGAGAACACTTGTGAACAGAAAACACACCCACGTAATCGTCATGAGCAATCTTCCCATAATCGCCTCCTTCGATTACATATAGATTCAACTGTTTCGGTGAAGGGGTCTTTCAAGAGGCTCTCTCTATTAATAAATACGCGTGAGCCTCACAATCTGTCAATTTTTACTAAGCACCAATCAGTTACAAAAGCTGATAACAGGACCTATATTTCTACCTTAAGCCGTTGAGATTCATTGATTAATGTTTTAGGTTGCGTTGCCCCCGCAACATCGCTAAACTGTTTCAAAATCAACATC
The DNA here is from genome assembly GCA_020348905.1 of Candidatus Zixiibacteriota bacterium. Taxonomy (GTDB): domain Bacteria; phylum Zixibacteria; class MSB-5A5; order GN15; family FEB-12. The sequence continues at coordinate 572,689 of CP070756.1, forward strand.
AAAGTGGCAGAGTAATCATGACTGGAAGAATCGGGAATATAATTCTTATCGGTATGATCACAGGAGCCGTTCTTGGCCTGATGGGCGGTCTATGGCTCGGTGATTTCATGCTGAGCATCAAGTTTCTTGGCACGATGTTTCTAAATGCGCTGAAGATGGTGGTTGTCCCGCTGGTTGTGGCCTCCATTATCATCGGCGTGACTTCCCTGGGCGACATTCGTAAGTTAGGGAGAACCGCCGGCAAAACCCTGGCCTACTACATGGCCACGACCGGGTTTTCGGTGCTGGTGGGAATAATCCTCGTGAACCTTATCCGTCCCGGCGACGGGGTGCCACCTATCGGCGCCGAAGTTCCGGAGTTCGTGGCCTCCAAAGGCGGGGGAACGATAGTCGATGTCATCGTCGGTCTGGTTCCGGATAACATCGTCGGCGCCGCTGCCACCGGACAGATTCTTCCCCTGATTGTCTTTGCGGTCCTGTTTGGCGGCGTTCTGACCGTTATTGGAGACAAAGGCAAACCGGTTATCGCCTTTTTTGAAGGCATCAACGCCGCGATAATGAAGATTGTCCTGCTTATAATATATTTCGCCCCGATCGGCATTCTTGCTCTCATCGGTGGCATCGTCGCCGAAAACCGCGCATCGGTCGATAAATTAATTACCGCCCTGGGAATGTATTCCCTTACCGTTATCATCGGCCTGCTGATTCATGCCTCTATCACTCTGCCGCTCATTCTGAGATTGCTCGGCCGAAAGAAACCGTTTCACTATTTTCTCAACATGGGTGAGGCACTCGCCACTGCCTTTACCACCGCTTCGTCCTCCGCTACTCTGCCGATTACCATGGAATGTGTCGAAGAGAAAAATCGGGTTGACCCCCGGTCCGCCTCATTTGTTTTACCACTCGGCGCCACCATCAACATGGATGGCACCGCTCTTTACGAGGCGGTCGCGGCTTTATTTATCGCCCAGATTTACGGCATCGATCTCTCCATCGGCGCCCAGGTCATCATATTCTTCACCGCCACCCTGGCATCAGTAGGTGCGGCTGCCATTCCCGAAGCAGGTTTAGTCATGATGACCCTGGTTCTAACCGCGGTCGGTTTGCCGCTGGAAGGAATCGGCATCATTCTGGCCATCGACTGGTTCCTGGACCGCTGCCGGACGACCGTCAATGTGTGGGGTGACTCCATCGGCGCGGCCGTAATAGGACAAACAAAGGAATTCAACCAGTAGCCAAACGGCCGGCCGCTTCACGATCTCAAAACCCGGGTGGCTCGTGCTGCCCGGGTATTTTTATACTGTACATTTACCGAATTCATCCGTTATTCTATTGCAGGGAAGTAAATCCAGGACAGCTTTGACGATATTGACACAGACCACAAAGGGGGCGAAAATTATGTTCCTCCATCATGTTCGCAGCCTCGCAGTTACAGCCGTAATAGCGATGCTGATATTCAGCCTGGTTCAGTGTGATAATCAAGAAAACCCGGCCGACAGCGAAACCAACACCGGGATAACCGGCGACCCGGCCGGAGATACCGGCCGTGATTCGACATTCGACACAACCGGCGATACATCCGGTGATACCACTGGAGACACTACCGGGGATACTACGGGCGATACCACCGGCAACGATACTACCGGCGACACTACCGGCAATGACACCACCATTGATACCACCGGTCTGGCCATAATTGCCGACCATCTCTCAGTGCGCGGATTTGACAGTCTTACTTCAAGCCAGATTACAGCAATACAAAGCGGCTTGCGCATTTTCTACGGCCATACCTCAC
>CP070756.1:574583-580800 GCA_020348905.1 Candidatus Zixiibacteriota bacterium
CCCCACCCCCAGCGCAAAGTCCAGACCGAGCGAACCGGTGGGGATGACTTCGACCTTAATGACGGTGTTGTCACCCAGGCGCATAATCGAACCCTTGCCAAACGAGCGCTCGATCTGAGTCAGGGCCGCGTCAAGAGCTTTCCTGCGATCGGGGACAGGTGTCGAGGAGGCCATATCCTTCTTACCTTTCTTTATCTCAATCTTGTTTTTCATCTGGTATCAACCTAATAGTTACCTTCTTTAAAATATATCACATTTTGCTCACCAACAAAATAGATTAATGGGCTGACAGACACTGTCAGTAAAAAATCACGGCTCCGAGAGAAATACGCCGCGGGCGCAATCCGCGTTCGGCCTGCCTGCGTATTTATCTGACCGGCGCGACCGACAGTCGCAAAAAGTAATTGACGATAAGGCATGAAAACAGTAACTATAATTTGACGAATCGTTACGATGACACTTGAGACAACTCGCCTTTTTTCGCCATTTGTGAGAGTGCTGACCGGCGCAGACAATCGCTCAAAAAGGCCACTTACAACCACATGAAGTACACCAACTTCGTACATTTGCACACCCACAGCCAGTACTCCCTGCTGGATGGTGCCTGCCGGCTTGACGATTTGATCGCGATGGCTATTGAATACCGGATGCCGGCACTGGCTCTGACTGATCACGGCAACCTCTTCGGCGCAATCGAATTCTACAGGAAAGCCACCCGGGCCGGCATCAAACCCATCATCGGATGCGAAACATATGTCGCCGCTAACAGCCGGTTTGACAAAAAACCGTCCAGTCAATACCCCGACGGCGGCTTCCATTTGATTCTTCTGGCAAAGAATGAAACCGGCTACAAAAACCTCATCAAGCTAACCTCGGCTGCCTTTCTCGAGGGATTCTACCATCGTCCCCGCATCGACAAAGACCTGCTCAGGCAGCACAGCGAGGGCTTGATCGGTTCCTCGGCGTGCCTCAAAGGCGAGGTCAACTGGCACCTTCTCAACGGACGGGCCGAGGATGCCGTGGTGGCCGCCAGAGAGCTCAATGACATCTTCGGCGACGGCAACTTTTACCTTGAAATCCAGAACCACGGACTCGAGAAAGAACTGCTGCTCATTCCCAAAGTCGAGGCCATATCGAAAGAAACCGGTATCGGTTTGGTGGCCACCAACGATTGTCACTACCTGCGCCAGCAGGATTCGGCAGCACACGACGCCCTGCTTTGCATTCAGACGGGTAAACTGGTTTCAGACACCGACCGCATGCAGTATGCCTCCGACCAGATCTATTTCAAGTCCGCCCGGGAGATGGAAACGGCTTTCGGCGATATGAAGCCTGCCCTTGAGAATACCGTTCACATCGCTGAATCCTGCCACCTGGAACTGGAACTGGGCAAGCTCAAGCTCCCCCGCTTTCCTATCCCTCGATCTTTTGTCGATGCCGACGTTTACCTGAGACACTTATGCGAAGAAGGACTCAAAGAGCGATACGGCCGGATTGATGACGTCCTCTCTGAGCGTCTGGACTACGAGCTGGGTGTCATCAAACAAATGGGGTATGCTGGCTACTTCCTAATCGTCAAAGATTTCTGCGATTACGCCCGCCAGCAGAAGATTCCGGTGGGGCCGGGACGAGGTTCCGCGGCCGGATCACTGGTGTCATACGCGCTGAGAATAACCAATATCGACCCGATCAAGTTTGACCTTTTGTTCGAACGCTTCCTCAACCCGGAACGAATCTCGATGCCGGATATCGATATCGATTTCGCCGACCGTGGCCGCGACAAAATCATCCAGTATGTAATCGACAAATACGGCTCAGATAATGTCTGCCAGATTATTACTTTCGGAACCATGATGGCGCGCGGGGTCATTCGCGATGTTGGCCGCGTACTGGGGATGCCGTACGGCGAGGTCGACCGGATCGCCAAGATGGTTCCGGAGCGAATAGGCGTTACGCTCGAGGCCGCCCTGAAAGAAGTTCCGGAGTTGGCTGAACTGAAAGCCACCGATCAGCGCGTGGAGCGATTGATTGACTACTCCATCACGCTGGAGGGCCTCGCCCGGCACTGCTCGACCCACGCGGCCGGAGTCGTCATCGCTCCGTCGGCCCTGACCAACTTCGTCCCGTTGTTTAAAGGTACGAAGGATGAAATAACCACCCAGTATGATATGAAGATGGTTGAGGAAATCGGTTTGCTCAAGATGGATTTTCTCGGCCTGCGCACCCTGACGGTCATCGACGATACGATCAAGCTGGTCAAGGAGGACAACCCGGATATCGAGATAGATATCGACAATGTTCCTCTCGATGACCCGGAGGTTTATAGCCTGTTCGCCCGCGGCGACACCATCGGCATCTTTCAGTTTGAATCACCCGGGATGCGTGACTACCTGCGCAAGCTGGGACCCGAGAACTTCACCGATATCACGGTCATGAACGCCCTGTACCGTCCGGGACCGCTCGACTCGGGCATGATCGATACCTATATCGAACGCAAACGCGGAGCTAAAAAAGTCAGCTATCTTCATCCCAAGATGGAGCAGATACTGGGCAGTACCTACGGCGTTATCGTTTTCCAGGAACAGGTACTTCACATCGCTAACGCTCTGGCCGGCTACAGCATGGGCAAAGCGGACTTGCTGAGGAAGGCTATGGGGAAAAAGGATGCCGCCCTGATGGCGGCCCAGAAGAAAGAATTTCTCCAGGGCACCGACAAGAGCAAGATAAACTACAAAATCGCGGGTGAGATATTCAACCAGATCGAAACCTTTGCACGCTACGGCTTTAACAAGGCCCATTCCACCTGCTACGCCCACATCGCATACCAGACCGCCTGGCTTAAGCACTACTACCCCAAACAATTCATGGCAGCCCTGATGTCTTCGGAGATAAACAACTCCGATCGCATCTACCAGCTTCTGGAAGAGTGTCGCCGGATGAATATCAAGGTACTGCCACCTGACATCAACGAGTCCAGGGTTGATTTCACAGTCGTGGAAGGAAAGATTCGGTTCGGTCTTATGGCTGTCAAGAACGTCGGCGAAGGACCGGCGAGGTCGATCGTCGAGGAAAGAGAAGAAGGCGGACGTTTCGACGGTTTGTCGGACCTGGTCAGCAGGGTGCCGCTGAAGGCCATCAACCGCCGAACTTTGGAATCGCTCATCGCTGCCGGTGCCGGCGACTCGCTTGAAGGCAGCCGGGCTCAGAAATACCAGGCTGTGGAAGCCATGCTGGAGTTTGGACACAAAGTCTCCCAGCACAGCGATTCGCATGACCTCTTCGCTGATACCGGTGGCGCAATCGAACGCGTGGCACCACCCCTGCCGGACATCCAGGAGTGGTCCAACTCGGACAAGCTGGCTCAGGAAAAAGCCATGCTGGGCTATTATGTTTCGGGACATCCTCTGGACAAGTACCGCGACGAATTAGTGTACTTCACCACCTACCGCATTGGCGGTCTGACTCAGGCGCCGGATAATCGCGAGGTTACCATTGGTGGTATCATCACCTCGGTCAAAAGAACCCTCGATAAGCGAGGTAATACCATGGCCTTTGTAACGGTCGAGGATTACTCCGGCTCGGTGGAATTGATACTTTTCTCAGACTGTTACGAAAAGGGCAAGGACCACGTCGTAAACGAAAAGCTGGTGCTTGTTACCGGGCGGGTTGCCACCCGTGAAGGCGAGGCCCCCAAGATAATCGGGCTGGAACTGCTGCCGATGGAAAAACTTACGGAACGGTTTAGCTGCCAGTTGGTTATAAAGGTCGATAAGCAGTGTTCCGATAACACGATTAACAAGGCCCTGGCCTCAATCGAACAATACCGCGGTGATGCTCCGGTACTGATTGCCGCCCAGGAGAACGGTTCTGAAGTTTACATCAGGTCTAAGAAATATTCGGTAAAGCCCGACTTTGCCCTGCTCAATACGCTCAAAGAGCTACTGGGTGAATCAGCTGCCTTTCTGAGACCCTTGACCAGGAAAGAAAACTCACTTTAAATTCTTGTTTTGGATATGCGAAAATCGAAACTGCTGACACTGCTGCTGGTAATGCTTAGTTTTTCCGTGGCCGGGTTAACGAGCTCCGAATACGCCGCCGGCAAGGACAATAACAAATCCGAAAACCCGAAAAACGAACCTGGCAAAAAGATTGACTGGCAGACTTACGACGTCGGGCTGAAGAAAGCCCTGGACGAAGATAAACATGTCTTTATCGACTTCACCGCCAAGTGGTGCGGTTACTGCAGAAAGATGGAACGGGAAGTCTTCACTGACCCCAGAATTATTGATCTGCTCAACAATGATTTTGTCGCGGTAAGAGTCGACGGCGAGTCCCGCAAAGAACTTGATATCGACGGTTACAAAATCACCGAGCGAAATCTCGCTGTCCGGGAATTCGGGGTGCGCGGTTATCCCACCTTCTGGTTTCTCAAGTCCGACGGCAGCAAGATCGGCCCCATCGGAGGCTACCGACCTACCGAATTTATGCTGGAAGCACTGACCTTCGTTAAGGAGAAGCGCTACGATTCCACCGCTACTGAGGAGAACACAGAAGAAGACTGAGTCATCCGGGCCACCGTTCGGTAAATACGCTGAGCGTCAATTCGGACGATTTTACTTGCACCTTGGCGACCGATTGTTAATTTGTCCGGGAGTAGAATGTCACGAGGATACAATATGCTGAGAAAATTCATCACGCTCGCAATTCTGGCTTCAGCCCTGGCCTTTTTGATTATTTCCTGCGGCGGCGAAAATCAGGCCGAGCAGACTGCTGAAAACAAGGCCGAGCAGGCTCCCGAAAACAACCCCGGACCGACCGCTGAGGCAACTCAAACACCGACCGTCGAAAGTGAGTTCTTGTTTACCACCTACGACGTCGATGGTAACCTCCGCAATTCCGCCGAGTGGGTTGGTCAACAGCCGGTTGTTCTCAATTTCTGGGGTACCTGGTGCCCGCCGTGTCGAAAGGAAATTCCGGACCTTGTTAAACTATATGACGAGCTTCATCCAAAAGGCATTGAAATACTGGGCCTGGCCGTCAGGGATAATCCTGACAACGTGATCAGATATTCACAGGAACATGGTATGAACTGGGTCATGCTCATGGCTGACAACTCGCTGGCCATGCGGTATCGTCTTTCCGGCGTACCGACCACCATATTTATCGACCGGAACGGCAAAGAAGTGGGCCGTTTTGTCGGACCGCGCGATTACGAAACATTCAGGGAGGCCTTCCTGATTACTCTCATCCGGGGAGCGGACAGCACCGGCTGATGCAAATTCAAAGGGTGAGCCTTTCGGCCCACCCTTCTTCATTTTCACCTAACGCTTTATCTCTCAGAAACGACCACTGTCATTGGGCCGGTTTGGCAAAATATAGCCGAAACATATACCAGACCAATCCTATGGCAATCACAAAACAGATCAAAAACAGCACGAAGATTGACCACTGCGGCTGGAAGGGAATGGTTGACGGATCGAACAGACCCTCGAGGTGAATCAACCTGACGAAATGCCTGACGATTACCATCCCCATCAGCGATACAATCATCATAAGCGCGGCCGGAACGAACTTCTTTTTGAAAAAGAAGTGCAGAGAACCCAGAGACAGCACAATCGATACTAGCAGCAACCAGATTGCCATGCTACGCATGAAGGGGCCAATATAATCACCCATAGTAAACAGGTAGGCCAGGCCCAGCACCATGGCGGCGACCATCGCCCACAGGTAGAATTTCTTGCCAATCGCAAAGGCCGGTTCATTGTCCCTGGCAAAAAGGCCGACAAAAAAAGCGCCAACCGTTACAGCTCCCAGCAGCATGTGCAGCCACCTGAAAATGTATGCGCCAATCTCTGTATTGATCACCAGCCCCAACTGGTTGGCAGCATACAGCGAACCGATCAGCGCCGGACGCTCGGCCAGAGAGAAGACGGAGCTGTAAATGAACGAAATATATACCAGACCGATCAGTCCAATCGTGAGATAAGTGCCTGCCTTGCTGGCCTTTGAGTTGATCGAGAACGACGAGGCGTACAGGAAGTAATATACGACTATCGCCACAACCATGATCATCAGCCAGAACCAGGCGCTTACGATCGAAGCGGAGTAGACCTGCTTGGCGAAGACAAGCTGCACAAAAAGAAGCGGAGCTACTCCAAAAGTAATGGTGGCGGCCATAGCATTGGGAAACATCTTGAGTAGTTTCTGTACGGTCGGG
>CP070756.1:580900-598933 GCA_020348905.1 Candidatus Zixiibacteriota bacterium
CGCCCATCGACCAGTAGTTGTCTTTCTTGCCAAAGCGAAGGACCCGGCCATTTTTGAGCTCCGGCGCGATTTTCTCCCACAGCTCGAAAGCTTCATCGTCGGTTTCGTACACGGTGGCATACAGCCGGTTGGGGGTAAGCTTCAATTCTTTGGTGATCCATTCCCAGGCGTAGTAAATGGCTTCTTCCTTGAAGTAATCACCGAACGAGAAGTTGCCCAGCATCTCAAAGAAAGTGTGGTGGCGGGCCGTGAAACCGACATTATCGAGGTCGTTATGCTTGCCGCCGGCCCGAATGCATTTCTGGCAACTGGCCGCCCGTCTGTAATCCACCCGGCGTTTTCCGGTGAACACATCCTTAAACTGGTTCATGCCGGCGTTGGTAAACAGGATAGTAGGGTCGTCGAATGGTATTACGGGCGATGATGCCACGACACGGTGGTCGTATCGGGCAAAATAGTCCAGAAACGATTGTCTAATCTGCGCCGTCTTAATCTCTGTCGTCCCCCTGTGCTTCGCTTAACAGTTGTTCAAACGCTTTCCTGGCCGCATCATAGCTGAAACCGCGGCGGGCCAGATAATTATAAGATTTATTCCGGGCTACTTCAAGCTGAAACTGTTTGAACCGGTTCCAACGCTTCTGAAGCGCCCGCTTCGCTCTATCAGTGTCGGCTTCGTTCGACAAAACCATCTCAGCGGTCTTCTCGGCGAGATCGCGGGCTATCATTTTCTTCTGCAGGTAAGCCGTCAGGTACGACTTTCCGCACGGTCGATCGTTCACCACGCGTTCCGAAAGCTTGTAGGCATACTGAGCGTCGTCCAGAAGCCCCCGCCGTCGATATTTCTTGATGGCGTCTTCGATGACGTTCGAGGGAAATTCTTTGCGCTTCAGCTTGGTCCGCAACTCTCCCACCGAATGCTCTCGCAGGGCCAGCAGCCGGGCCGATTCGCTGTCGCAAAGATACTGATGCGATTCATGCCTGAGCTGCTCAAACTGCGAAGGCGTTATCACGATGCCATCGACCAGCCGATAGCGGTGCACCGTTTCCTCCGAGACGATCAGGGGGCGATCCAAATTGGAAAGGGTAATAGTCACGCGATTGCCCCGCCGGCCAAGCTTTAAAATCTTTATCTGGTTGCTCATGGGCTACCTTCTGCTCAAACAAGTCCTGGGCTTGTTGGGACGTAATGAATTATAAACGGTCCGACCGGCCTCAAGACAACAATAAACTGGTGAGTACTACCGTAAAGTGAGGCTCGCGGCGACATCAAGGCAATTCAGGGTTGACAGAAATATCAATAATCTGTATTATTTGGCTGCGGCAAATAGGTGCGGTAACCTGTTATTATAAGGGTACTTTTGTCAGGCGAAAAAACGATTTTTGCTATCTATTTGTCTTACAGTGAGTAGAACGTATAATCTGGCACATAAAGAAGCGAGTGTCCTCAGGGAGCTAAAATGGAGTTAGGATTACAGGGAAACATTGAAAAGTTCACTTTGCCCGAAATCTTCCAATTGATCGCCTCATCCCGCAAGTCGGGTACGCTGGGAATTCAGAAAGACGATTCAATCGTGATGGTCTACTTCAAGGAGGGTGAAATCATCTACGGCTACGGTCCGCGCCAGACCTTTCACCTGGGACAGCTTTTGAAGGACCGCGAGATCATTACCGAACAGCAGCTCGAGCAGGCTGTTGACATTCAGGCCAAGACTGAAAACAGCAAACGGCTGGGTGAAATCCTTACCTCGCGAGGGTTCATCGACCGGGCTGACCTGGAGGCGGTAGTCACGAAGCAGGTCGAGGAGTTGCTGTTCTCTCTGCTTTCCTGGCGGACCGGATCCTTCAAATTCTACGAAAACCAGTACCCGACCGACGAAGAAATCACGGTTCGGTTGTCGGTCGAAAATGTCATACTGGAGGGGCTGCGTCGAATCGACGAAATAAATCTGGTCAAGGATACTTTTGCTGATTTCAAGGAAGTATATACAATCTCGGCCGCTCAGGGAGAACGTACCCGTGACGTGAGCCTTCAGGCCAGGGAATGGAACGTCATGGCCCTGGTCGACGGTCACCGGAGCGTGGACGAAATCTGCAACCTGAGTTCGGCTGACCGGCACGAAACCCTGAAGAAGCTCGCTCAGCTGAAACTGGCCGGAATAATCACCAAGACCGACCAGACGGAAAGTTCGGCCGGGTCTAACCTGGAGCAGATGGTAAGTAATCTGGCCAACCTGTTTGAAGAGTACCTTACCGAGAAATCCGGTCAGCAGGTGCCGGAGTCGAGACTGAAAAGCACACTGTTGGAGTTGGATAATTGAGCCGGCAACAGACTCTAAAATCGCTTGAGGGTCTTCTGGAGTCATTCCTCGCTCGCGTGGTTCAGCGCAAGGAGGATCGACTGGGTGTAATGGAGGGTATCAACCGTCTGGATGATATTGCGCGCCAGTCTTCTCGCGGGGAGGACATGACCGATGATATCGGCGACTGGTTTGCCCGTCACAACCGCTGGTTGACCGACAGCAGTTTGAAGCCCGCCGATGTTGATCGGATCACCGGTCTTCTGGCACAGTTCCGACAGCAACTTCGCGCGCCGTCTGAATCATCTCCGGCCGAGAACAAGATTCACAGCGAAATTGATCGCTGGAGCGAAACCGGTCGGAAGCTTTCCCCGAAGCTGATTCTAAAACGCGCGCCGGAGGCTCGGGCTCCGCAGCCGATATCCGACCCGGATACTATTGGGCTGTTTGACAAGAAGTTAACCCGACTGACGGCCGTGTTCAAAGACACCTGCCAGGGCAAGAAACACATCCTCTCGGTGGTTAACGACCTGCTCGAGTCGGCCCGTCTGCAGGGAAACAAAGATGCCTTGATTTTGTCTGCCTTTATCATATATTATCTCAAGCAAAACGGTTACAAAGTCGAGCCGTACGTCAAGAAGCTTCGAGAAGCTGAAACTATCCTGGCTAAAGGTGCGTTAGATGCTTAGCGGCGGAGAAAAAGAGTACTGTGCCGCCCTGCTGGCACTGAAGCGAAAGGATTACCAAGCGGCGGTCGAGCAGTTTGCGATGGCGGCTCCTTATTTCAAAGATGATAAGGAGTTCAACATCTTCTTTGAAACCACCCGGCTGCTGGTAGCGGTTAAAGACGAGCTGGCTCGTCCGATGAACCACGAAAGGTTGGACATCGAGGAGGTTTTTCCTAATGGCTAAGAAACAGAGTTTTGCGGATAAGTCCACGAAGAAAGCGCATACCATGACCTGCCCGGTCTGTCAGGAGGCGATTCAGTTCGTCAAACACGTCAAGGCCGTCAAAGGTAATAATGGTGACTGGAAATTCCGGGCCCAGAACGTAGGCGTTTGCAAGTGCAACAACGCCGAGGTCTATGGTTAACGGAAGCTGATTATCCGCAGCAGATTTCAGGGTGGCCTTGCCACCCTTTTTTCATGATAGCCGAAAGTCTTTGTAAAAACCTCTGGTGGGGTATATCTTAGTTTGGATGTCAGGCGCACCCCGACAACATGAATCAACGCCACCGCCACAAGGAAAGTATGACCGCACTTTCCCGGCCTTGTTCGTAGCCACATTTCTTCTCTTTGCAGCCGGGACACTCTTGCCCGATTTGCGAATGTGGGGTTTCAGCCAGTGGATCCATTTCGACCTGTCCGTCCGCTTGGCCGCCTTTGCCATTGCGGTTATTGCCGCCGGACTGCTGTGGTTCAGGTATGGCCGAGGTGGGGCCGGGGTTGATGACCACTCACCCGGGGGCAAGTATCTTCTTGTTTCAGTCTTCATTACAGCTTTGCTTCTGGCGGCGTTCTACCTGCTGCGTGCGAGGATACACTTCCTGGGCGACGGTTACACCTTGATTGCCAACCTGGCCTCCGATAACCCCATTGTCAAAACCAGAAACCTGGGTGAAACCCTGGTCCGGCAGTTTGTTTACTCTGTTATAAGCGGCGACAATCAGCAACGTGCCCTGTGGTCCTACCAGTATGTTTCTTATGCCGGTGGTCTGGCACTTCTTATTACGGTAATCGCCGCAGCCCGGGCACTCTTTGAAAAAATGTCCGATCGAATGCTCTTTTTGCTGGGGCTGGCGAGCGGCGGGTATATGCTTCTGTTTTTCGGGTACGCCGAGCATTACTCACTTTTTGTACCCTCGGTGGTTTTGTTTTGCCTGCTGGGAGTCATGGTAGCAACGGGTCGGTTGAACCGATGGTGGATTGTACTGCCACTGGCCTTGAGTACACTGCTTCACGTATTTGGCTTCGTGCTTGTTCCGGCGGCTCTCTATTTGTTGACAACCGGTTCGCCGGCGAGTACGGCATGGCTGAAGCTGCCCCGGTGGACCAGGTATGCAATCATTACGACGGTGGCTGTCTGTGGCGCAGTTGTCTTCTATTATTTCTTTAACTCCAGCTATTCTTTCAGGTTTTCGTTCGTGCCGCTTGTCGGCGACCGCTTCACGGTGGATGGCTATACTCTTTTTTCGAGCGATCACCTGCTTGATAACCTGAGCCTGTTGTTCCTGCTGTTTCCCGGCGTGCTGCTTGCCGTTGGTGGCATCTTCTCTGAGGTCGGAAGACAACAACTGAGGCTGAGGGAATTCGTGTTTCTGTGGGTACTTGTCATATCGACACTGGGAGCGACGTTTGTATTTGCTTCCGGACTCGGGATGGCGCGCGACTGGGACCTGTTTTCGTTTGGCGGCGTACCGCTGGTGATTACCGGCTATTTGCTCCTGCTTCGGCTGCGGAGATATATACGTGGCGCTACCCTGGCCGCAACTCTGGCCATCCTGCTTGGATTCTTTTCGCTGATTCCGCGAGTCCTGGGTCAGGCGGTGCCGCCGATAGGACTCCAGCAAGTTTACCAGTATGCTATGCTGGATCCACACAAAAGCCTGTACGTCTTGCGGCAGTTGGATCAACACTTTCGCGAACAGGGCATTCCCGAGCGCTCCCCCCTGTTGAATTTTGACTATCGGAAGCAGTATCCAGAATATGGCCTCGTATTAAGCGGCATTCAGCTGCGAATGCAGGGACAGTCTCTCGGGGCCTTACCGGAGTTTGAGAAAGCAATCGAAAAAAACCCGTCCTTTGCCCCGGCCTATGCCAATCTCGGATCCTGCTACCTGGAACTGGACCAGGTTGACAGCGCCCTGGCCTATCTTCATATCGCCTCCGGGATGCGTCCGCACGAAGTGGAGACATTAACCGATCTGGGCCGGGCGTACTTAAAGAAGGGTGAAGCCGAACGTGGTCGCCAATATCTCAACAGAGCGCTGGAGCTTGACAATGAGTTTTTGCCGGCAAGTCTGGCATTGCTCGAACATTATCTGGCGAAAGGCGCCGATCGTCAGTACTACGATTTACTATTAGGTATGGCGCAGGGTGACCAGGCACCGGCTTCCTTGTATAAACAGGCGGGTGATTACTATCTTGCCCGACAGTCTATCGACAGCGCTGCTGCGGCGTACCGGCGCGCTCTGGACCGCGGGCTCGACCCGGCCGAATTAAACGACATCGTGCAGAATCACCCTGAGCTTGCTCCTCTGATTCAATAGTGGGGGGCATCCGGGCTTGGATTGGGCCCGCTTGGATATTATATTGGTTCGAAAGCGCCCCAGGGCAGCATGGAAGACCATGACAAATAACCTTCGTCAGCAAAAGCCCGTTATCTCGGCCGTCATTATTTACTATCTAATGCTCCTGGCTTACCTGGTATTGTCGCTGGTACCCCAGTATCGCGTATGGGGCTTCAGTCACTGGGGACATTTTCCGACAACGGTTATGCTCATCTTCTTCGGAGCGGGCTTCATAGCGCCCGTTATTATGCTGTACGTATGGCGAACCCAACCATCCGCCAGGGACGAGGCAGACGAGCCCGGCAGCGATACGCTTAAGCTGGTCATCACGTTGATACTGTTGGCGGCGGTGTTTGGAGCCGCTTTTTACCTGCTTCGTACACGGCTCCATTTCCTGGGTGATGGTTACACGCTGCTGTCCAACCTGGCATCCGATAAGCCCATCGTAAAGGATCGAAACCTGGGTGTCATAATGGCTCACAAGTTCGTTTTTTCACTGTTGTCGGGAGAGATCAATCAGAAGGCGTTGCTGACCTATCGGGTTGTATCGATGTCAAGCGGAGTGTTGTTTGTCCTGACCCTTCTTGCCGCCGGTCGACTGCTGTACGGAAACATCAAAGCGGGTTTACTGTTTGCCCTTGGTCTTCTCAGTGGAGGCTATACTCTTCTGTTTTTCGGTTATGTCGAGCACTACGCCCCCTTTGTCTTCACTGTCGCTTTATTCGGTCTGGTCGGTCTGTTCATCGCGCAGAAGAAACTGAACCGCTGGTGGATTTTGCCGCCTTTGGTTCTGGCTATTTTCTGGCACGTTTTTGGAGTGACCCTCATTCCGGCCGCGATCTACATACTGGTGGCCGAAACAAAACTGAGTTCCGCACTGGTCGGGCTGAAGCTGTGGGTCAAGCTGGTGCTGATCGGAGTGGTACTGGCCGCCATGGCAGTAGCCTTCTACCACTTTTACAGCACCGTTTACTTTTTCCGGTTTGCCCTGGTGCCGGTGGTAGCCGACCGGTTCACGGCCGACGGTTACACCTTCTTTTCGCTTAAGCACATCGTGGACATGGGAAACCTTTTGATTATGCTCGTACCCGGCCTGCCGGTCCTGGTTTATCTGGCCTATCCGCGTTTCAAGCGCGGCAAGGTGTTTGACCGCAAGACCAGGTTTATGATCGTTCTAATGCTTAGCACAGTGGGGGCGGCGGCGCTGTTCGATCCCAAACTGGGGATGCCGCGCGACTGGGACCTGTTCGCTTTCTGTGGAATCCCGGTAGCGTTGTTCATGTTCGACGCTGTCATCAGCGACAGCGCCACTGTCAAGAGGTATGCCGCCGCGGTGGCACTGGCGATTGTGATAGGGTTGGTGGCTCTGTTGTCACGCGCATATCATGAAACGCAACCGGAGATATCGATTCCGAAAGTCAAAGATTATATAGCGCTGGACGCGCAGCGAAACCGCCGGGCTTTGAACATCCTGGTCGATTACTACAAAAACCTCGGCGATACTGTCTCGGCCCGAAACGAGTTTGAACAATGGGAGTCGGCATTTCCGGAGTGGGCCACCAACAAGTACGGCCAATTGCTTTTGGAGAATCGCCAGTATGCCGAGGCGGTCGGCTATTTCCGACGAACAATTGCCATTAACCCTTCTCTTTCGGCTGCCTATTCGAACCTCGGATCCGCCTACCTGTACCTCAGGCAATATGACAGCGCTATCGCGTATCTCGAGATAGCCAACGGCATGAATCCGCACAGTCCGCCCCAGTTGAGCAATCTTGGAGCGGCCTACTTTCACAACGGCCAGCACGACAAGGCCGAGAAATGCCTTGACCGCGCCGTCGATCTTGATTCGTCCAATGTTTCCGCCCGCCTTACGCTGGTCATGCTCTACCGCACGACTAAGCGGACTGACGAATATGTAAGCGCCCTGGTCGAACTGTCGCAGAACCCCTCGGTTCCGGTGGCGCTCCTCGAGGAGTTGATAGCACACTACATTAGGAGCGAAGAGTACGACCTTGCTGCTGAGACGATTCATATGGCTGTGTCCAGGGGGATGGATAGTGTGGTCGTGAAGCTGCTGAAGGCAAAATACCCTATGCTGCCGTTATGAGGCCGGATAGCCGGCGGGGATATTTTCGAACTTTATGGGAAAACGTAAGAAACGCAGGACGCCATCAGCGGCCATCGAGCGCGACACAACCTTCAAACCAATCGTTTTATATGTCGTCTACTACCTTGTTCTGGCGGCGATGTTGCTGGCTTCGTTTTTTCCCGAGCAACGGATCTGGGGCTTCAATCACTGGGCCTACTATCCCTCGTATGTCGCCATCGTTCTTTTCTGCCTGGGGGCATTGCTGCCGGTCGCAGTTCGGCTGTTGAGTAGATTTGCTCCTGTCCCGGCCGATCGATCCTCGTCTGAAACGGGTGATAGCCGTCGGTTCACGTTGGTTTTCATTGCCGTGGCCGCGGTACTCGCAGCCGGGTTCTACTTTCTTCCAGCCGACACCCATTTTCTGGGCGACGGGTACACCCTTCTGTCTAACCTTGCCTCGGACAATACCATTATAAAAGAGCGTAATCTGGGGGTGATGCTCGTCCTGAAGCAGGTTTACAACCTGCTTGGCGGTGAACCTCAACAACGGGCGCTCCTGGCACATCAGATTGTCTCATATACCGGCGGCATTCTGTTTCTGGTGGTAGTCTTTTTCCTGGCACGCATCTTATTTGCCACGATACGTGACCGTATCCTCTTCTCGCTGGGTCTTCTCAGCAGCGGGTATATGTTGTTGTTCTTCGGTTATGTAGAGAATTACTCGCTGCTGATTCCCGCAATCGGGTTATTTATTCTGACGGGGCTTCAGGTCACACTGGGGAAAGTGCGCCGCTGGTATATACTGCTGCCCCTGCTCCCCGTAATCTTTTTGCATATCTTCGGGATTGTCCTGATCCCGGCCGCCTTATACATCCTGCTGTACAACACGCCACTCGCGCTGGCCTGGGGGAGACTGAGCGTTAAAACCAGAATCCTTATCGGCCTGGCGGCCATACTCGCAATCGATGTAGTTTTCTATTATTTATTTACCAACTATTATTTCTTCCGGTTTGCGTTCGTGCCACCACTTGAAAATCAGTTTACGATCGAAGGCTACACCCTGTCGTCGCCGGCCCATCTGATTGATATTGTCAACCTCTGCTACCTTCTGCTGCCGGCCCTGCCGCTATTGATTGTGGTGGCTTTCTTTATACCGCTGACGAGAATATTTTCCCGACCCGACACCTTCTTCCTGCTGGTCCTAACATTGTCGGCCCTCGTAACGGTGGTGATGCTCGATCCGAAAGTGGGTATGCCGCGCGACTGGGATCTGTTCGCATTCTGTGGCGTTCCGATGGCCGTTGTAGGATACATCATGCTGTTCCATAGCCGTTTGTCACCGCGCATCTACGGCGGAGTCGCCGTGCTGGCAATCTTTCTGGGGTGGGCGGTCCTGATTCCCAGGGCTGTCGGGCGGGCGGCAGGCGAGGTTGAACGGTACCACGTAGAAAACTACATGAAGCTGGATACGAAGAAGAACATGAACCTCTTCCAGATTCTCCAGGACCATTATCTCGTCAGGGGCGATTCCAGCCGCGCTGTGGACGTCTTCTATTCTTATGAAGAAAACTTCCCTGAGAGAAAGATGAATAAACAGGGGCTGGACCTCTGTCAGAAAGGTCAGTACGCGGAATCTATTCCTTACTTCCAGTCGGCCCTCAGGGAAAACCCGATGATGACACCGGCGTACAGTAACCTGGGGTTCTCACTGCTGGTCCTCGGCAGGTTTGATCAGGCCCGGGATGCGTTGGAAATTGCCCACGGACTAAATCCGCACTCCCCCAAGAACATCTTCAGGCTTGGATACCTTCACCAAAAATTGGGTGAACTCGGCAAAGCCGAACAATACTATCAACGAGCCCGCTCGCTGGCTCCGCAGGATATCCCTACCCTGCTGGCCCTGACCGACCTGTACCGCAAGACCGAGCAGACCGAGAAGTATGTCCCGTTGCTGGTGGAGTTGACCTCTTATCGCGAGGCACCGCCGCTGGTTCACAAATGGTTGGGTGATTATTACCATTCGAGCGGCACTCTTGATTTGGCCGATGACCAGTACAGACAGGCTGTTGATAAAGGAATGGACAGCACCCTGGCCAGACCGCCAATTGAATAGAATGGAATCGTATATTAGCAGATATGTGCTACGACGATGAATATGAATGAAGAAACCGGCAGAATGAATCTCTCGACCGGGTCGCGGTTCCCCTCGGTCTATGTCGCGTACTACTTCTCGATAATTGTTATGCTGGCAGCCGCTTTTTATCCCGAATACCGCGTGTGGGGCTTTAACCACTGGGGTTACTATCAGTGGTATATCCCGGTAGTACTGTTTGTCGTCGGAGCAGCCCTCCCGGTCGTAATTCGTCTATTGAAACCAATCGGTGCTCATGAACCGGAAGATCCGTCCACCGGGCACCCGGGTGGCGTCAAGTTTCTGCTAATCTCGGCCCTTCTTCTGGTGGTGTTTCTGGTGTCCTTCTATTTCCTTCGTGCCGGCACCCACGTTCTTGGAGATGGCTACGGTCTTCTGGGCAATATTGCGACGGTCAACCCCTGGATAAAAATCCGCAACCTTGGCGAAGAGTTAGTCCATAAGCTGGTTTATCTCTGGCTGAGCGGTCCGGAATCCACCCGCACACTGCTGACTTTTCAGCTGGTATCGTATGCGTCCGGCGCGATCCTGTTGATGTCGGTTGCCTTTGCCGCGATGCGCCTGTTTGACCGGCTGACCGAACGCCTGCTTCTGTTTTTGGGGCTGACCTCGTCCGGATACATGCTCCTGTATTTCGGCTACGTGGAGAACTACTCGGTATTTGTAACCAGCGTTATGATCTACGGCCTGATGGCACTGCTGGTGCTGCACGGCAAGCTCAACCGCTGGTTGATTCTGATACCATTAGTCATCGCTATCATCATGCACGTATTCGGGGTGGTATTGATTCCTTCGGCCTTCTACCTGCTGGTCGGTGGCACGCGCTTGAGCGAAGCGATTACCCGTCTCAGTATGCGCGATAAGATAGCGGTCACGGCGCTTCTGGTTATTGCCGGTGCCATCGTGTTCACCTATTTCTACCTGGGCAGTTACTTCTTCCGGTTCGCCCTGGTTCCCCTGGCACACAACCGGTTCACCGTTGAGAACTATACGCTCTTTTCCTTCGCTCACATCGCCGATGTGATCAACCTGTGTTTTCTTCTCCTTCCCTCATTACCGGTTTTTCTCGCGGTTGCCCTCTACGCGCCAAGATACGAGTTGCTCAAGCAGCGCCAGACAGTTTTTCTTCTTACCCTGACCATATCGACTTTCGGGACGCTGGTAATCTTCGATCCCAAGTTGGGGATGCCGCGAGATTGGGATCTGTTCGCTTTCGCAGGTGTACCGGCGGCCCTGCTTGGATACTACACAACGCTCAAGAACCGGTTACTTGGCGACCTCACCTCGCCGGTGGTTATTCTGGCGGTGTTCTTGGGTTTTTCGGTGTTGCTGCCGCGTGCCGCTGGACGGGCACGGGGAGACATTGAACTGGCTCATGCCAGGAATTACCTTCGCCACGATATCAAGAAGAATCAAAACGTAGCCTGGCTGATTCGTGATCAACTTATTCAGCGGGATGAGGCAGAGACGGCGAACGCCTGGTATGCCGACTGGATGAAGAACTTTCCGGAGCGGGCTATAAACCAGCAGGGGCTGGAATTCAACCGGGCCGGACGATACGCCGAAGCCATACCGTATTTTCAGGCGGCCATCAGAGAAAACCCCATGCACGCACCCACCTACGGGATATTAGGGATAACTTTTCTGCGGCTGCAAAATTATGACAGCGCCCTGACCAACCTTCGCATAGCCGATGGCATGTCTCCCAACAGTGTCCCCATTCTTAACGGCCTGGCCCAGTTCTACCGGCAGCAGGGCAACTGGGATACCGCCGAGAACTATTTCCTGCAGGCCCTGTCGATCGAAGGGAACAATCTCGAGTCCTGCCTGGGCCTTCTTGAACTGTACTGGAGCAGCGAGCAAACCGGCAAGCATGTCAGCCTGCTGGAGGAGGTCGTCAGTTTGCCGGAAGCACCGGCGGTGATACACAAACGACTCGGCGATCACTACCTGTCGATCGACTCGACCGATCTGGCCCGGGAACAATACCGCATAGCTGTCGACAAGGGGTTAGATTCGACACTGCTGCCACCTGTGGCTACAGGATCCGGCGAGCCCGGTGAATAACCCGCCTTCTCAGTTAAGCGAGAGGTTGGGAACAGCGTTTACTATCAACTCGGTGGGGCCCTCTTTTTCGTATCGGAAGAAGCCGGCGGCGGCAATCATGGCGGCGTTGTCAGTACACAGGGCAGCACTGGGCCAGAACAGACGGCAATCGGTCCTGTCGATACGCTGGCGAAACATGGAACGCAATCTGCTGTTGGCGGCCACGCCTCCGGCCAGCGTGATATCTCTTATTTGGAATTCCTTCGCCGCCCGAAGGGTCTTTTCGACCAGCACCTCGACGGCTGCCTCCTGAAATGATGCGGCGATATCTGCCCGGTGCCTCTCAAACTGCTCATCGGTCAGCTTGCCTAAATACAGAGCGACCGCCGTCTTCAGACCGGAATAGGAAAACATATAGTCATCTTCCTTCATCATGGCCCGCGGAAACTTGAAGTACGCCGGATCCCCCTGTTGGGCCAGAAGGTCAAGCTTCTGGCCGCCGGGGTATCCGAGTCCCATCACCTTGGCAACTTTGTCGAACGCTTCTCCAACCGCGTCATCTTTGGTGCGGCCGAGTATGTGGTATTCGCCAAACTGCTTCACCTCCACTAACAGGGTATGCCCCCCGGACACGATAAGACTCAGGTGCCTTCGGTCAAGCTCGGGATGTTCCAGAATGTTGGCAGCCAGATGACCCTCCATGTGATTGACGGCTACAAACGGCAGCGAAGTGGCGAAGGCCAGCCCTTTGGCGAATGTCAGCCCAACCAGCAGGGCTCCCACGAGGCCCGGTCCCATGGTAGCACAGATCAACTCAATCTGATCCAGATCCGTCCCGGCTTGACTCAGGGCCTGGCGGTAGATAGGGATGATGGTTTTAAGGTGGGCACGGCTGGCGACCTCCGGTACAACACCGCCAAATTTGCTGTGAACGGTCTGCGACAGGATTATGTTCGACAAAATGTCGCGACCACCCCGAACCACCGCGACCGAGGTTTCATCGCAAGAGGTTTCTATCCCAAGGGTAAGCATGATCACTCTGCGGTCAGCGTGACCGAGTCAACCGAGGCTCTTCTGACCCGGAATTTTGGAGGGCAGTCTATCTTCAGCAGGGTTCGACCGGTGATAGAGTCAGTCTTCGTGTAGTCGACCGAGGCAATCAGGGCGTTTCTGTTAAGTAGATCGATGTCCTCCGGCGGTCCCGTCAATTCGATCCTGACTGAAGGAGGCTGGGCTAAAATGCCCTGGCCCGGCGGGCTGTTGTATATGACTACCGGGACATCTTCGAATACACGCGTCTTGACCGGTACTACCCGCACCGTCACCGTCACCGAATCCGGTTCGAGAGTAACCCCGTAGCTATCGGGTGCGGCCAGGGGGAGGGTAAGTGTAAGGGTATTGCGCAACTCGGCTAATTCCTTCGTTACTGTATGGACCTCGGTGATTCTTCTGATTGCTGACTGTGGTCCGATTAACTTTACCTCTGGTGGAGTGCCTGCGGTTATCTCGCTTACGGCGAAGCCATCAGCAGGCTCAGTAATGATATCAGGTTCCACTCTGACCATCACTTCCGAACGCCGGTCGACTTGAAGTGTGACTGACGATGGTGACACTATCTCGTCCAGGGAGACATCGGCTGAGGGCGAGATCAGAAACGTATTGGAGGTTGTAAGCTGCAGCTCGTGTCGTCCCGAGGAAAACTGGGTGGCAACAACTCTTAATCCACGCTCGCGCCATTTCTGACGAAGAAGCTGTTTCCCGGTGGCCGATACCACTGCCATAATCGAATCGGGTGGTGCCTGCGAAAGAGCCAGCCCCTGCTCGAGACTAACCTCTTCCAACGGAAGAGGGAGCTCGTAATTGTAGGTCTTTTCGGTGGCGACGTGAAACCAGAGCAGCAGACCGAGAATCAACGCAGTTACTTTAAGCCAGAAATGATCCAGAATTTTCATCATGCAGCCCGGGTGATTTCAATTTGCCTGTCAATCGGCCTTTCCCGTCTTATTCTAACACATGTTTGAATCACAGGCAACTCATAATCCTGAAATCACCAATTTCAGTCTATTCGATCAGGATCATTCCACAAAAAGCGTGTCAGGCCCCGGTCGCTGCCAATCCACAGGTAATCACCATCTAACAGTAGCTCATAGATTTCATTGGAGGGCAGACCGTCCTGGGTGGTAAATTCCCTTTCCAGCGGCGGGTCTTCATTGAGGAAATACAGGGTCAGGCCGTTCGTCGAGGCGGTAGCTACGACTTGATCGTTGACGGCCAGAGCCCTTCCGTAAAAGCCCCTTGATATGGAGACGTAGGGATAGGTTTCACCGGTTTCAAGGTCGATTCCCACTAGGCCGCCGTCGGAGGCCAGCCAAATCTTCCCTTCGTAGTGTTTGATCGAGTACACCCGGTTGAATACGATTGCATGCGGATCCTGAAACCTGCGCAATCGGCCGGTGGCGAGATCTAACTGGAACCCCCCTATCGAGGATGCTATCCAGACAGTATTACCGGTTACCTCAAAGTCGAAGACGGCGCTGTTGATGAATTGGTGCGGCCTTATCAGCAAGACTGAATCCGCCGGACCGGTGATTAAGCACAGCCCCCCGGCGGTGCCGACAAACAGGGAGTCACCTAATGCTTCGAGGGCCAGAACGTTTTCGTCAGGCAAACCGTCGCGGAAGGACAGGTTCTTGACAACCTGCCGGGTGTCGCGATCGACGAAATACAGCCCGGTTTCGCTGCCCAGATATATGTATCGATCATCGCTGGCAATACAGTTGATATCTACCCGGGGCAGGCCCTGGCCGATTCCGGACTCTATGTGTGAAAATTGGTTCGCATCAACATCGAATATCGTGACCCCGGTGCGGAAGCCGCCCAGGGCGGAGCCCGAAACCCAGAGCGTGCCGTTGTCATCGTATATGGCATCGACCCGATTCTGAATAAGGCCGAACGGAAGCAACTCGATGAAGCCGGATGAACTGCCTGCCATAGCGGCTCCATACCCCCATGTGCCGATCCACAGATTTCCGGCCCTGTCGTCAACGATATCGTTAAAATAAAAATCGCGGCCGTATTCATCGGTCAGATAACCGCTCGAACCGTAGAGGAACCCGGGCGGGGCGTGCATCACCTGGGGCGGTCTGACATGGACATAATTGACATTCAGTTGAGGAATCTCCATGACCGGAAACCACTCGCGAAACAGAAGGTCATACTCGTACGGACCGGTGGAAGTTTGAATGTAGAGTTTCTCATCGAACAGGTCGACCCATATTCTCCGCACGTCGCGGTTGTCGATCCCTTCGGCCCCGGTCAGTGGCTCTTCCCAGCTATCTTCGGCCCGATTATATCGGATGATGCCTTCGGTAGTGGCGAAATAAACACTCGACATGGAAGTGGATATGTAATTGATGCGCGTAAAATCAGCGAAGGTTACGGTTTCGGCTTCGGACGTGGCCGCTGTTGTATATGATCCTGCTGCGAGCAGCAAAACAAATGCAGCTATACCGGAGAGTATCCTCACTTATCGTTTCCCTTCAGGTAATCCAGAACCGATGCTGTCATCAGCGATGTACCGTAAAACATGGCTTTCTCATCGATCATAAACCGCGGTGAGTGCCAGGGCTGGTCAGCCTTGATCTTCTTGTTTTGTACTCCCAGCCAGAACAGGGCACCCCGCGTTTTTTCAAGGTAACATGCGAAGTCCTCGCCACCGAGGACAGGTTCAGCTTCCACGATATTCCGTTTGGAAAACAGGCTACTGAAATTATCGGCCAGTATCCTGTTAGCCTGAGGATGGTTGACCAGGACCGGGTAATCAGCGATCAGGTTCATCTCCACTCTTGCGCCGCGGGCGCGACAGATGTTTGTAACCGTCCTTCGGATCAGGCGCTTGAGTCGACCGGCTGTTACCGGCGTAAGGGCCCGGGCGGTACCGTTTAGCTTGACCAGATCGCACACCGTATTGCGGGCCGCCCCGCCTTCAATTGTACCAAAACTGATTACAGCGGGATCTATTGGGTCAATCTCCCGTGATACCACTTTCTGAAGAGAATCGATAACTTCCGCGGCAACGACGATCGCGTCGACCGAGGTGTGGGGCCGGGCGGCATGGCCGCCGCGACCGTGAATAATCAGGTTAAAGTCGATGACTGAACCCATCGAAGCCCCGTCACGAAGCCCAATCTTGCCCAGCGATACCTGGGGATTGACGTGCAGGGCGAAAATCATGGAAACGTTTTTTAGCGCGCCGCTGGCAATCATGGGCCGGGCTCCTCCGGGAGGCATTTCTTCGGCCGGTTGAAATATGAATCTTACCGCGCCATGCAGCCGGTCTTTGAATTTGGTCAGCATTGAGGCTGTTCCGAGAGCCACCGCCATGTGAGCGTCGTGGCCGCAGGCATGCATGTAGCCTTCCTTTCTTGACTTGAACGACAATCCGGTCATCTCAGTCACCGGCAGGGCGTCGATATCGGCCCGGATGGCTATGGTTTTTCCGGGATGGTTGCCTTTTAGCTCGGCCAGGACCCCGGTTTTGAGTTTGATCGGAAGAATTCTTAGCCCCATCTGCCGGACCTGTTTTTTCAGAAAGGCTGTCGTTTTGAATTCTTCCAGGGATAGTTCCGGGTACTGGTGAAGATGGCGACGCCATTTGATTTCGAGGGGAAGGGTCTGCTCTGCTTTTTCCAACAGGGCGACCCTGAGATCTGCGGGAATGCTCACTGGTTCTATATTCTCCTTGTTCCGCGGTTCGGTTTCTTATACGTATTACTGCCGGACGGCGTTCTTACCCTCGACGCGGCGCCGAAACTTGTTCGCAAAAAGATGAGCCAGCCGCAGCGGCTCCGGCAGCCGGAATCCACGGAGATTCCTTACGACAATGTCCCGTGCCTGCTCCAGGTTACACCGGTGTCCGGGCGATATAAAAACAGGCTTAACATTTTCTTTGCTTCGGTAGGCAATACCGACCTCCCGCGAGTTGTGCGTGATTGGCTGGGAACTGCCTTTGGCGGCGTCAACCGGTCGGTGATAACCACACAGCAATTTGCGAGCACATCCTATCGTCGGTATCTTGAGAGCAACGCCGATCTGACTTGCTATTCCACACCGTCGGGGATGAGCGATGCCGTGGCCGTGAACAATCACCACATCCGGGTTACATTCCAGCTTCGATAGGGCCTTAAGTATTGTCAGGCCCTCACGGTAGAAGAACAATCCCGGCACATAGGGGAACTCAACTCTATCATACTGGAAGGCTCGTTCAACTTCCTCGACGTCCGGGAAAGACACCACCACAACGGCCGCATAAACCACTTCGGCGTTCTTGCCATAAGCCGTATCTACGGCGGCTACCAGCTTCAGATCGTCAAAATTACCCAGCAGTTCGACCGAGTCGGCCATCTTTTTCTGCATCTCGAGTGCCTCGGATTTGGCGGTTGGCCAGACCAGCTCACGGTGATAATCCATTGTTGATGAACCTTTTTTTGCGGCGATTCAATTCAGCCGAAAATCTTCGTATCGGCGAAGCCCGGAGTGGACAATCCGGTATCACCTTACCTGCAACTTAGAGAATTGTGTCGGGCGGTACAACTATTTTATTGCCGGGACGCACGCGGGGGCGAGAGTCGCATTGACTTCCGGCAGCCTGCCTCCTTGTGAGGCACGAACTTAGGCCAAGGGTTATCGGCCGTAGAGGGATGTCGATACGAGGTTGAATATCAGTCCTTGAGGTCCCGCCAGAAACGGTAAGCCCGTCGAATATGTGGAATGGTGATGGAACCGCCGGCCACCAGCCCCACCGACATGACCTCGTCGAACTCCTCGTCGGTCAGACCGATCTCCTGACACTGGATGGCGTGGTACGCGATACAATCGTCGCATCGAAGCACTATCGAGGCCACCAGGCCCAGAAGTTCCTTGGTCCTGGCGCTGAGGGCTCCGTCACGATAGACGGCCGAGTCGATTCCAAAGAAGCGCTTGATGTTTACGTTTTCTCGCGAGAGAATAAGCGCGTTCAGTGTCTCCCGCTCCTGCTTGAATTCGGTAACTGTGTCGGACATAGTATACTCCGGCTATGACAAAGATTCATGTTCCTTCTGGCTTTGGCAGCGTCATCGGAATTTTTCCAGAGACTGGTCTTGCAGCTGCTCTGGCAAC
>CP070756.1:599033-601761 GCA_020348905.1 Candidatus Zixiibacteriota bacterium
ATAAGTTCTTCATGATCTTGTCGGAAAGTGTGGAACGTCCAATTAGCCCAACAGGGATAACTGGATATTCGTTAGATTACCCTTGCTACGGACCTACCTCCCTTCACAAACCTGCCATCGGTTCGTGGCGGGGTATACTTCAGGGCTTAGTATTTAGGAGTTGAACCTTGAAGTAAGTGTTCGAGGAAAACAATTCGCCAAAAGTTTTCCGCTCACCAACTCGGTATCTTAACCCATACTACACAAACAAATAATCACGCGCGGCTAATCTAAGATGACAAATTGAGGTAAGGATACTAACTCGTTCGGTGCTGAAATATCCTCTTAAGATACTTAAAAATTAACACACCGGCCCTGTTTTGTCAAGCCTTTTTCGCAAGCCGCAGGCCCAAAACGCACGGGTAACAAGGCCAAAACCAGATATAATCACTCCACAAGTGCCAACACCCACGAACACCTTGCAACACCCTCCGGGCGCCTTCACCTGTCCCGGTTTCCTCACCGACCACGCCTCGCCAAAACTCGACGCGTGTTTCATCACTCACTGCGTCTGAAGTGCTCACGCGACAATTAGGACATTTTGCGTTCCCTTTAACTTGGCCCGGTGGTTTCCACCCGCTGGCTGCCAAAAGAATGAAAGGCTTCATATTTAAATACCGTTCGCCCGCTGAGGCATTTTTTCTGTTTGACATCCGGGCGTGCTTCGATGTTATTTGTGCCTACTGAAAAATGACCCAGGTAGGTGCTTCCGATGGCTAAACTGTCCAGAACCGTTAAAGAGATTATCAAAACAGTCCTGTTTTTCGCGGCTATCGCTCTGGTCTTATTCGTTTACGTGATCTACCCGCTAAATAGCACCAAAACCGTGATGGCCAGGGCCGATATCGACACCTACGACCCCGATTCACTGGCCGTAAACGAACCGGCCGCCTACCAGTCAGCCGGCCTTGCGGCCGACACCTTCATGTTTGAGGCCGATGGATTAACCAACCTGGCCTGCCTGAGAATCCCGCCCACCGATGACAGCCTCGCCGAACCCCAGGGGACCGTATTTCTGCTGCACAAGGACGGCAGCGATCGCGACAGTCTTATTTCTCTCGCTACCGCTCTCCACCAGGCCGGATTTGTCGTCATCGCGTATGACCAGCGTGCCTCGGGCCGCACTTCCGGCAAATACCGGGGGGATGGTTCTCACGAGTCTAACGACATCCAGGCCCTCATCAGTCACCTGGAAATTCGAGGCGAGGTCGCTCATCCGCTCTATCTGGTCGGCTATGAACTCGGCGCCGACGCTGCTCTGCTGGCAGCCGATGAGGAAAAACGAATTGACGGTGTGGTGGCAGTCACACCTTATCTTACAACGCCCCGGATGCAGGATGCCCTCAGAGAGCGATATGAGGGGTACTGGTTCCCGTTTTATCGTACCATCATGTGGTGGTGGTACGAAATTCGCTCCGGCTATGCCACTCTTTATCGGCGCATCGAAGATATCCAGGCTGTCAGCTGCCCGACGCTGATATTTGTGCCCGCGGACCGAACTGACAGCGAAGAGATTTTAAAAATCAGTGAACTATCTCCACCGGAGATGCTTCAAGTCGCGCCCGTACCCGCTGACGACAGTGCGCTCATTGACCGCATTGTATCATTTGTGGCTGCGCTGCCTACCCGCTGAAACAGCTTAATCCCGGCAAACCGTCAATCCCCGGAACTTTCCGAGCCGATGTTGTTTTATCGGTTAGATTGTTTATATTAGCGGGCAAAAACGCAGGAGAAACTTCATGAGCGCAGTCAAACTGGCCGATAACATCTTCGCCGTGGGTGTCAAGGATCCCGATCTGAGAATATTCGACATCATCATGAAGACCCAGTACGGCACCACTTATAATTCCTACTTGATTAAAGGAACCGAGAAAACGGCATTGATCGATAGTGTCAAAAAGCCGTTTACCGATCAGTTTCTGGCCAACATCACCGAAATCACGACGGTAGACAAGATTGACTTTCTGGTCGTAAACCATAACGAGCCGGATCACAGCGGAAACATCAATATCCTTCTGGACAAAAACCCCAATCTCGAATTGCTGTGCGGCTCGGCCGCCGTTCCATACCTGAAGAACATTATCAATCGTGAGGCAAAGATAACCGGGCTCAAGGACAAACATTCGTTGAGCCTGGGCGGCAAGACGCTCACGTTCAGGCTTATGCCCTACATGCACTGGCCCGACACGATGATGGAATTTCTCGAGGAAGACGGCATACTGTTCTCCAACGACGGTTTCGCGGCTCACATATCCTCAGATTCGCTCTTTGCCGATGAAGTTACTGAGAATCTCGAATTCGAATACCGTCATTATTTCGACGCCATCATGCGTCCATTCACCGGCTATATCCGTCGTAATTTACCGAAACTTGATGATCACGATATCAAAATGATCGCTCCCTCACACGGCCCGGTATTTCGCGAAAAGCCGTTGGAGTATATAGAGCTATACAAGAAATGGTCGGCCGATAAAGTGGAGGGTCGCAGTCTCGTCTCCATATTCTATGCCACGGCTTACGGCAATACGGAAAAGCTCGCCACGGCCCTGAGCGAGCATCTAAAATCCTCCGGCTTCGAAACAGCTCTAATTGACGTCACCGAGTGTGAAACGGACAAGGCCAGAGAGCAGATTGAGTCAAGCAAGGCCGTTCTTATCGGCACACCCACTTTCAATGGCGATGCGGTCAA
>CP070756.1:601861-607791 GCA_020348905.1 Candidatus Zixiibacteriota bacterium
GCCAACGCTCACAGCATCTGGGAAATCGTGCGACACGTGACGGTAGATGCCAGGGAAGTACTTGGCAGGTTGCGGGGCGTAGCTCGCGATTTGACACCCGAGGATGACTGGCCACCGGTGGATCCCTCGGCCGATGATAAGCAATGGCGGACCGACATCGAGCAGCTCAAACTTGTTCATTCGGAACTCTTCGAGGAGATTGACAGGGCCGACGACTCGAAGCTGGATGACCCGATCGTTGAGGGCTTCTCCAGCACCTATGTTACCCTGCATGGTCTGGTGCAGCACAACCTCTACCATGCCGGGCAGATAGGTATCCTGCGCAAAGGCGCAAACGCGTTCTCGTAGGAAGATACAGCTCAAGGCCGACTATTCGTACTGTATCGAATCGACCGGGTTGGCCCGGGCCGCCCTGATCGCCTGGTAGCTGACGGTTAATGCCGTAATCAGCAGAGCCGCAAAGCCGGCCAGTACAAACGTCATAAGGTTTAGATCAATCCGGTAAGCAAACCCATCGAGCCACTTCCTCATGACATAGTAGGCTACCGGCCACGCCAGCAGATTGGCCACCAGTACCCACTTGGTAAATTCCCTTGACAGAAGAAGAGCAACCCGGCCGGCTGAAGCCCCAAAGACCTTGCGAATTCCAATCTCTTTAGAGCGCCGTGCGGCCGTGTACGATGCCAGACCGTAAAGCCCGAGGCAGGCGATCAGGATAGCCAGGACGGAGAAGGTGGAAAGGACCCTGTTAAGCTGCCTCTCACCCTCATAATCCTCGGCCAGGTACTCATCGTAGAATACATGCTCAAGCGGTTGATTGGGTACAAATCGGTTCCACACCGTTTCGAGCCTGCCCACCAGCTCGCGGGGGGAATCCGGCCGCAGGCGCACCGAAAGATATGGCGCCGGCCTCTCGGCGATAAGACTGAGCACCACGGGCCGGATCTCATCGTGGAAAGACTCGATGTGAAAGTCCTTTACTACGCCGATTACGGTAAAAGGCGGAAGGGTATCACCCGTGACGGCGTGAAGGCGCATCCCCACCGGGCTATCGAATCCAAGTACCCGCACAGCGGTTTCGTTCAGGACAAGGGCTGTGGAATCGGTCGGTCGATTCGGATCCAGAAAGCGACCTTCCACCAGGCCCAGCTTATAGGTATCCGTGAAGTCATCATCCCCCGAAATATCCAGCAGAGTGTGGTACTCTTCGGCGGGGGCCCCGTCTTTCTGGTACACGCGTGCCCGCAGTCTCATATAGGGCAGACCACCGGAATACGAGGCGTTGACCACCCCGGTGGTTTGGAGTAGTTCAGCCTTAAAGGCATCCTGAGCCGACGCCAGAGCTGACGCGTTGGCAATCACCAGCAGGTTCTCTTTCTGATATCCCAGTTCCTTGTCCCTGACATACCGCAGTTGACCGTGAGTGACAGCGGTTCCGACAAACAGGATGATCGAGGCGGCGAATTGAAATACCACCAGGGTGTTCCGGAAGAAACGGCCTCGAAAAGAGGACTCATACTTTCCCTTGAGTACACTAACCGGGTTAAATGCCGACAGCACAAAGGCGGGATAGATTCCGGCTGTAATCCCCACTATCAGGATCAGGGCCACCATGGCGGGCAGGAAGTACCAGTCGGTCAAAAACGATACGGTCAGATTGGTACCAAGAAGATCGTTAAACAGGGGAATGAAATTGCAGACGATAAGCACGGCCAGAACCACCGCAACGCCACTGAGAAAAACCGACTCGGACAGAAACTGCCAGATGATCTGCCTGCGACTGGAACCGACCGCCTTTCTCACGCCCACTTCGTTGGCACGGGCGGTCGCCTTGGCGGTGGTCAGGTTGACGAAATTGATACAGGCCACCACCAGAATGAGCAGGGCTATCGCCGAAAAAATCAATACAGTGGTGATGCTGCCGTTGACCTCGAGTTCGTTGGCAAGGTTCGATTTCAAATGGATGTCCGGCAGCGGCTGCAGGAAAAACCCGAGGTAATTGCCGGCCTGAAGAAACTCATCGAAGGTGATGCCCGACGTCTGTTCAACCACCGCGCCAAGATACTTGCGGGAGAAATCTTCGAGCCGTGCCTCGAATCGCACCGAAGCATCGACATCGGACATACGGATATAATTGTAAGCCGAAATCAGATTGTTCCACTCGGGATCGCGACTCTCTTCGAGCGATGAAAAGGAGGCCAGAAAATCGAAATGAAAATGTGAACTGGGCGGCATCTCCTCGGCGACGCCGGCTACAGTGTAAAGGGCGCTATCTTCGACCAGCAGCGTTTTTCCGACAGGATCCTCAGACCCGAAGTATTTGGCAGCCGTTGCCGGCGTAATAACGACACTGTTCGCCCGCGAAAGAACCGTCTGTTCGTCACCGGAGATTAGCTCGATAGTGAACAATTCGAAGATGTTTGAATCTGCCCACAAAAAGCGCTCCTCCTGAAAGCGCTCGTTATCACGGCGAACACAGATCGACTCCCGGTTATACAGCCGGGCAGCGGCTTCTACTTCAGGGTACTCCTTTACCAGAGCTTCCCCGAGAGCCGCCGGGCCCTGGGCGACATCGAATTGATTACTGCCAACGTGGAATTTCATGGCCACCCGATAGACGCGATCCGCGTCTCTGTGAAAGCGATCGTAGCCTAGTTCGCTTTGGACATAAAGCGAAATTATAAGACAGGTGGCGATGCCGATTGCCAGCCCGGTGATATTGATAATCGAAAAGGCCTTATGTTTCAGAATGTTTCTGATGGCAACCTTGATGAAGTTATTAAACATGTGGTTATCCTTTTCAAAAGAACGGCCAGCTAAGCTCAGGGCATCCCGCTGATTGGCTGTCTCCGTTTAACCCTTTTTTTCTATACGAACCTTCCAAAACGGGGTTACGTCGGCACTGCTGACCGCCAGTACGCCAGCCGACTAATTCCCCAGTTTGCCAAAGCAATCGTGGTGCCATGCAGTTAAGACACTACCTATCAATAAGATAGGTCTGTCAGGTGCAAGCCTCGCTGTTCGCTTACGCGACAAATACTGTTCGACAGCGAACATCGAAATCATAAGAGGACAGTGGGTGTAACTAAGTGCTTTATAAGCAACGGCTTAGTGAGAAAAGTCGCAAAAATACGAAAAAAATATCATATTTATACAAAAAATTGTTGTATATTTACAATATTATGTCGTATATTTAGGGTATGGAAGCAAGAAAGATATATAACCGGATTGCGGTCCTCCGCCAGGAGCGGAATATCTCCCGGAAGGACCTTGCAGAGAAAGTCGGAGTCAATTTCCAGACCGTCGGATATCTCGAACGCGAAGAATACAACCCCAGCCTCGATCTCGCCTTTCGCATCAGCGAGTACTTCGGTCTGCCCATTGACCTGATTTTTTCCACCGAGCCGCTGAGGCCTCTCAGCCAGGAGCTGCTCGAAAGAAACAGAGGAAAGGAAGAGTAAATGGAAACCGTAATCTCACAATCCAAACGGAAGATGTGGGTGATAATCAACTATGTCGCGCTGGTACTGCTGCTCGTCTCCTTTTATACCGCGGATAGAATGGGACTGACTGCTTTGACTATCAGTGGCGGCGTCATCGCCATTCTGGCCATCATTGTCAGTTTTATTCAGGTTTATGCTCGAACCGGGCTGTGGAGGTTTGTCCACACCAAAGCCGAGAAACTTGACGAACGGGAAATGCTCGTCACCTATGAGTCGCTGCGACATGCTTACGGCTTGTTCGCTGTCATCTGTCTGCTGATTTTTCTTCTGGCCGAGCTGATTACCAAAGAGTTCGGCGGAGGTTACAAGCTGGCGCTCATGCCGGTCATCGTGGCTCTGATCTACCTGGCCCATGTCCTGCCGGCCTCGGTGATTGCCTGGACCGAGCGGGAGATTTATAGGGGGTAAAACATGTCTTACTCAGTTGAGAATGTATGTAATGAGGAGGATAGAATGAATCGGCAGTTATCTCTAACGGTCAGAAGGGCGGGTGTTGTGATCCACTACGCCGCCGTAGCAGGTTTGACTATTTTTCTATATGCCACACTGGGACAGGTGACACCTTTGTATGTCCCTGTTATTGGGCTGGTCCTGATTGCTATAGCGCTGGTCAGCTACCTGAAAGTACATGTATCAACCCGCCTGTGGAAGTTAGCCTGGGCCAAACCGGCTCTATTGGATGAAAGGGAAATGCAGGTCACGCGAGAGGCCTTTCGACGTTCTTACAACATCGTCATCACAGTTGGGATACTTATTGCGATTCTGGCGTTCATAATCGAAAATTCGTATATGAGCACGGAGGCCTTTCTGGAAAAGCGGTCATTCAACGCCGTACCCCTGATGTTCGCCCTGGTACACTTTGCCAAGACCCTGCCGGCATCAATCCTGGCCTGGAGTGCAAGAGAAACTAAGTGGGAAAGATAGGATATCTCACTAAGACGGGGCAACGACCGCAAGGTCGTGCCCCGTTGTCAGCATTCGACTCTGTTTAGTTTACCAGCGGGCTGTTTTACGTCATGCCCGGGACCTTCTTCGGCAGCCGCTGCCACAATGAGCGACTCTGGGGATAATGAAACGCTTCACTGCATCCTCCTTATTATGGGTTCAATCAGATTTTCCAGGGGATAGGGAAGATTTAAATCGAGGTCTTCGCACGGGCTGCAGCACCGTACCCTTTCCCGATCGGCTCCCACCCCGCATTCTGTATCGCCGGTCCGGCAAATATTTTCCATAACGGCCATCTCCTTTTGCTAATATATATATCTGCATATACGGATATGTCAATATATAGTTCTAAAATTTTTTTATTTTTTTGCTTTTTTGGCCTTCCGGCCAACTTTGGCGGGTATTTCGAGGCAGTCGCAAAAGCCGCTGCAGCAGCTTTCAACATTGTCTTTATTGAGACTGTAATAGACCTGCTGGCCTTCCCGGCGGTCGACCACGACCTCGGCCTCACGCAGGATAGCCAGGTGACGGCTGGCAGTCGGCTGGGAAAGACCGATCGCGTCGGCTATCTCGTTGACCGACATCTCCTTAGATGCCAGAAGCTGAATAATCTTAAACCGCGACGGGTCGCCGAAGGCCTTGAAGTACTTGGTGTATCTCTTTTCTTCCATCGAGTCTTGTCAGCCGGCCCGCCTGATTAATTGGCCGGCCTCCCTATATCTACTTATAACGATATGTATATGAATAAATGTTCAATCTGTCAATTTTTTTTGTATTTTGGCCGATTCAGATCCGCGCCTTGCGCGGTGACCAAAGATGGCGGTCGAGGTCGATCAGGCCGCTTTTGAGAAACCCGACCCCTTCCTGCTTTAGCATAGCCTGCTGAAGTTCATAACCCCTTCCCTTTGGCAGGGAAATGCCGCCCTTGCCGTTGACGATTCGGTGCCAGGGTAGTCTATCGGTGTCCGAGCATGAATGCAATACTCGCACCACCTGCCTTGCCGCGCGGGGATTACCGGCCAGGGCGGCAATCTGCCCGTAGGTGGCTACCTTTCCCTTTGGCACTTTTCTGATAATCCGCCGGGCCCGCTCCATGAAGGTATCACCCTGCGGAGTTCTGCCGGCATCAACCGCCGTAACCATCAGCTCACTCAATCTCCATATGCGTTAGTTCAAGAATATGCTGCATGCCGGTCGTCTCAAACAAAAAAAGGCAGGGACCTTAAAAGCCCCTGCCTTAGGTACCGTCCTTGACCTTGTTTACCAAAACCGCAGATCAAGTCCGTTTTGATTTAGTACCCGCCCTTGGTTGGATAATCCTCGACGGGAATTTCGTAGATTACGTATTCCTGGGCGACTTCATCCCATTCTCGCTTCGCCGCCAGGATTCCGTCCCACTCGCCACGAGGCCGCAGCCACATCAGTGAGTAGTCCCCGGGGGGAGGTAAGACTGCCTGGCAGATCCGGTATTCCCAGTCTTCA
>CP070756.1:607891-626475 GCA_020348905.1 Candidatus Zixiibacteriota bacterium
AATGTGGGCGAGAGTGATGGTCAGGGCGCCGTGTACATGAACGGCAGCCAGAGCCAGATAATAAACAACACTGTCGTGAGCAACACCAATGGCATTACAATCCTTTACGGGGCAGGGATCAAGATTTACAACAATATTGTGGTGTCGAATGTCAACAGAGGAATGGTGCCCTTGAGTGCCACCAGCGATTATAACGATGTCTGGAACAACGCCCTGGCGAACGACCCCGGGCCCAACGGAATTTCGGTGGACCCGCTGTTTGTGGACGCCGCCGCAGGTGACTACTCCCTGAAGGGAACCTCGCCATGCATAGATGCTGGCAACCCGGATCCCGTCTATAACGACCCCGATGGTACCCGCAACGACATGGGAGCTTTCTGGTACGCCCAGGCCTCCATCTGCGGATATGTGACGGACGAGGAGTCAGGGGTACAGGGTGTGGCTGCCGACCTCTTCGGGCACAGCGGCAAGCTATTGGCTGTTGCTCTAACCGATCCTGAGGGTTTCTACCATTTCAAGTACCTTGATATTGACCAAACCTACACCGTATCGATTGCGACCCCGCTGGGATACGAAACTGACACTGAGTCAAAGACGGTCGAGGTAACCCACTGGATGTTCGAAGTGAATTTCGATATGACCGAACTGCCCATCTCCGGCCAGCAGCGAACGCTGGGGTACTGGCTGCACCAGGTGAGCGCGCATCTGACGGGACTGGGCTCAACCCAGGAAACGTATGATGACATGTGCACTTACTTCGAAAGGATCCGGACTCATTTCAACATGAACCGCATCAACCCGGTTACAGTGGTGACGATGGCTCATCCTTCGGAGTGCGAAGAGAAGATGCTGGTGGTGGAGGATGCCATCGCGCCCAGCATGAATCCGAGCTTCAATGAACAGGCCCGGGCGCATCTGACGGCGTTGCTTCTTAACGTAGTTTCGAACAAACTATCGGTGAAGGCGATTGCCAGCGAAGACTCGGCCACTGTGTCGCAGGCTATCACGCATTGTGATCTCTGGATTTTCGACGACGACGACGGCAACGATTCCACCGCAGCCGATATTGCCGCCACCATAAACCAGGGGCAACAGGTCCCGGCAGGACTGATTGACCTGCTTCTGCCGCACATAATGTATAAGGACGGCGATGAAAACATGCTGCCGACGGCGTTTGCCCTGTCGCAGAATTATCCCAACCCGTTCAACCCGCGAACTCATGTCGAGTTCGCACTGCCGAAACCCGCGCAGGTACGGCTGGAGATATTCAATATCCTTGGTCAGTCGGTGGCGCTGCCGGTCGACCGGTTCATGGAGGCCGGCTATCACCGCATCACATGGGACGGGGCTGAGGTTGCCAGTGGCGTCTACCTGTACCGGTTAACCGCCGGCGAGTTTGTCGAGTCGAAGAAGATGATACTTCTCAAATAGGCCGGCCAAGCTTCCCTGAAAATAGAAGGCTCCGAGTTCCGCTCGGAGCCTTTTCCGTGACAATCACCCAGATAATCACCACCCCGGAAACCTTCAGCCAAACTGCTTGTTTCGATAAACAGGTGGCTGTCATTGCTCTTACCTCAATCCGGAAGCGCAACTGATACTCGTCAAAATGCCAGACTCGTAGATATGGAGATAAACCGTGATGCATAAATCATTTCTTGTCGCAATCGCCTTGTTTATTCTGCCGATGGGATGCTCTGAAGAGGAGGATATCAGCGCCGCGACAAATCCCCCGGACCCCGTCTCTCTTTCCAGTGAATTGAATGCCGAGGTGGTCGTAAGCGGACTATCGCAGCCGGTTTTTGCCGGGGCGCCTTCGGGTGATAGCAACCGCCTGTTCGTTGTCGAAAAGGCGGGAAGGATTAGGATCGTGCGTGACAACGCCATCGTCCCAACACCGTTCCTTGATATTACCGATAGGGTCGGAGCCTCCGCCAGCGAACGCGGTCTTCTGGGATTGGCTTTTGACCTGGATTACGAAGCCAGCGGATTCTTCTTCGTAAATTATACCGATCAATCAGGCCGAACCGTCATATCTCGCTTCAGTGTGTCATCCAACCCTGACCTGGCCAATGCCTCCAGCGAACAGATTGTATTGACTGTAGACCAGCCGTTTGCCAACCACAACGCCGGCATGCTGGCTTTCAGCCCGGTCGATGGTTACCTGTATATTGGCCTGGGCGATGGCGGTTCGGGCGGTGATCCGCAAAATAATGCCCAGGATCCCTCGACTTTGCTGGGAAAGATGCTTCGAATCGTTGTCAGCGGCGGTTTACCGTATACCGTTCCGGCTGACAACCCGTATGTCAACAGTCCCGATACCCTCAACGAAATCTGGTCGTTCGGATTGCGTAACCCGTGGCGTTACAGTTTCGATCGACTTACCGGAGACCTTTATATCGGTGACGTAGGCCAGAACAGCACCGAAGAAATCGACTTCAGCCCCGCCACCAGCACCGGCCGCGAGAATTACGGCTGGCGTCTCAAAGAGGGGAGTGGTTGTTTCAATCCGTCGCAGGGCTGCGAGAGCGGCCTGAACCTCACCGACCCCATCCACGAGTACAGTCACTCCGATCCATCATCGCCGTGCTCGGTGACCGGCGGCTATGTGTATCGCGGCACGGCCATGCCGTTCTTGAGCGGCACCTACTTCTTTGCCGACTTCTGTTCCGGACAGGTCTGGTCGTTTCGTTACGATAACGGCACTAGGACCGAATTTCAGGACCGAACCGCCGAGCTGGATCTGCCGCAAATTCCGATAGCATCGTTTGGCGAAGACTCTGACGGCGAGCTGTATATTGTTGACTTTAGCGGAACTGTCTATAAAATCGTGCCGCGCCCGGTTTCAGGGGCAAGTGCTAACTAGCACCGTCAGAGTGACTTACCCGCTCCGGGCTCATTTCCCGACGCCGGCATAATTTGCCCACAACTTTACAGATTGTTTCTTCGTACGTATTTTCTGTAGAGAGGTGCCTATTGAAGATACTGATAACTACTACCATTTTCATTCTTTGCTTAACTGTAACCGCCGTTTCCGATGATCTTTACCAGGTTACCATCAGCAGCTCTACCGAGGCTGCAACTTTGCGTGGTATCCAGGCCGACATCCTGCTTGCCCTGAGTGACGGCTACCTGGTGCTGGCTGATAGGGGAGAGTCGGATGCGATTCTCCAATCCGGACTTCAGGCCCAGCTTCTTGCCACCGGTGTCGCGCGAGACTGGCTGGCAATTGATGCACGCCGTGACCGCAAGAACGCCGAAGTCTACGACGTGGTTTTCGAGCAAGACAACTTGCGCATTCTAATCGTCGATCACAAGCACCTGGCGGCGGCCGCATTGCCGGTCGAAGTCTTTCCTTTGCCGGATAGAGACATCACAATCGAGTACCGCGCACCTTCGCCGGCAAAGCTGCCTGACATCCCGGTTTCGGCTGCGGATGAAATACAGTTGCTGATCGATCAGGTTGACCAGGATTCGTTGATGTCATACGTGCTCGCACTTCAGGGGTTTGGAACCCGCCTGTGCGGAACAAAGGGAAATGAGTCCGCCCGCTATTGGATTGCCGACAAATTCGCTGAGTTTGGCTATGACTCAGTAGTAATCGACACTTTTGTCGGGGCCCAGTTGTGGGACCGCAGCCCCTGTCCGGCCTACAACGTAATTGCCTACCGGGTGGGCACAGTATTTCCCGAACAGCATATCATTATCGGTGGACATTTTGATGCCGTGCCGGATTGCCCGGGTGCCGATGACAACGCTTCGGGCACGGCGGCGGTACTGGAGTGCGCCCGGATTCTCAAAGATGTCAATCCTTACCAGACCACCGTATTCGTCGCCTTTGACTCCGAGGAATCGGGGCTGCGCGGAGCCTATCATTATGTTGATGGCGCCGTTGCACGCGATGACGGCATCACCCTGATGATCAACTGTGACATGATCGGTCATTATGAAAACACCGATAAAGCCGATCTGTACACCGGCGTTGAGTCCGCTTATGCCACGCTATGGGACAACCTTGGTAACGGTTATTCGGGTATCGATGCCGACCTGGCGGGGATGGTCACCTCGGACCACTGGCCTTTTCAGTACGCCGGGTACGACGTGCTTATGGTGCAGGAGAAGATTTTCTCTACGGTATATCATACGCCCTATGACAACGCCAACCACATGAACTTTGAATATATGACACGCATGGTCCAGGCGACACTGGCGACCCTGCACACGGTGGACATGTATCCGCCACCGGTTATGATTTACTCGGTTCTGGAGCCGGGCGATGGCCAGTCACGTATTGCCGTCTGGCAGCGAATGAATCCGGACGGACTCTCATACTATCGGCTGTCTTACTACCCGGTTTCCGCACCGTCGGAAGTCACCGTCATCGACCTGCCGCCATCGGATACATCCTATACGATCGGCGGTCTTACCGAGGGCCAGGAGTATGCCCTGACCGTCCAGGCCTATACTGCTCTCGGCCAGACCTCGGTGGTTTACGACTGGGTTTACTTTACGCCGAGTTCCAAGCCGGTGGCCCCGTTTGATGTTCTGGCCCTTCCGGTCAGGGACGGTGTCATCGTTCGCTGGGCTTCTGAAAACACCGAACTCGATTTTGACCGCTTCGCCGTGGTGCGTGATGGCGAGATAATCGGTCAAACGTTGGATACTGCTTTCGTCGATGACGATGTTTCCCTCGGTACTGATATGCACCGATATTTCGTGGTGGCCGTGGATACTGAGGGAAATCACTCCGATACGCTTGCCATTGAAGCGGTCCTCGCCAGGGCTGCGACTCTCGAAGAAGGTCGCATCCTGGCTGTCAATCGCAGCCACGTATACGACTATGACTTTGTCGATGAGACTGAAACAGGAGTGTTCATGCGCGAGGCGCTGCAGGATTACAGCTTTGTCTACCGCTCCGACACGGCCGCGCTCAACGGCGGCGACGACTACGCTCGGCTCGAGCTTAACCACCTCATCGACTACGGCCTTGTCGTGGTCGGTGCCGAAACCGGCTTATGGGATGACCTTGCCGCCAGCGGCCTCATCAACGGTATCCTTGATACCCTCGGCTATTACCTGTCTATTGGTGGCAAAGCTGTGATATTCGGTCGATGGGGTAGTACGGGCAACCTCAGTGAGCTGGATTACACCGAGACATCCTCACCTTATGATGACGCCTATTATGAAATGTTCCACATCGTGCGACGCTTCCAGACGCCTACCGGATGGGATTACAGTGGTTCCGAGGTAACGGCGGACATGGTTGGTGCTCGGACTACTATTGATACCTATCCTCATATGCGCTGGGACTCCCTGGCAACGGTGCGTCATTCTCTGTCGCAACGTATAGCTGTTACCGACGTCGGCGGCATTCCCTGCGTAACTTACCTCGAGCTTGATACCGGCGTGGATGTGCTGTATACCTATGATTCTCGATACAATGATGCGGCCTGGGAAGGCAGACCGGTGGCCTGGCGCTATTTTGGAGATGATTATTCATATGTCTTTTTCGATATGCCGCTGTCGTTTATGGAACGAACCTCGGCCATAGCTGCTTTGCAGCAGGCGGTCGATGAACTCATAGCCGGAAGTCCGGAGCCGGGGGGAGAACCGGTGGACCCGCCTGATGATCTGCCGGGTTCGTTCGCCCTGTCACAGAATTATCCCAACCCGTTCAACCCCGGTACTGAGATCGATTTTGATGTGCCGCGGCCCGGTCACGTGAAGCTGGAAATCTTCAATATTATCGGGCAGAGAGTGATCGCTCTGGTAGATCGTCCGATGCCGGCCGGTAGTTATTCGGTAAGCTGGGATGGCGCCGGTGTAGCCAGCGGAATTTACTTATATCGCCTCACCGCCGGTGACTTTGTGATGTCGAAAAAGATGATGCTGATCCGGTAGGCCAGTCGAATCCCTCGTCAGGATCCCATTACCTACAACCAGACAAGCTACCCTGAAAGTATGCAAACAGAAGCGGGCCGGCTTTACAGCCCGGCCCGCTTTATCATCAACTAACTCTGCTCAACTTAAGTCTTACGGTTGTCCGAAAGTCAGGCAGACATCGATCCGGTGTCCAAGAAGGTGCGGGGTGCTGGTCCATATACGTATCAAGGTGGATTCATTCAAATCAAGTTCCAGATCGAAGGTCGTGTTATCGGCCGAATTCCACATATACGTGTCGCCATCGATTTCGACAATCAGGTCCCGGAACGCGAAGGCGCGCTCGGCTGTTTCCGTGAAAGCCAGAATGTACCGGCCGGCCGGATTGTCGAACTGCCAGTAGATTTCATTGATGTTCTTATGAATCTTCGAACAGATCGTACCCAGCTCACCCTCAATGGTAACATACAGCGTGTCGGTTTCAGTTATGGTTAGAGTATCGGTAACCTTGATGGTAAGAGTATCGGTAAGAGTGTCTGTAAGGGTGTCGGTAATAGTAAGGGTGTCGGTGAGAGTGTCCCAGACCGTTACAGTGTCGAAGGCAACCGTGTCGGTGAGAGTATCCCAGACCGTCATGGTGTCAGTAGCCACCGTGTCGTACACCGTATCGTGCACGGCCGTAAAGAACGTGTCGGAGCTGAACAGGGTGTCAGTCCGCTCAATGATGCGCTCCGGGGGAGTCCTGTCGGCTTCCAGCGGGTTGGAGCAGTTGACCCACGACAGCGTCGCCATCAGCACCAACCCGAAAGCGGCAAGGAATATGAGCCTTTTCACCGGGCACCTCCGATCCCCATATGGGCCGTCAGATAAATCAGGAACTGATCACTCTCGGTGGTCGAGGTTTCCCTGGTGGCAATTCGATGCTTGGCTGGATTGTAGCCTACCGTTACGGCCAGATGTTTGTGCGGCAATGCCCTCAGACCAATCACCGGGCCTTCCGAAAGCTTGGCATACTCATAATACCGCTGCGACATCTCCTCCACCCGCAGCCAGCCACCCAAAAAGCCCAGCGAAAGATTCTCGAACGGATAGATTATCGCATGCCCGCCAATCTGTCGCCGCCGGGTATCGAGATCTTCACCCTCGAATTCAAAGCTGTTGGTCCACCAGGTGTGACCGACTATGCCCTCGACATACACAACCCGTTTATAGGTGAAGGCGGTTGTTACCACCGGTATGCCTCCGAACGGGGATGAAGAAACACCGACACCGAATTGAATCCCCAGATCACTCTCTTCCTCTTCAAGCGGTGTCTGAACCTCGGTGAAATGTTTCTCAACCGGCGGCCTGGCCTCCAGGTCGTCAACCCTTGCCATGAGCAGATCGATACGTGGGTCGACCGGAGGCTCTTCCTTGGTGAGTTCCGGGGCAAGTTTGATGCTGACATAACGGTACTCTGGTCCGATCACCTTTGATTCTTCGGTGCGGATCACAATCTGCGTTGAATCCACATCGAACTCTTCCATCAGCAGAGAGAGAAGGGCATGAGCCCGACCAAGAGCCAGCGAGGGATTCTTGGCGTCGTGGCTGCTTCTGTAACGTTGACCGTCGGAACCGCCGGTGACTACTGCCAGGGCGGTCGGGTCCTGATTCAGGGTGTCGGAGATTGCCTCGAGCTGTGGAAGATAAGGTTCGAATATCTTCGGATCCACACTCCCGGCGATGCCCAGTGGAAAGTCGGTGATTACCACTTCCTGAGAGGATGCCGCGCCCGCCAGCAGGGCGAGGCAGCCAATGATCATTACAAGGTACTTTGTCATAAGGTCCTCCGAAAACCTCCGGTACTCCGACCTTCATGAAGGGTGGAGCGCCGGTTATTAGATCTTCTCATAATTGTATTTTCAGCGAAACAAAAAAATTTCTATCCTCGTTGAGCCTGTGGGTAGAGCAACGGGCCGTCCTGGCCAATCGTCGCCACACCACCCGAAATTGCCTCCGGCTTCGATAATCAGGGATGGTGATTGGACCCTTCCGTCTCTAACGACAAGCCAGAGTGCTGGCTATTCTACGGTCACCCCAGTATGATTTGGGCCTTCGGCTAACAGGTGGAACAATCCGTGTCGGCTGAGAATCTGCGTACGCTCCTGCCAGGCAGATACGTGCAAAAAGTGGGAATCATCTCATGAGCCCGGTTAAATATAATCGAATACCGGACAAAGTCAAGGGTATTTGGTGTAGAACCCAAACTGGAGGCAATGTGACAAAACTGGCTATCCACATTCTTGCAGCACTGTTGATTCTGACTCTGGTTCCAATCGTGCCGAAAATGATTGCCATACGGACCAGGGTCCTTTATGCGCTGCGACTCCGCCGTCTTGCGGCGTGGCACGACAGGCATGCTGTCCAGTTAGTTACCGTAGTCAGAGTGACAATCGCGGTGATAGCTGCGATAATCACCATACTTGGCTTCTGCGGCCGGTGACGGCCGCTTGAGATCTAAGCGCCCCCAACTTCTTTGGCAATCATTTCCCTTGCTTTGCGGGCCGAATCCGCGGCCCGGCGGCCGCCCTAAATGCTTAATAAATAATGGCTTCAGGTCGGTTCGCCGGCTAAAAATATCCACCCGACTGTCGATAATTATAAGGAACACTATTAATGAGACAGGAAAGTGGGTAGGACGAAGAAAAGCATCCTTTTCGGCTTGGTAATTCTCCTTGCTGGCGAGGTCCACAGCAGCACCTATTATGTTTCAACGACCGGGAGCGACTTGAACGACGGGAGCTCTCCAGAACTGGCCTGGGCTTCTATCGAGCACGGCGATACTTCGAGCCAGATTCAACCGGGCGATATCATCAACATTCTCCCCGGTACATACTACCCTGCCTCTACTGTGACTTTGACTTTATCCGGCGACACTTTGAATCCAATCATATATCGCACGCTGGGTTTTGGGAGGGCTGTTCTGGACGGACAGAATCTCCTCGAAAACGTCCTCGCCGTCGAAGGCGACTACACTGAAATATGCGGTCTGGAACTGACCAATGCTACCGGCGACTGTATGCTGG
The DNA here is from genome assembly GCA_020348905.1 of Candidatus Zixiibacteriota bacterium. Classification (GTDB taxonomy): domain Bacteria; phylum Zixibacteria; class MSB-5A5; order GN15; family FEB-12. The sequence goes on from CP070756.1 coordinate 616,834, forward strand.
CCAATAATCGATACGGGACAGTCAGGCAGTGTTACGTGCATCATAATGGCGGGGTCGGGATAGTGGCCGATGACCGGGATATACTAATGGAACGCAACATAGTCGCTTTCAATTCCGGAAGCGGCATCGAGATTCGAGGATTTTGCGACGATGGCCTTGCGCACGGCAACACAGTCTACGGTAACGGTAACGTTGGTATCGAGATCTTTTCCAGTGTCGAGGGGGCGCGGGTTTTCAATTGCATCGTGGCAGAAAACAACGGTGGAGGCATCAAGGGAGATGCTTTCCTCGTCATTGGATTCAACAACGTCTATGGCAATGTTCCTGAAGACTACATTTATGTCACCGACTCTGCCGGCGGACTCGAAGTAGAGCCTCAATTTGTTGATCCGGCTAAAGGACGATTTGACCTGAAACACACCGCCGCCCAGATCGATGCCGGCTTAGATTTGGGATATTCCTTCAACGGCCCAGCCCCGGATATGGGTGCGATAGAAAAGTTCAATGTCTATTACGTTCGTCCGGATGGTAGCGACTCCGCCGACGGGCGAACCGGGATGACGGCCTGGCAAACCATAGATAACGCCAACTCTTTCTTATTGCCGGGAGATACGGTTTACGTGCTGCCCGGTACCTACAATGATTCGGTATTTGTGAGTGATACCGGCCTGGCTGACGATATGATAAGCTACGTCGGTCTGACTGATGACTGCTTCATAAACATCTCAGGTCCCGACAACGCTGTATACATCTGGGGTAACTACGTCTCCTGGACAGGTATTAACATATCCGGAGCCAGCGGTACCAATATCCACGCTCGAGGAGTGGCGCTTTCCATCACAGGTAATGTGCTGGGACCTGGAGGGGCGGGTGTACTGATAAACGGCAGGGATTGTCTTGTCAAGGACAACGTGTTTCTCAATAACAGCATTTGGGGGCTGTATGCATGGCAGGGGGAGGACAACCTATATATCAACAATACCTTTTTCCAGAACGGGTATAGAGACTATGTCGACTTGTTCGGTGTCAGCGCCACCTTGAGTAACAACATATTCCTGTCATACGAGGATAACGATACCGCCATAGAAGGGTACAGCTGGGATGGCATCACCCACTGCATTTTCTACGGATATACCGTGCCGATTACCACTGCGGGAGAACCCGGTGAGGGTTGTTTGATTGGCGTTGATCCCTTACTGATCGATCCCCTTAATGGCGATTTCCACCCGCAGCAAGCGTCACCGGTAATAGATGCGGGATTCGATTTCGGATTTCCCTTTCACGGATCCGCACCGGATATTGGTGCTTTTCAAACCAACCGGCCGACACGAATTGAAATTGTTGACGCTTACGATACGCTGGTCTCAGGCGTATCTTATCCGTTCCAATTGAACGGTTTTGACAGTGCCGATTACCCGACGCGGCCGGGGCCGACGGTGTGGTCACATAATCTTGCATCGGGAATCATTAACTCCCAGGGCGTGTTCACGCCGGGTCAGGTGGGTACGGGCATGATCATAGCCGAGGCTGCCGCATATGCCTTGTGGGACAGTTCGGCAAGCCTGATGGTCATTGCCGGCGAACTGGATGAGTTAATTGTCAATCCGGACCGCTACACTCTAAAAATAGATTCATCCCATACATTTTCCCTTCAGGGCTCCGATGCGGCAGGAAACACCGTTACAGACCTCGGTGTCATTTTCTGGGATGTCCTTAACGGCATAGGTTCCATTGATCAGAGCGGGCACTTTACAGCGGAGAATGTGGGCTACGGATTTGTAAGAGCCACCAGTAATCTTGGCGTGACCGGCATGACGGATACAATCACTGTGCTCGCCGGCGATCCGGAAGTTCTTGTAACTTCTCTTTCCATTCCTCCCAGAGAACTGATACCGGGTTTCAACAGCGGTCCGATTCTGGCTTTCGAACTCACAAATGACCATTTCATCTCGCTGGCTGTCGATTCCGTTCGACTTCACTTCACCGGTTATGATCCGGGTGGGGCAACTCAGGCGCAACTGGACAGCCAGATCGAAGCGGTCAACTTATACCTCGAGGGCGATAACCAGTGGGTTACCCTGACTTCCGAAGATAGTTTGCTCAACACCGCCAGCCTTAGTGACGGACAGGTAATGCTCGTCACCGGGGGGCTGTCGATACCGCCGAACGGGGGAACAATTCGGCTTACGGTAGCTGCCGACCTTTCTGCGGAACAGGCCAGGAACGGCAACTTCGTCGGCTTCGAGCTGGCCGCCGCCGCTGACCTTTATCTGGGCGAACCGGTTCCTGCCATCGGGGACTTTCCAATTGGCAACGGTGTCGACTTCAGTATAAACGCTTTTACTTCGGCCGTGACGGTGGTGAATCCGGTCGAAGCATTCAATCTCTATCAGGATCAGGTGAACCGGCTGGTGCTGGACTTGGAGTTACCTCGCGACGGTTACGCCGATGATCTTCTTGGCTCGGTCATGCTGATTAACAGGGGAAGCTACGAAGACAACGGCGAGGTACTTAACGTCACACTCTGGGCGGATGCTACCGGCGATGGTTTTTCCTCTGACGACACGAAGCTGGGTACTCTTGACTATGGATCGGGCTACTGGCAAATATCCGGCCTGTCATATCCGCTGACAGAGGTGACCACGCGCTTTTTTGCGACAGTTGATATTATCGACAGCCGGTTTGAGGGTGGCACGCTTGATCTGGAAATTCCCGTCGGTGGTATTGAGTATGCTTCCGGTATGGATGGACCCGATGACCTGCCTCTGAGCAATCCAACGGCTTTCATCGTTATTCCCGCTGACAGGGTTACAGCCGTATCGGTACCGATGGCCTCGACTCTGGTGCAGCCGGGCGACGCCCGGAATATTGTTCTCACTTTTGCCCTGTACAACGGGTATAGTACCGCCAGAGAATTGGTGAAGATCCGCCTGGCCAACCAATCGCGTACGGCGTCGACTCCAGATTTCGTCGATGCCGAGCTGGGCCAGGTGAGTTTGCACTTCGACGGCGACTACGACCGGGTTTTTGACAGCGATCCCGCCGTGGCTTCGGGGTATTTCAGCGACGGTCTGCTCAGTCTCTCTCCATCTGATCTCATGCTGCCGGCAGAATCACTGTGCTATTTCTATGTTGCTGTTGATCTGCCCGACCGTGATGTAATCGATTCGGATAGCCTGACGGTGAGCATCGTCCAGGAATCCGATCTGGTGTTTGAGCCGGTGGATGGTCAGCCGGTGAATATCAACGGTGATATGCCGCTATTGAGCGGTGGCTATCTGATTATTGACGGATCGGTCGCGCATCAGTATGACGTAATTGAAACGGTTTCCAGTTCGCTCCTGGCCGGGGACACTTCGGTAGTCCTCTTTGCCTTCAAGCCCGCCGCCAATGGCGATCAGACTGATCGGCTGGTTTCCCTGATGATCGAAAATGCCGGGTCGGCCGGGCCGGGCGATATCGAATCATTGGAGTTGTGGCTGGACGGCAACGGCGACGACAGCTGGCAGTCGTACGACTCGCTGGTGGCATCTTTGACCTACACCGGCGTCGGCTGGAGCGCTTCGCCGGGCGACCTAAACGTCGAAACGGATCCGGCGACACTATTTGTAGTTGGAGACATTTCGTTGATGGCAACTCCAGATGCTACCTTCCGTGCCGAAATACCCCTCGATGGATGTCAATACCTTTCGGGCAATGACGGACCGACCGATATGCCGGTGACGGCCCAGGCGGAGTATGTGCTGTCGAATTCCCCGGTTCGGCTTTCGGCGGTGCCGCTGGATCAGTCGTACTCGGTCGGACAGGATATACAAGTAACTGCCACTGTCACGAACCTGCTGGGAACTACTGTCGACAGCGTCTACTGCCAGTTTGTGGCTGTCAACAATTCCTCCGACAGTATTGTGGTGGGCCCTCAGTATCTGGCCTCGCAAGAGAGTAGTGATTTTATCGGCATCTTCACGGCCTCGCAAATAGGGAGCGAGTCGTGGCGTCTACGTGCCTTTTTTAAAAACCCGGCTGATTCATCGGCCGTCATCAATACCGACGTGGTCGAGATTGACCAAACACCAAGCCCCGTGACGGTCGAACTGCTCAACTCGATTCCCACCGCGGTAAGCCGGGGACAGTCCAATGTGTTTCCACTGAGTGTCCACTATTTCCAGGAAGATACCTCATCGGCCAGAAGTTCTTTGAGACTCGACAGCCTCACCATCTCCATTGAAGATGGTCTGGGTCAACCCCTGCCGGCGAACAGCGTGTTTTCAAGAATGGTCCTGGCCACCGACAACATAAACCTGGTGGTGCTAAGTGCAATTCCATCCCAGAGTTTCGTGACCTTGAATTTCGCCGAGCCCGTCATCTTGCCTCCCGGCGAGGAGCAACTCCTGTCGTTGCTGGTCGACATCGACAGTCTGGCGTCCGCGTCGACACTTGTGTTAGGGTTATCCGACCAGGGCGCTATACGCCTCGTGGATCATAATAGTCTTAACCCGGTGGCCTTTGATGCCGGCCTGCAATTCCCGATGCTTACGGCGGCCTGCCGGATTGAAAACCCATCGGAGCAGCTGGCCGTGTCAGGGGTGCCCACCCTCAGCTCATCGGTAAATTACGGCCAGGAGAATGTGAGCGCAATTGAGCTCGTGCTGAGACATCCGGGAGAAACCGGGACATCGCAAATTCAACTTACCAACCTTTCCGTCGAAATTGTCGATGACCAGCTGGTGCCGGTGGCCGCCTCGCAGCTTATCGCGGCCGTTCGCGTTCTAAAACAGCAGTTGATTGTTGGAGAACTGCTTCTGACCGAGGATACGGCAACAGTGGTAACGATCGATTTTGGTGCACCACCCACCCTGGGCCCCGGCGAAACCGAAACCCTTCTGCTGCAGCTTGATATGAAGTCGCAGCCAAGTCACGATGCCTTCGGGTTGCGGGTACACGACAGCACGTCGCTGACGGTGCGCGACCTGAGTTCCGGATCAATCGTGGCATCCATCTCCGATCCGGTACTGGCCACGGGCAATGTCTTTCCGCTGAGCAGCGGCCTGGCGCAACTTAAGTACCCGGCCACGCCGCCCGAATTGTGCCTGTCATCCGCTCTGCCCGCGTATGTTATCGGCGGCGCTACGGAGGTCGAGTTGATGGAGATGACGGTGGTATATCCGGCAACATCCGAGCACTCGTCACTCAGGGCCGATGACATAGCCGTGCGCCTGTTCGATTCAGAAGGCGTACCCCTTAACCCCAACGATCTGTTCGACCAGATTGGTGTTTCCATCAACGACGCCGCCGTGACGTACGATCCATATATCGAGCTTCAAAACGGCCACACGGTGTTCCACCTGGGCGATGAGGGGTTACTGATTGGTCCCCAGGACTCTGTTTCCATAAAGCTGTTTGCCGATATCGAGAGTGCCACAGCTGTGCAGAATTTCATGCTGGTGGTACAAAATCAATGTGCCCTGACCGTATGTGATGCCACCGACACATTATCGCATCTCGAGGGAGTAATGAGCTCAACCTGTTCCGCTACCATTCCGTTCCAGACAGCAGTATCCGAGGTCTATCTGCGGGCGGGCAGGCCGGATGTCGCAGTGGACTCACGCCCGGCACAACTGGCTTTTCCCGGCCAGCAGTCGCTGCCGTTGATGGAATTGACGCTCTCTTACAATAGCCCGGTGCTGCAGGGCGATATTCTGCTTAACAGGATAGTTGGTGAGACCGCGCACCGGACCAGGTCCGGCATGTCAGCTCAGACGGCTGCTTCCCTTTTTGAAAAGGTCGCCGTGACTCTCGACGGTGATACCGTGGCGGTGGATAGTTCATTGTCAGGTGACAGTGTTGTCTTCGCGTTCTCCGGAGGCGTTACGGTTTCGCGGGGCGGGGTGTATCATCTCAGAATACTGGGCGACCTGAGGCCCGACGCGCCGCTCGGCAATTACCTGATCCAAATGAAAGATTCATCGTTCTGTGAAATGCAGGACAAGAATCTGCTCACTGTTATATACCCGCTGGCCGGTGCTTCGGGCTACCCGCTGCTGTCAACGGAACTATCACTGACGCAGGCCAGCCTGGAAGAGTCGTTTACGAATTACCCGAATCCGTTTAATCCTGATATCGGGCAAGAAACAACCATCGGCTTTGTTCTTACCGAGGATGCCCGTATCGACATCGAACTGTTCACCATCACCGGTAAGCTGGTGAAGCGGGTGGCCACTGATAACTTCCGCTCGGCCGGGGCGCATCAGCAGGATAAGTGGGATGGCAGCAATGACCGCGGTTTGCGGGTTCGGCCGGGGACATACTTCTGCCGGGTGACAGCAAACTACGTGTCGGGAAGATCGGAAATCTACAAAAGGAAAATTTCGGTCGTCAGATGAAGAGCTTCAGATACATATTTGTCTTGCTGTTCCTTCTGGGCGTCGGTGTCGAGGCATCGACCGCGGATGGGGGAATTCAGTCGCCCTTTGCTCTCGGGGCGGGGGCCAGGGAACTTGCCCTGGGCGGGACAGGCCTCGTTGCATCTGATGCAGCTACGGCTCCTTACTGGAATGCCTCTCGTTTGACCCGCGCGGAGTATTACTCCGTAGCCGCGTTTCACTGCCGCCTGTTTGACTCCGACGTGGCCTACCAATACTTCGGAATGGCCGTTCCGACACTCGACTTTGGAAGTTTCGGTTTTGGCATCTTCCGTCTGGGTATTAGTGGCATTGAACGGCGCGATGAAAGCAATCTGCTTCTGGATGAGTTTGACGATAACCGTCTTGGGTTTTACCTCGCTTACGGGCGGATGTTCTCCGGTTATGATATCGGCTTCGCGGCCGGCATGGAAAGCCATTCCCTGGCTGACTATAGCACGACATCGACCCCCGGCTTATCGCTATCGATAGGCCGAACCCTTCACTCCGGCTGGGGCAATCTGACTGACATCTACTTGTCGGTGGGCGCCAGGAATCTCATCGCACCCTCAATGAAACTCGTCAATGAAAAGGTCAGTGAACCGACCGTGGCCGATGTCGGCCTGTCGGCCGTGCTGCTGCCCGGTCGTACCTGGGATCAATCACTGTCGGTATCGATGGCTCTGACTAAAGCCGAATCTGTCGACGCCGTGCTTGCGATGGGGTTGGAATACGACTTATACAAGACGCTTTATGTGAGGGGAGGCATTCGTGATGACCGGTTATCGTTCGGCGTCGGTCTGCGTTATAGCCTGATAAGCTTCGACTACGCCCTGCTCGACCGGGACCTGGGAAGTATTCACATGTTCAGCCTTACCAGTGACTTTGGACGGTCCGTTTCGGAGAGAAGGCAGCAACGACAACAGGAGCGCGAGGCTCGGTTCGCACAACTTATGGAAGATCAGATGACCCACCAGAACCAATCAACCATGGATGATCTGGTGGCGACCGGCAAGACCTTTGTGGGCGAGGGTGAACTTGCGGAAGCTGTCAGGCTGTTTGATCGGGCCTTGTTTTTCGCCAGGGCGTCCGGGGCCGACACCGTCGAGATAGCCTCTCTTATGTTCGAAACTCAAGACCGGCTTGAGCGACAGGAGCGCGAGGCCGGTTACCGTCGCCTGATCGATTCGGCACGGGTGGCCTACGGCGAAGGAAGGTACCTGGTGGCCAGGCATCTTGCCCATCAGGCGGCCGGTCTGGGTCTCGACTCCAATGAGGCCGCCTCGCTCGTTCAGGAGATTGATGCCGCCATAAACCGGGCCGAGAATACAGAAGATGTGATTACCACTCAACTCTGGCTGGCCGATTCGCTGACCAGTTACGGGGAACTTGAGCAGGCCCTGAGGGTGATCCGGTCCCTGAGTGAACTGGCACCGGCGGATAAGAACGTTCAACTGGCCCGGAAGAAAGTCAGGTTCGAGATGGAGTGTGCCGGTGCCACCAGCGATTTTGAAAGCGAGCGATACGAGGCGGCCCGGAAACATATGGATTCGGCGCTCGCGATCTTCCCCGGTCACCAGTGGTGCCTGCAGATGAAGAGCAGGATCACCCAGCAGCGCGTCAGCGCGGCGATACCGACAACATCAGAGGCTCCGGCTTTGCCGAACGCGCCCTTAACTGCGAGCATGCAAAAGGAAGTTGAGCGTTGTTACCGCTCAGGTCAGGACATGTTCGCCCAGGGGCAACTGCAGGCAGCCGTCACCGAGTGGGAAAAAGTCCTGAGTTTGGCCGGCGACTACCTGTCGGTTCGCCAGTACCTGGTAAAGGCCTATAAATTCATAGGCGTCGACCTCTACGGGCAAAATCGGCTCGATGAGGCGGTCGGCTATTGGAAGAAGGCCATGCAGCTTAGCCCGGCCAACGAGGAAATAGCCGGGTACATAAAGAGAGCCGAAAACGAGATCCGACACCTGAAGGAACTGTCATATGACGTCCGGGAATAACAGCCGAAGCATCGAAGGCGCCTGGCCGCGGGCCGCGCAATTTCGAAGGTCGATTAGATTCGAGTTTTCGATTTACGTCACTTTGGCTGTGGTGGCGCTGATGGCCGTAACCGGTTACGTGATGACCAATATGTACGTCAAAAAGACCACCGAACAGGTCATAAACGAGGCCCTGGTGCGGATTCGATCCTACTCGGGTCCCGCCGGGAAATTGATAATCTCTTCGCATAATCCTGATGCTCTTATGCTGAATAACCTGCTGAAGAAACTCTCGGCGGACTATGTCGATACCTACTGGGCCGGTATCGCTGACAAGGACGGCGTTCTGCTGGCTCATACCGATCTGAAGGAGGTGCTGGCCGGTAACCGGCTTGCCTTGTTGCCCGAAGGGACCGAGTCGGGTTTGCTGAAAGCAGGGGAAACGTTTCTTACGCACAGCGACACCATTTATCTGTCGGTACCGATCATGGAAAATGACTACAGGGTCGGAACGTTTGCACTGGCTTCTTCAACCCGACGTATCCGGGCCGCTGAACTGGAATCGGTGGTAAAAGTCCTTACCATAACGATAATAATGGTTTTGATAGGGCTGCCCGCGACCCTGGTCGTTCTGCACAGAAAGCTGCGTCCCGTCACCGTCATCACCGACCACCTGAAGAACGTATCGTTCGATGACATATCGCTTAACATACCGGTCAGGGCAAAAAACGAGTTCGGCTATCTGGCCGAAACTCTGGCCGTGATGGGCTCAAAACTCAACCAGGCTCAGCGCGATAAGATTGAGAAAGAGAGGATCACCAGAGAGTACGAGATCGCCCGCGAGATTCAATCCAGCATATTGCCCGATCGCTACCCGACCGGTAAGTCCTTCGCGATCTTTGGCGCGTATAGCAGCGCCCGGGAGGTTGGGGGTGACTACTACGACTTCATCGACTTCGGTTCCGACAAGATTGGCATCATTGTTGCCGATGTTTCCGGCAAATCTCTTCCGGGTATGCTCGTGATGCTCCTGACCAGGGATATTGTGAAGAACCTGGCGCGGCCCGAGGTTGCGCCCGCCAGCCTGTTGACCGACGTCAATACTAAACTGAGGCAGAATATCAAGAAGGGAATGTTCGTGACCATGTTCTACGGCGTCTTGAACAAGAAGACCGGTAATTTGACGTTTGCCTCGGCGGGACATAACCCGCTGATAAAACTACCGGCCGGACAGGGAGACTGCCAGCTGCTGAAGACGCCCG
>CP070756.1:626575-630344 GCA_020348905.1 Candidatus Zixiibacteriota bacterium
TAAATCAGTACACGAAGGCATACGATGCTGTTAATCCGGTGTTGCCGACCGACAATCCGGTAGCGGTCAGTCCGGCTCCGTATCTGAGTGGTCAACCGAAAGGTCCAAATCCAAACGAATCAGGATGGAAGGACACGGTGATCTCCCCGCCCGGGCAGGTCACCCGCATCAAGGCCGTGTTCGACATACTGGGGCTGTACGTCTGGCACTGCCACATTCTGGAGCACGAGGACAACGAGATGATGCGGCCGTTTAAAGTGGTCGCTCCGGCAGCCGCAGTCGCGGCGAAATTGGGTGATATTCCGGGAGATTACGGATTAGCCCAGAACTATCCCAATCCGTTTAACCCCACCACCGAGATATCTTTCGCGCTGGCGAATCCCGGTCCCGTTTCACTGACGGTGTATAATATCACCGGTCAGAAGGTGGCCACACTGGCCGAGGGTCACTTCGGGGCGGGTGTTCACACGGTAACGTGGAATGCCGCCAAGGTTTCATCGGGCATTTACTTCTATCGTCTCGAAGCGGGGGATGTGCGGGAGACCCGCAAGATGGTGTTGCTTAAGTAACTTTCAGGACGATATTCTGGTACAGGGGGCAGAGGACCTTTTTCTCTGCCTCTTTTTTTGCAGAGGATCACGCAGTCGAGAGGGATTATTAAGACCCTGTTGCTGCTGCTTTCGCTTGCTCCAGCATATACTCGGCAACCAGCAGAAGTTGCTCATCGCCCAGATGGGCGAACGATGGCATGGGCGCGAACTCGGCCCTTTTTTTGCCGGGCTCTTTGGCCCACTGAACAATTCCGGACGGGTTGTCAGTGTAGATAGATTGAATCTCTACCAGCGAGGGAGCCGCAAGCACCCTGTTCAGGGCGTGACAGGCAGCGCAGTTGCGAAACACTTTCTCACCCGTAGGACCGCCACCAAGCGCTTCCCCGGCGCTCAGACCGGCATCAAGTCGCATCAGTGTGGCCAGTTCAATGGAATGGAAGGTAGCCGACCGGTCCTCGATGAGCTTTTTGTGCTCGACCAGGCTGGCCTCCCGGTACAGGTGGCGACCCGTACCCATCGCCAGAACGACCAGTGTCAGGGCAAGGATGGTCCACCCGTAGAGCTTTCTTCGCCCGGTGCTTTCCGCTCGAATGGCGCCGCCAAGGATATAAAGGAATATCAGCGCCATAACCACGCCGAAGAGAATCACCCATAGAAGCCCGGTCGTTACGCCCTCGACCGGCAGGGTGAACAGGACCAGGGGACCGAATACCAACTGACCCAGCGATACGTAGAACGCAATCCGGTAAAAGAGCTTTTTAAGGTCGGACCGGGTGAACTCCGGTAGAGTCTGTTCCACCGGGTACATCTTTCGACCCAGCCAGCCGGCCAGAAACAGAGCGGTCACGGCAATCGAAGCCGCGAGGAAGTGAAAAAGACGGGGGAAGACATTGCCGACCCGAAGCGATGAGAAGAACCCCTTGACCTCAACCCACCGGGCCGGAAAGAGCATCAGATTTATATTCGTAAGAAATATGACCGGGATGCACAGAAATAGCAGGGCCGCGAACACTCCCACAGCAATATGCGGTCTTTTGTTGTCACCGGTCCACGAATCCCAGGTGTACTTGTGCAGATATGTCAGCAGGAAAGCGACAATCACCAGCGGGATGACCGATATCCAGGCATAGCCGGTCAACGCGTTGGACGAATAGAAATGAATGGTGTACACCAGGCTGATACACAGCAGCGGTCCCACCCCGAGAACGACCGCCAGGCTCTTGTTGACGGTGATAGTGTGAGCAATTCGCTTTGCCAGGGAATCGAATTTCGATGAGGTCAGCCCCACGATTTCGAATATCACGGTCAGGACCGACCCCCCCACCATCAGATTGACAAACAGGATGTGAAGCAGGAAGGTAAGTACCAGAAGTATTTTCAGGTCGCTGTCCGGCAGAGGCAGGGGCAGATCGATATCGCGCGGAATCGGGATCTGCGCCAACGATGCTAAGAGGAGATTCTTGCTTACTGCTATCATATCCACATCACTCGCTCTGATCAATCGGTCTTACCGTCCAGCTGTTTTGAGCACTGATTATGTATTCATGCTGTGTCTGCAGACTTTTCAGGTATGCCACGAGTGCCTCTGCCTCCCTGTCGTTGCCGGGGAAGGGGGGCATGAAGGTTCTCGAGGTGTGCATACTGTATACAAATGCTGTCATGGCATCTTTATCCCACGGCCCATCGCCATAAAGATCGCTGAACTTGGAAACCATACCGTTGATTCCGGAGGTAGTGTGGCAACGGGAGCAGGCCACCACGAACACGTCTTTGCCGGCATCGACGGTATTCTCCGAGGTGATCCGATGGTGACTGACATAGGTGGCGTATTTGAGGATGCCGTCACGCTGAAACACCGGCAGCTCCGATTGCCTGACACCGCTGGAGTACATGTAATCGGCGATCACGTATGGTTTGCGGATGAATTCCCTGACCCGCTCGAAGTGACCGAGAAGCCAGATCCCCAGCACAAACGGAATTAAGAGCAGAGCCGATTGGATTAGTTTCGGTCTGACTAACCCTGCCGCCGCAACCAGGATAAGTGCCGCGATGGTTACGATCATGATTGTAGCCAGATTGCTATGCCAGTGCATGAACCTCTGCGTCAGCAGAGCAACATCGATATTAGCAGCCATGGCATCGGGTATCACATTCCAGTACCACAGGCACGCGGCTACAAAAGGTATCACCCAGAGCAGCATCCATTTCGAGACAAACCTAACAGCTCCCGCCCGAAGGCTGCTGCCTTTTGAAGTAAAGAAGTACAGCAGGAACCACACGCAAAGCCCTGCCACGCCCATCGCGTAAGTGGTACGAAAGGCCAGTTGAGGCAGGTAGATAGGATTGAAAAAGGCCGAGAAGAAAGATTTGTCCTGCGGCCAGTGGCCCGATCCCATCATGAAGCCCAGGATACCCACGATTATCGCCATGGTAAGCCACGAGAAGACGCTGAGAATAACCCCTATGCCGATATGCGCCTTTTTCCCGGCGCCCTGGCTCATCCGCTTCCAGGTCAGGAAATAGATCAGTATGAGGACAACTTCCGAGATAAACACGATCCACTCGATGAACCAGCCCCAGAAAAACACCCGAAGCAGGCTGCCGATAGCGAATGGTGCGATAAGCGAGGCCGAGAACCAGATGCCCACCCCGGTGAGCGCTCCGGCGGTGGTGGTTACGATGAAAAGAACAAAGGTGATCTTGTAAGCTAACTCGTCCCGCCCGGTGTCCCCTTTGCGCCAGGCCCGATATTCCAGCAGGGTCACAACAGGATAGGCGCCAATCGCCAGGGCATGGTTGATGAACACATGGAGACTGGCAATAATCGCAAACAGTAATCGATTACCGGCAAAGTCGATGAAGAACATGGGGAAATCCATACGCCGAATATGGCACAGCGGCAAACCGCTGGCAACCAATTTCCCAGATGCAGGATATTTATGATTTGGATTTGCACAATTCAGACGACGATGCTCCTATTTTTGTATGGTCAACGTTACCAGCCGGATTGAATTTTCTTAAGTTTAGCCTATTCAAATATTGACACGCCGCGTATTCTTTCTTAGGGTAGAGAATCAAGGAGTGGTGTCCATCCAAAATCAATCCGAACGGGTTCGGGAGAGACGTATGCAGGATGTCAATATTCTCGAGCAGATGAATGTGTACTATGAAAAACGTGCCGCTATCCACGACACGTTGATGGGTTGCACCAGTGAGGA
>CP070756.1:630444-634851 GCA_020348905.1 Candidatus Zixiibacteriota bacterium
ATGACCAGATCGATCCGCTGGATGTAACCTACTTCGTGAACTGGATCTGGAAGAGCGGCAGTGCCCCTCCATGTATGGACGAGTGTGACATCAACGGCGATAGCGAGATCGATCCAATAGATTTAACAGATTTGGTCAACTACATATGGCTGGGCGGTCCGGCGCCGGTGGACTGTCCCTAAGTCACCATAATTCACCAACCTATCCTGTTGCGAGATATGAAGCGGCCTTAAGACATTTAAGGCCGCTTTTGGTATAATTTACCGGCTGCGTCATCGCCGGCGAACGTGAATGCCGCCATCGCCTCGTTATCCTTGACAGCAATGTCCATCTTGTGCAACTCATCAACGAGGTCTGCGGGGGAAATTCATTCTCGAAAGACCGGCGCACCATGCTGCGCAGCGGCTTTACGCAGTCGTTTTTCTTTACTCGCTCCATAGGATGTCAACGGCGACGGTACCAAGGGCGACATAGCGGATCTGGTGTATCTGGCAGATTACCTTGCGGAAGTCGGCCCCCCGCCTGCTCCCTGCGGCCCCTATTCAGGCAGCAATATCTATTGCTGGAAACAGGAGTGTTCTCCGACGATTCCCGAATGATTCGGTAATCCGGAGCAACGGTCACGAAATAAAATCCAACTGGCGCGACCGTTCGGGGTACAACGGGCGGTCGCGTTTTTTTAGACAGCCGTCGCTGATCGCAGAGTGTACAAGACGCTGCCTGCTGTTCAGTTGTACGCGTGCGGAAATCGGGACAATTTAAGACCAAAATGGATTGGTTTATCATTGTTCTTGACAGCGGTTATAAGGTTCGCTATATTGTACGCAAGGATAGGGCCGGGGCCGCACCTTGCTGATCCGACAACGACATCCCACCGTTCTTCCTGTACCGCTATACTCTCACTTTCTGAAATGAGATGAAATGTCACCGCGCAATCATAACCAACTGAGACAACGTGGTAACCGATCCCACGGTCTCCAAAGAGAGGGGTAGCATTATGAAACGCCTCATCGCAGGATCCGTCCTCCTCACCGCCACCATCGTGCTGTTGCCGGTGCTGTACTTGCAGACTGTCCTGGCGCAAGCGAACAGCGACAAGGACGCCTTTGACAACCAGGTCAGGTACCAGAAGTACCGGACTGTGGAGGCCGACGATATACTCTTCACGTCATCACCTCCACCCTATGATACGGTCAATACAAACTGTTTGTCGCTTATTTGATCGCCATACGGTAACATTGGATTTGCCGGCCTGTGCTTGGTCAACATGGAATATTATCCGCAGGACTGCGTCAGCACGGCAACGATATACATGTATGAGGGCTCACCCGTAGTGGGTTGGATTGAAGGCAGTGATACCGTCTTCAATTACGCCATGTGGGGAATTGAATACTACGATCCATTCGGACTGACACCGGTGGACGGGTGGTCACCTTCCAGAATCTGCGATTTGATCTCCGCCGAGGTCATCGAATCGGGGACCTTTACGACCCAGGCCGGAACCGTCGCCTTCGAAAAGATCTGGGTCGCTCCTCAGGACGATTGTGAATTCATTATCCAGTATCTGCGGATCTGGTCCTACGACGGGCTTCCCCATGAGGATCTCACGCTCGGCGAAGCCATCGACTGGGACGTACCCTGGGACTACCGAATCGATGACCCCTACTATCTTAGAGGGCAAGTCAATATCTCCGGCATTGACCCTCTCAGGAAGCTCATTTACCAGCAGGGTTACGAATCCTACGTCGACACCGGTTACCCCTATAACTGCCAGTACAACGACGAGCGCTTTGCCGGAATGGCTTTCGTTGAATCATACCTCAATGGGTCCTTCCGCAGCTTCTGGCCATACGGCGGCTTTGTCGGCGAATACGACTCGCTTTTCAATTACGAACCCGATTTCGGCTTCGATCACGCTACCCTGTACACCGAGATGCAGATATCCGGTTTCGCAATGACCGATTCCGTCGAAGACCTTGCCAGCGTGATGTGCTTCGAGCCCAATTTCGACCTCGGCGCCGCCGATGTATACGAAGTTGTCACAGTTCTCGCCACTATACAGCAAGGCACGCTGGCCAACCTTCAGTCCGTCGTCGATGAGGCCGTGGCCTGGTATAACAACCATGGCGGCATGGCCATGTTTGCCGACGATGACGGCGACGGTGAGATGGATGCTTGCCCTTACAGTTGTTGCCAGCTTATGGGGGATGTAAACGGTGATGAATACGTCGATGCCCTGGATATCATCTATCTGGTAAACTACATATGGAAGGGTGGCCCGTCCCCGGTCTGCTGTCCGCAGGCCGATATCAACGGTGATTGCGCGGTGGACCCGCTGGACCTGCAGCCGATCATACAGTGGATCTGGATGGGAGGTCCCGAACCCTTTAACTCTTGCTCCCTGCCCTGCTGGGAAGGTTGGTCGGGACCGTGTGAATAGATGTCTGCAGCCAAAGATAGAATACAAAGTGAGTTGCTCTGCAGCTCAAGAACAAGCAGAGCGTTAATAAAAGTTGTATAGGAGGGATACTAGTATGAAGTACCTCAGATGGACAACCGTTTTCCTCACTGCCAGCGTTGTATTGCTGGCATGCCTTTCCTCGCAGGCGGCCCGGGTTCGTGACGGTGCCGCCTCAGCAAAATACCGGGCTCTGGCCTACTCGGTGCCGAGCGAGCAAAGAGTCCAGCCTTTACCCGCGGGACAACGGAGAGTCCCGCTGGGAACGCCGACTTACCATGATGCTTATTTGTCGCCGGGCATTACGGTGGGCTACACCTGGCATGACTTGCAGCACTACGGGGCCATGGGCCGCATGATCGAGACGGGACCGCATTTCAGCGAAACAGGTCCCACCATCGTGCACATGGGCTGGACGTATCTGCAGGACTCGTCGGATTACTTAGTCCAGGGCCGTTCTTACATGTACAACGCCTACGAAGCATCAGAGGGGGCTCTCTTGGGCGCCTTTCGAATTCATGATTACGAGCAATATTCCGGCTTCGTCAACGTCGATATAACGCCGGACAACCGGGCCCTGGTTGGCGGGCACTGCGATGCGAAAGGCCCGGTCACCAATGCCCCGCAGATTCACTACGACTTCGCGCCGGCCGAGGCCCAGTTCGATGTCTACGAAAGGGTCACCGACAGTGTCATGGCCTACGGCCAGTCCACGGCCGACGAGTGTATGTGGCCGAAGTTCTTCTTCCAGATCGGCACCGACACCACCCTTCATGTTGTGGCCCGAATCGACGAGGTGGCATCATCGCTGGCGGCGACCATGTATTTCCGTAAGGCCGGCTACGAGGGTTCGGCCGAATCCGAGTGGGATTATCCGCCGTACGTGTTTGACAGCACCGCCACCTTCGGTTACGATATCGCCGGAGATAAAATCGGTAACCGCATCGGCATAGCCTGGTTCGCCGGCCTGCCTTATGACGACCCCGGTTGCGACACCTGTTCCGGCCTCAGCTTCTACGACGGCTACATGATCGGGTATATGGACAACGATGTCTACTACCAGATTTCCAATGACCAGGGCCTGACGTGGGAACCACGAGTAAACATCACTCAGTGCCCTATCGGCGGAGCCGCCTTAAAGGCGTACAACGATCTTTCGGTCCTTTTCGATACGGAAAACAATCTTCACATCGTCTGGCCCGCCTGTCCGTGGCCAGCTGACCTGTGCATCGAGTCAGGCGGCTTTTGTTTCGAGGACGAATTCTACCGCAAAGCCGCCCGTCTGCTTCACTGGTCGGAAGATCTTCCGTATATACGCACGATCGCCGATCACACGTACGAACCTTCCGACAGCTGCCAACCCGAACCGCAGGCATTGACAGTGGCGAAACCGACTCTGTCGGAGTGTAACGGCAACCTGTACGCCATCTGGACCCAGTTCAACGACGTACCCGGCGGCATCATTGACGACTGTGCCCTGTGGGGTTATGAATGGGGTTGGAACGAAGGCGCTGCTAACGGCGACATTTGGCTGGCGGTCTCAGGCAATAACGGTTTGACCTGGAGTAGTCAGATGAATCTGACCAACACGTATACCCCGCGTTGCGATCCAACCACCAGCCAGGACTGTCAGAGCGAATACTGGGCCTCCATGTCACGTTACGGCAAAGCGCTGCAGACAGGCGAAGACTGGTCGGGCGCTTATGTAAACGATCCCACAGGTGAATACACCGGCGACCTGTTTCTTGACGTCCAGTATGTGGAAGACCTCGACGCCGGTGCGGGCGCCGGCGGCGCGGGCCACTGGACGTACAGTCCCATCAAGTGGTTCCGCCTCCCTTGCGTTGAAGTCCTTCCGCCTCCGTCGTGTCCCTTTGTCTACCCGACCGGCTACGGCGACCCGACCTACACAAAACCGGGCGTGCAGATAGACACTTCCCTGACGATCG
>CP070756.1:634951-640327 GCA_020348905.1 Candidatus Zixiibacteriota bacterium
ATGAGGCACCGATACCGCGCAGTGACGAGTTGGTCTGATCATACTGCCTGACCGTGTCGCCGTCCCACATGAACACCCCGTTTCCCACCGTACCCATCCACACATTGTCGGCCGAGTCGGCCATCAAAACGGTTGTTCCGTCGCGTATCCATAGATCAAATTCCGTCCACGCACTGTCGTCGTACCTGGCCAGCGCCGCCCGTCCAAAACCGGCGGTAACTACGCCGTCACTCTTGACGGCAATATCCGAAACAAAGTTCCCCGGTATACCGGTGAACGGATATTCGACATATTCACCAGTCACGTCGGTGAAGACTCCGTCATTCGTGGCCACCCAGCGCACATTGCCGTCACCGACTCCGGTAACAGCTTGCTCCATGATTCCAGGCGTGATGACAGCGCTGGTATCGGGTTCCACCACAACCGCGATGCGGCCGCTGTCAGCGGTATGATAATACGCGAACAGTGAGTCGCGTTCGATCTTAATATGGTTCAGACCAGCCAGTCCATCGAGCGCAATTGGCACGAAGTACGGAGAGGCCGCGTCGAGCGCAAGGCGATGCATGCCGCGCCTGGTGCCCACATAGATGCTCGAGTTATAACACACAACACAGGTGATCGTGTCGGTCCCCAGCGACGGGTAGCCGGACATTCCGAAACCGGTCCAGGACGAAGGCGATTTCAAAAGAAGCGGATCACTTCGGTCGGCGACAGCCAGACCGCTCGATGTTGCTAACCAGATCGAGTCGCCCGTGAGAAGAATATCGTACACCTCGGCGTCAGGATTCAAATTATCGAATAACTGGTAGCTGTCCTGAATCTGACCCCCATCAATTGTCTTGGAGAACAAAACCAGTCCCAGGTCGGTCCCTACCCAAAGGAAATCGCCGTCATCGACCACGCGGTGCAGTCTGAAAAGGTTATCGTCAATGTCAAAAAACAAGTACTGTTTGCTCTCGTTTCCGCTGAACTTGACCAGCCGCCCAAAACCGGTGATCCACTTTTGACCGGACGCATCCAGCATTATGTCAGTGATATCGTTGGTGCCCAGACCGTCGAGGTTCGTGTAAGATATGCCGGCCTGATCGGGGTCGGTCACGGCCAGGATGCCACCGGCGCTCACGATATAGACGGTGCCATCGATCAGTCGCATATGGCGCACTGTTTTGAAGGAAGTAAAGTTCACCCAGTCAAGTTCCCCGGCTACGGGAGCCGGCGCCGGTATCAAGAGAACGGCCGTCAGGCAGCCCGTGATGATCTTCCGAACCGCAGTCTCTGAAAAAGCCATGTCACAAGCAATATACATATTGTTGATACGGTTATCAAGAATGACCAGATGCCAATCAAATCGCCGTGTCGGGTGAAAAAAGAAAAACCTTCCAGCGGCTTGAGCCGACCCGTCATCACCGCCACTTCGTACAGACCCAGGCTATCACGTACCCGGCCATAACCGTCGACGATATAGGTCAGGCCGCTGTTAGCCACCCGGACTCCCCAGCAACGATTTTCAATAGCCCGCGTTATGAATATCCGCGAGTGCATGTGAATCCCCACCGAGCGCCCGAACCAGGTGTCGTTAGTAATGCCGACGATAAAGTCGGCCCCTTTCCAGATAATCTGACGCATGAATTCCGGAAACGTTGACTCAAAACATATCAGCACCGAGTAGCGCAGGTCACCCAACTCAAACAGGACGGCCGAATCTCCCGGAAGGAAATCGGACCACCACTGAACATCGTGACTGTCAATGATGGTGAGGTATTTGCGAAGAAACTTCTTCTTCATGAAAGGAAGCTGATCCTGGTACGGTACCTGTTCGCTAAATGGTACCAGCTTGACTTTATCGTAGCGTTTCTGCAACGCCCCGGATGGATCGAAATGATAACAGGAATTGAAGTATCGCTGTTCACCGTCCACCGTTCCTGCCCCCAGAGCGCCAACAAGGTGACTTGCGCCTGTTCTTTGCACGGTATTGCCGATTATATGCTGACAGCCGCCGTCATGTGACAGGTAACACGGAGCGGCTGTCTCGGGCCAGATGAACAATTCCACCGACTCATCGGCAACCGACTGTGCCAGCGAATCATATAGCTGAAAACTATGATGAGCGTTGTTTCGCGCCCATTTCACGTCAAGAGGCACCGACCCCTGAAGGAGAGCCACGTTGACGGAGCCGTCGGTCGGGTACTTGGGTACCACTATCCATCCGTACGCCGTAAGCAGCACAACCACCGCTGCCGAAATGAAGAACGATGTTATCCTTCGTTCCGGTGACAGGGTCTTGCGAAGCACCTGCCACAAAAGGACGTTTACGGCAACAATCATAAGCGACATCCCGTGAACCGAGGTTACCGATACTATCTGCATGATATAAAGATAGTAGGCTTGACTGTAGCCCAGATCCGACCAGGGGAACGCGAACTGTGACAGTGTTCGGAAATACTCCATTCCGACCCACAGAAAGGGCAGTATTATAAAGCCGTAAACCGGGCGAAAATGATAGACCCGGTGAAATACCATCAGCACAGCGGTATAGTAGAAGGCTACGATGACGACCGCTGAGAGCATGCCGGGAAGCGTCACCATGGCCACCCAGTAGAGGGAAAAAAGGTTAAAAAAGAACGAAAAGAAGTAGGCCGCGCTAAAGGCTGATCGTCCCTTCAGAGAGGTGATTATCATCAGAGGACGCACCAGGGAAAACCACGCCAGAAAACCAAAGTACTCCGGGTAAAACGACAGGGACAGAAGAAACGACCAGATCATCAACTCCAGTCGTCGCTTACGTACCTCTACTTCAGCCGGCAAGAAAAGCCGTCCGAATCTTGTCAATAGCGAGGCCAAACCCCTATCCTTTCTTAATCAAGGAAGCACCCGTCATCTCCGGCGGCGGCGGGATACTCATTATGTCCAGAATGGTGGGCGCTACATCGGCCAGAATCCCGCCGTCTCGAATGGACACCCTGCCGTCGCTCTTCAACCGGTCGGACGGATCAAACAGAATAAAGGGTACCAAACTCGTAGTGTGCGCCGTGAATGGACCGCCTGCCTCCGGATCAACCATAATCTCCGCGTTGCCATGATCGGATGTAATCAGTGCCACTCCCCCGACCTCTCGAACAGCCTCCAACAATCGTCCCAGCGCCCGATCGACCGCTTCCACCGCGTTTCTGGCCGCATCAAAAACACCGGTGTGGCCGACCATGTCACAGTTAGCGTAATTTATCAGAATGAAGTCGTAGGTGTGGGACAGAATCTTCTCGACGACGTTGTCGGTAACCTCGACCGAAGACATTTCCGGCTTCAAGTCATAGGTGGCAACTTTCGGCGAGGGTATCAGGTCGCGATCCTCTCCTTCGAAGGGCTTCTCGGTGCCACCGTTGAAAAAGAACGTGACATGCGGGTATTTTTCGGTCTCCGCCGTCCGCAGCTGCCTGAGCCCCCGGTCCGAGATTATCCCGCCCAGAATGTTATCAAGATTCACCGGATGGAAAGCCACCCTGGCATCCGTCATCTTGGCATCGTAATTGGTCATCGTCACCAGTTCTACCTCGGGATTGTCATCGTGACTGTAGCCGTCGATAGGGTAGTCAAGAAACATGTAGCACAATTGCCTGGCCCGGTCGGCTCGGAAATTGAAGAATATGGCTGCGTCACCGTCTCTGAGGCGTCCTGTCTCGGGGTTGCCCAGGTCGATAACCACCGGCACAATGAATTCATCGGTGACGCCGGCCTCATAGGATGCTATAATCGCTTTGACCGGGTCCTCAAACTTCTCACCTTCGCCGTACACAGTGGCGCGATAAGCTCTGTCAGTGCGCTCCCATCTTTTATCCCGATCCATTCCGTAGTAGCGTCCACCTAACGTTGAAACCTTGCCCAGGCCGATTTCACCGAACTTCTTGACCACCTGAGCCATGTAGTCCTTGCCGCCTGTTGGCGAGGTGTCCCGGCCGTCCATGAAAGCGTGAAGATACAATTCTCCCACGCCTTTGGTCCTGGCCAGCGTCGTGAGCGCAAATAGATGATCCATTGAAGAATGAACCAGTCCGTCCGATACCAGGCCAAACAGGTGCACCGCCCGACCGTCCCTTACTACTCTCTCGAGCGCTTCGTTGAAAACCGGATTTGAGGCGAAATCACGGTCGGCAATCGCCTTGTCGATGCGGGTTACGTCCTGATAAACAACCCGGCCGGCTCCGAGATTCAGGTGACCAACTTCACTGTTACCCATCTGGCCGTCGGGCAACCCTACCGCCAGACCGGATCCATCAATTTTATTATAAGGGCAATTTGCGACCAGCCAATCGTAATTGGGTTTGTTTGCCGCGGCGACAGCATTGTCCGGGGTCGCTTCGCGCAGACCGAATCCATCGAGAACACACAGAAGAACCATACTAGCTAACCAGTTTTACGGTCTTGTCCCCTATTTCAATAGAACCACTGATATACGCTGTTTCTCCCATTTTTCCCAGATTCTTCATCACGCCGTCGGCATCTGACCTGGATACCACGAGAATATATCCGATACCCATGTTAAATGCTGAATAGATGTCCTTGCTGTCAATTGAGCCAACTGATTCCAGATACTTGAATATCGGAAGAACCGGCCAACTGCTTTTGTCGATGACG
This sequence comes from Candidatus Zixiibacteriota bacterium, assembly GCA_020348905.1. Classification (GTDB taxonomy): domain Bacteria; phylum Zixibacteria; class MSB-5A5; order GN15; family FEB-12. The sequence continues at coordinate 639,581 of CP070756.1, forward strand.
GCTCCCAGGCCCTCGGGAAGCACGCGTTTCAGATTGCCCGGTATCCCTCCGCCCGTTATGTGGGCCATGCCGTGAATGTCAAAATCGGCCAGCAGAGGATGAATGAGCGGAGCGTAGCACCGATGTACCTTCATCAGCGCCTCGGCAATCGTCATTCCCAGCGCATCGACGTGGTCGTCAGGCTTGTGTCCGGCAACCTCGAAGGCAACCTTTCGTGCCAATGTGTAGCCGTTAGTGTGAAGGCCGCTCGAAGTCAGGCCGATACAAACGTCTCCTTCCCCAATGGTCGCACCGTTCACAATACGATCGCGATCAACAACGCCCACTACAAACCCGGCCAGGTCGTACTCACCCGGCTGATAGAAATCGGGAAGTTCCGCCATTTCGCCACCGATAAGGGCTACCCCGGTGTTCTTGCATCCGCGGCTCAATCCTTCCAGCAGCTCGACTACCACCTGTTGCTCTAACTTGCCTACTCCGATATAGTCCAGAAAAAACAGGCCGCGAGCGCCGTGAACCAGAATGTCATTTATGCAGTGGTTGACCAGGTCTTCGCCCACGCTATCGTGTTTACCGGTCATGAAGGCGAGTTTGAGCTTTGTGCCGACGCTGTCAGTAGATGATATGAAAACCGGCTCTTTCAAACCGCTCAGATCCGGTTTGAAAAAGCCACCAAATGCCCCCAGGCCGGTCAATACCTGACTGTTGAATGTTGACGCGGCGAGCTGCTTGATTTTCTCTACTGCC
>CP070756.1:640427-643126 GCA_020348905.1 Candidatus Zixiibacteriota bacterium
ATTATCGACACCGGCCATAAAAGCAGCAGGATAATTGTCCATAAAATATAATGCACCCGAGCCCATGCGCTTTTACGGTATCGGGCGGACAATTTTCCTTCAAAAACTTCGTGGCCGGAGTTTTCAGTATTTCTAATCACTTTGAGTATCGTTGCTCTTATTCGCCGATCGGTCAAAAAACGACTGCAGGATAAGCACGGCCGAGATTCGATCAATTTTCTCTTTATGGCCTTTTATCTTTTTTCCGTGGGAGTGAAGGACACTTTCCGCCAGGCGGCTGCTCAACCTTTCGTCCTCGAGATACACCGGGAGATTAAAGACTTCTTTGAGTTTATCGGCGAAATGCCTGACTTTGCCGGAAACCTCCGACTCGCCCCCGGAAAGATTTAGCGGCAGTCCGATAACAATACCGACCGGCTGGTACTCTTCGATCAATTTTGCCAACTGCCGCACGGCATCGTTATCGCCGCTGACAGTCAGGGTATCGAGCGACAGCGCCAGAGAACCGCCGGGGTCGGATACGGCCACCCCGATACGCCGCCCGCCATAATCAAGGCCGATGTAACGTTTTTCCTCCACGTCCATAACTACGCAAAATAGATCACTTATGTCAATCTCAGATTGAAGCCCCAAAAAGAAGCCCCGCTTTCGCTGGAGGAAAGCGGGGCAAGGTCGTTAGCAGTCTTTAACAGTTCAGATCAAGCTTACTTCATCAGGATCATCTTCTTGGTAGCCGAGAAGTCGCGGGCGATGCCCTTGTAGAAATAGACACCGGTCGCAACCTGGTTACCATAAGCATCCTTACCATCCCACACGATCTCAACTGTACCAGCATCAGCCGAACCACTGTAAGTGCGGATCAACTGACCAGCCACGTTGTAAATGGCGACCGAGTAATCGGAAGCCACCGGCAACGAAATGGCTATGGTGGTCCAGGGGTTGAACGGGTTGGGATAGTTCTGCGCCATCTCAAATTCGGTCGGCAGGACGCGGACAGAGGCATCCATGGTAAAGCCATAGAAGACCGCCACCTCGACACTCTTGAGTTCCAGCTTGCCCTCGACCGGTATATTCAACAGGTCGTGACGGCCCGCCAGTATCGAGGCCGGATCCTTGTCGGCCGCATTGTAGATGAGCACACGAAGTTCATTGCCACTGGCCCGATATTCCAGATCCATGTTGGCCGCGCCGTTGCCCAGTGTCGGCTCACCCAGATTGCCGGTGACCTCAAAGATCATCAGCATGGCGCCAACATCGGTAACAGCGTCGTAGGAAATCGCCATATTACCACCGATCAGCTGGGTGGCGACGGAAATGTCGCTGGCACCCGGAGCTGGCTTCGGATATGGACTGGCGTCTCCCTGAACCACGCGAATCAGATAGACCAGGTCAGCCACCGACAGCGTGATACCGTCGAGGTTGACATCGGAAGCGGCGATTGAAGCTTCCACGTGAGCACCGAAGGCACTCAGACCTTCAATGAAGTAATTGGTGTACATGACCGCATCAGCGATTTCATTGGCAATACCGTTGATATTGATATCACCCGGAGCATCTATGTCATCACCACAGATGATCTTGAAACCGCCGTTCTTGAAGTCAATAGCACGGACCGGGAAGGTCTTGTACTCTTCAAGACAGTCATCACCAACGCCCCAGTAACCCGGGAGAAGGTCATAGCCTTCAGGCGGGCCTGCGAGCAGGTCACCCTCAAAATCATAGATCCAGCGCTCTAAAAAGAGCGTGTCGCCTTCTTTTGAGGATATGGTGTTATCACCACAATCGATCCAGAACCATTCAACGGGCGCATAAGCGCATTCAAAGGTGCGGTCATTGGAAACATAGAATTTCATAACTGCCAGAATATTGTCGCCTTCGGAGTTATCGAAGTCGATCGCTTCATGTGCACCGTTGTTGGTTTCAGCCATCGCCGTCAAACGAACCAGGCCGGATGGGCATGCGTCACCGCAATTGCCAAACGGACCGAAACGGAAGGTGAAGTACTCCCATTCGCCCTGCACGAGCAGATCGCCCGGCTCGGCGCTAATGAAAGTCAACGCGCCAAGACTATGCTCATAGGAAATCAGGAAGTCATAACCACCCATCTCCATAACCGTGCAGCCCGGTTCGAGATACACGTCGAGATCGTAGTAATGACCCTGAGTAACACCGAGTCCACCGTCCGTCTTGTACTCAATGACAACACGGAAGCTTGGCTTCACCGTAATGGTGAAGTAGCAGGTATCAGCATTTTCGGTGTTGCAGTCATCGAGATTGGCCCCGTCGGTAACAATCACTTCAATCTCATAATCGCCGACAGCTTGACAGTCATCAGGGGACGTCCACTCGAATTCGCCGCTGGTCGCGCCAATGGTTGCGCCTGTGACCTCGGTAGCCGCGCCGAGGGAGAAAGTCATACCCAGCGGGCCACCATCCGGATCAGTCGCCGTAACCGTAGTCGTATAGGTGCTGCCCATGATAACATGGTGCTCACCTTCAGGACAGGTAATTACCGGCGGCTCGTTCAGGACTTCAATCTCAAACTCACAAGTATCCTTGGCACTGTAAAAGTCGGTAACAACTACCTCGACCGTATGGCAACCAACATCGGGGCCAGCCGGATCCCAGGAGTAAGTGTTACCGGCCATATTGCCGGGGCCACTGAGCTTGGAATAATTGAGAACGTCACAGCCACAGGG
>CP070756.1:643226-647681 GCA_020348905.1 Candidatus Zixiibacteriota bacterium
AGGAATTTCGAAAGGGAGCTCATAAGGCGAGCCCTGGAAGATAGCCGGGGAAACATATCGGCGGCTGCCAAGACCCTGGGCATGGACCGGGCTAACCTCTCCCGGAAGGTAAAGGAGCTAAAACTCAAAAATCAGTGAACCATATTTGTGCCGAGGTGTGTAAATTATACACGGCCGGGTCGTATGGCGATGGTTAACTTATTGAAATTTCACAACTTGACTTCCGGGCACGGCATTTGTTTTATAAAGCGGTAAAACGGAGGAATATATGCTAACAAAATACGTTCTTCGCGCCATAATCGGCATTGTCTGCCTTTTCGCCGGAGTTACCGCATCAGCCGTCGAATACAAAGAATACAAGCGCACCCGTCTGGAGAAAGAGTACTTCGAAATCTCATATGATCGGACCGAGGTCAGAATAACGACTTTTGAGGATGACGACACTTATACCAGTGTTTATCCTCGAAGCAGCCTTGAAGCCGATGAGGGCAAAATCTACAGCGACGGCAGGCTGCTGTTTGATGAAAAGGGCCTGGTGGTAGATGAGCAGTACTTTTATTACGACGACATCGTTGACAGCAGGATAATGTCGGAAGAAAAAGTTGTCACGATTACGTTCTATACCAGGAAACCATCACCATCTCAAACCACGAAGTTCAAACGCGGAAATCTGGTAGTGGCAGGGGAACCACTGACAGTCAAGGAGGACGATTTTGTCCGAGGCATGGTTCTGGCTGTCGGTTCTGATGTGGATGTTCTGGGTGAAGTCAATCGCGATGTTATCTCGATTCTTGGCGATGTATATATAGGTCCCGACGCCGTCGCGAGAGGCGATGTGGCAGCCGTTGACGGCCGTATTGATGTGGCCAGTGACGCCTCCGTTTATGGTGAAGTCTACGACGTCGACAGAAGAAATATAAGGCTAAGACTGAGATTTTCACGTGGGCTCAGAGACTGGGACTTTCTGAACAATCTGACCTACGATCGCGTGGACGGGCTTGGCCTCAACCTGGGCGTCCAATACCAGGATCATGACTCATTGCTGCCGACCTTCATGGTTCAGATGGGGTACGCGTTCAACTCCGAGCGATGGCGTTATGAAACCGGCCTGGAGCAGACAATTCTTCGCGACCCGGCTGTCGCCGCAGGCGGCCGAATCTACCGGCGTCTGGCAACCGATGATGACTGGCTAATTGGAGAAGACGAAAACACCGCGTTTGCACTGCTTGCAACAGAGGACTTCAGAGACTACTACCAGGCTGAGGGTGGTAACCTGTACGTGAAAGTCAGACCCCGGCATGATATAGATATCGAGTCCGGGTATCGCCTGGAGGAAACCAGGTGGCTTGACGCCAGGCGCCACCTGTGGTCGCTGTTCGGCGGCAGCAAACTCTTCCCGGAGAACTTTAATACGGTAAACGACGCTTTTCGTGCCGCCAGCATCGCAGAGATCGACACAACCAACATCGGTGTGTTATATGCCTCCGCTTCGTGGGACACCCGCGACAAGGCTGACCCCTTTGACCGGTCGGCCTGGTATGCAACCGTCGACCTTGAGTGGTCACACGATTCGTTCAGTTCCGACTTTGACTATCGCCGCTATGTTATCGGCGTGCGCCGTTATCAAAAAATCAACCGCCGGGCCGCGCTCATCACCAGAGGCGTTTACGGCGGCAGCGACGGGTATCTTCCCATGTACAAGCGTTTCTTCCTGGGAGGCCTGGGAACACTCCGCGGATATGACCATAAGGAGTTCATGGGTACCCGCTTCTGGTTGGCCAACACTGAGTACCGCATCAACTTTCCCAGAATCGAGGCTGCCATATCGATCTTCTGGGATGTCGGACAGATTGCCAACGAGCACAAGCTGGATGGTTCGATTGACATCAAGAACAATCTGGGGCTGGCTCTTTACCTGGAGGACGATTTTAAGGTAAGCCTTGCCAAGAGACTCGATCGCTCCTTTGATGATAACCCGATATTCTATGTCCGGCTCGATCACATTTTCTGATACCGGACCGAATGGCTTACTGAGCCAATGCGAGTAGCGTATTTATTTTTGATCCTCGGCTTCCTGGCGGCTGTGCCTCAGGGGCGGCTGTCGGCCCAGGAATCCGCCCCCTTCGATTTTGACATTTTTGAAAAGAATGATTCACTGACGGTCTGGGTCGATTTTTCACCCTTGATTACTTCCAAGCGAGTAGCCCGGATGAAAGACGGCATAGATATCGCCGTCGAGTATCGACTGACTCTTCTACGACCCCGAAGAATCTGGGGGAACGAGAAGGTGGGCAGTGTTTACGGGGCTTATCAAATCGGGTACCGGCTGATTACTGAAGATTACTTCCTTACCAACCTCACCAGCGATAGTATCAGTGATAAGCAGTTCCTGGCGTTGAGCGAGCTTCACCAGCATCTGGCCGACTCGATGAACATAGCCCTCGCCGCGGTTGAGCCTCTCGACGTCAGCCAGCGCTACTTTGTGCGGCTGGGATTAACCTGTGTTTCCCTGACAAGGCTCAACCTGGCCGATGGTGACCAGCCCGACGAGTCAGGAAAGTCGGCCATCAGATGGCTCTTCAAGGGCTTTTTAGATCTCACCAACTTCGGCCGGGAAGACTACCGGGCCGAATCGCGGCTATTCTCCCTTAGCGAGATATCCTCCGGAAAATAAATCAGCCCTTCCTTAGTCTAAACCCGCTGTCAACTTCCGGTAAACTACCGGTCAAATGTGACCGATATAAATGCTAAACGGGCATATGGGAAAATAGCGCGTGACAAAGCAGACCAAAAAGAGACGACCGGCTTCAAAAAGCAGGCAGACGAAGCCCTCCGAGAAGAAAGATCTCCGAAAGAGCACCGGCTCGCAGCTGGAGTTTACCAGCGCCGTTATAGCCGCCTCTCCCGTAGGCCTGGTCGTTATTGATGTTCATGGCCGAATCCAGCAGGTCAATAACGCCGCCCTTGAGGTTTTCGATATAAACCGCGACAGCGTTATCCTCCCCGGCGGCAGACGTCAGCCTTCGGTGTTTGTCGAGTTGCTTCCGGAAAAAGAGCAATCCCGCTGGCAGTACATGATTAACATGGTCCTGTCGACCAGGGACAGTTACACCGACGATCGATTTTTCCACCATACCGGGTACGTGGAAAAGGTGCTGGCCGTACGACTGTCGCCCATGCCTTTCGTTCAAAGCGGCGAGGAGGGCCTGGTCATGACCGTCGAGGACGTCACCAACAGCGTCCTGATGGAAAAATACCTGATCCTGTCGGAGAAACTTGTGGCCAAAGGCGAGCTGGCAACTTCGGTCGCTCACGAGCTTAACACCCATATCGACGCTGCGATCCAGAGTGTTCAGACGCTTCAGGAAAACCTTCAGGATAAGGCCTACCAGGAAGCGGATGCAGACAGCAAAGCCATTATTCAGAGTCTTACAAGAATCAGGCACTTTGTCGACAACCTGATAGATTTCTCCAAGCCGCACACGGAATACATCAGTTACGACATAAAGCACCTGATCGAGGACCTGCTGTTTTCACTGAGGATTCAGCCGAGGTTCAAACAGACCCACTTCACCATCGATCTCAGCAGGGACGTACCCAGCCTGGAGATGGATGTAGGCCAGATTCAGCAGGTGTTTATGAATATTCTCAACAATGCTGCCGACGCCATCGAGGAGAAAGCGATCGAGTACCAGACCGAGGGATGCGAACTGAAGCGGGAGATCGAAATACTGGCTTCATTTGACCGCTTGTCCGAACGCATCATTATCGATATCAGCGACAACGGAGTAGGAATGACCGAAGAAACCATGGGTCAGATCTTCAACATGCACTTCTCCACCAAGAAGCACGGCCATGGTCTGGGTCTTTATAATTGCCGCAAGATAGTCGAGCAGCACCATGGTGAGCTCATAGCGCAGTCGGAATACGGCGAAGGAACCACCTTTCGGATTATCCTGCCCTGTATGCAGCCACAAATGGAATAACTGGATTAACCAAAGAATCATATAAATGAGAAGGCAGGCGCCGGGGCCTGCCTTGTCCTTAACCGGAGGTCGTCGAGAGATACTTACTTATCCTTGACTCCCCCCCCGCAGAGGTTCTGAATAAACTGTAACTGTGGTTCCTCTGTGATCTATCCTTGATTTACTGTTGGGCCCCTATCTGTAGTCAATTTTGGTCTTCTTTGAAAGATGCCCTGGTTTAACACGTTCACTTAGACTATTTGCCCCAAACTCGAAATCTTACTGAGATCGTTTCGAAGATGACAAGAAGAAAAGCTGTGATTGGCAGGCAAAGAAAAAGGGCAGACATTGTGTCTACCCGTAATCTTACTAACCCAGTCTTTCGACTTTACTGTCAGCCTTTTTTACTCGGCGCCGTATCTCGACGGAGCGATGCGGGCTTCCAGCTCTTCAATTCTCAGTTCGTAGTTCATCTCAAAACCTCCAGGTC
>CP070756.1:647781-672931 GCA_020348905.1 Candidatus Zixiibacteriota bacterium
ACCTCGTAGCAGAGCTCGGCGACCGCCAGATCCTCTGCGGCCGTTAATCCATCTGTGTAGTCTAGCAGGATGTTGTCCCAGTCGTACGGATCGCTGAAGTCGGCTTTGAGCAGTTGTCCTGATGCGTCGCCATCGCCGCTCCAGTAGTAGCCGCGACCGCCGGTGCCGTAAGGAGGCCACTGCCAGTATCTCATCACCTGGGCGACGGCGGTGGCTACGCATCCCACCACGCATTGCGTTTCATTGTCGCCGGTCGGGCACAGGCTGTTGAACGGTTCGGCCTGGTGCCAGGAGCTTTTTAGCAGAGTCTCACCTTCATCAAATTCCTCAAAGGTATCTTCGGATGGCAAGGCAGCGGCCTGTTCGAAGTCCGATGACCAGACGGACCAGCTCGCGCGGTTCTTGTCTATCAGCTTCGAGTCTCGTCCGTTAATACGGGCTGCTGCCTCGGCGTGCAGCAATGTATTCGCGTATCTGTTGCGAGCCAGCAGGTCCGAGCGAAGAATCCCGGTCCATCCGCGCCGTGCATTCAGGTCAAGTTGATCGGTGGTGGAGTAGGCTACTATCGGAGCCATTTCCTTGTATCGAGCGACCACTACGTAGCCCGAAGGCTCAACGAGGAAGATATAGGCCAGTGTGTCTGACTGAAAACCCAGGTGCTGAACTCCGATGACGCGCGGATCCTCTGCTCCGTTCCATCGGGTCTCGAACCCGGAGGCTACGCGGGCAACCCAGTTTGAGACAACTTTTCGGGCCTGTTCATGATTGGCGGTGGAGCCATGCACGACAACATGCAGCACGAAGACAAGCAGCATCGCAACCAGCAGGTGCTGCCACAACGGCGCAGCGTCAGCCTCGATAAGGCCTTGATTACCTGACGAATCTTTAATTCTAACTCCCTCGTCCCCTGATGGGAACTTGCAGTCTGGCGGCGGGACAGCCGACACCTCGAGAATGCTGGAGCCACATCCTCCGCAATCCGAGGCGACGTCTTAATGATAATATATTGACGTATTCTCGGCAGTCAACGTTAAAAGGGAACTGCCACCGCCTTCGACTCTGCATCGGCGGTTCCGCTGCAGGGATGTCTCAGAGCCAGAGCTTGCGGTCAAGCGACCGGTAGTGAATAGCCTCGGCAACGTGACCCATTTCGATTTTCTCCGAATCCGAAAGATCAGCAATTGTTCGTGACAGCTTCAGGATTCGATCATAGGCGCGAGCCGATAATCCCTGCTTGCTGATGGCCAGGGATAGAAGTGATTGTGACTTCTCATCAATGGTGCAGTAGGTGCGAATGTCGCGCGATTCCATATGAGCGTTGCAGAAGATGTTCGGTTCGTCTTTGAATCGCTCGAGCTGGATCTTGCGGGCCTGGTTGACGCGCCGGGCGATAGTCCCGGATTTTTCACCGCGCGCGTCCGATGAAAGCTCCTTGAACTTCACCGATGGTACAGTTATGTGAATATCAATTCGGTCCATAAGCGGACCCGAAATCCGCGACATGTATCGCTGTATTTCCGAAGTGGAGCAGTTGCACTCGTGATTGGGGTCACCGTAATAACCACAGGGGCAGGGATTCATAGCCGAAATTAACATAAAGCCGGCTGGATAGGTCAGGGTGGTGGTTGCCCTTGAGATTGTGACGTCGTTATCCTCCATTGGTTGTCGCAGCATCTCCAGTATGTCTTTTTTGAATTCCGGCAATTCGTCGAGGAACAATACCCCGTGGTGGGCCAGCGAGACTTCGCCCGGTTTGGGCACAGCCCCGCCGCCGATCAGTCCGGCGTACGATATCGAGTGATGAGGGGCACGGAAAGGACGGGTGGCAATCAGAGCCGAGTCGGCCGGAAGCCTTCCCGCGACCGAGTGAATTTTGGTTGTCTCGAGTGCTTCCTCGATCGACATGTCCGGCAGTACAGTAGGCATCCGGCGAGCCAGCATGGTCTTTCCGGATCCGGGCGGGCCAATCATAATGATATTGTGACCGCCGGCGGCAGCTACCTCGAGCGCCCGCTTGGCGGATTCCTGTCCTTTGACGTCGGAAAAATCGACAGTGTATTTCTGAGCCTCGCTAAAAACAGCCGACCGGTCGACCACAAATTCCCGAATCGAACTCTCATCCTCCAGGAAGTGAACCGCCTCTTTCAGCGAACTGACCGGGAACACCGGCAGGGTACCGGCTATACCGGCTTCCTTGGCGTTTTGCCTCGGGACGATGATGCCCCTGATACCGTCGTGGTGCTTGAAATGCATCACCATAGGCAAGACTCCCGGTATCGGTCGGAGCGTTCCGTCAAGAGAAAGCTCCCCCAGAATGACGAAATCATCACAGCGATCGCGAAGTATTTGCCCGGTGGCAGCGAGTATACCAACGGCAATCGGCAAATCGAAGGCGGAACCTTCTTTTTTGATGTCGGCTGGAGCCAGGTTTATTGTCACCCGTTTTGAGGGAAAGACAAAATCCGAGTTCTTGATGGCAGATGTTACTCGTTCTTTTGATTCTCTAACCGCCCCTTCGGGAAGCCCTACCGTGATGAAAGCCGGCAACTGCTGCTGGATATCCGATTCCACCTCAACAGCATAAGCCTCTACGCCCAGTGTAGCTGAAGAAATCACTCTTGAAAGCATAATGCCATCCCCTTCGCTTTTGCGGCTCCCAGCAATGTCTTTTGCCGCGATGCCGGGCCTTCTGACCGGTTGGTGATACCATCGACCCAGCCGGCAAAATCAATATAGGTCCGGGGGCTGTCAGGCGATGTCAGTTTAAATTCGGTGGCCGGTTGGATATGCCTGCGGTTTCGGGGGGTTCCTTAGACGACCTTCGCAACTGGTTGGGTTCAATCGACGATACGACTCTCGCTAAATCCCTGCACGTCCTGCGCCAGCTCCAAGCTCCGGTGAGGCCTTAACCGACTCGTCTGCTCACAAAAAGCTATTGGGTTTATCGCATTCACTCATAGTGTCTTAGCAGTGGCCACACATCCTTAAGGGCCATCTTGGGGTTGCGTGCAATCCAGATTGGCATGTCGTCCCGCCATCTAATGCAGCGATCGCAATCGTGTATACGGACTACTTCCGCTTCGCCAAAGAGGCTGCGCACCGTTTCCTCCGCAAATCCGGCCATTATTGCCACCTTTACAGGGTCAGGTGGTGGACCCCAATGAAAATAGTTGTTCTGAGTCGCATATACTGGTGGGAGTTGCCTGCCGCGACCGAGCAACTCAGTCGCGCCGGCTTGACCATACGTCGGCACAAGAATAACTGCTCTCTGCAATTCAGCCGGGTCTAACTCGGACGCTACCGCCTCGATGTCGTCCACGAACCTCTCCCATCCAATTTTATGTCCTAACCAGAGCGGTAACTGCGGTTTTTCACCTTCGCTTTTCTCGACTTGCGGTACGACACCCAACGTTGCGGCATAGCTGGCCGTTTCGTTTACAGGTAGCAGCGGCAAGGAGAGCGGAACAAGAGCCAGACCCGTGATTACAAAGATCGTCGGTATTGCCCATTGTAGCCAACCGAGAGGCTTTCGGCTGCACAGAGATGAGAGATATGTGCCGCCCACGCCAAAAAGAATAATATAAGCTTCGGCGATGCGATCCGGTCGGCTGTTTTGACTTACGAACATGAGCACCAGGAGGACCGGGTAGATCCACCCCAGATGACGCAGTGGCTGCCCGCGTTTCGACACGAGAAGAAAAACAAGACCGGTAACCCATACTATTAAAGTGCCTGGATTAACGGCGAGGATCTGGTTTAGTAAGACCAGTTGAGGTGGAGTCGGGACATTCTTGTAAAAGTCCGCGTTTCTGTAGAACTCAATAGAAGGCCAGCCGTTTGTCATCTGCCAGATCAAGTTGGGGACGAACAGGCAAATTGCGATCAGGCATCCTGCCCACAGCCAACGACTTGTCAGGTGTCTTCGCGCAGGGGTCAGCAGCAATCCCACAAATAAGCCTGCGGGAAAAAGGATGAAAGTGTGTTTATTAAGAAGTCCCAATCCTGTGATCATGCCGAATACAAGCCACCAACGCGGCTCATTCTCTTTCTCGATTTTCACGAGAATCAAAAACCCAACCGCCCACAGCAAAATGGACAAGGCATTCATTGAGAAGTAACTAAAGACGATCTGATAAACCAATCCGGTCATCATGGCTCCTGCCGCCAATATCTGTCCCAGCGCGTTTGCGCCCAAGCTGCGGGCGATAATTCCTACAACCAACACGGTAAATCCGCCCGCAAGCGCCGGCACAAACCTTATGGCTATCAGCGAATCCCCGAGTATGCCACGGACAATCCATAGCAAAAATACCGAAAGTGGCGGATGATCAACGTATCCCAGACTCAGATGGTCAGCGCATGCCAGATAGTAGAACTCATCAATGAAATACCCGTAGTCTCCGAGAGTCGGGACTATCCACTCGAGCAGGAAATAGAAGATCGCCAGCCCAGACAGTAGGGGGTGCAAATTGTGAGATGGCGTCTGTGTGCTGTCTCCCGGCAGCATGTCCTCGATTCTTCAGCTTCTTTCAAATCCGATTTGGGATTTTCTGTTCGTCAACTGATTATACTTAACGGTGCGTCAAGGCCGCAAGCTGAATCGGCTTTACGTCGTCTCTATCCACGCATCAGAATAAAACGTATGGCACAAAAAAAGCGGGCGCCAGGAGACGGCAACAAAAAAGCGGCAAACCTCGTGTTTGCCGCCTCAAATCATCCTTAGCCTGGTTCCGTCGTGGCTCACGTACCGCTCGGTACTAGCAGAATCTCCTTGCAGATGTCTTCAATTATCTGGACCATGACGATACTGTCGCCAGGCTGTCTGAGAGCGAATACCCCGGTCGGGTTCATATCCGGCGAGGATACCACACCGGCACAACCCGCTTCCCGTTCAATAATCTCTACCTCTCCAGTAAGAACATATTCACCGCTGGGCTCGCACACCTCTGGATTGCCATCATCATCAGCGGCATTCCACATCCAGTAGTTCAGATCCGAGAACCTCCACACGATCATGAACACTTCCGTCTGTTGACTGGTGCTGCCGTAACCGGTGATGTAGTGATACCGACCCTCGTATTCACCAAGCAGTGTGGGTAGTGGCTCCAGGACGATATCATCTGAGCACCCGTTGACTAAGGCTATCGAAAGCAGCAGGCTGGTTAGTCCGAGGAATAGGGACCTCTTGAGCAGTCTATTCATCGTGTCTCCCTGTGTTTTTCAAAAAATGCTAAAGCCGAATATAAGAAACTCTCGCCAATGTGACAACCGAAAAAATTTTCCGGCGGTACAATTATGACGTATTGCCAAGCGATTCATTCAATTTTATTTTGGCTGCCACAACTCGAATCCCAACAGCCGATTGGTTTCCGGAAGCCTCCCGACGCATTCTTCACCGCAGTCCGGGTTTCGGATTCAGGTTGGCGATTATAGGGGGCAAGTAATTGCAGGGCAATAACTTAGCGGGCAAACAGGGCTAGTCGTGCCTTGCTTAAAGCCGATTGGTCAGGCCAATCGTGGTGGCCTTCGATAGCTAGCCGGAGCAACGAGTGTCAAGGTGACCTCGGGCTGGTAGAATCTGATGATTCCGGGCCACTGACCGTCTCAAAGCCCTTCTTTTGCCAGGCCAGAATGCCGCCGGTCACATTGTAAACGCTATTATAACCCAGGCTCATCAGGTAGCGGGTGGAGTGGGTGCTGCGCCTGCCTGACCGGCAGAAACAGTAGATTCTGGTGTCCTTGTCCTGAGGAAGTTGATCGAGGTGGTTGCCGAGGCTGTCATGCGAAACTCTCAGGTCGGTAAAACTCAGCCGATTGGCGATGTATTCGGGTTCCGTGCGAACATCGAGAAGAAACATGTCTTCACCCGATTTTGCCAACTGTTCCAGTTGTTGGACAGTAACGGAAGGTACCGCATTCTTCGAGCAGTTCACGACTATATTAATTGCGAGGCAGGCCAGCAGCCCCACGGTTATCAGGGTCCTGCCGCCTCCTGGAAGGTCTTGAAGCTGTAGATTCGCCATTTACCGTTTTTTATATGCAGGCCGAACTTGGTCCGGTAGCCTCGGGAGGAATCTTTATCGACAAATGTAACCTCGACAGTAGCCGATTCTCCCATTACTTCAGTGGTGCCTATTATTCGCTGAAGCGAGAACCAGCGTTTCTTGGTGAGTCCTTCCCCGGTAAGGTCTTCGAGCACATCAATCGGATTGGTGAACACTCTGGGGCTATCGGTCTGGAGGGCATAGTCCTCGTTAATTGTCTTCATGAGTTCCGGTAAATCGAGAAGATGCGCAAGCGCAGCCTTATCATCTTTTTCCATGGCGCCGAAAAAGGATATTACCGCCGATTTTGGATCTGGAGGGCCGGAGCTTGAGCATGAAGTGATTAGAGCAACGATGACCAGCCAAAGAACTACAGAACCGTAACGCAGTTTCCCTTCCATATCACTATAACCCGCCCGTTAAAGTTACTCTGTGACTCTCACCAAGGTCAGCCGAGGGTGAAAAGGCATAGGAGATCTGGAACCTCTTTATATCAAAACCGACACCGAGAGAGAAACCGGCCCACTTGTCATCGGAATCCGCTGCCCGGAAATTGGAGCCGAAAGTATTCCAGCCCAGCCGCACGTAGAACGGCTTCAAGGCGTAATATTCGGTGCCGACAGCGAATACCAGGTCGTTGTCGAGGGGGAAAATTACATCCGAAGACAGGGTCATAGGTATACCCTTCGGGTTGAACGATCCACCCAGCCTGAAGGCAAGGGGAAGTTTGTCCGTCTCTTCTCCAAGAGCGGACAACTGAGCGCCCAGGTTCTGAATCATGAGTCCGACCGCGTAGCGGTTGCGATCGGCGGTGTACTTGCCACCGATATCCACTGCCAGGCCGGTCGCTGAAAACTCCTGGACCTTTTCGTATATGAATTTCGCCGTTGCGCCAAAAGCCAGGTGGTATCCTCGCTTCATGGCAAAGGTGAGGGCCAGCATGAAATCGCCACCGCTAAATTCACCGGTGGTGTTGCCCAGCTGGTCCGTCTCAATAAAGTCGCCGTAGTTGAGGTAACTGGCGTATACTCCGAAAGCTTTAACGGTGTCAAAGGCGTGAATGTAACCGACAAAACCGCTTTGCATATCAACGATGTAGTTGTGATATCCAAGGATAAATCGCTTCTCCTCGAAGGACGTGATCCCGGCGGGATTGTAGTAGAGAGCCGACTCATCATCTGCCAGACCGGTGAAAGCGCCGCCCATACTGACGGCCCTGGCGCTAACGTTGATTTTCAAGAACGGGAAAGCGCTTGTACCGGCGTTGGAGTTTATGTCTCCGGCCAGGCCGCTGGCAAACCCTGTTGCCAGCAACATTGCTGTCAGGCAAACTATATTCGTAATTCTGAGACGTCTCATGATGGCTCCTTTTGTGACAGCGATAATAGCCTCAAGCGACCCGACTGTCAACATTTTAAAGGCGTTTCAATTCTTACCAGCTCTTGGTGGTTTTATTTATTATCGCCTCTATCAGCAGGTCGATAGCCTTTTGCTGGCCATCTTCCTCGGTTTCGGTGTCAATATTATAAACGCCAATCTGGTCCATTCTCTCTTTCCATATTTCGGACTCATCGGTCGGATTTTTGAGCAAAATATCAAATCCCATGGTAACCGCATAGGTTTCCACCTGATCGTTTTCGTCAAAGCCGTAGGGTTTTCGCTCATACCTGGTCAGGATGCCATTTAGATAAGCATCGGCATATTCGCGATTGACCACCTTCAGGGTTCCGTCGGCAATCAGCGCGTCAATAATCTGGTCGGTCATTCTGTCTTCCAGGCCGTATTCGGCAGTTTCGTTTTCAAATCGTTCGACGGCAACGGATTTGATATCGGACTTGCCTTTGGGGCTGAAGGTATAAACGCCACACCCGTTAGCCAGCAGAAGTATCATAACGCTGAAGACCGGCAAACAAGACTTCATATAGCTTAAACCAATCAATGAAACCGGCGTTCCGTCGGGGTTACCTCTCGACGACCGGTTTACCCTTTTTGATTACCCTTCCGGTAAGATTAACCCCGTAATGATAAGGCAACTCGCGATAGTCCGACATATTCCACATCGTTATGTCAGCCTGGTAGTTCTCGCGGAGCTGCCCGATCCTTTCTTCGCGACCGACGGCATAGGCGGCGTTTACGGTCACGGCCGAGATAGCTTCGGCGGCCGTCATCTTCATCTGCAGGGCAGCCAGCGAAATAACCACCGACAACGACTCGGTATAGCTTGAACCCGGGTTGCAGTCGGTCGAGAGCGCAACCACGACCCCGCTTTCGATCATCTTTCTTGCCGGTGCGTACTGCTTGCCGCCTAAAGAGAAGGTTGTGCCCGGCAACAAGACCGCGGCAGTGCCGGAGTGAGCCAGGGCCTTACTCCCGGCCTCTGAAATATTAACGAGGTGGTCAGCCGATCGGGCCTTCTTCGAGGCAGCCAGCTCGGCGCCGCCGGTGGATTTCAACTCATCGGCATGAAACTTCAGCTTCAGGCCGGCGTCGGCGGCGGCTTGCTGTATCCGCCGCGACTCCTCTATATCATAGACGCCTTCCTCACAGAATATGTCCGAAAATTCAGCCAGTCCCTCGCCTGTGACAGCAGGTATCATTTCGTTGATAAGCAGGCTTATGTACTCATCACGGCAGTCACGGTATTCGTCGGGCACTTCATGCGCCCCCAGAAAGGTCGGGACCATTTCGATGGGATGAAGCTGGTTCAGGTCGTCTATTATCTTAAGCTGCTTCATCTCGGATTCGGTGGACAGGCCGTATCCCGACTTGGCTTCAATGGTTGTGATGCCATGCTCGAGGAAGCGATCGAGGCGAGATTTGGTCTTTTCCATCAACACTTCGACGGGAGTCGTGCGCAAATCTCTCACCGATGCCCGTATTCCTCCACCCGATTGCGCAATCTCCATATAGCTTTTTCCCTGAATCCGCATTTCGAACTCTTTCTCACGTGTCATGGAGAAAACCGGATGCGTGTGGGGATCGATGAAACCGGGCGTTACCACCATGCCGTTAGCGTCAATTACGGTGCAACCCTCGGCAAGCGGCGCGTGACCTTCGACTTTTTCCGATTCGCCTACAGCCAGGATTTCATCGCCGGCGACAGCTATTCCGCCTTTTTCAATCAGCCCCAATTCGGTCATATTATTGCCGATCCGTGGCACCGGGCCGGCCATAGTGATCAGTTGGCCTATGTTCTTGATGAGCAGAGTGGCTTTCTTGACGACTGGCATAGACACAAAATAACATCGGAGGTGGTACAATCAAACAATTATTTGGGGAGGCTGCAGAATGGATCTCTGGGTTGACTTAATTGTGGCCGGGGTCGGTAACGGTTCGGCTCAAGCGACAGTTTGAGAATCACAAAGGGTGCATATACGCGCCGAGAGCGGCTACGAACTGAAATCCTGTTCGAAAATATCGGCCCACTCATTGAAGAATTCGTCTTTGGTAATCTTGTATAGCTGACGGCATTGTTCGATATGCATCCGATGGTACCGTTTAGACCAGTGACGGTAAGTCAGGTTGTAAAAGCTCGGCTTGCCCGGGCGGCGATACAACGGGATATAGTTTTTCAGTGTGCTCAGAGATTTCTGCAGAATCTCTTCAACATCGTCACTTCGTGTGAGAAGGTAATAGTCGTATAGCCCGTAAAGGGCGTATATGAAGCCGTTCAGGGTCTGACTGGGTATCTCAGTGGGGTATTCTTCTATCCAGTAACAACCTTTGGAATCAACAAAGACTGTCCACGGACCACCCTGTCCACGTGGTCTGAGGAACGATTTGAATGTCTTGCCTGCGTAGTCAATGTAGATCGAGTCCCCGGTAACCCAGAACATGCGCACCAGCAGTCCCAGAATCTCGCCCTGAGCCATGCCTGAGTGCCATGGTGCTTTCAGAAAGGCTCTTTCCATGCGGTGAACCTTGTAATCAATGGGATAGTCATAGTATATGGCACCGTCATACTCGGTCCCGTTCAGAATCAATCGATTGACATATTTCTTTGCCAATTCGAGGTGTGCGCTGTCAGCTGTTTTTCGATAGGCCGCAACGAGCTCATATGCCACGTGGCACATATATACCGGGTGATAGTAGAGACTGCCATCGTATTGACTCATCCTGATACCCTCCTCATCGGTGGGGACGGATGTATCCGATATACCCCCGGCAGAATAGGTGATTCTTGTCAGCTGGGCATACGGCAGAGAGTCAATCACGAACCGATGTGAGACGCACTTCGGGAAGTATGTCATCGGTGTAGCGTAATCGTGACCGCGTATTGCATCGTCCGGCTTTTTACAGCCAGTTGATGCCAGAAGCGTCAGCGCGAAGATGAGTGTCAGGCGGTACAGGTGAGTTCGAGCTGATGTTCTCATGTGAGGAAAAGTTCCCTTGTTACTTGCGCCCGCGAAACGAAGGAGCTACTTCTTCAGCATGGGGATCTTGACTTTGTGCCTTTTCGCGAAAGCTACGGCATCATCATAACCGGCATCAACATGACGCATGATTCCGGTACCGGGATCATTGGTCAGCACCCGGTTGAGCCGCACGGCCATCTCCTTGGTTCCATCGGCTACCGTGACCATCCCGGCGTGTATGGAATTGCCGATCCCTACGCCGCCGCCATGATGGATTGAAACCCAACTGGCTCCGGAAATAGCGTTTAGCAGGCCATTAAGCAGGGGCCAGTCAGCAATGGCATCGGAGCCGTCGCGCATTCCTTCGGTTTCACGAAAAGGCGAAGCCACGCTGCCACAATCCAGATGGTCCCGTCCGATAACTATCGGGGCGGTAATCTTGCCCCGCTTGACATGATCGTTGATAATGTCGCCAAACTCGGCGCGCTCGCCATAACCGAGCCAGCATATTCGCGATGGCAGGCCCTGGAAGGGGATTTTTTCACGCGCCATTCTAATCCATCTTACCAGCATCCGGTTTTGCTTGAAGTGCCTGAGAATCAAGTCGTCGGTGACGGCAATGTCTCCGGGGTTGCCCGAGAGCGCTGCCCAACGGAAAGGTCCCTTGCCATGACAAAACAATGGTCGAACATAGGCGGGGACGAAACCGGGGTAGTCGAAGGCGTTCTTCAGGCCACCGGTTTTAGCCTGACCGCGCAGATTATTTCCGTAATCAAAGACCACCGATCCTGCCTTCTGGAATTTGATCATGGCCCCGCAGTGCTTTACCATTGACTCGAAAGATCGCTTGATGTAGCTCTTGGGGTCCTTCTTGCGCAGGCGATTGGCCTCGATGATCGTCAGCCCTTCGGGAATATAGCCATGCAGTTCGTCGTGAGCCGAGGTCTGATCGGTTACGATATCGGGCAGGATGCCGCGACGAAATATCTCCGGAAAGATCTCCGCGCAGTTGCCCACCAGCCCGACTGATATGGGTTCCTTGGATTTTGTATGTTCTTTTATCAGTTTCAGGGCTTTGTCGAGGTCCTTAACCTTTATGTCGCAGAAGCCCTGCTTGATGCGCCGGTTGATCCTCGATTCATCAACTTCGACGGTCAGAATCGAAGCCCCCGCCATAGTACCGGCCAGCGGCTGAGCACCGCCCATGCCTCCCATGCCGCCGGTGAGTATCCATTTGCCCGATAGATCACCCTTGAAGTGCTGGTCGGCGGCGGCGGCAAAGGTTTCATAGGTGCCCTGGATAATCCCCTGGGTGCCGATATAAATCCAGCTGCCGGCTGTCATCTGGCCGTACATTATCAGACCGAGTTTGTCAAGCTGGCGGAATTTTTCCCAGGTGGCCCATCGGGGAACCAGGTTCGAGTTGGCTATCAGTACGCGAGGGGTATGTTCATGCGTTTTGAATATGCCAACCGGCTTGCCGGACTGAACCAGCAGCGTTTCATCGTTACCCAGTTTCTTCAGCGACTGTACAATAGCGCTGTAAGATTCCCAGTTTCGAGCGGCTTTGCCCGAACCACCATATATTATCAATTGGTCGGGTTTCTCGGCCACCTCGGGGTCAAGGTTGTTGTTAAGCATGCGCAGGGCGGCTTCCTGATGCCAGCCCTTACAGGATATCTTCAGCCCTCGGGCAGCTCTGACTTTTTTGGGCTTCATATTCGTCTCCTTGTGAGTATTGCGAATATATGTTTCCTCACCGGGCAAGTCAATCGCTCTGTTTTGCCTTGAGATTGCCGTTGCGACCGGTTATCTTGTTGTCCTTCAAATCGTCATTGGCAACATCATAGGCAGAGGGTGGTACCCGTTGATAAAGCAAATCGAAGGCGACAAGATAAACCTGAGGCTGGTCGACCGGTCCGACGCCCGGTCCATCTATCGGTACGCCGGTGATGAAGACATCAGCCGGAATACTTACATCCCTCATCCATACCAGCTGAGCGACGCCTACGACTTCATCAAATCAACCCACTCAGCGCGGCGAAAGAAGACAGGCTTCCACTTCGGGTTGGAGAACAAGGAGAACCGTCAAATAATAGGGATGATAGGCTTGCTTACGATAAACCACGCTCTGAAGAATGGGGAGATCGGCTACTGGCTGGCCAGGCCGTTCTGGGGCCGCGGCATCATGAGTGAAGCCGTCAGGATGATGCTGAGGTTCTGTTTTGTCGAAGTCAAGCTGCACCGGGTGCACGCACATGTGTTTCCGTTCAACAAGACCTCGATTCGTTTGCTCGAGAAGGTGGGATTCTCGCGGGAAGGCCTGCTGCGCGAAGCCTTCGTAAAGAACGGCGACTATGTCGATTGCTACATTTATTCCATCCTCGAAGACGAGTGGGCCCGGCAAAGTACGACCCTTTAGCAGGGGCACCTACATCGTTTCAACTCCCGGATTCAAATCTACTGCTTCAGAGTTTCCTGGGCCGGCTGGAAAATCTCGAAGGAGGCCCGGACTCGCTCGAAGAAGTCAATGGCTTCGTCGTTGCAGAAATCAGGGTTGGTCCAGGGAAGACGGCAAAACTTATCGTGGGCGTATATCAGCGGTATTTCGGCGTACACGCCATCGCGCAGGTAAATACGATGGTTATACTCTTTATGCGAAGCCATCACCAGGGCCGACGGTGTCAGGATACCCGGGTCGATATTTACGGTCCGAAAATGGTAGTCATCGACAGTGTCGGAGAACTTAGGCTCAATCTTGTAACAGGCCGCCTTTAAACTGGGCAGGGCATCGCGCGGTACCAGGTTGTCGAAGGAATAGAACCTTCGAAGCAGGTCATCGCCCATCTCCTCTTTGTATTCGGCGCCTTCGGAGCAGGGTATCTCGAGCGTTTCGAACTGAACTCTTCCGAATCGTCTTTCCAGGGCCTTGACGGCATCGGCCAGGGCGTCCATGGATGAGTATATAATGGAGACGACGAGTCTCCCCGGTGGTGGTTTCTGTAAACGTGCCATGATGCAGTTATACGCAGGAACAAAGTGAAATCAACAAAAACAGAAATTTCGGTGTATCCCGGTATCTGACATCGCGTTTAGTGCGATCTGGGTTCGTATGCTCGTCTTTCTGGTATTTGGCTGTCATCAGTCAGGTGGCAAAAGTCGAATCCCTCGAAGCTCGGGCGAGGTACCGACCATCCGTACTTGCGCTAACCGCAGCAGGCCACCACCCAAAATAAACCTTTATTTTTCCCGCCGGGTTAATCAAATTGCATGCAAAGCTTGTCTTAATAACTGGGGAAGTGACTTTCCTTTATGTGAAAGGCACCCCTAATCGTATATCTAAAGGATACTTATGGATAAGTTCGTGATTAAAGGCGGGAAGCCTCTGCAGGGTCAGGTTAAAGTGGAAGGCTCCAAGAATGCCGCTCTGCCCATAATCGTTGCCTCACTGCTCATCAGCAAAGGGGAGACGGTCATAAAGAATGTTGCCCCGCTGCGCGATATCAACTCTGTAATCAATGTCATCGAGTATCTTGGGGCAAAAGTCACCTACGATGAAAAAGCTCATGTGATGACAATAAACGCTCAGCACCTTAACGGCACAACAGCACCGTACGAACTTATGCGTCAGATGCGGGCTTCCTTTTTAGTGCTCGGGCCGATTCTGGCTCGAATGGGTGAGGCGAAAGTCTCGATGCCGGGAGGCTGCGTTCTGGGAGCGCGACCGGTTGATTTTCACATAAAAGCTTTCCAGCAGTTGGGCGCCAGCGTGACTGATAAGCGGGGATACATACTGGCCAAAGGTAAGCCGCTCAAGGGTGGTTACATATACTTCGATCGTCCCTCTCACACCGGAACCGAAAATGTTCTCTTTGCCGCGGTCATGGCTAAAGGGAAAACCCATATTACCAACGCTGCCTGTGATCCGGAGATTGTCGATGTCGCCAGGTTTCTGAATAAGGCCGGGGCCGGGATCCACGGTGCCGGAACACCCGATATCGTGGTGGAACCGGTCACGAGACTGAAGAATGTGGAATACACGGTCTCCGGCGACCGGCTGGTGGCCGGAACGTACATGTTCGGCGCCGCTATCACCGGTGGCAAGGTGAAGGTGAGCGGGTTCAATCCGGATCATCTGACGATGGTCAACCACAAGCTCATGGAGATGGGCTGTGCTATTGAATTCGCAAGGAGTTCGGTGACAATCAAAGGACCGAAAAGACCACTGCCGGTGTCTGTTACCACTTTCCCCTATCCGGGTTTTCCGACTGACTTACAGGCCAGCCTTATGGCGGTCAGCTGTATATCTTCGGGAACATCTCACATAAGGGAGACTGTTTTTAAAGATAGGTTCTCACATACGATGGAACTTCGTCGGCTGGGCGCCGATGTTAACGTTTCCAGTGACGAGGCCACCATAAACGGCGTGACGGAGCTTCTTGGGGCGGAGGTCATGGCCTCGGATATCAGGGCCGGAGCCGGAATTGTTCTTGCCTGTTTAGCCGCCAGAGGAAAATCAGAGGTCTTGCGAGTCTATCATGTCGATCGCGGGTATAACCGTATGGAAGAAAAGTTATCGTCATTGGGAGCCGATATAGAGAGAGTAAACGAGTGAGCCCGTAGCCGTGGAGAATGGGCCCAGGCAAAAGCCTGCGGCATATGACCGGGCACTCGTGACACATACATGACATGCTAACCGGTGCGGCCGGGCGGCTGCCGAAGCTATTGAAGGATGTGATTCTGATATGAAGAGAATTATCGCGGTAATATTACTGATGGCGCTGGCTTTGCCGGTATCAACCCTGGCTCAAGAAACGTATTTCGGGAAAAACAAGGTCCGCTACAAGGATTTCGACTGGAGCTTCATTCAGACCAGGCATTTCGACATTCATTTTTACGAAGATGCCTATCCGACCGCCAAATTCGCCGCCACCGTCCTGGAATCCTCTTACGTGGAAATCACCGAGGAATTGAATTATGTCATTCAGAGGCGCGTTCCGGTCTTTGTTTACAACTCCCATAACGATTTTCAGCAGACTAATATTATATCATCGCTTATCCCCGAAGGAGTGGGCGGCTTCACCGAGGCCTTCAAGAACCGAATTGTAATACCGTTTTCCGGATCTTACGAGGAGTTCCGGCACGTTCTGCATCATGAGCTGACCCACGCCGTTGTTTATGATATGCTCTACGGCAACATGTTCAGCAGCCTTCTTTCGAGACAACGGCTGTTTAATTTGCCACTCTGGTACGCCGAGGGATATGCCGAATACTCGTCTCGTCACGGCTGGGATTATTTCTCGGATATGTTCGTTCGGGACGCCACCATCAATAATTATCTGACGCCGCCCTGGTTACTGGGAGGGTTCCTGGCCTACAAGCAGGGACAGGCCATGGTCAAGTATATCGCGGAGGAGTACGGCGAAGATCAATTGGGGAAGATACTCAAAAAAGGGAAAGTCCACCTGACCATGAACCGGGCCCTCAAGGAGACTATCGGCAAGACCGAAAAGGAGCTGTGGGAAGACTTTTCCAAGGAGATGAAACGGCGCTACTGGCCCGATATAGCGGACCGCAAAGAGGCCGAAGATTTCTCCAAGCAGCTCACCCATGCCCGCCAGGACGGTTCCTATTTTAATGAAAAGCCGGTTTTCACTCCCGATGGGGACCGAATTGCCATCTTCACCGACAAGTCCGATTATACTGAAATCGTGCTTCTGTCGGCCCAGACGGGCAAGATTGAGCGAAAGCTCGTTAAGGGTGAGCGCTCCGGTGACCTGGAATCGCTCCACTCCTTTGTATCCGGTGTGTCCTTCTCGCCCGACGGTGACAATATGGTTTTCGTAGCCAAGTCCAACGGCAAGCCGTCGCTTATGTTCTACGACCTGCGCAGAGGACGCATCTCCAAGAAATGGAAATCTCCGTTCTATAATATTGTTTCTCCGGCGTGGTCTCCTGATGGTAACAAGATTGCCTTCGCAGCCCTGAAAGAGCATAAGCGAGATATATATGTATATCACCTGGAGGCTGAAGTAATCGAGCAGGTTACCGATGACCGCTACGATGATAATAACCCGAGCTGGCTGCCCAACTCCAACGAGCTCATTTTCGATTCCGACCGTCCCCATCCCAATAGCACAATAGCCGATGGTAGCCGGAATCCATACGTGTCGTCCGGCGCCTTCCTCCCCGGCGACTTCGAATACGGTTACTATAATCTGTTCCGCGTCGAGCTGGCCGGTTACCGGGTGACGCCACTGGAGGTCGGTCCGGGTCAGAATCTGGTGCCAACGGTGTCGGCGGACGGCAGTAAGGTGGCATTTATCTCAAATCGCAACGGCATCGACAATATTTATGTGGCTTACCTGGATTCACTGCGGTATTTCGCTGTCACCGACATCCTGACGGGAGTACGTTCCCTGTCGTGGTCACCCGATGGCGAGAAGCTGGCTTTTTCGGCCTTCAACAACGGGGCTTTTGATATCTTCCTGATGAAAGATCTGGTGCCGCTTGGCGAGGCCGGTGTTCTGGCTGCGACCGATTTCATGGAAGGTGCGTATGACTTGCTGGTGGATAAGGAGGCTGAAACTCCGCCGGCGGTGGATATGGCGGCTGTGCTCGACGAACCTGAAGCGGAAATTCTGGCAGATGCCTACGCGCCGGACTACGATGCGTACGATGTTGAGCCGGGGGAACCGCAGTCCGGTTCCGACTCGATGTCGACCGACAGCACCAGGGCGGTGGCGGATGCTGATTCCACCGTGGTCGACGATGAGGAGGCAGTCAAAGACACTGTTATCACGTCGACCGGGATTCACGACGGCGAGTTTGTGTTCGTCAGCGACGAGATGGGCGATCCGGTGAGTTCCCTGTTTGTGGATGTTCCGAATGAAGCCGATTCGCTTTCCCAGGGGGCCCTGATGCAGGAGCCGGCGGTCTTTGACTCTATACCCGGACCGAGCGCCGACGGGGACTACAAGGTTCACAAGTACCGTGTGAAATTCACGCCCGATTTTGTCGGCGGCGGGGTGTCATACGATACCTTCTTCGGTCTGCGAGGACAGTCATTCTTTGTCTTCTCTGATTATCTCGGGAACCACCAGATATATCTGGCAACCGACCTGGTCAACACGATTGACCAATCGAATGTCCAGACTTTCTATTTCTATAATAAGCATCGCACTAACTACGGTATCGGGCTGTTCCATACCAAGAATTTCTATATCGACAGCTTCGATTTCCTGTTTTCGGACCGCTTCTACGGCATACAGACCTATATGAGCCGGCCCTTCTCGACTTTTAACCGTGTTGAGATGTTCGTCTCCCAGTACTTTATCGATCGTCAGTATTATGACTTTGACGATCCCAGGGCGGATCGCAGCTCGAAAGTTACCACTGCCGAGCTGGCTTACGTGGCCGATAACATCATCTGGGGCATGACCGGCCCCGTCAACGGTCGGCGAGCCAAGCTGTCGGTGTCAGGCGGTGTAAATCTCTTTGATTCTGAAGACATCGAATTCACCGCGGCTGAATTTGACTACCGCAAATACTGGCATATCAAAGGTTCCTTCTCGTTTGCCCTGCGAGCGTCGGGCGGGGCCTCGTTCGGGAAGACTCCCAAGCGTTACTTCCTGGGCGGTACCACCAACTGGATCGGTAACCGGACCCTCGACGCGGAGGTATTCGAGGTCGAGAATCTTTACTTTTCCGATGTTGTCACGCCGCTTCGAGGAATTCCGTATTATGAATTGTCAGGTGACCGGTACGGCCTGGTCAACGCCGAGTTCAGATTTCCCATGATTGACTACTTTGCCATGCGCTTCCCGCTAAATCTGGTTATCAGCCGGGTGGGCGGAGCTATCTTCACCGATGTCGGCGCCGCGTGGTTTGGAAGCAATTTCAAGGGTGGTACTACTGCCGGCGGGGTAGAGAAGCTGCGCGATATCAAAGTGGGCTTCGGGTTCGGGATGAGAATGAACCTGGGCTTTTTCCTGCTTCGCTACGATCTGGCCTGGTCTACTGACTTCCACGCTGTATCTGACAAGCCCAGCTATTACTTCTCATTCGGAGCAGATTTTTAGCGCCGAGGGACGCCCGGTATACGGGAGCAAAGATTCAACGCAAAAAAAAACGCGGTCAGCACGTGACCGCGTTTTTTGATTTCTAAGCGCTTATCTTTTTTTCTTGTGGACCGAGCAATACTTGCTCTTGCCATCGGTGAAGCGCTTGCAAGCCTTTTTGTCTTTGGTTCTGGCTGCGCAGCGGACCTTCTTGGTGGCTTTCTTCTTAGCGACTTTTTTCTTGGCCACTTTTCTCTTCTTAGCCACTTTCCGCTTCGGGGCAGCTCTCCTCTTAGCGACTTTTTTCTTAGTCACTTTTTTCTTAGCTGCTTTCCTCTTCGGGGCCGCTTTCTTCTTCTTCGCAGCTTTCTTCTTGGTTGTTTTTTTAGCTTTGCGCATTGAACGTCCTCCATTTAAGGATTGTTGAGTAAAAAAACACTCAACATTGAATTTATGTCAAGAAAAAACTTAATAAAAAAATACTTTTATTGAATTTTTTTTCGACGTGCTTTGATGGGCAAATTCTCGGGCGGAGGCATTGATGTGAACAATGTCATGCGAGACGCATCGTGTGGAGCGGTTCAGCAGATGGATCGCATGACGCATGATGCAGGCTGCACGTGTGTGGCAATGCGGTGACGGTTATTTGGCTTTGCCTTTACCTTTGTCGTTGTTGCTCTGGACGCGGCCATAGTTCTGCAGTGTCATGGCCATGCGGTGCAGGGTGGCATCGACCTTGCCCATGACAGTGTCGCGGGGAAACTTCCCGTCGGTGCGACGGCGGCCGGCGGGCATGCCGGTGAGAAGTTCGATTCCTTCGGCAATGGTTGTGACCGGGTATATATGAAACTTACCGGTCTTTACGGCGTCGATGACGTCGGGGCGGAGCATCAAATCGGAAACATTCTGTTGGGGGATGATTACGCCCTGGCTGCCGGTCAGACGGCGACTGTGACAAACATCAAAAAATCCCTCTATTTTTTCATTGACGCCGCCGATAGGCTGGATCTCGCCTTTCTGATTGACCGAACCGGTGACAGCTATGCTTTGCTTCAACGGGATCCCGGCGATGGATGATAAGATGGCATAGATTTCGGTGGAGGAGGCCGAATCGCCATCGACGCCGACGTAGGATTGTTCGAACGAGATCGAGGCGGAGACGGCCAGGGGCTTGTCCTGGGCGAACATCTGGCGCAGGTATCCGGTGAGAACCAGCACGCCCTTGTTGTGAATGGGACCGGACAGATCGGCCTCGCGCTCGATGTTGATTATACCTTCCTTACCCAGGGCAGTGTTGACGGTGATGCGGGTTGGACGGCCAAAAGCGTACTCGCCCAGGCTGTAAACGGACAGCCCGTTGATCTGGCCGACGGCCGTGCCGGAGGTGCTGACCAACAGATCTTTGTCGTCAAACATCTCCTGCATCTTCTCCTCAACGAGGTTTATGCGCGACCGCCGGTTTCGGATGGCACAATAGACATCATCGCGGGAAACCCGGCGGCCCTTTCGTTGCTGCAAACAGAAAGCGCTTTCCTTGATCATGTCACTGATAGGGGTGAAGCGGGTGGTCAGACGGTCGCGACGGCCCGACAGACGCATACCATACTCGCAGATCGCCTGCATGCCGCTTACCTCGAAGGTGGGCAGGTTCTCATCATCGACAACCTTGCGAACGAACTCGAAGTACTGGGTCAGATTCGACCTGTTGTGTTTCATGACACTGTCGAATTCGGCCTTCACTTTGAAGATCTTCTTGAAGTCTTCATCGAGCCGCCACAACAACCGGTAAATCTCGGGCTCGCCGATAAGCACAACCTTGACGTCAAGAGGTATCGGCTCCGGTTTAATACCGGCCCCGGCCATCATATAGAAGGGGTCGTAACCGGTGATCTCGATTTCGCGGTTGCGCAGGGCACGTTTCAAATAAATCCACATGCCCGGTTCGCTCAGCAGATCGGTGGCGTTGATTATGAAGAAACCGCCGGAGGCCTTCAAGAACGACCCTGAGTATATGCGAGTGAAGTCGGTACGCCAGTAGCCGAAACGGTCCACGACGCGTTCGAGCGAGCCGAAAATGTTCTTGTATGAAGGAGATTTTTCGATGATTATCGGTACCTGGTCGGTCTCGGAATTGTCCAGAATCAGGTTGACCGAAAATTCCTCGAACGGCTCACGTTTGCGATAGGGCGGGGGCTCTTCTTCTCCCCGTCGCGGTTGGGCTTCGCGAAAACGATCGATATCTCCCAGGAGAGCTTCCTCAGCTTCGTCGAGATATATCTGGATTTTATGGTCCGGGTATCTCTTTTTGAGCAAACTTATCTTGTCGGCCACCAGGGGTGTCAGCATGGACAAGTCCAGCTTGCCCAGGGCGTCCTCAAGCTTGTTGGTCAGCTTTTTCGACTCGACCGTGACGACATCGAACTCCCGACGCAGGCTGTCCCATTTGCGCCTCATTTCATCAAGGCGGGAGAGCGAAAACTTCCCTTCCCTGGCCAGTCGCTCCAGCTTCTCCAGGGAGCTCGGCTCCCCTTCCACCAGCGGCTGGATTTCATTACGGACACCCATGCCCACCTGAATCTGGACCATGACAAATCCGGCCTCGCTGAGCTTGTCCTCGAAGTCGTTTATCAGGTCTTTCTGACGGCCCTCGAATTCACGGATGATCCGGCTCTGGCGGTCCTTGTAATCCTCGGAAAGAAAAATCTTGGGTACGACCTTTCGGATGGAGCTTATCAGATAATGCATGTCCTTTTTGAACCGGGAACCATCGCCCGCCTCGAAGATCAGTACTCTGGGACGATCCTCGTTTTTGAAGTTGTTGACATAGCAGATGTCATTAAGCCGAGGCATCTGCTGGTCAAGCTGTTCAAGCAGGAGCTTTATGGTTGTGGAACGACCGGTGCCGGACAGGCCGGTTACAAAGATATTGTACCCGGCACTTCTTACTTTCAGGCCCAGCTTGATGGCATCGATCGCTTTGGTTTGACCGATAATGCCGCAACAGGGTGGAACGTCATCCGAAGTTTTTATCTTCGGGGGCCGATAGGAAACCCGGTAGTCCAAATCCCGGTAGCTAAGTTCTTTTATCTTCTTGGCTTTGGCGCGCCCTTTGGTTGTCATTTACTCCTCCATATGTCGAACGATGGACCGGTAATATATGGACTATGCACAGCCAAGAAAAACAAAAAGTTGGCAAAGCGAGAGGAAGGTTGCGGCGGGCTGCGAAGGAACGGTAATAGTCATTAGAGTTGCCTGCCAGCGTCGGCGGCGCGTTCTGTTCCGTCTGTCTGTCCATGGTAAAATCACGTTCGTTATCCATCCAACGTAAGTCGGGCTAAGCGGCTGAATCCATGCGGCCACTTTGGTGCCCGTTTGGCCCCTGGTTCAAGCACAGGAAGGCGGCAATGCCATAACGGCTCATATGGTGCCAAAATGGCACGATAGCTTTGAGAAAAAAAGCTTAAAAATGATATTTTTGGGCCAATTAGTAACCTGTTAGCCGCCATAATATTAGGAATCGACACCCTGTAAACCGTTGTAGGACAACAGCATATTATTTCTTGACAGCTCCGGCAGTGTGTGATTATCTTGAATCGTTGCTTTTTAGCATTGCGCATTGAACGGCGGTATCGTCTAGTGGTTAGGACGGGTGGTTCTCAGCCATCAAACCGGGGTTCGATCCCCCGTACCGCTGGAAGGCTCCGGGTGTGGTCGGTGTTGAGCCGGGAACACCCGGTCTTTTTTTGCCTGCTAATCATGTCTGGTGAGTATGCGTTTGCTGCTGTTTCAGTCAACGGATGCCTGAATCGAAGCGTCTTAAATCAAATTGACATTACCGGCGTTCGTGTTATATTCGGCTGGGTCCGATTTTATGAGTCTCAAACCTGTCAAAGCAACCATACTTGCCTTAGCTGCTGCTCTGATTTTCTGCGAGACGGCACTGGCGCAGTCACCAGAGGGTATCTTCCGAACCGACAGAGTCAACGCTCTTGTTCTGGTGGTAATGTTTTCGGTTGCGGTTTTACTCTACACGCGTTGGGCCAGGCAAGGTAAGCCACTGTTTTTGAGGAAGATTGCCGGGCTTCAAGCGGTCGAGGAGGCCGTCGGCCGAGCTACTGAGATGGGTCGGCCGGTGCTATACGTGCCGGGCATCGATGAACTCGATCAGATTGAAACCATCGCCGGGGTGTCCATCCTTGGTCGGGTGGCCAAGATAACGGCTCAGTATGAGACGCCGTTGATGGTACCGGTTCGGTATCCTCTGGTCTATGCCGCCTGTCAGGAAATTGTGGAGCAGTCTTACACGGAGGTCGGTAAGCGCGACTGGTTCGATAAGGATATGGTTCGTTACGTGGCCGGCGAGCAGTTTGCCTTTACGGCCAATGTCAACGGATACATGATGCGTGAGCACCCGGCCACCAACATATATATGGGGGCTTTTTTCGCTGAATCACTGCTGCTGGCGGAAACCGGTAATGCCGCCGGCTCCATTCAGATAGCAGGGACCGCCAAGCCCGAACAGTTGCCTTTTTTCATCGCCGCCTGTGACTACACGCTCATGGGCGAAGAGTTGTACGCCGCCTCGGCTTACCTGTCGCACGAGCCGGTTATGCTGGGTGGTCTGAAGGGTCAGGACTTTATTAAGATCCTGATAGTGATAGCGGTAATTCTCGGGGTGATTCTGGTGACGTTGAATCTTGGCGATACTTACCTGGAGGTATTTGAGTCAGTTTAGCAGCATGAGAGGTCCTGATTACAGATGAGAACAGCCCTGCCCGTAGCGGTTGCCTTTCTATCCGGTGTCATTCTGGTCATATCGTTTTTCTTCAACGAGGAAACCACAGTCGTTGGTAAGCTTTCCCAGGAGCTGCTCAACTGGATTATCATTGTTGGCGGATTCACTTTGCTTCTGGGAATCGTCTCTATCACGCGGGTGAACTGGGCGGTGGTCAAAAAGCGGGGCGACGGCTGGATATATCGGCTGTTCACCATCCTGGCCATTTTTGTCACGGCTATACCTTCACTCCTGTCGCCTTCATGGTCGCCATTGTTCGGGCGGGGTGAGGGCTCCATATTCGACTGGCTTTTCAACTATCTTCAGGCACCCATGATGGCCACCATGTTTGCCACCCTGGCTTTCTATATAGCGTCGGCCGCGTATCGGGCTTTCCGGGCCCGCAATGCGGAGGCCACCATTCTGCTTCTGACGGCTACCCTGGTTATGCTGTGGCGAGTCCCTATGGGTGAGGCCTTTCTCAACCAGTTCCCGGGTGATCTGCCGGGGATAATCAACACGTACGTCATGAACGGCGCCAATCTGGCCGTTCAGAGGGGAATTATTATCGGGGCGGCTCTCGGTGCGGCGGCCATGTCGCTTCGCATAATCCTTGGAATCGAGCGAACCTATATGGGTAAAGGGTAAATAGGGTGAGTTTCTGGGAAAGAGCAGAAAAGATTGACCGTCGCTGGATATACCTTCTGGTAGGCCTGGCGGTAGTGATACCTTTTATCATACCAATGCGTTTCCCGGTCAGTGTCAGCCCCGAGGCCCAGAGCTTCTTCGATGCCGTTGATGCTCTTCCCGACTCTGCCAATGTCATGCTGGTATTCGATTATTATCCATCGACCGTGGCCGAAACCGAGCCCATGGCGGTGGCTGCGGCCCGTCATCTTTTCAGCAAGGATTGCCGGGTAATAACCCTGACTAACATCCCTTACGGGGCACCGTCAATGGCGGAGTCGGTCACCCGGCGGGTGGCGGCCGAGTACGGCAAAGAGTACGGCATCGACTTTGTCAACCTTGGCTATAAGTACGGTTATGTGTCAGTGCTCAAGGGGATGGGTTTGTCGATCGAGAGTATCTTTCCCACCGACAACAGCGGGACGCCTCTGTCCGAGCTGCCCCTGATGGATTCGATCGTCAACTACGAGCAGATTGCCTTTGTTTTCGAGGTGGCCGATAATAACACCGCCGATTACTGGATATCGATCGTCAATGCCGGTTACGGCGTGCCGATGGGGGTGGGAACCACCGCCGTAATGGCTCCCAAGTACTATGCCTTTGCTGGGGCGGGACAGATTGTCGGCCTTCTGGGAGGCATGAAAGGAGCCGCTGAATACGAGATCCTTCTCAATCAACCGGATAACGCTTTTCGGGGGATGGATATCCAGTCGATGGTGCACTTTTTGATAATAGCGTTCGTTATAGTGGGCAACATTGGCTTTTTCGTCGGACGCACCCGTAGAAGGAGCCGTCAGCCATGAGTGGGATTGAGATCTTCCAGATCTGGATAATGGCCTTCTTCACGCTGGCTCTTTTCTCCTTCCTTTATAAGGACAACCCGGTCTACAAGCTGGCCGAGCACATTTTTGCGGGTCTGACCGCCGGGTACCAGGTGGGACTAATCTGGGACACAATCATCCTGCAGAAGCTGTGGGACCCGATGGTAGACGGGCATTGGTGGCTGTTCGTACCGGGGATACTGGGATTCTTGATGTTCGCACGGCTGTTCCCTAAATACTCGTGGCTCTCCCGGGTTTCACTGGCTTTTGTTATGGGCACCACGGCGGGAGTGTTCCTGTTTACCCAACTGCATGGCCTTGTTCTTCCCCAGATGCAGTCTACGATGCTGGCCCTGGGTGGTCAGGACGGTTTCGGGGCAGCCCTGCTGGCGATCGTGGTCGTTGTTGG
>CP070756.1:673031-678585 GCA_020348905.1 Candidatus Zixiibacteriota bacterium
AGTGGCTCTGTGCTCTCCTGCTACATCGCAGGAAATCCGTGTTCTGAATCTTGACTCTGCTTCCATTGGCATGCTGGAACAGGCATGTACGACGGCTACATACTGGCGTACCGATACAGGCGACGACCCAGATTACGCTGATCCAACCTTTGATGATTCGGGCTGGAAAATAACTTCAACTGTTTTTGAGGCAGAACAGTGGAGTGAAGAAAAAGCCGATACACCTGTGTGGTTTCGAGTTCACCTGAAGGTAGATTCGTCGCTTTGGGATCAGCCGATCGCACTGGGCTACGCTTTGGCTGGGGCTGCCGAGATTTATCTCAATGGAAAGCTCCTGTTTAAGCTGGGTGAAGTAGGCGACTCTCCGCAAACAGAGCAGGCTATGTTCACGGATATGAGCCTGCCGAAGACTCTTGTTTTTTCCAGGCAAGAGGACCAAATCCTCGCCGTGCGTTTTTCCGCATTCAACCCGGAGCTGCCAAGAATAGCCTTTACCGGAATTGGCTTCATCTTCAGGTTGATGCCGGCTGAGACGGCCACCGAAGGCCGCTTTAACGAATTGCTCAAGACCACCAGGCAGCACACCTTTTTCACAGGAGTAGCGCTTGCTCTGGCGCTCCTTCACTCTTTTATGTTCCTGCTCTATCCAAAATTCCGGGAGAATCTTCTTTTTGCGGTACTCACTTTTGGTTGCGCCGGATTGACCTCAACACCTGCCAGGATCATCGGTCTTCCGGATATCGAGTCCTTTATCTTGTCGATGACTATGCTGAAGTTGTCCATGGTCGTCTGCGTAATTACCGCACAGGCTCTGATATACTCTCTATTCCACTCGAAGATTCCCAGGCAGTTCTGGGCGTTTGTGGTTCTAGCGGCTGGTCTGGTCATTTGGATGGGGCATTTACCTCTTAACGCCTTTTTCTTTTTCACCGCTATTGGTTTGGTGGAGACAGCCAGGATCACCATACGGGAGATGTGGACCGGTAAGCGCATGACCTGGGTAATCGGGTTGGGTTTGATGATCTTCGCTATGGCTTCGCTACTGGATGTCCTGGCTCACATCGGATTAATACCGGAAGTCAATCTTGGTGTACAGCCTTATCTTTTAGGGGTTATGGCTCTGCTCGTTTCGTTATCCTTGTACCTGGCCTTACGCTATGCTGACACAAGCCGCAGCCTGGAAGATAAGCTGGCGTTGGAGAAGGCCCACACAGACCTGGAGAAGGCCCACGCCGATCTTAGAAACACGCAGGCGCAACTGATCCAATCCGAAAAGATGGCTTCACTGGGTCATCTGGTGGCAGGGGTGGCCCACGAGATAAATACGCCAATAGGGGCAGTGGGAAGCATGCACGACACGCTGATCAGGGCCGCAGGCAAAATTCAGGAAGTCATTGATGACGGCAGCACCAAAGGTTGTGCCCGATGTAATGAAATCAAACCGATGCTTAAGTTGGTTGATGAGGCCAACAGGGTCATTGAAACCGGCACCAGCCGGGTTACCACAATTGTAAAGCGACTGCGCAGTTTTGCCCGTTTGGACGAAGCCGAGATGAAAAAGGTCGATATTCATGAGGGGCTCGAGGATACGCTGCTCCTGATACACCATGAAATTAAGAACCGTATCAACGTTGTCAGGGAGTATGGAGAAATACCGCCGGTGGCCTGCTATCCTGGAAAGCTCAACCAGGTATTCTTGAATATCTTAAACAATGCCAGACAGGCAATCCCGGGCGAGGGCGAAATCGTAGTAAAAACTTCTGTGAAAGACGATCGCGTGCATATCAGCATTAAAGATTCGGGCGTCGGTATCCCTAAAGAGAAGCTGCCGCTGATTTTCGATCCCGGCTACACCACCAAAGGGGTCGGGGTTGGCACCGGATTGGGCCTGTCGATTTGCTATCAGATAATGCAGGAACATCAAGGGACCATCGAGGTGGAAAGTGAGCCCGGGCAGGGAACAACATTCACCGTGATCATTCCCTTCGGCCTTGACGAGAATGCTGAGAGACAATGAGCAAAGACGCTTGCTGTCGCGAACTAATGTTCTGATATTGATAAGAGATGAAGAAGTATCTTAGCTCGATTATAGACATTCGCAAGGGCGAGGTTGGCATCACCCTGCTGATGCTTGCCAACATCTACCTGCTTCTGGTGGCCTATTATTTTCTCAAACCGGCCCGTGACAGTCTGTTTCTGGTTAAGCTCGGCCCGGAACAGTTGCCGCTGGTGTTCATTCTTACGGCCTTCGCAATTGTCCCCATCACCACCCTCTATTCGAGGGCCAGCAGAACCGTGAAGCTCAACAACCTGATGAACATGACTCTCCTACTGGTGATCATCTGTCTATTCGTTCTTCGGTGGCTGATGCGACTGCCTTATTTCTGGGTTCCTTATCTGTTTTACACCTGGGTGAGTATTTACGGTGTGTTGACCACGTCGCAATTCTGGCTTCTGGCGAATGCCGTTTACAACGCCACCCAGGCCAAGCGGCTGTTTACGCTACTGGGGCTTGGCTCTATCCTGGGCGCCTGGACGGGGGGCGAGGTAACCAACATCGTCGTGAGAACCTTCGGGGTGGCGACTGAAGATCTGCTGTTTTTCTGCGTTGGTATTATGCTGCTGTGTATGGTCATAACCACCGCTGCCTGGTCAATCAAGAAAAGAGAAATAGAAGGTCGCAGCAAAGTTTCGGGCAGGAAAGTCGAGAGCAAGGAGTCGTTAGGCCAGATGTTCGGCTCCATCAAGCGCTCCCGGCACCTGCTGCTGATCGTCGGTATTATCACCTTGACTATGATGGTGGCGTCGCTGGTGGATTTCCAGTTCAAGGCGGTTTCGACCCTTCACTATCAGGACCCGGTCAGCGGCGAGGTAGACAAGTCCGCTCTTACGGCATTTCTTGGTCTTTTTTACGGCCGTTTGAGCCTGGTATCCATTTTCCTGCAGATTTTATTCACCTATCGCTTCCTGAGAATCCTGGGGGTGGGCGGCGTGATATT
The DNA here is from genome assembly GCA_020348905.1 of Candidatus Zixiibacteriota bacterium. GTDB lineage: Bacteria > Zixibacteria > MSB-5A5 > GN15 > FEB-12. The sequence goes on from CP070756.1 coordinate 676,031, forward strand.
GTTTCTCCCGCTTGGTCTGCTCGTCGGTTCGGTGGCCCTGCTGATTAATATCAGTCTTGTTGGTGCCGTGCTGCTGAGAGGGGCCGACGGCAGCCTGAAGTACTCGGTCGACAAGACCGGACGGGAGCTGTTATTCCTGCCGGTACCGCTCGAGCTGAAAAAGCGAACTAAGGTCTTCATTGATATGTTCGTGGACCGCTGGGCGCGGGGCGTGGCGGGCGGACTGCTACTGCTTCTGATCGCCTGGTTTAACTACGAGGCCAACCCGATAGAGGCCGTTCGAACTATGAGCTACGTGGTTGTAGGGTTTCTGGTCGTCTGGCTGATCATGGCCCTGCTGATGAGGCGAGAATATGTAAACACTTTTCGCAAGGCGATCGAGAAGCGTGAAATTGACTTTAGCGAGATCCGGATAAACATTAACGAGTCGGCAACTATCGCCACCCTGGCAAACTCCCTGAAAAGTCAAAACGTGCGCGAGGTCGAGTACGCTCTGGGAATGCTCAGAGAGGTCAGCAACGTCAATCTGATTGAACCACTCCGGCCCTTGTTGAAGCACCCTTCCGCTGACATAAGAAAAAAAACCATTCATGTACTGCTGGCCCAGCAGGATAAAACCCTGATACCTGATGTGAAGCTGCTGTTGGACGATGACGACGTTGAGGTGCGCCGCGACGCCATGTATTTCCTGTTCAGCAACGCTGACGGGGGACGGGATCATATGATAAAAGTGTTCCTGACTCATCCGGAGCCAAGGTACCGTTATGCCGCGGTGTCGAGTATCGCCATGCATGGTGCCCCGGATGAGAAAGCGCTGATAGATGATGATACCGTGGAGTCGTTGATTAACTTGCCCGGTGAGGAGGGGGTTGTGGCCCGCCGACAGGTCGCCGGGGCAATGGGTTATCTGGGTGATGCCCGATATAACAGGTATTTCAAAAGGTTTCTGAACGATTCCGATAGTGGTGTTGTCAACAATGCCATCTGGAGCGTAGGACAACTGAAGGACCGCAACTTTGTCCCCTGGCTGTTGAACGCCTTGGCCGATAAGAGATTCCGGCGTCAGGCGCGCGAAGCTCTGGCGGCCTACGATGTATCAATTCTTGGAACCCTCTTTGATTACCTGACCGATGGTCGCGTTGAACCCGCTATTCGTCGCAGTATTCCGCGCGTTATGAGTCAGATACCGAGGCAGGAGGCGGTGGATGGGCTGACCTCCGGTTTGGTCAGGGTTGATAATTATCTCAAATATTATGTGGTGAAAGCCCTCAACCGGCTTCGCACCGGCTATCCCGAACTGAAATTCGACGAAGCCAGCATTGACGAGGCCCTGATGGAGGAAACCAGGGGCTATTATGAAATTCTTCAGCTAATCGATATTCACTGCGCCGACGATACTGATGCCTCTAAACTGATGGTGAAATCGCTCAGGGAGAAGCTGGACCAGAATCTGGAGCGAATCTTCCGAATTCTGGGTCTGAGCTATCCGCCCGGCGATATCTACAATGCCTACCTGGGCATCGTAAGCAGCAGGCAGGATCAGCGGGCGAGCGCGATCGAGTTTCTGGATAATCTGCTGAAGAGCAACGTCAAGCGGTACCTGTTGCCAATACTCGATGAATCGTCTGTTGACAAAATTATTCGCAAGGGGCAGGATCTGTTCGGGATTCGGTTTGCAGATAAAGACGAGGCACTGCTGGCACTGATAGACGGACGCGATCACTGGCTGAAAGTCTGTGCCATTTACTGTTGTCGCGACCAGAAATCTGATCGAATTAACAAGGCTGTCGAAGCTGCCCTTCACGACAGGGAGCCAATTGTCCGCGAAACGGCCGCTCTGGTTCTTAACAGGAGAATTACGTGAACCGGGTTCAGGCCGGAGCGTTGAATATAGAACGGGTAGAAAAGGAATAAATGTCATACGAATAGACAGGTAGCTTATGCTGACTGTAATTGAAAAGGTAATCTTCCTTCAAAATGTCGAGGTTTTCGCAGGTGTTCCGTCTGAGCAACTTGCCTTTCTGGCCTCAATTGCCGGCGAACTCACTTGCATGAAAGGCGATACTGTTTACCGCGCGCACGAGCCGTCGGATGCCCTGTATCTTGTACTGGACGGTGCCGTCAAACTGCACATCGATGACAGAGAAATCACTACTGCGGGTGCCAGGGAAGCTTTCGGCACGTGGGCGTTGTTCGATGACGAACCGAGAGTAACATCGGCAACCGCGGTGGAGGACACGCGGCTGCTCCGTATTGACCGGGAAGACTTCGTTGACCTCCTGGCCGATCACGTCCAAATTACGCAGGCTATCCTCAAGACGATGGTTTCCAGGCTGCGGAACCTGGTCGATCGGGTCGGTATCGAGCGCGAATCTCCGGAGCGTCAATAACAAAAAGGGGATACAGTTGAGGCATTCCGGACATCTGCCGGAATGGCTGGTTCTGGAGATACCGTATGAGTTTGAGTAACGAGAAACTGCAAGAACTGCAGGAATCAGAAGAAAAGTACCGAAAGATGGTCGAGATGGCTAACGACGCCATTTTCGGTATTGATC
>CP070756.1:678685-689603 GCA_020348905.1 Candidatus Zixiibacteriota bacterium
CGCCCTCGAGACAGCCCACGCAGAACCAGCCGGTCAAGACTACGTGACTCCCGTCAAGCTTATCATACTCCACCGTATTTTGGTCTAGAATGACACCCCCCTCGGGGATCGGCCTGAATCCCGAAAGGCCCAGAAACTGCAGGAGGAAACAGTCGGTGACGATAGAGTCACCCTCGATTCGAGCTTCCGTATACGGCCGTATCCTGCCCTGAACGCGCATGGATTCCAGGATCACCTGACTATTGTCTTCGTTGTGAACAATGATGTTAAGTAATCGATTGTTCTCAAACAACATGTAGTTGAGGCTTCCCCACTGTGGCCAACTGGTGGTGTAGGGTTCATCATTTTCCACCTGCTGCGCGGACACCGGGGTGAACATTGCCAATACCATGGCCGCAAGGAGCGCGGCTCTGATGATTACTTTCATATCACCTCATTGCTTCAATTGTGTCTTCTACTCACTCACTAAGTCAATCAGGGCGTTCATGTCCTTGATATCGAGAGTTCCGTTGGCGTCGATATCCATAAACTCCTCTATCTCACACATCCGGCCGTCGGAGAAGAGATAGTCAGACATGAAAATGACATCATCCATATTAACCTGCCCGTCGAGATTAACGTCGCCCTGGTAAATAGCTATCACAAAGTCACCGGTCAGAATCACGTGAGTGCCGTCAAGCTTATCATACTCCACCGTGTAATGATCCTGAACGCCTTCCGGTTGTATGGGACGGAACCCCGAAACGCCCAAAAAGCGCATAATGAAACAGTCAGTGACAATAGAGTCGCCATCGATTCGCGCCTCCGTATAAGGTGGCAACTTACCCTGTACTCGCATCGACTCCAGGATCACCCGATCATTCTCCTCTCGGTGAACGCTGACGTTAAGTATTCGGTCGTTTTCTAACGCTTTGATCACGGTGGGCTGCGGCCAGCAGGTGGTGTACGGCGGGATATTCTCTATCACGAGTTCGTAAGGACCATCCCACCTCGGGATTGGAGTCGGCGACGGATCCCAGCCCCAGAAACTCGGTTCTGTGCACGGCGGGATGCACAGTATCGAATCCAGCGCCAATGTAGCGCCATCCGGTCCGGAGATGTCGCTTATCGTAATGTAACAGGCAATGTCATCAAAGTCCGCCGGAAGGCCACTGCCACCGGCACCGGCAAGACCAACGAGCGAGACCTGATTTTCATAGTAGTTTATTGACGTCAGCACATCAAAATAAGGTGGGAAAATGCCCAGTTCGACCGCGTGCTCCCAGTCCCATGGATAATTCGGATTCCACTCGGCGCTGATTCCGAACCAGGTAACCTCTTCGGCGATGATCTCGAAATGATTCCTGATCGACATTCTGGCCGCATCCTCATTGAAGTAGCGTATTGGGATAGTTATAGTGCCGCCATCGGGTATCTTGCCGTCCTCGGTGAGTCCCTGTATCTCATTCACATTCACATAGACCACCGGTTCAATTGGCGGGCCAACTGAGATGCTGAAACTCTGGGGGGTCGTGCCCTCCGAGTTGGAGGCTTCGACAACTACCGCAAACGAGCCTTCAGCGTCCGGAGTCCACTCAATCAATCCGGTAACAGCATCAATCGTCATCCCTGTCGGACTCGTTGTCAGTGCGTACGTCGGCTCCGGGTAACCGTCGGCGTCAGCGTCGTAGCTGTAAGGCTCATCAACATTGCCGCTGGTTACCGGGGTCGACGTGAAGGTGGGCGCGAAACCACCCACATCGATAGTAAAGCTCTGGGCGTCGCTTCCCAGGGAGTTGGTGGCCACTACCGTCACTGGAACGCTGACTGCCATAGCATCAGGAATCCACTGAATCAAGCCGGTAGTAGGATTAACTGTCATACCGGGTGGAGCAGTAGTGAGGGAATAGGTAGGAGCCGGATAACCGGAGGACTCAACCTGGTAAGTGTAGAGATGGAATATGGTGGCTGAAGTCACCGGGGTGGAGGTAATGGTCGGACTCGCGGGGATGGGTGGAATTAGCCAGAAATCATACGGTCCGCCCCAGTAAACGTTCTCAGCAACACCACTCCAGAGCCAGTAATTGGCTGGTTCCCAGAAGCTCGAGTCCATGCGCAAGAGCGAATAAAACTCTCCGCCCACATCCGTTAGAGTGATGTAGTAGGCAATGTCATCAAAGTCCGCCGGCAGGCCGCTTCCGTACTGACCTTTTAGACCTGCAAAGCCAATGGTGTCATCGAATTCGTTAATCCACAATATCTGATCGAAGAATGGCGGGAAAACCCCCAATTCTATCGCGTGGGGCCAATCCCACGGGTAGGCTGGGTTCCACTGCCCGGTAAGGTCGGCCCAGGTGACCTCGCCATCAACCGCTGTGAACTTGTAACCGTTGGAGATAGCCGTGCGCGGTTCATCGATGTTCTTGAACCGCACCGGAATAGTTATTGTAGCCCCCATTGGAATGTGTCCACCCGAGAGCCCCTCGATTTCGTAGACGTCGACATAAACAGCCGGCTCATAGTACTGACCGAAGCCGACCGAAAATGAAGTTACGGTCAGAACGAACAGTATCACTGCTGACTTGGTAAAGTTTCTCATCGCCTTTCCTCCGTAGCCACCCAGATGGTGATTCTGTATCTGCCTAAAGTCCTGTTATCTCAATCAACTCCCTCAGGTCCTGGATATCAATGCGACCGCTGTTGTCGACATCCATGAATTCCTCATAGGAGCACGCTTCACCACCGTTGAAGAAATACTCGTGCATAAACTGAAGGTCGGCTATGTCAACCGCGCCATCCAGATTTACATCACCCCAGTCTACAAAGCTCAGTACATAGTCGCCGGTCAGGATCACGTGACTGCCGTCAAGCTTATCGTACTCCACCGTGTATTGATCCTGTATGCCCTCTGGCGAAAGCGGCCGCCAGCCGGAACAGCCAATAAAGCGCGTGAGCAGGCAATCGGTGACGATGGAATCGAACTCGATGCGAGCTTCCGTATACGGCGGTATCTTACCTTGAACCCTCATGGACTCCAGAATCACCTGGTCATTCTCTTCGTTGTGGACAATCACGTTCAAGAGACCGTCATTTTCCCGAAGGATGACCGTCGGTTGCGGCCAGCAGGTGGTGTGCACAACCGGGGGCGGTCCGCCGTCAATTTCGAATTCATATGGACCGTCCCAGGCCGGGATAGTACTGTATGGCCACCAGCCACCCCAGCTCCAGTAAGTAAATTCGCTACACGGTTCCATACACAGCAGAGAGTCCAGGATCAGAGTGGCACCACCCGGCCCGGAGATATCACTGATAGTAACATAATAGGCAATACCATCGAAATCCTGCGGAAGACCGGTTCCGCTCGGCCCGACAAGACCGACCATCCCGACGTGATTCTGGTCATAGAAAGTGAATAAACCCTGATCAAAGTAAGGCGGGAAAATACCCAATGGGATGGCGTGCGGCCAGTCCCATGGATATTCCGGGTTCCATTCGGCGCTGATTCCGGACAAGGTGGCGTCCTCAGTGAGGACCTCGTAGTAATTCATGATCGTGGCCCTCGCCTCGTCCATGTTGAAAAAGCGTATGGGAATGATGATGGTGCCGCCGTCGGGTATCTTACCGTCTGGCGTCAGGCCCTCTACTTCGTCCACATTGACGAACACGGTTGGTACCGTGTATGGCTGTCCGATTGCGACGGCGCCCAGAATGATAAGCAACGCTGCCGTCATCGATACGACGCGAAAAATCGTAATCATAGTTCCTCGCTCATCTAACCTCAAAGAATAGAGGTCAAATCAAGGTTATATATTAACCAGTTCTATCAGCGCACTAACGTCTCTCAGGTCGACTCGTCCGTTACCGTCGACGTCCATGAACTCTTCATAGAAGCAGGCTTTGCCGCTGTTGAAGAAATACTCGTGCATAAACTGGACGTCGCTTATGTCAACAACTCCGTCCAAATTGACATCACCCTGATACACGGTCAGGACATAGTCTCCGAAAAGCGTCACATGTTCGCCGGTAGTCCTATCAAAGTCTATCCGGTACTGGTCCTGGACGCCTTCGGGCGGGATGGGCCGGTATCCGGAACTGCCTATAAAGCGTGTGGTCAGACAGGCGGTAACCACGCAACCATCACGCAGCACCGGATAACCCTCGTAAGGCGGAATCTTACCCTGAATGAGGATCGATTCCCAGACGATTTCGTCAGGATCGTGACAGCAGATGTAGAACTCGATAAGCTGTTCCATGTCTTTGAGAATAGTTGGCTGCGGGCTGGCATAGGTGCAAACCGGAACATACTCAATCATCATCTCATATGGCCCACCCCAGTATACGTATTCGTAGACGCCGCTCCAGAGCCAGAGGTTGGCGGGCTGCCACCAGCTTGAATCCATGGTCAACAACGAGCCGGCCGGGCCCGTAACGTTTGTCAGGGTGATGTAGTAAGCGATGCCGTCGAAGTCGGCTGGCAGACCCGTGCCATACGCGGTCAGGCCGGCAAAACCGATAACATCGTCAAATTCATTAATGTACACACCATAATCGAAATATACGGTCCACGGATAGGCGGGATTCCACTGCCCGGTGAGGTCATCCCACGCGATCTGATTATAATAAGGATCCGTGAATTTGTAGCCGTTCGATACATGGGTGCGCGCCTCATCGACATTCTTGAATCGAACCGGAATGGTGATAGTGCCCCCGTCCGGAATGTGGCCATTGGGCGTCAGCCCTTCAACTTCATCAAGGTTGACAAAAACAGCCGGCTCGTAATACTGCGCCGATGCGAAGGTGAATGAGGTAAGGATCACTGCCAACAGCATCCCTGCGGTTTTCAAACCTTTGCTCATAGTTCCTCCCAAGGTTTGTTTTGAGAATTTTTCTGATTCTATCTATATACCAGTTATTTCAATCAGTTTCTGAAGGTCGCGGATATCAACCCGTCCATTGGCGTCAATATCCATGAATTCATCCATGGCGTGCCCCCATAACTGGCAGCCGGGACCACCCTTGAAGAAATACTCAGTTATATACAGGACGTCATCGACATTGACCTGACCATCGAAGGTGACATCACCGTAAATAGCCTTTGTTGTGAAGATACCGGTCAGAACTACATGACTACCGTCGACCTTATCATACTCCACGGTATAGGGCTCTTCGATCCCTTCCGAAGGCCACGGTCTCCAACCGGAGACACCGATAAACTTCATTGAGAAGCAATCGGTGACGATGGAGTCTCCTTCGATACGCGCCTCCGTATAAGGGGGAATCTTCCCCTGTACCAGCATTGACTCAAGAATAACGTCGTCATTATCCTCGTCATGAACAATTATGTTCAGAAGGCGGTCATTTTCCAGTGACTTAAAAGTCCACGGCTGAGGCCAGCAGGTGGTGTAGGGTTCACATTCATGACATTCCGGTCCGGGAATCAAGTAGGGCCCACCCCAATAGACATTCTCTTCAACGCCGCTCCACAGCCAAAAGTTGGACGGCAGCCAATACGATGAGTCGATCACCAGCTTGCCGCCGCTCTGGGCTATTGCGTCGTGCAAGGTCACGAAGTACGCGATCCCGTCGAAGTCGGCCGGGAGCCCGGTGCCTGACATTCCGGTGAGCCCGGCAAGACCGACGCCATCGGAGAAAAAGAAGTAATTGATGAAAGTTCCCAAATCGAAATACGGCGGGAAGACGCCCAGCTCTACTGCGTGCGGCCAGTCCCAAGGGAAAGCCGGGTTCCACTCGGCGCTTATGTCGCTGTAAGTTACACCGTCTCCCCTGAACTCAAAACCGTTCGAAATAGCGGTGCGGGCTTCGTCTACATTGACGAAGCGAATCGGGATGACCAGATCTTCCGGGTCGGCAGGTATGAAGCCGGTAGGGTCAAGACCCTCAATTTCGTTCAGGTCAATCAAGACGGCCGGCTCGAAGTAATCCCCGGCCCAGACTATATTGAATAAGGACAGAAGAATTACTGCAAGTGAAGCGCTCAATTTCATAGTTGACCTCGTTCTCGTCCGATCAATCGAATGTCAACGCCGAAAGCTCTTGGTAGCGGCATGGCGATCGTCAAAGGTGCTGTGCTCTCAAACAATTACCTCATCGAGGGTCCGCCTGTAATCACGGAAGCGAGTTTGTCTGGGCTGGCGGCGATTTATGTTCTGTGAGGACCAAGTTAGTTACTTCAGAAGGGCCGGGTAACATCACAGTATAACGATATTAGATTGACTTGTCAATGATATATTCCATACTCGGAGTACCCGGGTGCCCTTCGTACCCAGGCTTAGAGATAAGAAAGGCCCGCTCTCGTCGAGAGGGCGGGCCCAAAATCAAACTACATAGATGTCATAATCGAGACTACAGACCGGTAATCTCAATCAACGTTTGCAGGTCTCTGATGTCAACTCGACCGTTGGCATCGATATCCATGAACTCCTGAATTTCGCACATCGGACCGCTGTGCCACAGATACTGGCTCATGAATACCACGTCCTCGGCATTAACCAGGCCATCAAGAGTAACGTCACCCTGATAGACCGAGAGAACATAGTCACCGGTCAGCACTACGTGCTCGCCGCCAACTTTATCGTACTCAACCGTATACTGATCCTGAACACCTTCCGGCGGAATCGGGCGGAAGCCCGAGGAGCCTAAGAAGCGCATGATGAAGCAGTCCGTCACAATCGAGTCACCATCGACATAAGGAGCTCCTGCCGTGTACGGCGGAATCTTGCCCTGGACGAGGATCGACGCGAAGACCACGTCTGCGATAACTTCGTTGTGAATGGCTACGTTGAGAATCTTGTCGTTCTCAAGAGCCTTCAGAATCGTCGGCTGCGGCCAGCAGGTGGTGTACGGCGGAGGAGGCGGTCCACCGGCTACGATCAGGTCGTACGGGCCACCCCAGTAGACGTTTTCAGCAACGCCGCTCCACAGCCAGTAGTTGGCCGGAGCCCACCAGGAGGAGTCAAGCGTCAGGCCGTCATTCGGAGCTCCGTCGACACCGGCTACCGAAACGGTGTAGGCAACGCCATTGAAATCGGCCGGAAGTCCGCTGCCGGAGGCACCGGTCAGGCCGGCGAAGCCAACGCCATTCTCAAACTCGTTCAGGAACAGACCCTGGTCGAAATACGGCGGGAATATTCCCAGAGCTATGGCATGCGGCCAATCCCACGGGAAGTTCGGGTTCCACTGGCCGGTTACGGCGCCGAATGTGCATCCGGTACTCGCGAACTTAAAACCGTTCGAAATGGCCGTGCGATTTGCATCGACATTGATGAAACGAATCGGGAAAGTAAGATCCACCGGCCCTTCATCCGGAATATTGAGATCCGCATCTAGGCCCGTCGCTTCATCCAAATTGATGAAGACGGCAGGCTCAAAATACTGCGCGGAGACCACGGTGAACGAGGCGAGGACCATAACAGCAAGTAATACTGTTGCTTTCATGGGTGCTCTCATAGTTTCTCCCTCAATTAGAGTTGAAAAGTTTTATGGGTTGTAATAAACACGAACAAATATGCTGCGCCTTACTTTGGTGCCCATTTTAGTTTGTTAGGTTCGGTTGACGCTAAGGGTACCTAACTCATCCAAACGCTATTTAAGCAAAATAAGTAATATTGCGGTAATCTTTGTTTAGCCGTACGGCCAGAATATAACCATTATCGACATTTCTGTCAACCTATTTTTGCAGCCAAGATGCCCGTATATCACAGGTTTGTGCGAATTGCCAACACCTTAGGACAAGGGTACAAGCGGCTCCACGACGTCAAACAGGATAAAATATGTTGCCTTAAGAGGAGAGCTTCTTACTGAGATCTTCAAGTCCTTGTGTTTTACCTATTAGGACCAGAATATCGTTTTCTTCGAGAACCGTGTCCGGGCCCGGCGCCACCGTCATCTCATGCCCTTCTTTCTTTATCCCGATAATGGTCACGCCGAATTCTTTTTTCAAGTTGGATTCAACCAGGGTCTTACCGGCCAGTTCACAGCCGTCAGGAATCACCATCTCCTCAATCGTCAGACCTGACTCACCCAACGAGGTGGCGTGCATGAAGTCCACGACGTTGGGTCGTAATGAAGCCATGGCCATGCGTATTCCGCCCAGAACATGGGGTGTCACAACGTGGTTGGCTCCGGCCCGTTTGAGCTTCTTGACCCCTTCTTCGTAGTCTGCGCGCGCGATTATATGCAGGTCCTTGTTCATGTCGCGGGCTGTCAGGGTCAAGTAAACGTTATGCGCTTCATCGGGGAGAGTCGATATGAGCGTCCGAGCCGTTTCGATCCCCGCCTGACGCAGCACATCATCGTCGGTCGCTTCTCCCTGAATGAAAAGGAAACCGTCGCGCATGAGCATGGATACGCCTTCCTCGTCTTTTTCAATGACCACAAACCTGGCTTTCTTCTTTTGGAACTCCATGGCCACCTGGCGACCGACCCGACCGTAGCCGGCAATTATGAAGTGACCTGCTATCTTGCGTATTTGATGCTCCATCTTCCTTCTCCCAAAAATCTCTCTAAACTGGCCCTCCAGTACCAGTTGACCGATCACGGTGGCCGTAAATCCTGCCAGAGCCACTCCAAATATTATCAGAAAGATAACAAACAGGCGACCCTGGGGATGTAGCGTCTGCACCTCCCCGAAACCGACAGTAGAGAGGGTAATTACGGTCATATAAAGGGCATTCAGCGGCTCCATGTTCTCAAGAAACATAAAGCCTATGGTGCCCGACACAATAACTATAACCAGGCCTCCAATGGCCAGGTTAAGTTTCTGAGAGGCGGTGAGTTGATTCCCGCCCGCAGGATCGGATGTCATGATTGAAAAAGGTAGCACATGTTTAGTCCAAATTCTACAAAAAAAAAGACCATTACGCGCCGCCTGCAGCATCGAACAGCCGAACTTCCGGCTGGCAAACGGGAAGTTCCTTCGGCTGCCTGGCAGGACCGCCCCAAACGGGTTTTAGTTGACTGTTTCTTTCGCCTTGATTAACGATTCACAGTTAACGAACAGGAGACGATTCGGTTGACAGGCGCGTCGCGATTTCTGAAATACCATCTGCCGGTGATTCTCTATGCCGGCCTTGTAATAGCCCTTTCCTCCATACCCAATCTAAGCCCTGCCCCCTTGAAAATACTGGCTGCCGACAAAATAGCTCATTTTATCGAATATGGTGTCTTCTCATTTCTGACGTTCCGATCCTTCTCTAATTTTGGTCGTAACATTAGCGTCAATCGGGCTTTTCTGTTTTCGATAATCTTCATGTGCATCTTTGCCTCGTTCGACGAATACTACCAGAGGTTCATTCCGGGTCGCGACTTCGACGTGCTCGATATTCTCACCGATATCGCTGGAGCCGTGCTGGTCCTGATCTTTATGAGAATCAGGACCAACAGGAACAGGAATGCCGTCGGCTAGCCAGCGCCGACCTCGCCGGCATGTGTGCAACTTGTTCCTGACGGCACAAACGGGTCGGCATCTTGCCTCACGGACGTGCCTATTTGCGGTGAGGGTGAGACTGTCCGGTTTGGTCCAATATTCCGCTTTTTTGTTTTCTTTTCTGTTGACTTATAAATATATTGTGCAAAATTACAGCGACTTACTGGACATATAATCAATTAGGGGTCCTGTGCCACTTCACTTCAAGGTTACCGGTGATACCGATGTAGGCCTGGTTCGCACGGCCAACGAGGATTGCCTTCATCTGGATGAGAAGAATCGAGTTTTTGCCGTCTGCGACGGCATGGGGGGGCATCAAGCCGGTGAAGTTGCCTCGATGATGGCGGCCGATATTCTCGATATCATCTTCAACCACTTCTCATCAGAGGTTCTCCAGGACCAGCGACTTTCAATTGAGCCGTCCCTTCCTGCCGGCGGCGACATACTGGTCAAGGCTATCCGGCTGGCCAACCGCGCCATCTACAATACTGCGGTCGAGAAACCCACCCTGCTCGGTATGGGAACAACCATTGTTTCACTGGTGCTGCAAGACGACGTGTTATCGGTTGCCCACGTTGGGGACAGCCGGGCCTACCGTGTTGCCGAACGCACTCTGGAGCCGCTGACAGTCGATCACTCCTGGGTGGCGGAGATACAGCAAAACCAGAAGCTGACCGAGGAGGAGGCTGCCTCGGTGGTTGGTAAGAACGTAATCACGCGCGCACTCGGAGTTCGCGAAACGGTTGAGGTTGATTATCGACTGATCAAAGTGAAGGCCGGTGACAAGTTCATGATCTGTTCCGACGGTTTGTGCGGGTTTGCCGACGATGACGAGATGTTTTCAGTCATCCACCGGGTTCGCAACGACAACGAACGGATAGTCAGGAGTCTGATTCAGATGGCAAACGACCGCGGCGGGGCGGATAACGTCACGGTGGCTGTGCTGGAAATCATTGATGCCTCCGAATCGGATATAGAAGCAGTGGAACGATTGACTATCCGCGCTGAGACACCAGCTGAACTGGAAACCGAGGACGCCTGGCTGGAGAAAATAAACCTATTTATCACCCAGAGGGAAGAGCGCTCAGCCCATCAACCCCCTGGCAAACCCGTCAAGAAATCTGTGATAGTCCTCATATTTTCCCTCTTTGTGATTATCGCCGCCGTTATTATTTACCTGTCGGTCGCCCGATAGACGACCATACGCTGTTGGTCCCGAGAATTCCCTTGACATTTGAAGACGATGCCGCCTATTTGGTTTCGAAAATGCGCCCATAGCTCAATTGGATAGAGCGTCTGACTACGGATCAGAAGGTTGGGGGTTCGACTCCTCCTGGGCGTATTTTTTTATTGCAGATATACGTGATATGCTCGCCCGAATGATTATCAATGGAGAAACGCGGCAACACGCCGGGCGATTTCGAAGTTCTTGAAGGGTTTGGTTATATAACCGTCCGCACCCGCTTCCAATACGTCGTGCTTGTCGTATCGGTA
>CP070756.1:689703-697366 GCA_020348905.1 Candidatus Zixiibacteriota bacterium
ATACAGTATACGTTCGCAGTGGCCAGTACAAAGGCAAGACCGGAAGAGTTCTTCACGTCAACCTTGATAAGCAACTGGCTCTGGTGGAAGGTATCAACATGAAGAAGCGTCATCAGAAACCTACTCAGAAAAGCCCCAAGGGCGGTATCATTACCATCGAAGCCCCGATTCATCTGAGTAACCTGGCTCTTTACAGCTCCAGCCTGTCAGGGCCGACCAAGGTTTCGACGGCCATCATTCAGGAAGGCGGCAAACCGACCAAGGTCCGAATTTGTCGCAAGACCGGAGAACAGATCTGAGGATTGTGATATATGGCAAGGCTCAAAGAAAAATACCTGAAGGACATTCAGCCGAAACTGATGAAGGAGAACAATTACTCCTCCGTCATGCAGGTGCCGAGAGTCACCCGGGTCACGGTCAACATTGGCGTTGGTGAGGCAACCCAGAATCCCAAGTTGCTCGAAGCCGCCGTGAACGACCTGACGCAAATAACAGGCAGAAAACCGACTATAACCCGCGCCAAGAAGGCCATCTCGAATTTCAAACTGCGCAAGGGCATGCCGATCGGCTGCAGTGTTACCCTGAGACGGGATGTCATGTATGAATTTCTCGATCGGCTGATCAATGTCGCCATCCCCCGGATTCGCGATTTCAGGGGCATCCGGCCGACCGCTTTTGATGGTCGCGGCAATTTCAACCTGGGACTGAAAGAACAATTGATATTTCCAGAGATAGATTACGATAAAGTTGAGAAAATACGTGGCATGAACATAACCATCGCAACTTCGGCCGGGACTGACGAAGAAGCCCGTCAGCTCCTGAGCGAGTTGGGTATGCCTTTCCGTAAGTAGGAGACCAATGGCTAAAAAGTGTCTTATTGAGAAGCAAAAGCGCCAACCGAAGTTTAAAGTCCGCGCTTACAGTCGCTGCCGTCGCTGCGGCCGGCCCCGGGCTTACATGCGCCGGTTCGGTCTATGCCGAATCTGTTTTAGAGAAATGGCATTGGCCGGCGAGATTCCGGGTGTTGTCAAAGCCAGTTGGTAAACTATAGGAATTTGGAGTAAACAGTATATGACTATGACCGATCCAGTTTCTGACTTGCTGACGAGAATCAGGAACGGAGCCAAGGCCAAGCGGAATGCCGTGGATATCCCCGCCTCAAATTTGAAACGGGAAATTATCCGGATTCTGATTGAACACAAGTATATCAACGATGTTGTCGAATTGCCCGACAACAAACAGGGTATTTTGAGGGTCTATATTCGCTATACCCGCGATGATGAATCGGTCTTAAAGGGGCTCCAGCGCATTTCCCGGCCGGGTCTGCGCAAGTACTTCGACGCCGAGGAAATCCGCCTGTCGACTCACAACCTGCGCGGTATGATGATTGTCTCTACCTCGCAAGGCGTAATGACCAACTTCGACGCCGCCAAAAAGGGCGTTGGAGGCGAAGCAATTTGCAGATGCTGGTAAAGGAAGGATAGCAGATGTCTCGTGTAGGTAAGAGCCCGATACCGATTCCGGATAAAGCCAAGATTGAGATCAACCAGTCGACCGTTACGGTCACCGGGCCCAAGGGAACTCTCTCAAGGGAGATCCATCCTGATATGACCGCGGCGATTGAAGACAATCAACTGGTGGTCACCCGACCGTCGGATGCCAAACGTCACCGCGCCCTTCACGGGTTGACCAGGGCTCTTTTGAACAACATGGTCGTCGGCGTTACCGACGGCTACAAGAGAGAGCTCGAAGTTATCGGGGTCGGCTACCGGGTCGAGATGAGGGGCAAAAACCTTGTTCTTTATCTGGGGTATTCGCATCCGGTCGTATTCAGTGCTCCGGATGGCATCAATGTTAGTGCCCTGCCGAAGGAAAACAAGATTGTGGTAGAAGGTATAGATAAACAGCTGGTTGGTCAGTGCGCCGCCAAGATACGCTCGTTCCGCAAGCCCGAGCCTTACAAAGGGAAAGGCATCAGGTACGTGGGCGAATACGTTCGGGCCAAGGCGGGCAAGACGGCTGGAGCAGCATAGAGCTGAGTACGTAATATGGCTGATAAAAATATTGTCAAAAGCAAAAAGGCTTTGAGACGCCGTCGGCGGGTACGTAAGGAAATATTCGGTACTCCCGAAAGACCGCGCCTGTCGGTGGCAAAGTCGCTGAAGAACGTCTTCGTGCAGGTAATCGACGATGCCAATCACGTTACCGTGGCCGCCTCCGCCTCGAACTCGAAAGCGGTGGCCGGGCAGTTGAAGAAAGGCATGACCAAAACCGAACAGGCCTTCCAGGTGGGCCTGGCCGTGGCCAAGATCGCCCGCGAAAAGGGTATCGAGACGGTTGTCTTCGACCGCAACATCTCCCGCTACCACGGCCGGGTGAAAGCCGTCGCCGAGGGCGCGCGCAAAGGCGGATTGAAATTCTGATAGCAGTTTATTTTTAGATAATTAAGAGGTTTTTGTGGCAAAGTTTGATGTTGAAGGTTTCGAATTTGAAGAGCGGGTAATACATGTCAATCGAGTGGCCAAGGTAGTCAAGGGCGGACGCCGCTTCAGCTTTACCGCCCTGGTGGCGGTGGGTGACAAGCGAGGTAAGGTCGGCGTTGGTTACGGCAAAGCCTCCGAGGTGTCCGACGCCATCAGAAAAGGCACCGAAGCCGCTAAGAAAGACATGATTAACATCAGCCTCATCAACGGCACCATACCCCATCGAATTGATGGAATATTCGGTGCCACCACTGTTGTAATGCGTCCGGCCTCTCCCGGTACCGGGGTTATTGCCGGCGGAGCCGTTCGCACCGTGCTGGAATCGTTGGGAGTGCAGGATGTACTTACCAAGGTGCTCGGCAGCCGCAATCCAAACAACGTGGTCAAGGCTACTATGGCCGGGCTGCTTGAACTTCGGACCCGCGAACAGGAAGAGAAAGCCCGCGAGCAGGCGTAAGCCGCATCGGGTCCAGGTGGTAGAAAATGGGAAAGTTGAAAATTACACAGATCAGAAGCACCATTGACCGTAAAGAGCCTCAGAAGCGCACCATCGAGGCACTTGGGCTGGGCAAGATCAGGCGCGAAGTTATACACAATGATACGCCGCAGATCAGGGGGATGGTCAGAGCCGTCAAACATCTGGTAACGGTCGAAGAGATTGATTAAGGACTACTTAGAGGCGAAAAATATGGAACTTCATACGTTAAAACCTCCGGCCGGCTCAAAGAAGAAGAGAAAAAGAGTCGGACGCGGCCCCGGCAGCGGTAAAGGAAAAACGTCCGGGCGCGGCCATAAAGGTGCCGGTGCCCGCAGCGGTTTCAAAAGAAAACCGGGTCGCGAGGGCGGCCAGATGCCACTGCACCGCCGCCTGCCGAAGCGCGGGTTTACCAACATATTCAAAACAGAATATCAGATTGTGAACCTTGCCGACCTGTCTCGGTGCGAGGCCGGTGATGTCACTGCCGAAACGCTTAAGAAAGCAGGGCTGGTAAACAAACCCAACCTGCCGATCAAATTGCTCGGCAATGGTAATATAGATAAGGCCTATAACGTGAAGGCCCAGGCCTTCTCCAAAACGGCCCGGGAAAAAATTGAAGCTGCCGGTGGAAAAGCCGAGGTGGTCTAGTGCTGGATACTTTTAAGTCAATCTTCAAGGTAGAAGAACTGAGGAAAAGGATTTTATTTACCTGTGCCATCCTGGTCGTCTATCGTATCGGCGGGCATATACCGACCCCCGGCATCGACGGTTCCGTCCTGGCCGCGGCTTTGTCAACCAACTCGATCTTTGGACTGCTCGACCTGTTTGCCGGTGGCGCCTTTGCCAAAGCTACTATCTTTGCGCTGGGCATCATGCCCTATATCTCGGCCTCCATTATGCTCCAGTTGCTGGGAGCGGTGGTACCCTACCTGCAGCGACTTCAGCGTGAGGGAGAAGAAGGACGGCGTAAGATTACCCAGTACACCCGGTATCTCACCGTTGCTATTGCGGCTATGCAAGGCTGGGCGACGGCCGGATTTTTGACCACCATTAATCTTAACGGCATTCCCGCCGTTCACATGGATACCTCCGGTTTCATACCGTTGACGGTTCTGACATTCACCTGCGGATGCATTTTCATTATGTGGCTGGGCGAGCAGATTACGGAAAAAGGAATCGGTAACGGCATATCGCTGATCATATTCATTGGTATTATTGCCCGCTTCCCGGACGCTGTCTGGGAGGAAGCCCAGATGGTCTGGTATGGCAGCCGGTCGTTCATGCTCGAGGTCGTCATGGTGGCTATGATGGTTCTGGTTATTGCCGCCGTCATTCTGGTTACCCGGGCTCAGCGTAAGGTGCCGGTACAGTATCCCCGTCGCGTGGTCGGGCGCAAGGTGTTCGGTGGCGCGGCCACGCACCTGCCGCTGTCGGTCAACTCGGCCGGTGTCATTCCCATCATATTTGCCCAGTCGATTATGTTCCTGCCGTCGACGGTGGCTCAGCTGTTTCCCAACACCGACTGGATGCAGAATCTGGTGGCGGTTTGGCTGGCCCCCGGAGGCCTTTGGTATTCGGTTATATATGGTATGATTATTATATTCTTCGGCTACTTCTATACCGCCATTGTATTCAATCCTATGGAGATTGCCGATAATATGCGACGCAACGGCGGCTATATCCCGGGTATCAGGCCCGGCCGGAACACGTCCGAATATATCGAACGGATTCTCACTCGCATTACTCTGCCGGGTGCAATCTTCTTTGCCATGATTGCCATCCTGCCCTGGATCCTGATTTCGCGAGCCAACGTCAACTTCTTCTTTGGCGGCACCGGACTGCTCATTGTAGTCGGCGTCGCTCTGGATACCCTTCAGCAGATCGAGTCGCATCTGCTTATGAGGCACTATGACGGATTTATGAAGAAGGGCAAAATCAGAGGGAGGTCGATGTAGGATGAATCTCGTTTTCCTGGGGCCGCCCGGTTCCGGCAAAGGAACCCAGGCAGCGAAACTGTCAGAAAAACTCGGACTGGTTCATCTGTCCACCGGCGACATGCTCCGCGAGGCGGTCAAGCGCGCGAGCGAGTTGGGGCGCAAGGCTGAAGAGTATATGAAACGCGGTGAACTGGTTCCCGATGACCTGATTATCGGTTTGATCCAGGATAAACTGAGAGACGGGGAACTGGACGGCGGATTCATCCTTGACGGTTTCCCTCGCACTATTCCGCAGGCCGAAGGTCTTAAACAAATGCTTGAGAATAATGACATAAATCTATATAAGGCAATATTATTTCAGGTCGATGACGAAGAGGTTGTCCGTCGGCTGTCGGGACGCTGGTATTGTCCTCAGTGTTCTGCGGGCTACAACTATCCGGCTCAGATGCCCCGTGTCGAGGGACGCTGCGACAACGACGATACCGAGCTTCAGCGAAGGCCGGATGACGAAGAGTCGGTGGTCAGGAACCGCCTGAAAGTGTACCTAAAACAGACCAAACCTATCGAGGACTTCTATCGTGGTGAATCGATCTTGACCGAAGTCCCCGCCCAGCAGCCGCCCGAGAAAGTATTCGAAGCGCTGGTGAAAGAGGTTTCGTCACAGGTATAGCGGCGACAGTGAACTGTAAGACGGCAGATGAAATAGAGATTATGCGAAAGGCCGGAAAGATTGTGGCCGAGACGCTGGTAATGGTAGGCCAGCAGATCAAGCCGGGTCTTAAGACCGGTAAACTCGATCAGATGATAGAAGATTTTATCAGAAGCAACGATGCCATACCGGCCTTCAAAAATTACCAGGGCTATCCGGCATCAGCGTGTATTTCGATCGACGATGAGGTCGTTCACGGGATTCCCGGCCAGAGGGCGATGAAAGAAGGAGAGATTGTTTCAGTCGATGTCGGTGCCATATATGAAGGCTTTTACGGTGACTCGGCTCGAACCTATGCGGTTGGGGCAATCTCCGATGAAAAGGCACGGCTTCTCGAAGTTACTGAGAAATGCCTTGTGGCCGGTATTGACAAGGCCAAAAATGGCAATAAATTAGGACAGATTTCAGCTGCCGTGCAGAAGATGGCGGAAGATGCCGGTTATGGCGTCGTGCGTCAACTGGTCGGTCATGGAATTGGCCGCCAGATGCACGAGGAACCTCAGATTCCGAACTTCGGTTCTCCTGACGAGGGACCCGTCCTTATGACCGGCATGGTGCTCGCCATTGAACCGATGATAAACATGGGCACCCATGAGGTCAAGACTATGCCCGACGGCTGGACTTTTGTTACGGCCGATGGTTTGCCGTCGGCTCATTTTGAACACACCGTAGCAGTTACTCCGAATGGCCCGGATGTACTGACGGTGGTTTAGGGAAAGTATGGCAAAAGAGGAAACGATTCAGGTCGAAGGGAAAGTGGTCGAGACATTGCCCAATGCCATGTTTCGGGTAGAGCTGGACAATGGTCATGTGGTGCTGGCGCACATATCGGGAAAGATGAGAATGCATTTTATTAAGATACTCCCCGGTGATAAGGTGACGCTGGAGTTGTCGCCGTATGATCTCACACGCGGTCGCATTACGTACCGCTATAAATGAAGCTAAGGTTGGGTTAACGAGATGAAAGTCAGATCCGCTGTAAAAAAACGCTGTGAACACTGTAAGATAATCAAGCGCAAGGGTGTGCTTCGGGTCATCTGCTCGAAAAACCCAAACCACAAGCAGCGTCAGGGTTAGAAAAGAAGTTCGTTATTAGATAAAGGAGTTACAATTGGCTCGAATTGCCGGTGTAGACTTACCGAAAGAAAAGAGAATAGAGGTTGGGTTGACATATATCTTCGGGATCGGTCCTTACCGTTCTAAACAGATTCTAAGCAAGACCGGTATCAGCCCCGACGTTCGTGTTAACAAACTGACCGATGAAGATGTCGCCAAGCTGCGTAGCGTCATCGAGAACGACTATAGTGTCGAAGGCTCACTGCGTGGTGAGATCTCGATGAATATTAAGCGCCTGATGGATATCGGTTCCTATCGCGGCTTGCGCCACAGACGAGGATTACCTGTTCGGGGACAGCGGTCCAAAACCAACGCCCGCACCCGCAAGGGACCCAAGCGGCAGGTTGGCGGACTCAAGCGTAAACCCCCGGGCAAAAAGTAAACGATTTCTATAAGTAGAGGTGACCAGGTGGCAGAGCCTAAGAAAAAAGGACGCACAAAAAAGAAAGCCCGCAAGGTTGACATACATGGCATTGTGCACGTCAAGGCCAGTTTCAACAATACCATTATTACTATTACCGATGGTTCCGGGAAGACTATTTCCTGGGGCACGGCCGGTAAAGTGGGTTTTAAGGGCTCCAAGAAATCGACTCCTTCCGCGGCCCAGATGGCAGCCTCGACGGCGGCCAAGGAAGCTATGGATATGGGTCTGCGGAAGGTCGAGGTCTGGGTGAAAGGACCGGGTTCGGGTCGTGAAGCGGCTATCCGCTCGTTGTCGGCCGCCGGACTTGAGATCACCGTTATCAAGGACGTAACGCCTATCCCGCACAACGGGTGCAGGAAGAAGAAGCGTTACAGGGGCAAAAAGAAATAAATTAAATTTGCAGGGAGTGTTAGTTATGGTTTCGGTGAAGAAAATATCGGAAGAGGGAAAGGTTTTGAAGCTGCAGGTAAAGGGCGTTGACACCGCATTCATCAATGCGTTAAGGCGTGCGATAAT
>CP070756.1:697466-703646 GCA_020348905.1 Candidatus Zixiibacteriota bacterium
ATCACGAGTAGCAGGATGATTAGCTTATCGGCGCCGTAATTTATGAAGTCGAACAAGGCTAAATTCCTTACACTGCGGGTTAATCGCTTTTTGGTATCACAAAACCTGTGCCACATTGAAACACTTTCCCGGGGTAGGATAAGTGCTTGCCGGGCAAGCAATTATGACCTGCTATTAATTGATGGGTTTTTGGATGGGCCGAAACTGAGGAAAATATTACCAGCGTTGTTGGAAAAAAGTTCAATTGCTTGAAGCAGTTGAATTTGGCGTTATCCGGCCAGCGTAGGAATGAGTTCAAACATGTGCCGCGCAAAGTCAGTCGCCATGTTAATCATCCACGGCAGGAATATCAACAGGGCCAGCGCCACCGCCAGAATCTTGGGAACGAAAGTCAGCGTCATTTCCTGAATCTGGGTGACGGCCTGAAAGATGGATATGATCAGACCCACCACAAGCGCGAACAAAAGCAGCGGTCCGGACACCATCACCGTCAGCATTAACGCTTCCCGACCGATTGCCACTACCATTTGCGGAGTCATGACACGCTTCCTTTCCTACAGGTGGAACGATTCCACCAGCGATTTTGTCAACAGGTACCAGCCGTCGACGAGGACAAACAGGAGAATCTTAAACGGCAGCGAGACGATGATGGGCGGGAGCATCATCATACCCATCGACATCAACACCGATGCGACCACCATGTCTATTACCAGAAACGGAACGAACAGAACGAAGGCAATCTGGAAGGCGGTACGCAGCTCCGATATGACGTAGCCCGGAACCAGCACATGAAGAGGGATATCCTCTTCGCTCTCAGGCGTGTCCAGCCGGGCGATATCTACAAACAGGGCCAGGTCTTTTTCACGCGTCTGTGAGAGCATAAAGGCCCGGAAAGGCGCAACCGTTTTGTCCCATGCTTCGTCTTTATCTATTTTTTCTTCGATATACGGTTTGATACCTTCGGTGTAAGCCTGATTGACTGCCGGTGACATGACAAAGAAAGTCAGAATCAGAGCCAGTGCAACCAGCAACTGGTTGGGGGGCATTTGATGAATACCCATCGCCTGGCGCAAGAACGACAGTACCACCGTAAAGCGGATAAACGACGTCACCATGATTAGAATCGAAGGCGCCAGTGCCAGCACCGTCATCAGGATAACAATCTGAAGGGTCGTCGATAGTTCACCCGATTCGGTGGCCTCGCCTACCTCAACGGAGACTTTGGGGATTGTCTGCGCGCACAGATCGGCTGTTAAAAGCAACAGGCCACTTACGGCGAGCGGTATTTTCTTCAGCATTATATTCATGTCCTATATCTTGATGTCCCCGCAACGTCCATGTCACCGGGTTTGCTTTCGCATCAAAACAGACTCTGTGTTAATCTGACTTTCCGTGTTTCGGATCAGGTTTCCAGAGCTGTTTTCTTGGATCTCTTAAAACCGAACTCCTTTATCTTGTCGGTTGCCGTCTTAAGGACGTTCCGAAAACTCTCGGTTTCACGCTCCGGTTCGATAGCGGCCAGGACCTCCCTGGTCTGGGCTGCATCGAGCTCGGTTAGGACCGTGATGTGGTTTTCGGACATTCCCACCAGGACCGCCTTGTCGGCCACTCTTAAAAGCGAGACACTCTTCTTGGGTGCCACGTAAGTGGTTTCGAGCACTTCCAGCAGGTTGTTCTGCCGGTTACCGCTGTATTTTCTGCCCATCAGTCGCTTGAGCAGGTATATACCAACGTATATGCACGCCACCACGATTGCGAGGGCACTGGCCAGCTTCAACAGCGACGGTGCCGCCGACGAGTAAAAGCCGGTGGATTGGTTGTTATCGGTTTCGATACCGGCCGCGGTTTCCGTCATCGACGGTGGCTTGGCACTGCCTGCTTTTACGGCCGTAGCCCGATCGGTATTTATTGCCAGAACGCCAATCAATGCCGCCAGCACGATAATGATAATGGTCAGCTGCGACCGGCGTTTGACTTTAAGACTCTTCTCCAAGAGATTTCAGCCTTTCCTCCGGCGTCATTAACTGGGTGATCCGCACGCCGAAATTTTCGTCGATGACAACGACCTCTCCCTTGGCAACAACTTTCTGATTAACCAGAAGGTCGACCGGTTCACCTGCCAGCTTGTTGAGTTCAACCACCGAACCAGGTCCCAGCGAGAGAATGTCCGAAATGGACATACGGGTGCGACCGAGCTCGATGGAGATAGGCAGAGTAACGTCCATCAGCAATTCGATATTGCGGCCGTCGGTTTTACCGGCCGGTTCCGACAACTGCTGGAACTCGGCACCGGAGACCGACGGTTCCGGGAAATTGATGTCATCCACCTGGGCTTTTTGTTCGTCTTCGGGAAGGTCTTTCAGCGCCGCCAGCATGTCGGCGTCGGCATCACCCTCTTCCGACGTTCCGGCGACCTCTTCTCCGGAGTCAGGGGTTGCGGCTTCGGCGGGGGCGTCGTCCTGCGCCGGAATGTCGTCGGTTCCAGCCGGTTGGGCCTCGGCGCCCTCTTCAGCCGGTGCCTCCGGCTCTACCGGTTCGGACTGTGCGACTTCCTGCTGAGCTTCCGGCTCGACCGGAGTCTGAACATCTTTTTCATCAGTCATTTAATTCTCAACCTCCAGTTTCTCTTCGTCGTAATGCTCTATCACCTGGATGGCTCGCTTCTTCCCTGAAAGTCCGGGTCGAGCGATAAACTTCTTCCGATGATTCACAAATACTGATATATCTTCACTGATTTTGGTTTCCGAAGGAATGATGTCATTGACCTTGAGATCAAGAAAATCACGCATCTTGATATTGGTTGTAAGCAACTGAGCCGATACTTCAGCCGACACCTGATTAATGTTGTACAGGTTAATCTGGCGGTCGCTTTCCAGGTTCTTCTTCTTGGTGGCATCGATCCAGTTCTGGGCCGAAAGTTTGGTGATAATCGGCTCCAGCGATACATAGGGATAGCAGATCGTCAGCAGTCCTGTTGACTGAAAAAGCTTGATCTGAAACGATACCACCACCACCGTCTCACCGGGTGGCACAATTTGAATGAACTGCGGATTGGTTTCAAAACTCTTATTTTCCGCTTGTATCTTTACGATATTCTCCCAGGCCCGTTCGAGATCGCGATAGAGCTTGTTAGCCAGTCGGGTCATTACCGAGCGCTCAATGCCGGTGAGCTCGCGTTCCGTTTCCAGGATTTTGCCGTTACCGCCGAACATCCGGTCGATGAACGAAAAAGTAAGGGTTGGGTTGAAGTCGATCAGACAAACGGCCTCGAGCGGTTCAGCCGAGAAGGTGTAGGTGCACGACGGCGTCACCAGCGACATGATAAATTCGGAATAGGTAATCTGGTCCACCGAAACGAGATCGACATCGACAATCGTTCGCATTATGGCCGACAGCGTCGATCCGTAGTGACCTGCGAAATTGTCGTGCATGTTTTCAAGGGTGCGAATCTGGTCTTTTGAAACCCGGTTGGGATGTTTGAAGTCGTAGGCGATGATGGATTTGAACTTATCATCGTCGACGCTGTCTTCTTCGGCACCGGTTTCGTTCGATGAGACAGTCGTCAGCAGGGCATCAATCTCGTCCTGTGAAAGTATCTTAGCCACGTTCGGTCAATCCTTACTGTAAAACAAAATCGGTAAAGTACACACCCGCCAGTTGCTCGGTTTCCATAAGCTGGGAGACTCGCTTTTTTATCTGGAAGCGCACGATCTCCTTTTGCTTGGGATCAGTCAGCTGCTGGACGGTTTTCGATGCCAGAATGGTGATCAGGGCATCTCGTATGATGGGTTCCTTCTTGTCGAATTCGGCTTGAAGTTCCGCCGATTCCAGCTCGAAACCGAAGGAAGCCGAGAGGAAGCGCGAGCCTCCGGTGCCGGCAGGATTCACCACAATGTTACTGATTTCGTGAATCAGAGCGCGCGAGGCCCCGTGATCCTTTTTGGACGACTTCTTTTTGTCTCCGGCGTCCTTCTTTTCGACCTGGGTGGTTTCGTCCCCGCCGCCGGAATCGGACATCATCGGTTTGATGACGAACAGGGCCAGGGCGATTCCTATCACCACCGCGCCCACGCCGATACCGGCGAACATCAGAACTCCACCGCCCTTCTTCTTCTCCGCCGCAGCGGGGGCAGCCGCCGTTTGCTTTCCGTTTTCTACAACCGTCTTATCATCTTCGATTGGCATTGTTAACTCCCTTCCGAAGCGGGTTCGGTATCCGGGCTCTTAACCCGGATACCTGATTTCCGCTTGAATCGAGCTACCCTCTCGATTATTTCGTCAATCGATTCCTTGACCATTATTTTCTTACCGGTGGTAAGCGATATAATGGTATCCGGAATCGCTTCCACGAATTCAATCAGATCAGCGTTGATTACCAGGTCCGAATCGTTTAATCGGGTAACCTTAATCATTTATTGTTTACCTCTTAATATTCACCAGATCGTCCAGCATATTATCGGAGGTGGTGATGATCCGGGCGTTAGCCTGGAAACCACGTTGCGCGGTAATCATACTGGTGAATTCCTGGGCAATGTCAACCGACGACGACTCCAGCGCGCCGGAGGACATGGTAGCGGCGATGGTAGCCCCGGCAACACCTTCGATGGCTTCACCAGAGTTAGCCGACTCCTGATACATGGACCGGCCGACCTTGCGCCAACCGGCCTCATTGGAGAAGTCGGCCAGAATGATCTGCGCCAGCACTCTGGTTACACCGTTGGAGAAGAAGCCGGAGATATTACCCGCCTGATCGATGGAGATCTTCTCCAGAATTCCCAGACCGTATCCATCCTGCCCGATGATCGAGGCGGTGTGGCTGGCCGAGGAAAAGCCGGTCAAACCGTCATAGCCATTGACGGTTCCGGCATCGATTTCTATACTCAGGGGCAGTGCACCGTTGGCCGGGTCGATCACCAGGGCCTGGGCGCCGCCGTTGTACTCGAATACATTAAGGGAACCATCGGAGTTGAATTGAACATATCCCGTGGCACCCGAATTGATAGTCTCGTTTCCGAGCGTGGAGGCGGTCCACTCCCATCGGTTGTCGAGGGCGGACTTGAAAAACTCGATGGAAAGAATGTGCTTCTCTCCGAGCGAGTCGAAGACCGCTGTCGACATGGAGTGGGTGGTCGGATCGGTTTCGATGACCAGTTCCTGACCAACCGCCGTCGGCATCAAACCTCCGCTGAAGGTGGTGATTTCCACGCCGCCACCGCCAAGGTTGTCCAGCCCTACCACCAGCCCGGTCTGGTCATCAAACACCAGATCAAGCTGGGAGACGAACGGGCCTGAGGCCGCCCCGGTTCCTTGCGACGGTGTGAACGTGTCAGTCGCGACAAAGGTGGTTGCGGCACCGCCAGCTGAGACGAAAGTGGAACCATCGGCAACGCCAAAGATAGCGGCTACGATGTTAAGATCGATGCCATTATCGATGGATACCGATGACTCAAAATTATACGTCGCCGGATCGCCGGCCATATCGCGCGTTATGACGATTTGACCGAGCGTACCATCAAACTCGGCCGTGATTCCGGCAATCAGGTTGACCGACTCAATCAGATCTCCCACGGTGGAGGTGGTTGTCATACCGGCAATCGTTTCGGTTCGGGTATTATCAATAGTAATGGCAAAACCGGTGAAATCGGTCACACCGAGGCTGCCCAGGGTGTCTGTCAGAGCCAGAGGGGGCACCGCGTTGCCGGTAAAGGAAGCGGCCTGGGCCTGGGCGCCTGTGATAACGATAGTATGGATACCACCGACTCCATCTTCAGCCACACCTGACACACCGTTGACGTTCGAACTTCCGGGCTGCAGCAAACTCGCTATTGAGTCGGTAGCCGAAGCGTTGAGGTTGTTGGCCAGGGTAATGGTCTCGGTGGCCTGAGCCGGGTCCTGTTGTCCAAACGGAATGGTTATGGGTCCGGTCGTAGCCAGCGAGGGAATGACTCCCTGTTCATCGGCCATCTTGCCCAGCACAAACAGTCCCGTAGCCGGATCAACCAGGTTGGTGTTGGCGTCAAATCCGAAGGCGCCGGCCCTTGAATAGAACCGGTTGTCATTGGCGTCACCCAGTACAAAGAAACCTTCGCCCTGGATGGCCAGATCGGTTATTTGACCGGTGGTTTCAAGTCCTCCCTGCTGAAATAGCGTGTCAATCGATGACACTTCCATACCCAGACC
>CP070756.1:703746-716710 GCA_020348905.1 Candidatus Zixiibacteriota bacterium
CTTGCGCGGACTTTCAATAATTGTTTTTATATCGCTAAAATATCGAGGGATTACATCAATTTTAACATAAACGAGAGGAATGGTAAACAATGCGTAATCTGTTAATCTTTGCACTTCTTCTTTCGCTGGCATTCATGGGCTGCGGCGCCAGTAAGGGCTATGTGGCCGAACAGATCGCGGCATCAGAGGCCAAGACCGGTGCCGAGATCGCCAGCGTCAGTGACAAGACCGACACCAACGCTGCCGAATTGGCCAGACTGCAGTCGCTGGCTGCCCAGATTGAAGAGAAGGCCGATTTGGCTATCAACAAGGCCAAAGGCTTTGAGAATTACCAGATAATCTGGCAGGGCGTGATAAACTTCGACTTTGACTCCTATCTGATCACGGCCGAGGCCGAACAGTTTCTTACCGAAGCCGGTGAAAAAATGGAAGAATATCCCGGCTCGATCATCGAGATGGCGGGTCATACCGACCGGACCGGGCCGGCCAAGTACAACCACCTGCTCGGTCAGCAGCGGGCAGACGCGGCCAAGCGCTTCTTGACTTCACGCTTCGGTATTTCACTGTATCGGATGTTTACGGTTTCGTTCGGTGAGGATAAGCCCATAGCGATGCCGGATGAGCAAAACGCATCATCAACGAACCGTCGCGTTGCCCTGACCATCTGGGGCGAACTATAGTAGCGGTTGGTGATTGACAAAGCTTAAAGGCGGGAATAATTCCCGCCTTTTTTCTGGCTGTAATCGGGTCAGCTCGAATCGATACCTGGCTATTGCTGAAGCAGAGGCACTCTCAACGCGGCTTCGTCGCGCATCATCTCGATCCGGACCGGGTGTGTCTGCTTCTCCCGGTCGCTGCCGGTGGCAATTGCCTCAAATTCAACCAGGATCCGGTCGACTCCTGCCGGTATGACGATTCCCTGGTCACCGAAGAAGTCGAAAGCTTTTCGAAGGCAGGCTTCTCCGGCGCCGCTGTACGGCGCCGCGCGGGTAGGTATGCGCCAGTACTCACCTCCATCGGGCAAGAATGACACTTTCACGGAATCAATGATGAGATCGTCCCCGGCAGGTACATCTCCTGAGACAGGCTTGCTGGCCCGCAGAGAGATCCAGAACATGGTGGTATCGGCAATTGCGTCCAGATTGACCACGTCCTTGAAAGCCACCACCGAGGGCGGCGCAATGGTCCACTCCCCGGCCTTGAACCCCGCCGTGGGTGGATCGCAGATGATAAACTGGCGGGTCCGACGCTTCGAGCATCCCGCCGCCAGAATCAACGATAATAAACATAAAACAAGCAATCTCTTTGGCATGATATTTCCGATTAGCTACATTGAAGTGAGGTTTAAATAAATTTCACGAATTTTATTCGTTGGTACGGTCTTTATCTTTCTTCGGGGCCATGGTAACAACCCGTTGCGGGAAGGGAATCTCGATACCTTCCTTGCGGAACCGATTCAATATCCGCTCCCGGATTTCTCCACCCGCCTTATAATGGTCCAAAACGTTCGGCACCCGGCAGAACACCGATACATTCAAGCTGCTGTCGGCAAACTCTTCAAATCTGAAAAACGGTTCCGGCTCATCGAGGACCAGGGGATGCAGCCTGGCCTCTTCAAGCATCACCCGTTTAACCAGTTCAATATCGGAACCATAGGACACACCCACATTGATCTGGACCCTTACTTCGGGATGCGGGTAGGTAATATTGTGAACTGTCGATTTCATCAGTTCGGCGTTGGGGACGATAATGAGTGTATTCTCCAGTGTCAAAAACTTGGTCGATCTGACGCCAATCTGGTGAACCCGGCAGATGGTATCATCCGGCAGCCGGAGCCAGTCACCGATGCGAAACGGCCGATCGATCATGATAACAAACCCGCCAATCATATTGGCGATGGTTTCCTGGGCCGCCAGAGCTACGGCCAGCGAACCCACTCCAAGGACGGTAATGAGACCCTTTATGTCGATACTGAAATGATCGAGTATGATCAGTATAGCCAGCACATAAACTATCACTTTAACTGCCCGGTCTAACAACGGGATGAATTCATCATCTACCTGGGTGGCCGTCCGAACAGCGATAGTAGCACCGTACCACATCAGAATCGCAGATATTACCCTGACCAGAATACTGGCGACCAGGACAACGCCTGCGGCATAGATAATTCCGTCAATAATTTCGAACAAACGGGCGCCGACCGACTCCGCCAGCACGATCTGCAGGTAGTCAAACAGGAATGAAATACCCAGAAGAAAAACCAGAAGGAACAGCTGCCTCTTCGTGCCGTCCAGAAGCCTGTCGTCCAGACTCGTTCTGGTCCTGGCAGCTATTCTCAGCGCGACTGCGGTTATGAGAAACCGCACGATATAGGCCGCGAGAAGGGTGATGATTATGATGGCGCCGGAGCCGATCAATTTCTGCAAGACCGGCGACACCGGAAGGCTTTCCAATAAGTCAAACATCCAATTTATTCAAATTCGATCAGAATCCCGGCGGTTTCGAATCGAGCCCGTACCGCGATGGTATCGGGATAAACCGTGGCCGTTTCGGAGTAACGATAGGGAACTGCGGTCCCGAGATCCCGGATACCGTTCTGGTTGACATCGACAAATCCATTTGCCAGATACTTTCCGGCCGGTATATCAATCTTAAACTGTCGGCCGGCTACCGGCAAGTCAAAAGTCTGCCTGTTATCGATTCTGGTAAACTCCAGAATTACGGGCGACTGGGCGTGATCCGGCAACTGCATGTCGATATCTCCGCTCACCGTTCCCAGTGAGTCCGGATTAATGGTCCGGATAGTATACTCGATCAGACTATCCCCCATGGTGTTACCGGCCAGATCGACGATCTCGAACTCTGTTACCCGGAGACGGTAGCTGGCTCCGGCAGCTATATCGCCTGATTTAAACTCAAGATGAAGGGGATCCAGCCAGCGCGAACTCAGCTCCAGCTGAGTGCCATCGGCCCCGAATAGCTGAAAAGTCTGTTCAGTTATGATCGAAGTATCCGGTGGCTCGGAAAAGAACGCCTCCATCGCAAGCCGCTCCAGAAACTGTGGAAGTGGGTCGGGTATAAAGGTCACCACGGGCGGCTGGCTGTCCTGTTTGGGCTTGATCCTCAGGCTGTCGAAGGTCAGCGGTGGCCGGGCGGTGTCATAAAGAACCTGTAGCGAGTACACTCCCTCATCCAGCATGCCGGCATAAACACCCAATTCATCGGAAACATCTATACCACTCTGGAGTATCGCTCGTCCGGGGATGCTTACCAGCGAATCGACGGCAGGGCGCAACACCACTGCCGAGGGGTTTTCGGCCAGTGAACTGAGTCTAATCGGCGAAGACAGCCTGGCCAGAACGATGCCATCGGCCGGGTATGCGGCCGAGACAATCGAGGCGGCAGCAGTATCCTGGTTCGTCATGGTCAGATTCAGGTTGTCAACAGCCAGCTCGCGGCCGGTGTGGATGAGCCGGTCGGGGACGGCAAACGGCTCACGACCGAAATTGAAGCGTTCGTCCCGGTTGCGGTCCTCAAAGGCTATTAAAGTGAATTCTCGGGGCGGCAGGTACATAAATGAGAAGGCGCCGGAAGCCGTGGACTGGGTAATATAGGTAGCATAAACGGAGTCGTAGGGAAGGTCTTCGACATAGGCAAACGGATCGTAAAGAGCTACCAGCACGCCCGGTCGAGGTTTCGACTCGGCATAAACCGATCCTGATACCAGTCCCGAATCCAAAGTCGAACCGGTAGAGAATGCCACCACGGTGGTGCTGTCCAGACGGTTCCTGCGCAAATCGACAATATCCGTGCTCAGAGAAACTATATAGGTCTGATCAGTATCGAAGACCTCAGGAAGAGTTATGATGAGTCGGTCCGACTTCCATTTCAGCTTTGGCTCGGTAGCCGGCCGGGGTGAAATGAATACGGCCTTGCGACTCTCCGGGCTTACAATCCGCTCTGAAAATCTCAGGACAATTTCGTTGTCCGGTTCGACGCTGGTGGCTCCGTTCGCCGGGGATGAGCTTATTATAAACGGGGCCGCTTTGTCTTCTTCGCCTCCGGGAGGAGCTCCGACTTCAGCACAGCCGATCAGAATCAGAGTTGAACAAATAAGTAAATGTACCGCAGCTTGTCGTCTGACAGACGGGCAGATAAAATCCATTTCACTGCTCAGTTGTCATCAAGTTTCTGCTTGATTGTATCGTTACCAGGTTCCAAATCGAGAGCCTTCCGCCACCAGACCCGGGCACTGTCAATGTCGCCGGTAGCCTTATAAGCATCACCCAGATGATCGAAAATCACCGGGTCGTTTTCAATGGTGACGGCTTTTTTCAGGTGGCCCAGGGCCTTGTCATATTACTTAAGACGATAAAACACCCCACCGTAGCTGTCGAGATAAGCGGCGTTCTCGGGAGCGATATGGACCGCTTTTTCAATCAGATCTTTGGCATATTGAAGGCGCTGGCCCCGGTCGGCGAGCATATAGCCAAGATAGTTAAGGGCACCGGCGTGGTCGGGCGACTTGGCGATTATCTCTTCGAATACCTTGGTAGCCTCATCCACCTGATCGTCCTTTTCATAGGCGGCACCAAGCGCGAAGAGAAGTTTCAGTTCGCTTTCTTCATTGGGCATGTGGCTCAGGCCGGTCTGGTAAGTTAGAATCTCCTTGTCGATGCGTTTCATCCTACCATACGCATATCCCAGGTCGAGCCAGCTTTCGAAGAGTGAATCCGCCAGTTGTGTAAGGGTGGTAAATTCCGTCACAGCCCGCTCGTAATCCTCCCGGGCAATGCCTATTCGGCCCAGGTAGAAATGATTGATGGAATTCCGCTCGCCACTTCCTACCAGGTAAGTCAAGACGGAATCGGCCAACCTCAGGGAGTCCAGGCCAAAGTAAATCACCGCCAGTCGACGGCTGGCATCGCGGTCCAGAGGCGTGGCTTCAGACGCCCTTCGGGCATACGGCACAGCTGCTTCGAGCGAATCCTGGCGGACCAACATTGCCGCCAACTCTCTATTAGCCACTACGTTATGGGGCTCATGCTCAAGTGCTCGTTTATACATCATGGCGGCGGAGTCAGTATCTTCAATGACCATGTACAATTCAGCCAGACCCAGATAGGATAGAATATTAGTGGGATCGGATCTGATTTCCACCGAGCGCAAAAAGGATTCCCTGGCACCCTGATAGTCGCCGCGTCGTGCGTGGAGGCGCCCCAGCTCCCGCCAGATACGTTCATTGTCCGGGCGCGTGCGGGCCAGGTTCTCATAAGCCCAGATAAGCGAATCCATGTCGCCAACACTGCGATAATACCCGGCCAGGTGCGAATAAGCCATGGAGCTGTTGGAGTTCAGTTTGAGCAGTTCCAAATAGGCGTCTCGTGCCGAATCATCCATCCTCAACTCGGCAAAGGAGGCAGCCCGAAGGAGCAGCACAGCCTCGTCCCGGGGTATTATTCCGTCGAGAGTTTTGATCGACTGCTCATACTGCCGCAACCGGTAATAAGTCTCGGCCAATACATACCGCAGTTGGTATGAGTCAGGGTGATATTTCAGGGCGCTTTTGAAGCTCGCTGCCGCCTTGGGTAGATTCCCCATGCCCTCGTACAGCAGTCCGTTTACATAATGCTGGTAAGCATACGGGTCAAGAGCATGCTCGGAGCTTTCCTGCTCGAGAACGGTGGCGTCAAGGTGAGGCTGTCCCGTCCGAACATCCATCACTTTTTCCTTAACGGCCTTTGATGAACACCCGCCGATGATTGATAAAACAATTAAAAGCGGGATGATGATGCGCAATCTTGTCAAGCAACTCTCCACTAAAACTCGTTCGTTCCTTCTATAGGAAACAAGCCAGCCCTAAAACAGTTGCATTTAGCCGGGCAGTAATTTCAAAAACCGGCGTTTGCCGACCTTGAGAATGGTTTCCTCTGTGAGGGCAAACTCGTAATCTTTGTCCGTTATCTTGTCTCCGTTGAGTGATACCCCACCGGCCTCAATTAGTTTCCTGGCCTCCGAATTCGATTTGGCCATCTCGTTTTTGGTAATCAGGTGCACCAGGTAGATCTTCGATGGATTTATCCCCTGCGACTCCAGATCGGCAGATTTGACCTCAGGGATTTGATCGGGCAGCTTCTTTTGTGAAAACACCCGCTCGAACTCCTCCCGGGCTTTCCGTCCCGAACCCTGAGGATGGTACATATCGGCCAGCCTCTCGCCCAACTCTTTCTTGATTGCCATCGGGTTGACATTGGGCTGTGACAGCTCGTTCTTGATTTGCTCCAGTCGATCCTCCGTGGTGTCGGTTGTCAGCTCCAGATAGGTGTAGATCAACTCGTCCGGAATCGACATAGCCTTGCCGAAGATCTCCCGGGGCGGTTCATCGATTCCGATATAATTACCCAGCGACTTGGACATTTTCATCTCGCCGTCAAGTCCGGCCAGAATGGGCATGGTGAGGACCAGTTGAGGCGCCACTCCATAAGCCTCCTGAATTGTCCTTCCCACCAGAAGGTTGAATTTCTGATCGGTACCGCCCATTTCCAGATCGGCTTTTATGGCTACAGAATCATACGCTTGCATCAGCGGATAGAATAGTTCATGAATTGATATTGGCACGCCTTTAGCTATCCGATTCGTGAAATCATCGCGTTCGAGCATGCGTGCCACTGTAAACTTCGTGGCCAGTTCCATGATATCTACAAAGCTCATGCCGTTGAACCATTCGCCATTGAAATGAATCTCGGTTTTGGATTTGTCCAGTATCTTGAAGAACTGGGCCTGGTAGGTATCGGCATTTTTCATGATATCGCTGTGACTGAGCCGCGGTCGGGTGGCCGACTGACCCGACGGATCCCCGACCATAGCCGTATAATCACCTACTATCAAGACAATCTGATGGCCCAGGTCCTGAAACTGCCTGAGTTTCCTGATGCCCACCGAGTGACCGATATGAATATCCGGCGAGGTGGGGTCAAAACCCTGCTTCACCCGAAGCGGTTTGTTCTCTTTGATAGACTGTGCCAGCCGGTCCTCGAATTCCCCCTCCGGCAGCAGATCCACAGCCCCCCTTGTGATGGTTTTCCACTGGTTTTCGAATTCTTTTCGCAAGTCCGAGCTTTCAAAGTCCGCCACAGCTATTCTCCTTTAGAAAATTATCGGCAACTCCCGCATATAGTTTGAACCACAACCGATAATCTTATAAGCAGTTATAATAATACATAACAAACCCAAACGAAACAAAAAACCCTGCCGATTGTATGATTAAACAGAAGCGCCGGTCCGCTGTTTTAACTTGACTTGGCGAGGAGATTTGCTGCAAATAGTTGAGTCATGAACGTGCCGTTTAACAAAAACCGTCACAAGAAACGACGCCTGCGTAATTCCATTATTATTTTGGTTTTGCTCTGTGTGGTCTTTGCCCTAATTGTCGGGGCCAAAACCTACCGCGTCTACCAGTCGGAATTGCCCTCATTTGAGCAGCTGCACAATATAGAACCAAGCCTCAAGACCAAGATTTACGACCGCAACGGGGTCCTGCTGAAGGAGTTTTACAGCGAGAACAGGGTCTTGACGCCCTATCAGGATATGCCACCCTATCTGGTTGAGATGCTTCTGGCTTCTGAGGACCGCGCCTTCTACGATCATTGGGGCATCGACCTGAGGCGCATTTTCATCGTCGCCGCCAACAACCTGCTCAAGTGGCGAATTACAGCGGGAGCATCCACCGTTACCCAGCAGCTTTCACGCATGCTGTTTCTGACCCGAAAGAAGACCCTGGAACGAAAAATAAAAGAAGCCCTTACGGCCATCAAACTCGAGCGCACCTACGCCAAGCAGGAAATTATCGAGATGTACCTCAACCAGTACTACTTTGGTCGAGGCGCCTACGGAATTGCGGCTGCGGCCCGCACTTATTTCTCAAAAACGGTTCCGGATCTAAACATCGAAGAATGCGCTGTGCTTATCGGATTGCTGAAAGGTCCCAACATCAATTCCCCGTTCAATGATATCGAAAAATCACTGCAGGCGCGCAACCGCGTCCTTTACTCGTATTATCAGGTTGACGGGCTGAGCGAAGAGGAGTTTGACTCGCTAAGGACGGCCCCGCTGCTCGTGACACCTCCGCTGGAGAAGATCGGTACCGCACCTTATTTTACCGAGACAATCAGGCAATACATTTATGAAACCTACGGTGAGAACACCCTCTACTCCGGCGGCCTGAAGGTATTTACTTCACTTGATGTTGACCTGCAGCAGGATGCGGAGATAGCCCTTTATCGCAAAGTCGATTCTCTTCGCGCCCGTATCGCCCGGACGTACTCGCTGGATAACCCCACTTATACGCAGTTCATGCGTGACACAGTCGACCAGTACGGTGACTCAGTTGTCATGTACAAGCCGGTCCAGGGAGCATTCGTGGCAATCGATAACTCCAACGGCGACGTGCTGGCGATGGTTGGCGGAAGGTCGTTTCAGGAAAGCAAGTTCAATCGTTCCCACCAGTCGCTGCTTCAGCCGGGTTCGTCGTTCAAGCCGTTCGTCTACACCGCCTGCATCGACAACGGCTACAAAACGACGGAAATAATCGATGACAACCCGATCGTTCTGGATATCCCCGGCGCCAAGCAATGGCGACCTCACAACTTCGACAGCAAATTTATGGGCCCGATCACATTGCGTGATGGTATCCGGCTTTCGCGCAACCTCATTGCGATTCGACTGGTCCTGAGCATTCAGCCTGAACAGGCTATCTTCTACGCTCGACGAATGGGAATAACGACGCCTCTTAGCCCGGTCGCTTCACTGGCCCTGGGTACCGAGCGGGTAAGACTGACCGAGATGGTGTCGGCCTTTTCAGTCTTCCCGAATCAGGGGATTCATATCCCGTACCGGTTCATCCACAAGATTATCGATCGCTATGGCCGGGTGTTGGAGGACAATACCGCCATTACGAAAGAAGAAGTCCTTTCGGCCCAGACGGCTTATATTATGGTCAGCTTGATGCAGTCCGTAGTGAAGGCAGGCACCGGCCGCCGGTCGCAGTGGATGGGCTTCACGCGTCCTGCAGGAGGCAAGACCGGAACCTCGAACAATTTCTGTGACAACTGGTTTATCGGCTATACTCCCCAGATAACGGCCGGTACCTGGGTGGGCTTCGATGAGAAAATATCACTGGGTCGAAACCAGGATGGCGCCAAAAACGGCGTACCGATCTGGACCGAGTTCATGATTGCCGCCCACGATTCGTTGCCTATCGTAGATTTCGAGGAACCTGAAGGAATCATGCATGCCGATGTCTGTCTGGAATCGGGCGAGATAGCCACCGATCGCTGTGTGAATGTCCGTAATGAAGTTTTCATCGATGGCACCGAACCGACCGAGACCTGCCATATTCATCCCGGCGCCGGCCTTTACGATCCGGCCTCAGCCCGCCAGGAGGAGTTGATTCCCGAGGACACCACCGACGAGCGGGTGCATTTCTAACGGGCGCTGCCCGCCCAGACCAATCCATTTAACTTAATCTTGACAGTTGCCCCCTGAAGTCATAACTTTCGCCACGTCAATAAATCAGGCAACGTCTCTCTGTGCGCGGCAAATGCCCTCC
Organism: Candidatus Zixiibacteriota bacterium; assembly: GCA_020348905.1. Taxonomy (GTDB): domain Bacteria; phylum Zixibacteria; class MSB-5A5; order GN15; family FEB-12. Next base: position 713,354 of record CP070756.1, read on the forward strand.
TCTGCCCGATTTCAATTCTTGACAATTAAGCGTGTTGGCATTTACTTTTCGGTCAGTCAAAATGTGACAACGTCACTGCCGGAGTGGTGAAACTGGTAGACGCAGGGGACTCAAAATCCCCCGGTGGCAACACTGTGTCGGTTCGAGTCCGACCTCCGGCACCAACAAACGTTGTTAGATCTGCCAACGGAAGTTTTCAGATAATCCGCAGCCGCAGATGTGCATCCTACGCAGGTAGTTACTTACAGCCCCAGCTTCAAAATCAGAAGGCCGTCGCCCATCGTTGTCACGTAGGCATGGTTTCCGTCTACAGAGACCCCGGAGCAGGTACGTGACGATTCGTAGCTACCAACCTGCACTGGATCAGATACATCGGAAACATCGAACATGTAAAGAGCGCCTCCGACAGTTGCAACATAGGCGAAATGGTCAGACACATAAACCCCGAGGCCCGAAGCCGGTGTATCGCAACCGCCAACGAGAAAAGCGCTGGAGGGCTCAGAAACATTTATGATCTGAAGACCGCAAAGCCCCGTTACATAGGCATGTTCCTCATAAACAAAGACACTCCTGCCACCGTTCGGCAAGCTGGGGCTAGCGGCCAGGAACGGACTGGAAGGAGTGGAAATGTCGATTACGGCAAGTTCATCTGACCGGTCGGCGACGTAAGCATAATCGCCAGACACAAAGACACCCGTCGCGTATTCCAACACGTCGTAGCTCGTGACTGGTACGGGGTTTGACGAATTAGAGACATCAATCACCAAAAGACCGCTAATACCGTCCGCCAAATACGCATAACCGCCAGAGACATAAACTCCCTGGGCATCGTGGGGCGAGTCGTAGCTACCCACCATTACAGGGTTGGAACGATTAGTAATGTCTATAATCTCAAGGCCCCGGAACTCTTCTGTCACGTAGGCGTAATTACCGAACACAAAGACACTGGACGCAATCTCCTGGATGACATAGCTTCCGGTTAACACGGGGTTCGAAGGGACAGAAATGTCAATAATCCTCAGACCGCCCATACACGCTACGTGCGCATAATCGCTTGATACAAAAACTCCGATTGCCGCCAAGAATTCGTTTTCGGGATAACTTGCCTCCAGAGAAATGAGAGCGGGCTGATCGACAGTCATTGTCCACTCGCCATCCTGGATTGACGGGGCGGTTACATGCACGTAGCCGGTTCTGGGAAGATTACTGTGATTGGTGTCAGCGGTTATGATGAAACTGCCCGGCGTGCTTCCGCCTCCGGTCGATAATGTTAGCCAGAGTTCGTCCTCTGTGACCTCCCAGTCGAAGGCTGATTGGTCACCACAGTTGACAACGGATATCGCCTCGCTCTCCCCTCCTAGCGAGGGCGCCTCCCAATGCGGAGGCGAAACACATAGCGTCGGACCCATAGGCGGCTGGGTAACAGTTACTTCTCCGTCGCCAATCACGCTCGCCGATGCTACCGTTACAATCGCCGTGCGTTCGGCACCCGTATGATTGCTGTCAGCTGTCAACGTAAATTCACCGGGGGTGCCACCGCTCGAGGGGTGGGCACTCACCCATATAGAATCGCATGAGATCTCCCAAGAAAGACTACTACTGTTTCCACCATTCGTCACGGAAAACGCCGCGCTGATATCACGGGTAGCGTCAGCAGTCCAAGCGTCGGGCGAAACGCAGAGAAAACTCCCAACGAGCGGCTGAGTTACCCACAGTGTCTCGGGAGAATTAGACAAGCCGTCGGCCGTGACAACAATCAACCCAGAGCGAACCGATGATGACCTATTGGTATCGGCTATTACGGAGATGCTGCCCGGTGTTGTGCCTGTTTCCGATAGCAGACCAAACCAAGCACTGGTCTCACTGGCTGTCCAATTTAGTACCGCCGAATTACCACAATTGGTGACACCAATTAGAGTACTGCTATCACCTTCCGGGCAAACGGCACAGGTGTCTTCCGAAAGGCACAGGGACGCACCAACCAGCGGGTCAACTGGCTCCTCTGGTGACCCGCCGCAATAGACAAGGACCAGGGTCACTGCCAGGGCGGCCGAAATTATTATAAAGGAATATCTGCATCTCAACATAATGTGCTCCTTAATCAGACTACCCGGTTAGTTACTACTATAAGAGATATCTTTAATACTAGATTTGATGAGTCTTGCGATACTTTACGGGAATCCTCCCTCCACTACATCAGGCGAAAATTATAAATTAAACTAACATTTACGAGAGAACGCGTCAAGCACAACTTCCCTCCGATTCGGCGCGGCAGATTGAATGATTACTGAAAGAGAATTAGATCTCGCCGATCCTATTGGATTTGCCAACGATACTTCTCGCACAACCGTAACTAACTGCGACTGAGGCGTTGTCTGTGAAAAGGCGTACGGCATCCTCCGGCACCAACTTTGTGGGTTTTGCCTTTTCGGTCAGTGCTGCTTAAGCCACCAGTCCTACAGAACCGATATGCCTGGCCGTTAGATGTCATCGCCCAAGACTGTTTCTTAAGATGGGGAGCTAATCAAAAACCGCGAACTTACATAGCATGAAAGCAGAATCGTCGAGCAGTATTCTTAAAAAGTGAAGCAAGGAAAGGAGAGCATGAAAAACCCGGATTTCATCCTAAGTTTCTTTATTCTGGGTTGTATAGGGGCGCTCGCACCGGAAATAGTACGACTCTACAGACTTCGGACGAAAGCAGAGGCTTTTGAATGGTCCTGGTTCTATCTGATCATCAGTGTATTATTTTCCGGGCTCGGTGGTTTGATTGCCTGGATATTACCCGCCACAACATACTACGGAGCCTTCTACGCTGGTGTCACAACCCCGGTTATAGTGACGACTATGCTGAAGCAGACCAAGGCCCTCGGCGAACGTGAGGAACTTAAGCATGTTCGAGAGATGGTGCGGAAGCCCGAGACTGAGCCTACTGAGCCACCGCCGGCCGCTGAAGAAAGGGTCGCCGCGCGGGGTACGTGGGGATCGCGTATTAGCGTAAGACATCCGCTCATCCTGTTAAATGACTTCGTGAATGCGCTGTAGGAACCTGTTTAGGGGCACCGGCATCACTCAGGTCGGTCTGGTATCATCGATGTGTCTTTTGATTCAGAAGATGGGTTAGATGGTGCCTTTGAGGCGTGCCAGGCGCTGTTTGGCGTCATCGATCGGTTCGAGACCGGGATCGGCGTTTTTCCACCATCCAAGGAATTCTTCGTATTGCACTACCGCTTTGTCAGTCTGGCCGGTGGCCTCGTATGACCGGCCAAGATAGTAGTGAAGCTTCACCGCTTCCAGCGGGCACCCGAAACGACTCCTGCCGTATACTGTACGTATGGAATCAAGAGCGTCGATGGC
>CP070756.1:716810-723775 GCA_020348905.1 Candidatus Zixiibacteriota bacterium
CCCCGGGACAAAAATATCAAAGGTTGAGGAGATAAAATGATTTTCACCAGCACACCCAAGAAGATTCGGGTGATGTTCACACCCTTCCGTGACGGTCTTCAGAGCTCATTCGGCGGAAAAGTTCGTCTCAATGATATTCTGCCGGTAATGCAAGCCAGCGCCGAGATGGGTATCAAGCACTTCGAGTTTGGCGGCGGTGCGCGCTACCAGGCTCCTTACTTCTATCTCGGAGAAGATCCTTTTGACAATATGAAGAAGATGCGCGAGGCGGTCGGTCCCGAACCGGACCTTCAAATTCTCACCCGCTCGGTTTCCGGTGTTACTCTAACGACGCAGTCCTTGGAAGGCTTGACCCTTCAGGCCAAGTTGATGAAGGAGGCCGGCACCACCTGGGACCGCAATTTCGACTATATGAACGATGTTGACAATCTGATCAAGACCGGAAAGCCGATCATCGACGCCGGCATGCACCATCAGGTGTGTATCGCCCTGATGGGTCTGCCGTTCAAGTCCGACAAGGTTCACACTCCGGAATTCTATATCGATATCGGCAAGCGCCTTCTCGACAGCGGCATGCACATAGACAGTATTTGTCTTAAGGATGCCAGCGGAACCACTGACCCCAAAACCATTTATGACACCGCTCTGGGTCTGAGAAAACTGATGCCGCCGGAAATGATTCTGTGGCTGCATACTCACGATACCGCCAGCACTGCGGTGCCATGTTACATGGCGGGAATCGCCGCCGGTGTCGATGGTGTTGACCTCTCGCTCAGGCCGATGGCCAGCGGCACCGTTCAGCCGGATGTTCGCTCACTGGCTCATGGTCTCAAGGGAACCGGGTACTCCCTGGATATCGATGTTTCCAGGATGGGCGAGCTCGAGAAGATGCTCGACGAGGCCCTCAAGGACTATGCCTTCAATCCAACCACCACTACTGCCGACGCTCGCGTACTGGGCTTCCCGATGCCCGGTGGTGCCATCGGTCCGAATGTGCACATGATGGTCAAGGCCGGCATTCTTGACAGGTACAGCGATGTCCTGGCCGAGTTCCCGGTCGTGGTTGAGGCCGGCGGCGCCTGGACCAGCGTTACACCGGGCAGCCAGCAGTACTGGCTGCAGGCATTCAACAACGTGCTGTATGGACGGTGGGAAAAGATCGACGCCGGCTACGGTAAGGCTGTCCTGGGCTACTTTGGCAAAACGCCTCTGCCGCCCGATCCGAAAGTCGTCGAGGTTGCTTCCAAGCAGCTCGACCTGCCGGTGTTCGATGGTGACCCGCTCGAAGCGGCCCCGAAGAATATCGAACCGGCCAGGAAGGCGCTCGAAGAAAGAGGCCTGCCGGTCAACGAAAACAATATCTTTCTGGTAATGGCCGCTATGGTCCCGGGCAAGAAGATGGAGCTCAACGAGGGCATCCGTCTGCTGACCGGAAAGGCCAAGATAGATATCCCGCTCAAGAAGAAAGAGGAACCGGCTCCGGCGGCCGCTCCCGCTGCCGCAACTGCCCCTTCGGCTGGAATCACGGGTCCGGTTACGACCCATTGCACGGTCGAAGAGAACGGTATCAAACGCAACTTCGTTATCACTGTCGAGCCTGCTACCGGCGCCGTATCGGCATCGCCCGCCGCCGCTGTGGCCGCCCCGCCGCCGTCGGCTAACGGCACCAAGGTCTTCTCGACCTTCGCAGGCTTCGTTGAGGTTGTTGATATACTCGTTAAGGAAGGAGAGAGCGTAAGCAAAGGACACGTCATCGCCGCCGTGGAAGCTATGAAAGCCAAGCACGAAATCAAAGCCCCGTGCAACGGCACCGTAGCCGCCATACATGTCGCAATCGGCGATGAAATCGATGCCTCCAAGCCCATCATGACCATCTCATAGGGGACCGGACACATGGATGCTTTTTTACAGTTGGCGCAGCAGTCCGGTTTTGCCCATCTCACCTGGAGCAACTGGGTAATGTTCGCCGTGGCGGGTATCCTCATATACCTTGCCATCACCAGGCATTACGAACCCCTTCTTCTGATTCCGATTGGCTTCGGAATCATCCTGGCAAACCTGCCCCTCGCCCACATGGGTTCTTATGGCGAAGGCATCATTGCCCTTATCTACGACAGTGGTATCAAGACCGAACTTTTACCACCTATCATCTTTCTCGGGGTAGGTGTCCTGACCGATTTCCGCCCCCTTCTTGGGCGTCCCCTGACGTTCCTTCTCGGAGCCGCGGCGCAGCTAGGAATATTTGTGGCCGCTTTAGGCGCCGCCTATCTTCTCAACTTTGACTTCAAAGAGGCTGCCTGCATCGGAATCATCGGTGGTGCCGATGGCCCGACATCGATCTTCCTGACCGCGCAGCTCGCGCCGCATCTGCTTGGACCCGTTGCCGTGGCCGCTTACAGTTACATGTCGCTGGTGCCGATAATCCAGCCGCCTATCCTGCGGATGTTCACCACTCGTAAAGAGCGAGCCATCGATATGCCGCAGGCTATTCCGGTTTCAAAAACCGCGGCGATACTGTTTCCTATCGTCACGGGAATCCTGGCCTCACTGGCAATTCCTTCAGCCGCCCCGCTGATTGGTATGCTGATGTTTGGCAACCTCCTGCGCGAGTGCGGCGTGACCGAAAGGCTGCGAAAGACAGCCGGCGGTTCTTTGATTGACATTGTTACATTGTTTCTTGGGCTCGTGGTGGGCGCCACGATGGAAGGCCCCGGATTTCTCAACTACCGCACCCTGCTGATACTGGTCCTGGGGGCGGTGGCCTTTGCCTTCAGCACGGCCGGTGGTATCTGGTTTGCCAAGCTGCTCAACCTGGCTCTTCCCGCCGGCAAGAAAATCAATCCGTGCATTGGGGCGGCTGGTGTCTCGGCGGTACCGATGGCGGCCCGCGTGGTTCAGAAATTCGTTTCCGACGAAACCAAGGGCGAAGTTAACCCGCTGATGCCCGCGATGGGGCCGAATGTGGCCGGCGTTATTGGTTCGGCTGTAGCCGCTGGAGTCTTTCTTACACTCCTATCGGGTTAGGCAGAAGCCGGCCGAAAACGGGTGAGGTGTTATTTTTCTTGCTCTTTTTGAGCGAAGGCAATAAACTTTAGGCGATTTGTAACGATAAGTTTAGTAGCAGCTTAAAAACCCACGGAATCGGGAAGTAGATTAAAGGGACTTAATTTGGGACTTTTCGACGCCCTCTCCAATGACATCGGTATCGACCTCGGAACTGCCAACACCCTGGTGTATGTTCGTGGTCAGGGAATCGTACTAAACGAACCATCCGTTGTAGCCATCGAAAAATCAACCGGTCGCGTTCTCGCCATAGGTTCGGCCGCCAAGGAAATGACCGGACGTACCCCCGGTGGTATTGCCGCTATCCGGCCGCTCAAAGATGGTGTTATTGCCGACTTTGAAATCTCCGAGCGTCTGATAGCCGACTTCATTCGCCGCGTGGTAAGGCACAAGTTCCTGATGAAACCCCGGGTGGTAATATCGGTGCCATCGGGAATTACCGAGGTCGAGAAACGCGCCGTTCGTGATTCGGCCGAAAACGCCGGAGCCAGGGAAGTCTACCTGATTCAGGAGCCGATGGCGGCCGCCATTGGTGTCGGACTTCCTGTCGAGCAACCCTCCGGTAGTATGATAATCGATATCGGCGGTGGTACTTCGGAGATTGCCGTCATCGCCTTGAACGGGATTGTCAACGATACTTCTATCCGTGTGGCGGGTGATGAGCTTAACGAAGCCATTATAATGTACCTGAAAAAGAACTATAATCTGCTGATCGGTGAGTTGTCGGCTGAAGAGATAAAGATCAGGATCGGTTCCGCTTTCCCGCTGGACAAGGAACTCTCGATGGAGATAAAAGGGCGCGACCTGGTAGCCGGCGTTCCGAAAAACCTGAAGCTGTCATCGGTGCAGGTCAGGGAAGCTCTGGCGGAGACTATCGATATAATTGTCGAAGCCGTTCGTCAGGCGCTCGAAAGAACCCCGCCGGAGTTGGCCTCGGATATTCTCGAGCGAGGCATTATCCTGACTGGCGGTGGCGCCTTGCTGCGCGGTATGGACCGGCGGTTGCGCCAGGAAACCAATCTGCCCGTCAACGCCGCCGAGGATCCGCTCACCTGCGTCGTCAGGGGTGCCGGCAAAGTGCTCTCGGACTTCAACTCATACGTCAAAGTACTCGAGAGAAGCCGCAAAGACTAAGCCTTTCAATAACATAGCATTTTCAGGCCGGAATTCTTTCCGGCCTTTTTTTGCTTGTCACCGGGCCCGATTAATCCTTTTCTGCCAGAGAATGTCTTACCAGCAGAAAGCAGACGGATGGTGAAAATAGACAATGACCGAATTAACAACCTGCTGGCGCAGGCCAGACAAGGAGATCGTCAGGCTTTCTCAGAAATCGTGAGGATTATGATGAACCCGGTAGTGGCTTTAACATACAAGATGACCCAGGAAAAAGACTCCGCCCTCGACCTGGCCCAGGATACCTTTATCTCTGCCTGGGAGAACCTTGATAGTTTCAAGGGCGAGTCCCGCTTCTACAGCTGGATCTACCGCATAGCCGCTAACAAGAGTCTCAATTATCTAAAACGTGAAGGCCGCAAGGTCGGTGACCGGAGCCTGACCGAACAGGTTGCTTCCGAAAACCCCGCGCGAGAACTGGAGCAAAAAGAACTCAAGGGCAGGATACTGTCATTCATGTCCCAATTGCCGCCCCAGCAAAGACTGGTCTTTGAGCTTCGTTTCTATAAACAGCTTTCTTTTGAAGAGGTCGCCGGCCATACGGATAAGGCGCTCGGTACGGTAAAAACATTGTATCGGGAAGCCGTCAAAAAATTGCGCGAGGTTGCCCTTGCGGAAGGATGGGCGCAATGAATTGTCAACAGATAAAAGATGAACTGATGTTGCTGGTCGGTTCCGATCAGCTTCCGGATGAGATTCAAAAGCACCTGGATACCTGCGATGATTGCCGCAAATTCTGGTCCGAGCTGGTATCGCTTGCGGAAAGCATGGGCACCGATGATGAGTTCCGCCTTGATAGGGCAACTATCGAGGCAGCCGTTTCGAATATCGATCGGCGGATTGACCTGCGCGAGCTTGACAGGGTGGTCGAGGTTGGTGCTTCCTGGAAGGCCTGGGTTCCGGCTGCAGCCGCCATGTTCCTGCTGGTGGGCATTTCGCTTATTGTTTACATGGTGGGAGGGTTTGGCGACCGAAACGGTCAGGCCGATCTGTCTCCTAAGGACAGCACGTGGGTGATCTTTGTGAATGGAGAACTGGACGCCCTCGATGAAAACGCGGTCGCATACATCCTCCACCAGTCGGCCTCCTATGAGATGCTTGCCGAAGACCTCACCGACGAAGAGCTGGAGTATCTTGAAAATAACTTTGATGTAGAGGATATACTCTGATGCGCAAGACGTTAATTTACATTATAGCACTGATGCTGATAAGCTTGGCTGTTCATGCGATTGACCGCACTCCAACTCAAGCGCCGCCTCCTGAGGGCGATCCCATCGATCTGATGGCTCAGGCCGATGATGATACGCCCCCACCGGATATGCCAATGCCGGATCGCATGGGTGGGCACCCCGGTTTCGGCCCGGGTCCCAGAAAATTCGAGCAAATCCGCAAGAAGAAACTCCTCCAGTTTTTGGAGCTGGACGAGGACAAAGTGGACGAATTTATCGGCATCCTCGATGACCACCGGAAGAAGACATTTCTCCGGGTAAGGGAGCACATGTCTACCGCGGACAGTCTGGCCCGCGGGATTCGCTCGAAAGTGCTTTCCGAAGATGAGATTGAGCGCTTTGTTGGTAAGCTCGACAAATTGGAAAGTGACCGGCTTGAACAAACGCGCATGTTCCACAATCAGGTGCGCCCCCTTCTGACGGCCGAGCAGTTCGGGAAACTGGTGGTATTCCAGACTAGATTCGAGGCCCAGGCGCTGGGTAAACTGAGTGAGTTTCGCCGGCACCGTGGTCGACCCGGTCAGGGCAGACGCATGCCCCGGCCCGACGCGGACAGTTTCATCGAAGAAGATTCGATTTAAATAAACGAAAGGAGACAACCATGAAAAAACTACTGACCCTCACCCTGATTCTGACCCTGGCCGCTGCTACCATCGCGGTGGCTCAGCCCGCCCCGTGCCCACCCGGATGTTGCGACGGACACAGCTTCGGAGCGCAAGGCAAGCACCGCGGTATCGGCCACGGCATGCGTGGTGACGCCCCGGGCATCAAGCGTATCCTTGCCATGGGAGACGAAATCAATCTGACCGATCAGCAGCGCGATCAGCTTGAGAATATGATGGACGAGTTCAGAATGGAGCATGTCGATAGAAAGGCCGAGCTTCAGAAAGCTCAGATAAAGCTCAAAGCGCTTATGCGTGACGAAGCCGATGAAGGCGAGGTTAATGCCGCTATCGACGAGGTTTCTGAACTCAAAGCGCAGATGCAAAAGATGCGTTACGCGAACCATCAGAAAGCCAAGTCGGTATTGACCCAGGATCAGATTGATAAGCTGAAACAACTCTGCAAGGATTCCAGGTGCGGCAAAGGACCGAAGCCGGGCGGATCCCGGCGGGGTCCCGGCATCGGTGGTTGACACTGGTTAACCCCGACCCGAATTGTATAGACTACAGTTCCTCCTTCTATCCTCACTACATCAGCCCGCCCCCGGCGGGCTTTTTATTTTGCATCATCTGCCGAGAATTGCCTGCGACTGACTTCTTGACATTACGTGCAGAGGTTAGGTTTTAACCGGGGTTAGTAGGTATCCTCGGCAGGTGGAGGCTCGTCGAATATCTTTGACGAATCTTGCTCGGCTTCTTTGCCGCGCATGAAGTCTTCAATCGTGGTCCTGAGCTGATCATCGGTGCGGAGGCGGACCACTTCCAGGCTCTCTGGGCAATTAACGTACATATGATCGAGCAGATAGGTACCAACTCGCCCTTGAAACAACAAACCCTC
>CP070756.1:723875-739946 GCA_020348905.1 Candidatus Zixiibacteriota bacterium
GGAGTTAATATTCGGCGACGGTCCTCGCATCTACACCTATGAAGACAAGACCCAGCGCTCAGGGAGAGAGATCGGTTACCAGTGCCCAGTCAACCTCGATGAGGCACGCCTGGAAACGGTCAGGGAATTGGCCAGTCGTGCCTTTACCGCCCTGGGCTGCTACGACTGTGCCAGAGTCGATACGCGCATGGACAAGGACGGGAACTTCTACGTGCTGGAAATAAACAGCTTACCGAGCCTTGGCGAGCATGGTTCGTACACGGTGGGTGCCGCGCAGGCCGGGCTTGATTTCCCCGCTCTGGTGAACCGTCTGGTGGATGTTGCCTCGGCACGCTATTTCGGTACCCCAACGCCACCTCAGATTCAGGTGAGAGATGCAGATGTGGGCAATCAGATCTTCTCCTTTCTGGTTGAGCGACGTGAACATCTCGAGCGTCGCGTCGGGGAGTGGGTCTCCCTGTCGAGTCGCACCTACGACCCTGTGGGTCTGCACGAGGCAATGGCAAAATTAGAAAGGATATTCGAGGAGTTGGCTCTCAAGAGATGCCGCGAGTTTTCTGACAAACCCTATGTTGAGACATATGAGACAAGGAAGGGTTTTGCAGGGGGCATTCTGCTTGTCGGTAATATGGATATCCGAATGGATCCCCAGAAGGCGGTTCAGTCTTTCCGCCGTGATCCAGAGAGGCTTTACGGCGAGGGGATAGGGATGTCCAGGGGTTCTCTGGTAATGCTGGAATACGCGTTGCGAGCGTTGAGAAGCATGCGTGCTTTGCGGAAACTGCCGCTCGGAGTTCTATACTACACCGACGAGGGTCGCGATTGTGCTCACAGTAAGGAAACCATTAAGGCGGCAGCCGCTCAGGCCCGGAAGGTACTGGTGTTGCGTCCGGGCAACCCGGAAAACAAGATGATAACCCAGCGCAGAGGCTGGCGCAAGTATCGGCTAATAGTCAAAGACGAACCGCGTCGTCTCGGTCGGGCCGGTCGAAGGCCTGATGTTCTCGAGTGGCTCTGTTCAAGGGTGGAACTACTATCCAAACTTTCCTCACGAGCCGATCGTCTGGCCGTGGCCGTATCCGAGTTGAGAACCGAGGCTTTCCCGCGTCTTCTGCCTCATCGGGTGATAGGAACTGTTCTGGTAAGCTATGCTGATGTGGCATTAGCCGATGAGACGGAGACTAAGATGCGCGAGATTCTGGACACGGGCATGTTTCGGTGTAAGCTCGAGCTGTTGTCTGATCGGCCACCCATGAAAAAACGAAAGATGAATGATTCCCTTGTCAAGTCATTGACCGAGGTGGCAGCGCAATGGGAGATTCCCCTGGGCTTTGAATCGTCGCTGTACCCGTCGGTGGCCGGCTTGATATCGGGTCGGACAAGTGCCGTTTGTGGGATTGGGCCGGTGGCATATGATATCGATACACCGCAGGAATCGATCCTGCGGATAAGCCTGCTACAACGTACGCTCTTGCTGGCCCAGTTTCTGGCCAGTCAGATTAAAGGGTAAGGTATTGAAAAAGAAGCGAGTTGCGGGAGAGGATCCTGATGTTATCGAGCTGAGCGGTCCCGGTACGCGAACACCCCAGCGGGTCTCGGTGTCCGCTGAAGGGATGGTGTCGACTCAGCATTACCTCGCTACTGAGGCCGGTGTAGAAATGCTTCATCGCGGGGGTAACGCAGTGGACGCAGCTGTAGCGGCGGCCCTCGCTCTTGGCGTTTGTGAGCCGGCTTCTTCCGGCTTGGGCGGCCAGACAATGATGCTGCTTTGCCTGTCGCGAAACGGCCGGACAGTAGCAATCGACGGTTCATCTCATGCTCCCCATCGTGCAATTCCCGGTACATTATCGGTGGAGGAGTGTCGCAACGGCTACCGGGCCACTACCGTACCGAGTACGCCCAGGGTCCTGGACTACGTCTTACGACGATACGGGTCGCTGCCATGGAAAAGCGTGCTTGAGCCGGCCATAGAGTATGCCGAGGGTGGCTTCGAGGTAACGCCGCTTCAGCGATCGCTGGCCCGAAAGGTGCGCAAGCGTCTGCGAAACGGCCCTGCGGCTGAACTCTTCCTTCGGGATGGACGCAAAACTTACCGGGTCGGGGAACGTTTCCGGCAACCCGTTCTGGCGGCCACGCTCAAGCGACTGGCCGATAGAGGAATTGACGATTTCTATCATGGTAAGATAGCACGGCTCATTCATCGCGATATGGTCAAAAACGGAGGGTTGATCAGACGAGATGACCTGGCTCAATTGCGCTGGCCGATCGAACGGAGGCCGGTGTCATGCCGGTTTGAAAACAAACGGGTTGTAACTTTTCCACCACCCGGCGCCGGCCGTACCTTGGTCGAGATGCTCAATATCCTGAGCGAATTGCCTGTTAAAATGCGCAACATTGACTCACCAGAGGGAATTCTGTTACTGGCCAAAATTATGAACCAGGCCTACCGTGACCGTCTGGATCGCCCCTTTGATCCCAACTTCTATGCCCAGGTTTCCAAGAAACGGATGCTCAGTGTTGACTACGCCAGAAAAATAGCGCGGCGAATTCGCACTGAGGGTGAGACCACTCATCTTTCAGTTATGGACAAAGCCGGCAACGCCGTGAGTCTGACGCAATCCATTGAACGTATCTATGGAGCGTGTGTGGCCACACCGGAGCTGGGGTTTCTATACAATAACTACTTAATAGCCTTTGAACAGGAAGACATTCGCCACCCCTACTATTTGCGCCCCAACGCTGTCCCGTGGGCCAGCGTGGCACCGACAATTGTATTTGAGGGACGTCGACCATGGCTGGTTATCGGCTCGCCCGGAAGTGAGCGAATTGCACCGTCCATACTTCAGGTTCTTTTACGTCTTCGCCGTCAGTCAGCTTTTGAAGCGGTGGACGCCCCGCGCTTTTACTGCGACATGGAGGGGAAAGTATCGTTGGAAGCATCGCGGATGCGAGATGATATTCCGGAATTTCTTGAGCGTCACGGTTTCACGGTGGACATTCGGGAACCGTATTCCTTCCACCTGGGCTGCGTCCAGATGGTTGTCCGCGAGCGTGATCTGTTTACCGGGGTGGCCGACCCGCGTCGGGATGGAGCGGCCGGAGGCCCGCATCGATGAGTCTTCCTCTATTGATCTCGGTTCCCCACGCCGGGTTGGGAGTGCCGCCGGAAGTTGCATCGATAAATCTCCTTACAACACAGCAGATAATCGAAGACGGAGACGAAGGTGCAGCGGAGATGTACGCCGTGCGGGACCATGTACAGCAGTTCGTGACTACCGATATAGCGCGCGCTTTCGTGGATATGAACCGGCCCGAAGCCGACCGCCGATCCGATGGCGTAGTCAAGACTCATACTTGTTGGGATGTGCCCGTATATGGCACGCCGCTGAGTGATGAGATCGTCAACATTCTTCTGGAACGTTACTATCATCCATATCACGCACGACTCCGCACACCCGAGGCGGGGATCATGCTGGGTCTCGATTGCCACACCATGGCCGCGGTCGGACCGCGCATTGGTCCGATGCCAGGCCAGGAACGTCCTGCCATCTGCATAAGCAATGCCGGGGAAACCTGTCCGTCTGATTGGCTGGAGTTGATGGTTGATTGCTTTGCGGTAGAATTCGACCAAAGGGTAACGGTGAACTCTCCTTTCAAAGGTGGTTATATCATTCGATCTCATGCAGCCGAGATGCCGTGGATGCAGGTTGAGATATCACGGGCACCTTTTATGAACTGGACTGAAAAGAGGGATTGCTTCCGGCAGGCGGTGGCAAGGTGGTGTGAGCAGATCCCCGGTTAAGCTCTATCCGGGAAGGATATTCCCTCAGAACCACATAGTGCTCCAACTTCAAAGAAGATAAAGAGATCGGTCTCAGGCTTGCGCCGGGACTGGGGGCGGGTCCTCACCTGCTGTTTCATACTGAAACGCATCATGCTGGCAGGATAAGGCAGAGGGCTTGCCCCTCCGCAATCGTTGCCGTGAAACCTCGCAAAGTTAAGCCTTGGCGCTCATTTACCGATATCTAAAAGTATGCGGATAAACAACCTGAGCTCGACCAACCCTGCCCTGGACCTGGTTCTTATCCGCCTCGCGGAGGAATACTCTTTAAGTAAAGAGTACCAACCAGGAGAAACCATATTCACCGAAGGTGAACCGGGCAGCACAATGCTCCTGATTCTCAGGGGAACCGTGCGGGTGCTCAAGAGCGGCAGCGAAAAAGTCGCACCGCGTTTGATCGCCATGCGCGGCCCCGGCGACTTCATCGGTGAGATGGCGCTGGTTGAGGAGTCTCCCCGGTTTGCCACCTTGGTTGCCGGTTCGGAATGCGAGGTATTGGAATTCTCCAGAGACAATTTCGAGAAGGTGATTAGAGAACAACCGGCTCTGGCAACCCGGGTGCTTCGAAGCCTGAGCAGCAAGCTCAGAGAATCCGATTCTTCGAGGCTGGAGGAGCTCGAGGAGAATAACCGGCTGTTGACGACCAGTAACGAGGAACTGATGCGTCTGAACTCGTTTCTCGATTGCGTGATCGATCAGTCTCCGTCGGCCATACTTCTGGCAACCCGCACAGGCGATATCTTCCGCATGAACAAAGCCACGACGAGAATGTTTGAGATTGCCGATCCCGACGACGACCTTAACATCACTTACCTCTTTTCCGGTTTCGGGTTTCCCGACCTGCTTGAAAGAGAAACCGACTCCTGGCATGGTGAGGTAATAGGCGTCAGAAATGGAGAGAGTTTCCCGGTCTACCTGTCAATAACGTCTCTGTCAGGCTACGCCGATAATGTCCTGAACCTGATAATCTGCCAGGATATCTCGGAACTGAAGGTCCTCAACCAGACGATCGTGGACATTGAGAAGTACGAGAGTGCCCAGGAAACAGCCAGCGAGCTGGCCCATGATCTCAAGAATTACCTGGGTGTGCTGATCGGCAACGTCGAGCTCGCGCTGACCAAGGTACCGGACGAGCAGAAGAGCCAGATAGCCGCTTCGTTCCAGGCCATCAGCGATTCCTCCAAACAGATAGTCCAATTCGTTGAGAACATGATGATATACCGGGACGACAAGAGTGAGCTCCGTGCGGTGAATTTGCCCGTAACGGTCAACGCTCTAATGCGATTCTGCCGTTCCCAGGTGGCTTTCCAATCAATCAAATTCGATTATGATGTCGCCGAGGACTTCCCGGAATCGCTGCTTTTGAAGGAAGATCAGATTCGACGAGTAATAATCAACTTGCTGGTGAACGCGGCCGAAGCGCTCGCTCCGCGTGAAGGAATAGATGACAAGCGTATCGTGGTAGAGATGAAGACGTTGACAGAGTCGAATCGCGCCGTGATGAGCATTTCCGATAACGGTCCGGGTATTGAGCAGGAGTACCTTCCCAAGTTGTTCAGGGAGCGCTTTACCACGAAAGAGGGCGGACATGGTATCGGATTGATGTCGGTAGCCAAGATTGTTCAGGCACACGGGGGTGAGATCAAGGTGAATTCGGAGGTCGGGCAGGGCACTGTTTTTGAAGTGAGTCTGCCACTAACGAGGGAGAAGTCGGGTGGTTGATCTGTTATTCTTTCTGATACTGGGACATTTCTTCGGCGATTTTGCACTTCAGAGCGATCGCGTGGCCCAAAGAAAACAGGAATCGACAAAAATCCTTACCTACCATGTGGTTCTATATACTCTGGTTTTGGCGCTTTCGCTCTTTCTCGGCCTGTGGCACAACGGCAGCGATGGATTTTTCAGTGTCGCCACCGTGGCGGTGCTGGCTGTAATTCTTGTCGCTCACTGGCTTCAGGATTATCTGAAAGCCTTCAAATTCAACGGCACCAAACAGGCTTTCTATCTGGATCAGGCTATCCACATCGCGATTCTCTTTGTTGTTAGGATCCTTGTTTACAATGGGTGATTTGAAGACCTCTCACAAGAATCTGACACCTTACATTCCGCGGACAATTCTTGATTGGTATCAGCAGTCGCCTGCGGACAAGATACATGTGGTCGGAGAATACGAAGGATGCATTGTCTGCATCGATGCTTCCGGGTTTACGTCACTTACGCAGCAGTTATCGGCCCGCGGCAAAGAAGGGCCCGAAATTCTCACCGCCGTGTTGAATCTCTTTTTTGAGGCCGTATCCAGTGTCATTTTCCGCTACCAGGGCGACGTGCTGAAATTTGCCGGTGATGCTCTCTGGGCCTACTTTCCGAATCAGCCTGACCTGGGAAGCTTCTTTTACGATATCCTCGATGCGGTAGAGTCGGTCAATTCGAGCCCGGAGCTGGCAGACCGATGTCATTTGAGCGTGCACGCCGGGGCCGAGACCGGCTGTTTTTACCTGGCCTCGCTGGGTGATCCCGGGCGGCGTCTGGAAGCAGAACCGCTGGGCAACATTCTTGAAATCGTTTACCAGGCGTGTGATATAGCGGGTGACAATGAGCTGGTCGTTGGTCCGGCTCTGGCACGCAGAGTTTCTGAAAGCGAGGAGCTTGTTTCAAAGGACGGCGATTTCAAGGTGGTCGTACCTCGCTTCACAAATCCACCAACGCAGAAATTCACCGACCATGCCGAACCTGATTCGGCTCTTAATAACATCGACTTGTTAAAGGCGTACTTACCACAGGACGTACTGGCGAAGATTGAAACTTCGGTGAGCTCTATGTCCGTTCAGGGGGAGCATCGACAGGTGGTCGTACTCTTCGCCAACTTTGAGAACAATATGAGGCGTAAAGGCGATGACCCGATCAGGGCTGTCGAAATCTTAAACGCTAAGCTGGGAGAGGGGTTTGGGATCGTCCGGCAGTTCCATGGAAGTATCGCCCGAATAGATCCCTTCAAGGGCGGCCACAAGTTACTGGTACTATTTGGAGCGCCGACCAAGCGCGAAAACGATGAGATAAATGCCCTGCTGTGCGCGCGCGGGCTTGTTGGACTTTCTGACGAATCCTTCCGGATCCGAATCGGCCTTGCTATTGGACCGCTGTTCTGTGGTGATGTTGGTGCTCAACGACGTCGTGAATATACGGTCATGGGTGATGGCATTAACCTGGCCGCGCGCCTGATGTCGAAATCGGCCTGGGACCAGATCATTATTGGCGCGGCTCTAAGGGAGAAACTGCCCGACGAGGTGCAGACTGAACCGGTTGTTCTAAACCTGAAAGGAATCGGCGACAAAATCACATGTCACAGGTTTACCGGAGTATCTGAAAGGGCCGTAGTCGAAGAAAGATCTGCCCTCGTAATTGGCCAGGCAGATGAAACGACGGCGCTGTTGACTGCCTGGCGGGAGACGCAACGAGGTAGCCGGCAGTTGCTGGCTGTCACGGGCCCGGCCGGTTGCGGTAAATCAACTCTCCTGACCAGTTTCTGCCATGACCACTCCGAAATTAACCCGGTTCAGTTGTCTGGCAAGGACGCCCGATTGTTTGAACGGGGCTGGCTCTCGAAAAAGTTACTGATCGAACTCATCAAACGAAACGCTTCGCTCCGCTCGGCCGACACGGACAGGTTCATCAAGAGCCATATCGAGTCAAAGTGGCTGCCCCTGCTTGCTGATTTTCTGAACATGGAAGTCGAAGACAACCGCTGGACGCGCGGATTGACCCCGGATCTCAGATCGGCCAAGATTAAAGAGCTGTTTGAGACTCTCATTACGACACTGGTGAAAACACCCAGTCTCGTGATCGTCGACGATTTCGATATGGTCGATGAATTCTTCCGCACTCTCGTCACGTCCTTGGCCGAAACGAAAGCCGACCCGCCCCTGATGTTTGTCATCATCTCCCGAAGTCTCGAATCTGTACACTGGCCGGACGATTCGGTTTCGTCGTTACAGGTTGTGGCCGTAGACGGCCCATCGGAAGATCAGTGGTGGACTTACTTTACCGACAATTTCGAGAATGGCAAGCGTGAAGAGGAGCTTTTCCAGCGAGTACTGTCAGCATCGAAGGGCAACCCACACTTCATCATGCAGTTTCTCGGGCAATGTGCTGCCGAGAAGAAGTTGATTAAAAATCGGGTATCTCAGCGATGGGAACTCGCTGACAGCGGTTTGAAGATTTCGGTGCCGGACGGTTTGGCCGATCTCCATCTGTCTGTTTTCGACAGTCTCCCGGAGATGGAGCGAACCATAATGAAGGCGGCCTCGGTGGCTATCGGCGATTTTTCCGCCAGGCTTCTCCATCAAGGGGTGCCCGAGCTCGATATCCCCGCTATCGAAAGTCATCTTGGCAATCTTGCAAAGCAGGACCTTTTGAAACATATCCCGGATCACAACCGGTTCAATTTTACTCACGCATCCATGCGCGAGGCTGTTTACCACTGCATTCCCGAATCGCAGTTGCGGGCTCTGCACCGGCGCTTTGCGGAAATTGTCGAGAAGAAAGATTCGGACAAGCATGTAACTCTGCTGGCTTATCATTTCTTCAGGGCGCGAATCCTGGATAAAGGCTTCTGCTACTCGCTTCGGGCCGCTCGCCAGTCGCTGAGCAGACACGCTCTCACGGAAGGTTCGGAATTCTTCAATCAGTGTCTCAACATTCTGCGCGATTCAAGTAAACCAGCTCTGGAAACGTCGGAGATGCTAACATTCTATGAGAGCTACACGCATTTTCTCTCTCTGGAGGGGCATTACAGTCAGGCCCACGGGTTTTTGAGGGAGTGGCGCAGGTTTGCCAGGCGCGCGCGGCTGTTCAGTGAAAGTCTTATGCCGGCAATTGAAACAGCTTCGGTGTTATATAAGCAGTCGCGATATACCCGCTGCCGAAAAGTGTTGAACAAGGTCCTGCAATACGCCGATCCGAATAAAGATGGCAAGGCGCGTGCCATGGCTCTCTCGATACTCTGCATGGCGGAACGACGCACTGGCGATGTTGTCAAAGCCCAGGAGCTTGGCAGAACCGCCGTGGAGATTTCCGAGATGATTGATGATAGCAGTATCCTGGCCGAGGCCAGGATCAGGCTTGGCCTGGCTTACTGGGCAGGAGGTAAGCTCGACGAAGCGGCCGATGTCTATCTTAAGGCGGCCGAATCGGACAAAGATGATAAGCGAAGGTCAGCTCTGGCTCGCAATAACCTGGCTGTCATAGAACAGGACCGCGGCAATTTTGTGAAGGCGGAAACGCAGACAATAGAAGCCCTTGAGATCTTTCGCGGCCTGGGTGACAAGCGCAATGAGGCCTATGCCTCGGGCAATCTGGCCAACATTTGCCGAATCTTCGGCAAGCTTACAAAGGCCGAAGAGTTGTTCCTGCACGCTGATCTAATCTTCGAAAGGCTTGATGATCGTCACGCACACTTCTATACCGTCGGAAATCTAGGTGATATCGATCTCATGCGCGGTGAAACCGCGTCGGCCGAGCATCGCTTTCGTCTTGTCCATGAATTTGCCAGAGATATTGACGACAAGGAATTGATTGCCGAGTGCGAGGTGCGCTTCGGTGAACTTTCGTTTTTCGCGGGGGACATTTCGGATGCCGAGGCCCGGTACCGGAAGGCCATCAGTGTGGCCGAAGAAGTTGATTCGACCGAGTATCTGACCAGAGCCTGTGTGGGATTGGCGCGGTTGTTGATTGGTGAGAAAGATCACCGGCAAGCCCTTGAGGTGATAGAACGAATAGCCGAACTGGCGGCGGCTAACAAGGCCATTCTTCCGGAGAACGAAGCCATCTTCCTGACCGGGGAACATCATCGGATTACCAGTGATTTCGCTAAAGCGGCTGACTGTTACCGCAAAGCTCTCGACTACGCCCGAAGTCAGAATCTATTCGAGCTGATTCTCAAGCTGGCCGCCAGACTCTATGAAACGGATCCGTCCTCCAAAGAAGAGGCCTTCGGTATCCTGAGCGAACTCAAGGAGTACTTCATAAGCAATAACAGCCTGCCGGCGTGGGACCAGTTGCTGGAGTCCTCCTATTTCTCATACTTCGCGGACACTCTCTATCAGGTTGTGGGAAGCAGCCAATTGTGTGAATCCCCCAGCATGTAGGAATCATCCCACAATTTCATCCGTTCTTCTTTTTTCGATCAGATTTGAAAACCGGACTGTCAAAACTTGCACACGCGCATAACGTTCTGACGTTCATCGAGAAGGGGAAAAAGGCAGGGTTTGGCTGTGGGATTTTCATTCAACGGCAGTTGACTTGCTTCATTCTGAAACGTCCAAAGAGGTCCATTTGAGGCCCCAAGGTTAGGCGAAAAAAGACACGGAATATTTGAGACGACAAGAGAGGAGAGCGTCATGAGAGACAGGCTAAGCAAACAGCGGATTGCGCTCTGGCGGTCGTTTATGCCGTTAGTGGCGATCCTCGCTCTGGCAGTCGCCTTTGGGTTGCCAGGCTGCAGTGACAAGCCTCTGGATGTCAACACATCACAAGAAGAAATCAGTTTCTTCGATCTACCATTTGACGATGGGGCGGTTGCCAAAAAGGGACTCGTTGCTACTTATAGAACGGAAGACTTCATTACAGTAGAAGAGGGCGGCACAATAGAAATCAGTGCCCACGGCGCAGTCTTCTCGTTCGTGATAGCTCCCAACTCGTTCCCGGAAGATACCCGGTTCACCGTGGCGATTTACATCCTGGAAGATACACCCGAAAAGACCACCGTCGTCTACGAGTTTGGCCCTGACGGTCTGGTATTCTCAGAGCCGGCCCTGCTGGTTCTTGACGCTAACGTGGTGGTGCCTGAGGGTTCCAAGACTATCGACTTCTTCTATCTTAACAAGAACCGTTGGATCTACCAGGGAACCTACGATCGAAACGCGGACGACCAGTTTGTTATCGACATTCACCATTTCTCCAGATATGGCACGGAGTAGACAAGTCGGCCATGATTTAGGACGCAGCATAATAAGTTAAACCCGATAGCCCGGGATCGCCGAAGCGATCCCGGTTTTTTTTATGCCCGGCGGTCCGCAGTTCGAGTCGGCCGGTGATGGGCAATTAATGGATTTTCGTCAATTGGGACTGGGAATGCGGCCATAGTTTTGTAGAGAAATCGGCTGGTTATCAGCGAAATGACCCCCCTAATCAGATTTTGCACAGGTATGTAAGTTGATGCGATCCAGTCAATAGTGCCAATAACAAAAATCGTCTTGATTCTTTTTGAAACACCGGCCCGGCCGTTGCTTCTATCTGGAACGATTCGGGACCTGGCTATTGACGCCGGCCCGATCGACCTGGAAAAGAGGAAGAGAACAACAGAATAGCTCTAAGAGAAAGGACAGAGAGATGAAAAACGACTTAGGACAATCCAGGGCTGCAAGGTGGGGCTTGATGGTGTCGTTTGTGGCATTATTCGCCTTGATTTCAGGTTTATACTTGCCTGGATGCAGCGAGAACCCCGCAACCTCGTCCGATACCACCCTTTCTCAGGATGAAACGAGTTTCTTTGACGAGCCCTTTGATGAACTAGTCTTCGCCAGGGCCGTCGAACTGGAGTCTACCATTGACGTGGAAGTACTGTACGGCGAGGCAACTTTTACCACCATGGATGGTGGGGAACTGGTAGTGGGCCGCACCGGCAATTTCCATGAATTCATAATCTACCCGGGCGCAATTGATTCCGATGTCGTCATCAGCATGGAAATCATCAAGGTGGAGAGTAAGAAGAATGACGACGTAGCGGTGATTTATGAATTCAAGCCCGATGGATTGGTCTTCTCAGTCCCAGGTGAGCTGAGGGTGAACGTGGCCAAGCTGCTGGGCAAGAAGAAAACCTGTTTGAAGTGGTATTATCTTAACGACCAGACCGGCAACTGGGTTTACCAGGGAGAATACTGTGCCGATGCTGACGGAATTGCCACAATATTTGTCGATCACTTCTCGAGGTACGGTGCCGAATAAATTTGGCAGGAGAGTCACCAGTTAACTTCCAGCCCCGGAGCCATCAAGGCTCCGGGCTTTTTTTATTTCAGTTACGCCTCGATTACAGCTCGGCAAGCATAAAGATTCGCAGTGGTCACCATACCAGATAGTATGGGGAAAACCCTATATTGAGTGGAGTAATTACCGGACGTCCAGCCTCTGACCATCCGGCGCTCAAATCTTGCACACAACCCAAGTTACTATAATTCAATGGAATGCGTAAGCGCAAGGGGAAGAGGTGTCTATCTTTGGTTCATCGGCGTGAGGTTTGCTTCATATTGAATCGATGTTGAAACAACCATGACCAGCAAGGTCAATGTTTGGGTAAGTAGAATTTTACATAGTGAGGAGGAGGCCATGAAAATCAAACCGACCAACCTCATAGTCATAGCAGGGGGCGCGTTGGTACTTTTCCTGGCAGTGGTGGCATTTAGCTCGGTGGTTATATTGACCGGTTGCGGAGACGGACCTATCAGCGTGGGTGAAATTAGTCCTCTGGATAGAACGAGTTTCTTCGATCTGCCCTATGATCCGGAGGCATTCGCCAAGAGTCTCAATATATCGGTCGACACGATTATGTGGTTCGAAAGTTTTATTACAACCGCTGATGGCGGTGTGATCGTAATAAGTGAGGATCCGGCTACCGACGGTACGGCCTATGACGCTTTTGTGGTTCAGGAGGAGTCGTTCCCCTATGACACCACCTTTGAGCTGGAGGTCATAAAGATAGTGACTTCTGACGGCGAGATGCCGATCGTGTATGATTTCGGCCCTGATGGTCTGGTGTTCTCCGAATGCGCAATATTGCTGGTAAATGCCTGGGAAGATTTTGGCAGAAAGACCGAGGAAGTATGTCTTTACTGGCTCAATGAGGAAACTCATCTGTGGGAGCTACAGGAGTGCCTTGCGGTGAATGATGAGGGTCTGGTGGCCTTTTGCCTGGAGCATTTTACAAAGTATGGAACCGGTTCTGGCGGCGGCACTACCACCACCAACAAACCGGATAACCCTGGCCCTTCTGATCCGCCGTCCTGGTAAAGTTTAGAGCTGGTTATTTCCAAAGTTGTAGAGACAGGCTGATTTTCAGCCTGTCTCTTTTTTTAATTCGTTACGATCGCCGGGCTCCAATTCAGCAGATTTATAGAAAAGCGCCTACAGTGTGTTGACGGCCCCCTATGTTTCGTTCGAAAATCTACCGATCGTTTCAAACGTGAACCTCCCTGTTCAAAGTTTGCAGGACCACTTAAGCCATTGACGCACTGATGGCTACGTTGGCCCTCTTATGGCAGGTGTGGGTATTTCGCCCATTGGCCCGGTGCTTGCTCTATTCCGAAATGGAACAGTGGATTAATGTGCCGGTCGGTCCGGATTGATGTGAAGAACCTCACCGACACATACTGGAGGAGCAACCGTGAAACATAGATTCCACCGTTGGAGTATTAACAGGTGGGCTATCATGGCCAGCCTGATAACCGCAGGCGGCTTTATACTGGGGCTTATTCTCGCCGGTTGTAGCGATAATGGATTGGTGTTCGAGGTTACTGACTCCGAGGAGCGGGTCAGTTTCTTTGATCAGCCTTATTACGATGACGCCCTGGCCAAGCGCACGGATATCCTGGAGGCTGAGGTAACCTTCCATCAGGCGCGCCTGCGGACGAGCGAAGGGGGGGTTCTCACTCTTGGTGAGGACGAGAATATCGAGGCCTTCGTGGTACTGCCCAACTCGTTCGTGGACGATACCACCTTTACGGTGGAGGTGACGAAGATAGTTACCGAAGACGGCGAAGCGCTCATTGTATTCGAGTTTGGACCCGATGGACTTCAGTTCTTCCGACCTGCTGTCCTGCGGCTGGACCTCGGTGTGCTATTCGGTAGAAATGTTACCTCTGTAGAATTTGCCTGGCTTGATGAAGAGACCCACATGTGGGGTGATCCGGTTACATATGATGCGGATTCGAACCAGATTGCCTGTGTATCTATAGGACATTTTTCGACGGGCATGAGCAAGGGAGCGGAGAAAGATCCGAGCACCGACTCAGGTTCCGGCACATCCAAGTAGAAAATACGTTAAGCAGAGTGCGCCAAATAGTTGGAGACAGATCCATCAGTATCTGTCTCCTTTTTCTTTGCATTTCGAACGGCCACAGGTTGACACGTTACCCAGCAATGCGCTTGATGATATCGGGAGTATCTGTGATGATTGCCGCCACTTTGCTTTTTGATAGTCTATCTGCCAGGCTGACATCATTAACCGTCCAGACCCACACCGGGTAACCGGCTGCTCTCATACGCCTGATTAATCCCGGTTTTAACAGCCGGTAATTCGGCGCCACGAAATCAGCCCGGCAGTTCTTCAGTCGTTTCAATGGTAATAACTCGCTGAGCCGCGTTCTGAGCGTGGCAGGTGGATCGACGCCAAGGATCAAGCCCGCCATGATTTGCGGCGCGATCTCCTTTAATCGCGCAACGCAGTCGTCGTAAAACGAAGTGAAAACAACGTGGTCCAGGTCATAATACTGTCCCACCAATGGAATGACGTCACTTTCGTAGCCGTTTTCTTTCAGTTCAATGTCGAGGGCAACTTTATCCTGACAGAGCTTGAGAGTCTCGTCTAACGTAGGTAAGTGGAAGTTGCTGGCCTTCGCCAGGTCCACTGCCTCAGGGTAGGTCAGGTCGTTTATCGGGGCCGTGCCACTCGCTATACACGCGTCATGGTGGATGACAAGAACGTTATCCCTGGTTCGCCGAACATCGAACTCGATCGCGTCGGCCCCCATGTCGATTGCGGCACGGAAAGCTTCGAGGGTGTTTTCACGCTCGACCTGCGATGCGCCCCGATGAGCGATGATTACGGGCCGGTCTACCTTATACAGATTCTCGAAACTGAGCACGCCATTTACCCGGAAAAGCGCTTCCACGCCTCTCACCCATCGCTATAACGAAGGTGACACATCATTTCTGAGGTTACCACTTCTTTTCTACAAATTTCCCTTTACCCAGTTCTCTAACCCATCGGTTACGATAAGTTCCTGTGCTGCAGCTCCGACCGGACTGATTGAATACGTCTGGCCATCAAACTGCAGCTGCGATGACGTGAAGTCAATACGTGCTTTAGAGCCAGTGGCAACGCTGAGTTTATTATTGCCAAATTTGTCCTTCAAATCTTTGACAAGTTCCGGTGCTTCGATGGCGAGAAAGCCGTTGTTGAGAGCGTTGCGCTTGTAGGTTTCGCTGAACGATCCCGCCAGCACCAACCGGATACCGCGATACTTGAGAGCCGTGGCGGCCTGTTCGCGGGAGGAACCGGTGCCGAAGTTAAACCCGCCCACAAGAATATCACCGTCCTTGACCAGCTTGCCGAACTCCGGGTCATAATTCTCCATGACTACACCGGCCTGCTGCTCCGCAGTGAAATCATCGATGTAGGTATACTTGCCGGGATATATTCCGTCGGTGTTCAGGTTGTCCAGATGGCAGAATATGACATCACCCTCGATGGCGGCCGGAAAGCCATCAATAATGGCCACGCTATCGGCACCACTCTTAACTTTGTCGGCTGTACGAATTGATGCGACTATCTTACTGGCTTCCATTTCAAACGGCATCGCCACTGATCCGGTTATAGCTGATGCGGCTACCACGGCCGGCGAAGCGAGATAAGCCTCGGCGTTCTTGGAGCCCATCCGCCCTTTAAAGTTACGGTTGGTAGCGGAGATGCCTACTTCGCCGTCCTCCAGAAGTCCTGTCCCGAGTCCGATGCAAGGTCCACAGCCTGGAGGCAGTTCGATAGCGCCGGCGGCCAGCAGGGCCTGCCAGTCACCTCGTCGCTCGCTCTCGGCCTGTACCTCGCTGGAGGCTGCGGCAATATAGAACTTCACCCCCTCAGCCACTTTCTTCCCGCGCACTACTTCGGCAGCATCGGCCAGATCCTGCACCCGGCTATTTACGCATGACACTAAATAAGCCTTATGAACTTTCACATCCCCCATCTGTGACACCGGAGTCATTACTTTCACATGATTCGGTCCTGATACGTGGGGCGTTACCGTCGAAAGATCAAGCGAGAGTTCTTTAGCGTAATGAGCATTGGCGTCGGCGGCAACCGGGTTGTTCTTGAGTTCATTGAGTCGATCGCGGTTTAGTCGTGGGTGCTTGCCTTTGCCGTCGGTATCGGATGGCACCCCGGCCAGACCGCGTTTCTCGACAAA
>CP070756.1:740046-744180 GCA_020348905.1 Candidatus Zixiibacteriota bacterium
CATTGCGATGAAAAAGGAAAAGTGACCAACTTCCTGATGAACGACAAGTGTGCGGCCGGTACCGGACGGGGAATGGAAGTGTTCGCCGACCTGCTGAATGTCTCTATCGAGGATGTCGGCGACATGTCGCTCGATGTCGATGAGGAGCCAGAACCGGTGTCCTCAACCTGCGTCGTGTTTGCCAAGTCGGAAGCATCGTCGCTGCTTCGCGAAGGCTGGTCAACGAAACGGGTGCTGGCGGCGTACTGCTCGGCAATGGCGCACCGGGTCGTATCATTGCTGGAGCGCATCGGCGTGGAAAAAGACTTTGCCATCACCGGTGGCATTGCCAAAAACAGCGGGGTTGTGACCCGATTGGAGAAAGAACTGGACCTGGTGGCGCTCAAGTCAAAATACGATACCCAGATTGCCGGGGCACTGGGCGCGGCCCTCTTTGCCAAGGCGCTGGTGGAAAAGCAGCGCCAGAAAGGCGGCTGATGAAAGCCAATTACGGATACCTGGACGGCAGTGGAGAGTACTTTATAACGATCGACACCGACCTGTGTATTGACTGTACTCATCACGCCTGTGCCGAGGCCTGCCCGGTAGGCCTGTTTGAGATTATAATCGATGACTATGATGATGAGGTAGCGGCGGTCAAAGAAGAGCACCGCAAGAAAGTGAAATACGATTGTGCCCCATGCAAGCCGACTACGGATCGGCCGCCGCTACCGTGTGTTACCGCATGCACCCCGGGTGCCATCACTCATTCATGGTAAGCGCGTATTTGGTCTGGAGACCGTAACACGCCCGAGCATCATAGCCGTTGAGCAGGAGAAACATGGCCACGTTGACGTTCACAATCGACGGCCAGTCGGTTAGCTGTGTCGAGGGAAAGACGGTTCTTGAGGCAGCCGACGAGGCCGGCATCTATATCCCCCGCATGTGCCATCACCCCGATGTGCCACCTTCGCGAGAGGTAAGATGGACGGAAGCGGTTTATCAGGTTGAGACCAGGCTTGTTGGCGAAAGACCCGGAACCGAAGCTGGCGATGATGCTCACTGTAACTTGTGTCTGGTGGAGATCGAGGGTCAGTCGAAGCCGGTCAATTCGTGTATTACCACTGTTGAAGACGGGATGGCGATTCAGCTCAACACTCCTGCCGTTACTCAACGGCGCAAGGAGGCACTGGCCAAACTGCTGACCGACCATCCTCATGCCTGTCTTACCTGTGCCCAGAAGCAGGGCTGCAGCCGCACCGACTGCTCAACTAACGTTCCGGTGGAAGAGCGATGCTGCATATTACTGGGACATTGTGAACTGGAGAAGGTAGCTGACTATATTGGCATTCCCGGTGATACGCCAAGATATGTTCCCCGGCAACGTCCTGCCACCAAAGCCGATCCACTCTATGAGCGTGACTATAATTTGTGCATCGGGTGTCTTCGTTGTGTGCGGATTTGCCAGAAGGTCCAGAGCACAGACATTCTGGGTGCGGTCTGGCAGGAGGAGGGCATCAGGGTCGGAACGCTCACCGGTAGCCAGTTGCTGGAAGCGCAGTGCCGGTTCTGCGGCGCCTGTGTTGAGATATGCCCTACCGGAGCTTTACTTGACAAGGAAGGGGTTCCTGCCGTTAGGTGCGACTCGCCGCTTCCGTGCATAGGGAACTGCCCGGCCGCAATTGACATCCCGCGCTACATCCGAGCGATAGCCGAGGGCCGCTATCGTAATGCTCTTGATATCATTCAATCGCGAGTGCCGTTTCCCGATATCCTCGGTTATATATGTTTCCACCCGTGCGAAGATCAGTGTCGTCGCAAGGAAATCGACCAGGCCGTGGCTATTTGCGATCTGAAACGGTTTGTGGCGGATACCGCTTTTGACGATGATTCTTCTCGAATTCAGAAGCGTCCGTCTACCGGCAAGAAAGTGGCGATTATCGGTTCCGGTCCTGCCGGTGCCAGCGCAGCCTACTATCTCACCATACTGGGCCATGATGTTACTGTGTTCGATCGGGAAGAAAAACCGGGCGGTATGCTTCGCTACGGGATTCCGTCATACCGATTACCCGAACACATACTTAACAGGCAAATGGACGCTTTGGATAAGATCGGTGTCGTATTCAAAATGAATTACCGGTTTGATGGCCAGCAGCGGTTTGACGATCTCAGATCACAGGGCTTCGACAGTGTCCTGGTAGCCACTGGCGTGTCAGCAAGCAAGGCTTTGCCGATTGAGAATGCGGAAGCAGACGGAATTTATCCCGGCCTGGAACTGCTGAAAGCAGCCAAAACATCTCAAAAGCCTCTGTTAGGAGGCGAGGTGGTTGTGATAGGTGGCGGCAATGTGGCTATCGATGCCGCCATGACGGCAATTCGGTTAGGTGCTAAGACTGTTGACCTGGTTTGCCTGGAATCACGAGAAGAAATGCCGGCCCATGATTGGGAGATCGCCCAGGCCGAAGAAGAGGGCGTTAAAGTTCATCCCGGATGGGGGCCGAAACGATTTACCGCTGTCGATGGTTGCGTGACAGGAGTCGAGTTGAAGAAGTGCAGCTCCGTGTTTAACGAGCGGGGCATTTTCGATCCGCAGTACGATGAAGGCGAAACCAAGTATGTTCCGGCCAGAACCGTTATCGTTACTATCGGACAGGAAGTTGATGCCGAGTTTGTGGCTCACGTTGAAGGTTTGTCAAAAGGACCAGGGAGCACGCTAAAGACCGATGATCACTCCGCCCTTGGCCTTGAAGGGTATTTCGCTGCCGGCGATGTGGTCCGCGGACCGTCATCGGTCATAGATGCCATTGCCGAGGGCAGACAGGCGGCGGATGCGATCGATAAATATCTTGGCGGGCACGGCCTTGCTCAAATCGACCAGGATCTGTCTTTCCCGAAACCGCTGGCCACTTCCGCCGAACAGTTTCAGATGGCGCGTCAGGTCCCGGAAACGCTGACTGCTGAGAAGCGTCGCTCCGGGTTTGAACTCATTCAGCAGACGCTGACCGAGCCAGCGGCGCGCGCGGAGGCCCATCGCTGTCTGCAGTGCTTTCTCAGACAGAGAATCACACCTGTTATACTGCCGCCGGAGCGATGGCAGCCGTTGACCGCCGAGGTGGTGGAGTCAGCACCGGATATCGAAGGTGTAATTCAACTGCTCAATTCCGAAAAGAAGGTTATCCGTATCGCCGGAACCGCCAATATCCGTCAAAGCCTTCTGGAATGCCTGGAGGAGCCGGGCAATGCCGAATGGGTCATGTGGGAAGAAGATCCCATGTACACCAAGCGCGAAAGCGAACTGATCCAGCAATACCTCCAGGAGCATGGTGAGCTGCCTGGAGGGGGCGGCGATGACGATCTCGACGATCTGTTCTAAACAACTTGTCTGCACCTTGTGGGCTTGCTACCTTTCCTGCTGTATAACAAGAAGGAGAGATTTCTCTGATGGCCGCCGAGTCCCTTGACAAATTGCTTTCGGAAGGCTGGGTCCAGCAGTTCACCGCTTCGGGACATCGCCTGGAGGAAGCGATCGAGAATTACCTGGAACTGGGTTTTGAGATTAAAACCGTCCCGGTCAAAGAGCTCGATATGGAAGGTTGCACCGTCTGCTTTGACGATGAAAGTGACCGTACAGTGATGATTTTCACCAGGAAAAAGTCAGATACGTGAAAGGCAATCCGGTTGAAAAGCCGGGATTCTTGATCAGTGTCAGTACAAGAGCCAAAACAGCGCCGCTTCAACGCGGCCATTATTATCGCCAGTGACCGGTCACATAAAGGCGTGCGTCCTGACAGGACCGGGCCGCAGTTGAAAGAACGTCTGGAGAAGTCAGGGTACGAAGTGGCTTTCTTTGAGATTTTGCCGGATGCGAGAGAGGTTATATCTGATACTCTGAAAAAGCTGGTCAGAGAGGACAGAGTCAACCTGATACTCGTCTCGGGTGGAACCGGTCTGGGACCAAACGATGTTACGCCGGAAGCGACCATGGAAATTATCGAGCGGCGTATTCCGGGTATGGAGGAAGCGATGCGCCGGGCCTCGTTTGAGAAGACCCCGCACGCCATTCTTTCACGAGCGGTGGTGGGCAGTGCCGGGCGCACTCTGATTGTCAATCTTCCGGGAAGCCCGACCGGTGCCGTGGAAAATCTGGAAGTTGTC
>CP070756.1:744280-763759 GCA_020348905.1 Candidatus Zixiibacteriota bacterium
AGATGAGCTGGGGGGACTGACAGCAATCCAGAATGATCTCGAACAGAATTTCGACTCTGCTCGCCAGAAGTACGAGCCGGAGATTATGTCGCTGTTGCCGGGTGAGCGGGCCGAGCGGGAGGTGGCCCCGCGCCTTCCGTACCGCCCGTACGTGCTATCAAGCGGCCTGACTATATTTGTGGGCCGCGATGGTGCCGACAACGACCGGACCACGTTCGAGTTCGCCCGGCCTTACGAACTGTGGTTTCACACCCAGCAATGTGCCGGTTCCCACGTGGTAATGAAGTATCCCAACAAATCCTTTGAGCCGTCGAGGCGTGAGATAGAAGAAACGGCCGCTATCGCTGCCTATTTCAGCAAAGCTCGAAAAGACTCCCTGGTTCCGGTTGTATACACTCAGCGCAAGTACGTGCGTAAACCGCGCAGGGCGAAACCGGGACTGGTATTGGTGGAACGGGAGAAATCGGTGATGGTCGAACCGACCAAACCTTCCGCCGCCGACTAAGAAGAGCCCTCCGCAAAATCAATACCCTGACTGTTTTTACAGGGACATTCCGATCTTTACACCAATGTGGAACCGGGTGCTGTTGACCTCATGGGGAAGTCCCTCTATCCGAAGACCGGTGTCATCAGCGTTTGGGGAGGCCGGGTCATCGCCGTACCATTCCTGAGTTTGATCGCCACTCGCGGTGAGGGTTGTCATCTCAGCAAAGAAGTCGATAAAGGGAGCCGACTGTCGTCCGGTATTGATATCATAATGTAAGTTCACCGAGCCGATAAAACCGGTGCCGGTGCCATCGGACGTGCTGAGCTTGTTTCGAAGGATGTGGTCATCGACATCTTCATACCAAAGCGGAGTGAAGACCGTCTTTAGCTTAGCAGCGACTCTGGGAGACAGGTCGGTGGCCAAACTCAGTCCGATCTGCGGCATGGTGTACTTAATTTCATAGTAGAGTACCCGGGTGTCAGCGAGGTCATCGAAGAAGAACTGTTCACTGTATGTCAGTGTCACCGGGTCAAATACACGCTGCCAGCCGTCCACGCCGAACAGGTCCTGCTCCAACTTGTAGTATCTGAACCCGGCCAGTACGGATATCTGGACCTGACCACGTGTCAGAATCCGCCTTGTCGCTTCGATGTCGAGCATCAGTGATTTCATTTCAGCCGATGATTCGGTATAGCTCCACCTGGTCAGGTCATAGAAACCGACGGCGGCATCCCAGTCAGTATCTTTCATGGCGCTGGACGGGTCATTCAGATTGGTCAGCACACCGGCCTCGATCGACCAAAGATCGGGATCATGAATGGGAACGAGGCGAACACGGGCACCTACCGACACTACATCCAGCGGATACTCCAACTGACTTTTGACCCGAAAGACTATCGGCTCTCCGAACTGGTCGGTTATGATGTTACCATCGTTATCCGCCCGATAGGTAGCTACGTTCAAGATGTATTCGGTTTTTCCGAAACTGTATCCGACCGACGGGGAGATTGATACCTGGACCTGTTTTTCTGCGTGAACCTGTCCGAAGGATAGTGCCAGCAGAATCGTGATAATCAGAAAGTGCTTGTTCATCCGGATGTCCTGTTGATAGAGATATTATATTCAGCTTCCATTTTGCCCTATGGGACGGTTTCGTCGGTGGTTTAGCGCCTGACTTTCTCGCCCGTTATCGACTCGATTTCGTCAAGAAGAGCACTTTCCAGTTCCGCCTCGGTCAAGCGCCTGATAATCTCGCCTTTCTTGATGAGGATTCCTTTACCTTCGCCACCCGCTATGCCGATATCGGCGGCTGCGGCTTCACCGGGACCGTTAACAGCGCAGCCCATAACCGCAACTTTGAGAGGAGTTCTTATGTGGCGCGTTTTCTCCTCGATGGATTCCGCCAGTGCAATCAGGTCGATTTGACAGCGACCGCAGGTCGGGCAGGAGATAACCTCGATACCCTCCTGTTGCAGATTGCACGCCGTTAGAATCTGTCGGGCAATCTTTATCTCGTGGATAGGGTCGGCGGTCAACGATACCCTGAGGGTGTCACCGATTCCCGTAAGCAGCAAGGCACCGATTCCTACTGCGGATTTGATCGACCCGGTTTGAAGCGTCCCGGCTTCGGTGATGCCGATGTGAAGCGGATAGTCGCACCTCTCGGACAGCAGGTGATAGGCCCAGAAAGCGGTCTGTGTGTTGGTGGACTTGACGGATATGACGATGTTCTCAAATGACATATCCTCCAGAATCGCCACCTCCCGCATGGCCGCCTCGGCGAACGCGTGGGGGTCATCATGACCGTACTTCTCAAGCAGGTCTTTCGGCAGCGAGCGCGAATTGACGCCTATCCTGATCGGCACCTCGGCATCTTTGGCGGCACCGGTTACCTCGCGCACTTTCCATTCCGCCCCGATATTGCCCGGATTTATGCGGATCTTGTCAAACCCGGCCTCAATAGCCTTCAGGGCCAGTTTGTACTGGAAATGGATATCTGCCACGAGCGGCCTGGTAACCTGACTTCTGATTTCCTTCAGCTTGTTGGCGGCATCGTGATTGAGGACGGAAATTCGAACGATATCGCACCCGGCGTTGTATAATTGGTTGATTTGAGTTACCGTGGCCTGAACATCGCGCGTATCGGCGTTGGTCATCGACTGAATAGCAATCGGGAATCCTCCGCCGATTATCACATCGCCGATCTTAACCGCCCGGCTCTTACGCCGCTTAATGGGGTAGTTCAGTTCCATAAGTTTATCTTGACCCGCCTGGTCACGAGTTATAGCTTATTGAATTCTACGCCCTTAAGCAACGGAAAGTTGGTACAATCTTGATCTGGTTGAAGCGAATAGCGCCGTTCGTGATCATCGCCGCAGCTGTCTATGCTTACTTCCATTATACCGGCAAACAGGCTGCCGAGCAGGCTGCGCTGGAGAAGGAGTACGCTCTGGTGACGGCTAAGATCTGGGTGGGCACTGCCACCTTTCGCTCCGACCCGGAGGCATTCGCAGAGTACCGCGATTCAATCCTGGCGGCATCATCTCTAACCGAAGAGGACATTCTTACGCTGGTTAAAGTCAACAGCGAGGCCCCTGAGGGGCTTTACCCTTTCACAAGAATGGTTCAGGAGTTGGTGGATTCGCTTCTGGAGGTTGAGGATTCGCTTGCCGCGGTAAGACAGGACAGTATCACAACCGCCGCGAGAGTTACTCGGTAGCCTCAAAGGCACCGGGGAAGTGTTCAAGATTTTCTTCAACGAAAGTAATCACATCGAATCGTAAATCGACATCGGGAAGTTCTTTTTTCAGAAGGTACTGTTGCGCCACCTGGGTAAGGTGTTCCTGCTTGCGCTTATCTACTTTTTCAGCCGGGTGGCCATACCTGGTGGATGTAGCTGCCTTTACTTCAACAAACGCCACTACCCGGTCTTTTCGGACAACCAGGTCAATCTCTTTTCTTCCGGCGCGCGAGTTGCGCTCCAGTATCTCGTAGCCGTTTTGCTCGAAATAGCGCGCCGCAAGCTGCTCATAGCGGCGTCCGATAGCTACTGTCTTCTGGTTGTCACCGGGCTCTTTTTTAGAAAAGGGCATAATTGCTGACAAGCTCTGCGACCGGCTTGAAGGACTTGCGGTGAATGTCGGTCGGGCCGTGTTCTCTTAATTCCTCGAGATGCTCCGGAGTGGGGTAGCCTTTGTGTTTGGAGAAAGAGAACGACGGAAACAGAGCTTGATATCGATCCATGATTTTGTCGCGCGTTATTTTGGCAACGACTGATGCTGCGGCAATAGACTGGCACTGACGGTCGCCACCCACCACCGCGAACTGCGGTTGTTCGATGTTCGGTATGGGATAGTTACCGTCAACCAGAATAATGTCCGGCGCCTGCCTCAGATCCATGACAGCCTTTCGCATTGCCATCAGCGAGGCCCTGAGAATGTTCATGCGGTCGATGGTTTCATGATCGATGACGCCCACCGAACATATCAGTCCCATTTCAACCACCTGCTCAAAGACCCGTTCGCGCTGAAGGGCGGTCAGCTTTTTCGAGTCGGCCACTCCCTCTATAATGGTGTCGGCCGGCATGATAACCGCGGCCGCGACCACCGGCCCGGCCAGCGGACCACGACCGACCTCATCCACGCCGCATATGGCCTGATATCCCTTGTCGGCCAACATCTGCTCCAGATGGGTCATGGAATGTGTGATTGTGTCTTTCATAACATCCTACGCTCTCATATAATGGCCAGAGTACAATCTTCAGGCAAGAAAATACTCTTATTATACCTATCGACCCACTTTGAGGAATTTATTAGATTTTATTGGGTCGTTTTG
This sequence comes from Candidatus Zixiibacteriota bacterium, assembly GCA_020348905.1. GTDB lineage: Bacteria > Zixibacteria > MSB-5A5 > GN15 > FEB-12. The sequence continues at coordinate 748,602 of CP070756.1, forward strand.
GTACTTTTGTAGACAAGTTATGTCCGGTAAAAAGCACGCATTTCACGAATTTCGGGTAGTGGCCGGCCAGTTGAAGGGCAGGCCGATAAAGGCCCCCGACCTCGGTATCACCCGGCCCCCGCTCACGCGGCTTCGTAAAGCCATCTTCGACTTTCTCAACCCGTATCTGGAGAACGCGAGCTATCTCGATCTTTTTAGCGGCACCGGCTCATACCTGTTTGAAGCGGTGTCGCGCGGTGCGAGGGCAGCATTGGGAGTAGAAGTGGAGCCGATCCTGGCCGAGGCTATCAACCGTCAGGCGGAAAAGTATGGCGTGTCTGACCGACTCGAATGTCTGTGTGAGGATGTCTTTGAAGCGATCCCAAAGCTTGCGTCACGTGGCAGGAGATTCGATGTTATCATGATTGCTCCGCCTCAGTACCAGCAGCTCATTGACAGGACTCTGGTCGTTCTCAGGGAGCATGATGTTCTTACCGAAGACGGTATGATTCTGTGTCAGCATGATACTTCCGAAACAAAGAAGATAGATTTCCTTAACTGGGAGATCTGGCAGCAGCGAAAATACGGCAATACGACTTTTACGATACTCCGCTAATCTCGGTGACACTCCCTCAAGTGTTACAAAGAAAACGCCCGACCTGCGGGCGTTCTGCAAATTGTATGTCAAGCGGATCTTACTTTTCCTCTTCGGCAGACTCCTCGCCAGGTTCCGCAGCAGGCTCCACTTTCGAATCGGTCTTGTTGTTCTCCGACTCCATAATCTGCTCTTTGATACGAGCCGATTTGCCGGTCAGCTCCCGCAGGTAGTAAAGTTTCTTGCGCCTGACCTGGCCGGCCCGGATTCTCTCTATCTTGGCTATATTGGGTGAATGCAGGGGGAAAACCCTTTCCACTCCGATGCCGGACGAAACCTTGCGGACCGTGAAGGTGGCGCCGGTACCGCCTCCGCGAAGCCCCGTCACCGTTCCCTGAAAAACCTGTATCCGTTCTTTATCGCCTTCTTTGATCTTAACATGCACGCGTACGGTATCACCAGAAGCAAACTGGGGGAGATCGTCACGCAGGTAGTTTTTTTCAATTTGAGCTAATCGTTTCATTGGTCGTATCCCTTTCGCGATTTATTCTAATTCTACTTTATCATCCAGGCTTTTTATATACTCAATCTCTTCATCGGATAAATCTGCGCCTTTCAACAGATCGGGCCTATTAATCAGGCACTTTCTTATTGCTTCCCGCCTCCGGAACCTCGCAATCTCACTGTGGTTCCCTTCAACCAGTTGCCGGGGGACCCTCAGGCCCTCGTATTCGGCCGGTCGAGTGTAGGATGGCGCCCCGAGAAGCTGCTCCATGTATGAATCGTTGAGGGCCGATTCGAAGTTGCCCAGCACCCCGGGAATCAGCCGGGCCACCGCATCTATGATGACCAGGGCCGCCGGCTCACCGCCGGTCAGGATATAGTCGCCGATCGACAGTTCGTCCATGCGGTAAAGCTCTGTGGTTCGCTCGTCGATGCCCAGGTAATGCCCGCAGATTACTGTCAGGCGGTCGCATAGCGAGTATTCGATAGCCCGGGCCTGGCCGAATTTCCTGCCGGCCGCCGATGTCAGCGCAATCCGCTCTTTTTCCGAAGGAGAACGGCCGCCGGTTCTATGCGAATACCCGAGCGACCTCAGGCAGTTATCCAGCGGCTCAAGCATCATCACCATTCCGCCGCCGCCGCCATACGGTGTGTCATCCACCGTGCGGTGTTTGTCGGTGGCGAAGTCGCGCAGATTTATGATATCGATGTCAAAGAGCTTTTTCTCAATTGCTTTTCCGATCAGGGACTGTTTCAGCGCCCGGTCAAAATAGTCCGGGAAAAGCGTGATTATTTCAAATTTCATCCGATACCGGCCCTTATGGCTCGATAAGTCCGGCCTTATCTATTGTAATTTTCCTTCCTGTAACGTCGACACTCTTTACAAAGCTGTGGACGGCAGCGAGAAGTAACTGTTTTCCGTCAGCGGTCCGGATTGTGTAGACATCATTGGCCGGAAAAGTTTCAACCGCTTCTATCTCGCCAACGCGAGCGCCGGTGCTTTCCTCCAATACCTCACACCCGATGAGATCGTAAATCCAGAAAGCTCCCTCGGGAAGCTTTACGACCTGATCTTTAGGTACGCCGACTTCCCGGTTCGTCAGTCGGGACGCCTCTTCCGGTGTTTCAATTCCCTCCAGTTTAATTACCGGTCGTCCTGAAACGATGCGCGATGAGTCGAGGTGAACCTTCTCCCACCGGTCCTGGTACCTGAGGTGTATTTCACTCATATCCAGAAAGCGGCGCGGAAAATCGGTATTAGGTATAATATACATCTCGCCCTTTACACCCCTGGTACGTCCCAGTTTGCCGACCGTAACGAAAACTTCAGCCACTTATTACTCTAATATCTCAAGGACGGCCCGTTTTCCCTGTCGGGCCGATACCGCGGCCAGCAGGGTCCGAATCGATTTCGCCGTCTGGCCTTGCTTTCCGATAACCTTGCCTAGGTCACCCTGTCCGACACGTAGTTCGTAAACAGTAGTCCGGCTTCCGACAACTTCCTTCACATCCACCTGGTCCGGATTGTCGACTAAGGCTTTCACGATGAATTCCACAAATTCCTTCATAACTTCATCCTTTCCATAGACAATTTGAAGTTGAGACACCGTACAGAGACCGGGGAACAAGTTCACACTTGAATCCGCCGGCTCCGGGCGGAATTACTCTTCCGCCGGAGGTTCATCACTGGGTTCAGCTTCCTTTTCTTCGGGGGTTGCTTCAGCCTCTTGCGTTACCTCTTCTTCCTTTACCTCGGTCTTGGCGACCGCCGCCTTCTTCATCTTGCGAGTCTTCTTCGGTCGCTCGGTTATCGAAGTTTTCAAAGTTACTTCAGATACGTCCTCACCGCGTTTGGCCTTGCCGTATTTCTCGATAAAACCTATCTGGGTCAGAAGCGACCTGACCGTGTCAGTCGGCTGGGCGCCCTGGTCCAACCACGTGGTGAGTTTGTCCTCGAACACTTTCACTTCCGCAGGCTTGGTAATCGGATTATAAGTTCCAACAATTTCCAGAAACCGACCGTCGCGTGCACGACGTGAATCCGTAGCCACAATTCGGTAGTAGGGCTGTTTCTTAGCTCCTATTCGCAGAAGTCTCAAATGTACTGCCAACCAAAACCTCCATTATTAAAGTTTGAAAGGGTTAACCCCGGCCGGGAATCCCTTGAATTTCATTTTGCTTATATTTCCAAACATTTTTTGCATCGCGTGAAACTGCTTCAGAAGCTGGTTGACGGCCTGGACCGAGTTACCGGACCCCCGGGCGATTCTCTTTTTTCGCGAGCCGTCAATAATGGTTGGATTGCGGCGCTCTTCGAGCGTCATTGACTTGATAATCGCAACCATCCGCTCCATCTGTTTTTCATCCACCTGGATGTTTTTGAATGCCTTGCCCATTCCCGGTATCATGCCGACCAGCGAATCCAGCGGTCCCATTTTCTTCAGGTGACCCATCTGCTCGAGAAAATCCTCGAAGTCAAACTTTGATTTGAGCAGCTTCTCTTGCATCCTGGCCGCATTTTCCAGATCAATCGTCTCTTCGGCCTTTTCCACCAGTGAGACGATGTCGCCCATGCCAAGAATTCGGGAAGCCATGCGATCGGGATGGAATGCCTCAAGGTCACTGAGTTTCTCGCCAACCGACGCCAGCTTGATCGGACAGCCGGTGACTTCCCTTATAGACAGGGCCGCGCCGCCGCGAGCGTCACCGTCAAGCTTGGAAAGAGCCACGCCCGTCAAACCCAGACGCTCATGAAACTCTCTGGCCACGTTCACCGCGTCCTGGCCAGTCATGGCATCGGCCACCAAAAGAATCTCATGAGGGTTAACCCTCTTTTTGATTTCCTCCAGTTCAACCATAAGCTCGTCGTCGATGTGTAACCTTCCGGCCGTGTCAAGAATTACCAGATCGATGAAATTCTTCTCGGCGTACTTGACGGCTTCGGCGCATATCTCGGGTGGTTTCTTACCTTCCAGATAATAATGCTCCACCCGGATCGAATCAGCCAGGACCTTCAACTGCTTGACGGCCGCCGGACGATATATATCGGCCGCCACCATCAGGGCTTTGCGGTTTTTGCGTTTGTTCTGAAGGGCCAGCTTTCCGACCAGCGTCGTCTTTCCCGAACCCTGCAGGCCGCAGATCATGTAAACCGTAGGTCCCTTGTCGGCAGGAGCAATCGGCTCGGCACTGCCACCCAAAAGTTCGACCAACTCATCGTGCACAATCTTGATCACCTGCTGACCGGGATCAATAGACTTAAGTACCCGGGCACCGATTGACTTTTCCTGCACGGATGCTACAAAGCGCTTTGCTACCTTGTAGTTGACATCCGCCTCCAGCAGCGCCTGCCGGACTTCCCGCATTGAATCCTTGATATTCTTCTCGGTGAGAACTCCCAGGCCGCGAAGTTTTTTGAATGTCTGTTCAAGTTTGTCGGTTAGCTGTCCGAACATATCCAAATTTATCCGCATCAAGATGCGTTGTCGTCCAATCGCTTAAAGCTTCTGCCGGAGGAAAAGGGTATACTCCTGCAATCACTAAAACGGCCAATAAGGCCGAAATAGCCCAACAATATAGTAAAATGGAGGAAATAGGCAAGAAATTTGTGACCGGGCGACCGCTTCTGTTGTCTTGAGTCGTTGGTGTAAGCTGTTTTCTTGGAATTTGTTACAGGTTGCAGAAATTACCTGATCGGTTCCGTGACGTATTCATACTCACTCGGTCGTGCTTATCACGAGATCAATTTCGGTTCCGACGTCCAACTCGGTGCCCTCTTCCTCAGACTGCTCCAGCACTGTTTCCGGCAAATAATTCTCATCCCACCGGGGGGTGACAATCCCTACCTTCAGAAGCTTGTCTTCGATTCGTTTGGTGGCTTCGTCCAGAGTCAGTCCCATGACTTTGGGCATGTAGGTGAAGTTGGACGCCCGGCCCCGATTAACCATGAGATTCACCGGTGAACCCAACGGAATTTCGGTGCCAGCCGCAGGATACGAGAACACAACGACGCGCTCGGGGAGAGTATCGGAGAACGCCCAGGCAATTTCACCCAGTTCCAGTTTGGCGGTTTCCAGATTCAGAATCGCCTGTCGAACGGATAGGCCGGCCAGATCTGGTATTGGTAACATCTTCTGACCGAGCGAGACCACAAACTTGATGGTCCGGTCGGCCTTGACAGGGGTGCCTGCCAGTGGAAACTGATTGAGAATGACGCCTTTCTCTTCACCCGGCGAGTATTCCTCGGAGCTGATCTCGAAATTGAGGTCCAGATCCTTCAAAGTGACCTGAGCCTCGACAAAACTTCGCCCGGTGAAATCGGGCAGTTCGAATTCGCTTCCGTGGCGGGTAAGAACCGGCATCACGATGTTATCGACCACCAGGTATAAGATGAGCAGTGACAGAAGTGGTATGCCTGCCCCGAAAGCTATTTTCCGCTGGATGGACCCGGGCGGGAGCTTATCGGAGAGAAACCCGGGTTTCTTGCGTTGTTTCTGACTTATGCGCGAAGCCTGTATTGGTGTCATATTACGATTCAGTTAGTTGCCGTTGGTGCTCGCATATTTTTACACCGACAGGTTCTGCAAATTTCCCTGCAAAATCAAGTTTAAAACTGGTGGGTGATAACGTACCGGCTACTCTTTGCGCCGTACACGGGCTGCAAAAGCCCCATCGAGATGGGCAAATGAGGGGTAAGTTTTTATGAAACCGCTCTTATCCACCAGGTCTTCGGGGAAGAAGTTTTTGGCCGACTCGAGTTCAAAGTCATCATGTCGGGAGAGGAATTCCTTGACGATGTCGTCGTTCTCGGCGCGCATGATGGAGCAGGTGGAATAAACCAGCACCCCTCCCGGCCTGACAAGTTTGGCGGCCCGGTTAATCATGGCTGTCTGGATTCGCGACAGCTTGCGAATGTCCTCTTCCGTCTTCGCCCAGCGCAGATCGGAGTGCTTGCCGGCAGTTCCCCAGCCCGAGCAGGGAGGATCCAGAAGAACCCGGTCAAACTGATGTTCGCCGATATAATTGAACAGATCCGAAACCACCGCCTCGATAATAGTGATACCCAGGCGCTTGGCGTTTTCGGACAAAACTGCCAACCTTTGACGCGATTTATCTAAGGCTACTACTCGACCTTTGTTATCCATTCGACAGGCTATGTAGGTTGCCTTGCCTCCAGGCGCGGCGGTCATATCGATAATGGCCTCGTCCGGCTGTGGGTCCATAAGGCTCACGGCCAGCCCGGCTGACTCGTCCTGGACAAAAACCTTTCCGGTCTTTATCAGTTCATTGTCGAGCGGTAAACCGGACTCCTCAATGTGAATAAATTCCGGAATGTATCGTCCGTAGGAAAACTCCACGCTGTTCTGCTGAAGAATATTGGCTACCTCGTCGGGCTTAACCTTCAGCGAATTGACCCGATAGGTCACATGCGGTGGGTGGTTATTCAGCTTAAGAAGCTGCTCGGTCTGTTCGTATCCGAACTCCTTCAGGCAGTACAGCACGAAGTAGTCAGGATAACTGTAGTAATCACCGAGGTATCTTACCGGATCCTCACGCTTACCGGCGAACTTGACTTTTTGCGGCTCACGCAGGCTGGCCCGCATTACGGCGTTGACGAGATTGGCGCGCGACCGCCCGGTCATGTAGTGCGCGAGGTTGACCGATTCGGACACAGCCGCCGCAGCCGGGATACGGTCGGTAAAGCGCAGCTGATAGAATCCCAGCCTCAGTATGTTGGCCAATTTGGGCGGCAGTTCCGTTGATGGTCGTGACAGATAGAACCTGATCTCATGATCGAGGCGCCGGCGCATCTTAGTGGTACCGTTGACAAGCTGCAGCAGAAATCGTTTGTCAATGGGACGAAAATTCTTTCCCTGCATGACGCTTGATACGGCACTGTCGGTCTGCTGGCCCTGCTCGATAACAATTAAAGCTTCCAGAGCTGCAGCCCGGACAACATCGAACTTTTTCCGCCTCTGATTTTCGGCGATAGGCGTCATCGTATGTTAAACATCCATTGCTGGTATCTGTTCCCCTCTTTGGTCAACCCTATACAGGTCAGAGCGATGCATTTGATATGTCAAATGCTCATGACCTGTGCCCCCAAATAACAAGGCCATCACCTCCGATGGCCGGGCGAAACCGCCCTCGCCGATCCCCAGCGTCATGCTCAAGCTCTCGTCTTTGAACGAGAGGTCGTAGATGGCCGGACGGATATCCGTGGAGGTAACCTGGTTTTTGCCAACCCGCTCGACCATCAGGGAATCGGCCTCCAGTATTCTAACAATATTACGTTCTAAGTCAATATCTTTTGGGAGGTTATTTGCAGCTACCCGGTAGCGAGCCCGATTGAGGCTGGCAGACAGCGACTTGGCTTTTCCAATTACTGACTTGGCATCAATAATGGACATTCCCTCCGGTAGTGCCTGACGAAGATTATCTACCATATACGACATGAGATTCGACTCCAGAACAATGTCCACAAACTCTGCCTCCGAGGTAAACCCCAAGGGCAGAGGCGGGCCAAAGGACAGTTTCATGGTTGGGTTATAACCCTGGCTGTACAAAACCGGCATACGCGAGCGACGAATGGCGCGCTCGATAGCCCGCAGATTGTCAAGGTGGCTCATGTAGCGAAACCGGGCATCCTTGCCCCAGCGAATCCGAACCGTATTCCTGGTTGGGGCGGTAGTGTTTCGTGCGGCTACTTTCTTCTTTCCGCGGCCGTACTCCTGGCTCCCGGTGTCAGCCGGCTCGTCCTGGTGCGACGGGTGGGCCTCAAACTCTTTCAGGTGGAGAGACGTGCGCTTTCGCTCTTTTAATAGTTGTTCGGCAGATACGCCCTTGGAAACGTGAGACCACGGCAAAAGGCCATCGAACGAGATAGCCTTGGGTTTTCCACGCAGGTCAATCCCGTTTTCGGTAAATGACTCCAGCCACAACTCGTTCCGATAATCTTCACTCCAGCCATCGAAACGGCAACCCTTGTGAAATGCCGAAGCAATGACATTGTTCATTTCACGACCGCCTCGTCCCAGCAGTCCCTGCAGAAAGGAAGTCTCAACCTGCGGGTACTTGAAGTTAACCTGGTTTACGCGATTATGACGCTTCACGAACTTGATTCTGCGCAGCATCTCTTCCGGACCGATCATTTCATCCCACTGGAAGGGGGTGTGCGGTTTGGGAACAAACGGAGAGAGCGTTACGTTTATGGTCTTCCTGCCCGGGAACTTGTAACCAACATCGTAAATTCTCTTAATCAGGCTGACAATACCCAGCAGATCTTCATCTGTTTCGGTGGGCAGGCCTACCATGAAGTAAAGCTTGATCGTTGTCCAGCCTCTCTCAAAAGCGATCCGGGCCGAGTCCAGTATAGCGGCGTCGGTTATCTCCTTGCGGATGAAGGTGCGGAGCCGTTCCGTCCCGGCCTCGGGGGAGATTGTCAGCCCACCCTTGCGCACCCTGCGCACTGCATCAAGAAGTTGGGGCGAAATTGTGCCGGGTCTTAGCGACGGCAGCGATATCGATACTTTCTGATTATCCAATCGACGGGCCAGTGCCATGGCCAATTTTTCGATGTCCGGGTAGTCAGACGACGACAGCGAAACCAGGCTGATTTCATCGTAGCCGCTGTTACGAAGTTGCACCTCGGTTTGTTCAATAATGTCCTGGTGGGAACGTAGCCGCACCGGCCGGTAAATCGGACCGGCCTGACAGAATCGGCAACCCTGGGGACAACCCCTCATAATTTCTATTGCCAGGTGGCCGTGAACCGTTTCGATAAGGGGAACGATTGGATGAACCGGATAATAGTCGGGCTTAAGTTCCTGCTCGACGCGGGGAGTAATGGTTTTGGGGGCAAAGTCATAAAGCGGTTTCCGGTGTTCGTCGTACAGCGACGGGGCATACACCGATTCGACCCGTCGGACAATCTCGGCAATCTTTTCGCTGCGACTGTTATCCCGCATTTCATGCAACACGGTCAGCATCTCCGGCAGGCCTTGTTCGGCATCGCCGATAAAGAAGATGTCGACAAAGTCGGCCAAGGGTTCGGGGTTGTATACGGCTGGACCACCGGCCATGATCAACGGGTGCTCATCGGTTCGGTCCCCGGCGCGGATCGGTATTCGGGCCAGATCGAGCATTGCCAGCAGATTGGTATATACCAACTCGTAGGTCAGGGTGAATCCGATGGCGTCGAATTCAGCGGCAGGTCGGAAGGATTCGAGTGAAAATAAGGCGATGTTCTCCCGGCGCATAATCTCTTCGGCATCCCGATCTATCGCGAATACCCGCTCGCAGAGGAAGCGATCGTCGCTGTTGATGATATGGTATAGCGACTGAAGCCCCAGGTATGACTGTCCCAGTTCGTACTTGTCAGGGAAAGCGTGAAGATACTTCACGCGGCTATCGGGGAACTTGACGGTTTGGCCTGGCTCGCCCCCGGCGTACCGTCCCGGCTTTATCACAAAGGGAAAGAACTTCTGTTCGAGTAATTCTCTCATAATCGACTCCAGCCCGGAGGTCCCCCCGGGCGGATACGCATATTAATCGATTTACATTGTCCACGCAAGGGGAAGTTCCGAAGCATAAGACGCGGGAATCGGTGCGTAATGTAGTTATTTCACCAGCAGCATTTTTCTCGATTCGGAAAAGTCGCCGGCTTCGATCCTAAAAAAGTACATCCCGGAAGCGGAACTCACCGCGTTCCAGATAACCGAGTGGTAACCGGCCGCTCGACGTTCATCGATCAGGGTTGTTACTCTCTGACCCATGACGTTGAATACATCCAGTCGCACCTGTGCCGCCCTGGGTAAAGCGAAGGCTATTTCGGTAGCCGGGTTAAAGGGATTAGGATAGTTTTGATAGAGCGCGAAGTTTCGCGGAAGTTCGTCGGCCGACGTTTGAATGATGTCCGTGGCCGATTCATTCAGAAGGATGGATATATCCTGGGAGGAGGTATTTGCCGTTACGAGGTCAAGGTCGCCGTCGCTGTCAAGATCGGCGGCGATGACCGCGCCGGGACGCTCGCCAACCGGAAGTAGGGACTGGGAGGCGAACGTAGCGCCACCGGAATTGCGAAGGGCGGATACCTCTCCCGAACCCCGGAGCGTATTAATCAAGTCAAGATCGCCATCTCCATCACAATCGGCCGCAATTATCGATGTTGGTTTGTCGCCGACCCAATATAGCGAAGGCAACGAGAAGCTGAGATCACCGTTATTTGCGATCACCGCCAACTGGCCGGTAAGGGTGTCGGCGGCCGCCAGATCCATGTCACCGTCACCGTCCAGGTCAGCAGTAACCACGGAATGGGGCGACAGTCCCGCGTCGCATGAGAGTGGATATCCGAAACTTCCGGATTGCCATTGGTGCAGAAACACACGCACCGAGTTACCGTTCGGATCACCTGCTACCACGTCCGGGTGAGCCTCGCCGTCCATGTCGGCGGAATTGATGCAGGTATGACCGGGTGCTCCGAAAAGGTAGTCATCACGGCGCCAGAACGAGCCCGGTCCGCCGTTGAAGTAGACTGACATGGCACAGTCGCCACTATTGGCGGCAGCAACATCTATTCTATTGTCTCCGTCCAAGTCCGTCGCCACAACCGAATTGGGACCGGGGGAACCGCCCAGACGGTAGGGGACGGGGTAGCCGAAAGTGCCATCGCCGTTATTCTTGATAACCGTCACATTGTGCGATAATTCGTTTGCCGTAACCAGGTCGATGTCGCCGTCTTCGTCCAAATCTGCCGCGCAGATGTCACTCGGTATTCCACCACATTGACAGTATGAACCCCGGACAAATTCACCGCTGCCGGTGTTGAGCATGATAGTGACCTCACTGGTATCTTCAGCAACAATTGCCAGGTCAACGTGACTATCGTGATTCAGGTCGGCGGCGTGCAGAGCTATTGGGCGGCCGACAACAGGGTAGTTCACCGCTTCGGCAAAGGAGCCATCACCGGGGACTACCTCGGTAGTGAAAGTCCACTGGTAGCTCCGAAGCATACGACATCCTGCCGCCGAGGACACCTCCGTGCTTAACCCTGCCATGACCTCTTCGCCGTAGTCAAAAGCGGCCACCGGGGTGAAGGTTGCCGTTCTGCTCACCGGATTGTAATCAATCAAGCCTTGGTGAGGTCCGGACGAGCGGCCATCAACGACGAAAGAACCACCATGCAGCGTCGAGGGGTCCATTTCGAGGTCGAAGGTTGCCGAAACTACCGTCGACACCGGTACGTTCAACTCGTTTCCGGTCGGGAAGGCTGCGGCTACTTCCGGAGGCTGCTCCAAACGAGGTTGGATTCCTCTATCTGCTGTCTGGTGGTCGACGTAATCGGGTGTCAGCGGATAGAGCTCATCGACGTTGTACCAGTTGTCATAGGCTCCGCCCCAGCCGTAGTTGAAATGGAGTTGGTCGAAATCTCCGGACACTCGCCAGCCGTCGCAGACAATCGCGTGAGCCCCCCAACCGCCCTGGTAAAATCTGTACAGCAAAGGTCGACCTGCGTCGATCTCCGGCTGAATCATAGCCACCCAGCTTTCCGCCGAATGGACGGCACGCTGTTCCTCGGCAATGTCAGTGGCATAACCAAAGTGCTGGGGGAGTATATCGAGGCAGCGGTTAGTATAGGCTCCCGAACCGGTCGCACTGTACATCATCTCGTAAGCGACACCGACCTCATAACATAGCTCGGCCACGGCTTCTGCCTCCTCCAACGTGTAACCGGCAGCGTAGCTCAACAGCATGTTACTCCAATCGTAGGGGTCGCTGAAGTTGGCTGTCAACCACTGCGCCGGTGCCGTGCCGTCTCCATCCCACCAGTAACTGTGACTGTCAGTACCGGCCGGAGGCCACTGCCAGTACCGCATGATCTGGGCAGTGGCCGTTGCTACGCAGCCAACGAAACATGGTGCGTTATTATTGCCGATCGGGCAATAAAGATTGTAGGGGGGGCTCTGGTGCCAGGTGCTCTGGAGAAGGGGGCCGGCATCCTGAACCCGCGTCGTTGAGATATCAGGCCATCCTGGGATCAGATACAGTGTGTCGCAATCCCAGATGTCCCACCTGTCTTGATTGGCCTGAATAGCCAGGGCGGCACCATGGTGTCTGGCAGCCTTGAGATCGTCACTTCTGAGTTGATCAACGTACCGACACCGGATTTGAAGATCGGACCGTAGAATTCCGGCAAAGCCGAAGGCAGCGTCAAGATCAAGGTTTTCCGTGGTCGAGTAGGCGATTATGGGACTCATTTCACGGTACTTGGCGATGGCCACATAACCCGAAGGATCGATGTGGAATACAAAGGCCAGGGTGTCTCCCGCCGAGAGAAGGGCCTCCGTGGCAACCGGTACAGCGTTGACCGAGCCGTTCCAGCCATCCGATAGAACCCCGGCTGAGTAATCTACCCAGTTCCGGGCTGCGTTAAAAGCCTCGTCTGGTCTGACGTCGGTGGCTGTGGTGTTCGAAACAAGTATCAAGACCAGGCATATCGCCGCGGATAGGTGTTCTGTCAGCCTGGACTGAATCCTCAACAGCCCCCGGCAACGATATCTTATCTCAACAATAAATCTCACCGCATCTCCCTTCAAGAAGGAGATTACGATCCGGCTGTTTGGCTGTGAAGTCGGTCGCAGTACGCCCCTATTTGTTACGCATGGGACGGACCAATTTTAGCAGAAAACTGGGAGCCAGAAAGGGGTAGCTTTCGGCAACCCGGGTGAGAAGTATAGCTATTTCACCAGCAGCATTTTTCTCGATTCGGAGAAGTCGCCGGCTTCGATTTTAAGGAAATACATCCCGGATGCGGAACTCTCCGCGTTCCAGATAACCGAGTGGTGACCGGCCGGTCGACGTTCATCGATCAGGGTTGTTACTCTCTGCCCCATGACGTTAAACACATCCAATCGTACTCTCACGGCGCCGGGCAGGACGAAGGCGATTTCGGTAGCGGCATTGAAGGGATTGGGATAGTTCTGGAGAAGCGCGAATTCGTTAGGTAGTGGGGGCGCGCCCGTGTCAACCGTAACTGCCGCCGTCGAAGTCCCATTCTTGAGCACTGAGATACTATTGGTTAGTCTGCTGGCCGCCACTAAATCCTGATCACCATCGTTGTCCACGTCGGCGGTAATCAAGACAGAGGGCCACGAGTCAGCTGAATACTGCGCCTGAAGTGTAAAGGTTCCATCGCCCGAGTTTGAAAGCACGGAGATTACTCCCAGCTGATAATGGGTAGTGAGCAGGTCAAGGTCACCATCGCCGTCCACGTCGGCGGCTGTCGTTGACCATGGCTTACCACCCGCTGCGTAAATCTCCGGTATTGAGAATGTCATGTCCCCATTGTTTAGGGCTATCGAAAACTGGTGCAAACGCGCGCTGTCGCTGGTCAAGATATCGAGGTTACCATCGCCGTTGAGATCACCGGCACTTACGAACTGCGGTGCGTCATGCCAGGCCAGCAGGAGCGGTGTTTGAAAGTAGCCGTCTCCTCCCTGAAAGTGTATGTCGGGCGTACCTGCGATTGACCCTGCCTTAGCCAGGTCAAGGTACCCGTTTCCATCAAAATCACCGGCGCAGATGGATCCGAACGGTTCTCGGCCACCCCTACGGTCATGATCGCTACGCTGCCAGAAGCTGCCGTCACCCGCGTTTCGAAACACCGACAGCCCGCAGTCACCGCCATTACCCGTCGCAAGGTCCGGCCAGCCGTCGCCGTTGAAGTCCGCGGTCACTATCGAAGCCGGATAGGTGAAATTGCTGACACTGTAAAAGCTCGGCCAGGCGAAAGACCCATCGCCGTTGTTGAGCAGGACCGACACCCCGTGGGCCGCCGGGTTGGTTGTGGCCAGATCCATGTCGCCATCCATGTCAAAATCGGCTGCCGTAATATCGTTGGGTAACTCACCATTGCAGCATTCCGGACCTTTGACAAAGGTGCCGGTTCCGTCGTTGAGTAGTATGGTGAGCTTGGCCGAATCGGTGCAGGCAGTTGCCAGATCCACAAAAGCGTCACCGTTAAGGTCTGCCGCGCATACTGAAGCGGGCACACCGATGGTCGAGTAAAGCGATGCCTGCTCGAAGGTACCCTGGCTGGCCGCAACGGCGACCCTGAACGTATATACCCGTCCCCCGAATAGAGGAGTATCTTCAAGGGTCCGAACTTCATCAGATACTGTCACCGCGACTCTCTCACCGGGTAAGAAATCACGATAAGCGTCAAAAGCCACCTGCCGGCGGGACGGGTCATAACTGACCACGCCGCGGTGTAAGCCTGAAATCTGCCCGTTGACAACAATCGAAGAACTATTGATTGTGGACGGGTCCATATCGGCATCGAAAGTGGCGGTGATGTCGGTCCCGGCCGGTACGTTTAACTGGTTTGGTGCCGGATGCGTGGCGATTACCTTTGGAACTGAATGTACAGGAAACGGCTCTGGTTCGATGCCGCGGTAGGCCCTCTGGGTCGTTACGTAATCCGAAGTGAGGGGATAGAGCTCATCTACGGTGAACCACGTATTGTGGGAACCACCCCATCCGTAATTGATATGCAACTGGTTGAGGTCCCCGGATACCCTCCAACCATCGCAGACCATAGCGTGTCCTCCGAATCCGTCCTCATAGAAGCGATATATCAGCGGGCGCCCGGAGTCAATTTCCTGCCGTACAACGGCAAACCAGCTTTCGGCCGTGTGAGCCTGTCTTTGTTCTTCGATGATAGTATTCTTGTATCTAAAGTTCAGAGGCAGTACCGTTATGCATTCTGCGGTTGTGGCGGTAGAGCCGTCGCTTCCGTAGTTCGTACTGAAGGCCACGCCGACCTCGTAGCAGAGCTCGGCGACCGCAGCGGCCTCCTCTTCGGTGATCATGCCCACGCCGCTCGGCATGTTCTGCCAGTCGTACGGGTTGTTGTAGTCCGCTGTGAGGATGCCGCCGGGCGTTATGTAGATGGGATTCGTGTCGCCGCACGTGTTATCGCCATTCCAGTCGTAAGAATGCCAACCCCCACCCGACGGCGGCCACTCCCAGAAGTTCATGACCTGTGCCGTGGCCGTCGCCACGCAACCGACACAAGAGGGCC
>CP070756.1:763859-787184 GCA_020348905.1 Candidatus Zixiibacteriota bacterium
AGGTTAAAATGAACGTGATTGGTAACAACATTGCCAACATCAACACGATTGGCTTTAAGACCAGCCGCGTAAATTTCCAGGAAGCCCTGGTGCAGACCCTGCAGGGAGCGGGCCGACCGTCCTCGGTGACCGGTGGTTTCAAGTCCTCCCTGCTGAAAAAGGGTGTCAATCGATGACACTTCCATACCCAGACCCAGCTGGACCGGGTTGGTACCGCCGAGCACCGACGACGGTCGTCCGGCGCCCTGCAGTGTCTGCACCAGGGCTTCCTGAAAATTAACGCGACTGGTTTTAAAGCCAATCGTGTTGATGTTGGCAATGTTGTTACCAATCACGTTCATTTTAACCTGATGATTCTTCAGTCCGGATACTCCGGAGAACAATGATGCCATCATGGTTAAGTTACCTCCATGCTTTCGACCGAGATCTCTCCATCAACATGGAGTCCAATCCCAGTTACTTGATTAGTTATGTTTGTTTGTTTCATCTTTATCGTCATCATATGATTACCGCCGAGTCAATTGAGGTCACCACGCCTTCCTTCAGATTATCCCTGTCAAAGGCGGTAATGACGGTGCGGTTCTTCACCGATACCACAAAGGCCGCGTCATCTGCCAGCACCAGGGTTTCCCGGGAGCCCTTCCGTTCCGCTTTGTCAATGGCATCCGCCATATTGTTCAAGGTGTCCTCGGAAAGGTTGATCCCCCGCGCATACATCCTGTCGTGAGCATGCCTGGAGAAGTATATCTGGCGCGAATCAGCCAGTTCCCGCGAGAACATGTCCTTGAATGACGTTTTTCCGGGTTTCCGGCCCTCGGGTTGAACCTTGCCGCGGTTGGCGATCTCAATCAGATTCACCGGTCGCTGATAGTTACTTATCTTCACGGTTTGTCCCTGTTCCATTTCTTACCTTCCTCTATAATCAGCTGTCCTGATTTTCAGTTTGACCGGTATAAACTCCAGCGTCACCGATGGCGGTGACATCTCCCAGCGGTACCTCGGTGCCGTTCACTCTCAGATAGGCTGAACCATCGCGATATATAACTGCATCAACGGTACCGACCAGTGACAGGCTGGGGGTGATGGTTGTGCCGGCACTCGTCTGGGCGGTTGCTTCGACCAGGTAGTAGCCTTCATCGACACGGTTGCCCTGGTTGTCGGTACCATCCCATGCGAAGGTATTGACGCCCTCGGAAACACTGTCCTGAGTGAGGGTAGCCACAATCGCCCCGGTTTCATCCTTTATCACGAATTCTACGGTATCGGCCGGCGACGGCAGCGTGTATGTTATCTGGGGTTCATTGTTAGCATCCACGTAGACGCCACTGTACTCCGCCTTGACATCGCGGCCAATGAAGCCGGAGGCCATGACGTTGTTTATAGACTGCATTTGCAGATAGTCCCATTCGTTCGATGATGCCAGACCCTCGGCAATATTGTTAAGCTGCTCCAGCGACGAGAACTGCGCCAGCTGGGCAATAAAATCTTCATCCTCCATCGGGTTCAGGGGATCCTGATGTTCCAGCTTGGTGACAAGCAACTGCAGAAAGTCATCCTTCCCCAGCGTCTGCATATTACCCGTGGCTATCGGATTACCCTGAGCGTCGGTTCCTACCGGTGATATGAATCCCATCTCTATCGTCTCCTATGCTAACACGTTTACCCCGCCGGCGCCGAGATACTCGGCCGATAGAGCAGACGGCGTAATCGGTATATCGCCTTTATCTGATGTTTGCGGCTCGACAGCCGGTATCCGCGTTATCATGCGGTGGCGCCAGTGCGGCTGACGACCCAGATACTGATTATGCGTGCTGTCGCCGTTTATGGTGATTTCGATTTGATCGACTTTGATATCGGCCTTGGAGAGCTGGTTCATCAGGCGATCGATATTGCTTTCCAGGGCCACTTTGGCCGGAACGGAATCAACCACGATTCTCGCCTTCAGCTTGTGATCGACCATCGACAGACTCAAGCGGGCCGGACCGAGATGTTCCGGCTCAATGCGGATGGTCACTGCCCGCCCGTTCGGTTTGACAGTAGTACTGAGATTCTCCGGAAGATTGAGTCTCACCGAACGAGGCTGACTTTTCTCTACGGATGGCTCCCCATCGGCTGAGGTCGCGTCACTGGCAAACAAACTGTCAAATACCTGCTGACTTTCAGTTGATCGCGTCTTTGCACTCTTCTCGCCAAACGTCTCCAGCAGATCCGGTTCGGCCAGCGGTGTTCGTGTTCCAATCTCCGTTGGGGCCTTTGCATTGCCTGAGAGTATCTTGCCGTGCAGGAAGTCATGCTCGGCCGGAGCTGCCGGCTCCCTATTAATGATAGGGTCGGTAGAGACCGGGCGTTGAGGCACTACCGTCCTCCCTTCAACCGGTTTATCTACCGAGACCGCCCTGAATTGGCTTCGACTCAGTTTGCTCTTAATCAGCACCTCACCTGCGGTACCTTCGGCAACAATCGTTATCTTAAGTGGCTCAGCGGAGTTCTCTATCGGCTGCTGAGTACTGGCCGTCTTAACTTCGATCTCTTTGAGATTCAGAGTCCTCAATAAACCGCTCAGGCGCTGGGACTCGTAATTATCGTAACCCAGGGCAACCCGGCTGGCCACCGAAGCATCGGTTCCCATGAGAGCTTCAGCCGGCAGAGTCAGCTTGATCACGTGCTGTGGAGAATCTTTGGGTGTAACTTCCAGGCACACTCTGCCTTCGTAAACTCTGGAGCTGAGGATTTGATACCGGCCCGGTTTTAGCTCCGCAACATGATTTGTGAGTACATCTTTGACGTTAGCATTTATTACACCCATCTGCCTGGGTAATACAGAGAGTAATTGGCGATTGAATTCGGCTACGTTATCGGCAATTTGCTTTGAGTGGGTACTTTTGCCGGCAATCCCGTCAGTTATCGGGAACTCGGGACTCGCAAATACCTCGCCCTGCTGCCCGGTAGTCGCTGTGGGACCAGCCGCGAGGTAGCCGGAAATGATATCACTAAACATGCCCGGAACGCCGTCAGCCGGCGCTCCCGTTCCGACGGCAGGCGCTGTCGGTAGACCGGTGAGATCTCCCATCAACAGGTCGAATATGTTTAGCGGTGTTTGTGTCACTTACTTGCCTGCAATAGTTATCATTTGTTTTGACAGTTTGGCGGCACGCTGGGCCGGCAATAATTGAAGCACAGCCGAGGCGTTCTTGAGTTTCATTCGTGGTAGAATCGATACCACTGTCTTGTCATCGAGATTGGCCATGAGTTTAGCGACCGACCGGGCATCCATGCCATCATACAGCTTGGCTAATTGTGCGGTGCGGGCGGACTCGGCCTGCTCCAGGTTGAGGAGCTTCTTGTTAACTTCCTTTTCCAGTCGCTCCAACTCTCTTTGCCGGGTATCGAGCTCTTTCTTTCTGGACGCCAACGCAGCTTTCTCAGATTCCAGCCAATTGACCTGCTCGAGCGAATCTTTCTCAGTCATGCGGCCTTCCTGCTCGGCCAGCTCGTCCTCGGAAGGTTCGTAATCGAGAAAGGCCAGGTTATCCATGATCCTTTCGATGGCCGACTCGTCTTCTTCGCTCAGATTCAGATCGTCCGGAACAGCCTCGTCGCCGGCTTGTGCGGCGGCGCGATCATCGCTGGTTTGAATTTCGGGCTTGCGATCCGGCAATTTGCGGTGTTCTCTTTGAGTGGTTGGCCGGTCTTCAGTAGCGGCGGTAGACCTGTCGCTAAGGAAATACATGGCGGCGACCGCTATTACCATGACCAGTACTACCAGGGCAGCCCCGAAAAGCACTAACTTCATCAATCCGCCCTTGCCCGACTTTGCCGATGTTGACTCCGGCTGCGGTGCGGCGGCTTTGTCTTCGCTCTGTTTAGCTTCTTCTGGCATAATGCCTGTCCCAAATTGTTCTTATAGCTACTATTTCTCCATCGCACTGATAAGCAAGGCCCGTGCCGATCTTTTGTGGCTGGACTTATCACATTATTGGATAAAGCTTTAACGGGATGCACCGCGGCCGGCGCAAGCGAACCGTTTTCTTAAGAAGGGAATATTTTTCCGGTCGACGCTGGAATTATGAGACCTAATTGAGCAGTTTGTTATTAATGTGAGGTGAGGCCTCTGATTGACATTATAGGAGCAAGTCACCTTCGACGAAATCCGCACAGGCGGAGCGAACTTTTACCGGAACGATACCTCTTCCCCAATCAGTGTGACCGGGAAGTTTCACGCGGATGTAGTTTCCCGATATACCCCAGTATCCGCCGAACTCATTTTTCTTGTGTTCGCTGATGACCTCCAGCATACGGCCGACCTGGCGATGATGCGATTGTTCGCGAAGGTGATCCGAAACTCCCGTCAGTACAGCGTTACGGTTCTTGATGGTCTCGGGATTGACCTTACCCCCCATCTCCGCGGCGGGCGTTCCCTTGCGATCTGAATAGCTGAACACGTGAAGATAGTCAATCGATCCGCATTCAGCCAATTCTCTCGTCATGTTGAAATCTTCTTCCGTTTCGCCCGGAAAACCCACAATGACGTCGGCACCGATGATACTTTCGGGTGCGGCCTGTTTGACGCTATTGATGCGATCCAGGTATTGCTCGGGGGTGTATGGTCGAAGCATGTCCCTCAGGATGCGCGTCGAGCCGGACTGCAGCGGCACGTGTAGATGGTGGCAGATGCGGCCTTTCATTTCAGCGTAGGTTTGAACAAAATCGTCTCGAATCGTCTGCGGTTCGATGGACGAAATTCTCAGCCGGTGTAGATCTGTTTCGCTCAGAATAAGGCGACAGAGGGCAGCCAGATTCTTAATGTGGGGTTCCCCCTTGGTGTAGCGGTAGTGGCCGATATGGACACCCGTAAGGACGACCTCATTGAAGCCGTTCTCGACCAAACTGTTGATCTCATCGATAATTTCGCGGGCCGGACGGTTGGTAAGTCTGCCCCTCACCCGGGTGACAATGCAGTATGAGCAGGATTGATTGCATCCGTCGGAGATCTTTATCCAGGCCCGGTTATGCTCGAAGAAATCGCTGATGGCAGATGCGCAACTCTGCACCGTGGTGGCGCTGAAAAACTCCGGGAATTTTTCGGCAAGGATGCGGCTGATATCTTCTTTGTGCTCGTTGCCGATTACCAGGTCGACTCCGTTCATAGAAGCGAGCATCTCCGGTTCAGCATCGACATAGCAGCCAACAACCACAATCCGTGCATCCGGGTTGTTGCGGACAGCACGTCTGATCAGGTTACGGCAGTTCGAGTCGGCCCGGTGGGTAACGGTGCAGGTATTGATGATATGCAGGTCAGCCTCTTCCCCGAATCGCGCTCTCTGAAAACCGTACGGTGTTAATTGCGACGCAATACGTTCCGATTCATACTGGTTGAGACGGCATCCGATCGTCTGAACGGCCACTCTTTTCGGCGTAACCCGGTTCATGATATGCTAATATAAGGTATTTGCCGGCGAGCGCAGTGGGTTTTTTTGCGACGCGCGATCGCTGCTCCGGTAGCCAAAACGACTCGTTTTTGGAGACGCGAGGCAAGAAATCGCTTGGTAAAGCAGGCGGATTGGATTATCATCGTTCATCGACGGGTATCATGCCCGGCTAATCCAAGCGGAAGGGAACAACGGGAAGGGACCAACGGAGAGGGATTACCTGATAATCATCCAAGATTAGAGTCACGTACCACGGCATCCGAATTATGTAAGCCTGGCTCGTAATCACTGTTATTGCGGTATCAAGTCGTGAACCTATATCCGAGGGAGGAGGCCTTAGATAAGGCAGAGTATACCCATAACAATTCCATTAGGGTTACTTCTGCACCGGAAGAAAGTCGATGAACGGATCGTCGAGAGATCGCAACTTGTAACCTATTCAACGATCAAAACCATGGAAGGGAGAAAGATCCATGTTACGTAAGATGAGTGTCGTTTTACCGCTTCTGTTTGTTTTCGTACTTGCATTTTCCCTGGTGGTAACTATGTATTCCACCGCAACGGCGGATCCACCTGAAGGATGTTGCTGGTACTACAACCCGTGCCAACCTGGTGGATACTGGGGCTGGGGGGAGAGAGTAAGTGAGCAACCGTATGTATGTCAGTCAACTCTCTGGTCACGGGATCACTGCGGTCTCCCGCCCGGCAACTGCCAGATAGAATAGATAATCAGAAACCTGTTTAGTAGTAAGTATACCGCTGGCGAGTCAGGCAGGCCCCTTGAAAAAGGGGCCTTTCTTTTTGTACATAGATTACTAAAGGATTGTTTTTCGCAGGATACGGCATTATTATGAACCATACCGCAGCTCAGTGCTTCGGTCCAACAGAGCGGAAGGGAACAACGGGAAGGGAATGTTCATCAATCTCGTAAATAACAGAACTTTGAGTGACAGACAGTAAGTCTGTCATATCTGACTCATACTGACCGGGATTGTTGGCTTTTCACACTTGGCGATTAATGAAGGGAGGTACTTCTACCGAGAGTGTGTGAGCCCGGCAAAATTGCAGTCCGGCCTCACCGATACGGACATCAATTCACTTTCAACAATCAAGGAAGAGAGAAGCATATGACACGCAAATTAGTTGTCGTACTTCCGGCTTTGTTCGTGCTGGTTTTCGCTTTCACTCTCGTCGTTTCATTAGATAGCACTGCCCGGGCTTCCGGGGGGCCGTGTGGCCACCTGGAACCGATAACGGGATGCTGCATAATGACGGTTCACTGCGGTCAGGGCATCTTCAGGTGCGGTTATGGCGTGTGGAACGGCGAAGCGTGTATTTATGACTATACGGGGCATTGCCCGTCTCCGGCCAGCTGCCCCCCGCCTCCGTAGGATCAGCGGTTGCCCTTTTGAAGTATTCCGGTCCAGAGTCAGTCAGGCCCCGTTCAACGGGGCCTTCTATATTTTGCTCTGTTCATTCTCCAATAAACTTCAGTAATTGGTGCGGCAATCACGTGTTCAGGTGGCGAATGTAGTTCGGGCGAACATAGGCGACCTGAAATCCATGCCGGATCATGTTGCGAAAGGAAGGGGCCGGCTTCTGCGGTGTGTCTTCGGCCGTTTCGACAACCAGCCACTTGCAGCCTTCCCGGGCCGCATCGGCAACACGGAGTTCCAAAAGAGCGCTCTGGGCTCCTCTTCCCCGCGCCGACGGCAGCGTACTGGCAAAGTCTATCCAACCGAATTGCCCCGCCACATAGAGGGCGCCGGTAGCAACCGGCGTGTTACCGTCGAAAGCCATGTAATGGCGCCAGCCCGGTCGACCAACCGTTTTTTCCACCCAGGACTGCAGAATTTCGGACCATTCAAAGCTGTTGATGAGAATATTGGCAAAAACTGATGCCTCGCTGGTGGAAATCTCCTCCACCCGCAGGTCGGTATCCACGGGAGGCATCGGGATGGTATCGCGGTACAGTTTGACCCAGTTGTTATAATGCTGAAAGCCCTTCTTCTTCAGCAGCCGTTTTACCTCTGGAGTCAGAGCATCAGGGATTAGCTGAATGAAGAATCGCCCGACATCGGCCTGTTCATATAGGGATATCGCTCTGTCCAATACGTTATCGGTCACCGGCTCGGTTGCCCCGAGCCCGATTACGCGGTTGAAGGCCAAGGTATCAACGCAGGGCACGATGGAGAAACAACTCGATTCGGTTTGCGTAAGTCGCAGACCGCAGGTTTCAACGGCATCTCGTGGGGCGGCGCTGCAGAAGTCACTCCACGCTTCGACCTCGGTACGCTCAAGCTGTGCGCTCAGATCTTTGGAAACTCCAATCGTTTTAGCGCTCATTTATCTATCCTTTATCAATTCCGTCCTGTTTTGCTTCCTCGTCGGCCGAAAGTGCTAATCCCGGTTCAGCCAGACGCCGGCACAGTAATCTGGAGCGACTCAATCTATTATGAAATACGACTACGAGAAACATTCAATTGACGGTTTCTTGACTCGCCTTGTCGTCACTTCCTCACCAGGCTTCTCAATACCTTCAGATTCTCGATATCCTCGGCCAGGTCCTCGCCCTTGGGCGTTTCGATAATCATCGGCACCTGGCTCAATCGCCTGTCGTTGACGAAGTTGGCAAAACCCTCCTTGCCAATGAAGCCCTTACCGATATGTTCATGCCGGTCCCGCCTGGAACCGAGCTCCTTCAGGCTGTCGTTGGCATGGATGATCTTGAGACGTTCCAGACCGAGAACCTCATCAAATTTCTTCATTGTTTTCTTGTAGTCCACCGGTTTGATGATCGGGTATCCGGCCGCGAATATGTGACAGGTATCAAGACAGACGCCCATCCTGTTCTTGTTCTCTATCCCGTCGATCATGTAAGCCAGTTGCTCAAAGGAATAGCCCAGGTTGGTTCCCTGTCCGGCCGTAGCTTCCAAGAGCAGCGTAACGTCGTTGTCATTCAGCTCGTCGAACATGCGGTTGATGTTTTCGGCGATCTTGTTCATACCGACCTCCTCGCCTGACCCTACGTGCGAACCGGGATGCATGACCAGATTGGGTATTCTAAGGGTTTGGCAACGCTCCATTTCCTCTTTGAGAGACCGGTAGGACTTTTCGTTGAGGGCCTTGTCAGGCGAGGCAATATTGATCAGGTAGCTGGTATGCGAGACGGCCACGGTGACACCGGTTTCTTCGATGGCCGCAAAGAACTTCTCAATTTCATCGGCAGCGAGTTCCTTGGCCCGCCATTGATTGTTCGATTTGTTGAATATCTGGATGGTATCACAGGTGGCTTTTTGCCCACGCTCAATGGCATTAAACACTCCCCCCGCGATAGATTCATGAGCTCCGAAAAGCATGGTTTTCCTGTGTTATATAGATTTGCGTTCCCAGCGACCCAATATAATACTCATTTTATAACAACGCAGCAAGTCCCGCCTGTTCCTGGCCAATTTAAACTGACCGCCCCTGTCACCGCACCCACATATGATTAGTTGTGGGGAGGGACAAAAGGGGGCTGTATCAAAAAACGGTTATGGAGTGGCTCGAAATAAGAAATACTAATGTCAGCGTTCTCGATGTCCTGGAACTGTTATCGAAAGGTAATGGTACCGAGGCCGTTCTGCGGCAGCTCCCGGGTCTGGTTGCCGCCGATGTTGCTTATTCGGCCGCAATGGCGCTACGTATCATCATACACCACTGGGCTCAATGCCGGATGCCCGAATCCGTCCTGTTTGAAGACAGGCGCACTGTCACCGAATATCCCAGGCTGGTCGGGTGGAATGAGAATGAAAAACTCGAATTGCTGAAACTGCTTGAGAACGGCGCGACGGTCGAGCAGCTGGCTCGTATCTTCCTCACCATGAGCAGCGAAATATCAGCCGTTCTTGAGAAAACGGATAGCTTATAACCAATAACTGTGGGAGGTTTTGAAATGACGGACATTATGATCAGGGATACTTCGGTCAGCATCACGGCCGTACTCGACCTGATAGCTGCCGGATATTCGTACAAGCAGGTGCTGGAAACCCATCCGGCTCTGTCGCTGGGTGATATCATGCTCTCGGCCCGGGTGGCCAAGGAACTGGTTGATAAAGTAATTCTTCTGGAACAGGATCCCAGAATCGAGGGCTCGATGAAATTCGTGGTAAAGGGCGGCAATTTCAAGTCGGTCGACGAACTCAAACGAGATCATCCGCGGGCTTTTGAGAAATGGACCGATGCCGAGCAGGAAGACCTGGTTCGGCTTTTCAAAAACGGAGAAAGTATCAAGGATATTGCCGGCCAGTTACAGCGTAGCTATGGGTCGATAAAGGCCCGTCTCGAAAGACTCGGTCTTATAACGCCGGGGGAAACAACCGGAGAGTCCGGAGCTCCTGAGAAGCCCGGGCGGTCTTAGGCCGCCGCTACTCGGCTGAAATCAGGCACTCGGCCTCGATTTCAACCAGCCAATCCTCGCGCACCAGGCTCTTGACAACCACCATTGTCGCGGCAGGTCTGATATCGGAGAAATACTCGGCATGCGCTCGACCGACCTCCTCGTGTATGGCCGGGTCAACAATGTAAATGCGGGTTCGCACAACATCGTTAAGCGAAGCGCCGGCTTCACCTATAGCCTGCTTGATAATCTCCAGACAACGGACAGTTTGCGCGAACGCATCGCCCGGAGATGCCGTGGAACCGTCTTCGGCTACCGGGGCCGTTCCCGCCGTGATTACACGGTCGCCGATTCGCACCGCACGCGAAAACCCAATCGTCTTCTCGTAAGGTGACTTTGAAGAAATGTTCTTTCGGTACATAATCCAGATTATACGATATCCGCCCTCACTTTGTTGCCTTAACGGACGGCCGCCAGGATCGGCCTTTCCGTTAGAAAAAGGCCCGTGCTCCAGGGGAGTCACGGGCCGTTCTGCTTATCAATAGCAAAGGTATGGGCTAAAAATGTTTGAGCGTCGCTTACTCCACGCGCTGATTGAACCAAATGGTGACGTCGTTGGATTGGCCGTTGACCACCGCTATGTCCAGGAAACCATCGCCGTCAAAGTCACCCGCACATAGTGCATTGGGGCTGCTTCCCACATCATATTCGACAGTGTTGGCTGAGTAATTCAGAGCCGTTCCCAATCTGTCATTAATCAGTAGCGAGATGGTATTATCCTCGGCGTTAACAACGCACACCTCCGGGGCGTCGTCGCCGTCAAAATCATTGACGGTCAATGCCACCGGTCGGTGCCCGGAGTAGCAGGTTTCCCTAAGCACGAACTGTCCGTTCCCTTCGTTGAATGAAACCGTCAGAGTATGGGCCCGGGCATCGGTACTCACCAGATCTATGTCTCCGTCACCGTCCACGTCGGCCGGGTATATAGCATATGGCTCGTCCCCCACCTCCAGAATTCTCGTTCTAAAGGTTCCGTCTCCATTATTTATATAGACCGTTAGCTGATCGTTTCCTCCGTTGGTGTTGGCCAAATCATCCAAGCCGTCGTTGTTCAAATCAGCCACGCAAATACCGCGGGCATCGGTCCGGTTGGTCTCCAGGTTGATGGGATAAGGGAAAGTCCCATCGCCGTTGTTGATCAGAGCCGATATGTTGGACGATGACAGGTTGGATACTCCCAGATCGTCGTCGAGCCCGTCGCCGTCAAGGTCACCAGCCCAGACAAAGGTAGCTACTGAATCGGCGAAGGACCGAAACCAGGTCGTATCGTACATAATTGAGTCCACCGGTCCCAGATATTGGTGGAAAATACTCGGCTCATAGGACCACACCCCGGTATCGTACCATACACAATGAAGCCCGCCGACATAGGAATAGCCAAGACACTGCATATACAGTGTATCCTCCTGCGACTGGAGCAGGGCTTCAAAAGTCCCGGCACCATCGTTCACCAGCACAGATACGGGTGATACATTCACGTAGTCGCTGTCGTGCCGCCAGGTAGTGTCGATCACGTTACCGAACTCATCCTCTATGAACCCGGTCAAAACAGTATCAATGTAAAGCACCTCGTAGTCAGAAACGTAGTTTGAAATGGCAAGGTCCAGGTCGCTATCGTCATCCGAATCAAAGACCGTTATGCCCGAGATATTGTGGTAGCCGGTGTAAAGAACCGCAGGATCAAAAGACCCATCTCCCTGGTTCAGCAGAATGGACACGTTTTCGGTGTCACTGGCGTGCGCCACAGCGATATCAATGTCAAGGTCACCATCAAGGTCACCGCAGGTTATTGCGGTGGGAAGGTCGCCGACACTGATCGTCGTAGCGTTACCGAACAGGTCCATGGTGACAACCTCGACATTGTTTGATACGTCCGACCAGTTTCCGGCAGTGTCACAGGTACGAAGGGCAAAACAGTAGGTTTTGCTCAGGCCCAGTCCTTCCACATCGTAGGATTCAGCACTCCCCGCTTCTTGTGGATCGGGCTCACCATCGAGTTGCGAGGCCGCCGCCCAATTTTCGTTTGTGATCGGAGAACAGCTTTTCCTTAGGTCATAGGTGCATGCCGTTCCTGTTGTACCATTGTCTCCAGGAGCCGTCCAGGTAAGGGTGAGACTGCCGCTGATGTCGGGCGCGGTGGCGGCAAGATCGCTCACGGTTCCGGGGGGCGTATTTTCGCAGTGAACCGTCACCAGTTCGGAATTGTCCAGATTACCGGTGGCGTCGAAAGCCCTGGCAAATATGGTATGTTCACCGCTCTCATCCATAGTCGTAGTCCAGAGGCAACTCCATGGCCCCACATCATCGGTATAATACAGCTGGTTATCGATATAGAACTCTACCTTGACCACCCCTTGATTATCCGAAGCCTCGGCGGTAACATCAACCGTGTTAGGTACTCTACTATTGTTGGCCGGATTGGTTATTGTCACCGTGGGAGGTTGAGAGTCAACCGGATCCTTGGGATTTGAGCATGAGTAGATTACCGCGACCAGAAAAATCGATATGGCGGTTAGAACAAGCAGCATGTTATCTTTGCGACGCATTGGTTTGGTTCCTCTATATATGAATGTCGTCTGTTATTTTTGTTGCGTAGTCTATCCCTTGAGCCTGTTTAAGAGCTTAAATTACGGACGTTTAAGCCCCAATATCAGTTCAAAAAAACTTGCCTGTTTCCAAAGCTTCTGGATTTCTTGAGCCAAAAAATAAAGCCTATAATAACAGCCATACCCCGCCTTTGCAAGCACTTTTTGGGCTGGGAGCCCTTCCTCCGGTCATATGGGATGATTTTTGTATTATTTATGGGCAATTAGCCGTAATCAGCGGAGATTTCCGCCGACCCAACGGTGTGGCCATAACGAAAACGGCCCGCTGGTGATCCCACCGGCGGGCTGTCAATTGCCTGAAATGCGGCTTCTAACTCTCGATTGGCTTTTCGGATAACTTACAGGTGGAAATCCCGAACAAAGCGTACAGGCCGCAACGCGAGAACAAACCGGTGCCGAGCGGCACTAAACCTACCAGCCCCCACCAGCTACCATAGTAAAATCCCAGCGCCAGTATGACAATACCAAGGATAACCCTGATAGCACGGTCCACGCCACCGACATTTGCATTCATTGATATAGCCTCCTTTTCATATACTCCCGCCTACTTTGCAGCTACAACAACGCAAGAATGTCGCAAGTTCCAGTGGCATTTCGTCCGCCCACGGATGCCGTCAAACCGTTGTCTTGAGATTCATCGAAAGTATCTTAATTTCAGTCATATCCTCAATTGAGTAACGCACGCCCTCGCGTCCCAGCCCGGAGTTTTTCGTTCCGCCGTACGGTTGGTGATCGGCCCGGTAGGTCGGTACATCGTTTACGACCACCCCACCGCACTCTATGTTGCTGAAGGCGTAAAAAACATCTTTCATTCGATTGGTGAACACGCCCGCCTGCAGACCGTATTCAGAGTTGTTGATTTCATCGACAACTTCCTTGAAATTCCGGTATTTGCTTACCACGGCAAGCGGAGCAAATGCTTCTTTCGAGCACACATCCATCGAGCTTTTCACATCTGTGAGAACGGTGGGTTCCATAAGTATTCCCCTGGCCTTACCGCCCACCAGGATTCTTGCTCCTCCTTTAACAGCATCCTTGATGATTGCCAGAGTATTCTGGACCGAGACTTCATCTACCATCGTCCCGACATCGGTAGTTCTTTCAAGAGGGTTTCCCACTTTCAGCTTCTTGACCTTTCTTTTGAACATGGCGAGGAACCGGTCATAGACTTTCTGGTGCACGAATATCCTCTGCACTGAAATACAGGATTGGCCGGCCACGGCGAAGGCTCCGTAGAGCAGCCGGGTAGTGGCGTAATCCAGATCAGCATCGTCGGCGATCGCCACACCGGCATTCCCACCCAGCTCAAGCACGACGGGTTTTTTGCCACAATGACTCTTTATCCACCAGCCAACCTCGGAAGATCCGGTGAAGGTTATCAACTTGACACGCTCATCGTGCAGCAAGGGCGAAGAGTCGCTGGATGAGCCAGGAAGAATTGATACCGCCCCTTTTGGATGATCCGTTTTGTCGATCAGCTCCGCAAGCATCAGAGCCAGAATGGGGGTCTTGGAGGCCGGTTTTAGCACGATGGTGTTTCCGGAGGCTATGGCCGGAGCTACCTTGTGAGCGACCAGATTCAACGGGAAGTTGAACGGCGAGATACCGGCAATAACGCCCATCGGAAAGCGGCGGACGAGCCCGACCCGTTCCTCAGCACCCGGGGCCCAATCCAAATCCACTATCTCACCGCCGATGCGCTTTGCTTCCTCGGCGGCCACCTTGAAAACCCCGATTGCCCGGGTGACCTCTCCCCTGGCATCTCTATAAGCCTTGCCAAGTTCACGCGACATGGTTAGGGCGAGCTTTTCAATGTTCTTTTCCAGACCGGCGGCAATTCTCCGGCACGTTTCTTCGCGCTTGTAAGACGGCAATTCGCGGGTCACGCGAAAGGTCTTGTGGGCAATGTCGATAGCTTTGGTATAGTCTCCGGGCGAAGCGGCGGAAACCATGCCCACCGTACTATTGTCATAAGGATTGATAACCTTGATTTTATTTTTCCTATCGACCCATTTGCCCCCGAGATACATTTTGTAGTTTTTGGCCATTTCATACTCCAGTCGTTTGAAATACTCTGGCTATATTGGACAGACCGGTTCGCCGACGTGTGTGGTCAACGCAACCTTCTCATAATAATCTATGGGAATACTTGAGTTATTCAATTTCGATGTCGAATGGCAGCCGGGCCAGGATACCGTCGGTCACCACGTGGTCCGAAACCGAGGTTTCGTCCACCTGCACCCCGGTGCCCAGACCGAGAAACCCGGCCAGAGATTTGAGCATGCGGTTACCGGGCAGGATAAAGAGGGGGCGCTTGCGAGGGAGGATCTCAACCCGATAATCATCCAACCCAAGTTCCTTGGCGGTGAAATCTAAAGCCTCCTTAAGACCTCCCAGACGGTCGACCAAACCGTTATCGAGCGCCTCGCGGCCGGTCCAGACCTTGCCCTGAGCGAGACTTTGCACCGAGTCGACTGTTAGCTGCCGGTTGTCAGAAACCAGGGACACAAAGTGACCGTACATCGCCTCCATCTGCGAATAGTACTTCTCCCTCTCCTCATCCGTGAATGGTCGCATGGTCGTTAGCATACCGGCAAACCTGCCGCGGGTATAGAGTTCCTTGCCCAGATTGATTTTTTCATAGAGACCGCTGAGATCCGCTTTACCACCATAGATGCCGATTGACCCGGTGATCGTAGCCGGGTCGGCCCATATATGGCTTGCCGGCATGGCGATGTAATAGCCGCCCGAAGCTGCCACATTCGCCATCGAGACCACCACCGGCTTCTTCCTGGAAGCCTTCATGGCAGCATGATAAATCTCTTCTCCGGCCAGAGCCAACCCACCGGGCGAGTTAATACGGAAAATCACGGCGTTCACGCTTTTTTCGGTACCGGCACGATCGAACGCCCGGCTCATGCGGCCGGGGGTCACATCAGAGGGCTCTGCAAATGGTCCGATGCCACCGCCGTCAAAAGCCACATCACCTTCGGCCACAACTATAGCCAGGGTCGGTTTTTCTCTCCAGCAATCTTGAACCACCGTGTCGGCAAAGTATCGTCGCATTGTTATCTCAGGCATTCCGCGCAGATAGTTGTCTTTCAACTCATCCTTGTAGCTGAGGCCATCGACCAGACCGAGTTCCAGTGCCTCTTTGGAAGTGTAGGGTCCCCCATCGACTATCGCGGCTGCCGAATCTATCGAGACACCCCGACCCCGGGCGATGCCGTCAACGAATTGTTCAAACAAATCATCGAGCAGACGATTGACCTGCCGGCGATTCTCCTCGGTAGCAGTTTCTCGTGTATATTGTTCGGCGGCGGTTTTGTACTTGCCAATCCGCATCAAGTCTGCTTTAATCCCGAGCTTCTCCATCGTGCCGGCATAGAATGTCAGTTCCGCTCGCAGTCCGACCAGGTTGAGCTGGCTCACCGGCGGAATCAGGATGCTATCGCAGGCGCTGCCAACATAGTAGGCAAGGTTATTCGGATACGAGATATGACAGATAACCGTCTTACCTTTAGACCGGAAGTACTGCAGGGCCTCTCTTAGCTCTTGAGCGCGGGCAAACCCGAGCCCGAGTCGATTCAACGTTACGACCATTTCTCCGATCGACCGATCATCGGCGGCCCGATATATTTCGAGCAGCGTTCTGACAAATGAGGTGGGGTGCTTGCCGAAGACCGGGTCGGGAGGATTTTCTGATGGACGACCGGAAAGCCCGAGTGACAATCGTCGCACTTTATCCTTGACCAACGACGGCTGTCTTTTACTGGTGGCCCCGACGAAAGCAGTCGTCCCGCGATGGTTTCCGTCCTTGTCCGATCGGTGACGAGCGCCGACGAAGTACTGCCGGAGATTGGCCCGCACGCCAATCTGAAGGTTCTTGTCGCTGTCGATCAAACCATTGACGTACAGTCCCTTGATTGGCGAGAACTCGGC
This sequence comes from Candidatus Zixiibacteriota bacterium, assembly GCA_020348905.1. Lineage (GTDB taxonomy): Bacteria > Zixibacteria > MSB-5A5 > GN15 > FEB-12. Next base: position 780,275 of record CP070756.1, read on the forward strand.
GTGATACACATAGTCGGCATTGCTTAACCTGGTCCCGGTCGACAGAAACATGTCGACCGATACTGTCAGGTCATACTCCTGCGGCCGGTAGGATAACGAATACCGCATTTCCGTCTCCGTGCGTTCGTCATTGACCTTCCCGCGATTGAGATTGGAGAAAACGGCGCCGAAGCTGAAAGCGCCCTCGGGCCGCAAGACGAGCCCAACGTTCCAGAAATGGCGATTATCGAAAATACCTTCGCCTTGCTTGAAGTACTGATGGGAAGCTCCGAGAGAAAGCCTTTTACCGGCCGGTAACCCTACCGCCAGAATGTAATCGACGTAGTTTTCGTCGTTCGGGTTATAGATGTTGCGATAAGAAATTGCCAGACCTTCACGATTGATAACGGTCCCCCAGTTCTTGGCATATTTACCATCGAAGTAGTCGGCCATGAATTGAAAGCCCGCGATGCGATAGCGCGCCAGCCCGGCCGGGTTTATCCAGGTGGCTTCACTACCAAAAACAGACGCGGCCGGCTGATAATAAAAAACGCCCTGGGGCAATACGATTCTTTCGCCGGCTTCTGCCGCAGTGAACGACCCGCCGCAAAAGAGCAGTACGATGAGAAATGGAATCAGTCGTGACTGCTTGATCAATCAATCCTCCACGTCATAACCTCTAACATAGAGGTTGCCCTTACCGCGAACCGAGCCGCTGATGAGCGCCTCGCCGTCACCGGAGATAAGGCTGAGGCGGTTGCGGCGCACCAGATCCGGTTTGAAAGGGAAATTGTAAACCTCGATTTTCCCTTCTTCCTCCACCGCCAGCGAAAACTCGGCCGAGACATTGTTGGGGAGTGAGATCTCGATGTCTTCGTAACGATTGGTGACAATTAACTGGCCCGCGGCGACACCCGTGACATTTACTTCGATCGGTCCGTAATTGCTCCTGATATAACTCTTTTCGCCGGTAGCCGCGAACGCGTCAATCTCTATCCTGCCGTAACTGTTTTTGACATTGATGTCGCCACTGACCTCGCTGATTTTTATCTCGCTACCTTCGTTGCGAAACATGCCCTGACCGCCGCGGCAGGCAACCTTCTGGGCTATGAGGGGGGAATTCGAGGTAGACACATCGATCCGACCGGAAATATCTTCAACACTTACCCGCTGGTTTGACGTTACCAGCACCAATTCTTCGGTAACATTGGCAACTTCGAGCCGGCCCAGTGATGATGGGACTATAAACTCTGCGAATGGGCCTTCGGCTACAATGTCGAAGAAAGAGGCATCGATATCCACATGACATTGCTCCGGTATCATCAGTTGAACCTCGACCGACCCGAATTCCTTATCCGACCACGGGGCGGGATTGGGCGCGCGCAACTCCAACCTGACGCCCCCGGGGATCTTGACGAGATCGACGGCTATCTGGTCAATGAAGTCAATGGCGGATGACCTGTTTCTGGCTTTTGCCTTCTTAGTGTAACCGATCATAGCGAGTTGGTCTGTTGAGGTCGTGATGGTGAGATGCCCGCGAAGGGTTGTCGCCGACTTTATGATTACCTGGCTGCCGGTCGATAACGGAACTTTGCTCTTGAGCGGCCTCGTGGAAAACAGGTTGCGGCTTTCCTCAGTTATTTCCTGCGCTTTAAGCGGGATGACAGCCGCAACACACGCTATGCACACCAGCCCTGCTCTGACAATTCTGTTCATGATGTCACCTCGTGACAGCCGTAAAGCTTCTCCATAAGGATCGAACCGGCCACGGCAACGTTGAGCGATTCCACGCCGGGAGAATGCGCTATCCTGACCCTGATATCCGCGTTTTCGATAATCTCCGGCGACAGACCGTCAGCTTCGCCGCCTACGGCCAATATCAATTTGTCCAATTCAAACATCTTTTTCAAGGAATAATCAAAATTTTTGCTGTCGACTCCTGCCGCAACAATGGCTATGCCCCTTTCGCCGGCCAGTTCTATGATTTCTCGATTGTCAGCCCTGGCAATCGCCAATGCGAAAACGCTTCCGGCCGACGATCGTACTACCCTGGGCGAATATATATCAGCACTACTTCCGCTTACAATCATCGGATCGAAGCCGAAAGCTGAGGCGGAACGGGCCAGAGTGCCCAGGTTTCCAGGATCCGATACATTTTCACACCATAGTAATCTACGGTGTTTGCGGCGGTAAAGTTCGGACAGGCGGTCTTGGGGAAGATCGAATACGGCTACGATCCCCTGGGGTGTTTTGGTGGTGGCCATGGCCCGTAGCTGGCGGGCGGAGATATCGCGGCAGTCAATCTTTTTCCCGGTCAAATAGTCTATCAGTTTGCTGCCCCGGTCACTCAGCATGGAACCGGCGCAATAGACCCGGCGCGGCCAGAATCGGTTACGCACGGCCTCTTCGAGCAGCCGCACGCCTTCAGCGGCAAAAAGCCCGGTGGCCTTTCGTCCCTTACCGGTCGCCAGCGACTTGACTTCTTTCAATTCAGCCTGTGTAATTGACACTTGTTATCCCGTAACAATATCTGCAACTTTCAGTAATGAATCTACGGGCGAAAGCCAATAGCAAGTGAAAAGTATATTCACATACATAGTTGTGGCAGTGATACTGCTGGCCAGCAGGGCCGGAGCCTCCGATACGCTATTGATAGGAGGCCTGAATGGACTTGATATCTATGACGACAGCGAATCCTATTCAGTGTCAATGGCCCTCTCTGGAGGAGGGGCCCGCGGCCTGAGCGTTATCGGGCTGCTCAAGGCATTTGAGGAAAAGTCTATCAAGGTCTGTGCCATCGCCGGAACCTCGATGGGCGGCATTATCGGTGGGCTCTACGCGTCGGGCTATACTCCTGACGAACTGGATTCAGTCGTGGTGGGACTGAGTTTTGGCGAATTGTTCTCTAACTCGCCCTCCAGGAAGACAATGCTACTAACCCGGCGCCAGGACCGCGATCGGCATCTGCTCTCCGTACGGTTCGACGGCCTTCGGCCTGTCATACCACAGGCTCTGACGGAGGGGCAGAAACTGACTTCGCTGATCACTGATCTAACTACGCGAGCCAATTACCAGTGTGGGGCCAGCTTCTCCCGTCTGCCGATCCCGTTCAAAACCATAAGCACCGATATCGTTTCCGGCACCGAGGTTGTGCTCGACACCGGCTCTTTGGCTGATGCCATGCGGGCCACGATGGCTTTCCCCCTGGCTTTTACCGGTCTGGAGAGCGAAGATCAGGTTCTCATGGACGGAGGTATGGTTACACCGATACCGGTTGAATTGGTGCGCAAGATGTGTGACACGGTCGATGTTGTGGTGGCTGTGAACACCGCCAGCAAACTGATGCCAAAAGAGGACCTGGTTACGCCGGTGGACATAGCCAATCAGGTCACCAGCATCATGACCGCCGACCAACTGGCCCGGCAGCTCGAGTTTGCTGATTACGTTATCGAGCCGCCTATCGACGACTTCGTGTCCAGCGACTTCAAATACAAGGACACTCTTATCCAGCTTGGATACCTACATGGACTCACCGCCGCCGACAGCATAATTTCCCTTACCGAGCGTCGGCGGGAAACCGATTCGATGTTCATCTCCAGCATTGAGGTTAATTCGTTGCGGCAACCGGCTGCGACGGCAATACGTCACCGACTGGCAGGGAGGAAACTATCCAAAAGGGAGCTTATCTCAGAGTTGAAGGGTCTGGCCCGCGAGTTGAACGTGTTCCAGCTTGAAGTTCACAACTCCCAGACCGAGCCAACCGGTGCTTCCCCGAATGGGACGTCATTAAGAATATCGGGCTTTGAGAATTTTCGCCTGTCCGAAACCTGGCTCAGGTTTAGTGGTAATACGGTCTACGAAAGTACGATCCTGGCGCGCGAGTTATTCACCGACGATTCGCTTATCACACCACAGAGCCTCCGAACGGGCCTTGAGCAGATAATTGCGCTTTATGAGAGCAGCGATTATGATTTGGTCAATATCAGCAGTGTCCGAATAGACCCCGAGAACCGCACCATCGACATCGAAATCGATGAGGCCGTCATAGAACGAATCGATGTCGAACAGAATGAACATACCAAAGACTGGTATATAAGGTCGTATTTCACGCTGAACACCGGACAGCCTTACTCGACGGCCGCGGCCAGCCGCGGCGTGGCCAACATCTACGGTACCGACCTTTTCGACCGGGTCACCGTAAGAGTCCTGCCATCCGACAGCGGAGCGATAGTAAAAATCGGCGTCGAGGAGAAGAAGAGCTACCAGTTCAGACTGGGGTGGCACTGGCAGGACGAATATCGCTCGGAGCAGTTTATTGAGTTTCTCGATGATAACGTTGGCGGCGTAGGCCTGCAATATCTCCTCCACGCCCGCTATGCCCAGGAGCGTCAGAATTATTATGCCACGTTCAAAACTGACCGCATCCTGAATACCTATCTTACTTCCCGGATTAATTTGTTCCATCGCCGCATCAACCGCAGTATTTACCTTGACGATGTCGAGATCGGCGAGAGAAAAGAGCGTAAGACAGGCTTCGATATCCTGTTCGGTCAGCAGATAGCCAGGTTCGGCGCCGTCTCGGTCGGGTTCACGCTGCAGGAGATCGAGTACGCCAATACCGACACCGGCGTCAAGAGGAAATTCGGGTTGCGAATCGTGAAATTCGAGTCGCTTGTCGAGAACTTTGACCGCCTCCCGTTTCCGAACACGGGCAATAGACATGTCCTTCAACTGCAGCTGGCAGGAAAATACATCGGCGGCGACGAGGAATTCACACGGTTCTACGCCTCGTTTGAAACCTACTTCCCCATCGGCAGGTACGTGAACTACCATCCTCGCATTGCGCTCGGTGTCTCCCGCTCGGGCTTGCCACCTTCCGAACAATTCTTTCTGGGCGGGTTGCATTCGTTCATGGGCTTCAGAACCCACCAGTTGGCCGGAGACAAGATGTTCATCTTCTCCAACGAAATCAGGGTTAAGCTGCCGCTTTTGCTATACCTTACGTTCCGGCACGATATGGGCGAAGTATACGTCAGCTCCGATCAGATCAAGTTGCGGAACCTGCGGCACGGGGTGGGCCTGGCGCTGTCTCTGGATTCTCCAATAGGACCGTTCGAATTCGGTTATGGAATAGTGAATTCCGATATCGACCAGTTCTACGTCAATATCGGGCCCCGGTTTTGATTGAACGGTTGACACGGGCGCGTAATTTTGTAACGTATAGTATCGATATAGCAGAGCAGAAAAGGAGGATTTATGCGGATTCTGCTGATCTTGATTTCCGTAGTGCTTTTGATGAATGGTTGCAGCAAAGAATCGCAGCAGGCGGATAAAAAATCTACCGACCTCAGCCGGGCCGATGAGGAATTGCTGATGGCTGCGTCAGGAGAATTGATTGACAGATTCGGCAGACAGCTTAAAGCCGAGCTGATGGCCGCCATGAACGAGGGTGGGGCCAAGAATGCCATCAATGTCTGTCAGGTAAAAGCACCGCAAATCGCCGAGGCCAACTCCAACGAATTCTGGTCGATCAGGCGAATCAGCGACAGAAACCGGAATCCGAATAACACGGCCAACGAACACGAATTGGGCATACTTGAGCGGTTTAATGATAACACCGGAATGGCCCCGGCCTTTTCATATGAATGGGCACCGGCCGACGAAGGCAGAATCTATCGATATTACAAACCGATTCGAGTTGCGCCGCTCTGCGTCAAGTGCCATGGCAGCGAAAGTGATCTGGACCCCGAGGCCGCCGAGACGCTCAAGGAAGCATACCCAGAAGACAGGGCCATCGGGTACAATCCGGGCGATCTGAGGGGAATGTTCGTGGTCCAGGTGCGCTGGCCCCAGGGCAAGGCTTTCGCCGACTCACTAATCGCGCTGGCTCAGTAGAAGCGTTGGGATAAACGACGGCGATGCTGATCCCTAAGGAATGCCCGGTGACTCTCTTATAGCATATAAGAATCGAAAAGTTCTCAGAAGCGGTAGCCAGCGCTGACGCGGTAGGTCTCATCGAGGGCATCGTGCTCAAGGAAAGCGAAATCGACGGTGATGCCCCTGACATCCACCCCGCCGCCGAGAGTAAGTCGACCGATATCGAACCCGGCGCGACCGAAAACCATCTCTTTGTAGGAAATCTCCCAGCCGAAATGCGTGTCCAGCGACACCGGTCCGCTCCAGTATTGAGCGGCGTACTTGATATCCTCGAATTTAATATCACCGCTGGTAACGAACCTCCCGGTCAGCGTCCGGTAGGTATACGCAAACATCAATCCCGGTTTAACGGTGGGATATATTGACTCGGTATTGGAGCCGTCGCCGAAGGTGTCTCCGGAGTATCTGATAAAGCCGGTGGTAATATCAGTTACCATCAGGCTTGCCGACATCCATTCGGCGACTCGATACAACATCCCGGCGTCCATGGTCAGGCCTTTACCCGATTCCGTTCCGAGATCACGGTAGATGATTTTGGCGGTGAGACCGAAATCGATTACCGATGACAGCTTTCCGGAAACCGCCGCCGATAGCAGGAAGTCACCGTGTGACTCCTCGCGAACCACGTACGGGCGGTCGAACTCATTGAGGGCAGTGATTTTGATCCCTCCTCCACCGAGATAGTAGAAGTAGAAGCCGTAAGCTTTTATGATGGAGTTTTCGCGGTTGGTGGCGCTGACGTAGGCAACAAAGTCATGATTGAGTAGCGACCCGAAGGTTTCGGCATGCATAGCAGTGATGTAGCGGCCGTTGAGGCTGTTCATCCCGGCCGGGTTCCAGTATGGTGCGGTTCCGTCGAAGGGTCCGGCGATAGTCGCCCCTCCCAGCGCGAGCGCCCTGCCGCCGACCCCGAGGGCGAAAGCCTCGCCGGCGTACCTGGCTGCCCAAATGGTTGGAGCGAAACACAGAGCCAGAACCGTGATGTAGATTACGC
>CP070756.1:787284-790255 GCA_020348905.1 Candidatus Zixiibacteriota bacterium
AACACCAGCCAGTTGGACAGTCCGTACAGATAACTGTACTCACCGACTCCAAGAATACCACCGTACCATGTTGACACCAGCGAAGCCACAAATGCCGGCAACGTCAAAACCCGGCCGCCAACGATAAGCTGGCTGGCCGGGCTGTCTTTTTTCAGACGCCGCAGAAACCCCAGCGTCAACAATGTACCAAGGTAAGCAGCTATCAGCAGGTAGTCGACAAGGTGCATCTGAGTCTAAAAAAGCTCCAGCATTAGCTGTCCGTAAAAGGACCGTTCGGCAGCCACAAAATACTCCGCCCAGCCGCCGACCACCGTCTGGCCGGCGTCGTCGTAGGCGAAGTTGCCGCCGTAACCCGAGGTCTCATACTTCTTGTCGAAAAGGTTATCGATCCTGCCCTGAATTGTCAAGTGGCCGAGGCCTAAGACATCGTCAAACCGGTACGAAGTTGAAACTGAGGATACCGTGTGCGACCCGATAGCCAGATCGTCGTCGTTCCACAACTCCATGTACTGTTTACCGACCAGCCGCAGGCGATAAGTAAGTCGCCATTGCTGATAGTCGTAGTCGGCGATCACGTTACCCAGGTAATCGGGGAACAGGGGGATCTTCTTATCGGCAAAATCGATCTCAAAGCCATCAATATCAGCCACGTAATCCTTCACGCGATTATAGTTGTAGGCAAAGTTCCCGCTGAGCGTCAAGCGCTCATGCGCCCGCACCAATCCGGTCAGCTCGATGCCGGCATGTACCGAGCGATCAGCATTGGTCGTGATAAGCAGACCGGTGTTTTCGTTGATGCCACCCCATGGAATGATTTCATCCTTAAAATCCATCCAGAAAAGGTTCACGCCGGCCGCGTATTTCCGGGTGCGGTATTGCCCGCCAAGCTCAAAGTTGTAGACATGTTCGTTCTTCGCGGTCGGGTCGCCAAAGGCGTACGAGATGGTGTCCCCCGTCGCCGAAAGTCCGACCGATTCGATCTCAAGCGACGGAAGAATATACGGATCGTTGGCATCGTAGATAGCGGCATCGGTCGGCGTGCGCGATGACACCGCAAAATTGGTAAACACGCTCAACCGGTCGTTAACACGATAATTCAAACCCAGGCGAGGCGAGAAAAACACCCAGTCGAGACTGTAATCCAGCCCCAGGAAGGCTCCCATCCGCTCCTGGTCGAAATCATATTTTTGATAACGAAGTTGCGCCGTCACCTGGGCGCTGAGCCGATCGTTAAGATGGCGGTACTCCTGCGCGTACATCGAGGCCACATACTTCTTGCCATAGTACTGGTAGTACCTGTGACGGGGGTCGAGCTCTCCGGCGACATTCTGCGCCCACACCACCTGGCCCCAGTGATCGGACTCAAAGTAGTAGAATGAACCTCCCAAGGTGTGTACACCCCTGTCATGCTCGATATCCAGGCGTGGATTCCATCCCGTCTGGTTCTTCTCGACCCACTGCTGCCGAACCAGATCACCGCCGGTGAATGGCTCCCCTGTGGAAGGGTCTATATTCGTCAGCGACGGATCGATGTTGTATTCCCAGTAGTCACGGTCGTCTTTGAACTGCTCGTAATAACCTTTGCCGCGAATGTAATACAGGGTGTTGTTAAGCGTTGTCCGGTCGTTGATGCGATAAGTATTGTGAAGCTGGTAGTGCGGCTGGTTGAAATTATCGGTCTCATTGTCGTATGTTAACGGGTTGGCCCGGCGGTCCTCGGCGATGGCGTCGCGCGAGGCTCCCCAGTAGGCCAGGTGCATGCGCATCGGTCCGCCGTAGATGTGCAGTTCGGTTGTCATACGGGGATCCAGACGCGCCAGTGAGAAGTAATAGGCCCAGCCCTCGTACCAGCTGTCGTGACGGTATCCACCGGTGCGCTGCCGCGAGAACCGTCCCGTAAACAGCCAGCGACCGTCGATCATACCGCTGGAATACTCTACGCTTTGTTTATAAATGTCACTTACTGATTCCCCATCGCAGGTGTATTCCCCATAGCCGGCGGTCAGCGTGGTCTTGCGCTCACGGTCAAAACTGCTGGTAGCGATATTAATCGAACCACCGAACGAAGCATCGCCGTAAAGCGAATTGCCCACTCCTCGCTGAACCTGAATGTCGGAGACATTGGCAGCAAAGTCGGGCAGGTCGACAAAGTAGGTGGCCTGGTCCTCGGGGTCATTGAGCGGCACCCCGTTGATGTAGGTTACAATGCGCTTGTCATCGAAACCGCGAATCTTGGTGTAGCTGTAACCCAGAGACGAACCGGCATCGCTGTACGAATACAGGTTTGGGGTGGTTGCCAGCAAGAGCGGGAATTCCGAGACGGTGTAATCGCGTTTGATTTCGTCCTTCGAGAAATTGTCGAATGCTACCGGTGTGATACCCGGCGCGGCCCGGCCGGCGCTGACCAGAATATCCTCGCCCCGGTAGTAAACCTCCTTGAGGACGATTTTTTCAGGAAGCTTATCGACATTGTACTGCTCGGAACGGAACCCGACCGATGAAAACGTAACCCGTGTCAGTCCTTCGGCCCGGGCCAGCTCGAAACTGCCGTCGTCACCGGTCATCACACCGACACCGGTCAGGTTGGTTACTACGGAAACCCCGGAGACAGGGTCACCGTTGGAATCGACTACCTTGCCCTTGATGGTAGTCGCCCCCAGACTCGTCGCAGTCGGCAATAACAGCACAGCCACAACGAGAATGACTAATAAATCACGCTTAGTGCGCATGACGTTACCTCGCTTTAACTTGTTATAGTTTAGCAAGATTCCGTCCTGATTCGTTAGGTTTGCCGGTATTTAGGCAATGGGGATGCTTATTACATCTCCGTTTCCCTACGCCGGTATTATCCGGATCAGGTCGTGGGGGTATGTTCTCAGGCGGTCTGTACGCCACCCCCAACGGATAGCTTGTTATTCTGGTTAATAGTGTAAAGAAATCGGCCGCAAGGCAAGGTATTTTTCAGGGGTGT
>CP070756.1:790355-797672 GCA_020348905.1 Candidatus Zixiibacteriota bacterium
CATTGTCATACAAGTAATCAACGCAGGCAAAAAAAACAAATCAGAATTTACTTATCAGGATATTGTCATACGGGATTCCAAGGTTGCGAAGAGCCCCGAAGAAGTGCCCGAGCGTGAGAAGATAGTGATCCGATCGCTGTGATATGTCTTCTCGAATAGTCTTCGACACGTTGCTGTAGAAGTAATGACCGGACTGAGCTGTCACCCTGACGATTCTGGGAACATCCTCTTTTTCAACAAAAAACGCCCCGGCAGTCAGAACCGGCTCGCCTGGAAGAAGAAAGGCGTGATTGGCACGAGGAACCTTGCGGCCGGTTTGCTTTTCCAAAAGCTCAACCTCGGCTCGAAGCAGTTCCCGGCCGAATCTTATCTTACCGGTGAGACTCACGGCAAAGAAGTATTCACCCTCGGCCAGAGTATCAAACCCTGCCTGTGTCAGCGTTTCCATGACTCTTGTGTCTCCGCCCCGGTCAAAGAACTTGCGATATTCGTGTTGAAGCATGGGCGCTTCCTTGTTCGGAAATGCCTCCCGCGGCGCCTGCTCGATCATGGCGCTCAAGAGAGAATCAGTCGGCACGAAAGCCGTCACGCCTCGTACAAAATCGGTGCGGATTTCGCTGTGCCCGTAAAGGAAATCAAGATAATTGTGGTATCCAGAGATTACATAATCTGGAGGCGGTGCAAAGAGGTCAAATTGCTGTGGCAGTCCGTGGGCACCGGCAACGGGCGGCTCAGGCAGCTCTGCACCACTGTCAAGGCGGTGGAGATAGTTGGATACCGCCAGTGAATATTCGGCATACTCCTCTGGCGGGGAACGCTCACCCTCTGATACCAGGAACTGTTTGAACCAGATCAGCCAGCGAATCTGCTGGATGGTGGCGATCAGGATTGTATGATCGTTGCCTTCCCAGCTTACCTTAGCCAGAGCCCCCCGGAATCCAGCCGGGTCTCCATTGTTGGGGGCATCTATGTACTTATTGACATCCTTGACGTTGAACTGATCACGGGTGTCAAATGCGGCAAGGGCCGCTTCAAGGGACGAAAGATCAGGGCAGATAATGCGTATTGAATGATAGAGTTCTTCGATTTCGGGACGACCCGATACGCGGATATCGGTAGGGCCGGAAATGACGTAGCCATCGGATTCGGGCAATATTATTGCCAGCGCCTGCTGTAGCTCGGGAATCTGGTGAGACCGAAACTCAACAAATACGTCGCCTGATACGGGATCTTTTTCGCCAGCTGACGCGAGACAGAATATCGCGATGATAGATGAGATCAACAGGATTGCTGTCCGAGACTTTTTTTCCATAAATCCCGTTCCCCGCTTGGCGAGGTTTTGATTAACCATTATCGTGTCAGGAGCAGAATTCACAGGCAATTACTGACCGCCGAAATTTCCTGACCCATGAACAGGTCCAATCTATTGCTTCCGGACCATTCAGTCAAACCATTTCTTTATGGTTAAGTTCTTGTGACGCAATGGAAAGGCTCGCTGGAAACGGTGCTATTGACCAGCTATTTCAAATCGGATTGCGTATATCTGTTAACAGCAATCAGTTGAGGTCAGATCGGACCCGGCAGTCTATGATAGATTGACAAACCGACAAAAAAGGTTAATTTAGTTATATGTCCCGAAAAACCTCAGCGTATCTTCTGACCGTTGCGGCAACTTGTCTGCTTTGGGTCGAAACGTTTGCGGCCGATACTGAGCAACATGCATCTGAGGGAACTCATCACTTTTTGACGCGATGGCACGATTGGGCGCTGCTGGGTCTTATTATAAGTGCGATTGCATTGCTGGTCATCAATTATTTCAGGATTAGAAGTCAGAAGGCACTCAGAGAATCGGAAGGCCGCTTCAGAGCCCTTGCCGACAGGTCGATGGTCGGCATATCGGTCGTTCAGGATGACAAATATAAGTTTGTCAATCCCCGGCTGGCCGAGATGTTTGGCTGTTCTATCGACTCACTTGTGGGGAAGAAAGGCCCGAGCGATTTTGCTCACCCCGATGACAGAAAATACGTCGAGCGCAGCATGCACCGGCGAATCGCCGGTGACCAGGAATTCGCCCACTACGAAGCCAGGATGGTCAATGCGTCCGGTGAAATTCGCGACGTCGAAGTCTTTGGCTCCCGAATGATATATCATGGCCGGCCGGCCGTGGTAGCTACCCTTCTTGATATCACGGAGCGAAAGAGAACGGCTGAGCAGCTGCAGAAAGCTCACTCCGATCTGCACCAGATCTTCCATTCGGCGGCACCGCTTTATGTGATAAGCAAAGACTACACCGTGGAAATGGTTAACGACACTTTCTGCTCTTACATTGGCCGGACGGCCGAAGAAGTGGTGGGAAAAAAGTGTCACGAAGTGTGGCCCGGGTCGCGCTGCAGTACTCGGAACTGCCCGATGGAGGCCATTGTAGCAGGCGAAGAACGCGTGATTTACGAGAGAGAGCATGTTCGAGCTGACGGAAGCCGGGTGGCATTTACGGCTACGGCTTTGCCTTATCGCGACGTTGACGGGTCCGTGGAGGGCATAATAGCCAGTTTTGGCGATGTGACCGATCTTAAAGACCGCGAAGACGCCCTTCGTCAGAGCGAGGAGAGGGGCCGGGCTCAGTTTAAGTCGATTCCTATGGCCACCTATCTGTGGCAAGTGGCCGGCGATACTTTCGTGCTTGTGGATTACAACGACGCGGCGTACGAAATCACCGCGGGGGCGGTTGCCGATATGGTCGGGAAAAAGTACGAGGAAGTTATGCCCGGCAAGGAAGAATGGAAAGCGGATCTATCAAGATGCCTCGAAAACAAAGCCGTAATCAGAAAGGAGAAGCCCGAGCGATACACATTTAGAACAACTGGCGAGACGCGGTATCTCGCGGTTAGCTACGCATACGTTCCACCTGATATGGTGATGGTCCACACGGCCGACATAACCGCCAGAACCATGGCCGAGCAGGCCCTGAGAGAATCTGAGTCGCGTTTTAGGGAACTGGCCGAGAACGCTCCGGTAGGGATCTATCTTTTCAGAAACGGCAAGATGACATACGCCAACAAGACGGTTGAGGACATCCTGGGCTACTCTATTGATGAGATATTGGCATCAGACAATCCAATGCAGTTTGCGCATCCCGATGATAAGGCGCTGTTGATCGGCAGGATGGAAGAAGATGCAAGGGGAACAGCCGAGGAAACTCGATTCGAGGTGCGAGTCTTGACCAAAAGTGGAGCGACAAAACACCTGGAGGTTTTTTCGTCGCCGGTTACTTTTGGAGGACAATGGACTATAATAGGAACCGTCCTGGATATTACCGAACGCAAAAGAGCAGAAGAGGCGCTTAAGGAATCTGAGGATCGCTTCAAAACTCTGGCCGAACAGTCCCCAATTGGCATCTATGTTTTTCAAGGCAACTCTTTCACCTATGCCAATCCCAGGTTTGCCGAAATAATGGGGTATCAGGCAAAGGAACTGATTAACATGCCCGATGCCTATGCAACCGTTCATGCCGATGACCGACAAGCTGTGATTGGTGCCTTCAGAGAGTTTGGTGCTTCCGACGAGACGAGTACAACCCAGCAGTTCAGGGTAGTCACTGAAAACGGAACCACAAGACATGTGGTAGCTTACGTATCGAAGGTGCAGTATCAAGGGGAAGCGTCTCACATAGGTACCCTGGTCGACGTTACGGAAAGAATCAAGGCCGAGGAAGCCCTGAAAGAGAGTGAGAGAACCTTTCGAGCTCTGGCCGAAACGACCAACGCGGCTATTGTCATTCATGGCAGGGAAGGGTTGATCTATTCAAACCCGGCTACTGAGACTCTAACCGGGTACCCCCACGAAGAACTCGCCACAATACCGCCATGGAATGTAATCGGCCCGCAGTACCGGGAAATGATACGAGAAAAAATGCGCCAGCGGTTGACTGAAGGTGACTCAGCCGTTGCGAGTTACGAGCTTCCTATAATAACAAAATCCGGCGATGAAAAGTGGATTCTGGCATCCGGGGCGCTTATCCGTTACGAAGGACGTCCGGCTATTCTTGGAACAGCCCTTGACATAACTGCCAGCAGGAAAGCCCAGGCCGAGTTACTGGTAGCACAGCAAGAGAGGTACGACCAGGTTAAGCAGATTGCCGGCGGGGTCGCTCACGAGATATACAATGCACTCTTTCCCGCAGTCAGTACCCTCGACAAGCTTAACAAGCGACTTCGACCTGACAACGGCGGCCAGGAGGACCGTAATTTGAAACTGGTCCGACTCGCCGAGACCTCGGTTGAGCGAGCAATTGAGATGACCGAGCTTGTGACCCAGTTCTCACGGCTTGACTCACATAAAGATATTGAGCTCGTTAATTTAAGAAAGCTGTTTGATGAGATAATCAAGGATCATGTGAAAACAAGCGAGCTGAAAACAAAGGTGCAAATGGATGTTGATACTGGAAGCCGCGTCAGGATGAATAGAGTCCATGCCTATAGTCTCTTCAGCAACATTATAAACAATGCCGTTGACGCCATGGAGGATGTTGAAAATAGAGTCCTGCGTATCAAGGCGCATAGAAATGGCGATTTCGTTACCGTTCGGGTCTCCGATAGTGGCGTCGGAATCCCGGCCGAAGCCATTCGCAAGATATTCAACCCCTTCTTCAGCACTAAGCCGCGAAAGGGAACCGGCCTGGGTCTGGCTATCTGTAAACGAATAGTTGACATCTACGATGGCAGGATTTCAGTCGACTCGGAGCTTGACAGAGGGGCCACTTTTAATATATTACTCAAAACATAGCTTATAGGGTCTTTTTTTTCGTTTTTTGAACCAATGGATAAACCCGGTAAGATTCTTGTCGTAGACGACGATCCTCTTGTGCTGGAGGCTCTCCACCAGACATTCATGGATGACTATGAAGTTCTCTTGGCCTCATCGGGCGCCGATGCGATCGATACGGTAGCTTCGGACCAGACTATAGAAACGGTTGTCCTTGATATTAAAATGGCCCGAATGGACGGTCTGAAGACAGCTTCCAAGCTGAAGGAACTGAGCCCGGATATTCCCATCATCTTTCATACCGGTTATCCCGGCGATTACTCGGAGGATGAAATCGAAAAAGGTCATCAACCGTTCGATTACGTTGGCAAGAACGAAAGACCTGCCCGCCTCATTCGCGCGGTAAAGAATGCCGTCAGCTACTATCGTCTAAAGACCGGTCAGTCCGATCTGGCCAGCCTGGCTCGCGAGCAGTTCGGAATGGTGGGTCGATCGAGGGGTATGTTGGAGGTATATAGGACAATTGAGAAAATCGGTCCCACTGACAACAAAGTCATGATTCTCGGTCCGACCGGTACCGGTAAGGAACTTGTGGCAAGGGCCTTACATAAGCGCAGTAACCGCTCCGGCAAGCCACTCGCTATTTTCAACTGCAATCACAAGGCCCCGGATCTGGTCGAATCCGAACTCTTCGGACATCTAAAAGGCTCTTTCACGGGAGCAGTAGCAGATAAGATCGGGATGTTTGAATATGCTGACCAGGGGACGGTATTTCTCGACGAGATCGGTGATCTTGATATAACCACTCAGGCCAAGATCCTTCGAGTGCTGGAAACTGGCGAGATGCAGCGAATCGGTTCCCCTGAAACTATCAAGGTCGATGTCCGGCTGATCTGTGCTACTCACCATGACCTGCTGACGCGGGTGCAAGAAAACAGGTTTCGCGAGGATCTTTACTACCGCATCAAGGGCGTCACCATCACCCTTCCCGCCTTGAAAGATCGCCGCGAGGACATCCCGCAATTGATTGACTTCTTCTCCCACCGTTACTGTGCGCGGATTGGCAGCGGACTTAAGATTTTCGAGCCCGAGGCCCGTGACTACCTCATTGAATTCGACTGGCCCGGCAATGTACGCCAGCTGCTTGATACCGTACAATCGCTCATTGATTTGTCGCCGTCGTACTATATTACCAGAAAAGAGGTCGCCAGTTATCTCGTCCTGACGGAAAATCCCGCTGATGGAGACGGTAGTTTTGCTGATCGCATCCGCGATTTTAAGAGAACCCTGATTCTCAAATCTCTTGACCGACATGGCAGGAACGTCAGTGCTGCCGCCAGGGAACTGTCGCTGGATCCCTCGAATCTGCGAAAGATCATAAAAGATCTTAAGATCAAATTGGGTTAATCTCACCTTCCAAAAAACGGCCTGATTTGGTAGTTTCTACCTCTCTACTGCCCGCCCTTGACAACGCTATCACTAATTCATTGTCAGGCAACGGAGTATAAATAGGCTGCCATGATCACTTTTGGCACGGATTTTGTGTTGTTATAATCGGGTAGACCCGCGGCTTGCATCATGTAAGGCTTGGCCGAATCAGGTCTAAGGGATAGCAGAGGTCAGGTAAGCCGATAGCAACTTGGCGAAGAGCGGGAGGAAAAGTTTTAGGCAGCGCAGAGCCTAACTGAGAGAGATAGAGGGGCCCAAAAAGAGCCTTTTTGATTTGCGGCCTGGTGGAGAGGTGCTCGCTCCATCAGGTTTTATTTTGCCTGCCGGTCGGCAGATGCCGTCTTCCCATCCTCATACCACTCAACTAAACTTGAAAGTGCTGACCTTGAATGGCTTAAGGCCGCCGGTAGTGATGACTCAACATCATCCGACAAACCCACCCGCGAACTGAGTTCTCCCGGCTCGATTCCAATCGCAACCACTCGCCTCGGGATATCGTTGGTTAGCGCCATCGCCCTCAGGATTTCAGTCACCCCGCCTTTATGGGCGTTCGCCACCCCAGTCTTGCTCTGGGCGAAAATTTGAGTATCGTCAAGGTTATGGATTGTGCCGGGCGGGTCACCCCGCGAAATCGCATCGAGAAACAGAATAGCCTCACGGCCACTGAGCCTTCCCAGTAGAGCGATTCCCTGAGAGCCCGGCAGTTGAAGATGAGTTTCATTCGCACTAAGAAATCACGTTTACGAATGGGTTTGAAACTCCCTATATTAGACCATCCGAATCTGAACCGATTCGCCTGAGAGGAAAGGACGCTGTGCACGAACTGGCCATCGCGAATTCAATCGTCAATACCGTCCTGGACGAGGCAAAGAAGCGGGATTTTAAGTCCGTAGCAGCTATAGGTTTAAAAATCGGGACTCTGACCGATATCGTTCCCGAAGCGCTGGAGTTTGGTTTTTCCGCTATAACGACAGGTACGCTGTTAGAGGGAGCCAGGCTCGAAATCGAGAATGTGCCGGTTACGGGCAAGTGCTCCAGTTGCAGCTCGGTGTTCGAGGTCAAGGGTTTTGTATTCGTGTGCCCCGATTGCGGTTCATCTGATCTTAC
>CP070756.1:797772-805011 GCA_020348905.1 Candidatus Zixiibacteriota bacterium
AAATAATTCAACAATAAAGTACTCCGGTGCGTTAGGCTCTTAGCGACACTATTGAGCAGATGGGCGCGAATCCGCCACGATTCGCCTATCATGTGACCCGACAATCGCTTATAAGGGCACAGACATTGCCCAAGACACCGGTTCGAAAGCTCGTGGTGGAACTGCTGGCGCCAATGCTCGTAGTTATTGCTAATAGAGAGGTTTATTATGGATTCAGAACTGAAATATTCAATCAATCTGGAAAGTAAGTTCGGCTATCTCAAACATATCGATATACCGCAACTGATCGAAGACTGCGACGAGCAGTGGTTTAACCAGACCTTATGCCCCATCAACGATTGTGTGGCCCGGCTGGGCATTATTCAGGGGGAGTTCCACTGGCACAAGCACGACCATGAGGATGAATTCTTCATTGTTCTGCAGGGGCAGCTTCATCTCGACATCGAAGGGGGCGAAAGCGTGACCCTGAATCAGCATTGCGGTTATACTGTACCAAGGGGTGTCATGCATCGCCCGCGCGCACCCGAGCGAACCGTGATCCTGATGGTCGAGGGTGCCGGAGTCAACCCCGTTGGCGACGATTAACGGTCAGGCTAACCCTTATTATTATCGGGACGAGTGAATCTCCTTCATCTTATCTCGTATCGACTGAGGTACCCGATTGTTGCCGCAGTCAAAACTTATACACGTCCTGCACTCATGCATAAGCACCGTTGAAAGCAGACCTGCCACGGAAAGAAGATAAATCACCAGAAGTTCCCATTCGAAGCGTAGCCAGTAGATCGGAAAGAGTATCAAAATAAGGATGCCAAACGGTATGTAGTTGCTGACAAACCGGCCCTGCGTCCCCGGTCTGGGCTTAACCAGTTTCGGGATGTGCCACAGCCAGGAACAGCGGTGTTCACGGCCGCCGAGATGGTAGTACGCGCAGTGCGGACACTTGTTGGTATACACGATCAGAACATGGCCAAGACACACTCCTATGTAGGCAAACAGCCACAGGATGCTGTCGGCGTACCGCACGATGGCAAGGATGGCTGTGCCGAACGGCACCAGCGTCAAGAGCTTATAATAGATGAAACGACCGTACGATGGCTTGATGAGCAAGCCGGTTTCTTGACAAATCATAGCTACTTCTCCTGAGATGGATTCGATAGCCTGAATAGTGAGGCCGGGATTTCGACCATTGTGATTATCTAAACCATAATACGTAGCAGGGCCACTCTGGAAAAGCCTAAAACTCCCGCGTTCTGAATGTCGCAAGTCGCGCCGCCTACTTCCGGCCGGTGATCAGCACCTCGCCGGTGGGAAGCCGGGTGTGCTTAATGTGCTTGAATCCCACCGAGCGCAAGGTGTCAAGCACCTCTTCTCTTATCGATGATCTCGGGGTGGTGTCAATAAACTGCCACGTCAGCAGATTGAGCGAGGTGCCCTTTTTGCCCGCCCTGGTACCGCTCCCCATGACGATCATGCCTCCTTCCGGGAGATTCCGGTAAGCCCGCTTGATGACCGAAGGTTTGATATGGCCGATATCCCAGAACATGATGACATCGAACCCCTTTGGCAGACTCTTATACATGTCACCGGCCATGGTGCTGATCCTTTTGCTCAATCGTTCTTTGGCGATGATTTTCTTCGCGGTTCGGCAGACCAGCTCAAATTCAAAGACACAGGCGTTAAGTTTCGGATTGGCGCGCACCAGTGCCATCGACACCACCCCCGAACCACCACCGACATCCAGCAGATTGCGGTAGCCGGTCAAATCGAGATTCTCGGCCAACGACCTGGCGTTTGGCTGATGAACGTGGTACAGCATGTAGGTGAAATCGTGCGCCCATTCCGGATCCGATTCGAGCCGTTCGTAATCGGATTTGTGCTTTACACCAAGAATCTTGCGGTAATCTTTTCCGGTTTTTACCACCTCTTCCAGGACCGAGAAAGCCGTGTAATAATTGATGCACTCGGCAGAAAACAGGCGCGTCCAGTAGATTGATCGATCCTTGACGAAGTACTTTTCTCCCAGCGACGACAGCCGGTAACGATTGCCCCGTCGCCTCAGAAGTCCCATGCGAGTCAATACATCCAGAAACAAATCGCGGTATTTCTTGTGAAGCCCGACCCTCTTGCCGATTTCAACCGAAGTCAGTTCTTTGCCATGTAGTTTTCTGAAGAGCTGCAATCTCTCAGCGGTGACCACAAACCGGGCGTAAATGAAAGCCCGCTGAAGGTCGATTTCCCTCAGTGCTCTTTGAGGTAGTTTGTCCAGCGTCATGGTCGACATAGTTGCTCCTTTGTCTGGTTTAACATGTATTATAATAATCTACGTTTATCCGGGTCAAGGGTTGCCTGCTGTAAATCCTGCGCCCCGGATCTTAGTATATTAGATTGTCCCGCTCGCTGCAAAGCAGGTCAGGAATCGCTATGATCCCGCCAATAGCGGTGATTTACGCAGTCACCGCTCGAGGTCAATGAAAGTTAAGCCAAAAACCGGTAAAGTTTTAGACTTGACACGTTTACGGCAATTGTCCTATTGTAAGCACAACTTGTTTTGTACGCTTTAGTTACAGAGTGCAAGCTTGTCCGAAATCATGCAAAGGGGGTGTCAGCATGGATAGTTCTTGAGTCATCACCGGGAATTACGTGGGGAGATCGTCGGACACACAGTCATGCCGATGCGGCAAGGCCCGACGATTGTATCACAATCAATAATGTCGATCTTGAGACAACCGGAAAAGGGGGTTTGGTATGCCGAGAAGGCTTGTATTGCTTTTGCCACTGCTGCTTTTGACAGTGGCGCTGTTCAATCTGGGGTGTAAATGCGAACCGCCAGCAACGATTTCACTGGCAGTAACCATTCATCCCCAGGAAACCGGCGTCTGGTGCTGGGCAGCCAGCGGTCAAATGGTGATGGATTATCTGGGGCATAATGTTACCCAGTGTACCCAGGCCAACAACCGCTTTGGCCGCACCGATTGCTGCACCACCCGGCCCGCCGCGTGCGTCAACACCGGATGGCCGGAATTCGCCAAGTACGACTTC
This sequence comes from Candidatus Zixiibacteriota bacterium, assembly GCA_020348905.1. Taxonomy (GTDB): domain Bacteria; phylum Zixibacteria; class MSB-5A5; order GN15; family FEB-12. The sequence continues at coordinate 800,812 of CP070756.1, forward strand.
AGCTTCGACAGGACATCCGATGCCGCTCTGAGCTGGAATAATCTGAAAAAACAGATCTCGACCAGCAGTTACTGTGAGAAAAAACCATTCTGCTTCTCCTGGCACTGGAACGGCGGGGGTGGACATATGATGGTAGCCATGGGATACAAAACGGTCGGAACCACCAACTGGGTGGAGATGATCGATCCGCTGCCGGTAAATATCGGCGACCAGCGCTTTATAACGTATAATGCATACGTGAGTGGCACCGGTTATACCCACTGGGACGATTTCTATAACATCACCTACACAGGAGGTAGTTGATGCGCCTGATAAGTCTGATAATACTGCTACTGTTCATAACCGGCGGCAGCGCCTACTCGCAGGATAACCCGCTGCCGGTTGAAACGGTCAAAGAAATTGCTCAGTCGGCTCTGCCGACGCTGGGCGAGTTGGTGACCGAAGAAAACTTCGAAGCCATGGGTTTCAAGTCACCCGAGGACGCCCGAAAGGTGACTCTGGATGACTCCGAGCCGCCGCTTCAGGTGTTCATGGTCAGGCTCGACCACCTCAAGGAATACCAGGCCGGGACCGATGCCAGTAAACTTCTCACCGGCGGCGATAAAGCCTACTACCCGGTTACCGTGGGCGGTCAGGTAACAGTCGCCGTGGGTGTCGAAAAAGCGGGGGAGAAGTGGCAGGCCACTTCGCTTGGCGATGCTAACCTGATTCGGCTCCTCGCATCCGTTCGAAAGAGGAGCATGGAAACGACCAAACTCGAGGCTCAGTCGTATTTCGTGGTCTGGGTGGCGGCTCTGAACCTGCACTTCGTCGCCTATCGCGCCGAGGAGGGCCTGATGCTGGTACCGGTTCAGGACGACCCCACCTACAAATTCGAAACCGGCGTGGCTATGCCGGCTGAGCAGGTTTTCGAGATTGTCCTTCCCGCGGCAAAGGCGCACGACGGTTCACCCGGGTAAGCGTCATTCATTGGTTTAAGTGAGCGACAGCAGGCGGGATTTTCCACGATCCCGCCTTTTTTACAGGCGCAAAATTCCGGGGGGCTTAAACACTTCTTCGGCCCGGATCGTCTGACAGACGTAAACACCATCACCAAAGAGAACAAGGGATCCAAACCAATGAACAGCACCCTGCTAAAATCCATGCTCGTGTCAGCGATTCTTGTCGCTGCCGCGATTCATGCCGAGGAAGGCCCGAATGTTGCCATGCCACCCGGGCCGCCGAGTAATGAAACTATCGCTGCCTACGTCGATGAATTGATCGACTCACTGGCAGCCAGAGACGAACTTTCCGGAACGATCCTTATCGCCAGAGACGGTCAACCAATCTACAAGAGAGCCGTCGGCGAGGCATGCAAGTGGTACCACGTACCTAATAAGATCGATACCAAATTCTGCCTGGGCTCGATGAACAAAATGTTCACCAGTGTTGCCATCGCTCAACTGGTAGAGCAGGGCAAGTTATCGTATGACGACAAAGTCGGCAAACACCTGCCCGACTACCCCAACCAGGACGTGCGAGAGAAGGTCACGCTGCATCAGCTTCTGACGCACACCTCCGGGATGGGGATGTACTGGGAGGAGCTGTTCACCAACCCCGAATGGCCATACATCGAAACCGTTCAGGACTATGACAACCTGGCCAACAAGAACCCCCTGTTGTTCGAACCGGGCGAGCAATTTCAATACAGCAACTGCGGGCCGCTGGTGGTCGGGCTCATCATCGAAAAAGTCTCCGGCATGACTTACGATGACTACATCCGCACCTATGTTACCGGCCCGGCCGGGATGACCAATACCGATTGCTACAACATTAAAGACCCGGTGGAGAATATCGCTATCGGCTATACGAAGATGACTTTTGAAGGCACGTGGCTTGAAGAACCGATTGCCAATATTTATCTCAACCCGGCCAAGGGTGGCCCGGCCGGTGGCGGCTACTCGACGGTCGAGGATCTTTTGAGTTTCGACATTGCTCTTCGCAGCGGCAAGATTCTGTCGAAAGAGTATTTCGATATCATTACCACCGGCAAAATCGAACGTGATGAAACACGCCGGTATGGATATTTCTTCGAAGACAAGACCGTCAACGGCGAACGTGTTGTCGGCCACGGGGGCGGCGCGGCCGGGATCAATGCCAACCTGGCCATGTTTGTCGAGTCCGGATGGACGGTGGCCCTGATGTCCAACTACGACATGGGTATCATGTTCCTTCGCGGCAAGATAGAAGAGCTGTTGACGCAGAAGTAGCGGCGCCAAGTCATCCAGCCTCCTGTTCGGCCGTCGCAGGGCAGGCGGGGATCCATCTTTTGCTCATGCGATTTGTCTTGCGCAGGGGTTCAAAATTATGAACCCCTGCGAACTCTTGCGACCCTATCACCCAGAGCCGGACCCCTCCGGAATTTCCGTGTAAGGCCATAACGGTCATGGCTTTTACCCCGTTATGGGTTCGTTCCCTTATTTTTGTTTCGTCTCTTGTAGGGCAGGATCCCTGCGATCCTGCCATCCGAAACCAAAACCAATTAACCGCACTTAACATAGTATCCGCATTGACCTTACCTGTTTCAATTCGTTTGCTCATTTTTTAGTTTTCGTTACCAGATCCTCGGTGATTGTTTGCGGGATATAGCTCACCGCTGCAAACGGCGGTCAGGTGTCAATCAGGTGCGAAGTTGTAGGGACAGTGCTGACCTGCGATCAACCACAACATTGTCGATGTTGTGTCATTCCGGCGAAGGCCGGAATCCACGTATTTGTCGAGACCTCCTCGTTTAGCGGGGACTCTATTGAGCAGTCGGTTTCGACCTACGTATGGCCCTCCGCCGGTACCACCAGGTAAGGTAGACGATAAGCAGAAGGGTAAAATTCGGAACAAGGATATACGGATTGTCCCATCCAAGGCCGTCGACCTTGAAGCTCGAGATCGGCCAGAGGAACGGGGTGGGGAAGAGTTCGATGGAGTGGGTGGGAATATCGATGATGATATGAATCCCCCAGGCGGCCAGCGGCCAAAATGGTCTCTTTCGTATTATCCAGACAACAGCGAATATGAGGATGAAAACCAGCAGGCTGTGAGAAGTGTTGTAAAAGCTCTGCGCCCAGAGGGGGAAGTCGGTGATATCGGGATGGCCGTGCTCGAAGCCCGGCATGTTGTCCAGGCCCATGAAGCTGAAAGAGAACATGAGGCCTTCGCCGAGAATATCGGGCAGCAGTCCGAAGACGACCGCGTAGATGAACATCTTCAGGTTCTCTCGTCCGACAATAGCCCCTCCCCATAACCCGTGCGAGACAAAATCCATGATGTGGTTAAAGGTAGGTTAATGACCTCAGTAGGGGAAGGATTTTTGTGGGGTGCGATCGCGCAGCTGGTCACGAGCGGGGGTGGGTTAGCAGATTAAGATGGGTCCCCGCCTTCGCGGGGATGACTTATAAAAGGGGGATGACATAACGTCGGGAATGTTGTGAATATGGCAGAACCACTGCCGGGTTCTTCCCTACCAGACTACGTTTCAGGCCGGTCCGATACAAGGGGCAGATGAGGACATCTGCCGCCCACAGCACACCGGCGATGTTGTGAATATGGCAGAATCCCGCGAAGCGCGGGAGTTATTCCCTACGTGGAATCGCTGTTGCCGGCGAGTTCGTCGGAAACAAAAGCGACCACGTCGCCAATAGGGCAGCACTGGACATCGGATACCAGTTGCGCGTACTGGATATTGCCCTTACGGGCCTGCCCGGACATGAAAACCTGCAAAGCCAGATTGCCTGTCGCGGCTGCGAGCTGATAATCAGGACTTCGTCGCACACACAACAACAGGCTCATGCCAACCGCGCTGGCAATCTTATACGAACCGAGTTGATACCCGCTGCTGCTGACATATATGCCCTTGCGGGCGCCGATATCCGCCAGCCGGAAGGCAAAGGCCATCACCTGGTCGCTTGTGATCGGGATCTCATGAAACTTGCATTCCACCAGCGTCAGCGCTCCATCGCCGCCAACCTCGCCCTCGCACGCGATATCCACATTATGGCGAAAGCCGGTACGTTCGCCGCGGTAAGCCTTCTCGGTGAAAGTGTTGAAACGTCGCTTCAGTTCGCCCGCCAGGTGCTCGCGAACGGCCAGTTCGAATTCATCGGCTTTCATACAGTACTACCCCGGGTTGTTAAATTCGTATTTTCAATATCGTTTGAATTGTCGCGG
>CP070756.1:805111-812669 GCA_020348905.1 Candidatus Zixiibacteriota bacterium
CGTCAGGCTTTTAAGAATCTGGAAGATGGTGACGCCCAAACGGCCGAACTCTGGGAGAACTTCAGAACCATATCGCTGGCTGAATTTCAGCGGGTCTATAGTCTGCTGGGCGTGGAATTCGACTGGATAACCGGAGAAGCCTTCCTCAATGATAAAATGGAGCCGATTATTGAACGTCTTACGAAAGCCAAGCTGACTTCGGTGTCCGAAGGTGCCCTTGTGGTTGACCTTCACGATCCGCAACTGCCGCCGTGTCTGCTGAAGAAGGCCGATGGCGCTACTCTCTATGCCACGCGGGACATAACCGGCCTGTTGTACCGGTGGAATAAGTACCGGTTCGATCAGGCCTTGTATGTGGTCGGCACGGCCCAGTCAGATCATTTTAAGCAGGTGTTCAAGGTTGTTGCAATGCTCGAGGAGGCCGAGGGCATCAAGGCCGATGAAGGAGCGGCTTCTAAGGCCAAACACGTCGATTTCGGCTGGGTAAAATTCGGTGACAAGGTAATGGCGACCCGGACGGGGAATATCGTTCTTCTGGAAGACGTTATTAATAGGGCGGTCGAGTTGGCCGGGGAAAAGATCCGGGAAAAGAACCCGAATTTACCGAATATGGAACAAGCGGCGGTAATGATCGGCGTGGGAGCCGTTATATTCTCGCAGCTGTCTGTCAGGAGGCAAAAGGATGTTGCTTTCGACTGGGACGAGGTGCTGAATTTCGAAGGTGAAACAGGACCTTATCTTCAGTATACCCATGCCAGACTTTCCTCGCTGATAAGAAACTACGAAAGTGATCTTACTGCCGATGTTGATGTCAGCCTGCTCGATAAAGAAGAAGAACGTCGGGTGATTGAATTGCTGGCTGATTTCCCTCAGGCGGTTCAGGATGCGGCCCGGGGCTATGAGCCAAATTATATATCAACTCATCTTCTAAAACTGGCCGGCGCTTTCAATAAGGTCTATCAACGTAAGCTGGGTGACGGCAAGATAGACAAAATAATTTCCGCCGATAGTGCTCTTAGCGCGGCCAGAATGGCGCTGGTAAAGTCGGTTCAAACCGTTATTGGCGAGGGCCTGTACTTGCTGGGCATCCAGGCTCCCGAGGAGATGTAGGCAGGCTAAAGGGTTACAGGCTAGTTCAAGAAATACCTTGATTCCTCAGGCGATGCAGGTTAATAAGTATCATCATGTTGGCGGGAATGAAAGGGGCTGACGAAATGGCCCGACTGATTCGGAGCTGGCGATGCTGGTTGTAATGGAGAAAGCCGCCACCGACCAGATGGTGGCCAAAGTCTGCGTGCTGATAGAATCAATGGGTCTGACGGCTCATCCGATAGCCGGCGCCCAGCGGACGGTTGTCGGTGTCACGGGCAATAAGTCAAAGGTCGATGCCGACAAAATCTTTGCCCAACCGGGTGTAAAGGACATTATGCACGTGACGCCACCGTTTCGTCTGGTGAGTCGGGACCACAAATCCGAAGATACAATCATAAACATCAATGGCGTGGAAATCGGCGGCAAGGACTGTGTCATCATGGCCGGTCCGTGCTCAGTCGAGAGCAGGGAACAGTGTTTCACCATCGCCGAGCATGTTGCCAGAGCCGGGGCCAAAGTCTTTAGAGGCGGAGCCTTTAAACCACGGACGTCTCCCTACAGTTTTCAGGGCCTTGGCGAGGATGGCCTGAGGATTCTGGGTGAGGTCAAAGACAAGTTCGGGTTATTGATCGCAACGGAGGCGCTAGATACGGAGTCGCTCGACGTGGTCGCCCGGTATGCCGATATCATTCAGATCGGCGCCCGCAACATGCAGAATTTCTCCCTGCTGAGAAAAGCCGGTCGAACCAAGAAACCAGTCCTGCTGAAGCGGGGAATGTCGGCGACCCTGGAAGAATTCCTGATGGCAGCGGAGTACATACTGGCCGAGGACAACCCGAACGTAATCTTATGTGAGCGCGGGGTCAGAATTTCGGCCGACCGAACCCGAAACACGCTCGACCTGTCAGCCATCCCCTACGTCAAGCGAACCAGTCACCTTCCAATAATAGCCGATCCATCGCACGGCACCGGTCGGAAGGATTATGTCCTGCCCCTGTCGCGGGCCTCGATTGCGGTCGGGGCCGATGGGTTGCTGGTCGAGGTGCATCACGACCCGGCCAATGCACTGTCCGACGGAGCCCAGGCTATTACGCCCGAGATGTTCGATCAGTTGATGGACCAGGTTACATCGATTGCGGCCATTCTTGACAGGACGTGTTGATGCGCAAGGAGCTTTTCCCATCGAAGAACATTGGCGGTGTTATCTCGGTTCCCGGTGATAAGTCTATCACGCACAGGGCGATTCTATTGTCGGTTCTGTCGGAGGGTGAGATCACTGTCAAGAACTACGCCGACAATTCGGACTGCCGCGCATCAATTAAAGCAGTCGAAACGCTTGGGGTGAAAGTTGAAATACGGGGCAGCGAGTTGACGCTCATTCCTCCCGATACGTTGAGTCTTGAGGACGGTACGGTTATTGATTGTGGTAACTCGGCCACCACCGCCCGGCTGCTATCCGGCATAATCGCCGGTTCGAATTTGACAGCTACCATCGGTGGTGATGAATCGCTGTCGAGGCGTCCTATGGATCGCGTTATCAGCCCGCTATCGCAGATGGGCGCCGAGGTCTTTTCCGAGGACTCGCACCTCCCGGTTAGAATCGTTGGCAAGACCCTCCTGCCATTTCAATACGACCTTCCCGTACCGTCGGCGCAGGTCAAATCGGCTATTCTATTGGCCGGTCTGGCGTCACGATGCTCCGTGACGGTTCGCGAAAAAGTGGTCACCCGCGACCATACCGAGCGCCTTCTCGATGATATTGGTACCGGAGTGGATGTGCACGAGGTCAAGCCTGTAATGATTGCCGATCCGGTGGATCCCCGTAAGAAGAGAATGAAGATGCCGGAATCGTTCAGAAAAGAGATATCACTGCCGTCGCAGGCGAAAATCCTGGGCGGTACGGTAACGGTACCCGGAGATATCTCCACAGCGGCCTTTTTCATGGCGGCGGCGGCCATATCAAAAAAGACAATCACAGTTGAGAATGTGGGCTTAAATCCCACCCGCACGGGTATTCTTGAGCATCTCAAGGCGTGCGGGTGTTCGGTAGGTATTGAGGACAGGCAGGTTGTATCCGGTGAGCCGCGCGGCACCGTAAAGGTTACGGGGGTGGAACTCAGGCCGCGAAAGATATCGGGAGACACCATCGCTTCGATCATAGATGAGATTCCGGTTATAGCGATTATCGCTGCCTTTACTGAGGGCACCACCATCATCCGGGACGCATCGGAATTGCGCCTGAAGGAATCGAACCGCCTTGAATCAGTTGCCGCGAATCTGGAACTCATGGGCATCAAATGCGGCCTGCTGGAGGATGGCATTGTTATTGAAGGAGGCAGGGATCTCTCGGGGGCGGACTTCAAATCATTCGGCGATCATCGCATCGCTATGGCCTTTTCGATAGCATCTCTGTTCCTGGTTGGTCCGTCAAGTATTGACGACGCTTCGGTGGTTGACATATCCTGCCCGGACTTTTACAAAATACTTGAACAAGTAGCGTCATGAAGAACAAATTCCTCTTTGGAGTTGTTGGGCACCATATATCTTACTCTCAATCACCGCAGATCTTCGAAGTAATCGCCTCGGCGCTGAATCTGGAGCATTCCTTTGTTCTTCACGATATTGATCCGTCCACGTTTGATGAACAGTTTCCGCAGGTGCTGGCAAGCGGCATCGATGGCTTTTCGGTAACGATACCCCACAAGAATAGAGTGGTGAAGTTTCTTGACCGAATCGACCCGGTCGCTGCGCTGCTTCGGGCGGTTAACTCGGTTAGGATACGGGATGGGCAGGTAACAGGATTCAGCACCGACGGTGACGGTTTCGCTATCCCGCTGGAGAAACATCGAGAGGAACTCATGGGCGGCAAGGCCTTGATCTTTGGTGCCGGGGGAGCCGCCACGGCAGTTATTCACTGTCTTCACACGCGGTTCGGCACGGCCAGGTTCTATGTGCTGGGGCGTGATCGTGAGAAGCTGAATCGTTTCGCATCGAGTCTGGCTCAAGGGATACCGGAAGTCGAGCTTGACACCCTGACAATCTCCGAGTACGCCGCCGTGCGCGACGAAAACTACAGCATAGTCGTGAACTGTACCCCGCTTGGCGGTTGGAACCACCCGAACGCGACGCCGTTACCCGGTGATTTTGTCTGGCGACCGGGGAGAGTCTACTATGATTTGAGTTACAATGAGGGTAACAAGATTGTGGCACAGGCACGGCAGCGGTCCATGATTGCCTATGATGGTTCGGCCATGCTGGTCGGGCAAGCTCTGCGATCCTTTCACCTATGGACCGGCTACTCGGTGGCCTTCGACAATGTGTACCGGGCCGTTTTTGGGAATAGCGGAGATTGATAATCGTGAGTGTTCCTGAACCGGTATTCTTTATAGGCTTTTCCGGCGCGGGCAAATCCAGCGTGGGAAAAGCACTTGCCCGCAGTTTGCGAGCTCGCTTTTATGATACTGACGAAATGGTCATCAGGAAGGCCGGGATGAGCATTGCCGACATTTTTCGGTTTGACGGTCAGGCATCGTTTCGCAGACTTGAGCGAGATGTCATTGGAGGGCTTATCAATCGACTTCCGGGAAGCGCCGTCGTGGCGCTCGGCGGAGGGGCTTTTCTCAATAGCGAAAATCGGAAGTTAGTTATGACGTCCGGGACTGTTATCTATTTGTCTTGCTCGCAGCGGGAACTATACAGGCGACTTCGTCAGATGACCGACCGACCGTTGTTGTTGACCGATGAGAGCAAGTCGGAAGCCGCCTCGAGAATCCTGAAAAGCAGGATCGCATCAATGCTGAAAAAGCGTGTTCGCTACTATGAACTGGCGGACCTACGTCAATCGACAACAGGTCGAACCGTTAAAGACACGGTGAGAGAATTACGTCGGAAGTTGAGCAGGTATTATGCCAAGAATTAGGGTCAACCTGGGAGGGCGGTCCTATCCGGTCGTAATCGGCTCGGATATGAGCGGCCGTTTGCCATTAGAGTTAGAAAGGGTTGCGAACGGTGGTCGCGTTTTCGTGATCTACGATGCCCAGATATACGCCCTTTACGCGAGGCACTTCGGCCGCTTGTTTAAGAGCTTTAAGAACCGGGCGGAATTTGTGGTGCCGTCGGGGGAGAAATCGAAGTCAATTACTCAGCTCCAGGGCATTTACGATTTCCTGTTAGCCGAGAAGATAACTCGTTCCGACCTCGTAGTGGCCTGTGGCGGCGGGGTTATCAGTGACCTGGTCGGGTATGCCGCGGCAACAACTCTGCGTGGTATCCGGTGGGCGGTTATATCAACCACACTGCTGGGTATGGTTGACGCTGCTATCGGAGGCAAGACAGGTATAAACCATCGCCAGGGCAAGAACCTGCTGGGCGCTTTCTGGCAACCCTGCCTGGTTTGGTGTGATGCCGATTACCTACTGACGTTGCCGAAGCGTCAGATAATCAGCGGGTCGGGTGAACTGCTCAAGTATGCCGGCCTGATAGGCGGCTCAATGATAAGTCTATTCTCCCGGTTTATAGAAAAGGGTGACTTGTATGATTTCAGTCTAATCCAGCGCATGATGATTCCATCGGTGCGTTACAAGGCAAACCTGGTTGCGATGGATGAGACGGATATGGGAAGGCGTATGCTACTCAATTTTGGTCACACTTTCGGCCATGCTATCGAACACGGATCCGGCATGAGGTACTATCATGGCGAGGCGCTGGCTATTGGGATTAAGGCTGCCTGTCGTCTTGGCAACATAGCCGGCATCTCGGGCACGGGAGCCATAGATTCATATTATTCGGCGGTCGACACCCTGTTGGCTGATCTGCCACGATTCAGAGTCAACCTCCCAAAAGCACTGCAGGCGCTATCGGTCGATAAGAAACGCTCTCAAATGAGGCAAAAATTCATCTTGCTTCAAGGTTTGGGAAAACCTATTATAGTCCAGAACTTAGGGTTGAACCTGATCCGTAGGTCCCTTGAGCGCACACTCTGCGACCTGGGACTGGTCGGGGAACCGAATGACTAAGATCCTTGTTGTTAACGGGCCGAATTTGAATCTTCTGGGTCGACGCGAGCCCGAAATGTACGGTACGCGCACCCTGGACGACCTGAATGATAAACTGGAGGCTCTGGCCAAAGACCTGAGAGTTGAGCTAATGTTTTTTCAGTCTAATTCCGAGAGTGATATTATAGACTTTATTCACAGGGAAGGTCTCGAGGCTGACGGAATGATTCTCAATCCGGGCGCGCTGAGCCATTATAGCTACGCCCTTCGCGACGCCGTGGCGGCGGTAGGGGTAGATACTATCGAAGTTCATCTATCCAATATATATAGCCGAGAAGAATTCCGGCGGCAGTCCGTGGTGGCACCGGTGTGCAGCGGTCATTTGTCCGGTTTCGGGTTTTACGGATATGCCATGGCCCTGTCCTATTTTTCCGACCTCTCGGAGGGAGCGTGAGCGGATGGGTATGTTAAGGTCAGCACTACTCTGTCTTTTGACGAGCTTGTTGTTCCTGGCTGGTTGTGGCCAGCAGCAGATCAGCGAGCGGGAACTGGTGGTGATGCTGGATTCCCTGGAGCACAAACTGGATTGGCTTGAATACCAGGTGACACGCAATACCTGGGATTTCTACGCCACCGGTCAGGCCGACTCACTGCAATTTTACCGCAATCTGTATAACGAGCTGGTTTCAGATGAAGCCATATTCAATCAACTGGTAAACGGTCGAGTTTTGCTGTCGGAAGAAGTCGACCGGGCGCGGTGCGATAAGTTCCTGACGTCCTTTTTGTACAGTAGGGTGGAAGACGATTTTGACATTGCCACTCTGCGCGATTCACTGACAGGTGTCGAAATGAATTTCCGGGCCGAGTTCGAGGGTGAGAGGCGTTCCAAGAGTTATCTTTACAACATCCAGCGCAACGATCCCAATCGGCGGCGGCGCGAATCAGCTTTCCGGACCAGGACCTCGATTGGAGATGAACTGGCCGACGGGCTCAGCCAGCTTTTCAGGTTGCGCAATCAGAAATCGCGACGGCTGGGATACAACAATTTCATGGCTCTTGTCTTCAGCCGGGCGGGTCTGGATCTGGATGAATACCGCCGGCTGCTCAATCATCTCGATTCTTTAACCCGTGATGTGTATTTCGATATAGTGGACAGGATCGGCGTCAAGTTGAATGTTGATGACCTGGAGTACTGGGATGTCGGCTATGCTTACGCTGACATTAATCCCGCTGTTGACAGCTACTTCCCGGCTGATTCTCAGCTTCCCTATATTCGCAGAACCCTGTGGGCGCTGGATTTCAATCTCGATAAGATGCCGATATACTTTGACCTCGAGGCCCGGGAAGGTAAATCTCAGTTTGCGGCGTCATTTCCGGTAAAACCTCCCTACGACGTTCGGGTCTTGTGTAATCAATCGCCTGGCATGTGGAGCTCATTTGTATTGTTCCATGAGATCGGGCATGCCATACAC
>CP070756.1:812769-821535 GCA_020348905.1 Candidatus Zixiibacteriota bacterium
CATATGAGGGATGCCGGTGTATACCGACAATTCCAGCATCTTGGGGTCTATAAATATCAGCCGCAATTGATGAGGATGCAGACGATAGAGTAGCGATGTTATCATGACATTCAGGCAAACTGATTTGCCCGAACCGGTGGCTCCGGCTATCAGAAGGTGAGGCATTTTGGTAAGGTCAGCCACGTATGATTTTCCGGAGGTGGTTTTGCCCATGGCCAGCGGCAGCTTCAGGGACGGGTTTGAGAACTGCTCCGAGTCTAGTATGTCGCGCAGGTAAACCACCTGCGCCTGACGGTTGGGAATCTCCACCCCGACCGCGGCCTTGCCGGGAATCGGCGCGATAATCCTGATCCTTTTGGCCTTCAGAGCCAAAGCCAGATCCTCAGAAAGGTTGATTATCTGGTTTACCTTGATTCCCGATGCCGGTTTGAACTCGTAACGAGTAATGACCGGACCGGGATACTGAGAAATGGCGCCGTCAACATTCACTCCGAAGGTTTCCAGCGTTTCCTTCAACATACGAGCAGTATGAGACAGTTCATCGCTATCGACCGAGGTTTCGCCATTGGGATTCTCATGCAGCAGCTCAAGCCCCGGGTAGCGGTAGTCAACCGACTTTAGCTGTAACTTTTCGGCTGGTTTCGAAGGCTTGGTTCGGCGTTTCGCCGTTCTGGCTTTCTCCTGCCCGGTTTCGTAAGCCGTCTCGCCGGACTCAGGCACAAATTCCAAGTCCGATATCTCATCAAGGACTTCATCCTCGATCTCACCTTCCGATACTTCACCTTCGTCCCTGCTTTCGAAAATCCGCATTAGCCAGTTGAACCTGAAGAATGCATAGATGGCCCGGCCCAGGCCTCCGAAGATCTTTCTGGCTAAGCCAAACCCCAAAGGAGGCAACCTCAGGCGAAACACGGGGGAAATTGATGTATAAAGGATCAGCAGTATTATGATTATGCCAATCAATATGATATATGTCCCCACCTCACCTACTACTTTAACCAGCACGAAGGTCAGTTTGTCCGCCAGTATGCCTCCCGCCGCATCGGATTCCACACCAAGGTCGCGCCGGGTAAATGTGTGTATATTGTAGGTCATAGTGGTCAGCAAAGAGACTACAAAGAGGATGGACGTATTCAGCCTTAGAGATTCGGCCATTTCAGACGAGAAGAGTCGAAGGGTGAGCAAAATGAGCCCGAACGGGATGAAAAATGCCAGCCAGCCCAGCAGTGCCAATGAAAAATAAGCCAGATAAGCGCCTAACATCCCGGCCTGGTTGCGGTACTGTAGCTCAAAAGGACTCAGTTGCTGGTCAACCTGACCGGTGATGCGAGCGTCATCATAGCCTTGATGGGTTACCAGCGATACCAGCATCAACAGGGCCAGAAGAAACAGCACAACCCCGTATGCTTTCCGCTTTCGAGCTCTCGACTTGCTGTTTTTCTTACGTGCCATAACCGCTGTCAAATTGGAGGATCGGGAGGTAAAAATCAATTAAAATTCAAAGCAAAAGGCAGGACATACCTGCCCTGCCTGATAAGCCATACTATTGCGAAATCTTACTTCTTTATCTCTTCCTTGAGGTGTTTTCCCGCCTTAAAAACCGGTACCTTGGTCGCCGGGATGTTGATGGTAGCGCCTGTCTGCGGGTTTCTTCCGGTGCGCGCCTTGCGCTCCGAAACGGAAAAAGTGCCGAAGCCGGCAAAACTAACCTTCTCACCTTTCTTCAGGTGCGTGGTTATTCCCTTCATGAAAGCTTCCAGAGCCTCTGAAGCCTGCTTTTTGGAAATGGTGGCCTGGTCAGCCATCAAAGCAATCATCTCGTCTTATGTCATAACAGTTCTCCAAATATGGGTTATATAAGGTTGGAATGCCCTATGTTTTCATAGGGCTATTAACCCCCGGTAGTCAAATAAGTCAACAAAATTTTGCAAAAAAGGCCTGAAAAATGGCTTAAAATAAGGCTTTTTCGGCTATCGCTGGATTGACTCCAGGAAGGTATCGTGGTTGCTGTCGAGTTTTATCTCCGGAATGTCTGTAACGAAGAGCTTGAAGCCAAAGCCCCTGTTGGAGCCGATTGGAACCCAGTACAGGCTGCCGCTCCAACAATGAATCTTTCTCACGATATTGACCGAGTTACTTATGGTCAGGTCCCTGGTTATGTCATACCGTTGGGAATACGTGATTGTTGTGGTGGGCGTAAGATTAAACCTCAGGTTAATGTTTATGAAACTGCTCTTACGCCAACTGGTCCCGCGCCCCGATTCACTGTAGTTATAGGTGGCCGATAGACTCCATCCCTGGCCACGGCCGCCCCTGGGCGTCGCGGCCACCGGTCTGGTCGGATCCAGATGAGATAACGAATCAACTCCCCTGGGCATCTGGCCGGGTTCATCGAAAATGAAGCTTCGTCCGGCCAACCTGAAGTTGGCATTGACGTTAAAGCTGAGCAAATGCGGCGACCAGAAATCGAGCTCATCGGTCTCCGGGTCATAGAAAGAGTGTGCCATACTTCCACTCAAGCTTGAGATAATCGGCAAGGCCGAGGACTGAAAGGACGTGCTCATGTTTGACCAGGGTTTCTCTTCCTTTTCGAAGTCGTAGCTGAAATTGGAGCTGACAGTAAGCAAATCCTTGTTAATCTCCTGCTCTCCCTTGCTGACTTTGGCCTGGAACAGATGCTGGAGGCCGAAATTCATCCTGGAGCTTTTGGCACTCCCGGCGCCGCCGCCAACGAAGCGTCTGACTTCGGGATGTCGGTCGATCTCGGGCGAGTAGCTGTAACCGACCGACGGCGTGATCACATGACGAAAGCCCACCAGGCCCCAGATATTCGGGTAGACCGTACCGTAGAGCTTGGTGTTGGCCGATACGCTTGTATTCCAGGAATAAGTCCGGTAGGTCTGTGAGGCATCTATGCTGTCGGCATCGGATTGATCGGTCTGGTGCACTTTAATCCAGGTTTCGGACCACCTGAACCTGGGAATGACATTCATGTAATTGCCGAGACTGATCTGAGGCAGATTCAGCGAAGGATTGTGGTTAACGATGGTATACTTCTTGCGGCTGCGGACAGATAGGGTGTCCATAGTAACGACGATGTTGGTATCCGGCGGAACGACGGTAGTATCAATGGTGGTATCGGCCGTGGCCGGAATCAATGAGTCGATGGTAATCCGGCTCGAGAAATTCCTCAAATTCGGTGAGTATCGCAGACTGAATTTGTGATACCATTTTTGTGTCTTTCTGCCCGATTCATCTTCGCTGCCACTACCGAACGGATAGATAGTCGGCAGGGAAAGCGACAGGTTCGGTATGATATCGGTCCGGCTCTCCCGGTCGAGATCGACGGTGTGAGTCATGTTGCCCGACAGCGAAGTCTGCTTGCCGAACCTCTTGGTGAACGACAGCTGCGATTTGGTGTTGCGGTTGAGGCGTTCGTCAAGATTCTGTGAGAAGTCAGTGTAGTACGACTTATCGGACTGAAAATCGGCGCTGGCCCTGACCGAAAGGGAGGGCGTGATAGTGTGGTTATACGCTCCCCTCACCGTCCACCGGTTGCGCTCGGTTTCGGCGGCCACGGTATTGTCAAAACTACTCTCACGGGCGTAGCTGCCCGTAAAATAACCATCAAGCACATATCTCTTCTTGAAGTTGATCCTGCTGTTGAACGTAATGGTGCGTCGAATTTCATGATAATCGAGAGCCCCCTGCCAATCCCAGTAGTCCGAGGCTGCCCAGTAATAGCCGACGTTCTTCACGTAGCGCTCGCCCTGCTGAAACTTGCCGAAGGTGAAGGGCAGAAATCCGCTGTGTCGACCTTTCTTGAGGGGAAACACGTAATACGGCAAAGCGAAAATGGGAAGCCTCTCGATATAAAATACCACCGGTCGGGCTATCAGCTTATCGTCCTCGATCAGCTTCATATCGCTCGAATGAAAGTGAAAATGAGGTTCCCGGGCATCGCATGTCGTATAGCGACCGTCATCGACATAGAAGATGTGGCGGTCCTCGCGGTAAAGCTTCTGGCCGTAGTACAGGCCGGCTTCGTAGTCCGACTTTGATTGGATAATTCTACCCTTTTCGGTGTCAATCGAGTACAGCAGATAATCGCCGTAGATTTCCTCGGTCCTGTCTCTGAGCACTACCGGGATAGTGTGCGGCTGCAATTTAGCCGAAAGACTGTACCGGGTCCCCACCGTGTCCTGTTCAAGGAAGGCCGAAAAGGCCTCGATAATCTTAGCCCGGGTATCAAACGAGATCTCCTGTGCATCCAGCGCCACCCCGCCCGACTCAACGTGCGAGGAACGGGCCAGCGTAATCAGCGAATCGGCAATGTGGTACTCGATATATCGGGCATTGTAGTCGACCGTGTCGACCTTAACAGTAGCAACGGTATCGGCCACGGTGGTCTTGGAGCTTATATAGCGCCCAATAGCACCTCCAATAACCTCGACCCTGACCAGCCCCTCCTGCTCGATAACGAACCGGATCGTGTCTCCCGAAACACTGTTTTCGTGGGTTTCAGAACCTCCCTGAGGCGACGGGTAATACCATGAATAGGCCTGACCGAAACAGGTAACAGAACTGAGTTCACCACCGTCAAAGCCCAGGATGATACGGTCTCCGTTGAGGATAGACTCGTCGAAGTAGGCACTGTCCGTTCCGACCGGTTCCTTAAACTGCCCACTGGCTGAATCGTATACGTCGATCCTCGTCAACATCTCCTCGTCATACAGAATCGATATCAAACTGCCGGAAATGACGGATTCACCGCGCTGAACCGAGGGGCCATCGAAAAGATCGACCATGTTTCCATCGGTTCTCATCATAGCACAATTGGAGTGAGAAGAAAACTCGTTCGAAGATATCTTAACGTCGCCGATTGCCTCGGCAAGCTTGATGTCAGAACGGTACTCGATAAGGTCAGCGACCACCTCGATCATGTTCGCCGTATCGGGATACTGAATGTAGAGAACCGGCCGATTCTCCATAATGAAATACTCTTCACGATCGGCATAGAAAGCATGGGTTCCGACGGCATAAAGCGAATCGGTATAGGACCAGAGTTCGACTCTTCGGCCAAGCGCCAGGGCTTCATCACGCTCGATATCATAAAAGGCAGAATCAGCTTCGAGACGGTACTCGATGTCGTCAAAGAGCACGTTACCGTTCAGTTTGACACTTTCCCCCCTGAGCCAGCGGGCGGAGTCACAATAGATATGCCCGGTCTCTGTCCTGAAATCAACGTTACCAACGACATAGGTTATGTACCGATTGTCTGAAAGGATCACTTCAAACTGGTCAGCATGGTCAAGAATCAGCTGCTCACCCTGTTGGCCGGAGGCAGCAGCAGCCATTGATATTGTAAGAAGAACGACATGCAGAAGTTTTGTCCATGTAACCTTATTCATTGGTCAACAGGTCAATCAATATATCTTTGAACTGTGCCAGCTGCTCGGGCGTTGAGCCTCCCAACTGCGCCTGCCTTTCGCTGCCGCCTCCCTTGAGTCCGGTTTGAGAGGTTAGCCCTGCTACTAACTTCCCTGCATCTTTGCCGCTCGTCTCCGACGCGGAGACAACCAGGCGGCCCTCCAGGTACAAGGCCGCTACGCCGTCGATCGCCTCGGCAACGGCGGCTGCCAGCTGTGCCATGAGTTTCTTGTCATATTGTTCCAGCTGTTCAAGCACCAGCCTGGTCTCCCCGGCGGCAAAGGCCCTGTCTGCCAGTTGACTTGCCATTACAGGTAACATCTCCCGGTTGAGGCGACCCAGTTCTTTGCGCAGAGAATTATTGTCGTTCTGCAGCCTGTCAAACTTGTCGGGCAAATCACTGACGTGACAGGTGAGTCGTTGCGACAGGCCATCGGTGGCCTTAAACCTCATCAGGTAATCCTGAACGGCCTGGGTGCCGGAAAGAAACTTGACCAGCACGTGCCCCCGGATCTTCTCGGTCCCAACCAGTTTCAGCAGTACCACCTCGGCCGTCGTCCTGCAGTGAGTCCCACCGCAGGGAGTCCAGTCGAATTCGCCGATCTTGATGACACGAATCTGTCCCGATCGCTTCGGGGTCTTGCGAAGCGGCAAAGTCGCTGCTTTTTCCG
This sequence comes from Candidatus Zixiibacteriota bacterium, assembly GCA_020348905.1. Lineage (GTDB taxonomy): Bacteria > Zixibacteria > MSB-5A5 > GN15 > FEB-12. The sequence goes on from CP070756.1 coordinate 818,871, forward strand.
CATCGACCATAAAAATTTCGACCGGCATATTCTCGAAGACAGCCGACAGGGCATATTCTTCCGCCCGGGCCAGTTGGTCGTCATCCATACTCTTAGTGTCAAACTCAATGGCGCCGTATTCCTCCCCGAGATGAACCGAGACGGTGTTGAAATCGTACAGCGCCTTGAAAGACTGGCTGAGTATGTGCTGGGCAGTATGCTGACGCTGATGCCGTCGACGACGTTCTTTGTCGACTTTACCACTAACAGTCTGGCCAATCTCGCCGACAGGATGTTTTGATAGATGCCAGACATCACCCTCGTCGCTTTCGATCACGTCGACTATTGCTACGTCGTCAAGCTGACCGGTATCGTACTGCTGGCCTCCCGAGGTTGGGTAGAACGCCGATTGATCGAGAACGGTATAATACAAATCGTCATGTTTTCCGGCGTCAGCAACCCGCGCCTCAAACTCCAGCAGGCCGGGATCGGTATAATAAAGTCTGGTCGTCATCTAAAACCTTATCGGCTGCGTCTGCCCTTTTTACAATCGTGTCGGTAATCGGTTGACTCCATTTGGTGACACCTTCTCTCGTCAGGCCATCATATTCTTCAGGCTGCCTATCCCTTCTATCTTCACTTCGATTTCGTCTCCCGACTTCATTGGAGCAATGCCGGCCGGTGTTCCGGTCGGAATCAGATCGCCCGGCACCAATGTCATGACCGACGACAGATAACTGATCAGGAAGGGGATATTGAAGATCATCAGCGAGGTTCGTCCCGACTGCTTTACCTCGCCGTTGAGAATGCCCTCCACCAATACATCGCTGTAGTTCAGGTCCGTAACGATCCAGGGGCCGACCGGGCAGAAAGTGTCAAATCCCTTGGCGCGGGACCATTGCCCGTCCTTTTTCTGCAGATCACGGGCGGTGACATCATTCACACAGGTAAACCCAAAAATGTGGTCCTCGGCCTGATCCTGGCCGATACTCTTCGCACGTTTACCGATCACGACGCCAAGTTCCGCTTCATAATCGACGCGCTGGGATTGTGCCGGCTGAATGATTTTATCGCCCGGACCTATGATCGACGACGGCGGCTTAAGAAAAATCAACGGATACTCGGGAGCCTCGTCGGCCGACTGGGAGGCCGCAACGTGAGCGTGATAGTTGAGCCCGATGCAGATAATTTTCGATGGTTCTGTGGGTGGCAACAGAGTTACCTGCTCGACAGGATATTTTTTGCCCGTCATGCGGCTCTCTTCCCATGGTGGACCATCGAGGGAGTGGACCGTATCATTCTCGAGCAGTCCATACCAGGTGGCCCGGTCGCCCGAAACACCGAATCGTACAAATTTCTTACTCATATCTCTTCTTTCTCTTTCTTGCTATTTATTCGAAAATAAACACAGTCCTCAACGCGCAGGCAACATAATATCAAACCTGCTTTTTCTTCCACCGACCTCGCTTGAAGATTACCGCCAGGATCGCCCCTTTAACAATCGAGGTAAAGGTCAGCGTCCACCAGACACCGTTTATGCCCCAATCCAGATTGAAGGCCAGTAAATATGCCAGCGGTATCCGGGCCAGCGAGGTCGGGATCAACACCAGTGTCGGCGGTATCGTATCTCCGGCACCGCCAAAGGAACCCTCGAGAACGATCTCGAGAGCCATGGCCGTCTGCGACAGCCCGAGAATAATGAGATAGTCGGTCGCAATTCGCAGCACGTCCTCGTTATCGGTGAAGATTGACGCAATGGTGCGCGGAAAGACAATAAACAAAACGGAAATCAGAAAAGTGATCGTGATGGTGATGCCAACTGCTCCCCAGGCACAGCGGGCGGCTCGGTCGGGTTTCCCGGCGCCAAGGTTCTGACCGACCATAGTTGAGGCCGCCACGGAAAAGCCGAAACACATTAGATACGAGAATGACTCCATGCGGTTACCGATACCCATAGCAGCACCAGCACTCTCACCGAAAGCATGAACGATCTTTATCAGAAACCAGTAGACAATTACAAAAACAAACTGCTGGCTGGAGATAGGCAACCCAATCCGTGCAATCTTCAGCATCGTAGCGCCGTGAGGCTTGATGGCAAAAGCTTTCTCTACCCGGTAGCCGAGCTTTCCTTTTAACATCAAAAAGGTAATGGTAAGGGAAGCCAGGAAAACGGCAATTGCAGTAGCCAGACTGGCCCCGGCTACTCCCAGCGCTGGAAACGGCCCCAGGCCAAAGATGAGAACAGGGTCCAGACCAATATTCAGAAGAACCGAGCCCACACCCACCAGGGTTGGGGTCCTGGTGTCTCCCGAAGCGCGGAATACGGCATAGATAGTGTCTTGCCAGAAAAAGAAGACTGAGGAGACAAAGAATATCCGCAGGTACGGCACCGCCAATTCGAGAGTCTTCGGACCGGCATCCATGAAACTCAACAGATACGGAGCCAGAAGGAATCCGGCGACTGCAAACACGAAACCCAATGATATCGACAGGGCCATTCCCTGCTTGATGTAAAAGGTTACTTTAGACAGGTCTCTCGCACCAACGTAGCGAGCTACGATGGCCGTCACACCAACTGAGATAATGGTAATCATCGCGTAAATTGTCCACATGATTACCATCGAACTCGTTACTGCATCCTGGGCGGTTGGTCCGAGTCTTCCAACCCAGTAATAGTCGGTGGAGG
>CP070756.1:821635-826746 GCA_020348905.1 Candidatus Zixiibacteriota bacterium
CCACTACTTTGAAGATGGCCGCGATACCGATATCGCCCGCGGCACAGCCGAAAATCAGCACGTAGCCGCCGCCCAGATCCACCGCCTCTTCGAAAGCCTCAATAATAACCCTGGTCAGGGTTGGACCCTGCGGGTGACCCCATACCAGAGGGCAGCCGGTTTCGTTCATCTTCTTCCAGTCGTACTTGAGAACCTTAGCGAAAATAACATCATTCACCGCGAACGGGTTGTGGTTCTTAACAACCGTCATATCGGCCATAGTCAGACCGGTTCTTTCCAGAAGCTGTTGCACTGCAAGAGACGGAGCTTCAGGCATCAGGCTTGGGAAAGTTCTCATCTCGGTCTTGGCCACGAACTGTATATCAATTTCCGGGCGGGGACTTATTTCACGCGCTTTTTCCCTGGTAGTTACCAGAAGTGTGGCCATACCGTCCGAGGCATGCGTCTGAGTTCCACCGGTAACACAGGTGTCAAGCTCAGGCATCGCTCTTAGCCCGTCCATAGTCAGCATGCGCACGCCGGCGTCGGAGTCGATACGACCCAGAAAGCGGCCCTGAACGTTTAGTACATCGAGAGGAACCAGGACGCGATCAAGAAAACCGGAGTCCTTGGCTTTGAAATATTGTTCATACCGATAGAAAGCCAGTTCATCTACTTCTCTGCGATCACTCTTGTGCTTTCTGGCCGCAAGGCCGGCGCAGGCGATCATGGCATTTCCGGTGGCCGGGTCGAACCCGAAATTATCCCAGACATCGGCGAGGACCTCGGTTCTCCTGTGAGCCCGTCGTTCGGGAAAAACACCAACGGGTGAGTCACTGGTACGGTCGAATGTCAGAACGCCGACTACATCCTTCGAGCCACCGTGTACTTCCGCTGCCGCCAGAACAACAGCCTGCAGGCCGGTGGCGCACGCTTGCTCCATGTGATAGCCGGGAATTCTGTGATCCATGCAGCTGGCTACCAACGGCGCCGTCCAAAATTTCCAGTGCCACGGAATCGTCGACCCGATTATGAGGTAATCGAGCACATTGATGGGGACTTTTCTCATCCCCATTATCCGGTTCATGGCTTCCCCGGCAAACTGGCCGATATTGACTTCCGCCAGCGCGGACATCTGCCAGGCCGGAAAATAGCTACTCCCCCAGGTTCCGTAAGGTATCCTGGCGTTGGCAAACATTGCCGAAGTTTTTTCCATCACTTATCCTTCAGAACTGTATTTATGACATTATTGCTTTTTTCGATACGGTCGCGGTTCTCGCGGAAGCTCTCCGAGCGTGGTCTAAATGTTTCCGTACAGTCTTGAAATGACAGATTAATGAAAATCGCCGGCAAAGGCAACTGCTTTCGACTGGCCGAATTAAGGGGAGTCGAGCGATGTGAATGCCGGTCGCATTTCACACCGAATTACAAGAAAAATCAGGGAAGTCTTTCGTGGTTCGTTAGTTCCACGAATACGCTGCTGCCCTTTTTGACCGTTCTGGTGCCGCCCTCAATCATCATCAGAGCATCAATTCCACGAGTAGATGACAATCGGCCCGACTCCTGCCGCTTAGAGGGGTGGGCTAAAAGACCCTGGGGCGTGCTTTCCAACCTCGCACCCAGGATGTTGAAGCGATTTCCCTTTACGAAAATGTCGTCGGCCAGCGTGGCCTGGGCTATCCGAGGCTCGTAAGGTACACCTGTCATAAGAGAAAGAATGCGTCTTATATACAGAAAGTAGCCTACCAGTGTGCTGACCGGGTTACCCGGCAGGGCGACCAACCAGCAGCCGTCAAAGTCGGCTATGAGGGTAGGCTTGCCCGGCTTTACTGCCACTTTGTGGAAAAGGACCCGGCCGCCAAGAGCCTCGACGATTTCGGGGATAAAATCAAAATCACCCATCGAAACCGCCCCGGTCGTGATGACCAGATCATGATTCTTGAGATTTTCAGCAAGTGTCGCGCGTAGAGGCTTGTGGTCATTTGTACATACCCTTGCTTGGGAGGTCACCGGGAAGCCATCGTAGGTCAACAGCGAAGAAAGCGTAGGAATGTTCGAATCGTATATCTGCCCGTGTTCCAGCGCACGTCCCGGCTCGACTATCTCCGATCCGGTAGAAATCAGCGCAATACGAGGTCGAGGTATGACTCTGACTTCCGTTAACCCGATGGACGCCAGAATACCGATATCGCCCGGCCGAAGAGTCGTCCCTTTTTCAAAAAGCACCTGCCCCGATTGGATATCATTGCCCCGCGGTCTGACAAAGGCTCCCCGCTGTGGTTTTTCGCTTATGACCGCGTTATCCGAATCAATCGTGATGTCCTCGACTTTCACGACGGTATCAGCACCTTCTGCGAGCGGAGCGCCGGTCATAATCTTCACAACATTTCCATTGCGGAGAATATACCGCTCGGTGTCACCGGCCTCAATAACCATCTGAATCGGTAAAGACCAGGGGCCGTTGCCCTTCAGGTCGGCTACTCTCAGGGCAATGCCATCCATTGCCGACCTGGGAAATTGAGGAACATCGATAGGCGCCACGACGTCTTCGGCCACAACGCAACCGACAACCGAAGACAACAATACCGGCTTTGGCGGCAGCCGCTTCACGGTCTGCTGAACTTTGTCCTGGGCTTCTTTCAGCGTAATCATATCACTCAATGATTCTGATGGAGTCTCCCTCTTTCAATTCTCCTGCCATTATCACTCTGGCAAACAAACCTTCACGAGGCATGATGCAGTCACCCACCGTCTGCTTGATGAAACAACCGTCATGACACTCCTTGCCTACCTGGACCACTTCGAGAACAACTTTGTCTCCCAGTGCTATTTTTGTGCCAACCCGCAGCGCGCCGAAATCCAACCCAATGGTCGTGATATTTTCACCAAAATCACCGGGCCTTATCATCAGTTTATCGTTTGACAGCTTATCAAAGCTTTCGAAAGGAAGCAGGCTCAGGGCCCTGGAAGAACCCAAGTGAGCGTCACCTTTGATTCCTTCCGCGGTAACCGTAACACTTTTTACGTTTTCCTTCTTTTCGCATTTTACCCCGGAAACGGACAGGCGAAGAACAACCGGCCCCGTCTGATTGTATGTCCCGGCATTTTCCCTATCAGCCTTCAATCGGTATCCTTTCGCCTCCAATGGCCGCTCTGCCCGCCGCTTTTTTCCATCAGTCGCACGGACTCAATGACCGTGCCCCGGTCAATCGCCTTGCCCATGTCGTAAATTGTCAGGGCGGCAGTCGAGGCAGCCATGAGAGCTTCCATCTCGACCCCGGTATTATATCGCGTGCGGGCCGAAGCGACTATTTCGACGGCCGGCGGATCCTCCACCAGTTTTATGTCAACCGTTACCGACGAAAGGGGCAGAGTGTGACACAGCGGGATGATTTCCGAAGTCCTCTTGGCCGCCTGAATTCCGGCTAAGCGGGCCGCCGACAAAGCATCACCCTTGGCCAAATTGTTCTCCAGTAACTGCTGATAAAGCTCCCTGGATACTCGTACCCTTGCGGCAGCGACGGCGTACCTGTCTGAATCCAGCTTACCGCTTGTATCAACCATGTGAACCTCTCCTTTGTCACCAATATGGGTAAGCTTCTTCTTTTTCATCCGCCAACCCTCCGCATGAAGGGATTAAAAGTTCTGATGTGTGTCTCCCGCGGCATCCGCCTGAAGCCGGGCGAACTCACAACTGTTCGAATGTGCCGGGCTATCTCATCGGTGCCCGCACCATCGGCCAGCAGCTCAGTCAAATCCGAACCATTGTTTAAAAACAGGCATCCCATAAGTTGCCCGGTCGATGTAATACGCACCCGGTTACAACTGCCGCAAAAGCATTGACTCACAGCCGAGATGAAACTGATACGACCCGTGGCCCCGGTTACGCTATAACTTGTTGCCGGTCCGGCGTCATCGCCCTCCATCGACTGCGGTATCAGGTCAAGACCGATTCGACTCTTGATTTCATCTTCGCCGACAAACAGCGCCCTCCCCCACTTCGATCCCTGCGCCGGCATGAACTCGATAAACCTCAGATCTACCTTGCGCGCCAGAGCCCAGAGCGCAAAGCGTCGGACCTCGCCGTCACTGCTCCCCCGCATGATCACCGTGTTGACCTTTACTCTCTCGAAAGCGCCGCTTTGTTCAGCGCTGACTATTGCCGAATAAACCCGGTCAAAACCGTCGACCCCGGTAATTCTCTTAAAGACGGCCCTGTCCAACGTATCCAGGCTTATATTCAGGCGATTCAAACCGGCTTTCACTAACTCAGGTAGCATTGGCTCCAGCACCAGTCCGTTAGTGGTCAAAGCAATTGTATGTATACCTTTGATCCTTGAAGCGTGTCTAATCAGATCAACGATTCCCGGCCGGACAAGCGGCTCACCACCCGTGAAACGGATTTTGGTGATGCCCACGGCTGCGAGGGCCCTTATCAAGCGAACTGTATCCGAAAGCGACAATTGGTCACTGCCTGACGGATGCCCCTTTGCCGAGTCGTAGCAATACCCGCATCGCAGGTTGCATTGCTCGGTCAGCGACACCCGTGCGTACGTTATGCGACGGCCCAGTGGGTCAATCAGGCTTCTCATGGATCCGGTGTGCCTCCGTTTAGTAACTCCAGGGCGTGCTCCAGCGACGGTTGGACAACTTCCAGATTTTCCACGGCACCGGTCGGGCTTCCCGGAAGATTGACAATCAGAGTGCGCCCGGCACTGCCCACCACCGCTCGTGAAAGAATGGCGTGCGGGGTCCTCTCAAATGAGGCCCGGCGCATGGCCTCTTCCATACCCGGAATACGCCGCTCGATAACTTCCAGAGTGGCCTCCGGCGTAACATCGTTTGGACCCAGCCCGGTTCCACCCGAGACGAGTATCAGGTTGACCCTGTCTTCTCTGACCAACTTTTTCAGAGTATCCTTGATAGCCTCTCTCACATCCGGCAAAACCTCAAGGAAAGTTACTTCATACCCGGATTTCTCCAAACGTTCTTTCAACTGCGGACCGGCCCTGTCAGGACGCACCCCTTTATGCGACCGGTCACTGGCGATAATAATGGCCGCGTTGAAGCGGCGCTGTTTTGGCTCTTGTACTGACACTGATCAAGAATCCCGGCTTTTCAACCGGATTGCC
>CP070756.1:826846-839471 GCA_020348905.1 Candidatus Zixiibacteriota bacterium
GCTACCAAGAAGAAGGCTGCGCCTAAGAAGAAAGCAGCCAAGAAGCCCGCCCGCAAGAAAGCGGCTCCGAAGAAGAAGAAGGCAACGACCAGAAAGAAAGCCGCACCGAAGAGAAAAGTTGCCAAGAAGAAACCCGCCAAGAAGAAAGCCGCACCGAAGAGAAAACCAGCTAAGAAGGCCAAACCGAAAAAGAAAGCGACGGCTCGCAAGGCGACAAAGAGGAAAAAACCCGCCGCCAGAAAAGCGAAACCTCGCAAGGCCGCAGCCAAGAGAAAACCGGCCAAGAAGAAAGCCAAAACCAAACGTAAACCGAATCCGGCTTTCATGCGTCCGATGACACTTTCGGAGGCCCTTGGCGCCGTGGTGGGCAGCAAGCCGATTCCGCGCACGGAAGTGACCAAGAAGCTCTGGGCTTACATCAAAAGAAACAAGCTTCAGGACACGGTCAACCGTCGCATGATCAATGCCGACGCCAAACTGAAAAAGGTCTTCGGTGGCAAGGGTAAAGTCTCTATGTTTGAGATGACCAAGCTGGTCTCCAAGCACATGAAATAGGTTACCCTTGGCGTGATTTGCAAAGGCCGGCACAACGCCGGCCTTCTTTTTTGCAGTTTCTCCCTGCGGCCCTTTAGAGGGGCCACAACGGCATTTTCTCCACAAAACGCGCCGGCGAAGTTGGCCCGGATATTAAGGGATTGACACCAGGGGAGGTAATGGATTAATTATGTCAAGTTGTCGCAGTACTATTGCGGAATTGCTCTAATTTACCGTCTGAAAGTGAGGTGCGTCAGTGTCTGTCGTGCGGCCGTTTCGGGGATTAAGACCTAAGCCGGAATTCGCGGGTGAAGTAGCCTCGCCCCCGTATGATGTTCTCAGCAGCGATGAGGCGAGAGCACTTGTCAAAGAGAATCCCAACTCCTTCTTGAGGGTAAACAAGTCTGAGGTTGACTTCCCACCCGATACCCCCGTCTACAGTGACGCCGTCTACAAAAAAGGCAAAGAAAATCTCAGTCGCCTGATCAACGACGGCATCATGATCAGAGATGAACAGTCGTGCTTTTACCTGTACCGGTTGACCTGGCAGGAGAGAAGCCAGACGGGCCTGGTTGCGCTGGCATCCGTGGATGAGTATGACCGGGGCCTGATTAAGAAGCACGAACACACCCGTCCCGAGAAAGTCAGCGATCGCGCCAACCATATTATGTCCCTTGAGGCCCAGGTGGGTCCTGTCTTTGTTACTTTCAAACACAACCGGCAGATAAAGACCCTCGTCGCCGATTTGACGGCGACTGCGCCCGAGGTTGATTTTACCAGCGACGACGGTGTTCGTCACCAGTTGTGGGTCGTCGACGCCGGCGGCTCGATTGCCGCTATTGGTGAAGCTTTCGCGGTCCTGAATGAGATGTATATCGCCGACGGGCATCATCGCTCACAGTCGGCTTCGGAAGTCTGTCGCCGGATGAGAGAAAAGAATCCCGGCCATACCGGAGAGGAGCCTTACAACTTCTTTTTGACGGTGATCTTTCCGGACGATGAGTTACGTATCCTTCCCTACAATCGGGTGGTCAAGGATCTCAACGGATTAACCCCGCAGGAAGTGCTGTCGCGGGCCGCTGGGTCGTTTTCGGTAACGCCCCGCAACGAAGCCGTCATACCGCAAGAAAACCATCACATCGGCGTGTATGTTGACGGTCGGTGGCATGAGCTGGCCGTCAAGAGTGGCACTTTCGACCCCGGCGACCCGGCCGAGTCAATCGATTCAGCCATCCTGACAAAGAATTTCCTCGCTCCGGTGCTTGGTATTTCCGACATCCGTACCGATAAGCGGATTGATTTCGTAGGGGGCATCAGGGGAGTCTCCGAACTTACGAGACTGGTTGACAGCAGCCAGTACAGAATTGCCTATTCAATGTATCCGGTGACGGTCAACCAGCTATTGCAGGTGGCCGACGCCGGGAAAGTTATGCCGCCCAAGTCAACCTGGTTTGAACCCAAGCTGCGCAGCGGCATGGTTGTTAATGTTCTAAGAGATTGAAGCGAGAGGTTTAGATTATGCTGATACTTATTTCCGATGCGTTCGATGCGAGCCTGCCGGGCAAACTATCGAAATACGGGGAAGTGACCGACGACAAGGGTCGCCAATCCGAAGCCGAAATCGTGCTGGTCAGGAGCAAAACCAAGGTCACTAAGGATTATATCGATGCCGCTCCCAACCTGAAGTATGTCATTCGCGGGGGTGTGGGACTCGACAACGTCGATTTGGATTACGCCAAGCAGAAAGGTATCCTGGTCCAGAATACCGCCGAAGCTTCCACCATCGCTGTGGCCGAGCTGGCTTTCGCTATGATGATCGCCCTGCCCAATCATATCGCGAAGTCCGATCATTCCATGCGCGAAGGTCAGTGGCTGAAGAAAGAACTAAAACGCACCGAACTGTTGGGCAAGACCCTGGGTATTCTGGGACTGGGACGTATCGGCCTGGCGCTGGCGGCCCGGGCCCGGGCCTTCGGAATGAGGGTCCTGGGCTGGCATCCCGATGTCTTCTTCACCGATTTCGCGGAAATCATCGAGAGCATGGAAGAAACCATCAAGCAGTCGGATTATGTCTCGCTCCACATGCCGCTCTTGCCGGACACCAGGGGTATCATCAACAAGAAGACCCTGGCCTGGTTTAAAGACGGCGCCTATCTGATCAACACCGGTCGAGGTGGATGCGTCGTGGAGGAAGATGTGGCCGAGGCGCTCAAGAGCGGTAAGCTGGCCGGGTATGCCACCGATGTCTGGCTGTCCGACCCGCCGGATCAGTCATCACCCATACTGTCCGCTCCCAACACGCTGATGGCTCCGCACATCGGCGCTTCGAGCAAAGAGAATATGCTTCGGATCGGACATATTGTCGAAGTCTTGATAGCGGAGTATGCAAAGCAGAAGAAATAGCTCTTAGTTCTTGAATACATAGCTGAAAAGAGGCACCTAATGGCAAATAGAATATTCAATTTTAATCCGGGTCCGGCCACACTGCCGACTGAGGTTCTCGAAATCGTGCAGCAGGAGCTGCTCGACTATAAAGGCACCGGAATGTCGGTGATGGAAATCTCGCATCGTTCGGCGGAATTCGACGAGATCAACGACACCTGCAATGCCCTGTTCCGGGAGATTCTCGGCCTGGACGAGTCCTATCACGTACTTTTTATGGGCGGCGGAGCCTCGACCCAGTTTGCGTTGGTTCCGCTGAACTTCCTTCCTGAGGGAAAAACGGCGGCCTACGTTGACACCGGCTCATGGTCAAGCAAGGCTATCAAAGAGGCCAAGCTTGTCGGTAACGTTCACCTGGCGGGCTCGTCGAAGGAATCTAATTACGATCATATCCCCCGCGACCTGGATATACCGGCCGATGCTGTCTACCTGCACGTAACTTCGAACAACACCATCTTCGGCACCCAGTATCAGGCCTTTCCCGATTCCGGAAGTATCCCCCTTATTTGTGATATGTCTTCGGACATCGCGTCGCGGTGCTGGGATTTCACCAGGTTTGACATGATTTACGCCGGAGCCCAGAAAAACCTCGGTCCGGCCGGTGTGACGGCGGTGATAATTAAGCAGTCATTGCTGGACAAATGCGCCGACGGCAACCCGACCATGTTCAACTACAAGACCCACGCCGAGAAGAAGTCTCAGTACAATACTCCGCCGGCTTTTCCGATCTACATCGTCAAGCTGGTGCTGGAATGGGTCAAGAAACAGGGTGGCCTGGAAGCGGTGGAAAAAGTGAACACGGCCAAGAAAGAGCGCATATATCAGTTGCTGGATCTACATCCCGACTATTATCGGGGAACGGTCAAACCCGACAGCCGCAGCTGGATGAACATCACTTTCCGTCTGCCGAACGAAGATCTGGAAAAGAAGTTTATCGCCGAGGCCAAAGCGGCCGGGATGGGTGGCCTTAAGGGTCACCGTTCGGTGGGCGGCGTTCGGGTTTCACTGTACAACGCCATGCCGCTGGCCGGCGTTGAGAAGCTGGCCGGGTTTATGGAGGAGTTCAAAAAGAACAACTAAAGCGATTTCTGATCATCTTTGATATATACCGCAGGTAGAACATTGTCTGAGGTGACGGTTTGTACCAGGCCGTCGCCTTTTCTAAAAATCGGGAGGTCCCGCGATGAAGAAGTACGACGGCTGGTGGGACGGATTTTTTCCCGCCTTCAGACCAATTTTCTCCAAAGTCCCGGCACGTGTTACGAATGCCCAGGTCAGGTTTATCCGCGAGAAGCTGGACCTTCGGGCAGGCCGTACGTTCTTGGACTGCCCGTGTGGGATAGGAAGAATTGCCCTGCCACTGGCCCGGACCGGTGTAAGGGTTACCGGGATCGATATCACCCAGAGTTACCTTGACGAGCTGGCCGGAAAAGTAAAGAAGTCGGGTCTGAAGATGGATCTTCACCGGCAGGACATGCGGCGGATAAGCCTTGACTCGAAATTTGACGCCTGTGGTAACCTGTGGACCTCGTTTGGCTATTTTGAGAAAGAGTCAGACAATCTGCTGGTTTTAAAGAAGATGTTTCGGGCGCTCAAACCGGGCGGCAAGTTTATGCTTCATGTGATCAATCGCGATTGGATCATGGCCAATTTTCAGGCCAACGAATGGTATCAGTCAGGGGATATGAAGGTGCTTGAGAACAGGGGTTTCGATTACGCAAAGTCGATCTCCACTGATGTCTGGACTTTTATCGGGCCCGAAGGAAGTTCCACTCACGAAACCGCTATCCGCATGTACTCTTACCATGAGCTGATTTCGATGTTTGAGAGGGTGGGCTTTATCGATATTGAAGGTTACGGATCCGTTAAGGGTGAACCAATCTCACGAAACAAGGAGCAGATGTTTGTCATCGGCACCCGACCGCGCCGATAGAGGGCTGGCTGTGGCATCATTGTGTCGGCATAAGCATTTGTGGTATGGCATCTTAGGTAGGGTCAATAGCCGGCCTTTGGGGTGCCTGCCAAGGTCCGGCAGGTGCGGCCGGGAGCAGAATTTGTTTTCGTAAAAGCCTGTGGTTGCGTATATTGGGATGCTAATTACTTGACAATAGTGTCCTGTAGTAGTTCAATGAGAGATTTAATAACGGGTAAGGTCCCCTGAAAAGGAGCGTTCTTGCATACCAAAGGCAACACCGAAGTTACTTATCACGATATCTTCGCAAAATGTTTCAATTTCGATGACGCTGACAACGTCAAGGCGATGGGGATTTACCCCTATTTTCACCCGCTTCAATCCGCTCCCGGTGACGAGGTGGTGGTCGACGGCCACAAGTGCATCATGGTTGGTTCCAATAACTACCTGGGGCTGGTAAACCATCCCAAGGTCAAGGAGGCTGCGGCCGAGGCCTCCCGCAAGTTTGGTTCGGGCTGTACCGGCTCGCGTTTTCTCAACGGCACCCTTGATTTGCATCTCGAACTGGAGGAAAGGTTGGCTAAATTCACCGGAAAAGAGGCCGCGCAGGTGTTTTCAACCGGTTTTCAGACCAACCTGGGTGTTATCTCCACGCTGGTGATGAAAAACGACGCCGTCATAATTGATCGTCAGGTTCATGCCTGCATCGTCGACGGGTGTCGCCTCTCCTACGGTAAGCTGTACAAGTTCGCTCACAATGATATGGATGATCTGGAGCGTGTAATCACCAATGTTCGTAACAACAATTCTCGCGGCGGGCTGATGATAGCGGTTGACGGCGTGTTCTCTATGGAGGGGGACATAATCGATTTGCCGCGCCTGGTCGAGATTGCCAAGAAATTCGGCGCCCGGATCCTGGTCGATGATGCTCATGGTATCGGGGTCATGGGAGACACGGGTGCCGGAACGGCCGAACATTTTGGCTTGATTGATGAAGTCGATATGACCATGGGGACGTTCTCAAAATCGTTCGCTTCACTTGGAGGATTTGTCGCCGCCGATGCCAAGGTCATCGACTACATAAAGCACACCGCCCGCTCGCTGATTTTCTCAGCCTCAATTCCTCCTGCCAATGCGGCGGCGGTGCTGGCCGCCCTGGATGTCATGGAGGCCGAACCGGAGCGGCGGGAACGATTGTGGAAGAACGGTCGCCGCATGAAAAAGGAATTTGAGGACCTGGGTTTCGATACCGGTCACTCTGCCACCCCCATCGTTCCCATAGTGGTGGGAGGCGATCTGGATGCTTTCGCTTTTTGGAAAGAGCTTTTCGATAACGGCGTATTCACCAACCCGGTTATTTCGCCCGCTGTACCCCCGGGTCAGGCCATGATTCGGACATCCTACACGGCCACCCATACCGACGAACAGCTTGATCGTGTAGTTGAGGTCGTTGCCAAAGTGGGACGGGCAAAAGGACTCATCTCGTAATCACCTATGGCACGCGTAGAAGTCGTTGAGGTTGAATCGTCCTCTCAGCTGAGAAAGTTCATCAATTATCCCAACCGGCTTTACCGCGGGGATCCGTACTATGTGGCTCCCCTGACAAGCGAGCGCAAAGAGTTTTTTGACCGTCACAAAAACCCCTTTTACAGGAAAGCCTCGGTTAAACTCTACCTGGCGATGCGCGACGGTGATGTCGTCGGCCGTATTGCCACCTGCATCAACTATACTCATAACGAATACCATGAAGAGCAGGTGGGTTTTTTCGGCTTTTTCGATTGCCCGGATGACTACGAGATCGGTTCGACTCTGCTGAAAGTCGCCATGATAGAGCTCAAGAGGGCGGGGATGGAGAAGATGCGCGGCCCGATGAACTTCTCGACCAACCATGAGTGTGGATTCTTGGTGGAAGGGTTCGACTTACCGCCGGCGGTCATGATGACGTATAACAGGCCGTACCTGCCCAAGCTGGCCGAGAAATTCGGCCTTAAGAAGGTAATGGACTTGCTGGGTTATATCATCACCAAGGAGGACCCGATCCCGGAGAGGATTCAAAACGTCGTCGATAAGCTGGCGCAGAGAAGCCGGGTGAAATTGCGCACCTTGAGGATGTCGGAATTTGACCAGGAAGTCGACCGCATCAACTACATTTACAACCAGGCCTGGCAGTATAACTGGGGCTTTGTCCCTATGGATCGCCAGGAATTCGATTACACCGCCAACAATCTCCGGCAGATTGTCGATCCTGACCTGGTCTTTATAGCCGAGCACGAAGGTCAGCCGGTCGGCTTCAGTCTGGCCTTACCCGATATCAACCATGCCCTTATTCATCTCAAGGGCAGACTTTTCCCGCTGGGCTTGTTGAAACTTCTCTGGCATACCAAGATCAAGAACAAGGTCAAGGGAATCCGCATGATCACCTTCGGTGTCATCCCCCAATTTCAAAAGCGCGGTATCGACTCGGTTATGTATGTTGCTACCTATAAGCGAGCCGTCGCAAAGGGTTATGACTATGCCGAACTGTCCTGGATGCTGGAAACCAATGAGCTGATGGTGCGGGCAGCCGAGCAAATGGGGGGCAAACTGTTTAAGAAATATCGAATAGTCGAGCTCCCGCTGTAAACCGCCTTTACCGCCCCGCCGGCGGTACCTCACCGTTCTGATTGACATTAAACCGCCGGAAATTTATAATTCGGCATGAAAAGTCAGCCAAGCACATTTTCGCTTTATTCATTTCTTGTCACAATTGTCAGCCTTCTGGTGGCCTGCGGCATCACCAGCCGGTACCGCCTTGACCTGTTTGTGGCTTCGGAGGATGCCCGCAAGAAAGTCGATGTCGAACAAACGGAGTTCGTCAGAGACGCGGCTCTGGGCGACCCCTTTGGTGACTACAAGTACCTGGAGGGGGACGCCAGTGTGGCGGTGATTACGGTCACGACTCGCTGGGACAGGCTGGAAACCGAAAGGTTCCGACTACTCGGTTTTGACGAGTACTGGCGCTGCCGGCTGTTTCTCGAGTTGCCCCAGCCTCTGCAGGAGGGGCAAATTGTCCTGGAAGGAAGTTCCTTTCTTCAGTTGATGGGTCGCTACGACGTCGAAGCCGGGGACAAGATCTTCCTTCCTGTCGAAGGCTCGTGTGCGATCGACTCGGTGACCTCAAAAAACGTATTTTTCTCTATCGAAGGAAAGTACGCTAACCGCAAAGAGGAACCGCTGGAGTTTTCCGGACAGTTCAAAGTCAAGAACGCCGAATGATTGACACGGCTCAGGTCGGGTTTTCTTTCTGGTCGAGCTTCTCTTTGAAGACGCTGAAGCCGTATTCATCGAAAAGACAGAACTGCACCCTTTTGAGTGTCTTGGCTATGGCATCATAGCCGCGCACGGCATCGAGCATAACGTGAGCGCAGGCCTTCATTGGAAAGCCACCCACGCCTGTCCCGAAGGCCGGAAAAGCGATTGACTCGAGGTTTAATTTTTCGGCGATGTTCAGGCAGCTGATGGTGGCTTGCCGGATGTATTTGTCCGACGTGCGCAGATCCTGCCCCATCACGGCGGCGTGAATGACCATCTTGAAGGGCAGTTTCCCGGCGGTGGTATGGACCGCCTCGCCGGGCATGACCGGCCCCTTTTTCACCGCTTCCTTTTCGATGACATCTCCACCGGCTGCTTTAATGGCACCAGCCACACCGGAGCCCATCCAGAAGTGGTTATTGGCGGCGTTAACAATAGCCTCGGTGTCGGTTTTAGTTATATCGCCTTTTACGATTTCTATCTGATACGGCATGGCCGACCTCCTGTCTATCAGGTGAGGGCGCTGTCCCTACCCGAGGATTTGCCGATTGCTTTGTCGAAAGCACCGTACCCCACCGCCACGATTACTCCGATCGCGCTGCCCAGGATGGCCCCGACCAGAATATCCCCGGGATAGTGAACCCCAACGAAGACCCGGCTGAGGGCAATCAAGGCGGCGTATGTGTACAGGTACCATCCCGCCTTTCTGTAGTGAAAGAAGAATAGCAGGGCCTGCCCGAAGGCATTAGCCGAGTGAGCCGACGGCATGGAATGTCCACCCCCGCAGCCGATCAGAAGATTGATATCCATCAGGGCATGGCAGGGGCGGATTCGACCAATCAGCGGCTTTAAGTAACCAGCCGCTATCTGATCGGTCATCAGGAGCGCAATCACCGAGAACAATACCATCCATCGCAGACGCGCGTTACCCACCACCAGAATGGTGAACATAGCCAGCGCGTACAGAATTCTGAGCCCCCAATCGTTGGTGATGATTGGCATGATGAAGTCGGTGACCGGGTTGGCAAGGGTGGTGTTGATAAAAAAGAAAACCACCCGGTCAAACTGGATCAGGGTTTCAAGCATAGTTCTCTACTCATAGGTTTTAGGGTTCCCCTGCAAAAATTTCAGCAATTCCGGCTTGTTTGGGATACCGGTTCGGGCGCCGGCTCTGGTACATTTGAGGGCGGCTGCAGCCGAACCCAACCTCATGCGCCCACTCAAGCCGTGACCCGTAAGCAAACCGTACAGGTAACCGGTATGATAACAATCACCGGCCCCGGTGGTATCGACGTTTTTCACCCGGTAAGCCGGTTGAAAAACGAACTCAGGTTTTGGGTCGGCGGGATTGTCCGAGCCGGTCGATCCCTTTATGCCTTCGGTAACAACGATTGTCCCCGGGCAAAGCCGGGCAAGCTTTTTGATGGCGGCCCGGGCGGTGGTGGTTTTGGTGAAGCCAAAGGCATAGGTATCGGCTACCACCAGGTGATCCACGTAGGGGAAGACGGCCGACACATCGTTGCGCATAGAACCGATATCAAAAGAGACAGGCACTCGCTTTCTCTTTGCCCACCTGGCCAGCTTGAGGGTCGCCGGCATGTCGCGACCATCGAGGTGAAGGACGCGGGGAAGTGGATACTCAGAGGTCCGGATGTCGGATGGCCTGACAAATATCCGCCGCGACAACACCAGCGTCCGTCGGCCGCTGCCGTCCTCTATCCACCCCCCGGCCAGGGCCGAAGGCTGCTTTTTCACTATAATGAATCGATGATCGACACCTTCCCGTTTGAGTTCCTCGATGGATATTACGCCGAACGGGTCATTGCCCACCACGGCGATCAGGGCGGTCTTGTATCCGAGGCGTGAAAGGCCAATGGCTACGTTTGGCACCGGTCCGCCACCCTGCATAAAAAAACCGGAAGCATCGATTTTCATGCCCGGACCCGGGTAGCGATCCACGTTGAAGAGCAGGTCAAAGGGAATAATGCCCATTCCGAGTAGATCTATTCTGGCTGTCCTTCTAGATTTCTTCAACCTTCGCTTTTCCTTTTGACAGTTCGGTAATCTCGCTCAGCAGGTGTTGCTTCTTGCTTCGGCGAATCTCCAGCTCAAGCGAGACGATATCGGAAAAATCCGATTTCACCTGTCTTGCACCGAGCCGTCTGACCGCCTTGAGCAGGCCGTCGTAAACGGGAAATTCAATCTCCACCCTGACCCGGTCGGTGATAAACCGCTCCTTAATTCCGGCACTTTCCATAGCGAGCCTGGCTGCTTCGCTATATGCTTTAACCAGGCCGCCGGTCCCCAGCCTGGTGCCACCGAAGTATCGCGTTACGACCAGCAGAAGATTCGTTGCACCACTCCCTGCGATTACGTCGTATATGGGCCGACCGGCGGTGCCGCTCGGTTCACCGTCGTCGGAAAACTTGAACTCGGCCTTGTCAGCAGGTATCCCGATCAAATACGCATAGCAGTTGTGAGTGGCGGCATGTTCCGCTTTCCGAATGTGATTTAACTTTTCATTGGCCGCGGCCACCGACGAGGCATGGTCGACCCGGGCAATGAATCGCGAACCTTTCACCTTGAGTTCGGCGGTGGATGATTTTTCGACGGTCAGGTACCGATCGTCCATAATACCCACTCACACCAGAGCTTGAATGATGTCGTCGATTCTGTCAAATCCAACCATAGGGATAGCGCCGCAGGTGACGGCAGAGTCGAAACCATCTTTGTCGGTTAAAGCTCCGTGCCTGGGATCTATCATTATGAAGGCCAGCTTTCCTATCTGGCTGCAGCATTTCAGCAGATCCAGGGTTACCGCGGAATTGCTGTAGAATTCGGTAATGACTACCGCTTGAGCCAGGGCGGCGATGATACGGTTTGAGGATCGGTAATTATCAGGGCTGAAATCCTGCTCCGGGGGGTACTCGCTGAGCAAACCGCCACCCTTAGCGACATCAATAGCAAGCGGGCGGCTATCCTCCGGGTAGATGTTGTCCAGACCGCTGCTTAATACCGAGAAAGAGGTCCCTTCACCCGACTTGCTGCCCAGAAGGGCCGATGAATCAATACCGCGATTTAGCGAGGACACCACCTGCACCCCGGCCTCGGCGAATCTTCGAGCCGCTTCCACAGTAAGCTCGATACCCTCGTTGGAAGCCTTTTCCGCCCCGGCCAGGGCGACCATCTTAACGCTATCGTCCGGCAATACGCCCCGGTAAAATATCAAAGTCGGGGGGTCGTTGAGTTCGAACAGGCGATGAGGATACGATGGCTCGAAACGTGAGACAACGCTGATATCGCGCTGGCGAAGGCTACTGTAATATTCTTCGGCTCGGTCCAGCTGGGTGTTGGCATTAGCCACCCGGTTGGCAGTGTCAGCGGTCATGCCACCGATGCTCATCAGCGACCCCGCGTCGGCCTTGAAAATGTGTTCAATATCGCCGTATTGCCGAATGAGCACCTCCATTAGCCGGGGATGAACCCCTGAAAACTGACACAGGGCCAGAATTTGCACTATTGTTTGAGAACTTGTGGAGTCGGTCATTCTTAAATTTACGGCTTATGGTCTGAATGTCAACAAAGGCTGACACGAGTGTTTACTGACTCTGGGCAAAGGTCACCAGGAGTGCTCCGCAGACGGCTAACACGATTCCAACCGTTTTCTGCACGGTGATTTTTTCCCTGAGAAAAATAGCTGCCAGGATAAAGATGAAAATATTGGTGGTCTGGTTCAGCGCGGCCGCGGTAGATACCATGGTAAACTTCATTCCTGCCAGCCAGACCAGCATGGCCAGATACCCGCCTATCAGAGACCCGGTCAGGGTATATACTCTTCCACCGGCCGAATATATCGATGTGAGTATTGGTCGGCGGGCGCGATGGAAAGCTAAAACCAGAACTAAAACCACGACCCCGCCCAGCAAGCGAACTTCCGTCACCCAGAGCAGCGGTGAACGGTTCAAAAGGGGTTTGATCATCACTATTCCCAGCGCCATCAGAGCCATCGCCAGAACCCCGTAGGTGACGCCCAGAAGTAAATTACGCTTGGTGATCGACCCATCACGCGGGGAGTAGGTGGCGGTAAGAACAGCAGATATGATCAGGATGACGCCCAGTATCTGGAGCCAGGAGAGTATTTCCCCCAGCCAGAGCATGGAAAGGCCGATTATGAACGGGCTGTAAAGGCAGTCAACGATTGCCGTCAGGCCGGCTCCGAGGCGATTGAGGCACATGAAAAACAGGGTGTCGGCAATACCGATACCCAGGGCACCGCTGGCCAGCAGGAGGGTATAATCCTGCCACGGGGCGGGGAGAAAAACGTATCCTTCCAGAATCCACAGGGTCGGCACAAAGAGAATTGCGGCCAGAACATCCTTGAACAAATTCAGCCCGATCGGATGAACTGTTTCGCCGCTTTTCTTAAACAGGATAACGGCTACCGCC
>CP070756.1:839571-842308 GCA_020348905.1 Candidatus Zixiibacteriota bacterium
ATATGTTCTACCGGGATGATTACGTGCGGCTGAAGATGATGGAATTTGCGGTTCACAAGGATGCCGTGCCGGAGCTGTTGGAAAAGTTTGCGGCGGTGGTAGAATGAAGAATAGAGAATAGAACAGGCCACACTCTGCCGGAAAAGTGTGGCCCCTCAGAACTCCTTGCCGATAGCGTAGCCTTTGCCGAGGTTCTTACCGATACCGTAGTACTTGCGCACGGTAGGTGCAAATACAATCGGGCGAACCTTAAGCATGTCGGGCAGGCCACCCTTACCCATCACGGAATCATCGGCCTTAACATCGAGAATCTCACCCACAAACTGGGTGTGCAGACCAAGCTCGAAGGTGTGGATAACCCGGCACTCAAGCACCAGGGGAAACTCCTCCACATAGGGAGCATCGACCAATTCGCTCTTTACCGGAGTCAGGCCGGAAACCGAGAACTTGTCCGAGTCGCGGCCGGAGGCAATGCCGAAGTAGTCGGCTTCGCGCACGTGGGCATCGGAAGGTACGTTCACGGTGAACGCCTTTCTTTCCATGATACTTCCGAAGCTGTAAGTGGCTTTACGCAAAGAAACGCCAACACAAGGGGGCTGCGAGCAGCAGACACCGCCCCAGGCAGCGGTCATGACGTTTGGTTTGCCTTCTTTGTCGTAGGTGCCGATAACCCAGACAGGGGTCGGGTAGACAAGCGTTTTTGCGCCCAGAGATTTCTTCATTGGATTCCTCCCGAAAGCTTACTGATTTAGCAGTGAGCCGGGCTGATTCAATCTCTTTCAACTGACCTATTATATGTCATTGCTGGGCTGGAGACAAGCTTGCAAATGGCCTTACGGAGTCGCCTGGCTGGCTCCGACATCGAGTTACCCCGAACATTTAACCGGCTGTTACACAACAACATATCACCGCGGCCGGGCTGGCTGGCGGGGTTGCTGATTCTCCTGTGGCGGGAACGGATTCAAAATCCGACCCATTTTGTTGTATTTTTTGCTAACACCGCCTATCAGGAGGCGTATTACTTTGGACGAGGGATCGGACTAACGGACTATGTAATTGTGCCGCAGGGAGGCGGCAGATCCCTCCCACGACGCAGACAAAACTCTCATAGGAGAATTAGTAATGAAAAAGGCATTTGTGGTTCTGCTGTTTCTGCCAGCGTTATCGCTCCTGGCGATTATGGCCGTGTCGGGCGAGAAGGAGGCCTGGTTTGATATGGAAAATTGCGAGATGTGCAAACCGCTGATGGAACAGGACCCGGCTCTTTTGGAAAACATGACCTGGGAGCACCACGAGATTTCGAACGGGCTGGTGTCGGTTTCGACGGTTGCCCCGGCTTTCAGGGCACACTACCAGAAAGCTGGTGAACAGATGTCGAACGTCGAGAAGAAGCTGTTGGCGGGCGATGAAGTCAAGCTGTGTAATATGTGCGTGGCGATGGGAGAGATGCTCAACACGGGTAAGGTGAAAATGGAGCACGTGATGACATCGACCGGTTCTATCGGGCTGACTACCTCGGACGATCCGGCCATGATTACCGAGATTCAGAAGTGGGGCGAACGCACCACCGAGGAAATGAAGAAGATGGCCGAAACAGGTCAAAGCGAATGAGACGCCCTAATAAGTTTATGCCTCCCTCATAATAGATGTCGCTACGAGCGGCATCGCACCCCCGGAAATCCTCCGGGGGTATTT
The DNA here is from genome assembly GCA_020348905.1 of Candidatus Zixiibacteriota bacterium. Taxonomy (GTDB): domain Bacteria; phylum Zixibacteria; class MSB-5A5; order GN15; family FEB-12. The sequence goes on from CP070756.1 coordinate 841,267, forward strand.
TTTTGCCCGGACTTGGGGTCAGTTGCGCTGTAACCTGATACAATACAGGCCCCTTCCGAATTTAGTGCTTGCCTGTGGCTTAGAACATGTAATATATTTTTCTACTACTGATGGGCTTGCGTTTATACCTGCCTGTCGCTGGAGACAGGGCGGATGGGCACCGCGCTGTCGTGACCTCTTCAGGGCAGGGGGCGTAGCAGGGAGATTGGCATGCCGCTTGATGATAACACGCAACCGTTCAGCGATTCGGAGCCGCGGATCAATGCCGACCCGCTGGGCATAATTGGCTGGGAAATCGGCGGAAAATACAAGATACGTTCATATATTGGCGGCGGCGGTTTTGGCGAAGTATACGACGCCTACAATCTGAATCTAATCGAACAACGCCTGGTCATAAAGTTCTTTAAGAGGGTTCAGGCGCGCGATCGTTTCGACCGCGAGGCCAGAATCCTGTGCATGCTGGACCATCCCAATATCTCGCGGGTTATCGACTTTCTTCCCGATGAGGGCGCCCTGGTGGTGCAGTATATCGACGGCAAGGACGGTGCTCAGATCATTCGGGAATCGGGCCCGATGCCGGCTGATGTGTTCTTGAAGGTTGCCCGGGCGATCACTGAAGCCATTGCCTACGCTCATGAGAAGAAAGTCGCCCATCGTGACATCAAGCCGGCTAATATCCTGATTGACAAGAATGGCCACGTTTATCTAATAGACTTTGGTATCGCCAAGGAAATCGGCGGCGATGCCACCAAGACCGGTTACCAGGCGCTGACACCGATGTTTGCCGCGCCAGAACGTCAGACCGGGGAAAGTTCCTACAACCCGTTCCTGAGCGATATCTACGAGATGGGTATTACCCTGTTTAACTTCTGCACCAACAGCATGCCATATCGCAATCCGGTTTCTCCCAGCCTTCAGGAATGGGGGGGCATTCACTCAGAGCCATTGTCGCCGCAGTTAAAGTATATACTCAGAAAGGCCACCCATCCTCAACCGGAACAGCGCTACCAGACGGCAAACGAGATGGCGAACGAATTCCGCA
>CP070756.1:842408-846214 GCA_020348905.1 Candidatus Zixiibacteriota bacterium
AACGGTCACGACTTGAGTACCGCAAAAGGGCGAGGTATGTCACCTCGCCTTTATTCTTCCGCACTCGAGAACTATTTACCTCTGGCTGGTATCCTCCCCCCGTCCCTACAATTTGCCTTCCTGATTGACCGGAACTTCCGGCGCCTGGGTGCGAAGAAGAACCCAGAAAGTGTAAACCCCCAGGCCGGTGCCGAATGGAAAATCGATAAGGCACAGCAGACCGATAAATCCGATCAGAATACGTGCCCAGTCTTTTCTCAATAGGAGACCTATCCCCCCAATGACTTGCGGCACACCTACAAAAACTGCCAGGGCTGAGAAAACCCAGAGGGGCAGTGACCTCAGGACAAAATCTGGCCCGAATATATACGCCCGTGAATTGCCCATAATGATGTGATCGGGATAGGACGCAGCCAGGGTCGTCACTACAGATATGATGAAATTGACCGAGAGAAGGGTCAAACCGTACAGCATGTGGAGTACTGCCAGAATTTTGATGTGACTTCGCATAGTCTAATACCTCCAGGTAGCTAAAACGGAAATTGCCCGGGCAAGGTGCGTAAAGAACATGCGGCGGACATATCTGTTATTTGGATACGCAAAATAATGAGGTTGGTTTCAGATCGCGCAAGATGCCCGCAAAGGTGTCAGACCTTTCCCTCTGCTACCGGTTCGGCTCCAACCACCCCATATTCAGTTTGCCTCGCGCCGGCCTCTAACGTATAATGCCGGGCATGACCGTACTTCGCAAAATCTCGCTTCCTTTTCTCACCGGCCTTGCTTTTTCCGGGAGTTTCATTGCTGCAAAATACACTACTGTCGACCTAACCCCCCTCGTCACAACGCTGCTGAGATACGTCATCGCCCTGCTTTTCTTTGTCGGGCTGATGATAATTAGAAAGCAACGCGTTTTCCATGTTGAACCCCGGCATATACCTGCCTTCATCGTTTTAGGTTTATCAGGCATTGTCGGTTACCACTTTTTCTTCTTCGCCAGCCTTCATCACACTTCGGTTGCCAATACCGCCATCATCAACGGGCTGAGCCCGGCCATTACCGGTGTGATGGCGGCCCTGTTTATTGGGGAGCGGCTAAACGCGGTCAACTGGCTTGGTATTGCGATGGCGATGGTCGGCGTGATGATCCTCGTCACAAAAGGCAACATAACCATCCTGACCGGATTCGATTTCAACTACGGCGATCTGCTGATGCTGACGGCGGTTGTCTGTTGGTCAGTCTATGCCCTTATTGCCAGGCGGATGCTCGACCGCTACTCTGCCCTGACCGTCACTCTCCTGGCGTCTCTGTTCGGCGTTGCCGCGCTCATCCTGATGGTAATTCCCGAAGATCTCCCTGGCCAGCTCAGCACTGTCTCGCAGGAATCTGTCTGGGCCTTGCTTTACATGGGGATTGCCGCCTCAGGGTTTGGGTACCTTTTATATAACCTGAGCATAAGAAGTATCGGTCCTACCCGAACATCAGGGTTCGTTTACAGCACCGTTCCCTTGTTAACCGGCCTTCTTGCCCTAATATTTTTTTCCGAGCCAGTGACTCTCACCATGCTGATAGCCACGATTCTGGTGATAATCGGCCTTCAACTGGCCTTACGCGAACCGGCCCGGTGATACCGTCAAAATCGCTGCCAGGCCCAATCCCGTCGATAATTCTTGTTGCCGCCGTAATCTCAATTCTGTAAATATCATTGAGTTTGTGACTCGGAACCCACAACAGCCGTTCCCTGGAGGTGCACGATGGAATCCTCGCAAGAACAAAAGAATTCACCCGATGTCGTCGGCCGGGCTTTAGGATACGGGATCCTGGGGGGATTGATAGCTACAATTGTGATGGATCTCGTGATGGTCGGGCTCTTTGTAATAATGGCAAGACCGGCGACCGTCTTTTTTGCCTTTATCGGCGACGCCACAGGAGCGTTCTTTACTCTCATCGGCTTTAATATTAGCGTAGGTGCCACGCTGGGAACCGTCCTGCACTACGTTCTCGGTCTTCTATTCGGTTTGATTTTTGGAGCCATAGCCCCCCGGTGGAGTTTTCTGCGCTCCGAGGGTGCTATAGTGTGGATGGTCGTCGCCGTGGTTTATGTCCAAATATTGAGTTTGGGGCTTCTGATACCCACCACCAGGCTGCTGGAAATGACAAGGGTTGAAGTCTGGGAGTTGTTAAGCCTCTCCGTTTTTGTTCACTCGATCTGGGGGGTTGTTCTCGGAATAGTTGCCAAACGCGGATGTCGCACTGAGAGAATCAACCATGACTGAAAACAGCATACCAATGCACTACGTGTGCACATGGGACGAGGCGGTACAGCTAATCAACGGGCAGGCCCACTTCTGGGTCTGTAACTGCGGCTGTCGGGAGGGGAAGGGCGGCTGCGAGCGATCGCGCATGGATGTCTGTCTGACCTTTTCGCATGATGGGACGGTTACCGGCTCCGAGAGAAAGACCATCTCCTGCAGCGACGCCCTCGCGATCGTCGATGAGGCCCGCAGCAAACAACTGGTCTGTCGGCCCTTCCGTGACGAAAAGACAAGGACCACTCTCGAAGGCATCTGCTTCTGCTGTGACGACTGCTGCGCCTATTTTCTCAATCCGGATGAGGTGTGTGACAAGGGCAAGTACGTTGAGAAGACGGATCTGCGCCGGTGCACCCATTGTGGCGACTGTGAACCGGTATGCTACTTCAAGGCCCGATTGATGAAGGCCGACAGCCTTCTTGTTCAACGGGAACGCTGCCACGGTTGCGGACTGTGCGTCGAAGTCTGCCCGACCGACTGCATCGAAATGACCGAACGCACCTGACTCTGACGTGGGCTGACTCACGCAGTGCCAGTTTGCCCGGCTTTCTCTCCGTCGAAGTTAATCCAGAATTCCGTGCCGCCGTCCGATACCGATTCGAGATTGAAACTGAATCCGTGGTTAACCAGAATTTCGCGAATCAAAGTCAGGCCAATTCCCTGCCCGTCCTTCTTGGTACTGTAGAAAGGGGTAAATAAGCGTTGACGTTGCTCTTCGCCAATGCCCTTGCCGTCATCGACTATACTCAAGGTACATGGCGACGCGGCCATGGTACGAATGGTGATAGAGCCATCCTTTTCGATAGCCTCAATGGCGTTCTTGACGACGTTCACTAACACCTGTTCAATCTGGTGAGGGTCGATTTCTACAATCATGGGGGCCGGGCTCAGTTGCCACTCCCAGCTGATACCGCGCCGGTCGCACTCGGCACTCATAAGGATGTGGACCGATTTGAGCAGACTGTGGAGGTCGTATGCCTCTTTGATCGGTAGTGGAATCCGCACGACATCGGCGAAATTCGCCATGAATTTGTTCAGCCCGCTGTTTCGTTCCATGGCAACGTTTACCGCATCGCCAAACTCCTTTTTCTCTTCTGGCGGGAGGCGTTCGGCATATGTGAGTGACGACTGCATAATGGAATTGACGGCCCCGACAGAATTGTTGACCTCATGCGACATCATCCGTATAACCCTGCCGTAAGCGCGCTTCTGAGTCTCCAGAATTTCGCGGGTGAGTTCTTCGATCAGCAGGAAGTGACGATGAAAGCCACGGTCCAGAAAGTGTGACTTGCGGCACTTGTAGGTCTGCACCCCACTCACTTTGATCAGCCGAGTCTCGCCGTCGGTCATACCCGCCAGTTCAAATCCGGGGATGGTGCTCAACTGCGCCAGGGGACAACCGATTATCTCCTCGGCCTCCACCCCCAGAATACCTCGCGCGGCTGGATTGAGCATCGTTATTCTGTCATCCAGGTCAAGAATTATCACGCCGATAGG
>CP070756.1:846314-860962 GCA_020348905.1 Candidatus Zixiibacteriota bacterium
GGTGCGATGCGGTCTTCCATTGACGAGATGGCTCGGTTCGTCCAGTTCATGCTAAATCGTGGACAGGTAGGCGAAAGTCAGGTTATCACCGACAGTCTGTTCGATCGGCTGGCGAGACCCCTTTCCTCACTTGCCGCTCAGTCTGGAATAGAGTACGGTTACAGCTTCGGAGTCGGCCCGGCACACCGAAATGGGGCAATTTGGTTTGGTCACGGTGGCGCCGTGCCGGGATTTCTTTCCGACTATCGGTACAATCCCGACGCTGATATTGGCTACGTCCTGCTGCAAAATCAGTTTGGCATCATACTTTACAGCGATTTGTACGACACCATCCAGGCGGCCCTTGCTCCCCTCGTCGACTCCGTAGAACCGCCGCCAGCCGCCGCGCTTACTACCGAGCAACTTGAAACATATTGCGGATATTACCTGCCTCGCAGTCCAAGATTGCAGATTTCGGCATTCGGCGAGTTGCTGGCCGGTGGGCTGACTGTACTCACCGAGAACGATACCCTCTACACGCAAGGTTTCATGGAAGATAAAGACCCGTTGATACCTGTATCCGGCAACCTGTTTCGTCGACCGGGTCATCCGCAGGCGTCGCGAGTATTCGCCACCACACCTGACGGACGCATGGTATACGCCTCCCAGGGGTTTTACTACGAGCGGACAGCGTTCTGGAAAACGCTGATACATCGCATTCTTGTGTTCGGCGCTGTCATTCTGATGCTTTCATCGATGGCATACGCTCTTGTATGGGTACCGGTACATCTCTACAAGAGATTCACGCACAATGAGAATCGATCGAAGTACCTGAGCATGAGAGTAGTCCCATTACTTGCAGTGCTTTCGCTCATACTCGGCATCATGCCTTTGAGTGATAGTACTCTCATTGAATTTGGATCGTTCACGCTATCGACAGCGATCTTTTTTGTGTCCACCCTGCTTTTTGCGGGTTTCTCGACTCTAAGTGTATACACATCGTATCGAAGCTTCTTCAAACCGGTGAAGACGGTGGCGCGGGTTTATGCGGTATTACTGTCAACGGCCTGCTTCGGCATGACCCTGTATCTCGGCTATTGGGATGTCATTGGCCTGAGACTCTGGGCCTATTAACCGTTGTATTGCGGATGGCCCTCAAACGAGCCGATTCCCGGTCCCAGCCAGGCCACGAACAAAACCGTCAAGATAAGAGCTGCCGCGATCCAGCCAATCTTCAGATCTATTCTTATTGTTGAATTAGCACCCTCGGCGACGGGCCACCGTCTTGACCGCATCATTACTGCCAGCCAGATACCTAAAGGCACGAAGGTGGCAACGGTGACCGCCAGACCATATCGCGACCAACTGAGGGGGGCAAAGAGAACCGAAAGTAATTGGAGCATGAATGCCACTGCGATTGGCTCAAGGGTTAGTCGACGAATGTACTGCCTTTTCGGCTTTGTGTCCGCGGGCAATACCGGTCGCCATTTGCTGAATGGAAGCTTTATCCCCGCAAAGAACAATGTTACTCCAAGCAAGGTCAGGGCGGATTTCCAGAGGAACGATGGACGTAGGTTATTGAGAAATGCCACCCAGTCTCCACCCAGACCCGTAAAGGGAAGGATCGTCATCCAGAAAGCCTGTTGCACAATGCTGACCGTGGCAAAAAGCCAGAGGAAGTATCGAACGGCTGGATCTGTCAGGCGCTTACATGTCAGCATCATAATAGCGGCAAAGGCGGTTACAAAGTTCAATACAGCGCCGCCCGCGCAGACAGCTCTGAAGCCCCACTCGCCAATACGGGCGGCGACATGGTCGATATTATAAAAATCGTGAATGTGGGCAGTGGTTGTAGCAAGTCCTCTGACGTCTTCGCCCAGAGCTGCCGCAACAGCTGCATGACCTATGACTTCATGCAGAACCACGAACAAAATCCAGGCCACTGATGCGATGGAAATGATAGTCAGCCGATTGATTCCTTCGCCTGCGGTCTGATTCTCTTGCCTAACGCCTGAGTCTGTCACCGGTTCTCTCCATTGTGCAGGGCACGATACTTTTCTATAACGGCGGCGTCAACCCAGAAGAACTTGTCCGTACCGTCCTCGTCAAACCGATCGAAGAAAAGATACTTGCCGTCATACGTTACAAAAGAAAAAGATACCGATTTGCCGTTGTTAATCGACTGGTCCATGTGAGTCGGCTCACCCCAGCTATCGTCGGCGTTGCGAAAGCAGATATACAGATCGGTCTCAACGCTGTTCGCACCGGGTCGCGATGAGCCGAACAACAGATAGCTTTCGTCATGGGCGATGAACGGATAAGTATCGGCGTGCGTCGTTCGTATGGGTTCACCAAGCAGCTCCGGCTGCTGATATTGACCGTCGACCAGTCTTGAGCGATAAATGGCCGTGTTCCAGGTCGTCCCCTCAAATGCGCCGACGAAATACACTGTTCCGTCACTGGTGAAAGTCGATTGACTGACCCCCACATCGGTATTTGGAGGTGACCCCAGATGCCGTGGTTCGGACCAACCCGCACCATCTCTTTCGACAAACCAGATATTCTTGCGCGTACCGACCCCGCCAGGACGGCTCGAGGCGAAATATAGCCGCAGGCCATCTGGCGAGAAGACCGGAGCGTGGTCATTGTATTCACCCGAGAACGACGCAATAGCGGGTTTTGTCCATCGGCCATCAACCTCGTGTGTAAACCAGATCTCACCCCGTGGTTTGTCATTCTCGAATGCCACCGTCATCCAGTAGACTTCCTTCCCGTCGGGCGAAAACGCCGGAAAACAATGCTGGATGCCGTCAACCGGAATAATCCCCTCGGCAAAAAGCACCGGCTGACTGCCGGGTGGCGGCTGTCCCAGATATTCTCCTGAGAGTACCGGCCACTCTTTCTCGACTTTTGCCTCGTCCTGAGCTACCACCGATGTCGCGATCCACATCAGCATCAATATTAGTGCCTGCGATAATCTCATTCGCTCTGCCTTTCTACCGTCCGTGACTTATCCGTTTGGTCTCCTCTTGGATGCGATCTCGCTGCCTGTACCAGCCACACGACAGCAACCAGGACCCAGATAACGGCCATTATGATTCTTGCTTCAAGGTTCTCTTCGATTACTCGTATTGTCACGCACATCACGGCTACCAGTAGTGCCATGATTCCTAAGAAAAAGGCATGACGCGATGATATACCCGACCCCGGCATTTAATACCTCCTTGCCTTATGGACATAACCCCGCTTGTGTCCGGCGCACGTCTCAAGCAGGTGTTGAATGCGAACCCGGTTGTAGCGCTGTAGAAGTAGGGGATAGCCGTTCATAATCAGACCCGCCAGGACGAATTTAAGAATTCCATCTCGGCAACCATGGCTGAAGGCTCGAACTCCATCCGGTAGCATAAGTACCAGCGCTGAAAGATGGAGTATTTCAAAGACGCAGGTGCTGTAACGGTATTCACTGGCCGCCCTGATGGATGGTCCAATCAGCGCAAAACTCCAACCCTTCCACCCGAACAGCCGGCGCCACATCAATCCGCCGGTTGGAATCACGTAAGCCACCCAGTGAACTCCGAGCAAACGGTAAAGGCGTCCACATCGGTAGCTCTCAATTCGGAACGGCTGAAAATACGAGACCAGGGCCCCGCGAAGGACGGGCCATCCCGACAGTACCTTCTGGTCAAAATAGACTAACCAGTTGCGATAGTTTTGGATGTTTGCCCCCCCGGCTTGCTTTTCGGCTGTCAATGTTGCCTCACACTCCACCGCAGTTGCAATGTGCCGATGTCTGTGCACACTCTTGCTCACTCTCGACCAGCGCCTCCACTATAATCTCGAAGCCTTTTAGTACCGTTGACCGTCGCTGCTGCGGTATCCGACCAATTACCTCAGCGAAGAACCTGTCAGCATCGGAATTAATGCCCCGAGCCATTTCGTGTCCTCTCTTGGTCACCCGAAGGTGAATCGATCGGCGATCTTCCGGGTTCTCACTTCGGGCTACCAGACCGGCCCTGACCAGGCTATCTACGGTGCGACTTATAGTGCTCGCATCGAGGTTAAGAGTCCGAGCCAGTTCGACGGTGGTTAGAGCCGATGAGGCATCGATTTCCAGGAGGACATGGCACTGGGCTTGGGAAACACCTGTACAACATCTTCCAGTATGTTTATTGATAGCGCGCTCAAGTCGGCGCAGAGTCGCGCGGAAACTGCGGACGACCCCGGTTCGCGTTCTCAATTCTAATCCTCCTAAGACTTTTAGTTGTACAGCGCAATAGTTGTAGTCTGCAGTTACGTTGCATTTGGGCTAAGGTTTCCTTATCATTGAAGAACAGCCGACAAGCGCCAATTCTGCGCCAAATGAACCTCATCATGGGAGTTATCGAATACGAAATATGAATCAAAACAATCATTCAGAAGGCAAAGCAGTGTCGATAGAGCCAAACCGCCGGGCTATTGTCAAAACGATCGAGCAATTCTTCGATGGTATTCGTCGCCTCGATGCCGATTCGATTACGGCCATATTTCATCCAAGAGCCGACTCGTTCAGCCTCACTCCCCGAGGAGTTTGCATCGAGCCTGCCCAAGTATGGCGAGATATCATCAATCAGGTCCGGGATAACCCGGAACATCTCTTCCACGAGTCATTTTCGGGCAGGATTCTTGATATTGACGTGGTTGGAACAGTTGGCACTGCCAAAGTTGAATGGATTTTCAAAAGCGCCAGAATCGTCGATTTCTACAACTTGCTCAAAGTGGATGGAAACTGGCTCATTGTTAATCAGGTGTATCACACCTTCGTAGGTCAGGACACTTGACGACCCCGCTATTGCTTTCCCGGTCGCCCTTCTTTCTCCCTGGCAAACTCCAGCAGGTCACCCGGCTGACAATCGAGGGCGTCACAGATAGCATCCAGCGTGGAAAACCTTATTGCCCGCGCTTTGCCCTGCTTCAAAATCGACAGGTTCGAGAGCGTTACCCCGACTCTCTGAGACAGTTCCGTCAGTGACATCTTTCGCTTGACCAGCAGCAGGTCCAGATTTACCGATATCGACATGGCTTCACTCCTCAGATTGTCAGATCAGCTTCTTCTTTAATCTTGACGGCCCGGTCGTACACCTGGGCGATTACTACGATTATCAACCCGGCCAGAATCACAAAGGCATGGATATCTTTGACCGGAGTAAGATTCGCATCCGGTATTTGGACCATGCCTATATAAGTCTTACCATAGATATACTGCAGAATTCCGTAGACCGGCCCGGCAACCGCAACTAACCAGCCAACCCTGCTTAGCAGCCGCGGATTTTCAGGAGCGAACGGCACGTTACGCCTGACGTTTCCAAGAAGACACCGGAGCAGAAACAGAATGTACAACAAACCCGCCAGGAGCAGCATCGGCATCAGCATCATATAAGGCAGCCCGGGCAACCTGTCAGCATGTACCTTCAGGTAGCTGAAGCCTGCCACGTCCACCGACCTGCCCGTGGTTAACGGACTTATAACTTGACCGTCGCTGTTTTCTAAGAGGTTGACCTCCACCGGAAGCCTGACATACCGGACGCTGAAATCGGTTACTGATATCCAGACCGTCAGAACCACCAGCAGTACCGCTGCAAGCCAGCCCATCCCGTAGAACACGTTTGTAAAGAACCAGGCGACTCTTAGTGGTTGGGATTTGGCGGTTTCAGCAGGCTCTTTCATAGGACTCTCCTTTCGCTTCATTCTTTCATGCCTGTACGTTGATTATCAGCAAAAAGTTGCCGTTTATCAATAAATAATTGCTGATAAACAGGCAATTTTGATGGCGGGTAGGTGAGAACTGGCTACTGTCTGGGGGACAACGCCTTACTCGTACTTTATAGCATCAACCGGATTGGCCAGGGCGGCATTGATTACCTGGTAGCTAACCGTCAGACCGGCAATAAGTAAAATCGAGAGACCGGCAAGAACAAACGTTTCCGGTCCCATGCTGGTGCGGAAAGCAAAACCGTCCAGCCAGCCCTTCATGGCATAGTAAGCTACTGGCCAGGAGATGACATTGGCGATAAGCACCAACAAAGCGAATTCTTTGGTTAACATACCTAAGATGCGGGAAACCGAGGCACCGAGAACCTTGCGAATACCGATTTCTTTCGTGCGCTGGGCAACGCTGAAAGCCGACAGACCGTAAATGCCCAGGGCGATCACAACGATGGCCAGCATAGAAAACAGACCGTAGACCTTTCCGAATAACTCATCCGACTTATACTGCTGGTCGTAGTAGTCATCGAGGAAGAAGTAATCGAGAGAATTGCCCGGGAAGAATTCATTATACTTGGTTCTCACTGCGCTGATCGTTTCCTGGACACCCTCTACATTTACTTTCATGGCCATCATTCCCCTTGGTCCCCGGCCGTAAGGCATGAAGCGGAAGAGGTGAGGCTCGAAAGCTTCTTTCAATGATTGTTGATGATAGTCTTTCAACACGCCTATAATTGGAAAGATCTCGCCCCAGTAATCGACCTTCTGGCCGATGGCGCTGTCGGGGTTTTCGAAGCCCATAAATCGCACTGCCGTTTCGTTGAGAATCAAGGACCCCTCATCGGAAGGAAATTCCGGCGAGAAATTACGCCCGGCCACAAACTCCAGCTCGAATAAACCTGCAAACTCGTAGTCGACCCCGACAATCTGGTAGTTCTTACCCTCCTTGGCATCCTGGCCGGCCCGGTGAATTCCTCCGTTATCCCAGTAAATCTGTCTGCCGGGCACTTCCGTTACGTGTGAGATTTTTTCAATGTCGGTCCGCTGCAGCAGAGTCTGCTTAAAGGAATCAAACTTGGCACCGTAGGTGTTGTCTCTCACCCGCGGAGCTCTTACGACCAGGGTCTGCTCCATAGAGAAACCCAGTTGCTGATTGCGCATAAAAGACAGCTGTTCAAAGACAATGAAGGTTGCTATTACCAACACCAGCCCCACCGCAAACTGGAACACCACCAGCGCCTTGCGTAGGACAATCCCCTTCGGTGAGCTGCCCAACTGCCCCTTCAAAACAGTGGTTGGCTCGAAAGACGACATGATCATCACCGGGTAGAATCCCGAAAACAATACTCCCACGCCGAACATAACGGCCAGAGTGTACCAGAACCAGTTCTGCGTCCACAGGCTGTAGTCCAACGGAACGCCGGTAAGGCCTGTAAAGAACGGCAGCGCCAAAGATATTAGTCCGATGGCCAGTGCTGCGGAGAGGATGTTAGTCAGGATAATTTCATAGAAAAACTGCACCATGAGCTGTCGACGGGATGCTCCCACCACTTTTCGCAAACCCACTTCCTTCGCCCGATTGATTGAGCGCGCCGTGGAAAGATTGATGAAATTTACCCAGGCCATGATCATGATGAATATCGCGATGATAAACAGGGTGTCTACTGAATCGCGGTTGCCGTTGGCTTCAAATTCCTGCATGAAGTGCGATGTCAAGTGAATATCGGTCAACGGCTGCATTCTCAGATCAATGGTTATGTTATAATCTTTCAGCTCCGGTATCTCAGTCTCAATCAGCTTTGACAGCTTCTTCTCAAAGGCCAGCGGGTCAGTCCCGGGAGCGGCTATCAGGTACGTATAGGAACCGGTGTGTCCCCAGGCCTCGGTGTATTCCGGCCCTGCCATTTTTGCCAGGTTTTCCCATGGAAGCAATATGTCAATCTTCAGGTGGGTGTTCTCCGGGGTATCTTCGAATATACCTACGATTTGATAGTCATTTTTTTTGTCAATGCTTATGATTTTTCCAATGGGGTCTTCGTCGCCGAAGTATCTTGCGGCCGTCGAACGAGAGAAGATGGCCTGGTTCGGCTGGCTTATTGCGTTTGGAGGGTCTCCCGTGATAAAATCGATTTTGAGAATGCTCAGTATATCCGGCTCGGCATAGAACATTCTTTCTTCTTTGAATACTTTGTCCTGGTATGATGCCGAGGCTTCGGATTTGAGCATCCGGCCAATCTTTTCAACCTCGGCGTAGTTACCGCGAATGCGGGCAGCAGCCGGGGGACAGCATGATGCAAATCTCACCGAGGCGCCGGAGCCATCGGTGCGTTCATAGCGAAGTCGGTAAATTCTGTCGGCGTTTTCATGGTATCTGTCGTAGCTTCTCTCGAAACTCACATAATGCAGGATCAGCAGGCTGGCACTCATACCTATCGCCAGTCCCACGATATTGACCAAAGAGAAGGTTTTGTTCTTTTTCAGGTTACGGAATGCAATAATTAAGTAGTTTCTGAACATGTCATCTCCCGTATCTTTCCAAATCGACTGAATTTACTGCTGACATTCTCGTTTGAGACGAGGGCGAGGTTGCTCTTGAGCCGATTGCTTAGCGTGCTGCCCATATCTCATTGGATACGGGCAAACAAGCTGCGCAGTTCAGATTAAATTGGGCTATTGGTGGTTTTTCGCAGTCGCGGATTCTAAATGACGCGCCTCAGGGTCAGCGAGACTTCATGTTCGCTGCCGTCGCTCGACACCACCAGTCTTATCGTCGCTCCCTCCTCCAGCCATAGGGCACGTAGTTCATATAGGTCATAACTGGTTGCCTGCCGGTCGTTGACCTTGAAAATCCTGTCACCAGCCTTCAGGCCGGCTTCACTGGCGGGTGAACCGGCATAAACCTCACGTACCTCCAAATAATCACCATTTCCGGGGCCAAGTACCAGGCCGGACATGTTATACTCAAAGGGCTCATCAAAGTTGCCGTTGGGCTCTACCAGTAGTCTTTGTTTATAATAGTCGAACACGAGGTTGAACCGCGACAGCAAACCCAGACCAATCATCGCTTCATGAAAAGTGTGATTGGCGTGTTCTTTCGCCACGAATTCGGCTAAGACATCTTTGATTTCATGACCGCCGATATTGACGCTGGCCAATCGACCGACATGCCCTCTCGTTTCTACTCGCTGGATATTAAAGCCCAGGCTTGCCGGTAAGGCCGGCTCCGGGACGGTGATGTCGTGTTCGCTGTATGTCACCAGCTGAAGCTGGCGGTTGTAGCCAAGGTCCATCAGAAACTCCATGGATATGGAACGACCGTCGCTCAGGACTATAGATCCCGGGATGGACCAGGGGCCAAATCCCATCGGTTTCCAGGGTATTTCTGTACCTCTCCCCTGATATATAAACTTGCCAGGTTCGGTTAGGGTTATCAGCATACTGTCGAAGTTGATGTCGACCACAAAGTGCTTGAAAAAGGTGGCGCTTACCTGGCCGACACTGCCTTGCCACATGCTGCTGGTGCCGGAGCTGTACGAAGTGATAACAGCCGTCTGATCGGTGAACTCCACCCCGGGCAGTATGACCGTGATGTTCGAAGCTGTTCGCGATGGTATGGCGTCGGCGTCGCTCGGCCCGCCTATCGAGGTATCTCCGTCGTACTCAAGGCCAAGGGAATCGATCAGCGGACTGCCCCAGAAAAGAAGCTGGTCCCACATGCAGCCGTCATCGAGCAACATGCGAACTTTGTGACCGTTTACCTCACATTCAAAACGGATATCCCCGCGGTAGACGTCGAACGGGAACTCGATAACCGCACCCGACCCGATAATTCGATAATTGCCGGGCAGGGTAGGTGTAGATTTGTCCGCGTCGGCGTTGTCACTGTGCGCGGGACCATTGCCGAACGCGACCGACATCAGAATGATCAGGCAGGTGTTCAATAGCAGGGTGGCGCGACGGCCAAGGTGTGTGATGCTCATACTGGCTCCTTTTATGAGTTGCGGATCGATCGAAGGAACAGATCCACGTAATGCCGCATGTAATCATCGGCATCGAAATTGGCAAACGAATATGCGGGCGATATGGCCCGGTGAATGATACTTCGCAAACTATATAGAAATTGACTTATGCACATATCTACCTGTAGATCAGGACGCATCGAGCCGTCGGTGATTCCCAGGCGGAAAATTTCACGCAGGCCATCGGCCAGTTCGCTGTTCTGTTTCTCAAACCGGGCGAAGAGGTGGGGACTGATCAGTTTGGCGTTCAGTCCACGGAAATCCCAATAAGAATCAAGATGCGCATAATGGGGATGGGTGCGGACGAAACGGTATAATGAATCGGCCCACGCGCGCAACTTGGCTATACCCCCCTCGACATTGGAAATCGCCTGTTTCTGCAGTTCCCAACGGACTGCCTGGTCCTCAAGCAAGACCAGCAAGCATATCTCATCATGGCTTTTGAAGTAGGCATAGATGGTGCGACGGGTGTAGTCGGCTGCCCGGGCTATGTCCTCCATGCTGGTATTTTCGACACCCTTTTGAGCAAAGACCTTGCGGGCAGCGTCTACCACATAGTGCCGTCGGGACTCAACTTCCATCTGCTTTCGAGTCATCACCGGTTTCCCAATTACACATTGTGTGTTCGTTATTACACTATACGTGCTGAGACGTCTCGGGTTTCAGTCAAATTGATCCACCCGAAATGTTTTAAGGTGTTGGGTGCCAACAGGATGACGTCACTGCCGGCGATACGGACAAAAAACTGTCTTGAACATATTCCGGCAGGTATTCGTGAATAGGCTGAAAGGAAATCTCATATGTGGACCATACGAACAACAGCATTAGTGATGGTTGGTCTGCTTCTCACCCACTGCAGTGGCGATGACGAAGTAACCAACTCACCATCGGTCGACGAGCCTGACACCATGGGCTTCGTCGTAAGCGTCCGGGCGCCCCTGCCGACTACTCGTCAGGAAATATATCCTACCAACCTGGGCGATGAAATCATTCTGGTCGGTGGCATTGATATGTACCAAAGCTGCAGTGACCGCGTTGAGGTATACAATCCTGCCACCAACAATTGGCGAAGGGTAGCCGATCTGCCGTACCGGAGGCACCATATCCCTCTGGCGTCGGTCGGCAACAAGGTTTATGCTACGGGCGGATACACTATTATTGATGGTCATTGGCGGACCAGGGGCACTGTCTTTGAGTATGACAATGACAGAAACGCATGGGCAATCAAGAGTCCAATGATGACCCCGCGCTCGGAGCATGTGGCAGCGGCGTATCAAGGCAAGATATATACTATTGGCGGAAGAGAATTGCCCACTCCGGCCGCCACGGCATCAGGCCACAATGAAGTCTATGACCCTGCCACTGACACCTGGACCGCTAAGAGTCCTTTGCCTACCAGGCGGTGGCACGCCGCTGTGGCCGTACTGGACTCTTTGATCTACGTCATTGGTGGCAGATACTTCGATGGTTTATCCATTGTAAATCGGTCAGCCAACGAAGCTTACTCTCCTCAGGGTAACACCTGGTACGAATTGGCTAATTTACCCATGGCGTCAAGTGGCCTTTCAGCCGCAGCTCTGAATGGAAAAATATACGTTTTCGGAGGAGAGTATTTCGAGAACGACGGGGGTATGTACAACCACGTCTGGGAATACGACCCGGCAACGGACAGATGGGACTTGTTCGATAATATGCGTACGCCAAGGCATGGCACCGACGCTGTTACGGTGGCGAACTCCATCTATGTCATAGGCGGCGCTGACAGTCATCAGTTTGGCGCAGTAAACGTGAACGAACGCTATTCCATGCCCGAGCAGTAGTTTCGCCGTGCGAGGGAGCAGTTTACCCGAGCCGTTGGGTGGCCTGCCGATCTACCAGGGCGACGAGAGCAAATAGAATTGCAGCAAATACAACGATACCACCCGTGGCGGGGTCGGCCATATTTGTGGTTACTGTCTTGCCGACCCACAGGACTTCGAACAAGAAGTCTGATATAATGGCGTTTAATGATGGCGTTACAAGGGCGATTAGACCTAACGCACCAACAGCTAAGAGAGCAACTGCGGTGACAAGCGCGTCAGCGACCTTCCTGAAGTGCTGGATGCCTCGCAACCTCTTCATGACAGCCAATTCAAACCCTTCAAGCGGTTCATCGGGCAGTGCCGACGGGATTACTTTGCTGAGCTTCCGGTAAAACTGTAGCTGGCTGGTGCACGCGGCACAATCATGCAGATGTTGCTCAATGGATTGCCGCTAGTTGGACGACAACTTGTGAAGACAGGATTGAATTTCACTATCTGTCAGATGTTGCATCATACCAAATCCTCCGGGTCAATCTTCTCGAGAAGGTCTCGCTTGAGTAGCGCCCTCGCCCGAAAAAGGTGACTCTTGACTGTGCCAGGCGGCATCCTCAGCGTCTCCGCCAGGTCCGAAATGCTGAATCCGTCCAGGTAGTGAAGTGTGACTATCAGCCTGGCCTGCTGGGGTAATCTGTTGATTGATCCCCGAACCATTCTGCTAATTTCCTTTCTTAGAATGACTGCTTGTGGCGTCTGAACTGAACCGGTTTCAGGACCCTGGCCACACGTCGGACCGATCTCTTCCGGCCGACATAAATCTACTCGATACTCGGGGCTGTCCTGCGGGCGCGATTTCATCCGCCTCAGGTGGTTGAGACAGGTGTTATAGGCTATACGCGAGATCCAGGTGGCCAGTCCGCTTCGGAATTCAAATCGAGGCAAATGTTCGAATACTCTGATAAATATATCCTGGGCCACGTCGTCGTGAGCGCCCTGGTCGGAGAGCATTTCCCGAACCACGTGAAATACCAGTCCTTTGTATTTGCGGACAATGTCCTGAAAAGCCTCGGTGTCGCCGTTTAGAATTCGCTCAACCGCATCACCGTCTGCCTCGTTGATACCCACAACTATAATAGACGCAAAAGTCACGTTTGAGGTTGCAGGTTGCCAGTAGGTGCGTAAGTGCAACCGTCCGGAATAATCGGTGTCAATCAGGTTGGAATTGGTTTACTGAAGGAGGACCTGATGGAAGACAATATGTTACGACCAACTGTGATGATGCTGGTTGTGCTGATTTTTGCCGTGATCGCGAAAGGCGTCATCGATTATTTGGGGAGGCGACAGTTAATTGCCAGAGGTGTTGATCCCGACGACTTAAACGGTGGCAGCACGAAGGCCCGCGAGCAGCATTTGCTATCGAACCTCAAGTGGGCTCTGGTTTTGTTGGGATTCGGCTCTGCCGTGATCTTGTACGACAGTTTTTCCGACGTCTTGTCCATGACCGGAGGGTTCGGGCTAATGTTCGTTGGAGCCGGGCTGGGTTATCTGGTATATTTCCTGGTGGCGTGGCGTTGGTCAAGATCGGAAACACATACCGAACCGTGAACGTAATTATGAAACACAGATATTGGGAGGTTCTATGATGCCGAAGAATATGAACCGCATATTCACCTGTTTTACCGTTGGCGTTTTGCTCACAGGCTTGACGATGGGTGCGGCTTACGCATCTGCTCCACTGGAGGCAAAAGTCGCCGAGATAGTCGATGCCGAAGCCAGGTACGACTTATTCTCTGGAAGCGTCCTCGTGGCCAAAGATGGCGACATCATCTATGCGGCAGGCGTAGGTGAGGAAAACAAGGAGTACGGCGTACCCAACACGCTGGAGACCAAATTCAATATCAGTTCGGTACAGAAGACATTTGTCGGTACTCTGATAATGCAGCTCTGCCAGGAGGGTGTCATATCACTCGACGATCCCATTAAGAAGTACTATCCTGAGTGCCCCTGGAAAGCGGCCGGCGAGGTATACATCAGTAACTTGCTTAACCACACCTCCGGGCTCGGCGATTATCGTGACAACGCAGAATATCAGGCCAACGCAGATAACTACGGTTCCATCGATGACGTCCTTCCGCTGGTCTTCAAACTGGAAGAACCAACCAAATATGTACCCGGTAGCAGGGTCAGGTACTCCAATACCGGCGTTCTTCTGGCCAAGGGGATTATCGAGAGAGTTACCGGCAAAAAGCTCAAGGCAGTCCTCAATGAAAAAATCCTGCAGCCGCTGGGGATGACCAACACCACCCTGTTTGTCGGGGGGGAGCTGCTCCAGCATCGCGCCACGGCGTACCGGCTTTCCGGCGACGGTCAGTCTTACGTCAGGGTATTGGGCGAGCCCTCGGCATACGCCGGGGGTGGCATTTACACCTGCGTTCTGGACCTGCTGAAATTCGACCAGGCGCTTTATGGCGAAGATCTACTCAGTGAAGAGTACCGTAACATCATGTTCACAGCGGCCGAAGGAATCCCCTTTGGCTACGGATGGGTGGTTACCGAATTTGGAGGCACCAGCGTTATCTATCACGGTGGGGGCTCCGGTGGCTTCAACTCCGAGTTTCGGCGGTACCCGGAGAAAGGGTACACCGTTATCGTCCTTTCCAATTACGAGGGCGCAGCTTACGAACTGGCCAATAAGATTGACTGCATGCTGCTGGATTTGCCCTACTCAATCGCTACCGAATACGATCGGGACTTTCGTCTGGGTATGACCTGCCAGGATAACAATAACTACAGTGAGGCCGTTCTGCACTTTGAAAAAGGAACTTACACCGACCAACCTCACATGCCCTCGCTCTATCAATTAGCTCGCACCCGGCTCCTTGGTGAATTCGAACAGGCGAAAGCAATTGAGTTGTTGGACCGCTATATAAGTTTAGCCGACGAATCTACACGACCGTCGATAGCGGCGGCCTGGTGGCGCAAAGGCGTGGCTTACGAGCAACTTGGCAATATTGACCAGGCCATCGCCTGCCACGAAAAGTGCCTGGAGCTGGACGAGACATTCGAAGATGCACGCGCGGCACTGGACCGGCTGAAGTCCGGCAACTAA
>CP070756.1:861062-865316 GCA_020348905.1 Candidatus Zixiibacteriota bacterium
ACTGCGCTTTGCCCTACCTGTGCTGTTCGTATTCGTGTTCGCTTTTACTCTGGTCGTCACGATGCACAGCGCAGCATTGGCAGATGGTGCCTGCGGTTACCTTGACCCCAAGCCAGGATGTTGTATCCTCGGCAGGCACTGCATTGTCCCAGGGGAATACTCTTTCTGGCTTTGCGGCTATGGCATTTGGAACGGAGAGCAGTGCATTACGACTCCGTCATCTGAATGCCCGGCTCCAGCACATTGCCCCCCTATTCCGTAGTGGTTTCCGTATTCATCTCGGTGTTAAATACCGGCAACGAGTCAGAAAAAGCCCCCTAACGGGGGCTTTTTTTATAAAGCCGCCGAGAGAAATGACTTGCCTGATCACTCCGTGTCATGTATTATTCAGTACGCATGAGCCACGTGCTCATCATCACAAGCGGGAAGGAAACAACGGGAAGGGATTCTTCAGTAATAATCCGGAATCAGAAGGTAATACGTAGACAATTCAGTTAAGATCACTTGGCTCGGAGTCGCCGGTATTACTGAACAACCGCCAGTAACATTCATCGAAGGGAGGACATCTAAACGGATGCAGGTCATCCCGACCAAAACCTGATGCACGGGTTACCTGCGCTCTCAACCGACCCGGATTGACCTCAACCCGGGCCACCATTAACGCAACCACAGCTTTCTAACCATGGAAGGGAGAAACAAGATGGTACGCAAGTTACGACTGATTCTACCGATTTTGTTTGTGTTCGCATTTGCATTCACTCTGGTCGTCAGTATGCATAACACGGCGGCGGCCGGAGGTCCATGCGACTACCTGGATCCGAGACCGGGTTGCTGTATCCTGGCTATACACTGCAATGTCGGGCAACCCGAGTGCGATTACTGGGTATGCGGCTACGGCATATGGGTAAACCACCAGTGCGTTAAGACCTCGTCAATGGATTGCCCGCAGCCAGCAGCATGTGTACCCTGCCCGTAGGCAGTCGCTACACATCAAAAACCTCGAATACCGGCAACGAGTCAGTAAAGCCCCCTACCGGGGGCTTTTTTATCGGAGTTGTCGCGAGAAAAGCGTTGTTTAAAAATTCACATGTGATTATCGTCTCTATGAATAAGAGCTTCACGCTACGCCTCACCAGCGGGAAGGGAATCTTGAATCGCGCCCCATGGTGCGTTTCTAATGTCTAAAGACATAGACGGTGCCGGCCTGACTCGGATTCACCGTAGTTGAGACTCGTTAGAACTTTTAAACCGTGGAAGGGAGGATCACCATGGTAAAGAGACTGAGGCTCATCTTACCACTGCTGTTCGTCCTTATCTTTGCGTTCAGTCTGGTACTCAGCATGCAGAGCACTGCGGTGGCTTCGGGGCCCTGCAATTACCTTCCGGACATACCCGGATGCTGCATCATGACGGTCTGGTGTAAACATGGTGTCATACGCTGTGGCTACGGTGTGTGGAACGGCTATGACTGTGTCCATTCACCGTCAGGCGAGTGTCCATCAGGCCTGCCCTGTCCCCCGCCCCCGTAGAAGCAATATATACTCCGTGATTCATAACTCGGTTGACGAGTCAGGCAGGCCCCCGTTCGGGGGCCTTTACTTACCTGGGTACCGCCTAGAAATCGCTTGCGTCGTCGGCAGGCGACTATTACTTTGACAATACAGAAGAGCTTCGTGCTCATCTTTGCAAGCGGGAAGGAAACATCGGGAAGGGATCTTTCAGTAGTATCCAATATTCGAAGTCTTACGTTACGATCATCTCGTCGATAAACCCTGGCTTGAGTTGCCGGTATTGCAGAGATTCGCAAGTAACGATTATCGAAGGGAGGAACTGCATCGGAAGCGGAGTATCCTGATCAAAACCGTCAGTACGGGTTGCTTCGCGGCTAACATGAGTCCGGTTGAACGCAATCGGATTCGCCGACTATTCTCGAACCAAAGTAATCCTTACCATGGAAGGGAGGAAGAACAATGAAACGCACGTTACGAGTTGTACTGCCTGTTTTGTTCGCGTTCGTCTTCGCGTTCAGCCTTGTCGTGACCATGCACACCGTGACGCAGGCCGACGGACCTTGCGGTTATCTGCCGGACAGACCGGGATGTTGCATCATGGCTGTACATTGCCCGGATCCGCATCCACAGTGGCATTGTGGGTATGGCGAATGGAATGGCGAGCAATGTGTAAAGTCACAGAACCAAGCACTCTGTCCGGCCCCCGCGATCTGCGAGTTTCAGTAAGACAAACTGATCGTGTTGGGAACACCGGTAACAAGCCAGAAAGCCCCCCATGCGGGGGCTTTTTTGTCTAATCCTGACCAGGTTATTTATGTCAAACGAGATTTGCCGGCTTTGACCAGGCTCCTCAAGATCTTCAAGTTCTCGATATCCTCTTTGAGATCCTCCCCTTTGGGTGTTTCGATAATCATCGGCGAGTTTTTCAGCCGTTTGTCATTGACAAAATTGGCAAAACCCTCCAGACCTATGAATCCTTTACCGATGTGCTCGTGGCGGTCGCGTTTGGAACCGAACTCCTTCTTGCTGTCATTGGCGTGAATTATTTTCAGGCGGTCAAGACCGAGAACCTCGTCAAATTTCTTCATCGTCGCCCTGTAGTCGGATGGCTTGATAATGGGATACCCGGCGGCGAATATATGGCAGGTGTCAAGGCATACACCCATTCTGGATTTGTTGTCTATTTTGTCTATCATGTAAGCCAGCTGCTCAAAAGTATAGCCAAGATTGCTACCCTGACCGGCGGTTGTCTCCAGCAGGAGTGTCACCTTATTCCCATTGAGCCTGTCAAACATGCGGTTGATATTGTCAGCGATTCGGTTCATTCCGGCTTCTTCGCCTGAGCCTACGTGAGATCCCGGATGCATTACCAGATTAGGAATCTTGAGCAGTGCGCAACGCTTCATCTCCTCCGTCAGCGAGTCGAACGACTTCTCGCAAAGGTCCTGATCTGGTGAAGCGATATTAATGAGGTAGCTTGTGTGGGAGAGCGCAACCGTAACCCCGGTATTTTCAATGGCTTGAAAGAACTTCTCAACCTCGTCCCCGCCGAGTTTTTTGGCCCGCCACTGATTGTTGGACTTGTTAAACATTTGAATCGTATCGCAGGTAGCTTTGTGGCCACGCTCAATTGCGTTAAACACTCCCCCGGCAATGGATTCATGAGCTCCGAACAGCATATTGCCCCTCATGATTTGAGTATTATCACGTCAGACTGCTGCCCAAAATAGCCTATTCCGCTAGGACCCGCAAGCGAATGCTACATTCAAAATTTGACTGACCGCCCCTGTCACACCTCCTGTCTATCTTTCCGTGTCGAAGGACAAGTCGGGTCCGGAGATGAAGTTATGGAGAGTTGGCTGCGTATCAGGAATACCGGTGTGAACATACTTGAAATTCTGGAACTCGTCAGTAAAGGGTGCTCTTGTCCGGAAATCCAGGAGCGGTATCCGAACCTTTCGCATAGAGATCTGGCGCGCGCCGCGGCCGTAGTCCTGGACCACGTAGTGAGCCACATCTCCGTTGACATCCTGTTCGGTGCGACGGTCAATCCAAGCAGTGCCCGCCCGGTCTGTTTGCACGACGACACCCCGTGGACTGACGATGAAGACGAAGAACTCAGGCGGCTTGTCAGGTACCGTTTCGATCAAAGGGCGATAGCGAGACTTCTGCGCCGGAGCGAGCGAGCAGTTACCGCTCGATTAGAACAGATCAGGAGTTCAAACCCATAGGTCTCAACTTAACCCGCTTGGATGACGCCTTCGGCCTCGATTTCAACGAGCCAATCATCGCGCACCAGTCCTTTAACGATCACCATTGTGGCGACGGGCCGAATCTCGGCAAAGTACTCGGCGTGAGCGCGACCTACTTCGTCCTGAAACGAAACGTCGGTCAAATAAACTCGAGTCCTTACTATGTCATCCATACGGGCACCCGCTTTTTCGATGGCGGTTCTGATTATATCCAAGCACCGCCGGGCCTGACTGTAGGCATCGCCCGGCGCAAAGGTGGAACCGTCATCCGCTACGGGAGCCGTGCCCGCCGTGAGCACCCGGTCGCCCACCCTGATCGCGCGGGAGAAACCGATACTACGTTCGTAAGGCGAGCCTGAGCTTACTTTGACTTTATACATAATCCTTCTCCGCGGCTCTCTAGAGTTTACTCATCCGGATTCCCATGACCGGTCAAGTCAGAAAAACAGCCCGCGTCCGTTGCCGGGCGCGGGCCGTCTTGCTTCTACAAG
>CP070756.1:865416-879947 GCA_020348905.1 Candidatus Zixiibacteriota bacterium
CAATCGGTTGGTGAGCAATCCGCCCACGGTCTCAAACCCCGGGCGCCTAAAAGGAGCGAACGAATCCAGGTCCCGCCCGCCAAGCTGCCGCCCTGGATGAAAACCACGGCAAAACACGGCCCCAACTACGCCCGCATTCGGGATATCCTCAGAGACAACGGTCTGCATACCGTTTGCCAGGAAGCTGCCTGTCCTAACATTCGCGAGTGCTGGGATGAGGGGACAGCCACCTTTATGATTCTGGGCAAATACTGCACCCGTGACTGCAATTTTTGTGATGTTCTTCACGGTCAACCGCCGGAACTCGATGAAGACGAGCCGCGACGGGTAGCCGAAGTTGTGGCGCAGTTAAAGTTGAAGCAGGTTGTGATAACGTCGGTGACAAGAGATGATCTGCCGGATGGAGGAGCTTCTATTTTTGCCCGGACTATAGAGCTCCTCCGAAGGCAGGATAAGGATGTGAAGGTTGAATTTCTTATACCTGACCTGCGTGGTTCCTATGATTCACTTAGAATAGTCCTCGATTCCGGGGTCGACGTGCTGGGTCACAATGTTGAAACGGTTGGGCGGCTGCACAAGCGGGTTCGCGGTGCGGCCAAACTTGACCGCTCCCTGCAGGTTTTGAAGAGGGTCTCGGAATACGACCCTCGACCGGTTGTCAAGACCGGCTTCATGGTGGGTCTGGGGGAGACAGTTGATGAAATTATCGAACTTATGCACCAGATCCACGCCACCGGCTGCGATATTGTCACAATCGGCCAATATTTGAGGCCATCGCTGCTTCACTTACCGGTCGAAAAGTATTATCATCCGGGTGAGTTTGAGAAGTTAGCCGAGATTGGCCGGGGCATTGGTTTCGGTCATGTTGAGGCCGGCCCGATGGTACGTAGCTCCTACCGGGCCTTTAATCAGTCAAGTAAGCTGCTGGGGCAGGCGTGCTGAAAAAGATTATCATAGCTGACCACCACGGTTTCTGCATGGGCGTCAAGCGCGCCATCAATATCGCCGAAGAAACGGCCCGGCAGGAAACCGGCCGCGTAACCATCCTCAACGAGATCGTTCACAACGAGGCGGTGGTGGATAAGTTTAACCGGCAGGGGGTCGGGCAGGCCTTTTCGGTGGATGATGTCAATGAGGGGACGCTCATAATTTCCGCTCACGGTATTGCTCCCGGGATTATTGAGAGTGCCCGGGCCAAGAGACTGAAAGTTATTGACGCAACCTGTCCGCTGGTATCAAGAATTTACACTATTATCAACAAAATTGTATCCAACGGTTACCACGTAATTCACTATGGTGATCCCAATCACGATGAAACTCACGGTATAGTCGGACACGCTCCGGATCATATCACCGTGGTCTCCAGTCGAGAGGAGCTTCTGAGCCTGCCTGACTGGCAAGATCGCAAGCTGGGCTTGACCGTCCAGACGACGGCTCACCTGGAGCACTTTGCCGATGTGGAGAAGCTGGCCAAGGAGAAATGGCCGCATATTGAGATCTTCAATACCATCTGTAACGCGACGACCAAGCGCCAGAACGCAATCATGGACCTGGCGCCGCAGGTGGAGATTGTGCTGGTGGTCGGATCTAAATCTTCGGCCAACTCGCGTCGTTTGGTAAGAATATCCGAAGCCATCTGCGGGCGAGGGATCCTTATCGGCTCGGCGGCCGATATTGATGCCGACTGGTTTGCCGAAAGGGGGAAAGTAGAGGCGGTTGGTATTTCCGCCGGTGCTTCGACGCCGGACTTTCTGGTAGATGAGGTTATCGAACGGCTGGTGGAAATTTCAGGAGGCCGGGCCCGGGTAATCCGGCCCGGAAAGAAATCCCGCATCACAAAGACAGCACGATCGACCCAATAAGGTCGAGACGGGGTCTTCCAGGGTTGTTCTAAAGCAAAAAAACCAAAAAATAAATCGCATCTTAAGAAATCATTTGATTTTTATACTGCGAGTGTTATCTTTCGGTACCTGATACGCCGAAACGATTCTTTTATCTTCGGCCAAGAGTGTCCAGATACTGCACCCTAACAAGATAGTCGGATCACTCAGCAGTATGCTTACTTTCTGTGTCCGATAGCATGGCTCTGTGCTATCGCAGGCCTTTAGGGTCCGACGGAACAATGATTTTCACCGTCAGGTTGGGCGAGGGGATGCGGGCGAAAAGTGCGGCCATTTTTGTCGACGGCAATCCTGAAGTCTCCGGTGCGAGGACCGGTTGCCGCTTTGAAGAAACTACTGGAGTTAGGACGATGTTTGAGCAGGTGCATGACTATCTCGGTCAACTGATACCGGAACGCCCCATGGTTCTGCGCGAAATGGAACAGTACGCCAATGAGAAGAGCTTTCCTATTGTGGGGCCACTGGTCGGTCGCTTCCTGTATCAGATTGTACTGATGACAAAGGCGAGAAGAATTCTTGAACTCGGCTCCGGGTTCGGCTATTCGGCCTTCTGGTTCTCATTGGCTGCCGGAAGCAAAGGACATATCACCTTGACGGATCGGGACAAGAGCAACAAGGCGCTTGCCTTCGATTACTTCAAGCGGGCCGGACTGCAAAGCCAATTTGTGTTCAAGGTGGGGGACGCTCTGAAGCTGGCCAGGAGGATTGATGGCCCGTTTGATATAGTTCTCAATGATATTGACAAGCAGCAGTACCCGGACTCGCTTGATCTGGCGGCCTCGAAACTGAAGCGAGGCGGCCTCTTCATAACCGATAACTTGATTTGGTCCGGTAAAGTATGTGACAAGAAGCGCGACGATACAACCAACGCTATCATAGAATTCACCGAGAAGTTATACCAGGACACCCGGTTTTTCACAACCATTATGCCCATAAGGGACGGTATCAGCATATCGGTTCGTCTGTGACGGCAACCGGACACGGGGTCTGAAATCGAGCCGGAGGTTCGCTCTTCCTACCGGCGTGACGGGCCGCCGGTCGCGATTATTGCTCTGTGAAATTTACATGGAACAATTCGTTAGCTTGTCCGTTAAATATGAGGAAGGCCTATAAAGTCACAGTAAACTTGTTCCGATAGGACAAACAGGTCTCTCTTCGATTTAATTTCAGGCAAGGTTGATGCTTCGCGGGTGTCAGGTACAGAGTGTCGCGCCAGGCACTGCCTGAGTATGACCGTTCGCAGTCTTGCGAGTCCACCGTCAGTGAATACCGTGGACAAAGATTTTTTGGGGGCTAACAGGAAATTATTATTGACAGATTGGTACAAATTAGTTTTAAAGTAGTTGCTTCTGATTTCGATTTAATTTCTGGGAGCAGAGTTCGCTTCGAAAGACAAACTTTCCCGGCCGAACAACTGCTGCCCGTAGATTCTCGGAAAGTATTACCGACCTAATCGCGTCTGGTCAACGCAATACATTAAACCAATGTGATTTGTTGGAGGAAATATGGCTCCCAAGCGCGCAAAATTCTACACCTACGGCCATGATACATTGTGCGTTGAAACCAAGGAATTTATTGAGAACGCCGGGGTTATTCTGGATATCCGGGATATCGAAAAGCAACCCCTTACGGTTGACGAGTTGGCCCATCTGGTCGGCCATATCGATATCACGCACTTTTTGAATAATCTTTCTGAATCGTACACCAAGTACCGGATCGACAAGAACCTTCCTCCACGAGAGAAGATTATTGAATTGATGGCTCAGGATCATACGTTGATTCGCCGTCCCATCGTCCAAACATCGCGTCTGGTCACGGTTGGCTGTGATAAACGAAAGATCGCCGAAATGCTCCAGATAAGCGCTAACGGCAGTGAGCCTCGGGGGGATGCTAGCGGGCTGGGAAACCGTAAGAACCGAAACCACCGGGAAACGGTCGCCAGTACCGGTAAATAATAGCCTCTTTCTTTTCTCTGTTGCGTTCCAATAGTGCTGTCACTATCTTTGGTCCTACTGATTTGAAACAGACGGACAATGGACGTACAACGCGAAACCCTCGAAACTGATGTACTGATAGTGGGGGCCGGCCCGGCCGGTTTGGCTCTGGCCTACAAACTGGCCAGTCTTATCGCCGAAGATTCCTCGGTTGAAATGCCTGAGATTCTCCTGATGGAGAAAGGGTCATACGCCGGGGCTCACGCTCTTTCAGGCGCCGTCATGGACCCCCGCGGTATCTCCGAGCTGATTCCTGATTTTGTCCGGCAGGGCGCGCCCCTGGAAGCGGCGGTCTCAGGTGACGCCATGTATTACCTGAGGCGCGATGGTGCCCTGAAGTTTCCCTTCATGCCACCGTCGCTCAATAATCACGGTAACTATGTCATCTCGCTGAACAAGTTTGTCGGTTGGTTGGCGGAGAAGGTCGAGGCCGCCGGGATCGATATCTATGCCGGCCTCGCCGGGTACGACCTCTTGGTTGAGGGTGGCCGGGTCGTGGGCGTGCAGACGGTCGACATGGGCCTGGATAAGGAAGGACAGCCCAGGTCAAATTTCGAGCCCGGTTCAATCGTTAAAGCCGGTATGACGGTGCTTTGTGAGGGCGTCCACGGATCGCTGACAAGACATGCTTTCGAAAAAATCCCCGAACTGGTTTCACAAAACCTGCCCCAGGCCTACCTGACAGGGGTTAAGGAGGTATGGGAGGTACCTCAGGGACGCATCAAACCCGGACAGGTTATTCACACCGTTGGTTACCCTCAACCTTCCCACGAGTACGGCGGTGGCTGGATTTACGGCATGAATAGCAACTTGGTTTCGGTCGGTTACGCGGTTGGCCTCAATTCACCCGATCCGACTAACGACCCTCATCTGAAATTCCAGCTTTATAAGGCTCATCCGTTAGTACGGAAGATTCTTGAGGGCGGCAAGATGCTGCACTACGGCGCCAAAACTATTCCGGATAATGGCTATTATTCGATGCCGAGGCTTTATGCCGACGGCTTGATGCTCTGCGGAGACTCGGCCGGTATGCTGGACCCGCAGAAACTCAAGGGAATACACCTGGCCATAAAATCGGGCATAATGGCTGCCGAGACCATTGTCGAAGCCGTCAGGAAAGGCGACTTCTCGGCCGAAACTCTCCGTTCCTACCAGGAGCGTTTCGAGAGCAGTTGGGCCAGGTCAGAACTGTACAAGTCGCGCAATTTCCACGCCGGGTTCAACGGGGGTCTGATGGCCGGGATGTTTCATGCCGTGGTGCAGATGGCCACCGGCGGGCGGGGTCTGTTCGACCGACGGCCACGCAAACGCGATCATGAATACATGCTGACCATCGATAAGTATGGAAGCCGGTTTGGACGGGTCCCGGAGAAAACACAGCTCAAGTTCGACAACGAGTATAGTTACGATAAGCTGACCGATGTTTACAAATCAGGTACGGCCCACGAAGAAGAACAGCCGCCTCACCTTCAGATATCCGACTACGATATATGTAACAACCGCTGCACCGAGGAGTACGGTAACCCCTGTCAACACTTCTGCCCGGCTCAGGTGTATGAAATGGTTGAGGATACTGATCGGCCCGGGAAAACCAGACTTCAGCTGACCCCCTCCACCTGTGTACACTGCAAAACGTGCGATATTGCCGATCCCTACCAGGTCATCCGCTGGGTTACGCCTCAGGGTGGTGAAGGTCCCAACTACGTGAATCTTTAGATATGACCCGCTCACGTTTGGCACCGGCAGTGCTTTTAAGCAGCCGGTTTTTTTGTGTCTGACGAAAGCCGGTCCAGTTATCTTACAGCACGAAAGAAACTAACCGCCATGAATTGACGAGGAATTCTGTGTCATCAATGGTAATCGGATCGCTGGGAGTGGGCTTATTGCTTCTGGCATTCGCACTGAACCTGATTAAGAGACTGTCACAAACCAGTGGTCTGTACCTGGCAATGAACGTCATAGGCGCATTGCTCGCCGCCTGGTACGCATACGACGGCCGTGTTCTACCATTTGTTATTCTCGAGATGGTCTGGGCCGTTACGGCCTTGGTGCGTTTGATTAACGTCATAAAAAAAGCTCCCCGTCAACGGGGAGCCTGATCTGCCAAAGCCCGTTTTTCAATAAGCGGTCTCCTCAAACGCGGCCTCGATGTTGTTGACGATCTCGGAGTTTTCCACCAGATTGTCGAACCAGAAACCATACAACTGTTGCTGCTTCGTCGCCAGGGTGGCCTGGCGCAAGGAATCCCGTTGCGCGATAAATACGGTAGTATCCGGCGGCGTACGTTCCAACAGCTGCAGGATAACGCTGCCACGGGCATAGTCGACCGGGGCTGAAATTTTTCCGGAATCCTTCAGTGAGAAAGCGACCCCTACAGCTTCCGGCGCTACACCCAACCCTCTGATGTAGGTATTGCGCGTAAACTCATCGGGCGTTTCATATTTGGCGCCGTGATTCCGGGCCGCGTCGGTGATATCCGCACCGGCCAATATGTCGGTGTGGATGGCAGTCGCGGTATCGCGACACATTCCTTTCTTTACAAAAGTCGCGTGGTCAGCCTTGACCTGATCGGTGACCTCCGCGAAATTGGCCATACCGGCCGGCAGTCTCTGAGTCAACTCCATTACGTACA
The DNA here is from genome assembly GCA_020348905.1 of Candidatus Zixiibacteriota bacterium. Classification (GTDB taxonomy): domain Bacteria; phylum Zixibacteria; class MSB-5A5; order GN15; family FEB-12. The sequence continues at coordinate 871,944 of CP070756.1, forward strand.
TGTGTCTTCGATTCTCCAGTACCGGCGACAGGGCGCCCGGCTCGTTACTAAAGGCAAACTCGCCGGCTGCGGGGTCGTACCCCAGGTGATCTATGGCCGATTCTTCGGTGAAAGGAGTGGTAGAGAGAACCTCCAGTTCCGCATCCTCGGCCGCCTTTTCAAACCCGTATTCGCCCGCCGCAACCCGAAAATCCTGCAGCTGGCTATTAATTCTATCCAGGGTCTCGGCCGACGTTGTCACGCGGAACAGAATGTGAGAAGCGTGTGCTTCCCGGGTATTTTGCGCACCCGTGCCGTCTCGGAACTCGTGCAGCTTAATGATATGCCAGCCGAACTGCGTTTTGACCGGCTCGGATACTTCGCCCGGTTCCATGCTGAAAACCTTCTCGTCGAACGGCGCTACCATCTGCCCCTGCGAAAACCAACCCAGGTCGCCGCCTGACTGCGAAGATACATCGTCGGAATAATACTGAGCCAGCTCGGTAAAGTCGGCGCCACCCATGAGAGAATCATATATCTGCACCGCTTTGCTGCTGTCGACCTCCCAGTCGTACTGCTGTGGCTCTTTCGCCAACAAGACCAGATTGGCCGCTGCTCTCGCTTCGACATTATAGTCCTCAGCATGTCCCTGAAAATATGCCCGCAATTCTTCCTCGGTCGGCTCCGGAGGTGAAAAACGGCCGAACGGTACGTTGACCATGCCGACCTTCACTTTTTCACTTTCTGCCCAGAACAGTTCCCAGATCTCGCCATCACTGACCTGGGCGGTTTGAATGACCATTTCCTGAAGCTTCTGCTTGACAATCTCCTGTCGAACGATCGGTTCGACGGAGGCCCAGAATGAAGCCGCCGCCGGATCGGCCATGGCGCCGAGATACTTCTGGTAGTCAAACACGCCGTCGGTTTGAAATACCGCCATCTGCTGTAAATCCGGGGGAGGGGAGAAGCGAAGATAGGCATAAAGCTCTTCATCGCTGGCGGTGATGTTATATTTGCTTACTTCCTGCATCAGAAGACGGTCGTGCAGAAGCTGCTGCCAGGCTATCGTTCGAAGCTCCTGCTTGCGGAAATCAGAGAGATCCTCATCACTATTCATTGCCTCGCCCTGATAGAGGCGGTCGTAAACTCGATTGAAATCCTGCCAGGTGATATTTTCGCCGTTAATTACGGCGGCCGTGTTGGCACTCACGAAATCTCGACGCGAGGTGATATCCATGCCCCACTGGAAAACAATGGTGGCCAGAAATCCTATGAGGGCTATCAGAATAATGGGCAATATCATTCTACGTAAGAATTGAAACATGCGAAATCTCTCCTAAGTTAGTCAAAAGGATCAAATCGGTCGTGACCATGGCCCAAATTTCAGGCATGGTGAGCATAGAATATAACCTAATTTAATCATTTGGCAACACCGCTTTAGACACAATTTCACAAAATCGTTGCTTTTTTGAATCAATTCCATATCTACATTGTTTAAGTTCATAATGCAGCACAGGACATTGTCGATGCGGATTCGCCCTACCATCCTGATAGTGCTGTTGAGCGTTGTCTTACAAACGCTTACAGCGAACGCCACCAAGTTTCGAGACTGGCCGGTTTGGAGGCTTATCGACCTTTCAAGCGGTTTTGGAGAGTACCGTCTCAACCGTTTTCATGCCGGAATCGACATTCGCACCGCCGGCAAAGAGGGTGTGAAGGTCTACTCTGTTGTCGACGGTTACGTATGGCGTATCCGGACGTCGTACGAGGGCTATGGCAAAGGGTTGTACGTGAAGGGTAACGACGGGTACATCTACGTCTTCGGTCACCTCCGTGATTTCAGCGGCAAGATCGACGACACCCTCAAACAACTCCAGCTTGCGACAAAGAGATACTATCAGGACTTTGAATTACCGCCCGGCGCTATTGAGGTGAAGGCCCAGCAACGGTTGGGTTACAGCGGCCAAACCGGGGCCAAGGCTCCGCATCTTCACTTTGAGAAGAGAACGCCGGATAACCGACCGCTGAATCCTCTCAAACACGGCTTCGTCCTGTGGGAAGATTACCGTCCTTTGATTTCAAAGGTCAGTTTTACCTTGACCGATAATTACTCGCTATTTCCCAATGGGGCTCGGACTCTCACGATGGATACCGAATACCACACGGAAACCGAGAATTTTATACTCGCTACGGTTCCTTATTTCAACCGGCCCTTTGGTATACTTGTCGACTGTTTTGACCGCCTGCGACCGGGTGGCATGGAGTTGAACGTCTACAAGTTGGAGCTTTTCATCGATGACAGCCTGCGCTATCAGGTGACGTTCGATACCCTTAACTTTGAGCATCAGCGATCGGTCAACTTGGAGTATGACTTGCCTAAGGCGGCCAAAAAATACAAGCGCAGCCGCCGCCTGTTTCATCAGCCCGGCAATGAGTATCCCGGAAGCCGCTCGTCCGATGCGAACGGTGGCGTATTCGGCCGCAGCGAGGACGAGAAGATCGGCCTTCACAGGTGCAGAATCGTAGCTTATGATTGTTACCGCAGCACCCGGGAGCTGAATTTTGATTTTGTGTGGGGACCTGCTGATGGGCTCTACCGGCTCGATTCAACCGCTACCGATACGTTAGCCGACACCATGTCGTTCTACCTCGCTCCGGCCGGCCACTGGCCCGATCTGGCTATAGATTCGGTGTCTGTTTTTGAAAATATCGGTGACACCTGGGAGGTGTCCCGGGCAGGTGACATATCGTACCTCGCCGATGGCACCGTTAGATTCCGTACAGCGCGACCGGAGTCAGGCCCGCCGGTACTTCGCCTGTTCGCCTACTCCGGAGGTGCGGTCATACCCGACCTTGTCTTTAGTGGTCTTCAGGATAATCAGGAGAATACTGATGCCTCCGCTGCGATCAACTGTGAGGTGATAAGTGATGGCTTATTGGTTACAGTGAATACCGAGGCCCGCCTGGGGGCCTCACCCCGCCTGGAGTTGTATTATGAGGACTCACTGCTTGGTATCGAATACCCGCAGTTCTTCAATGTTAACCGGTATGTGGCGTTCATTTCCCCCAGGCAGCAGTACGCCCGCATCGACCGGATCGGCTTTGCCTGGTCTAACGACCCCGGTGAGGCGGTTGTGACAAGTATACCGGCTGATATCTACCTGGTTGGCGCTGGTGTTAACGGGAAAATCCAGGTTGGCGACAACTTCTCTGTCTCCATTGCCCGTGAGCATCTTTATCGACCGCGATATGTTCAGCTAATGCTTGATGACCCGGAGCCGGGCCATTTTCGACTCCTGCCCGAGGTTTTCGTGTGCGCCGGCGATTTTGAAGTGGCCGCGGTGAGCTCCACATCAGATCCGTCGACGAATAGCGGCATATGCTGGTATGATGATCAAGACACGCAATGGGTGTGGCTGGACAATGTGTACTCCCCGTCTGAGATCACGGCCGCAGCCGGCGGAGGCGGTGCTTATGCCCTGTTGATAGACACTGTCTCTCCAACGATCGAGAAATTAAGCATCACTAATGGGTTGACTTACTATAATCCCATGTTCTCGATCGATTTCCTGCTGTCCGACTCACTTTCGGGCTTTGAGGATGATCGTAACATTCTCATCGAGTTGGATGGTCAGTGGATGATCCCCGAATATAATCCCAATACCAGGGTCTGTAAGACCCGGCCGCTGAAACCTCTGGCCGACGGCCGCCACGATCTGAGAGTGGTCGTAACCGATCGGGCCGGTAATACAACCGAACAAAGGCTTCACTTCTTTGTTAAGAGACAGTAAGGTGAAGACGGGGAACTGAAGATTGTTCATTCCGATTAAAGATGATGCGCCAACTTACCGTAAACCGGTCCTGACAGTGACTTTGATCATTGTCAACAGCCTGGTTTTCCTCTGGTCGGTGTTTCAGGGACCGCGCGGGTTCGAGTATTTCATGTACCAGTACGGCTTCATCCCTTTTGAACTGGTCCACTCGGTCGAGATCACACCGCAGTTGATGACCTCGACCTATGTGACCCCTTTCACATCGATGTTCATGCACGGCGGCTGGCTGCACTTGATCGGCAATATGCTGTTTCTCTGGATTTACGGAAACAATATCGAGGATTATTTCGGCCCTATCAAATTCATCCTGTTCTATGTTGTCTCCGGGCTGGCGGCAATCGCCCTCTACACTCTTTTCGGCCCTAATTCGCAGGTTCCGCTGGTGGGCGCCTCAGGCGCTATCGCCGGTTTGATGGGGGCTTACATGGTGCTGCATCCGCGGGCCCGTATAACGGTGTTGATAATCTTCTTCTTCATCCAGTTCGTCGTTTTGCCTGCCAAGGTGGTTCTGGGCATGTGGTTCGCAATACAGTTGTTTATGTCGTTTGCGGGAAGTTCCACTGGCGGTGGCGTGGCCTGGATGGCCCACGTGGGCGGCTTTGTTTTCGGCTACCTTCTCCTGAGGCTTCTTGTCAGGCGCAAGGGAGGTATCCCACCGTCACAGGGGCAGCGCGTTTACAGGATGAACTGGTAAAACTTCGCCCGAACGAGCCAAAAAAAGAGCCGAACTCATCGAGCAAAACGGACCTTTGCCATTTATTTAGCTAATAAAGCTGAGGAATCCTTACCCAATTCCTGCGTAATGAGCAACAATCCACAAAACTTAAGTGCTCGACACTAAAGAGTTCGGCTCAGTCTGCACATAATCTACGGCGGCAACGTTCGAGGTGTTGGCTCAAGGAGGACAGGAGCCGTTTTTTACCTGCTTCAGGACCGTCGCCGAGAAACCGGACGGGTCTGAGGATCATGACAACAAGAGTATAATTATCGTGTTTTAGCTCGAAAATGCCCATATTCTGTCAAAAGCGCTTGACATTTTTAGCGGGCGAGCTATATATCGCTTGTGAAAAAAATAACTAGCTCGGACATCAGTCCGGTCTATCCTGACCCGATGACGCCGTGCTGGTTTTTAAACTAATTCAGGAGCTATTGAGATGCTGACTAAACAACAGGCCCTCGACTATCACTCGAAAGGAAAGCGCGGAAAGGTAGAGGTCAATCCAACCAAACCGTGCCGAACACAGCGTGATCTGTCGTTGGCATATACACCCGGTGTGGCCGAGCCATGCCTCGAAATCCATAAAACCCCTACCGATGTTTACAAGTATACGGCCAAGGGCAATCTGGTAGCCGTAGTAACCAACGGCACCGCCGTGTTAGGCTTGGGCAACATTGGCGCCTCCGCCGGCAAGCCGGTCATGGAGGGTAAGGGCGTCCTTTTCAAAAGGTTTGCCGATATAGACGTTTTCGATATCGAACTGGACACCGAAGACCCCGATGAAATCATCAAGTGTTGTCAGCTTTTGGAACCCACCTTTGGCGGCATCAATCTCGAAGACATCAAGGCTCCGGAGTGTTTTTACATTGAGGAGACTCTGAAGAAGACGACACAAATTCCCGTCTTTCACGACGACCAGCACGGCACGGCCATCATTTCTGCTGCCGCGTTGCTGAATGCCCTTGAAATAGTGAAGAAGGACATCGACAAAATCAGGGTGGTCTTCTCAGGTGCCGGGGCGGCAGGCATTGCTTGCGCCAAACTGTACTGCTCGCTGGGGGTCAAACACGAAAACCTCGTAATGGTGGATTCCAAGGGCGTTATGTACGAGGGTCGTGGCGACACCTTTAACAAGTACAAACAGGAATTCGTCCGCAAAACCGACTGTCACACCCTCGCCGACGCTATGAAGGATGCCGATGTGTTTGTCGGTGTTTCGGTCAAGGATCTGGTCACCAAGGAGATGGTCAAGTCGATGGCCAAAGATCCGATTATCTTCGCGATGGCCAACCCGGATCCGGAGATTACCTATCCCGATGCCGTTGATGCCCGCAAGGATGTGATCATGGCCACCGGACGATCCGATTATCCCAACCAGGTGAATAACGTTCTAGGCTTTCCGTTCATCTTCCGGGGGGCACTCGACGTTCATGCCACGGCCATCAACGAAGAAATGAAAATCGCGGCGGTAAAATCCCTGGCCGATCTGGCCAAAAGGGATGTCCCTGAAGAGGTAGCCAAAGCCTACGGGGTCGATTACTTCAAGTTTGGCCGGGAGTATCTGATACCCAAACCGTTTGACCACCGTATCCTCGTGTGGGAATCTTCGGCCGTTGCCCGGGCTGCCATGGATACCGGGGTAGCGCAGAATGTCATTGATATCGAGCAATATAAACAGGACCTCGAGGAGCGCATCGGTCAGGGCCGCACGATCATGCGAGTAATTGCCGATAAGGCCAGGCGCAATCCCAAGAAAGTTGTCTTTCCGGAAGGTGACTCCAGCCGAATTCTGCGCGCAGCCCGCATCGTATATCTGGAAGGCCTGGCCCAGCCGATCGTTCTGGGAAACCCTGAGTCCGTAGAGCGCCTTGCAAGCGAGCATGAGATCGATTTGACAGGAATCAAGATTATCAACCATGTCAGATCGGAGCGTCGTCAGGAATACGCCCGTTACTATTACGACAAGCGGCGGCGCAAAGGAATGACAATGGAAAAGGCGGTCTGGCTGATGCGTGATCGCACCTACTTCGGATACATGATGCTCGAGATGGGCGAATGTGATGCTGTACTTGCGGGCGTCACCGTGGACTATCCCACGACTATCAGGCCGGCACTGGAGATCATCGACCTCGCCGAAGGGATCTCGCGCGTATCAGGGATGTTCGTCATGATTCAAAAGGGCAAGGTGTACATCTTTGCCGACACGACCGTAAACATTAATCCTTCCGCCGAAGAGTTGGCCGAGATAGCACTCTGTACTGCGGACATGGCCCGCCGCTTCAACATGGTGCCCAAGGTAGCCATGCTTTCTTTCTCGAATTTCGGATCGGCACGGGCGCCTGAATCGCTCAAGGTGGCCAAGGCTACGGCATTGTTGAAGAAACAGGCTCCCGACCTTGTTGTTGACGGTGAGATGCAGCTCGACACCGCCCTCATGCCCGACTATATGAAACAACGGTATCCCTTCTCGCAGCTGCAGGAAGCGGCCAACGTTTTCATTTTCCCGTGTCTGAATGCGGGTAATATTGCGTATAAACTCGCCCAGCGTATGGGTGGGCTCGAGGCGGTGGGACCAATACTTATGGGATTGTCTAAACCGGTCCACGTTCTGCACCCGACGTTGGACGTTAATGAGATCGTCGACATGGCCGCTATCGCGGTCGTCGACGCCCAGTCATAGTACGATGGCTTAGCTCAGCGAGAAGCCGGGGCCGGGCGCCGGCTTGCTCATAGGTTCTGAGTAGTGACCGTTAACCTCTGTCACTGCGTGGAGGTACAAGTAATAATCGCAATAACATGCGAAATCGGTCGGCAAGCCGAAAATGCCCCTTGAAAGTCCGGTGGGGATTATATATAATAGTCCTTTATTAATTCCCTGTTATTAGCAGGGGAATTGCTCTTAGAAGATTCATACGCTCTTTTTGGATATATAACTGATCTACAGGAGGGCATACTATGCCGTCAAGCGAACTTCTGTTAATCTGCCTTTCAGCAATTGTGGTCGTCTTTATCCTGCTTGCCTTCTTAGCCCTGGTAATGCGCCTTATAATGGCTGTTTTCCCTGAAAAGATTATCGCATCCGACAGTGCTTATGTAGCGGCCATAGCATCGGTTGTATCCACCATGTACCCCGGGACAAAAATATCAAAGGTTGAGGAGATAAAATGATTTTCACCAGCACACCCAAGAAGATTCGGGTGATGTTCACACCCTTCCGTGACGGTCTTCAGAGCTCATTCGGCGGAAAAGTCCGTCTCAACGATATTCTGCCGGTAATGCAAGCCAGCGCCGAGATGGGTATCAAACACTACGAGTTTGGCGGCGGCGCCCGGTATCAGGCTCCTTACTTCTACCTCGGCGAGGATCCTTTTGACAACATGAAGAAGATGCGCGAGGCGGTCGGCCCTGAACCGGACCTTCAGATTCTCACTCGTTCGGTTTCCGGTGTAACGCTGACCACCCAGTCTCTGGAGG
>CP070756.1:880047-882627 GCA_020348905.1 Candidatus Zixiibacteriota bacterium
CTGATCAATAAAGGAACAGACCGACATGAAACCATATCAGAAGTTTGCCGAGGTGTACGATCTGATGGGAGCGGACGACTTCTCGATCAGAATGACCGAGTACTGCTTCAAAATCTTTCGGCGATTCAAGATTAAACCATCGACGGGTCTGGACCTATGTTGCGGAACGGGGTCAGCCCTGTTGAAATTCTCCGAGCGGGGGCTTATCATGGCGGGTCTGGACCGAAGCAGCACTATGCTGGCGATGGCCGCAAAGAAGCTCAAAGGACGTCGGGTCCCTTTGTATCACAAGTCACTACCGAGGTTTCGCATACTGGATCCGGTCAGCAGCCGCAAGACCCGCCGCTTCGACCTGATAACCTGTTTTTTCGACTCCCTAAATTACCTGACCACCAAAGCCAAACTCAAAACCGCCTTCAAATCCGTTTACAACCATCTTCAGCCGGGTGGATGGTTCATCTTCGATATGAACACCCCGGCAGCTATGAAGATACTCTGGGGCAGCCAGGAGCACACTCAGGTGACTGAGAACCTCGTGTCGATCTGGCGTAACAAATACAACCCGGGCAACGACTCGGCCGCGTGCGTGGCGACATTCTTCCGAAAAAAGGGGAAAACATGGGAGCGCTTCGACGAGGTCCACATAGAAAGAGCCTACAGCAACACCTCCATCAGGAAAGCCCTGAAGGAAACCGGATTCATGGTCCGAGGATTTTACCGTTGTTTCAGTTTTGAAAAACCCCGCAAGGGAACTTATCGTATCGCAGTAGTAGCAGAAAAGCCGGCCAGGGCCGGCTGATGTAACTGAAGGCTGTGTCCGCGACCGCGGACCAAGTCAGGACGCTCAACTGAAGCCGCTCCCGCACGACGATTGGCCGCAGGGAAGATCCGAGGAGGAACCGCCTTTGGACGATGAAGAAAATACCGACAACTGACGGGCCACTTTCTCGGACTTGCATTTGGGGCAAAAAACCTGTACGTCGCTGCCGGAGATCAACTCCTCGAAGCGGTGTTCACATTCCTGACATTTGTATTCAAAAAGCGGCATTATCTGCTCCTAAAGAATTTTCATATCCGTAAAAGACATGGCCACACCGGCCACAACCCCCAGAATTGTTGACGGGTAGGGGTTGGCTGCCACCGGTCACGTTCCGCCCAGAATTAGTGCCGAGATATACAAAATCCCCCCGCAAACACCTCCCACGGCGCCGAATAAACACGCCCTGAAAAATCGTTTGTTATCCATACTTAATATATCGGTTCCTTCGTCCGTTGTCTATACCGAGGCCTCCATGACCTTCTTGAGGGTCGATTCTACATCGGCTGCCAGTTGATCCAGTCCCGAACCAGGTAGCATTTCCGCGATGGCGGCCGGCCTGGCCAGAGTCACCACCGTCTTATCGCCTTCGGTATGCACGACAAACCGGCAGGGCATAAACAGCGCCGCATGCAGGTCCTTCTGGAGAGCCTGGTATGCGAAGCCCGCGTTACAGACCTCGACGATTTTCAGCGGTTCGCGTTCAAAGCCCTTTTCTTCAAGGGTGGCTTTCACATCGTGTACATGAAGGACCCTGAACTGATTGCCGACTGCTTCTTTCTCCAGGCTGGCAACCACGGTGTCAAAGGGTTTGTCGGATTCCAGTCGATAGGCCAGGTTTTCTACCATCAGTTTTACTCCCTTTTTAAGGCTCTCTTAGATTAGATACCCAGGCCGCCGGATTGATTCATATTAATCGGGCAGAATCTCATAACTGGTGGTAACTTTTGTCTCTCTCTCCAGGGTCTGACTCACCATGCAGTATTTTGAATGCGATAACTCTATCGCCTGGGCCAACTTCTGTTCGCTCAGGTTTTCGCCACGAGCGACATATTTTATTTCAACGGTATGAAACGGCTTGGGATAATCCTCGTTGTGGTGCGCCACCAACTCAATTTCAAGCGACGACAGTTTCTGCCTCTGTTTGTCCAGGGTCCGCACAATATCAATACCGGTGCACCCCGCCACCCCGTACAGCACCAGTTCGGTGGGCTTGTAACCATCCTCGCCGCCACCGGCACTTTTGGCACTGTCGGTCGCTATTTTGTGCCCGAAAGCGGTTGTACCCTCGAATTTCAGCCCCCCGGCCCATTTCATTTTTGCCGTAACCATTTGCGTCTCCCGTTATCCAGTCACGCCATTTGCCGGTTCCCAATGTCGAACCGACTATTTTCAATAACGTACTAATATAACTCATCGGAGGACCTAAACAATGCGATTGGCGATCTAAATATCGTTAAGTTGCTGTTTCAGTTCATCGAGGGTGGAAACCGGCAGCTCGCATACCGAATTACGGCAGACAAATGCCCGCACCCGGCCATCATGTGGAAGGCGACCGTCAAACAGGGCCGGATGTCGTCCGTCGCTTCCCTCGGAGGCGATCACGACGTTGGGCAGATAACGGCGGTGCAGTTCGGCCAGCATCTTGTCGCGCATCTCGCCCTTACCCACAACCACTATCTCGATCTTATCGTTGAGATAGTAATCAGCTGCAAGTATTGCCGAGGTCATCCCGCCCGGGTAACTGTAAATGAGACCGGAAA
>CP070756.1:882727-892688 GCA_020348905.1 Candidatus Zixiibacteriota bacterium
ATACGCTTTAACGGAACGATGACGGAAACAGCAAGGGACCTGTTTTCTAATGAGATTGACTTTGAAGGGTACCATATCTATATCGGCCTTGACGAGCGGGCTTCCAGCATGGCTCTGGCCGCCTCATATGACAAGGAGGATTACGACAAATATGTATGGAACGGCCGCACTGACTCAACGATAGGTTTCAACATTATTGACCCACCGTTCTGTTTGGAAGATCTCAGGTGCGCATACGGAACCGGCACTGACCCCTGCCAGGACACCCTGTTCGATCCATTATCCTTCACCCCGTCTTCCTATTACATACACCCGCAGTTTTCCGACTCGATATTCTATTTTCTGCCCCATGATTTTAATACCTTTGAGCTTGGCGTCACAACGCCCATTTATAAAGTTTATCCCGACCAGCCGCATCCGGGCATCTACCATCCAGACTCCATCCCGGCTGACGCGTACACCTCCGACGGATTTCTGAAATACTATGAATACGAATTTGTCATCGAAGACCTGATGTCCACCGTGCCGTACTACGTCAACGTAACCGCTTTTGACTTCGGCCAGCCCGATCTCGGTTTCAAGGGATTTGAGACAGCCGTTACATCGGGAATCAAGAACGCTTATCCATTGGCCGTGTCAAACGCCGCCAGCGGCGGTAATTCGAAGGTATACGTCTACCCCAACCCCTATCGCGGTGACGCCGACTACCGGGCTCAAGGCTTTGAAGGCAGGACTCAAGATGATCGTCCCGATTACCGGGTGCGGGCCATTCATTTTGGAAATTTGCCACCGAAGTGCACCATTTATATCTACTCGCTCGATGGCGACCTGGTACGTGAGATTAAGCATGATACGGATCCATCCGACCCGAACTGCGGTCACGACTCGTGGAACATGATAACACGCAATACTCAACTGGCCGTCTCGGGCCTCTACTACTGGGTGGTTGAATCCGAGGACGGCTCAACTCAAATGGGGAAACTGGTAATAATAATGTGAGCCTCAACGCGTGAATACATCTGTGGGCATGTCAAGCCCCTTTTGAGCATATAGTATCGGATGTCGATAGCAGAACATTGACAGCTTGGAGGGAGTCACTTTGCGCAGCACCTCATCATTAATCGTCGGGGCCGTAGCCTTCGCCGGGCTGCTGTTTATTAGCGGCGTTGGCGCCAGGGTTGTCACATGCGATTATTCAAAGGCAGATTTCCCCAAACTGACCGCCGCCGAGGAACGGGAGTATCTTTTTGCTTTACACACCCTTGGCAACATGATTCTCTCCGTCACCAACTACGGCGTCTGGGGCGAAGGTTATGTATGGGGACACGACTATTTCACTCTGGACGAATACGAGTTTGGCAGTGAATACCCCAAAGGCTCCAAGATACACAATCTTCGCTACGGCACCATCTGGGTCGGCGGCATCCTCGATGGAGATACCCTGGTATCAACCGGCACTATGCCGGACTGGACTTCAAACCTCGGCGGCTACGAGTTCCATCCGAACCCGCTACCGGAAATCGGATTTGAAACCCGCTCGATCGGAGATTCCGAGTCAGAGGGGTTCGAAGACGCCGTTTCCGAGCAGGATATCATTGCCGTCTACAACGACACCGTTGATCCCGGATTCACGATGTGGGACTCACTGGGTGAGGGGTCCCACCTGCCGCTCTACATCGAAGTTACCCAGAAATCTTATGTATGGTCCAACAGCGCCGCCGAGGATTTTGTGCTGTTTGACATAGCGATCAAAAACTTCGGAGACAAGACTATCGAGAACGCCTATTTCGGCGTACTTACCAGACCCATGGTTGGATATGACCTCCACTATGGCTGAGGCGATTTTACTTACTATGCTCGTGGCAGCATAAGCGGATTCAGGCGAGCGGCCCCCTCACCTCTGGGATGCGACCTCAGAGAGACACTTAATATTATGTGGGGCGCCGATAACGACGGCGATCCGGTCGAAGGTGAGTTTATTGACGAACCCACATGGACCTGTGAGTACGGTTTAATCAGGTCGGCGCAGGGAGTCAATGGTGTCATGTTGCTTGACTACCCTAAAAGTTCCATCACATCGGAGCCAATCCTGTCCTACAACTGGTGGAGCGGCTACGTGAACACGACCAAGTTCGATTTCGGGCCGCGTCGAAGAGAAAACTACCGTGATTTCCAGACCGGCGGGACTGGACAGCCATGGGGAGATGCTAACCGATACTACGTGATGAGCAATGGAGAAACCGATTACGACATGGTCTACTCCGCCTCCATCACTCCCAATGATCCGGTGTGGATAACACCCCCGGCCGAGATCGCCATGGTAGCATCGACCGAGGGACTCCCCACTGGCGCACCCAACCTGCTGTCGATCGGACCGTACGAAATCCCACCCGGCCTTACTGTCAACTTTCCCTTCGCTTTCGTATGCGCTGAGAACTTCCATACTAACCCCGCCAACGCCGACAACCTACCCGGTCAAATCGATCGCTTTTACAGCAATCTGGACTTCACTGATCTGGTGCAAAACGCGACCTGGGCGAAATGGACCTACGACAACCCGGGTTATGACACCGACGGCAATGGCTATTCGGGCGAAGCTACCTATTGCGATGGTGACTCGGTGTATTACACCGGCGACGGCATCCCGGACTGGCGCAGCGCCCTGCCGCCACCGGCGCCGGTTTTCTGGCTTGAGCCTATCGTCGGTGGAATTCGGATAAGGTTCAACGGGACCATGTCCGAAACAGCTGTCGATCTGTTCTCGAGCGAGGTGGAATTTGAGGGTTACCGCGTCTACTGCGGCCTGGATGAGCGCCGAGGCAGCATGGCTCTGGTGGCATCATTTGATAGAGAAGACTTCGATAAGTACGTCTGGAACGGTGATATTGCCAACCCCAGATTCTCGGTTCTCGAACCGCCGTTCACGCCTGACAGCCTGAGATGTCTGTACGGAAGCACAGATGACCCGTGTCACGACACATCCTTTCAGCCACTGGACTACACTTCCTCAAACTTCTTTTTCCACCCGGACTTCAAGGACTCCATCTTCTATTTTGCTCCCCATGACCACAATGTCTACCAGCTCGGCGTTACCACCCCCATCCGAAAAGTGTACCCGGATGAACCGACACCAAATCTGCAGCAGCCCGATTCTATACCGGCCGATGCCTACACCGCCGAAGGTTACCTGAAATACTACGAATACGAAATCGTGATTGAACAATTGTTGCCAACCATCCCCTACTGGATCAACGTGACTGCTTTTGACTACGGCGAGCCGAACATGGGGCTTAAGGGCCTCGAGTCGCCTTTGACTACCGGCATCAAGAGCGCTTACCCCTATGGTGCCTCCGATGCTTCAGCTGGAGGAAACAATCAGGTCTATGTCTACCCCAATCCTTACCGGGGTGACGCGGACTATCGCGACCTTGGCTTAGAAGGCAGAACCGAAGAAGACCGCCCGGACTATCGCGTACGGGCCATCAATTTCGCCAATCTGCCACCCAGGTGCACCATCTACATCTACTCACTAGATGGTGACCTGGTGCGAAAGCTCGATCACGATATGGATCCGTCCGACCCGAGCTGTGGTCACGACTCCTGGAACATGATCACCCGTAACACCCAGATGGTTGTGTCGGGGCTCTACTACTGGGTGGTTGAAGCCGAAGACGGCTCAACCCAGATGGGCAAACTGGTGGTAATAATGTAGCGATCTGAAGAGATTAGACCCAACTTACCGGAGAAGCAGATATGCACCGCCCTAATAGAATAGGCCTCGCAACTTTCGTTTTGGTGCTCTGTCTGCTTGCGATGACCACATCCGGCCGAGTCCTCCCGGGCTGCGATATGTCTAAGTTAACCGGTATGACTGCCACCACCTCCGAACGGCTTTACGCGGCATCGTTCCACAACGTTGGCAACATCTCTCTATCAGTCACGAACTTCAATTTGTGGGGTGAAGGTAATCAGTACTTTCCGGATCATTTCACCGGCGAGTTGTATTGGTTCGGAAGCGAGTACCCCATCGGATCGGAAATCCCAAACCTCCGGTACGGCACTTTCTGGATCGGCGGTGTCATTGGCAACGATACCCTTGTATCATCCGGCGCACATTATCTCTGGATTCCAGCCTACGAGTATCATCCGGATCCCCTTCCCGGTTTTGGCCTTGAAACCAGATCAGTGCTTGATGATGACCCGTCAGACGACAGCCTGGCGGTCTCCGAACAAGATTTCATCTGTGTTTACACTGATACCATGACCGACATACCTTATTACGAACGTGATTTTCTTCGCGGTGGCGGTCATCAGCCGCTTAATGTGAAAGTCACGCAAAAATCGTACGCCTGGTCCAACGACGCCTTTCAGGACTTCATTCTATTCGAGGTAATCGTCGAAAATATCGGTCAGAAAACGATCTCCGACGCTTACTTCGGCATAATGTACCGGCCCGCAATAGGATTCGCTTTCACCTTTGGCTGAATGGAGCTGGCAAGTTATGCTCGTGGCAGCATAAGCGGATTCAAAAGGGTCGTCAAGTCACCGGTCGGATGTAACATCATCGATACTCTTAACATGGCCTGGGGCGCCAACACCGACGGGGAACCTGTCGACGGCGTCTTCAACGAGGAACTGCACTGGTCGTGCGAGTACGGCTGGCATAAATCTGCCCCACACGCCAACGGCGTGCTCTTTCTTGGTTATCCGGGAACCACAGCGTCACAGCCACCGGTGTTGTCTTATAACTGGTGGACCGGCTTCTTTGTCAACCCGGCCTACGATTTCGGCCCGCGTCGCAAAGAAAACTATCGCGATTTCCAGACCGGCGGAACAGGGTGGCCCCTTGGCGACGCTAACCGCTACCACGTCATGAGCAACGGTGAAATCGACTACGATATGCTCTATTCGGCATCAATCGGACTGAACGACCCGGTCTGGTTGTCTCCCCCTTATGAAGTTGCCTACCTGACATCGACCCAGGGCTTATCGACCGGAATACCGAACCTCTTGTCGATTGGACCGTACGATATACCGCCCGGGTTTACGGTCACTTTCCCGTTGGCCTTTGTCTGCGGCAAGAACTTCCACACCGATCCCAATAACAAGGCAAACCTTCCCCATCAATTAGACCGTTTCTACGACAATCTGGACTTCTCCGATCTGATACAAAACGCCACCTGGGCCAAATGGGTTTACGACAACCCCGGCGTCGACACCGATGGCGATGACTACGCCGGCAAATATGCCATGTGCGGCGATGACACCGTCTACCTGTCCGGTGACGGCATCCCCGACTGGCGCGCAGCCATACCGCCTCCCGCTCCGGTATTCCGACTCGAACCACTCGTCAACGGAATCCGCATCCTTTTCAACGGTCAGAAATCCGAAACACAAACGGACGGATTCACCGGCCTGGTGGATTTCGAGGGGTATCGCATCTACTCCGGGCTTGACCGCCGCGCCTCGAGCATGGCGCTCATCGCTTCTTACGACCGAAAGAACTTTGACAAGTATATATGGAACGGTGCCACCGATTCGACTATCGCGTACAACATTTTCGACCCGCCCTTCACTCTCGACAGCCTTCGATGCCTCTATGGCACCGGCGAAAACCCCTGCCGCGACACAACTTTCGACCCTCTGTCTTTCACGATTACGTCTCAGTACTTCCACCCGGAATTCGAGGATTCCATCTTCTATTTCTTGCCTCACGATCATAACGCCTTCGAGTTCGGAATCACAACACCCATCAGTAAGGTCTATCCCGACCTTCCGGACCCGGCTACATATCACCCCGACTCTATCCCGGGCGACGCCTATACCGAAGAGGGCTATCTAAAATTCTACGAGTACGAGTTTACACTGGAAAACCTCATGCCCACGATTCCTTACTGGATCAACGTAACCGCTCTCGATCACGGCAATATTGACCTTGGGATCAAGGGTCTCGAGTCGCCGGTCGGCTCGGGAGCCCAGGCCGCCTACCCGCTGGCAGTTTCGGACGCCGCCGCCGGGGGCAATACTAAAGTTTACGTATACCCCAACCCCTACCGCGGCGACGCCGGCTATCGCGACCTTGGCTTCGAAGGACGCACCCAGGACGACCGCCCGGACCATCGGGTTAGAGCCGTCAACTTCGCCAACCTGCCACCCAAATGTACCATTTACATCTATTCCCTCGACGGCGACCTGGTCCGCAAACTGGATCATGACATGGATCCGTCCGACCCCAACAGCAGTCACGACTCGTGGAACATGATCACCCGCAACACTCAGATGGTTGTGTCGGGACTTTACTACTGGGTGGTCGAATTCGAGGACGGCTCGACCCAGATGGGCAAGCTGGTGGTTATAATGTAATTACCATATGCGTAACGTAACTAACACAGAAACGTCGCTTATGTTCTAATACCCGATGTTGAACACCACACAGTGGCTAACCGTCACTTGTAAAAGGCATTGATGCTTCGCCGGGGACGGGATGTATCGCACTTTTTTAAAAAAACTGGTTATCTGCATTACCCTCGTGCCGCTACACAGCTCCGTGATTGGCGAGCCGTATTCTGACTTGGAGAAATCCACCGCGACTCCCTTAACATTAGCCTCTCCGAATTACCAGTATGCCGTTCACGATGTCGGCAACATAACCCTCACCGTCAGCAACTATGGCAGGTGGGGAGTGAGTTACATTGGTTTGAAGGACTGCTTCACAGGCGAGGTGTGCGGGGCTGGCAGCGAGTTCCCGAAAGGTTCACTGATATTGCATCTCTTCCAGGCTAGTCTCTGGGTAGGCGGCGTGATAAATCGAGACACAGCCGTTTCAAGAGGGGGTTGGGTTTCTGGATGGAGTGACCGATCGACCGCAGAGGAATACTTTAATACCGACTTCGAGCCTGATCCGCGTCCCTTTGGTGGTATCGAGCGCAGGTCGATAGATCAACCGGCCTCAACGAGCAGCGAACGCGGCGTCTCCAATCAGGATTTTATAGCCACCTACGCCGACACGGCTTCCCTTCTTCCTCTTAACGTCAAAGTAAGCCAGAAATCCTATGCCTGGTCCAGCGGAATTGCCGCCGATTTTGTCCTCTTTGACATAAGTGTTGAGAACATTGGTTCTGAGATAATTAACGATGCTTATATCGGCATATCTTCCAGGCCTGAAGTGAGTTTTTCGCCCGACTTTCCTTCGGAACGCTGGAGCATATGTGGTTTCCTCCGCAAAGTGTCATCGCCCGTGGGTTGCGGCTTAATCGATACCCTCAATCTTATGTGGGGAGCCAGCACCGACGGCGATCCGGTAGCGGGTGAGTTTACCGAAACTGTGGTGTGCCCCGATGACTGCTACCGTTCATCACCCGATGCGCACGGTTACTTCTTTCTGGATTATCCGCAGGGTCGACAATATCAGCCAACAGGACTGGCATACAACTGGTGGGCTTTTGTTTCGGATTTTCCAAACATCTTTGGTCCTCAGCACAGAGAGGGCTACCGCGAATTTAGAGACGAACTCGTCCCTTCCGAACCAGACCTATACCATATCATGCGTAACGGGGAAATCGACTACGATATACTTTACACCGCCTCGATTGGCGCTAACAACCCGATCTGGCTCCCACCACCTCAAGAAGATGCCGAATTACTGTCAACCAGGGGCGCGATCTATGCACCCCCCAACCTCATTTCGGTCGGCCCCTTCGACATCGGTCCCGGGTCGAGTGTGAGCACGCCGTTCGCCTTTGTCTGTGGCCGAACCTTCCACACTGATCCGAACAACGCCGAAAATCTGCCCTACTCAATTACCGCCTTCTACAGCAATTTGGATTTCTCCAGCCTGGTTCAGACCGCTACCCGGGCCAAATGGGTTTATGATAATCCGGGAGTGGACACCGATGGTGATGAATACGCCGGCGAGTTCGTCGTATGCAACAGTGACACCATTTATCACACCGGGGACGGCGTCCCCGACTGGCGGGCAGCGATGCCTCCCGCGCCACCCGCGTTCTGGCTCGAACCGGTGGTCAACGGGATTCGGGTGCGTTTCAACGGAACCCGTACCGAGAACGAACCGGACCTGTTCTCGCATTTGGTCGATTTTGAGGGATATCACGTTTACATTGGTCTGGACCGGCGAGCTTCCAGCATGGCTTTGGCCGCCTCCTATGATAGGGAAAACTTCGACAAATATGTTTATACCGGTCACGCGGGCTCGGCTTTTGACTACACCCTTTTCGATCCACCCTATTCTCCGGACAGTCTGCGATGCCTCTACGGATCCGCAGAGGACCCGTGCCAGGACACATTATTCAACCCTTTATCATTCACCCGGGCCACACCCTACTTGCATCCGGAGTTTCCCGATTCCATTTTCTACTTCGTACCGCACGACCACAATGCTTCCATCTACGGTGTCACGACCCCTTTCAGCAAAGTCTACCCTGACCAGCCACATCCTGACCTCTACCATCCCGACTCAATTCCCGCCGAAGCATACACCGCCGAAGGATACCTGAAGTACTATGAATATGAGTTTGTCTTTGAGGACCTCCTGGCCACCGTACCTTACTGCATCAATGTCACCGCCTTTGATTTCGGACAACCCGATCTTCAACTGAAAGGCCTTGAGTCGTCCGTCACAGGCGGAATCAAGAGCGCTTTCCCGCTGACATCTTCCGACGCCGCCGCCGGGGGCAACGCCAAAGTATATGTCTACCCCAACCCCTATCGTGGTGATGCCGGCTATCGCGACCTGGGCTTCGAAGGCCGCATGGAGGACGACCGCCCCGACTACCGCGTACGGGCCATCAACTTCGGCAACCTTCCACCCAAATGTACCATTTACATCTATTCTCTCGATGGCGATCTGGTGCGCAAACTGGATCATGACATGGATCCGTCCGACCCGAACTGTGGTCACGACTCCTGGAACATGATCACTCGCAACACCCAGATGGTCGTGTCAGGCCTCTACTACTGGGTCGTCGAATCCGAGGACGGCTCGACCCAGATGGGCAAGCTGGTTATTATAATGTAGAGATTATTCTCACGCCGGCTTGCGGCCTGTGATTACCAGATCGCGTGATGACTTGCCGAACCTTCTCGACAGGAAGAGATCGGCGTAGCGCTTGATGCCGGTGAACCCGGCCAGCTTCATGCTGTCGCTCATCTGTTCCGGGCTGAAGTTATCTATCTCGTGCTTGAAGATTTCGAACGCCGGTGGCTTCGCGCCATAGTCCAGCCTGGTAATGTAAAGATACAGCTTTCGGCCGCGCCGCTCACTGAATCGTTCGTACACCAAGGTGCCATGCTTTGTGGCTTTGATAGGCATGACCTCACCTTCCCTGATAGCCGTGTAATTCAGCATCTGCAGAACGAGATGCCCTCCCGGAGTCAATACAGCCAGGAAATTTCGTAGGCTTCGCCGCAGATTGGCAACCGTTCCAACGCCGCTGATACTGTTGGCCAGACAAACCACCAGGTCAAACCTCTCCCGCATGGCCTTCGGGAGGTCTTCAAAATGAGCATGTCTGAACGAAAGCATATTATTGTTTAGCCAGTCGTTAGAACGTGCTACTTCAAGTATTGCTTTAGACCGGTCGATTCCCGTCGCGGAGATCGATTCGGCCGCGAACAGCCGCGATGTCAATCCCGTGGCGCAGCCGGCATCGAGTACCGCCTTTGGCTTGAATTTCTCGATTATGGCCCTGACCTCCTTGCGATGCATTTTGGCCCGCTCGGTGGCGTTGGTCAGGATGTCATACTCATCGGGATACGTATCGAAAAAAGACTTGTTGCGCCCCATCACTGCTCCTGCACTTTCTTCTATTCTTCACGGCTGTACATACTGCCCTGTAAGACCCGTATCGTCAAGCGAAAAAATTTATCTGCTGCGGCAGGCATCTCGGACAGCGGAACAAAAACGGGGTCTGCCGCCGGCCGGGGCAACAGGACCCGTTATAAC
>CP070756.1:892788-895792 GCA_020348905.1 Candidatus Zixiibacteriota bacterium
GCGCCGAGCATCCCTATCAGGGCCGGCTTGATTACATGCTGGTGATAAAAGATTTCGTAATCGTTGGTCTTGTCAATCGCGGAAAACAATCGGCCGCCGAGCTCAGGCAGAATCGACAGTCGAATATATTTGTTTTCAAGATACAGGGCCTTGTAGGTCTTTTCCTCCCGAATATCCGTCACCCCGTCCTGGAAGGGGTAGGGATAAATCATTTTCTTCGCACCCTGATATGATTCATGCTCATAGAACATCGGATTCAGTTCCGGTGGTTTCAGTCTATAGGTAGGGAGAGCAAGAGGCTGCTCCCATACTTTAACCGAAGATTGGCCAACGCCGAGGGGGGTACTCGCCGACAAGGCAATCGGGCTCAGAAATAAGACAAAAACACCAGCCAAAAGGTATTTCCTGTACATAATTTCGTCCTTTCGATGAATGAATACCAAAACATCCTCAACCTCCAATTATATCTATGAACACTTCTCCTGGCAACTGTATGCTTGAGCTTATCTGACAAACGCCTGCAACTCGTCAAAGGTTCGTTGTAAGGATTCTTATGGCATTTATGTTACCAAGATAGTATAATCGGCGGCATGAAAAAAAATTATGTAAGTCCTCTAATGACAAACAGGACGAAGTTTTCATCGGAGACAGGGCAGATACAAATTCCCGGTTCACCAGCCAGTTCGCAAATGGGCAACGCATCGGGGACGGAAACCTGTGCTACAATACAAACATGCGGCATGACGCGACGTGAGTTTCTGGGCAGCACCGCCGGAATGCTCGCGGTCCCCTGGTTCGCTCTTACCGCGGCAGAGGCACAGGCAAGTCTAAAGTCCGGCCAGCGCCAGCGAATTGAAGCTGCGATTCCCAACAAAGCTTTCGTTAATCCCGGGCGGAAACGGAGGCTCCTGATTTTCGACCTCAACGTCGGATACGGCGGACATGGTTCCATCCCTACGGCCAATCTGGCCTTTACGCTCATGGGCGAAAAAACGGGAGCTTTCGAGACCGTTATCAGCAAAGACCCTTCTGTCTTCAAACCCGAGAGCCTGAGACGTTTTGATGCCGTCTTTCTTAATAACACGGTGGGTAATCTTTTCGAAGACACCGACCTTAGACAAAGCCTGCTCGAATTTGTCTACGGCGGCGGCGGTCTGCTCGGTGTTCATGGAACTTCGGTGGCCTTCACTCGCTGGCCCGGCGCCCACGAGACCTGGCCCGAGTTCGGCATAATGATTGGCGCACGCGGCGCGAACCACCGCGACAGTGATGAGCACGTCTTCATAAAGCTCGACGACCCCAACCACCCTGTCAATCAGGCCTTCGGAGGCAAGGACTTCGATTATCGGGATGAGTTCTTTCGCGTACACGAGCCTTATTCGAGAAACAGGGTACGCGTGCTTCTGAGCGTCGATACCGAGAAAACGGATTTCCAGGGACAGCCACGCGGCAACTGCTTCCGCGAGGACAATGATTACGCGCTGGCGTGGGTAAGGCAATATGGTCGGGGACGCGTTTTCTATAGTACCATCGCGCACAATCCATACGTATTCTGGGACCCGAAGATGCTGCGGTTCTATCTGGCGGCGGCTCAGTTCGCCTTAGGCGACCTGCCGGCACCGACAATCCCCAGCGGCAAATTAACGCCGGCCATCCGTGCCCGGGAAAAACTGGGCTGGCGTCTCGGCATCGAGGCCTATACATTCCACAAATACACACTTTTCGAGGCAATCGACAAGACAGCCCAACTGGGCCTGCCATACATGGGCGGCCTGAGTTTCCAGAAGGTCAGCAAAGAGATTCCCAAAAACTTCGATGACCAACTGACTGACGACGAGCTGAAACAAATCCGGCTGAAATTAGACTCAGCCGGTATTCGTCTACTTACCTATTACATCCACCTGATTCCGGGTGATGAGGCAGGCTGCCGCAAGGTCTTTGAGTTCGGGCGAAAGATTGGGATCGAAACCTTCATGTCCGAGCCGTTACCGGAGGCACTGGATACCATCGAGAAGTTCTGCGACGATTATGACATTAACGTGGCCATTCACAACCACGACCGGAAAGCCTCACCACAGTACTGGCATCCCGAAGGAGTTTTGAAGGTCTGCAAGGGCCGCAGTAAGCGAATAGGGGCCTGCGGCGACCTCGGCTACTGGATGCGCTCCGGCATTGACCCAATCAAGGCGGTGAACATTCTAAAAGACCGCCTTATCACCGTGCAGATGCACGACCTGCACGAGCTAAGCCCCGAAGGTCACGATGTACCATGGGGGAGCGGGATCGGCAGGACCGGGCAGTTCCTCAAGGAAATCCATCGATTGGGCATCAGTCCAACCATGTTCGGTCTCGAATATTCCTACGACTGGTTCGACTCGATGCCCGAAATAACCGAGTGCATAGAATTCTTCAACAAGGTAAGCCTGCAAACAGCACAGAGAGATAAAACATGACACAAACGGAACGCTTCAAAAAAGCAGAAAATCACGGGATTACACGACGTCAGTTCCTGGGGCGCACGGCTGCGCTTTCAGGGGTCATCGCCGCACCATGGATTATTCCCTCCTCAGTGCTCGGTGCGGAGGGTAATGTGGCGCCGAGCGAGCGGATTACCGTCGGTTTGATAGGCCATGGAATTATGGGGAGAGGTCACTTACGACGACTGGCCGGCGACCGGGACTTTCAAGTTATGGCTGTTTGTGACGTAGATGGTATGCGCTGCCAGCAGGCCAAGAATCGTGTAGAGGAAACTTACGCCTCGAAGCGACCAGACGATACTTATAAAGGATGTGATGCATATAATGACTATCGCGAACTCTTAGCCCGACCGGATATTGATGCAGTGGTGATAGTTACGCCCGACCACTGGCACACACCGCAGTCAATTGACGCCGTCAAGGCGGGTAAGGATGTCTATTGCGAGAAGCCGATTACGATAACGGTTCAACAGGGACGCCGGCTGGTCGAAACCGTACAAAGGTATGGGCGGGTATTCCAGACCGGA
>CP070756.1:895892-903481 GCA_020348905.1 Candidatus Zixiibacteriota bacterium
CAGCAATGAGCGGGATTGAGATTTTCCAGATCTGGATAATGGCCTTCTTCACATTGGCCCTATTCTCGTTCCTTTATAAGGACAACCCGGTTTATAAGTTGGCCGAGCACATTTTCGCCGGTCTGACCGCCGGGTACCAGGTGGGTCTGATCTGGGATACTATCATCCTGCAGAAATTGTGGGACCCGATGATAGAGGGTGGGCAGTGGTGGCTGTTCGTACCCGGGATACTGGGTTTTCTCATGTTCGCCCGCTTGTTTCCAAAATACTCGTGGCTCTCTCGAGTTTCACTGGCTTTTGTGATGGGCACCACGGCGGGTGTGTTCCTGTTTACCCAGCTGCACGGTCTTGTTCTTCCCCAGATGCAGTCGACCATGCTGGCCCTCGGTGGTCAGGACGGTTTCGGGGCGGCTCTGCTGGCAATTGTGGTCGTGGTCGGCGTGATATCGACTCTCATCTACTTCTATTTCTCCAAGGAGCATACCGGAGCCATGGGTGTTACTGCCAGAGTGGGGATCTGGTTTATCATGGTGTCCTTCGGAGCACACTTCGGTTACACGGTAATGGGGAGAGTATCGCTGCTAATAGGGCGGGTACAGTTCCTGATTGAAGACTGGATAGGGTCGTTCTCCGCTATTTTGTAGCCGGCCCGCCTGACTTATCAAGTTTAACAATAATCCCTTACAACGACGTTACGATGTCTGTTTGCGGTCCGAATTGCCTTGCCCGCGGAAGTCTGCGCGTAAAGTAGACCAGTTTTACCTGAGATAATCGCTTGTCAAGCACCGATTCTTTGCCTACCATATAGCGAAATCGCATTGGAAACAGCATGAAAGTTATCATTCCAGTAGCAGGGACAGGAACCAGACTCAAGCCACACACGTTGACTCTTCCCAAACCGCTCTTGCGGATGGGCGGCAAGGCAATTCTGGATTATCTCTTGAGACCCATCACTGAACTTGGTCCCGAGGAGGTGGTGTTCGTGGTGGGCTACAAAGGTGATATGATACGGGACTACGTGCGGAAGAACTATGCTTTCGAGTCCAGGTTTATTCAGCAGGACCGGTTGCTCGGGCTTGGCTACGCCATTCACGTGGCTCTTGAAGGCCTCACCGACAGTCCCCTCATGATCTTGCTCGGAGATACAATCATTGAGGGCGATTTGGGGAAGTTCGTCAGGGCCGGCGATTATACGCTGGGGCTGCATCAGGTCGATGATCCGCAACGGTTTGGCATTGCCGAGGTTGTTGACGGTTCGATTACCAGGGTTGTCGAGAAGCCAAAGCGTCCTAAAGGAAACCTGGCCCTTATTGGTCTTTACTATCTGTCGGAATCCGGACGTATCAGAGACAAACTTGCCCGCCTGGTCAGACTGGGAAAGAAAACAAGGGGGGAAATTCAGCTCACCGATGCCCTGGCGGCGATGATAAAGGATGGCGTGCAGTTTACGCCCTTCGAGGTTTCAAAATGGTTCGACTGTGGCAAGAAAGAAACCATGCTTGCAACCAGCAGGCATTTTCTGGTGAACGCGCCCGCCCCGGACGAGATTCCCGGCTCAACCCTGCTGCCTCCGGTGCATATCGGCGAGAACGCCCGGATTGAAAACTCCGTGATAGGGCCCGACGTTTCAGTGGGAGCCGGTACACGGGTTAAGAACTCTGTGATATCGGATGCTATTATCGGAAACGATGTGCGGATCGAGAATCTGGTCATCGAGAAGTCGATTATCGGCAACAACGTCGTCCTGAGAGGGGATAAGAAAGTACTCAACATCGGCGATTCAACCCAAATTACCGGTTGTTAATTCCCGCCGGGTTCCATATATCTAAAGGTTGTTTGAAAACAGGTAAAGGAGTCTTAAATGGCTGGAGGGAATTTCCTCTTTACATCGGAATCAGTAACCGAAGGGCATCCGGACAAGCTGTGTGATCGAATATCCGACGGGGTGCTTGATGAGATTATCAAGCAGGATCGGCATGGACGGGTAGCCTGCGAGACATTCGTCACGGCGGGGCTTGTCATAGTCGGCGGCGAAATAACCACTACGGCATACGTTGACATTCATAAGCTGGTTCGCCAAATCGTGAAAGAAGTTGGCTACGTTGACAGCAGGTACGGTTTCGCATATGATTCCTGTGCTATTCTAAATGCCATCGGGTCGCAGTCGCCGGATATCGCCCAGGGCGTCGATGTCGGTGGGGCCGGGGATCAGGGTTTGATGTCCGGATATGCCTGCCGCGAGACTCGAGAACTCATGCCCATACCCATCATGCTGGCCCACAAACTTACCCGGCAGCTGGCGACAGTTCGCAAAAAGAAGATTCTGCCGTATCTGGGGCCGGACGGCAAATCCCAGGTGACGGTGGAATACCGTGATGGAGTACCGTACCGGGTCGATGCGGTGGTTATTTCGACCCAGCACACCGAGGATATCTTAAACAGCAGTGGAAAAAAGATTACGCGAAAGGCGGTCGAGGAGATCATCGATAAGGTCGTCAGGCCCATTATTCCGGCCAAACTCATCGATAAGAAGACGACCTTTTATGTTAATCCGACCGGTAAGTTTGTCGTAGGCGGACCCCAGTCGGATACGGGCATGACCGGTCGTAAGATCATTGTCGACACCTACGGCGGGATGGCTGCCCATGGCGGCGGTGCCTTTTCCGGTAAAGACCCGACCAAGGTCGATCGCTCGGCAAGCTACATGGCCCGCTATATCGCCAAGAACGTGGTCGCGGCAGGGCTGGCCGACAAATGCAATCTGCAGCTGGCATACGCCATCGGCGTAGCCCGCCCGGTATCAATGATGGTGTACACTAACAAAACCCACAAGGTCCCCGAAAAGCGGATAGTGGAGCTGGTTAACAAGCATTTTGACACCACGCCGCGAGGAATAATCAAGCAACTTGATCTGCTCCGGCCGATCTACGGTAAGACGTCCTCCTATGGACATTTTGGCCGAAGCGAGCGCGACTTTACGTGGGAGAGAACCGACAAGGCAAAAATCCTTGCGAAGGAAGCGTAGGACATGGCTACAAAACACGATATTGCCAATATCAAACTTGCTGCGGAAGGCAAAAAGAAGATCGAATGGGCCGAGCGCTCGATGCCGGTCCTCAGGCTGATACGGGAAAGGTTTGCCAAACAGAAACCCTTAAAGGGTGTCAATATGGCATGCTGTCTTCATGTCACGACTGAAACCGCCAACCTGATGCGCACGCTCAAAGCCGGCGGCGCTAAAGTCGCCCTTTGTGCCTCCAATCCGTTGTCGACGCAGGATGATACCGCTGCCGCCCTGGTTAAGGGCTACGGGGTAAGTGTTTTTGCCCGAAACGGGGAAGACAACCGGACTTACTACAAACACATCCATCAGGCGCTTGATATCAATCCGCATATTACTATGGATGATGGCGCTGACCTGGTGTCGACTCTCCACACCGATCGCAAGGAGCTTGCCGACGGCATAATGGCAGGCACCGAAGAAACCACGACCGGTGTGATTCGCTTACGGGCGATGGAAAAGGACAACGCCCTGCTTTTTGCCGTCATAGCTGTCAACGACTCCAAGACCAAGCACTTCTTCGATAATCGTTACGGAACCGGTCAATCCACGCTCGACGGGGTTTTGCGATGCACCAACATGCTGATTGCCGGCTCCACGGTAGTCATTGCCGGGTACGGCTGGTGCGGGCGCGGCCTGGCTATCCGGGCCAAAGGCATGGGGGCAAACGTAATCATTACCGAGGTGGATTCGGTCAAGGCACTCGAGGCCGCTATGGACGGTTTCCTGGTGATGCCGATGAGCAAGGCTGCCCCACTGGGGGATCTGTTCCTGACTGTCACCGGCGATATCAACGTCGTGCGGCTGGAGCATGTGCGCAAGATGAAAGACGGTGCGATCATAGCCAATTCCGGTCACTTCAACGCCGAAATTGACCTCCCTAAAATCACCAAAGCTGCAGCAAAACGCAGGATAGTACGCCCCTTGGTCGAGGAATTTGTAATCGGCAAGAAACGGATCTATATCCTGGGCGAGGGTCGCCTGATAAATCTGGCGGCGGCTGAGGGACACCCGGCGATGGTGATGGATATGTCGTTTGCCAATCAGGCCCTGGCTTCCGAATACGTGGTGAAGCACCACAAGAGTTTTGAACGCAAGGTATACAGCCTGCCGGAAAAGGTGGACCAGCAGATCGCGTCGCTTAAGTTGAAGTCGATGGGCATTGCCATCGACCGTCTTACACCGGAACAGAAGAAATACCTTTCTTCGTGGGAAATGGGAACGTAGACGGGCGGGGCGGCGTTCTTCTTTATAGTCATTTAATCAGGGGTTTTCGTAGGGGCTATCGGCCTTTGGGGGCCGGGTTATCATTATGACCAATCTTATCGACACAATTGCCGACACGCTTGGGGTGAGTTATCTGACAGTAGGTAAGCTGTTGGCCTCGCTTGCCGTCATACTACTGGTCTGGCTTTTACGTTTTCTGGTTATAAGGGTCGTTGTGGCCCGCACCGACGATGTGCGAGTACGATATTCCTGGCGAAAGACTTCAACATATATCGCGGTTATTCTCGCATTTTTTGTTCTGGCCCGCATCTGGATTGCGGGAGTGGGCGAGTTGACCACTTATCTCGGCCTGGTTTCGGCCGGTATAGCCATCGCCCTGCGTGATCCACTGGTGAACCTGGCCGGCTGGGCTTTTCTGATGTGGCGACGGCCCTTTGAAGTGGGAGACCGTATTCAGATCGGAGAACATCGTGGTGACGTTATCGATCTGAGGATTTTCCAGTTCACCTTGATGGAAATCGGCAACTGGGTTGATGCCGACCAGAGCACCGGCCGCGTAGTTCATATTCCCAACGGAAAAGTCTTCACCGAGATGCAGGCTAACTACAGCAAGGGGTTCAAGTACATCTGGAACGAGGTGCCGGTGCTGATTACCTTTGAGAGTAACTGGAAGAAGGCAAAGGAGCTTCTGGAGAATATCGCTTCCCAGCACGCAGCTCATCTGTCAGATGCCGCCGCCCGAAAGGTGCGTGAGGCGTCAAAGAAATTCATGATCTTTTATTCCAGACTCACACCGACGGTATATACCTCGGTCAAAGACTGCGGCGTCCTGCTGACGATTCGTTATCTGTGTGATCCGCGCGATCGACGCGGTACGGAACAGGGAATCTGGGAGGATATACTGACTCAGTTTGACAGTGCTGACGATATTGACTTTGCATACCCTACTGTTCGCCGCTATGATAACCGTCGAGAAGGTAAACCTGGAACTCAGCCGGATGCTGAGCCGCCCGGCCAGCCCCCCGAATGACTTCTTACTACATCTTTGGTTTTCTGGCTTTGATTGAGAACATCAACGGAAAACGCGAAAATCCCTCCGGTGGGTAGTAATACTGACCTTTCCTGATCCAATCATCGTGGCCGGGATCGACGCTTTTGTCAAACTCGTTCAACGACAGAATTGACAGGTCCGCCTCGATCAATGAATTGACGATATCGGCCAGGGTGTGCTGCCACTCGACCAGCTGGTTTTTGATGCGGTAGGTGCGGTCGCAATAATCGGGCTCGCCGGAGTATCGGTATGGTCCCTTTTTGAAATAGGATACCTCGTCGTATTCCAGGACCGATACCACCGGATGAAAATCAACCATGTAAAATATGCCGTCTGGCTTTAAGTGATGAACTACCACCTGTGCCCATCGCGTCAGGTCCGATGTCCAGCAGTGAGTGCCGTACGACTGGAAGACGATATCGAACCGGTCGTCTATCTTGCCGATAAGGTCCAGGACATCGCAGCGAATGAATTGCGCTTTCAGTTTTGCCTTATCTGTCAGCAAACGGGCGTACTCGATGGACTTATCGGAGATATCAACGCCCGTTACCGAGGCTCCCAGACGCGCCCATGAGAGGGTATCCAGCCCGAACTGGCAAAACAGGTGCAACAGACTCAGCCCGGAAACATCGCCCACTTCTTCGAGTTCGATTGACTTGAGGGTGGATGCTCCATCGAGAAATTCATCGACCCGGTAGCCGGGATGTTTATAGTGAACCTCGGCCATTTCGTTCCAGGCCTGGCGATTTTTTTCGTGATCCTCGTTCGGCATTATTTTCTGGCCTTGAGCATCGCCACTGCGCCGATGATAAAGAACAGTCCGTTAACCCCCCAGACCGAAAGCCAGGCAGGTATCTTCTCATTATACCCCGCTGACTGAAGAATCCTGAACAGCACGAAATAGATCAGGGCAATCAATGTCCCCACCGCAAACGAGACAGCGATTCCGCTCCGCCGTGGATTGGAGGCAAATGGAATACTCAACAGCAGCACTATAAACGACGCCGCCGGGTAGGCGTATTTCATTCTCAGGTCAATCGCTTCCCGAACATACGGACCACCGGTGCGTTTCATCAGGTCGATGTACTCCTGCAGTTCCTCCAGACCCATATCCTCGGGTTTGCCGATTTTCTTGGAGAGGTCGGAGGGTTTGTCTTCGATATCGGGCAGCACCAATGACGCGAACTGGGTGAAGGATTCATGGGCGGAATCATCGAAAGAGCGTACGATACCGTCTTTGGCTACCCACTGGTAATCCTCGAAGACGATGCGCGAGGCGGTGGTTATCTCATTGAGTTTGTTATCCCTGGTTTTGTAAACCTTCAGGTTGGTACCTTCGCTGCGGTCAACATTGAAGGTGGCTATGGTATAGAAGTACCCCGGTTCGATCTGGCGGTAGACGTTGTTGACCTGCCGGTAGCGGTGCTTGGAGCGTTTTCGTATCGTGAACTCTTTCATCTCCAACCGTTTTTTGTTAGCCGGCGGGAAGACATATTCATTGTAGTAAAAGTGAATACCCGAAAGCAGCAGCGCCGTTATCAGCAGTGGCAGGGCGATGCGGTAGAGCGACAGGCCGGAGGCTTTCATAGCCAGGATTTCATTCTTGCGGGCCAGCATGGATACGGAGAACAACGCCGCCAGAAGCACGAAGACCGGGAAAAAGGACCTGATCACCCAGCCCCCGAAGTACAGGTAGTATTCAAGAATTTGGGCGATGGGTACCTTGTGGTCGATGAAGTTGCGAAGGTCCTGAACCATGTTGATGACGATTATAGTGAGGCCGATAGCCACTGCCGCCACGAAAAAGGAGACGAAGAAGTAACGAATCAGGTACCGGTCTATTTTAGCGAACATCAACATATCCTGCTTACCTTATAGTCTTCGGAAATAACCCAGCAGGGGTTTTTCCGTGACGACAATATATAACAGGTACAACCCCACTCCGCCGAGCAGGAAGTTGGGGCTCCACATGGCCCAGAACGGTGAAACCAGACCGCGGTCGGCCAGATCCTCACCGCCGATCAGAAAGGCCCAGTAGATTATAAAGAGAATTATCGAGAAGGCAACAGCGACACCCATCCCCTTGCGCCGGGAGAGTGTCCCCAGTGGCGCCCCGATCAGCACGAAAGCGATGATAGCCGAGGGGATGGAGTACTTCTTGTGTATCTCCAGGTTATACCTGTCAATTGTGCGCTGCTGTGCCCGAACCTGCTGGCTGCTTCGTTCCAGGTGGCGGGCCATGTTGGTGGC
>CP070756.1:903581-907901 GCA_020348905.1 Candidatus Zixiibacteriota bacterium
CGGCGAGGGAACTGTACGTATCGACCCGACTACAAAGCAAAACATGGGACTCGTTACGGCAAACGCGACGTATCACGACCTTACCCGCTCGATACACACCTTCGGTGCAGTGACCATTCCTCAACCAAACATCCACCGCGTTACTCTCAAGGTTGACGGCTGGGTTGAACGTCTGTTCGTCGCGCAAGAGGGCGAACGGGTTTTCGAAGGACAGCCTCTGCTCGAAATCTACTCGCCGGAATTGATCACGGCGCAGAAAGAATTGATGGTGGCTCTCAAACCCGGGTCAAACGGAACCATGGCGCGCCTCGCGGAATCTGCTCGCAGTCGGCTGCGAAACTGGGACATATCCGATGATCAGCTGAACCGCCTCGTTGAGTCGGGGGAAGTCACACGTACGCTGATCGTCCGGGCACCGGCCCACGGACACGTACGAGTCAAGAACGTTGCGGAAGGTGATCGGGTATCGGCGCGGTCGGTGCTGTATGAAATCGCTGACCTGAGTGAAGTCTGGGTCGAAGCGCAGGTTTACGAACCGGACCTTCCCCATCTTAAATTACACCAGACCGCCCGAGTGTCCATTCCCTCCCTCCCGGGACGTGCCTTCGAGGGACACATCAGTTACATCTCGCCAATACTCGACGACCAGGGACAGGCGGAGATTCGCCTGAGCCTCAACAATGCCGATTATCTGCTCAAACCGGCAATGTATGCCGAGGTTACGATTGAGACCGTCCTGGATGGCCAGCGGCTGGCGATACCGCGTGCAGCGGTCATCAATTCCGGAGTTCGACAGCTGGTGTTTGTTGCCGACGATGGAGAGGTGTATGAGCCGCGAACGGTGACCACTGGTGTCGTTGGCGAAGGCGACATGATTGAAGTGATCGACGGGCTGGCATCCGGAGAGGCTGTTGTCACTTCGGGTCAGTTTCTGCTCGACAGCGAAACACGCCTGAGTGAGGCAATACATGCCGGCTCTGGCCATATGCACGGCGGTACCGAACAGGCTGATCATAGTGACCACAGTAGTCATGAACAGGTCGACCATAGCGACCACGGTAGTCACGCTGACCAGAGTGAAACGGATGATCCATATGACATTCACACCTGCCCCATGCCATCGCACTTTCATGTTCTCAACTACGGCCCGGGAGAGTGCCCCGAGTGTGGCATGGACCTGGTGCCGGTCAGCGAGACCGAAAACGCTCCGATCTATGTCTGCCCGATGCCCGAGTGCGGTGTCGCGACAAAGGAGCCCGGAGTATGCCCCGTCTGCAATATGAACCTAAAGGAGTACCAGCCGGAGGCACAAGGTGATCAATAGAATAATCGAGATATCAATCGCCAATCGTTGGCTGGTGTTGTGGATCGCGCTGGTCATCCTGGTGCTTGGTTTCTGGGCGGCTGACCGAATTGCGGTCGATGCTATCCCGGACTTGTCCGATGTCCAGGTGATCATCCAGACCAACTATGCCGGCCAACCTCCACAGGTGGTCGAGGATCAGGTAACTTATCCGATTTCGACCGCCATGCTGTCGGTTCCGGGTGCCAGCAACGTTAGGGGTTTCTCCTATTTCGGGCTCTCCTTTGTGTACGTCATCTTCGAGGACGGCACCGACATCTACTGGGCGCGCAGCCGGGTGCTGGAGTTTCTTACGCAGTTGACCGACCGCCTCCCCGAGGGCGCCAAGCCACAACTGGGTCCTGATGCCACCGGGGTTGGCTGGGTGTACCAGTACGCCCTGGTCGACACAACCCAGCAACACAACTTGTCGGAGCTAAGGTCACTTCAGGACTGGTTCCTCAAGTACGAATTATCGGCTCTTGAAGGTGTGGCCGAAGTTGCCTCGGTAGGCGGCTACGTCAGACAGTATCAAGTCGAGGTTGACCCGCGGAAGCTCGAGCACTACGGCATTCCCCTCATGCATGTCATGACCGCCGTCAAGAAATCGACCGGCGCCACCGGAGCACGCGTCGTCGAACTCGGGGAGACTGAGTTCATGGTTCGCAGCGAGTCGTACATTGGCGGCCTCGACGACTTGCGACAGCTCCCGGTACACAAGTCTCCGGGCAAACCGCCGGTGCTATTATCATCGGTGGCCAATGTGCAGCTCGGGCCGCAAATCCGTCGGGGCGTCGCCGAGCTCAACGGCAATGGCGAAACGGTGGGTGGCATCATAGTCATACGCTACGGTGAAAATGCCCGTGAGGTGATAGACAGAGTCAAGGAACGCTTGGCCGAACTTCAGCAAACTCTACCAGAGGGCGTTCAGGCCGTAACCGTCTATGATCGCACCGATCTGATTGACCGCGCGACCGGCAATCTTACGACCACCCTGGTAAAAGAGATGATCATAGTCGTATTGATCATTCTGCTGTTCCTTTTGCACGTGCGTTCGACCCTGGTGGCCGTGATTGTCCTGCCGGCCGGCGTGGCGCTTTCAATTCTGACCATGCACCTGTTAGGTATCAATGCCAACATCATGTCGCTGGGAGGGATTGCTATTGCCATCGGGGTCATGGTAGATGCTTCGCTGGTTACAGTGGAAAACGCCCACAAACACCTCGAGCGCGACAATGGCGCGCGGCCGCGCTCGGAGATCATTCTGGAGGCCACTAAAGAGGTTGGCCCGGCCCTGTTTTTCTCTTTGCTGATCATTACCGTATCTTTTCTGCCGGTGCTGGTGCTCGAGGGGCAGGCCGGCCGTCTGTTCGCCCCGCTGGCCTATACCAAGACATTCGCCATGGCGGCATCGGCCCTGCTCTCGATCACAGTGGTCCCGGCCCTGGTGGTTCTGGTCATGAAGGGACGCATCAGAGCGGAGAAAAAGCACCCGATAT
Source organism: Candidatus Zixiibacteriota bacterium (assembly GCA_020348905.1). Taxonomy (GTDB): domain Bacteria; phylum Zixibacteria; class MSB-5A5; order GN15; family FEB-12. The sequence goes on from CP070756.1 coordinate 906,423, forward strand.
CGAAATTCCTCATCACTCTGTATCGGCCCGTGATTCGTTTCGCGCTGAAGTACCGCTGGCCGGTTATAATTGCTGCCGTGGTACTGCTGGCCATCACCATCCTTCCCCTTTCGCGGATTGGCTCTGAATTCATGCCTCCACTGTACGAGGGCGACTTGCTGTACATGCCCACCACGCCTCCCGGAATGTCGGTTGACAAAGCCCGCGAGCTGCTTCAGCAAACCGACCGCATAATTGCCACGTTCCCCGAAGTAGAGCGGGTCTTTGGTAAAGCAGGTCGGGCTGAGACAGCAACCGATCCGGCTCCCCTGACCATGCTTGAAACAACGATCATGCTCAAGCCGCGCGACCAGTGGCGGCCTGGACTGACACCCGATATGCTTATCGATTCACTCGATGCCGCCGTGCAGTATCCCGGCCTCACCAACTCGTGGACGATGCCAATCCGCACCCGTATCGACATGCTGGCTACCGGCATCAAGACACCGGTGGGAATCAAAATCATGGGATCGAATCTGGACAGCCTCAACGCAATCGCGCAGAGAATTGAAGGCGTTGTTCAAGACATGCCCGGCGTTCGGTCCGTTTACGGTGAGAGAATTACCGGTGGCAATTACCTTGATGTTCAGATTGACCGGCTCAAGACAGCCGCGTTCGGTCTCACGCCCGGCGATGTGAACGCTGCGTTGGCAACAGCCGTAGGAGGCACGAACGTCATCGAAAATATCGAAGGTCGCCAACGCTACGCGGTTAACGTCCGTTATCCCCGCGAATTGCGCGACAGCCCGGAAGAGATCGCCCGCACCCTGATTGCCACTCCCGACGGCCGCAGTGTTCCGCTGGGACAGATTGCGACTCTTGGTTTCTCCAAGGGGGCGGCGATGATAAAATCCGAAAACGCCCGTCCCACGGCCTGGGTGTATGTGGATCTGAAGGACATTGATGTCGGCAGTTTTGTTGAAATGGCTCGAGCACGGGTGACTGACCGGGTAGCTTTGCCGCAGGGTTATTCCTTGATCTGGTCCGGACAGTACGAAAATATGCAGGCGGTGGCCCGGAAGCTTTCGGTTATCGTGCCGCTGGCCCTATTCGTTATCGTTGTGCTCCTGTATCTGCATTTCAGGAGCTTCGCGGATACGTTGATTGTCATGCTGTCGCTGCCGTTTTCGCTTGTTGGCGGCGTGTGGCTGATGTACCTGCTGGGGTTCAATTCCTCGGTGGCCGTCTACATTGGATTCATTGCGCTGGCGGGTTTAGCAGCTGAAACCGGTGTGGTGATGATCGTCTATCTCAATTCGGCCCGTGACCGATTTCGGAAAGAAAGTCGACTCAACACCGACGAGGATCTTCGATCGGCGGTAACAGAAGGAGCAGTTGAACGTGTTCGGCCAAAAGTCATGACTGTGGCTACAACAATCCTGGCACTGCTGCCGGTAATGATCGGTACTGGAACCGGCGCCGAGGTGATGCAGCGTATAG
>CP070756.1:908001-916800 GCA_020348905.1 Candidatus Zixiibacteriota bacterium
AACGAGGCAGCTCTTTGAAGAAATCGCTTCGATCCAGAGCATCAAATCCGGCCGTAATCATAGCAGTGTATTGTTTGATATCCAGACCGGCGCCGAGGTCCGCGTCTGCCCACTTTACCACGACAACTTCACTCATACAATAATTATACTAAAACACAACTTCAGTCGACAACACTTTTCCCCTTGACGCTCGTCGCCTCAGACTGCATCCTGAAATCAGGAGGTATCCCGATGCATATTACACGACTGGTTGGCTCGATATTGTTGGCACTATTGCTATTCATCAATGCTTGCGCCGAGTCACGAAAACCGGCGGTGGCAGGCACTTTTTACCCCGGTGACAGTGCCTCCCTGGCTAAGATGGTGAACGGCCATTTGGCCAATGTCACTGCAGAGGCTGACGTTGACGGTCAGCTGATAGCCCTCATAGTACCCCACGCCGGACTGGTCTATTCCGGGCAGATCGCCGCCAACAGCTACAAACTACTGGAAGGCAGCCAGATTACCACTGCCGTCCTCTGTGGTCCGTCGCATCGGGTCGGCTTTGAAGGCATCTCCGTATATGGACCGGGAATAATTTGGCGGACACCTTTTGGCGATGTACCGTGCGATGACGCCATGTGTCAGAAACTGATAGATTTCGGGACGAATATCTCCGTGATCCGCGAAGCTCACGAAGCGGAACACTGTCTCGAAGTTCAGATTCCCTACCTGCAGTCCACTCTGAGTGATTTTCGCATTGTGCCGGTGCTCATGGGCTACCCCGACCGTGGCACGATTCAACTGATGGCCGACGCCCTGACAAGCCTGAATATCAACCAACAAACCGTTCTGATCGCATCAACCGACTGGCAACATTACCGACCGGCCTCGGACGGATGGAAATTCGATTCGGTCGGTGTGGCATGCATTGAGCGACTCGACCCCGATGCCCTCGAGCGACATTTGACAAGCGGAAAAACCGAAGCGTGCGGTGGTGGAACAGCCGTAGCGGTTCTTAAGGCAGCAATTGCCAAAGGCGCTAACAAGGTCAAGATTCTGAAATACGGTGATTCGGGCGATGTAACAGGAGATAAGAGCGGTGTGGTCGGATATCTTGCCGCAGCTGTCTATAAATCAAGCGATGCACCAAACCCGCCCAAACCATCTACAGACGAGCAGGGCAAGAAAGATTCAGCCGATAAGTATGAACTGACCGAGGCCGACCGTCAGCTTCTTCTTGAAATCGCCCGTACATCGATTGACTGCCACCTGAGACGGGAGCCAATGCCGGAGTATGATGTTTCCGATATTCTTCGGAAGAACGGCGCGGCCTTCGTCACCCTGACAAAAACCGGTCAACTGCGTGGATGTATCGGCTACACCATGGCTTTCAAGCCGCTCTATGAGACTGTCTCCGAGTGCGCTGTGAAGGCGGCGGTCGAAGATCCTCGCTTTCCACCGGTACTGGCCAAGGAGCTCCCGCAGCTCCATGTAGAGATATCGGTCCTGACACCACTGCAGAAAGTCCAATCGCTCGATGAGATCAAAGTGGGGCGCGACGGTTTGATGATCACTCTTGGACGACAACGCGGGCTGCTGCTTCCCCAGGTCGCCACCGATTATGGCTGGACGGAAACGCAGTTTCTCGAGCAAACCTGCCGCAAGGCGGGGTTACCGCTCGATGCTTACAAATCCCCCGAGGCTGTTATTGAACGATTTCAGGCTGTGATTTTTGGGGAGTAGGTCGAAACACCTGCCAGCAGGTTGCCGCACGGCGCGGAGGTCTTGACATCTCTCTGTCTGCCTGTATGGTACGATCCCACAGCCCCGCCACAGCCGGGGTGGGTTACCGGATTTGCATACGCGGGATCGTTCGGCCACGCTATCACACTGGGCAGAAATGCCTGCGCCAAAAAACAGTTGCTGATCCTGGCGCCACGGCCTAAATTACAGTCGTCAACGCAACTATCTTATACACATCTGACAGGTAGCTATTTTTGTAGATATTTGCGCTCCGAGTACCTGAAACAGCGGGGCAGTGGTGCCGGGCCTTATCATACTTGTCCAGAACGATCCGCAGCTTTTTGACCGAAATCGTGATTTGATTCGAAAGATGGCTCAGCTCATCTCCCATGAGCCATTCTACCGGAGCAATTTCATGGAGTCGCCCGAACTGGGTCTTCACGCTTGCCACGTATATCTTGACCACGAACCTGCCGCCGATACCGCAGGCTCGAACAGTGATGGCACCGTCCAGGGTATGCTCAGCGGCGAACTTTTCGGAGTGACCGGACTTCTGGAAAAGTCAGGCGAAACTCAAGGCAACCTTCGTGACCCGCAAAATCACAGCGAGATCGCAGGTCGATTATATGAGCAATACGGTTACGCCGCACTCCGGATGCTCAACGGATATTTCAACCTGCTCATAGCCGACAAACGCGACAATTCGATTCTTGTGGCCAACGACAGGTTTGGCCTGCAACGGTTTTATCATTGCCGGCTTCCCGATGGCGGGATGATGTTTGCTCCCGAGGTCAAATGTTTCAAGTTGATGCCGCAACTCGATCTTAGCCTGAACACGACCGCGGTTATCCATTCATTCCGGCACGATTGTATTCTGAATAACGCCTCATTCTACAAGGAGGTGAGAAGGCTCCCCGTCGCGACCGCCATGCGTTTTTGCGCCGGCGAGTGGAAATCCTGCGAGTACTGGAGCCCCGAGCCCGAACTCGATAAACCCAGGACAACACCTCAGCAATTCTTCGACGAAGCCATTAGCACCTTTGAATCGGTAGTGAGCGACTATTACACGCCGGAGCAAACGGCCCTGTCTTTCACCGGCGGTCTCGATACGCGTGCCATTCTCAGCATCCTTACCCGGCAGGGAATATCACTGCCGCTCTTCACTTTCGGAGGGATGTACCGGGACAGTCACGATGTCAAGATTGCCCGGAAGCTAGCGAAGCTAAACAACAACTCATTTGACGTCATCCGCCTTGGCAAAGACTTCCTCGACAACTTCGAACAGTGGGCAACAAAAGCCATTTATATTTCCGACGGCATCGCCAAACTCAACAGTTGTCACGAGTACTACCTGAACCTGGCGGTGCGCGACTTCGGCAGAATCCGTCTTACCGGCAAATACGGCTCGCAGATCGTAAGAGGCGTGACGATGCTCAAAGACCGCTCCCCGAGTCTCGCCATCTTCAGCTCCGACTTCAGACAGCAGTATCTTGGCACAAGCAGCGACATGCCATGGAAAGGCCGCGCGGCGCTTCTTCGCCAGGAACTGCCCCAACTTGAAGGGGCGCGCCATACGCAGGAGATGACGGCCCTGACCGTACGTACTCCTTATATGGATAATCGTGTTGTCGATGTCATGCTTCGCGCTCCCGAGATCGAAGACACGTCGCTATTACAGAAACAGATATACTTGAAAAACGCCCCGCACCTGGCGCACATTCCCACCAATCGTGGCGAACTTGCCCGGGGCGGCCATCGGATCAGCCTGACCGGGTATTACTACAGAGGACTCAATTTTATTGACTCTGTATATAATTGGGAGAAACTACCGCGATTGGCTCTTCCAGTCTGTCGATTAGGAGATCTTACCGGCCTGAGCAAACTGTTCGTGGGCCGAAACGAATGGATCCATCACCGCCGATGGTTCACCGGTGAGTTGAAAGATTTCGCACGGAATCTTATCCTGGATCCAATGACGCGCAACCGGCCTTTTTATGACGGAGTTGCCCTGGAGAGTATGATGCGCCGGCATTTTGAGGGCAAGGCGAACTTCACGCCCGAGATTATCAAGATTGGAAGTTTCGAGATGTGGTGCCGCCTGAACGAAATTTAGTGTTCTTTATCGTGAAAAAACGATATTTTCGCCAGCAGGATTCTACCACTTGAATGGATAAACCCACGCACCACAACATATAGCCCCTCTCACAAACTAAATTAATGTGATTTACCGGCCCCGGAATTTGCGTATAATATACTGCACATATGTGTAGTATTGGCCGATATAAAAAATGTCTGGATTCCCGCCTTCGCGGGAATGACTAAGAGGGTGGGAATGACTAAGGGGTGGTTCTGACAGGCGTGGCGCCTGTCAGAACATGAAAAGAGAACGCTATGGATACCGTGACGGACCTGAAAAATATGATGGGTAAAAAATGGCCCGGGGCGGTTTTCAGAAACGGCAACGGATCGGTCTTCAGCACCGATATCGAACCGATCGATGCCCTTCTCCCCCACCGCGGTATCCCGTTCGGTCAGATGATCGAACTAACCGGCCCGCCCTCATCAGGCAAAACCAGCCTTCTTTATAAAATGCTGGCGAAAATTACCGGCCAGGGTTCGGCGGTATACTTTGACCTGAGCAACTCCTTCTTCCCTTCGGCCGCAACTTACTACGGCGTGGACATCAATCACCTGGCGGTAGTTAAAACCGGCGAGGTTCTTACCGGGATGCGGGCCGCCGAGATTCTTTTAGAGCACAAAAAAACCGCCTGCGTGGTGATCGACCTGGCCGACCAGAAAAAAATCCTGCCCATGACCCTTCTGCACCGTCTTCGCATGCAGACCACCAGAAGCAAAGGCCTGACGATCTTTTTGACCGAGAACAACTCGCACATCATACCATCCAGTATTGTATCGTTGCGGCTTTCCATAAACCGGCTCAGCCGCAGGCAGGTCGAAATCGAAATCACCAAAAGCAGGATCTCAAAAGAAGGGCTTAAAACCCGGGTGATGCTTTATGACTAAAGATAGAATAGCCTGCGTTACGGTTCCCAATTTCCCGATAGCGATATGTCTTCGCGTAGACCAACCACTTCAGGACAAACCGGTAGCGCTGGTAGAGGTTGATAGTGGCTCGCCACGAATAAGCGACTCATCACCCATACTGGCCGTAAGCGATATCGCCGCAAACACCGGCGTCACCTGCAGCATGACTGTCGCCCAGGCGAAATCATACTGCCCGGACCTTGTGGTTAAAGTAAGGGATACCAAAAGAGAGAAAGCTGCCTCGGCTAAATTGCGCGACCTTCTCTTCACCGCCAGCCCGCTTATCGAAGAAACCGACCCCGGCTGTTTTTTCCTCGATGCTTCGGGTCTTAACTGGCTTTACAAAAACGAAAACAAACTGGCCTTGAAACTTGTCTCTCTTATCACTCCCTTAAGACTGCCGGTGCAGGTCGGTATCGCCAATAACAAGTTTGTTGCTAAAGCCGCTGCTCAGACATCGCCGATAGATTCCTTCACAGTAGTACCGGCCAAAACCGAACCGAGGTTTTTAAACAGCTTAACGATTGATTACCTGCCGTTCTCCGATGACACCCGCGAGAAACTGTTAGCGCTGGGACTTAAAACTATCGGGCAGGTAGCCGCCTTTCCATCCAACGAGATGACCGCCCGGTTCGGTCAGGAAGGGGCTGTTATATCACGTCTCTCCAGAGGGGATGACACCAATTTCTTTCTGCCGGAAATGGCTCATGTGAAAATTTCCGCCAGGGTTTCGCTTTTCGAACCGCTCCAGTCCACTCAGGCAATCATAGCCCATGTAGAAAAAACTCTGACCAAACTGCTTGAAAAACTGAACCGTACCGACCGGGGCTGCCGGGAAGTTGACATAAAACTTCATCTCGAAACTAACGGGCAGATGAGGACATCTGCCGCGCACAACACGTGGCAAAAGTCCGAACAGTCTTTACATCTTGCTCTCAAACAGGTTGTTGGCACGCCCCACAAATTCATCGGAAGGCTGGTCAATCAATTAAACAGCTACCGGTTGCCCGCCGGGGTGATGGATATCACTATAACCATCCCCGAAGTTTTACCGCTGGTATCATCACAGATGGAGCTGATGCGGGCCTCCGGTTCGTTCGGGCAGATGGGGACATCTGCCGCGCACAAATTTTCAGACAACGCCCGTATCAACAGCGAGCTGCGCCAGGTAAGACTGATGTTTCCGGCTATCCATAACGCTGTCATCCCCGATAACAATTTTGGTTTTTACCCTGTTGACCAGAAAAACAAATCGAGTAAGGCGGACAAAACAGGCGATGCCTGTTGCCAATACTCTCTCAACCCCATCGCCGGGCTCAGGCTGGTATCGCCGGCTCAAAAAGCAAGTGTGGTGACCGGCCGAAAGAAACTTCGCCAGTTGAGACTGAACAATCACACCAAACCCATCATCGGGCAAAACGGGCCGTGGGAATTATCCGGCGAGTGGTGGAAATACGGTTTCGATCGCCTGTATTACGAAGTTCAAACCACCGACCATCAGTTTTACCTGCTCTATTTCGACCGTCAGGCCTCGGACTGGTACGTCCAGGGTGTGTTTGATTGAACCGCCATGAAATATGTCGAACTGCATTGCCACTCCAACTTCTCGTTCTTAAGTGGCGCCAGTCATCCCGAAACACTGGTCGAACAGGCCCATCAATTGGGGTATGAAGCGCTCGCCCTGACCGACAACAACGGTCTGTACGGCATCGTCCGGTTCAACCAGGCCGCGCTGGAGAAAGGCATCAAACCGATATTCGGCAGCGAAATTACGCTGGAAAACGACCACCATCTGCTTTTGCTTATCAAAAACGACACCGGCTATGCCAACCTCTGCCAGCTTATCAGTGACGCCAAGCTGACAAGTAAAAAAACAGAGACAAAAATCACCAAGGCCAGCCTGGCTTCCCTCAGCGAAGGCCTGATAGCTCTTTCGGGGTGTCCCGAGGGCGAGATACCCTCGGCCATACTAAAAAAAGACTTCAAACAAGCCCAACGTCTCACTGCCGGGTACACCGAACTGTTCGGCAAAGACAACTTCTACCTGGAAATACAACACCATAACCTCCCCCTTCACGAAACCCTCGTTGAGGGTCTTACGCGATTGGGGCAGCAACTAAAAATCCCGGTGGTAGCCACGAACAACGTCCACTACGCCACCCCCGATGCACGCATGCTTCAGGACGTATTAACCTGCATCAAAAACCACACTAACGTCGATAACGCCAATGACCTGTTGTACCCCAACGCCGAACGCTATCTCAAACCAATCGACCGGATCGTTACCCGGTTCTCTCATTACCCGCAGGCTGTCGAGAATAGCGTCCAGATAGCCGAGAAATGCCGCTTCTTGTTTGAAAATCTGCCTACTTCCCTGCCCGATTTCCCCGTTCCCGAAGGTCAAACCGTTCACGGCTATTTAAGAGAGCTTACCTACGAAGGAGCGAGGCATCGCTATGACAGCCTGACCGAAAAAGTCATCCGTCAGCTTGAACACGAATTGAAAATCATAAACAAGCTGAACCTCTCAGGATATTTTCTGATTGTCCGGGATATCGCCCGATTCTGCAAGGAAAACGGTATTCTCTGCCAGGGGCGCGGTTCGGCGGCCAACTCGGCCGTTTGTTTCTGCCTGGAGATTACCGCCGTTGACCCCATCAAGCTGGACCTTCTCTTTGAACGATTCGTTTCCGAAATCCGCAAGGAACCGCCCGACATCGATATCGATATCGCCAACAACCGTCGCGAGGAAGTCATCCAGTACGTTTACAACAAGTATGGCCGTCAGCACGCCGCCATGGTGTGCGAGGTGATCACCTACCGAGGAAGATCGGCCACCAGGGACGTCGGCAAGGCGCTGGGGTTCTCTTTAGATGAGGTTGACCGGCTGGCCAAACACCTGGATCACTATTCCGATGCCGGAGAAATGGCCGAACGATTGAAAGAAATCAACTTCAAAGCCGACAGCAAACGGGTTAAACTGCTTATCGACCTGTGTCGCCGGATAAAACGTTTCCCTCGGCACCTGGGCATTCATGTCGGCGGCATGATAATAACCAAAAGACCGTTAACGCAGGTAACCCCGGTAGAAAACGCCACCATGCCCGACCGGAGCGTCATCCAGTGGGACAAGGATGACGCCGCCGATGCCGGGATGGTCAAGATCGACCTGCTGGGGCTGGGGATGCTTTCTCTTATCGATATCGCTTTTAAATTGATAAAAGAACATCGCGGCCTCGACATAGACCCCGCCCGCCTGTCATATGATGATCCGAAGGTATACCAAATGCTCAGCAGCGCCGACACGGTGGGCGTGTTCCAGGTGGAGTCAAGAGCGCAAATGAACGCTCTCCCCCGCCACCGGCCGCGCTGTTTCTACGATCTTGTTATCGAAGTTGCCCTGATAAGGCCCGGCCCTATCCAGGGCGATATGGTCCATCCTTACCTTCGGCGAAGAAACGGCGAAGAGGAAGTTGTCTACCCTCATCCCTCACTGGAGCCGATTTTGAAAAAAACCCTGGGCGTCCCGCTGTTTCAGGAGCAGGGTATGAAAGTAGCCGTAACCGCCGCCGGGTTTTCGGCCAGCGAAGCTGATGAATTACGGCGGGCAATGGGGCACAAGCGCTCCCGGGAAAAGATGGAAGCCCTCAGCGACAAACTGATTCGGGGCATGGTCAAAAACGGCATCACTCTGGAGCAGGCCGAAAAAGTATTTATGCAACTGTCGGCCTTTGCCGATTTTGGTTTTGCCGAATCACACGCCGCCTCGTTTGCCCTTCTGGTTTATGTCTCCGCTTTTCTAAAATTGTACTATCCCCCGGAGTTTTATTGCGCCCTGTTGAATTCGCAACCGATGGGCTTTTACACCCCGGCCACTATCATTTATGAGATGCGGCGCAAAGGCGTTAAAGTTGGCAGTGTCGATGTTTCCCGAAGCCAGTGGGACTGCACCGTTGAAGGTGACTCCGTCCGGCTGGGTTACCGTTACGTCAAGAGTCTCGGCGAAAACGCCGGCGACAAAATAGAAGC
>CP070756.1:916900-919518 GCA_020348905.1 Candidatus Zixiibacteriota bacterium
CCGAAACCGTGCGCACCTCACCGGAGGGCATTCTCAGGGTGGCTTTTCCACCCTCTTTGGCCACGAGCTGACAGAAGGATCCGGCCGACCGGGCCATCTGCCCGCCTTTGCCGGGGCGGAGTTCAACATTATGAACCGTGGTACCCAGAAGCATCCGGCCCAACGGCATGGCATTACCCACCCGGTTTTCCACGGTCTCTCCCGACATAAGGACATCGTCGACCTTCAGCGTCAGCGGAGCCAGGATATAAGTTTTTTGCCCGTCGGCATAGTGCAACAGGGCGATCCGGGCGGAGCGATTGGGATCATACTCTATCGAGGCCACTCGCGCCGGGATGTTATGTTTCTTTCGCTTGAAATCAATCAGGCGATACTTCCGCTTGTGACCGCCACCTCGCGAGTAGGTCGTGGTGCGCCCCTTATTGTTACGCCCGCCCGACTTCTTCAGCGGCCTGAGAAGCGACTTCTCCGGAACCCCGGACGTTATCTCTTCGAAAGTCGGGACCGTTCTGAATCTGAGCGACGGTGTCGTGGGACGATATTTCTTAACAGCCATTACTTTCACCAACCTTACTTACACGTTTTCGAACATAGAAATTACTTCACCCTTCTTCAGCCTTACCACGGCCTTCTTCCAGGTGGGTGTCTTGCCCTCGTTGCGGCCCATGCGTTTGGTCTTTCCGGGCACAATCATTGTTCTTACCTGTTCAACCTTTACCTTAAACAGGGTCTCGGCGGCCTCTTTGATCATATGCTTGTTGGCCTTCTTGTCTACTTCGAAAACGTATTCGTTATTCAATTCCCTGAGCCTGGTCGAGCGTTCGGTGGTCAGGTGTAATTTTATGATCTGGCGGGGGTCTGTTTTCATCCGAACACCTCATGTACCTTATCGAGACCGGCTTTGGTCATCAGGACGTAATCGGCATTGAGCAGATCGTAGCCGTTGGCCAGAGCGGCCCGACTGTACTTTACCTTCTTGAGATTGCGGCAGGACAATAGACAGTTGTCATTGGGGCCGTCATCAAGAATCAGGCACTTTTTGCCGGCCATGTCGAATCGTTCCAGCAAACTCACAATTGATTTTGTCTTGATCTCATCGAGTTTTATCTGCTCCAGCACGCGGATACGGTCGGCCTTGGCCTTGTTGGAAAAGACCGAGCGGATAGCGGTGCGCTTCATCTTCCTGGGCATGGCGTTGCCGTACAGTCTCGGGCTGGGTCCGAAGGTGGTACCGCCGCCGCGCCACAGGGGCGAACGGATGGTTCCGGCCCGGGCGCGTCCGGTGCCTTTCTGACGCCACGGCTTACGGCCGCCACCGCGTACCTCGGCCCGCTCCTTGGTGCTGGCATTACCCTGACGCTGGCGGGCGAGGTAAGTCACGATATACTGGTGCACCAGAGCCTCGTTAGGCTCTACCTCAAACAGCTCGGGTTTGAGTTCAACCGTGCCAACCTCGGCACCTTCCTGATTATAAAGTTTCACTTTCATTATTTCTATCCAGTCTAACCTCGATTTGTCGAACGGATTTTAACCACCGAACCTTTGAAACCGGGAACGGCACCCTTGACAAGCATCAGGTTTTCATCCTCTACGATCTTGATTATCTCAAGATTCAGGGTGGTAACCCTGTCCTTTCCCATCCGACCGGCCATCTTCAAGCCTTTGAAGACGCGAGATGGATAGGATGACTGACCGATGGAGCCGGGTGCCCGCCAACGATCCGACTGTCCATGAGTTTTGTTGGCGCCGGAGAAACCATGCCGTTTCATACCGCCGGCGAATCCAAGACCGCGCGACACTCCCGTCACATCAACCCGCTCGCCTTCTTTGAAGATACCCACCTTCAGCTCCGAGCCGATTTCCAGATCGCTCTCGTCATAGCTTACTTCTTTAAGATACCGGGTCGGTTCCACATTGGATTTCGTGAAGAGGCCGGCCATCGGCTTGCTGACCAGTTTCTCGCGTCGCTGACCGAAACCAACCTGATAGGCATCGTATCCGTCCTTCTCGCGGGTTTTCTTGCGTATTACCGGGCATGGTCCGGCCTGAAGAACGGTTACCGGAACGGCTTCTCCGGACTCTATGAAAACACGGGTCATGCCAAGCTTTTTGCCTAAAATCTCTTTCATATCAGCAAACCCTATCAGGTCTTAATTTCAACATCTACACCGGCCGGCAAATCCAGCTTCATAAGGGCATCGACCGTCTGCGGTGTGGACTCATATATGTCGATGAGCCGCTTGTGAACTCTCGTTTCGAACTGTTCCCGCGATTTCTTATCGACATGGGGCGAACGCAGTACGGTGTACACGGTGCGTTTGGTTGGAAGCGGCACCGGTCCAACAATCTTCGCCCCGGTCCTGAGTACCGTTCGGGCGATTTCCTTCGTAGATTTATCCAGGGCGTAGTGGTCGTATGCCTTCAGCCTGATTCTTATTTTTTGAACATCCATTATTTATGCACCTTACTATTCGATAACATCGCTGATAACGCCGGCGCCGACGGTGCGGCCACCCTCACGGATGGCGAAACGAAGCTCTTTCTCAAGAGCAATCGGGGTGATCAACTCGACGTCGATCGTCACGTTGTCACCAGGCATCACCATCTCGACTCCCTCC
>CP070756.1:919618-925249 GCA_020348905.1 Candidatus Zixiibacteriota bacterium
GATATCGTCTCCACCAGAAGGCATGGTCACAGTTCGGTGACCTTTTCACCGGACGGCCTCGAAGCCTACTGGAGCTCTTACTTCTTCCCGGTTGATTCAGGATACGCCGAAGGTGCTATGCTGTTTTCCGAGGCCCGAAACGGGCCGTGGACAATCCCGGAATTCCCTGAATTCACCGCGGGACTGGAAACCGATGACGATGTTCCGCTATTCTCCAGGGACGGCGCCAGATTGTTCTTCTTGTCTCGCCGTCCGATGACTCCCGGTGGAAGGAGAACCGCTGAACAGGTCTGGATAGTCGAAAAGACAGAATCCGGTTGGGGTGAGCCGTACCTCGCTCCAGGCGAGATCAACAATCTCGATATACACTGGCAATTCTCAATCTCTGATTCGGGTACCCTTTATATTCAGGGCAGCCGAAACGATAGCTACGGGCCGACCGACATTTACCGGTCCAGGTTGGTCAACGGAGAATTCACCACTGCGGAAAATGTAGGCCCGGTAATCAACAGTTCTGCAACTGAAACATGCCCCTATATCGCTCCGGATGAGAGCTACCTGCTCTTTGCCTCTGTCGGTCACCAGGAGGATGATGCCGTGGACGAGATATACGTGAGCTTTAAGACCGATGATAATCAATGGGGTGCGCCAATCGGAACCGGCTTGAAAGGTCTGTGTCCACTGGTTACCCTTGACGGAAAATACCTTTTTTATAATGGCAGTGTAGACGGCATCCAGGGCGTTTACTGGCTGCAGGCTTCCATCATACAGGATTTGAAACGGAACGCGGCGGAGGTTCCGGGAGAGTCATAGCGACACAGCTCTATCTGCTTTCTTTAAGCACCGTCACTCGCGCAAAATCGGCTGTGTCAGACATAGCGGGCCGCCACCGCCCTTGACAGATATCTCATCGCCCTTGTATGTCATGACCTGGCAACCGGCTGATTCAAGGCGCTGTTTTGTAATCGGATTTCCCCGAAGCATCAGACATTTTCCGGGTGATAGAGTCAATATGCTCATTCCGAGGGAATCATCCTCCTCGTCGGGCAGCGTAATAAGCTGAAATCCTCTTTCTTGAAGGAACTCTGAAAACGACGCTGGAAGATACTCCGGCATCACAACCGCCGTGTTATGATTGACGATACACAATACCGAACACAGGTGCAGGGCACCCTCAAAAGGAACTGGAATTACGTTAATACCCTGGCGCGACAGCACCTTCTTCAGTTGCTCAAATCCTTCCCTTCCGGTTCGCGTTCCCTGTCCGACCGCCAGGGTTTCCTTGTCGATCCAGACCAGGTCTCCCCCGTCCATAAAGACATCGTCCGAAAACTGATGCAGAATCGGAATGCCCAGCTTCTCCAGACACCGGCGAATGCCACCCTCTTCACCCTGCCGAAGTTTCTTCTTCATTTGAAAGATAATGGCGCCGTCGGAAATTACCATAGCCGGGTCCCGCACAAAAATGGCATCGGCCCGATCATCGAGATGCTCGTCATGGTAAACAACTTCGGCACCGGAATCCTTGAGGATACCGACAACCTCGTCGTGTTCCTGCTGTGCCAGGGCGACGTCCGGTCGCTCCGGATAACCCCACAGTTTGGGATCATTGACCGCGAACGACTCATCCGGACGACGAACCAGAACCGTCTTGAGCGGTTCTATCATACTTTGACTTCCAAAACGCACGTTGTGATTCTCCTTTCCGCACCGTTGCTATCTATCACCTCTGATATTGAATCACAACAGGACACTGTTCCCAGCGTTCCTGCAGAGCAGGATTTGCGCCGGTTGGATTCCAGACGAAAGCCGGACAGTGATACGTCACCGTACCCACCCTAATCCGGCAGGTCATCAAGCACTTTCACCAGGCTTCGTTTGTACTGCTTAAAAGCGGCTCGACCCTTATCGCTAAGACTTATCGTCGTATGCGGCTTCTTTCCCAGGTAGCCCTTTGTCATAAGGATATAGCCGGCTTCTTCCAGCTTGCTCATGTGAGTCGAAAGACTGCCCCAGGTCCGCCCGGTGAGACGCATCAAGAAGACATAGTCGACAGATTCGACAACATACAGATAGGTGAGAATCATCAGCCGGACCGGCGCGTGGATTACTTCATTGATTTCTGCCAGCGGGCCCAGATCCGGATTTGACAATGGCGCGCTCATCTTACGATTCCCCCGCAGCAGCATCCTCGGTGGGCACCGGGTTATTACGCACCAGTCGTATGAAAAGGACCAGACCGGTGAGGATGATTACTCCTGATGTTACCCCGAAGGTAATCGGGAAACCATGGTGAGAAGCCTTCTGGTTCTGCCACAACCATTCACCAACCAGCGGCGACGCACCGGCCATCAAGCCGTAGAAGAAGAACCGACGAGTGTCCAAAAAGTACGCCGCGATGCTAAAAAACAGCAGACACATCATCCCAAAAAGCACACTTGTCGCATAACCGGATACGGCCCCAACGCTGGCCGACGCCCATATTCCAAGAATAAAAGCTACGATGTTCGCGACCAGCATTATCACGCCAAACTTGCGTAACCGCATCTTGCGGGCGATACCGAATTTCACCTCCCCTATTCTGGGTCTGACCACATGTTTACGTATCAGCCAGATAGCAAGCATAAGCAGCCCCCAGAAAGGAACGAACACGGCCGCGCTCCACCAATCTCCCATGCTCTCACTTAGAAAAGGGGCAATTACCATCATCAGGAAAATGCTCCCGACGAAAACATCGGTCAATCCGTCCCCGGTAGCGGTCAGGAAGACCTTGCGTTCAGCCTCTCTGAGGCTAACGGCACCATTCATAGTATACCTCCATCAACATCTCTCATATTTCAAAAGTACTCTTATTTTCAAAGCTCTCTTTATAGTATAGACGGCGCTAACGCCAAAATGTTACATTATTTTCTAAAAAAGTTGCCCTACTCGCCCCTGCCGCAGCCAGGTTCGGCACTAAGTTATCTCATGTTAATGACTTGCGCGGAAGGCGGTCGGCCCTGCAATCGGATTTTGGACTGGTTTTTTTATTGTGATTTCTGCGCCAGACCTCTAAAATGCAGCCTCAAAGGCAAAGCCCAGGAGCTCTTGATGGACAATAAGGAATCGCTACTGCAGCATCTTTCCAGACTTGAGAAACACTTGATGCAGCCCGAAGTCAGGCGGTCTCCTGCCGAGTTGGAAAAGCTGCTCGCTGAAGAATTCGTGGAGTTCGGCAGCAGCGGACGGGTTTACGACAGGCAGTCGATAATCGAAGCTCTCTCAATCGAGTCACCATTCACCTGCTCCATAGACGATTTCAAGGTGGTCTCTCTAGGCCCTCAGGTGGCACTTGTCACTTACCGCGCCGTCTGTCACGAAAGCGATGACGAACATCCGATACACTCGCTACGCAGTTCGATCTGGAAGCTAGTCGATGGCGAGTGGCAGATGGTCTTCCATCAGGGCACCCCGACCTCCGCCCAATATGACCAGACCCGGTCGTGAACAAATCCCCCCGGCCCTCAGACCCTCATTAGATATCTTGACCGTATTGTCAGCCCAAGTTATCTTTTACGCTGACCTTGCACGTGACGAGCATTTGCCAATAACTGATTAGCAGTAGGGTGGTCAGGATTTTATATAACTCTCCTTAATTAATGGACAACCGTTCCAGGTATTCCGTATAACGGTGAATATCCTGGCATACGCTTAAGACGAGAGAGCGAGAAACCATAGTGAAGAAACGGCGCGTACATCACATACTATATCCCATCTGCGTGGCATTACTGGTCCTTGGATGTTCCGGCGGCTCGAATGATGCCCGCAACGGTCGCAATCAACTGATTCCGGCCCTGGAGGCGGTGCAGGCCCGACACGGGTCGCTCCCATTAATAGAGCGACTCAGTGGCGCGGTCAGAGCCAGAAATCAGGTCGAGATCTTCGCCGAAATCAATGCCATCGTCAAGAAAGTTCACGTTCAAAACGGAGACGAGGTCGACCAGGGCCAGCCGCTGATAAGCCTTCGCGATAAGGAATTTCAGGAGCGGCTGAACCAGGCCCGGGCCGCCCATCAGATAGCCGAGGCTCAGGCTCGCCAGGCCGATGCCAAACTGAAAGAAATCGAAGCGGAACTTCGGCGCACCAGGGCTCTGGGAGAAAAGGGGCTGACCAGTGAGGCCGAGCTGGAGACAATCGAAACTCAGGCCGTTTCTGCCCAGGCGGATGTCGCACTGGCTAAAGCACGGGTCGAGCAGGCTCTGGCCACGGTGGCCGAACGGGAGGAGGTGCTCTCGCAAACCGTTATTCGCGCGCCCGTCGCCGGTGTAATTGGAAACCGGAACGCGGAAATCGGAATGACGGTCGGTCCCGGGACCCGTCTGGTAACACTGGGTCAGCTCGACAGCGTCCGGGTGGAAATCATCCTGACCGATCGTATGCTCAGCTATATTGAAGCCGGCCAGCGGACTGAAATAAGGGCCGCCCATATTCCCTCCGGGATCATGTCGGCCTATTTATCCCGAATCTCACCTTTTCTGCATCCGGTTACCCATAGCACCGAAGCTGAAATCGACATGGCCAATCCCGGACATTATCTGAAATCCGGAATGTTCGTTACCGTCGACATTTATTACGGCGAGAGCGAGCAGGCCACCCTGATCCCTTTGAGTGCCCTGTATGAAAACCCTCTCACCGGCGGTACGGGCGTATATGTTTGTCGCGATTCCCTAAACCGAATTCCGGTGGAACCATCCGATGTCGGCAAAACCAGCAACTTGACCGAACCCCTTCCATTCGAATTCGTGCCCATCGACGTAATTGCCAAAGGTCGCATGAGCGCCGGCATCAGCGGTGTTGAACCAGGCGACTGGGTGGTGACTATCGGCCAGGACCTTTTCGGCGGAGAGTCGGGGCAGGCAAAGGTGCGTCCCGTCGACTGGGCCTGGGTGGAACATCTTCAGAACCTCCAGCGTGAAAACCTCCTGCAGGAAATAAGGAAAAAGCAACGGGCAGCCGGAAGCGACAGCACCGGTCCCGGCATCTGAAGCAATCTCCCGAACAGAGACTGATGTTATGAATATCACCAGATTGGCAGTTAATCGTCCCATTGCCACCACCATGGTGTTTTCAATCATTATCATACTGGGAGTAATGGGATTTCGCTTTCTGCCGGTTGATCTGCTTCCGCCTATCGAGTATCCGCTGCTCAGTATCGTTACCACCTATCCCACTGTCGGTCCGGAAGAAATCGAGACCATTATAACCGACAGAATCGAGAACGCCATCGCGAGCGTTCCCAGCATTGAGGAGGTTCGTTCCAGATCCGAGGAGGGTCGCAGCCGCGTCACTCTGGAATTTACCCAGGGCACCGATATCGATGCCGCCGCGAACGATGTCAGGGCGGCCCTGGATCGCGTCCGTGATGATTTCCCACCCGAGGTTGAGTCGCCGCGGCTGTGGAAATTCGATCCCGACAACTTTCCGGTAGTCATTCTCGGCGCCCAGTCAGATCGCAGCATGGAGGAGCTGACGCGCATCCTGGAGCGTGAAATCTCGCAGCGTTTCGAGCAGATTCCGGGAGTGGGATCGGTCGATGTCTGGGGCGGGATCTATCGCGAAATTCAAGTCCCGCAAAAACGAGACCGACTGGCC
>CP070756.1:925349-928663 GCA_020348905.1 Candidatus Zixiibacteriota bacterium
ACTTTGTCAATCAAACCGTACTTCTGGGCTTCCGAGGGAGACATGAAGAAGTTCCGATCAGTGTCCTTTTCAACGGTTTCCAGATCCTGCCCGGTGTGCTTAACCAGCAGCTCGTTGAGGCGCTTTTTGGTTTTGGCAAACTCCTCGGTCATGATAACGATATCAGAAACCTGCCCCTGCGTCCCGGCCATTGGCTGGTGGATCATGACACGACTGTTGGGAAGCGCCGCGCGTTTGCCCTTGGTGCCCGAAGCCAACAGGAAAGCACCCATCGAGGCGGCAATCCCCATGCATGTCGTGGCCACATCGGGCTTGATAAACTGCATCGTGTCATAGATGGCCATTCCGGCTGTGACCGAACCGCCGGGTGAGTTGATGTATACGAATATATCCTTCTCGGGGTCCTCGGCCTCCAGAAACAACATCTGGGCGATAACCAGGTTGGCTACGTTGTCATCGATAGGCGAACCGATGAATATGATGCGGTCTTTTAGAAGCCGCGAGAATATGTCGTAAGCGCGCTCGCCCCGGCCGGTCTGCTCGACCACCATTGGCACCAGGAAATTGGAAGAGATCTTGTCGCTCATTTAAACCTTCACATCCTTGTTATGTTCGTTTCACGCAAATGATAGTTGCGTCGCTACCACTATTTCTTGACTTCGCTTATTGTCGCTTTGTGTACCAGGAAATCGATAACCTTGTCCTCCAGGATCGACTCTTTGAGGTCGGCAATGTTGCCTGATTTCGTAATTGCCTCTCTGGCTTTCTCCGGAGTCGTCTGGTAATTTTCGGCAAACCTGTTAATCAAGTTTTCGGTATCGGCTTGTAAAACTTCAATCTTTTCTTGGTTGGCAATATGATGCATGAGCATGTTCCAGCGGATGTTCACCATGCCGGCCTGCTCATAGTTTTTGCGGATCTCGGCCTCGTCAACCTCGCCATACTGGTTCTTGAAATTCTGGACAATATTATTCAGGTATTCGCCAACCATGGCTTTCGGAATCGGCACTTCGTTTCTTTCACACACCTGCTGTATAACCTGATTTTTGAAGCCGTGGTTCCGTTCATCGGTCTTCTGCTGATTAAGCTGCTCGCGAATGTTCATGCGCAACTCCAGCATCGTCTCACCCTGCTTGGTGGTTCGCGCGAAATCGTCGTTGGCGATGGGCAGAAGCCGCTCCTTTACGGTCCTGACGGTGGCCTTGTATCTAAGCCGGGCGCCGGCGAAAACCTTGTCCGGGTAATCATCATCGTAAGCAACGTCGATCTCTTTTGACTCACCCTCCGATAGCCCCGGAATCTGCTCCTTGAACTCTTTGACAGTGAGCTTGTTGGCCAGGTCGACCTCGGACTTTTCGAAACGGTCAGTCTCGAGCACCTTGCCGGGGTCGGAAAGAACCTCGATATCCATCACCACCGTATCTTCATCGGTGGCCGGACGGTTGACCACGCGAAGCTCCGAATGGCGCTTGCGGAGCGCTTCCACTACCTCGTCAACCTCGGCATCCTCTACCTTGATTTCTTCGGCCGTGAGAGTTATACCGTCGCAGTCAACCTTCTCGATCTCGGGGAAGACCTCAACCGTGGCGACGTAAGTGAAGCGACCGTCGTCTTCGTACTTGAGGTCTTTCACCTCGGGATACGAGGCCACCTTCAGGGTGTTTTCTTTGACTACTTCCGGATAGGTTGATTTGATTATCTCTTCGGCCACGTCCAGCTTCACCTGGTCACTGTATAGAGATCGAATCATATTCATGGGCGCTTTGCCCTTGCGGAATCCCTTCAGCGAGGCGTTTCGCCTGACGTCCTGAAGTTTCTGTTCCATTTTGGCGTTGACGGTTTCCGCCGGAACTTCGACCGATAATTCGCGAACCAAATCTTCAAGCTGCTTTATTTCTGCTTTCACTTTTCCAACTCCACTCGATATATCTTGCTATATAAAGGCCAGGCCCCTGTTTTTTCGCCTCGCCGTCAGGCAATCCGCAAGGATTTAAGCCTTAACGGATTATGCTGAACGTTTTGCTCTCGCGAAGCACAAAACTAACAATGTTAGTGCGAAAGGGGGGATTTGAACCCCCATGCCTTGCGGCACTGGATCCTAAATCCAGCGCGTCTGCCAGTTCCGCCACTTTCGCAATTTAGCGAATCAATATACCGGCGTGTCAAAACTAAGTCAAGTAAGGCTTTTGGGGCGGCGATACAGTCCTGGAACCAGAGGCTCTTTTGTAGGGCGGGTCCGTCTTCGAACCTGCCATTATGATTTCTTATCCTACAGCCCCACCACATCACGACCGGGTGGCATGTTCAAACTTGTTTGGACATGCCGCGATTTATTACTGTCAAGTATGGGGAGGAGGAAGCGTTTCAACCATCCAGGTCACGCGCATGAGTTGACCTTTTCCTGTTATAAGAATCGACCGTTTCTGGCTAATCTCAGATACTGTTCATTGCTGGCAGATGCTATCGAGGCTTGCAGATACAGATATTCATTTTGGCTTTGGGCTTACGTGTTTATGCCGAACCACGTTCACCTGCTTGTTCTTCCGTGGATTGCGAGCTACGACATAGCCGAAATTCTTCAGGGCATCAAACAATCGGTGTCTCGCAAGGTGATGATTGAGGCAAGAAAGACCGGATCTCATCAATTGAGACAGTTCTCAACAGGCTCGGGAACTAGGCCCTATCGATTCTGGCAGGCAGGTGGCGGATATGACAGAAATATAGTTAGCAGAGAGGCGCTCATGCGAACCATCGATTACATTCACAATAATCCTTTGAGGGCTGGTTTAGTTGACGCGCCTGAAGAGTGGCAATGGTCGAGCTTTCGGGATTGGGCAGGATTGGGATCCGGCCCATTACATATAGATAAAGAAACTATGTCTCTTTTTTGAGGTCACCCCCAAACAAGTTTGAGGGTGCCACCCAAAATCTCGGCGTAACTTCGTGACCAAGTGCCATGTTCAAACTTGTTTGGATATGCCGTTCGTTACAGCCCAATCACATCGCGCACGCCCAGCAAAGCTGCCGAGGCAATAATCAGCACCGCGATAAGTACCCATCGGGCAAAAATCGCGCCGCGTTTGACAGCCATACGCGAGGCCACCCACGCTCCCAACATGTTGCCAATCCCGAGAATCAGCCCGGCGTACCACTGCACGTGGCCGTTGTAGATAAAAACTGCCAGCGCAATCGGGGTGAAGCAAAGAACGATAAGCAGCTTGACGGCGTTAGCGCGGACCAGATCGTAGCCGGCACTCAGCACCAGACCGGCCAGAAGGAAGATGCCCACCCCTGCCTGAATGAAGCCGCCGTGG
>CP070756.1:928763-933071 GCA_020348905.1 Candidatus Zixiibacteriota bacterium
AGACTCCCGCTTCACCGGAGCAACTGGCTACTCAGTCTGACATGTCCACCTGTGTCGAGCGGTTTATCCAGCGACTGCCCTCTTCCTATCGTGCGGTGCTGGTGCTGCACGACCTACAGGGCCTCAAAAATCGTGAGATTGCCGAGGTACTGAACTGCTCTCTAAGCACGGTCAAAATCCGGTTGCACCGGGCCCGAAACAAATTGCGAGAAGCCCTCAACGCTGGCTGTGACTTTACTCACGACGAGCGAAACGTTTTTGTCTGCGAGCCGAAGGCGGAAGATGAAGGGAACTGAAGATGAATTGCACTGAATTCCTGGATTTATTCAACCTGTACCTGGACGACGAACTGGAGGCGCACCTGTGGGCCGAAGTGGAAGCTCACCTGGTCGACTGTCCCGATTGCAACTGCGAAGCAGCCGATTGGCAGACCTGTCTCGGTTGGCTACGGAAGACTTTTCCAGAGCGGACGCCACCCGTGGAACTGTGGGAGAAGATACAGGCCGGGATGGGTCAAGATCCATAGAAAGGAAAATAAATATGTCCTCTATCGACTTGGTCGCAGAAACAGAAGCGACCGGCAAAGTGAAAGAAATTTATGACGACATTATGGCCACGCACGGCATTGATTTTGTGCCAAATATGTACAAAGTCATGGCTGCCAAACCGATTTATTTGGAGGCGAATTGGAACAGAATTAAGGCGATAATGCAGGAGTCGGGCAAATTAGATAAACTGACCAAGGAAATTATTGCTGTGGCTGTGTCGGCCGTGATGGGGTGTGACTACTGAATCTCGGTTCATACTGCCGCGGTGCGGCATTTAGGGCTGGATGATGAAGCTATCCTCGAGCTAATGACGGTTGTTGATTTGTTCAGCGGTCTTAATAAGTTCAACGCTGGCTTACAGGTTGAAGCAGACGAAAAACCCTGGTATGGCTGAGGGGGGTAGTTTGAATGTCGTGAACATTCGTTAACCCTAAATACGACAGCAGACTTCAGGATTTGACGGATAAAATCTGTTTCATCCCTCAGTCCGCTGTCATATATTCGCCGCAGTGAGTTTGGCTGCGGCCTGGTTGCATTACGCTTCTTGGGTGGTTTCAGTGGTGGTTTCTTCTTCGTTCTGAGCCCCACAGCACATAGCCATCATATCAGCGTAATCACAGTCTATCCCTTGCGTATCCGTTATCTGAGACATCGTCTCCATACAGCCGCAACCATGCTGTCCCATCATCTTTTCCATCATTGCCGCAAAGGACATGCCTGAATAGGGAGAGCGGGGTTCTTCTTGGGTAGTTTTTTGATTGTCAGTCATTTGTTATATCCCCATTTTTTGACATTACGAAAGTTCAATTAAGTTTTATTTTCTACCGAGGTTAGAAATCCCAACAAGGCTGTAACCTGGGCAGATACCGGTCACGCTCACTACGACGGGCGCCAGGGCCAAGACAGCAACTACGCGAGGCGCGCCGATCAGGTTACCCTGCCAGCCATCCAGTAGAAACAGTCCGACCGGGATAGGGGTCATCCCTACATTGAAACGTACCGTACCTTCGAGACAACCCATATTTTTCTTGAACCTGGTTTTACCTCCTTTGTCTACTATTTTCAGGCTACGCCACAAACCCGGAGGGTGCTAACCTGTAGCGTTCCTGTTCTGTATATATGGACGAGAAGAACAGAAAAAAGAATACACCCTAACCTATGAAAGACACCACTGCAGTTCTGGCCCGGTCTATCACCTGGGCTGGCAGTAAACAAACCTACTACACAGCCCGCCTCTTGGTAGATAAGGACCTTGTGAACGACTTCTACCGGGCTTACGCCTATTTTCGCTGGGTCGATGATATAGTCGATGCCGACCCATCGCGCGATGCGCCAGGATCGAACGATATCCCCTCTCTGTCGGATGACGATCGTATCGCCTTCGTCCGGCGGCAAAAGGAGCTGATTAACCGGCTATATAGAAGCGAACGACCAGATGACCTGGTGCCGGAAGAGGAAATCATCGCCGACCTCATCAGCCACGACCGGGGAGAGAACAGCGGGCTTCAATCCTTCATTCGCAATATGTTCGCTATCATCGAGTTTGACGCTTACCGCAGAGGGCGACTCATCAGCCAGCAAGAACTGACGTGGTACACGGACTACCTGGGGAAGTCGGTTACGGATGGGCTCTTGTATTTTATTGGCAATGGTCATCCCTATTTGACCACCAATAACCGTTATCTGGCCGCCGAGGCCGCTCACATTGCGCATTTGCTCCGCGATATGTTGCCGGACACGGCCGACGGGTTCGTCAACATTCCACGTGAATATCTGGAAGCACACGACATCAGCCCGGAGGATGTGAACAGCCCCGCTTTTCGAGGCTGGGTGCAGTACCGGGTAGAACAGGCGCGGGATAACTTCCGCGAGGGCAAACGCTATTTAGACGAACTGGATGTTTTGCGTTGTAAAATTGTGGGGTATTGGTATTGCACCCGATTTGAAGGCGTCCTGGATACCGTAGAACGCGACGGCTATACCCTGCGTGCTGAGTATAATGAACGACGCAACCTCTCCACCTGGCTCAAAATCGCCTGGTTGGGCGTCTCTGTCACCCTCCGGCACATTGCCCATCAAAGGTTTCGTGATTCTTGAATTGAAATGTTGTCCAATGCCTCTGTCCCTCCCCCAACTTTACCTCTCGACTGAACGAATAAACACTTGTGAGGCGAACTTCAGCAAAATCCCTCATCTGATCCCGTACTGTCGTATTTGACACGAAAGAAGTGGCATTGTGCATAAGTGTGATCAGCTTATTGACAAGAGGTTTGGGCGCGCTGGCAATTTTTTCCAGTACTCGGATCAAGGTGTTTCATGTCATCAATTTGCGAAGGGCCACGTTTCTTAAGGCTGCGATCGTCTCTTGCAAATCTGCCAGGGTGGTGTGCGGTGACACCACCACCAGACGCAACACGGTTTGTTCGTTTAAGCTGGTGATGGAAATAGACCGTTCGCCCGAGGCCAACACCTGCTCGTAGAGGTGACGTTGCAGGGCATCTAATTCGTTGGCCCGGACGCCAGCAGGTGTTAGCCGGAAGCAGAGAATGCCCGTGTCCGGCCGGTGACAGAGTTCGACGTCCGGCTGGTCCTTCAGATCGTCGGCCAGGGACCGGATCGCCAGCAGCGGCGCGCGCAGATCTGCCACCACCCAGTCAAGACCCTGGCCACGCAAAATGGTTACCAGCGGCAGCACGGACATGGGGCGGGTGGAGGGCGGCGACTTCAGGCCCGGGTTGGGTTCGACTGCTTCGGGGAGATTGAAATAACTGCTGTGCAGGGCCATCCGGGCAAAGTCGGTTCGTTGTCGCACAAAGAGCAGGGAATTAGGAATGGGTGCTGCCAGTTGCTTGTGGGGATCCCAGGTAATGGAGTCGGCGCGGTCATCGCCGTGAAACAGAGGCGCCCACGCCGGCACCAGCTTGTAAGCATAGCCATAGGCGCCATCCACGTGCAGCCACGCGCCTGTGTCCGCGCACAGGTCGGCCATCGGCGCGATGGGATCGACGGCCCCGGTAATGGTGGTCCCGGCGGTAGCGACCATACAGACAATATCCCGCGCTCCCCGCAGCTCCTGGACAATGGCCCGGAGGGCGTCCACGTCGATGCGCCGGTTTGCGTCCACCGGCAGCAGCACCAAACTCTGTTCACCCAGACCTAACATCCGGATGGCATGCTTCAGAGAGAAATGGGCGTCGGCTGAGATTAGCACGGCTAATCGCTCCGAGGCGGCGAACCCGGCAATACCCTGCTGGGCCAGATCAAATCCCTGCCTTTCGGCATAGCGGTGGATGGCCAGGTAGAGGGCCTGCTGATTGGCGTAGGTGCCCGAATACATAAAGGTAGCGTCTGCCTCGGCGGCCAGACCGAATAGACGACACAAGGCCCGGCCGCAAAGCTCTTCCAGGGTGGCGCCGCCCGGCGATACCTGCCAGTTGGTCACGCCCTGGTTGTAATCTAGCATGACTTGCGCGCCGAATCTCGCCTCGGCTGGAGGGAAGGCGTTGAACATCGATTGAAATTGAGGCTGGTCGTAGCGCATGAGGTGGGGTAGGAGGCAGGCTGAGACCATCGCCTGAAGTTCAGCCATGGGAACGCCCCTGGCTTGAAAATCGACGAGTTGGGCCAGGTCGGCCGCAACCTGACCTGGGGCTGCGCCGGAATAGAGGGGGGTAGGGGTGGCATTTGTCATTATTTGGGTTACCTTCTATGAAAATAAATACTCTCGTCGCTCGCGGCGGTATCCGTACCCAAGAGGCAT
>CP070756.1:933171-961125 GCA_020348905.1 Candidatus Zixiibacteriota bacterium
ATCCCGGTAGTAAATATCTATTTCACGGCTGTTGGAAAGGTCAACTGCTGCTTCGTCGGCACCTGCTTTCTGCGCTTGAGCGACCGCCCACCTGGCCAACTCCAATCTTTCTTTATTGTTCATGACTTAGTTCCTGTTTCAAAAAAGTGAAATGCCTACAAACGCGGGTCTGCCGCGCACTATGAGCTGGAACCTCCGACCGTTATCGAAGACACCTTAGTGGTTGGCAGGCCGTCGGTGACGGGGCAGCTTTGCCCGGCCTTACCGCAAGTGCCGGCCGATTCCTTCACGAGCATATCGTTTCCGACCATCACCATCTTGGTCAAGACGTCCGGACCATTGCCGATGATGTTGACGTCTTTGACCGGTCGGGTCATTTTGCCGTCTTCAATCAGATAGCCGGACTTGAGATAGAAGGTGAAATCGCCCGGGCCGATATTGACCTCACCGTTGGTGAACGCCTCGGCGTACAGGCCCTTCTTGACACTGGCGATTATTTCTTCGCGGGTGTGCGGACCGTTCAGCATGAAGGTGTTGGTCATCCTGGGAATAGGGACATGGCGGAACGACTGCCGTCGGCCGTTGCCGGTGGGCGCGATGCCGTAGTGCCTGGAGCTGATGTAATCATGCATATAGGTCAGCAAGATTCCGTCCTTGACCAAATATGTACGCTGAGTATCGTTGCCCTCGTCATCAACGTTGATGCTGCCGCGGTGGTAGGGTAGGGTGCCATCGTCCACGATTGACACAAAACTCTCGGCGACCGGCTTGCCGATCTTGTCAGCGAACAGGGATTCACCTTTCCGGGTGTAATCGGCTTCCATGCCGTGTCCAATGGCTTCGTGAAGAATAATGCCGGCGTTTCCGGGGGCAAGCACCACTTCCATTTCGCCACCCTGCATCGGGACCGCTTCGAACAGGTCGATGGTCTTGCGGACAGCGGTAGCGGCGAGGTGGTCGATGAACTCGTCGGAGTATCTTTCGAGTCCGCGACGACCGCCGTAGCTTTCGTAGTTTTCTTCCTTGCGCCCGTCCTGTTCGGCCGTGCACAGGGCGTAAACACGGGTCATGGGGCGGTAGTCGCAAGCGATGCGACCGGTCGAATTGGCCACAAGAATCCAAGAAGTATAATCCAGGAAGTACACCTGTGTCTTGATTATACGAGAGTCTGCCTGCCGCATCTTTTCATTGATTTTCTGGAGACACGGGATTTTCTGGTCAATGCCGACATCCTGCCACGGTTGATCAACCTGGTAGTATTCCGGGGCATTATGAAGCTTAAGCTTCTGTGGTGGGGCAGTTTTGGTCTGGTTGGCGATGTTGGCGGCCGTCTTGGCCGCAAGTTTCATAGACTCGGGGGTGATTTCCTCGGTAAAGGAATAACCGGTCTGGTCTCCTTCGACGACCCGAATACCGACGCCGAAAGCAACGTCTGACGAAGCCTGATTTACCAGATCAT
Source organism: Candidatus Zixiibacteriota bacterium (assembly GCA_020348905.1). Taxonomy (GTDB): domain Bacteria; phylum Zixibacteria; class MSB-5A5; order GN15; family FEB-12. Next base: position 934,631 of record CP070756.1, read on the forward strand.
CTTCCAGCGCGACCATGTTGCTCATGGCGTGCTCGAAGTAGACGTCGCAGTAATCGCCGCCCTTCTCCAGAGCTGCCGCCATTACCTGCCGGATTACATCTTCGTTGACACCGAAGTGGGTATAGTAATCGCTCAGGTTGCGACTCTCAGCCACCGGGCCTTCAAATGCCTTCAAGGGGTTTACCCTGAAGACAAACGGGATACTGGCCAGGGCTACTCCTTTCGCGCTCGTTTTCACGAAATCTCGCCTGGTCATTTTGGCCATAACTACATCCTCCAGAACTTGTGATGGGAAATATGTTTAGAAGTGCTTGTCATGTGGTACTGTGTACACGAATCTATTTACGTTTACGGATAATAGTACAAAAGTTTCCTTTGTTAGGACAAAAAGTCCCCTTTTTGTGAAATACCTCCTGGTTGTCAAGCCATAGCAGAATTGAAAACGTTAGAACTCGATTTCAGGCTCGCGAGCCTTTCGCATTGGCTGTAACAGTCATGCGGATTCGTCGCTATATTATGCCACGGTGGCCGGCGAATGAGCCGTACCGCCGTGATCGGGGACTACTATGGTTTTTTGCCGAACCCTCGCCAGGCCAAATGGCCGAGTACGGCCGCCAGTCCGAAGAAGCATATCAGTGATAGCCACGGTCCGAACGATCCGGTCAGGGTGGCCATCATACCGTCGTGGCTGTCATAGAACCGCTCGTATACGCCCCAAGAGCCAATCATGAAGGCTACCACAACGCCAATAAGAGCGTCACCGGCCACCAGTCCGGAAGCGAACAGTACGCCGTTTTCGTTCCTTTTCTTGTAGGCGCCGGAATTGGACCATTTCTTTATAAGTAGCGCAATCAGCCCGCCGGTCATAATCGGGGTCGAAAGCGACAAGGGCAGGTATAATCCAATCGCAAACGGCAACGACGATACGCCCAGTAACTCTACGGCGAGAGCGATCATGCCGCCGACGATAATCGGCAGCCAGGGAAGGTTGGAGTTCATTACGCCCTGCACTACAGTGGCCATTACGTTGGCCTGCGGTGCCAGCAAGGGAGCTCGGCTGGAGCCTTCTATCTGTACGAAGCCAAAAGCCTCATTCAGGAAATATATGGTAAAACCCATCGCCACGGCGGGAAAGACCAATCCGATAAACTCCGTCAACTGCTGTTTCCAGGGTGTGGCACCGAGAAGAAAGCCGGTCTTGAGATCCTGCGCAATATCGCCCGACATACAGACGGCGATACAGACGATGGTACCCACCGACATGGCCGTCACCATTCCCTTAATGCCTGAGACGCCGAAATAGACCAGGATGAGGCACGTAACCAATAGCGTAGCTATGGTCATTCCCGATACCGGCGAGGATGAAGAACCGACAATACCGACAATTCTGGCCGCAACAACGACGAAGAAAAAGCCGAAGAGTACCGCAATCACAACTCCCAGAAACCGCAATTCTGTCCCGGGTAGAAGCCAGATGGCGACGATGATACCCAGTACAGCGAGCAGGACCCATTTCATCGGCAGGTCTCGATCGGTGCGAGGGGCGGCCTCGGTGCTGACCGAGCGGCCCAGCAGCTGGCCAAAACCCTTTGAGAAGGAGGATACAATTACCGGGAAGGACTTGATCAGTGATACGAACCCCCCTACGGCAACGGCGCCCACTCCGAGGTACTTGATATAGAAATTACGCAAAGCGCCGGAATCCATCTCGCTGATGGGTATGGTGCCGGGGGAGATGATCACTCCGGGAATCTGGTCGCCGATGAAGGCAATCAGAGGTCCCACTCCCAGATAGCCAAGAACGGCTCCGCTGAGCATGAGGGCCGATATGCGAGGGCCGATTATGTAACCGACTCCAAGAAGAGCCGGGGTGGCGTCGACGCCGACAGTTCCGCCTTTGAGGAATCTCTGAAAGTCGTAATTGACCGATTCCGACCAGGTTTTGAGCATGTTCATCAGAATCTTGTACAGTGCCCCCAGGCCTATTCCGGTAAATACCAGTTTGGCCTTTCCACCGCCCTCGTCGCCGGCGACAATGATTTCGGCGCAGGCGGTACCTTCGGGGAAGGCCAGCCGTCCGTGTTCGCGCTCGACGAGATATTTTCTCAAGGGGATCATAAGCAGAATACCCAGTCCGCCCCCGAGCATTGAAAGCCAAAATATCTGTGTTTTTGAGACTTCGTGGAGGTACCCTGCGGCGGCGAGGGTTTGGTCGGCTGACCAGATAAAGAAGGCCGGAATTGTAAAGATTATCCCGGCGGCGAGTGATTCGCCGGCCGAACCTACCGTTTGCACTATGTTATTTTCCAGGACGGTTACCTTGCGGAACAGAAGCCGCAGCACGGCCATGGAGATGACTGCGGCGGGGATGGAAGCAGAGACCGTCATACCGAATTTGAGTCCGAGGTAGGCGTTGGCGACACCGAAGACGACAGAGATGATGGCTCCCAGAATTATGGCTTTCCAGGTTACCTCGGCAACACTCTGGTTCGGTCCTATAAAGGGTTGATACTGCTGGTTGTTCTCATTTTGTGACACAGTTCCTCCGTAGGCTTGGCGGTAGATTAGGCGTTTTCAAATAGAACGAATTGAGGCTTGTGGATGTCAAGCTTTTAGTTTCTGCTGTGGCATATGGCGGGGTCCGGCAGGGCAGCAGGGCTGACCGAATTGGGTTGGTGACAAAAAAAAGAGATAAAAATCGCGATTTTTTTAGGAACCAGACCTGCCGGCGGCTGTAAACTAGATAGGAGGAAATATCTCGGCGTCTCACACCTTGGCATTGGAAGCTGTTTCAAAATCGACCATTCGCTCGTTTTAAACAGATAGGAGTTCAGAAAACATCTTGACAAAAGTCCAGTTACGGCTTATTTTTAGGCAAGGTACTGACCTTGTTTACTTATACTCAAATCCGTCTGTGACTTACAATTTGGAGAGAAAGATCGTATTGCACATCTAACAGCTGACGTGGTCAATACGTTGTTTTGATCCGTGTCAGCAGCAACTTTATCAACCCTTAATTGTTAGGGAGGTGAACCTTGACAAAACGTTTACAACCCATCCTAGTTGTCGCCATGATTTTATTGGTGCCTGCTCTGGCTTTTGCCGGTGCCAATAAGTTTGCGGTAGCTAAGGCTGCCTCTCAGGACGGCAAAGTGGTTGTGTCCGTAGTGGTGTCAAATGCTCGCCCACTGACTTGTCTCGATGTACCTCTTCGTTATTCTGAAGGTGTGACCCTTGAAAAGGTCACGTTCGACAGAACTCGAGTGAGCTATTTCGACTTCAAGTCTTCCTACATCAAGCCGGATGAGCGGACGGTGTTTATTGGGTTAATCGCCCAGTTCGGCACCGAGAAGAGGCCGCAGCTTGCCGTAGGTGAGGGTGAAATTTGCCAGCTGCATTTCCGGGTCGATGATGAGTCGGTTTCCAAGATCACTATCGATGAGGCAGTGACCCAGGCACCGAATCACAGGCTGACGTACGTCTACCGTTCCGGTGGCCGTGCTCAGGCTATTTATCCGGATTTTGCCGGCGCTACGGTATCCCTTTCGAACACTGGTCAGCCGTGGGCGTACGCCCTTCACCAGAACTATCCCAATCCGTTCAACCCCAGAACTAAGATCGCATACGATCTTAAGAAGGCGGGTCACGTCGAGCTTTATGTTTACAACATACTCGGTCAGAAAGTGGCCACCTTGGTTAACGGACATAGGGAAGCTGGAAGCCATGAAGTGACGTGGGACGCAGAAAAAGACAACGCTGCGACCGGGGTCTACTTCTACAAGATCAAAGCTGGTGAGTACACCAAGACTAACAAGATGATATTGTTGAAGTAACACAATACTTTTGGGCTTTGGAGACTTGAAGTAAGAAAATTGTTCAGTTAAAAAATTCGCCATTAACCCCTTCCTCTTTTGAGGAAGGGGTTTTTTTTTGCCTGTTGTAATATTTGCGCTGGGCTGACACAGGAATTGCGTTTTCCGGCCTGTTGAGGGAGCGAGGAATTTCGACAGAATTACTAAGGAGCTGATTGACAACACCTTGCAGGCACCCGATGTTATTGGGCACGAGATTTGATGCTATCTATGGCTATACACCGGGGCAAACAGCGAAGCCGATTGACTTCGCGAGCACCCTGGCAGCTTTCTTGGCGGTTGAGCTGCCAAGGTTGGTCCCGGATGGTGAGGAGAGAGAAGGTCTCGACGTTATAGTCGAGACCTTTTTCCATTAATTTGATCGGGTAGGTGCCTTCCGTTTAATTTACCGCAATATAGCTCAAATCGACGTCGCGAGCCGGCTCCACCACAAGTTTCAACTCCCGCTGCTCTTCTCTGGCGGTGATCTCTACCTGAGGCATTCTCTTGGCGGCACAATAGCGGGCCGTGATTGTGGCGGCCTTCCGGACGTTTTCTTCAGTGGCATCACCGATCAGCAGGGTTACCGGTGAGCCGACCCCCAGCGCCTCCAGGTATACGTGATGCGGTCGGCGACAACTCATAATCTTCTCGTTATCCGCCTGATTGCGCCCAACCACAATTTTGGTGTTCTTGTCCAGTCTGAAATGCCGGCCGACTTTGAGTAGATTCAGGTCGTCGAATGACAGGCGCTCGGTGTGTGCCAGCAGGTCGCGAAGCCGGTTGGAGTAACCGACATCGGTAAGCAGACATCCGGAAGCGGGAGTGGGGTAGTCCTCCAGGCCAAACTCCGCGGCCATTTCGAGTTGTCGCTTTCGACCCCGTCCCTGGATAGCCTCCAATTGTTCGCGATCCACCATGCCACTTAGCTCCGGTTGGGTGGGTCGACACAGCTTGGCACTCAGGGGTCGCAGCAGCCGACCTCGCAGCCCGGATTGCTTTTCGGTCAGGTTCAGCTTGTTTCTTACCTGTGACATCGGTCTCTGGCCCAGTACCTCGCCGGTGACGACAAAATCAGCTTTGACTATTTCCATGAACTTGCGGGCCTCGGTCAGCATCAGTATGCGGCAGTCGGTGCATACATTCATGTTCTTGCCCCGGCCGTAACGGGGATTCTCGACGATATCGATGAACTTTTGACCGAGATGCATGAGTTTGACGTCGAAGCCAAATTTCTCAGCCATGGGGTAGGGGTCTGAACCGCAGGAGGACCGGTCTGACAGATCACAGCCGAAGTGGGTCATGAAAGTCAGAGCGGTTACCCTGATATTCTGTTTGAGCATCAGCATGATGGCCAGGGCGGAATCCAGCCCACCGGAGAACAGGGCGATGGCGTGCCCTTTACTTTTGTCGTTCGATGCCTGTGTCATACTCGGATGAGGCGGCATAAATCGCTGCCACGTTCAAATATAACGACAAATTTATGCCTTGTCTTTGATTATATTTGGGCTATTTTAGAGTTTTGCTGACAAACGGAGTCAACCCCTGTCGGTCAGCGATTCCTAAAGAGGAAAGGATTCTAAACGAAGATTGCCAGTTATTAGACTCATAAACGGCTGGCTGAAGCATTTCGCTTACGAGAGCCAGAGCCTGTTCTTCTTCTCGCTCAAGATGGTGCGCGGCATTTTTGGTCGCCCGCTTTATCTGGTGGAAACCCGCGAACAGATGTACCTGATTGGTATCGGATCTCTGTACCTGGTGGTGTTGACGGGTATTTTCGCGGGTCAGGGGTTTGCGCTGGCATTTTCGGTAGAGTTGGCCGATTTCGGTGCCAAGAATTACCTGGGACGGATAATGGCGATATCTATTGTCCGTGAGTTGGGCCCAGTCCTTACCGGCCTAATGATAGCCGCTCGAGTCGCCGCCGGTATCACAGCTGAAATCGGAGCCATGAAGTCATCCAATCAGATCGACGCCATGACCGCCTTCGGTATCGATCCCATCAGAAAGATAGCTGTCCCGCGTCTGATTTCTCTGCTGGTGATGGTTCCCGCGCTGACCGTAATCTGCGACGCCATTGCCATTTTCGGCGGGTACATAATAGCTATTTTTATAGCCCACGTTACTTCAACTATGTACTGGTCAGCTGTCCATGAACGCTTGATTTTCGGCAACATATTCATCGGCCTATTCAAGCCGGTGATTTACTCTATGATCATCGCGTTCGTATCCTGCTACAAAGGATTTGGCTCAGAGGGGGGGACCAAAGGCGTCGGTCGCGCCACAACTGAGTCGGTAGTGTTATCCTCGATAACGATCCTGGTGGCGAACTTCTTTATAACCAAAGTCGTTTTCGCTTTTATCAAGGGCTATTTATGATAGAATTCAAGAATGTCGACTTTTCATACGGTGATCGTCCCATCATCAAGGACGTATCCTTCAGGATCGAAGAGCAAGAATCTGTGGCGATTATGGGGCCGTCCGGTTCGGGCAAATCCACGATACTCCGGCTGATACTCGGCCTGGAGTGTCCCCAGCGGGGCGACATTATCATCGATGGTCAGAATGTCTGCCGCATGAAAGAGAGGCAGAAACAGGAAATTCGCAAGAAGATCGGGATGGTTTTTCAGGACGGAGCCCTTTTCGATTCTCTGTCAGTATGGGAGAATGTCGGCTACTATTTGCTCGAACATACTCGAATGTCGCCTGATGAAATCGGTGAACGGGCGATACAAATGCTGGGATTTGTCGGTCTGGATGCCGATGAAATAGTCTACAAACTTCCGGAGCATCTCTCGGGAGGGATGCAGCGCCGGGTAGCTATCGGCCGGGCCCTGCTATCGACGGATCCCAAGATAATGTTATATGATGAGCCTACCACCGGGCTGGACCCGCAGGCGACAGAGAATGTCATAACCCTAATCAACAAACTTCACAGTGAAAAGACGATATCTTCTATTGTCGTCACTCATCAGATAGCCGATGCGCTCGCGATCGCCAGCCGGTTTATAGTGATCAGCGATGGCGAGCTGGTGTTCAGCGGCGACCTCGATCAGTTGCGCGAGTGCAGAGACACGCAAGTGCTTCTGTTTCTGGCCCCGTTCAGGCTGTCGGTGGCGGAGGTGGAGAAGAAGAAATTTCTTGATAGGTAGCATTTTTTTATAAAGATTAGGTTTAGTAGATTGCGGTAAGCCCGGTATAACACAAAAAGGACAAGAGCCAAGGCCCTGGATATGAAAAGAACAACGGTCGTCAAGTGGGGGAATCTGAAAGTCGGCGCCTTGTTGACGGTGGTGATTGCGATCATGTTTTACGTATCGTTCTCCGGGGGAGGGACATCTATTTTCGACCCCAAAGGGAAATTCGTAAGTTACTTCAGAAACGTCGGAGGCCTGGTGGCCGGGTCACCGGTCTGGATGTCCGGGGTAGAGGTTGGCAACGTAAAATCGGTTGATTTCGTCAGCCTTGATTCCATGCGCCAGGTTGAGGTGGTTTGCCGGGTCAAGAAATCGGTGTGGAACCTCCTTACCAAAGACGCCCGGGTCCAGCTGGGAACGATTGGTTTTCTGGGCGATAAATACGTGGAAATTATCCCCGGAACGCGGGGGGGACCGGCTATTGAAGAAATGCAGGTGGTGGAAACCATCGATGTCGGTGACGCCTCGGCGATGTTTAAGGCCGGCGAGGAGGCCATCGATGATGCCCGCTCTTTTGTAGTAGGACTCGACACCATGCTGGCCCGGATGAATCGGGGAGAAGGTACGCTGGGGCAGATGGCTACCGATGACAGGTTATACCAGGAAATGACGAGACTACTTTCCCGGCTTACAGCCTTAACTACAGATCTTCAAAAGAACCAGGAGAGCATTGTCTCGTCGCTGGAAAAAACCGCAACATCGGTCGGCAATCTTTCCGAAAAGGTCAACCAGAACACCGGTACCATAGGTCGCTTAGTAAACGACCCGGCTTTGTACGATAACCTCAGTGCGTCAACAGCCAAACTCGATACGCTGCTACGTAAGATCAACGCCGCCGAGGGTAATCTTGGTCTGTTGGTGAACGATACCGCTTTATACTCTGAGATGACCGATCTGATGGCCCGCGTGAATAACCTTATTACCGATATTCAGGATAATCCCAGGAAGTACTTCAAGTTCAGCGTTTTTTAGGGGACGGGGGAATTGGCCTGACAGAAGGCTATATCTACGACGGAAAGAGGGAGTTTTTATCGTCTAACGGCTTCCTGGCCTTGTGCCCGTTGAATCTTCAGATTCAACGGGCTGGTCTTCGGTTTGCTGCTTCATGCAGGGGAGGGTTCTGCAGAGTGCCTAAAAGGATCCGAATAGAATCCGATTACGAAATTTACTTTGTAACCTTCTCGGTACACAACTTCATTCCAATATTCGCCAGACAGGTGGTCGCTCGCAAGTTTGTCCGAGTTTTGCGATTCTACGAGGTGCGCAGTGATTACGTCCTGCATGCCTATGTAATCATGCCCGAGCACGTACACCTTCTGATGGAGTGCACTTGTAACCGCGGTATCGGCGCTATTATCCGTGATATTAAGAAGTATTTCGCCTTTATATATAGAAAAGAACTTCTCGATATCGTTGGTCCTGAGCAATTCATGGTAGACGGTCGATTCCGGCTGTGGCAGCGAGGTTTCGATGAAGTCACGATTTCGTCTGAAGCGCAGTATTATGTTAAGCTGAAGTATATAGTCAACAATCCTGTGAAACGGGGCTTGTCAATTGAGCCAGGTCAGTATGAGTTTTGTTTCTGTGCTGATTTTGATGGTCTTAACCGGCGAATCTGAAGATTCGCCGGTCACAACGCCTGAGGCGTTGTGATTCTGTTTTCCTGATTGGGCGTTGTGACTCATCCCTGGCCGGCCTGTCAGAAATGCCGCCGTTATATAACTGACTTAGCCTTACATTCTGAAATGACTGATCTCATGGCGCGGGTGAACAATCTGATCACAGATATTCAGGATAATCCCAGGAAGTACTTCAAGTTCAGCGTTTTTTAAGGGACGGGGAGAAGGCAGGGTGGACCGCCTATGTCGGTGCCACCGCCAGCATGTAATCCAGCAGTCTAACGACGCCTTCTTTGCCGCCCTCACCAACTTCCATCGGGGGCCCGATGCAGGTCGGGCAGCCGTCGGTGCAGGCACACTTCTTAACGTGTTCCCGGCAGGATTCGAACAGGCGCTGATATTCACCAAACAGTTTCTCGGAAAGCCCCACGCCACCGGGGATATTCTCGTAGATGTAGACAGTCGGTTTCTCGGTAAAGGGTGCTCGTACCTGCGAAATCGATCGCAGGTCGCGCGGATCGCACATTACCCACAGGGGGGCTATCTTGCCCAAGATGTTGGCCAGGCCGCGCAGAGATCCACCGAACCGGGCACCATCCAATCCGATCCGCAGGGCAATGTCACCGGGGAATGCATACCAGAAGGCAGTAGTGTGCATCTCCAGCTCCGGCAGATTGAGCAGGCCCGACCCAACGTTTTCATGAGTGTGGAATTTGATTTTCTTGAACAGAACGGTCACGTTCGTCACGGTAACCTCGCCGCACTGCATAGAGGCATCCCCAAAATCCGTTTCGTTGTTGACCGACAGCACCTTCAGATCTGTCTTGGTCTCGGCGTCGGTGTAATAGTCCACTTCGACTTCCTTGACGTACGCCTTTTTCCCCTCCCAGTCAAGGCCGGTTACCTGGTACTGGTTAGCGGCGTGGAGGTATATCGCTTCAGGGTGCAGGAATATGGGCGCCGAGAAGTAGTCAACTTCGCCGATGACTTCCGATTGTTTAGATTCATTCAGAATGACGAAGTTATCAGGCGACGCCGAGCGCAAAGAGATTTGCTGGGCGGGGTAAATTTCGGACGACCAGTGGAACCTCTCACCGGACTCCCGAATGACATTGGATTCGGCCAGATAATCCAGGATTTCATTGGTTCCGTCGTCGCCCAGAATTTCCGTTTTATCGAAAGGCAATTCAAAAGTGGCACACTTGAGATGATTGGTACGAATAATCAGGTTGTCGGGATCGATAATGCCCGATTCCGGCGTCCGATCGAAAATGTAGCGGGAGTCGGCACAAAGGAACTGGTTGATAGCGGTTGAATTGGCAACCATGATGGTGACGGCGGTGCTGCTGCGCCTTCCGGCCCGCCCGGCCTGTTGCCACAATGAGGCAATCGAGCCGGGGTAACCGACGATGATGGAGACATCGAGATGGCCGATATCGACTCCCAGCTCGAGAGCATTGGTCGATACCACGCCGGTTATGGAACCATCGCGAAGTCCGGCTTCTATTCGTCGACGCTCGTTTGGAAGGTACCCGCCGCGGTAGCCGGCTATGCTTATTCCTCTGCCAAAAGTACCTTTCAATTCGCGCTGAAGGTAGGTGAGCAAAACCTCAACGTAGAGCCGGAAATGGGCGAAGACGATGGTCTGTATCTTGTGTTTGAGGAAAGTCGACGCCAGCCATGAGGCCTCGTTGACGGCCGATTTTCGGATGCCGAGCTGTTTGTTGATGACAGGCGGATTGTACAGGATGAAATGTCTTTCGCCCGATGGGGCACCGTTGTTGTCGACCAGAGCGACCTTGCGGCCAATAATTCTCTGAGTCAGTTCTCCCGGATTGGCAATCGTGGCCGAACAACAGATGAAGGTAGGGTTGGATCCGTAGAATCGGCAGATTCGAAGCAGCCTCTTGATAACATTGGCCAGGTGTGAACCGAACACGCCTCGATAGTGGTGCACTTCGTCGATCACAACATACTCGAGATTCTCGAAGAGCTTAATCCATTTGGTGTGATGGGGTAGAATCCCGGCGTGAAGCATATCCGGATTGGTGACTACGATATGGCCGGCCGAACGAATCAGACGGCGCGCGGTCTGGGGGGTATCGCCATCGAAGGTGTAGGTTTTGATGTCGACGTCAATTTCCTGAATCAGACCGTACAGTTCGGCGAGCTGGTCCTGAGAGAGGGCCTTGGTCGGAAAGAGATATAAGGCCCGGGCCGACGGTTCACGCATAATCCGGTCCAGTACCGGGATATTATAGCAGAGCGTTTTACCCGAGGCAGTCGGTGTGACCACGACAACGTCTTCGCCCTTCAAAACATGTTCGATAGCCTCGGCCTGATGACGGTAGAGTTTATCAATATTTCTGAGTCTGAGGGCCGCGACGAGTCTCTTATCCAGATCAGCCGGGTACTCGGCAAACCTGGCCGGTTGGGCAGGATACGTTTTCCAGTCGGAGATGTTATTGCTGATGTTTGGATCGGTCTTGAGAAGGTCTATGATTTGTTCAAGGTTCATATCGGTGAGGGTAACCTAAACCATTCCCGTTAACTGCCGTTTGCAGATGTCGCAGAACCGTTCTGTCTTGTTGTCAATATCAAGCATCATCTGGCTATAGTAGTTGACGCACCTCGGGTTGCGGCAATCGGATATATCAAACAAGTGGGCAATCTGGTGAACGGCCTCTTTGAAAAGGCGGGGGTAGATTTTACTGTCATCTTCGGGCAGCCCGTAGAATTCCTGTCTGATCTCATAGAGCGAGACTATCCCGGTACCGGAGAGAACGTCGGCATAGCCCAGGACATTGTTTTCCTCCGGCAGGTATAAGTCCTCCTCGCAAACGGCAAAAACTCTCTCACGGCTGTTGGCCTTCAGGCGCTCGAGTTTGGAAAGAATCACCAGACAGTAATACTGGTTTCTCACGACATTGTGGGCTTCGACGGGCATTTTCATCCCTTTGAGGATATCAATGGAACGGTTGAATACGGGACCGAGGTCTGCGGCGAGCTTGTTGACCATCATAAAGTCGACCTCGCCGAGAGGTACCACCACTATTTTGGATTTCAGCAGAGCCATCGATTTTCCCATATTCGGTTACCCGGCCGTAAAAAACCGTTCGTCGGTCCCCTGCGGCGATATCTTCACTTCGACTTTTTTGGCGCAACGAGGGCACCAGCCGACGAACGCAGTTCCCGGACGGTTGACGTAAACCCTGGCATAGATGTTACAGCACTTGAAGTGCATCCCGATAAACGGCCTTTTCCTGCGCTGCACAGACATATGATAAAATAGTTAATTTTCGCCAATTGACAACCATATTTGAATTCACTCGACGGGCCCGTCGGTACTCCTATTCGCGCCTGCTCAGGTACTCGTTCATTATGGCTGCCGACGAGGAGCTGCCGAGCCGGGTAGCACCTGCGTCGAGAAGTTCCCGGCACTGCCGGAGACTGCGAATTCCGCCCGAGGCCTTAACTTCAACGCCCCCCTTGGAGGCCTTTACGAGTCTCGCCACCTGGTCAACTGTGGCTCCTCCAAAAAAGCCGGTGGATGTTTTGACGAACTGAGCGCCACCATCGATAACAATCTTTAGGCACTCAAGCTGCTGACCCTTTGTCAGCAAACCCGACTCGATTATCACCTTCAGTAATACGTTATACGGAAGATTCTTGCGTACCGTACTGATCTCGTCTTTAGCCCGGTCGAATTGTCCCGAGATTATCCAGCCGATATTTGCGACCATGTCAATCTCCTGGGCACCGTCGCCGACAGCCCTGACGGCCTCGGCGACCTTTATTTCAGACCGGCTGGCACCGAGGGGAAAGCCTGCCACCGAGACCACCCTGATTCCCGTTCCGGCGAGTTCATTTCGGGCCAATGAAACCCAGACCGGATTCACCGCTACGGCAAACAGGTCATATTGCCGGGCCTCCTTACAAAGTGTCACAATCTGCTTTTCAGTAACTTCGGGTTTCAGGGCGGCGTGATCAAACCGCTTATTCAGATGTGACAGTGCATCATCCACTTTAAGTGCCCTGGCTTATAATGTCTCTCAAGAATGATTCTCCCGGAAACCGAGCCGGTAGACCGAAGAGTTCGGCAACAGTAGCAGCGACATCGGCGAAGGTGTCCCTTGTGCCCAGACTGATGCCGCAGTTGAGGTTCATGCCATAGGTTAAGATTGGCACGTACTCGCGGGTATGGTCGGTCGAGGTTTTGATAGTCGGGTCGCAACCGTGATCGGCCGTGACAAGAAGGAGATCATCCTCACGCAGGGCCGATATAAGTTTCTCCAGGTCCCGGTCAAACTGTTCAAGTCCGCGGGCAAACCCGGTTACATCGTTGCGGTGCCCCCAGAGCATATCAAAATCCACGCAATTGGCGAATATGAGGCGGTGTTGTGAGTCGTCCTTTGCCGCTCGAGTCACTTCGGTCATGACATCAGAATTAGATTTGGCTTCGGTTCTGCTGGTGAACCCTTTCCGGGCAAAGAGGTCGAAGATTTTGCCGACAGCCAGGGTAGACAATCCTTCGGCTACCATGCGGTCGAGAATAGTCTCGCCCGGGGGTAAAAGGGAGAAGTCTTTGCGGCCGGAGGTTCTTTTGAACCGGCCGGGTTTCCCGATGAAGGGCCGAGCGATTACCCGCGCCACGGCATACTCGCCAGAAAGCAATTCCCTGGCGATGCTGCAGATCTCGTAGAGTTTTTCAAGTGGTATGATTTCTTCGTGGGCGGCGAGTTGAAAGACCGAGTCGGCCGAGGTGTACAGAATCAGTTCTCCGGTTTCCAGGTGCCTGTTGCCAAGCTCATCGATAATGGCCGTGCCGCTGGCAGGAACGTTGCCGATTACTTTCACACCGGCTCTGTTCTCGAACTGAGCCACCAGGTCCGATGGGAATCCGTCCGGGAACAAGGGGAGAGGCCTGGAGAGGATAACGCCGCCCAGTTCCCAGTGGCCGGTGGTGGAGTCTTTGCCGGGTGATTTTTCGGCCATCCTGCCGAAACATCCAAGAGGTTGATCAGCTGGAGCTATGCCGGCGATAGAAGCTATATTGCCCAGCCCCAGCTTCTGACAGGCGGGCATGTTCAGGCCACCTACCGCCGCGGCTATATTAGGCAAGGTTGCGGCGCCGGAGTCACCGTACTTATCAGCATCGGGCAGTTCCCCCACTCCGCAGGCATCTATGATAACCAGGATTACTCGCTTGGGTGACATGATGGCAATTTAGAGAGTCGGGCGTTGGATGTAAATACAAAGATAGTCACATATTCCATCAAGCCAGGCACAAAAAACCGGCAGACCTGCTGCCGGTTTCATAGACAATGTCCGGGAAATTCAGGATTTGGTTTCTTTACTGAGCAGGCGATAGGTCTGGGTGTAGGCGATTTCAACTCTGAAATTAACAAATTCGCCTTCTTCCAGCCGGCGGCGTTCGCCATCTACATTCCAGCTCTCCCTCTGCTCAATTATGAGACCATCTTTGTAGCCGAAGTACATAATCCCTTTGATTATCACGCGGTCGAGTCCCTGCCGCCGGGTGGAATCATCGGGGATAGGATCTACCGGTATGACCAGGTTGCCCTGGTATTCGATCACGGCGCAGTCATAGCCGGCGTAGCGTACCAGTGATTTTATTTCGTACGTTGTTGAGGCTTCCATGGATTCTTCAGGCAAGACGACCTTGGTGGTCTGGGTCCAGGAGTAGCCGATGGGTCGTTCGCCGGAAGGGAAGACAGGCATGCCCTGCTCGAAATAGCTCTTCACATAACTGGCACGGTACCTTCTGGGCAAATCGACAACCTCGAAATCCGCTATTTTTCCGTTGGGCAGAATATGGAGCAGCGTTTCCACCCTTCGCTCCTCGGTAACCATTTCGGTGGAGTCTTCTTCACTGGGCCGGGTGGATTCCCAGGTTCCAATCTCCCTTACTTCGGCGGTGGTGTCGTTTAAAAGGCGAGTAACCTCCTGCGTGACGCTGGCGTGATAGTTCGTGGCCTCTTCGGAGTAAAGGGTGTCGGCTTTGATGACTCTGACACTACCCTTGGATATCTGTTCATACTTGAGCAGCATGTCCGGAGCATACTTGAAGCGAAGGTCGACGTGGCGGTTGCCCTCTGAGCAGCTTCCGGCCAAGAGTACCGCGCAGCTCAACAATAGTATGGCGGTTGTTTTTTTCAATTTCAACTCCCTGATTACAGTTAACAGCCTCAGTCGGTCGATGAGGCCATGACCATAGGTGAGACGAAACGTCCGATCGAGCCGGGTGCGCCTAAAAGGAGCATGCCATGGGTCAGGCGTTCGTTTTCGTCACGAGTCACGATAACAGTGTTATCGGAGTCGACGACCTCTTCCAGCGCAGCTGCAATGTATACGGGTGGCTCGGTAGCGTTGATCCTGGCCAACCGTTGCTCGTGGCCGGTGCCAAGCAAAATGGCCGAAAACAGCACCACCAGGGAGGCTGCAACCGAAACAAGGGAGCGTGTGAAGGCACCTCGCTCGAGCGACCGAGAGGCAGTTATATCAGTTACTCTGGTGCTCTGGCGAAGTGATTCAGTTGTGCGGGCACGAATGAGGGCCGTGGTTTCAGACCAGTAGTCTTCACCAGGGTCCCGGGGTTTGTGTTGCCCCAACAACTCCTTGAGGAGCAATGCCGAGTCGAACTCCCGGCGACAACCGGCGCACTCGGCAAAGTGCTTTTTCAGCTGTGCCTCGGTGCCGGCTGAGAGCTCCTGGTCGACATAATCCTCAAGGAGCGTTAAAGCGTCGTGGCATGTCATTTTTACTCCTTCGACTTTAAACGCTGCTTCAATATTTTCTTTATCTTGGTGCGGGCTATGTGAAGATTCGAGCGAACAGTGGCCTCCGGGCAATCAAAGGTCTGGGCAATCTCGGATTTGGTGTACCCTTCGACATCATGAAGTATCGCTGTCAGTTTCTGTCGGGGCGGCAACTGCTCTAACGCCCGAAATATCTCCTCCATTAATCGTTTTTTCTCAAAATCCTCACTGGGTGTCTTCACTCGCCGCGACAGATCCAGCTGAATTTCGCCTGGCAAGGAACCGGTATCGTCTGGTATGCCGCTGTGTCCCTTGCGTTTGCGCAGCAAGTCAATCGCGTAGTTGGTGGCCACCCGAATGACAAAACTTGAGAAGTATCTTACATCTTTTAGTTCTTGGCGCTTCCTATATACTCTTACAAATGTTTCCTGTACGACCTCGTCGGCATCGAGATGGTTACCGAGCACCTGGAACGCCAGCGAGTAGATTTTCCGTTTAAATCGGTCAACCAGTGTTTCGAAGGCTCGCTGGTCGCCATCTAAGAAGTCCTGAACGAGCTCGGGAATGCCTTTATCCATTCCCCTCGTACTTTCCGTGTTTTACCATAGGGACGGCGGTCCGTAATACTTGTTTAATCAATAAGTTCGAAAAAATGGCGTTGACTATCCGAAGTCAATAGGTTATGGTTATCCGTGAAATTTGTCAATCCTTTTTTTAGACAATAACTTAGACGAATTCGACAGGTTTTGACCGGTTATCACCGAGAGACTCATAAATATCGACTGTTCGCCGTCGGAGCGCTGGGTACCTTCATGGCGACGCTCGATGGCTCAATTTTGAACGTGGCTCTGCCGACCATTTCCCGCGATCTGGGTTGTTCGGTTGATGTTGTCGCCTGGGTTATTCTTGCTTACACCCTGACACTGATCTCACTTATGCTGGTTTTCGGGGCCTGGTCGGGAATCAAAGGGTATTCATTCTCATATCGGTTCGGCTACTCGTTATTCATTGTCGGCTCCGCAACTTGCGCGCTGAGCGGTACCATTTACATGTTGATCTTCGGCCGCGTAGTCCAGGCTATCGGGACGGCAATGTTCGCTGCGGTGGGTCCCGGTATGGTAACCCAGGTTTTCCCGCCTGAAGAACGCGGGAAGGGGATCGGCATGATGGTTATGATGGTTTCGGCCGGATTCATGGTGGGGCCACCCCTGGGCGGTTTTATGCTGGATATCTGGCCCTGGACTTCGATCTTCGTTATCAATATACCGATCGGATTTGCCGGGCTGTACATGACTTACCGGTACTTTCAATCGGTACCTCCCAGTTCACCCGGTCAGGAGCTTAAGCTGAAGGGGGCGGTTTCGGTATCGCTGGGGCTGGTTTCAGGAACCCTGGCTCTTTCGCTGATTAACGACTACGCCATAACTGACTACCGCGTCTGGGGTCTGGGTCTTGTATCGCTTGCGGCTCTATCCGCCTTTGTCTGGTTCGAGTCCCAGAAAGCATCGGCCATGATTGGGCTTGATATTTTCAAAAACCGGCAGTTCAGGACATCAATCGGGGCAATGCTTCTGATGTTTATAGCTTTGTCGGGCATATTGATTTTGATACCGTTTTATCTGGAACAGGTCAGGCATTTCCAACCAAAGCAGGTCGGACTTTACTTAATTATCCTTCCTATATTGATGTTCATTCTGGCGCCGTTGTCGGGACGACTTTCCGACCGGATCGGGTATCGTCTTTTAACCAGCCTCGGGGTGGGCATGCTAATCGCCGGTTTGTTGCTGTTGACCAATCTGGACGTCGACACTTCAAACATCCAGATCATCACCTACCTGGTGGTAGTAGGCGCCGGGGTAGGCGTTTTTAATACACCCAATTCATCGGCCCTGATGGGTTCGGTAAGGGAGGACCAGAGAGCGGTAACTTCGAGCATTCTGGCGACCACGCGCAACATTGGGATGTCGATCGGGGTGGCGTTGTCTACGGCCCTGTTTGCGTATTTTCAGATCAATTATGCCGGTGGGGGTACAGCCGGTGAGATATTCACAATGAGTTATAAGAATGTTATTTACGTGTCGGCGGCAATAGCCGTGGGTAGTTTGATGCTCTGTTTGACTCGTGGAGGTTCTCCCACCACGGCCGATAAATAAACTTATTGACATTACAGGTGTTTTGGGTATTATGGGAGGTCCGATCAATGGGGCCATAGCTCAGCTGGGAGAGCGCTTGACTGGCAGTCAAGAGGTCAGGGGTTCGATCCCCCTTGGCTCCACCAAAATTATCTAAATCCCCTGCCTCTCTGGCGGGGGATTTCCGTTTGACCGGTATTGCACCGCAGTATAAATTGAGTCAGGCTGTATATGTATTCATACGAGAGATTCCTAAACAGCAAGTGGTCGCTGGTAATCACGGAAAGCGACCGGATCATATTTCGTTCCCGGGCCACGGCCATAAAACCCCTGATAAGATACTTGAAGCAACACCATAAACCGGGCCGTCAGGTGATCATATACGACAAATACGTGGGACGTGCGGCAGCACTTCTGATGGTGCTTATAAAGCCGGTGAAAGTCTTCACGCCGGTAATTAGCTTCGGGGGAGAAGAAACTCTGAAGGAATTCCAGGTACCGTACAAGGCGCAGAAGCGGGTCGAGTACTTAATGGGCATGGCATCGGATGAGATGTGTCGCTGGGAGAAGATGACGATCGGTAAGACGCCCGAAGAGTTCCGGGATATGTTAAAATAGTGGCCGGGTGACCGCCGCTTACACCAGCCGGAATGCAGGTCACGGCTGATGAAAGGAACGATGGAGAACGGCAAACCAGAGGTTTCTGAGGTATCGGCAGCCATGCCGGGTAGATTGAGTCCGTTACTGCTTACGACACCGTTCCTGGCGATGGTGCTGCTTCAGTTGGTGGGATTCTTCTTTCCGGGGAGCGGCACATGGGGATTCAACTACTGGAGCCTCGTTGACCCGGTGGCAGTGTCCGTTGTCTTTGCCGGGGCTATTCTGCTGCTGATATCACCAGTCACCCGGACGACGTCCGGATTATTCGGCAAGCTTGCAGTTGTTGGCGAGTTTTTCCGCGGGCCGGCGAGATTTGTTCTGGTGGTACTGTTGTCGATCGGTATAACCGCAATCCTTTTCTATTTCAGGTCAAAGGCTCTAATTTACGGCGATGGCTACACGATCTTAAACGACACGGTGGACTCGACCACGGTCGTCTTATACCGTCAATACTATCTTCAGCCGCTCGCCGTCTACTTTCACCATTATCTGTTTCACATGATAAATGGACTGGAGATCCTGAGCGGAGAAGAGATATATGCCCTTATAAACGCCGTGGGCGGCATGGTTGGGGTGTGGGCTCTCGTCCGCATAACCGGACAGCTTACCGGAGATTCGACGACGCGTGTTTTTCTTTTGCTGGCCGCTCTGACCAGTTCCAGCACCATCCTGTTTTTCGGTTACGTTGAGAACTATACCTGGGCAACCTCGATGTCTTTATGGTCACTCAGCTTTGCCATCCGGTATGCCCGAGACAGGCGCGGGCTTGCGGGACTGGTGATGTTTTCAATGCTGGCCTTTCTTTTTCACATGATAACTCTGTCGTTCATAGTGGTGGCCATTATGGCGCTCTTTATTCGAAGCGGACCGGCGGGGAACCGCCTGCTTGGCATTCGACTACCTGCTATCAGCCTTCTGTTTATTCTGGGATCGGTTCTGTTCATAGCCGTGTCGCAATTGATGGATGTTCCCATATTTGTGTCGTTGCTGCCGACCCTGTCGCACTCTTACTGGTCCGTTTCGCCAACTCATCTGATCGATGTTCTGAACCAACTGATGCTCGTGGGCGGGCCGGGAATAACGCTGTTGATATTCACGCTTATTGCGGCCCGAAAAAAAGCTCTGGCCGCAGGACCGGAGGACGGACTTATGGGTACGGCGGCCCTGCTGGCGTTTCTTACGGCCTTCTGGATCGACCCTGGAATAGGCGCTTCGCGCGATTGGGACCTGCTTTCTTTTTACGGTTTCCCGCTGACGCTCTGGGCTGCTTACAGGTTTGTGAAGCTGTTTCCTAAAAGGAAGATTTCCCCCCAATGGGTCGTGGCCATAACCGTCGTCGCTATAGTTCATCTGGGGGGGAACTTGTATGAAAAGAGGCATCCCGATCTGGCTGTTACACGTCTGGACAGCCTGTTATCTGAAGATGACCACTATCAGCCGGGTTATGATATTTCGCGACGATGCATTGCCTGGGCAAAGATCCTTCAGACCGGGGCCGGTCGCGGCGATCTTGCTCTCAAGTACCTCAAGCGAAGACTCGAGTCCTTTCCGGACTCGTATCAGGCCTGCTTCAATCTCGGTGACATATATTATCGTGACGGCGAGTTGGATTCGGCGGCGAAGTATCTTGCCCTGGGACTTGATATCAAGCCCGACGAGGTGCGTTTTTTGCTTAATATGTCGAAGATCGAACGAATTCGTCAGCAGTATGCCAGCAGTGCGTCCTGGGCAGCGAAGGCGATGGCAGTTGACTCGAATCACGTCGAGGCACTCACCGAGATGGGCATCGGGTTGAGTAATACAGGCGATGTTGGTGGGGCCCTGCCTTATTTTCGAAAAGCCTACAGGCTGGCGCCGGATTCTCTCAACCAGTTAGTCAACCTGGGTTACTGCTATGCCATGGCCCAAATTCCGGACTCGACCTATTACTACCTGACCCTTGCTCTGCCGAGGGTGCCTGAGAGTGCAAAGGTGGGTATCTACTGCTGCGTAATTGACGCGGCTCTAAAACTCGGCAGAACCGAGAAGGCAGCAGAGTATCTTGAGCAATTGCGCCGAATTGCACCGGGCGCACCCCAAATTCAGGAGTTTGCCGCCCGGCTCTCCGAGGGCGGCTAACGGCTGCTGTTTTGATCGGCGAGAATTTTATACCTCAGAATCCTATCCAATCGAAAGGTCCGCTCGCCCCGGGCCATTTCACAATATGCGTTGATATAGAATATCGAGCCCAACCTGAATACCTGCTGAGGGCGGATTATGCGGGTGGCGGAAGCCCGCACCGGGTGGTTGTAATCTATTTCAACCCGGAGACTTTCGACCATAGCCCGTTGCAGATCGCTGAAGTCATCGGGGAGGGTAACCGGTTCACCCTGCCAGGATTCCATTTGATAGGTCGTTAACCTGTTCTTCAAATCGATAGCGTTTTCAATCTCACCCAGGCCGGGGGCGGCATTGACGACAAGTCCGTAAACCAGGCGAGCGTCTCCCAGAGCTCGGTGTTCCTGGTTTTGAGCCAGTTCGAACTGCCGGGCCAGATTGAGCAGGGAGTAAGAGGCAAGGCCCGGGAAATAGCGGTGATAAATGTCGACTGTGTCGAGAATCGGGTTTGGTCCGAACTCCAATCCGGCGCGGTCCAATTCACTTCCAACAAAAGAAATGTCGAACGGGGCGTTGTGGGCGACCAGCACGGATTCGGGTCCGCAAAAGGACATGAACCGTTCCAGGGCCGGCTTTATAAGGGGAGAGTGCTTCACCATCTCGTCGGTGATGCCGTGTACTTCGATGACATCGTCGGGTATATTTCGCTGCGGGTTCACCAGAGTTTGAAAGGTATCCACGACGCCGGATTTGAGACTGAATTTGACGGCTCCAATCTCGACGATGCGGTTGATTGGCGCCCACATGCCGGTAGTTTCGGTGTCAAAAGCAACGAAGACCTGACTGGCGATAAAGTCTGACAGCAGGGGAGGTTCGGTCATAATGACAATAAGAGTTGGCCGAATTAGATTGACAACCTCTTTTTGCCGGTTATCTTTTGAATAGACTCGGAGGTGACGTTATGACGAGCTCATTTGTATCTCAGGATGGCTGTCAGAAGCGGATCAGACCGGTTACCAAGGTGATGACCCGCTACACCCCCAATTCCGGTTCGGGCCTTCAGGACACATAAATTCCTTAAGGCTTTTCAGAACCACATTCGTTATAATCCCCAGTATAGAACGCAATTATTTTGGAGAATCAGTTATGGCAATAAGTTTAGACGGATCGGCACTGACGATCGAGAAGCTGGTCAGGATAGGGCGGGAAAATGAAAAAGTAGAGCTTCACCCCGATGCCCTGGCGAGAATCGAAAAATGCCGGGCCATGCTGGAAAAGAAAATCGAGGCTCGAGAGATAATGTATGGTGTCAACACCGGTATCGGCGAGTTTTCAGAAGTGGTGCTCGATGACGAACAGGTAAAACAGTTTCAAAAGTACCTGATCTACAATCACTCGGCCGGAATTGGTGATCCGGCTCCAATTGAATATGTACGCGGTGCCATGGCAGCCAGGATAAATGTCCATGCCCACGGCAATTCAGGGGTGCGCCCCGAAGTCACCCTGACGCTGGTCGATATGCTCAACAAAGGAGTAACGCCGTTTGTTTGCCAGAAGGGTTCGGTGGGGGCGTGCGGCGATCTGGCCCCCATGTCTCAGATAGCCCTGCTCATGATGGGGGAGGGCAAGGCTTACTATAAAGGGGAACTGCTGGACGGCAAGGAAGCCATGGACAGGGCGGGCATACCGATTCCCGGTTTGAAAGCCAGAGACGGTCTGGCTGTGATTAACGGTTCCAACCTGCTGACCGCCATGAGCGCTCTATTGCTCTACGATGCCAACCGCTGGCTGAAGCAAGCAGAGATAGGTGCTGCCATGTCGCTGGAGGCACTTAAGGCCAACATGAAACCGTACACTCCCAAACTTCATGAGGTCCGTGGATTCCCGGGTGCCGTGCGCAGTGCCAGGGCAATCGGCAAACTGATTGCCGGCGGCGATCTGGCCGAGGGTCGGGTCAAGTGTAAGGTTCAGGACGCCTACTCGATGCGGTCAACACCGCAGGTAATCGGCGCCGCCCATGACGCGCTGGCCTATGCCCGCGCCCAGGTAGAGATCGAACTGAATGGAGTGGGGGACAACCCGGTCTTCTTCCCGGACGAGAATCTTCATCTGTCCGGAGCCAATTTCCAGGGAACACCGGTTTCGGTTCCGATGGATATGGTGGGAGCCTGCATCACGATGGTGAGTGTAATGTCCGAGCGGCGAATGAACCGTCTTAACAACCCGGCCCTGAGTGTTGGTCTGCCGCCCTTCCTGACAAAGGGGGCCGGAATGTTTTCGGGATTAATGCTGAGCCAGTATACCGCCGATTCACTCATTGTAGAGCAGAGGATTCTCTCCACACCGGCATCAATTCAATCCATTCCGGCCGCTGCCGATCAGGAAGATTTCGTTTCGATGGGGATGAACACGGCTATCAAGAACGGCCAGATACTTGACAACGCCTACGGTGTGCTGGGAATCGAAGTAATGGCTGCCGCCCAGGCCCTTGATTTCCGGGAGTATAAATTTGGTGCGGGTGTATCGAAAGCCAAAGAAGTCGTCAGGCGGCACGTTGAGTTTCTCGATGTTGATCGACCCCTGTACCCAGATAATACCACTATGAAGCAGCTGATCAAATCATGTGAGTTGCTCGACGAGGTGGAAAAAGTTGTGGGTCCGCTCGAGTAAGCCGAATTGTATTCAGTGCGATGGGGGATGCTTCTATGGTTCCCGTGGCGTCGAGAGCTGATCGGCGGCCTGAACATAGTGCCGAAGTCTCTTTCTGGCCCAGACTAATCCTTCGGGTTCAACGGCAGGCACAGTGGTGAGCGACGTATCGCGGTAGGGCAGGGTTTGAACGAGTAAATGCCCCCGGCCCTTCACACCTATGCGGTTAATGGCGTGCATATTGGCGAATAAATTTCGGCTGTCGATGCTGCTGCTCAATACTTTCAGCCAGTTTTCATTGCTGTGAATTTGTCCGATTACGTTCATCTCTTTCAGGGTGGTGTATCCGAACCAGGTTTCTTCCAGGTCTGATATATTCGTGGCGCCGTAACCGTTCAATCCGCCCAGCTCCTCTACATATAGATAGTGGCGGTCAACGTACCCGATGCGGTGGCCCAGGTTCATTATGGCGAAACCGTAATCGCCATCGGGCAGGTGAAAAAGATCGCGACCCCAACTGGCATGGGTATAGTCACTTCCAAGCAAACCCATCAGGGTGGGGAGGATGTCGGTCTGGCACCCAAATTCGGAGTATCTTTTGGCCAAATGTGGCAGAAGGGCCCGAGCATATATGAGAAACGGAATATGAAAGTACCCCGGGTCAAGGGCGAACCGGCTGGACCCGTACCTGGCATGGTCGGAGACGAAGATGACAATGGTGCTGTCGAACACCGGGTTATTTTCCAGCAAACTGAAGAACCTGCCCAGGGCGTAGTCGGCGTAGATCTGGCTGTTGAATGTCTTCGAGCTGTCGGCATCGTCGAAGTATCTGCGAACCGAGGAATCCGGCAGGTCCCACGGCTCGTGATTGGACAGGGTCAGCACGGTTGATTGAAAGGGTCGGGGAAAGCTGTCAATCAGGGCGGCCGCCTTTTCGAACAGGATGTGATCGGGTATGCCCCACTTCGAGAAATAGAGGTCGAGCCCCAGTTGCCGGTCGCCGAAGAAAGCGTGAAACTTCTTTTCCCGCAAGAATCCCTCCATATTGTCGAAGGCGAGGTCGCCGCCATAGATAAAGGCGTTGAAGTAGCCACGCTCGTCGAGCAGTTCGGGCAGAGAAACAAAGGGATGACCGGCATTGTATCGTTTCATTATGGCTCGACCGGGTATGGCCGGAAACGAGCAATGCACGGCCCCGACGCCATAGTTGGTACGCGTGCCGCAGGCGTAGAAATTCTCGAACAGCGCGCCGCGTTTTGCCAGGCTGTCGAAGTTCGGCGTGAGGTTGCGAATATCACCCAGCGCTCCGGTCAAATCGGCGGTCCAGCTTTCAGACATGATCAGGATGACGTTCGGCTTGAAGCCAAAGGCCGCTTGCGGCTGCCGGGTTATACGCCGCAGTGAGCCGGCCGGATCGAGCCATTCATTGCGTTCATCCTGGAGCATCTCTTGCGTGGTCCGAAGGGCAGTTTCGAATTCGACCAAAGGAAACCGCTTTTCTTCGGGCAGGTAAACCAGGCGCGGATCGCGACTGCTTTCGGTGAGATTGCGGCCGAGGGTGTACACGCCATTAAGGGCGAGCTGGTTGAGAAACCGGTTCTGGCTGAAATAGGCCACGCCCCAATCCATCGGGGCCAGACTTATCCGACCGCGTATTCCCAGGGCGAACAGCAGCAGGACGATGACAAAGTAGATGGTACGATTCAGCCAGTCTCGTTTTTCCGGTTTGGCGAACACTTTCCGTCTGACAAACAGTAAGACCAGGGTAAACACGGTCAGCAGAATTAGCCAGGCAATCAGAGTGGGGAAGAAGCCAGGGTCGCTGATGATGAGATTGCCGAACATGGAACCTTCGTCTATGTACTCAATAGCGAGGAAGTTGAGGCGCGAGTCGAAGAAGAAATAGAATCTTATTTCGGCCAAAAGGAGCAGGAAATGGATCCCAAAGACGGCGGTGAGGTAGACGAGGATGAGGCGGCGCCTGGCGATGGAGCCGGCAGTTAGCCACGGCAGAGACAGCGCTAACGGTACCAGCGAAACAAGCACGACTATCTGGTCGAAACGCAACCCGATCAGGAAGGCCGCAATGATCTGCGAAACAGCTTCGCCCTCGACGTGTTCCGGATAATTGAAGAGGAGAATAGTCCGGAGCAGGCTGAAAAAGAGCATGCCGACGACATATACGCCGATCAGGAATATGATCGGTTGCGGGGGTAGCAAGACTCGCCACCGATGACCTGAAGTTGATTCCCCTTTCATGAGAGGAATAAAACCGGCCATCAGCCTTAAGTCAACTAATGACAGTTTGGCCGGAAATGCTGATGGCGAGACGGCTGCTATTCGTCTTCGACAAGCGCCGCGGTCCCGTATGCCAGAAGCTCGGCCGCTCCGGACAACAACTGCGAGGTGCTAAAGCGTACCATGATTATCGCATTGGCACCCATACCGCGGGCCTCTTCAACCATCCGGTCAATACTCTGCTCACGCGATTCAGCGATGAGTTTGGTGTATTCGCTGATTTCGCCGCCGATCAATCCGCGAAGAACAGCGGCAATATCACGACCGACATGGCGAGCGCGGATGGTGTTGCCTTTAACCAGCCCGAGAATCTTAACGACTTTCTTGCCGGCGATCTGATCAGTTGTAGCCAGAATCATCTGATGACCTTTCTGTAACGGTCGCGGTTGTAAGCAAACAGCCTTTCTCTGACAAACGATACCAGCAGAATCACGACTCCTACGCTCAGGACAGTGACACTTATCCGGACAATTGTGGGCACGTCAGAGTCGGAGAACAGTTCGAGGAAGAACTGGTAGACCCCGAACGACAGCAGCACGATGGCGCCGATGGAAAAGAGTATCCACCCGATACCACGTTCCAACTTGCGGTACACATTCTGCCAGTAACCGTCCCAGACTTCATCGGGCAGGTCAGCATACTGCATCATACCCGTGACCTCCTTGAGTTTCCTAAATTCGTTCAGTTCGGCCCGGAGCTGCGGGTCTCGCTCAAGCTCTCGTTCAAAAGCCTCGCGCTCTTCGTCCGAAAGCTCGCCATCTACGTAGCCGGCCAGTAGTTCCCGTTTATCCCTATTCATAGAATTGCCTCATTGAATCCGCCAGTTTCCTGCGGGCATAGTACAATCGTGACATCACCGTGCCCCGGGGAATGCCAAGCAGTCCGGCGATCTCGTCGTAGGACATGCCGCGAAAATGCTGCAGCATGATTATCTCCCGATCATCAAAGGGAAGCTGCATAAGGGCCTGGCGCAGTTTGCCGACAATCTCTTTGCGCTCGAGACTGGTTTCAGGATTCGCATAATCGACCAGGAGATATGAAGCATCGTCGACATCAACCATCTTGTTGTCACGTCGGCTGCGTCGTTTGAGCCAGGTGCGGCATAAATTGGAGATTATAGTATAGAACCAGGGCAGAAAGGGCTGGTTGGAGTCGTAGGTATCGGCTGATCGATAGACTCTCAGGAAGGCCTCCTGGGAGATATCGTAGGCAT
>CP070756.1:961225-963886 GCA_020348905.1 Candidatus Zixiibacteriota bacterium
AGAGATTTACAACCTGTTGGGCCAGCGGATTGCGGTTCTGGCTGATGGCGAATTTACTTCCGGCTGGCACAGTTTTACGTGGGACGCCCGATCAGCAGCCAGCGGAATTTACCTGTATCGTTTGACGGCTGACGATTTCATTCAGTCACGCAAAATGGTGTTGATGAAATAAATCTCGCGCAGATGAGGAGGACATTTTGATGAGAAGTTCAAAAATGAGCAAAAGATTACCGCTGCTGTTGCGGCTTGTGCTCGTTGCCGCCTGCCTGGCCCTGACGGGGGCACTGGCATGAGCCGGGCCAGATTATCGAGTGAACCGGTAATGATATATACCCTGATAGATGACACAATTACCATACCTGATGGGATCCCATATGACTTGCGTTCGAAAGTTGGATATGGGTCGCGTCGGGGAAATCTCGGAGGGAAACGATGAAACGATTCACACTCCTTACAACCGGTCTGCTGCTGGCGGTCGTGCTTTTTTTGGGCTTGGCCACAAACCCCGCCCGGGCCCAGATTATTGAGATTCCGTGCGACACCGATATTGGGCCGGTAGCCGACCAGACCATCTTCAGCGGCGAAGAATTCGCCCCGGCGGATTTCCTGCATATGTCCATGTGCGAAACGGTGTGGGGCGCCGAAGATATGATCAACCTATCGGTGACAATTGAGAACTCGCAGATTACAGTTACCTATCCAGAAGGGTGGACCGGCACCGAAACGATTACATACTTCGTCGAGGACTACGAAACCAGACTGGAAGAATATGCCACCTACACCGTCCTGCCGCCTCTCGATGCGGATATTTGCGGCAGTATGCTGATCGATGATGGCTCAGCCGCCGGCGGCGTTACTGTCAAGCTCATCGACGATCTCAACAACCAGGTCGGTGAGCCGACTATAAGCGACAATAACGGTGCTTACTTCTTCTGCGATGTTCCGTACGGTAACTACTCGGTTATGATGGTTACGCCGCTTAATTTCACCGTGTCGCCGTCAGAAACCCAGCATGACGTTCAGCCGGCCAACCCTTGCGAAGCGGTCGATTTCACCCTGACACCCATCACGGTGGCCAACGACTGCCGGACAGTGGGATACTGGAAACACCAGTTCGATGTCTATCTGACCGGTCACGGTACGGCCCACGAAACCGAGGCCGACCTGACGGCTTTCCTGGCGACAGTGAACGCGCACTTTCAAATTCTGGGCGTTTACACGGACCTGGAAAATTATGATTTCGAGGACGCCAAGAACGTGCTGATGGTACGCGGCGACCAGCCGGTCGAAGACGGTGCCCGTCAGCAGTTGTTCGCGCTGTTGCTGAATTTCGCCTCCAATCGTGTCGGTAATACCACTATCGTGAGCGAGGACGGGCGTAACGCGGCCGACGCCGTGGCTCTTACGGCCAGGTTGATCAAGGACGGTGACCCGTCCAACGACGACAGTGTCAAGACCGTCTGCGAAACTATCAACAAAGGCCAGCTGGTGGCGGCCGGGGTAATCCCTGTCAGCCACATGGTGTATAAGGGGTTTTCGGATGTGGCCTTGCCAAACGAGTTCCGTATTGAACAGAACTATCCTAATCCGTTCAATCCTACCACGGCGATGTCATTCGCTTTGCCTCAGGCAGCCCACGTCAAACTGCAGGTATTCGACTTGTTGGGCCGGGTTGTGACGACCGTGTATGAAGGCCGTCTTGAGGCGGGCGTTCACAATTATTCTTTTGATGGTTCGAAAGTGGCAAGTGGTGTCTATCTCTACCGGTTAACAGCCGGTGATATGACCGAGACCAGAAAGATGGTCCTCCTTAAATAGACACTGTCCAGGGGAGATCTGCACATAGAGGCAGGCTCTATCGCCTGCCTCTACTCTTAGTAGGGCGGGTCCGTCTTCGAACCCGCCGTGCGGATTCGCTGTGATCCTGCCCCCCCTGCCGTCATGGCATCTTTCGTAGGGGTTCAAAATTTTGAACCCCTACAAACCGGCTGACAATTTCCCTACACAATCAATGTTGATACTCCGCAACGCGCCTCATATGGAAGAACTATGCCCGGACGTGGCCCGTTGAATCTGAAGATTCAACGGGCACAACGCCCGGCGAAAACCAAAAAATGGGCAAACGAATTGAAACAAGTAAATGCAATAGGCACATAACCTTGGATACGGTTAATGCATTGGATATTCGTCGCTATCACCGAGAGGAGACCCGCCAAAACCAAAAAATGGGCAAACCAACCCAGATCGGGGTAAAGCCAATGATGGGTATGTCGTTACACGGAAATTCCCGCGGGTCCTTCAGGGACCACCATGCCTAAAACTTGGCCCAGCCGGGAACGCGGGGGAAAGTGGCTACGTCGCGGATGTTGGCCATGCCGGTGATGTACATGACGGCGCGGTCAAAACCAAGACCGAAACCAGCATGAGGCATCGTGCCCCAACGGCGCAAATCAAGATACCACTCGTAAGCATCCATATTGTCCGGGGTCATCTTCTTGATGCGCTCGGTCAGAACGTCGAGACGATGTTCACGCTGGCTGCCGCCGATAATCTCGCCCACTCTCGGCACAAGAACATCCATCGCTCGAACTGTCTTGCCATCATCGTTGACGTACATGTAGAACGCCTTGATTTCTTCCGGGTAATCATAAACGATAGCCG
>CP070756.1:963986-966828 GCA_020348905.1 Candidatus Zixiibacteriota bacterium
GCCATGACCAAGCCCTGAAGTTTGACCGCCCTTACTTCCCGAACTTCTTTTCCCAGCGGGCCTTGAGCATCCCCGACAGCTTGTCCTCGAGCGAGGCGGGAAGCTTCTCCGGCTTGCCTTCGCGGCAGAGCGTTACCGTCTGTTTCATGGTGTCGACCATGATGCGGCAATTCTCGCAGTGGCCGATATGCTTTTCGATCTCATCGCACAGCGAAGGATCCAGCTCGCCGTCGAGATAGTCATTGAGGTCATTTACGTAGTCAAGACACTTGCGTCCCATATCTATCCTCCAGGGCCTTCGAAATAGCGTCTCTTAAGGCGAGACGGGCACGAAGGACCCGTGATTTGGTCGATGCTACTGATTCCTTGATTAGTTTGGCGATCTCTTTGATTGACAGCTCTTCATAATACCGCAACAGGAAAACCTCACGATACGTCACTGGTAACTCGGCAACAGCAGTATCGATAATCTCTTTTAGCTCTTGATCTTCGAGTTGCTGGTGAGGGTCTTTCCAGTCGAACAGTCGATGGGTGTCCGGGCGGTGGAGATCATCGGCTGACTTCGTCGGCAGGTAGTCCTCAATTGGCTTTAAATCGGTTTGCTTCTGTTTGGCCAGATGGGCCCTGGCCTGGTTGAGGGCGATCGAGTAAAGCCAGGTGCCAAACGATGATTCGCCGCGAAACTGCTCGATGTTGTCGATTGCTTTCAAAAAGGTCTCCTGGACTATATCCTCAGCATCCTGCTCGTTGGCGGTCATTTTGAGTGCCAGGGCGTAGATTCGGCCTTTGCTGGCGTTAACCAGGGTCGCAAAGGCCTGAAAATCGCCGGCCTGGGCTTTCGTTACCAGTTCTCTTTCGTTCATTTGATGAGAGTATAGCCAAAAATGATTCAAAAAAGTAGTCTTTACCTTTGTTAAGCTTGACAAGGGAGCCAGTAATGGTTTTGATTCCAAAGTCACCCGAAAACTGCCTTGAAATTGTTTTCAGGTCTAAAATAGTCTTGATTTTTGATTTGCTTTTTTTTAAACTGTGGCAGTTTCCGGAAACCCTGACGCACCTGCGAGCGTTAGGTGACGAAATATAGAAAGAGGCGTCCGGATCAACGAGCACATGATCTGACAACAGTGACGCCTTAACATGCCCCGTGCCGTTCCCCTCCCCCGGTGCGGGGCTTTTCTTTGCCTGTTCTCGGTAGGGCAGGTCCGTTCCTGTCCCGAACTTTGAGGGATTCGAACCCGCCACCCAACCACAATTGACTTTCACGGCCAATAGTCTTATCCTTTACTATCGCTTATCACCATCGGGCCACAGCTGCGAGAAAACTCACCAAAAGCCGGTCAGTAAGCGAGAAGGGGACTTAATCGGGGCAGAGATGATTACAGTAGCGCGGTGATCCCGCGGGAGGTCAGGGGTTACCGGGTCGCCGGCGCGTTGCACGACATGTTCTGTATTTCGAGATGGAGGGAACTCATAGCTCGATAGACACCCGTCTCATTCGCAGCTAAACGCATCTTATGGTTTCGCGATCCGTCACACTCGAAGAGCAATTTTCAAAGCTTAAGTCGGCCCTCAAGCGCAACCCCGTGGTGGATTTTCGTCTGCTTCGTATGATGTCTTTCTGGCCGTTTCTTAAGCCTCTGCTCAACAACCGGACGTTTGACAGCTACATAGGCGAGTTTACAGAACTCGTCATCAATCACTGTCAACCCGAACACCTGGTCGACCTGAGAGTCGAAGAGCTGGAAAGTGTCTTTGCGATGCTCTCGTCACTTGAGGCGGCATCCGCGAGGCTATCAATGAGCGATGACGTGGCCAGCGCCGGAAGGGCGGTCGGGGTGGAGCAGGCAGTGAGGCTGTTCTATATCGGTGAAGCGGAATCGGGCCTGAAGGTTCTTGAAACGGTTTTCAACGGCACCAAGCAGCTCCAGCGTACCGCGGTTGAACTTCCCTCCGGTCTTAACGAACTGGACACGCTCAGACTATTGACGGAAAAGCGGGGGATGGCCGATGATCCCGTCACGCGCCGACTCGAGAGCATCCTGCGCGACTGGGAAATACTGCGCGACGAGACCTCGCATTCCCAGCTGGAATGCCTGTTTGTCGAAGAACACCATAATCAGCCGGATTCGCGCGGCCGTCTGCGCGCCCTTCGGGCCATGGCGCAATATTCATCAGCCGCCGCCGACTCGCATGAGGTGACTTTCGAGCACCAGTTGAAAAGCCCCGATGATCCCCTGGTGGGATCGATTTATCATGCCCTGTCGGCGGTCCAGAGGCTACTGTCCGAACCCGAGTTCAGGATACGCCGCGGCGATTTCATTCACGCCCATTTCCGCATTCTGCCTTCGGATCATTCTTTCACAGGTGATTCCATCGGGCTGGGTGCGGCTCTGGTTACCCTGGTTCAAATGCTGTCAGGCCAGGTACTGCGTTACAAACGGGGCATTGCCACCGGTGCGGCTTTCACCGGCAGCATCGATAGCGAGGGCAACATCCCGCCGGTCAATGAAGACACTCTGCAGCACAAGGTCGAGCGAGCCTTTTGTTCGCACGTAAAGTACCTGGTTCTGCCGCATGGGAACCTGGAGGCGGCCCAGGATCACCTGGCTCCCCTGAAGCAGAAATATCCCCGGCGTCGATTGACCCTGGTTGGCGTCGACCGCCTCGAAGAAATCATACATGATCACAATATCGTGCGAAGCGAGAAAGTTTGTGCCGGACAGTATGTGATTCGGAAAGCCCACACTTACAGCCGTCTGACCTATATCCAGCTCCCGCTGCTGGCGATTCTCATTTACGTTCTGGTCTGTCTGCTTTATCCGAAGGCCTGGCTGGGGTTCGA
>CP070756.1:966928-992162 GCA_020348905.1 Candidatus Zixiibacteriota bacterium
GAATCTTTCAACACGACCGTGTCGAGTTTCTTGCACCACCTTCACCAATCGGTAAAGAAATCGAGCAGGATGGGCTTGCCGTCAACTGCCGCCTGCTTGGCCTCGGTAAAGGTCACAAAGAACGGTGCCTCAGTCAGCGGCTCCTGAATCTTCTGACCGCATGACATGGCCATCACGGCAACTAACAGCAATGATGTCAAAACGGAAATTCTGCGCATGGATGCTCCTGTCATCTATTTTAGATTAACGGGTTGTCAACAACCGGTTCAATCAGTTCATCTCCAAGCACGGCCTGCAACAACAGTCTCGCCTCATCTCCAAACTCCCTCGGCACCAGAATCAAGTCGGTTCCGGTCCCGCGAAGCGCCGGGTCAAGGCTGATCTCCCTTTTCCTATCCGGGGCCTCCAGCTTCGCCGGCATGAAGACCGAAGGTATGTTGTTGGAGTCAAGGGACCCCCGTGCCACTTTCGCTTTGGTTTCACTTGCCACACCGCCCACCAGGACCCAGCTGTCATCGGGACTGACGGCCGGGGCGAAACTCTCCGAGATCTTGGCCACCAGGGGCTCGCCGCACTCGGGGCAGGTTTCCAGCTCGGGCGGATACTCGTATCTACATTCAGGGCAGTATGACAATCAATCTTCCTTCCTGTGCCATTTGGCTCCCAGCGTCAATTCCAGTATGTCGGCCGCTTCTTCGCTAAATTCTTCAGGCACCGAAACCTCAAAACGCGCCGAGCCCGGCTTATAGAACGGGTTCAGTGGGAGTCCGATATCACCAAAAAAACCTGAACGCGAAAACACCACCGCCGGGATATTATATGATTTCAGCACCTCTTTTCCGAAATCGGCCGAAAGCTTATCCTCAATCTCCCCCACCATTACCCACTGCGACTCTTGGCTCTGCTCAAGTTCGTGGCCACAGATGTAACAGTTCGCCGTATCGTCCTCCACTTCCGTTTTACATACTGGACAGTACGCCACTTTTTGTCAGTTCCTTAAGCCGGTCGGCCAGCATCTGTATCTCGTGGTCTGTTCTTTTCTCAGTGACGGCCATTATCAGGCAGTCATCCAACCCCTTGTACCAGCGACCGGCGTTTATTCCCGCCAGCAAACCATTCTGCAGCAGAGCCATTATGACTTTTTGCGCTCCCA
Source organism: Candidatus Zixiibacteriota bacterium (assembly GCA_020348905.1). GTDB lineage: Bacteria > Zixibacteria > MSB-5A5 > GN15 > FEB-12. The sequence continues at coordinate 968,082 of CP070756.1, forward strand.
TGGGCGTGCGCAAGGGAAACTCCCGAACGAACGGTCCATCGAAATAGGCCTCGATTCCCTCTATTTCGCAAAGTTTGCGGGCCGCTTGCTGCGCCTTCTCTGCCGACAGCAGGGCTGCCTGCTCCAGTCCGGTTTTGCCCATCAGGGTCAGATATACCGACGCCGCCGTGGCACACAGGGCCTGGTTGGTGCAAATGTTGGAGGTTGCCTTCTCTCGGCGAATATGTTGCTCTCGAGTCTGAAGGGTAAGCACGAAGCCCTCCCGACCGTCAACGTCTTTAGTGCGACTGGCAATACGACCGGGCATGTACCTGACCATTTCTTTCCTTGCCGCAAAAAATCCCAGTAGCGGTCCTCCAAACGAGATTGGCATTCCCAGCGGCTGACCCTCGCCAACTACTATATCGGCACCGTATTCCCCCGGTGTCTTAAGGATCGCTTGCGCGATCGGGTCTACCGCCATAATCAGCTTGCCCCCTGCTTTGTGTATCACCTCCGCTGCCGACTCAACTCCTTCGAGAAGACCGAAAAAGTTGGGCTGCGCCACCAAAAGACAGGCCGTACTATCGTCGACGACGTCCTCTATTCGGTCGATGTCGCTGGTGCCGTCCTTCATCGGAACCGCTACCAGCTCCACATCCCGGCCGGACAGATACGTTGCGATAACGTCCCGGTACAGGGGATTGACCGTCTCCGAAACCACCACCTTCTTTCGCCTGGTCACTCCGGTGGCCATAATGACTGCCTCGGCCGCTGCCGTAGCGCCGTCATACATCGAAGCGTTGGCCACATCCATCCCCGTCAGGCGGCAGAGGTGGGTCTGAAACTCGTATATTACCTGTAGCGTGCCCTGCGATACCTCAGCCTGATAGGGTGTGTAAGCCGTCATAAACTCCGGACGGCTGATAATGGTCCCCACCGCCGCCGGAATAAAATGATCATAAACGCCACCGCCCGCAAAACAGACCAGGTTTTCACCATTGCCCCGCGAGAGCCGCTCGCCTTCGCTGACAAGCTGCATTTCCGGAACCGACGGTATGTCAAGGGGATTCTTCAGCCGCAGACCGTCTGGGATGACGCTAAAAAGCTCCTCGATATCCTTAACACCAATGCGCTCAAGCATGATCCGGCGGTCAATATCTGTATTGGGCACGTAGGGCATAGCGGTCTTTCTTAACTGTCTGATACGTATAAAGTGGCCGTCAGGCTTCACCAATTACTTGATTATAACCGTTGGCGTCCAGCAGTTGTTCTAATTCACTTTCCACGGTCACTTCAATCTTGAGCATCCAGCCCTCACCGTACGGATCGCGGTTGATGATCATCGGATCATCATCAAGAGCAGTATTGACCTCGGTTACTTTTCCGCTGAGTGGCGAAAACATGTCCGAAACCGCCTTGACCGCTTCGATGGTGCCAAATGGCTTCATCTGTGCCACCTCGTCACCTACCGCGGGAAGTTCGACAAAGACAATGTCCCCTAATTCACCCTGGGCGTAATCGGTGATCCCTATCGTGGCCGTTGTACCGTCGAGTTTGACCCACTCGTGTTCCTTCGTATATTTCAGTTCGGCTGGAATGTTAGACATTTTGTTAGGCTCCTATACTTTGTAAACATTGACAATCTGGCTTTGTGCTAGTCCGGCGTCGTGGCCGTCTTATCGTCACCACTCGATACGGGTTCGGAGACAGGTGGTGCCTCTTCAGACTTCTTCCTCTTAAACCTGGTATCCAGAAAACCGATATCGTAATCACCGGCAATGAAATCCGGGTGTTGAAATATCTGACGGTGAAACGGCACTGTCGTCGGCACCCCTTCCACGATAAACTCATCCAGGGCGTTCCTCATCTTTATCACCGCCTGATCACGGGTGCGAGCCCTGACAATTAACTTGGCGATCATTGAATCGTAATACGGCGGAATGACATATGTCGTGTAAACCGCCCGATCGACGCGCACCCCGGGACCACCCGGAACGTGCAGCGCCGTCAACTTCCCGGCCGTGGGTCTGAAATCCTTCTCTACGTCTTCGGCGTTAATGCGACATTCAATTGAGGCCCACTTGTGAATCAGCTCCTTCTGCCGGTATGTAAGTTTCTCACCCATGGCCACCAGCAGTTGGTCCTTGACCAGATCTACCTCAAACGCTTCCTCGGTAACCGGATGCTCGACCTGGATGCGCGTGTTCATCTCCATGAAATAGAAGTTACGATGCCGGTCAACCAGAAATTCCACCGTTCCGGCACCGCGGTACCCGACCATCCGAGCGCCGTTGACTGCCGCTTCACCCATCTTAGCCCGTAATTCATCGGTCATGAGCGGCGATGGTGTTTCTTCGATCAGTTTTTGGTGACGCCGCTGAATGGAGCAGTCGCGCTCGCCGAAATGGAAATAGTTGCCGTGCGCGTCACCCATAATCTGAATCTCAACGTGATGGGGATTCTCGATGAATTTTTCGAGATACAAATCGGGATTATCGAAAGCGTTGGCGGCCTCGGTGGAGGCCAGGTGGAAACCGCGCTCCAGCTCAGCCATATCGCGGCACACCCGCATTCCCTTTCCACCCCCGCCGGCCACGGCTTTCAGAATAACCGGGTAGCCAATCTCATTGGCGACATCGGTGGCGTCGGCAAACGACCCCACCACGCCGTCAGAACCCGGCGTAACCGGAACCCCCGCCTGCTTCATCAACTCTTTAGCCCTGACCTTATCGCCAAGCTGGCGGATCTGATCCGGGGTGGGACCGATAAAGACAATATCGCACGACTCGCAGATCTCCGCGAAATCCGCGTTCTCGGCCAGGAAGCCGTACCCCGGGTGAATGGCTCCGGCGTTGGTCACTTCGGCGGCCGCTATTATGCGACTGGAATCAAGATACGATTGACCCGGCTGGGGCGGACCTATGCATACATCCTCATCGGCAAACCGAACATGAAGCGCGTCGCGGTCGGCCTCGGAATAAACCGCCACGGTTTTGATACCCAGCTCTTTACAGGCTCGTATTATTCGAAGGGCAATTTCACCCCGGTTGGCGATTAAGACTTTCTCGAACAACTGGCTGTCCTTTACTGCGGTCCTTCAGCCGCAAACCGGCCGAAGCCACTTTCCTTACTCGAAATTGGACAGCAATATAAGCCAAACCACCTGCCCCGGCAACCTAAAACGCACACTTTTGGAAGCCTCTAAGCTGTTAAATTGGAAGAAGAAAACAGTCCGCTAACATGAAAACGGCTGCGGTCGATATCCACCGCAGCCGTAGCGAATTCTGATATGAAACTTGCCGCTAATACTTGGTATAGTCGTTGCTTGAATCCAGCCGAAGGTCTGCCCGGTCCTCGGTGGCTTCCTCCTCCTCCTCCTCTTTCCAGCGATCGGCCGAACCGGTTATACCGCGCAGCCTGAGGTCGAAATCATCCGGGTTGGTGGCATGAGCCATGGCCTCTTCGAACGATATCAAACCCTGCTTGTGAAGCTGCATGATCGACTGGTCAAATGTCTGCATACCATACTGGACGCCGCCAGCCTCCATCAGGTCCATAATACCAGCCGTCTTATCCGGATCGATCATGCACTCTTTGATCGCCCCCGAATCGAACATGATCTCCAGAGCCGGAACTCGGCCCGGCATGTCGGCTCTTGTAAGTAGCCGCTGGCAAACAATCCCTTTGAGCGTTCCAGCCAAAAGCAGCCTGATCTGCTGATGCTGGTGCGGCGGGAAAAATGAGATGATTCGCGTTATGGTCTCGATCACGTTCATCGTGTGAAGCGTCGTCAACACCAGGTGACCTGTATCTGCCGCCGTCAACGCGATCGACATCGTCTCAATGTCTCGCACCTCACCGATCAGGATTACATCAGGATCCTGCCGGAAGGCGTGGCGAAGAGCGGCCGCAAAGGTATCGGTATCGCCACCCACCTCACGCTGAGAAATTATCGATTTCTTGTCGCGATAAATGTACTCGATCGGGTCTTCGATTGTCAGAATATTGTCCGTCCGGTTGGCATTCATCTCCTCGATCAGGGCCGCCAGGGTGGTTGACTTACCGGAACCGGTGGTGCCGGTGATAATCACCAGCCCCCGGTGAAGCGCAGCGATTTTCTTGACCGAGTCCGGCAGATGAAGCTCTTCGAAAGACGGAACCGAGGTGTTCACCGCACGAATCGCGATACCGGTCGTTCCGCGCTGCCGAAAGAGGTTGATACGAAATCGCCCCAGCTTGGCCACCGATAGAGCCAGGTCCATCTCGTTTTTGCGGTTGAACCGCTCACGTTGCTTTTCATTGAGAACCTGAGAGACAATCTGATCCATCAGATCAATTGTCACCGGATCGGTAGCGATCTGTTCCAGCCGGCCGTTTACTCTGAGGTGGGGGCGAATACCAACGCGGATGTGAAGGTCCGAGGCTTTCCGGTTGAGCATGTCAACCAGCATCTGCTTCAAAGTCATGGCAACCCCTTTCCGGTCTCGCTAACCTGAAGGGTCGATCAGGAACAACTCCTGTCCAAACTCAACCGGCTGGGCGTTCTCGACAAGAATCTGGGCCACCCGGCCGCTGAGTTCGGACTCAATCTCATTCATCAGTTTCATCGCTTCCACGATGCAAACTACCTGACCGACGGTAATCTTCTCATTCGGTGAGACATACGGGTCAGCTTCCGGTGAAGGAGCAGCGTAGAACGTGCCTACCATCGGTGACTTGATGGCCACCAGCCGTTCCGTATCCTCAGCCGGAGGTGCTTCTGTCGGAACCGGGGGAGCCGGCGACGGCGCCGGATTGGGAGTCTCGATCTTCTTGGCCGTAACAATCGGTTGGACTATCGCGGCGGAATCACTGCTTCCGTTGGACGAAGGCGACAACCGTTGGGTAATTCTCACCTTCCGGCCCCAACTGGATACCTCTAATGATTCAATATCGGACTCTTCAACCAGTCTTATTAGCTTTTTGATGTATTTTTCGTTCATGGGGTTCCTTTATGGTTACCTGCTAAACACGGCAGGCCCGGAAAGCCTGCCGCAGGCCGCAAATTAGCGGACATATAATAAACCAATCAGATTACAGTTCCAACAAGTTTTTTGGGGCCTTCGTCAGCACCCGGCAGCCACCCCGGGTGACAACCACGTCATCCTCGATTCTAACCCCGCCCCAGCCACTGATATAAATGCCGGGCTCCACTGTTATGACGTTGTTAACCTTTAACTTATCCTCCGAAATGGTCGAAAGACGCGGCCCCACATGAACAAAAAACCCTATTCCGTGACCGGTACCATGCCCGAAGTTCTTACCGTAACCGGCCTTGGTGATAATCCTGCGGCAGGCAGCATCAACGGCCTTGCCTGAAACCCCGGCCTTGATCTTCTTAAGGCCGGCTTTGTTGGCTCTCAAAACCAAATCGTAGATCTTCTTCTGCTTCGCAGTCGGCTTCCCCACCACAACGGTCCTGGTAATATCACAAACGTAACCATTGACCGTAGCGCCAAAATCGAAGGTCACAAAATCCCCCTTTTGAATTTTCTTCTTCGACGCCGCCCCGTGAGGCAGAGCCGATCGGTACCCGGAAGCCACTATTGTCTCAAAGGCGGCCTTCTCGCTTCCCAGCATTATCATCTGATACTCCAGCTCCGCCGCCACATCTATTTCACGCGCCCCCGGTCGAACCAGCGGCAAAATCCGTTCGAACGCAGTATCGGAAATTGCCGCCGCCTCAGTAATACTGGCCACCTCGACGGTTTCTTTCACCCAACCCAGTTCGGTGAAAATCGAATCCGCCGGAACCAGAATGGCCCGTGGCAATCCCTTCATCAGCCGCTCCCTGGCCGATACCGTCAGATACTCCCCGTTAAACCCGAGCCGATGGTTCTTGACGTTGAATTTCGGAAAGTCCTTTATGGTGCCGGTTGGATCCCCCTTGATTATATGAATCCTCGCTCCCTTGACTTGCTTGGCCGACTGATCCTTGTAGCGAAAATCGGTAAAGAAGTCCGTAGCCGTGCGGGTGATAACGAGCATCGCCGATGATCCGGTGAAACCGGTCAGATAGCGAATATGATCCAGATGATTCACGACCACTCCGTCGAGATTTTCAGCCAGCATCTTCTTGCGAACAGTGTCAATCCGTCTTCTTGACATGGGAGCTTTCCTTCTGCTTTATTTTTTCTTCTGCGATTGTCAGTTTTTCCTTTAGACGTGGGTTCTGTGACTCAGCGGTCAGGCTACGGTAAACATCCGCCGCCAAACGGGGATAGCCTTGCGATAAATACAGATCCGCCATCGTTTCCGTGTAAAAGGGGATCTCTCGCCGCTTATGCTCGGCGGCGGCTTCCGTCAGGATCTCCTCCGGTCTATGAATCGTAATCGTGCGTGTCGTTTCACCCCGGTTGACATTTATGGGACAGCACAGCGCCTGACAGTACGGATCTATCGCCAGAACCCTCCTGTAGTCCGCCAGCGCTCCCTGTTCGTCACCAGCCGAGAATTTGATGTCACCCAGATACTTCAGGGCCACCAGGTTGTCGGGGTCAGCTGACAGCACCCGGTAAAACTGCTCGGCAGCTGACCTGATCTGGCCGGCATGGTAAAGAGCGCAGGCATATATGGTCCTGCCCGACAGCGATTCGGGTTCGCTTGAGAGGTGCTCCCTGCACATCTCAACGGCCTTAGAGTAACGACCGTCTTTCAAGCATTCCGCCGCCATGGCCAGTCGGTAACCTCGCGAACTGAGCGACGCAACCACGTTATCGTTCAATTCAAACATGAGTTTATAAGAAATACTTATACCGGTGAAAAATCAAGAACTGGTGAAATGTAACACGAAATTACCCTGATGAAACCCGCTGGCCGTCTTTCAACCCAGCCGCCGAATTAATTTGCTGGTCGAACGACCCGGCGTCAGCCTGACCCGCCTGACCGCTCCACCGTAAGACTTGACAAAGCCGGCTCCGGCAATCTCACTCATCCTGTAATCAGCCCCCTTCACCAACACATCAGGTTTGATTAACCCGATTACCCGGTCGGGAGTATCCTCCGAGAACAATACCACATAATCTACCGCTTTGAGTGCCAGCAAGATAATAGCCCGGTCGTGTTGACCCTGGATAGGCCGCGACTTTCCTTTCAATCGGCGAGCGGAAGCATCTGAGTTCAGACCCACAATCAGTACATCGCCGAATGTTTTGGCCCTGGTAAGATATTCTATATGCCCCCGGTGGAGGATATCGAAAACGCCGTTCGTGAATACGATCTTTTGCCCGCGTCGTCGCAGACGTTTGGCCAAAGCCGCAACTTTAGTTATACCTATCAGGGTACTTTTCATAATCGATTCGATCGGCAATGAAATGAAGGAGGCGAAAAAATCCCCGGGTCGGTTCAGATCTGTGGCTGACTGGTTGCCCGGGCCAGGTTACCGTTCTTGATGTTATGTTCCAATTCCGCTCTTAACTGAGCTACCGTCACCGCCGCCGTGCCGACTTCAGCCACCGTAACACCCGCTCCCGCATTTGCTACCACCGCCGCTTCCACCAGGTCTCCCCCGCCGCACACCGCCGACACGAAAGTGGCAATAACCGTGTCACCGGCACCGGTCACGTCGTAAACCTTCCGGGCAAAAGTCGGGATATGGGTCGGTTCCTCCCCCGACCGAAAGATCGACATGCCATCGGCACCGCGCGTTATAAGAATCGACCGTGCATCGAGCTTCTCAAGAAGCCCGTTACCGACCTCCAGGAGGTCGGCCTCGGTCCTGATGCGCTTACCGTATGCGAATCCCGCTTCGTGGTGGTTGGGCGTAATGACCGATACCCGGCGATAATTGTGAAAATGCGTCTCTTTGGGATCGACCGCCACGAATATGTCCTTCTCGATACAGATGTCTATCACCTGTTTGAGTAGCGACAGGGTGATCACACCTTTACCGTAGTCGGATATGATAACAGCCGAAATCTCGTCGGCCACCGACTTGAATCGGTCCAGAACGCGGCGTTCTATTTCGCTGTCAAGCTCGTGCAGGTTCTCCCTATCTGTTCGGACCACCTGCTGGTTACCGGCAATTACCCTGGTCTTGATCGTTGTCCTGCGAGAGGCATCGTTTACAATGAAATCGCCGGAAATACGCCTCTCTTTCAGTAATTGCGTGAGCTTGACCGACGCTTCATCCTCTCCGACCGTCCCCAGCAGGATTGGCTCGTCACCAAGGGCCTTGATATTTGCCGCCACGTTTGCCGAACCACCCAGCAGATACTTATCGGAAGTGATTTCGACAATGGGAACCGGTGCCTCGGGCGATATCCGGCTGACCGTCCCAAAAAGGTACTCGTCGAGCATGACGTCGCCAAGGATCAGAATTTTTGAATCCCCCATCCCCTGTGATATCTGGTGTATTCGTTCGGTAGTTAGTGGCAAATAAACACCCTGCCTGCTCTTAAGTTAGCAATACCGCATCCACATTAAATCATTGACTTAATCTTAGAATATATTAAAATGGGTTGCTCTATACAAGAAAATACCAAACACTTTTGAAAGTGTAACCGCACAGGTGGAGATATGAACCAACCGCAACAACCACAACAAATTAACATCGAACTGAGCGAGAAGGAAGCCGAGGGAATCTACGCCAACCTGGCTATGATTATGCATTCGCCTACCGAGATCATCATTGATTTTGCCCGAATCATGCCCCGCATGCCCAAATCAAAAGTGCTCGCCCGGATAATAATGACTCCCATGCACGCTAAAATGCTGCACAAAGCCCTGACCGACAATATAACCAAATTTGAGAGCCAATTCGGGGAAATAAAGATGTATGGCTCTCCCGACAAACCATCCAAGCCCATCGGCTTCCAGTCCACGAGCGGAGAAGTTGAGGAAGGCAAATGAGTCAGGGCTACTTTGCTTTCGTCCTGCACAGCCACCTCCCTTATGTCCTTTCGCACGGTCGGTGGCCTCACGGTACGGACTGGCTGTGCGAGGCGGCCGCCGAGACATACCTGCCCCTCATACGGGTTATCGAAGAGCTGGTCGCTGACGGGCTGCATCCGAAGCTTACCATTGGTCTCTCACCGGTCCTGTGCGAGCAGTTGGCTGATAACAGCTTTAAAGATGAATTCATCGTTTATCTTAACCAGAAGATCAAGGCGGCCGAGCACGACGCCGAAGAATTCTACAAGTACAACCAGCAAAACATGCTTCAAACGGCCCACCTGTGGGAGAGTTTCTATCGTGCCAACCTCGAATTCTTCAACAACATCGGCCAGGATATCATCTACGAGTTCAAAAAGCTGCAGGACAACGGTTACCTGGAAATTATAACCTGTGGGGCAACCCATGGGTACTACCCCCTGTTGTCTCGTGACGAATCTCTCCAGGCTCAAACCAAAATGGCTGTCAAGAACTACCGGGGGCATTTCGGCCGCGAGCCGCGAGGTATCTGGCTACCCGAATGCGCTTACCGACCGCGATACGAGTGGACGCCGCCGGTCCCGATCGGTGGCCGGCAGCAACCCTATCCCAGGAAAGGCGCCGATGAATTCCTGACCGAAAATGGCCTGGAGTTCTTCATTGTCGACTCGGTACTTCTTAAGGGCGGACGCTCGATAGGCGTCTACATTGACCGCTTCGAAGCCTTGAAACTACTGTGGGGCCAGTTCGAAAAGAGCTACAAACCCAGAGCCGAAGAAAAGGACAAAACCCCCCGCGAGGTGTACCTGATTTCTTCTTCCCCCGAGGGCAAAAGACCGACCGCCATCTTCACCCGCGACCCTGAAACCGGCCTGCTGGTTTGGTCCGGCGAACACGGTTACCCCGGCGACGGTCACTACGTTGATTTCCATAAGAAGCGTTTCCCCGGCGGACATCGCTACTGGGCCGTTACTTCCTCCAAAGCTGATCTCGCCGACAAGCTGGAATACCATCATCATTCAGCGCTGGAACGGGTCGTAGAAAACGCCGCTCACTTCTCCGTCAAAGCGCAGGAGTTGCTGGCCGATTATAACAGTGCCAGTGGCGAGAAGGGCATTCTGGTGGCACCTTACGATGCGGAGCTTTTTGGACACTGGTGGTTTGAGGGACCCCTTTTCCTGAAATCTGTGCTGGCCGAACTGTGTCGCAGTCAAACCGTTGAACTGTCCTTCCTGTCTGAGGATCTCGACCGCCGTAAGCCGACCCAGATAATATCGATACCCGAAGGAAGCTGGGGTCAGGGCAATCATCACTACATCTGGCTCAACGAGCACACTGAATGGACATGGAAACATATCTATGAATGCGAGGCCACCATGGGTAGGCTCGCCGCCTGGTGGATCGATAATCCCGAGAAACGGGACGGTGAGCTCGAGTCATTGCTCAAGCAACTGGCCCGAGAACTCATGTTGCTGTCGGCCTCGGACTGGCAGTTTCTCATATCCACCTTTGCCGCCCGCGACTACGCCGAGTTGAGGTTGGCCGAACACTACGAGGACTTCAAACGTATCGCCGATATGGTCGACAAGAAGGTCAGCGGCCAGCCGATTCAACCCGGCCAGTGGCAGTTCTTCGAGGACTGCCGCAAACGTGATTGTCTGTTTGAGGATATCGAGATCGAATGGTTCGGCCGGGTCGAGTTCCCGGCTGACCGCCCGTGACCCGTCTCGCTGACGCCCGGTTAAACAGAGCCAATTCACTCATACCTGCTATAGGAGGCCGCCCGCCGGGTAGCGTCAGGCCGTTTTTTTGTTTGATTCCGTCCGGCTCCGCCACAGATATTGGCTATATGACACTGGCTAAGAAGACCGAAAAATGCCCGTACTGCAAGGAACCGATTGTGTACGGTGCGTCCCGCTGTAAACACTGCCATGCCGACCTGAGCCAGTCGAATGACAAGAGCTCGCTCTGGGCGAAGTATAACTGCTTCCGTACCGGTTTCCTATGCGGAATCTTATTCACTCTCGTCATTGTTGTGCTCGCCTACTTCCATTTTACCGCCGGTAACTAACGGCCGGGTTCCCTCATCGGTCGGCCGCCTGGGCTGCCGTTCACCGTCACGCTGGCCCCGCCCGCCCGCAAATACTTAACAAAACGAGTCAATCTGCCGATAGTCAGAAGACGGGGGCGAAACGGCAAGAGAGGCTATTCTTGGGCGAAAAACAGGCAACGAATTTGACAACCTGATAATACACCAGAGTTGCTGATGATGGACAACGAAAGAATCAAGCTTCGCATTCTCATACCGCTCACCATCGCTGTCGTAGTCCTGATAGGCACCTTCATTACCGGTGCCTTTCACTTGATGCACCACTCGCTTGAAGATGAAATCGACCGCTATCTTACCTCGGCGCGGAAAGTAATGAAATCCAGGCACCATGCCGATGTTGAATCACTGAGCAAGGTGATCGAGGATCTGACATCAGATCCTCGACTGCAGCAGACATTTGCCAAAGACCAGCGAGCCGGCACCCGCGCCATTCTCGAGCCCGTATTTCACGAGCTTGCCCGAAATCATAATGTTACTCACCTTAGCTTGTACTACGCCGGCGGCAAGAATTTTCTGAGTTTACAGCTGCCCCGAATACTCAGCGATACCTTAAGCAGCACCACCCTGGCAAAAGCGCGGGAGACCGGCCGGCTGTTTTTTGGAATGGAACTGAGCCGTAGCGGGGCGTTTTGCTTAAGGGTCGCGGCACCATGGTACATCGGGAACAGCTTAACTGGATTTATCGAACTGGGGAAAGAGTTTACCGGCATTACCAGGGAAATTCCCCGCGCCCTGGGCATCGATCTGGTCACCTATATTGATAAGAAATACATCTTACGCGATGACTGGGAAAAGACTTATTCTTCTCGTGACACTTCCGCAACCTGGGACACATTCCCGGACTGTGTCATTATCGACAACTCCTTCGAAGGGCTTCCTCCAATCGATGGGGGTTCTCATCCGGTCGAGGCAGGCAATCATACGGTCGCAGGCCTCAAACTTAAAAGCAACGATGCCAGTTACTGTGTGGCTCACATCCCGCTGGTCGATGTTCAGAATCGTGTGGTGGGGCATCTCGCTATTTACTATGACGCCACCCGTCCCATCGAAAGAACCGAAAACGTGCTTATCTTCTTGGGCACTATCTGTCTTGCTATCGGGCTCGCCCTGTTCATTTCCTTTTACCTGATGCTCGACAGTCTCGAGCGGGAGTTGCTCGACTCGCGGGAGAAGCTGGTGCTCGAGAACAATCGCCGACTTGAGGTAGAACAAAAGCACGCCCGGGAACTGGCCGTCCACGTACTGGATCTGGAACTTGCCCGCACCAAAGCGACTAGTATGCCGCCCCCGACCGGCCGGACCGAAGCGTCAGCCGAAAATCGGAAAAGGCGATAGCAGTAACGCGGTATTCTGTCGATTCGGTGACATTCTCGCTCGGGAAAGTGATGATAAAAGACGAAGATTACTGTGAACGGAGTTTCTTGCGGACTTTGACCCGAAGGATTCGTTGTCCTTCCACTTTCCCCACTTCAAACTCCAGATCGTTCCACTGGATCTTCTGCCCCTGAGTGGGGACGCTTCCGACCAGATCATAAATCAACCCGCCAACAGTATCGTAATCCCCCTGCTCGTAATCTGTATCGAGATAGTCCTGCAGCTTTTCTACCATCAGACTGGCACTGACGATGTACTGACCATCACCTAACTCGAGGTATTCCGCAACCTCGGCGTCATGCTCGTCCTGAATTTCTCCAAATATCTCTTCAATGATGTCTTCCAGTGTTACCAGTCCCGCCAGGCCGCCGTACTCATCGGCGACCAGAGCGATGTGTTGTCGCTTATCTTTGAATTCCCTTAGCAGCTCGCCGATGACTTTGGTTTCAGGCACGAAATATGGTTTCCGCAGGTAGTCGTCAATGACAAACTTTTCCCCGCGCTCGGGCGGCTTGCTGAAAAGATCCTTGACATAGAGAAGACCGATTATCTTGTCGATCGACTCCTCGTAGACCGGGTAACGTGAATGACCGTCACGCCTTACAAGCTCGCGGATACTCTTAAAACTCATCTCCCGCTCGATCCCGACGATATCCATGCGCGGGATCATTATCTCTCTTACCACGGTCTGATCGAGCAGAAAAATCTGGCTGATCATCGCCTTTTCCTCTTCGTCCACGATCGTTTGGCTGATGCCGGCGTGATCGGCCACCGCTTCGATGGCACGCTCGACGATTTCTTCCTTCTCTTCCTCGGTTACCGGCTCCTCCGGCTTGCTCCGCTTGACCGCCCGGCGGTATAACAGCACCACCGGGAAAAACAGCCGATGGACAACTCGGATAACCCACAGATGCCGCAACATGCCCTCATTTATGGCCCTTCGGGACGACATCCGCGGCATGACCTCCACGAATAACATATACAGTATCCAGATTACCGCCAGACCGATCGGGTATGCCAGGTATAGGCTCAGCCCCGAAGCGGAAGACACCGCGGTGATTAACTTAACCGATACTACCGTTATGACAAGCAGCCACATCGATTTGTAGACCTCCGCCACCTGAACAAGAGCGCGAGGGTCGCCGGCCAGTCTTAACAGGAAAGCGCGGTTTGATGCTGACGCCGAAGGAAGTAAAGATTCAATCTCATCCGGGTCGATGTAGACCGCCGACGCGTACAGTGATACGATGTATCCGCTGGCGTAGCCAATCGCGATTACTACCACACCAATCAGTTCAACCATTATCGGTCCTCTTCGAGTAGCTCAGGTAATACTCTTCCAGGGCGTTCATCTGCTCGGCGTCCCTCTTCTTGCCGTGATCGTAACCGAAAAGATGCAGAAAGCCGTGACAACTTAGACGCACCAGTTCATCGGCTTGCGTGGCACCGCATCGCTCAGCCTGGCGTAGCGCCGTGGGGACGGAGACATACACCTCACCAAAGACGCAATCCTCAGATTCCGGCTGGTCAATTGTGAAGGCGAGCACGTCGGTCGCCTTGTCAATATGCCGAAACTGCTTGTTCAACGAACGGATTCGGGCATCATCGGTAAAGATGAGATTAACCTCGCCCGACCAGCCCGGTTTTTTCTCCTCGGAGCTGAGCTTGTCGAACAACTTCTTGAGACGCTTCATGGGGAGCCGTCCGACGGCCTCTCGGAACACGTTCAACTTCATTCTTCTTCCGTCTTATCCTTTTTGGGATAGACCACCCGGTGGTGGAAAGCACCAATTAGAACCTGGGCGAAGGCTTCCTTAATTCGGGCCAGGTCTCTGAGCGTCAGGGGGCACTGCTCCAGTTCGCCGGACTGAAATCGGTCATTGATTATTCTTTGAATCAGGTTGTTGATTCGGGCCGGCTTGGGATCGTCCAGCGTCCGGCTGGCAGCTTCAACGGCGTCGGCCAGCATGGCGATTCCCGTTTCGCGAGTCTGAGGCTTCGGACCCGGATACCGAAACTTGTCGAGCGTATCCTCGCCGGTTCCCTGCTCAACGGCCTTGTTATAGAAATACGACTGCACCATTGTCCCGTGATGCTCCTCTATGAAATTGAGGACATCGTCAGGGATTCCAGCCTCCTCACCCAGCTGGCGTCCCATCTTGACGTGCGAGGACAGGATTATCGATGACATCGAAGGCGTCAGTTCGTCATGCTTTGATTTGACGCTCAGCTGGTTTTCCACAAAGTACTCCGGTATTTCTATCTTGCCGATGTCATGGAAATATGCTCCGACTCGCGCCAGAAGCGAATTGGCCCCAATCGCCGCTGCCGCCGCCTCGTTTAGATTACCCACGATAATCGAATGGTGGTAGGTTCCCGGCGCCTCCAGCGCCAATCGCTTGAGAAGCGGATGGTTCGGGTCGGAAAGTTCCAGCAGCGTGATATCGGTGGTGATACCGAACAGGGATTCGAAGAAGGGCAGAATCCCGATCGCCAGCAAAGAGGTAACAATGCCGTTGACCAGACCGTAGCCGACCTCCGTTATCAAATCGGAGTTGGGCGTCAGCTTCAGGGTTTCCACCAGAACAGCGTAGATCGCGAAAGTGAACGACACGGAATACATGATTCTGAAAAATTCGGAACGCTTCCTGACCCGTCTCGAGGTAAAGCAGGCCACCGTGCCGACCACCACCGCCATGAAAGTCAGCGTGAAATCGAAACGGTGCATTATGCCCAGCAGAAATGCCAGGACTACCGCCGAAAGCACGCCTACCTCGGCGTCGAATAGAATGGTCACGATGATGGGCAGCAAAGCTACGGGATACAGATAAATCGACAGTTCCGCCTGGATGCCCAGTAGGTAGACCAGAAGCAGTTGAAGAGCGTACACCATAAACAGGGCCACCAGTTTCGCGTTGGACTTGAACATATCGCGTCGGAAGAAATAGAGAAACAGGTACAACACCCCGAAAGCCGCCAGTACCAGAACAATCCTGGCCAGGGCTGGAAGCAGGGTTGACAGCCAGGGCTGGTCGGCCGCCTGGCTGCGCAGTATCCTGGCCATCTCTCGCAGGACCCGCTCCTGCCTCTCATTGACGCGCTGGCCCACCCGCAGTATAATATCGTTCTTCTGGACTATTTCCTTGATGTCCGATATTGTGGTCAGGGCTTCGTCCACCCGGCGGTTATACTCGTTCATGTTGATCCGCAAGTTCGGTTGAACAAAAGTACGCCCGACCCGAAAGTAGTACTCAACATCAATCGAATCACTGGCGTACAGCCTGTTAAGAGCCGTCAACAGTCGTGAATTGGCTTCCGTAACCGAATAGAGTCGGTCGCGCGAATAAATGTTCTGCCGGTCGCCCCTGCGAATCAACACGTTCCGATTACGGGATTCCGGCAATGAATAGCGGTCGGGAAGTACACCGATTCCGTAAATCTCAGCATCGTATATATCCTTCAAACGCCGGTGAACCTCGGCCAGACTGTCCATTTCAAATGTTTTCGCAATAGCCGAGTCCATCATCAACGGGAAGCGTTCTGAAACCTGCGAAAAATACCGATCTGCCCCAACGGTATCCTCTTGATCGGGAAGCTGCCTCAGCGAATCCACCTGGCCAAAAAATGACGCCATACCCAGGTAAGCAGTGCGGGCTATCAGCGTATCGAAATCCAGCACGTATGGTATCGCCAGCTTGGTATCTTCGGTCTCCTCGCGAACCTCGCGCTCGGATTTGAAAACCGTTATCTGAAACGGGGCGATGACATCCTCTAAAGCGATCTCTCCCTTGCGAGGCATGTCCAGCGGGTCGTACAGCGACTGGCCCGGGTAGATAACACCCACCAGCAGCGAAAACAACACCAGCAGCATAAACTTAAAGGTACGGGAATGAAACGAAGACTGCGGCCGCTGCCGGGTCTCACTCTGTACTTTAAGGAGCTTCTTGATACGTCGCTTGATCTTTAATAAGAATGAAAACATGGGGCGAAATTCCCTTTCGCCTTAATCCTTTCTCCTGGATCGCTCGTACTTCTCATAGGCCTTGATGATATTCTGCACGAGATGGTGACGGATGACGTCCTTTTCCGTAAGATAAACGAACCTGATGCCTTCAATATCGGCCAGGATCTTCTGTACCTTGACCAGCCCCGACTTGCGCCGGTCATCCAGGTCGATCTGGGTGATATCACCGGTAATAATCGCCTTTGATTCCTCCCCGATTCTGGTCAGAAACATCTTCATCTGGGGACTGGTCGTATTCTGAGCCTCATCGAGCACAACAAAGGCTTCATTGAGCGTTCGGCCTCGCATAAAAGCCAGCGGCGCTATCTCGATTACACCCAGCTCGAGAAGCTTTCGGATCTTGTCCGGCTGCAGCATGTCGTAAAGGGCGTCATATACCGGGCGAAGGTAAGGGTCAACTTTGGCCCGAATATCACCCGGAAGAAAACCCAGCGATTCGCCCGCCTCGACTGCTGGACGCGTAAATACGATCCGGTTTACCCGCTTGGCCTTAAGCTCTGCCACCGCCATCGCCACCGCCAGATATGTTTTTCCGGTTCCGGCCGGACCGATGGAAAAAACAATGTCGTTTTTCTCAACCGCCTCCACGTATTTCGACTGGCCGATCGTCTTGGGCTTGATCACCTTCTTGAGCGAATTAGTCAGAAGCTGCTCCGTCGATATATACTCGGCCGGACCGTAGCCGTTCTCCTTAACCATGCTGATAGCATAATGAACGTACTGCTCCGACAAATAATCGCCCTGCTTCAACCGCGTTACGAAATCGGTGAGCAAACGTAACACTCGATCAACATCGCGAGGCAGCCCCTCAATGCTAATCTTGTCACCCCGGGCTACGATCTTTACCGGGAAGTGCGCCTCCACCAACCGCAGGAAAATATCGTTCTGCCCGAACAGCAGCCGCTGATCGATACCCTCAACCACGAAATTACGGGTCTGCTTTTCATTCAAATTCACGCTCATAGCAATCCTGTCTAACCTTTGTCCCCCTTCCTGAACGCCAGGCCCAGTTCGGCCAGCTGGTCAGGATCAATCTCCGACGGCGAGCCGTCCATCAACGATACGGCGTTGGTCGTCTTGGGAAACGCAATAACGTCCCTGATTGTATCGGTTCCGGTGAACAGCGATACCAGCCGGTCAAGACCGGCCGCGATTCCGGCGTGCGGAGGAGCCCCGTATTCTAACGCACGCAGCAGGAAACCAAACATCTTTTCAGCACGGGCGTCATCGATCCCTAGTATATTGAGGACCTTCTTTTGCAGCTCCCGGCGGTTGATACGCTGACCGCCGGAGGCAATTTCCCAACCGTTGACAACCAGGTCGTATTGAAGTGCCTTCGCCCGACGCCAGGGATGATTTACATCGGACGCATCCAGCTTTGAACCGGCGCCCTCGTCGATCAAATGCAGATCCTCCTCGCACGGGTGAGACACAATATTGTGCATCGCCATGAAATGACCTGTCTCATCGTCATAGTCAAACAGCGGGAATAGCGTCACCCACAGCGGCTTCCATTGGCTTTCGTCAATCAAGCCATGTTTGCGGCCAAGATGTAGACGAAGCTGCCCCAGTATCTGCTCGGCCCGGTACCTTTTATCCGACACGATGAACAACGCATCGCCCGTTTCGACCGAAGCCTTCTTATACAACTTCCCAGCCGTGGCATCACCGATGAACTTCAAAATTGGCGATTTATCACCACTCTCCGTCCGAAGGATATAAGCCAGCCCGCCGGCACCGTGCGTCTTTGCCAGATCGGTCAGTTCGTCGATCTGCTTTCGGGAGTACGAACCTCCACCCTTCAGAACCAAACCCTTCACTACGCCGCCGGACTTGACGTTTTCAGCAAAAACTTTGAAGCCGCAGTCGGCCACCGCGTCCGACAGGTCAATCAGTTCCATGCCGAATCTGAGGTCGGGCTTGTCTATACCCCAGCGATTAATCACTTCTTCAAAGGTAAAACGTTCGAAAGGCACCGGGACGTTGACGTCCAGAATCTCTTTGAAAAGATGCTGCATCAAGCCTTCAATAACGCAAAACACGTCATCCGGCGTGACGTACGACATCTCCAGGTCGATCTGGGTATGTTCCGGCTGACGATCCGATCGAAGGTCCTCGTCGCGCAGGCAGCGCGCAATCTGAAAGTACTTGTCAAACCCCGACACCATCAGAATTTGCTTTAACAGTTGCGGCGACTGCGGCAAAGCGTAGAACTTCCCCCGTGAAACCCGGCTGGGCACAACATAGTCGCGGGCTCCTTCGGGCGTTGACCGAATCAGAAGCGGTGTCTCAATCTCGTAAAATCCCTCGCCGCTAAGGTAATTGCGCACCGCCAGCGTGATCTCGTGACGCTTCTGGATCTTATCCTGGAGCGGTTTTCGGCGAAGGTCAAGATAGCGATACTCCAGACGTAACGGCTCTTTGGCCGAGGTTTCATCCGTTATTTCAAACGGTGGGGTCTTGGATTCCGACAATATGTAAAACTGCTCCACCCTCACCTCTATCTCGCCGGTGGCCAGTTTGTCATTGACGGTACCCTCCGGCCGGGCGGCTACTTGGCCGACTGCCGCCACCACGAACTCATGTCGGGCTCGCTCCGCTTCGGCCAGCATACCGGCCTCAATCTGGTCTGGATCCACCACAATCTGGGTCAAACCGTACCTGTCCCGAAGGTCCATAAACAGCACCCCGCCCAGATTACGGTAGCCGTTAACCCATCCGTTCAGTCTTACCGGCTTTCCAACATTCGAACTTCTCAGTTCACCGCAGGTATGAGTCCGCTTAAGCTCTGAGTATGCTGGCACTAACTCCTCTCTAAGCAATTGCTGTTTAACTAAATATCGGCACCTGCCGGAAATCGTTAAGTGACCCAATCCGGTCGACTTACGGCGGAAATGTACTCTATTCTAAAATACAAGTCAAGTAGACACAAGCCGCTGGATAAACCACGCTGGTGGCGCGTCTTACTCCAGGAAATATTATCTGCCTGCTTACTATTGACAAAGCCAGATGAGCATTACTATAATGGCTTAATTTGTAAACGCATGATACCGATACATTTACTATGAATCTGTCACGGTACTTTACAGAAGACCTGATCAAGCTGGAAATGACCACCGTCATCGATCCTCCCGGCGAAGAGGAATCCCTCAACCGGTGGCGCCAGCGTAGTAAAGAACTTATTATCGAGGAGCTGGTCTCTCTGCTCGAGGTCGGTAACCGGATCGGAAATCGCAACAAACTTCTTATAGATTTCATCAATCGCGAACGAAAGGCCACCACCGCCATCGGTCACGGGGTAGCTGTTCCTCATGTTCGATCGATGCAAGCCAAGGAGTTCATGATCGCTTTCGCCCGGTCAACCGAGGGGTACGATTTCGAGGCCCTCGACGGTAACCTCTCCCATATGTTCTTCATTATGGCCGCCCCGCCCTACGATGACACCCTCTATCTGAAGGTCTTCAAATCCCTGGCCGAAATGCTGCAGTACGAATCGTTCCGCGAGGAACTGATGTCGCTTCATAGCCCCGGCGAACTTATCCGAGCCCTCCGTGCCATGGAATAACTGCCGTACACCTTCAGTCAAAAAGCGTAACAACCCTCATCCGGCCCGGCCTGAAATTTATCGGGCGAATCTTCACATACGCATTTGCGCGCCAGGCTTCACGCTCGCTTCTGACCGCGGAGCCACCATTGGAAGCACCAATCTGAAACCACTCATCAAGGCAAACGGTCACGTGGACTGCCTTGCCATCCTCGTTCAAAAAGAACAACAGCGCCCCGCCCACCGGCTTTTCCGTGACCCTGTCGTGGAGCAAACTCAGCAACCCATTCGCCGTGTAATCATCGGATTCCTTCAACACACCGACCGATTTGAGGCATTCGATGGCGAAACCGGAACAATCGAATCCCGAGGGGTCGTCACCACCCCAGATGTACGGAGTTCCCAGATACGACAGAGCCGTTCTTAGAAACCACTCTTTTGCCCGTTGTGCGCGGCTCATACAGAACCGGCTCGCTGAATTAATTCCTCTGAACCTGTAGTAAAATTGCGCGGAGTTTGCTCTACGGGGAAATGACATGTAGATACCAATGTCGTCCTACATGAGTTCCTTGACTGCCTTGCGTTGCGATAGATATACCCCCGCCAGCACAAGCGCCCCTCCTACCGCAGTGAAAATACCAAAATGCTCGTTCAAATACGGCACTGCCAGTGCCGTAGTCGCCAGCGGTTCGAGGTACAAGAAAAAACCTGCTCTCGCCGCGCCCAGACTCGAAACCCCCTCCTGCCAGAACCAGTGCGCCGCCGCCAGGCTGAACACCCCCAGAAAGACCAGAGCCACCAATGCCTCGAGCGGAAATTGAAGAAACCTGCTCCAATCCGACATCACCGCCATGTAGCCAACCAGCACAATCGCCGAAGGTAACAAAATCGAAAACGTCACCGCCAGCGGGTTGTACGTCCTTGAAAGGTCCCTCGTCGCCACCGTATAGAATGCCCAGGTATGCGCCGAGGCCAGCACCAGCCAGTCACCGATCGAACCAACCCAGGCCAGGTCCGTTAGTTTCCCCTTCGACACCAACAGCAGGATCCCTGCCGTAGCCACGACAATGCCGGCTACCTCTTTCAGTCCGATTTTCTCTTTGAGTATAAGAAACGAAAGCACTGCCAGCACCAGCGGCGTGACCGCGATAATCCAGCCGGTGTTGGTGGCCGAAGTGTAATTGATGCCCGTGATCTGTATCAGGAAATGAGCAGTGATGATAGCCGAACCCAACAGCACCTGCCAGCGGTGTCCCGACGAGAACTTCAGCTTGATCCGTTTTGACAGGACGACAACGTAAAGCACAGGCAGACCGATTATGAACCGAAGGCCCATCAGTTCGGCCGGGTTGACAAAATCAAGAAGTATCTTGGTCGCCACGAACGACCATCCCCAGAAGATAATAGCCAGCAAAAGATAGATGCGCACCAGCATCAGACATCGTGCTCCTGAAGCCGCAACTTCCCGAACTTCTCCGAAACATACACTCCCAGGCTGATCATGATGGCGCCAACTATGAGCCACACCGTAATCATTTCCCCGAGCAGAATCCAGGCACCAACCATCGTCACCAGCGGTTCGATGTAAAGATAAACACCCACCTCGGCCGCCGTCTGCCGCGCCAGACCCTCCGACCACAGCCAGAAGGCAATGGCCAGACAGAAAACGCCCAGAAAAACCAGGCTGATGTTGGTGTTAGCATCGAGTGTTAAAAACTTCTCCGGCCCCGTCGTAATCAGCGTAAAGGGAATGAACACTGCCCCGGCTATCGAAACCATCCAGAACGTGGCCACCAGCGGATTGACGCGTGTGGTGACTTCCCGTGTACCAACGGTGTATATGGCCCATGTAACGCACGAACCAAGAACGATAACGTCACCCCGCGTGTGAATCCAGCCAAAATTAGCTGCATTGCCATTATATACCAGCGCCAGCACGCCCGCCAGAGCCAGGGCCAGTCCCAACCACTGCGAGCCGGTGAACTTTTCGCGAAGGTATACCCAGCCCAGGAGCGCGATGAATATGGGTGCCGTGGTAAGTATCCAGGCCGTGTTCGATGCCGAGGTTTCCTTCATACCTGTGGCCATCACCCAGAAATGAAGAAACACTACCAAAGCCCCTACCACTAACTTCGCTTTCATTGGTAGTGGCCAAAGCCGGAGTCTCTTTAGCCTGATAATTAAATACAGCACAGGAGCGGCCAGCAGGAAACGAACTGAAATCATCTCCACCGGCTCGAGCTCACGAAGGACCACTTTTATGGCGATGTAAGATATACCCCAGAACAGCACCGGCAGAACCAGAAGAAGCGACGACCACCGCATAATATGGCGAATAAACGCCTATCCAATCACGGGCACAAGTGCATTATTTTAATGAGGTCGCATAGCCGCCAGAATGGCCAGAACCGAAAGGATAACCGCCGCGCAGATGATCCATCGGCTGAACCGGGGAGCAATGCCCTTCCCCAGCGATACGCCTCCCAGTATAGCGGCGATAAGCGGCAGCCCCAGCCACAGGAAAAGTTGACCGGAGGCAGGAAGACTGTTGTGAAAATCGTGGACGTTGTCCGGGAGAATCCCAACACCCCACCACAGGATGGCAAACACATCCAGCCAGATAATAAACGGTATTATCAGCGCCCCGAGCGCCAGCCTCGGCAAAAACGAAACACCCCAATGGTGATGTTTTTTGTGGTATTCCATATCAAATAGTTTTAGAATATTATAACAAATATCTCCGGCCGACCACAACCATCATCGGGACCGGTTTGGTCAGCAGTGAGACATGACAACAGTGATTGCCCTCGTCAAGGAGCTCTCTTATGGACTACATCTATCTGTTAAGACATATGCTGGCCACCCTGGCCTTCCGAACCCAGCACGCCATCCGCGGCGCTCCCGAGCATTACCCCGAGTTTAAAGCCGGCAAGAATGTGTGGACTCCCCTGCGAATCCTCAACCACATGACCGAGATTGCCTTCACTACCAACGAAATCTACCTGGGACGCGATGCCAGCAAGACGGAGTTGCTGCCGTGGGAGGAGGTTGTTGACCAATTCCACGCAGCTCTGCACGAACTGGACAACAGCTTGCTCGAAGCCGATCCGCCCGCAGCCAACAGGATTCTACAGCTGTTTCAGGGCCCGTGGCTGGACATGATGACCCACGTCGGACAGCTAATGACCCTCCGCCGCCTGGCCGGGTCCCCGGTAGAAACCGAGCCCTACTATCGGTCTAACATAAGAGTCGGTCAGGTAGGCCCTGAGCAACCCTTGGAAACTGTCTGATAACTTGTTTAATGACATCAATTTAATTCTCGCGGCCGCAGACTGAATCACCTTTCGAAAATTCGGATTCAACACCTCACAGGCCCTCCAACAAAAAAACTGTATAAATCGTATCTTTTTTGTCAAGTATACTTAAACAACTTGCGTAGGACTTGAACAACCATTCACCTTATCAGTCAATTCGTGGGTGGCGCTAAAGCGGCTTACCCGCGCAAAAGGAGGTTTTCATGAAGCGCTCTGGTTTTTCAGCCTTGAAGAGCCTAGCACTGGTTTTCTCACTGGCAGTCGTCCTGGTTTTTGCCGGATGTAGCGATTCCAATCTGCCGGTCAACAGCGACGGCGTGGAATCGGCCGTGAAGTCCGATAGCTTCTCTGCTACCACCGCCAAGTCGGGAAAGGGTAATCTTGGCATCAACGTGCTGCTTAACACAGCCGTTACTGATGCTATTTTGGCTGACCTTGGCAAGTACGGCAAGGTCCGGGACGTATTGTACAAAGTCGGCGCGGTAACTATGCTGGCCAAGGCCGATCAACTACCGGAAATTCAGGCCTTGCCTTTTGTCGCAGCCGCCAACCCGGATCAGGAACGTTTGGGACGACCAATCGACTTAGTCCCGGTGGAAGATTTCACCGATGGTTTGAGCACCTGGGATCAGGATGCTATAAATGTCACCCTTGAGCCGGGTTTTGACACTCGCGACGTGACCTACACCGGCGCCGGTGTCTATGTCGCCGTTCTCGATACCGGCCTGAAGGATCTCTGGCGGATGTACTTCCCTCAGGAGCGCATAGCCGTCGAATACGCGAAGTCCTTCGGCGGTGGCGGAATGGAAATGGGCAATGTCTC
>CP070756.1:992262-996007 GCA_020348905.1 Candidatus Zixiibacteriota bacterium
CGGCTCGTAGCCGTTCGTCGAGTTTCGGCCCACTGCGTTGAGTGGTAAATATTCCCATCTAATTTGGTCAGCCAGTTGTTCCACTCAGAACCGGCCTGATCGCTAACTTCTAAATGTAGATCTTGAATAGCCCCGCTCACAATTCCATGCGCCCCTAATCTGACGGCTTAACTACAGTACCAATAAAATGGCAAAATTGGAGCCAATTTGAACGATATTTGCGGATTACCCTTGCGGTCCAACCGCTAACGAAAAGGATTACAAAATCGTAACTCTTTACAACATATATAATCCGCGATTCCCTTAATAAGTTCCCAACTTCATTGAGAACCTCCGTGCCTCTGTCTGTTTCATCTTCCTGAGCGGCCCATAATTAACCGGATTCCAAGTCGCCACTAGTTATTTCTCCGTAAAAACCTTAGGTTAGCCGACAAGTTACCAGCCATTCAGAGGCTCACCTTCTCCCTTCTCCGGCTGTAAGTTATTGCCTGATTAATGGTTAACAAACCAGTGGAACTTTGAGTTCATCATGTATGTTTATCACCGACAGGTTATCAGAAAGAACCAACAATAAACACTTGTACTTTTGCGCCGACCGACCAAGTTTGCAGAGGCGGTTGCAGGGTGGCGACGCAGCAACTGATGGCCGCATCAAAGGATACCGTTGGCAGAACTAAAACAAAAAGTGTTATCGGGATTGCGCTGGAGCGTTGGTGCCAGGGCTGCCTCGCAGCTTATTACCTGGGTCAGCACCATTATCGTCATGCGTCTGCTCCAACCTGAGGACTACGGTCTGATGGCGATGGCGGGCTTTTTTGTTGCCCTGTGCCTGTTGCTTAACGAAATGGGCATGGGGGGAGCCATTGTCCAGGCGAAAGAAGTCAGTGACAGGCTTCTCAGACAAGTCCTGAGTCTTGTGATTATAATAAATGTCGTCCTGTTCGTAATCCTCGTGCTCGGGGCACCATTGATCGCCAAATTCTTCGATGAACCGCGACTTATCGAGATTGTCGCTGTCTTGGCCATTCAGTTTCTGATAGTGGCTTTTTCAGTAGTTCCAAGTGCGCTGCTGACCCGCGAGATGAATTTCAGGGCCAGGTCGATTGTCGAAGTAACGGCAATGTTGCTCAGCTCCTTTCTCACCCTTTTTCTGGCGTGGACGGGTCAAGGGGTATGGGCGCTTGTCATCGGCTCTGTTTCGCATATCACACTCCGGACGATCGGGTATAATATCGTCTGTCCGTTTGTCAAGTTACCGACTTTGAACTTTACGGACTTCGCCGACCGCGCCAAATTCGGCGGTTACATTTCCCTCACCAGAATCTTGTGGTATCTCTACTCTCAATCGGACGTGTTTGTTGTGGGAAAACTCCTGGGCAAGACCATTCTTGGCTATTACTCAGTGGCCATGCACATTGCCTCACTACCCATGCAGAAAGTCGGCGGTATCCTCCACCAGGTGGCCCTTCCGGCATACTCCCAGCTTCAGGATAACCGTGAACTGGCTGGTGAATATCTGCTTAAAGCTTCGCGGGCACTGAGCGTAGTGGCCTTTCCTGTTTTCTTTGGTATATCCAGCGTGGCGCCGGAACTGGTCAGCATGGCCCTTGGCGAAAAGTGGCTCCCAGCCATCCTGCCGCTGCAGTTGCTCAGTTTGATAATTCCGTTGCGGACAGTACAGATATCAGTTGGACCGGCCGTAAACGGCATGGGACGTCCCGATGTAAATGTCAAGAACCTGAGTGTTGCCTGCGTGGTGATGCCCCTGGCGTTCGTTATCGGGTCAAGGTGGGGGCTGGTGGGAGTAAGTCTGGCCTGGATAATCGGCTATTCAAGTTGGTTTGTGTACATGCTGTCACAAGCGCTGCCGGTTGTCGGAGTCAGTCTTGGCCGATTTCTTAGAACCCTCCTGTCGCCGGCCCTGTACAGCACCCTGATGTATGGAGCCGTCTACCTGGTGAAATTAGCCATGTCCGCCGCGCAGTTCAACCCCGTTCTTTCGCTGGTGGCGATGTGCGTGACCGGCGCTATCGTTTATGCCGGAGGCATGCTGATATTCTCTCGCAGTCTCTGTCGCGAGGTGTGGGGCATGGTTCGAAGTTAGGCAAGCTGGATAATGAAAAAAATACTTCTGATAGCTTATCACTATTATCCGGACCTTCAGGTAGGCGCGCAACGCACCATCAAGTATGTTAAATATCTGCCCCAGTTCGGTTGGGAGCCGCACGTGTTGTCGGTGGACCCCCGCTACTATCCCCAGGTTGACGACGCGCCCCTTGGCTTTGACTGTCCCGTGCACAGAACCTCCCGATGGCCGCTTCCAGATGATATCTACAGGTGGTTGAAAAAAACACTCTCGGGAAACAGGCAACAGCCGGCGTCATCAGGCGAAGCGCCGGTCGGTAACAGCAAGCCCGCACAGGAAACTGCCGTGCCGGTATGGAAGAAGTTCCTCAACTCGCTTTCAATGACGCCGGACAATTTCAGCGGCTGGTATTTTCCCGCCGTCCTGGCAGCGCGACGTCTCATCCGCAAACATGGTTATGATGTCATCTATTCATCGGGTCCACCCCAGACCTGCCACATGGTCGGGTTGACGGCCCACCGGCTGACGGGTACGCCGTGGGTAGCGGATTTCCGCGACCCCTGGCTCTTCCCTAAGGGCCGCGACCGCTTTGTTCTGGAATGGACGAAGAACTTCGACATCAAGTATGAGGCTCAAACCGCACGATTTGCCTCACTGGTGATTACCACCACCGATGAGTGGCGGGATCATCTGAAGCAACTGTATCACCCGCTGCTGGAAGACAAATGTCACACTATCATAAACGGGTTTGATACTGACGATTTTGGAACAACCTTTGGGAAGCAATCGAGAGACGGCTCGGAGCCGGTGACGTTTCTCTACGCCGGTAACCTGTATGCCGGGCGGGATCCATCGACCATGCTCAAGGCCGCCGGGGAACTCGTCTCCGAGGGATTCATCGCGGCCGGTGATATTGCCTTCGAATTCTATGGCAACAGCGATATCGATATGAACCACATCAACCGGATAACGGCCGAATACAACCTGCAGTCATGCGTTCGCTTCAAGCCACCCGTTGGCAGAGATCAATACCTGAAACTGCTGAGAGAAGCTGATGTTCTTATCCTGATTCAGGCGGCAACGGGAAGGGTTCACATCCCGGCCAAAGCCTTTGAGTACCTGGGTACCGGCAATGAGATACTGACTCTCACCTCGGAGGGGGCAACCAGGAATTTCATGTCCGGGTTCGACAATGTATCACTGGCCGAACTGGATAATGAAGGCGAGATCAAAGCTGCCCTGAGCAATCTCATAACACGCGTCAAGAGTGGAACGGCGGGTACCAGCAGCGATGAGAGACTAAAAAGCATTACCAAACGTGCTCTTACCGGGAAGTTTGCCGGACTTCTCGATAGCATCACCACGAATAAGCAGTAGCGCTTTTAATCTGACAGTTTAAGGAGTGCCTGAAGGGCCTTGAGGGCCGGGCCGGGGAATTCTTCCCGCTCGGGGTCGTAGTGATGGTGCAGGCCGGGAGTCGTGTTCAGTTCATTAATGATTCCGCCGCTTTCTTCGAGCGAAACACTGCCATCGGTGACAATGAAATCCACACCCACGAATCTTGAACCGATAATTCCGGCAGCCTTTTCGGCCGCCTTTACCATTGAATCGCTGACGGCATCGGTTACGGTCTCGTTATAAACCGTTCTGACTTCGACC
>CP070756.1:996107-1016168 GCA_020348905.1 Candidatus Zixiibacteriota bacterium
GGTAAGATTGTAGGAGAGTAGGAGCTAATTCGTATGGCAAAGTACAAAATCGCGTGGCTGCCCGGCGACGGCGTGGGCAACGATGTGATGGAGGCAGCTAAAATCGTTCTGGACAAGCTGTCGCTGGATGCTGAATACATTCATGGCGATATCGGGTGGGAGTTCTGGCGGACCGAGGCCAATCCCCTTCCAGATAGAACCGTTGACCTTTTGAAGAACACCGATTGCGCACTGTTCGGCGCGATTACCTCAAAGCCGAAGGAGGAGGCCGAGAAGGAGCTGATTCCGGACCTGCAGGGGAAAGGACTGGTGTATTCCTCACCAATCGTTCGACTGCGTCAGGAATTCAACCTTCGCACCAACATGCGCCCGTGCAAGGCCTATCCCGGCAACCCGCTAAACTACCGCGATGATATCGATATCACCGTGTTTCGCGAGAACACCGAGGACCTTTATGTAGGCATCGAATTTCACCCCCTGCCGGATGAGCTGCGCGACGCGGTGAAGAAGCATCATAAGAAAATGGCGCGCTTTGACTCGACTTCGGGCGACGATATCGCGGTTTCTCTGCGTATCAACACCCGCAACGGCTGCCGCAACATTGTTACTGATGCCTTCGAATACGCCAAGAAGTTTGGACGTAAGACGGTGACCGTGGTCGAAAAACCAAACGTTATCCGCGAAACTTCGGGTTTGATGATTCGGACGGCGAGAGAAGTTGCGAAGAACTATCCCGGTATCGAACTATGGGAAACCAATATCGATGCCATGTGTATGTGGCTGGTGAAAAACCCGCAGGATTACGCGGTTCTGGCGACATCAAACATGTTTGGCGATATCGTCTCCGACCTGTGCGCCCAGCTTGTGGGCGGGCTCGGTTTCGCTTCGTCAGGAAATATCGGCGACAACTACGCTGTCTTCGAGCCGACCCACGGCAGCGCCCCCAAGTACGCCGGCAAGTACCGGGTCAACCCGATGGCAATGCTTCTGACGACCAAGATGATGCTTGACTGGCTCGGTGAGAAGGATAAGGCTGAGTCTCTGGAAGGTTCCATCGCCGACGTCATCAAGGAAGGCAAAGTCCGCACTTACGACATGGGCGGCAACAGCACCACCCTGGAGGTTGCCCAGGCGATTGCTGCCAAATTGTGATTGATACAAACCGGTTCTACTTGAGATTATTGATGAAGTGGGCAAATCGTCATATTTGCCCACTTTTGTTATAGACAAACTACGTCAAGCTACGTATCTATTTAATGATGATAGACTTCAAGCAGGCCGAAACGACCGCCCAGATTACGACTGTACGCGGACTATTCCTGGAATATGCCAAATGGCTCGACTACCGTACTTGCTTTGATAACTTCGAGCAGGAGGTCGATGGTCTACCGGGAGAATATGCTCCTCCCGATGGCTGCCTCCTGCTGGCGTACTATGAAGACCGACCGGCGGGATGTGTGGCCCTTCGCAAGGTCAAAAACGGGGTCTGCGAAATGCGTCGTTTGTGGGTAAGGGAGAAATTCCGTGGCAAGAATATCGGCTGGAACCTGGCTGAAGAAATCATCAAGCAATCCCGAAAAATGGGTTACCGGAAAATGATTCTGGAAACCATACCCCTGATGGAGCGAGCCATATCGATCTATCAGATTCTCGGTTTTAAGCGCACCTCGGTCACCAAGCGCGACGATAATGAAGTGATTCACATGGAACTTGACCTGTAGCACAGGCCCAGAGGTGGGCGATGCTCTCGATTATCCACGCCGAAAATCAATCACAACTGACGATAATACGCGAACTGTTTCTCGAATATGCTGACCAACTCGGTTTCGAGTTGGATTTTCAGAATTTCGATCGAGACATAAATGAACTACCGGGCAAATACGCTCCCCCCGACGGAAGACTGTTTCTTGCTCTTTACGATAACCGCGTGGCCGGCTGTGTCGCCCTGCGCCGACATTCAGATGACGCCTGTGAGATGAAACGCCTGTGGGTCAAACCGGAATTTCGCGGCAAAAGGATCGGCCGGGCGCTGGCGGAAAAACTGATTGATGAAGCCCGGGTGATCGGCTACAAGAAAGTGGTTCTCGATACCATTGATACGATGGTTGAGGCGGTCGCCCTGTACAAGTTGCTTGGATTCGTCGAGACTGACGCCTATTACGATAATCCTATCGAGGGGGCGACTTACTTTGTGAAAGACCTTACTGCAGATAGCAGCGGCTGATCGCGCCATTGCTACAATCCGCGAGTCTTGTTTATTCTTTCCATTATAGCTGTTCTTATGTTCTGCAAGGCCTGGCCCCGGTGCGAAACCAGGTTCTTTTCCTCCAGTGACATTTCGGAAAAGCGCTTGCCTGAAACCGGGTGGAAGAAGACCGGGTCATAGCCAAACCCGGAAATACCGGCTGATTCGTCCGTTATGAATCCGTCGGCGGTACCTTCCACCGTTTCGATGTCTTCGCCGCCCCAGCAAATGGCGATAACGCATCGGAAGCGGGCGGTCCGTTTGTCCTGCGGTACACCTTCAAGCTCAGCCAGCAGCTTGCGGTTGTTGTCGGCATATGTCGCGTTTTCACCGGCGTAGCGTGAGGACCGGACACCCGGGGCACCGTTTAGCGCGTCTACCTCCAGACCGCTGTCATCGGCCAGGGCAGGCAGGTCACAGAATTCGGCAATGGTTCTTGCTTTCAGGATGGCGTTGGCCTTGAGAGTGTCACCGGTTTCTTTGACCTCCGGGAATTCCAGAAAATCATCGCGGGTCATGATTGTGACCGGGAGGTCATCGAGCAAATTTCGTATTTCCCGAATTTTGTCCTCGTTATTTGTGGCCAGGACGATCTGCATACGTGATACTTGCTGTCTCCGCTCAATACCGGCTTATATCCACCCGGGTTATGCGACTGACTTCGCGGCCCAAAAACCGCGATGCAACGCCGGAAAAGCGTTCGGGAACATCACTGACAAAGTACTTCTGCTCACCCTCCGGGCAGGGCGTCTGCGAGGCGCTGGGGTTCATCAGGTTCGACTCGGATAGGATATCACGCGCCGCCCGGGCCGTTTCCTCTCCGCTGTCAATCAGCAGCACATCGTCTCCCATTACGTCGCCTATGACATGTTTTAACAGGGGATAGTGAGTACAACCCAGAACAAGCGTGTCCACCTCGACATCCTTCATAGTCTGTAGGTAGTCAACGGCAATGTAGTAGGTGGCTTCCTTGTCAATATAACCCTCTTCGGCCAGCGGAACGAACAGCGGACAGGCCAGCGAAAATACTTTCAGGTCAGGA
Organism: Candidatus Zixiibacteriota bacterium; assembly: GCA_020348905.1. Classification (GTDB taxonomy): domain Bacteria; phylum Zixibacteria; class MSB-5A5; order GN15; family FEB-12. The sequence goes on from CP070756.1 coordinate 999,395, forward strand.
TCAATTTCATGGATGTACTTGGCGTAAGCGTTAGAATTGATGGTCGCATGCGTTCCGATTATGCCGATCTTGCCCGATTTGGTTCGCTCGGCGGCGGCCCGCGCGCCGGGCTCAATCACACCGATCATATCAATATCGTAATCCTTCTTGATGTCTTCCAGCGCTACTGAAGAAGCCGTATTGCAGGCGCAGACGATGAACTTGACCTTCTGCTCAATCAGAAAAGCGATATCCTGCCGGGTGAACTCGGTGATGATATCCTTGGATCGTCCTCCATAAGGCGTGCGCCCGACATCGCCGAAGTAGACCCCGTTCTCGAACGGGAGAATCTTGAAGATTTCCTTAAGGACCGTCAGCCCGCCAACCCCGGAATCAAAAATGCCGATGGGAGCTTCGCGATCTACCAATCTCGACTCATTCATAATTTGTCCTATTGGCTTTCGTACTTTGCTTTGAACCTCTTTATAGCGTCATAGACAGCTTTGGCAAGATCCTTCTGATAGCCGCCCTTCTCGAGGGTTTTTTCCTCGGAACTGTTCGATATAAAACCCGACTCGACCAGAATCGACGGGGCAAAGATCATGTTGAGCACGTAAAAACCTGCCTGATCGACCCCGCGCGCGGGAATCTTCAGTTTTCGTCTGAACTCGCGGTCAACCATCATCGCAAAATCGTAAGACTCAGCCTGGAACTCGGTCATAATCATTTCGTTGAGAATGGTCAGGATAGGATCATCGTAAGTCGAACCATTGTCATTGTCGGGTTCCGGCTTGGTGCCCAGTTGATCTTTGAAGAAAGCGCTGTTTTCAAACTGGGCCACGGCTCTGGCCGAATCATTCTTGGCAGGGGCCAGGAAAAAAACGTTCCAGCCGCGAACATGCTTTTTGAGCGAAGAATTGGCGTGTATTGACACAAACAGATCACAAGAGGCTTTGTTGGCAATATCGGCCCGGTCCTGCAGCGTAACAGTTTTATCCCGGTCACGGGTCATTATAACCTTGAACTGCTTATCCTTGCGAATCAGCTTGGCCAACTCCTTGGCAATGCTCAGGGCGATATCCTTCTCGCGGGTACCTCTTGGACCAATGGCACCATAGTGGGCCCCGCCATGGCCCGGGTCAATCACAATCACATCTATCTTCTCATCCGGGCCGATCTGAGGATTGGTGTCAGACGGCTCCAGGGCAAAATTTACATCGGCAATAGAGATCTGTATACGCGGCGGATCGTTCTGGATCTTATGCGTCCACTTGTCTACTTTCCGCTTCAGGCGGAGTGAAATCTGCCCCGTCTCGGGCTGCTGATGAGTCTTGAGATCGTACATGTACCGGGAGTCCCGGCGCATCTGAATGCGCGGGACATTCAGCTTGCCGTCTCGGATTGACACGTTAACCCAGTTACCCTCGGTGACATATATGTCATAGGCCAACGCCCCGGTCAGAAAAATCTCGATTAACAAACCATTGGCCTTGGGCGAGATGCTCATATCGGTAACGTTGAAGTACTCCGAGTCAATTCGAATCGTGCCGGAACCTCTGGACCAGCTAATCTTCTCATGGGTAAACTGATCAAGGAAACTGATGAAGGTTTCGGCCGGGAGATAAAGCAGCCCGTCCTTGAACATGGCAGGATAAGTCATGTTGAACAGACTGTCGTTTCGCTTGAAATATGGTGAGCCGACAACGAACACGTAGCGATTTGTATCTTTGACGTAGGTGACCCGGTGGCCGATCGTCTCCCAATCTATCATGCCTCCGGTTATATCGACCAGGCCGGAGAATGAAAAGTAGGTTATTTCCCTCTCCTCAAATGCCTTGATCTCTTCGTTTGATCCGGAGATCGCTAACTTGATACTCTTTGCCTCAAGAGAATGGAAACCGACGGCAAGTACCATGGTCAGCATGAGCAGCCGATAAATATGTGATCGTCCCTTTCCCGTCATCACTTATATGTCTTTCCGCATGGCTCGCTTAATCCTCCGGTCGGCTTCACTCTTCGCAATAGCCTGACGCTTATCATACTTTTTACGTCCTATCGCCAGGCCCAGTTCGATTTTAGCAACCTTCCCCTTGAAGTATATCGAGAGAGGGATCAAGGTCATGCCGCGCTGCTCGGTATGGATCGACAGCTTCTTTATTTCCCGCTTGTGAAGCAAAAGCCGGCGGGTCCGTAGCGGATCATATCCTTCACCATCGGCCATTTTGTACGGTGAAATGTGCAGCTTCTTCAAATATACCTGCCCGTTTTCAACCACCGCGTAGGCGTCGGAAATATTTATCTTCCCGTCTCGTATGGACTTAACTTCCGTACCCAGCAATTCAATACCCGCCTCGAAGGTATCCCGGATCTCGTAGTCATGCCGCGCCTTACGGTTTCGGGCGATAACCTTTATGTTGGCAGCAGTTTTCATCACCCGATACGATACCCTCTTGGGTCTGCCTTGGCAAATAAAATAAGGGTCTGGTCATCTCCCGGCCGTTGTAAATCAGCAGCTTAGGCTCGGCCTTCGGCCGGTCTGCTAACTGCCGCGCCGTTAAGTTTTTGAGCCACCTATCCGACAATTAATACAAGCTTAAGATACAAGCTTAAGCTATAAAGGAATATTCAGGGCAGAATAGTATGTCATACAAGATCAACGTCAACACAGCCAAGGTTCTTGTCGTCGACGATGAACCGGAGATTACGGAAATAGTCGAAACATTTCTGTCCGAAAACGGATTCGAGGTTGCCATCGAGAACGAACCGGGGAAGGCGGTCCAGAAAGCTAAGACCTTCAAGCCAGACGTGATTTTACTGGATATTATGATGCCCGGCGTGGATGGCTACGATATCTGCCAGGCGCTGAAGAACGACCCGCAATTTTCCAACGTGCCAGTCGTATTCTTGACCGGCAAGGATCGAACCGATGATATGGGCCGCTCGTTCAAATCGGGCGGCGACATGTTTATCAAGAAACCGTTTTCTTGTGAACGACTTCTCGAGATCGTCAGCATCGTGCTGATGTCCACCGGCAAACACTGAACCGTATCTCTGACCAGTAGCACTCACCGGACCATTTTTTGTTTGACATTTATGGTGCAGCGCACTATAATAATATGGCATGAGAATCATCAGAAGGCACAAAAACCGCCGGCTTTACGATGCCGAAGAAAGCCGTACCGTAACCCAGGCCGACCTGGCCGAACTGGTGAAAAAGGGGGTAGAAATAAAAGTAGTCGATAACGCCTCCGGCGAGGATGTTACTCTGGCCGTGCTGGGCAGGGTGATGCTCTCCGAGGCCAAAAGTTGGGATGAGATAAAGGAATCCAAAGAACTTTTTCGCAGGATAATATCACTAGGAGGTGACAGATCCATGTCCGTTCTGAAAAACACCGTACTGGCGTCCATCGGCGTCATCCAGGTAACCAAGGCCAAGGCTGAACAGGTCATCGATGACTTGATCAAGAAAGGTGAGCTCGATAAATCAGACCGCAAGAAAGCAGTCATGGAGCTGCTGGATAGGGCTGAGAAGTCAACAGCTCAACTTAAGGAAAAGGTTTCCCGCGGAGCTGACAAAACGCAGAAAGAAATATCAAGGATGGTAAAGTCGCTCAACGTCGCCCGCCAAACCGATATGAAGAAGCTCGAGGCCAAAGTCGACCGGCTGGCTAAAGCTCTCCGGAATCTTGAACGCAAGATCGATCAGCTCTAGAGCCGCCACGATATCTGGCATTCAGATCAGCTCAGTTCCCGACTGAGCTCTTCTAAGAAGACCTCCGGGTCAACTCCGTGCATGCGGCAGGCCATGTCAATTGACTCGTAAGCCTGGCCGGGACAATCAAAGCATCCGGACCCGAAGTGCCGCTGAAATACGGCCCTGGCGGCCGGGTAGTCTTTTATTACTTCTCCGATGAGGGTCGATGCTGATAAGGCGGCCGTTCCGGGCGGCGCGCTGACCGTCGACACCTTCTCAACTGCAAATCCATTGTGCTGCAGTTGCTTTTCCAACCTGAAAATCAAGCCGTCCAGGTCAATGCCGTGGTTCATGGCTGCCGTTCCCAGTTTCACCCCTCTGGCCCGGATGTGATCTATATGCCCCGGCATTGCCAGGGGACGCAATCCGCTTTCAATGAGAGTCTCTTTCAGCGCCGGCAGAGCGTCCACCAGATCGGCCACTTTTGTATCGGCATTGACGACTATGGAAGGCTTGTCGGGTGGAACGTCAAACCGGCCGGGTTTTGCCGGAGTTGGGGACTCCTGTGAAGCGGGAACTGCTGCCGGTACTCTGCGCGGTGTGAGCGAAACCCAGATGTTTACAATAAACATGAAGATGGAAACCACCTGCAGAGAGGCACATACAATGAAAAGTACCTGGTGGGCGCCTGCACCCGTTTCAACGGCCAGGCCCCTGAACAATACCATGCCGATCAAGCTGATGTTGGCCAGCCAGAAATGAACCGGCACCCAGGCCTCAAAGCGAAGTTCGGTACCGTTAAAACGAGGCAGGATAAAATAGCCGATACCAAATACGATCATGGCCATAAAACCCAGTAGGCTGAAGTGGGTATGGGCGTAGGAGCCAAAGTAACCGAGGTTCAAGGTGCCGTCGAGAATGCCGAACACCGCGGCCAGCCCCAGATAGAAAAGCGAAGCGTAAACGAACTTTTTCATATAGGGAGTCATTTTGTCCTCCAAAAGCAACCGCACCACTGCAATAATGTAGTGTGTTGGTACATTTTGTCTTTAATGTAGAGCGTTGTTCCTGTACAGTCAACTCAAAAGTTGACCCAGTTGTTCCTCGTCGATGACAGAAACTCCAAGCTTGCCGGCCTTCTGCAGCTTGGATCCGGGATCTTCTCCGGCCAGCAGGTAATCGGTCTTGGCCGACACCGAGCCCGACACTTTGCCGCCCTGCTGCTCGATGAGGTTCTTGAAATGACTTCGAGGTTTTGAGAGGGTACCGGTAATGACGAAAGTCTTTCCGGACAGCTTGCCGCCCGTGACCTTGGGACTATAATCGGGGAAAAGAAGACCTCCCCGTCGCATCCTGACTATCATATCCTGATTGCCCTTGTTGCGGAAATACTCGTAAATATTGGACGCTATAACCGGGCCGATACCCGAAATTTCGGTAAGCTCTTCAACAGAAGCCGCCATGAGCCGGTCAAATGAGCCATAGTATTCGGCCAGCAGTAAGGCGGCAGCTTCACCTACACCAATAATCCCAAGGGCGTAGATTAATTTCGGAAGTTCTGTCCGGCGGGTGCGGTCGATGGCTTCGATAAGATTGGAGGCTTTCTTATCAGCCATCAGGTCCAGTGGCAAGAGTTGTTGCTTCTCTATAAAGAACAGGTCGGCCGGGTTTCTGACTATGCCCTCTTTGATCAGCTGGCGAGCCAGTTTCTCGCCCAGTCCCTCGATATCGAGGCCTCCCTTGGAAGCGAAATGTATAATACTACCCTCGACCTGAGCCGGACAGGCCAGATTGAGGCAGCGGTGAGCTGCTTCGCCTTCGGGGCGAGTAATCTTCATTCCGCAGGAGGGACATGCGGCTGGAAAGGATATCCGTCTGGCACCTTTTGGGCGCTTTTGGGCTACCACCTCGACCACGTCGGGAATAACATCGCCCGCCCTCTGGACAACCACTGTATCACCGATACGAACGTCCAGGTCCCGCAACTCGTCTTCGTTGTGCAGAGACGCGTTTGAGACCGTCACGCCCGAAACCCTGACCGGTCTGAGTTTGGCGATTGGGGTAATGGCACCTGTCCGGCCCACGGAAAACTCAACTCCCTCCAGAATCGTTTCAGCCTGTTCGGCGGCGAATTTCCAGGCCACCGCCCAGCGCGGAGCGCGTGAAATTTGTCCCAGTTCCTGCTGATGGCCGAAGCTATCGACCTTGATTACCATGCCGTCGATGTCATAGTCGAACCGCTCGCGATCTCTGGTCAGGTTCGTAAACAGTTGTTCTACTTCTGAAACGCCCCTGGCAGCAGAAATTCGTTCGTGGACGAGAAATCCCTCAGAGGCCAAAAAATCAACTGTTCGCTTCTGCGAGTAGAGGTCCGTCAGGCCGGTCTCCGAAATGCCGTACGCGTAAAAGATCAGGGGCCGTGAGGCGGTAACCTGTGGATCCAGCTGCCGGAGCGAGCCTGCCGCTCCGTTCCGCGGATTTGCGAGAGGGGCCTGGTTTCTTTCTGCCAAAGCCCGGTTAAGTCTTTCGAACGCCGAACGGCGCATTATTACTTCGCCGCGCACCTCCAGCAGAGGGAATTTACCGGCTGATTCCTCGGACAGTCTGAGCGGGATATTTCTGATTGTCTTCAGGTTTGGAGTTATGTTCTCGCCAGTGGCGCCATCACCCCGGGTCGAACCGCGCACAAAAAGACCGCCTTCGTATACTAACTCCACTGCCAGCCCGTCCAGCTTCGGTTCGGTCACATAATCAATCTCGGATGTAGTTCCGAGCGTCTCCTTAACGCGACGGTCAAAGTTGGCGAACTCTTCTGCAGTCGTGACCTTCTGAAGCGAAAGCATCGGAATTCGATGGGGGAGTGGCTCGAACTTCTTCGATGGCGCAGCTCCCACCCGCTGGCTGGGCGAGTCCGGCGTGACCAATTCCGGATGCAGTCGCTCTATTTCGAGCAGTCGATCGAAGAGCCTGTCATATTCTGCATCGGAAATGACCGGCCGGTCTTCAACATAGTACAGCCGGTTGTGGTGGTCGATGGTGGCGCGCAGGTGCCTGAGTTCGTCAATCAGCTTAGGGTCGGGCTTGGCCATGACAGAAATTAACCTGTGGCCGGCCCGGCTGTCAACTAAGGCTTTGAGTGATTGCGAATACGGGGGGAAGTCTAGAATCTTACGATTACACCCAGCTGAACGTCTGGATATGAATAGTCATATCGCAAATCGGTGGACTGGTTGTCTATCCATCGAATCTGAAGCGACGGCCTGACCATCAAGCGTGATCCGGTGCTGAAGGGCCGCTGCAGTTTCACAAATACGGCCATCCGCTCGTCATTTCTCTGGTTCAGGACGTAATCCTCGATGACCGCCTCAGGGTCTTCCGGATCCGGCAGTATCACCACGTCGAGGCTCTGAATGTACTCCTTGTCGGTGTAGGCGAAGCCGCTTTCGACAATGAAATCCAGTCCCGGGAAGTGCTTGACTCTCGCACTGAGTGACGTGCCCTCCCACATGGATGTCCAGGGTGACAGGTAATCGACGGTAAAGCCGTAAACTACTGAGTCGGCCTGTTCGACAAAGAGCCGTCTCGAAAGAGTGGCGCTCAGTCCGGTGCGGTCTCCCAGTGGCCGTGAATAGCGAATGGAAAAGTCTGCCATCTGGAAGTTGTTCTTTATGCCCTCGAGACTGGACATTGAATTCTGGCCGCGACCGGTTTCGACTATCTCGAACTCGGTAACATACCGGTGAAAGCTGTACCCCGCTTCAATGTTGACACTGTTTGAGCCAAATGGTGTGGCATTGAGGCCGATCAGGAACCCCACCCCGTCGTTATCACCACTGATCGAGTTGGTGTATTCGCTGAAACTGGCTGACCCACCGCCGCGTAACATCACGCCGTTTTTGATGGCGTAGCTGAAAAGCGCTTTGAGACTGCCGCCCCAATTGTTGTAAACCTCGTAAAGGTCGCCGTAGCTCCGTCCCCCGATGCCTCCCGAAAACATCAGATGGAGATCCGAATTCTTTAGATCGGGAATTATCGTCAGACCGGCTCTTCCCGACAGGTTACTCAGATCACCATGGTCGAAATATGAGGTATATGTGCCTGATAGGGATATCTCGGTGGTGGCCGACGGATAAATTTTAAGGTAGGGACTAACAGCAGTGTAAGTGTCATCGAGTGACGACGAGTCGTTAAACAGGTTGTCGGTATAACCTCCAGTAAAAGTTACTTCGGGGACTACTTCAGCGTAAGTCGGAATAACCGTAAGCAAGAGAGTAACAACTGCTATTAGCCCCTTTATCCTGCCGAGCACGGCAAACCTCCGATAAGACGAATTTCTGATAGAAACGAGAATGGCGGCCGAAGCCGCCATCCCCAATTTGCTGTCTGACACTGGTTATTTTCCGCCTTTGTGTTCGGCGTTTTCCGAACCTTTATTGGTGCTCTCGGTCACCTGGCCGTTATGGCTCCCGTCGCCAAGTTCACCGTACTGATTCTGGAAGAGCTCTTTCGACTGCTCGTGAGTCTGCCAGTGGAAGGTGAGCTGGGCCATTTCCTTGGACTGTTCTTTGGCCTGCTCCTTGAACTGTTCCTTCGACTGGTTGGTGTTCTGGTTATTGCTGCCGTCCTCGCTCTTCAAGAAATCCTCATCGAGACGGTTCGGGATACCATCGGCGTCGTCGTCTTTCGCGTTGTCGTTAATACCGTCGCCATTAAGGTCAACAAAACCCGTACGCGGGGCATCGTTACCGGCATAGACAGCGGTCGAAAACATGAATAAGCCGGCGACGAGCAGAATCAGAAGTCTGGTTGAGTTTTTCATTTTCAGTCTCCGTAATCCGAGCTAAAGGTTTCGGGTTAACCTACTTGCCACCCTCGCCCTTATGGCCGACGTCCTGGGTCGGACCGCTTTCGTCGCTCCATTCCGGGTTTAGATTGTCTTCGCCGGCACCACCCCAGCTGCCGTGCTCTTCGTCTACCTCACCCATGAACTCGCCTTTGCGCTCCTCAAAGAGTTCGTGCTTGATCTCGTGCACTAACTGGAGCTGTTCCGCATACTCATAGGCATGCTTATTGGAGTACATGTTTGCGGTCTCACCCTTGTTGGCTGTCCCTTCCCCTTGTGCCAGGCCTTTATCCTCATCAACAACGTTTGGAATACCGTCGTCGTCGCTGTCTTTCATGTTGTCATTGAAGCCATCGCCGTCAAGATCAACGAAGCCCGTACGAGTCGGGTCATCATTGCCGGCATAAACGGTGCCGAACAGGAAAAGGCTGGCGATAACCAGGGTTAGAAGGGTTAGAAGCCTAGTTGAGTTTCTCATTTTAAACCTCCGTTAATTAGGCTTTAAGGTTCTTCGTTTTCTTACTTACTCGCTCGATGTAGAAACAAAAGCTATGCCAGACCGGATTGGCAAGACCTAAGCTGTTAAGTAATATAAGATTATGGCTCCCACAGAGCCCGCGGCGGTTGTAAAACGTGTACCTGACGGTACAAGTTGGAAAAATATGCCTTATCAGGGACAAAGTCAAGACATAATATGCCCTTTCCACCGCTACGCAAAATAGGACCGTTTTACTAATAGTTCTTTCCGGAAACTGCTAATCTGCCGTCCGGCAAGGTCATCGGCAATATCTGTTATCCACAGCGCCGCCAGTCTATGATCCGGGCTGGTCTGGGATATTACGGATTTAGCGATATAGTAGTTGAGAGGTCTGTCAACAGACCCGAAAACCAGCTTCAGCAGTGTCCGGTCCGGATTAGTTTCAAGGGCTGGCTGCGGCAGACTGTTGCGGAAATTCAACCAGCGGACATCTGCCGCCTCCACTACACTTGGTGGTCTTGGATCCTTCATCTCGCGCCAACGTCGGCGAGGGATATCAACCTCCAGGAATATCAGCCGTCCGTGGCGGTCAAAATCCAGCAATATTCCTGGTGCTTCCAGGTAGGAAAAAAAGCGCCGACGGTTGCAGAACGGCCCGATCTGCACGAATAGAGACTCTTCTTCGACCCGGTAAAAACCCCGACCGGGCGCAATGGGCTCAATCGGGGTTGATACATTCAGTTTTATCGATTCGACCGTCACTGAAGATCTTTCAATCGCTCTCTGGCCTGGCTGGCCTCCAGGGTCTCAGGGTAATCATCAATGAGTCTCTGGAAAGTCTCCTTGGCCTCGCCGGTTTTGCCCAGTTCCTGTTTGGAACGGGCCAGCTTGTAAAGAGCGCGACTGGCGTTGACCGAGCTTTTATAGTTGCTGAGAAGGTACTCAAACTCGCTGATGGCGTCGACGTATTTCTCCAGCGAATAGTAGCACTCGCCAATCCAGTAATGAGCGTTTTCCGCGGACTGGTGCTGCTCGCAGTGAGTAAGGAAATTCCGAAAGCCTTCGATGGCGGTATCATATTCTCCTCGCCGCACCAGTATAAACGATTCGTCATAAGTGGCGTCACAGTCAATAGCCGGTTCAGCTGGCTGATCGGACGCCCCGGCAGTGTCGGTGACGACCACCGGGGTTTGATCCTGGGCGCCCGGCGAGGGTCTGATAACATGCGTTACACTTGGCTGCCGGTTCATCTGTTGAATCTGCGCTAGGAGATCGTTGTAGTTTTCCAGAAGCATATCCAGTTGTTGCTGGAGGTCGTTGACTGTTACGGAAACATCATTACGAAGTTTGTTGTTGGCGTCCGCGCCGGCGGTGATCACCGAATCCAGCCTGGTCAGCATGGTCTGGGTGGATTCGTTCTGCCGTTTAACATCGCGTACTTCGGCAGCAAGCTCATCCATGTTGCGCTTGGTAGCGCAACCACTAAGGCCGATACCGATACACATAACCGCCACAACTACTATGGCGGTTATGAATACTTTTTTTCCGGTCAGCATAGGCATGCACCTTGCGACATTTATTGCGATATGATACGGAACTCAGCCCGTCTGTTCTTGGCCCAGGCCTCCTCGTTGTGTCCCGGATCAACCGGCCTCTCTTTGCCGTAGCTGATGATCGAAATCCGGCCAGGGTCAATTCCCAGCCGACCAGATAATCCTGAGTGGCCTTGGCTCTCTTTTCGCCTAGCGAAAGGTTGTACTCAATTGTTCCGCGCTCGTCGCAGTGACCTTCGATCTTGACAATCACGTCCGAGAACTGCTGCAGCAGGTTGAAGTTGAGGTCAAGGCTGGCCTTGGCGTCGGGACGGAGATTGTACTTGTCAAAGTCGAAGTAGACTGTCTCGAGTTGAGATTCCTTTAACTCCGGTGGCGGCGGTGGTGGTTCTTCCGGTTCCGGCTCCGGCTCTTCCACTGCCGGCGGCGCCGTATCAACCGGAACTTCCGGTGTTACTTCTTCCGGTCCACCTCCACACGAAGCCATCATCATCACAACGACAGCCAAAAGCCCAACGAATGTGAGTAATCCAAACCTTTTCATGATCTACAAACCTCCCTGAGGGGCGTTAAATGTTTGTTTCCGGTTACATATCCTTATGTCGTTCAGCCAATCTAAATTAAGACTCCTGGGCGGTCAATATAAAAAAGCGGGTTTTTTTGGTTTGGCCCTCGTCTACCGCTTGTACACATCAACTGAAAACCGGTTTACGCGCGCCCGCTTTTTTTTGAGGCTCCCCGCAACCATCATCACTGCCTGAGCGGACCCCAATTGGGATTGGAGCAATTGCCGCTCCGAGTCAATCGTCGCTGATTACGACCGGTTATGTCCATGGTAAAGATATCCTTTGGCCCCAGGCGGGTCGACGAAAAGATAATATGCTTGCCGTCCGGTGAAAAATGAGGGTTCTCGTTCTGACCGACCTCGGTAAGGATCCGGTAATCGTATCCTGCCGTGTCAATGGAGGCCAGGTCAAAGCGCCCGTACTTGGTGCGACTTACAAAAGTAATCCGATCGGCCCGGCTCGACCAGATGGGGGAGTCATTATAGCCGCCCTGATATGTCAACCTGCGAACGTTGAGGCCGTCGGAATCCATAAGGTAAATCTGCGGCGACCCGGTACGGTCCGACGAGAAGGCGATCATTCGGCCGTCCGGTGACCATGTCGGAGCGGTGTCAATGGCCCGGTGTCGCGTCAGCCGCTTGATAATCCTGCCGCTGAGATCAAGGACATATATTTCTGAATTACCGTCTTTGGACAACACACACGCGATCTTGTTGCCGTCGGGTGAGATGGCCGGCGCAGCCACGATACCTTCGTACTTGGCCACCTGTACTATCTCGAGGTTTCTGGTGTTCACCTTATAGAGCTGGGGGTCACCTCGCATATAGCTGGTAAAGTAGATCTCGCTACGGTCGGGTGCAAAGAACGGTGAAATATTTATCGAACCGGTAAAGGTCAGCTGTTTCTCGTTGGCGCCGTCGTAATCGGCGGTGAATATCTCTTTGCCGTTTTTGACCTCCCTGACAAACGCAATGCGAGTAAGAAAGATACCTCTCTCACCGGTAAGAGTATGGACAACCTCGTTGGAGATCTCATGCCCCAGTCGGCGCCAGTCGGTCTTGGGTCTTTCCACCAGGCCGCGGGCGAATTGCTGTTGTCGTATGGTATCAAACAACCTCCAGCGCACGCGAAGCTTATCGCCGGGGAACTCCGCTTCCAGCCTGACCAGCAGGTCTGCTCCCAGCCGCCGCCAGCCGAGCACTGTCATTTCATTTATTTCGTAAGTCTTCAAAAAGAAGCTGTCGAGCGGAATCAGTTCGAAATCGGCATAGAAGTCGAGATCGTTCTGGATAATCCGGGTGGTGTAATACATCAAAACCGAGTCGTCCCGGGTGATGTAACGGTTGCCGATGTACTTCATTTCATCGACACCGATCGGCGTCGCCTGGTATTCGCCGCTGATGGTATCGAAAAATATTCTTCGAATGTCCTCGTCTGATTGCGCTGATGCGGTCGAAGCGATGATCGGTCCGAGTAGTATGACTAACAGGAAGGTGCCTTTTGACATTGTTGATCCTTTAACGATTGGTGAATGGGACGCTGATGCCGATGATTTCATCCAGAAATTCCCTCGGTAACGGTGGAAACGGCGCCGATCGCTCTATAGCCGTCACACAGACCCGATCGAAAGCGGGAATGCCCGACGACTGTTCTACTTCAACGACAACCAGCCGACCCGAACGAATCACCTGAAAATACACTACGCATACAACGGTACCGTCAATAACAACCGTATTACGAAAATTGCCGGCAATCTTGTTGAAGGCCTGGGTGAACCAGTAAGGATAGTCGAACGAGGCGTTGTCGATCGTGGCGGTGGCAAACGGCGAGCCGGGGCCGCTTCCGGCCACGTCGACTTCTTTCTTGCCGTCACCGGCAGAACCGGTCGGCTGTGTCTCGGCCGTCCTGTCCCCCCTGGAGTCTTTGGGCGGCTCTGGCTTCGGTTTTTCGACTTTCTTGGGCTCGGCCACGGTAGCCGGGTCGTCAATGGCAATTTCCGGTACTTCCTCCGGCAAGGCCTGGGGAACAGCTAATGGTTCCATAGTAGGCGGCTCACCAGATGGAGGCGAAAAGTCCGGAATCGATACAGCCCTCACTCTTATTATGTCATCATAGTCAAAACGGGTGCTGGTTTCGAACGGCGAGGATACAACGGCGCATGCGAAAATGACGGCATGCAAAGCCAGCGAGAATAGTATCTCACGTTTCATAACGACCGTTTCCGTCAGCGGCTCTTCCCGGTTTCTTCCTGCCGGGCGGTCACCAGCCCGATCTCCTCGATTCCCAGCTCTTTCAAACGTCCTATGATATCGATGGCAGTTCCGTACAGCACCATCGAATCGGCGCGGAGGTAGACTGACGAGGCATTCTTGAGGCGCAACTCTCGCTGAAGATTATCTTCAAAGTTATCCAGTCTCGACCAGACGTCGTTGATGTATATGCCGCCCTTATCGTCGATTGTGACCACGACGCCCTCAGCCTGCTCGTTCAGCGCGGCTGCCCTGGTTTTAGGAAGATTGACCTCGATCCCCGATTGCAAAAGGGGCGCTGATATCATAAAGATGATCAACAGGACCAGCACCACGTCGACCAGATTGGCAATGTTGATGTCAGCCAGTGCCCGGTATGTCCGCTTTCTGCGACGAGGCATTAGCGGGTCTCCTTTTTCGCCTGGGAAATGAAGTTCATTATGAAGTTGCTGGCAAAGTCGTTGATGAACTTTAGCTTGTTGTTAGCCCAGTTGAACGCGATTACTGCCGGAATGGCGGCACCCAATCCGACTATAGTCGCCAGCAGGGCTTCGGCTATGCCCGGGGCGACTACGGCCAACGAGGCCGAGCCGCGTTCACCGATAGCCCAGAACGAATCCATGATGCCGACTACCGTTCCGAGTAGCCCCATAAAAGGGGCCGAATTGGCGGTGCTGGCCAAAAATATCACCTTCTTCTCCAGAAAACCCATCTGCTCGGTAAGACTCTGCTCCATGGCCATTTCTATAATGTCAAAATCGTCATCATCAAGAGGTTTTGTCGTCTGCTGAAGGGCTCCGCCCTGATTCTTCTTCTCGAGCAGGAAAGTCAGCTCTTTGTATCCTGCCAGGTAAATTCTCGAGACAGGTGAGCTGGCGTTAGCCTTGGCCTGGCCGACCGACTCCGACAGCTGTCTTGCTCTCTGGAAATGCTGCTGGAAACGGAGATTATCCTTCTCTACGGCCCGGAATTGTCGCCACTTATGGAATATAATCACCCATGATACAAACGACATACCAGTCAATACGAGCAGAATGAACAAGCCAAAAGCGGACGTATTGCTTATTATCTGCCAGAGTGATCCGGAGAATATGCTCGCTATAAGTGTTTGGTCCATATTGCTTTCTACACTAGTTTCAGATAAAAGTTACGGGTTGTCACCACAAAATTACAACTATTTTTAGTCAGATTGCTGAAAATAGGCGCACTGGTAGTGCGCGTCAACAAAAATAGACCGGCTTGAAGCAAGTCATAAATGTTTCAACATAAAACTTGACAACTTTCTGACAAACGGTTTTGTTGTCGAAGTTAAATCAAACCAAGTACGAAGGGAGAGGTAATAATATGAAACAGGTTATCATTCTGCTCGCTATTCTGTCACTTCTTCTGGCCTTTGCCGTCGGTTGTGGCAAGAAAGCCGAGGAAACCGAACAGGCGCCGGTCGAAGTTCAGCAGACGGAGCAGGTAGATACGACTGCCGTGGACACCACGATGGTGGATACGACAGCCGTGGACACCACGGCACCGGCTGAAGGCACCGAGTAAGTTTGGCCAACCAACAAAAAAACCTCCCGATTGCCCGGGAGGTTTTTTTGTGCGTGCCTGTTAGCTATTTGCTTTCAATCGTTTCCACATTGGCCCTGGGGACTATTGCCTTATGGCCGTCTTCAAACTCTACCTCCAGTATGCGAGCCTTGGATTCCGATTCCAGTTGATGCAGTGGAGCCGGAAGATCCGAAACCTTGCCCAGTCGGCCAAAATATGGATGACGGATAACTCTGACCGGAGACCCGGTTGTCAGGCCCTCGACCGGAGACGCATCCTTCTCTGATTCGCTGACTTCCTGATCCTCCTTGGGGATCACGACTTCGGGCCTGATTACCCCAGCTCGAATCTGAGTGGCGCCGTTGATACAAACCATCTGCCCCTCATGCTCCTTGAGAAGCTCGAAGGTCTTAAGAGCCATGTTGATCTGGCCAAAACCTTCGGTCACGACCAGGGTTACACCGATTTCCTCGGAGCCGGTGATGGCTACGCCAATGTCGTAACCAAGGAAATCGCGCAGATCCTTATCGTCAAAGCCACCCACAACAATACCCCTTACACCGACTTTTATGGCTTTGTTAATAGCGTCAGCCGTAACCAATGAACCGCCGACAATAACCTTGCCTGCCATATCGTCGCTGATCAGATTCGCCTCCAGAACAGTCGTATTGTCAGGAACGGCCATTTGCAGGGTACCGAAAGTCTCACCGCCAATTCCGAAAATCCCCTGGATGAATGAGGCCATGCAGCTGACTACAACCCCTTCGTCGGGAATCACTTCGACAACCTTACCCTTCAGGTAAGCCTTTACTTCAACGGGTATCGGCTCTCCCCGCTGCAGGACCTGACCGGTCACACTGGAGATCGATTCAAGGGTACCATCGATAGTGGCGTTGCACGATGATGAGAACCATTTTATGAACGCCCTCTTAATTGCGATTGCTTCACCCTCCTTGATCGCTTCACCCTCTTTTATCACCATCACCTCGGCCATATCTTCCGGCGGTATGCCCAGCTTGTTGGCAACATTAAGAGGAACGACATTGCCGGGAAGGTGCGTTCTTGCCACCACATCCTCGGGGCTGACGTGATCGCCCACATTCACGATCACCTCGCCCTTGAGAGGCAAGATCCGGTGTTTCTGGACCAGTAGTTTTTCCGTGACCTTCAATCCCGGTGTATATGCATGTGCCATCAAATTACCTTTCTCTCAACAAGTACACTATCTATTTCTGACTTTCACGAATACGGCCACCAGCACCAGCAGGATAAAGACGGCAATGCTTAGATACAGAAGGACGCGTGATCGCTCCGTCTTCACGTTGCCTTCCTCATCGGTCTCGATGTCGGCGACCTTTACCTCTTGGCGCGGAATGACTTCCTGGATATTTTCCGTGCTGAACGACGACACGATTGCCTCAAACGTTTCCTTGCTGGTTTCAAACAGGGAATCGGTCGAGTAGAAGTAGAAAGTGGCTACGCCGTGTTTGTAGAATTTGGTCATTATCAGGTTCTTTTTTACGGTCTCCTGGCCTTGCAGAATGTCGCTCAGGACTGTCACAACTTTATTGTCGCGATCATAACCCGGTGCATCCGACCTCAGGTCGGCCAGGAAATTATCAGTGGGGATGTAGGTTATACCATTTTGGAAGGTCTGACTGTACTCTTCTAGAACCGAGTCGATCTCCTTGTCAGTCAGTTCACCAACCTTCTCGACCGTCAGAATAAGATAGTCTGCGATGAAAAATGGCATTGAGGTCGACGGGGCAAAGACGGCGTCATAATCAAACATCGTTTGGTCGGCATTACTGCGGGCCAGGAACATATCCACCGTGTTGTAGTCAACCTGTTCCCACTCGTCGGGATA
>CP070756.1:1016268-1020925 GCA_020348905.1 Candidatus Zixiibacteriota bacterium
CACTCCGTATTTGAGTCCACCGGACTTTCGTCCGGGATATATTGTACTATATCGCCGGGCTGACAATCAAGCTCGCGACAGATGGCGTTGAGTGAGCCAAAACGAAGACCTTTGAGCTTACCGGTCTTGAAAAGGGACAACGCCGTAAGGGAGAGGCCTACGCGCTGGGCGAGCTCGGTCAGCGACATTTTTCTTTTGACCAACATCAAATCGAGATTTATTTGAATAGCCATATTAATATGTACGAACGAATCTTTAAATAGTCAATAAATATTTTTAATTATTAGTTAAAATACTTTAAGCGAGCATTAATGACATGCTTATACAGCAAGTTATTCCGGGGGAACAATTTACGCGCCTTTCGGCCCACGGGAGCAGCTATGGAACCTGTTGAAGGGAGCATTGTTAATAAAAAGTGTGGACATTGGTGTATCAAACCGATATACTTAAGTGTCAAAATTGGTTTCCGTCACTGCTTTTGTCGAGGCTTTGTTTATCTTATAAAATCTCTTAAAAAGCTGAATTTGGGGACCGACGCGCAATGGTGCGCAATAACCGGTTTATCTCGACGAACGCAATCCCTGCGGGATGATGTTATGTGTGGGGATAGACAAGACGAAGGTGTAGAATGAATATCTACGTAGGCAACCTGTCGTTCGATACGACAGAAGAACAATTACGTCAGGCATTTGAGGGTTTTGGGGAAGTCTCGAGTGTCAACATCATCACCGACAAGTACACTGGTGAATCCAGAGGCTTCGCGTTTGTGGAGATGGGCAATCAGGATCAGGCCACAGCCGCTATCGGTGGTTTGAACGGTCAGGATCTGAACGGACGTACGCTGAACGTCAACGAGGCGCGTCCGCGCACCGACAGAGGTGGCGGCGGCGGTCGTGGTGGCGGTCGTGGCGGCGGTCGTGGCCGTGGCGGTTGGTAGTAGCGGTCCGGCCCAAAGCCGGTAATTACTAAAACCGACAATTATCCAGGGAGACTGATATCGATCAGTCTCCTTTTTTTGTCCGGGGCAGCCGTTAATTGATTTCATTTTCGGGCGGGAAGGGTCAGACTCACCGGGCCCATTATCACCTTGACACCATGGTGTGGGCGGGATATGTTTTGTATGTCCGGGAGGAGACCCCAGGTGGTGATATGGCTGAACTGAAGTTCAATAAATCAACCGATTCCGAAGAAGAAATCAAACTCGATTCCAGCCTTGGTTATGCCTCGTGGAGCGATTCGGTGGCGTATGGCGGGCAGGCGTCGAGGTTCGAAATCGGAACCGTATTCGTCGGCAACGGTGCGAAGATAAAGGTTGAAGGGAAAAGCAAGAAGGGCAAAAAGCTTGGCAAGATAAGCGATGTCATCCGAAACAATAAGTATGTCGGTCAGTTCGATATACCGGAGGATATCGAGCTGGGTGACGAAGTCTATTTCGAGGTCAAGCTTTCGGCCAACAGTATCAGCGGTGAATCCGATCATATTCCCGCTTATCCGCCGGTGAAGGTCAGCAATCTCAAATGGAGCGCCAAGGAGGCCAGGCGTGATGATGTCCTGAAACTGACGGCCGACATCAAGGGCTGCCGGAGCGGCACCGAGGTGAAGGTTACCGTCTACGAACATGATACCGATGGCGCTCACGACCGGGTCACTGAATTCCCGGCCGAGGTGAAAGATGACCGGCTCGAGGTGATGTGGGAGTTCGAGTATCACGATCCGACCGTTAAGATCCCGACTGAAAGCACAGTTCAGAGATACAGCAAGAAAAGGCACTATGTCCAGCCGCAGTATTTCTTCACGGTGACGGTGGCCGGCGAGGAACACGGACGGAAACAGGAGTCGGGGCTGCTGAAATTTAAGGATAGGTTCCATTTCAGGCCCATCAGTGACGACGGCAAGCCGTTCCCGAATGAGAAATACATCCTCCGTCTGGCGGATGGTACCGAAAAAAAGGGGACGCTCGACGATAAAGGCGAGGGTGTCGAGGAAGACCTGCCTCCCGGCGAGGTCACGATACTGCTGCCCGATAAAGGTTATCTATTTGGGCGGTAGGGGAGTATTTTTATGATTGCGTTCCCCGGTTAGTCTTATTCAGACAGAGCTTATATTTCTTTATCCAGGGCTGCAATGTTCCGGTCAAGAGCGGCGATATTACTGTCGCATACCTTCATCCATAACTCGTGGTAGCCTATCTCTTTTTCATCACCCTTCTGTTGACTGCGGAGCGGTTCGAATACATCGACGTATCGCTGATAGTTGATCTTGGCCATATCATAAAAGCTCTCGTCTTTTCTTGAGTTGACCTCGTCTGCTGAGAAGAGCCATCCCTTAGCTACGAACTCCTCTGAATCGCGGTCGATAACTAGGCGCACATTCGATGGGGAATTCTCCCACTTCTTCAGTATTTCTCCTATCTTGCCGGCATTGACTGTCCCCTTGGGCAATAAAGTGGTATAGTATCCGAGATGGTAAGAGTTGAGGTACCCAGTCAGGGTCATAGTAAGGGCGCATTCCAGGATAGTGTGATGCCCGTGTTTGGACATCGTAATCAGGGGCAGAAGAGCAAGCAGACCGCTGTAGCCCTTGGTTCGTTCGATCCAGGCTTTTTCCTTTTCGTCTCGTGCCCCGCCGAGCTCGACGCCGCTGCGTTGCGTTCCAACCACCTTATCACCATAATGTGTCAAATTGGCCGTCAGTTCAATTCCGAAAAGGGTGTCGGCGGTGGTGCCCGATATGTCGGCTCCTTCGGGGTGTCCGAACAGTCTGTCGATGAGACGAACAACGCTGTTGGCGTGCAGAATGGCGCCCTGAAGCCAATTATCTCTTCTGCGGGATCGCTGCCCTCCCCAGAAGGGTCTGTTGGTGGCCACGGCGGGTTCCAAGGTCTTTTTTTCTTTACAGTCAGGACATCTTCCCGGCTTTTCCAGGATGCGATCGGAAAGTGCAAAATACATAACCTTTGGCCCCTTTTTCCCGCATTTATCATTGGTGCAGATTACATCCTGCCTGATCCTGTCCTCCAGTGGCGTACTCTTGTGACGATGGCACACGTACTTCACCTGTTTCTTGCTCAAGACCATCACCGCCTTACATTTTTTGAAAAGGCCCTTCTTACAAACCTGTCGCTCATCTTTGTAATCGCTGAGCTTGCCTTTGTAAGTCTTGCGACGGGTGTTGCGGCAACGCTGGCATATATATTCATGTCTAACTTCTACGTAGATGTGTGCATCGTTTTTCTCTTCAAAGTGTTTCTGGCATTTGGGGCAATACTTGACAAGTCGCTCGGATTGGTCTACTTGATACTTCTGCGGCAATTCTTCGGGCGGCTTAAGGTCCTCATCCATGAGGTCACTCCATTCCAGGCCTGTTGTCTCGCGGTATGATTGCCTAAGACCCACCCAGAGCTCGAGGTCAGAGGCCTTATCGCCGAAAACACTGAAATCCTTGTTCTTCTCTTTCAAAAGCTTGGGGAGTTCTTCTATGACAGTCCCAAACAGGCGAAACACGTCGGAGCCATCCGATGGCGAGAATTTTCTCGGCTTGTCCTTCTCCGCGGTAAACCATTTCTGGAGTTTATCTATGTCTTTCAGTTTGAAATCGTCGGCATAATCCGGCATGGCCTTACGCTTCAGACTATCGGCGTATGCATCCTGCCAGTCTATTTTGTGCCACTGTTCAACGAGATCGCCGTCGATCTTTTTCCTCTCAACGAAATATTTTGCTCTGATCTCCGCCTGTTTCTTCTTGTCTTTTTTATGTTCGTAAAGGTCATCGTTAAACTTCTTGTTTGCCTTTTCCCGGTCCTTCATCAACTCGGTAATTTTCTTCCTGTAAGTGTCAATCTTTTCCTGACGCTTCTGATCTATACTATCACGCTCTTTTTTCAATTCCCCCGGCCCCTTGGCCTTTTCATCTTTTCCTATTTTGTACCACAATTGAAGCTTACCTGCTTCTTCGAGGACTTTTTCGATGTCCTTTTCGGTGGCGTTCGCATTTTTCTTCAGACTTTCTGTCACCTGCCGAAGTTGCTGCAGAGCCGTAAGACACATCTCTCCCAGGAATCCCATGAAGTTGTCATTTTCCTGTATTGCCTCGTAGAGTTCTTCTGATAGCTGCTTTTCGGTGAAAGCCTTTAGCCTTCGACACGCTTCTACTTCGCGCGGCGTTAGTTCTATCATATGGCCTCCCGTGTATTGACCGGAATCGTCATGGTCCCGGTGCACCGGATGTTACTTGCTTGACATTTATCGCAGGCGCCTCCCTTTTCCGCGTGTCTGCGGAGCAAATGTGGCGCACTGCTGAAAGATAGACAGGCTGCAGCGCTTCCACAAACGGAAAAGAGCTCCGTGGCCATCAATGGATTGGCATCCCGGGTTTGCCGGAGATAGGATGCGGCTCGTAAGATGCTCATTTACAAAGAATTACGAACCCCCCCCGGAATCGCCAGGAATTTAATTGACGGATGGAAACTTTCCTCTCATATTGTCGTAAAGTAGTGTGTGATGCAAACTATATTAATATCAGGAGTATTCTCTTGACTGAATCAAGTGATCTTAAGCAGATAGAGAAGAAAGCCTTCCGCTCGACTTACCAGGATGGACTGTATGACCTTTGTTACGGCATATTTCTGCTGGCATGGGCGGTGGTACCGTTGATTAGA
>CP070756.1:1021025-1027375 GCA_020348905.1 Candidatus Zixiibacteriota bacterium
AGTCAAAATATATCAGTGAAAATGTTCGTGACACCCTTCTGAAGGGTCTTTTAGCGAGCAACGAAGGTAACGGGATTGGAGAATAGTATGCGAGGTCCAACGATATTATTGATACTGAGTCTCTTTGCAGCGACGCCGCTATTGGCTCAGGAGACAGTCGATGTCGAAGAGTTGATACGGGAAGTAGACCGGTTGTATCGGTCCAATACCAGCTTCACCGAGTTTGAGATGGAGATTGTCACCCCGCACTGGCAGCGGACACTGTCGATGGATGCGTGGACGGAGGGGATGGAGAAGACTTTTGTTCGTATCAAATCGCCGCGCAAAGAAAAAGGCATGGCCACGCTCCGGGTAGAGAACGAGATGTGGAACTACCTGCCCAAGACCAATAAGGTGATGAAAATACCGCCCTCGATGATGATGGGTTCGTGGATGGGTTCGGATTTCACCAACGATGATATTGTCAAGGAGTCATCGCTCTTCCACGACTATAGCTATGAGTTTCTGGACATGGACAGCGCTCAGGACAAGTTGTTTTACATCAACTGCATTCCCCGTGAAGATTTAGCGGTCGTCTGGGGTAATATTGTCATAGCCGTAAACAAAGCCGACAGCCTTCCGGCATGGCAGAAATACTACGACGAAAAAGGTGAGCTTATGCGGGTTATGATTTATTCCGATATCCGGAACCTTGGTGGTCGACGTATCCCGGCGGTGATGGAGCTGATTCCGCAGCACAAGGAAGGCCATAAGACAATTGTAAGATATCTGCAGGCCGAGTTTGATGTTCTGCTGGAAAACGAGACTTTCACGCTGAGAAACCTTCGCGCTCACAAGTAAGGAATGTTTACGATGTTAATGTTCAAAGTGGCCTTTCGCAATGTCCTCAGGCAGAAACGTCGCACCCTGCTGACGGTGCTGACGATGATGGTGGGGTTTGCGCTGGCGGCGATATCGATAGCCTGGTCGGACGGCTCCTACAATGTCATTATTGACATGTTTACACGAAACCAGCTGGGTCATATACAAATTCACGGGGAAGGATATCTGGATCGTCCAACTCTTTATAATACCGTTAACAATTATGAGGAAGTAGGGGAGAAAATCGGAGCGGTGGAGGGTGTTGAGGCTTGGACACCGCGTATCTTCTCGGCGGGGCTGGCCTCGGCTTCGGATAAAAGCGCCGGTGTACGGATTATCGGCATAGACCCCAATCGCGAAAACACAGCCACTCGGTTTGATAAGAAGATCACCAGAGGGCAGACGTTTTCCGAAGATGGTTATCATGAAGTTATCCTGGGTGAAGGGCTGGCAGAGGTGCTCAAGGCCGATATCGGCGATGAGGTGGTAGTCGTTTCGCAGGGGGCCGATGGTTCAATCGCGAACGACCTATACACGCTGGTGGGGCTGGTGGATGCCGGCGATCCCATGACAAATCAGACGGCGTTCTACCTGACGCTGGACGATGCTCAGGAGTTGCTGGTTCTGTACGGCAGGGTTCACGAGGTTGCCGTGGTGGTCGATGAACTCGACGATGTGGAGCTATACGCGGAGGTATTAACTACCACGATCGATGGTTCATCACTGGTGGCCGAACCCTGGCAGATCTTTGCGGCCGAGTTTTACAAAGCCATGAAAGCCGACCAGCAGGGGACATGGATAATGCTCTTCATAATAGTGCTGGTGGTAGCCATCGGGGTCCTCAATACGGTTTTGATGACGGTGCTGGAGCGGACACGTGAGTACGGTGTGTTAAGAGCAATGGGTGTGAGGCCGCTGCAGGTGATTCGACTGGTGATATATGAGGTGATGTTGATGGCAGTGGTTTCACTTGTCCTGGGCTTCCTGGTGAGCCTGCCGGTGAATTACTGGTTGTCGATCGACGGTATCAACATGGGAACTACGTTCACTTACGGCGGGATGGAGTTTTCGACCCTGTACACCGAAATAAACACGCGCAGCTTTGTGATACCGGCGATAACGGTGTTCTTCTCGGCTATAATGGTGAGCTTCTTCCCGGCGGTTAAAGCAGCGCGGACGGCCCCGGCCCGGGCCATGAGGACACATTGAGGGAACCATGATCAAGAACATATATGTAAAACTGGCCTGGCGAAATGTGCTGCGCAACAAGCGGCGGACATTTATTGCAGGCATAGCCATAGGTATCGGTCTGGCGTCACTGATTCTCACCGATGCGTTGATAATCGGGATGGAAGATAACATGATCGCATCTGCAACTTCGTCGTTCATGGGCGAAGGGCAGATACATGGTGGAGATTTTCGCAAGACATTCGAGGTAGAGCAAACCGTTCGAAATTTAGGCGAGGTTGTCGATGGTCTTGAACAAGAACCTGACCTGGCCCATTATTCGCTTCGCACGATGGCGTTCGGTATGCTAAGCTCGCCATCAAATGTCAGTGCCGTCAGCATGATTGGAGTAGACCCGTCCAGAGAGCAGTACCTGTCGCACATCGATGAAACCATAGTAAAGGGTCAGTACTTTGACGGCGACGGCGAGCGGCAGATTTTGATAGGTCATAAACTGGCAGAACTTCTGGAAGTCGGTCTTGGGGATCGGGTGGTGATGACGGTAGCTCAGGCCCGCACGGGCGATTTGGCCCAGGAGATGTTCAGGATATCGGGCATATTCTTCATGAACGTCAAGGAAATCGACCAGCAGATGGCCTTCATACATCTGGATAAGGCGCAGGAAATGCTGAACCTGGATGGGGATGTTCACCAAATCGCGCTCCGTTTTCGCAATTCTGAGACGGGGCGCAACGAGCAGGATCCTTTCTGGAGCAAGTATTCTCAGGATAGCAACGAAGCACTGGGCTGGACCGCCCTCATGCCGCAGCTTCAGGCGGCGTTCGAGTTGTCGGAGTTTTCGACTCTGTTCGTGGGGATAATCCTGTTCGGGGTGGTGGCCCTGGGGATAGTCAACACCCTGTTTATGTCGCTCTATGAGCGCATGTTCGAATTCGGCGTACTCAGGGCTGTTGGAACGCGTCCGATGGCTATGGGACGTCTGGTGGTGCTGGAGGCGGCGGCTCTGGCGGTTCTTTCACTGGTGATGGGGATAATACTCGGTCTGATTCTGACCTACTGGCTGTCCAGCACCGGAATTGACTATGGCGGGATCGAATTCGCCGGCGTCACTTTTCGCGACCTGCTTTACCCGACCCTGCAATTAAGACAGTTTATCGTCTTTCCGCTGTACGTGTTTCTGTTTACGGTGGTGGTAGCGTTTTATCCGGCCTGGTACGCTGCCCGACTCACACCGGCCAAAGCTATGAGAAAGTCATTTTAGGAGATACAGTCATGGAACAAACCGACAATAATGTAATCGTCACCAAAGATGTAAAGAAGATATACGATGAGAACGGTGTACCGGTCGAGGCTCTACGCGGAGTTGACCTGGCCATAAAGCATGGTGAGTTCACGGCCATCGTGGGGCCCTCAGGTTCGGGCAAGACGACTTTTCTAAATGTTATTTCGGGACTGGATACCGTCTCTTCAGGTAAAGTCTGGCTGGGAGGCAAAGAACTATCGAGCATGAGCGGACGGGAGTTGTCCGATTATCGTCGTGACAGCATTGGGTTCATATTTCAGGCATATAATCTCATTCCGGTTCTGACGGTTGAAGAGAACATCGAGTACATCATGCTGCTTCAGGGCGTGGCCAGGGAAGACCGTCGCGAGCGAGTTGAAGAGATACTCAGGCAGGTGGACCTGACGGGTTTTTCTCACCGTCTGCCGACCAAGCTCTCCGGTGGGCAGCAGCAACGGGTGGCGGTCGCCCGCGCGATGGTGGCCCGGCCGAAACTGGTTTTGGCCGACGAACCCACGGCGAATCTTGATTCCACGACCGGCGCGGGTTTGCTTGATATGATGCGGGAGCTGAACCAGACGACGGGGATGACCTTCGTATTCTCGACTCACGACCGGATGATTATGGAGCGCGCCACGCGTCTGGTAACGCTCAAGGATGGACGGGTTGACAGCGATGAAAAACGAACGGGGGAGTAAGCGCAGGATGAACCGGTTCAATTGTCTGGCTTTGGGGCTTCTTGTATCACTGATGCTGCCTGCCGCTGTGTGGGCGTCCGATACCTATTCCGTAGACGGATACTACAAGAGTTTCTTCGTGGGTTACGACATTCCCGCTCGTTACAGCGCCTTCTACGGCAGTGACGCGCCTCTGGGCAGTGTATCATCAAGATTGCGCCTGAATGGGACCTGGTGGTTTAGTGACCGGGCGCATTTGCGGCTATCCTATGATTTTGCCCCCAGGGTACAAGACCACCTGCTATTTGTGCTGCCGCCAACGCCGACGGTAATCGACCCGTCCAGTTATAGAATTGTCGATTTTGACAGCCGCCTTTATCCGACCGAGAGCGAAGACGTAGCCTCGTTCGCCGTGTTCCACAATGTCGACCGGGCTTTTGTTACAGTCGAGATGGACCGATTCGATCTGTACCTGGGCAGGCAGCCGATTGCTTTCGGTTCGGCACGGGTGGTTAACCCTACCGATGTGATCGCACCATATACTTACGAAACGCTTGATACGGAGGACCGGATCGGTGTTGACGCCGTACGGGCCAGAATCCCAACGGGGTTCATGGGTGAGGTTGATGCCGGTTATGTGTTCGGTGATGATTTCGAGTTCGAAAAGAGCGCTTTCTTTTTGCGAGCCAAACTTTACGCCATGAAGACCGACCTTAGCCTGATGATTCTTGGCTTTCGTGAGAATCTGATGGTGGGAATCGATATGGCCCGGTCTATTGGGGGAACCGGTTGCTGGCTCGAGGCAGCCCACGTGTTCAGCGATGCTCTGGCTGAAGATGACGATACGGGTTCACGAGACTACTTTCGCGGTTCGCTGGGGTTTGACTACAGCTTCGCAAACAACACCTATGTCTTCGTGGAGTACCATTTCAACCAGGCCGGAAAGGATGATGCCGCTGAGTATCGGGACAGTTATTCGCAGGGAGCCTACTTAAAGGGTTCGGTGTATCTGCTCGGCCGGCATTATTTGACGCCGGGAGTTACGTGGGAATTCACGCCGCTGATTTACGGCAGCATGCAGCTTCTAACCAATCTTTCGGACCAGTCGATCTATGTTACCCCGAGCATCGAATACAACGTGGCCGAGAATATCTATCTCAGCGGCGGCGCTTTTATAGGTTTGGGGGACAGCCCCGATTGGGCTCTGGAAATGGATTCCGAGTTCGGCTCCTACCCGGATATATTCTTTACCTCATTTCGACTATACTTCTGATTTGATCTGAGTATAATATATGTGGGTACTGGTCTCACACCGGGAAACGTTTGTAGAAAATAAGACGGGGTGAAGATATGTTCACGTTTCTTTTGTGGCTGATTTTGCTGGTTTTGTGCTGGCCGCTTGCGATACTGGCGCTGCTGCTCTTTCCTTTAATCTGGCTACTTTCGCTGCCATTCCGGATTGTGGGCATCGCCGTGGGAGGGATACTTGACCTGCTGCGGGCGATAATCACCTTACCGGCGCGGGTTCTCAGGGGTCCCAGCCGCTACCGGCGGTAGCCGGATATAGGTAGGTAGCATTCCCGATTATGACGGATAATCGGACTCGAAGATATCCGCCCATTCATTGAAGAACTCGTCTCCACTCAACTTCGCCAGTAGCCGAAACTGTCCGATGTGCATTTTGTGATAGCTGGGGCCGGCTATGCGCTTGTGGCCCAGGCAGTAGTAACTGCGTCCGCCCTCGCGTCGAAACTGTGGAATGTAGTATTTCAGACTTGAGAGGCAGGCGTCCCAGACTCTTTGGCCCTGGTTATTATCCATCACGCGCAAATATTCATAAAGGCCAAATACGGCCTGGATATATCCGTTCAGTGTCATGCCCGGATGCTCGGGATGTGGATATTCTTCTATCCAAAAATACCCAAGACTGTCCTGCCGCAACACTGACACATTGTGTTCCAGAGATCTTATCCGGGTGAGCGACCGAAATAGGGACCTGGCAAATTCGCCGTAGCACTCTTTTCCGGTTACTTCGAAAACGCGGCAAATCGCCATCAGAAATTCGCCTTGATGCATACCTGAATACCACGGGGCCGGCAGGAAATACTCCTCCGCCCCGTGCACACAATAATTAACGTAGATTGGTGAGTAGGCGCCACTATCAATGATGTGACATCTGTCCATTAGAAACTGTGTGTACTTTTCTGCGCGTTCCAGGTACCTGGCCTCGCCGGTGTAACGATAGGTGGCGATGAAAGTCATTACACGGCGGCTGAGCAAGAGCGCGTGGTAATACACTTCCCCCCTGTATTCCCACATTTCAATACTATCAGCGTCCAGAG
>CP070756.1:1027475-1043180 GCA_020348905.1 Candidatus Zixiibacteriota bacterium
GGATAATCTTCCGAAAGGAGGTGACCTCCTTTCGGAAGATTATCCCAGATTCGAGGGCAGATTGTCCACGTGTTACTCACCCGTTCGCCACTTTACTCACCCAGCCGAAGCCGGGCTTTCTCGTTCGACTTGCATGTATTAAGCACGCCGCCAGCGTTCGTTCTGAGCCAGGATCAAACTCTCCGTAAATATTATTAATTCTATTTACCGATTGAGTTCCTGGACCTCACATCGGAACGCGTGGTCCAGAATTACTGAATATTAGCCTCAAGATCCCGAAAGACCTTGGGCCCGCGACATAAATCAGAGTATGAATACTCTTGTCTTCGAGTGGCTATTTAGTTGTCAAAGAACATTTTGCGAAAAAAATTCTGCCAGCTATATTTGGCAGACCCCAATTATATACGGCCGAAAAATTAAAGTCAAGACATATTTTTCCAATTTTCAAAACATGCTTGAATTTTTCAGCAGGAAGAATTGAGTCTGTCTTTCAAGCCGTTTGGAAGCCTATTCAGCTTTCAAATAATCGGCCTCTAAATATAATACTTTAGCCGGCCGTCGTCAAGCGCCTGCTACAACCGGCAACTCTCAAACGAAATCACCCCTGCTCAGGTTCCCCCAAAAGATCCCCCTAACGGTATTTCGGACCCACATACGGTGCGCGGCGAATGGCCAGCGCCGGTTGAATCAGCCCCGTCATACCAATCAGACACAACAGCACTCCCAGTCCCAGCTTCCCGTAAACATCCCACGGCACCTCGGGAACGATAGTCGATCGGGCCACCGAATCCGGTTGGTAATACACCGTCACCTGACTGCCGACCGGGTACTTGGCGACCAGCTTGGTGGCTACATCATATTTCTTCCGCCGCCCTCCGAACATCGGCACCCGCAGATCCGACTCCGACCTGTAGATGGTGCCGTCGACAGTATAGTCGTAGACTACGCGCGGTCGAATCGCCCGGTCACCGACTACTTCCGATTCGGTCACCACCCCCGGCACAGTCGGCCACGTCCTCATCTCGCGACCCCGGAGTACCGTCTCTATCTCAATCGCAGCCAGAACCGCTCCCCCGGCAGCGCACAAGAAATAGAGGCTATAAATAATCGCTTTCCGCATAACAGGACGGCCCTGCAAAATCAACCCCCCCGAGTAATCTCAGGGGGGCTTTCAAAAACTTGAAATTGTAATGTAAGTTGCCCACATATTTGCCGCACTTCGCGGCGGGAACGGTTCCAATGCTTGTATTTGCCACGTTCCCATCAGCGGACCTTACACTTTTAATATCGACCTCGAAGGTCATTTTGTCAAGCGAAATCAGTTACGAAGCGTTCCACTTGACATCACCGGTCACACTGGCGGGCGCAACAGGCCTTACGGGCCAGTCAGACCTTAAGCTATCTTGACCAGTTCGATTTCAAAAATCAGCGTCTTCCCTGCCAGCGGATGGTTGGCGTCGAGCGTGACCGTTTCGCCCTCTATCTTCGAAACAACGACGCTGATAGGCTCGCCGTTGCTCTGTTCCATCTGCAGTTGCTGGCCCACTTCCGGCTTTATATCAGCCGGAAAAACGTCTTTCTTTACCTCGGCGATCAACTCCTCGCGAGGCTGGCCATAAGCCTGTTCAGGCGGGATAGTAACTGTCTTCATATCACCTTCGGCCATGCCCAGAACACCCTGGTCGAAGCCCGGAATCACGCTTCCAGCACCGACCGTGAACTCGAACGGATTGCGGTCTTTCGATGAATCGAAAACGCTCCCGTCTTCGAGCTTTCCGGTATAATGGACCTGGACCTTGTCGCCGGATTTGACTTGAGACATCAGAACCTCCTTACAACTCTTTTCGAGCGGCTGTCTGTTCAGCCCACGCAAATCAGGATCCCGGAGGTTCCATCATTGTCAATTGGCACCGAAGTTGACATTCATTGCCGGTAAACGAATCAGGCTGTGCCTGCGGCACCGCCTGTTTACTTCATAGATAAGGGCGACCTGCGGATAAAACAACCAAAAACACGGGTGAAACCGGTCTTTTTGGCCTATTCCCCCGACTGACGCTCGAAATTACGCACCATCATACCGATCGCAGGTGTCATCCCGAATCGTCCGTAGAATGGCTGTAAGTCCTTATCACAAAGCAAATCCACCATGTAGAAATCCGTCACCCGCGACATTAAGCGACGCATCAATTCGCTGCCGATACCCTGTCTCTGGTAGGCCGGCCGCACCTCCAGCAGAGGCACGTAGGCGGTTAGCACGCCATCCGATATGGCATTTACAAATCCCACTACATCGCCACTGTCTTCATCGCGGGCGATAACAACGAAGGCGCTGTTTTCGAGAATCTTCAGATGGGTTCGAGCGGAGGGCGGGCTGGGCCATCCAACAAAAAAGCCCTTAAGCGCCTCTTCCCCAACACCGTCAACTGACTCAGTGTAGGTTACCAACCGAATCTCCCTTTAGCTTCAATCATCATAACCACCCGTACTCTAAGCAGAGAGGATGGCAAAGTCCAGTGATTGAGCGTCGTCGTGCAAAAGAAAAGCGGGAACCACCTGAAATGACAATCCCCGCCACACAATGATTTAAACTACATTTCTGGCTGCCGTTTTTCGAAGCGACAGCTCAGTACGAGACTTCAACCCCGTGAATTGGAGTGCTTTTAGCAGCTGCCAATTAGCGTGCAAACCATCTTGCCGTTGCCCCCTTGACAAACAAACTCGCAGCAGTTATAAAGCTCTGCCTTTTCCATATGACACCTCCAGATGCACACGGTGATACCGGTCCAGCAGGGAGGGGGGTCAGTATCCTGCGCGGTGGCGCCGGCAACAAATGACAGAACGAACACCGCCAACAGTACACCACAAATCAGCTTTCTCAACCTAAATCACCTCCTTCATATTCAGTCAGAGTGTATCGAAAGTCATGTGACAATTGGTCAAAGTCAAGACGTATACGGCTATCCGTTATCAGACAGACGCGGCTGTGTACGCCTTGTTCACCGGCCCACTCAATCGCAAAAACTACTGCGGTTGAACAAGCGTTGCGTCAATTGCTACAGTTTAAGTTGCCTTTAATTTCGTCAAATCAGCCAAAAAGCAGGCCGTTCTTATAGATCTTCAGCACAGTTCAATAGCACCGATATATGATTCTGCAAACTGCAGTGCATTCTCCACCTTGGTAGCGGTAACAGCATCGGTAAACGTAGTCGATACCCAAAGTGCAGGCAGTGGTCAAATAACAACGTTCATCGGCGCAATCCCATAGTCCCGCAGCCGATTCGGCTGCCAATACCCCAACTATGAATGACGTCGTGAAGACAAGTATCAGTATCGTACAAACTGATTTCTTCACCTTTAATCACCTCCTTCGACAACCAGGCGTGAGAACGCCGTGCTTCGGGCTGCTGAACCCTCGGACAGGGGTCACAGATGGGGCAAAGGTGATAATAATCATAAGTGCTTCTTCATCTAAAATCGCCTGGTTGGCGGGTACTCACTTATTTCGGTCCGGATGCCGTACCCGAGAAGTACGTGCGGGTGCCGGCACGCCGGTTACAAAAACCAACAAAGTTCAAAAACCATGGCGCGGCTGCGTTGTGAGTTGCTCAGCGCCTACGCAAAGCAGCCGCACTTCATCCTTCTTTCTACCAGGCACACATGTAGCCGGTATATTCACAATCGATAAACGAGCCGCCCTGCGGGCAAGCATATCGGCAGCACTCATAATAGTGTCCGGCCAGACACTCATGCCAGCATTTGACTTCTTTACACCTGACAGCGTATGTCGGGGACATCGCTCCAACAACAAACCCGACTGTCAGAACGACAACCAGAATCAGAGTCAGGTACTTTCTCATACCTTCCCACCTCCTGCGTTTACTAGGCAACTCACAGAGAGCAGATTCAACGGAAGTCTTGCTTACGGTTTACAGCTTCAAATCATCTATCATTTTACAGGCGTCGGTCAAACTTACATCCTCCCGATACCCGTGGAGTACTAAAGCCACTTTGCTTTCTTCATTCAGGCCGATCATCGTGGGAAAAGAAATCAGATCGTACTGCTGAGGATACAGGTAGTCCACATCAGCATAAAGCGGGAAGGGAAACGAGGTTTTCTCCTTGTATGCCCTGATATCCTCTACCTCTCCGACACCAATGCCAAGCACGCTGTACTCCGCTGCCACCCCGTCGGCATCATCTATCCAGTCCTTGATCGCCATTTCACAGGGCTCACAACCCGGGGATATCAGCAGAATCAGAGTCTTGTGGCCGGCCAGAAGAGATTCGGTATTGACGATGTTGCTGTCCAGATCGGTCACGTTTTCATTCGGAAATAGCTCTCCTTTACGGAGTAACGACCGATTGGCCATCTCCCAGGACTCCGGCGAATACCCGCTTTGTTGTCCGCTCCGCCACTGGACGAACCAGTTACCGGCCAGGACCCCTATGAAGGCCACCACGATAATAGCTATTCCATACAGGACAATCGATTTTACGCTCGGCCTGGTGTTCTCTGTCATTACTATTTGTCTCTTTCCCTTCTCGTCGGACCGCATAGCAAACCAAAAACCACGCAGTCACGACTCGTTTTGAAGACGCTCCAGATATTTCCTTTAACTGGCCGGAGGTGGCAGCCTGCCAACTGGTGGCCACTACCATGCCGGGTGCTCAAGTTACTGCGAATCCATACCCCTTCCCCAGGCGTTGCCGTAAAAAGTGAGGCCTGCTGAGAAAAAGTTATGCCTCTTTAAGCAATTAAGCACAAAGTTAACATAAAGCAAGACCTTTTTTGCTCCAGTTGGGTCAGCAAGCCCTACGGCCGCAACCGGATAAGTCAGTGACCTAATGTTTGTCCGACTTAGTTATACGCTCAAACTCGGTGTCCCCGCGAAGGTCAAGAAGGTCATCATCTTTGAGGGCCTGGCTGATGAGCTTTGGGTTAAGCGTGACAGCCTTCTCCAGCGCGGTCAGGGCCCCGCTTCTGTCGCCATTAGCCAGCCGGATACAGGCCAGATCGTAGAACACTTCACCATAGTCCGGGGCCAGCTCAGCTGCCCGTTCCATCGGCGGCAGAGCCTGCGCATACTCCTTTTGGGTGAAAAGCGTCCAGGCTTCGTTCCACGCATAATTCATCTGCCCGATTTTCAGGATCCGGCCCAACTCCTTGAACGGTTCGGCATGATCATCGACCCGTATGTCAATAGCGCGATCAGTGTATCCGCCGTAGCCGGTGTTCTCTTTGACCACCAGGATCGCCGCCGATTGCTTGCCGCGAGAATCGCCTCCGGCCCCTTCCCCGGCCATGAGGGAGGCATATAATCGGTCTGCCAGGGTACCGGTCGTCTCCAGATAGGCCTCTTCCATGGCTATCACAACCGCCTCACCGGCCAATATGTTGCCCTGGATGGCGTAGTGTGGCCCGGACCTTCCACCCGCCCAGGCGGTACATCCCTCGCCGGTGTATGTGGCCGACTGGCCGTCCGCTGAGACGATTCCGAACTGGCGGCGAGAAGGATTATCGTCGTTTCTGATCAGTACCTCCCTGACTTCCTCGGGCGTGAGACCTTTCTCCAGCAACTCAAGGCCCCGCCACCCGAACGACGTATTCGCATAAGCCTGTGTCGCCACCGCTCCTACTCCGGCCTTGGCCCATGGTACCACATTGCCGACGGTGAAGAAACGTGAGGCCACCGCGATGCCAAGCTCTCCAGTTGCCGAATCGTGGGCCACGATTGAAAAGGTGGCAATGTTATCACGTCCCAAATCAACCGGATCGGCGGATGTCGCTCGCAGTTGGCCCGCCGGCATCAAGATGAGGATAACCGCCACTAACAGGCAAGTGACTCCCTGACTCTCAGTCCAAACCCTGCTCATATTCGAACTCCCTTCGATTGTTTAGATATATTATAACTATACGTCCGGTGGCGGCAAGAGAATAGGTGACCCTGCACGGGACTTTCCCGACCGGAATGGACTCGCGGAAACATGGTCTTTATCCGGCCTGGAACGATTCCCCATAAGGATTGAATCGAGGCGGGGTGTGCACAGAGGCAATATCCCCGCCCCTTTACCCCCTGCGTTTTATCAAAGTTGACAATTATGCAAAGTTGCGGCAGGTCTATATGAAGGACAGCCTACCCATTTATTTTGGGTAGCACCACCCCACCATCCGGCAATTGTAGTCCACTTCGCCGTGCTTTTCATACGGACAGCATTCGAACAGCTGGTAGGTAGTACGATTACACATCAGATAGCAGATTCCGGGCAACGGCCTCGACTGTGCGTCTGGCACGAAGGCACCAAGCGCAAAAGATGTTACCAGAACACCCAGAAGCGCAAATGCAAACAGCTTCTTCAACTTATTTCACCTCCTTTGTATTTTGTTAACGGGTTTCTCTTGAGCCTGACGCCACCTTAGCGGCAGGTGTTTTTCGAAGCAATTTCGCGGAGTCGGGTCAATCTGAAAGAGCCGAATATATCCCGGAGAAAACCGATGTCAAGCTCTATTTTCGCCTTTTTTTGGCTTGCCGACGGCGGGTTTCTGGGGGTAAAGAAAAGACGGCCGTCTCGGTTCTTTTCCGCGACAGCCGTCATATTCCACAATCACGGGCGTTGTACGCCGGTGGCCCGGTAACTAATAAGGGTCTGTTCCCCTGAGATGTTTATCGAGGAATGCGCGGATAGCTTTCCTGCTCTCGATAACATTCTCTTTCTTCAGAAAACCATGGCCTTCGTCCTCGAAAACAATGTATTCCACCGGGACCTTATTGCGTTTTACGGCCTCTACTATTTCATCGGACTCGGCCTGAGGGACCCGGGGATCATTGGCTCCCTGCAGGACTATTAAGGGTCGTTTTATGCTGTCGGCATGAAACAGCGGTGATATACTCATCAGGTAGTCCCGCTGCTTTTCAGGATCACCCAGTTCGGCATAAATAGCGTCTTTATAATACTCCCACCAGGGAGGAATGCTCTCCAGGGTTCGAACCCAGTTGGATATGCCATAGAGGTCCACGCCGGCGGCGAAAGCCAGAGGGCGGAAAGTCAGGGCTGCAAGGACTATGTACCCTCCATAGCTACCACCCAGGATAGCAACTTTGCTGGTATCAACATAGCCCAGGGTCTCCAGGAAGTACTTGGCATAGACACAGTCATCGAGGTCATCGGCACCGTGACGCAGATCATCGGCCTTCAAAAAGGTCTTGCCGTAACCTGAGCTGCCGCGATTGTTGACATCGATTACCACGTAGCCGTGATTAACCAGGTACTGCACGGTGGAATTGTAGCCAAACCGGGCCTGCCCACCAGGTCCTCCGTGGACTCTCACCACCGCCGGAGCCTTCTGACCACGCTTGATTTGATGAGGTTTATAAAGCAGGGCCGGGATTTCAAGGCCATCGAAAGATGGATACCTTACGACCCGGGCATCAACCAGATTCTCCGGATCGATCTCGGGCGAAATCGACTCCGTCAGCTTCTGGTACTGACCGGTTTCTATACTCAAAACGTAGAGGTTGCTTGGTGACCGGGACCCGTTGACGTAAAAGATCATCAGCTTTTCGCTTCTGGATATCCCCACCGAGGTTATGTCGGCATCGGGAAGCTCAGGCAATTCCACGGGCTTGCCGGTCTGCGTATTCAGTACCTGTATTTCCGTCCGGGCATCATTATTAATGCCTACCACACGATATTTGCCGCTCCGCGAAAAGTAGGCGTACATGATGTCCCATTCGGCTTCGGCAATTTTCTCCTTTTTGCCCGACGCGATATCATACCGCATCAGATATGCAAACTCGCTATTCTCGTTGGTCAGGTAATAAAGATGCTTGGAATCGACGCTGAAGGTTACCGGATAATGAGCGATGTCCCCTTCGTGCGGCGTAAGATGAGTGACTTCTTTCGACTGCCTGTCAAGAAGGTAAATGTCAGTGTTGTTTTCAGTAATAAACTTGACGAGGGCAATGTACCTTTCGTCATTTGAGGTACCGCCCGGCGAGTAACCTTCATCATTCTGGTAAATCATCCTGGCTTCGAAGCCGACTATATCCATTTCATAGATGTCCATGATCCGCCGGTCACGCTTATTGCTGGTAAACAAGAAACTCTCATCATCAAACATCCAGCCGGCAAAAGTCGACCTGGCTCCCTCATCGGGGGTCAGATCAGTGATTTCCCCTTCCACATCCATCAGGTAGATATGGTAAATCTCATTTCCGTTCTGGTCACTTCCGAAGAGAATCCGGTCATCTTTTGGAAAAAAGCCGATGGGAAAAATCGAACTGGTGTCGGAAAAGGTTAGTTGTGTCATCTCACCGCCGCCCACTGGCACAGTATAGAGGTTGAAAACGCCGGTCCGGTCAGTTCCGATCAGAATTCTGGATTCATCATAGGACAATGATCCGCCCATGATGGCGGTTCGGTTCATAAACTGCTCGATCGTGTAACGGGGCACTTCCTTATAGCCGACCTCGGAGCAGCTTGTCACA
This sequence comes from Candidatus Zixiibacteriota bacterium, assembly GCA_020348905.1. Lineage (GTDB taxonomy): Bacteria > Zixibacteria > MSB-5A5 > GN15 > FEB-12. The sequence continues at coordinate 1,035,962 of CP070756.1, forward strand.
ATTACAATCGTTACAATAACCAGGCACAAAATCGCTCTGGTTCGCATGTTGTTTCTCCTGCATGTCTTGTATTGATACATCTGTTCATTTACGTACATAGTGCCTTTAGACGAGTAGAAATCAAGTTTGTTTCGAACTGAATTCGTCCGGAGCAACAGCCTGCAAGAATAAAAAGCGGGAGCCAAAGGTAGGAGCGACTCCCGCCGGCGCGTAAACGCGCCTTAATGCAGAACATCAACAGCCCGCTCAGGGGATAGCCCGTGAGGGGAGCAGACCGTTGAATACAGCTTAAGGACGGATTATGTTGATAGGATTGCTGCTGAAAAGCCCCTAATCGCAATAATTGGCGGTCCGGAGGGAAGTCTCGGCTCAGCCGGAACGGGTTGGTTCAGTTCTGGAGGGGGTTTCCCAGTTGGCTCCGGCGCCATGCCAGGAAAAGCTGCCCATCGCCGCTGGCTACGATGTCGCGGGGCAGGGCGTATGACCGACAAAGCTCTACCCCCTCCATCGCGGGACAGGGGTCACTCTCTGCCACCCCCAGTTCCACCTGCCAGTACCATTCCGGCTCAAGGGGCATGGTCATCATATCGCTGATGGCGATCATTACCGAATCATAGGCAAGCTTGAACGCAAATATGAGTAGTCCGCTATCCGGTGTATTTATCCACGGAGAATACACCTGTCCGCTGCTGTCAGTGCTATCGGAGGTGTAAACGTTTCCGCCAAAAGCGTATCTTTTCGAGCCGTCATCAATCTCTATATAAAGCATCTCCGGTATATCAGGCTTCACCTCTGCCGGTATATTCAGAGCCAGTCGGATACGCGGCTGGGCCATATCCGCCTGATATGTGTGCATATCATTCACATCGACCTTCTTCGTGGTACGTTTTTCAGTCTTGACGCACGCTAATACCAGAAACATCAGGGTAAGTAGCACTACCGTAACAAAGTGACTACATATTCTCACTGTCTTTTACCTCTTGCTTAGGCTCTTATATTATCAGCTGCTTATGCCTGCGGTCAACAAAAACGGGCGCCGGGTCACCGCATCAAACCGTTATTCCAGACGAGCCTGACGCTACCTGATCCGTCACGCCCTTGATCGGGCCGGTTTCAAACAGACTCCGCAGAAATTCCTTCTCAGAAAGCGCAACCGAGCTGCAGATATGGAGTGAACTGTAGATCCAGATCGCGAAAAATACCAGGAAAATCCAGTCAGACAGATCCGCTGTCGCGTTGAACACCCGTATTGCAATGTAAACCAGTCCGATTGTAACCAGAGGAAGAGCTAACAGGACCGGTGTCATCGGTCTGATGAAAATTTTGATCAGAGACCCTCCTCCTTGCGGTTCAATTCGCCCCTTGATTATTATCTGGCGATTGAGGTGCAGCAGAAGTGACCGCAACGATAATTGGGGACGGGTGCGAAGATGAAAGCGATCATGCTTGATCGTACCTACATAGCGGGGACTGCCATCCCCGTCGAAAAGGCCCCGGTCCGGCACAAAGAGCCGCTGGATTCCGGCTACACCCAGAAGCCGGTTACGGGCTTTCTCCGCAGAAACGGGACAGTTGACTTGAAACCTGACAAAAGGGTTTAGTTTCAAGGGACACCCTCACGGTTCTGCCGCACCGCTCACGGCGCCGGCGACAACACCCTCTCCGGTACCGGTGTGCCGGTATCGAAGAGTTCTTCAAGAAACTGTCGTTCGCTTCGTCGGGCTATTATATACTCCCGGCTGGCAACGAAAAGCAACAGCAGGCAAAAGACGCCAGCCGCCGCCGATTCACGCTGACCGATATCGGGGATAACTCCCAGGGTCAGAACCAGAAAAACAATCGGCAGCACCAGCCAGGCCAGCAGGATGTTCAGCGTTGGCCGGATGAGGATTCTGACCGTACAGCCACCCTCTTCAGGTCTTACCTTTCCGTGGATAACCAGATTCTGGTAGGGTATATCGAGTATCTTCGCCAGCGTATTATCGGTCGGCTTGGTGACGGTGAAGCGCGTCTCGCCGATTTTTCCGACGTAGCGCTTGCCTGACTTACTCTTCTGAAACAGCGATACCCGCCAGGATGGCGACAGCATTGACTGCTCTGTGGTAACCAGCGACAGTCTGTGAATCACCTGCTCGCCCGACAGGCGGCATTTTGCCTCAAACTTCACAAAGGGATTTAGATTCATGGGCAATACCTCCCGGTATGTCCTTTATCGGCAATTGCCCACGATGGGTTGAGACAAGCCTTGATCTTCGTCCGCAGCCAACCCCGGTGATAATAGCTTGACTCGAACCGGGCCTCACTATAATATTACCGGCAGCTTTGTCAGTCACGGAACTCTCCCGGTCGCGCAACCGGTAACTCGACGACCACCCCCTGGTCTCCCCGAAGCCCTTCCGGGGCTGTGGGTTACACCTCCGGCGGCAGTGTGCGAGTAGAATATGAATGAAGTGGACGGGCAACAAATAACAGTCTGAAGCGTATGTGTAGAAATTAAACTCAAACCAAACATCTTTCATAAACTCATAGGAGAACTTTGATGTCACTAAAAAGTGCAAGAATCGTTCTGGCCGCAGCCGGCTTGTTTGTTCTGATGCTTTGCGTTTCGGCGCTGGCGCAGAGCAGCGGCGTGACCCAGCGCGATGAAATCGATGACAAGTACAAATGGGACCTCAGTCATATCTACCCCGACTGGCAAACATGGGAAGAAGGGCTCAATGAACTTGAGACCGTCATGGACGAGTACGCGGCTCTCAAAGGCACTCTGTCCGGCGGCCCGGAGAATATCCTCCACGCTTACCAGATGTATGACAGGCTCGATGCTCTTGCCTACAAAGTTTACCGTTACCCGAATCTGGCCCAGGCCCTGGATAACGCCAACAACGAAATCTCCGCCCAGTTTCAGAAAGTTCTGATCCTGCTGGCCAAGTTCGGTACCGCCACCGCCTGGTTCTCACCGGAACTGCTGTCCATTGAATGGACCACGATGGAGAAGTGGCTGAACGAAAATGAGTCCCTGGCTCCTTATCGCTTCAACATCGAAAACCAGTACCGCCTCCAGGAACACGTCCTCGACGAAGACAAGGAAACACTGCTTTCCTATTTTGGGCCGTTCAACGGTACCCCGGCGTCGATCTACAATGACCTCTCTGTGTCTGACATCGAATACAACAGTGCCGTGTTGACCAACGGGGACACTGTGGTAATCACACCCGGTGTCTATCGCAACATTCTGGCCAATAATCGCAGCCAGGAGGATCGCGGCCGGGCGTTCGAGGCGCATTACAGCACCTATCACGTAGATCGCAATACCTATGCCGCCATATACAACGCCATAATGCAGCGCGATTGGGCGATGGCACAGTCCCGGGGCTACAATTCGTGCATCGAGGCCAACCTCGACGCCAATAACATTCCCCTTCAGGTCGTCGAAAACCTCATCGATGCCGTGAGAAACGGCCTGGAGCCGCTCCAGCGCTATCATCGTATCCGCAAGGAAAAGCTCGGCCTGAAAGAGTACCATGGTTATGACGGTAGCCTTCCCATTATCGATTACGATCGTCAGTACCCTTATGACGATGCCACCGAGTGGGTCTATGAAGCCTGCGCCCCTCTGGGTGAGGACTACATGAAAACGGTCCGTATGGCTCTTGATAACCGCTGGATCGACGTATACGAAACCGATGGCAAGACTACCGGCGCCTTTTCGGCCGGTGTTTACGGTGTCCATCCCTACCTGCTATTGAACTACAACGAAACCGTCAGCTCCGTATTCACCCTGGCTCATGAGATTGGTCACTGCATGCACTCGCATCTGGCCAATTCGACTCAGCCCAAATCCACGTCCGACTATACCCTCTTTGTGGCCGAGGTTGCTTCGGCCGTAGTGGAGGCCCTGACGCTTGACTACTTGCTGGAAAAATCGGAAGACCCGCTCGAGCGCGTGGCAATGCTGCTCCAGGCAATTGATGACCTGGAGGGTACCTTCTATGTCCAGACCATGTTCTGCGACTACGAACTCAGGGCCCACCGCCTGGTGGAACAGGGACAACCGGTCACGGCCGATGTCCTGTCCGACGTATATGAGGAACTGTGGAAAGAATGGGCCGGTCCGGACAAGGTCTTTGACTCCCTATACCGTTCCACCTGGACACGTATCAGTCACTTCTATGATGTTCCCTTCTACGTCTACCAGTACGCCACCTGTTATGCGGCGGCCGGTAAGATCCTGGAGGATATCCGGTCCGAGGACGAGAGTGTTCGTCAGGAAGCTCTCAATCGTTACATCGAGCTGCTGAAATCCGGCGGCAATGACTACCCTATGGAACAGCTGCGCAAAGCCGGCGTTGACATGAACAACCCCGAGACCTACACCTACGTTATCAAGCAGATGGACAATCTGGTCACGCAACTCGAGACCGAGATAGCCAAGCTGTAACGAATCTATTGAAAACAAGAAAGCCGCCCCGATGCGGGCGGCTTTTTTATGGCATTAATCAGCCTCTTAGCACTGTGCGAATGATAGTCCTAGATCGTTGACGGAGCCTCGACACCCAATTGCCTGTTGAGGTCAAGTACATCGTAAGTAATCCACTCCTCGACAATCTTTCCTTCGAATATGCGGGCCAGGGTAAGGCCGGTCAGCCGAATCGGTTTACCGGTCGGCTCCCGATCCGGCATCGGCCCGGTGTTGGTTCCGGTGACGGTCCACTGGAGGCAGACCAGGTTGCCTTCGGCCAGCATTTCGTTGATCACAACCTTGAAATCCGGATAGGCTGTTCGGTTTGTCAGCACCCACTGTGTAAATCCTTCAACGCCGAGAACGGATTCCGACATTATCGAGTAATGCCCGATATAATTGGGCGATATTACGGCATCGATCAGATCGGTGTTGCCGGTGTTATAGATCTCCACAACATTGATCATGACGCTCTTGGCGGCCTGCCCCACAGCCGTGGCGTCGGCCACCTGTTCCTGGCAGCCGGTCGCCAGAGCAGCCAGAACCAGGGCCATCGCCATCAGGCCGAGGTTCAGCGGTGAACGGCTCACTCTATTCATACTTGCCTCCTAAGGGTGTCCCCTTTTGGTAGATTGAAACTGTCACAGACGAGTAACTCAGAGCTCTTCCTGCGTTATGAATCATATACGAAACATTTCGCAATGACGCTAACAAATTAAATGTGGGCGACTTGTCAGGATCTCTCGGCTCGAAATGGCGTCCCGCTGCCGGTCTCACAATAATCTTTGAGACTGGTCATGTACCGGCCCCAGTGGTAATTGCAGTGCGCGTACAGGTCGGTGGCCTCATTCCAGTTGGTGTGGGCGAACCGGGTTACCGTTTTACCCTCGCGCTCCTCCAGATCGAAAACGAACCTGGTCCCAATCCACTCCCTATCACCTTCAATACACTCCCAGGTGACCTTTTTGCCCGGTACCAGCCCGGTGATTCTCATCCGGTTGAGGTACCTGTCACCGAACCGAAATTCCGCTATCGAACCCACCTTCGGCTGGGCCTTCGTCTGCTCCGTCCACCAGCCGGCCAATCCCTCCTGATCGGTTATGGCTCGATAAACCGCCTCGGCCGGAGCATTAATAGTTACGAGATGCTTGATTTCAGTCATACTTTTCGTTTCATTCAACCTTTAGTACCAATACTACGAAAAGCAGCCATGGAATCGTTGCTATTTTGTACTTGCTGAACCGTCACCGAAAGCTGAGCACCTGATCATGATAATGAAAACATCCATCATCGTAATAGCTGTCCTGACGTTTTGCCACACGGCCTGTGCTCAGAGCAAACTCCCGTCTTCTTATGACTGGCGTGACTACAACATCTTCACACCGGTCAAACATCAGAAGGACTGCGGCTCGTGCGGTGAGTTTGCGGCAGTGGCTCTTTTCGAAGCTCTCATCAAGAAACAAACCGGTACCGATGTCGACCTGTCCGAACAACAGATCGTCAGCTGTGTCGCACAGTGCGGCTGTAACACCGGTTGCAGTTCGCTCAGGGCGCTTCAATACATCAGGGACAGCGGCATTGTTCTCGAAACCGATTTCCCCTACCTCGGCAAAGACACCAGCTGCATCGCCGGACTCAAAGGCAAGTATTTCATCAGTAATGTCATTTCGACTGAGATTCACCGAAGGTCGCTTGAAGAAAGAATTCAGACTATCAAACAGACCGTGTTCGAGTTCGGTCCGGTCGCGACCAATATGGCCCTGTACGATGACCTGGATAAATATCGGGGAGGTGTATACACCTGCAACCGCAAGGCACGCTCCCTGGGCGGTCACTGGGTGCTGATTGTGGGATGGAAAGATGATCCGTCGATGACAAGCGGAGGATACTGGATCTGCCGCAACTCATGGGGCGAGAAGTGGGGCGATAAGGGGTACTTTAACAGCGCTTACGGCGATGCCACCGGTATTGATGATTTCTACATCGTCTTCGGGCTATACAATCCGCCGGAAGAAGAAAGCGAGTAGTCCAGTCATCCATAGCGGAATCCCGCGAAGCGCGGGAGTTCCGCCCTACAGCAAATGATCACACCGTCTTCGCATAAAAGTACGACCCCTCGTCGTTCTTGAATTTCTCATCCAGACCGACCAGTTTCTTTTCAAACACCATCCCGATCTTCTCGAGAATCTTAACCGAGGCAACATTCTCCGGCTTAGCCACGCCGACCAGACGCTTCAGGCCGATGGTATCGAAAGCATAATCCAGCACCGCCTGAGCCGCTTCGTGGGCATAGCCTTTTCCCCAGTGTTCGCTGGACAGGCCATAGAAAATCTCCGTCTGGCTTTCATCGAACTCCAGCGGCCCCACTCCCGCCCAGCCGATTACGGGGGTATCGCTGCCTGTTGAATCAGGGTGCCCCACAGCTTGCTGTGGGATCCCCTCGGATTTTAAGCACACCGCCAGCGTCCACTTAATAATGTTCTCCGGCGTGTTCCTCTCGTAGGTCATCTGGTACCACTCTACTATTTTCCGCACCTCATCAATGGTCATGACGCTTTCGGGAAGATAGTGCATCACCTCAGGCTGGCTCAGGATTGCGTGGAATGCCTCAATATCATCGAGCGTGAATGGCCTGAGTAAAAGCCGCGGTGTTTCGATGATAACATCTTTAAACATGGTGGCGAATATAACGCAATAGCAGCTCAATGGCAATAAGTTATTACGATTCAACAGCTCCCGGCGATTGAGCTGATTTTTTCA
>CP070756.1:1043280-1045838 GCA_020348905.1 Candidatus Zixiibacteriota bacterium
CACCGTCTTCTTGCATGTCCATAATTCTCTTCTCCCGGCTTACCTTGTAGCCCGGCCCAATTACTTCCTCAACCCTTTCAACTCCTCCGCCAACGCCTCCGCCGGAAGGCTCGTCAATACGTCCGAGACCTGCTTCCACCCCTCAGGCGTCCTCCGGTAAGTCGACTGCCAGGCGTAAATCCCTTCCATCGGCTCCGCTTCCGGATCATCCACCGGCGTCATTACCAGATGTTTCCGATAGATTACCGTAGCCAGTGTCGCGTCATCGGATATCGTGATGATCGGCTCTGCCAGGTCATCCCATGCTGTTAGCTTCATCGTCGACATGTAATTCCGGAATCGCTGGTCGTTCTCTTCTTTGGTCGGATGTGTTACAAGACCGGAGTTGACCTTGGTGTAAGGATATTGACTGACAGAAACAATCGTCTCCGCGTCCCCCTCCAGATGCGCCGTACGCATCATCTCATTGAGGCGGAGCAGTTCCTGACGGTGCGCCTCCAGGTCGACTTTCTCACAGCAACCGTGAATAACTACTCCGGCCAAACATAATGTCAATACGAATACCAGTAGTTTCATAACTGTGTCCTCCATATTCGCGAGATCCTATCGCCCACCTCATCCCCTGAGCGTTGAGTTATCCGTGCCCCTCCGTGACTCGTACTCTCGTCGACACCGCTCATGGGGGACCAAGGTTATCCTGACGACGCCGACCCGGATCTGGCCACCAGTAACGCCCCAATATGGAAACCGGCCACCGCGAACAGGGGCGTCAGTACACAAGCCACCGCGATACCTAACAAAGAATCATAATCCATCAGCAATAGGCTTACAGTCACCGGGCCAATACAGCCGACCAGGGCCATCACCGCTTTGACAGGCAGCCACCGGTGGCTTTTCTCCAATACCAGGTCCACTAGTATTAATCCTATGGCGCTACCGGCGCAAAGCGCAACCACACCAAGCGGGATTACATAGAGATCGGTACCAAAATCCGGTTCGAACCTTGTCCCTTCCAGGATCTCCAAAATCTTGTACAGGCCATAAGCACAGATTATTGTAAAGGCAACCGCGCTCATGTAATCAATCGCAAATCGTCTCAAGCGACCAAACACTGCCGCACCTTTGCTCCTTTCTATTCTGTTTCCTCACTGTCGGTGCTTGCGCTATGGTTACTGTACAACAGCATCGCGCACGATATCTTCGCCACCTCGGCACAATAGACCGGGTCACAATTCTCGGGAATATCTTTGTCGGTAAAAGTGTGCGGGCAAAAATGAAACTCCTCGAAGAATATCGTCGGATACCCTGCGCTCCAGAAATAATATGCGTCGGTATAGTTGATATGGTCATTGGTATCGACCGGTACTATTTTCGTGTACTTCTCACACAAACCATGAGCGAGGTCGGTCACCCATTGGGAACCCGGGCAATTCTGAAAATCCAGTTCCCAGTTGTCATTCGACGGCCGGTAGCTGATCTGATTATTGTCGATCATCAGGCCAACAGTTCGGCCGGATTCTCTGATTCGATTGATGTAATGCTGACTGCCGGTAACCCCGTCGGCCAGCATGGTCATAAACTCCTCGGCGCCGAAACCGACGAAGTTTATCGTGCACCTGGGCTTGAAACCTTTCTGCACCATCACCCGGGCTATTTCCAGGCACACCGCCACACCCGAAGCATTGTTGTTGGCGCCGGGTGAGTAAGTATAAGGATCCACTTGCGGTCCCATTATAAACGAGTCGTCATGCGCCCCGAGAACAAAAACCGTATCCGGACATTCCGTACCCTTCAAAGCGGCCACAACATTGTATTGCCAGGTGGTATGTAGCTGCCCCGATCTCGGCGGATATTCGAGTGTATTTTGAAAGGAATCAACCACTACGTCGGTCAGGCCGAACTCTCTAAACCGCTTCTCTATCCAGACCGCGATATCCCGACGGTTCTCAGCCAGCATGAACCTCGTCTTGAACCCGACCAACTGACTCATGTAGCTGCCTATACTATCCGGGTTGATCACACTTAGATAGTCAACCAACAGGCTGTCCAGAGCCTCGCTGACTGCCCACTTTTCGGAAACCTCAACCTTATCCGAAGATTGATTTTCCGTCGTTTGAGCCCCCACCGTTGCGACAAAAAGAGCGCAGGACAAGAGCAAATTCAACATCGTTTTCACGTTTCTAGACCTTTCACAGACACGGCCACCCACTCACCTGTCCTGAGCCCAGAAGGACCTATCCTGAGCCCAGAAGGATTGTGGTGGGAGCCTGACGTTCTGGCACGTACTACCCAACCCAATTCAAAACACTTCCAATGGAGATTACAGAAAAACCTCCCGGATAGGATCCATCCTACCAAAACTCCTGCCCACGGTCAATCTAAAAGCCCGATTGACAAAATCGCTACAAACCCGCCTCTGATTCTTCTCACAGTAGGCTTAGTAGAAAGGAGAGCAGGGACGGTCGAAACCTCGCCACGTGCCGGATGGGATTTCGATACTTTCCCGCCAGAGGGCAAAAATGACAAAACGAACCCAAACCTTCGCAACCCCAGTGGCG
>CP070756.1:1045938-1056982 GCA_020348905.1 Candidatus Zixiibacteriota bacterium
AAGGTAGGTTCGTGTATTTTCGGAGTGCACGAAGCCACCACCACGCGGTTCAGCTTATGCTCAACAATCGCCTTCTTGATCTCGTTCTGCCCGGGATCAGCGCAGGTATACTTGTTCTGAACAACGCAGACAACATCATCCAGCGTCTTGGAATACTCGCTGACAGCGGAGCAGTCGACGGTACCGGCGATATTGAGCCCGCACTCGCACACGAAGACGCCGATGCGCAGGTTTTCGGGCTTTTTTAGTTCAAGTGCCATATACTGTCTCCGATCACTTCTATGACCACCACCTCAGCTCTTGAGGGCCGAGGCGACGATATTCACAAAATCCGTTATTTTCATACCGTTTTTGTCAGATTCTTCCCCGCACTGGGCACAGCGAAAATGAATCTGGCACTTGGGGCAGGCCGTAACCAGGGTCTCGGCTCCGGCCGCGCGGGCTTCATCGAGCCGTCCCTTCTGTATCTGCTTACATGTAGCATCGCAGTTTATCCAGTTGGTGGTGCCGCAGCAAATCGCGCCCCGGCGATTGTGAGCCATCTCGTGCAGCTGAAGCCCTTCAATCAGGGACATAATCTCTCTTGGCTCGTCGTAAACCTGCATGAACCGGCCCAGGCGGCAGGGATCCTGAAAAGAAACTTCTCCGTCCCACCTACCCAGCCTCAGCCGGGACTTATTCTCCGATATCACCTGACTGATGTGTCTGACGTCAAGCCCGTTCTCGCCGACTCTCTCCGGGTATAGCCGGCGCAGGGCCACCGCGCATTCCGGGCACGAGGTAATGACCTGCTTGACACCCGCCTGTTCCATCTCGCCAAGATTGAGTTTAGCGATTTGATCGAAACGATCGAGCTGCCCCAGCCAGTACAAATCATGACCGCAACAACGCTCGTTGTCGAGCACCACCGGCTCGATACCGAGGTGATTCAAAATCTTGACCGTGTCGACGGCTATCGATATAGGAGAATATTCAAAATCCTTGCTGAACAGCTCCTCGTAATAGGGCAGGCAGCCGACGAAATACAATACCTCACCCTTTTGCTTGACCTTCAGATCCTTTGTTATCCAGTCAGTACGGTTTTGTCTCAGTTTCGGCGAAGCCGCCATCTCCATAATATGATGAAGGGCGCCGCCGTGCGATGGGTTGCCGAAATACCCCTGGCTGTAGGCAACCGCCCGCACATCCCGCATGTATTCGGAATACTTCACATCTACCGGGCATCGCTGCGAACAAAGCAGGCAGGTAAGACAGGACCATAGCAGTCGGTCAGACGCCAGGTCCCCGGCTCCATAAAACAGGCCTTCGGCCAACAGCCGACGCGGTGAATAAGCGTTGTTGACTTTCGAAATCGGACAGACAGCGGTGCACTTTCCACATTCGAGACACAGGAAAGCCCGGTTCTTTTTCAGTTGTTCAGTGGCCGTATCCATAACTGCCAATCATTTATGACCCGGTTTATGGTTCAATGGGCTTGGCCCCAGTTCGGTAATCTGCTGGACAAATTCATTTATCAGCTCGGCCCAGCGAGGTCCTTCGGCCGCCGACACCCATTCCAGGCGAATTCGCTTCATGTCCAGCCCGAGTGTCTTGACCAGCCCCTTGGTAACTTCAAACTGCTCGACCTGTTTATAATTGCCAAAAATGTAGTGACAGTCTCCAAAATGGCAGCCCGACACCAGGACACCATCGGCGCCAAGCTTGAGAGCTTTCAATACGAACCCCGGCGCAACGCGGCCCGAACACATCGTCCGAATCACCCGGAAATGCGGTGAATGCTGCAGCCGGTTGGTACCGGCATTGTCGGCTCCGGCGTAACTGCACCAGTTACAGGCGAACACCACAATATTGGGCACAAATTCCTTTTTAGATTTCTTCTTCTTCTTAGCCTGTTCCGTTTTTACAGCCATTACTCAAACCTTATCCAATAGCAGGGCATCCAGCATCGAATTGATCTGTTCATCGGTAAAGTGCAGAGCGACTATCGCTCCGGTCGGGCACCAGCTGGCACAGGTACCGCAACCCTTGCACAATGCCTGGTTTATCTGAGCGGCTTTCAGGCCGGGCGCGATGTCCGCCAGCGTCGGGGCATGATAGTCGCACATTTCCACGCACTTCGAGCAGGCCCGGCACAGCGACTGCTCAACAATACAGGTGGTCGGTTCGAGGGCCACCATTTCATGGGTGATAATCGAGGATGCCTTGGCCGCCGCCGCCGAACCCTGGGCCAGCGAATCGGCAATATCGCGCGGGCCGGCCACGCAACCGGCCAGGAAGACACCTTCGGTCGTAGTTTCCACCGGCCCCAGCTTGGCGTGACGCTCCATGAAAAAGCCGTCGGCCCCGCGCGGAACCTTGAGTATATCCTGAAGTTTGCTGGTGCTTTTCTCGTTCGGAACCATTCCGGCGGCCAGGACCACGTAGTCGACTTCGATATCCAGCACCCGGTTCAGGGCCAGTTCGAGAATTTCAACCGATGAAGCCCTGTCACCGTCGCCCGTGACCCCGGGGAGTCTCTCCGGAGTAAACCGGATGAATTTCACACCCAGCTGGCGGGCTCGACGGTAGTGCTCTTCGGCCTTGGCCCCCACCGTTCTCATGTCACGATGGAGAACCGCCACATTGACACCGCTTTCCCGCAAACGAATTGCCTGCTTGATCGTGGTGGGACAGCAATACCGGGAGCATCCGGGGTTCTTCTCCGGATCGCGAGACCCGACACACTGGATGAACACCACGTTTTTGGGCGTTTCACCATGAATCTGAATCTTCCCCTTGGTATCGTGCAGAATATCTTCCAGCTCCTGATTGGTGATGACGTTTTCGAATTGCCGGTAGCCGAACTCATCGGCCGGCTCGTAGATGTCGGCCCCGGTAGCAAGCACAATCGTCCCGACCTTGAAGTTTCCGTTGGTAGTCGAAACGTCAAAGTTACCCACGAACCCGGTAATGTTATTCACTTCGGTACCGGCCATGGCCTCAACGCGGCTGGCTTTCACTTTCTCAACCATCACCCGGGCCAGCTCGAATGCCGACAGGTTGGCCGGGTATACCCTGGTTAGATTATTCAGCCGTCCACCCAGGCGACCGTCTTTCTCGATCAGGTATACCTTCATCCCCTGCGCTTCCAGCTCGAGGGCCGCGGCCATACCGGCCACTCCGCCACCGATGATCAGAGCGCTCTGATTTACGGGGATTGACTTCTTATACAGCGGCTGCAGGTGACGCGCCTTGGCGACCCCCAGCTTTATCATATCCTTGGCCTTCTGGGTGGCAATCTCCGGAACACGGGTATGCACCCACGAGCACTGGTCGCGGACATTGACCATTTCAAACAGGTAGGGGTTGAGACCTATCTCTTCACAGCTGTCACGGAAAACCGGTTCGTGTGTTCGAGGTGTGCAGGCGGCGGCCACGACTCGATTGAGGCCATGCTCCGCGATTCGCTCCTGCATCAGGCGCTGCCCCTCGTCAGAGCAGAGGAAAAGATTGTTTTCGACAAATTCAACATTCGGTATGGTCTCAGCGTACTCCTTCAATTCGTCGATATTGAGCACGCCGGCGATATTGATACCGCAGTGGCACAGAAATACGCCTACCTTTGGCGGGCCGGAGCAGTCCATTTCTTTTTTCTCCTCCGGCTCTTTTTCAACCACCATCTTTTCGATGAATTTTTCAGCTTCAGCGGCCGCCCCCGATGCCTGCGCGACCGAGTCGGAGATGTCGTTCACTCCGGCGGCACAACCGCAAATATAAACCCCTTGCCGGGCCGTGTGCAGCGGCGAACCGTACCTGGGCTCAACCTCAAAAAATCCGTTTTCATCGAGTTCGATTCCCAGGACATCGGCTAACTCCGGATTTGACGCGGCTGCCACGGCTCCCGTGGACAGCACCACCATTTCCACCTTTTCTGTCTTCACCTCACCCGTTTCTACATCCTCGAAATAAACAAGCAGGTCTTTCGTCTCAGGATCTTCGAGTATCTTGGAGGGTCGGCCACGCACGTACTTAAGCTCTTCCATCTCGAAAGAACGCTGATAAAACTCTTCAAATCCTTTGCCGGCCGCTCGCAGATCGATGTAGAACAGCAACAGCTCTTCTATATCGGGCTCGTGTTGTTTGACAAGGAGGCCGTCTTTTACGGCGTTCATGCAGCAGAAGCGCGAACAGTATTCACAGCCGGCCTCCTTGCCCTCTCCTCTTGAGCCGACACACTGAATGAAGGCCAGCTTTTTGGGCACCTTATGATCGGAAGGACGAACGATATGACCCTGGGTGGGGCCCGAGGCGTTGAGAACTCGCTCCAGCTCGATATTGGTCAGGACGTTGTCATAAAGCCCATACCCGTAAGCCGCGATTGCCGAGGCATTGTAGACGTCAAAACCGGTGGCTACCACTGCGGCGCCGACATTGAGCTCTACTTCGCGCGGAACATCATCGTAATTAATGGCGTTGCGGTCGCAGCTGTTCATGCAGTTGGTGCAGACCAGAAACTGATTGTTCAGACACGCCTCTTGATCGATGATGTAGGTATTCGGTACCGCCTGCGGGAAGGGTGAATAGATGGCCTTGCGCGCCCCCATGCCGACCTCAAATTCGTTAGGGACAATCGCGGGACAGTCGTGAACACACTGACCGCAGCCCGTACACAGGTCTTCGTCGACATAACGCGGGTTTCTCCTGACCGTGGCCTTGAAATTACCCGCTCTGCCTTCGAAACGGACCAGTTCCGAGTGCGTCAGGACTTCAATGTTGGGATGCCGACCGGCATCCAGCATGCGCGGACCCAGAATTCATATAGCGCAGTCCATGGTGGGGAAAGTCTTGTCCAGCTGGGCCATGCGTCCGCCCAGCGAGGGGGATTTCTCCACCAGATAGACCTTTGCGTCGGCTGCGGCGAGATCTAACGCCGCCTGGATACCCGTGATGCCTCCGCCAAGAACCAGGACCCCGTCGGCTCTGCCTGGCTGTCTGGCCATCTAATCTTCCTCCGATGCGAAGTCTTCGGTGTTACTACCGTTCATCAAACTTTCAGTTCGGCCTTTTCCTTCAGGCCGACGCCGTACTCATACCCCTTGTCAAAGGCCTTGAGATTCAGCTCTTCTGTCCCTGATGGCACCGATGACTCCACCGCCTGGCGCAGGGCTTCATGCGGGACGACATCGGTGACAGCCGCAAAGAAACCGAGCATGACGATGTTGAGGACAATCTTGCGTCCCAGATCCTCCGCGATGCGGGTGGCCGGGATACCGTAAGCAGTTGTCTTGGGGCCATGCTCCTGTAATCTAACGAGGTCTTTTTCGTAAACGTATACGCAGTCCTCGGCTACCTTATCCTTATGCGTCATATACCCGTCGTGTGACATAGCCAGAAGGACTTTCGGCGCCGTCACGTAGGGATACAAAACGCGGCTATCGGATACTACTACCTGGGCACTGCAGGCGCTGCCGCGTGCCTCCGGACCGAAACTCTGCGTCAGGGTGGCGTGCTGATCGTTGTAAATGGATACCGCCTTGCCGATGATATAACCGCACAGGATAACGCCCTGGCCGCCAAATCCGGTTATTCTGATATCAGTTGTTGCCATTGCCGCCTCCGTACGGTTTGTACTTGTCGCCGAACGCCCGTTTGCCACCTTCATTGAGACAGTCGATATAAGTCGGTTTCTCGATATCTACAAACTTGCCAACCACAATCTTCGACTGGAAGTCAATGTCAACGTCGTTAAGGTCGGCGCCGTGCCTGATGACACTGTTGTCATGGTAAAACTTCATCAGGTCCAGACCGGTGCCAAGCTTGTTGATTCGGGCGTAAAGAGTGGAACACGGCGCGATAACCTCCACGAACGAAAATCCACGCTTGGAGATCGCTTCCTTAATCGCTGCCGTAAGGCGACGCACGTGCAGCGCCGTCCAGCGCGCCACATAGACAGCTCCGGACGATGCCGCCAGTAACGGAAGGTTGAAGGGATGTTCCCAGTTGCCATACGGGGTGGTGGCCGCCTTGGCCGTCAGCGGTGTGGTCGGTGCGACCTGGCCGCCCGTCATGGCATAAATGAAGTTGTTAACGCAGATAATCGTCATATCGACATTACGTCGTGCGGTGTGAATGAAGTGATTGCCGCCAATCGATATCAGGTCGCCGTCTCCGGAAAAAACAATCGTCTTCAGTTCCGGGCGGGCAATGTGCAAACCCAGGGCGAACGGAACGGCTCGACCGTGCGTGGTATGGAACGAATCGAGCTTCATGTATCCGGCCACGCGACCGGTACAACCGATACCGGAAACCACCGCAACATTGTTCAGATCCAGCTGAAGCTGCTCCAGGGCCGTTGAAAGGGCCGTTACTGTGGTTCCGAGGCCGCAAGTCGGACACCAGATATGCGGAATGCGATCCATCCGGAGAAGTCTCTCCATCGGATGTTCTTCTTTGATCAGTTCCTCTACTTTTGCGCTCATTTTGCGGCTTCCTTTATGGTATTGTATATATCTTCCGGATTATGTACGGTGCCGCCGGCATGCCCCACCAGATACGTTTCACACTTGCCCTTGGCACACCGGTCCATCTCCAAGAATACCTGGCCCAGGTTCATCTCGACCATAACCAGCGACTTGACCTTCTCGGCCAGTTCGGCTACCCGCTTCTCCGGGAAAGGCCAGACTGTCACCATCTTGATCTGACCTACCTTGATACCTTCTTTGGTCGCCTTCATAATAGCCGGCTGAACCACCCGTGATGAGATGCCGTATGACATAACCACCACGTCGGCACCTTCCACGTCTTTCTCTTGAAGCCAGATAATCTCCTCGGCGTGCTTATTGACCTTGTCAACCAGGCGATTTACGTTCTTCGCCTGGGCCTCGGCGTTGATGACCGGATAGCCTCGCTCATCGTGCGTCAGACCGGTGACATGGAATTTGTGCCCCTTGCCGACCTCAAGCATCGGCGAGATCAAATCCTCGGTGGCCTCAAAAGGCCAGGCCTCACCCGGCTTTTTGCTGCTGTAACGTATTTCCACAAGCTCAATCTCTTCGGCCGGCGGAATAACCACCTTTTCAGTCATATGGCCAACGCATTCATCAGTCATAATTAGTACCGGCATGCGGTACGTTTCGGAGAGGTTAAAAGCATGCACCGCCAGCTCAAACGATTCCTGCGGCGAATCGGGAGCCAGTGCGATAACCTCGTAGTCGCCGTGTGAGCCCCAGCGGGCCTGCATCATGTCGGCCTGACCGGGAAGAGTCGGTAAACCGGTCGAAGGCCCCCCGCGCTGAACATTGACCAGCACGCATGGTGTCTCCAGCATCAGGCCCAGTCCAAAATTCTCCATCATCAGCGAAAAGCCGGGACCCGACGTACAGGACATCGATCTGACGCCTCCCCACGAGGCACCAAGAATGGCGTTCATGCTGGCCAGCTCGTCTTCCATCTGAATAAAAACACCGCCGATAAGAGGGAAGCGTCGCGATACCCGTTCGGCGATCTCTGTCGATGGCGTTATGGGATATCCGGCAAAAAACTTGCAGCCGGCAGCAATTGCCCCCTCGGCACAGGCGTGGTTCCCATCAAGGTAATGGGCCCCGGTCAAAACGTTGTTGGGGTCAGCTTTCAAGTGGTCACCTCCTTCTCCCCTGCCTCGGTTCGCACACAGTAAATGGCAAAGTCCGGGCACAGCATCTCACAGAGATCACAATTAACACATTCCTCGGGCTTGACAGCAACAGGAGGGTGATAGCCTTTGGAATTGAATTCTTCCGATAATTCCAAAACGCCTTTGGGGCAGTATTCGACACAGAAAGCACACCCCTTACAGCGCTCTTTGAGAATGTGTAACTCACCCCGCGGAATTTGAAGTTTGTCGATGTCGAGGGGGGTTCTCCAGAATTTCATATAAGGCCTCCGCGTTGGCCACATTTGAACTTGCGTTTTTGCGGCCTTATCATAAGACTGTTATATGCTCTTTCTCAAATACATCGAGAAAGCGATTTACCAAATTTTGCCAATTCTCAGGCGACCGACTCAGTACGCTATGGCTTATTTCATGTTTCCGTCCGTTTACCAGATATACGGGAAGACAACGTAAGACCGCTCATGCCTGATAAATAGGACCCTTTTTCCACAAGGTCAAATGTAATACATTACGGCGCGCTTTTGCAACAAGAATTAGGAAAATTGTCCCCGAAACGGAGTCATTTTAGCGTTACGATCAGCCTCTTCCAAGCCGTCTACGTTCTTTTCATTGGCGCCGTTAGTTTCGACCGCGTTTTCAGTCTTGCTGCCCTCGCGCAACGAGAGTATATTAGTCTTTGAATGACCTGATAATATCGTCGAATCAGGTCGCAAATAACGGACGGAGAGTATGGCTACCGAATTCAGCATCAGATTCAGCGGTGCCGGCGGACAGGGACTGATTCAGGCGGCCCGGATTCTGGCCGAGGCAGCCGCCATCTATGACAACAAGAACGCCGCCGAAAGCTGCTCCTACGGCCCTGAGGCTCGCGGCAACGCCAGCCGGGCGGACATTATCATCTCCGAGGAGGCCATCGATTACCCCAAAGCGGACGCAGTTGATCTACTAATGGTCCTGACGCAAGAAGCCTACGACCGCAGCATCAAAGACCTTAGCCCGGAGGGGGTAGTCGTGACTGACAGTCGTATCAGGACGGGCGAAGAATTGTCGGGGCGGAAGCTTTACCAGGCCGCGTTCACCGAGATTGCCGAAAAACAGTGTGGCCGTCCCGGCGTGGTGAATATCGTGGCGCTCGGTTTCTTCGCCGCCGTTAATAAGATTATCGACGTTAAGTCAATACGACAGGCAATGTTGGCCAGAGTACCAAAAATGTCCGAGGAAATCTATATCGGCGCCTACGAGGCCGGTCTGAAAGCGGCCCGGGAGCTCGGTATAAAGTGACGACCTCTTTTTTGTATCAGACAGTCCTTTGTCGAACACGGTCAGGTGAGTTGTCGCCCGGACCAGCCGTCCGCACCCGGCTACTCCGGCTCAGCGAGGGCACCCTGTCATGAAAGAGCCACTGGTTCGCCTGACAGAGAAAACCGCCACCCTGGGCAACTACTATCGCAAGTATCTGCACGTTATTTCAGCCAAT
The DNA here is from genome assembly GCA_020348905.1 of Candidatus Zixiibacteriota bacterium. Lineage (GTDB taxonomy): Bacteria > Zixibacteria > MSB-5A5 > GN15 > FEB-12. The sequence goes on from CP070756.1 coordinate 1,055,046, forward strand.
ATTGACAAGTTGACCGCCGCCCTTGAGCAGCAGGGAATGCGCGATCGCGTTCACCTTTGGTCCCACTCGCTGGAAGTACCCGGTGAAATGGACACCGTCCTGCAGACGGCCCGCGACGATAACGAGAAGCTCGATTTCCTGGGATGCTATTTCGGCCTGCAGTTTCTCCAGATGAATCTGCGCATGGTCGACATCATAAAGCTCGAACTTGCCACCCAGTCGGAAAAATGGCGAACCAGTCGAAGGTTGATGCTGGAAGCGGGTCGGATGTTCCGTTATCTGACCAAATCGTACATGGAAAGACTGCTGAGTATATTCCTCGAGGGACAAAAGCCGCCCGAATTCGTAATGCTTGGTGTCGGCACCAGGGCCGATCAGGACGATATCGACCTGGGCATTATCCATCAGCCGCCCGGCGACCTGCAAGCCCTCAATCGCGCCATCGGCCGGCTGTCCAGCGAGATGTTCAAGAAATCCACCCGCCTGCATTTCCACCTGTCCGAGCACGTCGGCGACTACAGCCTGACCGCTACTATCGACGAGTACGAGGAAATACTCGAAAAAGGACTCTACGATTTTGTCATCGTAACAGAAATGCTCGGCGCCGCCACTATTCTTGGCAGCTATTCTCTTTTCGAGCAATTCAGGTCACGCGTTACCAATCGCTTTTACCACGACACAAAACTGAAAGAGAACCGCTTCCACGAGGGTTACCTGCGCGGTATCCTGGGCGAAATTCGTTCGCTGCTTACCCGGCCTAAGCCGCCCGAGTCGATCAATCCCAAGGACAACGGTCTGCGGCCTATAAAAAGTCTTCTGTCGGCCCAGAAACTCGTCTACGGAATAGAGAAGACAAACGCCTGGAATATTATCGACGAACTCAAATCGGCCAACCCCAAACGCCGGCCCCAGTATGACGATCTCGAGGAAACTCTCAGCTTCTTCGAAATCCTCAGGCATCTCTACCAGATAACGGTTGCCCAGGATGAAGACATCGACCTCACCGAACCCGGTACCGAGGAGATGGTGGCCAAAATCGCCCGCACCCTCGGCTTTGAAAAGAAAGGTGTCGTCTCCGCAAAGGATTTCATGCTTGTCAACTACTACGAGTCGCTCGACCGAAGCATGGAGGCTATGGACATCCTGACCGATGATTTGAGAAAACACCTGCACGATGTAACCATTTTCAGGCCGATATTTTCCGGAGACATTCACAGAAAACCCGGCTACCGCGGCAACCTGGCCGTCGATTTCATTCGTGCCTCCACATTCGTAAAAGGCATCACCTACTGGGATGATTTCCAGGAGGAATTAAGCGGCGAGGATAACCCCTTCTATCGCGAGTTCGTCGACAGCTTCGAACAACTACCTTATAAGGTTAGACATAAGGTGGCCGAGGGCTACGTGGCCGGCATCGAATATGACCCGTCATCGGTGCTGAGGTTTTTGGTGATACTGGGCCGTCACGCCAAAACCGACAAGGCCAGGTCGGCCTTCGATATAATCAGTCATCTTTTTATCGAGAAGCTGGGCAAACTCGCCAACACGACCGCCGCCATGGCCCATATGCTGTACAACTGCCCCGATGTGCTCAATAGCTTCCTGGCCATGATTGAGTGGGAATCACTGACCCGTTTTACGAAACTCGCCCAACGCCGCCCGGCCCTGCCGGAACTTCTACCCGTTCACAAGCAGGTTCTGGCACTGGCTAATCTGCACTATCAGAGCAGCCACTTTTTCAAACAGCATTTTCACCAGATTCTAAACAAGTATCCGGTCTTCATCCGAAACCTCTATCACAATGACAAGCTCAAGGAAATCACCGATGGCTCCTACAGTGATTTGACCTCAGTCCCGTCGTTGGGCGAGCGAATCGAGCGGCTGGGCGACTACTACGACCTCGAATTCGTCCGCGTCAGCCTGCTGGCTATGTCGGG
>CP070756.1:1057082-1060498 GCA_020348905.1 Candidatus Zixiibacteriota bacterium
CCTTTTCCGAGGCTGACGTCATACTGACCGGTAGCGTGTATCGGGACCGACTGTCGTCATCCAGCTCGAAGGTTATGGATTTCTCTAACTCATCGACGGTAACGTCCGGCAGTATCCTTACCCATCCGGTAGCGGCCTGTCCAGCCCTCACCTTGCCCGGGAGTTCTACCTCCAGCGTGGCTGCGTCGTGATCAATCAGGGTAATAGTAACTTCGCGGTTGCCCCGGTTCTCCAGCAAGAAGGCTGCCTGGCGCCGGTCGGGTCCGGTAGAGTTCGAGATCTCGATTTCGAAAGGGCTGATGTTAAGCGGCGCCAAGAGACTGTCGTCAATCATCACGTCGGCCTTGATGTTCAACATGACTCTTTCCGCCGGGGTATTCGTCATCATGTACGGCCGTTTGGTAATCTTTCCCGCGTATGACTTCGTAGAAAACGTGATTGACAAAACGGTGCTTTCCCCCGGAGCCAGCACGGAATCCTTAAGTGGGGCCTCGGTACACCCGCAACCGGGCACCACCCGTCTGATTCGGAGGGGCTCGTCACCGACCGATTCGATAACGAAGTCGTGGGTGACCTTGACATGCTGCAGTGTTTTTCCGAAATCAAACGTGGTGTTGTCGATTCTAATGGCCGGGCCGGCCAAAGTAACGCCGGCAAGCGCAACCACAATTGCCATGGCCATGGGCAGCTGACGAACAAAGGTTAAAATATTCACATTCCCTCCAAGAAGCTTTCGCCAAACAATCATTGGCAATTCAACGGGGCGGCTCGACACAAGCCGCCGCTCAGGAAATTACACCAAGTAATCGGCCCCACCGCACCTTCTGAAAGAAGTGAATGGCGTTGTATATGAACAGGCGCGGCACCGATAATGGGTCGCTAACGCTAACCTCAGGCGACGGGTACTTATCGTCATCCCAGGACCAGTGAACCAGCATGGCCTCACCGAGAATCAGCTCGTATGGTACAACTCCCCAGTATCGTGAGTCAAAGGAGTTGTCCCGGTTGTCACCCATCATGAAATAACAACCCTGGGGCACGACAAAGGCCCCGAAATTGTCCCTGCTGTCAAGCCCCCCGGGCAGGCGCGGCTTGACTACTACCTCGCCGGCCGGAGTCGTATCGATAAACTTGCCGTGCTCGGGCAGCTCGAAGACCTCCGAGTTGACGTACACTATTTTGTCTTTAATCTCCACCGTGTCACCCGGACCGGCCACGCACCGCTTGATGTACTTCGTCATCCCGTCCTGGGGCCAAATGAATATGACGACGTCACCCTGCTCCGGCTTGTCCAGAGCGGGCAACCGCCAGTCGACCAGGGGAAGGCGGGCGCCATACACAAATTTGTTGGCCAAAAGGAAGTCCCCGACCAGCAGCGTATCCTCCATCGATTGGGAAGGGATTTTATAAGCCTCCACAATATAGGTCTTGATGACAATGGCCAGAATGACGGCTATAAAAATCTGTTTAAAGTTGTCCCAAAGTGTGTCGCCAAGTGATGATTTGCTCATTTTCCTAACCTGCTCCAATCGGCGTCAAGTTACCGCACCATTTGTTTATTATACTGACTTTCTTCGGAAATGATTCAAGTACTGCAGATCTCAACTCCCCGGTCAAATCTCCCTGATCCACCTGAGAATGTCATTGTAAGTTACCATAAGTATCAGCCCGAGCAGGACAGCCAGTCCCACCTGCTGAGCAATCATTCGAGCCCTGACAGAGAGTGGAGAACCTTTGACCTTCTCCAGCCCCAGAAAAACCAGGTGACCACCGTCGAGGATTGGGATCGGCAAAACGTTCAGCACCGCCAGATTCACCGACAGCAGAGCCATGAAGAAGAACAAACTGGAGGGGCCTTTCTTGGCCTCCTTGCCCGACTGCTGGGCGATGAAAATCGGTCCGCCAATCATCTTAGCCGATATCTGCCCGGATATCACTCGTTTAATGAACTTTATGGTCTCCCAGACAATGATATGTGCTGTCACAAACCCCTGTTCAATAGACTCGACAACCGAGTACTCATCGTGGCCTATAATTTTTTGGCTAAAGCCGATCACGCCTACAGTATCAACTTTGCCGTCCAGATTGGGAACCTCCTGCATGACGGTAGTGATAACGGCACTAAGTGTATCATCGCCATGAAGCCAGGTAACCGTGAGGTCATCCTCGACGACGGCGTTAATGCGTGTGCGGACGGTATCAAAACTGGTAACCGTTTCGCCGTTGATGCCGATTATCACGTCATCGATGTGCAGACCGGCCCGCTCGGCGGGACCGTCTCCGACCAGTTCGCCGACAATCACGCGATCCTCGTCAAAAATGGGCCTACCGGTAAACATAAAAATACCGATCAGAAGCACTATCGATAAAAGGTAGTTCATAAAAGGACCGGCAAAAATGACGGCGGCCCGCTGGCCCACCGGTTTTGACATGAACTCGTCAGGACCGCCGCTCGACGGTTCGCCGGGGTTCTCACCGGCCATCTTGACAAATCCCCCCAGAGGTACAATCCCGATGCTGTAGATCGTGTCACCATACTTGCGGGAAAAGATGTTGGGAGGAAAACCCAGCGAGAAGCGCTCTACCTTGATGCCGACCTTCTTCGCGACGAGGAAATGCCCTAACTCGTGGATAAATATCAGGATTCCCAGAACGAAAATGAATGAAGCCATTGTCAAAAGCATAAAATCTAACCCACCATTCCTTCCGCCGCCTTTCGTGCTTTCCGGTCGGCGTTCAAAATATCGTCCAATGCCGGCTGAGACACAATATCTAACTTTCCAAGCACGTTTTCTATGATATCGGTTATCTCTGTGAATCTAACAGTCGATTTCAGGAAGGCGTTCACGGCAATTTCATTGGCGGCGTTAAATATCGTTGGAGCTGTCCCCCCGGTACCGGCAGCCTGATAGGCCAGTTTCAGCGCCCTGAACTTGTCAAAATCGGGCTTTTCAAAAGTCAAATCCTCCAACCGGTCCAGGTCAATTTTCCCGAAATCAGAGCTTACCCGCTCAGGCCAGAAAAGTGCGTAAGTTATAGGCAGTTTCATATCGGGACGCGACAGTTGAGCCATAACCGTTGAATCGATGAACTCCACCATAGAGTGTATGATCGACAGGGGATGAATGACAACGGTAACTTTCTCAACATCCACCGAAAACAGGACAACAGCTTCGATGACTTCAAGTCCTTTATTTGCGAGAGTTGCCGAGTCAATCGTGATCTTAGGACCCATTTTCCAAGTGGGGTGGTCAAGGGCTTGCTCCACCGTAATATCACCAAATTTCTCCAGGGGCAGATCGCGGAAAGGTCCTCCCGAGGCAGTAATGATAAGTCTTTTCAGCTCACTCTCCCGTCCGCAAGCCAAAACCTGCCAGATGGCCGAATGCTCAGAGTCAATAGGTAGAATTTTCGCC
>CP070756.1:1060598-1066450 GCA_020348905.1 Candidatus Zixiibacteriota bacterium
CCAGCTCGCTGATCAGCAGGGCGGTTATTCCCTGGGTGGATGCACCCAGTACCTTGCGGATCCCGATCTCTTTGGTGCGTTGCCGGGCCGCGTGAGACGCCATCCCGAACAGACCCAGGCAAGCAACGAAGATAGCCAGCAGGCTGAATGAGCCTGCGATTTTCACCAACTGCTCCTCGGCTCGGTATTGCTCGGCGAATCCCTGGTCGGCAAAGAAATAGTCGAAGGGCGCCTGGCCCGTCAAACTGTTCCACCGGTCCTCGATCGCATCCAGAGTGCGCGATATATCCGTTGATTCCACCCGAACCGAAAGATAGGTGAAGGTTGGGCGCCACCAGAGGATGGCCAGAGGCCCGATCTGTTCGTGGAGATCGGTATAGTGAAAGTCCTTAACGACGCCGATTACGTTTCGCGGTTGCCAAACGAGACGGTCGTCTATGTATATGCGATTGTAGATAACCTTACCGACCGGATCCTCCCAGCCAAATTCCCGTGCCGCCGCCTCATTAATAAGCAAGGCTTCGGCGCTATCGCTTCCCATTTGAGATGAGAAGTTCCTCCCGGCCACCAATTCCAACCCATAAGTAGGTTGGATCGATTCATCGGCGTATATCACTCCCATTAGCCGATCCTGGGCGTCGGATTTCTCAAGACGCAAGTTTGTCATCTGGGCGTTTTCAGCGGGCACCGACACTGACTGACTTGCCTCAGCAACCCCGGAGATCTTCGCAATCTCGGATTTCAACAGGGTGCCGGTGTTGGCTGACAGGCGGTCAAGGCCGCGAATGACCAGAACCTGGTCCTCGGCGAAACCGAGCTTCCTGTTTCTCAGGTAATTCACCTGATTGTATATCATAATCGTACCGATTATCAGCGCAATTGAGATAGCGTACTGTCCAACTACCAGGACGCTCCTGAGAGTCGAACGCGATGTCGTCGGACCATAGACTCCTTTCAATGTCGCTATCGGTTTCGTCATCGACAGGGATATCGAGGGGTAGAATCCGGCAACCACACCTACGAGAATTGCAAATAGCGGGAGCCCGGGGACGATCCAGGGGTAAGAGAAGTATTCCAGGTCAAGTTCGCGCTCAACCATTGCGTTGAACGACGGCAATGCGGCCTCAATCAAGATCACAGCGACAACGAGCGCCAGGAGGGCGAGGAGTATCGACTCAAATAGAAACTGTAGCATCAACATACGCCGATCCGCGCCGAATGTCTTCCTGAGGCCAACTTCTTTCAGGCGGTTGGATGCTGCTGCCGTGGTCAGGTTGACGAAGTTCGCACAGGCGATCAGCAGTACGCCTACGGTAATGGCCATGAAGAGCAGAACATAGGTGATGTCTCCCTGTTGGCGAGCTATCTCTGATCCCTCAAAATCCGAGTGCAGATGTATTTCTGTCAACGGTTGAAGATAGACTTTCAGAAGGATGTCTCTTTCCGCCAGTGCATTTCCGAAACGCTCGTCTATGACCGAGGAAATCTTGCTCTCAAGTTCCTCGAACCTTGCATCGGGAGGCGTCCGCAGGTAGGTGAATGTGCTGAGGGTGCCCCACCGCCACGCCTCATCGCTCTCTTCCGAATAAAGACTGCGAAAGGAAAGGAGAAAGTCAAAGGAGAGATGAGAGTTTGACGGCACCCGGTCAATTACGCCGGTCACCGTGAAATCATCAGATCCCCCTAATCGAAGGGTCCGGCCGAGCGGATCGTCATTGCCAAAGTACTTACGAGCAGTCTCCCGGGTAATGACGGCCGTGTGAGCCCTGGCCAGAGCGGTCTTAGGGTCTCCCTGAATCAGTGGAAACGTGAAGACGCTGAAAAACTGAGAATCGGCGTAGAGAATATTCTCTTCAAAGAATCGACGATCCTCATGGGCTACCTCCAGCCGGTCTCCGGCATTGATACGCGCGATTGCGGCTACCTCGGGGCAGCCAGCTTGAATGGCCGGCGCCATAGGATCGCTTCCGGTTGGCGCGTCACGCGACGTTCCGGCCATAGTCAGCTGGTGACAAAGACGGTATATGCGGTCTGCATTCTGATGAAAACGATCGAAGCTCAGTTCATCCGTCACCCAGAGCGTGATCAGAATGCATGTCGCCAACCCTACCGCAAGTCCGGTGACGTTGATAAAAGTGTGCCCTTTATGACGGATGATGTTTCTAAGGGCAATCTTCAGATAGTTGCGCAACATGTACTACTCCATTGTGGGGAAAGGGGCATTTCCCGCGTTGGCCAACTCGGGCCTGGCCGCGGAATTTTAGGTTTCTATACGTGCTCTTCACGCTCATGGTTATGTGTTACTACAAATTCGCAAAAGATATGGGCGGCTGGCCGCGTGCTGCACTATCGCATTGTCGATAAGACCGGTACCGATTGCCGGGCTAATGTATTATCTTTCAGCGACTTTTACCGAGGCGAACATACTGCAGTTGGACCGGGAGACTGAAGAGTTGTTGGCAGAACCGCTATCGGGTTGTTCCCTACAAGGGCTGGTACTACTCCTCCGGACGTAAAGAAACGCGGAAACCATTATGACGCAGCCAATCCAGACTGCCCCAACGAATTTTCAAAGAAAACCGCTTATACCAAATCCAAGCTTCAAGGATAGTAACCGCCCCAGCCACCAATAAGGAACAGAAAACCGCTTGTGGCAAATCAAAAGGGCACAAACTGGAATCCAAGGTTACGGTAATCAATAGAACCAATATCATGATGCCCACCGAAAATCGCAGCCATTGCCACTTTCCGAATAAAAAACCTTTGTAAATTCTAATCTTCGCGATTCCTGCTACATCCTGTTCGCGAAGGTAGCGTTCATTGGCGTCACGCAGAAAAGGTGATGCTCGCCGTCGCACATATAGCCAGCCCAATACATTCACCACGAGGAAGGCCAAGAAAGTCCATGCAAGAGTCAGAATTTCATTTGCCAGAAAGAGAAATACGAAACCGAGCGTAACAGTGGCCACTGCGAGAGTATCATCCAATCGCCGACCCGGGCCGTCAAGTAGTACGTCGTGCTGCATGCTCAAATCGCTATTGCATCCAAAAAACCAGCAGTACAAGTAAACTACTAGGCTGAATTTGAGAAGGAATCTCGCATCGAGCCTCTCTATCGACGGAAAGTCAGTCTCACTGAATATCGATCGAACAAATATGAGTCCCACCGCTGTCACTGCTACACGAATAAAAACTCTGTAGAATCGTATAGTCTTATTGAGACGAAACTTTCGATCTGAATCCGAAGAATTAAGTGCGCTCATGAGTGTTTAACCTCCCATTAAGTCAAGGTAGTGAGCAAAGCCGCATTGGCGCTGCTTAGAGTATTCCTCCCGCATTTCAGCTAATCATAATGAAAACTGATTGAACGATCAACGAATAGTTTTAGAGGCTACTCATACCGCAGGGCTACAATCGGGTCGACGCGGGCGGCGCGCCAGGCAGGGTACAGACCGGCGACGATACCCGTCCCGGCCGAGACAGTGACCCCCAGAATGATCCAGAAGGGGGATAAAGAATAAGTCCAGTCAAGAAGGGTAGTCACAAGCAGACCAATAAGAGCACCGAAGATAATTCCCACAATCCCCCCTACGCCGGTAAGGGTCCCGGCCTCGACCAGAAACTGAAGCAGGATGTTCACGCGGCGGGCACCGATGGCCTTGCGCACCCCAATCTCACGGGTACGTTGCGTGACGGCCACCAGCATGATGTTCATCACACCAATCACACCCACCATCAAACCCACCGCCGCCACCGCCGTCGCCGCCAGCTGGACTTTGACGGTGATATCCATGACTTCGTTCTTGAAGCGTTCCTGGGTCAGAAAACCGAAGTTATTGGGGTCCTCGGGCCGCACCTTGCGCACCCGCCGCAAGGCGTTGGTGACCTGGTCGAGGGCCTCACCGAACACCTTGCGGGAGGCGGCACTGCACAAAAGATAGACCCGCTCGGTGTTGGGATAGAGTTTATCGAAAGTGGTCATGGGGATATAGATGAAGTCGTTCTCGCTGATGTTAAACAAATCCTCGATACGTTCCTGCACTCCTATGACGGTGAACTTCCACCCGTTAATTTTGATTTCTTTGCCAACCGCTTCGGCGTGCTCTTCGAACAGGGCATCGGCAATCTCCGGTCCGATCACACACACCATAGCTTTGCGGCGCATGTCGATCTCATCAATGAAGCGCCCGAAGGCTACCTCGCGGTTGGTCACAATCGGCTGGGTGGGCCAGCAACCCCGGAAATCATCGGGCGAATGAACTTCCTTGTCCTTGTACCTGGCAACATTCCGGAAGGCCCTTTTTTCCGGCGAGACATGACTGATAAGCGGGCACATCTCCTGGATAGCATAGGCCTCCTTCATAGTGATGTTCTTGCGCTTGCGTTCTTCTTCGGTGAGATTATAGCGGTCGGTATCCTGAGAGTATTTAGTGACGTAGATAACGTTGCTGCCGATCTTCTCAATCGACGAGACGGCGTACTCGTTGAAACCGTCCATGATGGTGTTGACCAGGATAACCGCCCCGACCCCGATCATGACACCGATGATAGTCATCAGGCTGCGGAACTTGTTGGCCCTGATCGACTCCAGGGCCAGCCGGACGCCCTCGCGTATCTCCGCATATGACGCAAACCATTTACTCATAGCTCAGGGCCTTTATAGGATCGTAGCGGGCGGCCTTCATGGCCGGATAGATGCCAAAGAACAGGCCGACCCCGGTGGAGATGCCAAAGCCCACGATAATAGCCAGGCCGGTGGGATTGACATATATATCCATTAGCGATTGAAGCATCCAACGTCCCGCCAGGATACCGGTATAGATACCGATCCCGCCGCCCAGCAACGAGAGTATGACCGATTCATACAGAAACTGGGTCAAGATATTTCTTTTTCGTGCCCCGATGGATTTGCGGATGCCTATCTCGCGGGTGCGTTCCGTCACGGAAATCATCATGATATTCATAATCACGATGCCGCCGATGACGATCGATAAAAGCGGGATGGAGACCATGACGATTCGGAAGGCGCGGGTGATATCGTTGATAAAATCCATGATACTCTCGGTGGAGATGATTTCGAAGTCGTCGTCATCGCCGTACGGGATGCGGCGCGCGGAGCGCATGATGGCCCGGACCTGATCCTCGGCGATCTTCCGGTTCTCAAGCGAGTAGGCCTTGACGACCAGAAGCACCGGGTTACCCGGCTGCTGGTAAATCTTCTGATGGGTGGCCAGCGGGATAGCCACGAACCGGTCCATGCCCTCGACCATCGTTCCGTCCATTTTTTCAGCTACGCCGATGACAGTGAACTCGCGTCCGCCAACCCGAATCCTCTCTCCAATCGGATCAACGCCCTCGAAAAGTTTGGTGTATACAAAGTGACCGATGAAGGCGACGTTCTTTTTGCGATATTCGTCTTCCCAGGAGAGGTAACGTCCCATCTCAACATCGAAGTCACGCATCTCCAGCAAATTGGGCGTTTCTCCCCTTATCTCCGTTCGTTGATTTCCCGAACGCCACTTGACATTATCGTAGGCATAGGCTTCTGCTCCCACCATTTCACATTCGGGACAGCCGTTTTCGATAAGGGGAATCATCTCGCGGGTCAGCTTTTTGCGTTTCATGCGCTTGGCATACTCTTCCCAGGTCAGCGCCATGCCTATGCGGGTGACCATGAAGGTATCGGCGCCCCAGGCATCGAAGCTCCGCTCGATATCGCCCTGCATCCCTTCGACGGTCGAGACGATGGCAATAACCGAGGTTACGCCCATGACCATTCCGAAAATCGTCAGAAACGAGCGCAGGCGATTGGCCCAGAGAGCGGCAACAGCTTCACCGATTAAAGAGATGAG
>CP070756.1:1066550-1084033 GCA_020348905.1 Candidatus Zixiibacteriota bacterium
CTCATTTTCGGTTGGCCCTAATGCGGGCGTTAGTTTAAATTGTCGGCATGAAAACGATGCCCGACCGAGACGAGATGATCCGGGTAATAACCGAACGAGACACTTCTTTCGCCGGACTTTTCGTAGTGGGTGTGAAATCCACCGGCATATTCTGCCGTCCCGGTTGCCCGGCGCGAACACCCAGACCGAAGCAAATGGAGTTTTTTGCAACGGCCGGCGAAGCCCTGAAAGCCGGGTACCGGGCGTGCCGAAGATGCCGTCCGAAGGATATAGTTGAAAAGCCACCCGCGCTGGTGGAGCAACTGGAGACACTGGTACGGAACAACCCGGCCAGTCGCATCACATCTGAAATGTTGCGGAAAATGGGCATTGATCCCTCTACCGCGCGCAGGCAGTTTCAGCGATACTATGGCATCAGTTTCTCCGGTTACCAGCGCGCCACGCGGCTCGGAACCGCCCATCGTGCCATGAGCAATGGCGAAAGCGCCGGTAATACCTCGTTCGATACCGGCTACGAGTCGACCAGTGGCTTCAGTGCCGCCGTGCGCAAGCTTTTCGGAGAGCCACCAACGCGAATAGCCGAACAGAAGTGCCTGCCGGCTCGGCTCTACGAAACACCACTGGGAGCAATGATCGGGATAGCTGATGACCTGGGCGTGCACCTGCTCGAATTCGTCGATCGACGGAGGCTCGCCTCTGAGATTAAACATATCCGCGGCAGCCTGAACTGTGTGATTGTACCGGGGAAAAATCTTCCCTTAGATCAATTAGCCCTGGAACTTGAAGAATACTTCGCCGGAAATCTACCTGAGTTCACGGTGCCGATTCATATTGCGGGTACCACCTTTGAGTGCGCGGTATGGAATGAGTTACGCCGGATTCCCTACGGTACGACCGTGTCCTATAAGGATATCGCCCACCGACTGAACCGCGTCGGCGCCGTGCGTGCCGTTGGTCGTGCCAATGGAGCCAATAAACTCGCCCTCCTGGTTCCATGCCACCGGGTCGTCAGGGCTGATGGATCCCTGTGCGGCTATGGCGGCGGGTTATGGCGAAAGAAATGGCTCATCCGGCATGAACAGCAGCACAGAAAATCGCACTGATACCAGGATGCGCTAGTTGTTCTCCAGCTCCGCTATCTTTTCGGCGGCCTCAGTATTATCCGGGTTCAACTCGAGTGCCCTCTTGAAATTCTCCAGAGACTTTTCCGTATTTCCTATCGAGTTGTAGGCGTGTCCGAGATAACTGTGGCACAGTTCTGCGTACACCCCATCGGGATATTCAAGGTTGGACCGCTCAAAGAACGGGATTGATTCCTGGGCGCGATTGTTCGTGTAAAGCATATAACCGAGTATGGCCAGGTTGGTTTCTCTGAAGTCGTAATCCTCGGGCTGAGTGGCTCTCAATTCAAAATAGTACTCTATGGCCGCCATTGGCCCTTTGTCTCTTATGGCATAATACATAGGCTCATAGACCGACGCCTTTTGTCCGGTAGATGTCAGCCCGTCTACCAGGTAGCGTATCCACCGGTCGACCGAGACATAGCTCCCTCCATAGGATTCCCAATCTTTGAGCACCATTTCCTGCTGAAGGGTGGCGGCATCCTTCCCCTGAGCCACTCCCGCCCGTACTACCTCAGTGGTTTTTACGAGCATATCGTGAAAAGCGCGCAGGTCATCCATAGTACAATCTTCACCATGTCCCGGTACGATCTTGGCATCATCCGGCAATCGTTCTATTACCCGACCTGCTACTTCGGCATACTTCAAAACATCACCGCTTCGATCAACCGAAGGAAAATGGAATCCGTTACAGATAGCCCCAACACAGGCAACTCTGGAACCGCTGAACCAGACAATAATGTCGTTGTCGGAGTGACTTCCCGGGTAGGCGATAATCTTTATCTCTTCGCCGTTGAAATGTATCGAAAGCGAGTCGTCGAATGTCAAATCGGGCAGGGCATCGTCGGAGAACTCCTGAAACAGGTAACTGCCGCTTCGAAGCCGGTCCCTGAGTATAGTGTGACCGATTATAACCGGGTCACTTCCGTACATTGCATTTCCGCCGACGTGCTCGACATGTTCATGGGTGCTGATGATGATTTTCGGCGTTTCGTCTTTCAAGGCCGCAAGGGAAGCTTTGATTTGATCCGCGTATTCCTTCTGACCGGCATCGACCAGAAGAAGACCATCATCTCCCACTGACGCTACCACCTTGACCGTGTAGCCGCCCCCATCGTAGCTCAGTTCGTATATGTGATCGGCCAGCGGCGTCACTGTTATGTCGACAGCTTCCGCGGCCTGACACGGCAAGGCTGCGAGCACAATCAATACCGTCAGGGTAATCAGTGCATTACGTTTCATGGCTTTTCTCCTGCTAATGTTGGGCGTTTCCCGACCACCGGCGGCAACCGGGCTCTGTTCCCCGTTTATCGTATTGTCACTCAATGTTGGTCGGGATCATATTTGAACATGTCTCCGCGTTGTCGGGCACACTTGACCTCACCGGCAAGACCGAGGGCCTCGTAGCAGGAGGGAAGTTTCCTTGGTTCTTGCTCCTTGGCACCGAAATGACCCGGCAATATCAGTTTCGGATTGAAGTTGTTGATCGGCTCCATTATTGGATCGCCACACCAGTCGTTCATCATGGCAACATCAAGATCGTCCGTGCAGGTTTTAAGGTACGCAAAGTCCGCCTTGTAGTCGGCGTTGTAGTCTCCGCCGTGATAGATGGCCATGTCGTCGGTTTTGACCAGGTAGGCCACTTCCGGGACGCCGGAATGATGGGAGTTGATCGTGTAGACTTCTATATCATCATTGACGAAACTGGCCCTGGGACCAACCATGTTGTTGTATGCCTGACCCTCGGCTTCCGACCAGCCAAAGAAGTAGGTTATGTTAGCGATGGTGTCTTTCCAGTTAAAAATCGTGGAGTCATAGTGATCGTGGTGGGAATGGGAAACAAACACGTAAACGTCGAGATCTTTGATCTCCTTCGGATTTATCCAGCCATTAGAGAGCGACCGCACCGGCGGTTCCACCTGATACCGCCATAAACCGCGAGTGTAGTCAAAGATCAGCAGCTTGCTGCTGGTCTTCACGGCCCAGCCGCAATGAAACAGGTACCACGCGTATGCCTCGCCTTCGGCTTGCTCTTTCTTTAATATCTTAGAGGTAAACTCAATTCCAGTCGAGTCCTGTGGGGTACCACTGTCGGCCTCACCCCATACGCGAGCGGCACAATTCGAGCCTGCGATAAATTGCAGCCCCACACCCATCAGCAGAATAATAACAATCGACCTCACCATGCCATCATTCTCCTTACCATCGTTTCTCAAACGTCTGATTGATGAACAATGAATGGATTTCCTCTTTGTAGTATCCAGCGCACAAATATCCCTACCTTAAATACGGGCCGACGATGGCACAGTTTCGTCGAGGTGCGATGCCCATAGGTGGGTCCCCAGCAAGGACCGGCATTTCGGCTTTGTTCCTCACGTTGTTCCAGTGTAGGTTATTACAGCCCATGGAGCGCCGGAAACAGGTCAACGTCATTATCGCCCATCATCATTAATAGCGACCCTTCCCACTACACCTCTATAGATACAGAATCGCAAGTACAGCTGTGTGGGGATGTTATCGGGCCAGCTAAGTTATTGTATGAAAAAGGCTTCGGCTGGAATAATTATATTTGTGCGAATTTTTTCGCCCAATGCGAAACTTTTCGCACCTGGCAGCGTAGAAACGAAGACAAATGAGAACTTAACCCGGAGTACTTTAATATGAATCGATCCCTGCCCGACCTGGCCCGACGCGAACGTCAGATCCTCGAAATTATCTACAGTCTGGGAAAAGCAACCGCAGCAGAAGTTCACGAGCGCCTGGAAGATTCGCCGAGCTACTCCACCGTTCGCAAGATGCTGAGCATCCTTGAAACCAAAGGACACATCAAGCATATCGAGCAAGATCGGCGTTATGTATACCTTCCCATTCAACCAAAGAGCAAGGCGCAAACCTCGGCTCTCAGACAATTGATGAAGTCCCTGTTCGAAGACTCGGCGGAATCGGTCGTTTCCACTTTGATGTCCATCTCCGCCGCCGAGATGTCCGACGATGACCTGAAACGGTTGTCGGAAATCATCGAACGTCACCGGAAGGAGCGCCGGTAGATGGATACCCTTTTGCTCTACTTGCTGATGATGCTGGAGTCGCCGATACCGATAGCTGTATTAAAAGCCTCACTGCTGTTGGCGCTGGCCATTTGGGCCAACGCTTGCTTGCGCCACGCCTCCGCTTCCACCAGGCATTTTCTGATAACTGCCGTGATTTTCCTTGCAGCCGCCGCTCCAGCAGTGCTCTGGATTTTGCCCGACTGGCGAGTCCCGCTACCGGTCTCTGTTTCCTCTTATGAAACCATGGCCGACACGGTGGATGAGGTATCGGCAGAGACATCTGCCGGAGTGTTCGCGCCACAGAAAGACGTTACGGAAGACCGGTGGGATATTAAGAGAGCTAATGCTGCGACCTCTTCCACCATTTTGCTTTACCTGTGGCTGGCAGGGACCGGCCTGACACTGGCTCGCACCATGATAGGTGTCGCGAGCTTCTGGAGAATCCGAAACCGAACAGTTGCTAACGCAGACGTTCGCCTGAAGGATATACAACGAATCGCATCCGCTGCTCTGAGCAGCCTGGGGTTGCGCAGAGGGGTAGAGATAGTCATCAGCGACAAAGCACGTGTCCCGCAGGTGAGCGGGTTGTTCAAACCTGCCATAGTAATGCCTGAGCAGGCGAGGCACTGGCCGGACGGTCGACTGCGATCCGTCCTAATGCACGAACTGGCGCACATCAGCCGCAGGGATCATATAACGTGGCCTCTGGCCAACCTTGCTGTCGCCTGGCTGTGGTTCAACCCCCTGGTGTGGATAGCCCTGGCTCAAATGAGACGCGAACGCGAGAAGGCTTGTGATGACCACGTCCTCAGCAGCGGCACCCCGAGCATCGGCTACGCCCGTCATCTCCTCGGCGTGTGCGCGTCCGTCCGGACACCGGCGCGGCTGGCTGCCGCCGGCCTTGCGTTTGCGCGAAAAAACGATATTGAAGAGAGAATCAAGCACATGTTAAACAACAATGTTAACCGGCGACCGATGAGCCTGAAAAGGCGACTGCTGACAACTGCGCTTGTATTTGCGCTCCTTACACCCTTTGTCGGCGTCAATGGTTTCAAAGTTGATACCCGGTTGAGCAATGTAACGCCTGCTGAACGGGATGCAATCGTTACCACCCTGGCGGAGTTCTATGCCGAGCTCAGCGCCGGTTCTGACTACCACGTATTACGGGAACGTTTTCTCACCTCGGATTACTTTGACAGCCCCACACTGACTCTCGAGAACCTGGACCGGGCCGTGTGGCGCATCGCTTTCGATAACACCCTGTCATTGCTACTTGATCAAAAGGTCACTCCCGCCAAAGAAGTTCGAGGAAGAATTATTTCTATTCATCGTGAGAAGGACGAATACATCGTCACCCAGCATCTCAACGTCATGGCCCAGCGAGTCACCGGTGCGGTTAGTCATGAAGATGAATACGGTGATATTGTTATAGAAGCTCAATCAAACAGCTCCCAGTCACCGGCCGTAGAAGATTGTCACCTGGTAAAGGCTCTCGGGCACCAGATTCGCTTCAGGATGGAAGATGGCATGTGGAAGATATCGCGTCTCGACGACGGGGTGGCGCTGATGCGTATGGATACCGACAATCCGTACGGTCCCATATTCCTTTTCTGGATGGAAGATATCGACTCCCAAACAACGCCGTATGGACCGGGTATCGTCAAGATAATCCCGGTTGATGTCGTACCGGACGCCACCAATACTAAGTTCATCCTGGAGAAATGAGATAATGAGATTCCCTTTACTTAGATGCGTTAGCATCGCCGCCGCCGTACTATGTGCCGGCGTAGTCAGGAGTACCGACTTGCATGATGCCGTGAACGATGGCGCACTGGGTGAGGTCGAAAAGGTTCTCAGGTCGAACCCGAGCCTCGTCAACATCGTTAACGAAGGCGGCGAAACACCCCTCCAGCTTGCCTGCCGCAAGGGTTCGATAGACATAGCAGGATTGCTGATCGATGCCGGAGCGGACCTCGATGCTGCGAACAACAGAGGCATGACTCCCTTGCGGTGGGCCATCCAATCGCACCAAGTTGAAATCGTCAGGCTTCTGCTCGAACGCGGCGCCGCAACCGGTGACATTCACCCCATGTTCGGCAGCTTGATTGACCAGGCCTTCTCAACCGCCTGCCAGAGAAAAGCAGGTCCTGAAATCGTTGGGATACTGATTGCCACCGGGCTTGAATTCGATGCTGCCCGGGTCGATGCGATGGGTATGTCACGACTGGATTGGGCCGCTCACTTCAGCAATATATCAATGACGCAGTTTGCCATAAAACATGGAGCAGATGTCAATCTCGTCTCCCAGCGTCTGGGACGAGCACCTCTGATAGCGGCCGTGAAGAACGGTAACGCAGAACTCGTCGATATACTGCTCAACAGCGGGGCCGACGTGTCGCTTGCCGACCGGGAAGGTAATCCCCCGATTCGATATGCTGTTGAGCGCGGTCGGACCGCTATTCTGGAGAAACTGCTGGACCGGGGAGCTCCTGTTGACTGTATCGACACCGCTGACGGCTGGACCCTGATGCACCTGGCCGCCATCAAGGGTTATAGCGATATCGCCGCAATACTCGCATCCCATGGCTGCGCGATCGATACTCCCGACAGTTCGGGACGAACGCCGCTGTTATACGCCGCAGAGTATGGCAACAGCGATGCCGCAGAGCTTTTGATAGAGCACGGTGCCGCTAGACCGGATGGCCTGATGGAAAATTATGGTAAGCCGGCCTGGTTGACCGACGAGCTGTCGGTGGGCCGGGCCGTAACGTGTTACTTGAATCATCGCGGCTGGGCGATGAAATCCCCAAATCACCTGCTAATCTTCGATGCGGAAGAATTCGGGGTGAGACGACCGGACAATCCCGGCTTTGTCAACGGATTTTTGGACCCCGAAGAGCTTCGCGGACAAAACATCCTGGCTGTATACTCCTGCTACCACGGCCAGCCCGGCGAACCGGCCTTTATCCATTCGCTTGCGGATTCATTGAACCGGATCGCATTTGTCCACCTGTCTGATGACGCCTGGCGCGGCTCGCCAAATACTGCCTATCTTACGGATAAGGCCGATACCACCATTGGCGGCATCGCTGTTCGTTCCATCAGCCCCACCGGTTATATGCCCAGCCTTGCCTACCTGCTCACGGTCGATGATATGACCGTGTACTATCAGGCTTTTGGTACCGATGATCTGGACAAACTAAGCCGTGACCACCGGTTTCTGGCCGGCGCAGTCGACACCATCGATATTGCTTTCCTGCCCATTCCAGAGCCGGGGACGGAAAACGAATCGGACCTTAAACTGTTTCTGGAGATGTTTCCCACCCGGGCGGTTTGCCTTCACGACACCAATCGGCGTGAACGCCTGTTTCCTGAGATCGCGCAGCAGATCGCGCGCTGGGGGTTCAATACCGAGATTTTCTGTGCAGAGCATCCGGGAGACCAGTTCGTCTTTTCCGCAGATAAATAGCTAAGGCCGGGCAAGTTGCATCCGTCGACCCGAAAAGGCCGCCATCAGCAGAACTACCGATAGCAGACCGAACACCACCAGCCTGTCAACACTAACCGAAGCTGACGTGGTGCCGAGAAGATCCAGCGCGGTAAGCTTGTCGATTGAACCGTCGTACCAGGCGATCAGGTAAACAACCTCAAAGAGCTTTTTGCTGCCGCTCCACACTCCCATTGCCAGAGCGGCCGTTGGTACAAACAGAGCCGCTACCATCAGTGCGGCAGCGTACAACCATTCACCCAACACCAGAGCACGGACGATCATGCAACCAACGGATGCCAGCGCGACGGTCACACCGGTTAACCATGCCGCCGGAAATTGACGGGCAAGCGGCGAGGGTGACGAGAACATCAACTGACCGGTATTATGAAGCAACTCACGGGTGCCCATTGATGACCAGATTACCAGCGGCCAGATCATTGACGCCGGAACAAGATACTTGCGGGCGATATCGAAGGGAGCGGCCACTTGTGCCACCAGCAATCCCACGGCCACCGCGTACCAGAACCAGTGCTTCCCGTTCAGCGTCAAACGCAGCTCAGCCTCGAGCATCCGCAGCCACGTGAAACGGATTTGCGGAGCCGTCAATCGTTCATAGGCGAGTCCGGGACGTGCCCTGGGACCTTCAGTACTGTCTTCAGCGATAGCGGGCTGTCTCTTCTTGCGAATTCGCTTGCGCCGGTCCAGAGCCGGATCAAATCGATCGAAGAAGGGCACCGATATCAGTACCACGATTGCGGCCATACCGATCCAGAACAATCGCAGCCAGGCTGCCCCGGCGGTCCATGTGATTCCGCCCCACTCGAACACCTTGAAGACATCGATCTGCATCTCCGGGTCAAACATCACAAAACCCATGACGAGTCCGATTTTTTCTCCGGGGAAGGCAGCGCCGGCGGCAGCCCGGACACTGTCGGTGAAAGCCGAAACCGCCGCCAGGTCGAGCAGTGGTACCTCAAGCATTCCGAAGACGATGCAGAATTCGGCAAGAAACAGATAGATTACGTTTCCAGCACTTCCCCTGAGCCATCGCACAGAGTCGAACAGGATGGCTACCGAAGCCACGAAGACCACCGGCGGAAGTGCGATGATGATAAACGGAGAGACAAACGCCCACAGATCGAGGTTGTCCGCCTCATTGCGGAAAATGAGTGTTATAAAAGCCACCAGGGCCAGCACGGCCATCATCAATGACAGAACGGCTGCATTGCTGAGAAATTTGGAGATCATGTACGTCGACTTGCCAATCGGAGTGGCAGCTACAATCTGTCCCACTTCGGTGCGGCGATCGCGGCTAATGGAGCCCCTGACCAGGTAGAATCCTACCAGCGTCAGCATGATGCTGCTGCACACCGCCATCAGGGTTCCGGCCCAGGTGGAATCATAGATGGTGCGGCAATCACCGAATTGCACCGTGTATTTACCGGTAATAACCAGATAAGCGAAAAACAAAACACCCAGCATGGTCACGAGAAAACTGTAACGACGGGTGCGTTCCTGAACATCCGCCAGAGCAAGTTGATGCAGTCGGTGCCAGTTAGTCATCTGCCTTACCGCCCTGATCACCGTCGAGCAGATAAAGGTAGGCGTCTTCAAGAGTCGGCGTTACTGAATGCGCTCCGTGGGAAGGCGGGTTGTCGCCGACCACCCTTACCCTGGAACCTTCATTGGTGCGGATTGTGCTTCCAACCACGTGGCTCTTTCTCAGCTCGGGGAGAGTCGAGGTTGGTATGACAGCCTCCCATACGCTTTTTTCTACTCTTTTCAGTAACCCTTCGGGTGAGTCATACGCGATTAGACGCCCCTTGTTCATGATGGCTATTGATGTCGCCGCAGCTTCGATATCCGAGACAATGTGCGACGAGAGAATGACTATCCGATCGCCCGACAACTCCGACAACAAATTCCGGAATCGAATCCGCTCTTCGGGGTCAAGCCCGGCGGTGGGTTCATCTACAATCAGCAGTTCCGGATTGTTGAGCAATGCTTGAGCGATGCCCACCCGTTGCTTCATGCCCCCGGAAAGTGAACCAAGACGACGCTTACGAGCATCCGTGAGATTGACCAGCTCGAGCAACTGGTTAATCCTGGCTCTGGCGGATTTTCCCGTCAGTCCACGGGCGGCGGCCAGGTATGCCAGAAACTCAACCGCGTTCAAGTTTGGGTAAATGCCGAAATCCTGAGGCAGATAACCCAGCACCTTCCTTACCGAATCGGGATGCTTGCCTATATCGGAGCCGTTCCAGCTGGCATAACCGGTAGTGGGTTTTGTGACGGTGGCCAGAATGCGCATCAGAGTCGACTTGCCGGCACCGTTGGGACCCACCAACCCGAGAACGCCGGTGTTGACCGAAAGACTGAAATCCACCAGACCCCTGACATTCCCCCTGTACACTTTGCCGAGATTACTGATTTCCAGATTCAAGGTTCTTCTCCTGCTACAGACACAATTGAATTTTGCCCGGACAACATCTGAAGATAGTAGACAGATCCACGGAGCCAATTGTTGCAGTGACTAATCAGCCCGCCATGACTGACAGTGAAACAGCACGATTATCGCGTTTCCAGGGAGGGCAGACCACCCTCTTCCTTGACTATTTCCATCACGATACTGGTGCGGCTGGATTTGACCGAACTGATGGCACCTATTTTCTCGCGCAGCAATCGCCCCAGGTCCTGGTTGTCGGCACAGCGCACTTTGACCAGATAACAGTCATCTCCGGCGATGTGATAAACCTCCTGGACCTCGGCAATCTTGGCCAACTGTTTGGCCGAGGTCAGCGAGCCAACCCGATCGTCGGTGCGAACGAAGAGAAAGGCGGTAACACAGTAGCCCAGCTTTTCCTGATCAAGACAGGTCCGATAACCACTGATTACACCTTTTTGCTCAAGCTTCTTTATGCGCTCGTGAATTCCCGACGGCGCCAGACCCACCTCGCGCGCAATCTGAGCGTTCGATATTCTCGCATTCTTCTGAAGAATTGACAGTATTTTCCTGTCTACGTTGTCTATCATTATATCATCTCCTTTCTCCGATGAATATGCGGTTCCATTCTAATTGTCAACCATTATTTGACGAATGTTCACAAGAATCTTATTTTCTGCGAAGATTTCAGCATTCAGATATAAATGTGGTGCATATCTATTGTCTTCTAATGGATGTGGGAGATGCAATGACATCGCATGCAGGCGCAGGTTCTTTTCTGATAGTTGCCGTGAATTCCGGGTGCAAGGAATCTTGACCGACCACGGGAAAAGCGCCCCCTGAGATATCTTCGGTTTTTGAAAACCACGTGTTGTCGATCTCAGGGGGCGTCATCATGGTAATGCAGCGACGCAGCACTGCACTATTGAATTACTACTGTCAGAAACTCCGACCAGTCCGACTCAATCCCGGTCTGATCTGTGCAGCGAGCCTGAGCCCGTACCATGTAGGTTCCGGCTGCTGCCCAGGCATAGTCGGCAGCGGGTGCGTTTGACCAATCCGATGGCGGCCAGACTCCCCACGTGAAGCGAAACTGCACGGCGTGGCCGTGGCTACAAACGGCCCCTCCGGTATTGTAGGTATACGTCTGATTCACGCTCCCGAAGGTGGCACCGGTTGGTGTCGTGGGAACGCTCACGGTATGTGTGGACGCACCTATTGTTACCGAAAGGCATTCCGATCGGGCGGCCCCTACATGGGGATGATCAGCACACCTGGCCTCGGCGAAGACCTCAAATGTTCCGGCCGTGGCGTAGGCGCGCGATGCCCTCGGTGTGGAGTTCCAGGCCGACGAGGTTCCATCACCCCAGACAAAACGATATACAATGGGGTGATCCAGATTACTGCTCGCTCCGCCGGTTGTGTACTCCAGGCTCTCACCCACTTCCCCACTGGAGGGCCCGGATGGCTTATCGGGAATTGAAATCGTTTCTGCAGTCGAACGATCATCCGAACTGGTGTCAGGCTCGGTAGGGTCGGTACTCTTGCTACAGCCCAGCGTAAGTAATATCAGGACAGATAAACAAATCAGGGCCACACGTAAAACACTCATCATATGTACTGCTCTCCTAAATCAGTGTGGTCCTATGGCCATATTGGACACTATGGTCGTCTATTGTCGACAGTAAACTTAGACGAGACCTTTAAGGTATTTGTTTCAGATGATTATCAAGAATGCCGCAAAATGCGCAGAAAGCCCTGAGCGAACGGCTGCGACTTTTTGGGGCTTTTCCTCCGCCCGTCCGCATTAAGACAGCAGCTCAAACGAGGCTGAGCGGCCTGTCTCGTCGACAATTATACTCGTGGCGATTCCAGCTGCGATGGTTTGTCAAGTATATCTCGGATAATAAGCAGACCCTGTCGGAGTGACTCACGAGAGGTATTCCCGCCCAGGCAGATCCGGACCGCATTGCCGGCCTTTTTTTTCTCGACCGCAAAAGATTCGGCCGGGGATAGTTTCACCCCCCGGGCAAAAGCTTCCAGAACAAATTCCTTCGCGGTCCACGGCGGCGGAAGCTCCAGCCACCCCGAATAGGCTTCGCAAGACGTGATCAGCTTACGTTCACCGAGGACTTCCATGGCTATCTCGTACCGAGTCCGGCACTCGTTTCTTCTTAATGCCAAGGTTCGCTCAGCGGTGCCGTCCGAAATCCACATAGCCGCTATTTCCAGACAAATGGGAGAAACAATGTGAACCGAAGTATGGACTAACTCCTGCAGTCGAGCGGTGGTATGGGAAGGACCGACCATATAACATACCCGCAATCCGGCTGCCAAAACTTTCGACAACGAGGCGATCAGGAATGTGATCTCGGGAGCTATCGAGCAGAACAGCGGGGGCGGGTCAGACGGCAAAGCATGGTTAACGGCATCCTCGATAATTAAGACCTCGTGCCTGGCGGCGATAGATGCTATCTGACGACGCCGTGCTTCCGAAACGGTAATGGAGGTAGGATTGTTCAGGGTGGGATTGGTAAACAGGCTGCGCGGCTTCTTCTGGCGACAGATCGCCTCGAAGGCATCCGGCAGCGGACCCTCATCATCACAATCAACAGCGATCAAGTTTAATCCGTGGAGTTCGGCCAGGGCCGGCAGACTGGGATAGGTATGGGATTCGGCAACTACCCAGTCGCCCCGGCGGGCAATCATTGACAGGACTATATTCAAGGCATTCTGCGCCCCGGCGGTCAATACGACCGAATGTGGTGCGACTTCACGACCAAGCCTGGCTATCCAGGCCGCCCCTGCTTTGCGATGGTGCCTCAGTCCGCCCGGCGGCGTGTACTGCAAAAGGCTCTGGTTGGCTGACCTCCGGGAGAGCTTACGAAAGGTAGTCAGTAAATCGGGATCTTCACTGACCGCGAGGCGATAACGGGTCAGATCTATCAGATCGGACAGTTGTTCATATGCGTTCACAAGACGCAGCCCACCCGAGCGAGCTGAGCCGACGAAGGTCCCGGCCCGACCCAGACTATAAATAAGTCCGCGCTTCTCGGCCTCGGCGTAGGCTCTGGTTACTGTTCCCACAGCCACCTTCATCTCGTCAGCAAGTTCTCGGTGAGTGGGTAGACGGGTTTCGGCCGGTAGATGGCCGGAGGCAATGTCACGCGCCAAGGCATCAGTAATCGCCATATAGAGCGGACTATCACCCTGGTCTAGATCGGGTTTCCATAAATTTGTCATGATACATTATATATACGATAATAACTGTAAAGGCAAGCAATAATTTATCTTAAAAATCAAACAAATGGTGATTTTGTCGATTGTTACTAATACAACAGGCAATATCATTTTACGTAATATAGTACACATATAATTACTGAAAGTTTGTATCATTTCTTTGTAACAGAAGGACTTGGGACCATCTGGCCCGAGTTTCGACCAGTCGGAGGCAACAAAATGAAGGAGCTTTTAAAGACACTTGCCGCTCTGATTATTCTATTTCTCACGCCGGCGATGCAACCTGACTTTTTCCTGTCCCGTGTTTGGGCAGCACAACCGGAAACGTCTCCCACTATTGATCTGACGCGCGCCGGCGGGGACATCGTCATCGATGGTGACCTGACCGACCCGGGCTGGCAGCAGTCGGCTCGGGTTGCGGAATTTGTCGAGTGTATGCCCGGCGATATGCTTCAGCCCGCCGTGGAAACGGAAGCAGCGATCACTTATAATGACGACTACCTGTATGTCGCTTTTATCAGTCACGATGATCCAGCCGGAATTCGGGCTACCCGGTGTGAACGTGACATGCTCGAGGACCACCAGGATATGGTGCAGGTATTTATTGACACTTACGGTAATTCCGAATGGGGCTATGTGCTGTGTGTCAACCCTTACGGCGTTCAGATGGATGCCCTTTACTCGGTGCGGGGCGAGGTTGACCGAAACCAGTCCGAACTGGACGTCAGCTATGATCTGGTGTGGCAATCTGCCGCCACCATCACCGAGAACGGCTACCAGGTTGAGATGGCCATACCCTTTGAATCGTTACGGTTCCCTTCGACGTCGAAACACAGCTGGCGAATGGATTTCGCACGTCACCGCTACCGCGAATCGCACTACAAATACGTGTGGGCGGCCTACGACCGCGGTGAACCATGCCAGATCTGCCAGTGGGGTCGTGTCACGGGGCTGGTGCATGAGCCACAGTCAGCCGCCATTCAGATCATTCCCGCCTTGCTCGGCACCCAGTCGGGTAATCTTGAAGGGGACGGAACAACCGAGTCGCCCTACGGTTTGTACAATGACGATCCATCCGGCGAGGCTTCCGTTCTGGCACGATATATTCCTTCTTCCAATGTCACTATCGAGGCAGCCGTTAATCCCGACTTCAGCCAGATCGAGGCCGATGCCGATCAGATTGACGTCAACAGTCACACCGCTCTTTTCTATCCGGAGCAGCGACCGTTTTTCCAGGAAGGAGCGGACCTCTTTCAAACCCCTTTCCAGATCTTTTACTCTCGCTCCATAAACGATCCGGAGTTGGCGGCCCGCCTGACGGCACGGATGAGTCGAAGCGGGGTGGCCGTGATCTCGGCTCGCGACGAACACTCGCCATTCATCTTGCCTTTTGAGGAAGGTAGTGCCTGCCTGCTGGGCGGTAAGAGTCTCTCCAACATTGTCCGCCTCAAGCAGACAGTCGGCGCTAATTCGCATTTGGGAGTGCTGGTTTCGGACCGTCGCTATGACGAAGGCGGTTCCGGCACGGTTATAGCCGCCGATGGAAAAGTACAACTCAGCCCAAACGTTCAACTTAACTGGCAATTGGCGGGGTCTCATACAGAGGAACCAACCGATCCGCTGCTTGAGCAGCACCTGGACGATCTGGTCGAGGCCGGCAGGATACCCCGGTCGATTGACAATGATTCTTACAGCAGTACTTTTGACGGTGAGTCGTACTGGGGCTACGCCGCTCACATCGCCCTCAACCAGAGATGGCGGCATGCCAGAATAGACCTGACCTACGAGGAACTCGGCCCCACCTATCGCTCCGATCTTGGATATCAAACGTACAACAACATCCGCGACGGTGCCGTGTGGGCCTCCTATACCTTTGAGTTTGAGCGCGGACTGCTACAGGAAATCATGCCCTGGATCTACGCCGGAAATATCTGGAACTCCGACCGCGGCCAGCAAAAGGATCGGTACATTTTTGCTACTTTGAGGTCAAAGCTCAGGGCAGCCCAGATCACTTTAATCACTCAGGTGGCACGTTCGGCTGAAACGTTTCACGGTACCTACTACGGCAACATCCTCGGCTTCAACGGCGTACTGACAATGGCACCGGCCGGCTTTCTCCAGCTTCGTTTCGATGTGAACCTTCACCGGTGCATCGCCCGTCTCTACTATGTCACGGACAAACGCCAGTATTATTCCACCAGGATAACCCTTCGACCGACCGACCGCACCTCACTTGAGATGAGCTACCAGTACCGGCAGGCAAGAAACCGGGATACCGACGAGATGCTTTATAAAGGATTTCTGGCCCGGGCCAAACTCAATCACCGGCTCACCGACCGGCTGGCAGTACGGCTGGTACTTCAGCGCAACGACTTTTATGGCACCTGGGATGTGCAGCCACTGCTCACCTACCAGGTCAATCCTTTCTCCGAGTTGTACCTCGGTTCATCGTATGCATACGAAGAGTTAAGCTGTCCTGTATCCGACAGCGAAAGCTAACAGACTCGGCTGGCATCGCGACAGTTCTTTGTAAAACTGAAGTATCTTTTCCAATTGTGATGAAAACATGGCACACGACGCGACCGGTCTTCGTCAATTTATACATAGATCGGTTACACCACCGGTCCACCCAACTATTAAAAGCTTAGATCAAACTGAGAACCTCGGTTAAGGAGGTCTTACACCAAGGATGGACATATCACTGGAACTGAAAGAAGTCGAAGAGGTTTGCGCCGGAATGCTGCGGGCATTCTATGGCGGTGAGCCGGACCTGATGGAACTCGTACTTCATGACAGCCTGGCCAAGAGAGGGGTGCTCACCGACCCGGATAGCGGCAAGGTGACATTACGCCATGCCGGAAAGCCCGAGATGGTCGAAGCCGCGCGGAGCGGCCTGGGTAAGATACCGACGGATGAATGGAGTATAGAAACCACGGTGCTCGATATCTCGGAGTCGATGGCAACGGTACGGGTCGAGTCGGCTTACCTGGTGGACATCTGCCAGTTAGCCAAAATTGGCGGGAAATGGAAGATAGTCAACGTCATCTGGACAGCCTGGCGAACACCGCCATGGTTTCAATACGATGACTGACGGACGTCGGCTCAAGCCGTGAGGCGTCGGCGGCAGCACGGGTACCGAAATGCTGCGATACTTCACACTCTGAGAACGGAGCCTGATCTTAGCTGCTCTCACCGGCTCCGGCCGCCCTCTGCAGCCTTCTTAGTGCGGTGTCAGGCACTGAGATAGCAGTCCGGTACTCGTGCTGCCCCCAATAACTTACACCGACACCCAAACAGACCAACCAGTCCTGCTCCGCTACGTTCCATTGACCTGATATATGGATGGATTTAATCTATATTTATCCTCAAATTTCTGAATTAGGGCCGTATAAATTAGCAGGCGGGTGGAAGCACTACGCGCAGGGCTGGTGCCAGAGGGACTGCCCGAAAATCATATCAATAAGGAAAAGTTAATGAGTTCAATTCAGGTAGCAACTGTCAGAGGAGGACAGGCTTCTATAGAAGCATCGCAACTGGAGCAACTTGGCGCCTCATTTCGAGGAGACCTGCTCAATTCTGCCGACACCGGCTACGACGAGGCGCGCACCATCTGGAATGCCATGATTGACCGCCGACCGGCTTTAATTGCCAGGTGTACCGGCGTTGCCGATGTCCTGGCGGCTGTGAACTTCGCGCGCGAGAACGGTCTGCTGACAGCTATCCGATCCGGCGGTCACAATGTGGCCGGTAACTCTGTCTGCGACGACGGACTGGTAATTGACCTGTCGTGGATGCGGACGGTCAGGGTAGAGCCGGACAATCTGCTGGCCCACGTAGGCCCCGGGGCAACCCTCGGAGACGTTGACCACGAGACCCAGGCCTTTGGATTGGCCACACCGATCGGTGTTAACTCCACAACCGGTATCGCCGGCCTGACCCTGGGAGGCGGCTTTGGATGGCTTTCGCGAAAGTACGGTCTGACCGTCGACAACCTCAGCGCCGTGGATGTAGTGACTGCGGAGGGTCAGTTTATTAGAGCCAACGAGTGGGAACACCCGGACCTCTTCTGGGCCACCCGCGGAGGAGGCGGTAATTTCGGTGTCGTAACCCGGTTCGAGTTCAAGCTGCACCAGGTCGGC
>CP070756.1:1084133-1087262 GCA_020348905.1 Candidatus Zixiibacteriota bacterium
CTGAAACAGGAGTGAGTAGCAAGTGCGTAAAGTCATCGAGCTCTTGAAAAACGACCATGTCCAGGCGTCCATTGTAAGCGGCGCATGTATCATTATTCTGGCTATTGTTTTCAAGAAAATACTGCATCAGAAAATAACTGTTCTCGAAGATGCTGTTCCCGGATATATCTTTACGGTTTATGAAGCCGTAAGAGCAAAAGCCAAAAAGAGAATTATAACCAGGCCATTGCTCTGGAATATCGCCATGGTAGTTGGGACAGGTCTCGTAATTCTAAGGCATGTAATTTAGCGCAAGCCTGCCTGTGAAACATTGCGGGTGCGGCGAGGGGGTTCAAATGGACGACAGATACAGAGAGATTATCTGGCAGCAGTTCGGGGCGGCCATCGATGCCCTCGATAACGCCATCGTTGGCTGTCCGGAAGAATTATGGGCTGACCGTAGCAAGAAGCCGGAGTTCTGGTATCTTACCTATCATGCCCTTTTTTGGCTTGACTACTACGTCACTGCCGATTTCAAGAACTTCTCTCCCCCGCCTCCGTTCAAGCTCGAGGAACTGGACCCGGCCGGGGTGATGCCGGAAAAACCCTATACCAAAGAAGAACTTCGGACCTATCTCGGCTACGGCCGTAAAAAGTGCCGGACTACGATCGCTGCCATGACCGGCGAAAAGGCCCTGCAACCCTTCAAGTTCGGTCGCGTCGACCTGAGTTTCGCGGAGTTGCTTCTCTATAATATGCGCCACGTCCAGCATCACGCCGCTCAACTCAATCTCATCTTGCGACAGACTGCCGGTTCGGCTCCAGGCTGGGTATTCAGGGCGAAAAGCCCCGGCGGCTGATAAGCGGTGATTACCGTCCTCTGCCACTCACAAGCACAAGTGAGCCTATAACATAGGGGCAAGAACCTGTTGAAGGTCCGAAGATAGCCCGGCTGCTTGAGAATAGCACCAGCCTTGAAAACGGCTAAAAACTGCTTGCTATCGAATAGTCGAGCCCACTTATTAATTTTATCAACACGTCATTTATGGCGGAGGGATCGACACTACCATCACATAGAGCTTGAGTGTCAGGCTTCCATTGCAATCTTGATAGGGGTCGCTGAACTCAGAGCATTTGAACATCGGGGCTTACACGCAAGCCAGACTTAGTTCCCTGGGGCGCAATCTTACGCAGGCTCAAGGGTAGTTCACAAGCATATCTGGCAACAGGTCGTGTGGGGGCGTCCAGGATAGTTATCTAATCCTCATTAGAAGGAGGTTCGTTGATGAAGAACCGATGGCTGACTGTCACGACAGGCGCTGCAGTTATCGGAATGCTGACTGCTGCGCTAATACTCACCGGCGTTGACCTGTCGTCAGCACAAGCAGGAAAACCGGAGCGCGCCTGGAGATTGACCGCGACGTACAGAGCAGGTACCATCGAACTTGACCGAATCGACACCCTTAACATGATTATTCCTCTCACTATCAAGGAAATGATCATCAGAGAAGGCGAGCTCACGACCGGATTCTTCTGGGAAATGTACGACGACAGTGCCAGGCTGGTGCTGCGCTCCCGAATGCATGACCCGACCCGTACCCTCATGGAGTACGAGGATCCCGACAATCCGGGGCAGATTCGAAGTCAGGAGGTGGTGCACGACACTATCACCTTCACAGTGATTGTGCCGGCACCTGAATCGGCGCGAACGATTCGGATCGGACGCGTTCCAATTGGTCGGGACACGACGGGTGAAAAAACACCGCAGAAAGAGTATCTCGGCGAGTTCTCGCTGCCGGGTTTGAAGCGCTAACGGCCGCCCGTTGCTGACCTAATTGGAGGAGGAGAAAAATCATGAAAAAGACCAGTGTTCTTTTCATATCGCTAAGTCTCTGCCTGGGGCTATTAATAGGACCGCATCAGGCCGCCGCCGGCATTGGCGATGGTACGGTGGTGAGCACAACTAAAATCCAGGACAACGGACCGGATAATACGAAGTTTAACATCGTCATCATGGGTGACGGCTACCTGTCAAGTGAGTTACCGACCTTCGAAACCCAGGCTCAAGCGGTAGTAACCGCTTTCAATAATCAGATCGTTTACGGCAGCTGTGGTTCGGCCGTGAACTTCTACCGGGTTAACATTGCTTCCGACGAGTCGGGAGTTGACAAACCCTCGCCCTGTTACAGCCCCGCGGTATTGGTCGACACCTACCTTGACTGTTACTACTGTGCCAGCGGAACACAACGGTGCATCTGGAGTGCGAATACGGCGCTGGTATCCGCAACGGCGGCGAGCGCCACAATCCACTGGAATTTTGTTGTCGTGCTGGTCAATGATACAGAGTACGGTGGTTGCGCGGGAAGTAGCCTGACTTTCAATAGCACTGGCTCGGGCTTTGAAAATATCGTCATGCACGAGCTCGGTCACGCCCTCGGAGGACTGGGCGATGAGTATGAGGAATTCAGCAACACTTACACGTTGCCTACGCATTCGAGTCCGAACCTCACTGCCGCCACGAACAGGGCGGATGTCGAGTGGTTCGATCTTATACTACCCACCACGCCCGTCCCGACCTGGGAGAAGACAAACTGCAATGTCTTTGAAACGCCGCCAGCCAGCCTGGACGGTATCGTTGGTACTTTTGAAGGCGGTAGCCGTTCGTATACCTGTGGCGTCTATCGACCTCAGACGACATGTCTCATGCGATCGCTGTCCCAACCTTTTTGTGCAGTCTGCGAGCGTCGCGTTAAGCAGGTGATGGCGGTTTACCATGCTGAGAGTAACCTGCATATCGAACCGTGGGGATGGTTTAAGGATCCTAAAGTGACGCCCTACTGGCAGTCGCCCGATATCTGGTGCGACAACAACGGCAACAATATCCAGGAGGTCGACGAACCTTCCATTGGCAAATCCGACAACCATCTGTTTGCCCGCATACAGAATATCGGCGGGGCGCCGTCGGACCCGTTTGACGTGACTTTTTCTTACGTGCCTTACACCGGTGTCATCGACATGGCTAACCGGCAGCCAATACAGACTATCAGTCGCCCCTCGCTCGGCGCCGGGTCAACTGATATCGTTGAAGTATTGTGGGATCTTACGAACATTCCTCCACAGTTTTCCGGTGTCGACCATTTCTGCGTAATA
>CP070756.1:1087362-1090142 GCA_020348905.1 Candidatus Zixiibacteriota bacterium
AGGCAGTCGCAAAAGCCGCTGCAGCAGCTTTCGACATTGTCTTTGTTGAGACTATAGTAAACCTGCTGGCCTTCCCGGCGATCGACGACCACCTCGGCCTCGCGGAGGATAGCCAGGTGGCGGCTGGCGGTGGGCTGCGAAAGACCAATAGCGTCAGCTATGTCGTTGACCGACATCTCCTTAGACGCCAGAAGCTGGATAATCCTGAACCGCGACGGGTCGCCGAAGGCCTTGAAGTACTTGGTGTATCTCTTTTCTTCCATCGAGTCTTTTCAGCCGGCCCGTTTGCGTAATTGGCCGGCTTCCCTATATCTACTTATAACGATATGTATATGGATAAATGTTCAATCTGTCAAATTTTTTTGTGTTATGGCCGACTCAGATCCGCGGCTTGCGTGGTGCCCACAGGTGCCGGTCCAGGTCAATCAGGCCGCTGTCGAGAAACTTTACTCCCTCCTGTTTCAGCATGGCCCGCTGAAGTTCATAACCCCGACCCCGCGGCAGAGAAATACCCCCCTTGCCGTTGACGATTCGGTGCCAGGGTAGTTTGTCGGTGTCCGAGCAGGAATGTAATACTCGTACCACCTGCCTTGCCGCGCGGGGATTGCCGGCCAGGGCGGCAATCTGCCCGTACGTGGCAACCTTTCCTTTTGGCACTTTCCTGATAATCTTCCTGGCTCGCTCCATGAAGGTATCGCCTTTTGGTACGCCGCTGGCCCTGATTTTCTTGAGCATTGCCTCACTCGTCTTCGGTGTGTGTGTGATTCAAGGATAGTCGGTAACCTGACCGTCGCAAACAAAAAAAGGCAGGGACCTTTAAAGCCCCTGCCTTAGGTACCGTCCTTGACCTTGTTTACCAAAACCTCAGATCAAGTCCGTTCTGATTTAGTACCCGCCTTTGGTTGGATAATCCTCGACGGGAATTTCGTAGATTACGTATTCCTGGGCGACTTCATCCCATTCTCGCTTTGCCGCCAGGATTCCGTCCCACTCGCCACGAGGCCGCAGCCACATCAGTGAGTAGTCCCCGGGGGGAGGTAAGACTGCCTGGCAGATCCGGTATTCCCAGTCTTCATTGAGAAAGGTCCAATGCTCCGCCCCTGCTATACCTGGATAGGTAAAGTACATCTTCCAGTCCATGGCGCTCATATCGCCCAGCTCGGGGTGCTCCGTGGCCAGCCAGCTATCGAAGGTTGCTTTTGTCCACCGGCCCCATTCCTGTGAGAGATAAAGCCAGGGAATGGTATTCACCTCAAACTGGACCGTACGCTGCATACTTTTGTTGGCGGCCGTTACAGTTATAAAATACTGCAGCTCCTTGGGGGCGCGGCACTTAGGCTCGATGGCCAGTTCACCAATTGGTGATTGTGCGCTAAGAACAGGAGTCCTCAGCTCAGCGCCGAGCACGTTGCTGGCATCGACGGTCAACTGGACATCTCCGTTCAGAGTGACCTCCGGTATCAGCCTGATCAGATAGACACCCCCTCCACCAGGGTAGCTCCCTATGCTGTCGTATTTCACCTCCAGGTCGAACCCCCCTGTGCCGATTGCGTCGGTCAACACTGTTGACGTAACCGGTCCCTGATTTACTCTGCTGTCAACCGGGTTCTCGGTCGAGCAGCCGACCCATAAGAGAGTCAGCATAGCCAGGGCTGCTACGAATACGGTAAATGATCTCATCACTCACTCCCTCCTGTCACTAAGAGCTGGTTCGAACGTTGTGACACCACGTTCTATCGTTATGGTTGCCCAATATGATGCTGCCAGGATTTCTCGCAGGCAACGTTAAGCGGCGGTGAATAATACAGTGGCGGTAAAAGGAGGTTGGGGAGATTGAGTCCGAGGGTCAGTGACAAGCTGTCTCCCATGCAACTTAAATATACTACTTGACCCGATCTTTGTCAATAAAATAGATACCTCTAACCAATTTAATCAGGCGGTAAGGCCAGCAACCCGAGAGCGCCGTGCGAGTTGAAGCAACTGCTTTCCCGCCCGGTTCTAACGAAAGCGAGGCAAATCATCGACTAATGAGCAAAGCAAAAAAGAAAGCAGGAGCCGATATGGCTCCTGCTACCCTTATGCTGCTGATCATATTCGCTACGATCAAGGGTGTCATTTACTCAATATCCGTAATAGTAGTTCCAGTCCTCCAACGGCGTTTCATAAATGATCTGTGACTGGCTGGCCTCGTCCCACGCAAACTTGGCTGTAAGAATCGGATCCCACTGGCCGCGCGGACGAATCCACAGAGCCTCGTAGTAATCCTGAGGATTCCAGGTAACGTGGCAGCATACCCGAAATTCCCAGTTGTCACTCAAATGAGTGTAATGCTCTACTTCCATTAGCGGGTAATGTGAATACACCTTCCACTTCTCACCGCCAAAGTTACCCAGTTCGGGATGCTCAGTCTCCAGCCAATCGATGAAGCGTTCGCGAGCCGTCACGGCATGGTTCATACTGAGTATGCCCCAGTTATACATCTCCACTTCCAGCTCAACCGATTCCTGGTATGTTTGATTTGAAACCGTCACGGTCACATAGTAGAAGCCGAAATCAAGTTGTTTGGATGGATCCAGCACCAGCTCGGTCATCGGAGACTCGGCGTTGAGGTGTGTCGATGTCAGCTCGGTCTTAATAAGCCGATCCGAACTCACGTTGACAGTGGCATCACCGCTAAAATCGGGACCGGGCTCTATTCTGATCAGGTATATGGCGTTTCCCCCGGGATAGCTTCGGAAGAAGGAGTACTTGGCTTCAACGGTAAAGCTTCCCGTGCCTCC
>CP070756.1:1090242-1093564 GCA_020348905.1 Candidatus Zixiibacteriota bacterium
GAGGAAAGCGATGCAGAGCGGATCAGTTATCAGCCATCCGTAAGCCCACAGATGATCCCCCGCGCTCATGATCCACACCCCTTTTACCATTCTCGTTACAGGGAAGAAGACAATGCAAAGGACAAGGAGATCTATTAAGAGAGCCAGGAATCGAATGCCCGGGCCGGCATACTGCGGTCTCGGCGCTTTCCGCTTTTTTCCGTTATACATAACGGTTTAATATATCCAACGAGAGGGCTTCAGACAACTGGCCAGTAGCCGTGGTGACGCCGGAATTACCGGCCCAGCTTTTCTTCGATTCTTCTCAGACGTTCCCCAGTTTCCCGGTATCTCATTTCCTGCTTGATCGAAAGCACTACTACTTGAAACAGGTCATTATCAGGTTCAAACGGCTGTCGACTTTTCCGGCACGGCAGTAAGCAGACGCTTCACGATAACTATAAACACTCCGGTCAGCAGAAGATTAAGTGCGAGGGAAAGCGCTGCAACCGTCACCATTTCCCCCCCGATGCCGTATCCCAGCGAGATGATAAGTACGCCCGCACCCACCTCTCCCCGGGGCCACATGCCAACACAGATTGCTAACCGCTCCTTCCAATGGGCTTGTTTTCGGTAGACAAGCAAGGGGAACATCTTGCCGACATTGGCCAGGAGCGTAATAGCGATTACATGCAGGGCCATCCATTGCCAACTGGTGTTCTCGAGAACGATGGGTGGCATGGATAGTCCCACGAGCACCATGAATATGGCCGATACCACGGTCGCTACCTTCTGTTCGTTTGGACTCTCCGGCCCTTCCTGGTGGCCATCTCGCGAATCGTCCCGGTGAGGGTCCTGACCCTCCGGCCGAGCCATCATGCAGCCCAGGACAAATGCCGGCAGGAGCACCTCAATATGAATCGGGACCACATCGTCAAAGAACTTGCTTGCTTTATAAATGATTTCGGATACCAGGGCTATGGTGGTGGCGTAGCTCAGCACCCACGGCCAGGTAACGGGGATTCGAACTTTGTGAAGGTACTTCCATGCCAGCCACAGCAAAATAACCATTCCGACAATTACCACACCAAGCTGCCAGCGCAGACCCACTATGAGCATCTTCAGCGGTATCATCAGCAGCACTGTGTCCAGATCATCAAAAATGGCCAGCACGCGTATTTTCTTGAAATACCAGGTGGCCGACAGTCCCGCTGCTGCCAGCATTGAAAACAGTACTCCGGCCGAAGTGGGAGCAGCGAACCGGGCGGCCAGCAGTGCCTCGGTCCACGTGTCAAATGAGTTCCAGAGAGTCGCGTCGTTGAAGACGAGGACGAAGTATACGGCGCAGAAGATCCAGGGAAAGCCGGCGGCGGTGGCGGCAATCAGGTAATCAAAGCCATAGCTTCCCAGTCTTGACCGGTCGATTTCGAACTCGTAGCCGACGTGAATCATGATAAAACCCAGCATGATCATGGTCAGAACACGCACCGTTTCCCTGGCCATGTAGGAATCGCCGCCCAATTTATCCAGGTATTGGGAGGCGATAAGTCCCACTACCAGCAGCACCGAGAATACTAACACTTTGCGCATAGATTCCACCTCATCTTATAGCCGCCTCAGTTACGTGAGACTTGAGGGCAAGGGCCACTATGTATCCAGAGTAAGCCAGCACAAGCGCGACTCCCTCCGCTCTGGAAACTCGGTATCCCGAAAGCGCCAGAGGCACAGTCGCAATTGCCGAAGCGACCATCACCGGAATGTCGAAGGATGCCGCTTCCGGTGCCACGTGCAGGCCATCGCCTGAAAAGGCCGCCATGACCGGCATGACGATCAGTAAATTGAATATGCAGCTGCCGACGATGTTGCCAATGGCTATATCTTTTTCGCCTCGACGGATAGCCACCAGTGATGTGACGAGCTCAGGGACAGAGGTTCCGAGGGCAATAAGGGTAAGTCCGATAGCCAATTCGCTCAGGCCCACACTGCGGGCAAAACCGGTTGCGCCTGACAAAACCCAGTGGGCACCAATCCCGAGAGCGAAGACTCCGAGGATAAGAAGGCCCACCTCGACAGGAATTTTCGGCCGTTTGTGACTAATCGGAATCGAATGAGCGCCACCTTTTGCAGCATCTGAGAATCTCGATTCTCGGTTTGCCCAGTAGAAGTTTGCGAGAATATAGAAAACCGCCGCGGCAAAAAACAGTCCGGCCTCAATCCGGCTTATGCGGTGATCAGCAGCCATAAGCAGGGTGGCTAAAGCGGACAAAATCATGAATGGTATATCAAAGCGAAGAGATCTTCTGCTGATAGCGGGTGAAGCGAAGAAAGCAACGATTCCCAGAACAAGAAGTATGTTAAACACGTTGCTGCCGATGATATTGCCCAGGCCGACGTCCACCTTGCCACCAAGAGCGCCGGCCGCCCCGACCGCCAGTTCGGGAGCGCTGGTCCCCAGTGATACGACCGTTAAGCCAATAACAAGCGATGATATCCCGGCAACCGCGGCCAGGCGAGAGGCACTTCTCACCAGCAATTCGCCTCCACCGACCAGAGCTGCCAAACCGATAACAAAATACAGTATGTCGTTAATCATTATATCACGAAGCTACGACGCTATCTTCAGTTCAACAATATCCACAGCCAGAAGTGCCTGAAATGTTCTGCGTGCTTGCCACGAGCGGGCTTGTCGATTGAACCAATACAGAGAAATGCGCGACAGCCAAAGGGACGGCTACCTACTTCTTACCGAGCAGAAGTCGGGGTGCCTTGATGGAAGACCATTTGCCACTCGCCATCGACCTGCCTCCAGATCGAACTCCGAAGTGAGTGGACAGAGGATTCGTTATCGTTCTCGGAACAAACTGCGCGGTAGGTGACCAGGGCCAGCTGAGGGGAAAGAGAGACCACGCTGAAATCCTCTATGGAGCAGGTGAATGGTGATTCGATTGAGAGGGCTTCGATTATCGACTTCCTGTCGTAAACCTGTCCGCTGCTGCCGAACTCCACGAATTCCTCAGCGAGCAATTTCCTCAATTCGGCCGGAGACCGCCTGACTTCGGGCTGCATCAAGTGTTTTTCAAGTCTGGAAAGATGCTGCCGTAGCGATTCCTTATTGTCCATCGAGAGCTCCTGGACTTTGCTTTTGAAGCCGCATTTTAGCCGCCCGGCGCAGAAATCACAATAAAAAAACCAGCCCAAAATCCAATCGAAGGGCCAATCGTCTTCCGCGCAAGTCATTAGAAGGAGACAACTTAGTGCCGTTACTGGTTGCGGTATGGGTGGGCAAGGCAACTTTTTTGGAAAATAATGTAACATTTTGGCGTTAGTGTCGTCTATATGATAA
>CP070756.1:1093664-1097687 GCA_020348905.1 Candidatus Zixiibacteriota bacterium
ATAGATATGTTCTGATCCATAGCTTATCCTTTCCCCATGTAACCGCGTTCAATACCAAGCATCACTTTGAGCGAAGTCGCCACAATCCCCAAACCGATACCAATAACGATCGCCCGCTGGGCAGCCAGGTTAGGCACGTTCATCAGCCAGTTGGAGGCTTTATTAACGTACGGCGAAACCGGTCCGAAGTAGGGGTTGAATCTGAGCATGACAATCAGCGCCGCCAGCAGCAGCAAGGTTGCCATAACGTTGCGCGCTCTAAAGGCGCGGTAGGCCGCCGATGCGATAAAGAAGGCCAAAAGGGAAAACATCGTGGCAAAAATTGGAATCAGGATGTTATCGAAAAAGGCCCGAAACATGGTGCTGCGGAGGCCCTCGGCCGTCTCGAAATGAAAGCCCCAGGTATCATCAAAGATTATAATCAGAACACAGACCACAAAGAATACTGCGGTCAGGCTCAGAAACAACCCTCGCATGTCTTTGGTCACGGTAGCCTGAATGACCAACACCAGAACCAGGTTGGCAGACACCATGAACGGAAAGAACCATCCCCAGGCCTCACCATTCTGCGTAGTAAAGCCAAAGAGCATCATGGTAAACAAGCCCACCAGCGTCAGATAGTTGTAACCCCAGGCGGGCTTGCGCGTTTTTATCTTCTCAACTGACACCCGATACAGAGACCACAGTCCCAAAGCCATGGCAAAGATGCCGATGATGATAGTCCAGTCGAGAAGAAACTCGTAGATCCATTCGGAAGATTCATGGGGGACAAAGTATTGGAAGATCATGAACAGTCCGAACACTCCCACGAGTACAACAGGAATCTGTCTTTTCATGTTACATGTCCTCCTAATCCACTACCCGAAATAAATCTATAATGGCGCTGGCCCAGGACCAGTCGTTAGCAATGGCAAGGTTGGATAGAATCAGCCCGGCTATAGCCAGCACAATCACCCCGGCTTTAGCCCAATCCTGCGCCTTGAGCGAACCCAGCAAGATCGGCTCACGTCCCAGATAAGCCGAAGCCGCATACAATTCTTCACCGATCAGGGTATAGTCGCAGGCAACGATGAAGAAAGGAATCTGGGCGATTTCGTCAGTTCCGGCTATTTGAATTGAGCCGGCCACGGCGCCGGTCTCGGCCAACAGCAGGGACTCGGCAAAGAATTTACCCATATAAACGTTGGTGGCCGGCAGTTCGCGAAGCATCAAACCGTTTACGGCGGCCACATATGCAAACTGCAGACTGGTAACGAAGAACACGATATCTTCATCGTAGTCATCGGGCCGTCCTGCGTCGTAGTACGCGGTTTTCACGACCTCCTGTGCGACCGCCATCACCACCGCCTCGTAGGCAGGAACCATCAACTTGGTCTGGTATTCGGCAACTCGTTTGGCCACGCGGCCCAGGATGGTGAAAGAAGCGATAGTGGCAATCTGGTCAGCTGTTCCCAATCCCATGACGTAGAGTATGGGCCGCCCCATCTCGGTGGCACGGCCGATAGCGTCATCGACAGCCTCGATTCCGGCCAGGGGACGAACATACAAATCGGCCCCACGGCGGGCGCGGTAAACGAAGAAGACTGTGAAGAAACCAAAGACCAGCACAAAAACGGAAACCGCCAGTCGGCCCGTATTGAACCATTGACCGTAACTTTGCACCGGGCCGAAAATCTCCGACGAGGTTCGTATAGTTGGATCAGCTGTGACAGCATCAACCCGGTAATAGAAATCGCTGTAGTCCGGAAGATAGTCAGGTGAGTCTTTTTCCTTGGTGCCGACATCTGCAGCGGTGGCGGACCCAGCAGGCGCAACAGCAACCTGCTGCCATTCACCGTCCTCCGGGTAGGTGGCGTGCGCCGCCGGCAGGCCTTTAATTGCCTGAGATATCGTCTGCTCGAGCGACTCCAGTTTCGACTCGAGCGCAGCATCATCCAGGCTCGCAAAGACGTTATGGATCGAATCGGTCCTGCTGCCTGGCTCCGGTTCACTCCAGCTCTCCCCGGTCCGCAGTTTCAGGTAATCGAGAGTGTCACGAAGAGCGGGGATACGCGTCATCAGATCGGGCACCCACCTGAAAACTTCGTACATCGTCACCGATTGCTTCCCGGTTCCGTCATCCGCCGACGTCTGCCACTCAAGGGTGATAGCGTGGCCGTGGTCGTTGTCGGTGTCCTCGGCAACCAGATTGGTCACCGGTGCCGGCAACGAGGCGGAATCGAAAAGCAGGGTATCCTCCGGTGGAGAAGTACCTTCCTGTGCGGAAGCGAGAGTGAAGCAAAGGAGCAACAGACATGGAATGAGTAGTTTATGCTTCATGGAATGCTCCCTTTAGAGGGGAATATATTTATGTTTCTATTATTCCGAGCCAGTCTCTGAAGAGAAAAGTGATCCGTCCAACCAGGAGCGATATACGCCCCATGACGGTGTAGCCGAAGGAAGCGCCAAAGGTGATCATCAGAATCCAGATACCTACCCGGGATCCGAAACCGAAGGCACCTTTGTGTTCTTTGGAAAAGAAGAAGTAAATCAGCCCGCAGAATACTCCGAGAAATACGACCCAGTTGCTGATCAACACGACCAACTGGCCGGTCGCCGACAGATCCAGATTGGACAGAAAAGGCCCGATCCCCTCCCACTGTCTGCCGAGCAGGGGCACGAAAGTGGACGATATCTGTTTGATGAAATCGGAGCGTAGATACCGGATGAAGTTGAGCCCTGCGGTGGTGCCGACAATGAAGGCCAGCGGCCAGCGGGAAATCCAGCCTCCCTTCGGCGAAAGTCTCATAAGAAGAAGTATTCCGAGAATCACCGGTGTAAAGAAGAATGGTTCCAGACCACCGGCCTGCTGAGGCACCTGGAAGAAATCTGCCAGACTTGTTGATAGTCGCGGGATAAGGTTTTGAACAATGGTGGTCCAGAAACCCATACACATCCAGAATGCAGCCGAAATTCCCACGAACAGGTGTTCGGCGAACTTATAGAACGGGTTGTCCTGATAGAGAAATGACATAACCGCCAGGGTCAGAAAAGCGGCGAACGTTATCAGAAAACCCCTGGCGATATAATTATCTTCGCCAGCCGAAAGAGCATTGGCCTTGAAAATCCAGCTCAGCACGAAGAGCAAGAGCACCACGATCATCACAATCAATGTTGATCTTCTCATCGTTTCTTCTCCTGCCGTCGGCCTCTGAAGTAGATGATATTACCGATGATGATGAACGACATGATGACTACATGCGCCAGTGTCTGCGGTCCCATCATCTTCAGCCCGGGAGTCTCCATATCCTCATAGGCGGGGTAGGCTTCCTTAAAAGCGTACTCGTATTCGGCGGCACCCTTGACACCACCCAGGATACCAACCATCTGGGCGGGATAGTACGGGTACAGCTGAGG
Organism: Candidatus Zixiibacteriota bacterium; assembly: GCA_020348905.1. Lineage (GTDB taxonomy): Bacteria > Zixibacteria > MSB-5A5 > GN15 > FEB-12. The sequence continues at coordinate 1,097,061 of CP070756.1, forward strand.
TGCGACTACGGCCGCAACGCCGGCCGCCACCGGAACGTCACCGGGATCCCCTACAAACAGCACCCATTCCTTTGGACCGGGCAAACCACCTCCAATGGAGACTATAAAATCGAGATCTTTGCACGACCTGATGTCTTTGAAAATTTTTATGCTATCCAGCGGGACACTGTTGACATCGGTTGGGAACATCTTCTGGAAATTGGAGATGATAACGTTGAGCACGCCCTCATTACCGGCCTTATAGCCGATATTGACATAATCGGTACCATCCTGTTTGTCGGGAAATTCGGGCAATATATAATTATTGAGCGATTGCGACAGTAGCGCCTGACCGGTGGCCCACAACGACATAAAGATGACCTTGTGCCCCTTCTCCATACAGTGTCGGCTGATGACGTTTGCCATTGGCTGAACTTCAGGGGCCATAGCCGGGTCAAAGTCGAACGATAGCAGCACGGTCGAACCGGCCGGCAGGCTCTCGATTTTATCGAACACCGCCTTTACCACGGCGGTAGGTTTTTCAGAGAAAGTGATAGGCCAAATCAGGGGGGCAGCAACAGCAACGAATATAAACAAAAATATTACTCTTCGGTCGACTTCTCTGGCAAGAATGGATCGTAACAACAA
>CP070756.1:1097787-1101611 GCA_020348905.1 Candidatus Zixiibacteriota bacterium
CCCAGAATACCTCGCGCGGCGGGATTGAGCATCGTTATTCTGTCATCCAGGTCAAGAATTATCACGCCGATAGGCGTGGCTTCGATAAGCCGCTGAAGGAAATAATGCTGCTCGCGCTGCTTGATTCGCTCGTTCCGGAGTTGCTCGATCATGCGGTTGTAGATGTCAATCAGCCGGTCAAGATCATCCTGGCCTGTCTTGACAAACGTTGTGGAGAAATCCTGATCTTTGATCGATTCGATCCCGGCCGAGATTATGTCGAGTGGTTTGAGAAAAGCGCGGTAAAGATGAATCGTAATCACCAGGCTGGCCAGAATGAGAATCTCGGCCGCCACGAAAAGGTAGCGGCTGTGCCAGAAGATCATTACCGACAGTACAATCAGGATAGCATGTATGACGATTGCAAACCCGATAAACCGGCTGCGAAGCTTCATGACCCGATTCCGTACTTCTCCAGGCGCCGGTATAGAGCCCCGCGGCTCAAACCGAGCGACCGGGCCACCTTGCTCATGTTGTTACCGTGAAACTCCAGCGCCTTCTTTATCATCGATTGCTCCATCTCCTCGATCGTCATACTACCGACCGCCGGCAACTCGGACGAACCGTCAGGCTTTCTCGGCGCGCTCATCTGATCCTGAAAATCACTTACTTCCAGAAGATCGCGACTGCTGATGAGGATGGTTCTCTCGACCAGGTTTTTCAGTTCGCGAACGTTCCCCGGCCAGTTGAGCTCGGCCAACCAGTTGTGCGCCTGAGAGCTTACCGCAAGCCCTTCCCGTCGATAGATGGTTTTGAGATTATTAACAAAGTAATTGACCAGCAGAGGAATGTCCTGGCGGCGTTCGCGAAGAGGTGGCAGCCGGAGTGTCACGAGATTGATTCGATAGAAAAGATCCTCGCGGAAGCGGCCCTCACCAACCATAGCATCGAGGTCGCAATTCGTGGCACTGATAAATCGGAAGTCAACCGTCTTCGTTCGGCTGGTCCCGAGAATCTCAAAACTCTTATCCTGCAGCACACGCAGCAATTTCACCTGGTTGCCGGAATCCAGGTCTCCGATCTCGTCGAGAAATATGGTACCGCCATCGGCCATCTCAAATCGTCCTGTTCGATCATAGACGGCATCTGTGAAGGCGCCTTTCTTATGCCCGAACATCTCACTCTCAAACAACGTCGTCGGTATACCGCCCAGATTCACCTTCACAAATGGCCCTTCGGCGCGAGCGCTGTTGGCGTGAATAGCCTCGGCGATAAGTTCCTTGCCGGTGCCGCTGCCGCCGATAATCAACACCGGAGCATCGGTGCCGGCCACCCGGCCGGCCATACGGAGCACCTCAAGCAACCCGTCATCGGCCCCGATTATATTATCGAAATTATACTGCTGATCGAGATACTGCCGATTGACGGTACCTTCGACATCTTCAGTCTGACGGGAGAGGCTCAACGCGGTATTAACCGACTGAATGAAGCGGTCGTTATTCCACGGCTTGGTGATAAAATCGGAAGCACCGGCTTTCATCCCCTCGACGGCGAGCGGTATTGAACCCCAGGCGGTGATCAGGATGACCGGCCGTTCAGGATATCTCGATTTCAATTCCCGGAGCAGCTGGAGGCCCTCTTCGCCCGATGTTGCTCTGGAGAAATTCATATCCAGCACGAACAGATCGGGCTCACGCTGGTCGGCGATACGGAGAGCTTCGTCCGGTCCCTCCGCATCGGATACCTGGTACCCCGTCTTCTTCAAAAGCAGGCTCAGCGACGATCGCACTGCCCTGTCGTCATCGATAATCAGAATATTCCGCAAATCAGGCTCCCTTTGAGGGAAGTTGTCTTTTAGGATTATGGGCGATCCGTCTATTCATCGTGTAGAGCCTCGGCCGGCTGCACCCGACCCGCCAGACGACTCGGGTAAAGCGCACAAATTGAAACAATAAGATATATCATGACGGCCGAATACGCCATAGCAATCACCCAAATAGGCGCCCCGATAGTCTTTTCCAGACCCAGTATTGGCGCCTGAGCGGCGAAGAAGATTCCCACCACGATAGCAAAGGTTGCCATCACCAGAGCCTCGAAGAGAACCTGAGCCGATATCTTTCCGCGGGAGGCGCCGATCGCGCGACGAAGGCCGATTTCACCTCGCCGGCGGTTTATCGAGTACCACAGCACCCCGAACAGACCCAGAGCAACGTTAAATACAAGAAAGACAGCCACAATCCCGATGGTAATGATTTCGGTCAGGTAGTCCTTGATGTGGTGATCCCGCAGATTGGCCAGCGCTTTGATCGACACGGGCCACCCATGAGTGAGTATCGAAAAACGCTTAAGCAGGGCTACCTCGAATTGAAAGCCGGCACCCTCCCGCACTGAAAAGACAATTTTGTCCGGCAAGGATTTCGTAGTGTCCTCGAAAACGTACCGCTGAAACATAGCTAACCGATGTTCTTCCAGCTCTCCGCGGTAATGATAGCGGTCGATTACGCCAACGATCTTCCGGTCGTACTTTTCGCCGGAAATGACCTGACCAACCGGTGACTGACCCGCGAAAAACTCATCTCTGAACCGACGGTCTATTACAATGGGGCGGGCCGATGCTCCGTCGTCCTCACGACTGAACCAGCGTCCCTCCAATATCTGCAGATTCATCAACGAGGCAAAATTATCATCGACCACGGTGAAGTCGGTCTTGACTTTTCGGTCCTGATATTCGAAGTCCTGTCCGAAGCGAGCGTTTATAAAAGGTACGTTACCGGAAACCCAGCTGGCCGCTTCGACTTCCGGATAGGACAACAATTCCTGCATCATCTGAGACAGGATACCGCGTATCTCGGCTTCCGACATCGTTTCTTCGCTCGCATAATAGCCGGGTGAGAGCACGCGTACGTTCTCGTATGAGTAGCCGAGAGGCTCAATGAACTTGCTGACGTCGCTGAATACTTTTGCTCCTACTGCGAAAAGTACTATGAAAGAAAAGAATATCTCAATCATAAGCAGCGTGTTTCGCCTCTTACGATTCCATATCATTTTGAAAGCGTGGCGTATCATGCTTCTGCTCCTTTCAGGGCCTCAACCGGGTGAAGCCTGGACATCTTATACGCCGGCAATACTCCTGAAAACACACCGAAAAACAAACACAGCATCAGACCGTAGAAAAATATCGGCAGGTTAAGCTTAAGGGTGCCGTAAGGCAAAAATCCGGACTCGGTGATAATGTTCAGGACAACTGCCGCCATGGCCAGCGCGATGACACCGCCTACCAGGGTAAGAACGACGTTCTCCACGATGAATTGAAAGACCAGTGCCGATGATGAAGCACCAAAGGCTTTGCGTACGCCTATCTCTGAGGATCTTTCGATTATGCGGCTGACGTTTATATTAACGAGGTTTATGGCCGGAAACAGCATAAACAGAATCATCAGGCCGATAATTCCGAGAAGCATCAGAAAGGGACTGCCCTCTTCATCTGTGGCGCCTGTTTCGCCAAAGATGAGGGCGGCTTGCGTCCTGAGTGGACACTCAATTCTATCCCATTCGCCGGCGTAATCAAGGCGAGCCTGCTCAAGACGCTTGCCATACTCGAGTCTGATGGCATCGAAATCTGACTCACCGGTGGCCAGGATAAGGGCATAGCAGTTGGCGAAAAGCGAGGTCCTCGTCATGGCCGACTCCGAAGTGGTAATGGGACTGAAAATGTTCGCGTCGGTCACAGTATTACGAATCTCCTCACGAGGAATGACTCCAACAACACGGTAGCTGCCTTCGCTGGTTTCGATGTACTCTCCAACTGCTCGACCGCTACCGAATATCTCCCGCCGGGTCCGATC
>CP070756.1:1101711-1104495 GCA_020348905.1 Candidatus Zixiibacteriota bacterium
GGGCCGACGCTGGTGCACCAGGCTACTTTCTGTGACCCCTCCCGTGACGCATGATCCAATTCATAGAAGTAATCGGCCATGATTTTTCTCATGTGGCCGGTGGCGCGAATCTTCTTAATAGTGGCCTTTTTTTCCTCGCTCATTCTATCTCTCCTTGTGTCTCCAGAAAAACGATGCCATCTCGATTTAACATTGGGGTTGCGCGGTTAAGGCGTACTCTCTGCGTTCCGGTTATCCGTTGACAGGATTTCACGTGCGGTTCCGGCGGCCTCCCTATACATTCATAATCTTGGCGCATTCCGCCCCGACTACCCCTTCCCGACAGAAGCGGGAATTCATGAAACCAGCTGAATGCTTCGCCTGCACAGCGAGGGCATCAGACAGCGGAGAACCGCACGATTCCTGGATGCAGCCCATTATGGCTTTACGAGCTGCCTCGATAGCCGGGTTACCGGAGTCCGGAATGCCGATCCCGGTCGGTATCCCCTTCAGCGGTTGCGCTATCACCTTTCTCTTTGTAATGGGACCCTGTTCACCCTCCACCGCGACTTTCCAGACTGTCTGCAATGACTCGTCTATCGAGCCGGCATAATCGATCAGCCAGCCGACCGCCTTTATGGCATTAACCGGTTGTCCGGTCAGCAACAGATCAACAAGCTTCGGCCAATCTTCAGAACGAGCCTTCCTGAACGGCCAGTGGCATCCTTCCATGCCGGGAACAACCGGCAGTGTTACTTCGGGCATGCCCAGAGATCCGTCTTCCGTACAGACAACATAGTGACAGTGCATCAGCAGCTCCAGCATTCCGCCGAGGCAACGTTTGCCGTTTATAAAACCGACGGAGACTTTGAATTCATCGTTGAGCCGTCGCGCAGTCTGTGACCACGAGCTGGAAATCTCCAGGCCTTTATCGGCATCCTCCAGGGCCGGGAAGAATTCGCTGGTGTCGGCCCCGACCATTTGGGTGGCCAGATGGAAGTCGCCCGTAATGATTACCTGCTCGATCTTCTCGGCCTTTAGCCAGTCGATGGCCCGGTTCAGCTCGGCGTCCACGTCACCGTTGTAGGCTTCCCTTCCGATCGTGATTACGCCCACTTTACCATCATGTTCAGCATTGACGTAAAGCTGCTGCCACTGTGGATCATCAATCAGGCCGAACACGTCGGGATACCAGCAGTCGGCGGCTTCGGGATGCAGTCCTTGATACGACTCGACCGTCTTTATCGCTGCATCGGCTCCCATCTTGCGAATGAACGCCAGGACACCGGGTCGGAACTGCGCGCACAACTCACCTATGGCGTTGATGTGCGAGAAATGCGAGCGTTTTTCATGCAGCATCAGGCTGGTCATCTGAACGACCGGTCCAACAACCCAGCTTTGGAACAGCTCATCATCTCCGTCTTCCATCGACCAATCGACGACCGGCCGGAAATGGTTCAGCGGATACCAGTTTTGACCGCTTACCGAACGCACGTCAAGTTTGGCAGCAGGCGTGAACAGTGGTCCGTAGTGTTTGCTCAAGTGATGCAGACACGACCATGTCAGGAAATTGGCGCCCTTGGCGCCGATTGCATCATGAGCCCTGAACGGGTTCGGCCCCATCAGTTTTCTTACGTACTTATCTATCTTCCAGAACGGCATGTTGGAAGCCTCATGGTATCTTATACCTGCCAGTGTCAAACCACAGAAGAGTACATCCAGTACAAACGACCAGTGGTCACTGACGGGAAGGGGAATCATGCCCAGAGCCCAGAAGAGCTGAGTGGCCGGTGAGGCTTTCTTCTCCACGATTTCCCAGATTTTATTTATCTGATGAGGAAATGCCGGATGCGCGATACCGACACCCAGCTGGGAGCTTGGGAATCCCGAGGTAACCGAACGAATTTCTATTTCCGGGAAAGCTTTCCGGAAGATTTCATAGTGCGCTTTCTTGATATCAAGAATTTCCGGTATCGCTTCCAGCAAGAACCTGGGTCGCATTCCGTTAAGCTCGCGAGGAAGATTCTTACCATCGTAGCTCAGCTTGACAACGTTGGCCATGATTTCGTCGGCACGCTCCTGGCCAAAGGAGCTCCTCAGCCCCTGATACTGAGCGCCGATGCCGTCCGGAGCACCCGGAAAATCAAGGGCGACTACAGGAACGCCATACGGCAGCAGTCGAGAACCAAGCTGCATCGTCTTGCCGGCACCAACTATCCCGTTAGCGCCGGATATTACCAGCGCCCCGCGCTGACCGGATTCTCCAAAAACCTGATTGACAAGGTCCTTGGTATCGGCCGGCATTTGCCCGCGGCTGAAAATTTCGTGGACAGTACCCAATCCGAAGGTATCAAGTGTAGGTTGTCTCAATGTTTTCATCTTCACTTACCTCCGTCCGCAACTTTGAAGATAGCCGCGATGCCTATATCCCCGGCGGCACAGCCGAATATCAGTACGTAACCGCCGCCGAGCGAGACGGCTTCTTCGAAGGCCTCGATTATGACCCGTGTCAGCGTCGGTCCCTGGGGATGTCCCCAGACCAGCGGACAACCTGTCTCATTCATTTTTCGCCAATCATATTCGAGCAACTTGGCAAAAATAACGTCATTTACCGCAAACGGGTTGTGGTTCTTGACGACCGTCATATCTTTCATGCCCAGGCCGGTTCTTTCCAGAAGTTTCTGCACCGCCAGCGCCGGGGCTTCGGGCATCAGACTCGGAAGGGTTCTGATCTCCGTTTTGGCCACGAATTGTATGTCAATTTCCGGGCGGGAGCTGAGCTGGCGTGCCTTCTCTTTGCTGGTA
>CP070756.1:1104595-1112188 GCA_020348905.1 Candidatus Zixiibacteriota bacterium
GCCGAAATATGCGTTTTGTACACCGGACTTTCAGGATCGTCGGAAGGCTTGAAAGCGTGACTGCCGTGACAGTCCACGCACGCCGGAGCCTCGAGGTTGTTACGTTCCATCAGAGCCTGCCCGTGAACGGAATTCTCATAGGCTCTTATCATCTGCGGCTCAGGGAGTACCTCGAATTTGTCTTTTATCTGCTGATCCTCATGACACTTGATGCAGATGCTCACCGAGTTCCGATGGTTGGTAGCCGATTCGGGATCGTCTACCGCCAGTATCATATGCCCACCATGGCAGGTGGCACAGGTCGGAATGTCTTCAATGCTTACCTCCCGGCCCTGAACATGCGGCGAAAGGGCGTAACCTTCGGCCGCATCGAGATGACACTTGCCGCACAAAACTTCCCTCAGGCCGGCGTGCCGCATCTGGCTATTGACAATGTGGCATTCGGCACACCCGAGATCAGCGTGAATTGATCTATCCAGAATCTCGCGTTGAACAAGCGGTGCCCCGGTCGCGCGCGCCTCGTCAGACTCGCCGTGGCACCTCAGACAATCATCGTCGCTGGCAAAAGCCGAGGCAGCGACGAATACCAGAACTGCACAAACTTTCTTAGCCACTGTCTACCCCCAAAAGCCATGTTATCGGGCCAGTCCGCACCTATTTATGTCCCACTGAATCTGATGGTAAACCGAACATTAGCCCCCAAACAGATAACCGGATTTCTCCTGTTTTGCCCAAATATAAGTAAATACCCACTAACCTCAAGTACTTTTTTTCACAAGCTCGGCCCTTACTCGGCCCCCGGGATCAGCCTGCCCGGGGCTCTAATATCCGGATTCGGGAGTATGGCACTCGGTGCACTTAAACTCCCGCCAGACCTCATCGATGTCCTCCGGGTGCTTAAAGTCCAATCCGCCAAGATCACTTTCCAGTTCGCTCACATTCTCAGAAGGTCCTTGAGAAACAATCAGATGGCAGGTGGCGCAGTCGTTCGACAATACCTCGCCCTTGTCGCTGCTCATCACGCCATCGTGACACCTGAAACAGCCGTCATTGACGAAGTGGCTGAGGTTGTTCTCCCGAACACGATAGTCGGTCTTCATTTCCGGAAAGAAATTCTCGTTGTAAACCTTCAGCAGCACCTTGGTAGCCTGATCTATGTCGCTTCCATTGTCGTTGACGAGATCGGGGTAGTTTTCCTGATAATATTCTGTCAATCCGACACTTATGGCCTCGTTAGCTTCCCTTCGATCCTGATATTCGGCATTCAGGAGGTCAAGCCCCACTTGACGGATGTAGCTCAACTCGGGCGATATCTGGCGCGTGGAAAGGGCCAGATTCAGGCCTTTCGCCGGCGGGAGGAATGAGTGGCTGGGCCGGTTGTGGCAGTCCATACAGTCAAACCGTCTTACCTCGGTTTCAGGATCACCAAAATCAGGCGGCTCAGCATCCGGATCCTGGTAGACTACGGTGTCACCGTCGGCAGAAACCAGACGTAACCAGATAATGTCCTGTCTTTTCTCATCTGCGGCTACATAGTAAATGGTGTTGGAGCCAATCATGTGCCAATGAATTCCTTCCAGAATTCCGGTGCGCGGATTGCCGCCGCCGATTTTAACCAGCAACTTGATGGTCCATGGACTGTTAGCTTCATCCGTGCGATAATAAGTGTGAGTGACCATCTTCTCCCCGTAGAATTGCCTGGGCCAGTGGCATTCTTCACATGTTTCCTGAGCCGGGCGGAGATTCTCAACCGGAGTTTCAATTGGCCGCGAGTATGTGTTTAGAGTCGTGGCAAACAACTGCCTTATGCCATCAAACTTGGATTTAACGTAAAATGATGCCCCGGGGCCGATATGACAATCGACACAGGAAACTTTGGCATGGGCGGAATTGTGATAAGTTACATTTTGCGGCTCCATCACGGTGTGACAGGTTTCACCGCAGAAAGCCACCGAGTCGGTCGCCTCATATGCCTCCGTTCCACTGTAGATGACAAGGAATATCAGCACTGCCGACAGCCCGAGAAACAGCCACAGGTTTCTCATGTAGTGTGGATCGGTGGGGTCGATGGAGAGATTGAATCTGACCGATTCTCCGCGTTTACGGGCTGATCTGACCTGTATCCAGATAGCCAACAGAAACAGTAGAAAACCGACCGTTATCACAAACGGAGCGATAACGAAAGTTACCAGTGAGCGATAGGGATTTTCGTCCGGGCCGGTCAGGTCGTACACGAGCAAGATTAGAAACAGGAAAACACCGGCTGAAAACAGAGCGCCGCCTACGGCCGCAAGGGGGTGCCGGTAAAGAGTTCGCTTTCTTGGAGCATCTGTCATGGTATGTTAGTTGTCCTTTCGCTGCTGTTCATTCATCCATGAATTCCATGTTACCTATTATACACCTTTTCACCCCTGACCGACAGTTCTTTTTTCTGTACAGAGCCGTACCGCCTCATTGGCGGTACGGCTCTAACACAAAGAAGCTATAGCGAGAAGAGACTGTTCTACAGTTCCAACCTGAGACCTGAGCGAATCACGAAATAAGAGCCGGTTTCATCGCCAAACACATAGGGCGCGTAATCCCACAGGTCGGCCACAATACCATCGGCCGTCCAGGTCACCTCCGGTGAGAGCTGGTACTCGAATCCCAGCTGCAGATTGAGCAGCTCGTAGTCCAGATCCGAATAAGTCGGCATCGTTTCGAAAGTGAAATCCTGATCTTCGAGATCACCATCAAGCAGGCTCTCGACCCCGGGCATGATGACTTCATCCAGCGCGGCCTGGGCCTTGTTATAAGTGATGGCTCCATAGAGGCGCAGGTCTTCCATGGCCACGAAGTTCGCCGTCATATACAGGTTGTGTACTTTGGATTCGAAATCCGACATGGTGAACACAGAACCATAATGCCTTGGATTCACCTCCAACGGTCTGACACCAACTGTGTCAGTAAACATATGGCCTGCTCAGCCGTCGAATAAGGCTACTGTTATGGGCAGTTTGGATTTGTCAAAGCTGTAAGTATAGCCAGCCGCCAGAGTCCATTTCACATCCGGTGTATAATTGATATTCAGGTTAGGCTGCAGCGAGAAGTGCTGCACGTCCAGAGAATCCAGATCATTGTTCTTATCGTACTTACCTTTCAGACCGATGGTGAGACCGTATCGCTCCGAGGGTCGGTAAGTCGAGCGCCATTCAAATACATGCTTATCGGTCGGAAGTGTCGTTATACTCTGGTAGCGCAAATCTTCCCGCTGCCAGTAGAAGATCCAGGGGGAGACGGGAACGGCCGGTTCGAGGATGTCATACCCGGGCAACTCAAACAGACCGCGCGCAGAAACAAATGGATCGGAGGTCTTTTCGAAGCGGTATTTCACCAGTGATGAGTACCTCAGCCCCTTGCGGTAGCGCAGCTTCACCTGGCCTGTGAATTTGTCGGTTTGTGTTCCCTCGTCCCAAATCGGGTAATCATCGCGGTCAACGCGATCATACCCTCCTAACACGTACAAGACCACCCTGGGGCTCAGTCTCGAGATTACCTCGGCCGAGAATCTCAGGTCCCAGCGGTCCAGACCGGAGTAGCGGGTGAAATCAAAATCGGTCTCGTTAAGATCAGCTGCCCCGCCACGGTAAGTGGGCAGGTCGATCCAGGGATCGTCGGCCTTCAGCATGGTCACGGTTCCCCTGGTGACCAGACGAGTCCGGTTGCTCAGGCCGACGGCGTAGTTCGCCGAACCGACGTAAGCCTCAGACGACAAATCAGTAATCGTGTTCTTTGCAATACTGTAGCCAAGACTGCTGGCGAATTCGCCCTGTCCCAGATCGCGTTTGAAGCGTACCTTGTGCGAGGTTTTTTCGGTTCTGGGCAACGTGCTGTATGCGACCGACGTGTCGTCGAATACCTGGCGGGAACTGAACTCAGCCCCGGCACCACCGTGGACGGGGTGCTTGGCCGGATCATAATAGGCCACGGGATCAGGAGCATCGGATTCGAAAACGCGATAGCCGAAGCGATAGCCGATATCACTCCCGGCCAGCTCGGCATCGAGACCGGCTTCGATCTGGTGGCTTCGCTGCACCACATCGGCACTCTCGGATGTCAGGTGACAGCTGAAACAGTGATTGTTAGCTATGGCCTGTCTTTCACCGTTCTTGAGAACGGAACGGTGGGCCGCGGTGAAACGAATGTTGTTCTTACGGGACAGCAGAATTTCCACCTCGGTGAGAATCTCCTGTCTTTTGTAATCGTAATCGGCCCCCGGGTCGAGAAGCTCGTGAGTGAGCATCTTACCGCCCGGATTCCCTGTGGACTCGAAAAACTCGCGAGCCTCTACGTTGGTCAAGAGATCCTGACCCAGCTGACGAATAAATGACCGGTATTTGCCGCTCAGCCTGAAGTGGTCACCTTTGGTCGCACGGGCATCTGCGAATATGTCCTTGTCATCATGGAAATGCCCATCGAGCCTGAAAATACTATTATCAGAACGAGAGAAATACGTCAGCTCTAATTCGGGAATCCATTCGTCTTCACCGCAAAGATACTCTCCGATCTTCTTGTTGTAGTCGCTGAAATCCACATAATGCGAGCCGATCCACAGTATCGTACTCTCTTGAGTCTCGTTATCTTCGGCAAGAACAACACTGAATGCCAGGAGAAGAACGAGACCAACGTACAATATGATATTGATCGTTTTCATCATCTTCTCCTATCTTGTCAGAGCCGTTCCGCCAGCCGAGATAGCCTGCGACGGCAGGTCGGATCCATGGATCTCGGTATGGCACTGTGAACATTTGGTCAGCATGCCCTGCTTCCAGCCGTCGGATGTCGATGTCCCGGCCCGCTCCGGCGCCTGTGGCGTGGTGAAATCTCCGTCAACACTGACCACCGTGGCATGAAAATGCATTGGGTGGCAGCTCAGGCACAGCGATGGCTCGGTTTGTCTCAGCAGGTTATCGGCCACCGACCCATGCGGATTATGGCAAATCAGGCAGTCTTCGTTCACCGGAGCGTGCTCGTATACGAAGGGACCTTCTTTTTCGGCGTGACAGCTGAAACACAACTCCCTTCCGGTATTGTCTGCCGTTAACCGGGCCGGTCCCCCGTGCGGATTATGGCAGTCACCGCACACCAGTTTCCCTTCACGGACCGGATGGCGGGAGGGCATGTAAGCAGCTGCTTGAACTTCGACGTGGCATTCGTAACAGAGATCCGGTTCGTCTGCCTTGACATACTCTGTCGAATGAATCGCATGACAGCCGGCACAGCTGACATCACCGGCGTTGTGGGCAGAGAACGCCCAGTCGTCAAAACCCATTGACCTGTGACAGTTGAAGCACAAGAGCGACGCACCAAATTGATCCTGGCTGGCGGGATTGAGGATCCCGGCCGGATCGCCGCCCTCGATATGATCCACCGCCGATCCGTGGCAGCCTTCACAACTGGCTTCGGCCCCGGGCGTCCTGCTCAGGTAAACTCCGTGGGCCGTGCCGCTGAAGGCTTCCACAATGTCGGCGTGGCAATCCGCACAGACGTCGTTTGGCACCTCGGCAAGGGCAGCCACGGATATACCTGTCAGCAATCCCAGTAGGATCAGAAACACCCGCGTGCTGACCGGAATTCCTCCAGACGCGCCCTTCTGGTAGTTTCCCATATGTACCTCCTGCAGTTTATGCGTTTCCCTCAAAACACCTAACTTGCCATTCTATGGACAGGCACTTGCTGCTCAATCAATCATGCCTGAAGCCCCCGAACGTAGATAGGAACGTTATTGGCAATCACCTCATGAGGCTCGAATGCCTTGCCCTGAAATCCCTTCCAGAGAGTGATGTTCAGAGCACAGTCAAACACCATCCCGATAAAGCACCGGGCGGTGATTTCATTATTCTTCTTAATGATAATATTCTGCCGGTAAAGCCGGTCAAACTGGCTCGCCAGAAAACGAACGTATGACCCGTAAATCATCTGATAGACATGTTTGGCTTTGGCGTGGTCGCCAAGCGCAGAAAAAAGTAACAGGCGGTATATGTCATGATTGACCGTGAAAAAATCAAGAACGTGGCGGGCGATGCTCGTAAGGAGCACTTCCAGGTTTTGCTCTTCACTGACCTGTTCGAAAAACTCCTGTGAACAAAGCCGCTCCTCGATGGAATCCAAAACGGCATCGTATATGGCACCCTTGGAGCAATAGTGACGGTAGAGGGCCGGTTCGGTAATACCGCAGGCATCGGCCAGTAACTTGATAGTCACCTTATCGAAGCCATACCGGCTGAAAAGGCACGTAGCTTCCCTTATTATCTGTGCCTTTCGGTCTCCCGCGACAGCCTTCATACCTATCTCACCGAAAGTTAGCAGTTGCTAACATTTACCCGCACGGACTAACCAAAGTCAAGAAAAAAGTAGCGTTTTAAAGCCATGTTGTTGTGATTTTATTCACATTCCATAGGGCGTTGGCGCTCTCGCCGCAATCGCTCCGTTGCCCACCGATTAGGCTGGACAGATGCAGAAGTGCATGTTATGATACGGGTCAAATTTCATTGATTTCGACCTGGTGAATCATTCTTTCGGACTAACAAAAGTCACAATTGCGATGAGGAAACAGTACTATGAATAACAGCAAGAGTGCTCCCGGCCAGAACATGGTCGAAAAGATCGCTCAGCGTTTCGCGGTTGGGCTGGCAGAAGGTCATATTGTCCGCGCCGGCGACTATCTATCGATCCGTCCGGCCCACGTTATGACCCATGACAATACCGGTGCAGTAATCCCGAAATTCGACTCGATCGGAGCCACCTCCATAGCCAACCCGCGCCAGCCGGTATACACCCTTGATCACAATGTTCAGGACACCAGCGAAGCCAACCTGACCAAGTATAGCAAAATTGAAGATTTCGCAGCCCGGATGGGTGTCGATTTTTATCCAGCCGGACGCGGCATTGGGCATCAGATAATGTGCGAGGAGGGCTACGCTTGGCCCGGAACGATGATGGTGGCCTCGGACAGCCACTCCAACATGTATGGCGGGCTGGGATGTCTGGGGACTCCGATTGTCCGTACCGATGCCGCCGCCATATGGGCCACAGGACGCACCTGGTGGCAGGTTCCACCGGTAGCCCGGGTGGAGTTGAAAGGCAAACTCAAGCCGGGTGTCACCGGTAAAGATGTCATCGTAACCCTTTGCGGACACTTTAACGAAGACGAGGTGCTCAATCACGCCGTCGAGTTTGTCGGCGATGGCCTGGCCGCCCTTTCTATCGATGAGCGCCTTGCCATCAGTAATATGACCACCGAATGGGGTGCTCTGGCCGGCGTCTTCCCTGTCGATGATATTACTATCACGTGGCTGGAGGATCGAATAGCTTTTGTCGAGAAACGCGGTCTGGCCGGGGTGCCATCCGATACCGACGGCAATGGTAAACACCCCAGACTTAATCGCGACAGACTGGCCGAACTCAAAAGCAACCCCGTTGCCGCCGACGCCAATGCTCATTACGCTAAAGAACTCTCGCTTGATCTTTCGACGGTAACGCCCCACGTATCAGGACCGAATCATGTGAAAGTAATGACTCCGGTGTCACAGATGGGGGATGTGAAAGTTCATA
>CP070756.1:1112288-1115714 GCA_020348905.1 Candidatus Zixiibacteriota bacterium
ATCTGGCTCGGGGGCAAGGTTGATGGCGAAACCAGGGTCGCCATAGCTGAGTACAACAGCGAATACTGGCCCGGCCCGATGACTGATGGCACCTTTGACCCTGAGGGCGACATCAACCCTGATTACCGGGTATACAAGCTCTACAAAGACAGCGCCACTGCGAATCCCAACCTTGATTACCTGGAATATCCCGACCACGCCGCCCCGCTCGGTGCGCCGGTGGATCACAAAGGCAGACCGTTGATTCGCGGCGACCAGACTCTGTGGGCCGTCTTCAACGACGCCAATCCGGATCAGCATATCAACGATGCCGGCGAGACGGCTCCGCTGGGTATCGAGGTGCAGATGTCCATGTGGGCCTCGGACGACAAGGGCAAAAGCCCGGTGCGTATTAGTGACGGCATCCTTTACAACAACGAGCTTGACATAAGGCATACGGGCACATTAACGGGCGTTGAGGTCACAGCCTACGCAGCCGACCCTGCGCTCATTACCGGCGACGACTACAGAGTATATTTCGTCGACACCGACCTGTCATGGAACCTTGAAAACATCACTACCAACACTCTTCTGGCTGCCGACCAGCCCATCAACTCCACCGTCGAATTCGTCGAAGGCTTGTCTGTTTCAGTTACTTATTCCGCCCCGGGGGGGCCCTTCACGAGCTTCGAAGTCGTGGCCAACGCTGCCGGAGTGCTGGATCCGCCGGAACCCGGCGCTCTGGTATTCGCCGGTTTTCCGGTGCCGACCGAGTATGATCCCGACGGATACATCTCTCCTCGACAGCAGGCTACCGGCGATGGCCAGTGGGCGATTCATACTGATGATAACGGTGGTTCCTGCGCCGGCGGCACGAGAGGCGACTATGAGGCCTTTATTGACCGGGTCACGCGGGACGGGGATCGCCTGCAGGAAATAGGTCAGTACGATTACGAAATACGTTTCACCGGTTCTAACAGCAACCCCGGTGTGGAGGGCGGTTATGCCGCGGGCTTCTGGAGCGGCGCCTTCTGGGTACCGTTCGAACTGTGGAGAACCGGCATTGGTACCCCGGACGACCCGACCGACGATGTTCGCCTGGTCCCGCAGATTCTCGAGCGGGAGTATCCCGCCAGCAATACCTTTGCTCTGGATAATTGGGGATGTTTCGTGTCGATGTTCCACAGCGGGTTGGGGGAACACTCTGCCTCCGGCGATGATGACGACCCTTATACCGACGTCGTTTACTGGCTCCTGCCGGTCGACGATTCGCCGGGCGAAGCCGGCTATCTGGCCTGCGAGGAAACCATGGAGGCCGGGGAATTAAACTATGCCCTCATCGACGGTGAGGTCATTGCCAGAACGGTTCTTATCAATTGGAATGGTGGATACGAACCGCCCTTCAACCAGGCCTTGCCGGAAGTGGGCACGGTGTTCAGGCTGGTGACGAAAAAAGTCACCGAACCCACCACCGATCTTTTTGAGTTCACGTCCACCCAGCCGCCTTTCGTAACCGCCGGCGCCGAGGGCCAGTCGATATACTTGAGCTACAAGTTGCACAACAAGGGCGGTAACACTATAGACGACTGCTACATAACGCTCTGGAATGACCCTGACGTGGGTGATGCCGGTGACGATCTGGTTGGCTGCGATACCCTTGACCATCTCTGGTACTGCTACAACGCCAATAACATCGACCAGATGTATGGCTCCCCCGTTCCGGCGGTTGGATTTAAGTGCTTGTACGGACCGATAGTACCCTCGCCGGGCGACAGTGCCTATTTCGACGGCAGTTGGATTGCCGATCACAAGAACATGAACGTCAGCGTCTTCAACAAATACATAAACGGCACCGACCCTGATAACTTTGAAGAGACTTACGGTTTCATGCGCGGTTTGACGAAAGCCGGAACGCCATACGTCTACGAGGATGATACGCTCATGTACGTACACACCGGCGACCCTGTGACCGGAACCGGCGATCTCGATATCGCCCCGGCAGACCGCCGTATGCTGGCGTCATTCGGGCCGCTGACTTTCAATCCGGGCGACAGTCAATACGTTCTCGTAAGGATGGCCGTGGCTCAGGGCAGCGACCGACTGAATTCGATCACCAGGCTCAGAGAAATATTGAACGAGCGCTTCAAGCTCCATCAGCCCGGTTCTGTAGACGGGCAAAGTGTGACAACGAACACCAACCGGTTTACCGTCAGACAGAACTACCCCAATCCGTTCAATCCCTCCACGACGATCATGTATTCGCTGCAGGAACGGGCGCGAGTAACGGTTGATGTCTACAACGTATTGGGCCAACGTGTAAGGCGTCTGATAGATGAGACCCAGCCCGCTGGAAACCATTCGGTAATCTGGAACGGTGATGACAACAGCGGCGGGCAAGTGGCCAGCGGATTTTACTTCTACCGCGTCAAGGCGGGTGACAAGATCGACAACAAGAAGATGCTGTTGCTTAAATAGTATCGATTGATTGCTGACTTTGCGGCCGGAACCGTCATTATTCGGTTCCGGCCTTGGTATTTTGTCCCGGCCGGCACAGTATCTTAGGCTTTCACGGGGGAATCTGAGTCTCAGATGAACAAACGAAAAACGGGTCGCTAATCATGTTATTGACAGATTGGCGTTTTCGATTATCTTCTATAATATCACAGGTTAAGCAGGACTTTCTTCAGGAGGGATTATATTGCGTTTTTTCAAATTGTTGACGACAGCTTTGATCATCGTTGTTACCGTTACGGCGCAGGCGGCGCCGCCGGATAAAGTTCTCAACGTACCGGCGACAGCCGGCACCCTGACGGTCGACAACACCACGTTCATAGATGTCAACCGTATCCTGATGTTCGTCACCAACCACGGCAATTTCGGCCGGGACCTGGCAGCCGTCTTCGGTTATGACTACGGCACCTGGTGGCCGTATGCCGGCGATACCTCGCTCATCTCGGGCAATGTCGGCAGTGCCGGCGATTTCTCGCCGCAATATGCCGCCGGTGTCTGGTTGGGCGGTAAAGTAGGCGGGGAGCTTCGCGTTGCCATTTCTGAGTGGAGCGACTTTGAGTACACGCCCGGCCCGATGGAAGACGAAACCTACATGACCGACCGGTCATCCTTCAAGGTATACAAGCTTTACCGGGACAGTCTGGCAGGCAACCCCAACGATGACTATACTAACTGGCCTGTTGATCAGGGAGCGCCAGTAGATATTTCAGGCGCACCGGCGATGCTGGGTGACCAAATGCTCTGGTCAGTGTACAATGACGCCAACCCCACCCTTCATACCAATGACTGCGGGAAAACGGCCCCGCTCGGGGTCGAGGTTCAGCAAACGATTTATGCTTACGACCGGCTGGGATTTCTCGGTGATGTTGTTTTTGTTCAGTATACTCTTCACAACCAGGGACAGAACATCATAAACGACTTCTACATTTCGGCGTG
>CP070756.1:1115814-1125370 GCA_020348905.1 Candidatus Zixiibacteriota bacterium
GTCCGCGCAGGGCAACGTCACCTGCGCGTTTACCGACACGCCGCACGCTACTACGAGCAGAGTATAAACTGCCGCAACGAAGTTCGTGCGAAAGGTCATCTTACCTCCTGAGCCTGCTGTATTTGGGATTGCTGTTAAAGCCGCTACATTCCTGCGGTCCTGGCGTTCCAGGCTTTCGGCCCCCCAGCGTTGACAATGATACTCAACGGCAAACAAAAGAAAAAAAATCGGGAGTTGGCCGAGTGCCAACCCCCGTATAATAATCCAACTATTTATGTATTATCAACGATTTATCGATTCAGTATCCTCCGCGTTGCCCTCCTCCGCCATAGCCACCGCCGCCGCGACGGTCACGGCCGCCTCCCTCCTGACGGGGACGAGCTTCGTTGACGTTCAGCTTGCGACCACCAAGCTCGGTACCGTTCAGTCCGGCAATGGCAGCCTCGCCTTCTTCCTTCGAGCCCATCTCAACGAACCCGAATCCACGAGAACGGCCGCTGTACTTGTCGGTAATAATGTTAACACTGGACACCTGGCCGAAATTCTCAAAGGCCTGGCGAAGATCCTCTTCTGCCGTGTCGTACGACAGATTGCCGACGTAGATATTCATGTTAAACTCCGCTTTCGCTTGCCGCGGTCGCAGGTGAACCCTTAAAGCGGCCCCGCGATCCAGCGTAAACCTCTCTTCGCGCGTAATGGCGCGACTGTCTCCAAATTATATTGTTGAAATGAATTAACTAATACAGAAACAAACCTTGAAATCCAGATGAAGAAACTCTGTTATCGCCATTAACATAGCTACGAAGCCGCGCCAAGTCAACTGTTTTTTGCAGCTCCCGGGGCTCCACAACAGGGACCTGCAACACCGCTTTCGGCTCACACCGGAAATGGCTTGACAAGGGCAGATTAACATCATACTATCGGGTAGCGTGATCGTTAATAGATTTCTCGGTCGCGCGCGATTGTGCTCAGCCTTTATCCTAAACTGATCATCGGGATGTAATCTCGCTAAGCGGGAGGGATTGTTTCGCCTGAGGAGGGAAAATCCTATTACGGAAGTTGAGCCTCTTGATGCGGGCGGCTATCATCGCGCCGCCGGAGGGCACGGGGAGTAATATGCCCTTACCTGACGAGCCTGATGCACAATTCAGATAACTAACTCTGGCACGGCGTATCTGGAAAAAAGCGTTAAAACAAGAAAGGGAGGATTTCTTATGAAACGCACATTCAGATTAGCATTGTCAATGCTTCTATTGTTCAGCTTCGTTTTCTCGACAGTAGCTACCATTTACTCAACAGCGCTCGCGGACCCACCGCAGTACGGATGTTGCTGGTGGGCACATAGTCCTGATTGCGAATGGAAAAAGGGTGTTTGGATTAACGGTACCTGCCAGTGCTACCATGGTATGCCTAATCCACACGAATGTAATATCGACTGCAGCACACCTGATTGCTGGTAAGGAAACCATAACCTGAGCGACTAACCATTTCCAGATATGCCGGAAGAGTCGAACAGGCCCCTTAAGAGGGGCCTGTTTTTCCTAAAACCAACCATCAGTCCGGTGTCAGTGGTTTCTTCAATCCGCTGTAATAACAACCTGCTGCGGAAAAAAGACCGTAAAGCCGCTTGACAACACCGCTCTCATGTTGTTAATTCGGTCTGTCCGCTCCCCTCACTTAAAATGCTTATCGTTTTGCGACACCGATTGATTCGGTGGCGTTGACCATTACCTTTAGAACCGCAGCCAGCCTGGCATACGGTTCAGCGGGAGGAGTCTCTTTCGCGGGAGGAAAGTATTTCCAAATCGATGGTATAGGATGGGAGAATTGGCCGTCCTGCCACCGATGACGTCAACAGCATCTTTGCTTGCAGTAAACGCAAATAATCAACCCTGACACCGGAAGTTCTGGGTGAATGTTTCGTAACATGAAGGGAGGATGTGAGATGAAAAAGAAATCAACAGCAGTAATGGCCACCGTGCTCTTGTTCGTCTTTGCCTTCGCGGCAGTGGTCACGGTCCATTCGAACGTTTCGGCCAATCCGCCGGATTACCAATGTTGTCAGTTCAGGGTTTGCCCGGATATGACGCCGGCTGTCTTTGTCTACGGACTGTGGCTCGACGGCGTTTGCACTGACAAACCCTGGCCATATTACAACCCGAACGACTGCGTGCTGGACCGTCCGTTCTGCGAGTAGTCCACCACAATATTTGAAGCAGCTGCAACGCTCAGAATCCGGTGTCAAGCACAACAGGCCCCGTCAGCGGGGCCTGTTCTTGTTTGAACCGTAATTTGGCAGGACCTACTCTAATTCGCCGAGGTAACGCACCACTACACTCGATGAGTTATCAGCGGCTATCATAAGGAACTCGTCAAGTTCGGCGCCGGCTGTCGCCGAGCCCGAACCTCCGGCCAGGTCCGATGCCGATCGAAATGCCACGAACGGAACACTGTTGATCGCGCAAACCTGGGCGACGGCCGAGCTTTCCATATCAGTGATCAATGCCGCGAACTGCTCGTTCAGCCACAGGCGCTTTTCCTTGTTGTCAATGAAACAGTTGCCGCTCACGCCTACCCCGCCTGCAATGAGACGTGGTGATCTGTCGCCAACTTTTCCGATGGCGAGCTCGGCCTCACCGAGTCTTCTTGCGGCGGCAAACAAACCGCTATCCACGTCAAAGCTCAGAACTCTCAGCAAACTGTCACTGCCCGGCAGTGACACCAGTATCGGTCCCGGTTCAAAACCATTTGCTCCGATGTACCCGTAATCATGCTCAATCCAGGTCGAACAAACCACGATGTCGCCGATGTTCACCGAGGTATCCACCGACCCTGCTATCCCGGTCACCAGCACCGCTGCCGGATCAAACTCATCGACCATTCTCTGCACCGTCATAGCGGCATTGGTCATTCCGATCCCGAGCTCGGCCAGCACGATATCCTTACCGGACAATTGACCGACTGTAACGGTTCGCCCCAGGTGCGTTTCAGTCCGGGTGACGGACATGCTTTCACCTATCAGGCGTCCCTCATCACTGAAGGCATATAAAATTAGGAATGGCTTGTCGGCGGGCTTCTCAGCAGCGTAACCAGAGACCAGGATAATAATTGAGATCAGAATCAGAACCAGCACCGTACCTGGCCATACGACCGATGAATTTTTGCTTGATGGCATACCAGTCAGCCTTACTTGTCCGCCAGTGATTCCGCCGACACCATTGGGGTCCATTCACCGAAGTTCTCGACGACCACCTTCGCTCGGCCCTTCGTGGTCCAGCGCTCGTTGGCATTGTAGCTCCACTCGAGATATTCAGAGCCGCCGCCGCCGGAAGTCGTAATCAGGTACCGGTTATTGAGGTATCCAAAACTCCGCGCCCTGTCGGCCGGCCATTTTGAATCGCCGCCCGAAGGATCGACCGGTATCCAGCCGTAACCGGGCAGATAAATCTCCACCCAGCGATGGAAAACATCGTCCCACGAGGCATCATCGCCACGGATAACAACTGAACCGACATAGCGGGCCGGCAATCCGGCGGCACGACACATGGCAATGTAAACGAAACTGTATTCGGAACACGACCCGGTACCGCGCCCCAGAACGGTTGGAGCTATGTTCCAGCCCCCGGCCAGTTCATACTCGATGCGATCGATAACGTAGTTGTATATCTTACGACCTATCCAGTAGGCATTGGTTTCGTCGCCGACCGCTTCCTTCACACCTTTCTGGATAGTCTCATCGTTCAGGGAAAACTTGGTGTCATCCACCAGGTAGGTATCGCGAATTTCCGCCGGGATATCCTCTAACGATCCCACCTTGTCCGGGAAGACATAGTACCTGGTCTGGTAGAGCTTCGTCTCCGCCAGCATGCTGACATTGGTGAATTCCGTCGCCGGCAGATCAGTGAATCGGAAATGGGCCACCTTTTGTCCCCATTTATCGGTAAGAAAATCGGTGGGCGCGGGCTCGAAGATCACTTCACCTACAAGGTCCTGGTTGTTCATGTTCACCGGCACGGCCAGGTAAACATCGAGCGTGCTGACGGCTCCAGGGCCGTAATTGCGGGCTTGATGGAAAAACTGAACCTGCTGGTGCTTCTCTGCAAGCCGGCTGAACAGTGTGCCGTCGTCTACCGCCAGCTTATAGATCAGATCGGTTTCGTAATCGACGTTCCACACGTTGGCGCCGTCGTAAGCCAGCCCGCAACTGTGTTTGCCGGGAGCCTCGAACCAGATAATCACATCCCCGTTGTCAGGTGTCACCATGTAGATCATGTCCTTATAACGATCCGACACCCACAGGAATTTTCCATCAAAGGCCAGCCCGCCCGGATGCGACGATGGGGCGGTGATCGCCGTGATAGTGGTGCCATCCTCGGGGCTTATCCGGCGAATCTCATCGCTGCCGTCGTCAGCGATCCAAAGGTATTCGCCATCCCACGCCATCCCGTAGGGCTTCGAAGCCGGGCAAAAGATTGTTTTTTCCACGATCCTGGTCTCGGGGTTAATGGCGAAGATAAGGTCCTCACCGGCATCGACCGTCCAGAGCAACTTACCATCGAAAGTAAGTCCGCGGGGGATGTATCCGGGAGAAGGGATGGAGTCAAGCACATTACCGTCGGCAACATCGATTTTGTATATCATGTCGCTCTTGCGGTCAATGTTCCACAGGTATTCTCCGTCAAAGGTCAGTCCCTGCGGACAACTGTTTGGTGCCGCGAAAGACATCAGGGTATCACCCGGTGCCGTCAGGGCTGAACCCGCAGCCATAGCGACGGTCAGAGCGAAAACTATGCAGGTACGCACGCCACGCATTTGAACCTCCTGGGTTATCTAAATCTCCGATTAAATAATGATGTCATCTCTGACACGCGAGTCAGGTGAATACTCGCATGCCTGACAAGGTACGAAAACAGTTACCGATGTCAAGCGGTTGAGATAGGCGTTGTACCGGCGGGAAGTTGAGACAATAAAAGCCGGGCCCGCTCCGACATTTAACGCCGGCGCGGGCCGTCCTCCCATTCAGGGATTGGAACTTTGCCTCCCAGCCACAGGCAAAAACGTGCTTCGGAAGCAGAGCCGATGTAATTTTGCCAGTATTCGATCCTGCGCGATGAAAATCGCGCAGGATCTACCTAGAACTCTTAAGGTGGCGAGAAGGGTATAATTGAGGCTTGGAGTACTAAGCACTCACCCAAAGTATACAAAATAATCCACGTCATGTCAAGCGAAATCGGGTGTGACCCACCCCGCAAATAATCTTGTTGATTTGAGGGGAACAAAAATTACCTTAATAGCACCAGATCAATCGCAAGTTCTTTAGTTTCATACGATAGACCGGAAAGGAGTGAACGGTGGATTCCAACATCGTATTGACCATTTCGTTCATTGTCTACAGCGCGACAATCATTGGCATCGGATTATACTCGACCAGGCTACGCAAGAAAACCACTGACGATTTCGTATTGGCCAATCGCGAACTCGGTCCCTGGGCCTCATCGCTTTCGGCGTCGGCTTCGGCCGAATCAGGATGGGTAATGTTGGGATTAGTCGGCGAGGCCTACCTCTTCGGCGCGGCGGCCTTCTGGATTGTCCCCGGCATTGCCGCCGGATATATCTTCAACTGGTATATTATCGCTGAGCGGCTGCGCAAAGCAACGGCCAGTGCCCAGGCTGTCACCCTGCCTCAGTATATAGAACACAGGTTCGGAGCAGGTTCAGCGGCCCTGCGCAATGTGGCCGTAGCGATTATCACCCTGGCGATGCTGGGTTACGTGGCAGCCCAGATGAATGCCGCCGGCAAGGCTTTCGACGCCGTCTTCTCCTTGCCTTACTGGCTGGGAGTTCTGGCCGGAGCCGCGATAATACTGACCTACACTGTCACCGGCGGCTTCAGAGCCATCTGCTGGACCGACATAATCCAGGCCTCATTCATGTTCGTGGCCCTTATCGTCATGCCATTTGTGGTCCTCTCGTCTCTCGGTGGCTACTCCGGTTTCCTCTCCCGGGTAGAAATAAGCGATCCCGATCTGCTGACCTTCAATTACGGCAAGGTAGGATTCGCCATGGTCGGCTTTATTGTCGGTCTTCTCGGGATTGGTTTGGGCTATCCCGGGCAACCTCACGTCCTGTCACGATTTATGGCTACCAAAGACTCCCGGTCCGTCAAGAAGGGCGGCACCATAGCGCTGACGTGGATGGTACTGGTTTACCTGGGCGCTGTCTTTTTCGGTCTGTTTGCCAAGGCTTATTTCGGAGTACTCGATGATCCCGAGCAGGCCCTTCCCCTGGCAGTCGGGGAATTTCTGCCGCCAATACTGGGCGGGTTTGTGATCGCCGCTATCGTTTCGGCCATCTGCTCCACTGCCGACTCGCAGTTAATTGTAATTTCGACCACCATATCACGCGATGTCATCCCTTACCTGAGAAAAAGAAAGTCGCCGGGCGAAACCTCCGAATTTGTCCGGGTCCAGAGGCTTGACCGCTGGGTGCTGGTGATCCTGGCAGCCATATCCATAGTCTTCGCCCTGACTGAAAACCGGGTAATATTCGAGTTCGTGCTTTATGCCTGGTCAGGCCTGGGCGCCGCCTTCGGACCGGTGGTGATACTCGGACTCCTGTGGAAAAAAGCCAACAGAGCCGGAGCCCTGGCCGGCATGATTACAGGGGCGGGTGTGACCGTCATCTGGAGGAACGTCCCTGCTCTCAAGAGTATTGTCTACGAGCTGGTCCCGGCGTTTATCCTGGCGTTTATTGCTGCGGTCTTGTTCAGTCTGGCTACTTCCTCCAAAGAGGAAAACTGATCAACACTGCCGGATGTGAGTCCTATGCCCGGTTCAAAAGCAAAGAAAATCCTCTCATTCGCCGCCATATCACTGGTCGGTCTGGCTATCGGCGTGGCGGCATCGTTCTATTTCGTTCTAAGAGCATCCATCCCTGTTACTAATGGAGAAATCGCCGTTGACGGTATCGTGCGTCCGGTTGAAGTCACCTTTGATAGCATGGGCATATGTCAGATATGGGCGCAGACAGAGGCCGACGCCTACTTTGCCCTCGGCTACCAGCACGCCGCGGATCGCATGTTTCAGATGGATCTATCAAGGCGGATCGCCGGCGGTCGACTATCGGAAATGCTGGGCAGTGTCACCCGTGAGATTGACATCGAACAGCGGCGCATAGGTCATTACCGCCTCGCCCAAAAGGCCTTATCGGCTTTGTCGGATGAGAACCGGCGACGGCTGCAGGCATACAGCGATGGCGTTAACGCCTACAAGCGAAAGTGTCGGGCACTGCCGTTCGAGTACCGTTTCCTGCCTATCAGGTTTGAAGACTGGACTGTTCTTGATTGTCTCACGCTGCTGAGTTTTCAAACCTGGTTTTCTAACGCCCTTATGGACCGCGATGAATTCTACCTCGAACTCGCCAAAGAGGTGGGCGAAAGCGAGGCACAAACGCTGATGATTCCATACCCGTCGTGGGCACCGACAATCGTCCCCGAAACAGGTGAAGTCGGTCTATGGCCGGACGATGGTAACCTCGGGGCCAAGCCGCTTGGACATGCGAAGTTATCAGGTACGAGAGAGCCTCCCCAAAGGCCATCGGTGTTTCGGCCATTCCAGCGGGCAATAGCCAATCACCTGTTCAGCAACACATCGTTGCCGCTGCTAATGACGCACTCCTCCAATAACTGGGTGATAAGTCCACAGAACAGCGCCAGCGGGGCCGCCATGCTTGCTTCGGATCCCCATCTCGAACTTACCCGCCTTCCTCAGTTCTGGTATGCGGCCGGCGTGCATATCGAACAGGATTCAGTCAACGTGATGGGCATTTCCACCCCGGGACTCCCCTTTTTCATCATGCGTCATAACGGGCAGGCCGCGAGGGCCTTCACAGCCGGGGGGGTGGATGTAACCGATTATCGTATCGAGAAAATCAATCCTGATGACTCCAACCAGTACCTGACACCGGGAGGCTGGCGCGACTTTGAGATTATACCTGACTCCGTATACATATCCGGGCTCGACAGCATTGTCCAGGTCAGTTTTACCTTCACTCAAAACGGACCGGTTATTGAAACCGGGTACGATGACGATCGGGTAATAAGCATGCACTGGGCAGGATTCGATGTCGATCTCGACCGGGCCGTCAGCAGCGGCTTCGATCTACACCACGTCAGGACCTTCGAAGACTTCAGAGTTCTTGCCACCGGGCTCGGCGCTCTGGATGCTAACATGATGTATGCCGACGCCGACGGAAATATCGGCTACCAACTTACCACGCCTGTCAGATCGGAACAATCGAAAACCGCGGATAGACCTCCCGGTTACCTTCCGCTGGATGAAACACCGCATGCGAAAAACCCATCCCGCGGGTGGCTGGCCAGCTGCAACAACCTGCCGCGCCGTTCACCGTCGGTGGATGGACACTTCTTTTCCAACCGGATAATCAGCATCACCAACCTGCTTGAAGACCGTAAGGACCTCACGTCCGATGACATGCGACAGTTTCAGATGGATCAATACGACCACTACCGTCTCCGCTTCAAAGATGATATCGCCCGCATCCTTGACACCGCCGGTGAAAGCGGCACCGCCGACTTAATACGTAGCTGGGATGGGTCGATGGGTATTGATTCGAAAGAGGCCGCGCTGGTAGAAGTGTACTTCTCTGAACTCAAACGGTTGACTTTTGAGGATGAGCTTGGGTCGCTATACTCACAAGTACCGGACAGGTGGATCGAAGCGGCCGATCAGGTCTCGCTCGCCGGGTGGTTCGATGACGTCAGCACGCCGAGCCTCAAGGAGACTTTTGATGATATAGCCGTCAACGCCATGGAGGAAGCCCTTGGGAGTACCGGGGGTGTAGCCTGGGGAGAGATTCATACCCTGACCATGCGCCATCCGCTGGCCATGATACCAATCGTGGGAAGTCTGCTTAATCTTCAGGCCGGCCCTCACCCGTGGGGCGGCAGCTCCGGCACTCTGTGCGCATCCTTTAGTCGCGAGACAGGCGATAGCAGGTACGAATCGGTAGCCGGGCCGAGCTGGCGATTTGTCATCGATTTTGCCAACGTGGATTCCGCTACGATGGTCCTTCCGGCGGGAAATTCGGGCAACCCGATGAGCGACCATTTCTTCGATTTCAACCAGATGTGGGTAAGCGGCGAACAATGGGTCGTGCCGTTTAGTTATGAAAAGGTGAAAGCAAAAGCGGTCAGCACGCTGGTGCTTTCACCGACAGAGCCAGCCGACAGCTAAAGAGTCGAGCCATATATTCTCCCATAATACTCCTCGCTGCCTGTAAGATGATTCGCTGTATCGGGATTTTCTATATCCTCTTCCCATAGAGCAGAGTTTTCTGAAATGTACGTGCGAATGCGGCTGAGTTCAGCATCTGACCGAACGACATGATCGTAGAAACCACGTTGCCAACGAAAATCCAGGATATCGTTCCTGCGACACCAAGCTGTAACCGCCGCTTTAAATGCTCTCACCGCAGACCCCACTGATTTGGATATGATCTTCTGATATTCTTGTCGTAGGGGTTCAAAATTTTGAAC
>CP070756.1:1125470-1128838 GCA_020348905.1 Candidatus Zixiibacteriota bacterium
AGGTCCTTGCCTTTGGCAAATCTTTCTACGAGTTCGCCCGAGGAAACCCCCACTCAATGCGCCTGCATTTATACTGGGATCTGAAGGGAGTCGACCGCAGCCGAGTCAGCGAAGATACCTTCTGGAGTTTTCAGAAAATAAACAACGAACTGGCCGAAGGCCTGCGGGATATCTTCCAGCTGGGAGTCCGCGATGGATCCATTCGGCCTGACCTTCAGGTGGATATAAGCATCAGTCAGTATTTGTACTCGCTACGAAGCATTCTCAATCGAGCCACATCAGCAGCTTATTCCTTCGCCTGGTTCGATGCTGACGAGTATGTAGAACATTATCTGGATCTGCTTAGTCGAGCGATCCGTAACCCCAAGAGGTAATCACCTATGAACATCGAAACACTGCGAAAAAAAAGACCGAACCGCCTTAGCAGAAGCGGCCTGCTGCTTGCCATTCTTATTACTCTGCTAACTGTCGACACTGCTCGCGAAGAAGAAACCAACGAACCTGTCAGAGGCCCGGGACAATATAGAATCCTGTCAGAAGACCGGGTAATTCGTTTTCCATTCGAGTTGTTTCGAGGTGATATCCGATTCCTCGGAGAGATAAACGGACGGGAAGTGCGATTGCTGCTCGATGACGGATTCATGTGGGATCAGTTACTATTCTGGGGGTGTCCCCGCGTTGACTCACTTGGCTTTGTGTACGACGGCGAGATAATGGTGGGTGGTGGCGGTAATGCAGACAAAGTGCCGAGCATGACGGCGTCGGATATCACGCTTAAGTTTCCCGGTGTTGAATTTAGCGGCCAGTCTGCCGTCGTCACTCCGTACAGTTCGGGGATGTCAAGAATGTGGGCGGGCAGCGAGGGTCAAGTCAGCGCCACCTTCCTCAAACACTTTGTTGTCGATATCAACTTTGACAACATGATGATCACGCTGATAGAACCCGACCGGTTTGAGTACAAGGGCAAGGGCGTCGCGCTGCCGCTGAGTCCGATCGGACAGGGGCCCTCATCCATACCGGCCAAACTTACGCTGGCAGACGGCCGGACGGTCTCGGTCGAGCTTATGCTGGATCTGGGGTATAGCAACCAGCTCAAGATTAGTCCCGGCCTGAAGAACAACATCACCAGGCCGGAGAAGGCCCTACCCGGAAGCCTTGGGTATGGCGTCCAGGGGGAAACTCTCGGTCATAACGGACGCGTACCGTCAGTCGATATCGGCGGGTACACCTTCAGCAACGTCGTTGCCGCATTTGTTTCAGAAGATCACCCCGGCGATACGTACTGTGAAGTAATGATCGGAATGGGGTTGTTGTCTCGATTCAACATCGTTTACGATTACCCTCATCAGCGGATATATCTGGAGCCCAACCACAGGTTCAACGATCCGTTCGAGTATAACATGTCCGGCTTATCGATGCGGAAGGGGCAGGGGGATTATCTGGACGTGAGGCGGGTTCACCCTAATTCACCGGCCAGCGATGCCGGACTGAAGGAGGGTGATCGCGTGACTCATATCAACGGTCGCATGGCCATTGACTATGATATATGGGAACTGATCCCTCTATTCAGGCAGGAAGGGAGAACCGTGGACTTGACGGTAATTCGCGGTGATAAGCAGATAGATGTCTCAATTATTCTCAGGCGGTTGATTTGAGTGCGATGAACAATTTGGCCTCGCTGCCCGCATACGAACCCGTAAGCCACTCGTTTATTGATTCTCTCAAATACTCTCACCGCGCTGCGGTCTGGGTAACCCACTGCTTGCGGTGGGATCCTTTCGTGTTGGCAGTCACTTTTTTGCCCGGGCGCATTTTCCCCGAAACACCAGCCGTTCGAAAAATCTTCTGGGTATTGCTCAGCGCCAGGCGTTTTTATGTTGATGGACAGGGTAGCTTTATCTGTGGACAACGCCCGATAGATTCGGCTCGGGCGCAATTCTCATTGTGAAGAGGATGATTGAATATGCTTGGAGGCCTTGACATGAACTCTGGAGACACCAGATCCGGATACTGTTGGAAGGCATTTGTCGTGGCGACTATAGCAGCTGCTCTTGGCTTTGTATGCGGTTGCAGCGACGACGATGACAGCACCGGACCCGCGACACAGGAAATGACGGCTATCCTTTTAGCCCACAGCGACTGCGGCGGTTATGACACCGGCGGTGAGATTGTAGATGCCATCACGTCCAGCCAGTCGGCCATCATCTGGGATTGGGACGGCCAGGGAACACTTTACCTGCATCACATAAACGCCGCTTTCAACTGCTGCCCCAATATCAGTTGTGAGTTCGTTTTCGAGGAGAACACCATAACCGTGGTCGAGATCGAGGAGGGTGATTGTAATTGCCTTTGCCTGTTCGATGTCGACTTTAAAATCACCGGACTATCCCCGGGATTGTACACTTTCAGATTCGAGGAGCTATATTTGGAGGAGGGCGACCCCGAACTGGAATTGTCGATGTCACTCACGACGACGGTCGCCTCAGATGTCGTGGTTGTTAACCGTGACCACTATCCGTGGGGTACATAACCCTCCGCTCGTCTGAGTGCTCTCGATGCGGTCCCGTCTCTCACGGACGGCGGCTGGACTCGAACCAGCGCCCCGCTTATTAACACTGCCGGAAACGATATTCAAGCGACCGTGAGATATCTGAAGAGTCTCTTTCGATCATTAAAGGTAAGCTGCAACCTGTATCTGTCCAATGTGGTATAAGCGTTAGTGGTTTGGCGCAGAACCTGTCAATCATCTTACAGTAACCTGCTAGTAAACAGTGCAATGGATACGAGACATCGAGAATTCGCGTTGCTGACAGTGCTGCTCTGTGTTACGCGACTGAGCGACTTATTTGCGACTTTTCTTGTGACCCCGAATCTGGCGAGGGAAACCAACCCCTTGGTATCTGTGCTCGGGCAGGGGTGGGCATGGCTGATAGGAGTGCAAGTTGTTTTGGTTTCGATAATCGTCTTACTCAATTACTACAGTTTGTTTAAGTCGAAAACGGAATACCCGTCGGAGGAAGGTTTGTCATTCCAGCGGTTTGCGACGCGGTATTATCTCGGCCGCGAGCAGCACTGGGTGAATCTTATTTTTCGTTTGCCGTACCGATGGAATGTATTTGTCAAGGTATTCGGCTATACCCTGCCACGGGTCCTTATCGTGGTCGGTCTGTTGGTCAGCGTGTCGTCGTTGCTGCTGTCTGTCAGCCCAACTTATGCGAATTACTATCTGCCTTTGCCGGCCTTCTATGCGGTCTTTTTTGCCATTGCTTTGCTTATCTATTATCGGTTCTTTCAGACCGAATATGTCGCTTATCGGAGACGAAGCGAGGGATTGTAAAAGTGTGTAACGCTAAACGCGTGATGGACGC
>CP070756.1:1128938-1142144 GCA_020348905.1 Candidatus Zixiibacteriota bacterium
CTGACTCTGGCCTGGGCAGCAAAATTGTACCCCGAGGTAACCATGCTATAGGAGGAATCAAATAACTCCACTCGCCCTTCCGGACGTGGGGTGTCAAAAACGTTCTCAGCCGAAAGCTCGGAAGCCTGCCCGGCATCATCAACTGATGAAACGGCATAGTAATAGGTCACACCGTTTCTGGCGCTACCATCTACAAATTCATAAATCAGCAAATCCAGATTCGGGTTGGCAACAGCATCCACCCAGCCAATATCCTGGTAATTGTGAACCGGCTCGAGCGAGCGCCAGATGATATAACCATCGATATCACTTTCGTAGGGGCCGTTGAAATAGACATACACGGCGTTATCGCCGGTTACCGAATACACCCCCTGAGGAGCCGCAGGTGCGAAATCTATAACGACGACATCATCATCATTATCGCAACCCATAAAAAGCATTGATGCTGCGGCGATTAGTATGGTCAAAAACTTCTTACTCATGTCTGATCTCCTTCAGTTAACTCATCAGGTTCACCCTGAAGTTAATCAAACGGCGTGCCACGATTTGTAAGTTATTGTAAAGCAGTGGTTTCGTCGCCGCGGCGGCTTTGAGGAGGGGAGCTGGACGCACATTTTCTGTGCGCTTGCCCAGAAAGGCGCACTTTTATTGGTCTTTTTGGGTGATTCCGTATTCTTTGATCTTGGACCGCAGGGTATTGCGATGAATACCGAGTTTTTCGGCCGTAAGAGCCATATTCCAGCCGAGACGATCAAGGCAGGCCTCGATATGTTTCTTCTCCATGTCAGCCAGGGTACTCGGTTGATCGGCTGAAGAGGCGGGCACCTTACCGGGCGTCAAGCCAGTCAGGTCGGCCTTGGTGATAAAATTGGAGCGGGAAAGAACTACCGCCCGTTCGATAATGTTCTCCAGCTCACGCACGTTTCCGGGCCATGCGTAGCTCGTGAGGAGTTCAGCGGCATCGGCATCAATTCCGTCGATTTCTTTTCCCACTTTCCGAGCGAACTTCTTGATGAACTGCTCGGCCAGAAGCAGGATGTCACCTGTTCGCTCGCGAAGCGGAGGCAAGTTTATCTGAATTACATTAAGCCGGTAATAAAGGTCTTCGCGGAATTTCTGTTCTTTCACCAGTCGTTCAAGGTCCCGGTTGGTGGCTGCGATTATCCGGGTGTCCAGTGATATTTCCTTGACTGAGCCGAGACGTTCGATCTTGCGGTCTTCGAGAACGCGAAGCAGCTTGACCTGCATCGTCAGCGGCATCTCACCAATCTCGTCAAGAAACAAAGTCCCCCCATCGGCCAGTTCGAACCGTCCCTGTTTTGCCTTGTCGGCGCCGGTAAAGGCTCCCTTCTCGTAACCGAAAAGCTCCGACTCCAGCAGGTTCTCGGGAAAGGCAGCGCAGTTGATGGCAACCAGTTTCATCCCGGCCCGCGGCGACAGGGCGTGGATGGCCCGCGCTACCAGCTCCTTGCCGGTTCCGGACGGCCCGGTGATCAGAACGGTGGCATCTTTAGCCG
The DNA here is from genome assembly GCA_020348905.1 of Candidatus Zixiibacteriota bacterium. Lineage (GTDB taxonomy): Bacteria > Zixibacteria > MSB-5A5 > GN15 > FEB-12. The sequence continues at coordinate 1,130,456 of CP070756.1, forward strand.
CTACCAGCGAAATCATCTCTTTGACCTTTGCGATAGCCTGTGATTCACCAATGATTTCCGAGGTCGGGAAGATCTCCGCCAGCCTTTCACTCATGACCGCGTTTTCAACCACGAGTCGATTTTGTTCAGCGGCCCGGCCCAGTTTGACAATCAGTTCGTCAAGGTCTTCAACCGGCTTGGTCAGGTAATCGAAGGCGCCGGCCCGCATGGCCTTTACGGCAGTCTCGACCGACCCAAAAGCTGTCAGGACGATCACCTGGATGAACGGGTTGATTTCCTTAAGTTTCCCCAGCAGTTCTATCCCGTCCATCCCGGGCATCTTCATGTCGACCAGTGCCAGCGGTGCGAAAATCTTGTGATACTCTTCCAGCGCCCGCTCGGCGCTCTCGGAAGCAAACACTTCGAATCCCTTCTTGCTGAGAAAGCCCGACAAGAGATCCCGCTGACTTTGTTCATCATCGACTATGAGGAGTTTTAAATCCTTCATGATGTAAAACTTAGGCGCCGTATGGCCGGCATGCAAACAAAAAAACCCGTCGTAAGACGGGTTTTCGCGAATCCGTATCCGGCTTAGCCACCGGAACTGACGAGAATTCTCAGACCCAGATGAAAATCCCAGGCCGAGATGTCTTCATCAAACGAGTAGGTACCCCCCTCGTATTCGGCTTCCACGCTGCTGCCGCTTACATGATGATAGTTGCCTTCAACAAACAGGCCGCCGTAATCGGCCGTGAAGAGAAATATTCCGCCGCCGATGCCGAAAGAATAGGCCGGATCGTAAGACAACTGGCGGTAACGATCACCGTTCTCGTTACTGACCCAGGTCGTGAATTTCAAAAAGGTCAGTCCGGCGTTAGCTTTCAGATAAGGCGATATGTCCGAGTACGGCATCAGGTAGTACTTGACATAGAGATGTGGATTATACAGCCGGTGCTTCAGCTCAGCCGCAGCCAGATCAGCGTCAGCGGCATCAATCGAGTACTGCCCGAAGCGAAATCCGAATCCCGCGACCAGTTGTTCTTTAACGAAGTAGCCGAGATCCAATCCGAAATTGAAACCGGCCTTGGCGCCCAGCGTGTCCTTCCAATCGAGCATCTCTCCGGTGGGGGCATCGAGACCGCCAAAGAAGTTTATCTCCAGAACGTCGCGTTCGTAATCTTCCTCGTCGTCCTGGGCAAGGGCGGAAACGTTCAGCGTTAACAGAATTAAGACACTGAGCAGGATTAGTGAATTTTTCATGATGATATCCTCAAAAGCCTTTACGTTTACTCCAACGTGGAAATTCGCCGCTTCTACCCACACGTTCTTCCGGCGAAAAAAAGAAATAAACAATTAATTGACGCTTTGTCAACCGATTATATCTAACACCAATGGCAAAAAAAGGCGCCGGCAGCAATTTGTGTGTTATCTGACAGGGATTTAGGAGGGTTTCGCACACGGGCAAGCCCCTAGAATCTGACGCGACGCGAACTGGAAAGTGAAATTGTCGAAGCAGTAGCCGATGTACCGACCCGGTTGTGAAGAGAGCCGGTTACTCGACAGGGCACTGAACCACATCCGGCCCCTCTCGAAAGAGGAAGTCGACCAGATAATCGATATCCAGCGCATCTATCTGAGAACTGGCGTCGACGTCACCTTCGCCCGGACAGGGCAGTCCCGGACCCTCCCGCCACAGCCAATCCATGAAATAATCAACATCCAGCACGTCAACCTGACCGCTGTGGTCACAGTCACCTCGCAGGAGACAACATTCTGTTCCCGTCACAACTGTCTTCGTATAAGTGGAGATCCGGCTTTCCTGCCCCTCGCCGTCGGTCGCCGTCACGCGATACCAGTACTCGCCTGCCGGCTTGGCGCTGAAGTTGTAGAAAGTTTCGAATATCGACGCCGAAATCTCTGTGGAGTCCCCGAAAACTTCCACATTTTCTATATCGTCGATGTACACCCCTTCCAGAACGTTGTATACATCGGTAAACATAGACAGCCTTATGATGACGCGTTCATCCTCGTACGATGACAAATCGTACCGGGCGTAAACCCAGTCGCCCGAGTACCCGGTTATCCCATTACCAAGGTTGATATTATTGGGATCGTCGTTGGTGGTGTAATCGCAAGGAAGATTCTCAAAAGTATAACCGCCATCGGCCGATATCTGAGCATAGAAATAATCGTAGTCCTCCTCCAATTCGTACCACAGCCGAAACTTGAGCGAATCATTTGCCTTAACCTCGTAGGGCATTTGAGATACGAGCCAGTGGTAATCGCGGCTATTGTTGGCCGAGTGCCAGCTGGTCGCACCGGAATAACAGCGGTCAGCTGACAGAAACATGTTGCCAAGTTGCCAGTACCCGTTGTCACTCTCCGCATCGTCGAGAACCTGATGTTTGTCGCGATACTCAATCAGGCGACAGGACACCGCCGGGTTTATGTCGTCGTCAACCTGCCATTGAACCTGATAGTCCCCTTCGGCAAAGGCCGGACTGGTAATCGACGGCTGTTTTGGAGGGGCAATCACGAACGGGTTGTCGGCCATCCTGGCCAGGAAAAGATTAGGAAAAATGTTTTCTTCACACAGGCGCTGAGTGCGGGATGAGTTGGGCCAGAAGTAGTCGGATTGAGAGCCAATTTCCACCGTTAAGGAGATGATGGACGGTTTGGCGGCCGAATCGCACCAGGCCCAGTCATTGGCGCCACCATTGGAGGGATACAGTGTCCAGCCGATGTCAGCCGTGTAGTCATTGTGCTGCGTAAGGGAGTCACCAAGATTGTTGAAAAAGTCATCCTCTGACCCGAAAATCCGGTTATAACTTGGCGGCCACAGTTCCAGGTTGCCCCAGCAATGGAAATTGTGCATCACCCGGATATCGCGAGAGAGAATGAAATCCCTTACAGCTTGAGTCTCAGGCTCCGAGAAACCCTGGCTTCCCCTGTAATTCTCCGCGGACGGGGTACCGCTCGAACCGATATCATCGAAGCCCCACATGTACGAGAAGTTTCTATTAAGGTCCACACCGAACGAGCCGTCACCATTCACCGACCGGTTCTTACGCCACATGCCGCCACCATCGGGATTTGTCTCTTCGTTGTAAACATATCCGTCCGGATTTGTGACCGGCAGGAAAAATAGTTCGCGGGTATTGATGAGATCGGTTACATCAGGGTCCACCCCGTAATTCAGCACAAGGTGCTCGATGAAAAACAACAGTGCGGCCGCACCGGCCGGTTCCCGGGCATGAGTAAGAGCGTTGTAGAATAGTTCCGGCTCCTCCTCATCAATATCCGGGTTGTCCGATATCTTCACCATCCACAGCTCGCGACCCTCAACGCTTAAACCGATCGAAAACTTTTCGGTCATGATTCCAGGGTTTGCGGCAGCCAGACTATCAAGGTAGGCTTCAATCTCAGAATAGGTGCGGAAGCCTCCGAACGGCAATGGAACGGGAGTTTGATCGGCGTAGTATTGGTGCATATCAGGTTGGATCACATCCCATTTTATGCCAGCAGCGGCCAGGTTTGCAAGATCGGCCGGCCGCGCGAAAATCTCAATCGCCTCGCCCGGCAGTTCCAAGATATCCAGACCCAGAGTGTGGACATTGAAAAATTGCTGTTTGGTGAGCGAGTGCAGTCGAATATGGGAAATAACCTCGGCGTCATCTCGGCCGCCAACAACACCCGGCAGCATTATTGTGAGAATAAGGAAAACACAGGTCCAGCGCATCGACCCTCCTCGAGCCGGCAGACAAGGTTCTGTTCACTCAGTATTAGGCAATGGCAAGTAGTACGGACATCCTCAAGATACTTCATTTGCTGGATATGTAAATACTTAATTTTGAACGGCTTGTAAATCCATCGGGGAACCGTGAGGGGCTGTTCCTATCCGATTTTTCAGGCCAGCCTTAGCCCAGTTTCTGCGCCGGGACCGTCTCTAATGATATACCCTCCGGGTCCAAACGGCCCAGAGACAAAAAAGGTTTGTATTTTGATATTGATTGCCTTATTATTTTGGCTTTAAGCCCTTAGGCTATATCGAATTTTGAGGGGAATTATGAAGGTTCTGGTGGTCGGTTCAGGTGGAAGGGAACACGCCCTGGTCTGGAAGCTGAAAAGCTCCCGGAAAGTGGATAAGATATTCTGTGCTCCCGGCAACGGCGGCATCTGCCGCCATGCCAAGTGTGTCAACATAAAGGCCGACAATATCAAGGCCCTGGCGGATTTCGCCCACAGAAACAAGATCAATCTCACCGTGGTCGGCCCGGAAGCACCTCTGGCAAACGGGATCGTCGACGAGTTTCACCGGCGCAAACTGATTATCTTCGGACCCGATAAAATGGGCGCCCGATTGGAGAGCAGCAAGGTATTCTCCAAGGACTTCATGAGGCGCTATCATATCCCAACCGCCTCATTTCAGGTCTGCGCAACGGCCGCCGAGGCTATCGGCTTTTGCAAGACAGTTCAGTTTCCGGTGGTGATTAAGGCCGACGGACTGGCCGCCGGAAAAGGGGCTGTAATTGTCAAGGACAGTGAGCAGGCCAGGATTGTTATCGAGGACATGATGCTAAAGAAGGTCTTCGGCAGCGCCGGAGATCGAATCGTTATCGAATCGTTTCTGACCGGACAGGAAGTGTCCATAATGGCAATTGCCGATAGCAGGACTATCCTGCCGCTGCTTCCGAGTCAGGATCACAAGCAAGCCTATGATGGTGACCGCGGCCCCAACACCGGCGGCATGGGGGCCTATTGCCCGGTACCGTTTGTTACGCCGGAAATGCTTCAGCAGATAGACGAACTCATTTTGCAGCCGACCATCAACGGCTTGGCGAAAGAAGATATAAACTACAAAGGCGTCCTGTATGCCGGCCTGATGCTAACCGCCACTGGTCCGAAAGTGCTCGAATTCAACTGCCGCTTCGGCGACCCCGAAACGCAGGCGGTCCTTCCCTTGCTGAAGTCGGATCTGTTTGAGGTAATGATGGCCGCGGCCAACCAGAAACTGTCGTCGGTGGGCAAACTCGATTGGCACCAGGGTGCCGCTGCATGTGTTGTCATGGCCTCCCGCGGCTACCCTGGCAAGTACAACACCGGGATCAAGATATCCGGCCTTCAGAATATCAAAGATAACAGCAGCTTCATCTTTCATGCCGGCACCGAACGTAAGGGTGATCGCCTTGTGACATCCGGCGGCCGGGTGCTGGGTGTTACCGGTATGGACCGGGACCTCAAGCAGGCTCTGAATCGAGCCTACCGTCACATCTCGCGGATCAAGTTCGACGGTGCCATGTATCGCCGTGACATCGGTTTCAGGACGGCGAAACCAATAAACCAGTAAGGTTGTTAAGTATGGCAAAAGTTCTGATAATGATTGGCTCCAAATCGGATATGGAATACGCCGAGAAATGTCATAAGCAGCTCGAAGAACTGGGCATTACCGGCGAAATCGAGGTTTCTTCGGCCCATCGTCATCCCGAAAGGACCGGGCAGCTTGCCAGCCAGGCGGAGGCAAACGGATTCGAGGTTATAATTGCCATGGCTGGTCTTTCGGCTGCCTTGCCGGGCGCGGTAGCCGCCCACTCAAATCTTCCTGTAATCGGGGTTCCATTACCAGCAGCGGTGAATGGCCTGGATTCGCTGCTTTCGATAGCGCAAATGCCGCCCGGCATTCCTGTTGCCACAGTGGCGATTGGCGCCCCCGGGGCCAGAAACGCAGCCGTATTGGCGGCCAGAATCTTGGCCCTGAAAGATAACTCCGTCAAGCAAGCCCTGGAAAAATACCGAAAGTCATTATAGTAAAAACGGATCATTTGAATTCAAAGAGTGTAAAAGATAAGAAGAAATGTTAAGGAGCGTGTATGATCACTAACAGACTATCACTCACCACCCTGCTACTCCAAATCATCGCCTTAGCTGTTCTTTGCCTGATAGCCGGGACGACCGTGCTTGCCAACACTGAAAGGGCCAAAGAACACTTCAACGCCGGTCTCACAGCTGAACAGAATGGCGATGAGGCTGGAGCGATTACCTCTTATGAGGCGGCAATCGCTGAAGACGCCGACTTCACCGATGCTTATATAAACCTGGGGGCAATTCATTTCAGGCAGAAGAATTACGAACAGGCCCTTCAGTCGTTCAAAACCGCCACCGAAAAGGACCAGCAGAACGCCGACGCGTTCGCCAACCTGGGGCGAGTTGAATACGCTTTGAAGAAGTATGCCGAGGCGGAGATGGCCTTCAAAGCCGCAGCAGGACTAAAACCGGACAATCCCAACCTGTGCAAGGAGCTTGGCAAGGTTTATTACAAGAAAAAGAACTATCCCGAAGTCATCAATGCTTTCGTCAAGTGTCACCAGCTGGGAGGCGGCGATTACCTGTCCTATTTCATGCTGGGCAAGGCTTACCAGAAGCAAAACAATATGAATGAAGCCATTGCCTCACTCCAGAGGTCTGTCGGGCTGCGCGGCGACTACTATAATGCACACTCTGCTCTGGGTTCAATTTATCTATCTCAGGAGAAATACCGGTCTGCGGCAGGCGCTTTTCAAGCAGCGATGAGCGCTGATCCCAGCAAGTACCGGGCAGCTTATAACTATGCCGTTGCGGCCGAACAGAGCAATCCCGAGGACTATGACACGAATATCGCCAATTGGGAGAACTTTATCAGGGTCGCCAGGAAGAATCCGAAAGCATCCAAAGACGTGGCGGTTGCCCAGGATCACGTCAAGGAATTAAAAGAGGCTAAAGGGAAAGCCGATCTCCAGTAGGAAGGCAAAATCATCAGTCTGATATAAGCCCTGACCCCAAGGCTCAGGGCTTTTTGATTCTATCCACCCTGGTCCGCAAAAAAGGAAGTGCCGCCAGGGGGAGGGAACCCTGACAGCACAAAGGAAAATAAGTATGGCGACTAAAGAGCAATAATCTTAAGGTCTATTTCCCGGAAAACACCAGCCGTTCGAAGTCATCCCACTCGACCTCAACCTCATCTCCATCATCAAGAGTTACGAAAACGCCCTTATTGTCTTCGTCAACATCGTTGGAGCCGCGCAAACGAAACGTCCTGCCATCAACAACCGTCACGATTGCCGAGCGGTATGATTTCTTCTCGATCTCTTTTATAAGCCCAAACTCAATGTCAAACTCAACGTCGTGGTAATCTCCGTCGAGAATCTCCCATCCGTATTCCTCGTCGTTATCCCAGCGGATCAGTCCCGTGTATTCTTCACCATCCTCGGTATAAACCGTACCTTTCAGGGCCGGGCCACCGTCGAAGTCATCGTATTCAACGGGCCCCGGAGCATCACTGAACACGAGTTTGTCGAATTCATCCCAATCGACCTTTATCTGACCGAAGCCCCGATCAGAGACTATAATACCGCGGTTGCCATCATCGATGTCATTCGACTCGCGCAGCAGGTAGTCTTCGCCACTCTTCAATGTAACCACGGCTCCGTTTGAGCTATATCTTTCAATCGACGCTATCTTCCCGAACGGAATCTTCCGCTTTCTGCTCTTATGGTTGCCATCGAGAATATCATCGGCAAAAAGCTCATCCATGTCCCAGCATATAAAGCCGGTGAAATCCTCCCCCCGCCGAGTGGTCAGTGTTCCGTAAAGTCGCTCTCCAAAGCTGGATTCGAAATCGCGAGATGGAGACTTGAAGTCAATCCTGTCGATATCATCCCAGACCAGTTCGATCTCGCCCTCGTCGAGGTCTTCGATGATGATTTCGCGGTTGTCCTCGCCAATATCTCCGGAACCATGTTCCAATTCGAACTCCGCCCCGGACTTAGTGACCAGAAGGGCGGCATCATCGTCGATGACCTCCAGGCTCTTGAGGTGACCGAAGCGTATACCGGATAGGGCCGATCCATCGCCATACCAGTAACCGTTGCTGCCACCGATCTCGATACCGAGTATCTTGATCGATCTGTCCCTGTCACGGTATTTGCGTCGAGACGACTTCCTAAGGTTCTTCCTCGGGATATTCTTAGTTCCGTCAAGAACATCCACCCAGCTGCCCTCATTCTTATCCCAGCGGATTGGTCCCTCAAAAACGTCACCGTCAATGGTCGTTATGACCCCATATATGCGGCCGTTATCCTCCGCCGAAGCAGCAAAGGCCAGCGCCAGCGTCAGGATCGATGTCAGCATGATTGCTTTCACTGCGCCCATAAAACCTCCAATAAATAACTTGCTTCCTTTTAGATTATTCTACGAAAAGCAGATACGGAAGTTGCCTTCGGATGTCCAGAATAAAATCCGGGCAGCGGGTCGCAGATTATACGGAGGGGTGATTATCTGATGATGACCATCCTGGCAACCAGTGAAACGGAGCCCGCCTGAAGGCGACAGAAGTAAATTCCGGAGGGCGCGCTGCGGCCGTCTCTCAGGCGGCCGTCCCAGTTCACAGAGTGGCTACCTGCCGACTGACGACCCGACACCAGGTTTTTTACCGATTGCCCCAGAATATTAAACACTTCAAGCGTCACTTTAGTTGAGTGCGGTAAGCTATAGCTAATAATAGTAGTACCGTTAAATGGATTGGGCCAATTCTGACGCAGACAATACTGGTTCGGTTGGCCCTCCAACCCATCTCCATCAACCCCGGTGAGAGGAGAAACAGTAATCTGACCGGCAATGGTGACCGGTGAACCCTGCACATGCCCCATAACCACCAGCGGGGCCAGAGTATCGTTACTGGCCGGCTCGAGGAAAACGGTAGCCGTCGTATCAGCTGTAGTGAAGAAGATCTCTCCCAGGTAGGTTTCCCCTGATTCGAACTGGTTTGCGGGATCCACCGTGGTCCATTCCAGCAAGACCAGCCCTGAAGAGTTGTCTGCAATACAGCTGAAGGTCGCCATCGGCGTCAGAGCCTCGCTTAGTATAGCCGAGTCGATGGTAAGCACCAGTGGTTCGAATTGAATCGGCAGGATGACCTGGCTGACGTTGTTGTCAAGATAGGCCGTGAGGGAAGTCTGGGATGACTGACCGGTACCTGCTCCGGCCGACTCGACTCTCAGTGTATCGTCGGTCTGCCCGACATAATCGATCACATCCAGCAGGATACCAACGGAGGTTGAAGGTGAGCTCTCCAGTTCGCTTGTGAGCAGTAACGCCCCGCTGTAAGCACCGGCGCTAAACGCATCGACAGTTACACTAACTGTGATATCCTGCGGTGTAGATGATGATCCCGGCGCCGCTGACAGCCAGTCAACGTTGGATGTTACCGTGAAATCCAGCGGATTATAGCCGAGATGATTCACATTGATTACCTGAGCTTCGGGTGGAGGCTCACCGGTGCGCGCTTCAAATCTCAGCGTCGCCGGCGATACTTCCAGAGAAGGATTGTTGTACGTCTGAATCGAAGCATACACGTCCCAGTTCCCGCTACGGTTGTCAGCCCATGTAACATAGCGATAATATCCGTCGAGGGCGACGTCGGGGGCCAGCTGGTCATTGGCCGAGGTACTGTTGGCGCGGAAATTGGCCTCCCGCACAACCCCATCAACGTCGATCATCTGGCCGTTGACGTCCCATGACGTAACGGTAGAATCAGACCAGACTATAGCGACGTTCCCCATCCGGTCAGCAGATATGGCCGGCTCTCTCTGAGCATTTTGAGTTTGATCGGTATTGACGCGAATCTCGCTGGTGAGAGGAATCATGAGGGTATCGTATTTTCTCGAGTAAATGTCCGGGTTGGCCGGATAAGTGCCGCTTCTCCAATCGACCCACACAACCGTAAAGCAGCCGGCACCGTCGGTCGCCACATCCGGAAATGCCTGGCGGGCGTTCTGAGTATCGGCGTTCACCTTGATATTTACCCCAAGCCTGTTGCCCAGGGAATCAAAACGCTGGATGAATATGTCATCGCTTCCCAGCCGATTATCATACCACACCACCACAAACCATCCCAGGGGTGATATGGCTACCCTGGGAGCATGCTGTTGTCCTTGATTGACATCATCGTTAACCAGGAAGTTCTCACCAACAAGCTCACCCCCGGCTGAGACTATCTGGCCGTAGATATCCCAGTTGCGATTGCGGTAGTCGGCCCATACAACGACCCCGCCGCCGCCCTCGGCCAAAGCAATGTCCGGAGACTCCTTGGTGGAATCGGGCTGATCCTCGGTGAGGTTCACATTTACCCCGACCGGAGATAACTGATCATCGAAACTTTGAAGATATATATCGGGCTTGAAGGGATAGCTATCATTGCGGTAGTCTTTCCAGACGAAGGAGTAACGACCGAACACATCACCCGACACAGCGGGCTCAAACTGGTAGGAGGAATTGAAGTCATCGTTGACCAGCAGATTGCCTCCTATCGGGTAGCCATCGCTGTCATAATGTTGAAGGTAGATGTCACTGTTTCCATTGCGACGATCGACCCATGCGATAGCAAAGCCCTGACCGCCCGCGACCGCTATGCGGGGGTCATTCTGAGCGGCTGGGCCACCATCGTCATTGACCAGAAAATCGGTCCTCTCGACAGCAGAAACCGACGCCCAGGCTGTCCAGAAAGCGGCCAGTATGGCCAGTGATGTAGGCTTGACATATCTCACCGTTGGAGTCAATGGCAAGAAAAATGCCCACCTGAACGGTGGGCATCGAATATTCAAGTTCACCAGCAATCTGTTGCCAGTAAATAACTTGCGTATAATAAGCGGCCTCTTGAGTTACGATTCCAAGGTCAGGTTCTCAGGAGGCCGGAAATATGTTCCGAAATAGCAGAAACAATAGTTCCCAGTATCAAAAAGCTATCTCAGTTTCTTTTTATGGCGATTGGCGCGTCTGCGTTTCTTCCGTTTGTGGGTCTTGATCTTGTGGCGTTTACGCTTTTTTCCGCTGGGCATTAATCCTCCATCTTAAGTCAAAATTGACGCTCTAAATTGCCAGCTTGGTAATCATGTTCTTAAACTCGTTGGACGGTTTAAAAACGGGCACCTTACGATCTGGCACCGGCACCACCTCACCCGTCCGAGGGTTACGAGCCTTGCGGGCTTTGCGGAGTTTGACCTTGAAAGTGCCAAACCCTCGAATCTCGATATTGTGTCCATTCTCGAGAGACTTCTTAACCGTGTCGAGGAAAGAATCCACAACGACGGCCACGTCGGTCCTGGTAAGGCCTGTTTTTTCGGCAACCTTTTCCACTAAATCAGCTTTAGTCACGGCGTCCTCCCATGACAAATCGTATTTTGATGATTACTGTTTGTTTCTATTTTAAGTTTCCGGTTAACTTTCCGGTGCCCATCAGAATGTATAACCCTTTGGGACAGGAAAAGATACCCAATAATTTCTCAAAAGAAAAGGAAAAATATTTGATTATCAACACTTTTTTGCGCTTTTCTGCAAAAAAATGAGCTTCACTGATAGAGAAACTGCAGCTGCGGCCCCGAGAGCGTATTCTCAATAGGTTGAGTGAGGGCCTTGCTGAAATTGCCCAGCAGGTCAAAAACAGTGACTTTCTTGCGCTCATACGGGCGCACCGGTTCCGGCTCATCAACATTTGCCAGGTCTGCGGCTATCCGAACCGCCTCCTCAAGACCTCCCAATTCATCGACCAGCCCCAGATTGTATGCCTGAAGTCCGGTGTAGATTGACCCGTCGGCCAGAGGATAAACCTCCTCGATATCCTTTCCCCTGCCAGCGGCAACTACCTCTACGTATTGCTCGTAGGTATCCATAACCACCGACC
>CP070756.1:1142244-1145798 GCA_020348905.1 Candidatus Zixiibacteriota bacterium
GATTGTCAAGACGCGGATTGCCGGTTTGTTGCGGGAACTGATGGTCAAGCCGATTGACGAGTTGTTGAAGGAACGCCTTGCCAAATATCGCCAGATGGGACAGTTTGAGGAATAACACAGGGGACCGAGAAGGTGTTGCCTGACAAGCTCCTCGAGAAGCTGGTTTGTCCTCAATGCCGGGGCAAGCTGCAGTATCTTTCCGATGCAGAGAAGCTTCTCTGCGACCGTTGCCGTCTGGCTTATCGGATAGACAATGGGGTGCCGGTTCTTTTAATTGATGAGGCGGAGAAACTAACATAAGATAGAGGCTTATACGTTGAAACTGTCTAAGTTCTGTGACGAGAGTCTGGTTGTATTCGGTTTGAGGGCCGGCAACAAGGAAGAAGTTATAGAGGAGCTGGTTGAGCTCGTCTCGTCGTCGAATATGGTGAAGGACGCCGATCAGCTGCTTAAGGACGTTATCGAACGGGAAAACCTCGTGACGACCGGTGTGGGTTACGGAGTGGCCTTTCCGCATGCGAAAACACGGGCGGTCAAGGGGATTGTCATTGCCTTTGGGCGTAGCGTTACAGGAGTCGAATTCGACGCCATGGATCACAAACCAGTGCATCTCTTCTTCTTGATAGCGGCACCGGAAGATGCTATTGGGGCCCACTTGAACGTGATGGCACGACTATCGTACCTGATGAAATCGGAGAAAAATCGTCAGAGGCTTATGGAAGTTACGTCTCCGGGAGACGTACTAGCGTTGGTGGATAATGTTGACTGACGGCATTCCAGGCGGGATGCGGCGATAACATGAGTTGGATCACCAATCTCTTCGCAAAGAACTGGAGAAATGTACATTTCTTGGCCATCATTCTGGTTTCACTTGCCCTGATCGTTCTAACTTCTAATTTCAGGCCAGTTATCAATCAAGTAATCGTGAGCGTGTTTTACTGGCCATTTGCTGAGCTGAAAAACGGCGTCGGAGAGTTGGCGTCGGTATCGCGGGAGAACCGCGAGTTACGTGAGGAGTTGACTGAAGCCTCGGTGGTTATTTCCATGTACGAGGAAGCCGCCCGTGAAAACGAACGGCTGCGCTCAGTGCTGGGTTTTGAGCCGCCGCCACGATACCGGCTTTTGCCCGCCGACATAATATCAGTTGCCGGAAGTTACTTTCCGGTATCGGCGATAATCAATCGGGGTTTGGATGATTCCCTTTATGTCGATCAGCCGGTGATAAATCAGCAGGGGCTGATTGGCAGAATCGCTGCGGTATCGAGGGATTTCGGGGTGGTCCAGTTGCTGACCGATCCGACCAGCCGGGTCGCGGCCAGGCTTGCCGGCAGCCGGGAGATGGGGATTGTAAGGTTCACAGTGTCGGAGGGGATGATTCTGGATAATTTTCACGTACAGGGTATGATAAACGCAGGAGATACGGTTCTTTCTTCCGGGCTGGGAGGGGTCTATCCGCCCGGGTTGATAGTGGGTGTTGTCCATGAAGTCGAGCGCCCGGAGCGTGAGCCTTTCTGCAAAGTCAGAGTCGACCCGGCCGTTAACTTCTATTCGATAGACTAATTGTTCGTACTTATGGTAGAGGCTCCATGATACGGGTTATCCCGTTTTTGTTGTATCTGTGGCTCATAGGCCTGCATCAGGTAATACTGGGAGAAGTGGTTTCGGTCTATGGTGTCGGTGTGAATCTGCCCGCCCTGATGGTTTTACTGGTGAGCATCTACAAGTCTGAACTTGACTCGTGCTGGTTTGGCTTCTTCGCTGGTGTGGTAGCCTATGCCGGTCTGCCGCAAATGTGGGGATGGTACGCTCTGATTTTGGCCGTTATGGGTTATCTGGCTAATCACGTTAGAGCGAGGATAAACGTGGAATCGCTTTATTCCAGATTGCTGTTAGTCTTTGTTGTCGTCTTGATCCATAACGTGGCGTTGCTGTTAACGGGCAAGAGCGACGGGGTTCTGTATCTGCTGGCCTCACAAGCTGTCATCGGTGCCTTCTATACGACCGCTGTGGGCTGGATATTCTTCATGTTCAAAGAGGGCCGCATCACGTTTCAAAAGTTCAAGGCAATATTCTGAGGCGCCATGGAACGTTTCAAGTTATCTCTCGACGGCAGAGAGAAGATCGGTTACGCGGTCGTCTTGACTATCTTTCTTACTCTTATAGCGGGACTGGTGAAACTTCAGGTTGTAGAGCACCGCGATCTGGCCATTCAGTCGGAAAGTAACCGCATTCGAGTTGTGCCGATTGTGCCGCGTCGGGGACTGGTTCATGATCGGGAGGGACGCATCATCATCGACAACAGGCCCTCATACACGGTGTCAGTTGTTCCCGCCGAGGAGGTCTCCGATCAGACTTTGCCCCATTTGGCCGATTTGCTTGGCCTGGATACCAACCAGATTCGCGCTCGCATAAGAAAGAACCTGGTCAGCCGCTACCAGCCGGCCACGGTAAAGCGGGATATTCCTTTCGAGGTGGTGGCTATTCTTGAAGAGCAGAGCAAGAAGTTCCCAGGTGTAACTTATCACATGGAGCAGGTTCGACAGTATGATCACGAGCTGGGTTGTGAGGTCATCACCGGTTATGTCGGAGAAGTTTCCGAAGATGAGTTGAAGAAGGGGAATCGGGGTGGCTACAGACTGGGGAGTATTATCGGCAAAAAGGGTTTGGAGAAGGAGTACGATTGGGTACTTAGAGGGCGCGAGGGAACCGCTTATATTGAAGTGTCTGCGGCCGGCCAGATACTGGGCGAGTACAAGGAACGTCCACCGGTCCCGGCCGTGCCCGGTTCGAACCTAACCCTAACCATCGATAACGATCTTCAGAAAGCATGTGCTCTGGCCCTGGACACTTTTTGCTGCGGGGCGATCGTGGCGATGGACCCACGCAACGGTGAAATCCTGGCCATGACCTCCTACCCCGGTTATGATGCCAACATTTTTTCATCGGTGATACCTGAAAGTCTGTGGCAGGAATTAAGTACCGACACGACTCATCCGCTCCTTAACAGGCCGCTCAAAGGTCTTTATCCTCCGGGCTCGACGGTCAAGTTTGTCGGCGTCGGGGCCGCTTTGGAGGAGGCGGTAATAAGTAGGAGTTCCACTCTGAAGCCGTGTCTGGGTGGGATGCAGTTCGGCAACCGCTTCTTCCGGTGCTGGCAGGCGGGAGGGCACGGCGCTCTCAAAGCGGCGCAGGCGCTGGAACAATCGTGCGATGTCTTCCTCTACCAGATTGGCACTCGGCTGGGTGTGGATAAGCTGAGTGAATATTATGACCGATGCGGTTTTGGTTATGTTACCGAGGTCGATTTGCCTAACGAGGACCCCGGTTTGAACCCGAACAGCGAGTACTATGATGAAAGGTATGGCAAGAACGGATGGACTCGGGCCCTGGTGTTGAACAATGCCATCGGCCAGGGCGAGTTATTGGTTACGCCGCTCCAGTTGACGCGCTTTTTCTGCGCTCTGGCCAACGACGGTGTGGCCTATGAGCCGCACGTGATCAAGAGAATCACCGCCCCGGACGGCAGCGAACTGATTATTACGCCTCGGATGAAC
>CP070756.1:1145898-1150359 GCA_020348905.1 Candidatus Zixiibacteriota bacterium
TAACAGCGCTCGTTGATTTTCAATTTCTACACTCCCAATTTTTCAGCGGATTGCTCCCTTGCTTTAACCCGGACATGGCCGCAATATAGAAACTCGGCCGTAGGCGGACAATACCGTTGTCGCGGTTTCTTCTTGTTCTGCGCGACAATAAACCATCACGACCGCAATTGAGGCAGCGCTACTCTGTACTTAACGATCTTTTTTCCCCCGACTCGTTTTCCTGCACCACATACATGAACCCATCGGCCAACTGCAGATTGTCCGGGCCTCCGGCGATGTACCACCTTTCCTCCACCTGAATCCGGCCATAGTACAGATGCTGACCGTCCGGCGAGAAGACATATACGACCTCGCCTAAAGAAGTTTCACTCTCAGGGGAAAACCCGCTGCCGAGGTAGATCTGATACTGATTCCAGTGGAAGATAAGCGACAGTAAAGCGACATCGAGCCGATATGGCCTGAGGTTTTGATAACTTTCAGAGGGACATTGAGCTACACCGCGGCTTACGGCAAAGTCTGTTGAGCTGCTCCTATTTCGCTGCTGCAGACATTCGAAAACACCCCCTATTTACAGATCACCCTCTTGATAAGCAGTCCAGAGTGGGGTATAATCCAAAATATGAGCTGAAGCCGGAAAAGTGGGAGGCCTTGAGATAGGATGAAATACCCAAGCATCTTCAATGATATAATCGGCCCGGTCATGAGGGGACCTTCCAGTTCCCACTGCGCGGCGGCGCTGCGTTTGGGAAAAATGGCCAGAGACCTGATGGATGGTAATATCCGTGAAGTACAGATAGAGCTTGACTCCAGCGGCGCCTTTGCCACAACTCACCGTCAGCAGGGAACGGACATGGGGCTCTTTGCCGGTCTTCTTGGCTGGGAAATTACCGATGAGCGGTTGCCTCAATCTGAAAAAGCTATTGCAGAAGCGGGAATAAGCATCGGCATAAAGATATCGGATTTCGGCCTGACGCACCCCACCGCCATCAGACTGATTCTAAAAAACAGGCGGGAACAGCACGAAGTGACGGCTATCTCCACAGGGGGCGGAATAATTGAGATTATCAGCATAGACTCCCTCTCCATATCCATTGCCGGTGATTATTGTGAAACTCTTATCTTCTGCGATTCTCATGACAAGATTTCTGTCGACCGTCTTCCGGCAGATATCAAGGCCGATGAGATTCATCTTATAGAAGGCAAAGAGTTTGATATCGTACAAATCAAATCCCGCAAATTCCCGGTCGCAGACATCACATCTGAACTCGAGTCAACGTCTCATGTCCGATATGTCAGAAAAATATCGCCGGTGCTGCCGGTGCTGTCTCGAAAGGACCTCGAAGTGCCATTCATCACGGCCGGTGAAATGGTGGAATACAATAAAGAAAGAAACCTGCAGCTCTGGGAACTGGCGATCATATATGAAATGGCAAGAGGCGATCTGTCATACGATGATGTATTTCAAAGGATGGAAAAGCTTGTAGATATCATGCACAATTCCATCCACACGGGAATCCGGGGTACCGAGTACGCCGACAGAATTCTGGGGCCGCAGTCCGGTGCTTTTTCCAAACAAATGGAAGAAAACCGGCTGATCGAAGGAGGTGTTCTCAACCAGATCATTCTTTATGTGACCGCCATGATGGAAATGAAAAGTTCCCTGGGTATAATTATAGCGGCTCCAACGGCCGGCGCATGCGGAGCGCTTCCCGGCGCCTGCCTGGGGGCAGCCAGTGTTATGGGACTATCAAGAGAAGAGATTACCCGAGCTATGCTGGCTGCGGGAATAATCGGTGTGTTCATCGGTCACCGCGCTACTCTTGCCGCAGAGGTGGGAGGATGCCAGGCCGAATGCGGAGCCGGTTCAGGGATGGCTGCCGCTGCCCTGGTAACACTTGCGAAGGGGAACGTTCAGCAAGCGCTCGCGGCAGCGTCCATGGCCCTTCAGAATGTTATGGGAATGATCTGTGATCCGGTAGCCAACAGGGTTGAGGTCCCGTGCCTGGGGAAGAACGTCATGGCTGCTGCCAATGCCCTGGTCTGCGCTAACATGGCCCTGGCAGATTTTGATGAGGTCATTCCCCTGGATGAAACTATTGAGACGATGGATGCCGTTGGAAAGAGCATTCCCGCTTCGCTACGGTGTACGGCTCTGGGCGGGCTGTCCATCACCAGGACCTCGCGCGAAATCGCCGAAAGATTGGGTCAGTTCAAAGACCTTTCCGATGAATGAAACGGGCATCTCCATTCACATACTACAATACCCGTTCACAACGGCAGACTGATTGAAGAGAAAATCTCGGGCGGGCTCAAATCCGCGTATATCCGGCACCTCAGCACATAGTGATAATAACTTTCCCCTGGGCGTGTTCTTTTTCGATATACCAGAACGCATCGGCAGTCTGATTTAGCGGGTAAGTACCGTCTATGAAAGGTTTAATCTGACCGCCTTCGAAAAGTTCTGTCAAGAACTTCAAATCCTCCGGGCTTGGCTTCGATGATATATTAGTCAGTGTATTATTCCCGAGCATTGATAGTAGCGGCCCCAGAAGCAATGGCTCGAAAATCTGTTTCATAGTTCCTCCCGCCATGACATAGATACCATCGGGTTTCAAAGCTCGCTTATAAGCCAACAGCGGATGATAACCATTGCACGCCAAGATCAAATCATATTGCTTTGCGCTCCTGGTAAAGACTTCTTTGGTATAATCGATGACATGATCGGCCCCGAGTGAACGTACTAAATCCAGGTTCCTCGTACTGCATACGGCCGTTACCTCGGTTCCGAACGATTTGGCAATCTGCACCGCAAACGAGCCCACACCACCGGTCGCGCCATTAATCAAGACCTCCTGTCCCGACTTGATCTTTCCCTTATCCCGAAGACCCTTCAATGCGGTAACTGCCGCCATCGGAATCGCAGCCGCTTGCTCGAATGTCATACCGGCCGGTTTCAACACTAATGCCTGTTCATCCACAGCAACATACTCGGCGAAGCCGCCACAGCCACACTCACATATATCTCCAAATACTTCATCACCCGGCTGAAACTGCGATACGTTGTTGCCTGCCGCCTCGACCACCCCGGCAATGTCAACGCCAAGAATATTTTTCTTCGGTTTCAGCAAGCCGGCCTCAAATCGAATCAGGAAAGGATCTGCTTTGAGGTGACGCATGTCGAACGAATTGATCGACGCTGCATGGATTTGTATCAGTACCTCATTGTTCCCAGGTACAGGTTTGTCTACTTCTTTGAGTTGAAGGACATCCGGAGTTCCGTACCTTTCATATACAATTGCTTTCATAACCGATCCACTACCCTGGCTGAATTCAGACAGCCTTTATCATACCTGGATCCTCACGCGCGCTCGGTTTAAGGGGCACTGCTTGACCCGGCATCTCTTACAGAAGTACAATAACTGACCCGAGAACCACATCACAGCACTTATCAGAAAAACAATTAGCAGCCATTTATTTGACCACAGCCAATATAAGGGATATCCCGGAATCAGTACGGCGATCAAAAACAACAGAAGCTTCTCAGCGGTGCTGAAAGGATGCGTTTTTCGTCTCTTGATTAGCCACCTGGTCATGCCCGGAGGGGCCTGAAGGCAATCTCCGTAATCATATAAATGAGGACATCTGGGACAGGTTAGATGTCTCATGACTATCCCGGGAATCCCATACCCTCCGATAATGGCGTATGGGATTACCCATATCCAATCTTCCAGGATAATACCAACTGTGCCGGCAATTCCCATGGCCGCAAACGAGCCTTGGGCCCACACCTTCTCCCATATGCTGAATTTCGTCGCAAGCGGATATGTCTTACATTCATTCATAATTCGGTTCCACGGTTGATGGTTAGTCGGACTCCGATCTTAAGAAACACAATCGTGCGAAATCCAACAACGAATTTCTGTTGATTCTAAATGTGATGCTTTCTGTGCCCCCGATGAAAATCTGATTGGCTTATCGCGGCCCGTACCTTAAATTCAGCACAAGAGTCTGAATTCACTCACCTTTCTATCAGGAGAGAAAGCATGATCAATTTACTGGAAATGGTCCTGATGGGTGTTGTGGCTACCCTTTTCATGGATCTCTTAGCGATTCTTCTGGCGAAGATGAAAATTATCCGCCCGTCGGTAGGAGCCGAGGTTGTCGGACGATGGGCTCTTTATACGCTGAGAGGGAAATTCATACACGATGACATCTACAAGACCCCGGCATTGAACAACGAGAAGTCGGCAGCGTTAGTGTCTCACTATTTGATCGGAATCGTTCTCGCCGGGATTTATCTTTTCCTGGAATTGAAGGTGCCGACAATTCGCCACCAACCGTGGGCGGCCCTGATATTTGGATTAGCAACGGTTCTCCTGCCGTGGCTATGGCTGTATCCCAGCATAGGGCTCGGTTTCTTGGCCTCGAAAACATCCAGAAAATCGCCGTATATTGTCACCA
>CP070756.1:1150459-1155887 GCA_020348905.1 Candidatus Zixiibacteriota bacterium
CCTTGTCGCCCTCAATTCGCAAAGCCCTCTCGTCGCTGCCCCTGTGGTGGAAAATGTGCTCGACAACTTTACCAGCGGTGTCACGAACGAACGTTATCGTATGGCAATAGTTACGAGCATAGAGGAACTTGTCCTCGGCTTCGGCCATCAAAAGAGAGCGCTTGCCGCCAACTTCAGATACAAAGAGTGAATCTCCTTCGCGAGTGACAAGATGATGCCTGTCCGGATCGAGCTCGTAGACCCCGACATAATCGTCAAGTGTAGCATTGTCTATCGTAATTGGCGTCTTTGTGACGGGAATGTCATATGGCTCACCATACGCAATCGCGGCCAGTTCGAATGCAATCCGGTCTACATTACCGGCGTCACTGTTACTCAGCACCGCTACGCAAAACGGATCGTCGACAAAGCGCATGAAAGCCGTGCAGAATCCTGCCCCCTGCCCACCATGATAAGCCCAGGTGTGGCCGAAAAGGGTGTCAATTTCCCATCCCAGAGCATAACGCCACTTAAATGGCGTGAACATCTTCGAGAGAGAACTTTCTCCCAGCACCCTTCCATTACGAAGTCCCGCGTCCCATTTGGCCATATCATTGACAGTCGAGTACAGCCCACCGGCCGCATAGGGCAGGGTATTGTAGACAATCTCGGCCGGTATCAGGTTGCCGGTGCTATCGAATGTATAGCCTGTGGCCAGCCCCGGAAAGTCGATCCATCCCTGAGGATACCCACTGTTTTGCATACCGAGCGGCTCAAAGATATGCTTGCGTATATATTCGCCATACGGCTCACCCGAAACTTCCTCTATTATCAAGCCGAGCAGGTAATATCCCGAATTGCTGTAGCGCCATTCCGAGCCGGGTTCAATCTGCAGCGGGATGTCCTTGAATGTTGCCACAACCTCTTCGTGGGTGGCAGGCTTGAGATAGATCTCTCCGAACTGCGGCTGAGTGGTGTATTCAGCTATGCCGGAGGTATGTGTTAACAGATGATAGATTGTGACGCGGTCGCCCACCTTTTTCGGATAGTCCGGCAGATACTTCGACACCGGATGGTTCAGACTCAGTTGTTTTCTCTCCACCAGTTGCAGGATCCCTGCCGCCGTGAACTGCTTGGTGATAGAGGCCAGAAGATATTTCGTATCGGGCGTATTCGGTATTGAATCGGCCCTGTCAGCCATACCATACCCCTGGCTGAGGACGATTTCACCATCCTTTGCCACGATAACGGCGCCGGTAAAGCGTAGCACTCTCTGAGCTGCTGTGAGATATTCATCGAGTCTCTCATTGAGTGTTTGCGCTAATACCGAGCTGGTCGATGCTGTCACGACGACAAGAGTCAGTGCGAGAAGTATCAGGCGACTTCGCGGTCTTTTCATTTCAATAAACAATAGCATGTCTCTCCTTCATTCCGTATCAGGATCGGTTTGAACATTAAGCGGCGTGGTAAACAGCTCTTTCATCCGGTTGCGGTAATCCTCGAACGCCTCTCTGCCCCGCTGCGTAAGACTGAGAAACGTTTTGGGAAGCTTGCCGACGAATTGCTTTTGTATGTCAACATACCCGGCGCTCTCGAGTTTGCTTACGTGCGATGACAGGTTACCCGGCGTGAGGTGAGTCTGATTCTGCACGAAGAGAAACTCAGCCCGGGTAACCACGTAGAGGAGCGCCATGATATTGTAGCGGGCCGGTTCATGAACGAGGCGGTCGATTTCGGGCAACTTATTGCCGCCGGTGTTGTTTTCAGCCGGCATGGTTGGCCTCCGGGGTCGGCAGAGGATACTTCCTGATGAATTTGGCCAGCAGGTTCAGGCCGTAAATCAGAATCACCAGCCCCGGTATGCCGAAACTGATCAGGCCGTTGAACGGAACGCCAACGAATTCATACATGAAGGCCGCATGAGGTATACTTACCAGCAGCAGCACGGCGTAGATGTACATACGGGGATAGTCGATGAAGTAGGCCGCCAGGAGCAGCAACGGCGCGATAATCATTCCGACCATTACCGGCACCGACAGACTTCCTCCCAGCACCTCAAAAAAACCTCCGGCGCCGGCAATCATTATGACGGGCATCTGGAGGAAGATGACGGCGCCGATGATAACCAGCAGAAAGAGCTTCTTCGATTTCCGTCTTGGCCCAAACTCGACCGCTCCAAGCCGAGGCGTCGAAATGTACTTCTTGCCCAGAAGCGGAATCAGGGGCAGGATGATTACCGATAGATAGCCGTAAAGCCGGGGGACACCGATCGAGTCCAGGGTGGAAATCCACGCCAGAATCAGAAAGGCCACCCCGAACAGGATATCGTACAGGCCGTCGTCGAAAGTTGCCCGGTAGGCCCGTTTTTCGATTTCTTTGATGGATTCGGGTGTTATCATTAATAGGTACTCCTTATATCAACTTTGTTACCACAATCGCTTTGTATTACAAACTACTTTACGCCAAAGTATGGGAATTGTTTCAGGAAGTCAACAGGATTTTTTCGATTTTTTCAGGTTTTTCGCGGAATTCTCGACCTATACGGCTGTCTGACATGGGCTTTCGTCTGAGCCCCGATCAACAAAAAAAGGGACAGGCCCAAGGGCCTGTCCCTTACGCGATCTGATAATCCAGTCTACTTTATCAGAAGCATCTTCTTGGTCTCAATAAAGTCTCCCGCGGTCAGCCGGTACAGATAGACGCCCGAAGGCTGCGCCGAGGCATCCCACTGAACCTGATGGTAACCGGCCGAGTAAACTCCGCTGGCCAGCGTGGCCACTTTCTGACCCCGGATATTGAATACCTGGAGACTGACATGGCCGGGCTGCGGAAGACTGAAGGAAATACCGGTCACCGGGTTGAACGGATTGGGATGGTTCTGTCCCAGCGAGTAGGTGCCGGGAATAATCGTATTGGTCAGACCATCCTTAAACACCGGCCCGCTCTCGCACGACTTGGTGACATCGTTGCTGCCGGAGTCGTAGGTGTACGAGGCGTGCGTGACGTTGGTCACCTCGAAGCACCATTCCTGAGATGGCTTCTTGAAGCCTACCGTCACCTGGAAATACACCGAACCGTCGCCACCCGTGACGCCGTTGTAATCACCGCCGCTATCTCCCGTAGCCGTCACATAAACCGTGGCGCCGGAGACCGGGTTGTGATTATCGTCGTAGATGTAAACGGTACAGGTTCCGTAATACTGCGCGATATACTTGATGCGATCGACCACCATGTCATGCACATGCATGTTGTTGCCGGCTTCGGCGACCGTGATGTAGTCAGTCTTGATCTCATCATCCGAACCGTAAGCATTGGTAGCCGTTAATGTGACAGTGTATGTGCCAACTGAAGTGTACGTATAGCTGGGGTTCTTATCAGTCGAGGTGCCTGAACCGTCGCCGAAATCCCATAACCATGAGGTCGGGTCATTGGCCGAGAGATCGGTGAAATCCACCGTCAGGGGCGGCGCACCCGAGGTTGGCGAGCCGACGAAATCGGCCACCGGCGGTTGTGGCGGAGGTGGTTCGCCGCCGTACTCGATATACATCTCATCGATAAAGACGGCATCGAGCGAGATATTGCCGAAAACGCCATCTGTGTCGCGCACCCGGATATAGATGACACCGGTCAGACCATTCGGCATGGTTGCCGAGTAAACCTGCTCGGTGGCGCTGGCCACCGTCACCATGTCGGTGTAAAGATCGTCGTCAGTTGAATAGGCAAAGCTAAAGTTGTCGCCATCGGAATTGTCCGGGCGGTAGGCCTCGACATGGAACGTCATATCAGAACCGCCGGCTCCGACATCGACCGTCCACTTGTGTTCCAGAGAGCTGTACTTCTGTACTTTATTCTGGGCTATTTCTATTTCGGTAATTGACTCGTAGCTGTCGTCGCTCGACAGAGTGTTGGCGAACGTCCCACCAACCGTGCCCTGCACCGCGATGTCCGCGTTGGCATAGGCCTTGTTCGCAGCACACTCGGTGACAGTGATATAGTCGACCTTGACCTCGGGGTCGGAACCACACGGATTGGTCGCCGTCAGAGTCACCGTATAACTACCGATACCGTTATAGGTATACGAGGGGTTCTGCTCGGCTGACGTTCCCACACCATCGCCGAAGTCCCAGTTCCACGCATTCGGATTGCCGGTCGACTGGTCGGTGAAATCCACCGTCAGTGGGTCACAACCGGAGGTCGGCGTGCCGGTGAAATCAGCCGTCGGAGCAACGCACGGATCGACCGTGATATAGTCGGTCTTTTGTTCGATGTCCGACCCACAGGCGTTGGTCGCCGTCAGTGTGACCGTGTAGGTTCCGGCGTTATTATAGGTGTAGTCCGGGTTCTGTTGCGCTGATGTTCCCACACCGTCACCGAAATCCCAGCTCCATGAAGTAGGACCGCCGGTTGACTGGTCGGTGAAGCTCACTGTCAGCGGAGCCGTACCATTCAGCGGCGTGCCCACGAAAGCGGCCGTCGGGGCCGGATTGACGGTTATATAGGCGGTTTTGGTTTCAGTGTCGTTACAACTCTGACTGCTGCTTGATACCGTCAGTGATACCGTGTAAGTACCAGCCGAGTTATAGGTGTAATTCGGGTTCTGTGCCGACGATGTTCCCACACCGTCACCAAAATTCCACGACCAGCCGTCGATACCGGTACCGGTGGACTGGTCAGTGAAGTTGACGGTTAAGGGGACACAGCCCGAGGTTGGGGTGCCGGAGAAATTGGCATCCAAATCGCATCCGCCGCCCGCGGCGTCGAGGCACTTGCGGGCATCGATGATTCCCGCACCCAGATCTCGATTGCCACCGTACGGGTTGGTGTTGGCCGGGTCGGTGATGATCGCAATCTTGTCGGCCGCACTCAGGTTCGGATTGAAGGACTCGAGCAGTCCGACAACACCGGCCACATGCGGGCAGGACATCGAGGTACCATCCATCGGCGCCACATAATCGACACCGGGATTGGCTGGATCAGTAATCGTGCTAAGGACGTCAACGCCGGGTGCCGCGATATCCACCCAACTGCCGTAATTGGTGAAGCTGGCGTTGTTGCCTGACTGATCGGTCGCAGCCACGTCAAGGCAATCGCCGCGTGAGCCAAGATAACTGGGTGTAGATGAGCTGCTGTTACCCGCCGACACGCAGATCACAACATCCTGCGCTATCAGGTAGGTGGCGGCTGAAGATATACCGCCGCTGTTGGAGGTGCCGAACGAGCAGTTGATCGCGGCCACATTCCAACCGGAGGTTTTCAGGTCAGCCATATAATACATAGCCTCGGCCACGTAATCCATGATGACCACCCCGGTTGGCCCGTAAATCCAGTAATCGAGCACGTAACCGATTCGGCATGGTACCACTTTGACGCCGTTGCCGCCGCCGTTGAAGGTGCCGTTACCCCAGCCACCGGCAACACCGGCCAGGGCATAGCCATTGTTGGTGATCGC
>CP070756.1:1155987-1160117 GCA_020348905.1 Candidatus Zixiibacteriota bacterium
CGCATACCCGGATGACCGGCATTGTCTTTTTTGTAGCCTAAGGACTACAGGTGAAAAAACCCGTTGAGTCCAAAGACTCAACGGGCACAAGGGTGGTGGTAGGCATTCGACGGATCAAATACCTACCATTGGCCAGTATCTGTTATATATCGTCAGCCTTGTCGTCGTTGTCGTCATCATCATCACAGTGGCCCGGTCCAATTACACCATTGTTGTAGGCGTCGAGCGTCTCCATCCATTTATTGACCATCTTCTGGTCGTCCTTGCTCAATTCGTACCAGTTCCCCCAGCGGTTTTCGGCCAGAAAGTCATCGGCGTCGCTGACAACATCGGCGACATCGCTGTCATCGGCCCCGGCCGCGAAATTGAGCTTGGCCGCCAGAAGCTGGGCATAGAGCTTGATGATGCCGTTCTTCGGGCTGTCCCATGCCATTGAGAGGACTTCGACGGCGGTATCTACATTTTGGACAGCAATGCTGCTGTCACCACCGTCGTTGCCAAGCCATACCGGCAGGTATTGAGTGACCATGTCCGGCTGAGGCCCAAGTCCGGTCCAGTTCTTCCAGTAACCGATAGTGCGGGTACATGCCTGCTCGACCACTTCAACTTCAAATCGGAGCAGGGATTGTTTCTCCAGGTCACTATCATTCAGCCAGCCGGTATACAGCAGGTCACCTGTACCGTAATTGTTGTTCTCGTTAGCTTCCCAGATGTAGGCATCGGCGACAGCTACAATCTGTTCACACACTGTGCCGCCGCCGTTTGTGTAACAGATTTCCAGGTAAGGGTTGTTGCTGCCGAACTCACGGCTGAAATAACTTGCCCTGGGGAAATTCTTGTCCTGCTGGTCGATAAGAATACCGAAATTGTCGTAGGTTCCGTCGAGCCAGTCCTGCACCAGGGTCGTTATGTCAGCTGAACGCCAGCCAATATCATCGGCCATAAAGGAGGCAATGACCGAGGCATCGAAAGCACCGGCAAAGTTGCTCCAGGTGACGGTTGTTTCGTCCCAGGCGGCAGTAACACGGTGGATATTGATGGTTTGATCGTTATCCTCGTGTACATAGATGAAAAAAGTTGCCGACTGGAGGGTGGCGTCGGCAGGTATCTGAAGCTGCCCCGCCGCCACCGGCCTCACCGGGTCGGGGTCATCCGGCTGCACCGGCGCTGGCTCATTCTGACAACCTAAGGCCAGCAAGCCGCTCAGCAAAATGACCGGTAGGAGTTTTCTGAACTTCATCCTTAAGCTCCCTTTGTTTAGAGTTCGAGTTGTAGTCAATTAGAACATATGAAGTAGGATATGTACATACATAATATAACCGCTACGCCCCCTTATGGCAAGGACTTCATCGGCGCACGGCCGGAACGTCCAGCGTGTTATTTCTTTTCCAGCTTGGCAAGGTGCATCCCGGTTTCGAGGATGGTGTCCGGGTTGAGGGATATCGAGTCAATGCCGCGCTTGACAAGGAACTCGGCAAAATCGGGAAAATCGGAGGGTCCCTGACCGCATATGCCAATCTTGCGTTTGTGCTTGCGGGCAACCTTGATGACATCAGCAATGAGCCGCTTGACGGCCAGATTATTCTCGTTGCCAACATGGGCCAGGCGTCCCGAATCACGATCGAGACCCAGAGTAAGCTGGGTCAGGTCGTTGGAGCCAATCGAGAAACCATCGAAGATCTCGGCGAACTTGTCAGCCAGGACAACATTGGAGGGTATTTCGCACATGACGTAGAATTCCAGGCCGTTGACACCTCGCTTAAGACCGTTTTCGGCCATTATCTTCAGCACCTGGCGACCTTCCTGGACGGTGCGACAGAATGGAATCATCACCTTGACGTTGGTCAGCCCCATGTCGTCCCTGACCCTCTTGAGGGCTTTGCATTCGAGGTCGAAGGCGGGACGGTATACCGGGTCGATGTAACGTGAGGCACCTCGCCAGCCGATCATCGGGTTGCGCTCGTCCGGCTCAAACTGCTTGCCGCCGATCAGTTCGGCATACTCGTTGGAACGGAAATCAACCAGCCTCACGATTACCTCACGCGGGTAGAAAGCGGCTGCTATAGTGGCAATGCCGTAGGATAGCTTGTCAACGTAAAAAGCCTTCTTGTCATCGTAGCCGAAAGTCAGCTTATCGATTTTCTTCTTGGCGCCGTTGTTAGAGACGTTGGGGTAGTTCACCAGGGCCAGGGGATGAATCTTGATGTACGAGTTGATGATAAACTCTTCCCGGGCCAGTCCCACTCCGTCGTTCGGTATCTGGGCGACTTTAAAAGCCAGTTCGGGTGTGCCGAAGATCATTTTGATCTGCGTTTTCTTCGGGCGGGTGATCTTGTCAAGGCTGGTTCGCTTGACTTTGAAAGGCAGGTTGCCTGCATAGACTTTTCCGATATCCCCCTCACTGCAGCAGACCGTTACCGGCTTTTCAGGCGGGATGCGTCTGGTGGCCCCTTCGGCTCCGACCACGGCCGGGATGCCCAGCTCGCGACTGACGATAGCGGCGTGGGAAGTCCGCCCGCCTTCGTCGGTGACAATGGCCGACGCAATCTTCATGATCGGCTCCCAGTCGGGGTCGGTCATGCGGGTTACCAGTACATCACCTTTGTTGAATTGATCGATGTATTTCGAATCTTTGATGATGCAGGTTCGACCGACGCCGATTTTGGTCCCTACCGCAAAACCGCTGACGAGCAGCTCACCCTCTTTCTCCAGGATGTAAGATTCAAGCACCTGACCATCGCGCCGGGACATAACCGTTTCGGGACGTGCCTGAACTATGAACATCTCACCGGTCAGCCCGTCCTTGGCCCACTCTATGTCCATGGGACGGTGATGACCGGCCACGTTGGAGTAATGTTCTTCGATTACCGTTGCCCACCGGGCGAGCGTCAAAACTTCCTGATCGCTGATGCAGAATTTCTTGCGGTCCTTCTCGGGCACCGTGACAACTCTCGTTCGCTTCGACCGGCTGCCGTAGAGCATCTTCACTCGCTTGGTGCCCAGTGTCTTGGACACAATCGATGGGAAACCCTGCTTCAGGGTCGGTTTGTGGACGTAGAACTCGTCGGGTGAGGCCGCCCCCTGAACGACTATCTCGCCGAGGCCATACGAGGCATTTATCAGAATGATATCTTTGTGGCCCGATTCGGTGTCGATTGAAAACATCACGCCCGAGGCACCCTTGTCCGAGCGGACCATCTTCTGAACGGTGATGGACAGCCCCACCGAGAGATGGTCGAAATTCTGATCCTCGCGGTATGAAATGGCCCGGTCGGTAAACATCGACGCAAAACAGTGACGGCAGGCTCGCAGCAGCGATCGCGTACCTCTGATGTTCAGGAAAGTATCCTGTTGTCCCGCGAAGGAAGCTTCGGCCAGGTCCTCGGCCGTACCGGATGACCGGACGGCGACATCGACTCCATCGCCGTACTGTTTTTCGAGCTTGCGATAATTGTCGATGATCGCCTTTTGCAGATCTTTCGGAAAGGGGGCCTCTAAAATCAGGCTGCGTACTCTCGCCCCCCGACTCTTGAGGTTGTGGATGTTGGAGGTATCGAGATCCGACAGGATCTCCTTAATCTGGTCCTGAATGCCCGCATGCTCGAGTACGTAGTGGTAGGCATCGGCGGTGATAGCGAATCCGTTGGGTACGCGTATCCCGCGACGGCTCAGATTGGAGTACATCTCTCCGAGGGAAGAGTTTTTGCCCCCTACGATGGCGATGTCGTCAATGCCAACTTCTGAGAACCAGAGGATTAATCTGTGTTTTTCGGCGGTTTGTTCTGGCATCAAATTTTAATGTCTGCTCACCCTGCCAAAAGTATTACGTTGTTAAATCCCGAAATCAACATCAAAAAATCGACAAGTTACATATTTTTGTCGGGCTCGCCGGCGGACGGCAAAAATGGACAGAAAAGGGTTGACTTTGGCTTGGCCATGGGTATATTTCCGGCTTAAATATTGTAAGGGCGGGGTGTAGTGGCGTCATTTTACCCTAAGCCTAAGGGCAAGCCCGGTAAAGAGATAAAGCAGTTCAGTTTGCTGGTAACAGTCCCCGCGATTATGTTCGCGGCGCCGGCGATAGGTTATCTGGTCGGCAACTGGGCTGACGGAAAATTCGGAACCGAACC
>CP070756.1:1160217-1172542 GCA_020348905.1 Candidatus Zixiibacteriota bacterium
CAATGACGATGCGCTCACGGTCGATGCCGGACTCGACCGCGAGATTGACCTTCTTCTCGAAAAATCTGTGTATTTCGCGCATGAGGTCATTGTATTTTGGATTGTGCTGCATAGTTTTAACGGCGTGCGTACTTCGTGATTGCCCTCGGCCATGTGGCAGGTCTGACAAGTGGGAGCAGCCGCGTCCTCGGGGAGAATCCCTTTCTGCTTCAGAAGATAGCGCACCCCGTGTTTCGAGCCGGAGTACATCTCCCACTGGGGATGGTCGAAGCCCATGTGGCAGGTCTGGCACGCCTGTGGCTGTTTCGCTTCCTCGACCGAGAAGACATGGCGTGTGTGGCAGGCATCGCAGGAAGCGTTGCCGAACAAGGACCCTTTGGCTGCCAGTTCCTGAATTTCTTCGGCGGATTTCAATCCCATCTTGTGGCAACCGCCGCATCCCTTCATGCCTTCATTGAGGGCGATGGGCAAGGCATGGGTGGTTGGCATGGCCTTCATTGAGGCCCAGGAAAGGGCGTGCTTACCGGCCGAAAACTGGGTTACCTGGGTCTCGTGGCAGGTTTCGCAGGTTCCGGCGGTAGGGATCTCAACATTGGCTACGTCGTCGGCCGACATGTGGCCCTCGCCATGACAGGTGGCACACGGGACGTCGTTCTGACTGTGTTTGCTCAACTGCCAGTCAGAGACGATGTTGGGAGTGATTAAGGTGTGACAGTCGACGCATGGGTCAATCGGTGCAGCCGGTGCAAGAGTTGCCACCAGCAACCCGAGGCCGGCGATCAAAAGAGCTGGCTTCATCTCGGTTTCCCTCCAAATAAGACGAGTTACTACCTTAATTCTATATTTTCGTTTGATAATTGCCCGTAATTCTCAAACTTCGCTACATGGAGCAGTGTTGTCAACGAAAATCGTCGATGTCAGCCCGGCGGCTTCCACAAACTTGACAGGTTCGGTACGTGTGGCTATTTTCACGGTGGTCAAGGGAATGGTTATGGATATCAAATTTCTCGATCTGCAGGCCCAATATCAATCCATCAAATCGGAGATTAATTACGCTATTGACCGGGTCCTGAAAAGTTCGACTTTTGCGCTCGGTCCGGCGGTACAGGAGTTTGAGGAAGCGTACGCCGAGTTCTGCGGAACGAGGTACTGTGTCGGGGTTGACAGCGGTACCAGCGCCCTTGTACTGACGCTCCGGTCGCTTGATATCGACCTTGGTGATGAAGTTGTAACCTCGGCCAATACCTTTATCGCTACTATCGAGGCGATAATTCACGCCGGTGCGAGACCGGTGCTTGTCGATGTTGACCCGGTTTCGCGCAACATGAATCCGGCGTTGCTGGAAAAGGCCATCACCTGTCGAACGCGAGCCGTAATTCCCGTCCATCTATATGGCCGGGCGGCCGACATGGCGCCAATCCTGCGAATTGCCGAGGAAAAAGACATCGCCGTAATCGAAGATGCATCGCAGGCACACGGCGCCCGCTACAGGGATCGTCGTGTTGGCTCAATGGGATTGGCGGCAACATTTTCGTTCTATCCGAGCAAAAACCTCGGCGCAATTGGAGAAGCCGGCGCGATTACGACCAATGACATTTCGCTGGCAAGAAAACTTCGTATGCTTCGCGATCACGGCAGCGAGCGCAAGTACTACCACGATCTGGTGGGGTACAATGCCCGGATGGATGGAATCCAGGGCGCGGTCCTGAAAGTCAAGCTGAAATATCTGGCGAAATGGAACGAGCGGCGCAACTATGTTGCGCGGAGGTACCATGAGGGTCTGAGCCAGGCCGGAATCACGCTTCCCGAGATGAACGATGATTACTACCAGGTTTTTCATCAATATGTTATCGAAACAGACCGGCGCGATGAACTGCAGACTTATCTTCGTGAACGCGGAATTCCGACCATGATCCATTACCCGGCGCCGAACCACCGGCAACTATCGATGAGGTTTCTCGGGTACAGTGAAGCTGATTTTCCGGTGACCGAGAAGCTGGCCGGTAGTGTTCTGTCGTTGCCCATTTACCCGGAATTGACCGACGACCAGATTGACTTCATATCACAGAGGGTGACCGATTTTTCATACCAGTGTGAACAGATCGCGTAGGCAACTGGCTGTCGAGCTGGCGGTGGTGCTGATTCTGATTGGCCTTTGCTTTGGTGTGCGGTTCTCTAACCTCGATGCCGATGCGCCGACTGACCTTTCCACCTCGACCGATGTATACACCGATCCGGCGCAATACACGCTGTTTTCCAGATTGTACACCCAGGCCGGAGATCTGAATCCGTTTGACGATAACCGCTTTGCGTTCTTTTTGAACTCGGCAGTGACGCCGGCGGCAATCGCGTCATTCAAACTGTTTGGTGTCAGCGTGTGGAGTTCAAACCTGGTCGGACTGTTTTTCTCGTTCGGTGCCTTACTGCTGTTTTACGTTTTTGTTCGCAGGTGCTCGGGTATTCTGGCGAGCGTGCTCTTTCTGCTCCTAATCATGTTCAACTACAACCAACTCTTCTACGGCCGCGTGCCGTTTCTGGAGCACGTCATGGCTTTCTTTGCTTTCCTGTCGCTGGTGATGCTGGTATACAGCAACGGCCGCCTGGCCGCCGTTGCGGCCGGCTGTTCGCTGGGAGCGGGGATCTTTTTCGGTAAGATGATCGGTCTGGTATTTCTGGCCCCCTTTGCGGCCCTGTTGCTATATGAAATCTTCTATGAGAGAAAGGGCACCAGGTACACCAGAGGCGCCTTGTTCATGACCGGCTTTTTGTTCGTTATGCTGGTGTGGGTATTTGTTTCGTACCTGCCGATGCGTGAGCAGGTGGCCGCCTACCTGAGCGAGCACGCTTTTAACCTGTATGGACCGCCCGATGGTCTTAAGTCGGTGGATGGTTTCATATGGAAGTTTATGTCGTTTGGCGACAAGTCCAGGCTCGTCGAGCGGATGCAGCTACCGGTTGTGCTGACGGCGGTGTTTATCGGCATGATTCTGTATCGGGCGACGCGGAGAGAGTCGTGGCGAAGCGGATTTGGCCGGTTTAACAGTGGGCACATCTTTATTGTCGTTATGATAGCGGCGTTTTATGGAGCGCTGATGATATGGAACTACCGACCACTGCGCTATCAGCTGGTATTGATATACCCGATATGTGGTGCGGCGGCTTTTGTTCTCTCCAGGCTCTGGCAGGCGAGACGATCGGTATCTCCGGGCAGGCCGGGCTACCTGCTGCTCGGGTTGTACTTCCCGATGGTGGTGGTGCTTATTTACCAGATCTTCGGCGACTATATTCAGACAACGGTTGGCGATTTCTACTACGAAGACTATCGACTGGTTGTGGCTGCTCTGGCAGTTGCGGTCACAGTGGGTATATTCGTCTTGTTGAGACAATTCGGTTCCCGCCGGATTCCGTCGCTTCGCCTGACCGGCAGAGTGACTGTGATTATCGTGACGGCGGTCGTGGTGATCGAGGGCGGCATTCACTTTAACTCATGGTGGATCACTCCGGCATATACCGCGCGTGACAACGGACGCGACTTGCCCATCGTCCTTTCAAAGGGTGCTGTTCTCAGTGGTCCCTATGCCACGGCTTTGACCCTGGAGAATGATCTTCGCAGTGTCATCCACATGTTCGGGGTGTCCAAGGCGGATCCGGGCTTGTTTGAGAGGTTTCCGATAACCCACCTGATTGTTGATATTACCAACGAGCAGCGCGCCAGGGAGGATTATCCCGCGATTATGGATTCAGCGACGGAGGTTCTGAGCTACCGGATTGGTCGACGAAAGGCGCGACTGTACCGAATTGCGGGCCTTACCGGAAACCGGGATTCCGACGGCTATGAATTATCCGAGTTCGAAAAGCTGTCCGTGCGAAAATCGCAGGATGGAGACATCTTTGCCGAGCAGTCGGCCCTGGAAATAGCCGGGCAGTATCCTGATAACATGTCGGTTTATCTTTTTTTGGCCCGGGCTGCGCGGGAGGACAGCCTTTACGAACAGGCCGAAGTGCTTTTGAAAAAAGCAGTTGAGTTTTCGCCTACAAATTATAATCTTAAGGCGTTAACAGCCGATTTTTATGGCGATCTTTACAGCCAGACAGGCGATATTCGGTATAAAGAAAAGGCCCTGCGGCATTACGAGCAGGCGCTGATGCTTGCCCCGAACGCGGGCGAGGTCGAGAGAGAGTATGAACAACTGAAGGGAAAGCAGATTGCCGGCCCCGAAGAATTATAACTTTTTCGTTTCCACCATCATTCCGGCTCTCAATGAAGAGGGCAATATTGATGAGATATGCCAGCAGTATGACGAGATGGCCAAGACTGCTCCGTTTGAGTCGGAACTGGTGTTTGTAGACGATGGCTCTACCGACGGTACCCTGGATAAGATAAAGCAGGCGGCAGAGCGGTACAGCTTTGTTAAATACGCCAGCCATCAGAGAAACCGGGGTTTAACGGAGGCGCTTCAGACCGGTTTTTCAGTCGCCAGGGGAGAAGTGTACGTATTCTACCCGGCCGATCTTCAATATCGTCCGGAGGATATCCCGCGGCTGATAGAGCCGATTGCCGAGGGAGCCGACCTCAGTACCGGGTGGAAGCAGGGTCGGTACAAGAAGTGGTTCGTGTCGGGAATCTACAACTGGATTTCTCGCAAGATATTCAGTCTCAAAGTACATGACTTAAACGCCGTGAAAGCGTTCCGCAAGGAAGTAGTGCAGCATATCTTTCTGCGCCGTGACTGGCACCGATACCTGGTAGTCCTGGCGGTGAATGAAGGCTTCCGCGTGGAAGAGGTGCCGATCAGTCTGTATGAGCGTCACTGGGGCGCTACCAAGTTTTCAATCTGGCGAATACCGATCGGTGTTCTTGATATGGTGGCGGTGAAGTTCCAGATAACGTTTCTGAAGAAACCGCTTTTGTTTTTTGGCTTGATTGGAAGCACGTGTTTTGCTGCCGGCTTTCTGGTCGGGCTGTGGGCAATATATCTGAAGTACTGGCTGGGCGAAACGCAACTGCCGCTGCTCTACCTGGTGATCCTGCTGGTAGGTCTGGGGTTCGGTCTGTTCCTTATGGGATTCATGGCGGAGGGTCAGACCGCAATTAAAGAGGAGGTCGGGGATCTTCGCAGGAAGCTTCGCCAACTGGTTGAAGATAAATGATGCGCTCAGAATTGAGGTTGACCTGACTGCCACCTGACTCGGAGTATTTTCTTGGCAAAAAAGCACAAATCCGCTAAATCTCACGCCAAACCATCGGCCCCATCGTTCAATCCCGAGGATTGGCCATATTTTACGCCTCTTGTTTTCGCGGTGCTCTTCCTCGCCCTGGTAGTTCTTTTCAGTGACTTCATTTTCTCCGACAAGATGCTGCACATGTCGGATCAAATTCAGGCCGGCGTGTTCTTTCGGACTTTTCTGGTCGAGTATGTGCAGCAGCATGGAGCCGTGCCGCAGTGGAACCCATATATATTCGGTGGCATGCCATATGTGGAGGCGTTCCACGGGGACATATTCTATCCACTGTCGGTGCTGAAGTTCATAGCCGGTACTTACCGCTGGCAGGGTTGGACGCTGTTTTTCCATATCTTTCTGGCCGGCTTATTTATGTATTTTGCGGCGCGACAGTTCAAATTGTCGAAGATTGCGAGTCTGCTGGCGGTGGCCTGCTATACTTTCGCGCCCTACCTGGTCTCGCTGGTATCGCCGGGACACGACGGTAAAATCTACGTCACGGCTTTATTCCCCCTGGTCATGTTCTTTTTGGAGCGGGGGCTGACGAGCGAGACATTCAAGAGGGCGTTTTTCAATTTTTCGCTGCTTGGTCTCGTTATCGGCGTGATAATCCTGAGTCCGCATCCTCAGATGTCGTATTACATGCTCTGGGCGGCGGGTCTTTTCACTGTTTTCAGATTAGTTGTGCTTTTCAGAGCATCGAAATCGTGGGCAAAGCTGATACAGCCGGCCTCGCTGGCGGCTTATGCCGTCGTTATTGGACTGCTTCTGTCAGCCATTCAGTTCTATCCCGGTTACTTGTACACCCAGAATTTTTCTCCACGGGCCGACACCAAGCAGGGCTGGGAGTGGGCGACATCGTGGTCACTCCATGAAGAGGAGGCTTTTTCGCTACTTATCCCTGAATTTTCGGGGACGAACGCCGGTCAGAGTCAGTCCAGGCCTTACTGGGGTAAGAACTTCTTCAAAGATAACTCCGAGTCGGTGGTTACGATAGCTCTGTTCCTGGCCGCCATCGGTTTCTTTTTCTCCAGACGAAGAGAAGCCTATTTCTTCGGTGGACTGGCGCTGTTCGCGCTGGTTTACGCTCTTGGAGCAACTACGCCGATATTCAAGATATTTTTCCACGTGGTACCGATGGTGAAATCCCTTCGGTCAGCGTCGATTATCATGTTCATCTTCTCTTTCAGCGCGGCGCTGTTGGCGGGAATGGGTGCACAGGCGATTATCGATGAAGCTCGGAAGGCCAGGGGGAAGTTCTCCAGGAGGTTCGAATATCTACTGTTCGGTTTTCCGGGAACACTCCTTCTGCTGGCAATACTGTTCAAGATCAATGGCCGCACCATGCTCGACTTATGGAGTTCGATGTTTTACAGTGAAGCACCCAGGATTTCCGCCCAGGGCGTAACCAAGCTCGACTTAGCCTATATGAATCTTCCTTCGATTCAGTCGGGAGCCTGGATGGCATTCTTATTCGTAGGTTTGGCGGCACTATTCGTTTGGTTATATCGAAACGGCAAAGCCGGCATGTGGGCGCTCACGCTGCTTATACTCCTGCCAATTATAGACGGCGTTCGCTTCAACCAGCGGTTTGTCAATACTATCGACTTGAATGCCGTATGGTCGCGAGTGAAACCGGTCACAGATATATTCACCAGTCAGGAGGGGAAATTCCGGGTGATGAATCTGGCCAGTCATATTATCGCTGAGGACGTTCTGCCGTTTTACGGGACCGAAGTCGTAGTTGGCTACCACGGCAATCAGCTTCGCTGGTACGATCATCTTCTCGGAGGTCCCGCGAAAAGGAACGAGCGGAATCCCCGGTTCTTGAATCTGGTGGGAGCAAAGTACATTATGTTTCCGGGAGATCAGCAAGTGCCCGAGGGTTATTTTGGGGATGAGCCCGTTGCGGTCACCCATGATTTTCGCGTGATCAAGATTTGGAGAAACGAAAATGCCCTGCCGCGGGCTTTCCTGGTAGACAGTGCACGCGTATTCAATAGCGTCGAAGAAGCCCGGGAGCAGGTACTAACCGGTAGCGATGACTTTTTACAGGTGGTGTATCTGGAACAGCAACCCGAGCAGCAGTATGCTGTCGACACCACCGGCAATGATTCGGTCTGGATTATCGATTACCAGGTTGATTCGGTATTACTGGGAGTCAATTGCGACGGCAACAAGATCCTTGTCTTGACCGACAATTATTACGACGCCTGGCATGCCTATGTCGATGGTGTCGAGAGACCGGTGCTGAGGAGTTACGGTAGTTTCAGGGCGGTCGAAATTCCGGCCGGTACCGAGCGCGTGCTGTTTAAGTATAAGTCGATGAGGTATCGTACGGGCAAGCTGGTTACCGCCTTGACATCGCTGTATTTGCTTGTTATAATAGGTACTTACGCCTTCACCACGCGACGCAATAAGATAAAAAGGAAGAGAGCCTAATTTAAGATGTCACAACAACGCGCCCTGATCATTTTTCCAACTTACAACGAGCGTGACAATATCGAAAAAATAGTCCACGCTGTTCTGCCACTGGATGCCAGAATCCACGTGCTGATTGTCGATGATAATTCGCCGGATGGTACCGGCGAAATTGCCGATCGCCTTGCCAGTGAGGAGCCCAAGGTCAGTGTACTGCACCGGGACAAGAAGGACGGTTTGGGGCGGGCGTACATTGCCGGATTCCATTGGGCCATCGAGAACGAGTACGATTTCGTCTTCGAGATGGACGCTGACTTCTCACACGGGCCGGAATATATAAAGGATTTCCTGCGCGAGATTCAGAATTACGATCTTGTCCTGGGGTCGCGTTACATCTCGGGGGTTAACGTAATCAACTGGCCTATGTCGCGATTGCTGCTTTCATATTTCGCCAACGTGTACACCCGGATCATCACGGGGATGCCGATACGGGACGCCACAGGCGGATTCAAGTGCTTTCGCCGACAAGTGTTGGAGGCGATCGACCTCGATGCCGTAACATCGTCGGGCTACTCTTTCCAGATCGAGATGTCGATGCGGGCCTGGAGGAAAGGTTTCAGAATTCACGAGATTCCGATAGTGTTTGTCGACCGAATCGCCGGGTCATCGAAAATGTCCAAAAAGATTATGCGGGAGGCTATCTGGATGGTGTGGTGGTTGCGGATCAGGTCGATGCTGGGCAAACTTAATTGATCGATCTTGGAAACATCCCATCGACATAAGGTGTCGATTATAATCGTTACCTTCAATTCACGTCCGGCACTGGATAATTCCCTCACATGTCTTAAGCAGGGTCTTGATGGTATC
This sequence comes from Candidatus Zixiibacteriota bacterium, assembly GCA_020348905.1. Lineage (GTDB taxonomy): Bacteria > Zixibacteria > MSB-5A5 > GN15 > FEB-12. The sequence continues at coordinate 1,168,729 of CP070756.1, forward strand.
GACTATGAATTGATTGTGGTTGATAATAGCTCGACGGACGGCTCCGTTGAGAGTGTCCGGAGGCATTTTCCTGGAGCAAGGATCATCGAAATGACCAGAAATGAGGGATTTGCGGCGGCCTGTAACCAGGGAGCCTGGATCGCCAAAGGAGAGTACCTGCTTTTTCACAATCCTGATGTGTGTCTGGATCGCGGTGCGGTTGGCCATCTTACCGGCGTTTTCCAGAGCCGAGAACGAGTCGGGGCCGTGTCTGGTCGGATGCGCTACCCGGACGGGTCGTTTCAGGCCACCTGCCGCAATTTTCCAACCCTGGCCAATCTCTCGTTCTCCCGCGGGTCGGTGCTGTCACTCTTTTATGGCGAAAGAGCACGGTATACTTTGCCGGATTACATGGAAACCACTGAAGTGTCGTCGGTGGCCGGAACGGTAATGATGATTCACCGCGATTTGTTTGTGGCAATGAACGGTTTTGACGAGCGTTTTTTTATGTATATGGAAGATACCGACCTCTGTATGAGGCTTCATCGTCGCGGCTACACCAACTTTTTTGCCCCGGAAGCAGGCGGGATACATTTCTGGGGAAAAGGTAGTCGCGCCGGGAAGGTGAAACGCCTGTGGTATCACCACGTTTCGGTCTGGAAATATTCTCTAAAATATTTCCCCAAACCGATCTCATTGATTATCTTGCCGGTTATTCTGATTGTCAATTTCCTGCTGGCTGCCCTATTGCCGCGGCCGTCGGAGAAAAGGCTGGGAACTTAGGTTATGCCCCTTATCGCCCTGTTCAGTGCTGTTGCCGTCAGCTTTGCTCTGGCCGCTCTACTCATACCGGCGATAATCAGAGCCGGCCACAGATATAACATCCTTGACCTGCCCGGTCAGCACAAGCGACACAAACGCCCAACTCCGCTGATGGGTGGAGTGGCCTTGTTCGTAACCACCTGGCTAACGGTGGCTGTCGGTTATCTGATGTTCAACGACCTTTATCAGGAACTCACCGATACGGTGGTATACATCTTTCTGGGGGGACTGATGATTTTGCTTGTTGGATTGTCAGACGATTTGAAGCCGCTTTCGGCCTGGATCAAATTGCTGGCGCAGGTGGCGGCGGGCTTGCTGCTGTATCTTGGCGGGCTCAGGGTAATGCTCCTGTCAATTCCTTTTCAAGCGGTTAACGTCGACATCGGCCCGTTCTCGGTGGTTATAACGGTGGCCTGGGTGGTAATATTGACTAATGCCATCAATCTGATTGATGGCCTGGATGGTCTGGCAACCGGTGTTTCGCTTATAGGTGCGCTGTGTTTGCTGGTTATTGGACAGCTTTACCAGGTTGGAGCAGTGCTGGTATTCGTGCTCATACTGATCGGCTTTCTCAGCCCGTTTCTGTGGTACAACCGGTATCCGGCCCGCATTTTCCTCGGCGACTCAGGCTCAATGCAGATCGGCTATTACTTTGCGGTGTTTTCACTGACGATTCCGCTGAAGTCGTACACGGCAACGGCGCTGTACGTTCCGCTGCTGGCGCTCGGTGTGCCGCTGATGGAGATGTTGTCCTCGATGGTTCGGCGTCTTATGAAAGGCCAAAGTATAATGCAGGCCGATCGCCGACACCTGTTTCATTACCTTTCGCTGATCGGTTTTACGCGTCGCCAGGTCGTGGTCATATTCTACTCAATGGCAGCGGCTTACGGGCTTTTTGCGCTGGCCATGTTTTATTGGGACCGTCTGATTGTCTTTGGCACCCTCGTCTTTTTTATGGTTGTTATTTTTGCCGTATTTTTTATCTTATTAACCAAATTTTCCCTGCGCCGAAGGCTCAACGGGCGCCGGGAGTAACCCTCAGAAGGGAAAAGGCTTACGACTGCTTATGGATGAACGACCACATCTGGACTTTGAACGACCAATCATCGAACTGGAAAAAAAGATCTCCGACATGAAGGATTTTTCGGTTGGAGAGGAGATAGAGCTCAGCGGCGAAATTGCCTCGATGGAGAAGAAGCTGACCAGGCTTCGCCAGGAGATCTATTCCGGTCTGACGCGATGGCAAAAAGTTCAGCTTTCCCGCCATCCCAAGCGACCATACACGCTTGATTATATCCAGATGATTAGCCGCGATTTTGTCGAACTTCATGGTGATCGTTGCTACGCCGACGATAAAGCTCTGGTGGGAGGGTTTGCCTACATCGATGATCAGCCGGTGATGTTCGTGGGTCAGCAGAAGGGTCGCGACACCAAAGAGAAGCTGTATCGCAATTTTGGAATGGCTCATCCGGAGGGATACCGTAAGGCCCTTCGTCTTTTCTCGATGGCGGAGAAGTTCAATATTCCGATTGTGATCCTGGTAGATACCCCTGGAGCCTTTCCGGGAATCGGTGCGGAGGAGAGGGGTCAGGCGGAAGCAATAGCGCGCAATATTCGTGAAATGTCCCGCTTCCGGGTGCCGATAGTGGTGGTCATAATTGGAGAGGGTGCTTCGGGAGGTGCTCTGGGAATCGGCGTTGGTGATCGGGTGCTGATGATGGAGTACGCCTGGTACTCGGTTATATCGCCGGAAGGTTGTGCCGCGATTCTCTGGCGAGACGCGGCCAAGGCGTCCGAAGCCGCCGAGGCGCTCAAGCCGACCTCGGATGATCTGGTGGCCCTGGGAATAATCGACGAGGTTATCAAGGAGCCGCCAAGCGGAGCCCACAACGATCCGAAGGCGGCCGCGGCCATCGTAAAGGCGAGTATTCAAAAGGCGCTGAGGGAATTACTCGCCCTGCCGGTTGAGCAACTGCTTCAGGAGCGCCTGGAGAAGTACCGCCGAATGGGTGAATTTGAATAGATACCGAGGAGATAAGATGACCCTGTCTGAGAACCTTCTGGAGAAGCTGGTTTGTCCGAACTGCAAGGGGAAGCTGCAGTACCTGGCCGATAAGAGTCAGCTGAGGTGTGATCCATGTGGGTTGGGCTACAGAGTCGATAACGGGGTGCCGGTTTTATTGGTTGACGAAGCTGAGAAACTAAAATAGATAAAGGTTTGAACGTTGAAATTATCCAAGTTCTGTGACGAGAGTCTGGTCGTCTTCAATTTGAAGGCCGGTGGGAAGGATGAGCTTATCGAAGAGCTGGTCAATCTGGTTTCATCTTCCAACATGGTCAAAGACGCCGACCAGTTGCTCAAAGACGTCATTGATCGTGAGAACCTGGTAACGACCGGTGTTGGCTACGGGGTTGCTTTCCCGCACGCGAAAACCAGGGCCGTCAAGGGAATCATCATTGCTTTCGGACGTAGCGCAAAGGGTGTGGATTTCGATGCCATGGATCACAAACCTGTCCACCTGTTCTTTTTGATCGCCGCTCCCGAGGATGCCATCGGAGCCCACCTGAACGTCATGGCGCGTCTGTCGTATCTGATGAAGTCGGAGCAGAATCGTTCGAGACTGATGGAAGCGTCGTCTCCCGGAGATGTGCTCGCCCTGATGGATAACGTCGAATAACCACATGACGGGCAGGGATGCCACGAAGAGATGAGTTGGATCACCAATTTGTTCTCCAGGCACTGGAGGAATGTACATTTCTTATCGATTCTGCTTCTATCGGTGGTTCTTATCGTTCTGCCCACGCGTTTTGGCCCTCTTTCAAACCAGATCATTCTGAGTGTTTTTTACTGGCCGTTTGCCGAGGTAAAAAGCAATATCAGTGATCTTTTTTCGGTCGAAAATGAGAACCGCCAGTTGCGGCTGGAACTGACGGATGCCTCGATCAAGATTTCCATGATTGAGGAAGCCGGCCGTGAAAACGCTCGCCTTCGCTCAGCGCTCGGTTTTGAGCA
>CP070756.1:1172642-1180420 GCA_020348905.1 Candidatus Zixiibacteriota bacterium
ACCTTCGCATTGCCCGCAATCTGAACAAATCGGGAAGGAGTTGCCTGCTGGTGGCCAATAAGTCCGACAACGAGCAGCTGGAGATGGAGATATACGATTTTCTCAAGCTGGGTCTCGGCGATCCGTTGCCGGTTGCTGCTACGGTAGGGAGAAACGTTGGTGAACTGCTCGATAAAATTGTGTCGATGTTGCCGGAGGCCGAGGGTGTGGCTGAAGGTGAAGCGGAATCGATTCGAGTGGCCCTGGTGGGACGGCCCAATGTGGGGAAATCATCGTTTATAAACAAGCTGATTGGCGGCGAAAGACTGCTGGTTACACCAATTGCGGGTACTACGCGCGATTCGGTCGATACCCCGTTCGAATTCGAAGGTCAAAAATACACTCTGATTGACACCGCCGGTCTGAGGCGAAAGTACAAGGTGCACGAAAATATCGAATTTTACACCAACCTACGCACCGATCGGGCAATTGAGAGTTGCGATGTGGCGGTGGTCCTGATAGATGCGGCGGAGGGTCTGTCGGTTCAGGATCAGCGCATAATGGAAAAAATCATTTCGACGCGACGCCCTTCGGTCCTGGCGGTCAACAAATGGGACTTGGCCGAAAAAGATCAGGTTGCGGTGGAACGTTTTGGTAAGGAGCTCAAGGCCACGCTGGGGAGATTCTCCCGTATGCCGGTAGTCTACGTGTCGGCCTTGACCGGACAGCGGGTGCCGAAAGTGCTCTCGCTGGTAAAAAAAGTCCACAGTGAGAACCACAAGCGTATTGCCACCTCGGAGCTCAATGATTTTCTCCAGGCCGCGGTAGGCAAGAAACACCCTCCGGCCAGAAAAGGGAAGTACATCCGTTTCTACTATGCCACCCAATCGGAGGTGACCCCTCCAACATTCGTGTTCTTCTCCAATTATCCGGAACTAATCGACAAATCCTATATCAGCTATCTGAATAATCAGTTGCGGTCAACCTTTGGTTTTGATGGCGTTCCGATCCGGCTCAAATTTCGCAAGAAATAGTCTATAAGTACCAGTGTTGACACCGGTTTCCGTCAGTGCAGCCTCAGCTTTGGGCCATTTCTGTCGATATTGATAGAATATGGTGCCGGTTGAAAAGATCAGAGACCGTATAGACGAGCTGGAGGCCCGCCTGGCGGCCAAGAATGCCGATTTGCGCGATCTGGCCACGATGGGGGCAGTGGTAACCTCTATCCATGAAATCAACGCCGTGTTGTCTGTGGCCATGGACATGGCTATTCGTCTGGTTAACGGAGAGGTGGGCACTATTCTGCTCGAGACGGGAGGAGAACTGAAATGCAAGATCTCCTGGGGTGTTAAGGAGGAGTTCGTCAAGTCTCTTTCGTTTGGAGAAGACGGCAATCTGCCCACCTACACCTTCGAAAATCGGCAGCCGGTGCTCCTGAGCGACATGGGCATCGTCGCCGAGGAAGGTATACAGATCAACTCGATTCTGTCGCTCCCCATACAAACTGCCGAGCGATGCTTCGGCGTCCTGATGGTCTTTAACAAGGCCGACGGAGGCAATTACACCGAAGAGGATCGGGAAATGCTGGAGATGTTGATGAACTTCGTGGCAGTCGCCATTGACAACTCGCTGCTTGTGAAGGACAAACTTAAGCGCCAGAAAGTCGAGCAGGAAATGGCCATCGCCCGGCAGGTGCAGGAGACAATCTTGCCGCAGGACGTCGACAGTGTCAAGGGAGTTGAGATCGGTGCTGTCTACTTTCCGGCTCAGGATGTCGGAGGCGATTTCTATGATGTTATCGGGATCGATGATTCACACTTCGTGGTAGTGCTCGGAGACGTTTCCAACAAGGGTGTGCCGGCCGCTCTAATTATGTCGGCGGCCGCCGGCATAATAAAGTCGGCTATTGATGCCAGACCGAACATTCCGATGGCCCGGCTGGCTGAAAAAACAAACGAGATGTTGGCCAGCGGGATTATCAAACATCGTGAAATGTTCGTTACCCTGTTTTTCTGCAGGTTCAATCTGGAGGAAGGTATTCTGACATACTGCAACGCCGGCCACATCCCCGGCCTGTTTTGGGATAACAGGGATAAGAAGATGCTGGAGCTTGCCAGCGGAGGCCCTATCATCGGGCAGTTTCCGGGTATCAGCTATAAACAAGGAGAGCACGCCATCGCGAGCGATGACAGGCTGCTTCTCTTCACTGACGGCTTGACGGAAGCGGCCGATAGAGACGGTCAGTTATTCGGGCGAGATCGGGTGGAGCAGGTTTTTACGGTTGAAAAGGACACCCCGCCAAGGGAGTTCTGTCTTAAGGTGCGCGACTCGGTGAGCCGGTTTACCGAAGGCTGCAGCGAGGATTCGATCGATGATTTCACGATCCTGCAGATACGGGTGGATTAGTCATGGCGCGTTATGAATTCACATATCCTTCCATTTTGGAAGCCGAGGGCAGGATGCTCAATGACCTCGTTCGGGTTCTGGCCCGACACCGAATGACCGGTCTGGCCAAACAAAGTGTCCTGGTGGTTATGTGCGAGGCTTTCAACAACGCCCTGCTCCACGGTAACAAGCTGGATCCCAAGAAGAAGATTAAAGTTGTGGTGACAATAAAAAAAAGGGAAGTGACTGCCGATATAATTGACGAAGGCCGGGGAGGGCTGGAAAAGGTCCGCAAACGACAACCCTCTCGCAAATGGGCTGAAAGCGGACGTGGTATTGGAATAATCGGACACTACGCCAGTTCCGTCAATTTTCGGGAAACCGAAAGGGGGGGGCTGAAGGTCTCCATAACGTTCGAGCCAGATGATAAAAAGATATTAAGCAAATGTTAAGATAGTCCAGCGGAGGAATTGATGGAAATAGTCATGAAGGAAGTAGGTGCGGTGGTTGTTCTCCACCTTAAGGGCCGTCTGGATCTGGCCAGCGGAGCCGGTTTGAAAGATGAGATAAAAGCTCTTCTGGAGAAAGAAAAGAACCTTTTGCACCTGAATTTGGCCGAGGTTGATTTCATTAACAGCTCGGGTCTGGGGGTGCTGGTGTCGGTAATGAAGGACGCCAGACTCCATAAGGGTCGGCTGACCGTGTCTAATCTTGCCGCTTACGTACAGGAGATCTTCGAGATAACGCAACTGTCTCACATATTTGAGATTTTTGCGACGGAAGCGGAGGCGCTTGATTCGTACCAGTCGGTTAATGCCGATTGACGACCGTACCGCCCGTAATTGAGGAATTGACAAACCTGGTTGACAGCACTGACCAATTACACCGGTTGCCCGAGACATATGGAAATGAGCTAATCCTTCGTCCGGTCGGCCGCTAACTGCGACGGGAAAAGACAAATGAATCAGCATTCAATCCTTGTAGTCGACGATGAGCTGCTAATTAGAGACCTTCTCTACGACTTTTTTACTGATCAGGGATGGGATATATCCATTGCTGAAAGCGGGGAAAAAGCCCTGGAGATATTACGCTCCAAGAAGATTGACCTGGTGCTTACCGACCTGAAAATGCCTAACATGGATGGGTTAATGCTGACTTCCGAAGTCAGAGAGTCGTACCCGGACATTCCCGTGGTCATAATGACCGGGTATCCGTCAGTGGATTCCGCTGTTTCCGCCCTCAGGCAAAAAGTGTCCGATTATATTATCAAACCTTTCAACATTAATGAACTCTACAAAGTGGTTGAGGAGAAAATAAAAGAAACGCAAGGATAACAGGTTATGGCACGGGAAAAACCAGTCAGGATTATCATCGCCGAGCCCGACCCGTCCATCGCTGATACTCTGAAAGAGTTTCTGGAACATATCGGATACGAAGCCATCACGGTAGATCGCCGCGACGATATAGTCCGAGTCACGGTGGAACAAAAATGTGGGGTCGTTATAGTTGATCACTTACTTAATTCTGCGAAAGCTACCGAAATACTCGATGAATTGCTCGCCGTAGACAGTACCATCTGTGTTATCATATTGATAAGCTGCCCGCTGGTTGAATATGTCGTCGGCGCCTTCCGGAAGGGTGCCTTTGATGTCGTCATAAAGCCGGTCGACCTTTTCGAGCTCGACGAGATAGTCCATAGAGCCTTCGAACAACATGAAACCAACAAGGTCCGCCAATTCGTGACCGCCAATCTCGAGGATTTCAGGGAATTGATGGATCGCCGCACGAAAGGGCTCGACGCACACGGGAACCTTGTCGGCTCCAATAGCGACAAGTAATGCCGTCGCGATTCCACGGTGATTCCGAGATACCAGCAAGCCTTTACCGCTCAAACAAGATTTTGAATTCGCAGCCGTATCCGGGCCTGCTTCACCGAATCGTTCCGGTCGCTTTTTGACAAAGTTTTTGTTGAAATCCGGTGACATCAAAAGTTATATCATTGGGTTAGAGGAGTTACACTTATCATGGATGAGAAGAGCAAATTAATTTCCGATCCAGCAGACACAGCCGACGAGGTATCCCGGTTTGCCGACTCTTACGCCTCCTTCACGCGAATCATTAACTCGCTGCAGCGCAAGTACATCGAACTGAAGGACGAATTCAGCGTTCAGAACGAGCAGCTTGTAGACGCTAACAAGAAACTGGTCGACCTTAACGAAAGAAACACTACCGCAACCGAATTCCTCAACGGTATCCTTAACTCCATTTCAGCCGGTGTTATAGCCATCGATCTCAATGGCAGGATTACGCACTTCAACCCTGCCGCGTCGGTAATTCTCGGCATTCCCGGTCGGGAGCCGCTGGGGAAACCATATCGGGAGGTGATCCCTCCCGGCACGCCGGTGAGCGCGAATGCCCTGCGCGCCGCCGAGTCCGGTCGCGAGGTGGATTCGGTTGAGAAGAGAATCGAATTGCCGGACGGGACGCGGCTGCAATTGTCCGTTTCAACCGCGGTTCTCAGGGATGACCAGAACCGGCTGGTGGGTGCGGTGGAGGTTTTCCAGGATCTTACCAAATTCAAGAAGATGGAGCAGGAGATCGCCCGCCTTAACACTCTGGCTGCTCTGGGTGAGATGGCTGCTACGGTGGCTCACGAGGTTCGCAACCCTCTGGCCGGCATCGGCGGGTTTGCGGCCCTTCTCGAACGTGATCTGGAAGATTCCGATCCCAAGAAACAGCTGGTGGAGAAAATAATCCGTGGTGTCAGTAGCCTCAACGAGACGGTTGAAACACTGCTTAATTATACCCGTTCTGAAGAGGTAAACAAAGTTGAGGTCAATTACGAGAGTTTCCTCCGCGATACCATCGAGCAATTCCAAAGCGATAATGAATCGAAACTGAAAAAGGTCAGCCTTAGTTATATTCCGGCCGGGCTTGCTGGCAGCGAGCCCGTGATGCTATGCCTGGACAAGATGCTCGTCAGGCAGGTGTTATTCAATATCCTGTGCAACTGCGTCGAAGCTTGTCAGGAGGGTGGGCTTATCGAGGTAGGCATGCAGAGACTTTCCCGGCAAATAGCACTGGCCAGGCATGCCGACCGGATTATGCTCGGCATAGGCGAAACCATAATTGAGACCGCTATCTCTGACAACGGATGTGGTGTTGAAAAGCAGCATCTGGATCGTATTTTCGCGCCGTTCTTCACGACCAAGCGTGAGGGCAACGGTTTGGGATTGGCGGTCGCCTGGAAAGTAATCAAGGCTCACGGTGGTGAAATCTACGCGGAAAATAACAAGAATGGAAAAGGAGCAACTTTCTATCTGCTGATGCCGGTTCCTATCAGCGGTAGTTGCATGGAGTAATAGCTATGAATTATTCCGTCTTAGTGGTTGATGATGACAAGCTTGTGAACGAATTCCTGGTCGAAACTCTGCGTCGCAGCGGCTACAACTGTCAGGCGGTTTTCTCGGGTGAGGAAGCGATAACATTGCTCAGGGACCGCCAATTTGACATTATCCTGGCCGACTACAAGATGAAAGAAATCGATGGTATCTCCCTGCTTAAGCACACTATGAAAATTTATCCAAACACGATTTATATAATCATGACTGCTTACGGCACGGTCGAAACTGCGGTGAAGGCCATCAAGCTTGGCGCCTATGACTTTCTCCTAAAGCCGGTTCTGCCGGAGACTATCGAACATATTCTCGGCAGGGTGACCGAGATGCTGCGGTTGAAGTCAGAGAATGAGATCATGCGTAAGGATCTGGCTCACCGCTTTCAGAATATTATCGGTAAATCAAAGGCCATGAAGGAGGTTTTCGATCTGATAACCTCGGTCGCCGATGCACGTTCGACGGTTATGATTACCGGCGCCTCGGGGACGGGTAAGGAGCTGGTAGCCAGGGCGATTCACTATGCCTCCAACAGGCGGGAGAAGCCTTTCATAAAGCTCAACTGCGCGGCTCTTCCGGAGAATCTGGTCGAGGCTGAGTTGTTCGGTTACGAGAAGGGGGCGTTCACCGATGCCAAGAAAACCAACCGCGGTCGGTTTGAACTGGCCGATGGGGGCACGCTACTGCTGGACGAAATATCAGAAATGCCCATGAATCTCCAATCCAAGCTGTTGCGAGTTCTGCAGGAACGGGAATTCGAACGTATCGGTTCGAGCACCACCATCAGTGTCGACGTACGTATCATCGCTACCTCAAATAGAAATCTGAAGGAATACATCTCCGCCGGCAGGTTCCGCGAGGATCTTTTCTATCGACTCAACGTGATACCCATTCATCTCTGTCCCCTTAACGAGCGCAAGGAAGACATTCAGCTTCTTGTGCAGCATTTCATCGAAAAGTACAACCAGGAGAATCAACGACAAGTGCAGGGCATCGATACGGCAGCGGTCAATCTTTTCATGAACTATCACTGGCCGGGAAACGTCCGCGAACTGGAGAATCTTATTGAGCGCGCCGTGGTAACCTCAAAAGGTGAGATTCTGACCGAGGATGATTTCCCGACCGATCTTGTCCTGGGCCGCGTGGCCGATGACCTGCCGAGCCTTAAGGTCCCGATGAAGCTCGAGGAGGGGAACAAGTATCTGATCCTTAAAACCCTTGAGAAGTTCAACGGGAATAAGACCAAGGCCGCCGAGGCGCTGGGGATTACTACTCGGACAATTCGAAACAAGCTGGCCGAATACAAGATGCAGGAATGATTCCGAGGCCGAGCCCGCTCTCAGCTGGCCAATCCATCATCTTTGAGCTCCTGAGGGCCGTTTTACCCTTTATTAAACCGATTTTGTGCCGATAATCCAACAGAAGAGGCAGATAACTGCCTCGATGTTGAAATACACCAATTTAGCGGCGGAAAACTGGCCATAGAAAGATGGATTTTGCCACAATTATCGGTCTAATCGTCGCCGTTGGCGCCATCGGCGGCTCGTTCGTCCTTGAGGGCGGTCACATAAGCTCGATCTTCCTGCTGGCCCCGATGTTAATCGTCATCGGTGGCACGCTGGGAGCTACTACCGTGACCACTTCGATGGAAACAGTGTTAAAAGTCCCCACCTATCTCAAGCTGGCTTTCTCGGGGAAGTCGAGACCATTCAATGATACCATTGAACAGATTGTGAAGCTCTCGGAGAAGGCCCGGCGCGAGGGGATCCTGGGACTGGAGGCAAACCTGCGACGGATCTCAAACCCGTTTTTCCGTAAAGCAATTCAACTGGTGATTGATGGCACCGAAGTGACCGCGTTACGTGAGATCCTGGAGACCGAGATCGCGTATGTCGAAGAGCGCCACAAGAAAGGCATAGCCTTTTTCCAGAAAGCCGGTGGATTCTCACCCACCATGGGTATTCTCGGCACCGTGCTGGGGCTGATACACACTCTCAGCAACACCCAGGATGCCTCGAG
>CP070756.1:1180520-1191926 GCA_020348905.1 Candidatus Zixiibacteriota bacterium
AGCATGAACTGGACGAACCGAGCCATCTCGTCAATGGAAGACCGCATCGCACCGGCGGGAACATCGTAATCGTACCACAACGGCAGCGGCTCAATGTTTCGATCATAACCGGTAGCAAGCAGCGCGCGCTGAGCTTCACCATCCCCGATGCGGGAAGTCTCCATACTGAGCGGAAGAAGAATCTCCTGACGAAGGAATTCCTCGTACGATTTTCCCGTTATCTTCTCCAGAAGGTAACCGGCAAGGGTGTATCCCGGACTGGAATAACCGAAGCGCGTACCCGGTTTCCACCTAACCTTTCTAAGCTGTGACTTTTCCTGCATCGCCTGCTGGAGCGACTTGACGGGGCCGTCAAAGTAGAACCAGTTCATGCGGGAATCATCAAAACCGGCCGTGTGTTCCAGAAGGTGAATGATTCTTACCGGATCAGTAGATTCCCAGGGATTATCGATTGTTATCTCGGGGGCAATTTCCCGCACCGGCGTATCCAGATCGATGCGTCCCTGATCCATCAGTTTCAGAAACGCGAGGCCAGTGAAGGTCTTGGTGCAGGAGCCGATGGTGAAGTGGGTCTGGCTTGTTACGGGTTTGCCCGAGGCAAGATCGGCATGTCCCGACGTCCACACAAGCAGGATCGAGTCGCCTGACACGACCGCCACAGCTGCACCGGGGATTGGGTTTTCCTCCATGACCTGATCCAGATGAAGCTTCAGATTGTCCAGGGCGGAGGTAAGCTTCGTATCGGCTGAATCAGGATTTGCTTCCTGACCGAGATCAGAAATGTTGGTCGTCCAGATAAAGAGGCAAGTGCACCATAAAGCCGTAGCCGTCAAGAATCTCGATTTCATCTTCTCTAAGAAGGATCTGCTGTTTCTTGAGTTATTCTAAATCCCTGATCCGAGTACGATCACGAGATCTTCCTGGTAATGACTACGTTTACCGCTGTAAAAGGTTGCCGCAATCCTGTCTGAACAATCCCCGCAGCCACCTTCAGCCGGAAAAATAGGGCTCCTTTAGCGGCGAATTGCCGAAAATTATGATTTCCCCTATTTCACGCCCCGGATCATTTCCCGGCCAGAAGGCGCGCTCTGGTATAGGCGACCAATCCGCCGGCATCGATAATCGCCTGGCGTGCCGGTGGGAGTGGGACAATCTTGAACTCCTTGCCGCTGGTGAGGTTTTTGAGCACCTCTCCTTCGATCTGAAGTTCGTCACCTTCCTCCGCCTCAATATCCGGACAGATAACCATCTGCAGCCCAAGATTGATGGCGTTCTGCAAAAAGATGCGGGCGAAGTGCTTGGCTACGATAACCAGTTCCCATCCTTTTAGACAAGAAGCGGCCTGTTCACGCGACGATCCGCAGCCGAAATTCTCTCCGGCAACGATGAAGCTTCCCTGCGGAATTTCACCTGCGTTCAGCTTCTTGTTGAATTCGGTTTCATCGGCAAAAGTGTATTGCGGCGTTTCCGTCGGCAGTACCGTGGCCATGAAACGTCCCGGATAGATGATATCGGTGGAAACATCATCACCGACCTTGAGAACGATTTTACCCATTTCAGCGACCTCCTGCTCTCGGATCGGTTATCGTACCTGTGACAGCGCTGGCAGCGGCCACATCGGGCGAGCAAAGGTAAACCTCGGCTTTAGGATTGCCCATGCGGCCTTTGAAATTGCGATTGGTAGTTGCCAGGGCGACCTCGTTGTCACCCAATGCTCCCTGGTGAACGCCCAGACAGGCGCCGCATCCGGGATTGCAGACAACCGCTCCCGCCTCGGACAAATCGTTAAGATAACCGCGCTTCAATGCTTCACGATAGATTCGCCACGAGGCCGGGAAAACCAGCATCCTGGTAGTGCGGGCGATTTTCTTGCCCTTCAGTATTCGGGCGGCAGCTTCCAGATCATCGAGTCGGCCGTTGGTGCACGATCCGATAACAATCTGGTCAATCTTCGTACCGGCAACCTCATCGACGGTCTTGATGTTATCGACCATATGCGGGCAGGCAATCTGCGGAGCCAGCGTCGATGCATCAATTTCGATCACCTGCTCATAAACGGCATCATCGTCCGGTCCGAAGAGTTCAAGCTTATCGGACACCCCGGCCTCCTGCTTGAGATAACGCAGAGTTTCATCATCGGCCGGCACGATTCCGGAGGTGGCACCGGCCTCGACCGACATGTTGCAGACAACCAGACGACCTGAGGTCGACATGTTCTTGAAAGTGTCTCCGTGATATTCGAGCACTCTGAAGTTGGCACCTTCGGCGGTTATTTTGCCGATCAGGTACAGAATGAGGTCTTTCGGTCCGACGTATTCGGCCAACTTACCGTTGACATCAACCTTTATCGTGGCCGGCACCTCGACATTCAACACATGACCCAGCGTCCATACCGCCGCCATCTCAGTGGCGCCGATGCCAAAGGCAAACGCTCCCAGCGCACCGTGACTGGTGGTGTGGCTGTCGGTGCCAACAACTACATACCCGGGTCGCACATAACCGTATTCAGGCAGTATCTGGTGGCAGATACCACCCTCGTCGCCGCGGATATCGTGGAACTTGCTGATTTTCTGGTTTACGACGAAGTCGCGCAGCTTCTTCTGGTTGGTAGCCGTCTTGGCACTTTCAGCCGGGATACGGTGGTCAAAGATGATAGCGATGCGGTCAGGGTCCCAGACCTTTGCCTCCAGATCGGTGCCTTTATAAATCTCGACGAACTGGTTCATCGCCATAGCGCCGTTTTCGTGCGACATGGCCAGATGCACCTTCGGCTCGACCACGTCACCAACCTCAACCGATTCTTTGCCGCAGGCTCTGGCTAAGATCTTCTGAACGTATGTCATTCCCATTTATCTTACTCCAATCGTATTCATCAAATAACGGCCTTCTCTTTCAGGGCTTGCAGGTCCTCCTTCGAATACCCGAGCTGCGACAGAATCTCCTCGGTGTGAGCCGACAGCCGGGGAGGGGGAGCGTCGACACTACCGGGTGTCTTGGAGAATTGCGCTGAAAGACTAAAAATCTTAATGTCGCCGAGCTTCGGTTCCTTCACGGTGGCGATAGTTTTTCTGTGTTTGATCTGGTCGCTCTTGAGCGCTTTTTCAAGGCTGAGGATATCGCCCGACGGGATACCTTTGGCATTGAGAGCTTCCACCCAGTGTTCCGTGGTGTTCTGAGTGAGCTTCTCTTCCAGAATCGGCGTCAATTCCTTGCGGTTGGCCTTACGGGTGTCGCGTTCCTGGAAGCGAGGGTCAGTCTTCAGTTCGGGAACTCCGACAACGTCGGTCAGGTCTTCCCACTGCTTCTGCTGGTTGGCGGCGATATTGATGAATCCATCCTTGGTGCGAAAAGCACCCGAAGGAGCCGCGGTGAAGTTATCGTTACCCATTGGGACCGGCGGTTTGCCACCAATGAGTAAATTGGCGGCTACCCAGCCCATGGGCGGCATGATGGAGTCGAGCAGAGCGATATCAATAGCCTGACCTTCCCCCGTGCGCTCCCGGTGATACAGTGCAGCCATGACAGCGAAGGCGGCATTGAGCCCCCCTACGGTATCGCATATTGGAAAACCGGCGCGCAGAGGATGGAGGCGCTCGTCACCATTGACATCCATGGCACCTGACAGACCCTGTATAATCTGATCGTAGGCTGGTTTATTTGCGTCGGGACCGGTCTGGCCGAATCCGGAAATGGCGCAGTAGACCAGACGCGGGTTTATCTTCTCCAGTTCATCCCAGGAAAACCCAAGCCTAGTCAGCACGCCAGGGCGAAAGTTCTCCACCAGCACATCGCCCGTCTTTAGCAGCTTGCGGAATACTTCCTTGCCTTCATCCGCCTTGAGATTGAGCGTGATGGATTTCTTGTTCGAATTCTGCGCCAGAAAGCTCGTTCCCATTAGCTCCTGGTTGAGAGCCGGAACATTACCCAGTCGCCGGGCCAGGTCACCGCCGCCAGGGACCTCGATCTTGATTACCTCGGCACCCAGCAATGCCAGATGCAAGGTACAGAATGGTCCCGACAAGACGTTGGTCATGTCTATAACTCGAATGTTCTCCAGTAATTTCATCTTAACTCCTCGTGTTCATCCCTTCTTGAAATCTACAATAGAACCTGACTTCATGACCGCGCCAGGCAGCTCACGACCGAAGAAGCCGCCAACCTGCTTCGCCACATCCAGCAACGTATCGAGCTGAATGTCTTTTCGGTATCCCATACGTTGAAGTGAATGGACCAGATCTTCGGTGCTGACATTGCCAGCCGGAAGCTTTGTAAAAGGGCAGCCACCCAGTCCACCGAAAGCTGATTCGAAATAAGTGACGCCGCTCTTCAGGGCGGCGTAGCAGTTGGCCAGCCCCAGTCCATAGGTGTTATGAAAGTGGCAGGCAAGTTCCAGGCCGTTGTCAAGTTCGCCGATGGCATTAAACAATTCCTCCACCTGAAGAGGTTGAGCATGTCCGGCCGTATCGGCCAGGCTTATGTTGCGAATACCCGCACTCAGATATTCCTTGACGATCTCCAGGACTTTCTCGGAAGCAATCGGTCCCTCGAAACCGCAACCAAAGGCCGACTGCACCGATACCTGCACGCGCTTGTTGTCGGCCATGGCGCTCCTGGCCATAGCAACGATGCGAGTGAGTGCCTCCGAGGTTGTCATGCGCGTATTTTTCTGGCTGTGGGTTTCACTCGCCGAGACACCCATGCAAAACATATCCACCCCGCAGGCCATCCCGCGCTCAAGCCCGCGTTCGTTAAGCACCAAACCGGAAAGAACAGTGCGCTCCGGTTTCTTACCGGACGAGTTGTAGTGCTCGAAGAGTTTGTCGGTGTCGGCCATCTGCGGCACTTTTTCCGGATTCACAAAGGAACCGAGCTGCACAATATCAATACCGCTCTCTATGCCAGCGTCGATCCATCGAATCTTGTCCTCTAACGGGACGGTTGTTTTTTCAACCTGTAGCCCGTCGCGTGGCCCCACCTCGTGAATACTAATTTGCTTTCCTGTCATATTAACCTATCGCGCCTCCAATTATCATGTATATGGAATTCTCGCCTGATCGGCCGGTCTGTTATTTGAGAAAGATCTGCGTAGTATAATAATTGTGTCTCCCATTGCGGTTGCGGCCGCAAGTGAAGTCTTTCACGACCGCCAATATCAATTTCCGCTCATCATTTGTCAAGCCAATCCGGATGTCGAGAAGCTGTAGCGATGCTTGTAAGAGCCATCGCCGACATAATCCTGCGAGCGAGGCAGGATTAGAGAAACCCCAGAAAGACTACTGCTGTAATTTCGGACCGGAATTCGGTCTGGCAGCTTAAGCTGTGGCGAATAGACGGCTGGGCGGATTCATCTGGTTTGTGTTGCGATACAGGAACTTACGCCGAAACTAAACAAACTCTACTTCTTCGGGCCGGCGAAGGAATATGAACGCCATAGCGACGTATGAAGCGGGTGCGAGCAAGAGCGCCAGAAACGAGAAGACAACGGTACCCTCGAAAAACCCGGTGACAATAATCAATAACGCAAATACTTTCACCGGCATGTTGAACCGGCTGCGGTGGCGCAGGAGAATGACACCCATCACTATGTCGATAATCCCGGCCGCGGCGATGCCGACAATCCAGAAAACCAGTAAGAACAGGGGAAGGCCTAGGTCGTCCTGCGGCCAAACGGTAGTGAAAAGTGTCTCAAGAATAAATGAACCGCCGTAGAAGATTATGTGCCAAAAGATGGCTATGTTGATCACAGTGCTGATTTCCCTGAAGCTGTAATATTCAAACATCAGGCGCTTGAACTCCATCAACAAATAGATTGCCAGCGCCGCGTAGAAAAGGAATAGCGCATCGGCAGGACCAACACCCCAGGGGATGTCGATATCACCGATCTCTAAAGCAACCTCGGTGATCCCTTCGAGTATGAATGCCAGCGGTAACACGACAGCAGCTACTATCGATAGCCACCCGGCCAAAGAAAAACGATTTTCGCTCATATACTAAGTGCCTCCTGTGCCCATATTGTTTTCATAATCAGATATACTTGCCGCAGACTGCGATGACTCCGGCACGTACTCAAGGATATCCGCTGGTTGACATTCCAATTCGCGACAGATAGCTGCCAGAGTGGAGAATCGAATACCTCTCACTTTACCCGTTTTGAGCAAGGAAAGGTTAGTCACCGAAATACCTACCCGCCCCGCCAATTCGGTCAATGACATCTTTCGTTTCACCAGAACCATATCGAGATTTATGCGGATCTCCATAGCCTCAAATGTACTCCGTCTTTAGCAGTACGTCAAGGATTTCATTATGTTTCACATAAAAATCATTACGTTTAATATAAGATTTTAGCTGTCCGGGCGAATCCAGAGCGGTGATGGGTGAATTGCCGCATCTGGTTAACGCGTTATATTACAATCAATTAAGCTTTCCGGGGAGTCGCCGAAAACCGGCTATTCGTGCTTAGACTATGTTAGACAAGATGTTATGGTTGTTACCGGCCGTCCCGGTGGCGGATGGTGCCTTTACCGGGCAGGGGCCATTAGTGCTTGATGCCAGCTATGGCGAATCCATTTGAACGTTGGTCCGGCATCAGCCAAAATGTCACCGGCTTGCCGACATCGCCAGATACCCGCCTGGTTCGCACCCGCAATTCTAAGACATCATCTTCCACTGTCGATGATGAACCAGCCGGTTGGAGTAACGAGAGCAATCGATCGCGTTCATCCGAGGAAACAGAGATTCGAGTCTGGTCAGTTTCGGCAACACCGAGCACGACTTTTCCCTTATACCGCATCTCATATTGATAGGTGGCGGTGGCGGGTTCCAGGCCGTGCTCAACGGCCAAATCCACAAAAGAGATCTGCAGTCCCTGATCATCACTTTCGATAGCGGGATAATCCAGAGGGTTAATCTTCCCGAACCAGTGCCGGCCAATCTTGTCCCTTCGCTCGACCAGCGTCTTCAACAGGTATGCGGCAGCATTTTGGTCGGACAGCCGTCCAGTCTCAACAATTGCGGCCAGGTCATCATCTGAGAACGACAACACTATTTTGGCGCCCCAGTAAGCATCCTGATCGGTCAATTGCTCAAAAGCAGGATTGGGGACGATAGGATCAAACTTGTCGGGTTCGAATAACTCTGACTCGAAATAGCCAATTGATGGGTACTGGTAGGGCTTGGCATTCTGCCACGCCCAGGTCTTGAGCCCGAAGGTAATCGTCGAGACGCCGATGTCGCGCAGATCAAACATATTGGCATAGCCCTTCCGGGGAATTTTCACATACTGACCATCGGAGCCGAAACTCGATCCAAAGTCCATCAGAAAATGCTTCAGGTATCCCGAACCGTCCTCGCCGACGTACACATCCATGCTGTTATGATCTTTCAGGTCATAATGATTGACCAGCGAGCCCATCACATAGAGTCCGCGAAGCTCGCGCCGGTGCTCGTGCGGGCACCAGTCATTGGGATCGTCCTTTCTGATTCCTTCGTACATGAAGGGACCCTTAACATTGCCGACATTCAACGATGCCAGTGACCTTATGGAACCGTCGGGTTCGCGATTGGCTTTTTTGAGGATGTCATTGATGTCATTCATTGTCAGTGGCCGCTTATTGCCTGAACGGTCTTTAATGGTTGCCCCCTTTCGCACCCGGAGGTTCTCCGGGCGCCAGTAGACAATGGATTCCTGGGGCACGTTGTAACCGCAGGCGTAAAAGTAACGCGACGCCATGGCAGCGGCGGCAGTCGCCATCTCAGGATTATCAGCCGGGTCAAACTTGATTATGTATTGATCGCCGCGGGAGTCCTCGATCCAGAAGCCCGGCGTGGCACCCCCGACCTTTGGTCGGAAGACTTCCCAGACACCGGATGTATCCGGACCGTCGGTCAGATCCGGACCGGCCTCGATCTGCTCGCGGTACAGTCGAGTTTGGGGGTGTCCGTGACGGTTGGTGAACCAGCTCGAATTGGGTACTTCGTCAAAACAATTAGTATTTTTCGCCTGAACAGGACGTCCGGCGATTTTGCGGACATTTCGATCCATATCCAGCAGTTCAATGGCCTGATCGGAAAGGGTTCGTTTCAAACTCGTCCACACCAGCGAAGGTTCTTCATATTCGGGTTCAGGTATTCCCTTCATGTCATCGTCTTTCCAGTATGGCCCCTCGGCATTAATCTTCGGGTGGTTTGCGCACGACGCCAGAAACACGGCTGACAGCCCAATTATAGCCAGCTTCACGACAAGGGATTTCAACCTTCCGTCTACCATGTCGCCCCCAGCTCAAAATAGAATCTGGTTGCCTCTTTGCTACGCGCCACCTGAGCCATGGCTGTCACGTCGCGGGGATTCCACAGGCGAAGGCCAAAGCCAAAAGAGTACTTCCAATCCTGAAAGAACTTTTCGTCGGTCATCTTCTCGTACACCCGGCCCTCGTCGACAAAGAGGAATGCATCGATAAAATCGTAGATGGGATATCGATATTCGACCGACATAACGGCCAGGTCATTATCCCTGAACCTACCCTTAACATAGCCCCGCAGGGCATCGATACCACCGAGCGTGCTGGTCATGTAGATTGGCGTTTCCCGTTCGTTGGCATCGTTGGCATCAAACCGCTGCAGGTAGGCACGGAACGCCAGGATGCGTTTTCGCCAGATATGGAGGTACTGCCGCAGATCCAGCGTATATTGGCTAAAATCCTCACCCTCGGAGCGATTAACACCGGCAAATCGTATGAATCTTGTGTAAAGATGCGTTCCGCGGGACGGCTGGCCATGATTGTCGCGGCCGTCGTACTCGAAGGAGCTGCCGAAGGTCACGTACCTCGAGCCGTCAAGGCGACCTTCCTCCAGGGCGAAATCCGGGTCAGCGAATATTGAATCAAGGTCGCCTTGCAGATCGGGATGGCGGCCGTCGTACAGGTTGCTGATCTGGTATCCACCGATCGCGCTGAAATAGATTTTGTCGTCGGTATGAAGAGGAATTTCGACTTTGAATTCCGTGTTTTCGAAAGTATAGCTGGCTTCCTTGTCCTTCCGGCTGTCTATTCCCAGTCCGTAGAAACTTTCGCGGGGCCTTTTCTTGTAGCGAAAATACAGATCCAGCCCGAGGTGCTGGGTAAAGAGCTTCTCAATTCGGAACTTCACCAGGTACGACTGGTAATCATTGGTCGAGTAGTATACCTTACCCTTAATATGATCGGTAGGGGCGATCTTTTTGAGCTTGCGAAGACCAACTCCAAATTTCACTCCGGCCCGTGAACTGTAACCCACGATCGGTATATAAGGTTTAGCCTCCGCTCCAATATCGATGAGGGTGGTGATTTCGGATATGGGCGGGTTGGTCGCAATGGTATGGATAACAAACTCGGCCGTGTAAAACGGGAATTTGAGAATTTCACCGGGAATATCGGCGACGATTTCCCCGAAACTCTTTTTGACCTTTTTGGTTGTGCGAACCTTGGTGGTATCCAGTTCCTGGGCCGGAATGTCAGCCACAACCGTGAGCGACAATATTGAAAGGATGAATAACGTGACGCATCGCATCATAGTAAACTTCGCTTTGTATTTCTCTCCCCTTGAAGTCGGATTGAAGCGAATCTGGCGATGATCGGGAGAGCCACTATAGTGAATATGACTTCAGGATATTGAAATTTTCTGACCGACGCAAGCGATTGCAGAAGGTAGCCTGCCTCGTGCGCGATTTTTGGCCAGCCGCATTCTGTCGGGTGACTCTCACCGTCTCCCTTATGCGCGTTGTAGAACAATAAGTTACGTTTCAACGCTGCCGGACTAAGGCAGCTTTCAATTCCCGCGAATTCACCTGAAACACTAATCAGCTATTATCGTCTACAAAGTAAACCATGTTAAGGATAGGCCCATTGGCAGTCTCGATGGCAGCTGGTGTTCGACCATGAAATTCCGCGCCGTTCATATCGTAATTTTGCTGTGCGCAATTCTGGCAACAAATGCCGACACCCAAGAAGATAGCACCCCGATGCTAACCGGTCCCTACCTTGGTCAGGATCCGCCCGGCAACACACCAACGCTTTTTGCTCCGGGAATAGTCTCGACCAGCAAAGAACACAGTGCCGCCATGTTTGCCCCCGATGGGAAAGAGCTATGGTTCGGCCGTATGTTCCCAGCCAAGATTCACTACATGAAGCTGATTGACGGAAAATGGACAGAACCGCAGGTCGCGACATTCTGCGATACCTTCAAGTACCTTTACCCGGTATTAACTCACGACGGAACCCGGATCTTTTTCTCATCCGACCGGCCCATCGAGATGGATGGCAAGCGGCTCAACAGGGGCGAGGTAGATATCTGGATGGTGGTACGAACATCGGCGGTATGGTCAGAACCAAGTCACCTGGACAACAACGTTAATTTCGATCGAAGGAACAGTTGCGGATCGGTAGCGGCAAATGGCAACCTCTATTTTACCGGCACCACAGACGACAAAGCCACTGAGATGTTTTGTTCGGAACCTGATGGAGATGTCTACATCAATCGTCGGCATCTCACCGCGATCGACAGCCCTGTGCCTGATCACTGTCCTTTTGTCGCCCCGGATGAGAGTTATATGATATTCTCATCTTTTCGCAGCGGGCTTGGCCGATCCGACTTATTCATCAGTTTTCGAAAGCAAGACGGTACCTGGTCGGAGCCAACCAATATGGGTCCCGCCATCAACTCGGCCTACAAAGACGAATACCCGTATATCACACCGGATGGGAGGTATCTGTTCTTTAACAGCAACCGCCCCTCATCGATAAACAAGAGACCGATTCCGGATGGACCGAGAATTCCGAGCCCCATGGCGGCACTTGGTGCAAATTGCGAGGTCACATCGCGTCGGTAGAAACGTGCGAACGCAAACATGAACACCGCCGGAATGCCATACGCCAGCAAGAGACGGTTAAGGATCGGATAATTACCCACGGCGTCGTGCGTAAAAACCGGATTGGTGATTAGAAGCTGGAAAAACAGTAGGTGCACGACGGCCGCGCCAAGCATAACCCGACCACCCCATATCGCGACCCGGTTTTGACTGCCGTGAAGTCCCGCCGTCAGGCCATACGCAAACGACAGCCATGCAATTGTTTGCAGGAACTGTTCGAATGCGCTGTAGCCCGGCGCAGTCAATGATCCTTCAATGAACAGCCGAAGCTCAAATGTAACAAGCAACACTGCGAACACGAGTGCACCTGTATACAACAGGTTTCTAACGTCGTTATCGCCATCGCTGTCCCCGTCGCCGCGGAACAGGCGCGCCGCCCACAAGAACATGAGCGCCGGTAGGCCGTAGCCATAAATTACCCAACTCGTCAAAGGCCCGGACGAGAGCGGATAACTGAACAGGTTAAAATTGACGGTCAGCCGAATCATGACGACGACCGCCAGGAC
>CP070756.1:1192026-1206767 GCA_020348905.1 Candidatus Zixiibacteriota bacterium
CACGTGTTCGGCTCCATCGGCACACCGGCCCTTTTGGTGCCGGTCTTTACATCGTTCGTCGGCAGGCGACGGCTTCCCTCGCGCTGGGCCCTGGTGTCAATCATTGCCGCCGGCGGGTTATCACTGATCTGGTACCTGTCGCAATACCATACCCCGAATAAAACCTACTGGTATGAAGTTGAGCCGGTATTTCCCGGGCTGGCTCTGTCGATAATTATCTTTACGGTCTTTTCACGGCCTGTTCGGAACAACACCGGCTATAACCCGGTTGCCAAATAGAAACAATAGGTTATATTAGGCGCTTATATGAGCGAGCCGATTTACATGTCCAAAGAAGGGCGGCTGAAACTTGAGGCCGAACTCAAAAGGCTCAAGTTTGAAGAGCGTCCCAGGATTGTCGCCGAAATCAAACGGGCCCGGGAGATGGGTGATCTGTCTGAGAATGCCGAATACCACGCCGCCAAGGAAGCCCAGGTACATCTGGAGCGGAGGATTGCCGAGCTTCACGAGAAGCTCACCCGGGTTCGCGCCGTAGACGCCGACCAGATCCGAACCGACAAAGCCTACCTGTTTGCGAAAGTTCTGGTAAAAGATCTAAAACGACAGGAAGAAATTATTTACACTCTGGCCCCGCCGGAGGAGGCCGATGTTGACAATGATATCATATCAGTGAAGTCACCTATTGGCGCAGCTCTTCTGGGTAAATCGGTTGGTGATGTCTTAGAGATAAAAGTTCCCGCCGGGATTCTCCAATACGAGATCCTGAAAATCTCCCGCGACTGAACCCGGTCGGGCTCGTCAAATATGGTAGCGCTTATTCGTCGTACTCTTCGAAGAAGTCTTCAACTGAATCGTTTTCGTCGTAGTAACCGTTGGTATCGTCAAGATCAATTCCTGCCGCCAGGCTGGCGCACTCTTCGCTGCAGAAATATTCCCCACCCTGCTGGACCATGTCACCCATGATCTTTTCGCTACAGTTGGCACAGAACATATTCAGCCTCCAAAACGCTTCGTTGCAGAGACTCTCGGTCCCACATTGTTGTTCGACAAAGTGTGGTATATATTATCGAACAAGCGGGAAATATCTTAAATTTTTCAATGATTTCTGTCAAGTATTTTTGGACTTGATGCCACGTCCGGCAGGGAGTTCCAGTGGCACGACTCCAAATCGGCCCGGCGAACCTTTGGGCGCCGACCTTGTTTTTATAAGAACAGTGATCGGGGGCGGCCTTGATGGTTCACAGAATCCTCAATAGGAGCCGGACGGGGCGTTCCCTCAGGGTAACCGAGATCTAACAACCAAAAGGTGGCCAGTAATGCGGAAAACAAAAACCTCAATAAATACCAACGAGTTGCGGCCGGTCGACAGTTTCTATCTGGATAACATCACCGAGTCCATCGGTAATACGCCGCTTGTAAGACTCAGATCGATGACGGCCGAGCGAGGCGTCAGGGCAAAAGTGCTGGTAAAGCCCGAGTTCCTCAACCCGACCGGGTCGGTCAAGGACCGCATGGCGGTCTATATTCTGAAGCAGGCCGTGGCTCGTGGCGAGTTGAAACCGGGTGGAACCATTGTGGAGGGAACCTCGGGCAATACCGGAGCCGCCGTAGCCATGTTCGCAGCGGCCCACGGTTTCAAAGCGATATTCACCATCCCGGACAAAATGTCAACCGAGAAGGTTGACACCCTTCGGGCCTTTGGTGCCGAGGTTCATGTATGCCCCACCGCCGTCCCGGCCGACTCACCCGAAAGCTACTATGAAACGGCCAAAAGGATTCACCGGGAGACACCGGGCTCCTATTACGTTGGGCAGTATTTCAACCTCGATAACATCGAGGCTCACTACCGGATCACCGGCCCGGAAATCTGGCGGCAGACCGGCGGAAAATTCGATGTCTTCGTGGGTGGAATCGGGACCGGCGGCACGGTATCCGGAACCGCCCGCTTTCTGAAAGAACAGAACCCTGCTATCGAGGTCGTGGCTGCCGATCCCCTGGGTTCAGTCTACTACCAGTACCACCGGGACGGTACCCTGATAGAACCGCAGACATATCTGGTTGAGGGTATCGGCGAGGATATGCTCTGCCCGACGATCGACTTCAGCGTTATCGACAAAATATACCAGGTTAACGATAAACAGTGCTTTGAGACGGCCCGTGAATTGACACGTAAGGAGGGCATTTTCGGAGGAGGCTCCAGCGGTGCCGCCGTGCACGTGGCGCTGGAGCATGCCAGAGGTCTGGGACCGGACAAAACTATGATTGTCCTGCTGCCCGACTGGGGAGGAAAATACATAAGCAAGATGTTCAGCGATGAATGGATGCGCGATCAGGGGCTGCTTGAGCAGGAGTAACATTATGAGTGATGACCTCGCCGACAAGAAATTCGAAACGCAAGCCGTGCACCTGGGACGGGTTGAAGGTGATGAGACCGGCTCGGTTGCCACCGGAATCTTCCCCAGTTCGACCTACCGCGTGGACTACCCGGGTGATGAATCCGGGTACGTGTATTCACGCTGGTCCAATCCAACCCGTCAGGCACTGGAGACGGCCCTGGCGACCCTGGAAAGTGGGCGCCACGGGTATGCCTTCGCATCGGGTTTAGCGGCGCAGAATGCCGTGATGAATCTGCTCCGACCGGGCGATCATGTCGTATCGGTCGATGATCTCTACGGCGGCACCCATCGGCAGTTCGAGCACCTGATGCGTAACTTCGGGGTTACATTCAGCTACGTTGACGGCGAGGATGCCGGGAGCTTTGAGAAAGCCGCCAACGACAGAACCCGACTGTTCTGGATAGAATCGCCCACAAATCCATTGATGAAACTGGTTGATATCGCTGCCGCGGCCGAAATCGCCACCAGACGAGATATCCTTACCGTCGTCGACAACACTTTTGCGACACCCTTCATACAAAAACCACTCGATCTCGGGGCCGATGTGGTGCTGCACTCGGCGTCGAAATACCTCGGTGGACATTGCGATGTCGTCGCGGGAGCCCTGGTAGTGAACGACGATGGACTGGCCGAGAAGATTCGATTCAATCAATACGCAGTGGGTGGAACGCTGAGCCCGTTTGATTCATGGCTCGTCCTGCGCGGCTTGAAGACCCTGCCCCTGCGAATGGAACGACACTCGTACAACTCGATGAAGCTCGTAGAGTACCTGGAGACGGTTCCAATGGTAGACCGGATTTTCTACCCGGGGCAAGATGGGAAACCGGTGCCGAATAAGATGAAACTCCCCGGGGGGATGCTATCCTTCACGATAAAGGCCGATTTTGAAACCGTTCGACGATTCGTGATGTCGACCTCTGTCTTCATACTGGCGGAGTCACTGGGTGGGGTGGAGTCGCTAATCAACCATCCGGCCTCGATGACTCATGCCTCGATTCCGGAAGATATTCGCAGGGCCAGAGGTATCGGAGACAACCTGGTCAGGTTGTCGGTCGGTATTGAGCATATCGACGATCTGTTAATCGATCTCCGGACAGCTTTTGACAAAATCCGTACTGCCGTAAGCCGGGAGAAGTAAGACAGGGGCGGTTTGGGCCGGCTTCGCCTCAGGCTATTTTTCTTCGACAAGTGCCATCATATCCTTGATCAGCACCGGTTCGACGGCATAAAAACCCTGACCGTATTTGCCGCGGGCCTGCATGCCGAAGGAGCGAGCCATCGCGGTCAGATGCTCTATATAATCCCGTGACTTCTCGGGGTTGAGAAACTGGGAGCGGTGGGCCGATAGCGCTTCAATCCACCGGTCAAAGTGAGGTGTAATGTCGACCACGAAGTTTGGCGTCACGCCGGGTGGCAGGAAGTAATGAAAGATTCTCGTAACCAGGTGAGGTTCGCCGGAGATATCGACCTTCTTGAGCGAAGCCAGGTGGGAGGCGTTAATTGCGATGACTCCGGCGGCAACATGGTCGGGGTGTGACTGACGTCGCCCGTGTCCGACATGGGGATACGGGGCCAGGATTATTCGGGGACGACATTGGCGGATGACCCTGGCCACTTCAAGCCGCCTTTCATAGCTGTCCTCCAGCCGGGTATCGCCCCAGTCAAAGGTCGCCACGATGTCAACGCCCAGAATACGGGCGGCCTCTTCGACTTCGCGGGCGCGGATTTCGGCCGATCCGCCGGTACCCATCTCACCCTCCGTGAGAATGACAACCCCGCAACGGTAGCCGCGCTGACAAAGGTCGATCAGCACTCCCCCGGTACCGACCTCGACGTCGTCCGGATGGGCCCCGATGGAAAGAAGATCGTATAAACTTGATTGACCGTTCATTTCAAAAAAGCCCGGAGGATTCCAGTCCTCCGGGCTTGAATCCACTTGTCTGGCTACCTACTCTCCGAAACTCTCCGAGTGGAATATAAGAATTTCTTTGAGAAGGTCATAGACATATTCGTCGCAGGAGGCAGGACTTCCCGCATACCCGCTGTACGTCATAGTTGTAACGGCGTGGTTGGAGTTCTGCAGTGTCGTAATCCACGAAGTCGTCTGCGCGTGATAGCCAAGACCGGCTTCGGGCGACGTGGCGATCCACATGTTAACCCCTCTGAGCGCCGATGTATCGGCTGCCAGAAGGCTCTCCAGGTTATTGGGCAACCACAGGCCCTCCCAGATTGGAGCATACATCTGGCCGAGACTGTCGAACGGCAGGTGGAAATCGAGGTCGTTGGCGTCAACACCTACAACGTCAGGACAGAGCGTCATGGTATCGCTAATCCCGATAAGCGAGTCGATCTGGGGCACGTTGTACGCCGGCGTATAGATAAGCGTATCGTGAGGCGAAAAAGCCAGAGCGCCGCCGATGAAAAGCCGCGAAAGCTGGCAACTCGACAGGCTGTCGAAGTTGTTCCGCCAGGATGGCGGCCAGAGGGTATCAATAGTCGTATACTTGCTCAGGTCACCGTAATCAATCTCACTGGAATCGACGCAGTAAATCTGAGTGTCAACGAAAACCACACCGAAGCTGATGAAATCAAACAACTCCTCAAAGCTGATTAAGGCCGAATCGCCGCAGAACGGGATGGTGTCGACCAGGGTGTCGGGATCGAACTGCGTCGTGTCGAAGAGGGTATCTTCCGAAGTGCAAATGAAGTATTGGACATCGTCAAATATCTGCATCGAGTCGATACATTCGCATAGAAGCGAATCTATGTCGCATGCGTGCCAGTACAGGGTCTCGGCGTAGGCGGTGTCGAGAGTGGTATCGAAATCACCGCAAAT
This sequence comes from Candidatus Zixiibacteriota bacterium, assembly GCA_020348905.1. Lineage (GTDB taxonomy): Bacteria > Zixibacteria > MSB-5A5 > GN15 > FEB-12. The sequence continues at coordinate 1,197,259 of CP070756.1, forward strand.
GAAGTAGGTGCTGTCATCCCAAACCCGTACGGAATCTTCACAAATACACGCAAGCAGGGTGTCGTCGTTCTCACATGAAACCCAGTACAAGGTCTCGTAATCCGGCGGCTCACTTGTGCCGCCGTATATACCCTGTTCGTTGATAGCATCGAGGAACATGGGAATGAAGCCGCTGTTGTTGTCGGCGCCGTTGAAATCCATAGGCCCGTCGACCGCGGATACAGAGGTATAAGTGCCGGGGTTGAGCAGCGCAGCGCGGAAAGCACCGTAGCCTCCTGTGCCCACGCCGCCGATGCCACGCTTCGACGGATCGTTCAGGGCGACCCCGAACGTCTCAATGTGTTCAAGCAGCGATCCACCAAGAATCGCGTCGTAGTTGCCCGCGGCCGGATAGTGACTGCCGTAGAAATAACCGCCGAATACGAGGTCGTTGCTGACACATACAATAAGCATAGGCTGAATCTGGCCGGTAGCTATGAGCTCGTCAGCCAGTTCTTCAAGGCCGTGATTGAAATAGAAGAACTGGTCTTTCCCCTGCGGGGCAAGCAGGATCAGCACCGGGACCGGTTTGAGCTCGCCGCCAAATATCGGGTCGAAATTCACCCTTGGCCGATAGGCAACCATTTCCAAAAACTGGTACTCGTTTTTCAGCTGGAAGAGTAACTCCTCGGCAAAGATGTGAGTCATCTCGAGAGGACCCCCTTCAGCCAGCACACCACCATCATCATCCCCGCCATTCGTGCCACGATCGGAGCAGCCGACAGTCAGGATGAGAGTCAAGGACAGTACCAACACGAATATTCTGATGAAAATCTTCATTGTCGATCTCCTTAAAACCTGTAGTTGAATGACAGGAAGGTTTCGTAGGTACTGGCTTTATACTGTCCGGTCATGTAATCCGGAAGCCCGTCGCTATCAGAATCTTCCGCGGAAAGGGTTAAGTCGGGGTACCTGGTGTAGCTACCAGCCAGCCCGAAGTCCCACTGGTTGTGATGGTATATGATACCGCTGCTGAACGTGCGCTTGTCACCGGTGTCGATAAATTGCGGCGACAGGTTGCCGGATTCACCGGCCGGTGATTGGTCAAGGGCCCACCCGGCCAAAACGGTCAACAGATCCCGGAAATGATACCTCGCTCCCAGAGCTACCCTTGCGCTATTCTTCCAGTCAACTGGATAAGAGACGTCAGCGGTGAAAAACTCTCTGACGAATGCGCTGGTGTCGGCCGCACCGGTCAGTCCGCGATGGTTGCTGAAGACCAGATTGAGCCCATCGTAACTGGACCAGAAGGTGTACTCGGCATCAAGAGCTATTAGCAGTCTTTCGGAAACGCTGTAAGCCAGTCCCATCGCCATTGACGCCGGCAGTTTGAGCTCGGCTTCGAAGTCGGCCGTGTCGACAATCTTGGTGCCCGACGCGAAGAGGTACTCGGGCGTGCCCGGATCATAATCCTCGCCGTCGATACTGCCAAGACCTACCAGATCAGAATTAAGGGGCATGTAGTATTCAAGCTTGCTGGTACCTTCAACAGTAATGTCGAATGGCATGCTTCCGGTTAAGCCCAGGTTCAGTTTATCGGTCAGGTCAAACATAAGGCCGGCCCGGAGTCCAAACCCCCAGCCGTATCCATCGTTGTGGTTCCATTCGGTGATCTTATCCCAGGGGCGAACCGCCAGCGGTGTACCTTCATAGGGGTTGTCCCGGAATAGGAGATTCGTGTATATGAGGTCGGCCCGCAACACCTGCAGACCGAGCCCGAAGGAAACCTTTTCCTCGACAATTTCTCTGGCAACGGTTAGCTGGAATGCCACGACGTCCAGGTTGCTGCTGTATTGATCGCTGGGCGTCGTCAGGCTGTCGTTATATGCCAGCGGGAGGTCGTAAAGCGTCCAGGTGATGTTGTTGTCGAAGGGCTGAAAGATAGAAAATCCCGCGACGATTTCCCCCATGATGGGAAGGCGGGCTAAGAAGCCTCCAGAGGGATTGGAGTAGACTTCGTGTTTGTTGTAATTGACCTGGTCGTTGAACACACCAAGCTCGTAAGTACCGCCCAGTCGATAGTCCGGATTCAATTCGTGACGCAGGTGAATGAGTCCAACGCTGCCCCCGAGTTGATTATCCTGCAGACGGGCGTAGCCGGCGGGATTGTAATGGGCCGCTGTCCAGTCATCAGCAACGGCTCGAAAAGCACCCGCCATGCCTCTCGCCTGTATGCCGAATGGGGCGTTCTCGAATCCACCCGCAGCCAAACCAGGGGAGAGCAGAGCTATGATTGCCAGGATCGCAGTAGAGAATCTAAGAAAGGACATTCTCGTCTCCATGAATTTATGCTATGATATTGTTGTCACTCTCGAGCCTATATTATTGCTCTACCGGAGGGCGCAACAGAAGATCCACAAGAACCATCCGGTGCGGGGAAGCCGGGTGACTTCTCCCTAAAAATAAGCAGTCAAATTACTACAACCCCCAGGGGTTGTCAAGAGATTACCTTCTTTTTTGAGTCGTTTCGTCCGTTTAAGCTTTTGGCAATAATGGCCTTACTAACATCTAATAAGAGACGTGAAGCCCGCGAAACTGTTGAGAAGAAGACGCATCGAACCGGCAAAAAAATATAAGAAACTTAAAAGCAATTGAAAGATTTGAGCTTATAACCGCTCTCAAAAAAACCCCAGCCGCCTGCCCGCACCAAAATTCATATCCTTCCCGAGGAAAATCTTTCCCCTGGTCCAAGGAATCTGTTTCTGTCTTCGGCCTATGGAAAGCATTACCACCGTAGCCGACCGTTCGTCTTATCAATCTGCTGTTCAAGCGATTGGTTGAATCTGGTGGGAGGTTGGCATCGGCGTTGCAATTCTGATGGCGTCAATGGATTGAACGCGCTAAAAATCAGTTTCTGTCATAGGAAGGTAGAAATGGTCAGACGAGTTGTATTTACTGTCTCACTGGTAATTGTTCTCGTTTCCCTGAACTGGTTTACCAGGTTGCTGGCCGGGGAAGTTGACAATCTCACCCCGGAACAAAGGCAGGCTCTGTTGAAAAAACTGCGCTCGGGTTCGCCTGCCGAGGGAGACCAGTATTATTGGGAAACGCCCCAGATTTTCGATGGCGAGCAGCCGGCGGAACAGGACAACGGACCTTCACGAGATCAGGCGCACCCGGCCGACGACATCTCTGGAGGTCGGACCGGTGGAAGGGTTACCGACGCTCACGGCTCTGTTGACGACATGCCCGAGTTCTCAGAGCTGCTACCGTTCGGTACCGAGCTTTTTGCCGGTGAGAGGGGAAACGAAACCCCGATTGATATCCCTTCAGCCCAGGATTATGTGCTTGGTCCGGGTGATAATGTCATCGTTTACCTGTGGGGAAGGGTGGAAAAGGAGTTCAACCTCACCCTTGACCGCGAGGGAAAAGTCTTCATTCCGCAGGTGGGGACGATGGTTGGCTGGGGCCTGACGCTTGAGCAGTTCACCGGTAAGGCCGAGAAGCTCTTTTCAAAAGTCTATTCCGATTTCGATCTAACCGTATCGCTCGGGAAAATTCGCTCCATCAGGGTATTCATTGCCGGCGAAGTAAGGCGACCCGGGGCATACACCGTTTCATCGTTAACCTCGCTTTTCAACGCCCTCTATCGTGCCGGCGGACCCAATGCCAGAGGTAGCATGCGTCAGATTAAGCTCATGCGGGGCGGCGAATTGGTCGTTGTTGTGGACCTTTACAATCTGCTTCTGAAGGGAGATAATTCGTCCGACGTCCGGCTCAAGAACGGCGACGTTATTTTTGTCCCGGTGGCCGGGCCGCAGGTGGCTATCAGGGGTGAGGTCAAGCGGTCAGCTTTGTATGAGTTGCGTGGCGACGAAAGGGCCCTCGACTTGCTGCAGCTGGCGGGAAATCCGACCGCCACGGCCCATCTGGAGCGGGTGATGCTCGAACGGATCTCTTCTGACAACGAGTGGGAAGTACTGGATCTGAATCTGACAGCGAAGGACCCCGGGCGGGCCAGCAATGTCGAGCTTCACGACGGTGATCGGATGACTGTTTATTCCATTTTTGAGGCTAAGAAGAATATGGTGGCCGTATTCGGTCACGTGAAGCATACCGGTTACTACGAGCGCAATGATTCAACACTGGTGTCGCATTTGATCGCCCGTGCTCAGTTGCAGCCGTACGATGTCTATTATGATCGGGCCGATCTCTTCAGGCGCTACCCCGACCGCCGGATGGAGGTGATTCCGGTGGATATCGGTGCTGTTCTCGCAGGCGACGCTGAAGCTGACGTATTGCTGCAGGACCGGGACTCGCTGCACATATATTCGATCGACGAAGTATGCTGGGACAGACATGTTTATATTGAAGGTGAGGTAAATTCCCCGGGAGTCTATCCACTTTATGAGAGGATGTCAGTGAGAGATTTGATCTTTTTGGCCGGATCCTTCACCAGGAGGGCGTACCGGCATCAGATCGAGATCGCCCGGATCGACTCGGCGGGCGAGGTTGCCATCACCCATGTGGATATGACACGCGCGAACACCGACGAGATCGTCCTTCGCGAAGATGATCACGTTTATGTCAGGCAAATTCCAGAGTGGGAACAACATCGCGCGGTCACGATTACCGGTGAGGTGCTTTATCCCGGTGAATACACTCTGTCCAAGCGGGAGGAGACACTCTACCAGTTGCTGCAGCGGGCGGGCGGCTTCACCGAGAACGCCTTCCCGAAAGGCCTGATCATGGAACGGCCTACTATACATGAGGATCTGCTTCGGCAGCGTGTTTCCAAGATAATCTCCAAATCTGAATCGCTGAAGGAGGATTCCCTTGGGCAGGTGCACAGACGGAACACTGTTGATTTCGACGATGATGCCATGAACCGGCTTATCATTGACATGGATGGAATCCTGGCCAGCGGCGGTCGCGAGGCTGATATCGTTCTTCAGCCAGGTGACAGAATCCATGTCCCCACTACCCCATCAGGTATCTCGGTTATCGGGGCGGTGGGTGCTAACGGAACAATCAAGTTCACGCCGCGCAAATCGGTGGATCATTACATCAGGAAGGCCGGCAATTTCACGCGGCAGGCCGACAAAAAACAAACCCGCCTGGTCAAGGCTAACGGGGAAGTTGTCTCGGGCCGAGGGATTCTGGGCAAACGGGTGGACATTGGCGATGTGCTCATTGTGCCCACCAGAGTCGAGAAAGATCGAAACCTGATGAAAACTCTCACCACCGCTCTTACGGCGGTGACCGGTGCGCTGACATCGGCTTATATAATTAGCAAACTGTAGTTTGGCATTTTGCACAAACACTGCGTTATCTTTTCTTACCTTCCTAATGAAAGCCGGAGTGGGTAACACCGCTTCGGCTTTTGTTTGATGGAATAATTTTCAAACGCACCGGAAAAAGGTACCCGCTGGCAGCCAAAAGTGACATCGCAACAGGTACCGTTTGAAATCGGCCCCCGCCCTAAGTCGCGGTAAAATAAGGGATTGGACGGTGTCGTTCAAATATTGAGCAGGGCGGCATTGTCTTTGCCAGTCAAACTGAGGATAACAATAACCTGACGCCCGGTATGGGCGGTCTTTTGATAGCTAACCAAGGAGCCTGAACATGTCGACCTCGGATATCGTCACCATCGCAGAAAACAACCAGCTTGTTGACGAAGCCAGCAAGAAAGCCGGCGTGACGACGGATATGGCGCTCGGTTTTCGCGATTTGACCGGGTTTCTGGAAGAGTATCTGAAGACCTTTTGTCGCCAAGTTAGCCGCCTTGTTTGCGCCGGGCATATTTCACCGGATGTCGCCGCTGCGGCCGATCGAGCCGACCTGGAGGTTGTGGAGGCGTTGGGGGAATCTCCCTTCTCCGGAGACGTGAGACCCGTCCGGATGCTGATAGAAAAGCCGAACGACATCATCTACCTGGCCAACCCCAACCGAATTACCGGCGCGAGCTTTTCTGTCAGGGATCTTCAGGACCTGGCGGCCGCAGTCCCCGAAGGTTCCTTGATTATCGACGAACACTTCTTCGAATATTTCGGGATCACCGGTCTGCCGTTGCTGAAAAACTCCGGCAACGTCGTTCTTCTGAGGCCCCTGGCCTCGCCTCCCCGGGTTGGTTTGAGTGACGCAGGCTTTGCCGTGGCAAACAAACAAGTCGCAGCTCGCATGAAAAAACTAATCAAGATTAGCAGCATCCCGAGCGCTACCCGCCATTCGCTGTTGCCGGGATTGATCGATACCGAAGCCAGTGCCGCCAGAGTGAAGGAAACCCATGACGAATCTTTGCGGCTGGCGTTATCACTGACGCGGCTGGGTATACAGTGCCGACTGTCGGCCACCAATTTTATGCTGTTCAGGGTAGCGCATCCAAAAGACGTGGGAAATTCACTGGTTTCCAGCGGGGTATCCGTGGAGAACCTCGATGGATATCCGATGCTGAAGAATTATATGCGCTACCAGGTGGCCACGCGGAACGCCAATGACCGATTTGTCGAGGCATTCAAGCAGATGCCGGAACGCCATTTCAAAATGCCCGGCTATGACTTTCGGGCGGCGATTCAGCGCCGCAAACCTTTAATGGCGCGTTTGCCCAGGCCCAAACAGGGTTGTGAAACAGCGATATACACCCGGAAATTGGAACGGTATGCGGCATACGAAGCAGTAGATAAATGATATGGGGGCTGCCGAAGTTGTGACTTGAGCCGGGAACAGTAAACCCTCGATGACGGTGGGTTGCCAATTAATCTCGAGACCTATCCACCATCGGGGAAGGGAAAGACTTGAAGGGCCATTGTTCAGATTCATCTCGTGCCCGACGGGTCCACACAGGCAATAATGAAATTTAGAAGCGATCGCCATCTTCTCAGACTGCAGATGATCCTGTTTGGGCGGACCGGCGCACATCTGGTATCGCTTACCTCGCTGATGCTGGTCCTGCTGCTGGCAGGATATCGCCAGCTTTTCATAGTTGAGGTGGCCGGCGTGCTGGTTCTCGCCAGGGTGTTCTACGGCATGACCCGAGGTCCCCGGCCGGTGCTTCCAGGGCGTTTCATCAGGCGCCGGCAGAGTCAGGTTGTAGCCGATGAATTCAAAATGGGAATGGCTCTGGCGGCCGCCTGCTTTTTGCTACAGTGGCCGGTTTCAATTTATGCGATACTTTTATTTTTTGCCTTAAATGTGGCCGGGCAATGCCTTCATGCGGTCTTATCTCGTCGGTTCGTACTAAAACTCTCCTCTCGACGATCTGCCAGTGAGGATAACCCGCGTAGCCGGCAGGTCTTGATTGTCGGGACCGGCCCGCGTGGCCGCAAAGCAGCTGATGTGATTATCGATACCCCTGAGATTGAAACCGGTGTGGCCGGTTTTGTCGATTTCCATCGCCCGGGCCTGTGGAGCTATCGCGACATTCCCCTTATCGGTCATCCCGACGAGGTCGGTCACATAGTCTCCAACCGTCAAATTGACGCCGTCTTCGTGGCCGTCGAGCCGACCGATCTGGCTCTGGCCGAGCAGTTGTTCTATACCGCGGAAGAGATGGGTGTGCCGGTCTGCTTTATGCCGGAGATATTCCAGCCAAACATTGCCTGCGCCCGACCGGAGCGCATCAACGGCACAACCGTTGTCGTCTATCGCGCCGTACCTGAAAATCAAGTGGTTCTGGCGGCAAAGTGCATCCTTGACAAGTTGGGCGCCCTGTGCGGGCTTTTGGCGGCTTCCCCGGCGATGCTACTGATAGCTCTGGCCATCAAACTCGACAGCAAGGGGCCCGTCTTTTACAGGCAGACCCGGTGCGGTCTTAACGGCAAACCCTTCAAACTCTATAAATTCAGGACGATGTGTCGGGACGCCGACACGAAGAAGACCAGGCTGACCGGCTTAAACGAGATGTCCGGGCCCGTCTTCAAGGTGAGAAACGATCCGAGGGTGACCCGCTTCGGTCGCTTTCTCAGAAGAACGTCGCTCGACGAGCTGCCGCAGTTCATCAATGTTCTTAAAGGTGATATGTCGCTGGTGGGACCGCGTCCCCCGTTGCCAAAAGAGGTTGCACAATACAAACCGTGGCAGCATAGAAAACTGTCGGTCATGCCCGGCGTTACGTGTACGTGGCAGGTGAGCGGGCGAAACAATATTGACTTTGAACAGTGGATGAAGCTCGATCTGGAGTATATCGATAACTGGTCGCTGTGGCAGGATACCAAAATCCTGGCCAGGACCATCCCGGCGGTATTGAAAGGTTCGGGAGCGTCATAATGTATGTTGATACCCCGACCGAAAGTTCTGCGGTGGATGTAGTATAGGATGCTCAAATGAATCGGACCCTCCTGAAAAGAATCCTAATGGTCCTGCTGTTTCTGATCTTGCCGGTTCCGCTCTGCGCCTCGCCGCTGTTACCGGTCGGCTTGCCGGAGTATGACTTCGTGTACGACCGGCTCATAAGAAGTGAGACGCAATCGTACGACCTTTATGATTATCAACTGGGACCGTTTGGCGATAACGGCGGCAACTTCTCGTTCGGGCCGTTTGAGTATCTTAAGAGTGCAGCCGCAGAGCGGATGACCCTGTTCTCGACGGTCGGAGAAGATTTTTACTCGGCAAAATTGACATCGCCTTCAGGTTTCGAGTCGTTGCGAGGCGGAGTGGCGGCCGTGCCACTGAACAAGCTCTTCGTCTACGCCAATTTCCTGCTGGACGAGCGCAAGGCGAAGGACGATAGTTACACCGGCAAGAAATGGCGCGGGCTGGCTGGAGGGGTTGAACAGGCCTTTGCCAGTTACCGCTCGCGTCCCTTCGAGGTTACCCTTGGGCGATTCGCCTCCTTCTGGGGTCCGCGAAACTCGCTGGTACTTTCATCGACCAACGCCCTCGACGGTTTCGGATACAGTTTCTACTGGGGGCGGCTGGTATTGACCTATCGCCTGGCCAGGCTGGATGGGTTGAATCCGGACGAAGATGATGTCGACCAGTTCGAGAACCGGTTCTTCGCCGGGCATCGTCTTGATATTCATCTGAGTCGCTGGCTTCGGATCGGACTGTTTGAAACAATCATTTTCGGCGGACCGGGACGGCAGGTGGACCTGCTGTACCTTAATCCCATCGTGTTCTTCCATGCCGATCAGCTGAACGAGGGTGTGGATGATAATACCTTGATCGGATTCGACTACGTGCTAAAACCCCGGCTCGGCGTGAAGTTGTATGGCCAGTTGCTGATCGACGATTTTCAGATCGATGACCGAAGCCAGGGCGATCAGGAACCCAACCAGTATGGAATCATTCTGGGCGCCCAGACGGTTGACCTGATGCCGGCAACCGATCTCGAGCTCGAGTATTCCCGCGTGGCCAACTGGACTTTTAACCAGGCCCTTGAAAGAAACCGCTACCTTTTTAACAGCGATCTTATCGGTGCGGCCACGGGGAACGACTACGAAACGTGGCAGCTGACCTGCACGCGCTGGCTTCGTGAATACACGGCGGTTTCAGCGCGCCTGGCTTATCGACGGCAGGGCGAAGGTCGGGTC
>CP070756.1:1206867-1220545 GCA_020348905.1 Candidatus Zixiibacteriota bacterium
ATATTTGCGAGTTCCTCCGACATCAACTTTGCGACTATTCATGCCGGTTTGATCTTCTTGTATTAGACTTTAACCATCTCGGGGCAGCCCGGTGCTACCCCTGAATCCTTCCCGTCTGGCAATCAGGCCCGGTTAGCAAAGCCGGGCCTGATCCAACAGTCCCTTAATGAAAATGCCGCAACATTTTTGAATCTATTCCGTCTCATTGATTAAACCAGCTATGATTACCCATTATCTAAAGGCGTCCGCCAGAACCTTACTAAAAAGCAGGGTCTATACTCTCATTTCCGTCCTGGCCCTGTCCCTCGGGCTGGCCATGAGCATGTTCTCAACGGCTTACCTGTGGCGGGAATTGAGCTTCGAAGACTGCCATGAGAACAAAGATGATATTTACCGGGTCGAGATGCAGTACCACCATGCCGATACGGCATGGGCCAGCGCTCGGGTTATGGCACCACTTGGTAACCGAATTGCCGCGGAGATTCCGGGAATAGAGAAAATTGCGGTCTTCCGACACCACCACCGAGTATCACTTACCATAGATCAGAAAAAGTACCAGGCCAGCCACCTCATTTTCGCCCGGCCGGAGTTTTTCGATGTCTTCACGATGCCCCTCAAGGCTGGTGACATTGCCTCACTTGCCAACCCGAACTCGGTCCTGATAACCGACACGATTGCCAAAACGTATTTCCCCGGTCAGGATCCAATCGGGCGGACAATTATTCTTGGCGGTCAAACCGAGTTCACCATCACCGGGATTCTTCAGGACATTCCATCGACCACCCAGTTGCGTTGCGATTTCATTGCCTCCTATTCGACCCTGCGCACCACCGGCGCCGATCTGGACTCCTGGGTCGACAGCCGTCTTGATCTGACTTATCTGCTGTTCAGTGACGGGACCTCCCCGCGCGACATCGAAACCCAGATTGCCGGTATCTTTGCACGTAGCGTGCCTGAAAACATTGCTCAACGCTACACCTTCAGTCTGAAGGCCTTTAAAGACATCTACTTCGACACCTATTTCTCGGGTAACCGGGGTGAGTTGCTCCCCGGTTGGGAACCTGACATGATCATTTTCCTGGTAGGTATCGGCCTGTTCATCTTGATTCAGTCGATAGTCAATTTTGTAAGTCTGGCCACCGCCCGCGGCGTTGGCCGCATGAAAGAAATCGGGATTCGCAAAACCCTGGGGGCAAGCCGCGGCAGGCTTATTATTCAGTTTCTGGGCGAGTCTCTGATTTTGACCACTCTGGCCATGATTGTAGCCCAGTTTTTCTTCGAGTTCATCCGCATCGGTTATAACTCGGTGTCGCCGGTCGCATATGAAAAGACTTACGAACTGGCCGACATGTATGCCAGCATCGATACCATCCTGGCACTGGTATTGACTATCGTTGTCGTTGCTGTCCTGGCCGGTTTCTTCCCGGCGCTCTACCTTTCTCGCTTCAAACCGATCTCGATCTTGAGCGACGGTACTTCCGGCGTTCCTTCGAAGTCACGCCTGCGCAAAATCGTGGTCGTGTTCCAGTTCACTCTGGCCATTTTCTTCATTACCAGTACCCTCGGCTGGTATCGGCAGTTTGACTTTATCACCAACTATGATCTGGGCTTTGATCGAACCGACATGCTGGTCCTCAGGTTCGACCAGGATGGCTTGACCGCCCGAGAGTGCGCCATCGCCAAGAATGAAATACTGACTCACAACGACGTCCTCGGGGCGGCCCGAACCAACCAATTCCTGGGCGACAGGATGTTTTCAACGCGCCTGTATGCTGATCCGGAGCGCAACGAGGAGGACCGCCTTTATGCCAAGCAGTTGGCGGTGGACCACGACTTTCTCTCTTTCTATGGAATCGAGCTGCTTGAGGGGCGCGGCTTTTCGCCGGAGCGGCCCGAAGAAATCAACCACGCTGTGATCATCAACGAATCGATGAAGAAGGAAATGGAACTGGCCAACGCCGTCGGTAACCGCCTGTATACCGACTCAGCCGACCTGGAAATAATAGGGGTGGTAAAAGATTTTTACGGCTGTGCCATGGACTGGACCTACAGTTCAAGGTTCATTATCACCCTCAAGCCCGATTCCACCCGCATCCTCTGCGTCAAACTGAAACCCGACAATATTACCGGATCGATCGCCGCCATTGAAAACACCTGGCAACAGACCTTTGGCGATCAACCCTTCAAATACTCTTTTCTCGATGATGATATCCGTGCTCGTTACTTTAAACTGAATACCTTCGTAAGCCTATTCGGCGGTCTGTCGGTTATCTCGATCGCAATCGCCTGCCTGGGAATATTCGGCCTGGTTTCCTTCACCGTCAAACGAAAGACAAAGGAAATTGCGATTCGCAAGGTGCTGGGGGCATCGGTGCCGACCATCTACCACAAGCTTACCAGAGAGTTTGTGATACTCATTCTGCTGGCTAATTTGATAGCCTTTCCATTCGCCTTATTGATCATTACCGCCTCTCTGGAAGAATTTCCATTCCAGGCCAGTATCGGTGTCGACACCTACATGCTGGGCGGTCTATTCGCGATACTGCTGGCTCTGATTACATCCGCCTACCACGTAATCACCGCGGCCAACGCCAATCCAACCGACGCTCTGAAATACGAGTAAGGCAAAATCAATTTGAGTGAACAAGGTTCCTTGGAGGCCTTTCCTCAGGTTCACACCGACCATCACTTCACAGATCGGTGAATAATTACACTTCCTGGCTATCTCTTTAAATTTCAACCTATTACAGGTCGCTCAATATCTCAGGGCCATGTTGACACAGCCGCTAAACCGGGGTATATTGTACCAGTTATGGAAACAGGAAGCGGACAGGGTAAGAAGGCTTCGGATCAACTGACCCAACCGGCGCGGGTGCGAACGCTAACCAGTCGAATTCTTGAATTCGCCGATAGCGGCGTGCCGCGAGCGCAGTTTCTAAAAGAACTGGCCCGAATCATGATCGATTTTACAGGCTGTGACATTGCCCGATTGGTTCTCAAGGACGAGGGGCGTTGCTACCGTTGCGAACTGACGCGTGACCCCGCCAAACCTTTCCGTTTCGACGTATTGCCCGGATCCCGGGGAGAAGGAACCACCGTTACCTGGAGTTCAGGCAGCGATGATGCTCTGGAACGATTGTGTGACAATATCGTTAACAAGCGGACCGATGCCTCGGCGCTCTGGTTTACTCCCCATGGCAGTTTGTGGACTGGAAACATTGACGCCCTTTCGGAGACAGGATTGCGAAGATCAGCGGGAGGCGGCGGTCTCGGCATACGAATCGAGGAGGACTGTATCTCTTTCGCGCTAATTCCAATCGAAACTCGTCAGGAGCGTATTGGCCTATTGCAGCTATCGTCATCCAGGGAGAATCGTTTTGGCGTCGAGGAGGTCGAGACCTGCGAACAGTTGTCACAAACCCTGGGCGTTGCCCTGGCTCACCGTCGCCTGCAACTGGCTCTGAGAGAACGGGTCAAGGAGCTTACCTGTCTCTACGGCATTGCCCGGCTGGCGGCACAGCCTGAGATTTCTCTTGACCAATTGCTTCAGAAAACCGTGGAATTGTTGCCTCCGGGCTGGCTGTATCCGGACTCTGCCTGCGCTCGAATTGTTCTGGGCGATCGCACTTTCGCTACCGGGAATTATAGGAAGGCTGTACAGAGCATGAGGGCCGATCTGGCAGTGAACGGAAAAGTAGCGGGATTTGTGGAAGTGGGATACATCTGGGAAAAACCGCAACTCGACGAAGGTCCGTTTCTCAGCGAGGAGCGAAACTTGATCGATACAGTCGCCCGCGAAGTTTCTGTTCAGGTAGAGCAAAAACAGGCCGAAGACGAGCGGTCACGTCTCGAGGAACAACTGTTGCACGCTGACCGCCTGGCCACAATCGGTCAACTCGGAGCCGGCCTGGCCCACGAACTGAACGAACCCCTGGCCAACATCCTTGGCTTCGCGCAGCTGGCCAACAAAGACCGGAACCTTACCGGACAGACCAGGCAGGACGTTGGCAAAATTGTATCGGCCGCCCTGCACGCACGGGAGGTTATTTCGAAGCTACTGGTATTTGCACGGGAAACCAAGCCCGAGATATCTCTGGTAGATCTCAACGAGCTTGTAGAAGATGGACTTCACTTTTTGCAGTCGCGGTGCGCGAAAGCCGGAATCGAATTGAAACGGGACCTGTTTGAAGAGCCGGTCGAATTGACAGCCGACCGTTCGCAGTTGCTGCAAGTCCTGACTAACCTGGTAGTTAACTCCATACAGGCAATGCCCGATGGCGGCCAACTGACAATTTCCACCGCTGCCGACGGCAATGATGTGTTGCTAGCCGTTGAGGATACAGGTATTGGCATCAACAACGAGGCGATGCGGGATATATTCAACCCCTTTTTCACGACTAAAGATGTCGACCAGGGTACCGGGCTGGGTTTGTCGGTCGTACACGGCATCGTCACCTCCCACGGCGGGACGATCGATGTCGAGAGCGAAGTAGGGCGGGGGACCAAATTCACCATCCGAATGCCGGTTCAACCCGGGCCGGACAACAGACGAGGTAACCAGCATGGTTAACAAACCCGAAAGCATTCTTGTCGTTGATGATGCCCCCGAAACTCTTGAGGTGCTACGGCGAAACCTGACCTCGAAAGGCTACCAGGTCTTTACCGCACCGGGGGTGGATGACGCCTTGAGGATTCTGGACTCCGAAACAGTTGATCTCGTTATCACCGACTATAAAATGCCCCGGGTCAGCGGACTGGACCTGGTCCGCCATGTTCGCGAGAACCTGAACGACACCGAGGTCATGATGATTACCGGCTATGCCTCGATTGGCGGGGCGGTCGAAGCAGTCAAGTACGGCGCCGAAGACTACCTGGCCAAACCCTTCACCGACGAGGAACTCTTTGCCGCTGTGGAGCGCGCTCTCGACAAACTTCACACCCGGCGGGTCTCACACGTGGGTGCTCAGAAAGAACCGACCGAGACGTACGGCATTCTCGGTTCGTCTCCGGCCATCACCAAGGTATTCGGCTTTATCGATAAGACCGCCAAAACGCCCGCCACGGTTCTCATCACCGGAGAAAGCGGAACCGGCAAGGAACTCGTGGCTCGCGCCATTCACTATCGGAGCGCCCGAGCCGCAGCCCCGTTCGTACCCGTCAACTGCGGCAGTATTCCCGAAGGCCTGCTCGAAAGTGAATTGTTCGGCCACCTCAAGGGAGCCTTCACCGGAGCCCTGGAAACCCGGGCCGGCTTCTTTCAAACGGCCGATGGCGGCACCATCTTTCTTGACGAAATAAGTGAAACCAGTCTGGCTATGCAAGTCAAACTGCTGCGTGTCCTTCAGGACAAAGAGGTATGCATGGTGGGCGATACCAGGACCAGGAAGGTTGACGTACGCATCGTGGCAGCCACCAACAAGGATTTATCGAATCTGGTCAAGAAAGGGCTGTTCCGTGATGATCTCTTCTTCAGGCTCAGTGTAATCACTATTACCGTGCCACGGCTGGCCGAGCGAGCCGATGACATTCTGATACTTGCCAAACACTTTGCCGACCGATTCTCCAAAGAAATCGACAAGCCCCCCATCCACTTTTCCGATAGCGTGCTGAAGGCCTTTGAGAAGTATGACTGGCCCGGCAATGTCCGCGAACTGGAAAATGTAATCCAGCGCTTGGTCATCATGTCTGACAGCAACGTCGTCAAAGCCTCTGATCTGCCCTCCCTGATGAGATTCTCCGCTCCGCGCCAAAGGGGCCTGCAGCGAACTCTGGCCGAAGTTGAGAAGACCCACATTCGCAATGTTCTCGATAGCGTGAATGGAAACAAAAC
Organism: Candidatus Zixiibacteriota bacterium; assembly: GCA_020348905.1. Classification (GTDB taxonomy): domain Bacteria; phylum Zixibacteria; class MSB-5A5; order GN15; family FEB-12. Next base: position 1,212,698 of record CP070756.1, read on the forward strand.
CCGGGCTGCTGAGATTCTCGGAATAGATCGCAAGACTCTTCGAGAGAAACTAAGACATTAAGCGTCAGCTTGATAGGCGCCATAGCCGACCGGGACTTTTTGCCCCGGTGGTACGATATTCCCCGATTTTCCGCGTCGCATCATTCGCCGGTTGTGACCCGACCATCCTTACCGGCACCCCTTAAAGAGCCACCGATAAGCCTACTATCTTATTGTATAGTATATTATTACAAAATCAAGCCGCCGACCCCGTGTGACTTGCAGTCGACCCTCTCCGGTCCACAGGATTGAGTGGCATGATGGTTGCTCAACAGGAAGGCTGCGGATGACCGTAAACGACCGGCATCCGCCAGGAACGCTTTGCTGAAGGGAAAGAGCAATGATGCACCCTCGCGTAACAGAGCAGAACACCATAGGAGGCTTTGCGATGCCTATGAAAGGTTCTAGTGTGGGACTATGCCTGACCTGCAATAACGCGGACGGATGTGTTTACCGGAAGCGTCGCGGGGCTGACGCCATATACTGCGAAACCTTTGACAGTTTTATGCCGCAAAACGGCAAAGGTACCCAGGAGGCCGCCCCGGTCGTGGTAATGACTTCAGCCGACTTAAAGGCAGCCGAGTTCAAGGGCATCTGCGTGAACTGCGCCCACCGAAATGACTGCAAACTGTCCAAGACGGAAACCGGGGTTTGGCACTGCGAAGAGTATGAATAGCGCTCACAGACAAGAGGAAGAAATGGCAACTGACGGTGATACGGCATTGACGAAAAAGGGCGGCTCCGACATGGGAGAGCTGATCTCCACTCTGGAGGAAATCCAGGCCAAGTACAGTTACCTGCCCGAGGAGGTTTTGCGAGAAGTCGCCAGGAAGACTGGTCGCTCGCTGGTGGATATATATGGTGTAGCCACTTTTTACAGGGCCTTCAGTCTCGAACCTCGGGGCAAGCATCTTATCTCAGTCTGTCTCGGGACAGCCTGTCATGTTCGCGGCGGCGCCGCAATCGCACAGGAAATCCAGCAGCAACTGGGGATAAAGGCCGGCGAAACCACCGAGGACAAGGAATTCACCCTCGAAACAGTCAACTGTCTCGGGGCCTGCGCTCTTGGCCCGGTGATTGTTGTCGACGGGCACTACTTCCCCGGTGTCAAAACTTCTATGGTAAGCGACATAATCGAACGAGCCCGTACCGGACTTGATAAGATCGAAATCGAAACGGATCAGCGGGTCTTCCCCCTCGAGGTGAGTTGTGCTCGCTGTAACCACAGTCTGATGGATCCCCGGCACGTTATTGACGGTCATCCCCCGGTTAGAGTGACCGTTTCCTTCGGCACCAAGCACGGCTGGCTGATGCTATCCAGTCTTTACGGTAGCCAGGAGGTGTCGTCCGAATATGAAATCCCGCCCGACACCATCGTCCACATGTTCTGCCCTCATTGTCACGCCGAGCTAATCGGCGGCGCAAGGTGCGGCGAATGTGATGCACCGATGGTACCGATGATTGTCCGCGGGGGCGGTGTAGTTCAGATCTGCTCTCGACGCGGCTGCAAAGGCCACATGCTGGACCTGGGCGGTGTAACCCTGGACTGACGGTTGATTCTGGTTTGTTGCATAAAGAGGTTACTACATGAGAAAACTATCAACGGTTGAGGAATTGCGTGGCCTGCGCCAGCGTGTTCTTCGTGAAAAAAATATTCAGTATGATATACCAACCCTGGTGGTTTGTGCCGGAACCGGCGGGCAGGCCAGCGGCTCGAACGACGTAATCAGAATTATTAAGCGATACATCGTCGAACGCGCCATGCAGGAAAAAGTGGCCCTCCGCATCACCGGCTGCCAGGGTTTCTGCGAGATGGACCCGTTTATCGTGGTCGAGCCCGGCCAGCACCTGTACCCTCGACTCAAAATGGAAGATGTCCCCCGCGTCATTGAGGCCGCCGTAGGTGGCTTCGTGGACGAGGGGCTGATATACAGGGAAACGCGCGAACGCAAAAGCTATCACTGCCAGAGCGACATTCCCTTTTTCAAAAAACAGACCCGCACCATTCTTGGGGACAACCAGCGGCTCGATCCTATCCGAATTCTCAATTACATGGAACAGGGAGGTTACGCGGCCACCGAGAAGGTCATGGCCAACCCCGACCCTGAGTGGATAATCAGCGAAGTAGACAAATCGGGACTCCGCGGTCGCGGCGGGGCCGGGTTTCCTACCGGCAGGAAGTGGAAACTGGCCCGCGCCTCCAGTAATGGACACAAACAGAAATACATCATCTGCAACGCCGACGAGGGTGACCCGGGGGCATATATGGACCGCAGCATCCTCGAAGGCAACCCCCACGCGATTATTGAAGGCATGCTCATCGCCGGTATTGCCATCGGCGCCAACCAGGGTATCATTTACGTCCGCAGTGAATACCCCCTTGCCATAAAACACACTCTTATTGCGTTGCGACAGGCCCGCGATCTGGGCCTGCTGGGCAAGAACATTTTGAAGACCGGGATCGATTTCGACATAAATATCGTTCGAGGGGCCGGCGCCTTTGTGTGCGGTGAAGAAACGGCCTTGATCAAGTCCATCGAAGGGACCATGGGAGAGCCGCGGCAGCGGCCACCTTACCCGATCGAAAAAGGACTCTTCGGCTATCCCACATGCATCAATAACGTGGAAACTCTGGCCAACATTCATGTCGTCATCGATCGCGGAGCAGAAGAGTACGCCAAAGTCGGGGTACCGGGCAACACCGGCACAAAGATCTTCTCGCTCGTCGGAAAGATTCGTAACACCGGTCTGGTCGAGGTGCCTCTGGGAATAAAGATGAGCGAAGTTGTCTACGACATAGGCGGCGGACCATCGGGCAAGGCGAAAATCAAAGCAGTTCAGACCGGAGGACCCTCAGGAGGATGTCTTCCCGCCAGACAATTCGATATACCCATTGACTACGATAGCTTGGCCAAGGTCGGGTCCATCATGGGATCGGGAGGAATGATCGTGATGGATGAAGACACATGCATGGTCGATGTCGCCCGGTACTTCATGGGGTTTCTCAAGGACGAATCCTGCGGCAAGTGTTTTACGTGCCGCAAGGGTACTCAGCGGATGTACGAAATCCTGGACGATATCACAAAGGGCAAAGCGACCCTGGCCCACCTTGATTTGCTCGAAGAGTTGGCCCATACGGTCAGGGATACAACCATGTGCGGTCTGGGCCAATCCGCCCCGAATCCGGTCTTGAGTACACTGCACTATTTCCGCGAAGAATATGAGCGACATATCATAGATCAAAGATGCGACGCCTTCGTCTGCAAGGAACTGGTTGGATCGGCGTGCCAGTCGGCCTGCCCACTTGGTACCGAGGCCTGGCGATACGTGGCTCACATCTCACGCGGTGAGTATGAAGAGGCCTATCGTGTCATCAGGCAGGCCAATCCCTTCCCATCGGTTTGTGGACGGGTCTGTCATCATCCGTGCGAAGACCGCTGTCGCGCCGGAACCAGCGGCGGCGACCCGGTTGCCATCCGCGCTTTGAAACGCTTCGTGACCGATCGCGTCGATCCATCGACATACAAGACCGAGAGAACCGTTTGGGCTGACGGTGACCCGCCAAGGGTGGCCGTTATTGGAGCTGGGCCGGCCGGCCTTACGGCCGCTCACTATCTCTCGCTGAAGGGTTATAAAGTCACCGTCTTTGAATCGGAGCCTGAGCCCGGCGGCATGCTTTACTGCGCCATCCCATCATATCGTCTGCCTCGTGAAGTTATCAAAAGAGAAATCGAATCGCTTGTCGACGACAACGTCACCCTCACCTGCAACACCGCCCTCGGCCGCGACATTTCCGTCGATAAACTATTCGAGGCTGGCTACCAGGCAGTGCTTCTCGCCCTGGGAGCGCACAAGAGCAAACCCCTCCGGCTTGAGAACGAAAACCTTAAAGGTGTCTACCCGTCGATTGAGTTCCTCAAGGCGTTCAACATAAGAAACGAACACCTTGCCAGAGGTCGAGTTGGGGTTATCGGCGGTGGAAACTCCGCCATCGATGCCGCCCGGACGGCTTTGCGCCAGAAGGACGTTGACCACGTTACCATCCTCTACCGAAGGACCCAGGACGAAATGCCTGCCTTCGCTGAAGAGATCGAAGCGGCTCACCAGGAAGGAATAGAAGTAAAGACGCTGGTGTCGCCGACCCGTGTTCTGGGGTCGGATGGTCGTCTTTCCGGTGTAGAGTGCATAAATAACCGACTCGGTGACACCGATTCGAGCGGTCGACGCGCGCCGGTTCCCATTGAGGGCACCGAACACGTTATCGAACTTGACACGCTCATTGTAGCCATCGGAGAAGACTCGAGCACCGCTATCATCGACTCATCCCCGCTGGGGGGCATTGAGCTCACCGGTTCCGGCACGGTCAAGGTCAACCAAACGACATTGCTGACCGATCGACCCGGCGTATTCGCTGCGGGCGACGTGGTTACCGGACCTAACACGGTCGTGGATTCTATCGCCGCCGGCAAGAATGCGGCGATGATGATAGATCGTTACATACGCGGTGAAAAAATGGAGCACGCGCCGGAATCAAGGATACCGCGCGTTTATATCGAACCGGTGGAGACGGTCGGTGACCAGACCCAGCCCGGCGGGCGCGTCGAGACACCTCATGCCCCGGCCGCCTGGCGGGCACGGAACTTCTCCGAGGTCGAAGTATCACTGTCTGTCGAAGAAGCCTTGTGCGAAGCCGGACGGTGCCTGCGCTGCGACCTGGAATATACCCGCCCGACAGAAAAGGAAACGCTCACCGAGGTTACCACTACTACGGGGACATAGACTCATGGTTACACTATACATAAACAATCTGAGAGTATCAGTTGAAGAAGGCACAACGATACTGGAGGCAGCCAGGTTTCTGGGATTCCCTATTCCGACCCTGTGCTATATGGACGGCCTTTCGCCGTATGGAGCTTGCCGGCTCTGTGTGGTTGAAATAGGCGAAGGTCCCAAAGCCCGGCTGGTTTCGTCGTGTACCTACCCTGTTGAAGAAGGACTTCGGGTGAGAACGGCCTCGTCGAAGGTGGTCAAAGCCCGCAAACTCATCCTGGAACTCCTGCTTGCTTCCTGCCCGCAGTCCAAAACCCTCCAGGACCTGGCCTCGGCCCATCAGGTGCGTCAGGTGCGGTTCCGCCAGGAACACGAGGATTGCATTCTCTGCGGGTTGTGCGTCCGGATGTGCGAAGAGCAAATGATGGCCAAAGCGATCGGATTTCACGGGCGCGGCGAAAAGCGAGGCATCAACACGCCCTTTGACAAAAAATCGGAAACCTGCCGGCTCTGCGGCGGGTGCATCTACGTGTGCCCGGCCTGCTCGCTCAGATGCACTTACACCGAGCCGGATAAGGCCATTTGTGGGGGATGCGCGAATCTTGCTCCCCCCTGCGTTGAAAAAGATCAATTCGATGATATGATGTGTTACATGGAGCCCTGTGTGGCTTGCGAAATCAAGAAAGATTGAGGTTGGCAACGGAGGTAAACTTATGTCCATAACCCTGTCAAGAATAAACTCGTCGGCTGCCACTTTGACGAAAAACCGGACCGAAGGTTCCGTTTCGCCAAATTCCGGCATGTGTGTCACCTGTGTCGATGGCTGCATCGGCATGTGTGAGATCGGTAAATCAGCTTTCAGGGGGCACGAGGTCATCTACCCTCAGCCCTTCGGTGTCATTACCACCGCGGCGGAAAAGACTTATCCCGTAGACTACTCACACTTCAACATCATGGGTACCGCGGTCGGCGCCCATGGCATCGAGGCCGACAGCGACAAAGCCGTATTCCCGGCCGTGGACCTGAAGGTGGCCTTCGGTCACGACAAGGGAATCAAGTTTCGCTATCCCTGGATAATCCCCGGGATTGGTTCGACCGACATCGCCAAGAACAACTGGGAGGGACTGGCTATCGGTTCGGCTCTGGCCGGTACCGGGCTGACTATTGGCGAGAATGTCGTAGGCATGGATGCGGAAGCCACTATCAAGAAGGGCCGTGTCGTCGATACCGTCGACCTCAAGCGTCGCGTCAAGCTCTTTATGGATAATCAGCGTGACGGGTACGGCGCCATTATTGTACAGGCCAATGTTGAAGACACCCGTCTGGGTACGCAGGAGTATGCCATCGACAAGCTGGGCGCCCAGGTAGTCGAACTGAAGTGGGGCCAGGGAGCCAAAAATATCGGCGGTGAGGTGAAAATCAAAAGCCTCGAAAAAGCCCAGATGCTTTTTGAACGGGGCTATATTGTCCTTCCTGACCCGACCGACCCGGCTGTTATAAAGGCTTTCGAAAACGGCGCTTTCAAAGAGTTCGAAAGACACTCCCGGCTCGGCATGGTTACCGAGGAATCATTCGCTCAGCGGGTCGAAGAATTGCGCAAAGCAGGCGCCAAATACGTGTTCCTGAAGACCGGCGCATACACTCCCGCCGATCTCGCCCGCGCTATCAAGTTCGCATCAAAGTACAAAATTGACCTGCTCACGGTGGACGGAGCCGGTGGCGGTACCGGCATGAGCCCGTGGCGCATGATGAATGAGTGGGGCGTGCCCCCGGTGGAACTGCATTCCCTGTTGTATCGGTATGCCAGGCAACTCTCTGACAAAGGCGAACACATCCCGGCGCTGGCCGTTGCCGGTGGGTTTACCTTCGAAGATCAGATCTTCAAAGGTCTCGCCCTCGGCGCTCCATTTGTAAAACTGGTCGGTATGGCACGCGGCCCGATCGCGGCCGCCATGGTCAGTTAGACCATTGGCCTGACCATCGACGCCCACCAACTCCCGGTTTACGTGGAACGCTTTGGCCAGACCCGCGATGAAATCTTCGTTACCTCCGGCGAACTGCGCAAGGAACTCGGTGACAAAGAATTCGAGGCCCTGCCCACCGGCGCTATCGGACTGTATACCTATTACGAGCGCCTGGCCCAGGGTCTTCGCCAGCTGATGTGCGGCAGCCGCAAGTTTGCCCTTGAACATATCTCGCGCGGCGATCTGGCTGCTCTCACTCATCAAGCGGCCGAAATCAGCGGGATCGAGTACATCATGGATTATGGCAAAGAGGAGGCTGAAGCAGTACTCAATAGTTGATCGAGCATAAAATGAAGGAGCGGCCTGACCGCCCCAAGAAGCCTTCCCAAAGTTGGTAAAGGCCAATCTTGACATCGTTGGCCTTGTGGAATTCCAACTGGGAAACTCCTCAAAGGGCCTCGTAAGAGGCCCTTGTTATTTGGTGCTCTCTCCCCGACTTCGCTTTACTTACCCAGAGCTTTCTTCACGCCTTCGGCATAGGCCGGGTCGGCCTTGGCAAAGTGTCCCATCTGCCGCTTGATGATTTCATCGGGGACACCCTCCATCGCCCCGGCGACAGCCTTATGTAGTCGCTCGCGCTCATCATCGGGCATCAACCGGTACAGGTTGCCAGCCTGGGTGAAATCATCATTGCCCTCGCGGTGATCGTACCGATCGGCATCGCCCGAAACAGGCAGCGACGGCTCTTTGAAGCGGGCATCCTCAACCGGACCGTCAAAACTGTTCGGCTCGTAGTTGACATCCCCACCCTGGTTTCCGTCAAAGCGCATCGATCCGTCGCGGTGATACACATTCGATTCACATCGCGGCCTGTTCACGGGCAGACTCTCGTAATTGACGCCCAGGCGATAGCGATGAGCATCGGCGTACGAGAAGATGCGAAACTGAAGCATCTTGTCCGGGCTGTGACCGATACCGGGAACGACATTGGCCGGCGAAAAGGCCGACTGCTCAATATCGGCAAAGTAGTTCTCGGGATTGCGATTGAGCTCAAGTACACCCACATCAATGAGCG
>CP070756.1:1220645-1232222 GCA_020348905.1 Candidatus Zixiibacteriota bacterium
ATGCCTCTCCTTTAGTCTTTCAAGCTCCTCCAGCCTGGTTTCAATTACCTCGAAGCGGGTTGAATCAAATTCAACCTCATTGTATTCCTGCAGTTGCTTCCCTGTGCTCTGTTGGGCAAGGCGAACTTCTTCAAGTTGCCCGGCAGCGGATTCCTTCTCCCTGACGGTTGACTGCTGCTGAGTTAACAATTGATGGCGATCATTCTTCTTTTTTTCCAGTTCGGCCACGAGTTTCCTGAGATCCTCGCCGGAAGTCCTCTGTTTTCCCAGTTGTGCCTCAACCTTGCTCACGGTGTCGCTCAGAAGCGCAAGTTCTTCTGAGATGTGAGCCTTTATCGTTTCGTAATCCTCACCAAAGGGACGGCGGCATCGCTCACAGACCGAATCCGGGCCCAGTTTCCCGATGGAGGCAAGCTGCTCATTGAGTTTTCCGACCTGCTTTTCGCCGGACTCCAGTTCTGCCCGAAGTCGACTATATTCATCACGAGCTTTCTCAAGCCTCTCCTGCTCCGATGTCAATTGCCGGCCCAGATCCTCCGGCAACTTCTTAAGTCCACTGTCCATTTCGGAGAGTCTCTCCTCCAGCAGACTCAGATTCTGTTCGAAACGACGGAGCTGTTCCTGTTCCGATTTCTGCCGCTTCAAAAGCTCATCCCTGACCGCAACATGGCTCTTGGCCTGTATAAGCGAGTCGTATTCTTTCTTGACGGAAGTATACTCGGCCAACTTTTCCGCCAGACCGGCCAACTCCTGCTGGGATTGGTCGAGTTGGTCAAGTTCGGACTGAAGAGTCCGGGAGTGTTCGGTCAGGTTTTCGAGCGTCTTTTGCTCGGCCTCAATCGATGCTTGCAGCCGCAAGTGGTCGTCTTTCTTCTTCTGATTCAGTTCAAGGGTCGCCCTGCACTCTTTAATCTGCGATTCCGTTTCGCTCAGCTCCGCGCGCAGTTCTTTAAGCGGACTGACAAGCGCCTCAATATCCTTCTGTAAATCACCGATTCTGTTTTCTACCGTTTCTTTCTGCAGAATCTGCCGCTCCAGAAAGGAGCCCTTTTCCTTGTACAGGCGTCCATCTTCCTTTACTTTCTGGATAGCCCTGTCCAACCGTTCCATACCGAGCATACCGGCGATATGGTCGCGTCTCTTCGACGGCTGCAGATCCGACAGTGCGTTCAGTTCAGCCTGCCGTGCCAGAAAAGAACTCAAAAAACCGCGCCAATCCAGACCCAGAAGCTGTCCCACGTAAGCTCTGGTTTCGTTAACCCCGACCGACTCCGACATCTCCCCGCGGTAGAGTTCCACTTCAGCCTTTTCGTTACGCCCCGCAAGACGACGAATTACCTTGTACAGTTGATCGTTGACCGAAAATTCGAGGGTCACCTGGCAACTGTCGTTAGCCGCAGCAAAACTTGATTTGATTTCATCTTTGCCTGTGCGCGCCGTCTGGTTGCCGTAGAGAGCCCATGAGATGGCTTCGATGATCGACGATTTCCCGGCCCCGTTCGGCCCGATGATGCCGATGACCTTATCGGGAAACGATATCCGCACCTTCTTGATGACGCGAAAATTATTGATTTCCAGAGAAACTAATCGCATCCCGCCTCCACAAAACAGGCTGGCCATATCAATGTCAAGGACTTCTTAGTCGCTAACTTCGGGTCGGTGAACGTTCTCCCGGTTTTTTATGTTTAGGTATCTGGGGGTTTTACTTATAATGAGTCACGACAGAATATGAAGCAGGATAGACACGTTATCACCATAACCAGGTTGCTTGAAGACCTGTTCGAAATTGTCACCGTATTCCATCGCGGCAACCGCCTGGAATTCGGTCTGATAAATCGTTACAACCGGGAAAAGTCCATAACCCTGATTACGGACCGCCTTCAGCTGGCTGGATACGAGTTTTCACTCGACAGCGATTCGGAGCAGCTGCTGCTCTCGATAAATCCCAGCCCGAGACTGAAAATTCCCCCGCTCAATATCATCCTGTTTGTAATCACGCTGTTTACAGTATATTTCGTGCCGGTCTTTTTCGGTCGGTTAACAGCGGCCCTGCTCAGTTTATCGGAAAACGAAGAACTGGCATCACAGTTACCCCTGTCGGGCTGGCAGGAATTCAAGTTGGTCATGTCGCTTATGCCTCAGGTGCTGGATTCTACGCTTGAGGCTCTTGCCAACGGGGCCGGCATTGAATTCACGCTGGCTCTTATCTCGATATTGTTCGTTCATGAGATGGGGCACTTCGTTGCCAGTCGGCGACGCAACATCATAACCTCATGGCCGTATTTCATCCCGGCACCGAACATAATTGGCACTTTCGGAGCCGTCATCAAATCCAAGTCACCCTTCTGGAACCGTCGCGACCTTATCGAAGTAGGCGCGGCCGGGCCGATTGCGGGATGGGTGGTGGCGGTGGGGTGGCTGTGGTACGGCCTGACCCAATCGACCTATCTGCCCCTGGAGTCCTTTCCTTTATGGGAGATGGGATTCTCGCTTGACGGCGAATCGATACTTATGCGATGGTTAACGGCGGTGCTTGTAGGCACTGCCCCGGACGGCAGTTTCTACAAATTGACCGAGGCGGCCTTCGCCGGATGGGTGGGACTGCTGGTTACGGCCATCAACCTTCTTCCCATAGGCCAACTTGACGGTGGTCATATTCTGTACGGACTGGGGCAAAGGCGACAGCATCTGCTGGGCTTCATCGCAATGGCGGCTCTACTGGTACTGGGACTCGAATCCCCAATATGGTGGTTTTTTGCCGCCTTCGGAATAATCTTTGGCGTGAAGCATCCCCCGACTCTCAATGACCTTAAAAAACCCGGGGGCGCCGCCACCGGGTTAGGTATAGTTGCTCTGATTATCCTGATTATTTCGTTTACCCCGGTGCCATTTCAGTAGCCAGCACTTGTTCCAGCTGGCTGATATCTTCATCGTGGCCGTACATATCTTTGAAGTTTATTTTCCCCTGCTTGATAACCTCAAGAAACGTATCGACGAGCTGAGGATCAAATTGGGTGCCCTTGTAGGTGACCAACTCGGACACGGCAGTCATGAAGCTTCGACCTTTGCGGTAAGGACGGTCCGACATGATGGCATCGAAGGTATCGGCCACGGCCAGCAGTCGCCCCTCGATGGGAATATCTTCCCCGACTAACCCCCCGGGATATCCGTTACCGTCGAACCATTCGTGGTGGGCCATTATATAAGGGATAGCCGGCCGACAAAGTTCAAACTCGCTGATTATCCGCAGCCCCACTTCCGGATGCTTCTGCATTTTCGAGCGTTCATCATCGGTCAACGGTCCCGGCTTGTTGAGAATGGAATCAGGCACACCGATTTTGCCTATGTCATGAAGCGTACAACCCATCACGAGATTGTTCAGCCGATTCTCGTTCCAACCGAGTTCCCGCGCAATCAGATCAGCCAGGCGACAGACCCGGTCGGTATGACCGGCAGTGTATTCGTCGCGCGCCTCAATCGCGTTGGCCAGCCCCCGTATGGCCTCGAGATATGAACGCTGCAGTTCCCGATATAACCGACGATTGGCGATAGTTGATGCCGCAGAACTGCTCAGTATAGTCAGGACATCCAGTTGCCCGCGGGTCACCTCATCGAAGCGACGGACAATGAGGACATCGATAACACCATGAAGCTTGCCGTGAATAACGATGGGCTGTGAAATGAAAACCTTGGTGGAAGGTTGACCGTCCTGTTCAATCTGCTCGCGCCGGATGACCGGTTTACATTCTCTATCAGCGAAGGCTACCCGGCCCGATTCCGTCGCCAGAACTTCCAGGTCCTCTTCCCTTTCGCAGTCACACACTTCGGTAATAACTTCGCGGGTGTCCGGATCCAGTTCGGTGACCGAAACGGCCTGCGCCAACAACTCCTTTTTGCACGATTCAACCACCAGCTTCAGGAAACTGGTCATGTTTTCTTCCACCACACTGGCGTTAGCCACCTTGAGAAATTCCACCTGACCCTGAAGGTTCACGACATCACGAATAATGCGCTGATGGGCCAGCCCGCGTTCAATGGCTGCTTTGAGTATATCCAGTTTGAATGGTTTAACGAGAAAATCGTAGGCACCCTTTTTCAGGACCGATATAGCTGTCTGTACCGTCGGATGTGCCGTCATCAATATCACAATGCCGTCTTTATGTGCCGCCAGGGTAGTTTCCAGAATCTGCATTCCGGTGAACTCACCCATCACCAGATCGGTCAGGACGAGATCTACGGGGTTGTTCTCGATATGCTCAAGAGCCTGAGCGGGTTCACAAAATGACACGACGTTGTGAGTTTCCGAAGATAGAGCCTCAATGATGATATTGCATATGTACTGTTCATCATCGACAACGACAATATTCGCTGGCTGACCGTTCGACATGGTTGTCCTTTCTACTTTCGGATCAATCAGTTTATCGGACGCACAAGCCGATTAAACCAGTAGCTGACAAGCTTTTGTATAATAATTGACCTGTGAGGAAGGCGGCTGATTCTAGACCGCGAACTGATCGGCGAGATAAGAGGAGCGCACCAGCGGGGCCGCGAACACCTTTTTGATTCCGGCCTGTTCGGCCATACGCTGCAACTCGAGGAATTCGTCCGGATGGAGGTATCGATAGACGGGGTAATGGTCCGTCGAGGGGGCCAGATATTGACCAACGGTTAAAAGTGAAACGCCACTATCGACCAGATCCCCGAAAACTTCCTGCAATTCATCGAAAGTTTCGCCCATCCCCACCATCAGTCCCGACTTGACCATTATATCTGATTCGGTGGCGACATATTTGAGCAGTTTCAACGAGACTGAATAATCAGCCCGGGGGCGTACTTCCGGATACAGCCGGGGAACCGTCTCGACATTGTGATTGAAGATATCAGGATGGCAACCGACAATCATCTTCCAGACCTGGGGGGTGTCTTTGAAATCAGGCGTCAGTATTTCCACTGTTGCCGTACCGAGTTCCTTCCGTAGACGCTTTACGACTTCAACAAACTGGCCAGCCCCTCCATCGGGCAGATCATCGCGGCTGACTGAAGTAATGACGACATGTCTGAGTTCAAGCTCCCGGGCCATCCGAGCGACTCGGGCGGGTTCGTCGATATCCACGGGGGCGGGTTGACCGGGTTTCACGTCACAGAAACGACAGTTTCGGGTACACACCGGACCAAGAATGAGAAAGGTGGCCGTACCGCGATTGAAGCACTCGCCGCGATTGGGACAGTTGGCGGCCTGGCAGACAGTGTTCAACTCGCGCTCCTTTAGAAGCCGGTTTATACGGTCAAATCCAGCGCCTCGAAAGGCTTTTACCTTTAGCCATGACGGTTTTTTTTTGGGTTGATTCATCGCGAATACGCGCCAAAATATCCCTTTTTGCGCAAGTCCTCTACTGCCGTCTGCACTATTTGGTGCTTTCGCATCAAGTATAGCGAAAATCGCACGATAATCAAGATAAAGAGCCGAATTCTAACGATCGCATTGGAGCAACCATGTTTCGTCCTGCCAAGATTGTGGTCCTACCGGTGTTTGTCCTGTCTTTCGCTTCGACACTGTATGCTGCCAGTCAACGCCAACCACGTATCCACCAGATAGATTCCGCAACGATAGCTAACAAAAGCGAGTTACGAATAGAGAACGATGTGACCACAACCACTACCCATCATATCAATCCGCTCAAGAACGCCGTGTGGCGCGTTGACGGTTGGGTCACCGGTAGTGAACTGTACAAAGCCTACCTGGATCCCTCCGAATCCTGCCAGGATCCCTATCCATTCAGCGTCACCGAAATTAACATGCCGATGTACTTTACCGGGCCGACTGTTATCTATGTTTCGGTCGATGTCGAAGACGCCTTTTATTCCGCACCCTATTGCCCGTGGCCGGACTCGGTTTTGGCCATATCCTCGGACTACGCCATACCAATAGCCAAAGCTGGTCTGTATGACATCTGGGTCCCTCTTGACCAGGCAGTGGTTGTTAATGGCCCCTTTTTCGCCGGCTTCTTTATCGGCAATGCCGTGGATTCATCTACTGGTGTCGGCGTCCTTGCCGGGAATGACCCGTCTGCCCTCTGTCGGTCTTACAATATATGGGACGAGCAGATAGGATTTATCGACTTGCTTAACAATCCATTGTGGAGTTTTCCCGGTGAACTGGTGATAAGGGCCGGCGGATATCCCGGCGGTGGCGACCGACCAACGCCGCCCGAACCGAAGGTAACGATTCTCTCCCCCTGTGATGGCCAACAAGTGCTTCGCGAGGCCAATATCTGGGCCCATGAATCTTCCGGCACTGATATCATCGAGTATGTCTCTTTTGAGTATGGCGTTTCCGGAGAGTTCATCGAACTTGGACGCGACTATAATAACGTCAGACCGCTGCCTGGTAGTGCTGAAAACTCGGATTTTAGCGGTGGTTACAATTTTCAGTGGAACTTTTCACATCTCGAGGAAGGGACCATTACACTGCGTGTGACCGCCTGCGACACTCTCGGACGCTGCGCTTCTGACGAGATTTCAGTTTATGTAGAACCCACTCCGCCAACACCAAGAATAATCGCGCCCGCCAACACTGGCGACTTTTGCTCCGAGGTGGACATCCTCATCTCCTGCGCCGACGAGGATTTGCGCGGTATAAGTCTCTACCATAAGAAGGCTGTTGGCGATTTCTCCGCCGGCATTCAACCGCTGGATCAGGCGCACTATGGCGATGTCAACGGCAATCCACACGATGGCAATTCCGTTGAGCGCGGCGAGTTCGGCAATTGCTACAGCGGTCCGGTAGCGGTGGCGATGGCACTTGGTCTGTGGTATAACCGAGGCTATATCTCGCTGATAGATACCGAAAGCAAAACGGCAACTTTCGATATTCTGGTCGAGGAACTGGCTACGCGGTTTCTCACAAGGCAAAAGTCTGGTACCAGCCACGAATACCTCTATCGCGGACTGTTGGATTACGGCGCCGGCCACGACGAGCCCCTGACTCTGGAACGATGCTGCCGCCCCGACTACGCTACCCTGCGTATTAAACTCGAGGAGGAGCAGAAGGCCGTGCTGCTGGCAACCGGGGAAACCGGTGCGGACTGGCTTGCCGTCGACGGCTTTTCCGGCTGGAAACAAGATGATGGCAGCTACCTGGTGTCGATTGCCAACCCTGCCACCGGCAAGATTGAATGGTGCGCCGTCCGGGACTATGGTGCGGGCAGTCAGCTAAAGCTGGCCGGTGTCTGGCATCCGGTTGAAGCCCTCGTATCAATCGGCGCCACCGACTGGCATGTGAATCGCCAGTTGATAGGTACCGACACCGACCAGTCGGACGGATGGTCGTTTTACTGGACACCCGATGATCTTGAGACTTCCACGAGGCATTTCATTCGCGCCGAGAGCATCGACAACACCGGCATCAAGCATCACAATACCGTGGTTCTGAATTATGATTGTTCCACGTTTTTCATCCCTGGAGACTATAACGGGGACGGTGCCGCCAGCATCATTGACCTGCTGTATCTTTCTGAATTCATCATGAACGATGGTCCCCAGCCGGTTGGCGGCGCGCTCAGGGCCGACGCCAACGGTGACTCACGCTCTAACATTACAGATCTGGTTTTTTACATAAACTACCTGTACGGCGATGCCGGATCGCCGGCTCACTAATCACGGACTACAAGAAAAGCAAAAGGCCGCCCATCGGACGGCCTTTTATGTGCTGCGCCACAGACGAGCCTCTGTGCCAATCACCAAGCCAATTGCCAACTGCCGGCGTCGGGAACCGTCAGCCGTTGCCTCAATATGGTTCCGTCGGTGCGGCTAACCGCGAACTCGTACAGCGTGCCCGAAGGCGTCAGGGCGGTCGATGGTATCAGATCAAGGCTGAAATAGCCCTCCGAGTCGGTGACCGTGGATACCCGGTGGGGCGAGACAATGATTCCGCCAAAACGGACCACCCCGGACGGCAGAGTGGCGCTCACCGTAACATCTTGATCCGGGTTACCGTTCAAATCATAGAGGTACCCGTAAACCCTGCAGAGAGTCGGCGATGACGGCAACCCGGGATCGAACTGTTCTCCAAACACCGTGTCATTCGAGCTTCCCGTCACCTCGATTGTCACCGGCGTCTGAAAGAGATATCCGCTTGCCGAAGCCACCAGAAGATAACTTCCGGCATCGAGATTAAATGACACGACACCTTCAGGATCGGTACGCCCCACTGCCAGGAGTGATGTCTGATCCAGATTTCTCACAGCTGTGACCACACCCGGAATAACCTGATCGACAGTGGAATCATAGGCCACAATCGAATGCGAGAAGATGCCTGAGCCAGAGCCTATCCCCGATATCTCGGCATCGACATACTTACCGAACGTGCCGTCACTGGTGTGATTGACCTGCTTAGTGTTCCACACCCAACCGGCGATCTTGGCCGAATCCGGACCGCCGACCGAACCCGAGTCGGCATGGCACGCCAGTTTGTGCCAGTATCCCTCATCGTAGAGGTTGGAATCTCGTCCAAATATTGTATCCGCCATCTCGGCGAACTCATCGACGCCCAGGAATACCGGTTGCGTCGATGGGTCAAATGAAGACATCCAGGTTGACTGGTTCTGAATGCTGTCCAGCAAGGCATAAAGGCTGTCTATCGTTTCACCCTTGGTAATTAGCGAATCGTACAAACCGGCCGCAAAGGCTGCCGAATCGCCGATATCATCCAACTCCCACCCGACCACCTGGAACGAGAAACCGGCACAACTGAACAACCCCAGGCTGGTGTTCTTCGCAACTAATTCACCCACGTAAGGCCCGACCGCACCCGGACCGTCTATGTCTGACACCAGCCGGTGGAAATAGTAGACAGTTCTTCCGCCAATCCTCACCGTATCCAGTCCGGTCATCGAGGTTGTCCCCGAATCCTTAAAGACAACGCCATTATCGCCTGACTTCAGCACCATGACCCAGAAACTATCGGCGCTGATCGGACTGCAGCCGGCCGAGTCCCAGTTGACTACCGTAACCGATACCGAATCCTCCCCGGTGTCACCATCGTTGTTCAGAATACCTACCGGTCGCGCGGTACCGGTCAATAGAATATAAGACGATGCCAGTATCAGTGTCACTGCCAGAAAAATCTTGAAGTGATTTTTAGCACTCATCAATTACCTCCCCCCGAATTCCCGGATACTGCGGCTCTGCGCCGCCTGTAAAGCGGCTTCGGCGCGGCCGCCGCTTCGGTGTAAGTGGCGTACATCGATAGATTGAAACCTGTTTCCGTAGAAAGGGTCCAGTTCTCCGAATCCAGTCCACAATTGGTATTATCTGTGACAGCGGTATTGGCAACGCTGTTGTAGTACAGAGTGCCGCCGGATCTCGGCGCGCAGCTTAAGGCGGTGCCGTATTCAGTTCCCTCCGTCAACTCGTGATTTACAGCACCGCTGCTGAACCAACCCGCTGTTCCACCTGATATGTTCACCGCTGCCGGTGATGACACGCGCACATCCGGATAGCCGTCCTGGATACGGAAGGCGACCATTGTTACTGTCAAATCACCCGCGCCGGTCTCCGATCCGTAGACGGTATACTGGTCAATCGTCGCCGTCTTACCTGCCGGAACAATATAAGTATTCGATCCGGTCAGGTAGTGACAGTAAGCATAGACCATGTTCCAATCCATTGTTGATGCGCCAACCGATGTGTTACCAAAGGTTGGGTCAATGGTTACCGGGTAGCTGGCTGAACGCAACCAGTCGGCGTCCACCGACACCTGCATAAAACCCTGGTCTGTGTCGATCATCAGGTCACACCAGACGGTGTCGCGATCGTCCCACGCTCGGGGCCGATATATAACAAATGCCTGACCGGTACCGTAATCGTGGTGTACGGTGTCGTCCCCATTGACTAGTCGACGGTTATGACACCTGGCCGAATGGTATGCAACATAGGCGCCGATCAATGAGTCTGGACGGCGTGCCCCCAGTGAATACCTTTCCAGATTGGTGAGGCTATCTTGTCGAAAAAAATTAAGACCTTCAACGTGTAGATCGTAACGGAGTACATTGGTGTCCGGACGCTTTGCCAGTACAATTTCCCACTCAAAGCCGTTTTCAGTCGGAAAGAGCTTGCCCTGAGTGCCGCTGCTCGTCACCAGTGCGGTTGTATCGCCAGCCAGGGACCGGAGCCTCATCGAAGGGTCAGACGGCGCCTGCTTGTTTTTCAAGACCACCCCCATCCGGCACTCACCCTGCCACAGCTCGACTGCAAGTGACGGCTCGATGCCTCCGTTGCGATCTTGCTGGACCATAACAGTCATTGAACGCGACTTGTCACCGACCTTGTCGATCCCTTCGCCCAGTAGATAAGTCCGGCGAAAAACATCCTGATCCAGTCTCTCTGTCTGTCCCTGGACTGGTAAGATCATGAGGACGGCAGTCAGCGCCCATCGCGCGAGGTACTGCTTATCCTTTCTCATTTTGCTTCCTGGATGCCTTTTTCTTGGTTTTCGATTCCGACTTCTTACTCCCCAGGGTTTCCCTGCGTATCCGGTCAAGCATGTTCCAGAATTCCCGCTGGTCGGGATCGGTTGGCATCAGTTTTCTCTTCAGCTCAATCATCTTGATCAAATCTCCCACTTTTGCATTTTCCTCAGCATCTTTTAGAAGCTGGTTTCCATATTTATTGATTAGCCGGGTTAACGTGACTACGTCCTCGACTATTTCGACAGACGTTTTCGGATCCGCCATGTCACTCACCCAGTTCGATAATCAACAGGTCCACTGTGACCGGACCCGACGCACCTGCCGACCGGGCGATCTTAAACCCTTCACCGGTTTCCTCCCCTTCGATAAAAACGGCTTCTTCGCCGATGGGGCGCATCATCACCCGGGGATTGGCTATGATGTTCGGCAAGCGGTTGCCTCGAATGTCGGTCAGGTCGGCAAACACCACTGACTGTGAGCTGTCACCAACCCCCACGCTGTTAAACAGAACCGATTGAACCGAATCCACTTCCTCGATCATGGTAAGGTCAAGTCGACTCCATTCCGGCGCACCCCAAACACTGAGCCGTGGTACAAACCAGATTCGATGCGACGTTACCTTGGATAGTGCGGTCAGCATACTACCTCCTAACTCTTGACGGGCGCACTCGGCCCGGCGCACGGCGGACGGAATGAACTGATTAGCTTTTCGCTTCTTTCGCCGTAGTCATGGGCCAATTTCATCCAGGCCAGGGCCGGTTTGTCGCTACCGTTCAAACTGGCAAGCTCGCGACCGGCCGAAGCCCGACAGACGATCTCGAGAGCCCGGTAGGTAGCCGCCTGCTGAAGAACCAAATCGGCCCCGAACTCACGGTTGGGATCGACGGCCTTTTCTACAAGAGCATTTGCCTCCAGCACCGCGTTGGCCAATAGCTCGTCCCTGTAACACGCGAACAAGGGTGTATAGTCAAGGTAGACTGTCTCGCAGTCCGCAATGTCTCCTGACGATACTCGCTTTATCGCTCCACGCGAAGTATCAATCAAATAGTCGGTGCCGGATGAATGAAGATGGTACTCTTGATACCACACCGTCAGGTTCTGCCCGACC
>CP070756.1:1232322-1246403 GCA_020348905.1 Candidatus Zixiibacteriota bacterium
GCTGTGACTCTACCAGCTGAGTTACTCCCGCTTAAGCGCCATATGGTATCTAAAAAACGTGAAAACCGCAACAAATTTTTGCGGCCTTGGCTCCCGTAACACCAATTAGCCCACCGCCTAATGGCCGGTAGGGGTGTGCCCCCAGTGCAGCTTGCTTTTGAGAACCTTGTAAAAGGTGTTCTCAGGAAAGACTATAAACTTGATATGAAAGTCGGCCCGGGTTATCACTACTTTTGCCGAACCCTTAATTGGCAGCATCACCTGGCCATCCAGGGCCAGCCCGCCTTTGTGATCATCGGAAACGATCCTAACCTCAAGCGTATCATCCGGAGAGAAGATCATGGGGCGCGTGGTCAGCGCAAAAGCCGAGATTGGAGCCGCAATCATCGCCTCCATCTTTGGATGCATGATCGGTCCCCCCACCGCCAGAGAGTAAGCGGTGGAACCGGTCGGAGTTGAAATGACCAGTCCGTCGGCCTTGTAAGTGACTATATCTTCGCCGTTTACACTGAGATTTATATCAATCAAGCGGGAAACCGGTCCGTTGTTGATGACAATGTCATTGAGCGCATAAGGGCTTTCCGCCTCTTTTATTCCGGCCATGTCAGCCTGAAGGACCATGCGTTGTTCTATCTGATAGTCCCCTTCGCATATGGCATCGAGAGCCGGAAGCAATTGCTGGGGTGTCAGTTGCGTCAAGAAACCCAGTGAACCAAGGTTTATGCCCAGAAGTGGTGTTCCGGTGTCGCGGACGGCCCTCGCCGAGGCCAACAATGTACCGTCGCCACCCATCGATACCAGGATGTCGACAGCCGAGGCTATGTCTTCACGCGGAAAGAAGGTGATGCCGTTGCCGGATATTGCCTTAAGCTCATCGCAGAGAACGACTTGATTCTTTGATTTGTCGGCCCACCGGAGGATAGCGTCGATCGCCTCACGGGCACCTGCTCTTTTCAGATTGGCAACCAGACCAAATTTCATACCCTATCGCTTCTTTCGATCATCTAAAGACAAGGCGCTATCGCCCGTCGCCACTTTATCGTTTGATCCTCGCCCGTTCCTGCGTATCAGGAGCCGCTGAAGCAGTCCGGTGCCATTTTCGGATCGGCCTGCCAGCTTCATTATCCTGCTGACCATGCCGGCAACATCGAGGCCGACCTCCGCCAGCAATTGATCCCGATTTCCGTGTGTTATGAACGAGTCAGGCAAACCGAGAGCCTTGAACTTGCCGGTATAACCGGCGGACAGCAAATAGTCAGCCACGGCCTGCCCCACACCCCCGCGGATCTGATTTTCCTCAACCGTGACAATCACTCCGGCGCGCTTGCGAATCGCCCTGAGCATCTGCTCATCAAGCGGTTTGATGAATCTCGTGTTTACGACACTCACCTCGACCCCTCGCTCGCTTAATATGCGAGCCACCTCGAGACTCGAAGCATACATGGCCCCGACCGCCAGAATACAGACGTCGGAATCGACGTTGTCGGCCTCCCACTTGCCCCATTCAATCGGCAGGACATCCTTAACCATTTCGGTCGGTACCGCATCGCGAGGATATCGTATCGCCACCGGTCCGGGCAATTGGTTATCGACCGTATAATGAAGCATAGCACGCAGTTCATTGCCGTCCTTGGGGGCGGCGACAACAATATTGGGAATGGCTGACAGATAGCTGAGGTCGAAGGTACCGTGATGGGTCGGGCCATCATTGCCGACTACTCCGCCGCGATCCATACAGATGACTACCGGGAGTTTCTGCAGGGCAATGTCATGAATGACCTGATCGAAGGCTCGCTGCATAAAAGTCGAATAAATAACAAGATACGGTTTCATTTTCTCTACCGCCAGGCCGGCGGCGAAACACCCTGCGTGCCCTTCAGCGATACCCACGTCGAAGAAGCGATCCGGGAACTTCTCAGAAAACGGTATTAAGCCGGTCCCGGATGCCATGGCGGCTGTGATGGCAACCACCCTGGGATCTTTCTCGGCCAGTTCCATCATAACGTCGCCAAAAACTTCGGTGTAAGCAGGACGACCATCCGTCTTGGGAACAACCTCACCGGTAACTTTATCAAAGCGGCCTATCCCATGGAACTTGGGCACATCTTCTTCCGCCGGCTCAAACCCCTTGCCCTTAACAGTGGCGATGTGAAGCATGATCGGACCCGATAGATTCCTTAAGTCCTGAAGGGTCTTAACCAAAAGGGGTATATCGTGTCCGTCGAGAGGGCCAAAATACCGAAAGCCAAGTTTCTGAAAAAGCATGCCCGGCACCAGCAAGCCCTTGATAGAATTTTCGATATTGGATATGGTTTCCCGTATTTTGTCCCTTCGTTTAAACCGCCCGGTCAGTTCCCATACCTCGTTTCGCAGTTTGTTGAACTTTTCGTCGGCCATGATACTTGTCAGGTACTTCGAGATGGCACCAACATTTTTAGAAATTGACCAGGTATTATCATTGAGGACCACCAGCATGTCTTTCTTGAGATGGCCGGCGTTGTTGAGTCCCTCGAATGCCAGTCCACCGGTCATCGAACCGTCGCCGATTACGGCCACGACCTTGTAGTTTTCACCGGCAAAATCGCGGGCGGTAGCAAATCCAAGCGCGGCAGAGATGGAGGTTGAGGCGTGGCCGGCCCCGTAAGGGTCATACTCGCTCTCTTCCCGTTTCGAGAATCCGGCTAAACCATTGTATTGTCTGATAGTGCCCATCCGGTCACGCCGGCCGGTCAGTATTTTGTGCCCGTAGGTTTGATGCGAGACATCCCAGATTATCTTATCCTGCGGCAAATCAAAAACGTAATGAAGGGCTACCGTTAGTTCTATGGCGCCGAGGCTGGACGCCAGATGTCCCCCGGTCCTTGAGACAATTGAGATAACCTCCTGACGAACCTCCGCAGCGAGGTCTGTCAGTTGCTCGACGGTGAGTTTCTTGGTATCGGCAGGACTGTTTATATTCTCAAGATAACCCATTCTAATCCAATACGGTGAGAGCTATTGCTTTCGTTGCCCAATGTAACCTGCGATATGCTTCAACATTGTTTCGTCAAACTGATCAAAAACAGCCACAGCTTCCTCAATCAGCCGCTCGGCGTCATCGCGCGCCTGCTTTACGCCCACCGCGGCCGGGTAAGTAGCTTTCTGTTTCTTACTGTCGGCGCCGGTTTTCTTTCCCAGCAATTGCTGATCACCCTCAATATCCAGAATATCATCTATAATCTGAAAGGCAAGGCCGATTTTTTCGCCATAAATAGACAACTTCTCCAGTAGTTCCGCATCGGCGGCCGCGAGTATAGCTCCCACGCGCACCGAGCAGCGTATCAGGGCACCCGTTTTACGCCGGTGAATATTCACCACTTCCTCTCGCGATACCTCGCGTCCTTCGGCCTCGATATCAGCCATCTGCCCACCCAGCATGCCCTCGGTTCCTATGGCGCGAGCCAGTTCCGTGACTGTTTCCGTTGAACCGGTTGAAGCCATCAGGTCAAAGGCAAGATCATGGAGAGCGTCTCCGGCCAGAACGGCCACCGCCTCGCCGAATCTCTTATGGCAGGTCGGCATACCGCGTCGAAGGTCGTCATCATCCATGCACGGCAGGTCATCGTGAATGAGTGAGTAGGTATGAACCATCTCCAGGGCTACCATGGCCCGGTGAATGCCGAGATCATCGCCACCCGTTTCGCCGCCGCAATACTCATAGGCGGCATAGGCCAGAACAGGACGCAGTCTTTTGCCTCCGGCCATGACCGAATAACGCATGGCCCGGTGCAGCATCTGCGGTTCAGCCTCCTCGCCGGGCATGAACCGATCCATCAACCGGTCCGTTGTCCGCCGGACTTTATCGAGATAGGATTTAACATTGGCTGCTTCAGCCGGCATCGTCATCCCCGTTTTCCTCCTCGAAGTCTTCTTCAACCAGGGTCCCTTTCTGGTCGGCGATAAGCTTGATATTCTTCTCGGCTTCGGCCAGCCTGTCGTTGCAGAATTTGGCTATCTCCAGGCCCTCGGTGTAGTAATTGATCGATTCCTCGAGCGATTTCTCACCTGATTCGAGCAGGTCGGTGATTTCTTCGAGGCGCGCCAGAGCCGACTCAAAATCCTTATATTTCTTCTTTGTCGTCATGGCTTCTTCTCAATCTTTATACCCTTCACTTTCGATACGATGGCACCGTCCGTGATGATCGTTTCGATTTCATCGCCCGGCTTGACATCTCTTACCGACCTCAAAAGCGAATGCGCCGGCAGCTTGCGACTGACGGCATATCCACGGGCCAGGATCGTCAAAGGTGAAAGGTTATCAAGTTTTGAGACCACTAAAGATAAGCGGTTCCTTATTTTTTCAAAGCTGTTTTTTCCCGCAGCCTGAAGCAGCCGGCTAACACTGTCGAGATATTGTTGCCGCTGCAGCACCAAATCCATAGGACGACGGAAAGCGGGTCGCTTCAGTATGTCTTTCAACGCCTGCCGGGCGTCAAGCACAAGGCGATTAAGAGTTCTCGTCTGTGCGCTTATATTCGCTGACACCTGCTGCAGATACTCCTGTCTGGACCAGACGGCCAGTTCCGACGCCGCCGACGGAGTCGGAGCCCGAAGATCGGCCACCAGGTCGGCCAGAGTTGTATCGACTTCGTGACCGACGGCGGAAATGACCGGTATTCTGGAGGCGGCAATGGCCCGCACGGTAACCTCGGTATTAAACGGCCACAGATCCTCCAGGGATCCGCCGCCGCGGCCGGTAATTATAATATCTATATCATCGCGGGTGTTGAAATATTCAATGCCGGCCGCGATCGTATGTTCAGCCCCATCACCCTGCACCTGCGAGGGATAAATAATCAGTTCCACCGACCTGTTTCGCCGTCGCGCGATTTGAATAATGTCACGTATGGCGGCACCGGTGGGAGACGTCACCACACCTATCTTTCGAGCATACTGCGGAATATCGCGCTTGCGCTCCGGATCAAACAGGCCCTCGGCGGCGAGCTTTTCATGCAGTTGCCTGAGGGCAAGCTCTAACTCTCCGATTCCGACCGGCAGCAGTCGACGGCAATTGAGCTGATAGTTGCCACCTTTTTCATATACCGTGATGTCGCCATATACCATAACCTTCTGGCCATTCTCCGGCTCGAATTTGAGCGTGGCGCCGACCGAGCGCCAGATGGTGACTTTTATTACGGACCGCTCATCCTTGAGATTGAGATACCGATGCCCCGATGTGTGATGATGATAGTTGGAGACTTCGCCCTCCACCCAGAGATCGTAAAACGACTCCTCGAGCGTTTCCTTTATCATCCTGGTAATGGCGCTAACGGTATAAGCCTGCGGTTTTTCCAGCATAATCAAATAATACGACCCGGCCCGTGGCGTTGGCAATCGCAAATCATCGCGCCTGCTTCACTTGGCCTGGAGTTGCTTCAGTATCTGACTGGCCAGTTTGAGGTTAATCCCTTTCACCTGGCACAGTTCTTCCGCCGTGAGTTTCTTGATTTTCGCCACGGAACCGAAATGCTTCAAAAGTGCTTCACGTTTAGCCGGACCGATTCCAGGAATGTCATCAAGGCGTGACCTTATAGTCCTTTTCGACCGCACCTTGCGTCCGTAGGTGATCGCGAACCGGTGGGCTTCATCACGGACCCGTTTCAAAAGTACCAGGGCCGGCGAGCTCTTGCTGATAGACACAGAGTCTTGTCTGCCCGGAAGAAAGACCTCTTCCAGCCTCTTGGCCAAAGCTATCAGAGGCTGACCGGAAAAGCCCAGATAGTTCAGTTCTGCCCGGGCCGAAGACAGCTGCCCCTTACCTCCATCGACCACCACCAGGTCCGGTGCCGGGCTCTCTTTCTGCTTGATTCTGTAAAAATACCGGCCAATGACTTCACGCATCATCTTGAAGTCATCCTGCCCCCGCACGCCTTTGACCTTAAAGTGCCGATACTCGCTTTTCCTGGGCTTTCCGTTTTCAAAGTAGACGCACGAGCCGACCGCGTCGGCAGGTCCGGTATTGGATATATCAAAACAGGCGATCGTGCGCGGCGAACGCGTCAGACCCAACTCGTCTTTGAGGCTGGTAACCATCTTGCTGGTTCTTTCCGCGTACTGTTTTTTCTGAATGAGCAGCTCGTCAAGAAGCAGCCGGGCATTGCGGGCGGCCAGGTCAACCAGGCGAACTTTCTCCCCGATGCGGGGAGTGACTACTTTCACCTTCGAGCCCCTGGCTTTTCTCAACCACTTCTCCAAAAGCCCGGCTCCGGACAGTTCGATCGGCAATATCACCTGATCCGGCATATTAGGCTGGTGGTTATAGTACTGCGTCAGAAACGATTCCAGGATGGTTTCATCGGTCTCTTCTACCTGAGCACTGAGCTGAAAATCCTGACGACCAATAAGGACGCCCTCGCGCAACTGCATCACCACGGCGACAGCGTCACGCTCCTCGCGGGCAATCGAGATTATATCATGGTCGATTAGTTCGCCGACATCCACGTGCTGTTTGATCATGACGGAATCGATGGCCTCGATCTGATCTCTGATCTTGGCGGCCTCCTCGTAGCGCATCTCCTCGCTGGCCTGGTTCATCTTCTCGGTCAGCCGGGCGATCAGCTTCTTGGACTTGCCTGACAACACCATGATGACCGAATCCACCAGTTCGCTGTACTCTTGCTGAGTCTGAAATCCTTCGCACGGTCCGCCGCATCTTTCAATATGATAATCCAGACACACTTTGTGCTTCTTACCGGGCGGAGCGGGGATAACGAGATTGCAGGTCCTGATGGCAAAAAGGCGAGAGAGAAAAGTCACCGTCCTTCTCATACCTTTTGAAGAGGTATAGGGGCCAAAATAGGTGGCCTTGTCCTTCTCGAGGCGACGGACGATAAGAACGCGCGGGAAGGTTTCGTTGGTAGTGACTTTGATATACGGAAAATGCTTATCGTCTTTGAGATCCACGTTGTATCGTGGTTTGTGTTCTCGGACCAGATTGGCTTCCAGAATCAGTGCCTCTACCTCACTTTCGGTGACCATCAGTTCAAAGTCGGCTGCCTTGGAAATCATCCGTTCCGCTTTGGCATCGAGATGGTTCCGTGACTGGAAGTAGGTTCGAACCCGATTGCGAAGGTTTTTGGCTTTGCCGATATAAATGATCTTTCCGGCGGCGGTCTTGAACATGTAAACGCCTGGCGAAGTCGGCAGGTTTTTCAGTTTCAGTTTGAGATCGGGTTTAGTCATAGCTATCCATGTAACCGGGGCGGAAGGTCACAGGTTCAGAGGCTTACTTGAGAATGCGCCGGGCCCCCACGTATCTTTCGGCCCAGTACTTTTCGCTCAATCCGCTGATAATCACCCCGTTGGAAGTCGAAGCATGAATAAAGCCTCCGTCGCCAATGAAGATGCCCACATGCGATATCTTCTTGCGTCCCGTCTTGAAAAACACCAGGTCGCCATACTTGAGGTGTTTGAATTGAACTTCCTTGCCTTCCTGATACTGATCGGAAGCCATACGAGGCAGCACAATTTTGTCGAATCGTTTGAAGACCGTCTGGACAAAATGGGAGCAGTCCAACCCCTCTTCATATTTGGATTTTCCCTTGTACGGTTTGCCCAGATACCCCTGCAGGATACGTCCGAATCGGAGGTAGTCGTTGGTATCGTAGGTGGCTTCCGACTTGACTTCCTGTTGCGGAAATTCTTCACCGCCCGTGCGGTACCGCGGGTGCGGGCTGCAGCCTACGGCGGCTATGGTTAGCAGTAATATAAAGCGCTTCATCATGCCAGCTTCGGATATACAACAGCGAATCTGCGCCTGTAATATATCCGGGTGCCGATGACGATGGCAACTACAAACAATAAATAGCTCCAGAAAAGATAGCCGGCGAGCAACGTGAGCAATAAGACCGGAAACTTGGCGGCAAACAAAGTGAACCTGTCAGAACGTGCCGGTAGAACAGGCAGGATGATTATCGTAGACATCAGCGAAAGATACAGCAGAAGGCGATGCCCGGAGTAGTAGGCGACCCAGGCGGATAACATCATCAGCACCAACGAAAGCGCCGCAACCAAAGCTCCCGGCAGAACTACGGCGAGAGTGCGTTTACCCACGGCCCGATCGCCCTCTCGATCGGGCAGGGTCGTCAGGATGTAGATGGAACCTACCGAAAAAAGAAAAAACAGCGGACTATCCCAGCCCAGCAGTCCAATGTTGTGAACGTTGAGGTCAGGCATCACCGCCAGGGGAACGATAAAGCCAATTCCGACGGCGTTGATTAACAGACCCCACGCGGGACGATCTTTCAATCTAAAGGGCGGAGCGGAATAGAAAAATCCCAGGACAAACAAAGCGACCATTATGAGCGCGGTTGACCATGAGAGAAAAACCGCCAGGCCGACGGAAACGACGGATAGCACCAGAAACAGAGACCACAGGCCCTGTTCTCTGACCAGGCCGTTGAGCAAAAAACCCAGTTTGCCATTGATGCGGTCGGAGTCGTAGTCGTACACTTGATTGATGTAATAGCTTCCCGAGGCGACCAGGCTAAGGCAAGTCATAACCAGAAGATCAGCCGGCGTAAAGGTTTCGCCGCTGAGTCGATGATGGTAGTGAAGAGAAACCAGGTAAACCGACCACAGCGGCAGATGCAGCATCGGCCGGGCAGCAAATATGTAATCAAGAAGTATCACTGTACAGCCAGTAGAAGTCTGTAGTAGAACATGAATGGCGCCGCAAAAAGCAACGAATCAAAACGGTCCAGCACTCCTCCGTGACCCGGTATTACCGGCGATGAGTCCTTAATTCCCACCGAGCGCTTCCACATCGATTCCACCAGGTCACCGAGTTGACCGAAGACGGAGCAACCTGCCGCCAGAATCATAAGATGATACCAGGCGACATCGTGGAACTTCCAGAAATACATGATGACACCAACGGCAAGTGCGCCGAGTATGCCCCCGATAAATCCCTCGACGGTCTTGTTGGGAGACACGGACGGCGCCAGTTTGTGTCGACCGATCCACTTTCCCACTCCCATGGCGGCCGTATCGCCAACCCAGAGCAGTCCAAACAGGAAAAGGAGCCAGTCGCCGCCGGATGGATGGAAGGGTGTTAACCGTGAAGTCTGTCCGCCCAGAAAATACACATAAGGATACAACAACCCGATATAGAGCACACCCCAGGCCAGGCGAGTGTGACCTGAGAAAAGTTCAGCTGCTGGGCGTTTCCCGGTGGAGAAAATCATGGCCGTCAGCAGGAAAAACAACAGGATTCCGGATACGCCGCTGAATAGATACTGCAGCCAGAACCATCGGGCGGCATCCTCAAATCGGCTCAGCAACATCAGGGCAACACAAACCGTCGCCAGCCAGAAAAACACCCCAGTAGGCCGGTGGCCTTCGTTAAGCAGGAACTCCACAATGGCCATCAGGGCGAAAAGCAGAACCATTCCGAACAGCCAGGCGCCTCCCTGGTAACAAATCCAGAGAATGATAGGAATGGTAATGGCAGCGACGGCGATGCGAGTTATCAGGTTACTGCTCATGACACAGTTTTCGAGTCAATCTTTCCGAAGCGACGTTCACGTTTCTGGAAATTGGCCACGGCCTCAAACAATTCCCTGCGGCCAAAATCGGGCCAGAGCGTTTCTATGATATATAGTTCCGTATAGCTTGTCTGCCAGAGCAGGAAATTCGATATACGCATCTCGCCGGAAGTGCGAATCAAAAGATCCGGATCGGGCAGGGCAGCAGTATATAGAAAGTCCGAAAACAACTCATCGTCGATATCGGGAATATCGATAATTCCGGCACGGACCGAATTAGCGATGGCTTTCACGGCATCAAGAATCTCAGACCGGCCACCATAGTTTAACGCCAGGGTCAGCACCAATCCCTGGTTATTGCGCGTTTTCTCCACGGCATCCTGAAGGACCTTCTGCCGGCTTTGCGGCAAGCCGTTGATGCGCCCGATAGTACGGAGCTTTACATCGTTTTTGATCAACTCGTCGAGTTCATTTCGGGTGGCCCGTGAAAGCAGCGACATCAGCGCCGAAACTTCGCTCCGCGGGCGCTTCCAGTTCTCGACAGAGAAGGTATAAAGGGTCAGGTACTTGATGCCAATCTCGGCGGCGGCTTTCACAACCTCTTTGACCGCTCGCACCCCGGCCTCGTGACCATAGGTACGCGGCTTATTGCGCAGCCTCGCCCAGCGGCCGTTACCATCCATAATTATGGCCACGTGGTTGGGGAGTCTTTTCCGCGCGGCGACGATCTCCGCCTTGAGCTTTTCGATCTTCTTAGCCATGGTACCGGAAATTAAGACCGGAAATTGGATTTATCAAGTCCAAACACGGGCGGCTCCGGGCGACCGGCTTTACCGGTAAATGGTAATGTCGGAAATTTCGGTCTCAGTCCGAAAGAAATCGGTTGTAAACACGCCTTTACGGGCAGTGACCTGCCAGAGGGAATCGGCAAAAATATAGCCATCGTATTCGGTAAACCGAAACGACCGGGAATAGCGCTTGTGGTATTTCTTGTTGGGATAATGCAGGTAAAGCCAGCGCAAATAGAACATATCGCGGTCTATTACGGCCAGTCCAACCGGCAGGCTGTCCTCACGGCTGGGGGTGTCGAAGCCGATAGCCAGGTCAGTCCCGCCGGTGTCATTTGGGAAAAAGAAAAATTCATAATCTCCGGCAAAGACGTTGGCGAAATCAAGAGCCAGGACCTTTTGTGACCGCTCCGGGGAGAGAATCACCTCAGAGGAATCGAGCTGGCCAAAGCTGTAGTAGTAGTCGATAATCCCTGAATCCTGCCCGACCACCTCCCCGTGCTCGCCGATGCTCATGTAGTGAGTGGTGGCCCGAAAGGAAAAAGAGATGCCGCGTTCAAGAGGGTTACGTGAATCATAGGTCTCAGCGGCTCGACGGCAGTAGAACTCCAATATCGGGTCGCTTTCTTCTTGAGCAGCGGTGATCGTGACCAGAGCTGCGGCGACCAACAGAGTCAATGTCAACCCAATATGTCGAATTTTCTTCATCATATGTCTTTTGAGGCGCGTAGTACTTTTGGATGTCCGCATGGTCAACGCCTCGGCATTCAAGACCGCAGACATCTCAGTTGGCAGTCAGTGTATATATAAGAACAATAACGAAATTAGTCCACATAATAACTAAACTGTGAGAGGAATATTATGCGGGTTAACGACCTTCTCAAAGCCAATCCCAAGAGACTCATCACGGTGCGCGAATCGGCGGAAATCCTGGAGGCCATGAGGCTTCTGATCGAGCACCGTATCAGCTGTTTGCTGATAGCCGATGATGAAGGCCGCCTGAACGGAATCGTCAGCGATAAGGATATCTTTACCATCGCCTATGAGAGGCACTGCGATTTTGCCGAAATGCGAGTCGGCGACGTAATGACCACCGATGTCATCGTTGGCGTGAGAACCGACGATCTGAGCTACATTGCCGGTCTGATGACCAAGAATCGCATCCGCCACGTCCCGATTGTCGAAGGCGACGAGCTGATTGGTCTGGTTTCTATCGGCGATGTGGTCAAGTCACAGATGGCTGGTATCGAAGTCGAAAACCGGTATCTGAAGCAGTATATTAATGGATCTTACCCCGCCTGACATCGGCCGGGGCGCGACCATTAGATATTATCGGGAACAAATAAAACCGGGCCTGAAGCCCGGTCAATAAACCACATGGAGAAGTACGGCCGGCGACGGCCTAAATCTCCATAACATCTTTCTCTTTCTTGGCCAGTAGTTCGTCGATCTTCTTGATCGAATCATCGGTCAACTTCTGGACCTCGTCGTGCAGGTCGGCTTCCTGATCCTCTGAGACCTGCTTGTCTTTCTGAGCCTTCTTGGCCTGCTCATTTGCGTCGCGTCGAATGTTCCTGATAGCCACCCGGCCCTCTTCAGCAACATGCTTGCAGTGCTTAACCAGTTCCCTGCGACGTTCTTCGTTTAGCGGTGGGATCGGGATCCGAATTATCTGCCCGTCGACAACCGGGTTAAGACCCAGGTCGGCTTTCTGGATGCCCTTGACGATTTCGCCCACCGTTGACTTGTCGAACGCCTGCACCACCAGCAGGCGCGGTTCCGGAGCGGTAGCATTGGCGACCTGATTTAGCGGCATAACCGACCCATATGCTTCGACTTTTACCGTATCGAGCAGATGCACCGAGGCCTTACCGGTCCGCACAGTACCCAGTTCCCTTGCAACCGCCTCCACGCTCTTTTGCATCCTCTGCTCAGTCTCTTTAACAAGTGTCTTCAGCATATTATTCACTCCCGTTTTGGATACCTATGATATAAGGGTGCCAACCTGTTGACCCAGCACCACCCGCTTTAAGTTTCCAGGCTTATTGAGATCAATCACGCGAACCGGAATCTCGTTGTCTTTTAGAAGTGAAATGGCCGTGGAATCGATCACTTTCAATTCCTTAGTTAACACATCCATATACGTCAGGCGAGGATAAAACTCGGCATCCGGGTGAGTCCTGGGATCGGCGGAGTAGACGCCGTCGACATTGGTTGCCTTAATCAGTAACTCGGCTCCAAGCTCCATGGCTCGCAGCGATGCTGCGGTATCGGTGCTGAAGTATGGATTGCCGGTACCGGCCGCTAATATCACCAGGCGGCCCTTTTCCATGTGCCGGACGGCCCGGCGCCTGATATAAGGCTCGGCAAAAGCTTCTATCTTAACAGCCGACATCACCCTCGTGTAAATACCCATACCCTCAAGGGTGTTCATCATGGCCAGGGAATTGATGACCGTAGCCAGCATGCCCATGTTGTCAGCGGTAACGCGGTCCATACCCTTTTCAGAGGCGTGGAGTCCACGAAAAATGTTGCCGCCACCGACAACAATGCCGATCTCAAGCCCCAGTTCTTTTATTTCTTTGATTTGACTGCAGATAGACTCGATGGTGTCAGGATCGATACCGAACGTCCCGGAACCCATCAGGGCCTCCCCGGAAATTTTCAAGAGGATTCTCTTTACGACCGGTAAACTGTCATCGGTATCCATAATTATTCACCAAGACGGAATCGGGCGAAACGCCGTATCTGCATATTTTCACCCAGCGATCCGATCATATTCTTGACATACTCATTAACCGTAAGATCATTATCTTTCACAAAAGGTTGTTCCAGAAGAACCACCTCGGCAAAGTACTTTTCCAGTTTCCCGTCCACGATCTTATCGATTATTTTCTCAGGCTTGCCTTCATTCAGCGCCTGTTGCCGGTAAATATCCCGTTCCTGTTTTATAAGCTCTTCAGCAAGCTCCTCCCGCTTGACACACAGGGGGCTGGAGGCGGCGATATGCATGGCGATATCGCGCGAGAAGGCCTTGAAATTATCGGTACGGGCAACGAAGTCGGTTTCGCAGTTTATTTCAACCATGACACCCAGCTTGTCACCGGTGTGTACGTAAGTGGCGATGACACCCTCGGCGGTCTTGCGCCCCTCTTTCGAAGCCGCCTTGGCGATGCCCTGCTCACGAAGGTGCTCAACAGCTTTTTTGAAATCACCTTTAGTCTCAGCCAGCGCCTTTTTACAATCCATCATGCCGGCTCCGGTTGAATCCCGAAGCTCTTTAACCATCTTTGCTGTAATTTCCATTGGACTTATCTTTCTGAATCACTGCCGCCAGTGGTATCTTCTCCTGACGTAAAGGTTGTCAATTTCGTATGTCGGTCCTGCTCAACCGCGGCTTCAATCATCTCCTGTGACACGCTGTCCTTGGCTGCAACAGCCGAGTCGACCAATTGCTTTACCAGAACCCTGATGGACTTGATAGCATCATCATTGCCGGCTATGGGAAAATCTATCGGGTCGGGATCGGCGTTGGTATCGATAATCCCGATAATCGGAATCTTGAGCTTGGAAGCCTCGGCGACGGCAATTTTCTCTTTCTTGGCGTCGACGACAATCACCAGGCCGGGAAGGAAATTCATTTCCTTAATTCCACCAAGCACATTGTTCAGCTTGGCGGCTTCGTTCTCGATTCGAGCCCGCTCCTTCTTGGTGAACTTTTCCAGCGTGCCGTCCTCGCCCATCCGCTCGATATCTTTAAGCTTCTTTA
>CP070756.1:1246503-1255118 GCA_020348905.1 Candidatus Zixiibacteriota bacterium
AAGCCCGCCTGACGGCGGGCTTTTCTTGCCGGGGATATCTATGCTCATTATTCCTGGGTGTCATCAGTTGTGTTCTGCAGGTGACCGCTCTGGTCAATTGTCCAGACATCTTCAGCATCGTCGTCATCGATGTTGCCCGTAGCGGTTGCCAGAAAGACAGTGTTGGGGTCAGCCGAGGTTATCTGATAGGTGTATCTGGCATCATCCATTATCTCAATCCATATCATGGCGAAGGCCATCGGATTGTCAGCGCTGGCAGCGCCCGCAGGAATATAATATTGCCCGCCCTGCTGAAGATAGGTGCGCTCGTTGACATAGATTTGCTTCAGAACGAGTTTAGCCTCGGATTGCTTTGACTTGGTGGACGCAGTCATGAATCGCGGTATCGCCAGGGCGGTAAGAATGCCGACAATACAGACCACAATCATCAACTCAATCAGGGTAAAACCCCTCTTATCTGAACCGAAAATCTGCATAAAAGCCTCTCCATCTCTATTACTTATTGCCTCATGCCCCCAAAAAGCGGCAATTGTCATTCCGAAAGGCTGTTCAATTTTTTATCTAATTGGATTCGTCCTGATCAGTGCCATCGGACCTGGACGAAATATCCTTCATATTGTACCGATCCAGCTTACGGTAAAGGGTCGAAGTGTCTATTCCGAGGATCCGGGCCGCCGCGGTTTTCTTTCCGCCGGTCTGGCTCATCACGTAGTGAATGTAGGCCTTCTCGATTGATTCAAGGGTCGGATTGGCCGGCTCAGCATCGGATACAGCCGCAACCGACTCCGGCTGGCTCAGTTTTTCCGGCAGATCGGCCACTTCCAGGGTGGCAGACCTGTTGAGAAGTACCGCTCGCTCGATGGTATTTTCCAACTCCCGGACGTTACCCGGCCAGTGATAGTCAGTCAGAATTGTCATCGCTTCCGGCGATACTTCCTTGGGAGGGATCCCGACCTTGGCACAGAAGCCGTCGATGAAGTATTTGGCAAGTAGGCTGATATCGTCCTTTCGTTCCCTTAGCGGGGGAATTGAAATGGGAATGACGTTCAACCGGTAAAAAAGGTCCGCTCTGAAACGCCCGTTTTTGACATCCGCCTCCAGGTCGGAATTCGTCGCCGCGATCAACCGGACATCGACATCAATCGGCTTGGTGTCGCCAACCGGGATAATCCTTTTCTCCTCGAGAACCCGCAATAGCTTGACCTGAATGGCTACCGAGGTATTGCCGACTTCGTCAAGGAAGAAGGTGCCCCCGTCGGCCACCTTGAACAAACCGTCCTTGTCCTTTATGGCTCCGGTAAAACTGCCTTTCTTGTGCCCGAACAGTTCCGACTCCAACAGGCTCTCGGGCAAGGCGGCGCAGTTTATGGTTACGAAAGGACCTCCGGAGCGCGGCGAATGATGGTGGATGGCTTTGGCGATAAGGTCCTTTCCGGTCCCCGATTCACCCCTGATCAGTACGGTGGAATCCGTGGCCGCGATGCGCGCGGCTATTTTCTTCAGTTCGATTACGACATCCGAGGTACCTATGAACTTGTCAAAGGAATTGTCGCCCTGCAGCTGCTTTTTGAGAGTGTCATTCTCCCTTATCAACCGTTTACGGCTGATGCTTTTTTCAATGACCAGTTTTATCTCGTCAACTTTGAAAGGCTTGGTAATGTAGTCGACGGCACCATGCTTCATCGCTTCGATAGCCGTGTCCACCGAGG
This sequence comes from Candidatus Zixiibacteriota bacterium, assembly GCA_020348905.1. Lineage (GTDB taxonomy): Bacteria > Zixibacteria > MSB-5A5 > GN15 > FEB-12. The sequence goes on from CP070756.1 coordinate 1,248,213, forward strand.
CGTAGGCGGTCATGACAATGAGGTCCTGGTCCTGCTTAAAGGACCGCACCTGCTTGAGGACATCAATCCCGGTCATCTCCGGCATGTTCAGGTCGGCTATGACCAGATCGTAATTTTTCTCCCGTAGCAATCCGAGCCCTTCGCTGCCCGAGTTGACGGTGTCAACCGCGTAACCTTCCTTGGCCAGCATAATCTCCATGAAGTTGCACATTGAATCTTCGTCGTCTATCACGAGGATCTTAGCCGGCATCAGGCCTCCATCAGGTGAAAGTTTCTCCGGTCAGTAACAATATACTTGTCGGCAACCGACAACCCCGCTACATACGCTAAGACTATATTGCTCATAGATTAAACAGGGATTCTCCCCATACGTTCGGGCACCCTGTTTTTGCTTGAATTACGTTGCTGATTGGAACATATTGGTGCTCGAACCTATGGTCGATCGCCTACGTATTGGATACTTGTTGATAACTGCGATGCACAGTGATGGAGACGATGTTCAATGGACAGATACTCTCACCGTGAACGTTTGGAGCTAATTTTCAGAGGAGAAAAACCGGATCGCTTCGCCGCGTCCTTCTGGCGGCACTTCTTCCACAAGGAACACTATGCCGAAGGTACCGCCGAAGCTATGCTGGATTTTCAGAAACGCTTTGACTGGGACTTCATGAAAATAAACCCCCGGGCCGACTACCATGTCGAAGGATGGGGGCTCAAGCAGGAGTGGTCCCACGATGAGTTCACCAAACATCGCAAATCCAACTTTCCCGTGTCGAAGCTCGAGGACTGGCGCGACATCGAACCGCTGAAACTGTCGAGTCCGGTTCTGGATGAACATCTGCGGGTCGTGTCGATCATTCGCAAGAATGTTCCCGCAGGTTTCCCCATACTCATGACGGTCTTTACGCCCCTGGCGGTGGCCGGCAGGCTCGTTGACGATGACAACCTGCTGGCCGAGCATATCCACGAGCATCCTGATAAGGTGCTTCCGGCCATGGAAGCGATCACCCAGACCTTTGAACAATTCGTGGTCGAGTTGCGCAACGCCGGCGCCGACGGCATCTTCTTCGCCACGACTCAGTGGGCTTCGAGCAATCTGATCAGCTGGGAAGAGTATGAGCGGTTCGGAGTTCCATACGACCGACGGGTGATTGAGGCTGCCGGCGAGGACGCCATCAACCTGTTTCATGTCTGCTCATCGAGCAACTATCTGAAAGAACTGGTGAAACTGGATTATCCCTGTAAGATGTATAACTGGGATAGCGATGATCCCACCAATGCACCGGTGGACAGAGGTCTTGAGATGATCTCTGACAAAGCTATCGTCGGAGGCGTCGACCGCAACGGGTGGCTTTTGCACGCCAGTCCGGATGAGATTAAGTACAAACTGGGCGACATGACAAACAGATTCGACCCATCGCGGCTGATTATAGGGCCCGGTTGTTCCATCCCGCCCGAAGTACCGATGGAAAACCTGGCCGCCATAAGGGAGAAACTGTGATGGACCATGACCGGATAGAACTGGTTAAACAGGTAAAGGCCGCCATAGAGGACAAGGAGACCGAGCATGATGTCCTGGAGGCGGCGGTAAGCCTGATCGACGATTTCTCGGATGGATATGACTGGACCGGATTTTACATGATGCGGGGCGAGGCTCTCGAAGTTGGCCCGTACATCGGACCGGAAACTCCCCATACCAAAATCGAGTTGGACCAGGGAATCTGCGGCGCCGCGGCATCGCAAAAGCAATCAATCGTGGTCGACGACGTAAACGCCGATCCGCGGTTTCTGGCATGTTCTGTCACTACCCAGTCGGAAATAGTGGTACCGCTGATGGACGGGAACCACTGTTTGGGCGAGATCGATATTGACTCCAATCAGCCGTCATTCTTCACGTCTCAAGACCGGGAGATGCTGGAGCAGATAGCGGATGTCATCGTCAAAAAACTCAGAGATATCCGTTCTCATTAAAGAAAAAATAACTTGCCCCGGGCTGAATAATTTCAGACCGTTTAAAAAACACCCGTAAAATCCTGGAGACTTAGCCCGTGTTAATAGGCATTTTCTTATTGTTTATCGGCGTTTTGATGTTTCTCGACGAACTGGGTGTGATCCACTACCGGTTCGGAGACTACATTCTGCCAATTGCCCTCATCGCGGTTGGCATCTCAATCATCGCCGGTCAAAGAAAGAAAAAATCGCCCTAACTCCCGCCGACCCATATTCCGGTTATCAGTTCGCGGGAATCAGCCGATATATTGATTATGCGCTTTTTGTGGGCCTTGGTGGCCGTTTTTCTGTCTTTGCCGTTATCTGTCGCGGCGAGTGGCTTTATTGAACTGTCCGATGAAATCAGGATTCCCCTCGCCGACGGCTGGCACCTGGTGAGCGATTCCGCCGATTATCCCTATCAAATCGTCAGAGATGATCAGTCGGCCGAGATTCTGATCTTCAAGTCTATAATCGAGGCTGAGGAGGCCGTCAATAACGAACAGGAGCTTAAGCTCTCGGTGGATGAGGTGATCAACGATGTCATCCTGTCACTGCCGGATGCGCAACTTCTGACGAACACCGGGCGCTTTGACCAGAATCGCGTCTGGTTTGACCTGGACTTTGTCTCACGCGATGAGGATAGCGATACCCAGATTCGCCACCGCCTCAAAGGTATTCTATACCGCCACCCTGACGGATACCAGCTGTTGTTCTCAATCTGGGCCAAGGCCGCCGAGGGCGCCTCGGCGTCGGCCCTCTACGAGATGCGCCTGATGCAGGAAGAATTCTCTTATATCGGTGATGCCGAAAGCCGCATCTTCGGCGTATCTAACACTTACGACTGGTATTTGATAGGATTTCTGTTCGCCGTCCTGATCGTGATGCTATTTGTTCTAAAACGGCGCAGGGAGCGCGAGCGAATCGCGTTTTCGGACGAGGCGAATTTCTGGCGATGTTCCTGTGGTCGGCTGAATCACAACGAATTTGCGAATTGTCGCCGGTGCGGTCGGCCCAAACAGACCGAAACCGTCAGTTAGTCTCTCTGCTCAAGCTCGATCAAAACACCGTTCATAGATGACGGATGTACAAAGGCAATCAGTCTGCCCTCGGCACCCACCCGCGGCGTTTCGTCGATGAGCTTCACCCCGGCCTGCTTCAGTTCACCCAGTATTGTCTCAATATCGTCAACATAAAGACAGATATGGTGCAGTCCTTCTCCCCGCTTTTCGATAAAACGTGCTACGGGGCTATCGGCGGTGGTCGCGGCCACCAGTTCGATCCGCCCGCCATCGCCACCGAACATAGCGACCCGCACCTGCTGGTCAACGACCTCGCATATCTCCGGCGACCGATTACCGGTAACAAGGCCGAACTTCTCGATGGCTTTCTCGAGATCGGTAACTGCAATCCCGATATGTGATATCTGCGACCTGTTCATCTGCTTCATGCCCGCTTTATTGGCCTGATCCGCCTTTACCCTTTGATTGCTCATATTCGAGCTGTCCAACGATGCTGGAGGCAGTGGGCTTTATCCATCGTCCATCGTGATAATAAACGATAATCCAGTCGGGGAATTCCGTATGGGTGCCGGTCGGACCCTCGAAGTGAACGATTAAATCCACCTCGGCCGAATCGTGTTCGTGCAGCCTCACATCCGTTACCTCGATAGAACGTACCGTATCAGCCTCGGCAAACTTGATGGCACGTAATTTCAGGTACTCATCGAAGTTGGTTTCTTCGCGCATGTACGGATATTCGTTTTCATACAAACCGCTTTTGTCTCCGTACTTAAGTCTGGTAATTGCCTCATTGAGAACGTATTCAATCGTGTCCTTCACAGTAACCAGTTCAGGCTCAGACGCAGGTTGAGAGGTGGCGTCGGTTTTCGCCTCAGGTTCCCTGACTTGCTCAGAGCAACCTGTGATAGCAAGTGTTATGGCGACCAGGATTATTAACGCTGCAGCATCAAAGATTCTTCTCATGATATTCACCCCATACGTTCCTAAGTGTGTCAGAGATTTCTCCCACGGTGGCATAGTTCTCTACTGCTTCTATCACCGGATAGACAATATTTTCATCTGTTTCGGCGGCCCGGCCCAGCGACTCAAGGCTCTTTTGGACTTTGGCCCGATCCCTGCCTTTCTTCAGAGCGCTCAGTTTTTCCACCTGGTGCTTTTCGAGATCCGGATCGACTTTCAATATTTGAGGAATCTGCGCCTGCTCCGTATGGTAGCGGTTAAGCCCCACGACCGTCAATTCCTCCTGTTCGATCATCTTTTGGTAGGCATAGGCCGACGCAGCTATCTCGTCCCGAAAATAGCCGGAATCGACGCAGGCAACCGACCCGCCCAGCTTGTCAATCTCGTCCATGAGCGCCGTGATTTTCTGTTCCATTTCATCGGTCAGATATTCAATGTAATACGATCCCGCCAGCGGGTCGGCGGTATCGGTCACGCCGGACTCGTATCCAAGGATCTGCTGGGTTCGCAGAGCGATCTCGGCCGATTTTTCGGTCGGCAGGCCCAGCGCTTCGTCAAAAGCATTGGTATGCAGCGACTGGGTACCTCCAAGGACAGCTGCCAGCGCCTGGATGGCCGTACGCACGATGTTGTTCTCGGGCTGTTGCGCCGTCAATGTGGAGCCGCCGGTCTGGGTGTGGAACCGAAGTAGCATGGCCTTCCGGTTGCTGGCGTTAAAACGTTCCTTCATGAGCCCGGCCCAGATTTTGCGAGCCGCTCTGAACTTGGCCACCTCTTCGAACAAATTATTGTGGGCAGCAAAGAAGAATGACAGGCGCGGCGCAAAATCGTTAACGTCCAATCCGGCCTCAACCGCTGCGCGGACGTATGCTATCCCGTTTGACAAGGTAAAAGCAACCTCCTGCACCGCCGTGGCCCCCGCCTCCCGGATGTGGTATCCCGAAATCGAAATTGTGTTGTACTTGGGAAGATGCTTACCGGCATAAGCGAAGATATCGGTAATGATTCTCATGGACGGAGCGGCCGGATATATATAGGTTCCCCTGGCGATGAATTCCTTGAGAATATCGTTCTGGATTGTACCCATCAATCGTTCTTCCGGCACACCCTGTTTCCTGCCAACGGCAATATAGAGAGCCAGCAGAATAACTGCTGTGGAATTGATTGTCATCGAGGTGGAAACCCTGTCCAGTGGTATACCGTCGAATAAAACTTCCATGTCCTCCAGCGAATCGATCGCGACCCCGGTCCGGCCTACCTCTCCCTTTGCCATCGCATGATCCGAATCATATCCGATCTGCGTGGCCAGATCGAAAGCCACCGAAAGCCCGGTCTGTCCCTGTTGAAGAAGATATTTGAAGCGCCGGTTGGTTTCCGCGGCTGTCCCGAACCCGGCGTACTGGCGCATCGTCCAGAGACGACCGCGATACATGTCGGGATAGATACCCCGCGTAAAGGGATACTCACCCGGCATGGCGAGCAACTCCGGCTTAAGGGTTACATCGCCCGGCTTCATAGCAACCGGAATATCAATCTGTGAGGTGGTCTTCTTCTCTTTGCCGGCCATTTATTCCATCTCCACCAAAGTATCACCTTTTTCAACCGAGGTACCTTTGGAAACGTGGATCTCCTTGATAATACCGTCGGCCGGCGCCTTGATAACGTTTTCCATTTTCATGGCTTCCACGATAAGGACCGGCTGGTTCCTGGCGATCCGGTCACCCGCGGCTGCTTTTACCTCGAGGATGAGCCCCGGCATGGGAGCCCTGATACATTTTTCGACCGCACCGGCCGATGCCATCCCCGCTGTCTTACGCAGTTGGGCCAGGTGGTAATCCTCAATTTCAACGGTTATCTCCTGACCCTTCATAAACACCGTCTTTTGAGCATCGTAGCCGTTGGCGCGCACGTCAACTTCCAGCGACTGCCCACCGATTATGAGGATGGAACGGCTCTCACCGAGACGGAAGCTGGAGATATCGACCTCTTCGCCATTGATGACCGCGAAGTATCGCTCGGAACGATACTCCAGTTCGATATCGAACTCTTTACCTGCCACATTGACCAAGTAACGCGGCATCAGCGACTTCCTCCAAAACGGCGTAGTCCGCCACGGCGGTAGTAATTCACCCAGCCTGACCCGGCCGAGGTCTGGCTGGTTCGGCCGAGGGCAATCTTTCGCTCCCTGATAAACTTGTCCAGAGCCACTGCCAGGGCTGCCTGCCGCACGAAAGCATCACTGAGCGGGGTATACTGGTTATCAGGATATTCTTCAGTCAGAAACCGGGTCGAAAGCTTACCGGCCACAAAATTCTTATTGTCCATCACGGCCCGGCAAAACCCGATCGTTGTTTTCAAACCTGAAACCCGGTATTCCTCCAATGCCCGTTTGGTGCGATTGATGGCTTCATCGCGGTCTTTGCCCCACACTATAAGCTTCGCAATCAGCGGGTCATAGTAGATGGGAACGTCCGAAAAGATAACCACGCCGGAATCAACTCTCACCCCGGGCCCGGCCGGAATCCGGTAGTTTTTCAAAACACCGGTGGATGGCATGAAATTTTGTTGCGGGTCCTCGGCGCAGATGCGGCATTCGATAGCGTGTCCGTTCAACTCGATATCGGACTGCTTCAACTGAAGTTTCCTGCCTTCGGCAATGGCAATCTGCTGCTTGACCAGGTCCACGCCGGTCACCAGTTCCGTCACCGGATGCTCCACCTGGAGTCTCGTATTTACTTCCAGGAAGTAGTATGAGTTGTCAGTGTCGTCGACCATGAATTCGACCGTCCCGGCGCCCACGTATCCGGTTTGAAGGGCGATGTCCACCGCCGCCTTGCCCATCTTTTCACGTAACCCGGGTGTCATCATCGGCGAGGGTGATTCTTCGATAAGTTTCTGATGGCGGCGTTGAATGGAGCACTCGCGCTCGCCCAGG
>CP070756.1:1255218-1259721 GCA_020348905.1 Candidatus Zixiibacteriota bacterium
CGCCAATGGGTAACTTTGCAAGCGGATATTCAATATTCGTTAGGCTATTACCTTGGCATACTGAAGGACGATCCTCTCAGGCTTATCAGAACCACCTTTTATTACCAGCCGATAGGCCTATTCTCCGTATTTAAGGCTCTCTGGGTATTCCCCTGTGTGGCGGCCGTTGCCTGGTGGAAGAGGAAGAACTACAAATCATTACTGGGCATCGCCATTATCCTGATATCTGTCTACGCGCAGCTGTTTGTGGCGTTCGATACCTCGCGGTTGTTTACCCTGGGTTTCATGGTAATGCTGGTTTCCCTCGAGTTTCTTTTCGACACGGATTTTGCAGGGTTCCGCAGGTGGGCCTTTTGGGCCGTCCTGTTCAACCTGGCTATCCCCCAAGTCTACACGGCCGGAAAGATAATAGAAGTCTGGCAGACGCTCTCGTCGGCAGCCGTCTCTAGTTGGCTGCAATAGCGATCCAGTCGTTGACAGTCGACCGATAAGCCCGGCCGGAAGAGAGCGAATCCTGATTTGTGAACCTTGCCACACCAGAACAAATGGAGGACAGTTCTTGCGCCGGGGGACTGCTGCGCTCAAAACACCAGCCTGACTCCAAACTGGTTGACCGGTTCGGGTTCAAAAGTGGAGATTATGCGCTGGACATTCAGGCTGACAAACGACGTAACCGGTTTCACGATGGAAAGCTCGATATAGTGGTCGTCGATGTAGTCACCAACCTCAGGGTCGTAGGAGCAATCGAAATTGAAGTCCCCGGTAAACTCAAAGTTGAACGTCGTCCAGAGTCTGAAACTATTGATTGAAATTATCTGAAGGGTTTCTCCCCGGTCCTCAGCGGCGTCATCGACGTTTTTGTAAAACGAAACCTCGTTGGAAATAGGGTAGAAGCCGAGCTTCCCCGACGGTGCTTCCAACGACGGAATGATCCCGGCCTGGCATCTGGTTAGACCGGCTAAGCCGGCGGTGAACATGCATACGAGCAGAACAAGCTGGCGCATGTGAGACTCCTGTTGAGAAGGTTATCAGGTTAATTACTACTGTAAGAAACGCAATCTCTGCCAAATAAATAACACAAGCGGCAAAACATGACAACCGGCATTTTCAGAAACATTGCCGGCCGCCCACGTATAAGGATAACAGGAGCTTGTTTTCAGAAAGGCACCGCGGTGACCACCGACATAAACTGGAACAGCCCCGGCAACGGCTTTGAGAGGAAAAACCCCGGCGTCGACCTCGGTCTTCTGGTGTTAAGGGTGGGCGTAGCGGCTTTCATGATGTTTGCGCACGGGGCCGATAAACTGGTCAATTTCGGCGACAAAGTTGCCACTTTTCCGGATCCCCTGGGTCTTGGCGCCACCGCCAGCTTGATACTGGCCGTTTTCGCCGAGTTCTTCTGCTCGCTGGCGATCGGGTTCGGTTTTCTTACGCGGCTGGCCACTATTCCGCCCATTATCACTATGCTGGTAGCTGCCCTTGTTGTCCACGGAGCCGATCCCTTCCCAAACAAGGAGTTGGCGCTCATCTACTTTGTCAGCTACCTCGTGATTCTGATAGCCGGCCCGGGGCGACTTTCAATCGACAGAATGGTCCTCAAAAGGAATCGGGAAGCCTAAAAGGCGTATCAGGGGATCGCTTCGACCGGGACGGCTGCCATATCAGCGGTTGTTTCCCGGCTTCAGGTAAGTGCCAACAAAGTTGTTGGTTAGCAGCTCGTCGAGGGTGGTGTGAATTGATCGGCATCTGAAGCCGAGTTCCTCGCGCGCTTTGCTGTACGAATACGCCCAATCATAATCGAGCATTTTCACCAGGTCGGGATAGTAGGATATCTTGCTTTTCCCCATCAGTTTGGCCAGGACCAGGGAAACACGAGCGGCAAAGTCGTATACCGGCCGAGGTATGCGAAGGACGTGTGGGACCCTCCCGATGATGGAAGAGACGGCCAGTACGAGGTCCTTGACGGTGATATTGTCCCCGGCCAGAATGTACCTTTCGCCGTTGCGGCCTTTACTTATGGCCGCCACAATCGCCGGAGCGACATCGCGGATGTCGACCAGGTTCACCCGAATCGGCAGATCAGGCATTATGAAGCGATTGAAAAGCCGGTACGTTTTGGCCAGATCGTCACCGGTGCGCGACGGTCCCACGATAATGGAAGGGTTAACGATTACAAGCTCGGTGGCGCTTCCACTTGCGACCTTTCTCAATTCCTCCTCGGCGGCTCGTTTGGTCATGATATAGGGAATTCTGAGGTGACTGAGGTTGAACTCGGTAGTCTCACGAACCAGACCGTCTTCAAAGGATGTGGCGCCGTTGTTTTTGCGGCGAACAGCCCCCACTGCGGCCACGGTCGACACATGAACGAACCGTTTGACGCCGGCCTTTTGGGCGGCTTTGAACATGTTGAGGGCACCGAAAGTATTGATGCCGGTGAACTGTGTCAACTTGTCCTGGCGGAAGTTTACCCAGGCGGCGGTATGGACGACCGTATCGGTACCCTCCGCCAATTTCTCCAGACCCTCTTCCTGGCGCAAGTCGGCATGACGCTTTTCCAGACCAAGCGAGTCGACATAAGATGTGTCGGAAGTATCCCTGACGTGAGCGATCGGGCTGACACCGCAACGGTTAAGTTCGTAAATGACCTGCTTGCCCAGCGAGCCGGAAGCCCCGGTAACGAGAACCCGGTATTTGGTGATGTCGTCATTCATCGTGCTGCCCGGTATCCTTAAATCCAGAACCCTCTTATTATAGAATCTGAATCGAACCTTGTCAATTCGTAGTGGCCCATTTAGCTGATAACATCGCGGAAAGGCTAAAGTTTCAAGAGCTTCGGGGCCGTCGGTAGCTCCCCGAAAAATCGTCGAGAGCCGATATCAACCGATCGATATCGCTTTCATCATTAAACAGATGCACCGATACGCGGATCGACCCCTCGCGCTGGGCGACAACACTCCGTTCGTCCGCCAGCCTCCGGAACAACTTCTCAAGCGGCCCGCAGGTAAATGAGAAAATCGACGAACGGTGTCTGGGCTCCATGAAGGAAGTGATTGTGTAGAAGTCGTTGCCGCGGATATAATCCGCCAGTCGATCGATCAGGGCGTAATTGTGATGTTGAATATTCTCTATCCCCAGCGTTTTGAATAGTTCCACCGACGCTTTCATCCCGAGAATGTTGAGTGCCACGTAGTAACCCATCTCGAAGCGGCGCGCCGAATCAAAATAGGGAAGGTCAAACTTGAAAAGGTCGGTGAAATTCATTTTCCAGTCCACGCCCAGCCACCCCATGAACGGATGCGAGAGCCGGTCGCGCACCTGATCGGCGAGATAGAAAAAGCCGCAGCCCTGAGGCCCCAGCATCCATTTCTGGCAACCGGAGGAAAAAACATCCATCCCCAACGCCTTGACGTCAATCGGTTCAACACCCATTCCCTGGATGCCGTCGACCACCAGGAAGATATCGCGCCTTTGGCATACCTCGCTGATCGCCGCAAGGTCGTTCTTGTATCCGTTAAAATACTGCACAAAAGAGAGCGCCAGAACCTTTGATCGGTCCGTAAGAGCCCTTTCGAAGCTATCGATGTCAAAGCGCCGTTTATTCGATTCGACGAATGTCAATTTCAACCGCCGCTCCTGGGCCGCCGCGCGCCAGGTGTACACCTGCGCCGGGAACTCCACATCCGAAACCAGCACCTCATCACCCGGCTTCAAGGGCAAACCAAAAGCGGCGATGTTTAGCCCGAAGGAGGTGTTCATCCCGATCCCGACCTGGCGCGGCGACGCCCCGATCAGGCCGGCGTAATCGCCGCGAAGCTCATTCTGGACGTTCATCACCCCGGGGGTATCGTCGATGGCGGCCTCGACCCGCGTTTGAAGATTTTGCTCTATCGCTTCCCGGACAGGTTGGCAGAAAGGGCCGAACGAAGCGGAATTGAAATAAACGACTTTACCGGCATGCGGGAAAAGCGACCGGGCCTTTTGGAATTCTTTTTCCAGCATGTCGTCTGTGCACAAATCCTAAAGCGTGTACAGGTAACCAATAATTGCCATACTGCCGCCCAGCTTCACCAGATAGCCGAGAAGGCTGAACAACAGATAGGGCATGGGCAGTCTCAGGCGCCCCGATAAACCCATAATCACCGGAACCGCACCCAGCGTAAAAGCGAAAAGGGTTGCCGCCATACCGGCTTTGATCCCGGAGAAGGGAACCACAAGAAAAAAGAAGCTGTAGGTGATCGTCGGGATCGCCACGAAGAACAGAAACTCCATGACAAAAAACATGACCGCCCAGACGCCGCCGCTCTCTTCCAGCATGGCCGGCGGAACATCGCTCAGAAGCTTTAGCCGGCGTGCCAGAAACTCCAGCAGGAGGCTTAACAGCAGCAAGTAAACACCGCCGGTTACGAGGCAGTAAACCATCTGGGTCGTGGAAATCATCATAGCCACCCTTCTTTCTTATACCACTGGAAAGTTCCCCGGGCGCCCTCTTCGAAGGGAATGGAC
>CP070756.1:1259821-1263491 GCA_020348905.1 Candidatus Zixiibacteriota bacterium
CTCGTAGTCGACCATTTCTACCAGGTCGAGAACATCGCCGTTAAACGTCGGCACTATAGCCATAGTATCGGAGAAGTAATCGAAATTGTAGCCGTCAAGGGCTTCGTTTAAAAACTGGCCTGTTTTTTCAGCATCCACGTAGAACGATGACATGGCCTCACACGAACGGTTGACGGCCAGAATTCTGCCCTCCCGCAGTGTAGCCGCCTTGCCGGCGACCGGGTCAAATTCGGTGGTGTCGGAGTAATTACCCTCAAGATCGCAGGCGACAATATAGTACTCGTGAAAGTCACTGCCCAGTGACCCATGACTATCGATATAAAAGGTATCCGTCAGATCAGCGATAATCTGACCGTCGCGTATCACCCGGCTGTGGGCAAAATCAAGTTCCGTCTGCTCGTACTGCCAGCTTATGCGTATCGCCCTTAATTCAGGTATGGTGACTACATGGGCAGGAGGTTGAGGCTCCGAGTGCGGTATGCCGTTTACACACGCAGACGGTAATGACAGGTATCCCTCGGAATAGATCACCTGAACATAGAAACTGTATTCAACATCTTCCGTCAGCCCGGTCACCGTTTCACAGGTATCGGAGGACGAGACGTCAATCGCAGTAATCGTCTCCGGACTGGACGTTGGAAAGTATGATAAGCGGTAACCTTGAATTGACGGCTCGGCTGAGGATTCCCAGTGGATAAGCTGCGACTGGCCATCACCCGGATCCTCCACCAGCACTATACTCGGGCGGGGCAGGCAGCGATCGACCACGAAAACCGTCGCCAGGGTCGCCTTTACCATCCGTGTCAAATAGTCGAAATTCAAATGCTCCGGAATGTCGGTGGTCTTATGATAATTGTCTGAGAACTCCGCCTCGTGTAACCATATAGCATCGTAACCCGCTTCGTGAAAGGGCTGGCAGTCCGAAATCATGTAATTGATCGTGTCGGTAGAGGTGATGCCTCCGTAAATAGCGGCCATCTGCGCCCACAGGGCGGCATAGGCCGGCTCTAAACCGTAGTAGGCCAGCGCCTCGGTGTTATTCGTCTCGTGGGCCATCATATCGAGATTGACCATCAGGACAATGTCGTCGCCGCGGGCGACCGCTTCATCCACGTAATGATACGAGCCTATCATCCAGGACTCTTCCGAATCGAAAGCGATGAACACCATGGTCATCTGGGTTTCCAGACCCATTAGAATGCGGGCCAGCTCCAGGACTGCCGCCGTACCCGTGCCATTGTCGTCAGCTCCAGGGCAGTCAGGAACGGTGTCAAAGTGACCGGCGATGACGATTTGTTTATCTGGATACACTGACCCCACCTTGGTCGCCACCACGTTATAGCTGTCGCATGAGGTCAGTTCCCACTGCTGTTTTCCGATAAACGGCTCCAGATAAATGGAATCGTACCCGTAATCTAATAGTTCGAAAAACATAAAGTAGCGCATACGTTCATTGGCCAGGGTGCCGGTCAGGCGATGCCCGCTGAACACAAGCGTGTCGACGTACCACTCCAGCATAGCCTGATCCACTTTTGCGACTATCGTATCCAGACCGTCGGCGTCAAACGGAAGCTCGAAGAATGCGGCTGGGGGCCGCACGTTATATTTCAGGGGAAACTGTCGGTCGACTTGGCCGATAAGCTTAAGGGGCTGATTGGCAATCTGACCGTCATCAAGCTGGACCACGCGTATCCGAGTATTTTCGTACAGAACACTAATCCTTTCGAGATCAGCTTGAAACGGATGTCTTTCAATCGCCAGCCGGCCTCGCTGTACACCTCTGGCCAGCAGCTCCATCTCAAGGCCAGTGCGTCGGACACCCTCGGGCTGACTATCTTCGACATATACCAGGTAACCACCATCCGCCCAGAGTAGGACTTCGGCCTTTGTCTCATCCAGTCTGGCGGCATCCTTCTGGCTGTGCAGGGTGACTTTGTACAGATCACCCGCGCCGGCGCTGGCAGCCATAAGGCATACGACTATCAGCAAGACTGCTTTTTTCAAGATTGACCCTCCCGGAAAAGGCCGGGTTTCACAACTATTAATGTGTATCTATCTAAAATTTAACCCAAAATTGGATCTTAGCAACTGCTATTCTTGCGCTATTTTGAGTGTTTTCGTAATGACTGATCTCGGCTTGACGAGTTAAAAGCTTATTTGGCCATAGGTTACAAAACCGTACCTATCGCTTTCATAGAGTTCTGAGACGACGATTCACCATTTTGCGAGCCCGCAACCTTTCTGAGCCGGTTCCTGTCTGATAAGTGAGGCCAAAACCACTACTTTTGTCGATTTTTACTGATTCGACCCCGAATAATCGTTTCGCGATCGCAGTAACAATCATCAGTGGGGCACGTAACGACAAAGTAAAGAGTCTTTATTTAATAGAGTGGAAATCATGAAAAAGCGTACAAAAAGAATCATGTGGATAGCCGCCGCCGCGGTGGTTGTCATCATAATTGGAGCGATGAACTTTACCGGGTCCAACGGCGAAGGAACCACCGTTCAGGCCGAGTTGGCCTACCTTGGGGAAATCTCCGAAATAGTGACCGCCTCCGGCCGCGTTCAGCCGCAAACCAAAGTAGACATTACTTCCGAGGTCCCCGCTGAGATTATAGCCCTGTTTGTGTCCGAAGGCGAGCAGGTCCAGAAGGGCCAGCGTCTTCTGCTGCTGGATACGGTGCAGACCCAATCCGATGTGGCCCAGGCCCGGTATTCGCTCGACGAAATCACGGCCCGAACTCAAGCCGCCAAATCGCAGTACGAGCGCGATAAACGCGAGTTTGAGCGCCAGTCCAGCCTCTACGAACAAAAACTGAGTTCGGAGACGGAGTACATCGACGCCAAATTTGCTTACGAAAACTCCGAGGCTAATTACGAGGCCATGCAGGCTCAGATGAAAACCGGCCGGGCGCTGCTGGACAAAGCCGAAGACAATCTGAGCAAGACCCTCATAACAGCGCCGATGGACGGTGTCATCACCTACCTGAACGCCGAGGTCGGCGAGATTGCCCAGGCGCAGACAAGTTTCACCCAGGGCAAGACTCTGCTTACCATTGCCGACCTGTCCGTGTTCGAGGTCGAGGTCGATGTCGACGAGACCGAGGTCGCTATGGTTAAAGAGGGCCAGTCGGCTGGTATTCGAGTCGATGCTTTCACTGACAGCGTCTTTGAAGGAACAGTCGTCGAGGTTGGCAATTCAGCCACTATTTCGGACGAGGGGTCCGACAGTTACACCACCAGCTTTCGCGTTAAGGTTCGTTTCACCGGGACCGAGGCACCGCTAAGACCGGGGATGTCGGCCAGTGTCGACGTAACCACCAACAAGGAAGATGAAGCCCTGCTGGTGCCATACGCCTCGATTGTTGAGCGCAAGTTCGATCCGGATTCTCTCAAGGCTGACAGCGCCACTGCAAACGATACAACTCCTGCATCGGGTGAGCTTCATGCAGCTGAGGCAGACGATGAAGATTCTGACGCCGATGAACAGACCGAACCCGTTGCCGGCAAACACAAGAAGAAAGAAAAGAACAAAAAGTCGGGTGTCTTTATCATCAAGAACGGCAAGGCCGAATTTGTCGAAGTTGCTACAGGCATTGCGGACGACCGCAACATTGTCGCTCTTACCGGCTTGAACCCGGGCGATACGGTCATTTCCGGCTCGTTCCAA
>CP070756.1:1263591-1266509 GCA_020348905.1 Candidatus Zixiibacteriota bacterium
ATGACGGCCAGTACATCATGGAACGTCGCCACGGTGGCAGCGATACCGCTTCGAAAATCGAAGCGAATCCAGATGTACACAATGATTCCAAACAGCGAAAGCAGGATGGCCTTCTGGGCGTCTTTACGCAAGGTCTCCCCCACCGCCGGGCCGATCAGCATCTCCTGCCCGGCAGCGGTGTTGAACGGATTATCCGCGATTGTACTCTCTATCACACCTTTTATGCCGGCCATCATCTCTTTAGCCTCGGCCTCGGTCTGAGGTCCCTTGGTTTTGACGATAAAGGCATTCTCTTCTTCGAAGTCGGTAAGGTGCGTGATTTCCGCGTCAGGGTAGTGCGCCGAAATGGCCTCTCGAAGCCGTTCTATGGCGACCGGGTTTTCAAAATATCCGGTAAGCATGACGCCGCCGGAGAAGTCGATACCCATATTGGCCTTGCCAGTGGCAATCATGATAAAGGCAAAGATACCCAGGGCAATCAGAGCAACCGAAAAGACAAAGGCCACTCTCCTTGCCCCGATGAAATTGATGTTGGTGTCCGGTATTATTCTAAACATTTTATCATTCCTTATCCTTTATATGCTCAGGGTCCGATAGCCTTTGCGGAAATCGAAAATCTGCTTGGTGATTACATAAGCCGTATAAAGCGAGATCGTAACACCCCAGAACAACGTCACCGCGAATCCCTTAATCGGACCTGAACCCAGAAGGAACAGCGCTCCGGCCGTGATAAGGGTGGTAACGTGCGAATCGAAAATCGCCACAAAAGCACGACTGTATCCGGCATCAATTGAAGCTCGAACGGTCTTGCCGGTTCGCAGCTCCTCTCTTATTCGTTCAAAGATAAGAATGTTGGCATCAACCGAGATACCAATAGTCAGAATAATACCGGCTATACCCGGCATGGTCAGGGTGGCCCCCAGGGCCGCCATCACCGCCAGAAGGAAAAACAGGTTGAATATCAGGCCGACATCGGCAATTACCCCCGATATACGGTAGTACACCCCGATATACAAAAGCACGATGAGAAGCCCGATTAGCGAGGACGCAAAACCTTTTCTTATCGAATCAGCGCCAAGCGTGGCCCCTACAACGTTCTTCTCGATTATCTCCACCGGTGCTGGCAGGGCACCCGCCTTGAGAACAATCTCCAGGTTGCGGGCTTCGTCGATAGTCGCCGAGCCACCCATAGTGATCTTGCCGGGGCCGCGAATCTTGGAACTGACAAACGGCGCCGACTCAACCTTATTGTCTATTACCACCGCCAGCGGCTTGTTAATATTGGCACCGGTGAGCTGGGCGAAGCGGGCCAGGCCATCGCCTGACACGGTGAAATTAACCCGAAAACCGCCAAGGTCTTCG
The DNA here is from genome assembly GCA_020348905.1 of Candidatus Zixiibacteriota bacterium. Taxonomy (GTDB): domain Bacteria; phylum Zixibacteria; class MSB-5A5; order GN15; family FEB-12. The sequence continues at coordinate 1,264,954 of CP070756.1, forward strand.
CGCGCAAGCGAAATTCTTTCGAGGAACTTGCCCAGGAACTCAACTTTCCTTTTGAGGGCGTACAGATAATAGACCTCACGCTGGTTTCTCAGCTCCGGCCGGGTCGACCAGACAAACTGTATATCGATGGGGACGATGCTGCGCACCTCGGGCAGGTTGAGCCACCTGTCAACGATTTCCCGATCTTTCCTGGCAACGGCAAATCCGGGCCAGTTGGTAGCGGTTTCGTTGGAATACAGGCCCGGTTCCAGACGGGACGTCAGGGGACGGTCGCTCAGGTCCAGATCGTCCTCATCGAAAGCGAACAGCGCCGCGGTATCAACCGCCGAATCACCCATCAACTCGGCCAGTATGTCTGATTCGGTGGTGGCCTCGGCCGTGTCGACAACTTGAGCCACTTCTACTTCTTCGGCTACGGGTTCCCCTTCCTCACCCTCTTTGGCTTTTTCGTATTCATATACCACCGAGTCCATACGGGTGAGAATCTGGTTGGCATCCTCGTAGGTGGCCAGGAGCTTGAATTCCAACAGCGCCGTTTGACCGATCAGGTCCTCGGCTCGCTCGGCATCGGTGTAACCGGGCAGGTCAACGATTATGCGATCGTTACCCTGCTTGACGATTACCGGCTCAGCCACACCGAGCCCATCAATACGGTTGCGTATAATCTGGATAGCGCGGTCGACGGCATCCTGTCTTTCACCCGAATCGAGCTCTTCCATCTTCACCCTCAGGACAACGTGAATACCTCCCTGCAGGTCAAGACCCAGCCTGATTGCTTTCTGCTGAAGTTGTAGAAGCGCTCCCGGGTCACGCTCTCCGAGCGCGTCCTTGTCCTCCTCGCTCATCGTCCAGAGCTTGAAGGTGTTCCAGAAGGCAAAGAATGCCAGAATAACCAGTACTACAGTAATTATGATACGCCAGTTGTGTCTCGACATAAGATTCCCTTTCTCATCTATGTCTTGAATTAAGATTTTCAAATGCTAATAGAACGGGCAGGAAATAAAAGCGGTCTAGCTGGTACCGGAGGGTTTGGCACCCACCAGGGTAAACTGATGGCCCAGCTGAGATGAAACAAGAAAGGCAGTCGACTTGATTGTCGACCGGTTCAATCGACCCAGCCGCATAACCGGCACGAGACCGGTTCTAATAGGTTCGTGCTCCAGGCGGCTGCAGTTCTTATTGAAGTCGATCAGCGGCGCCACGGTCAGATAAGCATACGCCTCGCTGTTTGGCTTGCTCGATGGTGTCATATTCTCAGGTGACTCCCCTGGTTCAGGTGCACCTGGAGCCATCGTGGCGTTTTCCGACAAGCTCAGCTCCTGCTCAGCAGGGGCCTGGTAAGCATCAAAAAGTCTCTGGGCCGCCGAAGCACCATTGACAGCCAAAGCCAGCAAAGCCACTACAATGACCAGCCATCTTAAGGTCGTAACTGCTTTTCTATAAATCTTTTTCATCATGGGTCTGACGAATATAGCCAATGCCTCAATCAAGTCAATTCAAATTTTCCGACCTTGACAATCGCAGGTCGTTGGCATAATATAACTTATTGTTAAGCA
>CP070756.1:1266609-1269233 GCA_020348905.1 Candidatus Zixiibacteriota bacterium
CGCGCAGTGATATCTTCAGCTTCGGCGCGACTCTCTACGAAATGGTCACGGGACAACGTGCCTTCACCGGCGACAGCAAGGCCAGCCTGATCGGGTCGATCATGCGGGATGAACCGCGCGCCATTTCCGAGTTACAGCCCACATCCCCTCCCGCTCTGGATCGGCTAATCAAGAAGTGTTTGCAGAAGGACCCTGATCGACGGTGGCAGACGGCCGGAGACCTGCGCGATGAGCTTGACTGGATCGCTTCGGCCGGATCGCAGGCCGGTGTGCCCACGCCGGTGTCAAGTCGACGACGGTTGCACCTTAGATTGTCATGGAGTCTCTTCGCGGTGGCGGGGGTGATAGCGATTCTGCTGGCGGTGCTTCACTTCTTGCGAACCGATCCGGTTAGGAAAACGTCTCGTTTCACGATATCCACTGAACAACGCTTCGAGTCGGTTCAATGCCCGCGCATTTCGCCCGACGGCAAACTCCTGGCTTTCTTGACCGTAGATTCAACCGGAACATACAAGATTTGGATCCGCCCCTTGAACGCACTTGAGGCTTATCCGTTACCCGGCACCGAGGGAGCTTTTAGACCGTTCTGGTCGCCGGACAGCCGCTACCTCGCCTATGTTGGAAATCTGGATCAGCTGAAGAAAGTCCCCGTATCGGGTGGTCCCCCTCAACTGATTTGTGAATTTGCGGGTTCCGATGGCTGCTGGGGCAAGAACGGTACAATCCTGTTTGACTATGGCCCCACCGATCCGATCATGCAAGTACCTGCTGCTGGCGGTACACCGACGCCCGCAACGACAATCGACACTGAGCGAGGAGAAATTTACCACATGTGGCCGTGGTTTCTCCCTGACGGTAACCACTTCTTGTATCTGGTCAACAGGTCGCTGACTCAGGGGCAGAACTCCACTGGCATGATCGGTGAAACCTCAAGCGCGCTGCGAGTTGGATCTCTGGATGGCAGTGTCGATAGGGAGCTTTTCTTATCCGACTCTCGAGCCGAATACTGTGAGCCTGGATACATTCTGTACTGTGCGGAGGGTGTGTTGCTGGCCCGGAGGTTTGACACGGATCGGCTGGAAGTTGTGGGAGAGCCGATACCGGTAGCGGAGAATATCGCAATCAGTGGGAGCCACTCCTATCACTTCGGGGCATCGGATGACGCCACCCTCGTCTACCAGAGTTCCGTTGCAGGAGGTGTGAAACGGATTATCGTGGTAGATAGAGTCGGGCAGGAACTAGACACACTGGGAGCACCGGCCGATTACGGCGACATTGCTCTCTCCCCTGACGGCAAACGGCTCGCTTTCGATATGGGGAGGGGGAGCGATATTTGGATCGAAGACCTAACTCTCGATGTGAGGTCCCGCCTGACTTTTGACGGCGGGTCCGTTCCGGTCTGGTCACCCGATGGAGAGCAGATTGCCTATCGCACTTCTAGCGGTGGCGCCGGCGTGATAAAAACACGCCGCACTAACGGAACAGGAATTCCCAACACGGTCTACCGCTCGCCACGCGGGGGATCCTTCCCTACCGACTGGTCGCATGATGGACAGTACATCTGTGCCACGAGTTGGGGTGAGGGTTTCGATATTGTTCTCGTCGATCTGCTCGATTCGTCCAACAATGTCAGCGTACTGCACGAGAGTTGCCTCGAGGTCAACCCCCAAATCTCGCCCGATGGTCGCTTTCTCGTTTACCAGAGCGACGAATCAGGTCGATATCAAATATACATCCGCGAGCTTGGCGGCAACCAGGGCAAATGGCAGGTCTCTCCCGAGGGAGGCTACAAGCCGGTGTGGCGAGACGACGGCAGGGAGATATTCTACTGGGACGCTGCCCGGCGCCTGATTACAGTGCCGGTGGATATAGAGGAGGGCAGCATAACACTTGGTGTATCGGAACCGCTTTTTGCCCGAACGACGGTCAGAAGTGCTAATACTCATCGGATCTGCTATGACGTTTCATCCGACGGTCAGCGCTTCTACATAAACGTACCGACCGGTGATGATAACCAGATGGAGTTTGTCGTGGTCCTCAACTGGGACGCCGAGCAGGAGGATTGATGGATCAGTGTTTCTTTTCACTATGCGCATATTTGACGGGGAACGCTGAACATGGGAATTGATTACGGGCATTAAAAACGGTCACAATTTGGCCACAACAGGGTGTAAGTCCTTGTGCCACAACGTGAGTATGGGGTTCGATTCCCCCCACCTCCACTAATATAATCCATAACTTATCTGCCGGATGGGGTATTATGACTCCCATTCCTGCCTTGGTAAGCCTATATCCCCCAATATAATCCGAATAGCGTGACATAATTTTGGCCATGATTCGGTCACAAACATGCGTCGTCTAATGTTGGTTGTGCGGGTCTATATTTAGTTGATGGTGTATTGAGAATTGCTATATTTATAGCAATTTATTGAACAAGCGAACTAACGAACATGAACAGAAAACCCAGAAGATCAGCCACCGATAAGGTGATCCATATCAGGATCGACGAGGAAACGCATCGGAAACTCAAAATGCACGCTGCTTCGTCGAAGGCTACAATCCAGAAACTTGTAGAGGATTTGATCTACAGCAAATATCAGAAGATGCGGATAAGGAATGAGGAG
>CP070756.1:1269333-1286362 GCA_020348905.1 Candidatus Zixiibacteriota bacterium
CCCATCGAAAGCTGGGTGACGTTGCGAGGCATACTCAGGCCGTACTGGGCACGATGCTGGTCTTTGCCGAAAACCGCTCCGACCGCGATAGTGGGGTTACCGCCTGCTTCCTTGCCCGGTTTAACCCGGACACCCTCGGTGATGGCCGATTCAATCAGCACTTCTTCACCGGTCGGCAGAGTTTCGGTGGTGGTTTGCAGGACTTCGGCCATAATCTGGGCCGCGGTGCGATCGTTGGCACGTTTGAGATTGTTCGACAGCTCCTTGGTCACGTGATCTTTAGGGACACTGTTAAGGCTGCCCCGGCCGTGCAGACCAACGGCAACAGCCGAGAGCGCCGCAGACAGAGTCACCGACTGCCGTACCTGACGGTTGCGTAGAGCGCCGAGATTGGAGTTGTAGCTTACTTTATCGCACAGAGTGGTGATGGTCAGAGCATCCAGGGTGATATCGTAGTTGTCCAAAACCGCTTTGTGGCGATGGTTGAACTCGATCATTTTGTCCTGGTTAAAAACATTATCTTCTTGCTTGCCGCGGTAGGCAAGTCGCTGGTCGGCAATATTGTAACGAAGCTTGTCCGACATATTTCTACCCCTGCTGCTTTGAGGTGTTTAGAGCTGTTGACCGATATATTTGGGCCACGATATTACTCATTGTATAAAGCCGGGTCGATGTTTTCAAGCACTAACTTCCCATCGCCCCGTAGTTTCCCGCCATCGGCCGGGGGAGGTAATCGCGGCAATGCGAAATCGCCGTCGTAACCTGCTGATTACTAATTTGTTATATGCCTTGACAAAACGGCGATTGAGGGTTATTTATTTCAGCATTTATAGAACTTAACTGAGGTTTGGGTGTACCTAATATTAAACCCCCAACTTTAAATAACGCTAACAGGTAAGAGGATAAGGTTATGGCCGAGAATTCATCAACGACCATGATTGAAACCAGAGGACTGAGCAAGTTCTATGGTCCCTTCGTGGCCATTTCCGACATCAGCTTCTCCATTCCCCGAGGACAGATTGTAGCCTTTCTGGGTCCCAACGGCGCCGGGAAATCTACAACCATGAAAATACTGAGCGGTTTTCTGGCCGCCAGTGAAGGTACGGCCCTGATCGGGGGGCTTGATATCAGAGAGAACCGGTTGGAGGCGGTGGAGAAACTGGGCTATTTGCCGGAAAACGGACCACTCTACGAGGACATGACTCCAAAAGAACTGCTGCGCTTTTTCGGCGAGGCGAGGGGACTGAAAAACAACAAACTCAAAAGCCGAATGGATTACGTGATTGAACTGTGTGCTCTGCACCAGGTCATCGAGAAGCCAATCGGCAAACTCTCGCGCGGGTATCGCCAGCGAGTTGGACTCGCCCACGCCCTGCTTCACGATCCTGAGGTACTCATCATGGATGAACCCACGGCGGGACTGGATCCTAACCAGATCCGCGATTTCAGAACCAATATCAGTAAGCTGGGCGAATCGAAAACGATTTTGATATCGACTCATATTCTGCAGGAGGCCGATGCTATCGCCGAGCGTATCCTGCTGATCAACGACGGCAAGCTGATGTTTGACGGAACGGCAGCCGAGCTGCGCGCCGGCGGTAAGCTGGAGGATGCCTTTTATAAAATCACCGGCCACGGGCACCTTGCTCAACAGCAATCGGCAGACGAAGGGGGGCGGCAGTGAAGATCAACTGGAATCTGATATATGTTATTGCCCGGCGTAACCTGCTCTCCTATTTCAGCAGTCCGACTGGTTATGTTTTCATAACGCTCTTTATTTTTCTCAGTGCCGCGGCAGCCTTCTGGCACGGACGGTTTTTTGCCGACAACCTGGCCAACTTGAATCAGCTGAACGGTTATTTCCCGTACCTGCTTCTGTTTTTTGTACCGGCCCTGACGATGAGCATCTGGGCCGAAGAACGAAAACAGGGCACCGACGAGCTGCTGTTAACGCTTCCGGCGACCGACCTGGAAGTTGTGCTGGGTAAGTACCTGGCTGGGCTGGGGATCTACACGGCATCGCTTATAATCTCGCTCAGTCACGTCGTCGTTCTTTTCTGGCTGGGCAGCCCTGATATTGGCCTGATGTTCTCGAACTACGTCGGCTACTGGTTGCTTGGAGGCGCGTTGCTGTCGGTGGGAATGTTCGCTTCGCTGCTAACCTCGAACGTAACGGTTGCATTCGTGCTGGGGGCGGTCTTCTGCTCCTTCTTCGTTTTCGTGGATTCATCGCGACTGGTGTTCAGTGACTGGCTGCAGTCAACCCTGGCTCCGCTGGGCGTGTTCAAGAACTTTGCAGATTTTGCCCGGGGAGTGGTCAGTTTCTCAGGGCTGGTCTTTTTCGTCTCGATAGCAGCCACGATGCTGTATTTCAATACCGTCGTGCTGGGACGGCGGCACTGGCCGTTTAAAGCCGGCGGTCACCGCTTCTGGGTGCATCAACTGGCACGTGCCGTAGCCCTGATTCTGGCTGTCATCAGTTTTAACATCATCATGGCCAACATATCGATCAGGATCGATGTCACGGCCGAGCAACTTCACTCGCTTTCCGATCAAACCAGGCGGCTGATTGACGAACTTCCCGATGACCGCCCGGTACTGATCCAGGCATATATCAGTGAGGAGGTACCGCGCGACTATGTTGAAACGCGTTCCAACCTGATAAGTAAGCTCGAGGAGATCTCGGCCATGGCCGGCGGGAAGGTTCAGGTGCTTATTAATGAGTGTGAGCCGTTCACCGAGGCCGCCCGGGGGGCACGAGAACAATACAACATTGTTCCTCGACGGCTGCTGGGTTCGGAAAGCGCGCAGGCCCGGACATACGATGTCTTCATGGGGTTGGTGTTTACCAGTGGTGTTAACGAAGAAGTGGTGCCGTTCTTCGATCGCGGTTTGCCGGTAGAATACGAACTGGTGCGCAGCATCCGGGTTGCGGCTAAGTCCGAACGGAAGAAGATCGGCGTTTTAAACACTGCCGCCAAGCTGTTCGGTGAGTTTGACTACCAGACGCTTACCACCCAGCCGGCCTGGTCGGTGGTCCTTGAGCTTCTCAAGCAGTACGAGGTAGTTCAGGTCAGTGCCGAGGAACCGATCACACAGGAACTGGATGCTCTGCTGGCAGTGTTGCCGTCGATGCTGGCGCAGCCCGAGCTGGACAATCTGCGGGAATATTGCACCGCCGGAAACCCGGTGATGATTTTGGACGATCCGTTGCCGATGTTTGACATCAGTATGTCACCGGTGCTACCCAGTGACATCAATCGCAACCCGTTTCTCGGCAACCAGCAGGAGCAGCCGCTGCCCAAGGGAGATATCGGCCAGTTTATGGACGGGATCGGCATCAACTTCAACAGCCAGCGGGTCGTCTGGGATGCCTATAACCCTCATCCCGACCTGAGCCAGATACAACCGGAAATTGTTTTCGTAGGTCAGGGCAACGGGAGTTCCGAACCTTTCAGTCAATCCAATCCCGCCAGTGCGGGGCTGCAGGAAGTGGTGACGATGTATCCCGGTTACCTGTACAAGGGGACCGAAGCCGGTCTGAGGTTCCAGCCGCTGGTGCGAACCGGCATACTCTCAGGAATCCTCGACTGGAGTCGCCTGGTGCGCCGGGGCTTTATGGGTATGGGTTTCAACATCAATACCAATCTCAGGCGTCCGCCGTCATCGGATTCATATATCCTGGCGGCCCATATCCAGGGGCTCGACAGCTCCATCTGGCAAGACACAACCATGTCGCTCATCAGTATAAAAGATACGACGTGGATCGTTAAGGATGTCAACGCCATTGTTGTGGCCGATGTTGACTTCATATCTGAGCAATTCTTCGCCCTGCGCCGGCAGGGAATAGAGGGTCTCAGCTTTGACAACGTGACTTTCTTCCTCAACGGTATGGACTTCCTGGTAGGCGACGACACCTTCATCGAACTGCGCAAGAAGCGCCTCAAACACCGCACGCTGGAAACGGTCGAGGCCCAGACCAAGAACTTCATCGAGGAGCGAATCGAGGAGGAACGGCAGGCCGAACTCGAAGCCAGGGGTGCGCTTGAGGAGGCTCAGAGCCGGCTTAACGCCAAAGTAGCCGAAGTGCAAAACCGGACCGACCTCGATGAGCAGGCCAAACAGATCATGGCCCAGAATCTGCAGGAGGTTGAGAGCCGACGGTTCGAGGTTCTAAAGGAGAATATCGAATCAAGAAAGGAAGCCATTATCCTGGCCAGCAAGGAGAACACCGAAGCCGAGATTCGGTCGATACAGACCCGGATCAAAACGCTGGCGGTCCTGTTGCCACCGGTACCGGTGCTGGTTGTCGGAGCTTTCATATTCGTGCGGCGCCGTAAACGCGAGAAAGAAGGGGCTGCGGCCGCCCGGAGACTAAGGAGTTAAGCTATGAACGAGAATAAAAAGACACTCATCTTTGGCGCGGCGGCGGTTGTTCTGTTAATCCTGGCTATCTTCTCGTCTCCCGGCAGGATTACCCCGGAAGCCTTCCTGGACCTGGGTGAGAAGTTCTTCCCGACTTTCACCGACCCCAACGAAGCGACGACTTTGGAAGTGATGGACTACGACGAAGCTACTGCCAAAGCCAAACCTTTCAAGGTAACCTTCAAAGGCAACCGCTGGACGATACCATCGCACCACGACTACCCGGCCGACGCCAGGGATCGCCTGGCCCGAACTGCGGCCGGCATAATAGATATCCAGAAGGGTGACTTCCGCACCGACAACGTCGCCGATCATGAAGCCTGCGGTGTCATTGACCCGCTCGATGAATCAGCGAGCACCTCGGGTCGCGGCCAACGGGTAACCATCAGGGCCGAAGATGATCGGGTTCTGGCTGATTTGATCCTCGGTAAGCCGGTGGAGGGCCGGACCGGGTTCCGGTTCGTGCGGCTTCCGCAACAAAGCCGGGTCTACGTATCCCAGGTAGACGTCGATCTATCGACGAAATTCGAGGACTGGATCGACACCGACTTGTTGCGGCTATCCGAAGCCAAGATCGAGGCTGTCACACTGCGAGATTACTCCATCAATGAGCGGACGCTGAGCGTTGACAACCGCGACAATATCATTCTGACTGAAGGCAGTGACGGATGGTCAATTCGTGGTGCCTCGAGCCAGGTCGTGGATTCGGCGGCCATGAAGCAACTGGTTGGATCGATTACCGGGCTCAGTATTGTCGGCGTTCGTCCTAAGCCGGAGGGTTTATCGGCCTCCTTGAAAGTGGCTGGCGCCAGAACCGAGCTTACCCAGAGGGATATCGTTTCGCTCCAGGAAAGAGGATTCTATCTCAGCCGGGAAGGTCAATTGCTGTCGAACGAAGGGGAACTTCAGGTGATGACTATCGACGGTATTCTGTATACCCTTCGCTTCGGTGAAGTCGTCTACGGTACCGGCCTGGCGCTTACAGCAGGTGGGCAGGAGGGATCGGGGCAGGCCAAAGAGGGTGAAGGCGAAAACCGTTACCTGTTTATTACGGCCGATTTCGATTTCAACTACTTCAAGGAACCGCCCAAACCGTCGGATGCCTCATTTGTGGGTAAGCCCGACAGCCTGTTGACCGATGCTGACCGGCGAAACAGGCAACAGCAGCGAGCCCACGATGAGTGGAGACGGCAGGTGGTCAACGGTCAGCGGCTGGCGGGGGAACTGTCTAACCGGTTTGCCGACTGGTACTATGTTATCTCGGCGGACAGTTACGACAAGATTCACCTCACGCGCTCGGACCTGATTGTAAGCCAGTAAGACAATATTTCATATGTTTTGAAGGCAGGTGGCAGCACCTGCCTTTTTTGTAAGTCATTTGCGCAGCAAGCGGTTAGAATAGCTCCCGAATTTCCCGCGCCGGTCTTGCACAATTTTGGGAAGAAAAACCAATCGCGGCTGTAATCCCCTCAGAACAACGAAAACTTCGAACATCAAATTTGGAGGTGGAATATGCGTATCAAATCCGCTATAGCTTATGTTTTCCTGACCATCCTGCTGATTTCGGTTGCCGCCATTATCGATGCCAAATCGGGCGGGCGAATCTCCGGACAGGTTGTGGATAACGATACCGGCGATCCTGTAAGAGGTGCGACGGTGATGATCGTTGGCACCAAACAAACTACCACAACCGGTTCCGACGGAAAATTCACGTTCGGCTCGCTGGATCCGGGAGCCTACACCCTGAAAATCACACACCCGAACTACAAGACGCTCATAATGAAAGCCGTTACAGTCAGGGCAGATCTCAGAACGGATGCTTCCTGCCGACTTGAAAGAGCCGGCACAGAAGTCAGGGCGGACTCCAGTGTTGTATTTGAGCCGCCAGTCGTAGTCCATGACCAAAACCTGGGCACAGAGGGCAAGGTGCAGGAAATGTGCATGATGAGCGTAACGCCGCCCGGCGTTGCCCGCAAGTCGGCACCCGCACAGATGTGCGGCAAAGGAAGAGAGTCTTATTACTACCCACCGGCTCACGGTGGCAACGCCATTGTCAATGGCGAGGCCTTCGACGCCATGTTCTTCAAGAACTACGGTGTCAACCCGTTTGTCGATACCGAGGACGACCACCTGTCAACATTCGCTATCGACGTTGACGATGCCTCTTATATAATGATGCGTTCCTATCTCGATCGCGGCGCGTTGCCTCCGAACGAGGCTATCCGTACCGAGGAGTTCGTCAATCACTTCAAATACAACTATCCGGCACCGGGCGAAGAGACTTTCCGGATTTTCTTCGAAGGTTCACCCTCCAAGTTCGGGCAGAACTGCCAGATGCTGAAGATTGGCATCAAAGGTCTGGAGATTGCATCGGAGAACAGAAAGGCCGCCAACCTGGTATTTGTGGTCGATGTCTCCGGCTCGATGGGTCGTGAAGACCGCCTTGGCCTGGTCAGAAAGGCTCTGCGCTTGCTTGTCGACGAATTGACGGTCAATGACCGGGTGGGTATTGTCGTGTACGGTTCGAGTGGCCAGGTTATTCTGGAGCCAACGTCGATCAAAGAAAAGGACAAGATAATCTCAGCGATAGAAAAGCTCTACCCAAGTGGTTCCACCAACGCCGAGGAAGGCATAAGGCTGGGCTATAAGATGGCTGACAAGCATTTTGAGAAAGGTAAAATCAACCGGATAATCCTCTGCTCCGATGGCGTGGCTAACGTTGGCCGGACCGGACCTGATGATATCCTCAAGATGATCAAGCAGTACGCTGATAAGGGGATCACCCTTTCCAGCATCGGCTTCGGTATGGGTAACTATAACGACATTCTGCTGGAGAAGCTGGGCAACAAAGGCAACGGACATTACGCCTATGTCGATAACATTGGCGAAGCCAAACGAATCTTTGTCGAGAATTTGACCGGAAACCTTCAGGTGATTGCCCGCGATGTAAAGATCCAGGTTGATTTCAATCCCGAGGTTGTTCGCAGTTATCGTCTGCTGGGCTATGAGAACCGCGACGTTGACGATGACAAGTTCCGCGACGACAAAGAGGACGGTGGCGAGGTTGGATCCGGTCACGAGGTGACGGCTTTATACGAGGTCAAGTTCAAAGAGAGTCCTACTTCCGAGAGGGTCGGGACCATCTTTGTCCGCTACAAAGACCCCGATGATATGGAGCAGGTTACCGAGATCAATCAAGAAATCCGGCGTCAAGACTTTCGGGGCAGCTTCGCTGAGTGCTCGCACGAATACCGGCTGGCCGCCTGCGCCGCTGAGTTCAGCGAGATTCTACGCAAGTCTTACTGGGCGAAGGGCTCCAAGCTCGATGATGTGCTACAGTTGGCCAAAGATCTGGTTTATGAAAACGAATCACAGGAGTTGATTGAGCTTATGGGGTTAATTTCAAAGGCTCAGAATTTCGAGGAGCAGTTGGCCCAGAAGTAACCACGGGACTGTTGGGGGAGGTCGGAAAAATCGGAGAGCGCCCGGTGCGTTCTCCGATTTGTTCTATCAAGTCCCGCAGTCAGTTACGAATTCATCATATCGCCATTAAACAGGCTGAAGATTACAGCCGTCCTTTCAATACAATCCCCTCATGACAGCTAAACAGATTTGCTTTGAATCTGGAGATCTGATATGCCGGGCCGTTTTACGGACCTCTATATTATCCTGATTATGCTGCTGGTTGCTGGCGCGGCTATTGTCGTGGCCGAGGGTACGGGGAGGATTACCGGGCAGCTTTTTGATGATGACACCGGCGAGCCAATTGAAGCTGCAACGGTAGTGGTCGTGGGGAGCAAACGTGGGGCGGTAACAGACTTCAATGGTCGCTACGTTATCGGGGGGCTGGAACCGGGGACATACACCCTGATATGTTCTGATGCGGATTACTGCACCGATACGCTTAAGTCCGTACCGGTCCGCTCAAAAACGACGACGAATGCGCCCAGCCGTCTGCACAAGTATGAGCCCGGAAAACCCGGTAAACAGACGTGTGAGCAATGGTTGGTCTCGGAAGACACAGCAAGGGCCGAATCTGTAGCCGGGTCATATGAACCCCTATGGGAGGCCTGGGCGCCAATCACGAATCTGAGAGGTGAGATATTCCTGGCGAGAAGGCCGCCTTTATACCTGGCTGTCAGGGTCGATGCCTGCGGCGATACGATGATCGTCACTTTTGATCAAAACAATGACCTGATCATGAGCCTCATAAAAGGCTCGGTGACCGATGCAGAGTCGGGGAAGCCAATCGTGGAGGCGAACGTGACAGTAACTGAGAGCGACAGTGAAGTAAAAACCGATATGGAGGGGAAGTTCATCCACGAAGAACTGGTCCCTGACTGCTATACCATCGAGATTTCGCATCCTGACTACGAAACGTGCACGATGACTGAGGTTAAAGTACATTCAAATGCGACCGGAATCTCCTGCCAACTGAACAGACAGAACAAATAATAGCCAAGGAACTGGAGCTAAAGCGGGCGGAGGGATGGCCACGGCTCCAGAGAAGGGAGGGGGCAACAAAAACGGAGCGCGAGTGAGGCGCGCTCCGTTCTTATTTTACACCTGTGGCCGTTCGACTATAGCCACCGCTTGAACAATTTCAATATCCCCTGATCCCAGCCGACGCGATGAGTCACGCCCGCCTTCTGAGTCAACAGTTCTTCCTTGTGTTCAAGATACCATTTGTGAGAGGCAATCAGGGCATCCTGGTTGGAGTAATTGGATTTCCAGCCCAGCTTACTCTCGATTTTGTCAGTCGAAACATAGGAGTCTTTGTCAGCCGTGCCATAAACCCACTTATACAGCGGGGATATCTTCATGAACTCAAACACGGCCAAGGCGCCCTTGACCAGCCTGGCCGGGGTGGGCATGACTTTAGAGCCGCTTCCGGCAAAGTCGCACAACGCCCCGACATCCAGTTTGACCTTATCGTACATCTGCGCCCCGACATTGAAAGTATCGTTGACCATTTCACGCGGGGCGGTTGAAGCCAGGATGATAGCGTCGATCAAATCGGTTACCTCGAGAAGCTGGTAGAGATTCTCGCCTTTTCCGATAATGGGAATTCGTTTACCGCAATCGACCCAGTCGTACAGTATCTGAAATACTCCCAGGCGGGCGGTACCGATGAAAGTCTTCGGGCGAATGACGGGGACGCACATGCCTTTTTCGCGGAATTCCTCGCAGATGCCTTCGCCGGCAATCTTGCTCTCACCATAGGCGCCCACCCCGATAAGGGGGTCGTCTTCCACCAGCGGATGTTTCTCCGGCACACCGTACACAGCGGTAGAGCTGATGAATACCACCCGTTCCACGTTGCATTTCTGAGCCTGCTCGAGAGTGTTGCGTACGCCTTCGATATTGGTGGTGAAGATTTCTTCCTTGGGCCAGAGCGGCAGGGCCGCCGCGCAATGGATGATCAGGTCAATCTTATTGTCATTGATCAGGCGGTACATGCCTTCCGGATCCCGAACATCCTGATTGACCAGCAGCATATCATCGGTGTATTCGGCTTCCAGAAACGGAGCGATATCGTTCATGGCCAGAAAAGCCACCCCGTGGCGGGGGAGATTCATGGCCAGATGGTAACCCAGAAAGCCGGCTCCGCCAGTGACCAGTACTCGTTTACCTTTCATATTTCCTGTCGCAAGTCCTCATATTTGGTGGTCATAACAAAACCGTCATGTCTCGATGACGGTTCTGTTATAATATAACATTCTTTTCAAAAAACACAAGGCCAGGTGCCGAACTCTAATTTTCCTCCTGATAGGGACTGCCAAAACGGGTGCCCATTCCCGGCCCGTATAGAACGGCGTTGATCAGCATCTTGCGCGTGCCGTAAAAGTAAGCCCGCGGGTTAGGTTGGCCTGCAAACAGGATTATCTGACCTCTGCCGAGGTGTTCCTTGGTGGTGAAAGCCGTGCCGGCCCATCGCTTGCGGGCTTCGGGCCATAGCAGACCTGAAATCCGAAGCTTGTTCTGGTCAGGGCAGAGTCGGGCCGCGGTGCTGACGTGTTCACCGGGCATCAATGCCTGATCGGTATAGAGTATTACCGGTACCCGTTCCTTCATGCCGAAAGCCAGCCAGTCTTCGGTGTTGATGTCAGCTCTCATCATCACACCGCGCGGGAAGAAACGTCGCTGCCATTCGTCGAGTTCTGCGAGCTCCTCCTTCGACAGGGGCGGTGACTTCTCTTCCTCTTTGGTTTCAGTTTTGACTTTTTCGGGATGCCAGAGCGCCATGGTGTCAACTTCCGGTGCTTCGGCCTGAACCTCCCGCTCAAGAGCCCGGTCATATTCGTCGAGCTTGTCAAGCACCTGCCGCTTTGGTCTTACCTGACTCAGCCCGGTAGTTGAGTCAGCCGCCCACATAGCTGCGTTGCCGACACATATCAGAGTACCTCCATTAGACACCCAGTCCCGGAGCACTCCCGTACCGTACTCGCCCAGGATCTGGTTAAGCCAGTCACCCCATGTCGATGGCAACACGATGACATTGTATTTTGACAGGTCCTGCCAGGTCAGCGATCTCAAAGGAATCAGCGAATGGGGGATTTCGAGTTGCCGGTCAATGGCAAACCAGATCGAACCAAAGGATGTATAGCTGAGCGGATCACCGGTTAACAGCGCTACCCTCGGGCGACTCAACAATTGGAAGGTCCCGGCGCCAAGGTAAGAGCCTTTGGTGGACATGGCGGTATTGACACCGTAGACGTCAATGCCGATCTCTGTTGCGAGCCGCTCCAGAATCGACACCAACTGCTCTGAGTTGCCCCGCCGCCGTAGCGCCAGAGACCCCGACCGATAGTCGCGACCTTCAAGCGTGAACGGTTTTTCGGAAGCGTAAATCATCAACTCTTCGGCAAACAGCCGGTTGAGAATCTGGAACGTCTTTTCCCCTTCCATGTTGATAACAAAGCCGAACTGGGCGTCGGGATTGTGCAAACGTCCTGACGATGACTCCACCGCGGTTACGGGTTCGGTGTTGACCGAAAAAGGCACTCTGGTTTCGAAAGCGTCGATATCATAGGCGATCGGCACCGACCAGGCCGATACTTCATACATGCGAGTGTGATTGTACTTCTCCAGCTCGCGTCTCTCCTCTTTAAGAAATTCCATTTTCAAGTGCGGGTCGAATTCGCAGACGGCCTTGATCAAATTGCCGTGAGGCTGATCGGTTTTCACAACGTAGGTACCGGCCGGGAACTGGCGGGAGGCGTGTTCCTGATGGTAGATGTCAGTCGCCGAACGGACCGTGAAATCATCGGTTGCACGGAGTACTTCGATTCCCTGTTCCAGAAGTGAGGTAATGAAGCGGTTCATCTTAAGTTCGTCACCATCAGGAGCGAACAGATATACCAGGCCGTCCCGACTGCCCTCGTCGACAATATCCTGCCGAGCCTGCCAGTAATCCCGCATGATGTCTTTGCGGTTGTTGGCCAGGGTATGAAGATTCGTCAGCGACGACGTGAATTGATGGTTGATAGCCTCGTGATAGGTCAGTAGATAATCGTCATCCTGTCTGACGGCAGCCCCATCGACCCCGGCCTGCTCATAGAGAATCCCTACTGCCCCCAGGAATGTGAGCCACTGTGAACCGTAACCTGGATACCAGTGTTCGTGCCACTCCTTGATGTAATACGGCCAGCCCCGCTGGTCGAAGGCAAGTCCCTGGTCGCGGGAGAAAACCTCCCACCATTTGAACACGTTCGAAGGCGTGTGGTAATTGATCGGCTGGCGCGGAGGGGAGAACAGGTAGTTCTCATCAGCGCCCATTTCATGAGCGTCTACCACCAACTGCGGATTCCATTCGAGCTTGGTACGTATGCGACCTTTTGTTTCGGGCTGCGTTAACAGAATCCAATCACGGTTCAGGTCAAACAGGTAATGATTACCGCGCCCCCAGGGCCAGACGCCTCCGTGCTGCTGTGCATCCATGTCGTAGTTCGGAACATAGCTTTGGTATGTCTGCAGCATCGACAGCGCTCGCTCACGACCATCGGGGTTTTCGCAGGGGTCGATGATAATGAATACGTTGTTCAAAAGGTGCATGGTGGCCGAGTCGGTGCCGGCTGCCAGCTGATATGCCAGTTGAACGGCGGCATCCGTGCCCGAATACTCATCGCCGTGGATGCTGTAGCCGAGCCATGCCGTCGCCGGCAGGCCATCTATGAGGGCTTCGACTTCACTGACCGATGCCAACCCGTCAGCCGAGGCCAGCCGGGCCGTCTGACGCTTCATTTCTTCGCGGTTGAGTATATTCTCTTCAGCGCCAATAAACAGGTTATAAAGGGTTCTGCCCTCATGCGTCGTACCATGCTCTTGCATAATCACCCGGTCACTTTGCTCGGCCAGGATTTCAAGGTAACGCACAATTTCATCATAGCGGGCCGGCCAGGTGGCCACCGGCTGCGCCAGATAGTCATTGGGCTTTGGCACGGTTTCATCATAAGTGCCATCAGGATAGAAGGGCACCGTGTCCACCGGCAGTTTGAATGAATATGACGGGTGGGACGAAGCCTGAGGCTGGGCGGCGAGGACCGCGATTAAGAGAAACAGTGAACAAATGACTGCAATGAGACGGCGTGGCATTGCGGACTCCTTGTATTTTTTAGGCTGAGACGTAAGAGCTTAATAAAGGTCGCAAAGCCCGCCAAGTAAAGCGGAAATTGGGCCGGCAGGGGCCTACATATCCAGCTCGCGTGTGAGGCTGGCTTCTGTCTCGGGGTGAAGCTTGAATTCGAATATCTTCAACAGGGTTACAAAAACCGCCGCAATCAACGGTCCCAGAACAATCCCCAGCAGGCCGAAAAGGTAGATACCGCCCAGGATGGTGAAGAACAGAAGGAGCGGATGCATCGAGGTGCGACCCGATATGAGAAAAGGCCTCAGGACATTGTCGATCTGGCTGATGACCACCGAACCGACTGCGATAACGATAATTCCCTTAATATACGAACCGCCAATGATCAGAATAAGGCCGGCCGGAACGTAGACGATAAAAGCGCCAACGAAGGGAATGATGGAAAGAAAGGCCATTATGGCCCCCCAGAAGACCGGCGACGGTATGCCGACAATGGCGAAAAGGATTCCGCCAATCAACCCCTGTATGAGAGCCACTACCACCCCGCCGTACATGGTCGCCTGGATGACATCGTGAAGCTGCCGGAAAGTGACATTGACCTGATTGGCCGTCAGGGGCATTAGCCTCTTGGTAGTATGAACCAGCGATTCGCCGTCCTTGAAAAAGTAGTACAGCGTAAATATCATCAGCACAAAATAGAAGACCAGGCGGGTGGTGTTGGTTATAAGCCAGCTGGTCTGGTTTAGAATGACCCCGCTGACACTCTCCATAGACTGCTTGACGATTTCATCGAGGTTGATTTTCGAAAGATCGTAGTACTTCGACAGTTTCTCCTTGGCAGCTTCGATCCAGGGCAGATCGATTGACAGCAGTTGTTCCAGCTCGCCGCTTTTGATCATCGCATTGACCTTGGCCACGGCGTTAGCAGCTTCACTTACCAGGGCCACGAACAGGTAGGTGATCGGGCCAATTATCAGCACGATAATGAGAATACAGACCAACAGCGAAGACAGCCCCTTGGACTTGATCAGTTGAAGCAACCTTTCGTAAAGCGGGAAAAACAGTATGGCAAAAACTCCGGCCCAGGCCATGGGTGCGAAGAAGGGGATGATGAGCTGGTAGAACAGGTAAAAGACGATCGCGGCGATCAGAAAGAATAACGAGACCAGTATGTATTCGCGTTTCATGTCTCAATCCTCGTATGACTACGCCGGAAATCTATTCAAATCAAAAAAAACTGGCAACTAATAAACCGGTGACAACTCACTATGTGCGATGCGACGCAGCAGGTGGAGATGCGGATGCGATTGAGTCGCATCGATGTAAAGCGGGCGCCTCGTCTGGTTCAAGGGGCGCAGGCAATCCGCAAGGCATTGTTATATAATAAATTATGGTCAATTTGGAGAATGTTTCGGGGGTGGGTCCATCATTTCCATTTCTGGCTACAGTGCTTTTTGACAGCCCCCCGAGAGGCGGGTTGGCAGCCAGAAGGGGCATACAATACTAAATCGGTCGCTTTTGTTCTGGGAGAAAAATATAACCGCTTGTCATAAAGTATTTTAAGGAAGCGACGATTATTAAGAAATAAGAACTGTGTACTGCGGACAACGGCTTAGCCATAACCGCTGTCCGTAATCTTTAACTTGTTTAACAAGGAGTGAAGTATGGCTACGCGTAGAACCAGAACCAGTCGCAAGTCTGTTCGTCGCAGCCGTAAGGCATGCCGCCCGTGGAGCCGGGAAGAAATCGCTTTCATGCGCAAATGGTATCGCCGGTACGAGACTTCCTGGGTTGCTCGTCAGCTCGGTCGTTCAGTGTACTCGGTTCGCTACAAAGCGGTCGATCTGAACATTCGCAAGGCGAAACCCTCCATCTGGAAAGGCCAGAAGGGTCCGTCGAATGCGTTCAGCAAGGGTTGGAGCCGCAAGCGCAAACCGGCCCGTCGGAAAGCCACCACCAGACGCAGCACCTCTCGTTCGCGTTCGTGGCGTGCCACCTCGAGACGTCGCACGACCCGCAGGCCGAAGGCCCGTCGTGCCAGCCGTCGTCGCACACGGTAGTCCGACATCCGAATATGTATTGAGACAATTCTCGGATCAATTATTATGACCCGCCCTGGTAACAGGGCGGGTTTTTCTTGACTGGTGAATGCGGCCATGTGATATAGTGATGGAACTTAACCGGGAGGAAAAATGCCGGTAATCAAGTATGAACAGATACAAATGTCCGATGCGGTTATGGATGGAGCCGCGCGCGTTCTAAAGGCCGTCGCGGTTGGCCCACAGGAGGGCTGGGACGATTATGTGCTGAGAGTGTTCCGGCTGGGACCGGGCGGTTATTCACCTAAACACCGGCATGACTGGGAACATGTCAACTACGTCATCGCCGGGCATGGAAGGCTGACGATCGGTAAGGAAACGACGGAACTGGATCCGGGAGATTTCGCCTTTATACCCCCCGAGACGGAACACCAGTACGAAAACGCCGGTGACGACGACTTTGAGTTCATCTGTATTGTCCCCGAACGCGGCGAATACTGATTCAAACAAAAAAACCGCTCCGTTGCCCGAAGCGGTTTTTGGCTGTGGGAGGTCGGTCAGCTAAGCTGCGACCGAAGCCTTTTTAGCCTGAAGGTACAGGCTGTTAACTTTTTCCCAGTTGATGACATTGAAGAATGCCTCGATATACTCCGGACGGCGATTCTGGTACTTCAGGTAGTATGCGTGCTCCCAGACATCGATGCCCAGAATCGGTGTCATACCGCTGGTGAGCGGGGAATCCTGGTTGGCCGTGGAGGTGATCACCAGTTCGCCGTTGTTCAATGCCAGCCAACCCCAGCCGCTGCCAAAACGGGTTGCGGCCGCCTTTGAAAATTCGGCTTTGAAGTTGTCGAAGCCGCCGAATTTATCACTGACAGCCTCAACTACTTCGCCCCTGGCATCAACACCCTTTCTCAGGATCTCCCAGAAGAAAGTATGGTTGACATGTCCGCCGCCGTTGTTGCGCACGGCCATGAAGATATCTTCCGGGACCCGGCCCAGGTTTCGGATCAGCTCTTCGGCAGACTGTTTCTGAAGCTCCGGGTATTTTTCCAGGGCGGCGTTCAGATTATTGACATAGGCCTGGTGATGCTTGGTGTGGTGGATGGTCATGGTTTCCGAATCGATGTACGGCTGGAGAGCATCGTAACTATAGTCCAGTTTTGGTAAAGTATGTGCCATTTTAGTCTCCTTAATTTGTCATTTCCGTGAACTCATTATTTAGTGAAACAAGATAACGGTCGTGGAGTTCCCGGACCCTTCTAATCCACTGACGGACAAGCGAAAGCCACTTAACTCACTGGGTTTAACCGCCATTTTCAGGTCCTGACCCGGAGCGCGGTTTCGGTCTGAAAATTCCTTGCCATTTTCGGCTGAGGGTCATATCATGGGCCTGAAAGATCATTCACAAGCGTGAATAATCCAGACTTAGCCAAATGCGCCATTAGCTCAGTTGGTAGAGCAGCTGACTCTTAATCAGCGGGTCCGGGGTTCGAGACCCTGATGGCGCATTTTCTTATATCCTTTCGCAAACGAGAATAGGATGTCAAATGGATACAAAGAAGCTAGCCTTGATAATCGGCAACTCCGACGGAATCGGCCTGGGTCTTACCCGGCGCTTGCTCGATCTTGGGTGGTGGGTTCAGGGGCTTTCGAGAAGCTCCAGCCCGCTTGAGCACCAGTGCTATGATCATGAGATAGCCGATGTTGCATCCGATGAATTTCCGGAGTTGCTGGCGAAGGCCGCGGCCGCGAAACCCAACCTGTGTGTGTATTGTCCCGGGATAGGTGAGGCACTGGACCTGGATCGTCTCGAACAGGAGCGGGTAGTTTTCGAGGTTAATCTTATGGGCGCGGTCAAAATGTTCGCGGCGGTGTTGCCAATGATGATCGGCCGGGGCAGTGGCCAGATTCTGGTCCTTTCGAGTCTGGCTGACGGTATGCTTTCACCTGAAGCGCCAAGCTACTCGGCTTCCAA
>CP070756.1:1286462-1290855 GCA_020348905.1 Candidatus Zixiibacteriota bacterium
AGTCTAAACGTTACGAAATCTGCCCCGCCTACTGGATCGCCCGGGACATTCTGCCGGAAGCGGTAGTCAATCCCCAGCGTAAGATCTGGTAGGAACGCCTTTCGAGCCAGTCGCCGGCGGGTTTCCGACTGATCGACAACTGACGCCGCGCTGGTAAGAAAGGGATTGCGCTCAACAGAACCTGTTAGAGAATCCGCTTGCCGCGCTTCTGCGAGGTGAGCTGGAAGTTTCAGGGAGATGGTTGTGTCACCCACTGCTCGCCTGAGTTGCATGAGAGACGAGTAACGCTTCTGGTCCGCGTTCAGCAATCGTACTTCAGTACGCGACAAAAGCGAGCTAACCCGCAAAACATCCTGTGCGGGAGCGTCGCCGTTGGCGTAGCGTACATTGGCAATATCTTGCGTGACCTTCAGCAATTGAAGATACTGGTCGATAATCAGCCGCGACTGCGACCAGAATGAGTAGTCCGCGTAGGCGTCGGTAACTTCCCGCACGATTCGGTTGTGAACTATCCGTTCATTGGCCTCTGATTCTCGGTTATGAGCAGTCGCCAGGTCGGTACGGGCGCTCAACTTGCCCGGCCACGGGATTTTCTGTGCAAATCCGACAGAAACTCCGGACATTGGCGTTTCATCCAGCGAGAACGAGTTACGGGGAAGATTCATCACACCGATCGACAACAGGGGATCGGGCAAAGCACCGGCTCCTCGAGCGGCATCGGCGGTTGACTGTCGCACGTGGGCGGCGGCCAACAATTCGGGATTGTTCTCCAGCGCGGATTCTATGAGTGAATCCAGTACTTCTTGCTGAGCTGTGGCCCTGTCGGGCAATGTCGACCAGGCCAGGATGACAAGAAGAACCAGCCACGATATACGCATAGCTATAATTCTCCGTAAAAAGGTTATAATGTCAGGAATTCAATTGAGCGATACGGAACACGTATCGCGCGGTGACGATTAGATCAGAAGTGCACCGAATAAGATGTAGGCTGGTCGAGATGAGACTCGTGGCGGCGACTTTCTGGAAGCTAAAAGTCGATACTGCTCATCAGGAGGATGTTGGTCGCGCAAGCTTGCTTCAGCGCGAGTTACATTTGGCTTGTTGTCTGCCCGCTGCTCGCAAAATTCGTCGAGCTCCGCAGGCATAGCCGGCACAGCAGAAAGATCGCAATGGCATGTGTCCATACCAGCACTGGTTTTCTCCTTTGCAGGAGGCTCCTCAACGGAACAACAACAGCCCTGGCAGGGACCCTGACAGCAGTCGCAGTACTGTTCATCAGGAGACTCGCTGAATTCGGCGGCTTGCAGCCATGGACCGGCTACCAACAACAGCGCAATCATTAAAATCAGATATGGGCGGATCTTAGTCATAGATTTGACAATAACATACCATTTTTATCTACTTTATATAACATATACGGCCCCAAATTGTTCCATTTGAAAAGCAGTCAAAGATTAGCCGCACTGTGGCGTAAGTTCTTGTGCCACAACACGAGTAAAACACAACTGGCCAACGCTCCCTAGATTTCCCCCTCCCCCCGGTAACGAACATATCCGGCTTCGCACTGTTGTATTTCTATGGACTCGTAGGCCACTCTACTGACAGTGAAAGTGCCGGGCAGAAATGGAGAGATTTATGAGCGAACTGCTTGACTGTAAGATCAAACAACGGACGTACATTAACGCTTCACCAGAAAAAGTGTTTGACACTCTGACCAGCGCTGAACAATGGGATAGATTTTTCACAACCGGGATGGTGCTGGAACCTCATCCTGGCGGTATCTGCTCATTCAGCTGGAAGGATTGGGGTCCGGACAAGTACACCCTGAAGGTCCCCGGAAAGGTGATCGATGCAAGCCGCCCGAATCTCTTCGCGTTTCAGTGGGGGAGCGAGGGCAACGAAACGACGATTCGGATAGAACTGACCGCCAAAGACGACGGTACGGTGGTTACGCTTTCTGAAGAAGGCTACAAGAACACGCCCGAGGGTCGCGCTATGATAGTCGAATGCGCATCCGGATGGGGCGAGGCAATAACACTGTTGAAATTCTACATAGAGCACGGCGTTGTGTACATGGGCAGCAAAGCTTGAAAATGAAGCGAGAATCGCAGACTGAGCGGCGACGAGTGGCGGGTTGCCCACGATGAGAGTTCTTTGGAATCGGGACGCGACCTGCGAGGCTCTGTTCGCCGGAATCCCAAAGCAATCCCGCGAAGAGCGAGACCACGAGTAGTGGGTTACCAGATTCAATTGCCATTCTTTTGCTCTGGTTTCTTAAAGAACACATAGTAACTGATAGCGGCTGCGATGGTAAGTACAATCATAACATAGAACGCAAATTCGTAGCCTAAATTTTCTATCAGGTATCCGCCTACAACCATAGCGGCCATCCAAGAGAAATTAATGGAGAACAGCGTAACAGCATTGACCAGGCCGCGCTGATGAGGACGACATTGTTCAAGACAGAGATTGGTTGTGAGAGGGAAGGACATGCCCATTATGCCGCTGCGAATGATAATAGAAATAGAAACGACGGCAATTGCATTGCTATGAGTCATAATAATGATAAAAGGAATAGAGAGGATATTGATGGCCACCAATGTGTCGCTCAGTCCGGCCCTCCTGACAAATATTGGTCCCATCATGGCACCCACAAAACCGGCTGCCGTGGCAAAGGTGAAGAGCCAGCCAATGGTACCGGGGTGGACGCCAAATTTGTCGCTTAGAAACAGATTGAGAAATGGTATGATGACGCCTGCGCTAAGGCCGACGCACATCCCAAGCAGAATAACACGAGAATACAAGCGGCATCCGTTTTTGAGTTGCCGCCATGACAGGTCTGAACCACTTGCCCCCGATAGAATTACCGGTTTCTTCAGTCGAAGAATGGGTATTATGGCCGTCAGGCCAACGATTGATCCCATATAAAGAGTATAACGGTAAGCGACAACAGCATCGCCAATCCACGTTTCAGCAAGGGTGGCCAGTTTTCCAGCTACGGCGAATGCAAATACGCCGGCAAGCACGTCGGCGGCAGACGAGAATGAAAAGACTGCCGCCCTTTCTCGGCGCGAAGAATTACTCATAAAGAACGGACCTGCCGTGACCCTGATTGTGGCGAGCATCGTACCCGATAGAGTTCCAAGTCCAAGGATGGCCCAATACGGGTGAACCGTCCACATTGAGAAACTGAATACGGCGAACAGGATAATACTGATCTGCATCAGAGGTCTGATATGAATACGACTTAAAATGAGAGCCGACGGAAGCACCATTACCGAAAGGCCTGCTGCGAGAGTGGAATTCACCCAGCCAATTTCGGATTCAGCATAACCTTGCGACCGCAAATAGAGATTCAATATCAAGGTGGATACTTGAAAATTGAACCACACCAGGGCCAAGGCAACGATATATAACCACACATTTCGGGATATCAATCTAGCATCAGAGAGATACACACGAAGATGTCGTAGAACGAATTCCAGCACAGATCAGTCCAGTAGCCTTTCGATAGTTAATTGCGGTGCAGCAGATGTCGTAACTAATCAGCAAAGCTATTGAGGCATCGTGAATCACCAGAGCCTTGATTGATATACCAACGACAGTGACGATAGCCCTGTTTCTCGATTCCCCCACCTGCAGATACCTTGTATCATTTTTTTTCGCACAATTGCCATCTATAGCTGACAGGGGCATCACACCAAGAAACGCCGAAAAAACACAACCCAAACCAGCAACCCCAGCCCGAAATCAGTATGATTGACCAGGCTGGTAACAATGTATGGTGATTTTCTGGATGTTTTCGAAGCCAAAAAGCCGAGCCCTATGCTCGGGTACAGCCATAACCACGGCAGGAGAACGGTTGCTACTCCAAATACAAGAGTCATCCACCGTTGCTCACGGACAGCAGGCACTTTCCATTCCAGGATGAGGTAAATCCCGGCCAGAACGATTCCGATCAAATAGTGAGACAGTAACGCCGCTGATTTCTCATTGGTCAATGCCGGTGTTTTGTAGATATCATCGTGTATGAATTTACCCCTTAGCGTATAAAGGGCCCATCGTCCGACCACCTCGGCTCCTACTGGTGGGCGGATAATTCTCATCTTCGTCAGAAGAATCGCTAAGATATCCATGATAAGGGTAGCCACAACACCCATCAGGATCATTTCCAGTAAATTGATCATGCTTTCTTTCCTGATAGAAAAGTGAGTGTATTCAGACTCTTGTGCTGAATTTAAGGTACGGGCCGCGATAAGCCAATCAGATTCTCATCGGGCGCACAGAAAGCATCACATTTAGAATCAACAGAAATTCGTTGTTGGATTTCGCACGATTGTGTTTCTTAAGATCGGAGTCCGACTAACCATCAACCGTGGAACCGAATTATGAA
>CP070756.1:1290955-1299002 GCA_020348905.1 Candidatus Zixiibacteriota bacterium
ACATGCCAGACATCGATTTCGTAATTACGAGCAACTTCGGCCATCTTTGCCGCCAGAGTCAGTGTGTATGGTGGATACTTGAAAAGCGGGTAGGCGGTAGTTTCAACACCGTGGTACATCACCTTGGCCTGGTAGCCGTCGAGACGAAACGGCAAGGCGTAAGATATGAAATGAACCTGGTGTCCCCTCGTGGCCAGTTGTTGTCCCAATTCGGTGGCAACAATTCCGGATCCACCCGCCACCGGATAACATGTAATACCTACTATCATTTATTCACCGTACTCCGAAAGATTGACCAGCTGGTGCGCTTTCTGTTCGCTGTCCATCTTTTCATAAAGGAAGTTTACGAAACCGCGGCCATACCTGGAAAGGAAATATGTAATGTTGAGTGAACGTTCCTGAAAGTTTCGATTCGGGTACAGGGCATGCCACAGGCGATAGATGCGGTCACGCGTCTCTTGCGACTTCTTCTTGTGAGAGGAGAATACCTTGCCCTCAAATCCTTTCACGGCAAAGTCAATCTTCCCCATGGTCTGCTCGGCGAGTTTCTTCAAACCCGGATCGAACTTGAGTGATGTCGAGTTGAGCTGCCCAAAGCGTTCGCGAAGATGTTCTCGGAACTCGTTGAATTGCCTTTCTATGTCGTCAGGAAAAGACTTCGACAGAACCCGGTTCACCACTTGCTCAATATCACCGGCCACTTCCTCGAAGCCGATATCAAACTCAGCCATCAACTTTTCAAAACGTCTCTCGACAATAGTCAGCGACGGTCTGGCCCGATAATAAGGTGTAACCCGCCCAAACAGTTCAAAAATACGGCCGATTTGGGCCAGGTATGCTATCTCGGCAGCGCCGCCCTTCTGACTGATCACCGGGAACAAGAACGATTGAAGTACCGGGCGCACCATGACATCGGGTGAGAACCGCTCCGGGCAGTTGCGGATGCAGTCGATCAATTCCGCCCTGCTCAGGGATTTCTCGCCAACCAGGTATTTGTCTCCGTGACGGACCACCGGCTTTCGACCGTCGAGATTATAGAATAGGTGAGATGCTTCAGCGCTCTTTTCAACCTGCAGATGGTAACCGTGACTTTTTATCTCATCATTGGTGCTGTCAAGCCGGTGCTGGAGATCCTCTTCGTTGTCAATCATGCTGATAAACAGGTCCACTGCCAGCTGTTTGGCTTCCGCGTCACCCGGCGAAAAGAAAACTAAGCCCAGGTCCGACGTAAGCGACGCCATGAGCTTCCCGAATGCCGTCACAAACGTGTCGTTTTCAGTGTAAGCTTCATCAATCAGGCCGTACAGATCGTTGGTGAAATCAGTCTGACCCAGGGCGTTCCTGAGATGCTCTTTTGCCTTTTCCAGCTCTGTCGAATCCGAGAACTCGATCTCCGAAGTGGGTAGCTCAATCGAGGGCCGGGCATCGTAGGAGACCCTCGTCAGTTCCGAAGCCCTGTCGATAACCCACATATGGTTGACTTCGTCGAAATCATGGTCATCGCCGGCAATCCAGAATACCGGAATAACCGGCCGATTGAGTTCAGTTTCGTAAAGCCGGGCGGCCTTGACCAGGGCCAGGGCCTTGTAAACGACCAGCAGCGGTCCTCCAAACAGACCCGCTTGCTGACCGGCAAAGAGGCAGACCGAGGAACGCCGCTTGAGTCTCTCGATATTGTCAAGGGTTTGTTGCGAAGCACCATAAAGGCGATTCTGGGCGGTCAGAATACGACAGATTTCTTCTCGTCGATACTCAACGGCGTCGAGCCCGGCTGCAACATCGACGATGCTTTCCGATGGATAGAAATGCCTGGCCGGGGAGGCATCGGCCAGGAAATCCAGAAAGATGTTCGAGTAACCAAGAGATTTACTTGGCGCGATTAAATTGCTCATCCAACTCTTTTTCCACAGACCCCTCAATGACGGACGGCTGGACCTTCTTTTTCCTGAACAGCCCGACAAAGTCATCGATTAACGTATATACGATGGGCACTACCACAAGCGTCAGGAGCGTAGATGAAATCATCCCACCTATTGCAGCCCGTGCCATGGGCGCTCGCATCTCGGCACCCGGACCAAGCCCGAGAGCCAGCGGAAGCATGCCGAACACCGTGGCAAAGGTTGTCATTAAGATCGGACGTAACCTTATTGGGCCAGCGATTAAAATAGCATCAGTCCTTGGAACACCCTTCTCACGCTGTTGTTTCACGAAATCTATCAGCAGAATGGCGTTCTTGGTCACCAGCCCCATAAGCATGACAATACCGATCAGCGACATTATTGACAGCGAAGACTTGGTAATCCACAGGGCGATAATGGCGCCGACCAGTGACAGCGGCAAAGAGAACATGATCGATAGCGGATCGAAAAACGATTCGTATTGTGAGGCCAGCACCAGGTAAATGAATATAACCGCCAGAATCAGGGCGCTGAATATGTTCTGGTTGGATTCCTGCCTGATCTCTTCCTCCCCTCCCGCCAGTATTCTATATCCGGTCGGCAGCTCAATCTGCGAAATCGAATCCATCGCTGCCTGCGTCACGGTACCGGCAAAGGCATCAGCCAGAACGTTGCCGTTGACACGGACCTCGTTCTGCCGGTCATAGCGCCGGAATTCACCGATTGAGGTCTGCTTATCCAGTCGGGCTACGCGGTCCAGCGGTACCAGGAACATATCCTGACCGGGAATTGTCTTGTCGCTTTCAACCAGGATCCGCCCCACCTGCTCGGATGATTCGCGGAAACGATCATCCAGTTTCATTCGGACATCGTACTCATCATCCCCTTCTTTATACCGGGTGACTACCTCGCCCTCAATAAGGGCGCGCACGGTCATCGGGATGGTCGCCAATGACAATCCAAGATCATCTGCCATGGTACGATCGACCTCAATCTGTATCTCCGGTTTGCCTTCTTCCAGAGTGTTGTCAACGTCCACTGCCCCCGGCTGGTTAATCAGCAAATCCTGCACCTGGTGGGCAATGCGGGCCAACTCATCGCGATCATCCCCTCGAATTGAGAGGTCGATTGACTTACCCATACCCCCGCGATGTTCCTCGGTTCCAATGGAGTACTTGATACCGGGGATACCGGCCAGCAGTTTTCTGGTCGAGTCAATGATCTGAAGAGCGGAGAGCTCACGCTCAGAGGCATCGGTCAGCAGAAAGAGAACCGTGCCATCAGTAACGGGACTGTTACCGGCCCCGATAGTGACCAGGGAGGCCGTCACCTCCGGCATCTCTTTTACGACCTCCTCTACCTGCGCCATACACTCCGCCGTTTCTTCGATAGTGCTGCCGGGCGGCGTTTCGACCGTCACCACCATCTTGGCCTCGTCTGTGCGCGGGAAGAACTCGGCTCCTACAAACTGCACCAGGTAGATAGCCGCGAAAAAGGCCAGCGTGGCAACAACCATAACCAGCCAGCGCACTCGGAGAGCGTAGCCCAGAAGCATCTTGTACTTCGGTACAACGGCATCAAAAGCCCGGTTCCACAGATTGAGGACCCTCAAGATACCGGTCCACAGACCTTTCTTCCTTTTGGCAAGATCAGGGGCTTCTTCGGGATTTCCATGCGTCTCTTTCAGCCAACGCGAGGAAAGCATCGGCGTTAGAGAAAAAGCTACAAATAGCGAAATAAGGACGGCAAAGGCCACTGTCATTCCGAACTGATAGAAGAACCGACCGACAATTCCTTCCATGAAAGCTACCGGCAGAAACACCACCATGATAGTGAAAGTGGTCGCCATAACCGCCAATCCGATTTCCTTGGTCCCCTCGAAGGCCGCTTTGAAAGGAGACTTACCCTGACTGAGATGTCGGTATATGTTTTCAATAACAACAATGGCATCATCGATCAAAATGCCGACCGATAGCGATAAGCCCAAAAGTGTCATCACATTTATAGTGAACCCCAGGAACTTCAGCAGGGTGAAGGTGGCAATGATTGATATCGGAATGGACAGTCCTGTTATGATCGTCGGGCGAAAGTCAAGCAGAAACAAAAAGATTACCAGCACCGCCAGAAGCGTACCAATCCGGATGTTAAACATAATCTCGTGGATGGAATCAGTGATAAACGTGGAGTTGTCATTGACAATCTCGATTCTGATGTCGGGGGGAAGCTCCCCCTCCAGCCGGGCAATCGTCACCTTGGATTTTTCGGCCATCTCCACCACGTTGGAACCGGACTGTTTAATGATGTTTAGTCCGATCGAGGTTTCGCCGTTGAAGCGCGAGAGCGATCGTTGTTCGGCAATGGTATCCGACACGGCGGCGATATCACTGAGGTAGATAGGCATGCCGTTGACATTCTTGACGATAATGTTATCGAAGTCAGCTACCCGCTTGAGCCGACCCATAACGCGAACCATGTACTCGCGAGCCGATTCATCGATCCGGCCACCGGGAAGTTCCATATTGGCCGCCGAAACCGCTCCCTGAACATCATTTATTGAAACACCGTACGATTCCATTTCTTCGGGATTAAGAGCCACCAGGATTTCCCGCTCGAATCCGCCGATAATTTCGACATTTCCCACACCGGGTATAACTTCGAGCCGGGGCTTGATACGATCTTTAATCAGCTGCGTAATATCTCGAGGCGAGCGGCTGCCGGTGATCGCCAGCGAAAGAATCGGAAAGGCATCGTTGTCGTACTGGATAATAAGTGGTTCCTCGATATCCTCCGGCAGTTCGGCTCGAATGGTGGCCACTTTTTCACGCACATCCTGAGCCGCCTGAGCACCGTCGGTCTCAAGCTGAAATTCCACCACCACCTGCGAGAAACCTTCCCTGGACCGGGACTCCAGATGCCGAACACCTGAAATCGTATTAACCGCTTCTTCAATAGTTTCTGTAACATCGGTTTCAACGGCCTCGGCTGAAGCTCCGGGATATACGGTCTGGACAATCACAAATGGAAAGTCCACATCAGGCATAAGCTCGACCGGAAGCTGGAAGTAAGAGAACGCGCCAACCACCAGCAGAGCCCCTATCATCATCGTCGCGAATACCGGGCGACGTATCGAAATGTCAGATATCTTCATTAACTACCTTCATTCAAAGAAGCAATTTTGACGCTGAACCCGTTGTCTATATAGTCCTGACCCAGAGTTACAATAGTATCACCGAAACTGATACCGGAAGTTACCACAATATGGCCATCTATTTCGGGTCCCAGTACCACCGGGCGTCGTTCAGCCAGACCGTTGACTATAACGAATACCGTCTGCTGGTCATCCAGGTTTACGATTGATTTGCGGGGTACCGCAATCACACCTTTTAGATCCTCAAGGACAATACTTATACGTACAAACATCCCGGGTCTGTAATCGCTGCCGCTGTTGTCGACCAGGGCCTCGACTTCGAATGCCCGCGTAACGGGGTCGGCCGAGGTAGCTACCGCAACAACTTCCCCGGCAACAGTGCCCTTCACAGCATCGGCCGATATGATGACTGCGTCCCCTTTGCTGAAATCTCCAATATCCGTGGGATTGACACCGAATTTGACGCGGAGTCGCTCAGTAGACGCCACCGTCGCCAGCTTCTGACCCACCTGTACGAAGTCACCCTCGGAGACATCGACCGAGGTTACCAGCCCGCTTATAGGGGTCTGAATATCAACCAATTGAGAAGCTGCCTGAAACGATGCTTTTTGGACCTCGTAATCGGTTTTGGCAGCATCAAACTGCGATTCACTCACGGCCCCTTCACTAAAGAGGTATTCCATCTTGTTGTAGTTCTTCTCAGCATTGGCGAAAAGCGACTTACTCTGAAGATAATTCGAACTGGGACCACCCTTGTCAAGACTGACCAGTACCGTATTGCCCTTCACCCACTCGCCTTCGCGGACACTAACAGCAGTAACCGCTTCCGCGATCTTGGCGTACAAAACAGCCTGCCGCTCGCCCTCGAGAGAACCGGTGAAGTTACGGGTAACCTGCACATCGCGCGGCTTGACCAATTCGGCCTTGACCGAAATGATTCTTTCGACCTTCTCCGTCTCCGAAGTCTGTGACTGCCCACAGGAGCTAAAGATAGCGGCAGTTACTGCCAACGCCATTAGAACGAGATAATATTTTTTCATAGCTCATTTATCCTGATTTTACAGTAGTTCAACGGTTGTGGCTTTCTTTAGTTGCGCGCGAGCCTGTCGATAAACGAATTTGGCCAGCGCCAGATTGTTGCGGGCCTGAGTAAGGGCTGTCTGCGCTGACAGTACCTCTAACTGCGTTCCAACACCTGACTCATAACGCAGGTTGGCTATCTTAAGACCCTCTTCCGCCTGGGCAATTGTAACTCCTTGAATCTCAAGGGATTTCTGTGCCTGCAGTATCTGATCATAGGCTTGTTCCACTTCCAGCCTGATGGCGTCGCGGGCTTCCTTCTGAGCCAGCATCGCCTGCTCGTAATCGGCCCGCGCCGCTTTTACGCGCCCGCGCGTAGCCCCGCCCTTGAACAACGGAAAGGTCAGATTCAATCCGGCCGTCCAGGTCTGAACAGTGTTGTCACTTAGCGTGAATTCATCGGACTGAGCGCTCCAACCGTAGGTTGAAACCGCCTCCAGCTCCGGGAAATAATCACCGCGAGCGACCCCGATAGCCTTCTTGGTGATCTGGGCGAGGTAATCCGCCTGCTTCATCTCGGGTCGGTTGCCGAGAGCCTCATCTGTCAAAGACGGCAGCGGACGCAGCTGCTTCAGTGAGGTGTCATCTTCCGCCTCGATAAGTGCGATTTCCTCGTTGAGATCCATGCCTATGAAAGATTTCAGACGCTTCTCGGCCAGCCGCAGTTCGGACTCTCCGGCCAGAATCTGTGGCAGAAGGTTCGATTTCTCCACCCTTGCTCGCAAGACTTCAAATTCACTCACCAGACCCTGCGAGTACGATTTTTCCACCACCTCGAGGTTATAGCTGTTGGCCTCAAACGCCCTTCGCAGTACCTCAAGGTCGGATTGCTGAAGGATGGCCTGGTAAAACAGCAACTCGGCATTATATATGACCGTGGCTCTAACCTGCTCTCTGACTTCAAGCGAGTAGTCCTTATAAAGTTTGGCTATCTTGAGAGCGCTGAAGACTTTTCCGCCTTTCCAGATAGACTGACGCAGAGAGACTGAGGCAGCGAAATCATTCTTGAACCCGGCCTTGAATTCAATCGTCTCCTGGCCCTCCGGATTCAGAAAGAAAGACGGGAGTTTTATATTCCTGTTATAGGAGCCGTTAACGGTAATTTCCGGCAAGGCACCGGCCCGGGCCGCAGCGATTTCGCTCTGGGCCTTTACCACGTCCTCCTCGGCCGCCAAATAAGTCCGGTTAAATTCCAGCGCCATCCGGCGGACATCTTCTACTGTAAGCGGCGAAGTGGCCCCTACGCTATTGGCCGAAACCGCCACGATCAGCAACAGAAACGCGGCTGATCGTAATGCACGTGGCAGCTGGCGGGCCTTGGCTATATTAATTGTGGTTGTTAGTCTGTAAATGTTAGAACTCATCGTTTCCTCGTCTTAGCTGCTTTCCGGCAGCATTCACCTTTCAACATTGAATCGAACAGTCTGATCTGAGCTGCCACATCGACAATGCCCGGATCGAGGACCTTTCTTATGCGCAGCCCGTGATAAAGCGAGTACGTAAAAACCGCTATCTGGCGTAACTGCTTTTTGGGACCGTACTTAGGGTCCATCGTCCGAACAAACTGGTCTACCGCCCGCCCAAATTCCTTATTCAAGTGCTTCTTGATCCGGGGAATTCTCATGGCCTGAACGAAGAAATCAATGTTCTCGCGCATCTTCCGCTCAGGTCCCAGCCCGGAGTCTGTCAGAAGGAATCTCAGCATTTCGGCCGGCGATTGCTTACTCTTGGTCGCCTCCTCAAGTCTGGCGAAGTGCTTATCAGTCAGGTGCTTGACCAGCCCGCACATGATGTCTTCCTTGCTCTTGAAATGGTAATAGAGCGCCCCCTTGGTGACCTTGGCCCGGCGGGCTATTTCCTCGGTGGTCGTGTCACGATAGCCCTTTTTGACAAATAGCTCGCGGGCCGCCATCATCAGCTG
>CP070756.1:1299102-1307021 GCA_020348905.1 Candidatus Zixiibacteriota bacterium
CTCTCAAAAAAACAGCCACCCCTGGAGGATCAGGGGCGGCTGTTAAATAAAGATACAATTTTAAGATGCTTCGGCTACTTGGGTAACCTCGATTTCTCACCGACCCAAGCAGGTCGGAATGACATTTTCAGTCGTCAACAAACTTTGGCGCGGCGGTTAGCCGGAGGCTTCTTAGACGACGACTGCAAACGTGATCGGTTCGTGTCACTGGTTAGCAATTTCAAAAGGATGTATGACCTCGCAACCTCTGCGGGGAAGATACTGATCGTGGAATATTGTGTCAACTCAATAATGCTCCTGCACTCAAAATTGTGGGCCAATGGTCTTGCCCGCCAAAGGTTGGAGGCCACCAATTCGCTTTGAGTCGCTGCGGCCGTTGCCGGGGCAGGCCGATAGAGCCAAATCGACAGATACACAATAAGATAACGCAATCGGAAAGCTCCGCGGCCATACTTCTTGCTACGGAGTTCAGGACTTGCTGTGTCTGACGATAATTGTGGTGTAAAAACCGTATGGCCAACTCGTCGACATGACTAACAAGCGGCTTGAATTAACAGGGCATTTATTGTAGTATAAGTAAGGAACTTTCAACAAGAGGATTCAGCGTGCATAGAATATTACTGCTTTTCGTGACAGCGATACTGATGGTCGCCTGCTCCAAGGAGCCGCAGACACTGGCTGAATTGGAGGAGGCCGGGAAGAAAGCCTACCTGGAGGAGGATTACATCACGGCGCGCGATTACCTTGGCCGGGCTGTGACAATGAAGTCGTCCGATCGCGATGTGCTTTACTTTCTCGGGATGAGCTACCAGCGGGAGTTTCTGCTTGATTCGGCTCTGTTCTACCTCAAACGAGCGGATCTTCTGCATCCCAATGATCGAGAAGTCAACTCGGTTATGTATCCCATCGCCGCTCAGCTTGGTGAGTGGGAACTGGCGGCCAGGGCCATTATGGTCATGGTAGTGACCGGCGATTCGATCGAACAATACCGCGAACGCCTGGCCGACCTGAACGTCAAGATGGGCAATATCGGCGTCGCGTTGATACACGCTAAAGAATTGCTGAGATTGGAGCCTGACAAAGTCGAGCGCTATCATCAGCTTGCTTTTCTGGCCCACCGCAGAGATTCTCTGGATCTGGCTATCGAGATCATCGATCAGGCCACGGAGAAATTTGGCGAAGATAATCAACTGGTCTTTCTCCGGGCTCTGGTCTACATGTCGCAAGAGGATTTCGCCTCGTCCGAGGCGTTGCTGCGCCGTCTGGTGGCCGCCGATAGTACAGCCATCAACAAACTACACCTCGCCCTCGCTCTCTCGAAACAGGATAGCAACGCGAAGAAACTTCAAGCCGTCGACCTGTTTCGTGAAGTACGGGATTTCGTAAGCCCGGAATATAAAGTGGACTCGCTGCTGTTCGACCTCGAACTCGAATTAAATCGCGAAAGTGAATAAAATCAAAGGGCAGGATTATTGCTAATCCTGCCCAACGCAGGGCTGTCTCTGAGAGAGACAGAGGGGGGTTTGCTGTGGGTTTCACTTAATATAACAAAATATACAACCCAAATGTTCAGTCAACCGCGAAAACCGAAACTAGCGCATTTGCTGCGGCCAAAGTTAAGGTTTCCCGGCAGGGAGTGGAAACCCCGCCGGGATGCTATGGTAAAGGCAAAGGTATGAAGGATTTAGAAATTCTCCTCCATATTGTCACTCTGGTCATCCAAATCCGGGCAAATCACTCTCCAGCGACCCTGGAAGAAGCCGTCGTTAACCAGCGACGATGCTCTGAACCTCCCCTTTAAAACTCCGACCTCAACCCGCCTGGCCGAGTAGATCTTTCCCCGGAAAGAACCGCCGGGGCGAACAGACTCCGCATCATTGACTTCCTGATCGGCATAGTGATGGTAGGTTCCGTTCAGAAGACCACCAAAACTACCGGTGCTGGTTATCCACTTGCCTTTGAAAACCTCCATGCCGTCGGCGTTTACTCCGTAACGCCCTTTCAGAAATCCGGTCACCTGGCCATTTCGGGAAATCCACAGGCCTCTGAATACGCCGCGACCTTCTTCATCGAGCCCCCACACGCCGCTTAGGAAACCGCGCGGGCAGGGGCGGCTATCGAGTTTGAGGCCATGCAGGGCGACTGAATTGGAGTCATCAAGGTAAATGATTGTATCAAGGGCGCTGATCTCAGACAGGGTGAAGGTGCTCCTGTAGGGTCCGGTTTCGAAAACCACTCGCACCGGATCCAGCATCGGATACGCCGTGTCAATCACGATTATCTCCGTAGTGTCATTTTCAGAAGAGATATCAATAACAGTTGTGGTATCCATAAACGGCCTGGTCTTTGGAATGACGATATCAACGGCTATACCGTCATGGTGGACCGTCGTTTTGGATACCCATTCGACCAGTCTCCGATCAGTACGAGGAAGGACATAATCCTGGTTTGATTCAAAGCGTATTACCCTGCGGACGATCTCAGCGCCCCTGTTAATTGCCAGTGAGCCGCTCCAATCGGTTACCTTGGTGGCAGATGTGTCAAAATACAATCGACCCCACACAATTCTCAAATGGTAAAAGCCCGACTCGTCGTCGGCCAGAAGGGAGTTCATCCCGGCCGTACTCAGAATCGGGTCGTCGTACGTTTCATCATCGCTGGCAAGCGCAAGCAGTCTCGGGTCGTCGAATGCGAGTTCTTCGTCAGAATCGGTAAAGCTGCCGAATTGGTCATTCAGGTTGAAAGTGCCGCTTCCCTGGTCAGGATCAGTAGCGCTGTCAGAACAACCAAGAATCCAGAACAACAGGCTCAGAATGAGCAAAAGCAGTGTTCGTCTCAACATTCTGGTACTCCTGGGCATGTTTAGGTTAGTGTTGCGGCATTTATAGGAACAATTTCTGTGCCGCTTTGAGGTTGCTCCGGTAGCGCGTTGTGTGACAGGAGATTGGAGCCCGGACCCGAGCTGGACCGGACCGGAATGATTGTACCATCAGGTACAGACGAAATGCGATGCACGTTTCGGTACGTTTCGCCTTCTTTCGATTCGTAGAGAATGCGTATGACACTTCGCGAAGGGCGGAATGCGATGATTATAGAGGTGAAAATAGCCCTGAATTGAGGGCGCGATAGCCGGCGATTTGGGCCGTAAAAAGGGTTGCGACTTTCCTGGATCGGACTAATCTGTATCGGCGGTTTCGGTCGAGTTGTCGTCGGGCTCGCCGAAGAAGTCGTCTAAGATAGCGGCCGTGCTGTCGATCCAGGCAAAAAGGGAATCGCGCTGCCCGCCTTCAATCAGGGTTCCCCAGTGCAGCAGCCGGTAGCTGAGCAGGGGCATCTTCTCCTCTTCAATTTCATGTTTGATCTCCTCCAGTAATTCGAGGGAGCTGCCTTTTCCGGAGAACGGAAAATCGTGGGTCAAATCAAGGTGTTCTCGAGCTTCGGAAATGTGATCGTCAATCATCCCCTTGATCAGTGGTAGTTTGTGATACCAGGGATACTCGGTCGAATCGCTGTGGCAGTCGAAACAACTGTGCCTCAGTATAGGCCGGACCGGCCGATACATCAGGTTAATCAGCGCAAAAACACTATCCTGCTTTTCAACCAGCTGCTGCAAGCTGAGTTCGCCGCCGGCGTAGGCCCGCTGGAGTTCCTCGTAGGGGTTGCCTGAATAATTGGCGTCGAAAGCAGCAACTATCAGGGTAGTGAGAACGGCGGCCGGCAAAGCTATCCGTTTGAATACCATACTCAAACCTCCGACGGAATGGGGCTATTCGATTTTCGAAATAAACCCGCCCGCCTGCTGGAGCATCCGGCGGGCTGAAGATGCATCGCACTGGAATTTATGCATAACTATGGCCAGCTTTACCGATCCTTCCGAGGCTTTCAGCAGCCGGCCTGATTCATCCGGCGATAAATCGAAAAGATCCATAAGGATCTTTCGCGAGCGGGCGGCCAGTTTATCCGAGCGCGCCTGCAAGTCAACCATTAGATTTCCGTAAGTCTTGCCCAGCAGGATCATGGCCGTGGTGGAAATCATATTAAGAACCAGTTTCTGAGCCGTGCCCGATTTCATCCTGGTCGAACCGGTGATAACCTCTGGCCCGACGTCCAGTTCAATGACAATGTCAGCCTCCGGCGAAGAATCAGACGAGTCGTCAACAAGGTTGCAGACTATAAAAGCGGTTGGGGTTCCGGTCGACCTGGCGTATCTGAGCCCCTCCACCGTGTAAGGGGTGCGGCGCGAGGCGGCCAGGCCGATTACGAAATCGCGTTCGGTCAGCCGGTGGTTTTCAAGATCAGTGACCGCCTGCTCCCGGTCATCTTCGACACCTTCCTTAGACAGTATAAGGGTTTCGTATCCGCCCGAAATGAGACCGACAATCTGGCCGGGATCGGTGCCAAAAGTCGGGGGGCACTCGGCCGCGTCGAGCACTCCCAGCCGTCCGGAGGTGCCGGCGCCGATATAGAAAACGCGCCCGCCCTGCCGGAGGGTGCGCGCGAAAATCTCGGCCGCCTGACTGATACGGGGGAGTTGCTGCCCCACAACATGAGCGACTTTTTGATCCTCGTCATTGATCCTGGTTACGATCTCAAGGGGAGTGAGACGGTCAATGTCGATTGTGTTTTCATTGATTTGTTCAGTGGTCAATCGCCCCAGAAGCTTTATCAGTTCGTCGTAGTCTGACATATTCAGAAATTAGACAAAGGTTATAGGGCGAGCAATAAAAAACGGGCCGAAGCCCGCAATAAGCATAGTTGTTGGGAAGTATTCTACTGCGCTACCACGTGCACGCGTACGTAATCGGTTACCGTCACTGCGCCAAGCCGCCCGACCAGGTTGCGGACATCAACATTGTCACCCAGGCTTGAAGGAAGCGGAACCGGCAGCAACGGGTGCGATAGAGCGCTGTCGGGATTGCCGGTGTAGCCGTAGACAAATATGTGATACCAGCCGGTGTCAGGTATACCGCCGATACCGCTTTCTAAGCGGAAGGCGTCGGGGGGAATGGTTGTCTGTGGTGCCTGACTGGTTACATACTCGGTATATCCGTAGCCGGTGTAAACTGAATCCTCGATCACCACGCTCATGACGTATCCCTCGGCATTGGCGGCCGATGTCCAGGTAAGCTGCATTTCCTGCCCGCCAACGTTTAGAGAGTCCTCGCCGTCGGTATAGAAGTCGATGCGAAAGGTGTCGGGAGCTACCAGCGTCAGGGTATCGGCAAACAGCGACGAGTCAACCAGCCCCACGCCATAAGCTCCGGATTCGACAAACGAGGTCGGCCCCTGCGAGAAAGAATAGACCGAATCGATAGGAAACGAACCGCGATCGAACGCCAGCACGGTTGTGCCGAAAGTCACCGCCGCGTCGGCCAGCACCGAATCATTCCGCTCGACCTTGATGGCGATGCGGGCGGTGTCGCCTACCGCCAACCCGGCGTTGAGGTCGTTAACCAGAACGCCTTCGATTCGATAGAAATTGGCTTCGGGCAGGGTGCCCGTAGAAGAGGAACCATCACAGCCGCTTAGCAGGGCCACCAGGGCGAAACCAGCAGATATAACCAGCCATCTGGCCGGCAATTTGAAAATGGCCTTCATATTACCAGTATATCGACAGATATGGCGGGTTATTTTAACCCATTGTTAAGTATATGTTCTTCACTAAATTATACAAGGATTTTGGGTAAAAAGCGCCTGTTTTTGGCGGGAAAAGACCAACAAAAAAGCCGCCTCAGGCGGCTTTCTTGTTGTGAAATACTGCTTTTATTATTTTTTCGGCCGGACAAAGCCCGGTAAACGATGACTGGAAAAGGTTTAAGCCGACAAAGGCGGCCAGAAGCAGCCAGTACGGCGAGACGAAATAGTAAAGTCCCAGCGATATCAAAACCAGCGTACCGGCCAACAGCCTGATTGAGTTTTCTACTGTCATTTCATTTGCTCCTCTTTTGATGCATCGAGGTTGATTTTAAGCCCCCTTAGAATCCATACGTTATCTTTACATAAGCATTGTCATTAACCGCAAACTGACCGAACTCGGTATTGGGGTAGTTTCCGTCAAAAATATTGCCCCCTGCCATAAGCGTGATCTCGTCGGTGTATTTATACTCGGCCGAAAGCCGGATATAAACATCTTCATCGGACGGAGAATAGAACACAAATCCGGACAGGGTTACTGTTTCCATATTCAGCCTTTTCGTGATGCGGCTGGTCAAGAGGTGCCGGACCTCGTCACGAACGAAAATCCCCGGCGGCTGCTGCGCTACGAAAGTATCATAGTCGGTCATATAGTCGAGCTGCCACTGACCGTTAACGGTCAGGTTGGTGGCAATCTGCCTTTCAAAACCGACCATGCCGGTCAGCGACGAGTTCGGTATAAACGGGTTATCGCCGTCTCTGTCTTCCCTGGAATCGAAGTAGCCCCCTTCCAACCAGAGTATGCCGCCCCACACAGCCCCGCGAAGGGACGCCCCGTAAATATTTAGCCTGGGGTAAAAGGCAGTCATATTGATGATATCCATCCCGACCGGGTTCTTGTAGAACCCTTTGTAGAAGTAAAGTGCCCCGTTGAAATTACCCAGCGTCCGCTGAAAGCGGGTGGCCACCTCGCCGTTCTCGAATTTCGATTCCGGCAAGGGCGGGTCGAAGAAGAACTCATCGCCGAGATCAGTTCCAACAATACCGCCAAGCATCGGACTGTAGTAACTCAGGCGGCGTCCTGTCGGAAGCCGGTTGGCCTCGAAGCGCGGCGACCACACCAGCGAGAATGAACCGATATCATGATAGACCTCGGCCCGGATGGCGTTCTGCGGCGCCTTGAGATACTGATCATCGCGACCGACGAAAAACGATCGGTAATCTTTGGCGAACACGTCGTTGATGAAAATCAAATCGCCCGTGCCCCAGGTGAGAATCTGGCGGCCGACCTTGAAGTCGAAATTCTGCCCTAACCTGAACTTCAGGTAGGCTTCCCTCAACTCCCAGTCGTAGTCGGCGGTGTCGGCTCCGTCCCAGATGAAATCGAGCCGGCTGAAAAACTCCCCTTTGTCGCCGAAATGCTCGGCCCGAAGTTGAAGCCTGGTTTCCGAAGCTGTCTGTTCGGTAGAGGTCGGGTTGTCCTCATCGAGGCGAGCCCCGTACAGTCCCTGCAGGAAACCGTCTATGTACAGTTCGGCCTGCGACGGGGCTGCTGTGATTAGCAGCAGCCCGGCCACTATTATAAGTGCTGTCTTTTTCATCAGAATACCTCCCACTCCCTATTTGACGAACTTGCGCGGCGGCGACTTGAGGTAGCGCTCGGTGAAGATGTCATCCTCGATGCCAACGTTGTAGCTGATCTTGGAGAAATCGACGATGGTCTTGCTGCCCTTCTTGACGTTTTCCATAGCTCTCACCGTCACGGTGGGAATGCCGTCGATGTCTTCTATCTTCTCAGCGGTGAAGACGCGCACGAGGTTGTCTTTCTTATCGAAATATTCCTCTTTGAGGGGCAGAAGACTGCTCTTGTCGATATACGACACCTTTTTGGCAAAACCCTTGTACTCACTCTTCGGAATTGACTCGACCACAAAGACCGGCTTGCCGTCAAGGTCGGCTTCGCTGATCAGGGTATGGTTATCTTCATTCCAGTGACGACCGGACACATCCTCGTATGAGAAGTCGGACCCGACGAAACTGGAGTTCTTATCGTCAGCCGAGATCGGTTTTACCAAATCAACGGCCGGAACATATATCCAGCGCTGGTCGTTACCATCGGCCGCCTTGTGGACCATGAACGTAAGCCGTGACACATCAGAGGGCTTCTTGAAATAGGTATAGTATTTCTGGTTGCCGCCGTCTTCGATATCCAGACGGAGCATCGAAAACTCGCGATTGCGTTCCTTGCCCTTCTTGTCGATAAGGGTCATGGTTACTTCGGCCAG
>CP070756.1:1307121-1314325 GCA_020348905.1 Candidatus Zixiibacteriota bacterium
CCTGCAGAAAAGCACGCCGACTTCGGCCACATCACCGTGCATGATAAACATCTTTTCGACATTCACGACAAAATGGTCACCGTCCTCGACTGCCACCGTGTTCAGGCTGGACACATCGGCGCCGGCACCTGGCTCGGTCAGCACAAAGGCCGGGATTGTCTTCCCTGATGCACAATCCGGCACATATTTCTTTTTCTGCTGGTCGCTGCCGAAAAGGACCATTGGGGACGCAGCCATTTCACCCACCGCGCAGAGCAGGCCGACTGCGGCATCGTGATAAGACAATTCCTCTATCAGGGTAACGTACTGCAGTCGCGATTTGCCCTGGCCACCCAGGTCCTTGGGAATATTGCAACCGATAAAGCCGGCCGCTCCCATTTTCTTGTACAGGTCGATCGGAAACTTCCGTGGCTCCGCCATCCGGTCAAGCTGGTCCGAGACAGGATGAATTTCCTTTTCTGCAAACTCCTTTACTGTATCTCTAATCTCCTGCTGCGACGGATCGATATTTTTTGACATGAATAGCTCCCGCTACCGTTCGGTATGGTTATAAGATTAATAGACTTGTTTACATCATCTTTTCGTCGGACTTCTTCGAAGCCACCGCTTCGCGCAGAAACGCAATGGCCTCCTCGGTGGGAGCGCCCGGAGTGAATATCCTGGCCACACCCATCTTTTCCAGTTCCGTCTTGTCGTCGTCGGGGATGATACCACCCCCGAAAAGAATGATATCATCGGCGCCACGGGCTTTCATCTCATCAAGCACCGCCGGGAACAAGGTCATGTGTGCTCCGGAAAGGATTGACACGCCGATGGCGTCGACATCTTCCTGGATGGCGGCGTCGACAATCATGGCCGGCGTTTGCCTTAGCCCGGAGTAGATGACCTCCATGCCGGCGTCACGAAAAGCCGCCGCAATAACCTTGATGCCACGGTCATGGCCGTCAAGGCCGGGCTTCGCTAACAATACTCTGATCTTCTGGTTCATTTCTCAATCTATGTTAGTGTTGGTATTATTCTCTTTCACCAGTCGTGACCGAATCATTTTTACGACGCCTGCAGGGCCGCCTGATTCTCAACATACTCACCCCAGACTTCGCGCAACACGTCACACATCTCGCCTACGCTGCCGTATACCCGGGCGCACTCAAGGATGGCCTCGAAAGTATTGCCGTCGCCCTGCGCAACCTCTCTCAGTTTTTGAAGCGAGGTGTGCACGGCAGCGTTGTCACGCTCGGCCTTGATCTTCTTGACAAAGGCCACCTGGTCTTTTTCAACCCGGTGGTCTATTCTCAAGACCGGGATCTCGATCTCTTCATTCTCCAGAACAAAATCGTTCACCCCGACAATCTTGCGTTCGTCGGTTTCGATTTCCCGCTGGAAACGGTAGGCCGACTGGGCCAGTTCTTTTTGGAAGAACCCCTCCTCAATGCATGCCAGCACGCCGCCGCGGCGTTCGATCTCGGCAAAGTACTCCTCCGCTTCGGCCTCCATCTTATCAGTCAGAGCTTCGACAAAGTAGGAACCGGCCAGGGGATCGACAGTGTTAGCGACACCAGACTCATAGGCGATGATCTGCTGGGTGCGAAGCGCTATGAGGGCGGCCTTTTCCGATGGCAGGGCCAGTGTTTCATCCATTGAATTAGTGTGCAGCGACTGGGTTCCACCCAGTACGCCCGACAGGGCCTGAAGAGCCACTCGCACAATGTTGTTCTCCGGCTGCTGAGCCGTAAGCGAACAACCTGCCGTCTGGGTATGGAATCGAAGGAGCCAGCTTTTAGGATTCTTGGCTTTGTACTTTTCTTTCATATGCCTGGCCCAGATACGGCGCGCGGCGCGGTACTTGGCTATCTCTTCGAAGAAATCCGAATGGGCATTGAAGAAGTGCGACAGGCGCGGAGCGAAATCATCGACATCCATCCCGGCTTCGATAGCCG
The DNA here is from genome assembly GCA_020348905.1 of Candidatus Zixiibacteriota bacterium. Classification (GTDB taxonomy): domain Bacteria; phylum Zixibacteria; class MSB-5A5; order GN15; family FEB-12. The sequence goes on from CP070756.1 coordinate 1,309,059, forward strand.
ACTCGACATAACAGAAACCGTCGGCCAAAGTAAAGGCCAACTCCTGCACCGCCGTAGCTCCCGCCTCACGAATATGGTAACCCGAAATCGAAATCGTATTCCATTGCGGCACGTGCCTGGTACAGAACTGCATCATGTCGGTGATGAGCCGAATCGAAGGCCTCGGCGGAAAGATAAACTCTTTCTGGGCAATATATTCTTTGAGGATATCGTTTTGCAGTGTTCCGCGGACCTTCTCGAAAGGAACGCCCTGTTTTTCAGCCACAGACAGGTACATCGCCAGCAGCATCGAGGCCGGTGAATTAATCGTCATTGAGGTCGACACTTTCGAGAGGTCGATGTCCCCGAATATTATCTCCATGTCAGCGAGCGTATCAACTGCCACCCCGCATTTACCAACCTCACCCAGTGAACGCGGGTGATCCGAATCGTAGCCCATCAGGGTAGGAAGGTCAAAAGCGGTCGAAAGACCGGTACCCCCTTGCTCAAGGATATACTTGAATCTGTCGTGGGTCTGCTTGGGGGTTCCCATGCCGGCGAACTGGCGCATGGTCCACAGTCTGGTCCGGTAGAGAGTGTGATGGACACCACGAGTATAGGGGTATTCGCCGGGCAGGCCGATATTCTTATCATAGTAATCGTCTTGGTCAGCCCCTTTGACTGATGCAGGCGTGTATAACTCGTCGATATCAGTCCCGGAGATGGTAAAAAAGCGCGGCATGGATTTCTTCTGGCGCGTCTTTTCAGCTTCCTGGTTCCATTTGGCTAAGTTACCCTGTAACTTATCGATAAACTTCTTGTTGAACATCGTTATCTCCAAAATTCAGTGAACAGCTAAAATACATAAACACTCGTTCAAAATCAAGCTCCCAACCTTTTTTTCCTTAACAACATTTTACGAGAAATAGTTGACATTCAATGGCTTGCTTTACCCCAACCGGCCCCCGATGGGGGCCCGGTTGCCCCGGTTTAATTTCAACTGTCTGGCAAGCAACAGGCTCGGTCAGCCCCTCCCTTGTTGACTCGGTAAGTATCAGAACCTAAATTGGCAGTTCGATGTTTCGCGAATCCGACTCCACCTTAGGGCAAGCGGTGATAAATCACAGGGTTGCCATCGCCATAACACTGATCGTAAGTGTCCTGTCCTTTTTTCTGCATCTCAAATGGTGCGGCTCCATGATGCAGCTTGAGGAAAGCGTCTTTTCCGAGATTCTCAGCATTCACCAAGACGGCTATCCCTTCGCAGCGCGCTATCTGACTACAACTTCGATCATACTGATGTCAGGCCTCGGGCTGACCATCAAAAGCTCTTATTTTCTGCTTCAGTATACCCTGATGGTTTTTCTTGGCTTGGTTTTTTACCGCTATCTTCTGGCACTTGATTTCAGCAAGAATCTGGCAAATCTGGGCCTGTTCGTTCTTCTGAGCTCCTACCCTGTCCTTGCGGCGTATATCGAGCCGGTGCACACGTGGGATGATTTATGGGCCCACTCGTTTCTGGTACTATCGTTTACGTCCCTGATGAGGTCGAATCCAACCGGCGGTTTGATCTGGTTTGCCGGCGCCTGTTTCGCGCGCGAGCAGAGTCTCCTTTTCCTGCCCGTCTTTCTGATAGCCATTCACCGCTTTTGTCACGTGCAGACCCCATGGCGCATAATCCTGTTCGGGGCCATCCCGCTCGTTGTAATTGGTGTCATCCACGCACTTGCCTGGCAGACGCCGGAACCGGGCCAGTTTTCCCTTTTTGGATTCAATTTCGAATCACCGCTGCGAACGAGTGATACCCTGTTCTCCCTTTTCATCTCTTTTGGTTTCATGTGGTTCCTCGTCTTGATTGGACTACTGAGAAGACGCGATTCTGAAGAGAACCAGCTACTGTACTGGGGAACCATAATAACCGTGCCCTTGACGATCATAATCGTTTTATTCTTCGCGCGCGCCAGGGAGACACGTCTGTTTTTCCCGCCCTTTATTTTCGTGATACCAATCTGTGTAATGGCGCTTAAGAGCATATACGCGAATCTCACCGCCCGTCTCACCAGATCGGGCTGGATTCTTGCCTTAGCTGTATTTGTAGTATTCATGGCGGTCGGCATCGTCGCCGGGCAGGCTGCTTTCCCGGAGTTTGAATATCGCCGTTGCCCGAATTTTCAGCGTCTGTGGGCCGGTATTCATTTTGGACTGATTTTGAATCTGGCAGCCTGCACAATGCTGTGGGGACTAAGCGGCCTGGCACCGGGTGGCAAATCGGCCCCGGATCCGACGATTGATCGATCAGCTTCGTGAAAACGAAGCGTATAGTTCATCTCCGACCTTGAAAGGGTTGGTCTGCCCTTTCATTATCCGGTCCACAATTTCTTCGAAGTCGATCTCAGCGCCCAGGCGTTCGAGGAACTCACGCTGAAACTGGTTTTTCAGAATGCTGAGGATTTTCTTTTTGATTTGCTCGCGACGATGAAGATCAAACTGCCCGCTACGCTTAATGAACTCGATGTGCTCATCAACTTTTTCACCGAGCAGGTCGATATTCTTTGCGTCGACAGCAACGGTGCTGATGATCGGTATCTTCCAGGCATCTTTCTCCGATGGCTTGGTCTGCAGCGTCTGCCTCAGATCCATCGCCAGCCGATCCGCGCCGGGCCGGTCGGATTTGTTGACCGCAAAAACGTCGGCTATTTCCATAAGGCCCGCTTTCATCGTTTGCACCGCATCACCCGACTCCGGCACAACCGTGACCACTACCGTGTCACAGGCATCGATTATGTCCAACTCCACCTGCCCCACGCCGACCGTCTCTATAAGCGTGATATCGAAACCGAAAGCATCAAGCGCAACCGTTACATTACCGGTAGCGGCCGCCAGACCGCCGGTGGCACCGCGCGTGGCCATTGAACGAAAATAAAATTCGCCTCCGGCAGGGAATTCATTCATGCGAACACGGTCACCGAGCAGAGCACCGCCGGTGAAAGGCGAGGTCGGGTCGACTGCCACCACTCCGACCCGCTTGCCGTCGTTCAGGTACCGGTGAGCGAGGCCGTTGACAATGGTCGATTTGCCCGCCCCCGGCGGACCGGTTATACCAATCCTGATAGATTTGCCGGATTTTTCATAGAGGACACCGAGCAGGTCACGGTAACCGTCGGCCCGGTCCTCAATATGAGAAATAATCCTCCCCAGAGCCCGAATATCACCCTCGAAGAACCTGTCGAGTATCGCCATAATCAGTTCATCAGTACGTAGGAACGCTCCCAACCGTGAGCTTGATATCTTTGAGGCGAATCTGTTTGCGGGTCACGTTATTATAGGTGTTGTATTCAATCACATAGACCACGTCGACCAGGCAGCCTTTGGCTGAGATCACCTTGGCCATTTCACCAAAGCCGAAGCCGATCACGTCGAAAACCGCATCACCCTTGCGGATTTTCATCTTAAGGTGGTTGCGCCCGACGACGTAAGGCTGGCCGACAACCTCACAGTTGCGTGTGAGGAAGATCGGTCTCATGTTCTGCGGTCCGAACGGCGAAAAGGCTTCGATGGCTTCCATAAAGGCATCATCGATATCCGTCAGTTCTATCTCCAGATCGATCATAAGCTTGGGCTGAATGTCCTCGGTCGACAGAAACTGGTTGGATACTTCGATGAATTTCTTGCGGAAGGCCTCGATATTTTCCTGTTTAATCGACAGACCCGCCGCATACTTGTGGCCACCGTACTTCATAAGCAGGTGTTCACATTCCTTCAGCGCCTCGCAGAGGTGGAACCCGGGGATGGACCGGGCCGACCCTTTGCCTTCACCGTTGGTAATCGAAATCATGACCGTGGGGAGATGATAACGCTCCACGAGCCGGCTGGCCACGATGCCGATAACGCCCTGGTGCCAGCCGTCGCCGGCCAAGACTATTGCCTTATCATTGTCGAGGTCGGTGACTTCTTCCATCTGGGCCAGGGCCTCGTTGAGAGTGGTTTCATCAATTTCTTTACGGCGCTTATTTTCCTGGTCAAGTTTTCTGGCAATCTTGGCGGCGGCGCGTTCGTCACGGGTCGATAACAAACGAATTGCCTGCCCGGCATCCCCCAGGCGACCGAGAGCATTGATGCGGGGAGCCAGAATGAACACCACCTGACCGGTACTTATGTCTTTACCCATAAGTCCCGAGACAAAAGCCAGCGACTTAAGGCCGGGCTTGGTGGTGCGAGCTATCTGCTTGATGCCAAACTTGGTCAAGATGCGGTTTTCGCCAATGAGTGGAACAATATCGGCCGCCGTTCCGAGGGCCACCAGATCGAGGTGTTCCTCCAATTCGCGCTCGTCCTGGTTGAGAGCACGATAGAGGGCCTGGGTGAATTTGAAAGCCACACCCACCCCGGAAAGCTCACCGCCATACGTACAGCCGGGTTTCTTGGGATTGATAATTGCGGTAGCCTCCGGCAGCGATTCACCCGGTTCGTGGTGGTCGGTTACAATGACGTCGATACCCTGGGAGCGGGCATATTCGACTTCTTCGACCGCCGTAATACCGGTATCAACGGTAATGATAAGAGAGACGCCCTTGGACTTGGCCTCGTCGATGCTTTCCGCAGAAAGACCGTACCCCTCAATCAAGCGGTTGGGAAGATAGAAATCAACCTGAGCTCCCAGCTTGTTGAAGATCATATAAAGCAGGGCCGTCGCGGTAATACCGTCAACGTCGTAGTCACCGTAGATGACTATTTTTTCGTTATCGAACAGAGCCCGTGTGACCCGCTCAATACCCTTGTCCATTCCGGACAATTCGAACGGATCTTTCAGGTCGGAGAGTTTGGGATTCAGAAACTGGTGAATCTCAGCGGCGTTATCGATGTTCCGATTGACGAAGATTTTGATGACATTGACAGGGAGTTCTGTCTCCGACGCGAGCCTATAGACCAGTTCTGAGTCAGTTTCGGGAGCAGGTACCCACTTGGGGGGCGCCTGCTTTTCAGCCCAACCCATGCGAAGCCTCCATTTCTGAAGGCTTGGAAAGCAGGAAATAAGCCGAGTTCTGTAATCCCGCCGGGGCGGGACCAACAGCCATTTATCTTGATACCCGGTTGCCCGGATATTCACGCGGCCTACCCGGGAATGGTAACGGGGCGAATCAACCCCTCTTCCCCTATTTGGCCTTGCTCCAGGCGGGGTTTGCCCGTCACCGGCATCTCTGCCGGTGACCGTGGTCTCTTACACCACGATTTCACCCTTACCCGCCAGAGGCGGGCGGTATAGTTTCTGCGGCACTTTCCGTCGGATC
>CP070756.1:1314425-1340651 GCA_020348905.1 Candidatus Zixiibacteriota bacterium
AGTCAAGTAATGCCGACCGACGTGCCCATGCTGCCGTTGCCATCATCAAAGCCGACCCCCTTGACAATTGCGACTACCGCAAGGGAATTATTGACCGGGAAAGTGACCGGCTGGTTCTTCTCAAAATAAATTCCGCGATTTACTCCGCCAAGAATGCCCGATAAGAACATAAAGAGTAAGCTTGATCGTTTCGGGGCTCACCTGCAGACCGGCTCCGATCCACCTCAACTCAAACCGGCCCCAGTGCGTTATCAGACTCTGGCGAAAGCCGTTGGCGGCAAACTGGTATCTGATCGGGCTGGCAGCTACTGTGTTATCAATACTGTCTACGCAAGCGGTTATTCGCACGGCCGTTTTCGAATGAACCGCAAACGTCACAAAGTTCTGCCGCGCTCAGCCTTCACCGCCCAGGGAGAAGATGGAGAGGTGAAGGTTAAGAAGATGGTATTTATCGATACTGAGACGACCGGTCTGGGCGGGGCAGGTGTCGTGCCGTTTCTGGTCGGTTGTGGTTCGGTGACGTCAAGGGGTTTTGAAATCAGGCAATACCTCCTGCCGGACTATGCTGACGAGGCGGCTATGCTTGAGAGCCTGGTCAACGAATTCGGCTCCGATCGTACTATCGTTTCGTACAACGGCGCCGCTTTCGACCTCCCGCTCATCAGGGACAGAATGATAATAAACCGTGCTGCCACAGATATCGAGTATGACTACCACATTGACCTGCTGCACTCCGCGCGACGGATATTTCGGCGCCGACTGAAGGACTGCTCGCTAACTAATGTTGAAGAGCGCCTGTTTGGATTCAAACGAGCCGATGATATCCCGGGGTACTTGATCCCCTCGGTTTACTTTGAATGGCTGTCGGAGGAGAATACCGACCTGATGATGGATGTTGTCGAGCACAACCGGCTCGATATTCTTTCGCTGTACTTTCTCGTTCGTTACGTGGCCGAGGTCCACACCACCGAAGGTGGGGTTCTCGATGAAGTGGATGACCTTTACAGCCTGTCGCGCGTATTTGGCCGACGAAAAGAGACCAACCTGGTAAGACAGGTATTCTCGAAAATTGACGCCCTTGACCCGTCTGGCCTGGCCGATGACATCGTTCTGTATCACGCGATGAATTTCAAGCGGTTGGGAGATTACACGGCCGCCGTACCGATGTGGCAAGCGCTTAGTCCTAACGAATCAAAGGAAGGCTATTGGGCCAATCTTGAACTTGCCAAGTATTTTGAACACCGCGAAAAAGACCCTGCTCGGGCTCTATCATATGCCCGGACGGCTCAGAAAATATGCCCGTACGGCGGCTCCCACCAAGCCAACCTAACCAATCGTCTTAACCGCTTGAAAACCAAGCTGAAAGGCTAAATTGACGCCGGCGGCAATACCTGCTTAATTCCTGCTCTTTTCTTCCGATAATAGTCATTATGAGGTAGGCATGAACAGCGACTTTTACACCAAAATTCTGGAAGACCACAAGGAACTATCCTCGCTTCCCCAGACCCTGGCAGAGGTTCTGAGGGTCACGCGTGATGACCGGTCTTCGGCCCAGGATTTGGCCGAAGTCCTGATGCGCGACCCGGCTCTGACGGCCAAGATACTTCGTGTAGTAAATTCGCCATTCTACGGTATGAACCGCGAAATTACGACCTTGACTCAAGCAGTGGTGACGCTGGGCATCAGGGCGGTTTCTGCTCTGGCCCTGTCGACCTCGATTTACGACATAACCGGGAGATGGCAATCGACCGTAGACCGGATCCGATTCTGGCGCCATTCACTTGAGGTGGCCATTGCCAGCAGACTGGTCGCCGATGCAATCAGATACCCTCGTCCCGAGGAGGCCTTTGTCTCGGGTCTGCTGCATGATCTGGGTCTACTGGTACTCGAGAAATCATTTGAGGATAAGTTTGCCACGGTTTGGAAGCAGGCTCCCAGTGGCGAGGAGTTGGTTCAGCTCGAGGAAGACACCTGGGGGACCAACCACGCCCGGGTTGGTCAATTTCTGCTGGAACAGTGGAAGATACCTTCTTCGATATGCGAAGCGGTGGGGCAACATCACAAGAATTTCCCCCCGGATCTGCAAAATCCGGACTATCGCCTGGTTCAGATCGTGGCTCTGGCCAACAAGATTTCGAAATTCACTATAGCCAAAACCAAACAACAGCTGCCTCACGAACTCGACTACGTTGATATACTTCGCGAGAACCTGAGTCTTCCAACCGAGAGACTGAAACCTATCGAAGAACAACTGCTCAGTCATACTGTGGAGCAGGCGCGATTTTTGGAGATCGACGTAGGCTCCCCCGATGAGATACTTCTGGAAGCCAACCGAATGCTCTATAATCACTACAACACGGTCGAGAACCTGCTTCGCGAAAACTCCCGCATGCAAAAGGAAATCACCCAGACCCAGTTCGAAAAAGCGGCCCTGGAGTCGCTGCGCACGATCACCGCGACCTTTAATCATTATATAAATAACGCGGCTGCCACCATTCTGGGTCGAGCCCAGCTACTCGAACTCGGCGTGAAGCGAGGCGATATTGTGGACTCCAAAAACCAGATGCCTCTGGCGGTAGACGTCATCATGAATGGTGTGAATACCATCCAACTGGTTTTGGAAGAACTGAAGAACATGGAATCATTCAAGACCACGACTTACCACGATGAGACCTATATTATTGACATAGAGGAGAGAATCAAAAAACAACTCGAACAACTGAAAGAATCGGCCGCGTCACAGCCTGTTCCCTAGAAGTTTGCGGTAAGACCAAAAGTGTTTTGACCCGGCCGCCAGGCCGGTTTTTTGGGCGACTAAATGTCGCCGGCATCCCCGATAACAATCAGGGCGTTCTCTCCCGTGACATCGAGCGCGTTGGTCGCCTGGCCATAAGAGATCGTCGTGGATTTAACGTTGCCTTCCGAGAAGTATACCTTGGCGGGAATTCCTTCGATGTTACCGTTTCGTGTGCTGGCAGTGAGCAGGACATCGGAATTATCGTTGAGCAGGACGTTTACTTTGCCGTGGTTGACTACGATTGATGAAGGCCCCGCAAGGAATTCCGGAAGTTCCATTACGACCGAGCCATTCTCGCTGGAAAGCTGCAGCGGGCCGGCGATATATCGGCCGGAGATACTGCCGAAATTATTGACGACTGTAGCAGCACCGGAGATGAAACTCATCTCGATACTGGCGTTGATATTGGCGAGATCGACCGATCCTTCAATATCACTGACGTACACCGGGCGGAATGAATTTCGGGCATTGACGTTACCGGTTAAATCGGTCACCTGCACGATGCCGTTCTCATTCTCGATGGTTACTGCTCCTACATGATCACGGATATGGACAAGCCCGGAGTTTCGGATGACTACCTCACCGTTGTTGTCGCTCAATTCCACCGCCGCGTAAGAATTTTCAATGTCGAACTCGCCGTGGCAGCCGGCCACGACGATAGGTCCGAGTGAATTCATTAGACTAACGGTCCCGGAACAATCGGTGATCTCCATCGGATTCATCTTGTTTACGGCCTCTATGCCGCCATGAATTTCGTCCAGAAATACGTCACAATGACTGGCGTTCAGTTTAAGGCCGCGCAACAAGTTCGAAACGTTCAATAAACCAAAGGAATTCTCGCAGATCAGGCTATTGTTGGCCGGTACCATCACTTCCACCCGGCTCATTACGATCTTTCGCTTGGGGTCGCTAAGCGACGGGAAGTTCGTCTTGAGATAGATGCCGTCCTTATTGGCAAACAATCTGGTCTCGATATTGTCGGTGAAATCGCGGCCGCTCTTTTCGTTCTGAGCGGCAACTTCCACCCTGAAGGAGACTACCACCCGATCCTCATCCCAACCCTGCACTTTCAGATCGCCGGTTTCATTGTTGATGAAAATCGAAAGATCTCTTGACGGGACATCGATGCTGTCGCTGTAGACCTTGGTGTAATACGGCCCATCTCTATGCACGTACAGGCGACCCTGGGGACCCGTGACAACCTTCTTGGGAGGCAAAGGTGGAAGCTCCTGAAGTTCCGGGGTTGGTGGAACTGGTGGAACAACCACGACCACACCCAGCGATTCGAGTTCAACCAGGTCCCAGTCTTCTATCTCAAGTGAAAGCTCTTCAAGTTGAAGGAGCGCTTCCTGTTGCTCTTCGGTTAATAACTCGCGCTGAATCTCCAGTTCGGCCAACTTCTGGCTGATTTCCTTAATTAACTCCTCATGCTCGGTAAGTGTCTTCAAGTAGATTTTTCTGGCTTTCTTTAGGCTCTCTCTTTCCTTTTCCAGGTAGGCTACTATGGCCTCCCGCGAGGTCGCCTGGACAATTCTCTCCAGGATTTCATCTTCGAGTTCGTGACCGAGGATTTCCAGATCACGGTGCAGGTTCTTTGACAAGTCGTGCAGTTCCCGTTTGCGATGGTCATGCTCTATTTCGTGCTCCAGACCCTGGAGTCTTTCGCTGAGCAATTCAATATCTTCGGCCAATTCGGTTATGTTGCTGCAGTAGGCGCCCTCATTGATCTTCAGGATCAGTTTCTGAAGGTGGGCCTGATATTTCGTAGCATGATAGTCCTCTATGTCTGACAGGTAATTTTGGTAGTCGTAGGCGAGCCGCTCCAGCCTTTCAATAAAATCCTCGTAGTCTTCGACAGCTCGCAAATTGGTCTTGCTGAGCGCCTCGACCATCTCTCTGGCCGATAGCTCTTCCGCCTCCGACTGCGGCTTTGGCTGGGAATGCGCCATGGATAAGGGAAGGAGTGCTGTGATGACTATGGCTATTATTGGGAATATTTTGCCCATACCAGGTACTGACCCGCTTTGAAACCTCCGATGTCGCTCCGACACGTTGACATGATCGTGCGTAACCCGCCGGAGCGGAATTGCCGACACCCTCCTGTAAAATACTGCTGCAAGTAGGCTTTCGGCAATAAAACGAACTATCCTGCTAAAAATCAACATAATCTTTCTGGTTCAATTCGAAGTTCAACTACTTCGTACTATCAACTCCTAGGTAATCATACGATTTTCAGAGATATTAGTTTCTGATGGCAGCGGCACACACCTGAAAGCTGGCCTTGTTTGACTCCCCTTTGAAGCCCTAACGCCTTAATTGACAAACAGATAGGCGATGATGTGAGGCGGGCGCCCGAATCGAGAAAAACATACAAAAAAGGTAGTAAAAGTTCTTTTTGGATACTATTGCGGGAAGAACAGAGCGCTCAAATCCTGCAGTGAGTGGGCGATAACGCAGGGCCAGATGGAGGCTGTTCTCAGATATAGAAGCGCAAAAAGAAAACCGTAGGTACTGATAACGATAAAACCCGGAATTCCCTGGTAGGCATGGCAGATGCCGAAAGCCAGCGACGATATTATTGTTGGCAGGACCCAGTTCTGAAGTTTCCAGATCAAGCGCAGTCTGGTCATAAGATAGCCGCGAAACGCGGTTTCTTCACAGAACCCGGCCGTGAAGGACACTGCCACCCAGACAATTCGCCCAGCTGTGTCCTGGGGAATCAGCAGGCCAATTTCGCCGGGCATTGGCAAGCCCACCTGAGCTAAGAACCAGGCTAATCCGGTCAAAATCAGGTTGGAGGCGGCAAGAAAAGCTATGGCCCAGGCGAAATCAACCGAACGAATCCGTTTAACGCCTATTCCGGCAAGAAACGTTTTTTCGCGGTAGGTTGTCACCCAGATGACCAGGAAGATGCACCACTGCACAATAATGGTGGCTACGAGAAGAACCATCCGCAGCCCTTCGTTGAGTTGCTTCAGAATAGCGGTCGGGTCATCGGTAAAACCTACTGACAGCCCGGGGTAGAGTATGATCAGAAAAAGAAGCGACACCCAGGTCAGAGTCGAGACCCGAAAGTTGACGTTGCCGAACCGTTCCTTGAACCGCTCCATGGGGTCAGCGACCGCGGGAGCCGTCTGGTAGACCTCTAATCTCTCAAATTTCTCCTGCTCCAGAATTACCTCGGTTCTCAGTTGCCTTATTTCTTAATATACATTGTCGGAAGTGAATTGCGATAGCTGAAAAAAATCAGACGATTGCCTGTTGCCTGATTGCCTTTTAATGTGATTCACATGATGTCGATCGGGTTCATCTGGCCCGAATCTATGTTACCCGCTTGTGCTGGTCAAGCCTCGAGGCCGAATATAATTTGGGGTAAAAAAGGAGTAACCGTGCCTTCAGGCCGACTGATCTATCAAAACTGGATCGCCGAACGCGGTCCGCTACCGCACCCCGGTGATTGGACGTTGCTGTGGTTAGAACCTGATACTACTACTGTGGAGGAACTGGATGGGCTCCGGGAAATGGTCGCGCAGGCGGTCGAGTCGCTTGATGAACAGGAGCGTTTTCTTATCTTTCGTTATTATTACCTCGGTGAAAGTCTCAGCCAGATGTCGCTCCTGTCGGGCCGGGCGAGATATCGCTTGGCGGCAATGCACCAGCGAGCCCTGAGGAAGCTGAAACGGAGCCTGGCAGGATTGGTCAAGGCTCGATATGGCCTCACTGTCCAATCGTACCGGACTTGTCCTGTCTGCGAATCATCGAACCGAGAGGAAATAGAAGCCGTTCTACGTAGCCGCGACTGGCAACGCAGTTGGAGACCGGTAATGGAGTTGCTGCGAAAGCGCTATGGTGTGATAATCTCGACTCCACAGGTCCTGATAGGGCACGAAAAGTATCATTGGCCGATGGATGAGAATTTAAGGGGAGAAAAATGAACCAGACCAGAATTCCCGTTCGAAAGACCCGGGGAGAACACTGTCTCAATGTCTACGTGTCTGTCGAACTCAAGAAGCGCCTGAAGTCTCTTTCGGACAGGTATGATCGCACTGTTTCCGATATGGTTCGGGCCGTGCTGCGGATTGGTATCCCGATGATGGAAGGACTTTCGGAAGCGGAAGAGACTATGGTCCGCGAGTATGTTCATCTCTTCAGGAAATTAAGGCAGGTTAAGTCCTTAAAGGAGATATGACATATGCCCGTCCCAAAAAAAGCTTGAGTCAGTTGTCGGTTATGTGTATAATCAAGCCAATCTGATTCTCGGATTGAACCAATGTACGAAAAACAGCGAACTGTCAAGCGGGACATAGTTGTGTCAGGAGTCGGGCTGCACACCGGTGTGCCCTGTAATCTGGTTTTCAAGCCGGCGCCACCCGATACCGGCATCAGGTTCGTCAGAGCGGACCTTCCCGGGCGGCCCTGGGTGATTGCTGATATCGACCACGTTGTTGACATAGCCCGGGGGACCACCCTTCAGCACGGTGAGGCTAAGGTCTATACCGTAGAGCATGTCCTGGCGGCTCTGGCCGGGCTTCAGATCGACAACATTGTTGTTGAACTCGACAATCACGAACCGCCGGTGGGTGATGGTTCGGCCAAACCGTACGTTGACAAGCTTCTCGAGGCAGGCATCGAAAACCAGGAGGCCGATAAGGTTTATCTCGAGATCGACTCCCCCATGGCCTACAGCGAGAAAGATCGGGGCGTCGACCTGGTGGTGGCACCGTCCGACGATATGCGCATCACCTTTATGATCGACTACAAGAACCCCGCCCTGGGCACCCAGTACACCACCCTTGTCGATCTGGATAAGGAATTTGTCGAGGAGTTTGCCCCGGCCCGGACGTTCTGTTTTCTCTCCGAGGTTGAGATGCTCAGAAAGAACGGGCTTATCAAGGGTGGCGGTCTGGACAATGCTATCGTTATCTATGATTCCGATCAGGGTCAGGTTGAAGTCGACCGAATCAGAAAGGCCCTGAACCTGAAGGATAAGGCGTTCGTCGGCAAAACCGGTATCATCAACGATGTGCCGTTGCGATTTTATAATGAACCGGTCAGGCACAAGACGCTTGACCTGCTGGGTGATCTGCTGCTAATCGGCGTACCTTTCAAGGGCCACGTCCTGGCTGCCCGCTCGGGCCATAAGGCCAATGTCGAGCTGGCCCGGCGGATGAGGGAACTCTATAAGAAGAAGAAGATCGCCGGGCGTTACGCCAAGCGCAAGAGTGAGGCCTTTCTGAATATCGACTCCATTCTGCAGATAATGCCCCACCGCTACCCGTTTCTGCTGATTGACCGCGTCCTCGACCTGGACCCGGATAAGAGCGTGGTGGCGATCAAGAACGTTTCGATAAACGAACCGTTCTTCCAGGGACACTTTCCTGATCATCCTATCATGCCGGGAGTGTTGATTCTCGAGGCTATGGCGCAGGCGGGTGGAATCCTGCTCCTTAACGCGATTGAGAATCCTGAGACCAAGGTGGTCTATTTTATGACGATTGACAACGCCAAATTCCGGAAGCCGGTCGTCCCGGGCGATCAGCTTCGATTCGAATTGAATATGCGTGCCTTCCGTCGCAACACCTGCAAGATGTCCGGGGTGGCATTTGTTGAGGATGAGGTTGTAGCCAGTGCCGATTTCATGGCCATGGTGATGGATCGATGACCGAAATTCACAAAACAGCCATTGTGTCGCCAGGGGCCCAGCTGGGCACCGGTGTCAGCGTTGGTCCCTACGCCATAATACAAGACGACGTTCAGATTGGCGACGGTTCTTCCGTGGCTTCCTGCGCCCTCGTCGCCTCAGGAGCGCGTGTAGGCTCCAACGTAAAGATCCACCACGGCGCCGTTGTCAGCACCATTCCCCAGGATTTGAAGTTCGCCGGAGAAAAGTCGACCACCGTTATTGGTGACGGCACAAATGTCCGGGAGTATGCCACCGTCAACCGGGGAACATCTGCCCGGGGTGAAACGACCATCGGGAAAAACTGCATGCTGATGTCCTATTCTCATGTCGGTCATGACTGCCTTTTGGGCGACAGTGTCATCATGTCCAACTCCGTTAACCTGGCCGGTCATGTCGAGATTGGAGACTGTGCCATCCTGGGTGGTGTTCTGCCCGTCCACCAGTTTGTGAAAATCGGCCCGCACGTGATGATTGGCGGCGGTTTTCGGGTGCAGCAGGATGTTTGCCCTTACGCCCTGGTTGCAGGTTATCCGCTGAAAGTGATTGGCATCAATTCTGTTGGTTTGAAAAGGCGTGGTTTTGACAAAGAAGTAATCAGGACCCTTGAGAAAACCTTCAAAATTCTCTTCTTCAGCAAACTCAACACATCTCAGGCTCTTGAACGTATCAAGGGCGAAATCGAACCGATCGCTCAAGTCCAGGAAATTGTCGACTTTTTCGAGAATTCCGAGCGCGGAGTCATCAAGTAATCGCCGGGCCCGGCGGCGGGCGGCCGTTCCAGGCCAGGGCCGGAGAAATCTCGCGAGACGATTTTACTGAAAGGTAGTTATGCTTAATAGAGAAAACGCTGTCCTGGTCGTTATTGACGTTCAGGGGAAGCTTGCCACGCTTATGCACCAGAAGGAAAAGCTCTTTGCCAACGTCATAAGAATGATCGAGGGTGCGAAGGTGCTCGGGCTTCCAATTATCTGGACAGAACAATTGCCCGACAAATTGGGCGAGACCTCGCCCGAAGTAAAGCGCGTTCTTCAGGATCTAACGCCACTGGTCAAGAAGTCCTTCAGTTGCTGCGGCGACAATGCCTTTCTCGCCCGGCTGAAGGAGATAAACCGCAGGCAGGTATTGCTTACCGGAATAGAAACACACGTGTGTGTGTATCAAACCGCCATGGACCTTTTACACGACGGTTTCGAGGTGCATCTCGTTCAAGATGCCGTGTCATCTCGATTTGAAGCCAACTATCATCTTGGTCTGGATAGAATGAAGGATGCCGGAGCCCTATTGACCAGCGTGGAAATGTCGTTGTTCGAAATGCTGGGGGTGGCCGAAGGTGAGCAATTTAAGCGAATTATCCAGATCGTGAAATAGCCGAACATTCCAGGCCGGCTCAAATAAATGGTAGAATATCCTTTTTTCTGGCGCTCGCCGGTGTTATCTTCCGTGTCAAAACTAAATGTGTTTAAGGGATTTACGTTAAGAGGTTAAGCAGTATGCCGGCACTTAGAACGGCTGTCGTGGGAGTCGGTGCGCTGGGAAGGCATCATCTCAGATGGCTCTCGGAGCTGGATGGGTCGAACCTGGTCGGACTTTACGATATTGACCGCCAGAAGGCGGAGAAGTACGCCGGCGAGTATAAGATTCGAGCTTTCGACGACCTTGAGCAGCTGGCCCAGGCGGCACAAGCCGTGTCGGTGGTTGTTCCGACCACGGCCCATTTCGATATTGCGTCATTACTGATTGAAAAAGGAATCCACTGTCTGATAGAGAAACCGGTGACGCTATCAGTTGAGCAGGCGGCGGCACTGGGTAAAATGGCCCGTGATAAGCACGTTAAGGTCACCGTGGGGCAGATTGAGAGTTTCAATCCCGCTGTCAGAGCCCTGGGCGAGTACGACATCAACCCGGCATTCATCGAGGCCCACCGATTGGCACCGTTTGATCCGCGTGGTACTGATGTGGCAGTGGTGCTCGATCTGATGATTCACGACATTGACCTGGTTCTTATGTTAATCAAGTCCGACATTGTTGATATCCAGGCATCGTCCGTAGCAGTGGTATCAGAGCAGGTGGACATTGCCAATGCCCGCGTTACTTTTGCCAGCGGCGCGGTAGCTAATCTGACCGCTTCCCGAATATCCCTCAATCCGATGAGGAAACTGCGCATATTCCAGCGCTCCGGGTATTTCTCACTGGATCTGGCGGCCAGGCAAGCTGATATCTATCGCTTGGCGGGAGGCGATGAACCCGTCGATGGTTTCCGGGTCCCCCTGGGAAAGTCAGGGCAGGATATCGTATACGTGAAAAAGGAAGACGATGGCCAGGATATGCTTGCTGCCGAAATCGATGCTTTCCTGACAGCTGTTGTGCAGGACGGCCCGGTTGCGGTGACCGTCGAACGCGCCACCGAAGCCCTCCGGGTGGCGCTCGAGATTGAAAAAATCGGCAAAGAGTCCCTGGCACGCATGATGACAGCCAATCTGGCATAGATGGAAAGCGCATCCATATTCCTGTCAGCCGGAGATCCTTCCGGCGATACCGCTTCGGCAAGGCTGGTTTCCGCTCTTAAGGAGCGGCGGCCCCAGTTAAATTTCTTTGGTCTGGGCGGTCACAAGCTCAGAGAACTTGGGCAGCACCAGTTGGCCGAGCCCGATGATCTGGCGGTGCTCGGTTTCTGGGAAGTCGCCCGCCGCTATCTGTTCTTTCGCCGACTGTTTTCCAGCTGCATCAGGCAGATAAAGGCCTCCAGACCATCGGTAGTGGTGCTGGTAGATTACCCGGGCTTCAACCTCAGGCTGGCAAGGAAAATCAAGCCTCTGGGCATTCCGGTGGTTTACTATATCTCGCCACAAGTCTGGGCGTGGGGAGGCAAACGGCTTGATGATATACGGAATCTCGTCGATACCATGCTTCTCATATTACCGTTTGAAAGGGACTTCTACCGCAGCAGCGCTGTCAGTCAT
Source organism: Candidatus Zixiibacteriota bacterium (assembly GCA_020348905.1). GTDB lineage: Bacteria > Zixibacteria > MSB-5A5 > GN15 > FEB-12. Next base: position 1,325,866 of record CP070756.1, read on the forward strand.
GAGTTTGTCGGGCACTACTTGCTCGAAGATATCCCGGATGAGTTTATTTCATCGACGGTCCCGGATCGTGCTGCCCTGACTCTGGGATTGCTCCCGGGATCACGTCCCCAGGAGATAAAGAAGATGCTGCCGCCCATGCTCGAGGCGGCGAGCGCATTCAATAAGAAATTTTCGGGGCGGACGGTGGTGGCCGGGGTATCCAACAAGTTTGATTACCGTCCCTATCTGGAGAAGTATTCTGATGACAATATTGAAATCGTAATTGACCGCTCCAGGGAAGTAATCTACGGCAGCACGCTGGTGCTTACAGCCTCCGGAACGGCCACGCTCGAAACGGCAATCATCGGCCGACCCATGGTGGTTGTATACAAAACCGGCTGGATTACCTACCATATTGCTCGCAGGCTCGTGCGCCTGGACAGGATTGCGCTGGCTAATCTGGTTCTGGGAGAAACAGTGGTGCCCGAGCTAATACAGCGTCAGGCGTCTCCTGATAATATGCTGTCGGCCCTGGAGAACTATGTAGATGACGAAAAGTACCGTGTCGGCGTGATTGATAAATTAAATCGGGTACCGGGCTTACTCGGTGGCAAGGGGGCCTCAGCCCGAGCCGCTGAAGTTATAGCCGGCTACCTGCCTTAGCAAAGTTAAGTCATGTTCTGGTTATATCGACTCATCACCGGGGCTCTTTATTGGATCGTTTATCCGGTTGGCAGGCGACGCGCGGACAGAGGCGATCTGCTGTGGAAGGGAAGACTGGGTCTCGTCAGTCGACCGGGGCCGAGCCGGGTGTGGCTTCATGCGGCATCGGTCGGTGAAGTAGGGGTGTGCGGACACCTGATAAACTTCCTGCTGAAAGAAAGCGCCTCGGTCAGCGTTCACCTGACAACTATGACCAGAACCGGATTCAGCGCCGCCCTCAAGCGGTATCACTCCGAGCGGGTGTCGCTGTCGTACTTCCCGCTCGATTGTCCGGCTGCGGTGAGAAAAACCCTGGATGCGATCGGACCCGACTTGATTGTCATTACCGAAACGGAAATTTGGCCCAATCTCATACATGAAGCATCGCGGCGTGATATCCCCCTGGTCCAGGTAAACGGCAGGATGACCGGCAAAGCCTTTGACCGCTACCGGCGAATTCGTGGTCTGATGAAATCGTTGTTAAACCGTTATGACCGCTTCTTTTTCAAGACCGAAGATGATGCTGCCAGGTATCACGCTCTCGGTCTTGATCAATCCCTTGGGATTGTAGTCGGTGATATGAAATTTGACGCGCCGCTTCTTGAACGAAGCGATAAGAGGAGCCGCGAAACGCGGCGCCGGGCGGGGATCGCCGGGGATGCCTTTCTGTTCGTGGCCGGTTCGACCAGGCCGGGAGAAGAAGCCGTCATCACCAACGCATTCAGGGAACTGGCTTTCGAGTACAAGAAGCTCTCAATCGTCATTGCCCCCCGCCATATTGAGCGAGCCGGTGAAGTGAAATCGTTGCTTGATGACAAGGCTATCGATTTTGCCCTTTACGGGGACAATCCGAATCACGAAAGGTTCGTTCTGGTCGACCGGCTTGGCATACTCAACGATCTCTACCGGGCCGCTGATCTGGCATTTGTCGGTGGCAGCCTGGTTGATATCGGGGGACACAATATACTGGAGCCGGTTTGGGCAGGCTGTCCGGTACTGTTCGGGCCGTCGCTATTTAATGTAAGGGAAGCCGCTGACTATATCCTCGAGAGGAATTACGGGGCGATGGTGCGTTCTGAAGAGGAACTGGTTTCGCTGTTGAGAAATGTGCTCGCCGGTGATATTATATACGCTACCAAGCAAAGCCGTGATTTGGATAAGTCGCCGACCGCGATTGCGGGAACCCATATCTTAGAGAAGCTGAAACATGCTTGAGAAAATATGGAAGAACATTCTGAGAAGACGGGCCTTCTCTTTACTGGCTATACCTGCCTTCTTTCTCTGGCTGGCTTCTCTGTTGTACCGGCTGGGGTTTTTCCTGGTCAAAAAGTTTACCAGGACAAGGGTCAGGGTTGATGTCCCGGTGGTATGTATTGGCAACATTACGGTCGGTGGGACGGGTAAGACGCCGATGGTGGCTCAGTTGGCGCGGTACTTGATCGAGGATGGTCAACGGGTTGGTATCGTTTCCAGCGGTTACGGTCGACCATCAGCACAAGCCATTCTCGCGCCGGGTTACAAAATGCAGGGTATGGGCGTTGATGCTACCGGAGATGAGGTCAAGTACCTGGCCAGTCTGTTGCCTGAGGCCGTCTTCGCCGTCGATAGCGTCAAGTCGGAAGCGGTGAAGAAAATTGCTGCGAGCAAGCTTGTTGATCTCGTTATTGTCGATGACGGTTTTCAGCATTTTTCTTTGGCCCGCGATCTCGATATCGTTACCTATGACGCCGGTATCCACAAGAAGTTTCTCAAGCCCTTTCCGCTTGGGGTCCTGCGGGAGCCGCTGACGGCGCTCAAACGGGCCGACGTCATCGTGATTACCAGGGCCAAATTTGCCAAGGACCTTCAGCGGTTGAAGCAACGGCTGATGAGATTCGGCAAGGATGCCCAGCACTACCACGCTCAGTTCACAGCCACCGAACTTATTGGGCGCGAGCAGACCTTGCCGGTCAAATATCTTGAGGACAAATCGGTCTTCCTTTTTGCCGGGGTGGGTAATTTTCGCAGTTTGGAGAGGCAGGTGAGTGCCCTTTGCGCCGATTTGGACTGTGCCGTGGAATTATCAGATCACCAGGTCTATGACGACCGGCTGCTGACTCATATAAAGACTATGGCGGACCAGCATGACTCGGATCTGATTCTGACCACCGGTAAGGACTGGGTCAAAGTGGAGGCCTTTGATTTTGACCGTGAAATTTACTATCTTAATCAAACCGTTGACCTTGACCCGGGAGAAGAGAAATTGACAGCCTTCCTCAGACAAAAGCTGGGTTTGGAAAGGCAGGCCCGCTGATGGAAAAGAATTACGATTTCATCGTGATAGGAAGCGGTATCGCCGGCCTTTTCTATTCCTTGAAGATTTCCGAGCTGAATCCAGGGGCTACGATTGCCATCATTACCAAGAAGGCTGAAAAAGACACCAGCACCAATCGGGCTCAGGGCGGCATTGCCACCGTACTGGCCGGGACTGATTCGTTCGAGTCCCATATTAACGATACCCTTGCGACCGGTCAGGGTTTGTGTCACAAGCAAGTCGTGGAGCAGATCGTTGAGGCAGGCCCGGGGGTAATCGAAGAGTTGATTAACTATGGTGTCAAGTTCACCCAGTCTGATGGAAAGCTCAACCTGGGCCGCGAGGGGGGTCATTCTCATAATCGCGTTGTTCACGCCGCCGATTTCACGGGACGGGAAATCGAACGAGCTCTGCTCAACGCCTGTCGCGCCAAATCTGACAGTATTCACATCTATCGCGATCACATCGTCCTTGACCTGATAACCATACGCTCGGCTGAAGGCGATGCCTGTGCGGGCGTGTTTGTATTCACCGAGGAGAACCGCACTTTTGGCGCTTTCTATGCACCGGTAACGATGCTGGCCACCGGCGGATTGTGCCAGACTTATTTTCACAACACCAATCCCCGTATCGCTACCGGTGATGGCGTGGCTATGGCTTACAGGGCCGGTGCCTCAGTTGCCAATCTGGAGTTCATTCAGTTTCATCCGACGCTCCTTTACACACCCGGTCGCTGGCCGTTTTTGATCTCGGAGGCCGTGCGAGGAGAGGGCGGCCGCCTGATGACTGTGGACGGCCGGTATATAATGGAAGGAGCCCACGAACTGAAGGATCTCGCACCCCGCGACGTGGTTGCCCGCGCCATTGACAAGGAGCTGAAGGAGAGTGGCGAGGAATACGTCCTGCTCGATATAAGTCATCGCGATGCCGATTTCATCAAGAAACGTTTTCCCAGCATCTACCGGGAGTGCCTTCGCCGGGGCTTTGACATTACCGAACGTGACATACCCGTGGTTCCGGCGGCCCATTATGCTTGCGGTGGAGTCGTATCCGATATTTATGGTGAAACCGAGCTGGCCGGACTGTACGTGTCGGGTGAAGTGGCCATGACCGGAATGCACGGTGCCAACCGCCTCGCCTCGAACTCGCTACTGGAAGCGGTGGTGATGGCCCGGTTCGCCTCTGTTCGCTCTACCGATTATTTCAAGAACGCTGAACTGCCCAAGACTGGCACTATGGATAATACCATTTATTCCTCGCTGGAGTATCCCCGCGAGAAAATTCTGGTTGCCCACGACCGGCGAGTGCTGAACCGGGTCATGTCTGATTTTGTCGGAATCGTTCGATCAAAAGAAAGATTGCTGCTGGCACAGGAAAAGGTCCAGTCCATCCAGAAGGGCATTGAACAATATTACCTCGCTACACCCGCTACGTATGGCGTGGTGGAGTTGAGGAATATGGCTACCGTGGCTGATCTCATTATCCGATCGGCCCTGATGCGGCCGGAATCCAGAGGCCTGCACTATCTTGAAGACAATACCAATCAGGACCAGGCGTACGAGCACGATACCGTCATAGCAGGAAAAACAAGAGAGAACAAGTCCAATGACTGCTCATCATGAAATGATTCTGATTCTCGATTTTGGCTCCCAGTACACGCAACTCATAGCGCGCCGTGTGCGAGAGGCGAAAGTATACTGCGAGATCGTGCCGTTCAACGCCGACCTCGGCCAGTATGCCGACAAGAACGTTCGGGGTTATATCCTGTCCGGCGGGCCGTCATCGGTAAAGGACCCGGACGCGCCGAAGCTGGAGGCGTCTTTCTATCAAACTGACCGCCCCATACTCGGAATCTGTTACGGTATGCAGCTTATAGCCGAGATATTCGGCGGAGATCTGGTCAGGTCGGAAAACCGGGAATATGGCCGCGCCTATTTCAATGTGCTAATAGAGCAGGGGTTGCTTTCAGGAATTCCGCATCGCAGCCCGGTGTGGATGTCACACGGAGACTCCATCGTGAAGCTCCCCGAAGGCTTTGAGATAATCGGATCTTCGGATTCGCTCGAGGCGGCCGCGATTGCCGATACCGGGCGGAACCTTTACGGGCTGCAATTTCATCCCGAAGTTCATCACACGCCCGAAGGCAAGAACATTCTTAACACGTTCCTTTTCGATATTTGCCGTTTGAAGGGGGATTGGACGACCGAATCGTTTATCGAAAGTACGGTTGACCGCGTCAAGAGTCAGGTCGGCAAAAAAAGTGTCGTTCTGGGGATATCCGGTGGTGTTGATTCCACCGTGACGGCCCTGCTTCTGTCAAAAGCTATCGGCAAGAACCTTCACGCAGTCTTTGTCAACAACGGCCTTCTTCGGAAGAACGAATTTGAGGACGTAGTTGACATGCTGAGCAAGCTGGATATCAACCTGCACCCTGTAGATGCCTCGGACCTGTTCCTTGAGCGCCTGAGCGGAGTGTCTGATCCGGAGAAGAAACGCAAGATTATCGGCGCGACTTTTATCGATGTCTTCGAACAGCAGGCCGAGAAAATAGGCGGCGTCCAGTTTCTGGCCCAGGGGACTCTCTACCCCGATGTCATTGAGTCGGTGTCGTTTAAGGGGCCCTCAGTAACGATCAAATCACATCATAATGTCGGCGGACTCAAAGAGCGGATGAGCCTTCAGTTGATCGAGCCGTTGAGGGAATTATTCAAAGATGAAGTACGGGAGCTGGGACGGAAACTGGGCCTTCCGGACACCTTTATCGGTCGCCATCCTTTCCCTGGTCCCGGCCTCGCCGTTCGTATTCTGGGCGACGTTACAAAAGAGAGATGTGACCTGCTTCGCGAAGTTGATGCCATTTATATTGAGGAGCTGCACAAAAACGGCATCTACGATGATATCTGGCAGGCTTTTGCGGTCCTGTTGCCGGTGAGCGCCGTCGGCGTGATGGGTGACGAGCGCACTTACGAGAACGTAGTGGCCCTCAGGGCTGTTACATCGGTAGATGGCATGACGGCGGATTGGGCGCGTATTGGCAGCGACATCCTGGCTCATATCTCGAATCGAATTATCAGGAATGTCAGGGGCGTCAATCGGGTCACCTATGATATCTCCTCCAAGCCGCCCGCCACGATCGAATGGGAATAACCTTTTCGAGCTTGCTGCCATTGAGTGAGCGCAATTGAATCATGAAAGCTCTCAGAATGTTATTCTGGCTGGTTATATTCACCGTTTCAGTTTTTGCCGTCATGTCGGCATACCTGTATTTCAATCAGAAGAACATGGTCTTCTTTCCCGTCAGGGAACTGGCCTTCACTCCCGACCAGATCAATCTGACGTTCGAAGATTTGATCCTGGATGGCGGCGACGGATCGGCCATTCACGGCTGGTATTTTCCGCCCAACGCCGAAAATGGCCGGGTCTTTTTGTTCTGTCACGGCAACGCCGGCAACATTTCGCATCGGCTGGAAACAATTGAATTTCTTCTGAATCTGAATGCCGCGGTCTTGATCTTCGATTATCGGGGCTATGGTCGCTCGACAGGGGAGCCGACCGAAGAAGGCATATATTCTGACGCCAGACTCTGTTATGACTGGCTGATTGACAAAAAAGGTTTCCGGACTGATGATATTCTTATTTTTGGGCGTTCCCTGGGCGGAGCGGTGGCGATCGATCTTGCCTCAAAAGTATCCTGCGGAGGGCTGATTGTAGAATCGTCGTTTACGTCGGCGGCCGGTATGGCGCGCCGGATCTTCCCGATTCTGCCAACCACTCTGCTGCTGAGATACCATTTCGATTCGCAGGACAAAGTTGCGAAGGTCAAATGCCCGGTGGTAATTACCCACTCGCCCGATGATGAGATGATTCCGTTCAGCATGGGTGAAAAACTGTACCGGAGCGCCGCCGAGCCCAAGCAGTTTGTGAGGCTGTCCGGTGGACATAACGATAGAGAATATCTCCAAAAACCTGAGTACATCGAGGCTTTTCGGAGGCTGCTGCAGAGTAACCGGCCGGGAGATTAATGGAGTAATAGCGCTAATCGCCTGTGAATTAAGCGATAACAGTTGTCAACGGGAACCTATCCGGGACGAAATTGATTGACAAGCAGGGCCAAACGGCCTATTTTCTCGTTCCAAAGAACGCGTGGCACTATATAAATGCTCGATCTAAACAAAATGCACGAGTACACTGGTCCCATCAAGGCCGACCTTGACCAGTTCAGTGCTAAGCTCAACGACCACCTTCAGGGCGATTCGCCACTTATAACTTCCATAGCCCGGCATCTACTCAAGTCGCGTGGGAAACGGATCCGCCCGGTTTTCTTATTTCTCTCATCGCGCGCGGCCGATAATTTTACGGAGTATTCGGTCGACGCCTCTCTTGCTATTGAATTGATCCATACCGCCAGTCTTCTTCATGACGATGTTGTGGACGAGTCCGAGCTCAGGCGTGGCCACCAGACTGTCAACGCTCAATGGACCAATCTCATATCGGTCCTGATGGGTGACTACCTGTTCGCCAAGGCGTTTCGCATCATGGTGGGGGCAAACTCGCTGGAGTTGATGAAGGCTATTTCAATGGCTACTCAGCGGGTGGCTGTGGGCCAGTTGAGGCAAATCGAAGAAACCGGCAATTATGACCTGTCGGAACAGGAGTACCTGTCCATCATCGCCGATAAGACCGCTTCGCTGTTTGCCGTCTCCTGTGAAGCCGGGCCGATTCTGAAAAAGCGGGCCGGAAAAGAGCGGACACGGTTTGCCGATTTCGGCGAGAAAGTGGGTAGTGCCTTCCAGATAACCGATGATCTCCTCGATTTCGTGGGGGATGCCGAGGTTACCGGAAAGGAGCTGGGCAACGACGTTCTGACCGGGAAGGTAACATTACCGCTGATATACTCGTTGAGAAAAGCCGGCGGTGCCAGTCGCAGGGAAGTAGTCAAATTACTGCGCAACGGCGACGAAGAGACTTTTGACAGGGTGTACAAATTTGTGACTGAAACCGGCGGGATTGACTATACCTATCGTAAAGCCAATGAATTGAGCAAGCGGGGGCTGGACACAATCGCCTCCGTAAGTGACTCCATCTACTTCGAGCGTCTTCAGGATATGGTTACCTTCACAACCGCCCGTCGCTCATAGCCGCAGGACCCTTACGGCCCGTTTTTCATTGGCTATTGGACCTCCCAACAGTTATATAGCGTTCCGAGAAGAGCAGCCGATATGTTTGGGTTTAAGGAACTATCAATCAATTTTCTGACCGGTTACCCGATTCCGGTCATTCTGGTTTCGGTCTTGCTGGTGATGCTGGCCGTTTTTTTATATCGACGAACCAATCCCCCCCTGCCGGTATATCTTAAGGTCATTCTCGGCGGTCTGCGAGTTATAGCGGTACTGGCCCTGATGATATCGCTGGCCGAACCGGTTATAACTTTTGTCCGGCAATTTGAGCGACCCCGAAGGGTTATATTACTTCTGGATGCTTCCAACAGCATGGCCAGGGTGGAGCGCGACAAATCCCGAACCGAGCGCATCGATTCGTTATTGACCTCGCCGGCTTTTGACCGACTCTCTGCCAATGCTGAAATCACCACCCTCTATGTCGGGGGCAACCTTGCCGAACAGTTGGCGAAGGTCGAGCGCGATCGTACCTCGCTGGGGGAAGCTTTCGATCTGCTTCAGAAACGGCAGATGGCACAGCCGGCCGATTACTGGATGCTTCTTAGCGATGGGAATTCCAATTCCGGAGTGGAAACCCGCACAATCGCGGCAAGACTCGACCAACCCGTGATGACTGTCGATATGTCTTCCGACACCGGTACCTACGATATCGGTATCGCTGATGTCGATTATAATCCGGTTTTGTTTGTGGGGCAGCCGACGGAATTGAAGCTGAAGCTTGAGTGGATTAATGCTCCTGACAGGAATCTGATGGTGCGTCTTCTCGACTCCAATCGCGTCGTAGGCCAGACGAATTTCACCATTGATCAGTCGGAGGGGCTGGGGGAGTTGACGATGTCATATGTGCCACTGCAACCAGGGCAGAAGATCCTTAAGCTTGACATAATGACCGATGCGTCTGAAGAGAATCCCGGTAACAACCAGCGATCATTCTCGGTAAAGATCCTGAAAAGCCGCTTTACGATATTAATTGTGGCAGACGCGCCGGACTATGAAATCGGGTTTCTCAAAAGACTGCTCCAGCGGTCGGACAAGTATGAGGTAGAACTGGCTGTCACCGGTGCCAGGGCGGGAAATATGGCTGGCAGGTTTCCTTCCCGGCAGATCGAACTGAACCGCTACGATTTGGTTGTGCTCTATGACCCCGACCCCCTCAGACTCGAGCCGCGCCGGGAGTTGCTGGTTTCTTACCTTTCCGATAAAGGGGGGGCTCTATGGGTTCTGATGGGCCCGAAATTCTGTGAACGTGGTCCGACCGAATGGCTCAACGAGCTGTTACCGTTCCATCAATCGCGTCGTCGCCGGATCGAGTACACGGCTTTTCGTGGAGAACCATCGGAAGCCGACTTGTTCCATCCGGCCGTCAGGCTCGGAGACGACCCTACCGCAATAAGAAAACAGTGGTCTGAACTGCCGCCTTTCCGGGCACTGGCCAGGTGCGACAGAACTCACCCCGAAGCGGTAATACTGGCCCGTGCCTCCCTGTCCTCGGGTGAAGAAAGCCGCCACCCAATTCTCGGTTATCGTCGCCATGGTCCCGGTAAGATGCTGGCGTCAGCGGCATTGCCCTTCTGGACCTGGGGGTTTGTAACCCTGGGTTTTGGCGAAAGCACTGACGCATACGACAAATTTCTTCAGGGAGTGATGAGCTGGCTTACCGTAAGTGACGATCTTGAGCCGATCAGGGTCAGGCCCGACCGGGAGGTCTTTCAGCGTGGCGAAACTATCCGGTTCGATGGTTTCGCTTTTGACCCCGGCTTCCGTCCGATCCCGGCCGTCACGGGAACAGTGACTCTCGAAAACCACTCTGCGAGCAGGGTGTATGAAACCGATCTGCTTGACAACGGCGACGGGTCGTTCAGGGCCGAACTCGGCAACGTTGCCCCCGGAGCCTACAATTACCGGGCCGTCTTCCAGAAGGATGGCCGTGTCCTTCGAGAACTGTCTGGGAAGATACAGGTCGAATCCTTTTCACTCGAAGAAATCGACCAGAATGGCGATCCGGTTGCCCTGAAGGCTATGGCGCAACTGTCAGGTGGCAGTTACCACCGGTATGAGCACTTTGACCGAGCCATTGATGCTATGGATCTATCAACCGTGACTGTGGAGGAAACCGGAGAAATCACGCTGCTCAACAAATTGTGGCTCCTGGTAATCTTTATCGGAGCTCTCTGCTCGGAGTGGCTGATCAGAAAAATCAATCAGTTGTTGTAGTGGCGTCGGTGCCGGCGGTATCCTGCAGAAGCGATTCAATGTCTATCTTTTCGGCCAAAACCGACTTCTCGGCAGCAAGATCTTCAACCGTCTGTTGAATCTTCAGAGCGCACGAGCGAATCTGCTCGACGCTTATCCGCTGGTCGGCGGTCAGGTTCTCCCGTTCATCGAGCAGGAACTCGCAATAGCCGACAATGCCCGCCAGGGAGTTGTTGATTTCGTGGTTCAGGCCAAAACAGAGCCGCAAAAAGGGCAGAAGTGTGCCATCCACCCGATAAGCCCCTTTTTCATCGCATGTCATGACATCCCCTCTAATTTTCAGGCGTCTAACTAAACCCGAATAATACGGGCACCCCTTATTATATCTTATCGGCAGCGATTCTCTGAGCTTCAGCCGGTATTAGTTACTATGAACATCACATTCCGGATTATAATTTCTTTGTTGTTCGAGGCCGCCGCATTATATTTGGCGAAACAAGGGCCGCATGGAGGATCAGACGTTGAAAATAGCAGTACTTGGCGCGGGCCTAATGGGCCGAGCAGCGGTTTATGACTTATCACGTATTGATAATGTAAGAGAAGTCGGGGTCTTCGACATCGACGAGACGCTCGCGGAGCAGATCGCCGACGCCTACGGCAACAACATCACCAGCAGTGGATATATGGATGCCTCGGATGAGCAGGCGGCCATCCGGGTGCTGAAAGGCTACGATGCGGTTGTCTCCTGCGTTACATACAAATACAATCCAGGACTTACCCGGGCCGCCATTGAAGCCGGTTGTCACCTTGTTGACCTGGGCGGCAACAACGATGTTGTCAGGACTCAGCTGGAGATGAACGACGAGGCCGAGAAGGCCGGTGTTACAATCATCCCCGACTGCGGCCTTGCGCCGGGGATGGTATCAGTCATGGTAGCCGACGGCGTAGCACGTTTTGACAAAGTCCGATCGCTGAAAATCAGGGTGGGTGGCCTGCCACAGTCGCCGCGGCCGCCTTTGAACTATCAGATGGTTTTTTCCGCCGAGGGCCTGCTCAATGAGTACTGGGAGCCGTGTCTTATTCTGGAGGACGGTAAAAAGAAGACCGTCAACCCGATGACGGGAGTGGAAACTCTCGAATTTGACGGCATTGGCCAACTGGAAGCTTTTTACACCTCCGGCGGTACCTCAACCCTGCCCGATACCTATGAAGGGGTGATAGACTTTCTCGACTACAAGACTATCCGTTATCCCGGCCACTGTCAGCTTTTCAAGCCGATGCTTGAGATTGGTCTGGCTTCTCGTCAGGAGATCGAGGTTGAAGGCCAAAAGGTCCAGCCGCGGGCGGTGCTCAGGTCAGTTCTGGAAAAAAACCTCAGCCTGGGCGACCTGGATATGGTTCTGGTGCGACTTACATTCGAAGGCAAGAAAGACGGCCAGGACAAGACGGTTGTGTACGAGATTGTCGATCGGCAGGATACCAAAACCGGGCTTACGGCCATGATGCGCACTACCTCGTTCCCGGCCGCAATTATCGCCTGGATGGCTGCTGACGGTCAGATAACCGAACGTGGGTGCAAGTCACAGGAAATTGCAGTCAAACCATCACTGTTTCTGCCCCAGCTCAAGAAACGGCATATTAATCTGGTCATTAAGGAATCGTAGTCAGGCTCTTGCCCGGTAGGCAGGTTCTACCAGAGGTCGGCCGGGAAGGTGATGCTGAGCTTGGTGTTGCTGTTGGGTCCCACCGAAACGTTGTAGGAAGCGGTGTCATCTTCGGCTTCAAATACCACGTCAAGCGTATGAGCACCGATCGGAATCCCCGTAAATGAAAAATTACCGTCGGGACCGGGATGGGTGCTGTCTGTAGTCATTCCCCCCAACCCATTGGGATAATTCAGGCAAATGGTCAGCGAAAGGGTATCGTCGGAGCCCGGAACGTCATGACTGGCATCGACCACATACCCTTCGACTGTGTTTGACAACAGGGCCGCTGAATTCACGGCGATAATCTTGTCAATGTTGGAACCCGACCCGGTCGATCTGATAAGGGTGTCGGTGAAAAGATACTCGACTCCCCAGGCGTCCTTTTTGAAATCCTCCTCGTTGTACCCGGTGCCGATGTATGGCCCGTCCCAGGTGTCGTAACTGCCGGGGTTGGCCACCAGCGCTCCCAGGCTGTCGGGCATGGCGCCGATGTCCCCCACATAGCCGAAGTCCGTCCGGGTGCCGCTGGCGTATACAGCCGGATTGCCGGCGATAGCAAGAGCCAGTTGATCCATCTCTTTCTTGGTTTGCTCATGGCGGGCCGTATCGACCGACTGCGACATTCTCTGGGTGGCAATCGCAACAATGATGCCAATGACGACGATCACAAGGACCAGTTCAATAAGGGTGAAAGCGCGGTTGGTTGTCAGTTTCTTAAGCTTCATTACTCCGCACAGTCTCCAGTGTTGAATGAGAAAGTTGAGCCATCGGTGAGCGTCACCGTTATATCGAGGTCATTCATGGGTACCTCGGCCCCCGGCCCATCCCTGGTTTCCTTGAAGGTATATATCTGCACCGTAACTGTTTCGCCACCGCCGACCCATTCCACCGGGGACGGCTCTTGGAAGTCGGCCGTTTCACCGGTGCCGATCCGGTCAGGAGTGGCGTTTAATGCGGCTTCGTTGTCCCACTTGATGTTCTGGTAATAAGCATCAGGGGAAGAGGTATATTCGAGTATTATGCTGGATACGTAAGCCGGTTCGCCGCAAGTGTTGGTAACCTGAAATTCGAAGCCGTTGCAGGTGGTGGTGCCGTATGCAAGGGTTTGGGCAGTGCCTTCCACGTACTCGAAGCAACCTTCAGTGGGAGGAATTGTTGACCAGGGGTTGAATGACAGAAAGTACTCCTGATAGAGTACCGAATTCGGCAAGACTGACACGAATCGTTTCAGGGTGTCGTCGATAGGCAGGTATATTACTCTGATATCGTGGTTGCCGATGGGGATGGAATCCAGGCTGAAATAACCGCCGGCATCAGGATAAGTGGATCTTACTACCATGTTGCCGCTGCCGTCCGGAATCGTAAGCTCTATTCTAACGGTGTCCTTCTCGCTGCCGGGAGGGGCGCCGTTGTTGTCCAGAACAACTCCCGTTACCTGGTTATACAGCAGGTACGACGCTGAGTCGGCCAGTTTACGCACTATGTCGGAGCCGGACCCGGTGGATATTATTTCAATGCCACCGGTATATGTGTACTCAAGGCCCCAGGCATCTCGTGCATAATCGTCGGTTATTTGCTTGAATCGCCGTGATACGTAAGGCCCATTCCACGTGATATACCCCGGTGGCATAGTGAACAAAGAGTCAAGACCGGATGGAAGCGAGCCAACATCGCCCACATAGCCAAAATCCGTGCGAACGCCGTTATTTTCCAGTTCGGGATTGCCTGTGAGGGCAAATGCCAGTTGCTCCATTTCTCGCTTGGTCTCTTCGACCCGGCTGGTTTCGGTAATGGTAACCACCGACCGCAGCGCCACGGTCACGAGAATAGCGGCAATGATGATCACCATTATCACCTCGACCATGGTAAAACCCGCATTCCTGTTGGCGATTCTGTTCATGCTACTCACAATAGTCAAAAGTTACGTCGAACGACGACCCGTCCGAGAACGAGACCGTCACAGTTTCATTCTCCATGGAGGCTGCGTTGCCTGACCCGATCTTGGTGTCCTTAAAGGTTTCAACGATTATTATCTCATAACTACCCGCCGGAACCGTCTCCGGAGTCCCGAAAGTCACAACGTCCCCCGATTCGTTGCGGGTGGAAGGGTTTTGGAACTCATAGTCGGAGTCGCCTTCGTAATCCAAAGCGGCATAGTAAGCGACCTTGGTATACTCCAGGGTGATGCTGCTGATCTGGATCGGATCGGCGGTGGTGTTTTCAATCCAGAATTTGATAAAGTTACAGGCACCCGGAGTGCCAAAGGCTGTATCACTGTCTGCCTTAAGAGTCAGGCCAGTGTAGCCGGGTCCGGCATCTGAGAAATAATCGGTATCGAAATTGTAGCGAAAAATGTGTTGGCTGCTCTGACGAGGTACAACCGTCACGTAGCGCGTCAAAGTATCGGCCCCGGGGGTGTAGATGACCAGTAGCGGGTGCCGCCCGATTGGTACCGGTCCCACCGAAAACCAGCCGGTATCGGAGGGAGTGAAGGTGGCGGTGTCTATGCCGCCCGTACCGTCGGGGTAGATTACGACTACGTCAAGGTCGGCCGTGTCATCGGCGGTTGCCAGTGAGTCGTTTATGTCCCTTATGATCCCGGCAAACTCATTGGACAGCAGGTCGGCTGCACTTTCCGCGACGCGCGTGACAATATTGGCGCCGGATCCGGTTGAGGTTATAGTTACACCTCCCGAGTAACTGTAACCCACTCCCCAGGCATCTTTGGTGTAGTCG
>CP070756.1:1340751-1343649 GCA_020348905.1 Candidatus Zixiibacteriota bacterium
ATCCCGGGCAAGGCAGGGTCGGGTGTTACCTCAAAGGAACGACTTTTGACAACCAGAGGGGTGTACCGGGCGGTAGTTCGATTGTGAAAGACAATACCGGCGCCGCCGGTGACCGCGGCAAGAGCGACGGCTTTGCCTGTCTTTTCCAGAAATTCACGTCGTCGCATAAAGCCCACCTTCAATCAGGATTCGTCTGAAAAATATACGGGATACACAAATGGTTGGCAAGACTGTACTTTCGGGTCGATAGTGCCGCTTTTTGCCGCCTCATTCCAGCGATATCGCTAATATCAGGAGCGTGAGCAGAGCCAGGACCGAGCCGGCGTAGAAAGCCGCTTCGATACCGCCTAAGGCAAAAAACAATCCGATCAGGGGCGGTCCGATAGTCTGTCCGCCGCGAAGGACCATCGAATTCATCGACATAAAGGCCGCCCGGTGTTCGAGCGGGGCGAATCCTGACATGAGGGTTAGCAGGCTGGGAATATTGACGCCGTGCCCCAAGCCGAATATCACGCATGGTACCAGCAGTAACCAAAGGTGAGGCATAAGGGGTGTAATCACAATCGCTATGGCATAAAGCAGGAATCCGATTAACAGAAGACTTTTCGATGTAAAACGGTGGGTGAGTTTCCCCAGTTGCGATGACGTCAAAGCGGTGGTAAGTGACATGGACGACATCAGCAATCCGATAACAGCCGGCGAGCCGCCGAATGAAAACTCGACCAGGAAGGGGAAGAAGCTCAGGTAAACACCGTAAAGGATAATGAAGGTAAAGAGACTGGCGAAGAACAGGCCGACGACCTGGCGGTTTATTGATCGCCATACACCCGCCAGGTACTTCCTCATACTTTCGGGTTTTTCCGGTTCCGGGTTCTTCAGCTTGAACAAAACGGCAAAGCCGATCGGAATGGCCACCAGCGACACCAGGAATGGGTAGTACCAGCCGATAACGGCCAGCCCGCCGCCAATAAGGGGATAACTAGCCGTGCCCATGCTGAGGACGCTGGCGTTATAGCCCATGGCCGCCGCGCGCTCCTTGCCATCGTACAGGTCCCCGATAAGGGTGGTGTTGATCGAGCCCAGTGAACTGCCGCCCATGCCTTGAAAGAACCTCAGGAGGAGCAGGGTGGAAAAATCTTGAGCGAAATAACAGGCTCCCCCGGCCACCCCAAAAAGCATCAGGGCCGGTACGACCACTCTCTTGCGGCCGTAGCGGTCGGCCAGCACGCCCAGTACCGGCACCAGGAGCATGCCCGGAAGGGTAAAGACGGTAATCAGAAGTCCAACTTGCTGGGCGGATATGCCCAGGTCGCGGGCGATTGTGGGAAAAGCCGGGGTGATAATAGCCACCCCCATCACGGCCATGAGCGTGATACCGTAAATGATTCTCAAGTTAGAGTCGTTGTATATATTTCGGGGCTTCTCGGGCGGGTTCATAATAGTGACCAGGGTTCTGTTGCCGGTGGGTACCTTTCCATAGACAATTATAGCATGGAAGGACGCTAAAAGAAAGCGTATCGGCAGGCGGGCCGGAAATTCTTGTGGCGCTGATTTCTTTATAGTATCTTAAAAGCGGAAACACAGGGGCAGTTTTAGCTTGATAAGGAGGGAGAGAAGTGAACTTGTACCTTGTGCAGCACGCCGAGGCCAAAACGGATGCGGAAGACCCTCAGCGGCCTCTTTCAGATAAAGGTTACGCAGATATCGACAAGACGGCTAAGTTGCTGTCCGCCCGGATCCGCCCTTCGGTCAATGTAATAATTCACAGCGGCAAGCTCAGGGCAAAGCAGACAGCGGAGGTGCTGGCCGATTATCTAAATCCGGCCGGAGGCATCAAACCCGCCAACGGCCTGGAACCTAAGGCGGAGCCGTCCGTGTGGGCGGACCAGCTCCGGGCCATTAGCGAAAACGTCATGCTGGTGGGACATCTGCCGCATCTGAGCCGGCTAACCTCGAGACTTCTCTGTGGCGAAGAAAGCAGAACCACTGTGAATTTCACCAATGCGGGTATTGTCTGTCTGGCTCGAGACGACTCCGGTTGCTGGAGTGTTCAATGGATGATTGTACCCGGGATTTGTGAGTAGTGGCAAAAATGAAAATCATCTACTCTGAAACGTGCCTCGAGTACAGCCAGCCGGGTCACCCGGAATCGCCTGAAAGAGTGCGGTCATCGTACGAACATCTGAAGTCGAAGTATGAGATGGTCAAGCCCGAGCCGGCCGCTGAAGACGACATTCTGTTAGTGCATACGCCGGAACTTGTGGGTCTGGTTCGTTCCGGCAACTTCTACGACGGAGACTCGCCGGCGTACCCGAAGCTGTATGAGCACGCTATTTTGTCAGCTGGCGGCGCCATCGCCGCGGCCGATCTGGCGCTTAACGGAACACCGGCTTTTTCGTTGCTGCGCCCGCCGGGACATCATGCCGGCAGGAATTTCCTCGGTGGCTTCTGCTACTTCAATAACATCGCAGTGGCCGTTGTCAAGGCACTGGATGACGCCAAGAAAATAGCGATCATTGACTTCGATTGTCATCATGGCAACGGCACCGAGGATATTTTCCACGGTCATGAAAATGTCATCTACGTATCGCTGCATCAGAGCCCTCTTTATCCAGGTACCGGCATCACCTCTGATCTCAACTGTCTCAACTTCCCGGTCAGGGCGGGTACCGGCGAGGTTGAGTATATGGACACATTGGCGGTCGCACTGGAGTCAGTTTCTGGTTTCGATCCCGGGATGATTGCTGTTTCAGCCGGTTTTGACACATTTAAGGAAGATCCTATCACTAACGTATCGCTGGAGATTGACACTTATGGAAAAATCGCGCAGCGGATCAAGGCGCTGGGTCGGCCGGTTTTTTCCGTGCTCGAGGGTGGATACTCAGCGAGTATGCCCAG
>CP070756.1:1343749-1347403 GCA_020348905.1 Candidatus Zixiibacteriota bacterium
CCATCATCATGCCCTCACCGCAGCCGTGGCGCGATACTGCCAGGGACATACACGGTGACCGATTAGTCGAGTTTCCAAGGTACAGTTTTTCGTCAGGGAACCTGAGTGTTGCCCATCTGGAGAAGTTGCTGAGAGCTTTACCGTGCGGCCAAGCGGTGGTCGCGGTTGACCGAAACATTGCCGAGCAGGTTTACGGTGTTGAGGATCACTTTTTCGATCTATCGGATTACGACTCAGCCGAGGATTTCGTTCACAGAGGAATTGGCTACTGTGTTGTCGAGGACAATTCACCGGTGGCATGTGCCTATGCCTCGCTAATATGCAGTCAGGGGGCGGAGGTCAGCATCTTTGTTCAACCGCAGTACCGACGCAAAGGTATAGCTACGGCACTGGCATGCTCGCTGCTGCTGCACTGTATGCGTTACAAGCTTGAGCCCCACTGGGATGCCGCTAACCCCGAATCCTGCCGTCTGGCGGAAAAACTTGGCTACCGTCCTGCCGGGGAATACAGCGCCTACTTTCTCAAGAAATGAGACAGCCAAGCCAGCGGCCAAAAGTTGATTGTAGCTTTTCGTTGAATTTCTACCGTAATTGATGGCTGAAATCAAAGACAGCATATTGAACTAAGCGGTAGGGTAACACTGCCAGCATATGCCGGAGAACAATAAAGTAAACAACCATATCGATTCCACCCAGGTCACTTTTGCGCGCGACCTGGGCCTATTCGATGCCACCATGCTTGGCGTCGGGGCCATGATAGGTGCCGGCATCTTCGTGCTGACCGGAATTGCCGCCGGCGAGGCCGGTCCTGCGTCGCTTCTATCCTTTGCCCTTAATGCCCTGGTGACACTCCTGACAGCCTTTGCCTATGCTGAACTGGCATCGGCCATGCCTCGGGCAGGAGGCGGTTATTCATTCGTCCGCATGGCTTTTCCGGGAGCGGCCGGTTTTGTATCGGGGTGGATCCTTTGGTTTGCCTACACCGTTGCTTGCAGCCTTTATGCCCTCGGGTTCGCCGGTTACTTCTGGGAACTCGTCCACCAGTACCTGCCGGGGCTTGCTGAGGCAGCTGACGGTCTGCTGGGACGTCACCGCTCTATCCTTGTGCTGACGTTGATGGTTGGCTCCGGTTTCACGTGGCTGAACGTTCGTGGAGCCGAGGTTACCGGCAAGACCGAGAACGCCCTCACCCTTTCAAAGATTGGCGTGCTGTGCATTTTTCTGGTTTTCGGGTTAATGGCGATTTTCGACCAGCCCGATCGGATCAACGAAAGCCTGACGCCATTTCTTCCCAACGGGCTGGGCGGTGTGTTGATCGCCATGGGCCTGACTTTCATTGCCTTTGAAGGTTATGACCTGATCGCCACCGTGGCCGAGGAAATCAAGAATCCGGAAAAGAACGTTCCCAGGGCCACTTTTCTTGCCCTGGCGGTAACAGTACCTATCTACCTGTTGATTCTATTTGTGTCGCTTGCCGCTATAGACCCCGGTGATCTTCAAGCCTGGCAATTCCTGGGCAAGTTTAAGGAAACAGCCATAGTCCGCGCTGCTGAAAGCTTCATGCCCACCGTCGGCGTGGCCGTAATCGTCGCGGGCGGACTACTTTCAACTATGTCAGCTCTCAACGCCACCGTCATGGCTGCCAGCAGAGTGGCATTTTCGATGGGACGCGACCTGTGGCTGCCATCTTCAGTCTCCAAAATTCACTCCACGCGTCGCACCCCGCATATTGCCATCCTTACAACCGGGGTGATACTGATAGGCATGGCCGTGACGTTGCCGATCGAAGCGGTCGGTTCGGCCGCAAGTCTAATCTTCCTGTTGACGTTCGCTCTGGTAAACCTGTCGGTGATCGTGCTCCGCCGCAAACACCCGGAGATTCCGCGCAAATACAAAGTTCCCTTATATCCGTTCATCCCCATCGCCGGTTTTGTACTCAACATTCTGCTGGCCCTGTACCAGTTTAATTTCCAGCCCATAGCCTGGTATGTCACGATCGGCTGGATCGGGGTGGGGTTGTTAATCTACTTTGCCGTCTTCGAGAAAAAATCGGCGGTACTGAAGCCGCAGGTGTTGATTCCCGAGCCACCGGTGGTGACCGAGGAGCAGAGCCCGTGTGTGATGGTTGCCCTTCACAACCCGGCCAACATCGAGGCTCTGCTCGACCTGTCTTATCCTGTCGCCCACGCCCGCGGCCTGCCGCTGGTGGCCATGAGTGTGGTCGAGGTTCCTCGCCAGATGCCTATCCACGAAGGTATGCGAACGGCACATCACCGCGAAGCCCTGCTGGCTAAGGCCAGAAAGTTCGCCGCGCAGAAGGAAGAGGAACTCGAAACTAAAATCGTTGTGGCGCACCACGCCGGCGACGGTATCCTGTCGGCCGTTGAGAGGCACAAGGCCGATGTTCTCGTGATGGGCTGGAAAGGTTTCAGCAACACCCGCGATCGGCTTTTCGGAGAGGTTACCGACAAAGTGATTCGCCTCGTCGAATGCGACCTGGTTCTCATCAAGACTCCGGCGGCAAAAGAGATGAGGACCTGTCTGCTGCCGACATCCGGCGGACCGAACGCGAAACTGGCCGCCACCATTCTTGGCTCCATCGCCGATGCCAGGGGAATGTCCGTTACCGCCGGATATTTTGTGAACGAAGGCGCTACCGACGAGCAGATCGAAACGGCCAGAGCCTACATCGATGATACCGTCAGTCTTCTGGGAAAGACTGCCGAGACTACGAAGAAGATCCTGATTCCGTCGCGAAGCATCTCCGGTGGGATCGCCAAAGCCAGCAAGGATTACGATCTGGTCGTCATTGGTGCTGCCAAGGAACCTTTCTTCCGCAAAATGCTTTTTGGTGAAATCCCGGAAAAGGTCGCCCGCTATTCACCCTCGGCGGTGATGGTGGTTAAGAAATACGAGGGAGCCGCCAAATCACTTCTTAAGCGTATCCTTGGTTAGCTCTTCATCCGGCTGAATTCTCCTGGCCGTCAAATCGCGGCCGCCCTGGTGAATTATCAAACCCGTCACAGTACCGGTACTGTCCTTGACGAAAGTCACCGATCCCTCGACTACCTTCAGAAAGAACTCTGTTTCACTACGTGGAAATATCTCCATCTCGGGCTGACCGGTCGCCTGCGTAAAGAACCGATTGTCCCGACATACGAAAGTCAGTACAAACCCCGGCGCAACCTCGTAGTCACCCTCGTATGCTTTGAAAATGGCCGGGTCTATATCGGCGGGAATAAGCGAGGCCATCAACTCCTCGGCCTTGTCCCCTTCGATTCGCAAAGCCCGCTCGTCGCGACCGTTATGGTGGGATATTTGTTCGACAACATTGCCGGCGGTATCACGAACGAACGCCACAGTATGGCAATGGTTGCGAGCATAGAAGAACTTGTTCTCAGACTCCGCCATCAAAAGCGAGCGCTTGCCGCCGACTTCAGATATAAAGAGCGAATCCCCTTCGCGAGTGACAAGGTAATACCTGTCCGGATCGAGCTCGTAGACCCCGACATAATCGTAAAGTGTAATGGTGTCTATCGTAATTGGCGTCTTTGTGATGGGAACATCATACGGTTCACCATACGCAATCGCGGCCAGTTCGAATGCAATCCGGTCTACATTACCGGCGTCACTGTTACTCAGCACCGCTACGCA
>CP070756.1:1347503-1350190 GCA_020348905.1 Candidatus Zixiibacteriota bacterium
CCTTGTGACGTTTCTCTGTTCGGATAAAGCCCGTCACATCACCGGTGAAGTATTCAAGATCGACGGCGGTCAATACATTTAGGAGGAAACGATATGGCCCGAGTGGGAATAATTGGGATAGGACACGGACAGTTTGGCCGCAGAAGTGATGCTACCGTACAGGAACTGGCTTTCGAAGCTTTTCGCGAGGCTGTTGCTGACGCACAGATAGACCCGAAAGATATCGATGGTTCCGTTATCGGTTCTGTCCCGGAATATCACAAACAGCGTTCGCTCCCCGGTGTGGTACAGGAATACCTGGGGCTTAACCCGGTCCCGACCTGGCTGACCGAGGTTGCCTGCGCTTCCGGCAGCGCCGCCATTCGCACGGCGTGGATGGGAATACAGTCAGGTGCGCACCGGCTGATGGCGGTTATAGGCTGTCAGAAAATGACCGAACTCTCCACCCCAGAAATTCTGGCTCTCATGGGGCGGGTAGGTGAAGTGCAGTGGGAATCCGTTTTCGGCACCACCTTTCCAGCCTACTACGCCCTGTTCGCCAAGAGCCATATGCATGAGTACGGCACGACCCGCGAGCAATTACTTCAGGTAGCGGTCAAGAATCACTATTACGGCGCCAGGAACCCAAACGCATTGTTCCAGAAGGAAATCACGATCGAAAAAGCCCTGGAATCTGAGCCGGTGTCCGACCCATTTCAAGTTTATGACTGCTGCGCCAACGCCGACGGCGCCGCCTGCGTGATTCTCGCTTCAGAGGATATCGCCAGGAAATCGAAAAAGCCGGTGGCCTGGCTTGATGGAATGGGTTGCGCCACGGCCAGCATGTCGGTTCTCCGACGGCCGAAGTTGACCGGGTTACCCAGTGCCGAAGATGCCTCACGCACAGCTTATGAGATGGCTGGCATAAAAGCAAAGGACGTCAAGGTGGCTGAAGTCCATGACTGCTTCACCATTGCCGAGATCATGGCTTACGAAGATCTGGGCTTCTGCGACAAGGGTGCCGGCGGTCGTTTTATCGAAGAGAAGCAATCTTATGCCGACGGACAAACACCGGTAAATATCGACGGCGGCCTGAAGGCAAAAGGTCACCCGATCGGCGCGACCGGCGTTTCCATGACCGTGGAAATCGTCAAGCAGCTCAGAGGCGAAGCCGGCGAGCGCCAGGTCAAGAACGCTGACATCGGACTCACTCACAATGTGGGCGGTATCGGGCAATACTGTTTTGTCCACGTCCTAAGGAGGGACTAAGCTCATGTTTAAATGGTTTGGAAAAGTAAATTTCTCGCCCTATACGAAGGTTACCGAATTTGCCAATCATCTTAAAGACGGACGTCTGATGGGGTCCAAATGCAAACAGTGCGGGCAGGAATCATTCCCTCCCCGGGCCGACTGCGGTAAGTGTCTTTCAGGCGATTTCGAATACAAGGAGTTCAGTGGTAAGGCAACGCTGCTGACATACACTACAATTCACGCCGCTCCTACTGGATTCGAAGATGTCGCCCCTTATACTATTGGTGTGGTCGATCTCAAGGAGACCGGTCGCCTCCTGGCCTGGTTCGGTGATACCATCTCCGATAAAGACATCAAGATCGGCATGGAACTTCAGGTGGTACCTCGTGTCTTTGAGGAGCTCGAGGAAATAAAAGTATACTATTCGCTGGAGAAGCCGGGCACAACCTGGTCGGCCGCCGAATCATCGTAAGCCCGGCACACCGGTTATGCAAATCAAACGGGAATCCCGGGATCGGGATTCCCGTACTTTTTTGCGAGGTTAAAGCTGCTACTTGTTTTGCCAATCCGGTTTGCGCTTCTCCAGAAACGACTGAATACCTTCATTGGCATCGTGGGTGGCCATCAACTCATCAAGATAAAGTCGCTCCTGCTCCTTCAGCTTGCTCTTGACGACGCTGTTGAACTCCAGCCGCGCTGCTCTAACGGCATACCGCAGCGACGAAGCACTTCTGGGAAGGATGTGCTTTTGAACCCAGGCATCAACGCCTGCCATCATCGCCTCACGGTCATCGAATACCTGTGCCACCAGCCCCATCGCCTCGGCTTCCTCGGCAGAGGCGATCCTACCGGTCACAAGGAGCCCATCCGCTCCGGATTGTCCAATCTTCATTGGCAACAGCAGCGACGCCGGAGGAGCAAAGACACCGAGCTGTATCTCCGGTTGACCAAGCTTGGCTGATTTGTCGGCAAACAGGAAATTGCACATCAGGGCCAGTTCCATCCCACCACCCAGACACTGGCCGGAGATCAGTGCGGCAGCAGGTATAGCCAGATCCGCCAGAGAATAGAACAGACCATGAAACTGCCTGAGCATCTCCGGAGCTTTGTCCCTGGTGTGCTCGGGAACGCTGGCGCCGAAACTGAAATGATCGCCGGCACCGGTGATTTGCACCAGCTTTACATCGGGTTGCTGACCCAGGTCATCCAGCGCCTTCTGCAGATCATTCATCATCTCGGCGTCGAGGACATTGGCCTTGGGCGCATTGAGCGTCAGCGTGACAATCTGACCCTCGTGCTGCGGTTGAATCAGAACTTTGTCAGCCATAACACCTACCTTGGCAGGATGGCGTCAAGAAGTTCATCGTCCCACGGGTGTCCCTCGGAAAGCATCGTGCGGAGCTTGATGAAGTCCACCTCACGGTTACCTTTAGGCCCTTCGTTGAACGCCCTGAAGC
>CP070756.1:1350290-1364137 GCA_020348905.1 Candidatus Zixiibacteriota bacterium
ATTTAGTGAAGATGGCAACCGGCAACTGACCCCCGGAGTGCCTCTTTTATGTCCCTTCTGGATGAAGTTACCAGAATAAAGCAGGAAGCGCTCGAGCAGATCGGCAAAGCCGATTCCGCAGAGCGTCTCGCTGAGATACAGGTCAAGTACCTGGGTCGAAAAGGGGCCATTACGGCCGTACTCAAAGGGCTGAAAGATCTTTCCCTCGATGAGAAGAAAACTGTCGGGGCGGCGGCGAATAAAACCAAAGCCGCGCTCGAACAGCAGATTAAAGACGCTATAGAAGCGTTCTCGGCAGCGGGGGAAAAGACAGGCTTCGACCCGACCCTTCCGGGAACCCGGTCGCGCGTTGGAGCCATCCATATCGTCAATCAGGTAATCGATGATATTTGCCAGATTTTCCACGGTATGGGTTTTACCATCGCCCGTGGTCCGGATGTCGAAACCGACTACTACAACTTCGAGGCTCTCAATTTCGCTCCCGATCACCCTGCTCGAGACATGCAGGATACCATGTTCGTCGAAGGCGATCGACTTCTGCGCACTCATACGACTCCCGTTCAGGCGCGAACACTTGAGAAACAGCAGCCGCCCATTAAAATTATCACGCCCGGCCTGTGCTTCCGAAACGAGGCTATATCTTCCCGGGCTCACGTGGCTTTTCACCAGGTGGATGGATTCCTGGTCGATGAAGGCGTCACTATGGCTGATCTCAAAGGCGCCCTGGTGGCCTTCTGCAAGGCCTTTTTCGGCGAAAAATTGAAACTGAAATTCCGGCCATCGTTCTTCCCGTTCACTGAACCTTCCGCCGAGGTTGACATATCCTGTTTCTTGTGTAACGGAAAAGGATGTCAGGTGTGCAAGCAATCGGGCTGGCTGGAGATATTGGGCTGCGGTATGATCCACCCCAATGTTCTTGAAAAAGCTGAAATAGATTCGGAAAAGTATACCGGCTACGCTTTCGGCATAGGCGTCGAGCGTCCGGCAATGCTCAAGTATCGCATTAACGATATCCGGCTCTTTTTCAACAACGACATCCGATTCTTGAGGCAGTTTGGATAACAAATGGATCTTTCGTATAAATGGCTTAAAGAACTGACCGGAGTCGACTGGCCGGTGGAAGAGATGGGTGAGCGTCTTACCCTGTCCGGTACGGCCTGCGAGTATATAAGAGCCGCCGACGCTCATATGGACCGGGTAGTGGTGGGCGAGGTAACCGATGTACAACCGGTCGAGGGTG
Organism: Candidatus Zixiibacteriota bacterium; assembly: GCA_020348905.1. Taxonomy (GTDB): domain Bacteria; phylum Zixibacteria; class MSB-5A5; order GN15; family FEB-12. The sequence continues at coordinate 1,351,531 of CP070756.1, forward strand.
CTTCGAAGATAAAACTGGCTACGGTAAACCTTGGCAAGACCAAAATGGACGTCATCTGCGGTGCTCCCAATGTTGATGTCGGACAGACGGTGCCGGTGGCACTGGAAGGAGCCCGGCTGGCCGGAGATATGGTCATCAAGAAAGTCAAGATACGCGGTATCGAGTCGTCGGCGATGATATGTTCGGAGCGGGAACTGGGTATCTCCGACGATCACAGTGGTATAATGGTTCTGGAAGATGACGCCCGGGTCGGTGTGCCGTTGGCTGAGCAACTTGACTACAACGATTATATCATGACCTTCGAACTGACTCCCAATCGGGCCGACTCGATGTCGGCGATTGGTATCGCCCGCGATTTGGCAGCCCTGGCATCCACGAAGGTAATAAAACCAGCCACTGACCTGAAAGAGTCTTCGCAAAAAGCTGACAGCAAAATCAAGGTTCGGATAGAAGACCCCGTTGGTTGCCCGCGATACGCGGCCAGAATTATAAGGAATGTGAAAATTGGCCCTTCACCCTGGTGGATGAAAAAGAAACTTCTCATGTCCGGGGTCCGGCCCATTTCCAACATTGTCGATATAACTAACCTGGTGATGTTGGAAACGGGGCATCCCCTGCACGCTTTTGACCTCGAACGCTTCGGTTCCGACGAAGTAGTTGTCCGGCGGGCCGCCGATAAGGAGAAATTCGTCACCCTCGACGGTGCCGAACACACGCTCAGTTCTCAGGTGCTGCTTATCACAAATGGTAAGACCGGCGTGGCCGCAGGGGGTATTATGGGTGGTCTGGATTCCGAGGTGGAGAGTTCCACGACGGACATTCTGCTCGAAGCGGCTTACTTCGACCCGGTTGTTATTCGCCGGGGGAGAAAAGAACTGGGGATGGTAACCGAATCATCGATGCGTTTTGAAAAAGGCGCCGATCCCAACGGGATACCTTATGCCATCAACAGGGCGGCCAGTCTGATGCAGCAATTGTGCGGAGGCGAAGTGTTAGCCGGTATTGTCGACTGCTACCCCGAGGAGATCAAACCGAAGCAGATAAGCTTGAGACCGGCGCGATGTAACTATGTCCTGGGTGTCCACCTTTCCGAAGAAAGGATGAAAGAGGTCCTCACAGGATTGGAATTCAGGGTTTCAGGAAAAGGCACACTGGAAACCGAGGTACCCACCTTCAGACCTGATATTACGCGCGAGATCGATCTAATCGAAGAGATTGCCAGAATCGATGGGTACGATAAAATCCCCGATGCTACGGCCAATATTGGCCCATTGTTCACTCCGATTCACTTTGAGGATAAGTTTCGCTCCGATGTCAGGCGACTTTTGACGGGATGCGGGTTTGATGAAATGGTCAATCACGGCCTGACTGACAGCCATTTGGCTGCGCTGCTGAATCCCGACTTGTCCCAGGTAAAAATACTCAACCCGGTTTCAGCAGACCTCGATATCATGCGTAACACCCTTGTCCAGACCACCCTGAATGTCATCAGCCACAACATCGCCCATCGGAATGTCGACCTCTGTCTGTTTGAACTGGGCAAAGCGTATCAGCCGGGGAACGGTGAGGATGACTGGTGCGAGTACCAAAAACTCTCGCTGGCGGTTTCCGGGAATACTCCGCACACGTGGAGAGACAAACCGCGTTCCTATGACTTCTCCGATCTGGCCGGGGCCCTGTCGTTGCTGGGTGAGCATTTCGGCTGGGGCAGGTTGAATTTCGAGCCGCAGTCGAACCGCTATTTCGAGCGCGAGATTTCGTTTGCGATAATGTGTGGTAACATTATGGTGGGCATCGTTGGCAAAATGAACCGTAAGATCGCGGCCGAGTTCGAAATCAAGCAGGATGTATATCTGGCTGAGTTGGATCTCAATCCGCTTATCGCCATCAGCGGGCGCCTTACGGAATATCAGCCGCTACCCGTTTATCCCGCGGCTCCGCGTGATCTGGCGGTGGTTGTCGATGACCACGTTCGAGCGGGCGAGCTGGTCGAAACGGTGAAAGAAGCTGGCGGAGAGATGGCCGAGTCGGTCGAAATATTCGACCTGTATCGCGGAAAGCAGATCGCGGCCGGCAAGAAGTCGGTGGCGATTTCAATCAACTACCGTTCAAAAACGGGAAATTTGACGGCCGCCCAGGTTGACGAAAGACAGGCGGCTGTCGTAAATAAGTTAAAAGAGAAATTCAAAGCACAAATCAGGGATAAATAAGATGGCCGATAAGCTCGAACTTCTTTCCACCAAGGTGGAGCAGGTGGCCAGCCGCCTGGAGGCCCTCGGTGAGGAAAACCGATCTTTAAAACAGGCTAACAAAGCCCTTACTAAGGAGTTAACCAGACTCCGCAAAGACTATGAGAGTCTCCGGCTCGCGGCCGCAGACAAGTCCGCACTGGCCCGAACGAAACTTGTCGGGATTCTCGATCGTCTCGACCAGCTTCAGAACCTGGCCGAATGATTTTTTGCTTGACATAGCTAGTGTTAACTTCATAAATTGTTGTAAGTTAGTAGGATAAGAAAAAAGCGGATTTAGTATTTATAGACCCATGGCAGATTCCTCAGCTGCGAACAAAGTTACGGTGAGCATATACGGTGAGGAGTACCCCATCACGGGGGCAGGTGACCGAGCCTATATCTCCAAGATCGCTGACTATGTAGATGCCAAGATGAGGGAGGCGGCCAAAGACAGTCGTGTCGTCGCCCGCGATAAGGTAGCAATACTTGCGGCGATGTCTATTGCATCGGAGCTGCACGGAGAAAAACAAACGAGGCGGTCTTCGGGGGGGCAGATCGATGCTAGGATTGATAACCTTCTGGCCCGACTCGATAAGGCGCTCGGCAGTTTGCCTTAGTCTTTAGGATAAATACTCTCTCTGTCCGCGATTTCTTCATCCATTATTTTTGAATAGATCGATCATCCGGTTCTCCACCGGATGGGAGGATAGTATGAACGAAACCATCATTGTTGTTGCGATAGGCGTGGTGGTAGCGATTGCGTCCTATTTCCTCTCAAGTTTTCTGGCCCGTCGTGCCATCCGGAACGAAAGGGACCGGGCCCGCGAGGAAACCAAAAAGGTAATCGCTGAAGCTGAAAACGAAGCCAAGATAAAGAAAAAAGAAGCGCTGTTGGAGGCTCGTGAAGAATGGCTCAAACTTAAAGGAGAGTTTGAACGCGACGCTGAGGCCAAGCGACGCGAATTGGAGGCAGCCGAGAAAAGACACGAGAACCAGCAAGCTTCGTTGCAGAAAAAACTTGAATTACTGGAGACCCGCGAACGTGAATTCTCCAACCGCGAAAAGAATCTCCAGGCTCGAGATAAAGGTATTACCCTGAGAGAAAAGCAACTGGACGAGATTATCACCGCTCAGAATGAACAGCTTCAAAAAATAGCCCAGATGACCCCGGAGGAAGCCAAGAAGCAGTTGATGGACAATATGGTCAGCGCTGCCAAGATGGAAGCCGCCGCTCACATCAAGGAGATAAAGGAGAAGGCGGAGCAGGAGGCCGAGAAAGAGGTTAAGGAGATCATCGTCTCGTCTATCTACAGATGTGCCGCCGACCACACTGTGGAATCAACCGTTTCTGTGGTTAGCCTGCCCAACGACGAGATGAAAGGGCGCATTATCGGGCGCGAGGGCCGCAATATTCGCTCCTTTGAAACCGCCACCGGCATCGATGTTATCGTTGACGATACGCCCGAGGCGGTGATTCTGTCGGGTTATGATCCGGTCCGGCGCGAGGTGGCCCGGATGGCCCTGGAAAAACTAATCTCTGATGGACGCATACATCCGACACGAATTGAGGAGGTTGTCGAAAAGTCCCAAAAGGAGATGGAAGTTATCGTACGCGAGGCGGGAGAACAGGCCTGTTTTGAGCTGGGTGTGCACGGGCTTCATCCGGATATAGTGTACCAGCTTGGTAAGCTCAATTTCCGTACCTCCTACGGGCAGAACGTTCTGGCACACTCGAAGGAAGTTGCCATGCTGGCCGGCTTGATGGCGGCCGAATTGGAACTTGACGCTGTAATGGCCAAACGCTGCGGTCTGCTTCATGACGTTGGCAAAGCTATCGATCGCGAGACCGAGGGTACCCACACCAGCATCGGGGCCGATTTTATCAGGCGCTACAAGGAGAATGAGCTGGTGGTCAATGCCATCGAATCGCATCATGGTGATGTTCCCATGAATAGTCCGTTCCCGGTTCTGGTACAGGCGGCCGATGCCATTTCAGGCGCGCGTCCGGGCGCCCGCCGGGAGCCTCTGGAGGCATACATCAAACGGCTTCAGCAACTCGAAGAACTGGCCGACAGCTTCAAAGGCGTGGCCAAGGCCTATGCCATCCAGGCCGGTCGTGAAATACGAGTTATTGTTGAAAACGAATCGCTTGATGACCTGGCGTGCTCTATACTTGCCGGGGACCTTGCTGAGAAAATAGAGAAAGAGATGCAGTACCCGGGACAGATAAAGGTTACCATAATCAGGGAAACCCGCGCGACCGAGTTTGCCAAGTAACCACGGGTGCTTTATAATAGCTGTGCTTTTAACCTCTGCGCTGGCTGATCGTGGCGGAGGCGCCGGCGCGCCCATTTTCTTCCGCCTTAGAAAGACGGTTCAATGACACCGTTTACCATCCTGTTCGTCGCCGACATCTGCGGCAAGGCGGGTCGTCAGGCGGCGGCCCATATGGTCAAGCCGCTGCGTGAAAAGTACGAGGCAGACTATGTAATAGCCAACGTCGAAAACGCCGCCGGGGGATTCGGGATTACCTCGGAAATGTCACGTAAGATATTCAGCTACGGAATTGACTTGCAGACGTCCGGCAATCATATCTGGGATCGAGTCGAGATTATCAAATATTTCGATACTAAGCCGAAACTGCTGCGGCCAGCCAACTATCCGACCACGACGCCCGGCACCGGTTCTCATATCGAAACCGTTAACGGTGTCAAAATCGGCGTGGTTAATCTGATGGGTAGAACCTACATGAAGGATATTGACTGCCCATTTAGAGTTGCCGATCGTGAACTGGCGGCTATGCGAAAACATACCAACCTGATCCTGTTGGATTTCCATGCCGAAGCAACCTCCGAAAAGCAGGCCCTGGCCTATTACATCGATGGCCTGGTCACCGCGATAGTGGGAACTCATACCCATGTCCAGACGGCCGACGAGAAAATCAGCCGACGGGGGACGGCCTATATTACCGATGCCGGAATGACCGGTCCCCATGAATCGGTGATTGGCATGGAAGTCCGGCCATCAGTGGATCGGTTCTTGACGGGTATGCCGATAAGGTTCTCCACGGCCAGTGAAGACGTGAAGATCTCGGGAGTGGTTGTCAAAGCGGACCCTGAAACGGGGGAGGCTTTCTCTATCGAAAGGTTCAAAGAAGATTTCGACCTCGAGTCGTTCCAGAACAAAAATAGCGATGATGAGGAGTAAACCGAGACCTTAGGTATGAGTGCTCAACTGATTGAAGGTAAAATAGTTGCGAGAAGCGTCAAGAAGGCGCTTAAGCCGCGAATTGCCGCTTTGAAAGAGGCTGGCTTGACTCCGGGACTGGCTACGGTCCTGGTCGGAAATGACCCCGCTTCGGAAACTTACGTCAACAGTAAGGCACGTACCTGTGAAAAACTGGGAATGTATTCCGAGGTTGTCAGAAAAGAAGCCTCGATCGCTCAGCAGGAGCTGGTATCAATCGTGCGCTCATTGAACGAGAACGAAAGGATTCATGGTATCCTGGTGCAATCGCCATTGCCCTCACATATGGACGAATTGGCGGTGACCCTTACTATTGATCCCGCCAAGGACGTTGACGGATTTCATCCTTACAATGTCGGGATGATGCTGATAGGCAGAGGCGACCTGTTGCCATGCACCCCACACGGGATTATAAAATTGCTCGAACATTACGCCATAGATCCGTCGGGCAAAGAAGTGGTGGTGGTGGGACGCTCGAATATAGTGGGTAAACCGGTCGCTGCCCTACTGATGCAGAAAGCGAGAATGGCCAACGCCACTGTGACCGTGGCGCACTCCAGGTCCCGTAACCTGCCCGATATAACCCGTCGTGCCGACATCCTGATTGCAGCTATCGGTAAGCCGGAGGTAATCGGCGGCGATATGATCAAGAGCGGGGCGGTGGTAATTGACGTAGGGGTGAATCGGGTTGGCGACGATACGACCGATAAAGGCTACCGTCTCGTTGGGGATGTCTGTTTCGAAGAGTGTTGCCAGCGAGCGTCTTATATAACGCCGGTACCGGGCGGCGTGGGAGTGATGACTATCGCTATGCTGATGGAAAACACCGTTACGGCAGCTGAGAGATATCTCAAATTCCGGCCTGATTGAGGTCTGTCGGCTGCAAAGCCGGTGACTTATAGTGCAACCCATTACATACTGGTGTACCTCCTAAATTCTGTCGCTGCAGGAGAAATGAGATAAAAAAAGCAGCGATGGTTGCATTTTGCATCGTAAGTCATTTTTACACAGTATCTTACTGATCGAGTCAAAGTGACGGCCCAAGGAACATTTTTCCAGGCCGTTTTGTGATTGAGAAAGGTTCCAAGGCACAATGTTTGCTCTTCTGGCGACGGGTTAGCATAGCTTCTTTACTGATTTTAAGGATAACTGGTACTTGATGATGAACTGTCGTGGCATCTTGCCCATACTGCTAACGCTTGCGATTCTTTTTCCGGGTGTGGTTTACTCTCAGGTCAACGCTTTCGCAGAGACCTATGATCCGGCCGAGTTGCTGACAGCCCTCGGTGTTAGCGAATCGGGTCCGGATGAGAATTTCTTTGGTCTGGTTGTTACCGTTCAACAGCCTGATGCCGGCGTCGTTTCTGAATACCTGGTCGATTTCAGCATTGAGCAATACACCTACGATCTGATAAAGAACGGTGGCCTGAAGATAGCGTTTCCCACCGGATTCGACCTGGGGCCGATTGAGACTATCACCATAAGTGACGATTTTCCGCCGCTGGATCTCGAAGTTGAACGCTTCGAAGTATCGGATCAACTGCTGACAATTTACCTGCAGCAGGTTCATCGAGACGACGATCTGTTGTTCGAAGATCCGGTTTATCTCAACGTATCACTTTCTATCAGCAGCGTGGGTAACCCGACCGTAGTCGGGGCCTATCAGGTTGCTGCCGTTGCTTTCAAGCAGAATAATGCCGTGGTGGCCGGCCCGATTTTCTCAAGCCCGTTTACAATTGAATCAAACGGCCTGGCATCGATTGTTGTTTACCCGGAGGGAGAGCTGACGCTGAGAGCCGGTGACGACTACACTTTCGGTGCCGAAGGGTTCGACCAGTATGGGAACAAGATCGAGGGGCTGGCCTTCACTTGGTCGCTCGACTGTGATAACTGCATTGGTACTCTAATCGGATCCACCCTTCTTGCTACTACCCCGGGAGTGGCCCATGTTCGGGCGTCCGTAGGCGCTGTTACGGGGACTTCCGGCCTGATTACGGTTCTGGCCGGCGACCTCGACCGAATGGAGCTTGATATTGACCCGACTCAGTTTGTTGGATATCCACTTCTGGGCTCGGGGTCGATAGCCCTGTACGATGCCTTTGACAATCCGGTAGTAGATTATTCACTGTCACAGGAACCGGTTGCGCTCGTGGTTTCCTCTGGAGTACTGTCCCCGGACCTGCTGGCTGATGACGCTCTGCTGAGTGCCAATATAGTTGATTTGCTGCTGGCTGAGATTGCCTATGACGGTCTATCGGGCGCTGTGAATGTCCGCGCGGAAAACGCTCGGGCGTTATCAAATACGGTGTCGGTCTCATTCAACGGCTACGACGTTCTGGACGCGCTTGATAACACCGGCGAAACAATTAGCTCTGTGTACGCCGACGGTTGGTCGATTACGAATCTTGCCGATGTGGTGATACACCGGGAGGGTAATGTTGCACCAACCGGTACGGTATGGGTGCGAACGCGTTTCCTTTCACATCCTTTGACCATTGGGCGCGGCGTAAACGCCGATCAGCTTAATTACGGACTCGACACCGTCACCATGGGACTACCGGGCGTCGAGCATCCATCCAATGAGGATACTATTCTCGTAACAGTCGAGGCCAAGTTCGAATTCGACGGCGCCACTTATACCACAGTTGATTCATCGTTGTTTCCGGTGGCAGTGGCATCGCTCGACGCATTCAGCTTTGTTCCAGATTCGTTCAAGCCGGATTCAGTTGTGGAGGAGGTACCGTTCACGATATCGTTCGATATCTTCTCTGAGGGGTTCGCGCTGCCCATTGACAGCGCCTCCGTAACAGTCAGATTGCTGGATGCTCCCCCGCCCTATGGCGCCACGCTGGCTACAATATACAATGGACCGGCGACACCATACGTTTTCCAGATGGGCACGGTGAGGTTCGAAGATCTGGCCGCGGTACTTCCGCAGTCAATTGTAGAGGCCAACGACTACTATTCCGTTGATGTAACCCCAACCATGTTCTCAGGTGCGACAGTCCTGACGGTTGAGGAGTTCCTGGTCGATTCGATCTATGTGCTTCAACGGCCCGAACTGTCGGTTGATCCGGCGACGTTGATTCCTACTACTGTTTCGGCGGGCGCCGTAGCGCAATTCCAGTTCATATTCGAATTGGTTTCCGACTATCCGTTGGAGTTCGTTGCCGAAAGCTCCAGCTTTACTCTGAGCAACAGCATATTCAACGCCGTAACGGAGCTTGTCCTTGACGGTGAATCAATCATTCCCGGCGAAAATGAATTTACTTCGGACGGTATATTCATACCTGAGTCCATGCTGGACCACGAGCTAAACGTGCTGGCCTCAATAGTACTTCGGATTCCCGGAACGCCATATACCTTCCGTTTCGAAACCGACTTCAATGGACTGTCGGTTCCCGTGACGGCCTTGCCGGTAATACAGATTCTTGAGGTTAATGCTATCGCGCCTAACACCCCAAATGTCAACACTGACCAAACATTTCAGATTTCTGCCATCGTTGCCAATGTTAGCCCGAATCCGATTTCATCGCTGGGACTGGTCCTCAGCAGCGATGGGGGCTCTCATTACGATTCTGATCCGTTGCTGGTGAGTCTTCAGGCACACGACACGAGCGAGTTCTTCTGGGAAATTACGGCTGCTTCGGCGCCAAACCCGGCTGAGATCTTTGCGGTCGACATAGAGCAAAGTGATGTCATTCAATTACCTGCTCTTGACCATGTGGCGCTCGTTACTATTGAGACCCCGGCCCGGCTGGAACTCACCCACAGCCTCTTCGGAGTCGAAAACGGGTTTATTGACTACGGCAGTGACTTCAATCTTACCGTAGAACTGGTTAATATCGGGATGGCGGCGGTCACCGCCAGTGAATACATGCTGACCATTGACGGTCTTGACGGAGACGGCCCGGATACCCTCAGCGGTGGAATCAGCGAAGGCATCCATATTGATTTCTCGTTCGTGGCACCTCAACATGACACTACCGTTAATCTGACTTTTGCTTTGCTCGCGACGCCCATCGACATGAACATTGGGGAAGCGGCCCTGATCGGCGACACCTCGTTCGAGTTATCCATGCGTGTTATATCTGCCGAGGCATTGCTGTTTGTTGATGCCGCAACCATCGGTACGAACCTGGTGCTGCCCGGCAGAATTCAGAGCCTGTTCCAGTTGACGTTGACCAATACCGGGATATCCTCGGCCACCTGCCTGCAGCTTGACCGTTTGGGTCTGGTGGTTAAAGATTCCCGGGGCGCGCCGATAGAGGCTATGTCGGTTTTCAATATTGGGACCACGGGTTTCTGGGAGAACGACTCGAAAGTCTCGACCCTCACCGCCGGTGACAGCCTCCTGTTATTCAGTTTCGACCAATTCGTGCTTGAGCCGCAGATGAGTCGCGCCTTGGTTTTCCAGGCCGAGTTTGAGCCGACCGATCTGTCAGCGGTGGTGTTGGACATGGGTACCGAGGGACTCGCGGCGCACTTCATGGAAGGCCCCAATGCCGGCTTGTCGCCTATCGTTGTGTCTGACGCCGAAGAAGGCGAACCGCTGATAACACAGGCGCTGGCCATCAAGCAATCCGGTCTTGGCGGTTCCTTTATGATTGAAACCAATCCCTTCAACCCCGAAGATCCGTCGGTTACACCGGTCCGTCTGTCATATGAACTGGACGGTAATGCTGCAGTCGAGTTCAGGATCTTCAGTGTTACAGGCGAAGAGGTCTATGCCAGAGACTACTCATCGGGAGAAGTTGGCGGGTCTTCCGGCGAAAATGTGATCGAATGGGACGGCTGCAACGACAATGGTCACGTTGTTCTCAATGGAGTGTATATAGCCCTGGTGAAAAACACCGAGACGGGCGAGTCAGCCCGGATCAAAATAGCGGTGGTGAAGTAATGCGACCGGCCTGTTACCTGATTTTCGCAGCTGTGATACTGGCGGTCCCGGTCTTTGGCGGTGATGCGGGCCAGGAGTCGCCTTTTACGGTAGGCCTGGGAGCACGGGCTCTGGGGATGGGGGGAGGCTTCACCTCGCTGGCGGACGATGCGTCGGCGATATTCTACAACCCGGCCGGCCTGCCGCTACTGGATTACCAGGAAGTGTCGCTGATGCACATGGATCTATTCGAAGGTACCACCTACAACTTTGCGGGATGGGCTTACCCTGACCTGAAGTTGGGCGGAGTCGCTATCGGCTATATGCGTATCGGGACGGACGACATTGTCCGCCGGCGAAACTTCATTGCCGATGGGATGTTCGACTATTCCCATTCTCAACTCATCATAGGTTACGGACAACGTCTGCAGGGTGCTCTTTCGCTTGGTCTTAATTTCAAGTTGGTCAATCAATCGATCGACGATATGAGCGATTACGGTTTCGGCTTCGATCTGGGCATGATGGCAAAAGTAAACAGGCACCTGACAGCCGCCCTGATGATTCGAGATATGGTGCCGGCGGAACTTGAACTGGACCAGACATCCGAGATAACCACTATTTCTGTTATGGGTGGCCTGTCCTACAGAGGCCTTGACCTGGGCAGGAGTGCTTCGCTGACCACCGCCTTTGAGTTGGAGAAAATCGAAAATCGCTCGACCCGCATACATGCCGGTGGTGAAGTGGTGATTAAGAAGGCTTATGCGTTGAGAGCCGGTTACGATCGCGACAACCTTTCTTTCGGGGCCGGCCTTAAGCTTCGCCGGCTAAAGATAGACTATGCCTATAAAGTTCTTGATTACCTCCAGGACAGTCACAGGTTCTCGCTATCATTCCTGATCGGGACCTCAGTTTCCGAACAGCGCGCAAAATCGGAGTTGGAGCAGGCCGAGCAGGGTTCCGTTCTGCTGGAGGATGAACGTCAACGCCAGTTCGAATTCTACCGCGAGAAGGCCGATAGTTACTATTCCCGCTTCCGGCTCGACTCGGCACTGGCCTACTATCAGCGGGCCCTTGCCTTTGACGAGGGGAACGAGGAGATCATCGGTACTATTGCGGCCATAGAAAACTCGCTGTCGGTACAGCTGGAGCAGCAGCAGAAGATTCGACAGACCCGGCTGGAGCTGCAGAAGTCGATTGAGAACTACTATACTCAGGCCGAGGCCTTCTTTAGCAAGAAATATTATGTGGCCGCTCTGGATATGCTTGATCTGATTTTTGATATCAACCCCAATTATGTCGAGGCCAGCGACCTGAAATTGACTATCGAGGATGCCATAACCGAGGATATCGCCGAGCAGTTCGACAAGGCCGAACAGGCCGAGCGTGACGCCAATCCGGTATTGGCGCTGGAAGCCTATCACCGCATCCTTGAGCTGGATCCGCAGAATGAGAGGGCCAGCGCCGCGCACCAGAGGCTCGCCGCCAGCCTCGATGTTGCTCAGCAGCTTAATAAAGGCATCGATCACTATAATGCCGGTGAGTACGAAGAAGCCGAAGCAGCCTTTTCGGCGGTAATCCTGTCAGACAGGGAAAACCCCGTTGCCATCGAGTACCTCAAGAAAATAGACTCCATGGAAGAACGCCCGACAACGCTGGAAGATCTTCAGAGGAACAAGGAAGTCTGGCAGCATTACCTCGACGGGCTACGATATATGCGCAACAAGGAGTACCAGAAAGCCATCGATTCCTGGAACAGGGTGCTGGAAGTTTTTCCTAACAACGTCAATACCCTCAACAATATTGAGCAGGCCCGCTTACGTCTTCAATCCGAGGAGTCCCAATAGGCAGCAGCTATCCGTTTTTTATATAGACGAACAGGGGGTCTGCTGACTACATTCGAATTATGTTCCGTCGTCCCGTAAAAGAGGTCAATGCTGAGTTCCTGGCGGAAGAGAAATATCTCGACAGTATCCAGAGAATCGTTAGAGAAAGTTGCGCGGCGGCGTCGCTATCTCGCAAAGACATTGCCTCGGTGCTGCTGGCCATTGAGGAGGGCGCCACCAATATCATCCGTCACGCCTACCTGTACGAAAAGGGCATTATCCGCCTGCGCATAGTCATTTATCCCAGGCTGGTTGTGTTCTCGCTGATTGATAATGGCCGGTCGTTTCAGCCCGATGGTTCCGGAACCCTCGACCTCGAGCACCTGGTGGAGTCCGGGCGCAAGGGTGGCCTGGGCTTTTACATGATC
>CP070756.1:1364237-1368201 GCA_020348905.1 Candidatus Zixiibacteriota bacterium
CATGGCCGCGGGCCAGCATCGCCCAGGCCAGCGCGAACTCCGGATCGAGATCTACGGCCTGTTGGTACATTTGAGTCGCTATCTGAACATCATCTTGCTCCCAGCTACGATTGAAGTACTCGTTTCCACGCAGGTAATAGTCGTAAGCCTGAAGGTTCTCAGTCGGTACCCGGGCCAACTCGTCGCGCTCGCCTTCGAGTACCGCGATACTGAGAGCCCTGCCGACACTCTGCGCGATGTCTGACTGGATCACAAAAATTCTATCGAGAACCCGCTCGTAGGAGTTGCCCCACACATGGGAGCCATCGGAAGTTCTGACCAGGGCGGTGTTGATCCGTACTTCACTGAGCGTGTCATTTTTCTCCCAGAGGATAGTTCCGGTAAGTAGATATGTCGCTCCCAGTTCAGCCCCTATCTCCTGCGGCTTTTTGTCGCTTTTCTTATAGAGGATGGAGCTGGCCCTGGAGATTACACCCAGACCGCTGAACCTGGCCAGGTGCAGCGTGATGGCATCGGTCATGCCATCGGCAAAGTATTCATCCTCGGGCGGGCCATAGTTTTCAAATGGAAGCACTGCCAGCATCTTTCGCTCAGGGGTTCGCAGGTCGAAAGGATCGAAACTGAGTTGCACCACTGCAATCAGGATGATGACCAGTGCCGCAAGAATGCCTATGCGCAAAAAGAACCTGCTCTTATCGCCCCTGTCCCTGTCACTTACGCCGCCCGTTACCGGCTGCAGTGCCTGTATAACGTCCCGGGCACTCTGATATCGGTTTTGCGTGTCCTTCTCCAGCAGCTTCGTAACAACTGATTCCAACCCGGGCGGAATATCCGATCGGAGTTTGCTTACAGGAGCCGGGTCGTCGTTGGCGATTGAATAAATCAGCGCCGCCTCGTATTCACCGGCAAAAGGCAGGCTACCGGTCAGCATCTGGTACATCACCACCCCAAGCGAAAACAGATCGGAGACCGCCCCTACACGCTCACCCCGTACCTGCTCCGGTGACATGTAGGCGGGTGTACCGGCCGTTGAACCCGTCCTTGTGACGCTGTCGATACCGCGGACCATGGCCAGACCGAAGTCAACTATCCTCGCTCGACCCTGCGCATCGATTAGAATATTGGAGGGTTTGATATCGCGGTGTACCACACCCGCCTCATGAGCAGCGTTGAGCCCCTCGCAGATCTGTGAGATCAGCCTGGTAAATTCCTCCAGAGAAATCTGGTCATTGGCAAGGTAATCTTTCAGCGACTGTCCCTCAACAAACTCCATAGCGAAGAAAGGCCGACCCTGAAACTCGGACACCTCGTAGACCGTGACGATATTGGGATGATTCAACTTGGCTGCGGCCTGCGCCTCGTGCGTGAAGCGCTGACGGCATTCACTGTCCTGGCACAAGGCCGGAGCCAGAAATTTCAAGGCTACGTTGCGGTTCAGGTCTTTATCGTGGGCCAGATAAACCTCGCCCATCCCACCGGCACCGATGCGACGAATAATCCGGTAATGCGAAATCTCAGCACCTGCGGTCAGAGCTGCAAATGGCCGTGTTTTGTCATCATCCATCATTTAACTCACCAATGAAATCAGCGCTGAATGAATATTGAAGGTGATATAATGTAATAAGATAGAACAATATCACATAAAGGCAACAGTATTCTTGACGGCGATCGCGGGTCGGAAGTTCAGAATAAGGCCGGCCAAACGTGGCAAAACCCGGTCAACCACTCAGAATGACTGACAGACCGACTCGCCATCTACCTGAAAGAACTCGCCGGTATAGTCAAGTGCCACCTGAACATCAAACTGCCGGCAAGTGTACAGAAATACGGAGAAGAATCGCCGGTGCTCCCATATGTAAGTCGAGATACCGGAGTCAACCAGGGGCACGAAGGCATCGAAGCCCTGATTTTCAGTCTTGCCTTCACCGGCGGGACTGAATATGACCGGTTCTCCGTACGTCTTGAGCCCCAGATGCTTCGCCACCCCGAGGAGATACTCTTCCACGGTTTTCCGGTCAATGTTGATAGAGTAATACCCTTCTATCAGGAGGCGTTGCCGGTAGATGTCGGGCGCTATGTCTTTGATCATTCTCTCCCCTCCACCAGGACGATATTGGCTTTTGAAGCTCGATGACGATTTTTCACCAGTTGTTGATACTCCGGCGAGTCGTACCACTTTCGCGCTTCGGACAGATCTGGAAAGCACATCAGGACGGTCCGCTGGTACGGCCAGTCTCCTTCCAGCACCACCGGATCGTCATCAACTGCTATTACCCGACCTTTGTAGTCGGCGAAAACAGCGTCAAAACCGTCCAGGTACTTTTGGTACTCCGCCGGATCGCTGATTTCTATCTGAGCCAGGAAGTAACACTTCATGTCTACTCCAAAACAAAACTTTACTGAGGCCGTATTAAGAAGAATAATATCAAGAACAGACTCCAACCAAGAGGAAAATGAAAATGCGATCGAAGATATTCTCCGGCTGCCAGAGCGCCGTTATGGTATCGCTACTGACAATCACTGTAAATGTTCTGTCCGGCTGTTCCGCTCCACCGGTCGAACGGATAAGCTCGGGCAAGAACATTCTGGGAATCGTCCCCCATGGCTTCGGAATCAACTACTATCTGCTACAGGATGTCATGGATCAGTACGGGTGGGATGTTACCTACGCCGGTAATACCGACTCAGTAGAGGTTTGCGGCCCCTTCGCGGCTCCACGCGGCGGCCTGGCGATGGGAGTTGATACGCTTCTCTCAGACATAACCGATATTGACGCTTTCGACGCTGTAGTCCTGCTGACCTCCACTCAATTCTCAGGGGACGATCCCTATGCCGACATCCTGGGCTCGGAGCACACGATGGGTCTAATCGCATCAGCTGCGGAAAAAGACCTTCCTGTCTTCACTTCCTGCGCGGGTGTTCGTGTTCTTGCAGCGCTGGAACTGATAAACGGCCTGAGTGTAACCGGCAGCAAAAGGTTCCAGGCGGAGTTTGAAGCGGCCGGGGCAACCTTTCTGGGTGTAGATCCCGCCCCTCAGATACTGGGCAACCTGATCACGTCCTCAAGAGGACAATACAATAACGTCCCCAATGGTGTGGCGCTCTCAACCTTAATGGAACATCGCGAGATACCCGTCGCCACCGCGGTGGCGATGATGGACACCACCATTGGCATCGGACCGGTCAACTTTGCCGACGCCCAAAGCGTATGGGCCCATACGTATGGTGGTCTGGATGCCGACGGCGCGCGAGACATTCTGCAAACTGAAGACGGTGGATTCCTTATTATCGGCTATACCTTCTCCACCGGAACCGGGATTGCTGATATTATGGCTGTGAGAACGGACGATTCGGGTAGGATGGTCTGGTGGAACACTTATGGAGGTAACGGTACCGAATACGGTTAAGCCTCCACTGAGATTGATGACGGGTTTCTGGTAACAGGTTACACGACCTCGCCCTACACCAACTCCACCGACAAACAGGCCTACCTGCTCAAGATTGACCATGACGGCAGCGAAATCTGGTCGCAAACATACGGCGGCAAGGGCAGTGACGTAGGTATGGATGTTATCGCGGTGGATGATGGATACATCGTTTGCGGCTTCACCGAATCGAATAGTGTCGGAGAGACCGATATCTACCTGCTGAAAACGGACCTTGAAGGCAAAGAAGTCTGGTCCAAGACCTTTGGCGGTCAGTACACCGACATGGGCAATTCGGTCCACCGGACAGCCGATGGCGGATTGATTATAGGCGCTACAACCAACAGCTTTGGCGGCGGTAACAGCGATTACTTCCTTATCAAAACCGATGCTAACGGTAACGAGGCCTGGGCCAATGCTTACCATCCCACCGGCGAGCACGGTCACGGCTTCGACTGGGGCAACTACATGTGTGTCGCTCCCGACGGAAGCTACTATATCACAGGCTATTCAGACTGCGATGACCTTATGAACGCCTA
>CP070756.1:1368301-1371823 GCA_020348905.1 Candidatus Zixiibacteriota bacterium
GTCGACCAGATCCTGGTTGTCCGCGATGGTAGCATCATTGAACGAGGTACTCATCGAGAACTGCTGGATCAGGGTGGCTATTACTCGAAACTGTTCAAGCTGCAATTTACCGGCAACGGTATGAACGGAGTGAGAAAGGCATGTTTATGTTAATTAAATATATAAAGTGGTTCTGGCGATTTTACCGGCGCCATAAGCGGGCGTTGCTGCTTCTGGTGACATTTCCGTTTCTCACCAGCGCTCTCTTCGTAATTCAGCCATTGTTGCTGAAGAACATTTTTGATCTTCTGCAATCAGGCAACGTGCAGCCGACCAGCCTGCAATTTCTGTCGAACTTCATCGCCACGCTGGGGGCCGGCAAGATTATCAATTACGCTTTGATGATGATCATCTTCGGGATGGCCTCCTTTGCCCTGCATTCTACCCTGGTCGGGCATCGGGCCTATATGAACCTGAAACTCGAATGGGAATCTCGCCAGCATACCTTTTCCGATGTGACGACCAAGGGACCGGACTTCTTCAACCGGTTCAGCACCGGCGACCTGGTTACGCGCATGACCGATGATATCACCGAGAAGATATCCTGGTTTGCCTGCAGCGGCATTTTCCGTTTCTACGAGGCGCTGACCCTGATAATGTTCAGCCTCATTATGATGCTGGCCATACACCCGGGGTTGACTCTCTGGACGGCCGGGCCGCTTCCGATTCTGATCTTGATTTATATGAGGAGTTCGACTCTTCTGGATCGGCGGTTCGACTTTCTGCAGAAGCGGATAACCGATGTCAACGACAGTATGGAAGCCTGTTTTTCCGGCATTCGCGTTATCAAGGCCTATAACCGGGAAAATGACCAGAAGAAAAAGTTTGCCGAAGTCGCCAAAAATCGGCTCAAGGCCGAGATTTTGGCGGTCAAAACGCACACCGTGATTGAATCGCTCTGGATGTATATCTGGCAGCTGGGGATTGTCATCGTTCTCCTGGCCGGTGGATATTATGTCATCCGTGGCAGCCTGTCGATCGGTGAGTTTGTTGCCTTTGATTCGTATGTGATTTATTTGATCTATCCCATGTTCGATGTCGGCAACTTCCTCGTCAAAGGTCTGCGGGCCGGAGTCTCGGTCAAGCGTCTGATGGAACTGGAAGATCATCAGCCGATGATAGTCGGCGGTGACAATGGTCAGGAACTGTCGAATTCGCCCCGGGCCCGGGTCGAATTCGATAAGGTCTTTTTCCGCTTTGACGGAATGGAGCGCGATATTCTGGCCGACGTCTCGTTCGCGGCCGAACCGGGGCAGCGCATCGCCTTGGTGGGCAAGGTTGGGGCCGGTAAAAGTTGGGCGGCACGGCTGGTTCCCCGGCTGGTCGACCCGACCGGCGGCCGAGTGATGCTCGATGGCGTTGATCTGCGCCAGTATGATCTCGGTGAACTGCGCCGCAATATCGGCTATGTTCCGCAGGAACCGATTTTGTTTTCAGAAACGATCGAAAACAACATTCGCTTCAACCGCGACGGCATCACCGATGATATCCTTAACTGGGCGATCGACGTTTCGCAGTTCCGCGAAGAAGTCGAGGCTTTTCCGAAGGGCCTGAAGACCCGGATCGGTGTCCGGGGAGTTTCCATCTCCGGCGGCCAGAAGCAGCGCCTGGCCCTGGCGCGGGCTCTGGTCGGAAAACCCCGAGTCCTGATCCTCGACGACTGTACCTCGGCCCTCGATGCCAAAACCGAGGCAGCCCTCTGGGATCGGCTCTACGAAGTTATGCCGGATTTGACCTGCTTTATTGTGACCCACCGGCCGGCTACACTGGAGCAGTCGAACGAGGTTATCGTTCTGGACGAGGGCAGAATCGTCGAGAGCGGCAACCATATTGATTTGATCCTGCAGGAAGGCCTGTACTGCCGGCTGTATCACCGGATCATGCTGGAGGAGGCGGTCGGCGCGCCTTCGGCGTAATGACAGATGGCAGCGACCTGCCGCATTGATGTGACACAGTAAATCCGCAGACTTTTGATCTGCGGATTTATTTTACCGAGATAAATCATCCTGTGAAACCTAACACCTAAACCCGTTGACAGAACCGGCCGATCAGCTATATTATCAAGGATTGATTTGGTGCGAATTAGGAGATGCCATGACTGACAACGGACCGATTCACATGTCCGAAAAAGGATACGAAAAGCTTAAACAGGAACTGCATAAGCTGAAATACACTGACCGGCCGGCCGTGGTGGCTGAAATTAAGCGAGCCCGTGAGATGGGCGACCTGGCCGAAAATGCGGAATACCACGCTGCCAAGGAGGCTCAGGCTTACCTGGAAAGACAGATCGCCGAAACTGAATTTAAGCTGTCGCGGGCAAAGGTTGTCAAAAAGGACGAGGTTTCCAAAGATAAAGCTTATCTTTTTGCCAGAGTGACGGTTGTCGATCTCGATGACGACGAGGAGGAAACCTATACGCTGGTTTCGGCCGAGGAACTTGACCCCGAAAAAAACCATATTTCGATCAAGTCCCCGATCGGCAAGGGCCTTCTGGGCAAGGGCGTAGGTGAGGAAGTCAAAATCAAAGTCCCGGCAGGGGTATTGAATTATAAGATCACCAAAATCGAATAGGTTTTATCGCCCAGGAAATGACTCCCGGCGGGTGTTCTCATCCGCCGGGTTTTTTGCAGGACTATTTCTTGTAGAAGAGCGACGAGAGCTGACCGATAGACCTGATCTGAATGTTACGCAAATAGCCGCGGAAACGCGCCCCGGGATTATCAATTCTCTGGCAGATCGCAAAATCGGCTTCGACGATGTTTTTCTTGAAATCATCTATCAACGACCGGTCACTTATGACCGCCACTGTTTCCTGGAAAAAGCGGTTGCTGAAACAATCGAAGTTGGACGACCCGGCGATAAGATATTGCTCATCGATCAGCATCGCCTTGAGATGGGTCATCTTGTTCGGATAATGCCACAGCTCAAATCCCGACCGGCCGGCTGCCCAGCGGATGTAGGACCGCATCTGCTTTTTGTTGTTCAGGGTCGGGGTCACGATGGTGACCTTCACGCCCCGTTTTGATGCCTGCCGCAGCCGGTCGCTGAAGGGGAAGGACAGGTAGGGACTCTGGACATAGATCGATTCCCGTGCATCGTCGATCACCTGCAGGATTGGCTCATAGGCGGCCGGGTTGTTTTTGCCGTCGAGGCAATAGATTTTCAGCGGTCCAAAATCTTTGCTCCCGCCAAAATGTTGCCCGTTCCAGGAAATTTGGAAATCGTCGACCAGATAGTCGGCCAGTTCGCGGCTTTCGATCCGGATCATCATATCGTGCCAGTGGAAATTGTGTTCGCTGAAATTGATGCCGCCGAGGTAGCTGATGTTGTCGTCAATGACAATGATTTTCTTATGGTTGCGTCCGGCAAAGCGGACCAGAAGCGGCCCGGCCGGGTTGACAAACCGCACGCTGGTACCATCGGTAATCATATCGGTCACCATTTGGGAAGTTGCCTTCTTTTCGCGGCGCAGGTTGCCGTTGA
>CP070756.1:1371923-1374769 GCA_020348905.1 Candidatus Zixiibacteriota bacterium
ACCCGCAGTACGGTTCTCCGGCTGGCACGGGATATGGGCATTAGAGTCATCGAACAAAACGTTCCGCGTGAAGCCGTTTATCTCTCCGACGAAGTGTTCTTCACCGGTTCCGCCGCCGAGATTACGCCCATCTCACGCGTTGACAATATCCAGATCGGCGAAGGCAAACGCGGTCCGATCACCAAAGCTCTGCAGGAAGCCTTTTTTGGTATCATTAACGGCAAGGCTGAGGACAAGTACGGCTGGCTGACCTACGTGCCAGAGTACAAAGGAGTCGCCGTTTCGTGAGAATAGCCCTTGGATGTGACCACGCCGGGCTGGAATGGAAAGAGAAGGTCAAAGCTATTTTGATCCGGCTCGGCCACGAGGTCATCGATTTTGGCACCGACTCCAAAGAGTCGGTGGATTATCCCGATTACGGTCTCAAGGTTGCGCAAGCGGTTGCCGACGGTGAAGTCGACTACGGCATGACCGTCTGCTGGACGGGCAACGGGATGAACATCGCCGCCAACAAGATTAAAGGCATCCGGGCGGGTATGGCTGTCAATCCGGAGATGGCGCATCTGACGCGGCTACACAATAATGCCAACGTGTTGACATTGTCACAGAAGTATACACCCGAAGATCAGCTCGAAGAGATCATCCAGCAATTTCTGACGACGCAATTCGAAGGCGGCCGTCATATTCCACGCCTTGAGAAGATCATGAAGGCGGAGCAGGGGTAATCACCGAGTAGGTCGAAATCCCGCCTAAGAGCGGGACAGGGGTTTCGACCTACGAAGACTGCAAGTTTCATTCGGACAAGATCATCATCATAACCACGGTTTCGCGGCGGTAGGGCAGGGGGCCTATCTCGGACAGGTCGCAGAATTCAAAGCCCATCTTCTCATACAGATGGTTGGCAGCCTCAAGAAGTTCACTGGTAGCTAAGATGAGTTTGTCGGCTCCCAACTGCTTTGATCTTTCAATAGCTACTTCGACCAGCTTACGCCCAATGCCAAGATTCCGAAATTTCTTCGTGACACCCATTTTGGCCAGTTCATATTTTTTCTCGGTGTGCTTAATGAGAGCACAGGTTCCGGCAACATTATCATCAACCAAAGCCAGGAAAATGCAGCCACCTAGTTTTATCACATGATTAATGGGGTTTTCCAAAACAATCCGATCGTAGGGTTCTATCTCAAAATACTCTTCCAGCCACTCGTAATTTAAGTCGCGAAAATAGCCGGCATATTCCGGCTCGAACTCGATTACTTTGACCGGTGTCTCATTTCTTGATTCGTTTGGCACAATGTCAATCCCTGATCTTATACAGATTAATATAAGGGCAAACACAACGAAAGGCCACTGACTTGCAGTAATATCGGGGCGCTACCCGGCCCACGACCTTATCCTGAAATAGAGCAGTCCCGCTCAAACACCCTTTCACCTTGACAAACTGGCGCGAACAGTCTATATTACCTGTGAGATCCGCTATCAGCTCCTCATAGGAACTGGCTTCCCTCATCAGTACAAGTGACCACCAAAGAACCTATGTGCAGAGGGAGAATTTTTATATGAAAAAGCAGATCGTACTTATTATTGCCGCGGCGCTTACGTTCTCTGTGGCAGCAGCCGGTGATCTCGGTATGATAAAGATTAAGAACGATTACCAGGCGCAGGTGGCACAAACTATCCTTGAGGGGGCCTATACCAGGGTTGAGCAGGGTTATCTGGTTCTGATCAGCCCCGACCAGGCGGCAATACTGAACCAAGCAGGTATAGAGTTCAGGATAGTAATGCCCGACGTGGACCCATCGCTGACCTATCTTATCTATGCGCCGGAGAAACCGGGAGCGGCCAAAGCGCCTGTTGCCGGGGCGGTCGAGATCGGAATGGGTTTGCAGGTGGTGCAGGCTGACGAAGCCCAGTCGCGGCACCCGGGGGTTCACTTCGGGCCGAGAGCCGTGCCTCTCAGTGGCCTTAGCGTAAAGATCCGGTACATCCCCAAAGCCGTCTATGATTTCTTCGCTATGCTGGAAGATTATCCCACTGACAGCATTGCTGATCTGGTTAGCCAGGACTCGGCCTACGCTTACCTTACGCGCCTTGAAGCTTTCGAGACGCGTTACGTCTGGACCGATTCCGTTGACCGTGCCCGCGACTGGATTGTACAGAAGTTCATGGACTTCGGATATACCGACGTAACCACGCCGGAGTTCGATTTCGGCGGGGGCTGGCACTATAACGTAATGGCTGTCAAGCCGGGGTGGGCCGAGCCGGACAAGGTTATTGTGATTGGCGGTCACTACGATTCTATCGTCGAGGACCATCTCAACGAACCGGGTTCGCTATATTTTGCCCCCGGAGCCGATGATAACGCCAGCGGCGCCGCCCTGGTGATGGAGCTGGCGCGGGTCATGGCCGACGTGTCGTTTCGCAAGACAGTAATCTTCATGACTTTTTCGGCCGAGGAAATCGGTTTATGGGGTTCTTACAGTGCCGCGGATAGTTTCGTTGCTAACGGGACCGATGTCGAGGCCATGCTGAATTTTGACATGGTAGCTTATGATCCCGATTACCTGAGCAAAGTGCAGCTTCAGTCGGGAGAGATCACCGGTTATCAGGACGTTATGGCTGCGGCCGCCACCCGGGTGACATCGGTAACGCCCGAGATAGTGCCGATGGCTCCTTCCTCCGACCATTATTCCTTCTATACGCGCGGCTTTCCGATCGCCAAGGCCAACGAATATGCCTGGTATCCCTACTGGCACTCCAACGATGACACCTCCGACAAACTCAACTTTCCGTATTTTACCGAGGTTATCAAGATGACGGCTGCCGCCGTCGGTGTTATAGCTAATTCC
>CP070756.1:1374869-1387387 GCA_020348905.1 Candidatus Zixiibacteriota bacterium
ACTGGTCAGTGTCGATGGCGTTAGCAATGGACCCTTCGATATGGCCATAGGCGGGCTCTTCGAGTGGGTCGATTACGGTGGACTGTCGGTAATTCAACTCGGTGGTCTGTACGTTGGCTCGTATCCCATCAAGCTTGATTCCGGTGGTACGCTTACGCCCTACGGTAGATTCAACGTCAGAGCGGAGATTCTTGACAGCGATCTGTTCGGTTCTGAGACCAATCTTGAGATCGGCCTCAATGGTGGGGTATACTGGGCCGTAAACAGCAGCCTGGGGTTTTTCGGCGAATTTCAGATCGACGGCAACGACGGGATCTTTCTTGGTATGGACTTAAGTGCACTGTAAGGTGTGCTTGATAAAGTCCCACCTAATGTATTGTGACGGAAGGGCGGCATAGTTATGTCGTACCTTGATGCCGCTATCCTTGGTATATTGCAGGGACTGACCGAGTTTCTGCCGGTATCTTCATCGGGGCATCTGGTCCTCGCACAGGCGATTCTCAAGGTGAAGCAATCGGGCGTATCGTTTGAGGTACTTGTGCACCTGGGATCTCTTCTGGCCGTGCTGGTCTATTTCAGGCGCAGGATTGTTCTTCTTATCAAAAGCCTCTGGACAAAGGATCTGGTCCGCGAGCGGAAAATGATTCTCTTCTTGGCGGTCGGAACCGTTCCGGCCGTCTTAGCCGCTTTGCTTTTTAAGGATTTCTTTGAGCAGGCCTTCTCCAGACCTGTTATGACCTCTTTTATGCTCCTTGCCACCGGTCTGATTCTTCTGTCAACGGGTCTGTTTCGCAAGATGGGCAAATCCGTCTCGTTACCGTCGGCCCTGACCATGGGCGTGGGGCAGGCACTGGCGATCTTACCCGGCATATCGCGATCCGGCACGACCATATCGGCCGGAATGATAGCCGGCGTCGAGCCATCGGAGGCAGCCGAGTTTTCATTCCTCCTGGCGATTCCGGCTATATTCGGCGCGGTTGTATTCAAGGTCGATGACCTTGTCTCCATAGATGCCGCCCTGTGGGGACAGTATCTGACCGGCGTCGTGATAACCTTTGCGGCATCGATCTTCGCGGTTTATGCCGTTCTTGCTACGGTTAAGAAGGGCAAATTCGTCTATTTCGGATATTATTGCTTGGCCGCAGGGGGGCTCGGCTTGTATCTTTTCCTCTAAATGACAAAAAAAATCCTGATAATCCGTCTGGGGTCTCTGGGCGACATCATCTTGACCTCGGCTCCGGTAATTAATCTGAAAATCCACTACCCGGACTCGCGCCTTACCTTCTTGTGCAAGGAGAGATATCGCCCGGTGGTCGAATTGATCGAAGGCGTGGACGAAATTGTTACGTTGCCGGAGAACATTTCTGCCGCAGCCTATTACAATTTCATCCTGGAGCTGGACAATCATAATTTTGACATAGTTGTAGATCTGCACCGTAATTTCCGTTCGTGGCTGGCACGAAAGCTGATCACTGCCGATCAAACCGTCACTTACCCGAAACGGCGTTACGGGCGATTGGCTGCCGTCAGAAGGAAAGTGATTCCGAAACAGTGGCCGCACACCGTCGACTTGTACAATTACGGTATTGCCTCACTTGGGGTTAAGAGCTTCTGTTCGCGACCCGTCCTGAGGACGGCGAACGCAACAATCGAAGATGAAATACGGCGATTCATAGATAGTAACGAACACTTCATTGTTGTGGCACCGGGCGCCGCCCATTCCAATAAACAGTGGCCGCTCGAGAGGTTTTCCGAAACGGCCCGGAGAATTCACAGGTCGCAGAAGTTGGGCGTGGTCTGGGCGATAACGTCTGCTGACAGGGAAGGAGTTTCGCCTTCTGACGATATTGCCAGAGAGTGTTTTCTTGAGGTGGTGGACTATCCGGTCAGGGCCCTGGCGAGTCTGATATCGCTGGCATCTGTCACAATTGCCAACGATTCGGGAATTGCCCACTTGTCCTCGGCAATCGGTACGCCGGTGGTGGCTATCTTCGGCCCGACTCATCCCGTTCTGGGATTTGCGCCCAGGGGTCTGTACGACGTTGTCGTCGAAGTTGACGAGTATTGCCGCCCCTGTTCACTCCACGGCAGGAAACCATGCTATCGCGATCAGAGATACTGTCTTGAGCGAATTGAAGCAGCTACCGTGGTTACGCGTGTCCTTGACGTACTCAGGAGTACGCGTGGCCGTGCCAGGGCCGCTTTCGTCGATCGCGACGGCACCGTTATTGTTGACAAACACTTCCTTTCCGACCCCGACCTGGTAGAATTTGAAGACGGCTCGATTGAGGCGCTGAGGGTGCTGAAGGAGCAAGGCTTCAAGGTGATCGTTATATCGAATCAGTCAGGTGTGGCCCGCGGTCTTTTCGATCTTGACGCTGTTGAGAATGTCAACCACCGTCTGTTAGAATTGGTGGCGGAGCAAAAGGTCGGTATTGACGGTATTCATTATTGCCCTCATCACCCGAGCGGAACCGTCAATCTGTACATCAAAGATTGCCGCTGTCGTAAGCCGGCGCCGGGTATGGCCGAAGAAGCGGCCTATCAGCTCGGGCTGGATCTGCGTAAATCTTATGTGATTGGCGATAAAATCGACGACATTAACCTGGCCAGAGTGATCGGGGCTACCCCGATTCTGGTGAGGTCGGGCTATGGACGAAAAAGCGAAGACGAGATTACCGAGCGCGGCTTCCATAGTAATATGTTAATTGCTGATAATCTGCTGGAGGCCGCCAGGAGTATCGTTGCGTCAGAGAAAACATGATTAAAAACGCACAATATTTCGATACCCTCGACAATGATGTCGTTGTTTGCCGGCTGTGTCCGGCCAATTGTCGCCTGACCGCCGGCAAGCAAGGTATCTGTAAGTGCCGCTTCAATCAAAACGGAACCCTGGTTACCGACAATTACGGTGAGCTGGTAACCATCGCTATCGACCCCATTGAGAAAAAACCTCTCTATCACTATTATCCCTCCAAAGATATTCTGTCCACCGGTGCCAACGGGTGCAACTTCGGCTGTGTGCATTGCCAGAACTGGACAATCTCTCAGGAAAAGGTTAAAACGATGTACGTTTCGCCACAAGACCTGGTCGAAACAGCCATTCAACACCAGTCCATTGGAGTGGCTTTTACCTACACGGAACCGCTGATATGGTATGAATACATCATGGATACAGCTCCCTTGCTGAGAGAGAAAGACCTGAAAGTGGTGCTGGTTACCAACGGTTATATCAATGCCGAACCGCTAAGTCACCTGGTCGGTTATGTCGACGCTGCCAATATTGATCTGAAAGGAATGAGGCCGGAATTTTACAGGAGAATGTGCAAGGGGAAACTCGAACCGATTCTGGATAATATCCGCGCCTTCGCCGAAGAAGGTGTTCATCTGGAAATCACCAATCTCATAATTCCCGGTGCCAATGATTCCGCAAAAGATATTGATGCCTTGATAGATTTTGTAGCCTCGATTTCCGATAGCATCCCGCTGCATTTCTCCGCCTATCATCCGGATTACAAATTTACGGCGCCGCCTACGCCAATTGAGACGATGCTGTCGGCAAGGCAGGCAGCCTTGAAGAAGCTCAAATATGTTTATCTGGGCAATGTTGCCATTAACGAAGGAAGCGACACTGTTTGCCCTCAGTGTGAATCCCTGCTGGTGAAACGTGACCGGTATTATACCTTGGTCAAGGGGCTGCGCGGTTCTTGCTGCGACGGCTGCGGCTTTGATACCGGCATAGTTCAGTAGCCCCGATGAGGAGCCGATATGAGTAATAGGCGCGGAGGGTCGACCGGGATAGCCTGACAATTGAATTAATCAGGAACTAAACTCGTCACTTATATTGTTAGAATAATATAGGAAGCAAGAACTTACGAACCCAAACCTCGGGCACGAAATGCATTCCCGTATCACAAAACTGACTAAATCAATGGCCCTGGCATCGCTGGTTTCGATAATGATACCGTGGATGTTGGCCAATCCTGTCAGTGCTCAGTTCTACTTCGGCAAGAATAAGGTCCAATACACGGCCTTTGACTGGCAGGTCATGACAACGGAGCATTTTCGTGTGTATTTCTATACCGAAGAGGCCGAAATCGCCGCCATCGCCGCAAAATCTGCGGAGGATGGCTACCGCGATCTGGCAATCAGGTTCAATCACGAGGTCCCGGACAAGATTCCCCTCATTGTATATTCTACGCCGGGTTTTTTCTCTCAAACCAACGTTATTCCACAGTTGCTGCCCGAGGCCGTGGCCGGTTTCACTGAATATCTAAAGGGCAGAGTAGTTGTTCCCTTTCACGGCTCATACTATGATTTCGAT
The DNA here is from genome assembly GCA_020348905.1 of Candidatus Zixiibacteriota bacterium. Taxonomy (GTDB): domain Bacteria; phylum Zixibacteria; class MSB-5A5; order GN15; family FEB-12. Next base: position 1,379,194 of record CP070756.1, read on the forward strand.
CATGTCATTCGCCACGAACTGGTTCACGTTTTTACCCTTTCGAAGCTTGATGCCGTGACGGCCCGTCGCTCCCGGCTTCGCTTCTCATATCCGCCGCTATGGTTCACCGAGGGCCTGGCCGAGTTCTGGTCAAAAGACTGGGATACGCAGGCCGACATGGTGATAAAAGACATGGTCCTCAATGAGACGCTTTTCAATATTGAGCGGATGTACCAGGTCCGAGGCACTTTCTATATGTACAAGCTGGGTGAGTCGATTTGCCATTATATTGATTCCGCCTATGGTTCCGACAAGCTCATTCGCATTTTCGAAAACTGGCCGAAGGGACGCTCTTTTGATGAAGTGGTAAAGATTACCCTCGGCGATGACCTGAAAGAGTTGTCGAGAAGATGGGAATACAGCCTCAAGAAGAGGTATTACCCGCAGCTGGACAGCCTGGGCCTGCCTGATATGGAATCCCACAAGGTCACCAGGAAGGGGTATAATGTCGAGGCCGCGCCGATTCGGTGGGATGACGGCTCCGGCGTTAAGGACTGGGTCGTTTTCAAAGCTAATCGCATGGGTTACTCCGGCATCTATATGAAGCCGGCCTCTGACGGCGAAAGGCACGTTCGCACGCTCGTCAAGGGTGAACGGTCATCAGATTATGAGTCGCTTCATCTACTTCGATCCGGTATCGATGCTAACAACACCGGGCAGATTATCTTTTCGTCGAAGTCCAAAGAGCGCGATGTGCTGTATCTTTACGATCTCAACCACGGCCGGGTAACGGTGCGGTACGAGTTTGAGAGTCTGGTTGCGGCTCGCTCACCGCGTTTCTCCAATGACGGGCGAAAAGTCGTATTCACCGGCACCAAGAAGACCGGTGTCACAGACCTGTATCTTTTGGACCTTTCCGATGGCAGCTACCGGGAGCTTACCAACGATTTCTATTTTGACATCGATCCGACTTTCACGCCGGATGATCAGGCGGTGGTCTTTGCCTCTGACCGGGCTCACGACGGGTACCGGGGAGGGCTGAATCTGTACCGGCTGGACCTTACCACGGGATTCATTGTTCAGTTGACTTCCGGGTTCTACGTGGACAAATCGCCGGAGTGTTCGGAGAACGGCATCTACTTCTCATCTAATCGGAAGGGAACCTTTAACCTGTTTCTGCTGAACGATGAAGGCGGTGTAACGCAGCAGTCGACGTATGCCACCGGGGCGCTCGACCCACGGCTTTCTCATAACGGAGAGAAGCTCACTTACACCGGGTACCAGAAGCTGGGTTATCACATATATACCATGGACCTTTTGGAGGAGCCGGCGGAGGTGCCCAGAGACGTGGAGTTCGGGCTGGGTACGTGGCAGCCACAGAAGATCGCCACCAACTACCGCGAAGCGTCGATGCGATATGATACCGATTACTCGTTCGATATCGCCCAGTCTTCAATTGGCTACGATCCCGTTTACGGTTCAATCGGAGGCGTACAGCTGGGCCTGTCCGACGTCCTCGGTAATCATGCTTTTCATTTTCTGCTGACCAATACCGCCACCAGCAAGGACGAGTTGTTGGAATCGTTCAATGTCGGCGTGACATACATAAACCGCGAGAAGCGGCTGAATTGGGGTGTCGGCGGTTTTCATCTTTTTGATGAGTATTTTAACGATTTTGACGGTTACTACTTCGAACGGCAGGCCGGTGCCATATCACTGTTCAGCTACCCGGTATCCAAATTTCACCGCATTGATTTTACCACCCTGGCCCGATATTCCAAGCGCGAACGAGTATTCGGACTGGTTCAGCGCGAAAAATTCCTGGTCACCAACTATGTTAGCTGGGTTTACGATAACTCCCTGTGGGATTTCACCGGTCCTATCGAGGGCCGCCGATATAACCTCTCGGTCGGTATAACCTCGTCCGTAGGCGATCTTCGCGCTTTCAGCCGCCAGGCCTCGGCCGACCTGAGACACTACTTCAGGTTGGGAAGATATTCCGCTTTTGCCAGCCGCCTGTTCGCGTTCAGCTCCTCGGGTGAGGAGCCACAGCGTATCTATTTTGGCGGCAGCTGGTCATTCCGCGGTTTTGATAGAAGAGAATTTTATAACCGAAATGTGTTGTTCGCATCGCACGAACTTCGATTTCCCCTGATAGACAACCTGCTTATCGGGTTTCCGTTTGGCGGACTCGGGTTCAGGGGAATCCGGGGGGCCCTGTTTTTTGATGTAGGGTCGGCCTGGGATGACGAATTCGATCAGTTCCTGGGATCGCTCGGGGCCGGGTTCAGGGTCTCACTTGGATACGTGATTGTACTGCGTTTTGACTTTACCCGCACCACCGACTTTGAAACCATCAGCTCATCCACAGATTTTGACTTTTTCTTTGGGTGGAATTTCTAATGTCCGGCCGCATGCTCTTCATACCGGCCTTTCTGATTCTGACTTTGATGGTCGGATGTTCGGGCAAGTACAAAACCGATAAACATGAGCTGGTGACAGGCTCGGCCTGGCCTTATCACCGTGGCAACCTGTCGTCTCCGGGAGCGCTTCCCGATGCTGATTTTGGCGGCAAGCTCGATATCGTGTGGCAGCACCAATCCAACGACAAACCGGCCGGACCCCTGACTATTCATCAGGGCCAGTTGATATATCCCGGGGCCAAGAACAAGATCAGGTTTCTGCAACTCGAAACCGGGAAATACTCGGGGCACATAAAGCCAAAAGGGTATGTCCAGAGCGGGCTTGTGGCGAAAGACAGCCTGGGTTTTTTCGCCACCGGGCCGCGCAAGAATCTCCTGAAATGTGTCAATCTGCGCAAAGGCAAGAAAATCTGGGACCGTTACATTCTGGATGTAGCTTCCGGTATGCTGCTGGTCGATGACATGCTGATTGTGGGGGCTGGAGAAGGGGTCTTAACCGCACTGGATGTCGAGAGTGGCGAAGAGGTTTGGAGTTTCACGGCCGAAAGCCGATTTCATATACCACCGGCTTACAGTAATGGGTTTATCTTTCAGCCCGGTGATGACGGGACCATATATGCGCTGAATCCCCGTGACGGCTCGGAGGTGTTCCGGTCCGAACTGGATGGACCGCTGGTGAGTCCGGTGGCTATCGATGATCTGGTCTACGTCGCCGACATGGATGGCAATGTATACGCCCTTGATAAAAGCAACGGCGAACGGATTTGGCAGCAGACGCTCGACGGACCGGTATGGACCTCGCCCGCTGTTTCGGAGGGGACGCTATTCGTTGGACACAGCGGCGGCGAATTGGTGGCTCTCGATGCCCTTACCGGCGACATAGTATGGAAGTACAGTACCGTCGATGTTATCAGAGCTTCGGCCCTTGTGGCAGGTCAATACGTTATAGTAGGCACATTGACCGGCAAGCTCTATTCGCTGGACGTTGACGATGGCTCTCTGGTCGATCAGAGGGAACTGAAGGGGGCCATCAGTGCCTCGCCCTTGTCGGACGGCAGTCGGGTCTATGTGGCTACCGACCGCGGTCTGATAACCTGCTTTGGGCTTGTCCCTGACGGCGAGTAGATTAGCGCGGATCACTTCCTCCTACATTATATATTTTCAACCAGGCGCTTTTTCGGCGCTTTCTTTTGCCAATCTGCCATTTAAGCACACAAGATGACACAAAGGCAGAAACTACCGCCACTATGGCGCTATAGATATGCCATAATGGCGCTTGCCTGAGGTGCAAAATCCAGCCACAAATACTTAATGTCAACTACAACAATGAGTTACCATCTTTGGCACGCAGTTTGATTGATCTACTGGTGAAGACAGGAAAAAAGAGAAACCAACAAAATAAAATGGAGGTGTTAAAAATGAGAAACTTAGTTGTACGCCCCAACCGGATAGCCCGTGAAATCGACAGCTTTTTCAACGATTTCTTTGGCAGTCCGAGATTCTATGTCGAGCGCGATTCCGACTTCGTCCCGCGCGTTGATATCGTCGACTCAGAGGAGAATGTGACGATGCGCTTCGAGGTCCCCGGAATGGACAAGGACAACTTCAAGATTTCCGTCAAGGACAAAGTCCTTTCGGTCAGCGGTGAGCGTAAGTCGGAGACGGAAGAGAAGGGCAAGAACTTCATCCGCACCGAGATTCGCAGCGGTTCATTCTGCCGCAGCTTCACGCTGCCGGAGACTATCGACTCTGAGAAAGTCAAGGCCGACTACAAGAACGGTATTCTTGAGTTGACCCTGGCCAAGCGGGAAGAAGCCAAACCGAAGGAAATCGAAGTAAAGGTTTCGTAAACTAAACATTTGATCGAGACAACATACCTTAACGTAGCATGTAGAAAGGCCGGTCGTCTCGACCGGCCTTTTGTTCGAAAACGAAGAAAGGAAACAAGACAAAATGAAAAAGATAATCGGCATAGATCTTGGGACAACCAACTCGGTGGTGGCAGTTATCGAAGCTGGTGAGCCGAAGGTTATCACCAACTCCGAGGGTAACCGTACCACGCCGTCGGTTGTTGCCATTGACAAAAACGGGGAGCGTCTGGTCGGAACGGTAGCCAAGCGGCAGGCCGTAACCAACCCGATGAACACCGTGTTTTCGGTCAAGCGTCTGATTGGCCGGAAATTTGATGAGGTTAGTTCGGAAATCAAGAACTACCCATACAAAGTTAAGGCCAACGGGTCAGGTGAAACCGTGATTGAGATGGGTGGCAAGGAATATCCCGCCCCGGAAATCTCAGCTATGGTTCTGGCCAAGATGAAAAAGACAGCCGAGGAATATCTCGGCCATAAGGTTGACCAGGCTGTCATCACCGTGCCCGCTTATTTCAATGACCGACAGCGTCAGGCCACCAAGGATGCTGGCCGCATCGCCGGGCTGGACGTCAAAAGGATAATCAACGAGCCGACCGCGGCCGCATTGGCTTACGGCCTGGATCAGAAGAAGACCGGCAAGGTAGCCGTATACGACCTGGGTGGTGGTACTTTTGATATCTCTATACTTGATCTCAATGACGGCGTTTTCGAGGTTCTTTCAACCAACGGTGACACGCACCTTGGTGGTGATGATTTCGATAAACGCATTATTGACTGGCTGGTTGACCAGTTCAAGAAATCCGATGGTGTCGACCTGTCGAAGGACCCGATGGCCCTCCAGCGTCTTAAAGAGGCGGCGGAGAAAGCCAAGATGGAACTCAGCTCGGCCATGCAGACTGACATCAATCTGCCGTTCATCACGGCCGACAACTCCGGTCCGAAACATCTGAACGTAAAGCTGAGCCGGGCGAAATTCGAACAGCTGGTCGATGACCTGCTGGTACGAAGCATGAAACCGGTGGAGAAGGCTCTTGCCGACGCTGGCATTAAGATCAACCAGATTGACGATGTCATCCTTGTTGGTGGTATGACCCGTATGCCCAAGGTAGCTCAACTGGTCCAGGACTTCTTCGGCCGTGAGCCGAACCGGTCGGTAAACCCCGACGAGGTTGTCGCCGTGGGCGCGGCTATCCAGGGCGGCGTATTGGCCGGTGACGTGAAGGACGTTCTTTTGCTCGATGTGACTCCGCTGTCACTCGGTATTGAGACGCTGGGTGGCGTGATGACAAGGTTGATTGACCGGAATACGACTATCCCGACCAAGAAATCGCAGATCTTCTCGACCGCCAGCGACAATCAGCCGCAGGTGGATATCCACGTGCTGCAGGGTGAGCGCGAGATGGCGGGTGGCAACAAAACTATCGGGCGTTTCATCCTCGACGGAATCCCTCCGGCGCCGCGCGGTCTGCCTCAGATTGAGGTAACCTTCGACATCAATGCCGACGGGATCCTGGAGGTTTCAGCCAGGGATATGGCGACCGGAAAATCCCAGAATATTCGCATCGAGGCCTCGTCGGGCCTGACCGAGCAGGATATTCAGAAGATGGTCGACGATGCCAAGGCACATGAGGCCGAGGACAAGCAGCACAAGCAGAATGTTGAGACCCGCAACAAGGCCGATGCCGCGGTATGGCAGAGCGAGAAACAGCTCAGCGAGTTTGGCGACAAGCTGGGCGCCGACTCGAAGGCCAAAGTCGAAGCTGCCGTCGGTCGGGTGAAGGAAGCTATCAATAGCGACAACGCCAGTGAGATGGAGTCGTCGGTAGAAGCCCTCAACCAGCTCTGGCAGCAGGTTTCGACCGAGATGTATCAGAACGTAAACCAGCAGCAGGCTAATCCGGGACCGGATGCGTCGAAGAAGACCGGTACCGATGACGGCGCTGTTGATGCCGAGTTCGAGGAGGTCAAGTAGGGCGGGTCCGTTTTCGAACCCGCCAATCGCAAATAAGGGTTGATGGTTGCTGTGGCATAGAGGACATTGGACGTCCTTATAAACCTGCGCGCGGGGTCGCGTGACCCCGCCTGCAGGGAGAGATACCCAGTGGCGGGCAAACCTCGTGCCCGGTGAATCTTCAGATTCACCGGGCCGGTACCCGTTGAGTCTGAAGACTCAACGGGCACAAGAAGTATGAGGGCGTCATAAGAAAGGTGGTGATACGAGTTGGAGCAGGATTACTACAAAACTCTCGGAGTAAGCGAAAACGCCTCCGCCGAAGAGATCAAGAAGGCGTTTCGCAGTCTGGCTAAGAAGTATCATCCCGATAAAAACAAAGGCGACAAACGAGCCGAAGGCAAATTCAAGGAAGTCTCGGCTGCCTACGAAGTCCTTTCTGACAGCAAGAAAAAAGCCGAGTATGATACCATGCGCAAGTACGGCGCCTTTGCCGGTGCCGGTGGACGCGGCGGCTTTGACCCCGGCCAGTTTTCGCAGTTCTGGGAGCGCAAAGGTCCCAACGGCGGGACATTCAGTTTTCGAATGAGCAGTGCCGATGGATTCGGGCAGTTCGAGGACATATTGTCGTCGATGTTCGGTGGCCGTGGTGGTTCGGCGGAGTCGATATTTGAAAATGATCTGCATCGGGCGCGGCCCAGATACGCGCCTGATTTGACCGCCGAGCTACCCATCTCCTTCATGGAGTCAATCAACGGTGCCACTCGTACGATCTCAGTTGGCAATACGGGGAAAAAGCTGAAGGTGAAGATTCCCAGGGGGATTGAGGACGGCGGCAAGATTCGACTGGCGGGGCAGGGGCAACCGGGTTATAATGGGCAGACAAACGGGGACTTAATCATCACGGTGAGAGTTATGCCGGATCAGAATTTCGAACGCAAAGGAAATGATGTTTATACTTCGGTGACGGTTTCGTTTATCGATGCTATGAAGGGCACCAGGACACAGGTGAAAACACTGACCAAGACCGTATCGCTCAGTATCCCGGCCGGGACGCAGCCAGGGACGAAGATGCGCCTGAAGGGTCAGGGCCTTGCCATCGGCGGGAAACAGGGTGATTTGTACGTGACCGTAAATGTTGAGATACCGAAGAACCTGACCGAGAAGCAGCGCAAGCTGCTGGAGGAGTGGGAGGGGTAGGGCAATGCCTAATATAAAGGAGTTCCTATTTTCGGTTGATTACGGCCTCGGAAAGTCGATTGGATTCCACGAGAATCTCGAGACTTGGATAAAGGCAGAATTAGACAAGAGTTTAGTCGATGATGCTGGAAGAAAGGTGGCGGAGAATCAGGTTGATATTCGTGTCCTTCTCAGTTCGAAGTATGGTGACCTCAAACAGACATACCCGCGCTTGGCACGACAATCGCTATTTCTGTACATATACGGTCTCGTGGAGTATTCGTTAAATGAGCTATGTGACATAATTCAGCGTGAAATGGGATTGGCACTATCGCATAAAGACCTAAAGGATAAAGGACTACAACGGGTCAGTCTCTATCTAAAAAAGGTTGCCAGAAAGAGACTCCCAGGTTTTCTCAAGGAGAAGAATGAGCTCGGACTCCTCAATTTTGTGCGAAACCAACTCATCCATAATGATGGAGTTCTTAACTCGGACCGCAAGAACGAGTTTAAGGACAAGCTCAAGAACGCGCCATCTTTCAAGGGAATATCGCTCTGTGACGCGACCTCTCGAATTAGCCTGGAGCAAGAGTTTGTTGAGGGGACCGTTATTAGATTTCGCAAGATGTTTATGGAACTGGGGGAGATTCTAGATGCGAGATTCAAGCCTTTTGATGCGAAAACCGAAGGTACATCGTGACTCGTGGGCGGCCACGCGTCTCGCGTGGTCCTAATCTGCCCCCGTGGCATTTTCAGGTTCGAGTTGTGACCGGTGAATCTTCAGATTCACC
>CP070756.1:1387487-1402638 GCA_020348905.1 Candidatus Zixiibacteriota bacterium
GGAGGGAGTCGAGATGGTGATGCCTGGTGACAACGTGACGATCGACGTCGAGTTGATCACCCCGATTGCTCTTGAGAAAGAGCTTCGTTTCGCCATCCGTGAGGGTGGCCGCACCGTCGGCGCCGGCGTTATCAGCGATGTAATTGAATAGTGGATTTTGAGAACGCTTATAGATTGGATGGATTGCGATGCCGAGAGAACGAGTGATACTGGCCTGCGGTGAGTGCAAACGGAGAAACTATTATACCTCCAAGAATAAGCGGCTTCACCCGGAGCGGGTGGAATATCGTAAGTACTGTCGCTTCTGCGACAAACATACCATGCATAAGGAAACCCGGTAGGGAATTATCCAGTTTTAGGCCAGTAGCTCCAACTGGTAGAGCGCCGGTCTCCAAAACCGGATGCTGGGGGTTCGAGTCCCTCCTGGCCTGATATAAATTTTGATTGGATTGCGATGGAAAAGATAACGAAGTTCCTAAAAGAGGTTGTGGCCGAGCTGAGAAAAGTAACCTGGCCCAGTAAAGACGAGCTAATAGGCTCCACGATTGTGACCATCGTCGTCTCGCTTATTGTTGCCCTCTTCATTGGCGTTGTCGATCGCATCCTGACCCTTATTGTCCACGCGATTTTCGGCGGTGGATTTGGAGGTTAAGGACAAGATGGCTTTGCGTTGGTACGCCGTCCACACTTTGTCAGGACACGAACAGAAAGCCAAGCGGTACCTGGAGTCCGCTGTGGCCAATGCCGGCCTGGAGGCCATGTTCGGCCAGATTCTGGTCCCGACCGAGGAAGTAACCGAGATGAAACAGGGCAAGAGGACAACCTCGACCAAGAAGTTTCTGCCCAGTTACATCCTGGTTGAAATGGAGTTGACCAAGCAATCCCAGGAGCTGGTGGTTTCAACCCCCGGAATAACCAACTTCGTTGGCGCCGGGGGCAATCCCAAAGCCCTCAAGGAGAGCGAGGTGGAGCGCATCATCGGGCAGATTGATCGCAGCCGGACCGAAGAGGTCAGCGATATTCCGTTCCAGGCCGGAGATGGGGTCAAGGTAAACGATGGACCGTTCATGGATTTCTCGGGGACGGTGAGCGAAGTTAACATGGAACGTCGCAAAGTGAAGGTGATGGTTTCCATTTTTGGCCGGCCGACGCCGGTGGAACTCGACTTTCTGCAGGTAGAACTGCTCAAGAAATAACGACGAATTGTAATCTTTTGGAGAATAACTGACCAGTGGCGAAGAAAGTAGTTGGATTGATAAAGCTTCAGATTCCGGCCGGGGGCGCTACTCCGGCTCCGCCGGTGGGCCCGGCTCTGGGTCAGCGCGGCGTGAACATCATGGAATTCTGCAAAGCCTTTAACGCCCGTACCCAGGGCGGCAACGGCATTCTGACACCGGTTATCATAACCGTGTACGGTGATAAGTCGTTCTCGTTTGAGACCAAGACCCCGCCGGCCTCGACCCTGCTTAAGATGGCCGCCAAGTTGGCCAAGGGTTCGGGGGTGCCGAACAAAGACAAGGTCGGAAAAGTAACTAAAGATCAGGTTCGGCAGATAGCCGAGAGCAAAATGAAAGACCTGAACGCCGGTTCTGTTGAAACGGCCATGCTCATGATAGAGGGAACCGCCCGTTCAATGGGCATTGAAGTAGAGTAGTTGTAGTTGAATTCGTTAGTACCTGGGGCAGGCGATGTTACCAGGGAGAAGAGGATTAGATGAAACGGTCCAAGAAATTTCAAGAATACCGCGGGAAGATTGATCGTCTCCGAAGATATCCTGTCGAGGAAGCTGTTAAGATTCTCAAGGAAAATCACTTCGCGAAGTTTGATGAATCAGTCGAAGTTGCGGTGCGCCTGGGAGTAAATCCCAAGCATGCCGACCAGATGGTCCGGGGAACGGTGGCCCTGCCCAATGGAACCGGTAAGCAGGTTCGGGTGGCAGTCTTCGCCCAGGGCGAAAAGGCGACCGAAGCCGAAGAGGCCGGGGCCGATTTTGTCGGCTCGGAAGATCTGGCCGAAAAAGTCAAAGGCGGCTGGACTGACTTTGATGTCGCCGTTGCCACACCGGACATGATGAAGATCATCGGTCCGCTCGGTAAGATGCTTGGTCCGCGAGGACTTATGCCGAACCCCAAGACGGGCACGGTGACTATGGATGTTGGCCGGACTGTCAAGGAACTCAAGGGCGGCCGCATTGAGTTCAGGGTTGACAAGCAGGCCAACGTGGCCGTAGCGGTTGGGAAAATATCGTTTGAGCAAGAGAAACTTGCTGAAAACGTGCGGGCCTTTATCGACGCTATTATGCGTGCCAAGCCGGCCGCCGCCAAGGGTGCGTACCTGTTGGGAGTTTCACTCTGTTCGACCATGAGCCCGGGTTTGAAACTCGACCATCAACAGATACTGGCCGAGTTGAAGAAGTAGATGGAAAGGAGCCCTTTAAGATATGCCTAAACCGGATAAAATCGAAGCCGTCGCCGAGATGAAAAAGCTGTTTGAAGCAGCCGGCTCCTTTTTTGTGACGGACTACCAGGGCCTGAACGTGGCCGATATGACCGTCCTGCGCAAGAACCTGCGGCAGAATAACGTTAAGTATTTGATAGCCAAGAACACCCTGCTCAAACTTGCCGCCAGGGAAGCCGGCGTATCCGATATCGATGAGCATTTCATCGGTCCGACCGCCGTTGCTTTTTCGTCAGACGACCCGGCCATGGCCGCTAAGATTCTCAACGACTCCTTCAAGGCCAGAGAATTGCCGCGAATGAAGGTTTTCGTGGTTGATAATCAGGTCTATGAGGGGGCGGAAATAAAACGTCTGGCCGACCTTCCGCCCAGAGACATTCTGCTCAGCCAGTTAGTGGCGGCTGTGGAGTCTCCCTTCAGCAGCCTGGTGGGGAGTCTGGACGGCTTTTTCAGGGAGTTGGTGGGTACTATTGAGGCCCTGGCGGACAAAAAGAAAAGTGAAGGTTAATACAAAACCATAAGCCGAAGGGCCCTGCCCGCGCTTCTAGGCGACCGGGTCTTATCGCCTGGGCAGCAGGCCATCGGTGTAAAGATGTAAATAAGATAAACTTAGAATCTATGAGGTAAACCAAGTGGCAAACGCAGCGATTGAAGAAATCGTCAACAAGATCTCTGAGCTCAGTGCCATGGATCTGGCTGATCTTTCCAAGGCTATTCAGGACAAGTTCGGTGTGACGGCCGCCGCACCGGTTGCTATGGCGCCAGGTGCTGCCGTAGCTGCAGGCGGCGCGGCGGAAGCTGAAGAGAAAACAGAATTCGATGTCGTTTTGAATTCAGCCGGCGACAAGAAAATCCAGGTTATCAAGGCCGTTCGCGAGCTTACCTCGCTGGGTCTGAAAGAAGCCAAGGAACTTGTCGAAAGCGCCCCGACCAAGGTCAAAGAGAGCCTTGCTAAAGAAGATGCTGAGAAGGCCAAAGCCAAGCTCGAAGAGGCTGGTGCAGTCGTTGAAATAAAGTAACTGCCAAGCTAAATGATGCGTCGGGAACCTCTCGGTTCCCGGCCGGTTTTACTTACGCATCAGTAAATTCCCTGTTCTTGGTTTTTGTTGGCTGATTGACTGCAATATTGGCTCCCTGGTAAATACGATAGGGAGATAAGTAATAACGATGACAGGATCGCCAAGCAATTGGAATTGTAAATTAATGTTTTTTATAGACCCGGACGCAGTAAAGCCGTCCTCCGGGCTGTTTTGTCTCTTTTTAGGAGAGTGATAACTTGACCCAATCTAAAATGATCGAAAGAATCAACTACGGCACATCCTCCGATGCCACGGAGATGCCCAACTTCCTTGAAGTTCAGTTAGATTCGTACAACGATTTTCTGCAACCACACATCCCCGAGAAAAAACGGGTGATGGCCGGACTACATCAGATCTTCAGCGAGATCTTTCCGGTCACCGACGTACACGAGAATTACTCCCTTGAATACGTCGGCTATCACCTCGGGCCGACCCGTTATACCATCGAGGAGTGCCGCGAACGAAACATGACCTACGCAGCGCCGCTCAGAGTAACGATGAGGTTGATTTCGCGCGAGGGTGAGGGTGAGGAAAAAGAAGTAAAGGATATAATAGAACAGGATGTTTACCTTGGCGAGCTGCCCCTGATTACCGAATGGGGTACCTTCATAATCAACGGCGCCGAGCGTGTCATTGTCAGTCAGCTGCATCGCAGCCCGGGCGTCTTTTTCGATGAAGACATACATCCCAACGGTAAGCGGCTGTTTTCCGCCCGTATCATCCCCTACCGGGGCAGCTGGATGGAGTTCAGTACCGATATCAACGATATCATGTACCTGTATATCGACTCCAAGCGAAAGCTGCCGGTGACAACCATTCTCCGCGTGCTGGGTTATTCCTCCGACGACGACATCATTGAGTTGTTCTATTCACCCGTTAAGGTCAGCCTGAGCGGGAAGAAGGACGCCAAGCTGAAAGATGCCCACCTGGCCGAGACGCTGATCGACAAAGAAACCGGGGAAGTGCTGTTTTCGGTAGGCGACCTGCTTGACGACGACGCCATCGACAAAATCGTCGCCAGCGGCATTAAGACTCTGCGCGTCGTGCCGGCCAAAGATAAGCGTGAAGTGCCGGTTATTCTCAACACCTTGAAAAAGGACGCCACCAAATCCCGCGAGGAAGCGCTCTTCAAAATCTATGCTATTCTGCGTCCGGGGGAACCGCCGTCACTGGAAATGGCCGAATCGCTCGTCGATAAGTTCTTCTTCGGCAACAAGCGATATGACCTCGGTGAGGTCGGCCGGTATATGATTAACCAGCGTATGGGGCTGGAGATTTCTCTGGACAAGAGTACTCTCGACGCGCAGGATTTTATCGCCATAATCAGGTACCTGACAGGCCTGTGTAACGACATCGGTTTCACCGATGACATTGACCATCTCGGTAACCGGCGGGCCCGTACGGTGGGCGAGTTGCTGGCCAATCTATTCTCGGTCGGTCTGACCAGGATTGCACGGACCATAAGGGAAAGACTATCGCTGAAGGATCAGGAAAACTTGACCCCGCAGTTGCTGGTAAACGCGCGGACGGTGTCTTCGGTCGTTGATACCTTTTTCGGCTCCTCGCAGCTGTCACAGTTTATGGACCAGACAAACCCGCTGTCAGAGTTGACCCACAAAAGACGGCTATCGGCTCTGGGGCCTGGCGGGCTTACCCGCGAACGGGCCGGATTTGAGGTGCGTGACGTCCACCACACCCATTACGGCCGGATGTGCCCCATCGAGACGCCGGAAGGGCCGAACATCGGCCTGATAACGTCCATGGCCACCTTTGCCCGTATAAACAAGTACGGTTTTCTTGAGACACCGTACCGTAAAGTTTCCAAGGGTCGTGTGACGGGCCATATCGAGTACCTCTCGGCCGACCAGGAGGACCGATATCACATTGCGCAATGTAACGAACCGCTCGATGCCAAGGGACGTTTCCGGAGTGAATTTGTCACGGCCCGTATTCGTTCCGATTATCCCAGCATAAAGCCCGACGAGATAGACTACATGGACGTCTCGCCGCGCCAGATCGTTTCCGTAGCGGCTTCGCTGATTCCCTTCCTTGAGCACGATGACGCCAACCGTGCCCTTATGGGATCGAACATGCAGCGTCAGTCCGTGCCGTTGCTGAAAACCGAAACTCCCCGGATTGGCACCGGTATGGAGCGAAAGGTAGCCTCTGATGCCGGCGCTGTGGTCAAGGCCCGGTGTGGGGGAGAAGTGATCTACGTCGACGCCGAGAAGATAGTTATTCGGCCGAACGTTCGTCAGCGGGTCGGCAAACTCGGTTACGTTGAAGACGACGAGTACCGGCTTACCAAGTTCCGTCGGTCCAACCAGGATACCTGTATCAGTTACCGTCCGGTCGTCAGCCTTGGCGACGAAGTGACAGAGGGCGATGTTATAGCCGACGGTCCGGCCGTTGATAACGGCGAGCTGGCGCTGGGTAACAATGTCCTGGTGGCTTTCATGCCCTGGCGCGGATATAACTTTGAGGATGCCATCATCCTGTCCGAGCGACTGGTGCGCGAGGACATCTTCACGTCCATTCATGTCGAGGCCTATGAACTTCAGGTGCGAGACACTAAACGCGGTTCGGAAGAAATTACCCGGGAGATCCCGAACGTCTCAGAGGAAGCCCTTCTTAATCTTGATGAACAGGGCATCATTCGCGTCGGCGCCGAAGTCGAGGCGGGTGACATTCTGGTGGGCAAAGTGACGCCCAAAGGTGAGACGGAGCTGTCACCGGAGGAGCGCCTGCTGAGGGCCATATTCGGCGAAAAGGCCGGCGATGTCAAGGATGCCAGCCTCAAGGCTCCGCCCGGGATGAAGGGTGTTGTCATCAAGACTCAAGTCTTCACCCGCAAGGAGCGGACCGAAGAAGCCAAGAAGCAGGAAAAAGAGCAGGTCGCGCAGTTGAAGAAAGTATACAACAAGAAGATCAACGACATCGCTGCCATGCGAAATCAGAGGATAGGCGAACTGGCCGACGGTAAGACATCGCAGACAGTTCGTTCGGCGCTGGATAATTCAGTGGTGGTTCGTGCCGGTCATAAGTACAAAGCCGACTTCTTTACCGACTTTGACTTCGACTCGGCAGTAGCTCCTGAAGGATTCACCAGCGATAACACCGCAAACAAGCATATCAGCAGCGTTCTGGCCGAGGCTTCTGAGCTACTGCGGCAAAAGAAGCAAGAGATGGAGATTGAAATCGATAAGGTCGTTCGCGGCGCCGAACTGCCACCCGGCGTGAAGCAGCTGGTCAAAGTAACCATCGCCATCCGCCGTAAGATTTCGGTCGGCGATAAGATGGCCGGTCGCCACGGTAACAAGGGTGTTGTATCCAAAATAGTCCCCATGGAAGATATGCCTTACATGGACGACGGCTGCCCGGTTGATATCATCTTGAACCCGCTGGGGGTGCCTTCCCGAATGAACGTCGGGCAGATACTCGAAACCCATTTGGGTTGGGCGGCCAAGAAGCTCGATGAGTACATCTCCACGCCCGTATTTGAGGGCGCGACGGTGGATGAGATTCAGCAAAAGCTTGAGAAAGCCGGTCTGCCCCGCGATGGGAAACTGCTGCTCTACGATGGCCTCACCGGAGAGCCGTTCGATAATCCCATCACGGTGGGCTACATTTACATGCTCAAACTATCACATCTGGTGGACGACAAGATTCACGCCCGCTCGATTGGGCCTTACTCGCTGGTTACGCAGCAGCCTCTGGGTGGTAAGGCGCAGTTCGGTGGACAGAGGTTCGGCGAGATGGAAGTCTGGGCTCTGGAAGCTTACGGGGCCGCTTATACTCTGCAGGAGATGCTTACGGTCAAGTCAGACGACGTGACCGGCAGAAGCAAGGTTTACGAAGCCATCGTCAAGGGCGAGAATCCGCCTGAGCCCGGTTATCCTGAAGCGTTCAATGTCCTTATAAAGGAGCTTCAGGCGCTTGGGCTGGATGTAAAGCTGGTTGAGAAATAGATTTTGGGTTAAGAAAGAGATGCCGTTCGCTAACGACGGATGGCTTAGAATAAAGGAGTAATCCATGGCCGAATTGGCAGGAAGAAGTCAGGGAGATAGAAAGAAACCCTCGGATTTCGCGGCGATCCAAATTCAAATCGCATCGCCCGATATGATCCTGTCGTGGTCCTACGGCGAGGTTACCAAGCCGGAGACCATCAACTACCGCTCATTTAAGCCGGAGCGGGATGGTCTGTTTTGTGAGAGAATCTTTGGCCCCGTCAAAGACTGGGAATGCAACTGTGGTAAGTACAAACGTATCCGGTTTCGGGGTATCGTTTGCGACCGTTGCGGGGTCGAGGTTACCCAGTCTAAAGTCAGACGTGAAAGGATGGGGCATATCCAGCTGGCGGTACCCGTGTCCCATATCTGGTATTTTAAGTCGCTTCCGTCTCGTATCGGTAACCTGCTCGATGTATCCATCCGGGAGCTTGAACGGATCCTGTATTATGAATCATATTTGATTATAGACCCGGGCAACACTTCTTATAATGAGGGCGATGTTATTTCCGAAGAGGATTTCCTTGAATTGGAGGAAGCCGGCAAGACCTTTGACGCCCGTATGGGCGCCGAGGCCGTCCGCGAGATGCTCGCCAAGATCGACATCGATGAGTCGGCGGTGACGCTTCGTGCCCAGGCCAAAGTAGAAACTTCCGCGCAACGCAAGAAAGACATTCTCAAGAGATTGAGGATAATCGAATCCTTCCGGCAGTCGAATAATCGCCCCGAGTGGATGATCATGGATGTTATCCCGGTCATTCCACCCGATCTGCGGCCCCTCGTGCCGCTGGAGGGGGGACGCTTTGCAACTTCCGATCTGAATGACCTGTACCGCCGTGTTATCAACCGTAACAACCGGCTGAAAAAGCTCATCGATATTCAGGCGCCGGAAGTGATTCTCCGGAACGAAAAGAGAATGCTCCAGGAGGCGGTCGATGCCCTGTTTGACAATGGTCGTCGCACCCACTCCGTCAGAGGAGACTCCAAGCGGCCGCTTAAGTCGTTGTCGGATCTGCTCAAGGGTAAGCAGGGTCGGTTCCGTCAGAACCTGCTGGGTAAGCGCGTCGATTACTCCGGTCGTTCGGTCATCGTGGTCGGCCCGGAATTGAAGCTTCACCAGTGCGGTTTGCCCAAGAACATGGCTCTTGAGTTGTTTAAACCTTTCATCATTATGAAGCTTGAGGAAAAGGGCTACGTGCAGACGGTCAAGTCGGCCAAGAAACTGGTGGAAAAAGAACGGCCGGAGGTATGGGATATTCTCGAAGAGATTATTGAGGACCATCCGGTCCTGTTAAACCGTGCCCCGACTCTTCACCGTCTCGGCATTCAGGCTTTCTATCCGGTCCTGGTCGAGGGGAAAGCCATCCGCTTGCACCCGCTGGTATGCGCCGCCTTCAATGCCGACTTCGATGGTGACCAGATGGCTGTCCACGTGCCGTTGTCATTCGAAGCGCAGCTCGAGGCCCGGGTGCTGATGTTGTCTACCAACAACATTCTTCTGCCGTCGTCGGGTCGTCCTATTGCCATACCCAGCCAGGACATCGTGCTCGGCTGTTATTATCTGACCAAGACAAAATCGGGCGTGAAAGGTGAAGGCCTGAGCTTTACCTCGATCGACGAGGCTATGGCGGCTTACGATCACGGTCACCTCGACCTTCATGCCCTGATTAAGGTGCGAATAGAGCATAAACTGGAGGATACCACCCCCGGGCGACTTATTTTCAATGCTATTCTTCCGAAAGAGTTGCCGTTCTTCAACGACGTTACCACGAAAGGCAAGCTTGAGGACGTCGTCAAGGAGGTATTTACCACCCTGGGACAGGAGGCAACCGTCGAGTTCCTCGACCGTCTGAAGTATCTCGGTTTCGAGTACGCTACCCTGTCGGGTGTGACCGTATCGATTGATGATCTGGTCGTCCCTCCGGAGAAGGATAAGCTGATCTCAGATGCCAGTACCGAAGTTAGCAAGATCACGAAGCGCTACGAGCGGGGCGTGATTACCAACGGTGAACGATACAACCAGGTGATTGACACCTGGACTCGCGTTACGGGTGAAATTGCCGGTGTGATGTTTGACAATCTTGCCCAGCAGAACGCCGGTTTCAACCCCGTCTACATGATGGCTGATTCCGGTGCCAGAGGCTCCAAGGAGCAGATAAGACAGCTGGCCGGTATGCGTGGCCTGATGGCCAAACCGCAAAAGAAAATCACCGGTGGCGTTGGCGAAATTATTGAAAACCCGATTACCGCCAACTTCCGCGAAGGCCTCACCGTTCAGGAGTACTTCATCTCTACCCACGGAGCCCGTAAGGGACTGGCAGACACGGCGTTAAAGACCGCCGATGCCGGCTACCTGACGCGCCGTCTGGTCGACGTTGCACAGGACGTGATAATCCGTGAGCAGGACTGCGGTACCATCCTGGGACTGCACGTGGCGGCCATCAAGGAAGGTGAAGAGATTATCGAGTCTCTCTCGGATCGTATTCTGGGTCGAACCGCCCTGGAAGATATTTTCGATCCGATAAGCGACGAGATAATTATCTCATCCGGCGATCAAATCGAAGAGGAGCAGGCCAATCGTATCGAGGACGCCGGTATCGATCGTGTCGGTATTCGATCGGTCTTGACCTGCGAGTCAAAGTACGGTGTTTGTGCCAAGTGTTATGGCCGTAACCTGGCTACGATGAAGATGGTCCAGATCGGAGAGGCGGTCGGTGTTATTGCGGCACAGTCGATCGGAGAGCCGGGTACGCAGCTTACTCTCCGTACTTTCCATATCGGCGGTACTGCGGCACGAATCGCGGAGCAATCGCAGGTCGAGTCTAAGTATACCGGTTCGGTCAAGTTCAAGGAGCTCAAATCCGTCGACCGTGAAGACGGTACGGTTATGGTTACCAGTCGTGACGGTGTTGGTGAGGCTCATATCGTCGATGATGACGGCCGCGTGCGCACACGGCTGCAGTTGCCATATGGTGCCCACCTGTTCGTCAACGAGGGTGACAAGGTCAGCAAGGGCGACGTAATCTTCGAGTGGGACCCGTACACCGGAACCATCCTGACCGAGAAAGCCGGTAATGTCAAGTTCAAGGATATTATTAAGGATGTGTCCTTCCGCGAGGCCATCGACGAGCAGACCGGCATGATTCAGCAGATTATCGTTGACACCAAGGACAAATCGCTCTTTCCGACCGTGATTGTCCAGGATGCCAAGGGTAAGGCGCTGGCCAGCTACAGGATCCCCACCGAGGCACAGCTTCAGGTATCCGACGGTCACGAAGTGAAGCAGGGCGATGTTCTGGTCAAGATGCCCAGATTCATTTCGAAATCACGCGATATTACCGGTGGTTTGCCCAGGGTGGCCGAGTTGTTTGAGGCCCGTCGTCCTCACGACCCGGCTGTGATCGCCGAAATCGAAGGCATCGTGGAATTCGGCAAAACCGTTCGCGGACAACAGCAGATATTCGTCAAGGGAGAGGAAGGCGAAGAGCAGGAGTACCTGATTCCTCACGGTAAACACCTGATGATTCACTCCGGCGACAGAGTCATGGCCGGTGACCGGCTCTGCGAAGGGCCCAAGGATCCGCACGATATTCTGAAGGTATCGGGCGACCAGGAGGTGCAGGCTTATCTGGTGGATGAAATCCAGGAGGTTTACCGGCTGCAGGGTGTGAAGATCAATGACAAGCATATCGAGGTCATTGTTCGCCAGATGATGCAGAAAGTCGTCATCGAGTATGTCGGAGACACCAATTTCCTTGAAGGCGAAAAGGTCGATAAGATTAAATTCTACGAGGAAAACGCCCGCGTGATAGCCGAGGGTGGTGAACCGGCACGCTTCCAGCCCCTGCTTCTGGGAATTACCCGGGCTTCACTGACCACTGAGAGTTTCATTTCTGCGGCCTCCTTCCAGGAGACAACCAAGGTGCTGACGGAAGCCGCCGTGTCGGGCAAAGTTGACTATTTGCTCGGCTTGAAGGAAAACGTCATCATCGGGCACCTGATTCCGGCCGGAACCGGTATCGAAAGATATCGTGATCTGAAGGTGGTCATTGAGGACGAAGAAGAGCTCGAAGCGATGCAGTCCGCACAAGAGGATAAGGAAACTTCAGCCATCGACATTTTTAATAAAAACCCTTGACAGATTCGGGCTAAGTTGCTAAAATGAGCGTCTTTGTAGAAATATATTTGATTCTAAGAGAGAGAAAATAGGAGACATTTTGCCGACTATTAATCAGTTAATTCGTAAGGGTCGATCCCGGGTTATTGAAAAGACCAAAGCCCCGGCTTTGTCGTCTTGCCCGCAGAAACGCGGCGTGTGCACCAGGGTTTATACTTCCACCCCGAAAAAGCCCAATTCGGCCCTGCGAAAGGTTGCCCGTGTTCGCTTAACAAATCAGATAGAGGTCACCGCTTACATACCGGGCGAAGGTCACAATCTTCAGGAACACTCGATTGTGATGATTCGCGGCGGGCGTGTCAAGGATTTGCCCGGTGTCAGGTATCATATCATTCGCGGCACCATGGATACCTCCGGCGTCGCCGAGCGTAAACGCAGCCGGTCAAAGTATGGGACCAAGAAGCCTAAGGAATAGTTGGTTTAGTTATGTCGAGAAGAACTAGAGCTATAAAGAAAGAAGTAATACCTGACCCCAAATTTCAGGACAGGCTGGTGAGCCAGTTTGTCTCCTGTCTTATGAAGAACGGCAAGCGTTCGACCGCCGAGAAGATCTTCTACTCGGCACTGGGCAGCATGGAAAAGAAGACCGGACAGGACGGCCTGGAGATGTTTCGCAAGGCCGTCAACAATGTCAAGCCGGTTCTGGAGGTCAGGTCCAGAAGGGTTGGTGGTGCTACCTATCAGGTTCCGGTAGAGGTAAGGGCCGATCGCCGAACAGCGCTTGCGATCCGTTGGCTAATTGCCTATGCCTCGGGGCGGACGGGAAACACCATGGCCGATAAGCTGGCAGGTGAATTTATTGCTGCTGCTAACAACGAAGGAGCGTCCATTAAGAAAAAAGAGGACACCCACAAAATGGCCGAGGCAAACAAAGCCTTTGCCCATTTCAGGTGGTAGGCCCGTTTTCAAACCCTGCTGATTGCAACGTTTAGCCGCTCCTCGATTTTTTTGATGAACTGGAAAGGATAGAATCAGTTAGGGATTTTTTTATGTCTGATACGGAAAGACTTAAAAAGATTCGCAACATTGGTATCATGGCGCATATTGACGCCGGCAAGACCACAACCACGGAGCGTATCCTGTTTTACACCGGGAAAACGCACCGGATGGGTGAGGTACATGACGGCGCCGCTACCATGGACTGGATGGAACAGGAAAAGGAGCGCGGAATTACCATTACCTCCGCCGCGACCACCTGTTTCTGGCGCGATCATACCATCAACATCATCGACACGCCGGGCCATGTCGACTTCACGGTCGAAGTGGAAAGGTCCCTGCGGGTGCTCGATGGTGCCGTTGCCCTGTTCTGCGCCGTCGGCGGTGTCGAGCCGCAATCGGAAACCGTCTGGCGCCAGGCTGACAAGTACCGGGTACCTCGCATCGCTTACATCAACAAAATGGATCGCACCGGGGCCGACTTCGCCCATACCCTGAAGATGATGAACGATCGCTTCGCCACCAATTGCGTGGCGGTTGCGATACCGGCCGGTGAAGGTGAGATGTTTGCCGGAATTATTGACCTGATGTCAATGAAGTTCAGAGTCTTTCATGAAGATTCCCACGGTACTACTTTCGATGATCTTGATGTTCCGGACGACATGATCGGTATGGCCAATGAGTATCGGGAGAAGTTGCTCGAGGCGGTGGCCGAATACGATGACCACCTTCTCGAACAATTCCTTCACGATGAGGAGCTCGATCCGAAAGAGGTTCTGGCGGCCGTGAGAAAGGCTACTGTCGAGTCGCATATGGTGCCGGTGTTGTGCGGTTCGTCATTCAAGAATAAGGGTATCCAGAAACTGCTGGATTGCATCATTGACTTTTTACCCTCGCCAATCGACAAACCGCCCGTTAACGGCCACGATGTAGACAAACCCGACAAAGTCATAATGCGCAAACCGAGCGTGGACGAACCGGCTTCGGCCCTGGCCTTCAAGATTATGACCGATCCCTACGTGGGTAAACTGACCTATGTCAGAGTCTATTCCGGCACCGTGAAGGCTGGATCGTATCTGCTGAATCCGGAGGCCGGTATCAAGGAACGAATTGCCCGCCTGCTGCGAATGCACTCGAACAAGCGGGAAGACATTTCAGAAGCCCTCGCCGGAGACATCGTGGCCGCCATCGGGCTGCGCAAAACCACCACCGGCGATACTCTTTGCGACCCCAAGCGGCCTGTTATCCTCGAAAGCATGACTTTCCCTGAGCCGGTCGTTTCGGTATCGATTGAACCGCGAACCAAGGCTGATCAGGAGAAACTTACCGACGCTCTGGTTAAGCTGGCCGAAGAAGACCCCACTTTCAAGGTTCGTTACGACGAGGAAACGGGTCAGACTATTATCAGCGGTATGGGAGAACTGCACCTGGAAATTCTTGTCGATCGCCTGATGCGGGAATTCTCCGTCGGAGCTGCGGTCGGAAAACCTTCGGTCGCTTACAAGGAAGCTATTACCCAGACGGTCGAGTGCGAGGGCAGGTTTGTTCGCCAGACCGGTGGCAAGGGCCAGTACGGCCACGTGTTGTTGCGTATCGGTCCCACCGACGACGGTTCGGAATTCCGCTTTGAGAGCACCATTGTCGGTAAAACCATTCCGCGCGAGTTTATTCCGGCGGTGGAACAGGGCGTCCGCGGGGCGATGTTAAACGGGGTCCTGGCAGGCTATCCTATTACCGGCGTTAAGTGCGAATTGTACGATGGCAGCTACCACGAGGTCGATTCGAACGAGATGGCTTTCAAGGTGGCCGGCTCAATGGCTTTCCAGGACGGCGCCCGTAAGGCCGGCCCCATTCTGCTCGAGCCGATCATGGATGTCGAAGTGGTCGTGCCCGAGGCCTACATGGGTTCTGTCGTGGGAGACCTCAATTCCCGCCGGGGAAAAATAAACGGTATGGTGCCGAGAAACGATGTCACCGTGATTGCCGTCACCGTGCCGCTGTCGGAAATGTTCGGATACGCCAATACGCTCAGAAATATATCCCAGGGACGGGCCGTTTTTACCATGCAGTTTGCCAAGTATGCCCGCATCCCGGAGGAAGTTACCCAGAAAATGTTTGAAGGTGTCAAAATATAGCGGAGGAAGCCCCAGTCATGGCTAAGGAGAAATTTGAACGGACGAAGCCGCATGTTAATGTTGGCACGATTGGTCATGTTGATCATGGTAAGACGACGTTGACGGCGGCGATGACGATGTATTTGAGTCGTAAGAACAACACGGCGGTACGCAGTTTTGATTCGATTGACAATGCTCCTGAGGAGCGTGAGCGTGGTATTACGATTGCGACGGCTCACGTGGAGTATGAGAGTGACAAGCGTCATTATGCTCATGTTGATTGTCCGGGCCATGCTGATTATATGAAGAACATGATCACGGGAGCGGCCCAGATGGACGGTGCGATATTGGTGGTGAGTGCTTCCGATGGTCCGATGCCAC
>CP070756.1:1402738-1405610 GCA_020348905.1 Candidatus Zixiibacteriota bacterium
CTTGGTTTCAACGCACAGTGCATCATCGCCGTAGGTATAATATTTTGCGCGTTTGAGAGCCATAAATCCTCCAATATATCACATGGGTTCTTATGCCGCGTTGACCAGGCGCGAACACACCACTATTAGTTTCTGAGAATCCTGGGATTACAGATTAGCTCAGGGATCACTACCCCGCCAGCTCGAAATCGGCTCCCAGTATAAAATCGAATTCAGAAGCAACTATTTTTAAACGAATCCGTGTAGTTTTGTCAATAATAATTTTCCGTCGACCCCCAGAGTTCTTTTTTGCGATGGTCGCCAACGATATATCCCGAATGACTCTGGCCATTTACCCTGATCAACGCTGATCCCGGGACTCATCCAACCTGAACAAACACGAAGTATCGACCTTGCTTAGAAATAAATCGAAGAATGACCTGATAATCTTATCGGAATAAGCCTGTCTTGACTTTATAGGTCTTCCTAATATTAAACGGACAAGGCGGCCTTTTTGTTCCATACGATTTAGCCGCGATATTCGAAAAACAACCAACACCGGCCTCGCCCGGTCACTAACGACCTTTGGGCGGGCAAAACCTGCAAAAGCCATCCTCCCATGATCGCTTCCAAACCCGACTGAACGCCGCTATAGACGAACTGAGATGGCCAGTCCGTCGCGGATGGGCATGATTGTCGTAAAGAAGCGACTGTCTCTGTAAAGATCCTCCGTGAAATTGACAATCGCTCGGGTGGTCTTGTCCTGCTTCTTCTCCAGAACCCTGCCCGACCAGATAATGTTATCAGTTATGAAAAGCCCGCCACGGCGCAGTCTTGCGGCGGCAAGGTCAAGCGTTTTCACATAGCTCTCCTTGTCGATATCATTAAGAATTATATCGAAAGGCCCGTCAAGTCTCCTGGCGAGACTCACGGCGTCACCGACCTTGAAAAGGAACTGGCTTTGCAGTCCGGCGCGCTTGAAATAGTCAAAGGCCCTCGATTTGTTCCTCTTGTCCCGGTCGGTCATGACAATGTGACCTTTGGCGCCGGCCGCCAACGAAAACCAGAAGGCTGAATAGCCGAATCCGGAACCCAGTTCCAGAATTCGTCGGGCTTTGATCATCAGCGTCATCTGATACAAGAACCTTCCCACGAGCGGTCCGACGATCGGGAAACTGTTCTCCGCCGCATACTGTTCCATTTCACGCAGGACGCTGGTCCGCTCCGGCACATAACTGGCCAGATACTTGTGTACTTTCTGAAACATAGCTACTGCTCCCATTCGACTTATACAGCACAGGCTGCAGAGAACTCGAACCGGCTTGCTATCGCTTTACTGAAGCCCGACAGTGACCGGACCGGTCGCCCGTTCCGCACAACGAGTTCTGTCGGAAGGTAAAAGATACTGCTGGTTTTCTGCTACGGCGTCATCAGGCAGTACCTGAACACACTTGATCGCGGCTGAACGAATTTTCTCGAATTGCTGAGATACCAAGATAACAAACGGGGCAGAAAAATCAATCACATTCTTGCCCGTACAACGCGGATTCTTGCCAGCAATACAAACCTGCAAAACGATGGCCCCTGGAGTATTTTCAGCGGCTTCACACGGTGCCCAGTCAAGGTCATCGCATCAACGCGGTAAAAGCCTTTCTATTTCGCGCCCTGTTCTTGGTCGCCTGATGTCGCTTCTTCGGGAAGGATCACCTCGGCGGCGTCGCCCGATATTTGCACCAGGCGATCAATGACTTCCTCAACCAGGAAGTCCGGCGTGGAAGCTCCGGCAGAAATCCCCACGGCCTTAACCCCGTCATCCCCGGTGAACCAGCCTTCATCAATGTCCTGCGCTGAACCGATCAGGGTACCTCTCCCGCAGATGGCTGCAGAGATCCGAGCCAGCCTTCTCGAATTGGCTGACGACTGCGAACCGACCACCAGGACCAGGTCCACTCGCGGGGCCAGATCCATAATGGCATTCTGACGCTCGCCGGTGGCATTGCAGATGGTGTTAAATATCTCGATATGCGGCCATTTTTCTCGGGCCAGTTTCTCAATCTCCGCGAATTCTTCCAGGTGGGCGGTCGTCTGCACCGTGAAGCCCAGTTTGCGGTCTTTCCATTGGGGCAAAGCCAGCAATTCGTCGCGGCTGGAGACGACCGTAATGTGTTCGGGAGCTTGCCCCACAATGCCATGGGTTTCATCGTGACCGGGATCGCCGTAGTGGATAACATCATAACCGTTGGTTACAATCTTGTTTATGATGGAGTAAATTCTGGATACAAGCGGGCAGGTAGCATCGACGACCTTAAGTCCCTTGGCCCGAGCATCCTTGATGACAGCCGGAGCGATTCCATGGGCAGAAATAATCACGGTACCCTTTTCAACGTCGTCAACGGAAAACGCCTGGTTGACACCCTGCCGGTTGAACATCTCTACCACGGCCTCGTTATGTACGATTTCATTGAGAATGGTGACGTTACCTATCTCTTCTCGAGCAGTTTCCTCAGCGATTTTGATAGCCCGCTTGACACCCATGCAGAAACCATGATGTCTGGCGATGATTATCTTCTTCAGCATTTCTGACTCATAAGCCTGGCCGACTGGGTGAAAGCCCGGTAAGAACTTCTCACCAGCGGGCCCGCCTCCACGTGACCGAAACCAAGACCGCGGCCGATTTCAGCCAGCTTGTCGAATTCATTCGGATGATAATACTTTTCGACCGGCAAGTGAAGCAAAGATGGCCGAAGATACTGACCTATTGTGACAATGTCGCAACCGACCGCCCGAATCTGACGCATCAGTTCGACTACCTCGTCGAGAGTTTCTCCCAGCCCCAGCATGAATCCAGTTTTAACCAGCGGACGCGGGCGGTATTGCGAGGTCCACCTAAGAA
>CP070756.1:1405710-1414505 GCA_020348905.1 Candidatus Zixiibacteriota bacterium
AAAGGTGGGCTAGACCTTCGTTCTGAAAATGTGGCGGCTATCCCGGGGGAATCAATCACCTATGGCGCAGCTTCAGGTCTGACGGCGCCGGTTTCTGCTGTTGCCGGCGTCGAGAGCTTGACTCTGGCCGACCAGGTGAATTTCTTTTTCTCTGAGTATTTTAAGGGATTGTTGTTCGTTTTATTGACCTCGGTGTTTATATTTGCGGTACCGGCAATCCTGACAAAGAGGGGAAGTTTGCTCTTTATGTTTGGCCGCTTCATCAAACGCTCGATGGACATCATAGGCTCGGTAGTCGGCCTGGTACTGACACTACCTTTCTGGATTGTCGTGCCTGTCTTAATAAAGCTGGATTCTCGCGGGCCGATCTTCTACGCCCAGACCAGGATAGGTATAAATCGTCGCAAAAGGCATCGCCGCTCATATCAGAGAGCCGATGCCCCTGACCGTCGGGCCAGAGAGCGCCGCCGTACCGATTATCTTGGTCGTCCCTTCAAGGTCTATAAGTTCCGGACGATGGTCACCGATGCCGAGAAGGATTCGGGACCGGTCTGGGCCACCAAGCGGGACCCTCGCATCACCCGGGTCGGCAATTTTCTGCGGAAAACCCGAATTGACGAGATTCCACAGTTCTGGAACGTTCTCAAGGGGGATATGGCCCTGGTTGGACCGCGACCGGAGCGTCCCAGTTTTGTACTCGATCTGTCGACCAAGGTCAAAGGATATGCCAACCGCCTCGATGTCAAGCCGGGGTTGACCGGCCTGGCCCAGGTGGAGAACGGCTATGATTCCTCGCTTTCGTCGGTAGTAAACAAGGTCCGCTATGACCTGGAGTACATTGAGAAAAGGTCATTCTGGACAGATATAAAGATAATCCTCAAGACCGTTATCGTTGTTATAACCGGTAAAGGTGCTTGTTAACATTGGCTCCCATGCTAAGGCCGTGGCTTTTGTCACGGCCTTTTTTTGTGACGAGTTGTGAACCGACGGGGCGTAAGTGGTGTTCTAATATCAATCGGGGTCATTATTAACCAAAACGACAGGGATCATAATGAGGGTTAAAAACTATACATTTGCTGTGATTGCTGCGGTCTTCCTGCCGGCGGCAGCCGGTGCGCAGATGACTATGACAGGCGATTTAACGGTTCGTTCGGATCCGCAGGGGGCGTCAGTCAAATTATCTGGCGAGGCCAAAGTATCGGGCGTGACACCAGCCCGTTTCCGACATTTGCTCATAGGGGAATATAAACTCACTCTCAAAAAACATGGATTTGAAACCTACAAGACCAGGGTGGATCTGGACCCAACCAAGCAAATGGAGATGGATATTCGTTTGTCCCCAAAAACCAGGTTTAAGACGGCGGTAAGGTCGCTTTTCATTCCCGGTTGGGGACAACGGTACGCTGACAAAAAAGCCAAAGGTTACCTTTTTACCTTTCTGACCCTGGCTGCGGGTGCAGGGTACCTGGTTGCCGATGACGAATTCGATGACCGTTACGGGGATTTCGTCAAGATACGCGATGAATACGATTCTCTCGCTATAGCCGGGAACGTTGATGACCTCCGGCGGGTGCAACCGTTGCTGGAGGCGGCTCAGGATAAGGCTCATGATGCTGAAAACATCAGACGTGTTACGATCGGAATCGGAATCGGCATATGGGCCCTCAACGTGATAGACGCCCTGTTCTTTTTTCCCGAGAACAAAGGGACCTTCACGGTCAAAGGGTTATCGCTCAATCCATCGGCCAACTCCGATAATCTGGGATTGGCGTTATCGATGAAGTTTTAGTTAGAAAAGAGGGCAATGATGAATAGATATCTGGTTCTTATCGCGCTGGTGACGCTGGTCATGGCCGGTTGTGACCGCACTATTGAGTCAAAAGATCCGGTCAGGTCGGTTCCTGAGCCGCCGCCGTCGCCGACTAACATTCAGGTTTTCGTAAGCGCCGCGTCGCTGAGCCTGGATTGGTCGGTCACGGACAGTTCCAACATAGTCAGATACCGAATTTATGTAGCCGACACCCTGCCGGTCAATTTCAGGCTGCACGATTCGTCAACCGGCACCGAAGCCACCCTCACGAACCTGCTGATTAACCGGCTTTACTATATCAGGATTGCCTCGGTCGATAACGACCTCTTGGAAGGAGAACCGTCGTCCCCGGTTTCGGCCACTATCGGATATTCTTCGATTACCATCAACAGTGGCGCCGAATTTACTAACGGTCGAGACGTCCTCATTCAGGTCAACTCGTCTGCCCCCGCTTCGCAAGTGATTCTTTCGGAGGATTCAACGTTTGCCGGTGCCAACTTCATTCCGTGGGCCCCCGAGCGGGCTTTCACCCTTTCAGCCGGTGATGGCGACAAGATCGTTTACGGCCTGCTGGTGTTCGGCGATGGATCGCAGTCGGGTGAGCGGCTGGAGGACCGCATTACGCTCGATAGCCAGGCCGAGATTGATTCGGTCTTTATCACTCCGGCCAACACGGTCTTCGGGTTCGGAGACCTGGTTACGTTTGGACTCGACGCCGGTGACGTATTTGGAGCGGCGCAGGTCTCTTTCACGGGCGTGGCGGGTCTGACGTTGTTTGATGACGGGACTAACGGCGACCCGACACCTAATGACGGAGTATATTACGGGCGGTACGAGGTTCCTGTCAATGCCAACCTCTATCGTGATGTGGTAACCGGGACTTTTACCGATCAGGCCGGCAACGATGCCCTGCCGGTAGTAGCCACGGAATTGCTCAATCTCAACACGCCCCCCGATCCGGTTGATCTGGCTTTAACTATCAATCCTCTCGGTCAGAACGAATTCACCTGGACCCAGAGCCTGGAACCGGATTTTCAGTCTTATCGTCTTTACGCCAGTGCCACGTCGCCGGTGGATACAACCGATACCGAGATCACCATCGTAAGGGACCCACTGGTGACACTCTACGTAGCGCCTTCCGACGTTACGCGGCCCTATTACCGGCTTTTTGTCTTTGACCAGCACGGGGCTGCCGCGGGTTCGGACGAAGTTCAGTAGGAATGCCGGCGGTGGATTTCGTTGGCAGCGTAAACCTGGTTCTTGCCCTGTTCGACGAAAGCATCAGGCAGTTTCGCCGCGGGCGTATCTGGCTATTGCTGCTGGGATACTTCTTCCTTCTCTGGCTGGTCCTTCAGGTTCATTACCGCTTCTATTCTCCGACGCTGTTCAGTCTGATAGAAATCTGGATCCGGCAGTTCGACAGTTCACAAGCCACCGCTTTTACTCATTATCCCGATCACCTTGTTCAGCTGCCGTATTTTTTCGGATGGGCGCGGACGCTCCTTTCGATTCCGTTCGAGGGAGGAGTTCTGGCCATCGTTTCGGTTCTGTTTTACCGGAGCTATCTCGGTAGAGGCTTCGACGGTGTCGCCTCCGCGAAACAATTTCTTTCTGTGTGGCTGCAGGTGACCGTCGCCTGGGCGGTACTCAACGGGTTATTGTTAATTGTCAGCGACTGGCTGCCAAAGGTATTTGAGGCCGGCCTGAAGGAGGCCGCACTGCGTGCCCTGGTATTTCGATACATGTTTCAGCCATTTCTCTATCTTCTCATTTACTCGCTATTCTTCTTTACCATCCCCTACATTGCCATCAATCGTTCAAGCGCCTTTCGGGGGATAGGGGAGTCGGTCAGGATTTTCTGGAGGAATCCAATCACCTGCTACTTCCTGGGGGCGGCCGTTTTTGTTCCGGCCGTGATTGTTACTGTGGCAACTCATAACGCCGGTGCCCTGATTGAACGATTCGGCCCGGAAGCCGCCTATTGGGTTTTGGTCATAGGGCTGGGGATTGGCCTTGTAACTAACTTCTTCTGGACTGCCGTGGCCACCCGGTTTCTGATCGACCTTGAGTAGTATACCATTTTGAAACACTTCCTGCGGCCGATGGGTAGGACGGTACCTATATTGTGCAATTGGCCTATACAGCTGTATATGCGTACGTATACCGATCTTGCCTACCAGCTTCAGTGCTCAACTGCGCCTGCCGCTTGATTGAGGGCTCAGGAGCCGTACAGGGTTGAATCCGGGTCCTGCGATGACGGCCGTGATTTCCGCATAAGTCCAGAGAAACAGCCCCTTTCCGGCACTTTTGGACTGCAAAAAAAACAGTCCCGGCCGATAATAATATTGAATATCCGCAGATTGAAAAAAAGAAATGAAGAACATACTACTTGTTGACGACGATAAGGACTTATCCCAATCTTTAGCCAACCTGTTTGACCCGGAGAAGTTCCGGTTCGAGTTCCTCGATGACGGCCTCGAGGTTGGCGAGTACGTACGTGAGCACGATGATGTTGACCTGGTCATGCTCGATGTTAACTTACCTTCCCTGTCAGGTCTTGATGTTCTCAGACAGATCAAGCAGATAAAGGACAATCTGCCGGTCATTGTTATATCGGGTTTTGTTTCCACCGAAAACGCTATTGAGGCGATGAGGGAAGGGGCTTTCGAATACCTGACCAAGCCGTTCGAGATTCAGAAGCTGATCGACATGGTTAACAAGGCCTGTGGCTACTCGGCCAAGCCGAAACCTGTCGAAATGCCTGTTGGCGAAGTTGAGCACGAGGTTGATGAGATTATCGGGCAGTCGCCGGAAATTGTGGAGATTGCCAAGCTGATCGGCCAGGTGGCCAAAACCAGCGCTGCCGTTCTAATTTTCGGCGAGTCAGGCACCGGAAAAGAACTGGTGGCAAGGGCGATTCACCGCAATTCTCCCCGGAGCAACAGCTCCTTCCTGTCGGTGAATTGTGCCGCTCTGCCCGAGACGCTGCTGGAATCCGAGTTGTTCGGACACGAAAAGGGTGCTTTTACCGGAGCCTATTTCAGACGTATAGGCAAGTTCGAGCAGGCTCATAAGGGAACATTGTTTCTCGACGAAATCGGCGATATGTCCATGCTGACTCAATCGAAGCTGCTTCGCGTATTGCAGGAGAAGCAATTCGAACGGGTAGGCGGTAACGAGTCCATTACAACCGACGTCCGCATCATTGCGGCTACCAATAAGTCTCTTGTCCAGTGCATGAAGGAGGGGTCTTTCCGCGTCGACCTGTTCTATCGCCTGAAGGTTGTTTCCATTTATATACCGCCGCTTCGAGAACGTAAGAGTGATATCCCGCTTCTGGTCGATCACTTTGTGAAGAAGTTCGCCAATCAACTTCAGGTGCCGGTGAAGAAAATCTCCAAGAAGGGTATGCAGGTGCTTAGTAAATACAGCTGGCCGGGCAATGTGCGTGAGCTGGAAAACAACCTGCACACGGCCATGGTTATGTCGAAAAACGACACCCTGCAGCCGGAAGATTTTCCGATGTATTCCGAAGAGGGCGGCGGACTCGACCTTGATCTGGATGTTCTCAAGGACGATTACACCGACACTTTCATGAAGATTATCGATCCGATAATGCCCAAACTGATAGCCAGTTCGCGCGGTCAGATCTTCCAGTTTCTGGAGTCCGCCTTCGAACGGGCCGTTATCTCTTCGTGTCTGAGACATTTCGATGGAAACCAGGTGAAAACTTCCGAGACCCTTGGCATCTCGCGCAACACTCTCAGGGATCGAATCGCCAGGTACGACCTGTACTAAATCTGACGGAATCTCCATCCGCCAGCCGGCCCATTTTTGTGATTTCCCCGGTCAGGTTCTCCCGCTATATTCACGTTTATGAAGATCTGTCATTTGTCGGACAGTCACCTCGGGGCAGGGGAATCTCATCCGGCTCGTGGCCCAAGCGGCATGACGCTTCGCCAGGAGGATATCGTCAACAGTTTTATCGAGGCCGTCGACGCGATTATCAGCATCAAACCTGACGTCTGCGTTCATTCGGGGGACCTGTTCCATACCGCAAGGCCCACAAATCGTATCCTCGCTACAACCGGTCAGCAACTTTATCGGCTCGCGGTCGAGAATGGAATACCGACCGTGATAATCGCCGGCAATCATGACGCGCCTCGCCAGGCTCATGTCGGAGCGGCCCTGGACATTTTCGGGCATATCGACAATCTGTTCATAGCTGCCCGTTCAAAGTTACGAATTTTGGATATCAAGGGAGCCCGCTTCTTCGCGCTGCCGCACTGCCTTACCACAGCTGTCCAGAATGAAGAGTTGACAAAGTGCCTGCCGTCGCACGAAGCCGAATACAATATACTAATTGTCCATGGTGTGGCTGCCGGCATGCCGGAGTTCTCTATGGCCGATCTCGGCGAACAGGAAATTCCCCTGGAGATACTTCAGCAGTTTGATTACGCCGCCCTCGGCCATTATCATAACCATACCAGGGTGTCTCCGAGAGCATTCTATGCCGGATCCACTGAGCGCCTTTCCCAATCGGAGCGGGATGCGTCGAAGGGCTTTGCGGTGATTAACATGAATCCGTTCGAGGTCGAATTTCGCCAGGTAACCACCCGGAACATGGTCAGTCTTGATACCATTGATGCAACCGGAAAAAGGGGAGACCAGCTGGCGGAAATCATTCGTGATGCCGTCCAGCAGGTTGACGGTTCTGACAAGATAGTCCGGTTGAAAGTTGAAGGGGTCACCGAGGAAACGCTTAAAACAATGCCGGCCGATGTTATAACCGACCTGAAACAGAAATCGTTTTCTCTGGACATTTCGTTCGAGAAAGCGGCCTCCGGTGAAGCGAGCATATTTGGGCGTTCGGCTATTGGCCGCTTGGACACCGGCTTCTTGCGTTTTCTTGAAACTGTTGACCTTCAGGGTTTCGATATTGACAAATTGAAGCGGGAAGCACTTGAGTACCTGGCTGATGAAAGCTGAAAAAGCCGGCCATCAAGGCCGGCTTTTCTTATAATCCAGATTCATTGAGGTCTATCAGTATTCCATAAACGGCAGCAACTCCAGA
Source organism: Candidatus Zixiibacteriota bacterium (assembly GCA_020348905.1). Lineage (GTDB taxonomy): Bacteria > Zixibacteria > MSB-5A5 > GN15 > FEB-12. Next base: position 1,412,595 of record CP070756.1, read on the forward strand.
CCGTGAAGCAGCACCAGCAGCACGGCCACAGGTGTTACAAATCTCAGCACAAAAACCAGTCCCTTGAACATAATGCCCCCGGAGCCGAACTCGCTAATCATGGAAGCTTTCTTCATAACCCAGGCGGCGAACAAGCAGGTGAGGAATCCGCCGATGGGCAGCATGTAATTGGTGCTGATGAAGTCGAATATGTCAAAGAAACCCTGTTGCTTGCCGCGGAAGGGCACCGTCAGGGCAGCCACTGCCGAGAGCAGGCCAAATAGATAAATGGCAGTACCCAGGATCAGAGTCGATTTTATTCGTCCCCAGCGTCGTTCGTCGATGAAGTAAGATACGACCACCTCCAAAAGGCTTATACCCGACGTAAGGGCAGCAAAGGTGAGGAGTATGAAAAACGGTACTGATATCCAGGGACCGGTTTCAGCGAACAGCACCGGCAGTGTCTGGAAAATCAATCCCGGTCCGGCGGCCGGGTCAGTGTCGAAATTGAAAACAAGCGCGTAAATGGCTATTCCGGCGATGAGAGCAATAACTGTATCAAGCACTGATACCGTTATAGCGTCTCGCGTTATGCTTTCATCGCGCCGCATGTAGCTGCCGTAGGTAAGCATGGCACCCATCCCGAGCGATAGAGTGAAGAAGGCGTGTCCCAACGCTGACAGGGCCGCCTCGGCCGAGAGCTTGCTGAAGTCCGGCTTGAAAAGAAAGTTCATTGCCCTGGCTCCACCGTCAGTCCAGAAGAGGCCATAGGCCATAAGTCCCAGCAAAATGGCGAACAGGGTCGGCATAAGGATTTTGGACCAGCGCTCGATCCCACGCTGTACGCCGCCGGCCACAATACCAATACATAGTACCATGAAGATGGTATGCCAGAGAATAGAAAGGGCGGGGTCAGCAACCAGCGCCCCGTATTCACCCTGGATCTGTTCGGCAGTGCCGCTGAAACCGGCAGCGGACTTAAAGATATAGGCCATCGCCCATCCGGCCACGACCGAATAGAAAGACAGAATCACAAAACCGGACAGGACACCCAACCAGCCGGTAAGCTGCCATGGTGAGCGGGGATGATGGAGGGTCTTAAAAGCTCCCACAGGATTCTTTTTCGAATGCCGGCCTATCATAAGCTCGGCTATCATCAGCGGCAGGCCGACGATAACCACCGAGATCAGGTAGACCAAAACGAAAGCCCCGCCGCCGTAGACACCGGTGATGTAGGGAAACTTCCAGATATTGCCGAGTCCGATGGCCGAACCGGTCGCCGCGAGGATAAACCCAACCCGGCTGCCCCAGATTCCCCGAGCCGGCGCTCGTTCAAGCTCAGGCTGATACATATCAGAACCGTCAGTCATGAGCTGTTCTCCTGTATCAATATATTCATAATTCTACTTCAAATTGAAACCACCGGTCTTGGCAGGGCAGATGGCCGCCTTAATATTGACCGAATGGCATGCCGCAAAAAAAGCAGCCGCCCTGGTTATGTCAACTAATATTGGCCCGGTGAAACTTAACCAATGTTCGGCAGTACATTAGGATAAGGAACGGCACTTTTTTTATTTGACGCCCAAACGGCGATGCCATAAGTTGGCTCAGTCAACAGGCAAACCACAAAAATAGAGGAAAACCATATGAAAAAGACTCTCATAGCCGTTGCATGCTTTGTTTTGCTGGTAGCTCCTGCTTCTTTCGCTCGCGATGCCGTTGGCTCGTCCTTCGGTGCTTTAAGCACGGCCTCCACGGTGGGTATGGGGCACGGCAATTTTGGTTTTGCGATTGGTCTGGCTGACGCGACTTCCTTTTCCGGCAGCTTCAACTACGGACTTTCAGCCCACACCGACGGAAGACTGAAGCTCGGATTCATCGATCCCGACGGGGGGGATATGGAAATAACGATCGGTGCGGATTTCCAGTATC
>CP070756.1:1414605-1417220 GCA_020348905.1 Candidatus Zixiibacteriota bacterium
AGGGGGTGTTCACCGACATCGGCAACTTGCTGATCTACCCATTCCTGCTTCAGTTGAAGTATTATCCTTTATCGATTCCAGACTCAAGGCTGCATCCTTACGTGGCGGTTGGGGGCGGGTTATACTATGGCCGGCAGGATATTCAGTTTACCACCGGCGATCCTTTCTTTTCCGATATTAACGCCGACTCGGAAACCGACTTCAATTATACCATTAGCGGCGGGGCGGACTGGTTGTTGAGCGACAAGGTAGCCCTGGAAATGAACGTCAAATATATGCCCATAAATTTCTCGCAGTCATTGGTGACGGTGCGCGATTATGACGCGCTTGCGGTTACTGTTGGCGCCAAGTATTTTTACGGAAACAAGAAGTAATTCATTACCACTCGGAGGGTTTGATGAAAGTAGGAATCAACGGATTTGGTCGCATCGGGAGGTTGGTTTTCAAGGCGGCCCGGGGCACTGATATCGAGGTCGTCGGCATTAACGATATCACCGACGCCAAAACCCTGGCTCACCTTTTGAAGTACGATTCTGTTCACGGCCGCTACCCCGGCGATGTTAAAGCCGCCGGTGAATCAATACATGTCGATGGAAAAGAAATCCCGGTCACGGCCGAACGGGATCCCTCGAAACTGCCGTGGAAGGCGCTTGGAGCCGAGGTGGTGCTGGAGTGCACCGGTCTTTTTCGCACCAAGGAAAAAGCCTCGGCGCACATCAAGGCCGGCGCCAAGAAGGTTCTTATTTCAGCCCCCGCCAAAGAGCACGACGGCACTTTTATCCCGAGCATAAACTGCAAGCAGTACGACAAAGACAAGCACCATGTCATATCAATCGGCTCGTGCACTACCAACTGCCTGGCTCCGGTAGCCAAAGTTCTCATGGACAACTTCGGTATCGACAAGGGCTTCATGACCACCATCCATTCATACACATCCGACCAGCGGCTGCTGGATGCTCCTCATTCCGATCTCAGGCGCGCCCGCGCGGCAGCTCTTTCGATGGTGCCGACCACCACCGGTGCCGCCAAAGCAATATCGGAAGTGATTCCGGCCCTCAAGGGCAAGATGGACGGTTGTGCTATCAGGGTTCCGACTTTTGATGTCTCGATGGTCGATCTGGCCGTTATCCTGGAGAAGGAAGCCTCGGCCGAAGAGATCAATGCTGCTGTCAAGAAAGCCGCCTCGGGACCGCTGGCCAAGGCGCTCGAGTATTGCGAAGACCCGATTGTGTCGATTGACGTGATCGGAAATCCGCACGGCTCGGTTTTTGATGCCGCCCTGACCGCAACCCAGGGTAACATGGCCAAGGTATTCAGCTGGTATGATAACGAGTGGGGTTTCTGCAACCGCATGATCGACATGTTGAACATAATGCTGTAAGGATCTGAAAACGGGTATTACTGATGAACAAGGTAACGGTTGATGATATAAACTTCCAGGGGCAGAAAGTCCTGTTGAGGGTTGATTTCAATGTCCCGCTGGGCTCCGATCAGAATATTACCGACGACCGGAGAATCGTGGCGTCGCTGCCAACAATCAAGAAAATCCTGGGCGACGGCGGGATGGTAATTGCATGCTCTCACCTGGGTCGTCCCAAGGGAAAACACGTTGCCGAAATGTCGCTGCGCCCCGCTGCTATCAGGCTGTGGGAGCTTCTGGGCAAGGAGGTTCATTTCGCCGAGGATTGTATCGGACCGGAAGCCGCCAACGTCGTTGGCAAGATGTGCGACGGCGACTGTGTGCTTTTGGAAAACCTGCGCTTTCACCCCGAGGAAGAAAAGAACGATCCGGAATTCGCCAAGAAGCTGGCATCGCTGGCCAATATTTATGTCAATGATGCTTTCGGCTCGGCCCATCGCGCCCATGCCTCAACCGAGGGGGTCACGCGATATTTTGCCCAATCGGTTGCCGGCTACCTGATGGAAAAGGAACTACGCTACCTGGGGCAGGCCCTGGCCAACCCCGCCAGACCGTTCGCAGCTATCCTGGGTGGAGCCAAGATCTCCGGCAAGATCGACGTTATCACCAACCTGATGAACCAGGTCGATTTTCTGATTATTGGCGGCGGGATGGTGTTTACCTTCTTCAAAGCCATGGGCAAACCGATCGGAGACTCGCTTCTGGAGGAAGATAAGATCGATCTCGCCCGGGAAATCATGGAGAAGGCGGAAGGCTCGCGGGCCAGGCTCATTTTTCCGACCGATATCGTGATCGCGCCTGAGATCTCCGACACCGCCAAAACGGAAGTTGTGGCATTCGACAGTATACCCGACGGCATGAAAGGTTTAGATATAGGACCGGAATCAATCAAACTATTTGCAGAAACGCTGGCCGGCGCCAACACGGTGGTGTGGAACGGGCCAATGGGAGTGTTTGAGACCAAACCGTTCGCCGAAGGCACATTTGCTATCGCCCGTTTGATGGCTGACCTGACCGAAGAAGGTGCCGTCACGGTTGTCGGCGGTGGTGATTCAGCTTCGGCCGTTTCGAAAGCCGGATTGGATGATAAACTGACGCACATTTCCACCGGAGGGGGAGCCTCGCTGGAATTTCTGGAAGGAAAGCAACTTCCGGGGGTGGAGGCGCTGACGAACGTTGCGGGAGCAGGAGTAAC
>CP070756.1:1417320-1434191 GCA_020348905.1 Candidatus Zixiibacteriota bacterium
CTATGGAAGACACAATTGAGAGGCGACCGAGAGACAGATGAAAGCAACTGACGTCAGGCAGGCCTTCCTGGAGTACTTCCAGGAAAACGAGCACAAGCTGGTCCCCTCCAGCCCCGTGATCCCGCACGGGGATCCCACGCTTCTCTTCACGAACGCCGGGATGAACCAGTTCAAGGACAACTTTACCGGCAAGGTGAAGCCGACGTTCGGGCGGGCCACGACCGCTCAGAAGTGCATCCGGGCCGGCGGCAAGCATAATGATCTCGATAATGTCGGTTTCACCGCCCGCCATCACACTTTCTTCGAGATGCTGGGCAACTTCTCGTTCGGCGATTACTTCAAGGAAGAAGCCATTTACTACGCCTGGGAATGGATTACAAAAGAACTCCAGCTTACCCCCGACCGGCTGTACGCCACCGTCTACGAAACCGACGATGAAGCTTTCAAACTGTGGGAGAAAATCGCGCCGGAACTCAAAAACGGCCGGGTTCTTCGCTTCGGTAAGAAAGACAACTACTGGTCGATGGGGGAGGTCGGCCCGGCCGGACCTTGCAGTGAAATCCACTACGACCGTGGTGAGCGCTTCGGGACCGGACCGGAAGACGTTGTCAATGGTGAGTCGGAACGGTTTGTCGAAATCTGGAACCTGGTTTTCATGCAGTATGATCAGCAACCCGATGGAACGATTGTTGATCTGCCCAAACCATCGGTAGACACCGGCGCCGGGTTGGAGCGCATTGCCGTCATTATGCAGGATGTCGACTCCAATTACGAGATCGATCTGTTTAAGAGCATAATCAAAACCATCTCCAAAATTACCAAATCGAAGTACAAGGATAACGTCTCGTCGCATCACGTGATTGCCGATCACCTCCGGGCGCTGACCTTCGCCATTGCCGACGGGGCCGGGATATCGAACGAAGGCCAGGGATACGTGCTTCGTCGCATTCTCCGCCGGGCCGCCCGCCACGGCCGACTGCTGGGTGCTCATGAACCATTCATATGTAAGCTGGTCCCGAAGCTGGTGGACGAAATGGGTGAGGCCTACCCGGAAATAAAAGAAAAGCAAACCCATGTAGAGAATGTACTGCGGGCCGAGGAGGAGTCATTCGGGCGAACGCTGGAAACCGGCCTGGAATTGTTTGAGAAAATTGCCAGAAACACCAAAGGTAAGGTTATCGATGGTGAGGAGGTTTTCCGGCTCTACGACACCTACGGCTTCCCTTACGACCTGACCGAAATCATGGCTGCTGAGAAAGGCCTTACCCTTGACCAGGCCGGTTTCGATAGAGCCATGGAGCGCCAGCGGGAACAATCGCGCGCGGCCACCACATTCGAGAATCACTCATCGGTGATTACGGATATGTTCGACAAAGAGCGTCTCAAGCTGCCCGCCACCCAGTTCGTGAGGACCGGACTAAGCTGCAAGGCGAAAATTCTGGATGTACGACTTGTAGAAGCAGCTGACGAAGCGGCTCAAACCGCAACATATGTCCTGATCCTCGACAAGACTCCTTTTTATGCGGAGGCGGGTGGTCAGATCGGCGATGTGGGCAGGATATTCACCGACGATTTCCAGATTACCGTCGGTGCCATGTACCTCTACCAGGATTATTATGTTCACGAAGGGCGGCTATCAAGCGGTAAACCGGAAAACATAAAAAAAGGTGTCAAGGTCACGGCCGAGGTTGACTGTGAGCGTCGCTGGGACATACAGCGCAATCACACCGTCACCCACCTGACTCACGCTGCTCTCCGACAGGTGCTGGGCAGCCATATCAAACAGTCCGGTTCATATGTCGGGCCGGATCGCATGCGCTTTGACTTTTCACATCACCAGCCGATGACACCCGATGAAATCCGCGCCGTCGAAGAGATCGTCAACAACGAGATCCTCAGGGGTGCCCGGGTCGAGACGGAGATTATGGATATCGACGCGGCCAAAAAAAGCGGCGCCATGGCCCTCTTTGGCGAGAAGTACGAAGATGACGTCAGGGTGGTCTCGGTTGGCGATTTCTCGAAAGAGTTGTGCGGTGGAACCCATGTATCTGAAATCAGCCAGATCGGGCCGTTCTTTATCGTCCTGGAAACGGGTATTGCTTCCGGCGTCCGCCGACTTGAGGCTATCACCGGACGAGAGGCCGTCAATTACATGCTTCAGGCCAAGAAGTATCGCCAGGAGGTCGCTGCCATTGTCGGTCGTCCCGAGGCCGATTCGATGGCGGGCGTGGAGCAACTGAAGAAAGAACACTCGTCGCTACAGAAAGAGCTCAAAAAGACCAAGGCCGACATGTTCTCCGGCAAAGGCGCCCGGATAGGCGACGAGATTGAGCGCGGGGGTATTCGATACCGTATGAATGACTTCGAGCAGGCCGATCGCGAGGTCATGGCGAGCTGGATCGATACCCAGAAAGCCTCCAATGACCCGATCGTTGCGGTTGCCATCGGAGTCGTTAACGGCAAGACAACTTTTATGGCTGCCGCCAGCAAGAAAGCCATTACCGAACGTAATTTGGATATGGGCCGTTTAACGCAAGAGCTTCTCCCCCAGTTCGGCGGACGGGGTGGCGGCAAACCCTGGTTTGCGCAGGGTACGGTGGCAACTGGTACGGTCCTTCAGGATCTGGTGGACACGACCATGAAGATGATTGAACAGGGAAACAAATAAGGCCATGAACACGGGCAGCGTCTACAATCATCTGCTTCAAGTAAGAGAATCCCGCGGCGGCGGGTTTATGATACTGGTTGATCCGGACAAAGGTCACGAAAATGACTACCTCGCTACCTGCGAAAGGGCCGAGGATTGCGGCGTTGACGCTATCCTGGTAGGTTCTTCTTTCATGCTCAACTCGAATTTCGCCGGGGCGGTAGGCAAAATCAAGCAGGCGACCTCGTTACCGGTGATTATCTTTCCCGGATCCTTTGCCCAGATAACACCTGACGCCGACGCCATCCTGTTTTCATCGCTTATCTCCGGGCGCAACCCCGCTTTCCTGATTGACGAGCAAGTCAAGGGAGCGCCACTGGTAAAGAAATATAATCTGGAGGCAATCCCGACCGGGTATATGTTGATTGAATCCGGCTCGCTCACCTCGGTGCAGTACATATCGGGATCTATGCCTATTCCGCGAGGCAAGAGCGATATCGCTTGTGCCCATGCCATGGCAGCACAGTATCTCGGCATGAGGCTGGTTTACCTGGAGGCCGGGTCAGGCGCCGGCCGGCCGGTACCGCTGGAGATGGTAAGGTCGGTCAGCTCGTATGTCGATATTCCCCTCATTGTAGGTGGCGGCCTCAGGACAGCTCAAGACTGCCGCGATTGCGTTGAAGCCGGAGCTTCCTTTGTCGTAGTCGGTAACCATCTGGAAGCCGATCGTGACTTCAGCCTCCTTCGCCAGTTGGCTGCCGCCACACATGATAAGGATTCAGTGAAGGTATGAACAAAGATCAGCAACTTATGCACCTGCGAAAGCTGGCAGAGGAAACGACAATCCTCCGAAAGTCAGTCATTGAGCAGCTTGGCCCCGACATTATTGACCTGGCAGCCGTGATTTCCGGTGTGATCGGCACCGGCGGCAAGCTGCTGATCGCCGGTAACGGTGGCTCGGCGGCTGATGCTTCACATTTCGCGGCGGAGATGGTGGTCAGGTTGACGTCCGACAGGAATCGTCAATCCCTGCCGGCCATGGCGTTGAGCGTCGATCCGTCGGTGATGACCGCCGCCGCCAATGATTTCGGGTTTGACAACGTCTTTGCCCGCCAGATAGAGGGACTTGGTAACAAAGGTGATATGCTCTTCGCTATCTCCACCTCCGGTAACTCGCCCAACCTCATCAAGGCCGCTCAGACCGCTCGTGATAAAGGCCTGATATCGGTGGGATTACTTGGTGGAGGCGGCGGGAAGTTGGCCCCCCTGGTGGACCGGGCCTTGATTGTACCCCATCCCTCAACACAGCGAATCCAGGAAGAGCATATTTTCGTCATCCATCTGCTGGTAGAACTGGTCGAAAGCGATCTGTTTTCCAAATGATCCGTCAAAGAAAAAAGCTCCTGCGCGACCTTCTGTTTGTATTTTTCACCCTGTTTGTGTTTGCCTCAACATTTTCCATCGCCATGGCCCAGGTATGCCTGGGTCTCTCGCTGGTCCTGTTCATTATCGTGGCCGTGACCACCGGCCATAACCCGTTTTCAAGTCAGTTGAAGTGGTTTTACATATTTGTCGGGTTGTATATCTTCTGGATGCTGCTGGCGTCGCTGTTTGGCAACACCCCGGTCGAATCGACATTGATTCTAAAGGAAGAATGGCTGTTCTGCGTGGTACCGATCGGTATCTATCTTCTGGCAAAAGAAGATTACCGGCGACGCATGATGTATGCGTTTGCGATTGGTACCGGTCTTTTCGCCGTGTACGGAATCCTGCAGTTTTTCACCGGCGTTCACTGGTTCAAAAGCGTCGAGCCCAACCCCGGACCGGAGTTCTTTTATGTTATCAAAGGTAATTTCCCCAGCCCGATGACGTTTGGAAACTACTTCGGCACAGCGGCTGGTTTCTTTGCCGGTATGGTGCTGGCCGGGTGGAGCGGCTTTGAGAGAAAGGAAAAGATTCTATTTTCCATGGCCGCATTTGCCGCCCTTCTATCAACTCTTGGCTCGTACAACCGGGGGGCGCTGCTGGGACTGGTGGCCGCCTTTATCGTCTTGTGCATAATCATACGGGGTCGAAAATTGACGATTGCGGTGGTAGCAGCGATTATCTTGATCATCGCAGGTACTGTCGGGGTACCTTCGGTGCGATATCGTATTCAGCGACACCTCGCCAACCAACTATCGCTCGAATATCAGGGTTCAAGGTTGTTCATCTGGAACAATTCGCTGAAGATTGTCGCTGAGAACCCCGTTCTCGGAGTTGGCCAGGGCAATTTCCGGTATGAATACGAGGCCCGCCTGCCCGAAGATGTAATCGGCCTTCGCAAGCACGTACACGCTCACAACGATTTTATAAACATCGCGGCTATCGCCGGATTACCCGGGATGCTGTTTTTTGTCGGTATCTGGGTAGCCGTTTTCGGATACCTTCGAAGGCAATGGAAATTGGCTGGGCAGCAGGAGTGGTCGAGGCCATTGCTTGTGGCTGCTACGGGTGGTTCGGTGGTCTTTCTGGTCAGTTCGCTTACCGAGGCTACTTTTGCCGATGAGGAAGTTCGCCAGATGCTGATGTTTTTATGGGCAGTGGGCCTGTTTTCGCTCTATCCCGGGCCGGAAAGAGCCGGGAACCAACCGCCGGCCCCGGAGTAAAACCTCTTGACAATCACGCGACAAACGGGTTATATGACGTAAGTTATGGCCACCAAAGCAAAAAAATCCAATAACAGTGCCGCCCAACAAGAGGTTAAGTGGCCTTATGGGAAGAAGAATTACCTGATTTTCGCCGCGGCCATGCTGGTAATCATTATCGGTTTTATCACTCTGGCCAAGGGTTCAATAACCCTCGCCCCGATTTTGCTGGTCATCGGCTACTGTGTTTTGCTTCCCATTGCCCTGATAATTAAGGACAAGCCGGAAGAGGATTCTCCGCAGCCGGAGCAATGAGCATCGTGCGCATAACGAACCACCTTCCCCACCAGAAAAGGTGGGTTTTTTTGTGACTTGCAGAACGTTGCTTTTCGATCCGGCTCACCGTAAAATGACAATAGAATTTCCCGGGCCATACCCTCCCGCGACAGACCGCGCACAACGAACGGGAAACCGAAACTGATATCGAGAAAGGCGCCTGTGTGACAAAAAAACCTATTCAGAAGAAAAGAGCCGAGGTGTTTCGTGCCCTTCACCAGGCTCCACTATTCGTTTTGGCCAACGTCTGGGATGTGGCCAGCGCCCGAATTTTCGAGACGGCCGGGTTCAAGGCACTGGGCACCACCAGCGCCGGGGTTGCGGCAACGCTGGGATATCCCGATGGTCAGCATATCAAGATAGAGGCGACAGTTGACGTTGTGCGCCGACTGGTCGACCGGACAGGCCTTCCAGTCAGTGCCGATATCGAAGCCGGTTATGGCCCACGAACGGAGGATGCGGTCGAATCGGCCAGAGTTGTTCTTGAGGCCGGCGCAGTGGGAATCAATCTCGAAGATAGCACCGGCGATCCTGAAAACCCGCTGTTCGATACCACCTCTCAGCAGGAAAAGATACGCGCTATCAAGAAATTGACCACCGATCAGGGAGTCGGCTTGTTAGTGAACGCCCGGACCGATGTGTTCATGTTATCGAAGCAGGATATCTCCGGCCGGTTAAAAGCCACCATTGAGCGCGCCAATGCCTACATCGAGGCCGGAGCTGATTGTATCTTTGTGCCAGACCTTGAAGACATGGACACCAACAGTATGAAGACCCTGGTCGCAGAAATCGACGCTCCCCTTAATCTCATCGCCGGTTCAAACACGCCACCGCTTGATGAACTCAGAGAGATTGGCATTACCCGGGTGAGTCTTGGACCCAGGCACATGAGGGCGACCTTTGCCCTTCTCAAGAAGATCGCCAGCGAAATCATGGAGAAAGGCACTTTCTCTACTATGACAACCGAGACGATGTCATACTCCGAGGTTAACCGGATGTTCGAGGCGGATGACTGATCGCAACGAAGTCACGGTGACCCAAGCTCCTCATCCAATCCACGACGGTATCAATTTTTTCCTTGCCTATCCTGCCGGAATTTCGCATCGGATATAATAGGTGGCTTTAAATCTAATCGCCCATCTCAGGGAATCGCCGCATGCTTGATCTGATTATCATATTCGCCTTCATCGCTTACAGTATTACCAACGGCTTCCGAAACAGGGCCAAGGCCTCGAAGAACCTCGAAGAGTATTTCCTTGCGGGGCGGACTATCAAAGGCTGGCGGGCAGGTTTCAGCCTGGCCGCCACGCAGTACGCCGCTGACACACCGCTTCTGGTGACCGGGCTTATCGCCACCGGCGGCATCTTCATGCTGTGGCGTCTGTGGATCTACGGGCTGGGCTTCCTGATGATAGGTTTCCTTCTGGGCCGTTCCTGGCGAAGAGCGCGGGTGCTGACCGATGCCGAGTTCACCGAGATTCGCTACAGTGGTCGTGGCGTGCTGGCCCTGCGTGGACTTAAAGCCATCTACTATGGAACGGTCATGAACTGTACCATCCTGGCCATGGTCCTGGTGGCCGCTTCGCGAATTAGCGAGGTCTTCCTGTTCTGGCACGAATGGCTGCCACAGGGAATCTACCAGCCCATCTACAGTCTGGTTCAGTCGATTGGCGTTCCCCTCGCGACCTCGGCCACCGGTTTGGAAACTTATATCGCCACCACGAACAACCTGATAAGCATTCTTGTCATTCTATCTTTCACGGCGCTCTATTCCACGACCGGCGGCCTGCGCTCCGTCATTGCCACTGATACGGTGCAGTTCAGCCTGGCCATGATAGGTACTATCGTCTATGCCGTCATTGTTGTCGTTAAGGCCGGCGGCTTGGGGCAGATGGTAGACAAGCTGGTGGTGTTGTACGGCCAAATGGATGCTCAGCAGATACTATCTTTCAGCCCCCGCAAATTCGAAGCCCTGGGTCCCTTTTTGGTTATTGTCAGCCTGCAGTGGTTTTTCGAGCGCAATTCCGACGGTACCGGTTACTTCGCGCAGCGGATGATGGCGTGCCGGACAGATCGCGATGCCAGGATTGGAGCCTTCGCTTTTACCTGGCTTCAGATACTGCTTAGAAGCCTTGTCTGGCTCGTCATTGGTGTTGGTCTTCTGGTGCTATTTCCCTACATACCCGGCACACCTGTAACAGAGGAATTCATAGCCGGGCGGGAATTGCTGTTTGCCACAGGTATCAAAGAGCTTCTTCCACCCGGTGTGACCGGCCTGGCGCTGACAGGCCTGTTGGCGGCCCTGGCCTCGACCATCGATACTCACCTGACCTGGGGAGCCAGTTACTGGAGCAACGATGTCTACAAGCGAATTGTAAACACCGCCTGGCTCAAACGGTCGCCATCGGAAAAGGAACTGGTCGTTGTCGCCCGGCTGTCGAATATCGTAATTCTCCTCATCGCTCTTATTATCATGGCCAACCTGGGTTCCATACAGACTGCCTGGTACATCACCCTGCTGTTCGGGGCCGGAACCGGGGCGGTGCTGGTTCTCCGATGGCTCTGGGAGCGAATCAATCTTCATTCGGAGATATCGGCCATCATTACCTCGCTGATATGCGCCCCCATCATACTTGTGACGGTCGAGGATGAATGGCTGAGACTTCTGCTGATGGCATCGATATCGACCGTTGTCGTGGTCACTGTCACCCTGCTCACTCGACCGACAGAGGATAGTGTGCTCGTCAGGTTCTTCGATCGGGTCCGGCCACCCGGTTTCTGGAGGAAAACGTCGCAGAAATTGAGGATTGATTCGGCCGAACCGGTAAAGGAGTTTCGGCAGGGAGCCTATTTGACAATTACGGTGAGTATTTCAGTCTATCTTTTGCTGATTGGTTTTGGGAAAGTGCTTTTCCCGATTAGCACCGGCTCAACCATCACGGCCGTAGTTTATATTGGGCTCGGTCTGGCCTCGATTCCCCTCTGGTATCGCCGGGTTCTGAAGAAGGATGATTTCGACTAGGTCGCGGCATCTCCTATAGAAAAACACAGCAAACAAATAGTTGATTTAGCGGTTGCCGGGCACTAACGTGAGAGTAGCTTCTGGATTCATCACTATAGTTAGAGACGTCACCGCCAATCTTAGCGAGGTCTGTGTGAACACGGAATCAAGGAGTAACATCAATCTCTCTTGTGTGTCGTTCCAGGCCGAGCCTTCGAGTAGAAACGGATTGTCCAGTGAAAACCCGTAACGTAGCCTTCATCTGTCCTTCCACCGCCTGGGGCGGGCTGGAGATGAACGTACACCGGCTGGCGCTGTGGCTGAAAAAACGCGGCCTTCACATCATCTTTTACGGCAACCCCCTGTCGGTCCTGTTTCAGAAGCTTCAGGCGGAAAACATCGCTGTCCGGTCACTCGTCTCGAAATCAAAGTTCAACGATATCTTCATCGCGCGCAGTCTTGGCCGAACGATCAAGAGCGATAACGTCTCTATCGCCGTCCTTCACCTCAACAAGAATTTTCTGCTCACCGCTTTGGCCAGGCGATTTTCCGGTAATTCGTTCAAGATGATCTACATGCAGCACATGCACGTCGGGCCGGCCAAGAAAGACTTTTTTCACAACTGGCTTTACCGTCACCTGGACCGGTGGGTTACTCCCCTGCCGCTTTTCAAGAACGCTTTGACCGAGAAGACCAATATTCCGCCTGAGAAGATCGAAATCATCCCGCTCGGAATCGAACTGGAACGATTTATCGATCACAAGCCCAATCAGTCACGGGCCCGCGAAGAGCTGGACCTCCCCGCCGATGTCACCATAGCGGGCGTGGTGGGACGGTTGGATCCCAAGAAAGGGCAGCACATTCTTATAGAAGCCTGCCACCGACTGCACCAGCAGGGAAAGAAGCTGCACCTGTTGATCGTTGGCGACAAATCTCTTCACGAAGAAACCGGCTATGCCGAACGGCTGGCGGAATTGGTCAGCAGGTATGAGTTAAATGACTACGTTCATTTCCGTCCCCACATAACCGACATCCAATATGCCTATTCCGCCATGGATATTTTCACTCTGACATCAAAATCCGAGACATACGGAATGGTTACAATCGAGGCCATGGCATGTGGGCTGCCAGTAATAGGCACCGACGAAGGAGGCACGAAAGATATTATAAACGATGGTCAAAGCGGTCTTCTGGTAGAGCCCTACCACGCCGAAAAATTACAGCAGGCCTTGAGCCAATTGACTGACAACCCTTCCCTGGCTCGCCGGTTGGCCGGGCGGGCCCGCAAGGACGCAATTGACAAGTACTCGCATCACCGTCAATGTGATCTGCTGGAAAACCTTTTTGAGAAACTGAGGGTGTGATCAGCTAAGCTGGTACTGTTCGACAAAATTCCGGTAGCGATCAGCCAGTTGCGAGGCATTTTCCTGGCTGTCAGACTCGGCGAAAACGATAAATGATGCTGTCATCCGGTCGGGTGTGACCAGCACCCATCCGTTATCCTCAAAAATTCTGACACCATCAATGAGCTGGCGATTCTTATCCTCGGAATTGATGATAAGCTGCCGCATAACAGTCCCCTTTTTTGACCACGGGCACGGCACCGAAACCGAGACGCGGCTGAGCTTGGTGAATTTCTGACTTAAAGAGCCGAGGCGGCTTCTGGTCTGGGCCATCATCTCCAGGATCTTAACGGTTGTCAGGACCGCGTCGGAGCCCATCTGAAAACCGGGGAATATGAATCCTCCCCTGGTACCTCCTACAAAGTCGACTTCGCCGCGACGGAAGATTTCCATCATGGAAAGATGATCGTTGGCCACCCGGACAACCTCGACCCCGTGCTGGCCGGCGATTTCCTCGGCCCCCATCGACGCCGCCACCGGGACGGCGATCTTTTTGCTTTCGTGGGTCTGAAGGTAAAGATCTATCACCAGCAGCAGTAGCAGGTGACTGTCAATCGGCTGGCCGGATTCATCAACCACAACCAGCTTCTCGGCAGCCGGGTTAATGATAAAGCCGATATCGGCTTTCAAGCTGGAAACAATCGAGGACATCTGCACGATAGCCTGGGCGTTCTCTTCGGGCGAGGTGGAGAATTTACGCGGATTCAGGCTGGCATTCAGTTCGGTCGCCGAAATTCCCAGAAGCGAGAACAACGTGGGAAAAACCTGGCTCGATGAACCGTTACTGTGGTCGATCACTATCTTGAAGCCGGCCTGGTTGATGATGTCACTGTCGACATTGGCCATAAAGTCCTTGCGGTAATCATCGAGCACGTGCTGCGGCATATCGAGGTGACCGATGTTATCGAGCGAGGCCCGCTCGAAATCCTCACCGAAATACATCCGCTCCACCTTCTTCGACTTGGCGGTAGGAAGGTCCAGCCCGGAACCATCGAAGAAAATAAGGTCGATCTGCCGAAAATCGTCCGGGTTATGGCGGACATAGATGCCGGCAGCGTAGTTGCCCTTCTGCAGCCAGTAGCGCACGATGGGAACTGGCAGCGTTTCCAGGTCGGCGACATTGGTCCCGGCCGCCAGGAGACCGGAGGTAAGACCACGTTTGATCAGGCGGGATGTATCGGAAGCATCGCGGCTAAGCACCACAGCGCTGGTGCGGCCAACGTAAGCGCCAAAAGCCGCGCCTACCTTGAGGGCCATCTCCGGAGTGATTTCCGTCAGGGCCAGACCCGTAACTTTGGCGTTGGTGAACAGTTCGCGATTCCACTTCTCCCCCCACACCAGCGAGGTCGATACGATAGCACCGTCATCAACCGTTTTGCCCGGCCAGATTTTGCAGTTGGCCTTGACAGTGGCGGAGTCCCCGATAGTACAGTCATCAGAGACAATCACCTTGTCGAGAAGCTGAACGTAGTTGCCGATGCGGACCCGGTTGCACACAATCGTACTGTTGATGACGGCGTCGCGCCCGATATGATTGTCAGACCAGACGACGGTATTGTTGAGCTCCGAGCCGGATTCCACCCGGCTTCGGCTTCCCACCACACAATTATGAAGCCGGGCCCCATCATCAACGGCCACATCGTCGCCCAGCACCACCCTGCCGGTGAACTCGATATCGCCACCCAGCTGAACGTTGGTCCCGGTGTACACCACTGCGGCACTGGTTGCTTTGACGTCTCCCTTCAGATCCAGATTTAGTTTCTTGTCGAAGAAGTCTACGTGGACGTTCTGGTACTCATCGACATTACCAACATCTTTCCAGTATCCGGTCATCACCTTGCCGTGCAGGCCCATCTGACGCGAAAGCATCAACGGGTAAAGGTTCTGAGAGAAATCAAAATTGGTTTTGGGCGGGATCAGTTTCGCCGCTTCGGGTTCAAGTATATATATGCCGGTGTTGATGGTATCCGAGAAAGCCTCGCCCCACGACGGTTTCTCGAGAAAACGGACTATCCGGCCTTCCTGATCGGTAATGACTATGCCGTAGGCAAGCGGATTCTCCATTCGGGTGAGCAAGATGGTCGCCTGGGATTTCTTCTGAAGATGCCATTCAATGGCCTCGCTGAGATTGAAGTCGGTGATGAGATCGCCGGAAATGATCAGCACCGGTTCGGTAACATTATCGAGAGCGTACCGGACGGCGCCGGCCGTACCGTAGTCATCATCGGGCTTGACATAGTCCATGTGAACGCCAAATGCGGTGCCGTCCTTGAAGTAGTCTTTTATGGTTTCCGGCTGAAAGTAGAGCAGCGAGGTGATTTCGGTAATGGAATGTTTTCTCAGCAGGTTGACGACATGTTCCATTATGGGCACATCGGCAATCGGTACCATCGGCTTGGGAATATTAATGGTCAGCGGCCTCAGGCGTGTACCAAAACCTCCCGCCATGATGATGGCTTTCATAGGAACATTCCTTGTTTTTTTATCCGGCCCTAACGCGAAAGGTATCCCCGCTCAACGAGTTGGCGAGATACATCGAAAAAAGTATCGTAACTAAGATAGGCAATATTGTTCCGGAGGCAATATCGTTCTAAGTCTTTTTTGGCAAAAATGAGATCCGCCTCGCGAGTGGCGCAGGCGTCGGAATAACCGTCGCCTACAAAGACGACCTGCCAGTCATCGTCGGAGGCCTTACGAAACTGCTGAATCCTCTCACCTTTACAGACCCCGCAGCGCCGGCACGAGACATTTTCATGCGGAAATTCCACTGTGAGACCGCCGTTTTCAGGCTTTCCCACGTTCGTTTCGAGCATCAGGTGCTCCAGAGTGAGTTTGCCGAGAATATGCCTGATATAGAAATCGAGACCATCGGAAGCCACGAAGACCGGGGCTTCGCTTTTCTGGCACAGGGAGACGAACGGCACAAACCCTTCATCGACAGCAAACTGGTCGATAAAGCTGTAGATTTCGTCGGCAGAAGCCTTAACCATGGCGGCCTCGAGTGTCAGGCAGGTGCGGGTGGTCATTCGGCCCGCTTTCCAGTCCGGCAGCAGTTCATCGTTTCGGCCACCGGAAAAATGGTGAAAGATGGAATAGCCTACATCGCGGCGGGTCACGGTGCCATCGAAATCGCAGAAGACGGCTGTTTTCATAGCAGATACCTCAGCACCGCCACAGCTGCCAGAATCAGCACCAGCAGGTAACTTAACAGCCAGAACCGTCTCAGGCGAGCTATTCGGAATCGCTCGGCCAGCACAACCAGTTTCAGAACGGTGGCACCGAGAATCAGGATAATTCCGTAGCGGGCCAGTTCGAAGGCACCTTCAAAATCCAGCATGAACAGCACATAAATGGCGGCAAAATAGACCATCACCAGATACCAGGTGATCTGCTGGATCCTGATCAACATGTCGACCTCGAAATATCTCTCTTTCATAACAGCCCCGTGAGCGGTTCGTACAACAGCCGATAAGCCAGATACAGAAGGAGGATAAAGAACAGGATCTTTACGACCATTGGTTTTGCCATGGTTCCCAGATACCCGCCCAGCTTGGCACCAACAATTATTCCCAGTACCACCCCGGAGACGATGGCCAGGTCGATTTGATCCCCGAGAAAGTACACGGTAGCGGCAGCGGCGGCCGAAAAACCCATCATCAGCGATGCCGTGCCCCGCGCCGTCGCCAGAGGCAGCCCTATTACCAGGTAAAGAATCGGAATAAGAACCACCCCGCCGCCTATGCCAATCAGGGCCGACAGGGTCCCGGTGACAAATGCGATCAGGGTGCAGATGAGCAGGTACTTACCGCGATTGTCCTTAAACGACATTCGCTCCGTGGCAGGGCGTCCTTTCAGTAGTGAAAAGGCGGTGTAGATCAGCAGTACGGCAAACACCACCTGTATGTAATCGCCGGGTATGTAAGCGCTCAGCAAACTGCCGGTGATATTGCCCAGCACCATAAAGACGGCCAGTACCACTACCAGCTCCATGTCGACCATACCGCGCTTGAGGTACTCGTTGGACGCGGTGAAGGAATTTACGACGATAGCCGTTATGGACACCGGTGCCGCCTGCTTGATATCAATCCCGACCAGTACCGTCAGAAAAGGCACCATCACAACTCCGCCGCCCAGACCGAGATAACCGCCGAGAAGTCCGGCCGACAGTCCGCACAAAATGTACAGCAGTTGGTCAATCATCGGCTGTTTTCCAGTAAAATCTTCGACGCGTACTGAATTTCCGGTCGACTGTGAAGAAGAACCTGCCGGTAGGACTGGTAAATCCCGAACTTCCTTTCATAGGCAATCTGCAGCAGACGGTCTCTGATGTACTGCTTCTCTCTATTGAGAACGTCGGAATCTTCATCGTGAGAAAGCTCAATGATCTTCTGCAGCAGTTCTGCTGTCGTCGGCCGGCAGTTCTCGGACAAAGCCAGGGCCTTCATTTCTTCGGCGGCGACGGTGCGCCCGGAAGTGAAGGCAAAGCCGTTCTCCCGGGCGTACGATACGAACCGGGTCGTGATTACACTCAGAGTTGTGTCACTGTCAGCAGCGAGGATAATCTCATCTTGATATTTGTTGGCGAACTCACGCAGAAGCAGCGAGTTTTCGAGTTCGCGACGAGCCGGGTTCATGCGGTTCACATCATAATAGTAGTCCGGCACCAGGCCGTGGCCGGTGTCGTTGAGAGTGGAGTCAAAATCGTTCAGATAAACCGGACCCTCGAAATAATAACGCGAAATGGTGAGCCTCAAGCCGTCACCACCGGGAAACCTGACGAATCCCTGTACCAGACCTTTGCCAAAGGTCGTGTCTCCGACAAGATAGGCGCGGCCGGCCGCTTGGAGTGCACCTGATACAATCTCCGCTGACGAGGCTGTCCCCCGGTTGACGATACAGGCTATTGGCAGACCGCTGATGATGTCGTCCCCGGTAGCATAGTGCTGTCGATCCTTCCATCGCGATCGACCGTCAGTGCCGACGAGGAAGACGCCATCGGTTAGAAACAAATCCGCGGTCCGATAACCTTCTCGGAACAGCCCGCCGGGATTGCCCCGCAAATCGAGAATCAGTCCCCTGGGAGTAACACTGTCTTTTCCGACAAGGCTGTCGATGGCGGCCCTCAGATCATCGGTGGCACCGGCATCAAAGTCAAGCAGCCGGATGTAGATGATATTATCCGGCGTGAATCCTGCAAAAGGGATGTGCATGAAAGGTATGCGGCGTCGAGTCACCTCTACTTCGAACAGTTCCTCGGTAGGCGTTCGCCAGATTTCCAGCCGTACGGTGGTGCCTTCCTGCCCTCGCAAAAGCCGGATCGACTGCTCGATTTCCAGATCGCGAAGGGACACCGAGTCGACCGCGACAATGATATCGCCCGACAGAAGCCCGACCTCCGAGGCCGGTCCGTCCTCGCGTACCGACATTATCATCAGACCCTCTTCGTGAAAAACAATACTGACACCGATCCCGGTGTAACTCCCTTCCAGCTCTTCATCGAGGTTCTGAAACTCCTCTTTTTCGACGTAGGCCGAGTACCGATCCAGACGCTCGAACATGGCCCGCCGCCCGGATACAATCAATTTCTGCCAGTCCACTTCTTCGCGATATAATTCATCAATGCTGAAGGCCGCCGCAGTCATGGCCAGGGCATCACTTATTACCTGATCCGACATGACGTAGATGGCCATGCCGCCGGTGATCATCACGATAAGCACAATAAACAATGCCGAAAGCAACAGGGCTTTCCTGTCAAGCGATTGTGGGTAATTCATTTGTGCAGTTTTTTGTGCAGGTGTTTCTTGACGAGGCCAAAAACCTGGTCAATCGGCCCGGTGGCATCGATCAATTTCACACGCCTTCGTTCCTTGCGGGCAATCTCCAGAAAGCCAAGCCGGACCCGGTTGTGGAAAGCCCTTGACTGTGACTCCAGGCGGTCCCGCACCTTCCCCCGGCGGGCGAAAGCCGTCTTCAGATCAACGTCAAAAACAAAGGTCAAATCCGGGGTGACGTTGCCCACGGCCACCTTGTGCAGGCCCTTGACCATGCGAATGTCCAGGCGACGGCCGAAACCCTGATAGGCCGTGGTGCTGTCATAAAAGCGGTCGCACAGCACAACGGTTCCGTTAGCCAGGGCAGGTGATATCTCTCTGGACGTAATTTCGGCCCGGGCCGCTTCGTACAGCAGTAACTCAGTGGCGTCACTCATCTTAAGCTTCTTGTTGAGCAGAATATCTCTGATTCTCTCGGCGACAACGGTTGAGCCGGGCTCTCGCAGAAGCTTGACCTTATATTTTGCGGACAACAAGTATTGATAGGTCAATAGAGCCTGAGTGCTCTTGCCGCACCCGTCGATGCCCTCAAAAGTGACGAATAACGATTTTTCCTTTTTGGCTGTCACCGACCAATCCCCTCAACGTCAATAAAAAACCGGCGATAGCGTTATCGCCGGTTAAGTTAGACAAAACTACAGCTTTAAAAAACTATTTTTTCTTGCGCACGACGCGCTTTTTGGTGGCCGTTCTGGCCGCCTTCTTGACTTTGGTTTTAACAGCCGGTTTGGCCCGGGAAGGCTTTTTGGCCGCGACCCGGGTCGATTTGGGCCTGGCTTTGGTGTGTTTCCAACCATACCGGGTAATGAACTCCTCGGTCAGCCGGCGGGCCTCATCATCGGTGTACTGAACCGGCGGCGACTTCTTGAAGTAGGCCGAAGGTTCAATCAGGGCACCCGATAGGCCGTTATCCAACGCCAGCTTGCAGCAGCGGATAGCATCGATAACAACTCCGGCCGAGTTAGGTGAATCCCAGACCTCCATCTTCATCTCGATATTGAGCGGTACGTCACCAAAGGTACGGCC
>CP070756.1:1434291-1437337 GCA_020348905.1 Candidatus Zixiibacteriota bacterium
ACTGCTCGCTGGCCTCGATTATGCCGAAGTACAACGCATCCATATCCGCGGCGTAAAAGTAACCGACTTTTAGCAGTCCACGGCGCAGGAACACGCCCGGGTTTTGTCTGATATACTCGCAGGCGCGACGAAAACTGGAACTATCAACATATGCTTCGAGAGTCGGTTCATAGACTCCAAATTGATTGATGAGATTCTGGTCATACGTTATCCCCGACCCCGGCTGGTTACCGATAAAAAGGTTGATACCGGTATTGGTGTTGATCCGGGCCGTGCCGACTGCGTAGTGATTTCGAATTATCCAGGGTGTGACCACCACCACAAAACCAACCAGAGCCAGTAACCCGTACTTCACTGTACGCTTAAAATTCCGCGACTCGAAAGACCAGAAAGGAATGACTATAGCCAGAAACAACCCGGATACAGTCCTTGTTAGCGTTGCCATACCTAACAACACGCCCCCCGCAAGAATCTTATACCATTTTCCGGTCGATTTTCTATCAAATGACAAAAAGAGCAGAATAGACGCCAGAAACAGCGGCGTAAATAACAGTTCCGAGGCCAGCAGATGGGTGAAAATTATTTGGCTGGGGAACAGCGTCACTATGACCGTTGTCCATCGGGCTACGCTATCACTCCAGATCCGGCGTACGATAAAGTAGGTCAAGAGCGGAATAGACAGACCAAGGATCATATTGGCCACCGCCCCAAGTTGTGGTATATGACCAAACAAAATGTAAATCCGCGACAGTAGAAAAGGATACCCGGGCGGACGATAAGCAGTCGGATGTTCCCCCCTGTAGTAGCCGCCTTTGCTCGCCCACTCCCAGCCAAGCTCGTCATACTCCAGATAATCATAGGTCTGGTTAAACGGCATCAGAACCACTGCCGCCGATCTCAGCACCAACCCAACTAAGACGGCAACTTTGAGGAATGTTCTCACGTCCCAGCCGCATAGTTGCCTATCGACATAGTTCAGGATTCGAGCCACCGCGCTCAGGAAGATCAATACCACTCCGATACTGGCCAGAGAGATGAGGCTGAGCTGAAGAAGAAACTTCATAAACGGAACAATCCGTCCGTCGGTGCTCAGCGGGACGAAATACGGAAAGAGAGATTCAAAATCCCACACGGCCACAATACTGACTACTAAGAAGACAACCCCAAGGCCAATTCGCGGTGCTCTTCGCATGATTTCTCCCGATCCCCGGTTCAGACCCCCACCCTTATTCGACGGTTGAATATACCTCAATGCTTATTTGAAAAAAGTTTTTTTGGGAAGACGTTCCTGAAATGATTCCAACCGGCAAACGGAGACAATGTTAGAGCGGTTTTTGCGAAGATTGTTTCATCAACTCTTTGTACGGAATGTGCAGTCCGCGAGCCTTTTCATCCATGTACTTCTTCGTCACACCCACCACCGCACCTGACAGAGCCACCAGAGCGACAAGGTTTGGTACCGCCATCAAACCGTTCGCGGTATCGGCATAGGCCCAGACCGCCTGTAGATCAAACCTGGCACCGAGCAGCGTGAAGATAACGTAGAGCCACTTATAGGGTAGCTTGGCCCGTTTCCCACCCACGTACTCAATCCCTTTCTCACCATAGTATGACCAGGCAATAACCGTCGAGAAAGCAAACAGAACCACTCCAATCACCACCATCCACAAACCGTAAATAGGCAATGCATGATTAAACGACGACATGGTCAACACGGCTCCGGTCTCCCCATTGGCCCATTGCCCGGTGGTGATTATGACCAGCGCCGTCATGGTGCAGATGACGATAGTATCAATGAACGGGCCCAGCATCGCTACCAGTCCTTCGCGGACCGGTTCTTCAACCTTGGCTGTCGAGTGCGCCATCGCAGCCGAACCCTGCCCTGCCTCATTGGAGAACAGTCCCCGGCGCAGACCCCAGGTAAACGTCATCCAGACCGTCGCTCCTCCGGCGGCACCTCCAACAACCGATGTTGGGTTGAAGGCATGGTAGAAGATCAACTGGAAAGCGGGGACAATTTGATCGTAATTGATGCTGATCACTATCAGGGCGCTGGTTACATAGACGACTGACATAAACGGTACCAGATACGAAGCCACATGACCTATCCGCCTGATTCCACCGATCAGCACACTACCGGCCAGACCGGCTATGACCAAACCGATAATCCATCGCACCGCACCTTCGTTCTCAGGCTGAATACTCAGCGCATCAAGCAATGAGTGGGCGATGGTGTTTGATTGAACCATATTCCCGGCCCCGAACGCCGCCACGGCGGTACAGAAGGCAAACATCCAGGCCAGCGGCTTGAAGTACTTGCCCATCCCCATTTCAATGTAATACATGGGGCCGCCCAGGACATTGCCGTCCTTCTCCACCTTTCGAAATTGAATAGCCAGGGTGCACTCGGCATATTTGATGGCCATGCCGAAAGCCGCCGTAACCCACATCCAGAAGATTGCGCCCGGTCCGCCCCAGTAAATTGCGATTGCCACCCCGGCTATGTTGCCGATGCCGATCGTAGCCGAAAGCGCCGCCGATAGGGCCTGGAAATGAGTTAACTGACCCTCATGAGCAGGGTCATCGTACTTGCCGGTCGCTATACCAACCCCGTGTCGGAACCCGCGAACTTGGATGAAGATGGTACGAAGAGTCAGGATCAACCCCGCTCCCAGAAGGATCAGGGCCATGGGCCAACCCCAGACGAAGTTTGATATGACCGAGAGGATGTTATTAAGCTGGTCCATTATTGCCCGGTAGATAACAAATGCCCGGCTGGCTGGCAAGTAAAAAAACCGACGGAAAGCTCTCGTCGCCGCCGGCCCGGAAGTTTAATCTTGCGACCCACACGATCGGGCCATAATTTGACACTCAATTGAGAGCAATGTAGATAAGAAAGGTATATGCTATGTCTGATTACATGTATATTTACGGCCGCCAGATTCTCGACAGTCGCGGAACGCCAACGGTGGAGGTCGATGTCTGCCTTGAAGACGGTACCCTGGGTCGAGCAGCCGTACCGTCGGGAGCATCGACCGGTGCCCAC
>CP070756.1:1437437-1443343 GCA_020348905.1 Candidatus Zixiibacteriota bacterium
ATGATGTGCCATACGTCGCCGTCAATCCATATTCCCATGTACACGTTTTCAAGGCGTTCGTGACCGATATTCTCGATTTCGTAGTCGAAAATTACGAAATCATCGGCATAGTCATAGCTCCAGGCCATCGAGCGCTGGACGGCTTTGATGTACATGGGGCGATGCACGGCTTCTTCAGTGGTCTCGCAGTAGCCCGTTCTGGTCAGGGACACCGAGGTTACCGTATCAGTGTAATAGCAGATTATATCCTGTTCCGAAGCGGCTTCGGGAGACCAGTAAGCACTGCCCGGATCGATAGTGCGATACACAAACTCGCCGGCGTCGCCGGGATCCGGCCATAACTCGTAGGTGCAGTAGAAGTCATCGGTTCCGATCGATACCAGGGTGTCTCTGCCCACTACGGCGCCCACCCACAGGGCCGCTACCCACAGATACACCAGGCCGCTGTTTCGGGGGTAGAAGCAGGAGTTTATGGGTATACCGGTAAACGGGTCGATCTCAAAGCGCCCCTCGGTTCCGAACGTTCCGTTGTTGGCGATTATCAGCTGCATGTTACCGCGGGTGTGAGCCGTGTAACGCACCACGGGAACATCCGCAGACAGACTGGTAGGAGGCGCTTTCCCCTCGGTGGCGATCAATGATTTGATGTCAGTGGCGGTACTACTGAACGTGCCAGTCAAAAAAGCAAAGACCGCCGAAAAGACGACTTTTCGGCAGGTCTTTAGATCCAGGAACATTTTCATATATACGCATTGCGTCTACATTATTAATACCAGTTTCCCCACTTGAGTGTCACCATTCTCTGATTCAACAGTCCAGTAATAAATGCCGGATACCGCTTTCTGAGTGTTTCGGGTGATCAGATTCCAGGTGTCGTGCGAGGCCTCGGGATCGGTCGGGCTCCTGTCGTGATCGATCTCGCGAACCAGGTCGCCATCAAGGGTGTAAATACGAATGGTGCATTTGGCCGGGAGGTTGGCGAAGTGGAGCGCCCTGACTCGGTCATCGGGGCGATCCGCATCAAGCCGACCCTCGAAGCCGTCCTCGCGGTAGTTGGCATCCGAGCGATACGGGTTAGGGTAGACAAAGACTTTCAGATTGTCATCTTCCACAGCCTCGGCCGAACTCAGAGCATATGCCGCCTGGGCTCCGCCGCTCCGGGTGGACTCCAGAGACGTCAGTCCGGATTGCGGTGAACCGAAATCGAAAGCTGTGACGTTGATCAGCCATTCAACTGTCGGCAGAACATTATCCATCACGAATTCGTACTCGAAGTATTTCAAATACCCGTCATCGGTCAACTCGCTGGCGTCGACCGAATCCGGATTCAGCGAGGACGGGTACGGCTGGTCAGGGTAAATCTTTACGATCGGTGTCACCACTCCTAACTCCGAGCAGTTGTAATCCTGCCCCACAAAGTAGAAAAGCGAGTCGCCCCAATTGAATGGCGATGTTTCGGGGTAGTCAAGGGGATTGAAATCTTCGCCGTAGAGGGTCTTGAGCGAGTCGATAGTGAACGGTACGTCCAGTAGTTCGAACCCCGGGTCGGGATGCCGATCGGGATTGTATACCCATCGGTTGTAATCTTCCAGGTCGTATGAGGCTACCATGCTGAAGCTGCCCTCGCGAGCATCACGACTTACATAGATGCGGTATCCTTCGAAATCCATTAAGCGCGAGAATACGTCGCGACTGGTCTCGGTATTCTTACCATTGAACCGAACCCGGATCGATCCCACCCGCGGTTCCAGCCAGAAGACCGGGGGCGGCGGAGGAGACGCGCCACGAAAGTCCGGGACACCATCGCCCTCATAATACCAGTAGGGACAAATGTCGCCGTCGAAATCGGGGATTGTAAGGGTGTCCTTCAGGCTGTCAATACTGTAGCCCGTTGTGCCCGAGCAGCACACCCGAACCTTTCCATATTTGCCGTCGTCATCGGTATCAACACCGGGATTATCATAAACCCGGCCGGCCCAGGCCGCGTTGAGGGAGAGGTCGGAGAAGTCGATGTTGGACATGAAAGCGTCCGGGTCATTGGGCAGGTTACCCAGATTCATGGGATTGGTGTGGAAATTCTCGCCGGCTACAAAGGCGAACGAGATGGGCAGCTCTTCGCCCGGTTCGATGTCGAACGGTCCGAACGAAAGCAGGTATCGCGTATCATATCCGTTGGAGAGATCAGCCGCCGTCGACTGGGGCGGATAAACCCAGATCGGGTCGGCCGGCGAGATCTGAGCGGTGTAAACCTGGTCGAAATCGAACTCCATGTTCCGCAGTGAGTAGTATTTGTTCCGGTCGCCCTCCGGCGTACCCATGCCTCCGGTACCGAAATCGCGGAAATCCTCTTCCCAACGGCCCACGCCCGCTCGTTCGCGCGGACCGAAATCCAGATCGGTGTCAGCGTTGGAAATCCACCAGTTGAAGGATACATCCAGCACATCGGCCGGCGTCCGGACAATCCTCATTCCCGTGACTGCGGGGCAGGAAGTCTCTCCGTAGGCGGCACCGTCGGGATCGCCGTCGTTGTCGGCAATCCAGGCTATGTTTACGGTATCCACAAAATCGCAGCCATCGTAATTGGTGGTGAAGGATTCCTTGAAACCGCAGATATCATCAGTGTGGTAGTCCTGAATACCCTCAAAACCGACGTCACTGTCGTTGTAGAAGCCCATGTATACATTTTCCAGAGGCGTTTCTCCGATATTCCTGATCTCGTAGTCAAAGAGAATGAAATCTTCAGCATAGGCGTAAGACCAGGCGTAGGAACGCTGGCTAACTTCGATATTGAGGGGCCGGTGCGTTTCTCCCCGCCAGCCGCCCTCCACGTAATTCGCGGTGTCGGTGTACTTGGCGACATAGTCTTCCTCGGAGATGGCTCCGTTGAAAATCTCCGGATCTTCCGGCGAACGTATGCTCCGGTATACTATCCCACCGCCCAGACTCTCCCAGTCCGGCGAGAACTCATTCGAATTGAACGACCAACCGTCGGCGCCCGACGACATGAGCGTGTCGCGTCCTACCACCGCGCCAATCCAGAATGCCGCGGCAAACAGGTATTCCACATTGGAGTTAATCGGATACTCGCAGGACGGCACTACCATGTTGGTAATACAGTCCTGGGTGCCGCCACCGGCGGGCCAGCCGGTTCCCAACGTTCCGTTGTTATTGACCGACAGCGAGACCTTTCCAACCCGATGGGCGACAATGCAGAAGGCCGGTGTCGTCTGCGCCGAAAGACTCGTATTCAAGTTCTTATCGTCGTCCAAATCCACCGACCATCGGCCAGCGGCGTCCGGCGGTAGAGTTAATGCCAGCAGGGTGATTAATGCAGTGACTTTGGTGATTCGTGATAACATGATTTCTTCGCTCTGGTTTGAAAGTTTATTAGAACTGACGTTTATCCTCTTGAGTTGGTTTAATAAAACATGGCACCGAAATGCCAGCAATATTAAGCGGTTAACTTACGAAATTAACAAATCACACGCAAGTCTTTTAGCGCAAAAAATAGATCGACGCCACCGCCGTACCGGGTTTGACGCCCCGCCATAACCTAATATTGACAATTAGTTTACGCGGGCAATCCTGCCTGTCGTCGAGCGCCTTAGGTCCATCCGACAAGGCCCGACCGTCACAGTGACATAAAAGTACCGGCAGAGGGCTCTCTGCCGGTCTCAACACCTAAATGGTCCGCGACGCAGCCGAGGTCACATTATGACAACCAGTTTGCCGATTTGAGTTTCGCCGTTTTCGGCTTCGACCACCCAATAGTATAGACCCGATGCCACCATCTGGGTGTTTCGGGTTATCAGATTCCACTCGTCGTGCGAGGCTAGGGGGTCGCTCGGATCAACATCGTGCTCAATCTCGCGAATCAGGTCGCCGTCAAGGGTGTAAATGCTTATCGTGCACCTTGGCGGCAGGTTGGCGAAATGCACCGCTCGGACCCTGTCATCAGGCCGGTCGGCGTCCAGGCGGCCCTCAAAGCCGTCGGCGCGATAGGCCCCGTCCGACCGGTACGGGTTCGGGTACACAAACACTTTGAGATCCTCGCCCGCTACCGCATCAGCGCCGCTCAAAGGGTACGCCGACTGAGTTGATATACCCTTGTTTGACTCCAGTGAAGCCAACCCGGATAAGGGTGAGCCGAAGTCGAAGGCCGTTACCGCGACACACCACTCAACCGACGGCAGCAGCCCGTCGATAACAAGCTCGTACTCGAAGTACTTGAAATACCCGTCATCTGTCAGTTCGCTGGCATCGGCCGAATCAGGATTCAGGGTCGACGGATACGGCTGGTCCGGGTAGATTTTTACGATAGGCGTGGATACGCCGAGTTCAGAACAGTTGTAGTCCTGGCCGTCGAAGTAAAACAGCGAATCACCGTAGGAAAACGGTGACACTTCCGGGTAATCCAACGGATTGAAGTCCTCGCCATACAGAATCCGCAGTGAGTCGATAGTAAAGGGCACATTGATTAGCTCGAACCCGGGTTCCGGATTGGCTTCAAAATTGTACACCCACCGATTGTAGTCCTCCTTGTCGTAGGACGCGACCACACTAAAGCTGGATTCGCGCGCATCCCGGCCTACATAGACTCGGTAGCCTTCGAAATCAGCGAGCCGTGAAAACACGTCGCGGCTGGTCTCGGTATTCTTGCCGTTGATTCGAACTCGAATGGACCCGAGTCGGGGTTCAAGCCAGAAAACAGGCGGGGGAGGAGGCGAGGCGCCTTTGAAATCAGGGACGCCATCTCCATCGTAGTACCAGTACTCGCACAGGTTACCGTCGTAGTCCGGGATTGTCAATGTGTCTTCGAGACTGTCCAGACTGTAAGCAGCGGTGCCAAAGCAGCATACCCTGACTTTACCGTAGTTGCCGTCATCGTCGGTATCAACCCCGGGATTATCATAGACCCGTCCGGCCCAGGCGGCATTTAGGGCCAGGTCGGAAAAGTCGGTATTGGCATAATAGGCATCCGGGTCGTTCGGAAGGTTAACCAGATTTGCGGGATCCCGATGGAAGTTCTGGCCCGCTACGTAAGCGAAGGAAATGGGCAAGGCCTCTCCCGGCTCGATATCAAAGGGGCCGAACGAGAGTAGATAACGGGTATCAAAACCGTCGGCCAGATCAGACGCCCTATCCTGATTGGGATAAGCCCACGTTTCATCGGTGGGCTGGATGGTAGCCGTTTTGACCTGATCGAAGTCGAATTCCATATTTCGCAACTGGTAGTACTTGTTGCGGTCGCCTTCGGGAGTCCCCAGACCGCCCGTTCCGAAATCACGAAATTCCTCATCCCAGCGACCCACACCGGAACGCTCGCGCGGGCCGAAATCAAGATCGGGCGTGCCATTAGAAATCCACCAGTTAAACGATACATCGAGTTGGTCGGCGGGTGTCCGCACGATTCGCATGGCTGTTATATCGGGGCACGACTGGTCTTCGTATCCGCCGCCGATCGGATCGCCGTCGTTGTCGGCGATCCAGGCCATGTTGACCGTGTCGAGATACTGACATCCCCCTTCGTAAGTGCTGACAAAAGTCTCCTTGAACCCGCAGATATCATCGGTGTGGTAGTCCTGAATGCCCACCCAGCCGACATCAGCATCGTTGTAAAACCCCATATAGACATCTGTTAGCGTGTTGATGCCGATATTTCTGATCTCGTAATCGAACAGGATGAAGTCTTCGGCGTACGAATACGACCAGGCATAGGACGCCTGAGTAACCTCGATCCCCAGCGCCCGGTGTATCTCGCCCTGCCAGGGATTGTTGTTGTCGATGTAGGGAACGGTGTCGGAGTAGGTCGCGATATAGTCTTCCTCGGAAATGGCATTGTTGAATCGTTCCGGGTTCTCGGGAAACCGCAGGGAACGATATATCATATCGCCAAAAGGAGCTTC
>CP070756.1:1443443-1451662 GCA_020348905.1 Candidatus Zixiibacteriota bacterium
AACAGCAATCCCAAATACAGCAGGCTCAGGAGGTAAGATGACCTTTCGCACGAACTTCGTTGCGGCAGTTTATACTCTGCTCGTAGTAGCGTGCGGCGTGTCGGTAAACGCGCAGGTGACGTTGCCCTGCGCGGACACAAGCTGCTTAACGAGGCCTGCACCGATACTGTCATCACCGGCAAGGTGGAGATGATGCCGCATATGAAGTACGCCTATCTGTTCGGCGATGAGGACGTTGAGGGGGGGCGAATTGTGGGTCACAACGGTGGTGCGCCGGGGATTTCGGCTCAGCTCGATATGTATTGGACCTCGAGTTACACGGTGGCGGTGCCGGCCAATTACGATGGTGCCGCCGGCATGATGGCTGCCAAGTTGAACCAGGTGATTCGCAGGCGACAAGGCCAGAGTCCGTAAACGCCTCCGCTGCCGACCGCTCCATTAGATTGCTTTTGCCGCGCCTCGTGTGTCATGTAATCGCTCGATTTCAGACTTTGTTGCGCCTAATAACCCCTTTTTTCGGTGCTCAAAAACACAGCACATTTTGAACGATTCACTCAACAGAGTATGGGGATGTCCCCATACTCAAGCGGTTGATTTTGGCTCTTTCCGCCCCTCGCCCCAACAACTAAGTATCGCTAAAACAACAACTTACAAAATGGACTGAACTGTAAGGATATCCGGCATAGCAGTTGCCAAGTAATGGTCAGAGTAAGGGAAAATTATAAGAAGGATGAGCGATTATGTTTAACGATAAGGGACTTAGCTTGCTCGAGGTCCTCGTGGCCATGATAATCTTGAGTCTTGGTATTCTTGGTATGGCGCCGATGGTGGTCATGTCGATCGAGGGCAACAATATGTCTCGTGACGTGCTCGTGGTTTCCAGCCTGGCGGCGGAGAAACTTGAGCATTTTGAGTCGCTTGAGACACTACCGGAATTTCCTTACAAAGAAGAGGAAACCGGTCTAGAGGGCGGCTATAACCGGGCCACCATCATCCAGGACAATACTACCGATGCTACCATACCGGACGGTGTGTGCCGCATCGACGTTGTTATTTCGTGGACTGATAAAACCGGCGTTGCCCGCTCCACCACCTATTCCACGCTGCTGATGAAAGGATGAGGTGTTATGAAGACATTAAAACCTGATCGATTTAGAAGCAGCCGCGGTTTCACGATACTTGAAGTTTTGATCGCCGGTTTAATCACCGCGATACTGGCGACTGCAAGTTTTCGCTTCTATACATCGATGCACAACCAGACGGAAACCCAGTACGAAGTATCAGAAGTGCAACACCAGTGCCGGGCCAGTGTCAATGATATAAAGAAGACACTGCGTCAGGCGGGGTTCAAGCTTGTCGGTCATCCGGCGGCTGAAATGAACGGCGATTCGCTGGCGGTGTACTTCAGTGAAACCCAGCCGGTGGACACCGTGCTTTACTACCTGGAAGAGTTTAACGACCATGATTACTGGCGCGTGCCCGACTTGCCGGAAGGCCAGAAACTCTACAAACTTATGAAGCGTCGTAACTCGAGCACCCCGGAGATCTATACCGATTACATCGTCGATATCGATTTCACTCAAGTCGATACGAGAACAATGCTGATTACTGTTACCGCTCAGGTATCGAAAAAGGATGACAGCTTCCAAGAGAACGGCGGTTTTCGAACCTGGACGTTGGACGAGCAAGTAACATTACGAAACGTAACTATATAGGAAGGAAGGTACGTGCAAAATGAGACATATTACGAATAACAGAGGCGGCGCGCTGATGATTACATTGGCGATCATGGCCATGCTTACGGTAATTGCGGTTATGGCTCTCAACCGATCCACCACCGATGTCGACCTTTCTTACAACCAGTTACACGGAGACCAGGCCTTTTATACCGCCGAGGCAGGCATTGAAAGGGCTTTGTTTGTCAGACAGGAAGACCGTTCCTGGGATTCCGGCTTTGTCGATGAGCCGCTGGGCCGGGGTTTTTACTCGGTGAAGGTGATCGACAGCCTGACCATTCCGGCGCTATTCGATACGGTCATTTTCCGCGCCCGCGGCGTGATAGACCAGTCCGAGGCCAATATCGAAGCCTGGGTGGTTCCGGAGAAGCTTCACCCGTTTGAATGGGCCATGTTTGGAGATACCATCGTGACCATGAGCAACTCCTCGTGCACCGACTCGTATAACTCGGACTCGGGCTCGTATGGGTCCACCCTGGATCATGAGCTTGCAACGGTAGGATCGAATGATTCACTCCTACTGGATCATATCGCCTCGGTTGGCGGTGACGCCATCAGCGCTATCGAAGGCGGTGTTGTGATTGATAATCAAGCGCTGGTGCAGGGAGACACTATTACCGGTGTTGAGCCGCGCGAAACCGACATTATCGATGTATGGGAATACACTTGGGCAGAGGAAAACAGCATTGCCGAAACCGGCATTTCCGGCAATTACGATTACGATCCTACAGACTTCTCACTGACCGTAGGTGCTCTTGAATCGGCGGTTCTGTCGAGTGGTGTGTATTACTTTTCTGACATCACCCTCGAGCAGAACGGTAGTATCGAGTTGGCGCCGGGGGCCGAGGTAATCATCTACATGACTGGTGATTTGACCCTGAGAAACTTCTCCGCCTTTAATAGTCTCGGTGATCCGCCGCAGCTGTTAATATACTCTTCGGGCTCACTGCTTTCACTGGGTAACAGCACCGAGTTGACGGCTGCTTTTTATGGACCCGATGCCGAGTTCATACTTGATAACTATACCGATTTCTTCGGCTCGGTGGTGGCCGGAACGATTGACTTCCGAAATAACGTCTGCTTCCACTACGACCGGGCCCTGACGCAGATTGAAAAAGGCGAGACGGGTAAATTGATTGTAGTAGCCTGGAGAGAGCTATAACGGAAGTGACAATAGGTGTCCGGTCCCCGTTCGGACCTCGAGGCTGATTGGGTTCCGGTGGCTATAAAGATGCGCAGCCGTGAACGACCTGGTAAGGTCGTGCGGCTGCGTTTTTATATGTGTTGAGCTGCCGGTTTTCGTCCAACGGGCGACTTCAGTAGCATCCGGGAGGATCCGGTCCGTCGTCGCAAACATAGTCCACCAGATATACCAGATCTTCAATATTGATTAGTCCGTTGTTGTCAACATCAGCCTCGTCAAGACACGGTGGCTGCGGCCCACCGCTAAAGGTCCAGTCCATCAGGTGGATGATATCATCAATAGTGACCTGGTCCAGCTCGTCGCCATCGACATTCCCCCGGATACCGGTGCAGCATCCCGCCTTTACCAGTCCGGTGACGGTCATAGGCTGGTAATCCAGCATACTTCCGTTAAACGCCGGCAGAAACTCAGTGTAACCGTCCAGCACAATGTCTGTAGACGCGGCGGGGGCGGCCTCGTTGTCGAGGGTAAAGTATAACCTGGCAATCGGGCCCTCGCCCGGAGGTAGTTCCGGCTGCGAACCGTCGGTTGCCGTTCGCAATCGGATGGTTAGGCGATGATGCCAGAGGTCGTAGTTGAGGTAGCCCTGGTCATCAAAGTAGGCCGTCCGACAACCTTCAGTGGAAAACGAATTGTAGGCAAGCGACAGGTCACCGTCGAACTCTACCGGAAGTACTATCTCATCGAGAGGAAAGACGTTGCGGGCGCGAATGGTAACTTCGACCGTTGCCCCGGGATCACCGGAGACGCTGTCTGCGACGAGGGTGTCGGCCAGAACCATAATCATATCGGCGATAGTTCGATTGGCGGTGCCTTCGGGGAGAACCACTTCCAGGCTCACGTCATAGCTGCCACTGGAAGTGTACGTGTGCAGGGGATTCCGCTCTTCGGAGCCGGTACCATCACCGAAATCCCATATCCATTCGGTTGCGCCTTCGGACGAATCCGAGAACTGAACTGTCAGCGGTGCCCAACCGAAGTGTGTGTCGGCATACATCTCAACCCGGTGCGTGTTGGGGTAGATTACGTTTGCTCCACCCCAGTTGGAGACCGCCAGATCAGCCGAAGCCGAGTATTTGTAATAGGCAAGCAAACTGTCGGTGGGAGCCTCGGCGAGGGAGATCCATCCAGAAATAAGATCGTGGCAGTAGTCGGCATTGGCCAATATCTCACCATCGACGAGGATAGAGTCCAGCGAGTACATTGGCAGACGTCTTATATAGAATAGCTTCCGACTGCCGTCGGTGTGAATGGTGTCGGTATATGCCTTAACACCGCTGGCGTCAACGTCGACCCAGGCCATCTCTTCGACAACGATCGAATTATCGGCCCGCCAGACCGGTGTTTCCGTAAAAGTGCCACCGATGTTTTCGTACACCCGGGGCTCGTCAAACCATCTTCCGGCCGCGAGGTCCATATCACCGTCGCGGTCGTAGTCATACAATGACAACCCCGATCCGTATCCATAGCTTTGTGATTGCCATCCGGCGCTGGTGTTGAGTTGACCCGAACCGTTGTTGAAATAAGCTCTGAAATGTCCGCCTCCCCCGATTTGGCTGTTGAAAGCGACGATCAGGTCCAGCCAGCCATCGTTGTTAACATCGCCGAAGATCAAAGTATTGGCCGATTGGTGGTCGTCCGATTGCCAGGAGGGCGAGTCCTCGATCGTTCCACCATTATTCATGAATACTGTTGCGCCATGGTAATCATAGCAGAAGGCGAGATCCAGATCACCGTCATTGTCGACATCGCCCCAGGTTACATCCACCGCTGCCCTGAGAGTGGTCGAGGTCCAGCCGGGTAGGGTCTGGAGTTCCCCGTCGATGTTAAAATACATCTTGTCGGCGGTATAAATATTTTCGTAGGCCGTGCCGGTAGCGAAGGCTGCATCCAGATCACCGTCGCCGTCGGGGTCACCCAACGCACAGGAGAAGGTCATCATGCTGTCAGCGGTTCTCCACGAGGCGCTGGTTTCAGGCAGGCCGTCGAAGTTCAAGTACATTTCGGAATGGTTGGAGGTCGAGAAGCCTCCGCGTCCGAGGAAGTTGGCCACCAGGAAGTCGACAAAGCCGTTGTCATCGATATCCCCCACAGCGCAGTGGCCGGAGTATTCCGCGTTAGTCGAAGACCAGGTCGCTGATGCAGGCAGGGTGCCCGATTCGGAGAGATATACATAGTTGGGAGCCAGGACTATGTCATTGCCGTTGGCGATGAACAGGTCGATGTAGCCGTCGTTGTTGCAGTCTTCAAAAATCATCCCGGTGGAATAGACATTGTCTTCGGTGGAAGACCAGAACGGGATCGGGTCCAGCGGAACGTCAATGGCGGGCTGCGTCAGTGCCTCCGCCGTTACTGACAGGCTGGCGGAATCCGGCATTCGGTCACCGAAGTACTGCGCCAGGCAGTATCTTACCGGCATTAAGAAACCTATTAGTATAATTATAAGGGGTTTTTTCATGGGTTTTTCCCGTTGTCACCGGTTCTTTGCTTGGATACAGGACGGTCTGGGCGGTAATTCGGTTTAAGATAAAAAAAGAAAGGTATACTATACTGTCAATATTTCCGGGCCGTCGGGACCGGATCGCCGTCAACAGCGGAGTTGCGGTCTAATTGTTCTGCAGCGACGATCAGTTTTCGGTCAAAATCTGGTCGTCGTATTCGATTTCGAAGCGGAGCTTGTGCTTGGCTTCCTCCTGGGCCAGCCCCAGAAACAGATTTTTGAGATTCTCGTCATCGGTGGCCTGGGCCAGGTCGTTATAGAGCTTATAGGCGGCTTTTTCCGCTTTCATGGCGAAAATCAGGGCGTGTTGATAGTCGAGATTTGGGGAGGGCTTAACGTCAACCAGGCTGTCGCCGATTTTGAGGTCAAAAATCTTCTTTTCCGCTGAAATCATGCGCTCGCCCGACTTAACCTCGATAAGCTTGGCTTTGTGGCCCATTTCCTCTTTGGCGAAGCTTTCGAAAACCTCTTTCATATCGGGCCGGTTGAGAGTGGCGGCGAGGTCCTTATACAGCCGGGCCGCTTCTTCCTCTTTTTGAATGGCGAAATCAAGTATTTCGTTTGCGGATTTGAAGTTCATTGTATTCCTCCTGTTTGACGTAACGCGACCGCAATAATTTCTGCGATGGCCCGGTCGACGCGCCTTATCTGCCATACGGCTGTCGCGCTATCGATAGCTGCGGATTTTTGCGAGCACAAGTTAATATATCGCCGGGGTTATTTCAACTCGAAATTGTCTTTCCACAGCGGTGTCAGGCTATCGCGCCGGTCGGCAGCCAAGATTTCGCTTGTTATTTTTTTCACAGGCCTTTATATTCTGCTCGAATTTGTTGACTGTATCGGCCATGGAGTTGGCAACGGCCCTCGAAGCCTTCAATCAGCCTCAAGGTCAGCCGTTTACATAGGATGCGACTGAATTTCCGCAAATTCGATTTTCTGGTTGCGGGTCTTGCCACCAGTTCCGCCTTTGGCCAGGCCTCCGGGGGCAGCAAGCCCGGTTCGATCGCAAATTCACTTCTGTCAGATGTGATTTTGCTCATTAAGCACGGTGGTGTAGATTTCTAACCGTTTGAGAATAGGGAGTCACTTCAAATGTCTGAATGCCGGCATCGGTGGGAAATGGCGAATATCCAGTTCGGCTTCGTGGTTTTTGAAAAATGTTCACACTGTAATAATCTGAGAACCTACTTTTCTCTGGAGGATACCTGGGACGAATACCGCGAAGGTGACTGTCAGTGGAGTATAGTGGAAAATGCCCAGACGTTCAGGTTTGATTTAAAGTGTCGCGACTGCAACCGTCTGGAAACATTTGAAGATCTCATGGGGCTGCTGTACTGCACCTCGTGCCAGCCTGAATGCGAGGTAGAGGTCCTCAGAAAGAAGTTCGAGGCTGAGAAGACCTGGATTTTGGTAGCCTTTGGCTTTTTGCCGCGGGCCAAAACCAATCCCATCCCCCAGCACAAGCTTGACATACTCACCGACTACTTTAATCAGCGGCGGGACACCTCGCGCTCAAAGGTCAAGATAGTCTCGTTTAACCTGATCGGTGACCTCCTATCCCGCTGCCGGGGCGAGTTTATACACGACGTGGGTATGCTTTCGCAAGAACCGGAGGAAAGAAAACCCCTGCTTTGATTTGTTTGCAGTCGAAGCTTGATAACTTTTTAGGAGAACTTTGATGACTACGAAAGATGTCATTGAGAAAATCGGACTGAGAAGCTTAAGTAAGTTCGAACACCGGGACGTTGATGGAGTATTCGTTTCGGACATGTTAAGTGATGTTATGGCCGGGGCCAAGTCTGGCAACCTGTGGGTGACGGTACAGACTCATAAGAGCATTGTGCCGGCCGCCAATCTGGTCGACGTTTCCGCGGTTATCATCACCAGCGGCAAGAATGTTCCTCAGGAAACAATAGATCTGGCCAACCAGCATAACATTGCCATCCTTTCCACCGACCTGCCCAGTTTCGAGCTGGTAGGCAAACTTTATGGCCTTGGCCTGGTGTCCAGTTAGTCAACTCGGTTCGGTTACCGCGGCAGCGCCAGTCATCGGGCGATGTTGCTGCTATCTGACGCCACGGGAAATAGGGCAGGTACTGTGAAAATCGAAACCATAAAGAATGTTTTGTCGGCCGAGGTTTTAGAGGGTGAAGAGAATCTTTCGGGAACAGTGGAGCATATTTACGCCTCGGATTTGATGAGCGATGTGCTTGCTTTTGGCAAGCCGGATTCTATCCTTTTGACCGGTCTGGCCACGCAGCAGGCTATTATATCGGCTCACATGGCTGAGTTTAAAGGCGTAGTATTAATAAGGGGGAAGCGCCCCAAAGACGGTGCTGAGAAATTCGCCCGGGACAATCATCTGGTTTTGATGTCGACGGAGTTAGACATGTATGATGCCTGCATCAAGATCGCTGCCGGAGAGGGCATTGCGGTTTCGGCCATGTCGGGCGAGCAGCCGGCGTCAGCCGCCGACGAAATTCTGCTAAACAACGAGTTTACTATCGAAGGCAGCGATTTCAGTAAAGCCGGGATGGTATCGACTGAAGTAAAGTCGATCCTTAAGAAGATCGGGTTTGACCCAAAATTGGTCAGGCGGGTGGCTATCTCTACCTATGAGGGGGAGATGAACGTGGTCATGCACGCCAAACGAGCCCAGGTGTATCTGACCGTAACGCCCAAGATGGTGCAGGTCACGATTGACGATGAGGGAAAGGGTATCCCTGATGTCGAGGCCGCCATGCAGGAAGGCTTCACGACCGCCACCGAGGAGATGCGG
>CP070756.1:1451762-1454647 GCA_020348905.1 Candidatus Zixiibacteriota bacterium
ATCTCTCGCCGACGTCCGGCATTGACGTTACCAAGTTCATCCCAGCGCAATATATCTCCGGGATTCTCTGAAGGTGCTTTCACATATATCAGCGGACTTTTTGGGGACGGCTCGTACCCGTGTGCTGCTTCCGCTCCATGCTGAGTTTGTACTGGTAACTATCGGCCAGAGCCTGCCAGCAGGCTTCTACCACATTTTCAGAGACACCCATTGTGCTCCAGCGATGTTCCTTGTCCGTGGATTCAATTGAAACTCTCGACCGCGAGGGTTTGCCGTTATGTCCCTCTATAACGCGAATGTTGAAATCAATCGTCCGGATGGTGTCAACTTCAGGATAATGTTTCGACAACGCCTTTCGCATGGCGCGATCCAGCACATCGACCGTTTCAATTCCGTCAGCGGCGGTTATTTCAATCTCGTCGCCCACCGCCACCTTCAGAACAGCGTGGACATGACTGATATCGTCTTTGTCTTTTTCCATGGTGATGCGCAGTGATTCCAGCTTGAAAAGCGGCTTGAAACGCTCGGTGAGTTTCTCCATAAGAACCTTAAACGAACCTTCGGCCACATCGAATTGATAACCATCCTGTTCCAGGCGCTTGATTTCAGTGACTATTCGCCGGCTGTCCAGGCTGTCATCAGAAAACTCGAAGCCAAATTCATGAGCCTTGAATTCGATATTGCTCTTACCTGAAAGGTCTGACACAAGAACCCGTCGCTGGTTACCCACGAGGGCAGGATCCATGTGTTCATAGGATGTGGGTTCTTTCATGACGGCGTTCACGTGAACACCGGCCTTGTGAGCAAAGGCGTTCTTACCGACAAATGGCCGTGAGTTCAGGGGAGTCATGTTCGCCGTCTCACTGATGTAGCGCGCCAGATTCGTCAAACCGGCCAGATTCTCATTAGAGACGCAGTCAAGCCCCATC
Source organism: Candidatus Zixiibacteriota bacterium (assembly GCA_020348905.1). Classification (GTDB taxonomy): domain Bacteria; phylum Zixibacteria; class MSB-5A5; order GN15; family FEB-12. Next base: position 1,452,692 of record CP070756.1, read on the forward strand.
TTCAATTTGAGAATCGGGATTATAGAAGTCAGATCGGCGTTGCCGGTACGCTCGCCGTAGCCGTTAATCGTTCCCTGAACCATAACCGCCCCTTCTTCGACGGCAACAATAGAGTTGGCAACCGCCATACCGGAATCGTTATGAGTGTGGATACCGTACCTGATGGGCTTATCGCCCCCGTACTTTTCATCCAGCGCGGCTTTAACCAAAATCATGATATCCCGGATTTCACTTGGCAGTGACCCGCCGTTAGTATCACAGAGGGTAATGAAATCGGCACCTCCGTCAACGGCAGCCATCAGTGTCTGAAGAGCGTAGTCGCTGTTATTCTTGAAACCGTCGAAAAACTGCTCGGCGTCATAGACCACTTCGCGACCCATCTGCTTAAAGTACACGACCGACTCATATATCATAGCCAGGTTCTCTTCGAGCGTGGTGCACAGCGCTTTTTCCACATGCAAATCCCAGCTCTTTCCGAACATGGCAATGACGGGAGCCTCACTGTCCAGCAGCGCTTTCAGATTCATATCTTTCTCGACGGCGGTATTGGCACGTCGGGTCGAAGAAAACGCCGTTAGTTTCGCATTCTTGAATTGTGCCGCCTTGGCCAACTCGAAGAAGTGCAAATCCCTCGGGTTGGAACCGGGCCAACCCCCTTCAATGTAATGGACGCCGAATTCATCCAAGCGATGGCAGATAGCCAGCTTTTCTTCGGATGTGAAGCTAACGCTTGCCCCTTGAGTACCATCGCGCAACGTGGTATCATACAAGAAGATCTTCTGCATATCTCGGTTCTACCTTTCGATAAAGTAATTCACCTACAACTAACGATTTATCTTTCAATCATGCCTTACGGCTGATGATGCTTTGACGGATTCAGTTGCAGCTCTCCGGCCCTGCGTTGGTCTACCGACCACGAAAAACTTTCTTAGCCCTTTTTATAAGCCAGTCTCGCCGTGGCTGAAGATTCTCGGCTGTAAGGCTTGTGCATGGCACCTGCCGCCCGCCAAAACCGGCTTTAAACCTGTAGAGACCGTGCGATTGGGCCCCCTTATCGATTGCCACGGCCGGCACCCCGCCCATATTGAACTCATGGCACCCGAGCTCGCGGCAATGAGAAAAAATCTCCCAGAACAGCAGCGCGGGCGCATCCATCTTGAAACCCTCGTCGCTGCTTCCGCCGAAAACGTAATAGGCCTTACCGGCGTACATCGACACGAAGGCACCCGATATGGCGGCACCCTGGTGCCTCAAAAGGTAAACTCGACCAAGGTTTCGTTCAAAGTAAGCCCGGCCAAACCGTTCATAATAAGAATCGTCAACGGTGCCAATATGTTCCCCGCGATTTTGACGCCGGTCGCGGGATTGCACCTGCAACTTCCGGAACTCCCTCATCGCTTCAAGATCACTGGCATGTTCGAACTTCAGATCGTGTTTCCGGGCCTTACCGATCTTGCGCCGATGGTTATTATGCAGATTGCGCCACAACTGCTCTTCCGGCAAAGTCAGGTCAATCACAAATTCCAGTCGATGCGCGACCTCAAAACCCAAGTGTTCCGACCGCAAACAACGGGAATCAGCGTAATACGACTGCACCTCCAGCGAACTGTGACCGGCTTTCCGGGAATAGTCCAGCAACTGGTCGATCAGGCTCTGGATCAAACAATCTCTCGAGCTACCGGCAGCCGGAAAGGTGCCCAGCTCAAGGTGTCTGAAATGCCTGCCGATGACTGGAAACGATGACCGACTTTCGATGCCGACCGCAATCCCACGGGTGGAGTCTGAATTGTCGTGCCAGCGCAAGAAGAGAGGACGGCTCGTAGCCGTTCGTCGAGTTTCGGCCCACTGCGTTGAGTGGTAAATATTCCCATCTAATTTGGTCAGCCAGTTATTCCACTCAGAACCGGCCTGATCGCTAACTTCTAAATGTAGATTTTGAATAGCCCCGCTCACAAT
>CP070756.1:1454747-1476403 GCA_020348905.1 Candidatus Zixiibacteriota bacterium
AAACCTCAACAAATTTGCGGTAGGGGCGTCAGTGAATATAAAAAACAGAGGTGTCACGATTACCGTCATAGTCGACAGCAGGGTAAAGTTGAACAAGAGCTTACCAACATAGATCGAGTCGGGGTCGGCTGTCAGTCTCAGGGCCAGAGCCGTGCCGGTTTCTTCCTCGCGGATAAATACCTGAGCCAGTCCGGACATGGCCGAGAAGAACATTATCACCCAGAACAGGGCTGCCAGCAGCTTTGGCGAAAGGCCGCTTTGCCCCAGCGAGAAGGACACTACCGCCAGAGTGGTAATGCCAAACATCAGAATAGCGTTAAGGGCATACCGGGTACGCAACTCAAGGCGCATATCCTTGGCATAAACGGCGAAGGCTTTACCCACCAAGCCTGCAGATTCCTTCGGCAAGGGCATACTCCTGCTGCTCATTGGTGGCAATGATTATGATGCAGCTTTTACGATACTCTTCAATTACTTCTGTTACTATCTTCTTCCCGTCTTCGTCAAGATTGGATGTTGGCTCATCAAGAAACAGAAAGCCGGGTTCGTTAATCAGAGCTACAGCGTATTTGAGACGCTGTTTCATCCCTGACGAATACCCTTCCACAAAATCGGCGCCTCGTCCTTCCAGGCCGACCCGGTCCAGCAGGTGATTTACCTCTTTTCCGGTGATGCGGTCTCCGGCCACCGTTGCAAAGAACTTGAGGTTTTCCTCGGCGGTGAGATGATCATAGAGATTAAGGTATGGAGCCACGAAGGAGGTCTGAGACCTGATGGCGGGTTCATCCATTGGTTGCCCGTCGCAATGATAGTTGACCTCGCCTTTGGTGGCACTCCACAGCATCAACAGCACTCTCAGCAACGTTGACTTGCCGGAGCCATTGGGGCCGACCACGGCCAGCGATTGTCCCGAACGGAGCTCGAATTCGATGTCCGTAAACACTTTTCTCGAGCCAAACCGTTTTGAAAGCTTCTGGGCCTTAAGGGTATACATCACGCGCAATAACGCAAAACGGACGGATTAATCAAGTTTAAAGAAACGGGGCAAATGGTGGGCAGTCGAGATGACCGCGGACTACTGCCCGGCCGACCCGGCAACCTCAAGCAGACAACTGACCGGGATTGAGTATCGGGTACGTTCGGGATCGCTTATCTGAAAGGTGAACGACTTTTCAAACTCTTGACCGGCGTACTTCTTTTCAACGACCACCGTTGCTTCGGCAGTCTCGCCAGCCTTGATTACAGTGGGAAGGCTGGCCTGGAACAGACCGCGTGGCTGGCTAACCATGCTCAGGCTCAAATCGCGCTCCCCCCGGTTCTCGATAAGAATTGCGGCACGCCGATGCTGTTGCTTGTCGGGCGGAGTTATTTTGATTTCGAACGGACTGATCTTTAGGGGCGCGGCCATTTCTGGGTCGATCATTACCTCGACCTGAAGGGTCAACGGAACGCGCTCGTCGGAGACGTTAGTCAGCAGATAAGGCTTCTTGGTGATCTTACCGGCATAAGAACGCGTCGAGAAAGTGATGGACAGAACCGTGCTGTCGCCGGGGGCAAGAACGGAATCTCTCAGGGGAGCCTTGGTGCAACCGCACCCCGGCACGACCTTCGTAATAACCAACGGCTGATCGCCAACGGATTTTATCCAGAAGTCATGAGTTACGGATACGTGCTGCAGAGTTTTACCGAAATTGAAGGTTGGGTTAATCACCTTAATGGCCGGCCCGGCAGCCACCGGACCCGATAATACAGCAAGCACACTTGCGCCTAAGGCTATAAACGACAGCCACTTACCTGCGTTTGTCATCTTTCCTCCGAGAGACCCCACGGATGATCAAGATTTCTGGCCGGACTGGTTTCCCGCGGTATCTTAAGTTGCTTCAGGACCGAATTGAACATCACTTCCCCGCCTCAAGGCTACGAGATAATGCCGAATAATCGGCTCCAGCGGACTTTCTGAATGAAGTGCGCAGCGTTGTAGATGAACATTCGCGGCACCGACAGCGGGTCGGTAACCGAAACATCGGGCGACGGATAAATGGAATCGTCCCAGGACCAGTGGACAAGGATGGCCTCACCCAGAATCAGGTCGTGGTGGACTACTCCCCAGTAACGTGAGTCGTAGGAATTGTCGCGATTATCGCCCATCATAAAAAATGAGTTTTCAGGAACAACGAACGGGCCGAAATTGTCGCGGCTATCCAGACCACCGGGACGGCGGGGCTGAATATTTACCTGCCCGGTCACCGAGGTATCAATAAACTTGCCGTACTCGGGCATGACGAACTCTTCGCCGTTCACGTACAGGACCTTATCTTTTACCTCGACAGTATCGCCGGCGGTCGCCACGCATCGTTTGATATACTTGGTTTGACCGTCACTGGGAAATATGAATATGACTATGTCACCCGGTTCAGGATCACTGATAGCCGGCAGGCGCCAATCCACCAGGGGAAGTCTGGCTCCATATACGAATTTATTGGCCAGCAGGAAATCACCCACCAGCAGCGTATCTTCCATTGACTGCGACGGAATCTTGTACGCTTCCACAATTGAAGTCTTGATTATGATGGCAAGGATGACGGCAATGAATATCTGTTTGAAATTATCCCAGAGGCTATCGGCAAGAGTTGATTTGATCATTTTCAGAGTACTCCAATTGTATACTTAAGACGTTGGCACAATCTATTATACTTATAATCATCGAAAAATGATTCAGGAAACATTTGCCCGGTCAACCTAAATTCCCCTGATCCACCTGAGAATGTCATTGTACGTAACCACCAGAATCAGTCCCAACAGGATGACCAAACCGATTTGCTGCGCCACCATCCTGGCCCGCACTGAAAGCGGTGAGCCTTTCAGTTTTTCCAGGCCGAGGAAGACCAGATGACCGCCGTCGAGAATAGGAATTGGCAAAACGTTCAGCACGGCCAGGTTCACCGACAACAGAGCCATGAAGAATAGCAGGTTCGAGGCGCCCTTCTTGGCCTCCTTGCCGGACTGCTGGGCAATGAAGATAGGGCCGCCGATCATTTTGGCCGAAACCTGTCCGGCCAGCACCTTCTTGATGAATTTCACCGTCTCCCAGACAATCACGTGGGCGGTCAAGAATCCGTGCCGAATCGATTCAGTAAACGAATAACGCTCGTAACGCAACACCTTCTGGCTGAAGCCGATTATCCCGACAGTATCGATACCGCCGTCGAGGTTTGGTATTTCCTCAGTTACGGTGGTAATAGTCGCCCGCAGGGTATCGGTATTGCGTACCCAGGTCAGATCCAGATCATCCGCCACGACGGCGTTTATGCGAACCCGGGCCGAATCGAACCGGGAGACCGATTCGCCGTTAACCGCTACGATAACGTCGTCGACCTGCAGACCCGCCCTATGAGCCGGACTATCTTCGACCACTTCTCCGACCACCACCCGTTCCTGGTCGAAAATGGCTCGGCCGGTGAAGAAGAAGATGCCCATGAGCAGCACAATAGAAAGGACATAATTCATAAACGGTCCGGCGAATATGACCGCCGCTCGTTGTCCGACCGATCTGGACATGAACTCATCGGGTGACCCGGTAACCTCCTCGTGCGGATGTTCACCCGCCATCTTGACGTATCCACCTAACGGGATTACCCCGATACTATAAGTGGTTTCACCCCACTTTCTTGAGAATATATTCGGCGGGAAGCCGAGCGAAAATCTCTCGACTCTTATTCCTACCCTTTTGGCTACCAGAAAGTGTCCCAGCTCATGTATGAAAATCAGAATACCCAGGACGAATATGAATGAAACGGCCGTTACCAACACTGTTACTTTCCTGACATATCTTTTGCCATCCGGCGTGCTTTTTTATCCGCCGCCAGAATATCGTTTAATTCAGGCTGTGATACAACCTCTAACTTTTCAACAACGTTTTCTATGATATCGGTTATTTGAGTAAATCTCAAAGCATTATTTAGAAAGGCATTTACGGCCACTTCGTTGGCGGCATTGAATACGGCCGGCGCTGTACCTCCGGTTGCAGCCACCTGGTAGGCAAGCTTGAGGGCGCGGAATTTCTCGAGATCAGGCGGCTCAAAAGTAAACTGCCCCAGCTTTTCAATGTCGACCGAGCCGAAATCGGATTCAACTCTGTCCGGCCAGAACAGGGCGTATGTGATCGGCAACCGCATGTCCGGTTTAGACAGCTGGGCTATGACCGATGAATCTATGAATTCCACCATCGAGTGGATGATCGATTGCGGGTGTATTACAACGGAAACTTTGTCGGCGGGGATTGAAAACAGTACGACTGCTTCAATCACTTCCAGCCCCTTGTTGACCAGAGTAGCGGAGTCGATGGTGATCTTGGGACCCATTTTCCAGGTAGGATGATCCAGTGCCTGTTCAACCGTAATCGATTGGAATTTTTCCAGAGGCAGGTTCCGAAAGGGTCCGCCCGAGGCCGTGATTATTATTCGTCTAAGTTCGCTTTCTTTGCCGCAGGCGAGCGCCTGCCAGATAGCCGAATGCTCGGAGTCGATAGGCAGAATCTTGGCCCCGCTTTTTTTCATCAGGCGCGAGAATAACGGTCCCCCGCAAACAAGCGACTCTTTGTTGGCCAATGCCAGAGGGCGGCCACTCTTCACTGTTTCCAGGGAAGCCATCAGCCCTGCCGCTCCGACCACGGCGTTGACCACCGTATCAGTATTATCAAGGGTAGCCAGCCGAATCAATTCGTCCTCACCGACGAGAATCTCAACCGGTTCGCCGCTCAGCCGGGAACGCAGTTCAGCAGCACGGGTACCGTCAACGAGGCACAGGTAGTCCGGCTTGACAGCCCGGTATTGTTCGGCGAGAAGTTCCGCGTTCGAATGAGCAGCCAGGGCGCGGACGATGAACCTGCCGGGATGGCGCGATATCACGTCAAGGCAGGAGCGTCCAATCGAGCCGGTGGAGCCTAAAATGACGAGCCTTTTGGGTACCATACTACTTTATAACGGCGTCTCTTTTCCTCTGTTCCACGCAAAAGCAGACGGCAAATCAAAAGGCGGGATGTGCCATATCCCGCCACAAGTTTTGCCTGATTTGCAGCTCCTCAAATCACTTCGTTACCATCGGCATCCGAAACGAAGACGGTGCGCAGCAGAACCTCCTCGGACGGCTTTGAGACCTCGTTCTCGCGTTCCGGGTTGGCTACGACTTCCACCTCTCCTATCGTATGGAGCACGTCGTACCCTTTGATCAGGTGACCGAATATTGTAAATCTACCATCGAGTGACATGGTTGACCGGTTACGCGCGAGACAAATATAGAACTGAGTGGAAGCTGAATTCAGATCGCGTGCGCGAGCCATGGCCAGGGTACCATCCTGATGCTGCAGGTCACTGAGCTCCGCCGCAAGGTAATAGCCAACCTTGCCTTTTCCGGTGCCGGTAGGATCGCCTCCCTGAATCATGAAGCCATCGATGATCCTGAAAAAGGTGGTGTTATCATAGAACCCCTCATTCGTCCGCGCGAGGAAAGAATCGGCATGTACCGGGGCAACGTCGTGATACAGCTCAAGCGTCATGTTGCCAAAGTCGGTCACCATTGTGACAAACTTGTTATCTTCATTCCTGACCGGATAACGGATAGCGGCCAGGCTGTCCATCCGGGTCATTGGCATCGTATCGGCTGCGGCCTGGGCATTTTCGGCGGCGTCTTCAGCCGATTTCTCATCCTTCGAGCACCCGAAAGCGAAGGCCATCAAAGCGGCTAACAATATTATCAGGCTGATTCTTTTCATAGGATTATTTCCCGTAAATGTCTTGGTGGTTAACATTTTGGCCGAATATATCGGTTTGTGAAAATACTGTCAAGGTTGAAAGGGCCGGCGAGCAGCAACCGGTCCCGAGCTGTTTTTCACCCCGGCAAGAACCGCGATTGCCGGGCAAGGCGTTTTCAGGCAGCCGATTGCGGTTTCTCAGGGTCGGAAATAGTACTTAATCGCAGCTCCGAAATTGACGTATTTGGGTCGCTCCGCCGCAGCTGCAATGACCCATTCATTGACCGATGAAAGGGCAAAGAAGGAGCGACCTCCCCCCGACCGCCAGATATTCAGATCGACCCCGAAGTTAAGCCCCATTGCCAGGGCGGTTTCGTTCTCCGTTTCGTAAGTGTCGCCGGAAATCGAAGTAACCCCGGCATGTATACCAAGCCCGGCGAAAGGAGACACGATCGTACGCTCGGGGCTGAAGAAGTAATAGTTGAGATTGAAGTCGAGGTCGTACTGGTTGAATGTCGGGGTTTCGAAGCTGTAGGTCCAGCCCCAATCCGGTTCGATCCAGAACGTATCAAGGGTATTCACATGCGTCCACCGAAAGCCAAGGCTGAACATGAAATGTCGGGCCCGAAGCTGACCATAACTGAACCCAAAGTAGTAACCGGGATCATACACTGCATCGGCATCAAGATCCACCAGATTATTTTGGGAATCCAGAAACGGGATGCCATAAATGCGGTCGTAACTGCCGACTGGCTGACCGTAGCCACCATGAAATTCAAGCATATTCAGGATTCTGGCTACTTTGACCATTTCAGCCCTGGAGCCGACAGCGACGGTGCAGACCATAATCAAAGTCAGCACAACGATAACAGTATATTTTTTCGACATATCCTCTCCCACCTGTTTGTACGAAGTTCTATATCTAACCGGTAAATAGGCAAATCGCCGGTGGCTGTCAAATAATATAGTCAGTATATAAACAATTCAGCCGAACTTAGGATGCATGATGATTGCAGCGGAACCTTCGGTCGAAGGCCAGGTCACTCCGCTGCCTGAACTTGAGAGCGCAGTAACGCACCCACAAAATCGCTTGACTGGGCTCGATTTGTTCCTAAGTTCCGAAGGTAGATTTGAAAGGACATAGAAATGGCACGCACCAGTATCGTTATAGTAGGCGCCGGGATAATGGGTCAGGGACTGGCCGAGGCTGTCGCTAACTCCGGCACCGAGGTCACGCTGATAGACAAGACCACCAAGCTGGCCGAACAGGGAGTAAAAGGCATCTCGGAATCGATTGACCGCGAGATCGAGCGCTGGGGACTCACCAAGTCCGACAAGAAGGCGATTCTGTCGCGGATATTTCCATCCTCAGACTTGTCGGAGACGGAAGACGCTGAGATAGTTATAGAGGCTATCCCGGAGGACCTGAAACTCAAGCGCGCCCTGTTTGAGAGACTTGACAAGATATGTAAAAAAGATGCGGTTATGATTACTAATACCGGCACCCTGTCTATTTCAGAGATCGGGGCTACGACAGAGCGACCGCAGAAAATAATCGGAATGCATTTTCTGAATCCGGTCACAAAAATCCCGCTGGTGGAGATTGTCAAGGGATTGAAAACCGATGATGCCACGTTTCAGAGGGCCGTTGAATTTGCGGAACTTCTCAACAAGAAATGGATCACGGTACACGAGTATCCGGGATATGTGACCACGCGCATCATTGTGCCACTCTTGAACGAGGCGATGCACGTTTTGATGGAAGGAGTGGCAACGGCTGAGGATATCGATCAGGCGATGAAGCTGGGATTCGGTTTCAATGTGGGCCCGCTGACGCTGGCCGACATGATGGGTCTCGACGTGGTTATGTCGTGGATGGAGAACCTGCTCGAGGAACTTTCCGAACACAAGTACAACCCGTGTCCCCTGCTTCGCAAGCTGGTACGGGCCGGTCACCTGGGTGTCAAGACGGGCAGCGGGTTCTTTGAATACGACGAAGAGGGCAATAAACTGGAGGGTAGCGGACTGGCTACCGGTATGGCTAAGAGTGGAGCGTAAAGATATGAAAATACTGGTTATAAACTGCGGATCATCATCGGTAAAATACCAGTTGATAGATACTGACACCGAAACGGCGCTTGCCAAAGGAATGGTATCACGAATCGGTATGTCGGCATCGGTCCTGACGCACAAGCCGCACGACCGACCGGAAGTCAAGGTATCGGGCGAAATCCTCGACCACATCGTAGCCATTGAGTATGTGGTGGCGATGCTTCTTTCTGAAAACCACGGCGTGATTGCTGATCGCTCTGAAATAGAGGCGATCGGACATCGCGTAGTGCACGGAGGCGAAAAGTTTACCGAGTCGGTCCTGATAACCCCCGAACTGATGCTGGAACTGCGCAACCTGATCGATCTGGCCCCGCTTCACAACCCGCACAATATTCGTGGTATCAATGCCTGCCAGAAGACGCTTCCGGGTTTGCCGATGGTGGCGGTTTTCGATACCGCTTTTCATCACCAGATGCCACCCAAAGCTTACATCTACGGATTGCCTTATGTTATGTACAAGCGGTACGGTATTCGCCGCTATGGTTTTCACGGTACCTCGCACCAATACGTAGCTGAGCAGGCCTCGCAGATGCTGGGCAAGCCGCTTGAAGAGCTCAAGCTGATAACCTGTCATCTGGGTAACGGGGCCTCGGTGGCTGCGGTCGACGGCGGAGTCTCGGTTGACACCTCGATGGGCTTCACACCTCTCGAAGGCCTGCTTATGGGCACTCGCACCGGAGACCTTGACCCCGCCATTATCCTGCATATCATGGCCCGCGAAGAGTTGACTTTGCATGAGGCAAACACGCTTCTGAACAAGCACTCCGGTCTGGCCGGTATATCCGGCGTGTCATCGGACATGAGAGAGATTATCGAATCAGCCCACAGTAACCATTCCAATGCCAGGCTGGCTATCGATGCTTATTGCTACCGATTGAGGAAATACATCGCGGCTTATGCTGCCGCGATGGGCGGCCTGGACGCTCTTGTTTATACAGCCGGGATCGGGGAAAACTCACCTGATGTCAGGGAATGCAGTTGCGAGAACCTGGAGTTTATGGGAATCAGGCTGGATAAGGCAAAGAACAACCAGGCTGTAGGCCAGAAAGCGGATATTTCGGCTGATGATGCGACGGTTCGGACACTGGTTATACCGACCAACGAAGAGTTGGTCATTGCCCGCGATACGAAACGGATCGTGGAGGCTGCGAAGTAGGGCCAGACCTCACGAGATTCGGTTGGCCGCCTGACTTGCGCTACTTCTTGGCCGGGATCCGCCCCAGCATCTGGCGGTATTTAGCCTCCCCCAAAGTCACGTCTGCCGGCAGTGGCTGCATGCCGGCAATCTGAGTCTTTGCGTTTCGGATACGCTCCTGGGTAGCGGGGTGCGTCGACGCCAGTTTTTCGAAGACGTTATGCTCTCCCCCACCGCCAAGGGCGGCCAGTTTTTCGAACATACCAATGGCACCATCGGGATGATAACCGGCCTGAACCATATAGTGAATACCGTACTCGTCGGCCTCGCGCTCGTTGTCGCGGGAGTAATCGGCGAACATCAGATTCATTCCGATACCGATGGCAACATTGAGCACATCGGAAGCTCCTTCCTCTCCAAAGACAAGCTGGTATGCTGCGGCGACACCCAGGGTGGTCTGTAACCTCTTGATGCCGTGGCGTCCGACAACGTGTGAAATCTCGTGGGCCATAACAGCCGCCATCTCGGCTTCATTTTCCATTTCCCGTAATAGCCCGGTGTAGAAATAGATGTAACCGCCGGGGGCAGCAAAGGCGTTTATTTGATCCGATTCGATAACTTTGAAATGATACTCAATATCTTTCCGGTCGCACACGACAGCTATCTTCTGACCGACATTGTTGAGGTAATTTTGCCATATGGTGTCGGCGAACACTTTTTCCTGCTGCTCTACCTGTTCGGCCATACCGGCGCCAATGGCGACCTCCTGGCCGGTCGGGATCAAAATAAACGACTGTTTACCTCCCGGACCGGTAGTGGCGCAGGACAACAGAAACAGAGGCAGGACGACCAGCAGTGTGACGGTCAACAGCGCTCTTTTATTAGACATCCGATCCCCCAATTTGCTTGTCCCGGTGACTTTTTCCGCCGGGTCACAATTTACAGTTTGGCCTTATCGGCCAGGTCGCCGATTATAGGCAATTTGTAATTCTTGCCCTGTAAGGCGAAGTAAATCCCCACCACCGACAGGGCCACGGCGATAATCAGCAGAGCCTTAAAAACGAACCTCGATATACCATCGATCAGGAAAATAACGGCCAGCACCTCGATGAGAAAAAGAAGAACTCCCTGGCGGGCGTGAAAGTGGGCCTCTTTGTTATCTTTCATGTTAAGAAGAGGAATGAAACATAGAATCGGAATATAAGCCATTATTGCCGCCATCCGACCTTCTTCGGTGCGGAAACCTTCCCCTTCCTCACCCGTTCCCGATTCCTGGCTTTCGGCGCTATCATCGAGCGTCGGGATATCGCCCGACGGCTTCTCGTCCGGTTCACTTTTGAAGAAAGAATCTGTCATGCGTCCTCCATGACGGTATCATTATCTATTCCGGCCAGAACATCTCGCTGCCCCGGTCCGGTATCTCCAGCGTTATGGCATCCGTTTCCGGCCAGCTCTCCAGCTCGGTGTCCTTGTCAAACAGGGCCACGGTGAATCCGAGAGTGCCGAAGCCGTTGTCGAAGATGAACTCACGCTGGACGGCAATCTCCAGGATTTCATCGAAGGCAAAGTGAAATGCCTTTTCGGCCTTTGTTTTCGAAACTGCCCGGCCGAGGTTGAATTCTATCGTCTTCGCCTCGGGCGCAAACAGCGTCAGCTGGCATTTCAAGCGACCTAATGATTCTATGTTTTTTTTAGGGTCGAAGTCAAGTCGAATGTAGAAACAGTCGCGGTCAAAGGCGAAGTTAATAAGCTCGATATATCGGTCAACCCGGTGCATCGAGCCGCCCGCCCGGCTGCAGTCATAGACTCCGGCGCCGGTCCATTCGTAAAAGTGTGTCAGCCGGCCATCTATGATGGGAGTAATAAGATCATCGGGCAGGACCGCCTTGATGGCAGCCTCGCTGTGGTAAATCGGGGTCAGGAATTCAAACGGAATGTCCTGACCGAGCAATTCATAAACAGCAATCAGGTGACGGCGGAAGATCTTGTCGAATTCCTCGTTATGCTTCCCGCGGTGCTCATCACCGTACCACCAGCACCAGTCGGAACCCTCGGCAATGTAAATCTGATTCCAGGCCTGATCCAGTTTCTCGCGATCGAAGTCGGGGTTACTTTTTTCGAATTCTACCAGAGTGTCGCGCGCTTTCGACAACAGGTCCCAGGCGGCATTGTCCTCAACATGACCGATCCAGACCCGAAAGTTGTGGTTAATCCAGGAGCCGGCAAAAAGTGATTTAAGTTGGTGCGATTCGGTTGTGGCGGCGGCCTCAGTCATGGTGACGGTCTCGATTAAGGGATCTTCATCCAGTTGCTCATAAAGAGTCTGAAGGAACTCATGGCCATCATCGGGAAAGTACTCCCACGCGTTCTCACCGTCGAGGATCACCGAAATAACGGTATCGTCTATGCGGTCAAGGTGGCTTTCCCTGATTTTCCGCAGGTGCGCCAGGAAATCGCTGGCGGCCTTGCGGGCGTCCATTCCGGAGTATACAAAACCGATCCGGTCGGACAGCAGGTGGTCCCGGAAAAACATCTTCAGTCCGGGGCCGAAATCATAAACGGCGTGAATCGTGGAGTCGGCCGTGGTCTGACCCGATTTCCTCAGTGAATTTACCAGAATTTCTTCGTCGGTGGCGGTCCACTTTATCCCGGCCTCGATCATCAAGCGGGCAGCCTCTTCCGACACCGAGCCTTCCGACGGCCAGATCCCGGTCATCTTAACACCAAAGATCCGCTCAAACATGTCGGCCGACATGGCGATCTGCTTTCGGGCGTCCTCGGGATGCACAAAACGACGGGCAGGCAACTTGATCTTTGGCATGGCTTCACGGGCTATTTCAGTATCACACAGCAGCGGAAGGATAGGGTGATAAAAAGGTGTGAAGGAGATGTCTATTTTCCCCTGCTCAAAAAGCTCACGGTAGGTGGGAACGATCCTTCGCATCAACTCCATCTGCCAATCGAGCAGCTGGTGTTTTTCCGGCTCGGTATAATGCCTTTCTTTGGCAAACAACGACCGCACCGGCTCCTCGCGGCGAAACATGGGATCTACCCAAACCAAATTGGACCAGACCTGCAGGTCGCGAATCTCCTCCGACGAGAACAGGGCCGCCAGGACACTCTGGTTCGAATTGTCCCTGGCCTTGCGATAGAGTTCCTTGTACCGCCTGTAGGGCTGTATCATGGTGGAAGGATTAGCGGAAAAGAAAGTGTTAAGGATTTCCAGTCGCTGGCCTTCGGTCAGTTCGGCGGCACCGAAGCGGGATAGTTCCAGGTGCGGATCGCTTCCGCCGTCGAGATAGAGTTGAATCTGCTCAATCAGAGACGGAACCAGGTTGAAGGTAACTTTTACATTGTCGTAGCGACCGGCCAGCAGGGGCATATCAAGGTAGTCCTTGAGGGCGTGTAGTCGTACCCACGGCATGGCCAGATGGTCTGATTGGGGTTCCCGGTAATTGGGCTGGTGCATGTGCCAGAGAATGGCCAGCTTGACGGGCTTATCCTGAGGCAAAGAAGTCCCCCTGTGAAATCAAGCGTTTAGGAGCTGGTTAGCTCATGGAATAGCCGAATGGCTCTTTTTTCAAGCTCCGTGTTCGGATATTTTTCCAGAATCGCTTCGTACTGAATACGCGCCGCTTCAACGTCGCCGGCTATCAGGAAGTTTCGCAGAGCCGACATCCGGTAATCGGCCGCAAGGGGGCTGTCGGGATATTCTTCAATAGCTGCCGCAAACCGCTTGGCGGATTCGTGAATATTCCTCTGGTTTTCGTAGCAAGCGGCAATCCCTCCCATAGCCGACGCCCGGCGCAGGGGGTTATCCTTGTACTGGTTGACGTACATTTCGTAGTAGCGCAAAGCCTCCGGATAGTTGTGAGCGTCGTAATTCATCTTGGCCAGAAGAAAGGTCGCGTGGTCGGCAATTTCGCTGCCGGCGTAGTCATTGAGAATCTCATTCAAGTCCAGAAGGGCAACTTCGCTATTGCCCGCGCGGTAATCCATAATGGCACGGGAAAGCCGCTGGGCGGCCTCCTGCTGTCGTGCGGTCTGACTGTTAAAATAGTAAACGATAGCCACCGCAATAAGAATAATCGCCGCAATGCCTATGATGAAGTACTGCCAGTGCTCCAAAAACTGGTGCTTGGCATTGAGCATGAAAGTGGTAAACTTATCTTCTTTAATCTGTCGTTTGGTCAGTTTGACTTTGCCGTACATTATGTCTCCCGAATCTGAAAAGCTCTTTGGTATATCCTGAGACTAATGAGGGCCGGTATTACCGGCCCTGTCAAGTCCAAATATCGTAATGGTCTTATCTTCTGAACTGCCGCGTTTTAGAATATCCCCGTAAACGAGAAGTTCAAGTGGTGGTTGCGGTCGGTGAAATCGAATGTCCCGTAGCCGTCGTAGACGTGAGAATCCATAGTAGACACGGAGTAGGCAATGTCGAAGCTGATCTGCGACCAGTGAATACCGGTACCAAGACTCATACTGTAAGAAGTCGGATTGGCGGTCTCACCGGCGGCATCGGTCTGAGGATTCGGCACAGGACAGAAGCCGCCCCCCAACCGCAGGGGAACTTCGCCCAGCCCAGTCCGAAACAGATATTCACCGCCGAAGCGCATCGTGAACACGTTTTCCCAGCGCGGGTCTATTTCCAGAAATTCTTCGATGTTACCACCACCGGGGTTGATGGTCAGCGATTCACGGACTTTCACCTTGCCGCCTTTGAAGGCACGAAGCTCGGCATCGAGCGCTACAAGGAAATTATCTTTGATCTTGCGAGCCAGCCCCACACCAACAATCCATGGCATGTCGTACTTGACCAGGTTATTCATGAAGTAGACGGTATCGGTACCATCATCTACGATCATTCCGTTGATATAACCCAACTGATAGTAAAGGCTGTCGAACTTAACGTTCAGAGTAAATGGTGTCTTGACTACAAGGGCGGCGTTCGTTTTCTCACCGCTGTACTTGAATCCGACAGTGAAGTTGACTCCGCTGAACTTAAGCGTATCGACCACTGTACGGACTAACTCACCGGTAGTGATTTGCAGGCTATCGGTGTAAGGATACTCTTCTGTGATATCGTAAGTCACCCTTTGTTCAAGTGCTTTACCGCTATAAACATTTGCCGCAACGCCGAACGAAATATCTTTATAGAAGCGGGTCCCAAAGCCGAAGTTGAGTACATCCACACCACCATCGATCTGATAAGAAATGTCTGTATTCGTCCAGAGCAGTCTCGGACCTCGATCGGTTGGCCACCAGCCGAAACCGGAAAGTTCAAAACCGAACTCGCCGTAGATGTCAAACGACCGGCCGTAGTTAACCGTCCCGACAAATGGATGGCCTTTTAACCGCACCGGGGCGGCAAAAGCGATCGCACCCAGGGTATTCGAACTGCCGGAGTGTTCGGTGTACAGGGAGGACCCGGGGAAGATCACATTGGCGCTTCCGCGAGGTCTCAGTGAATTGTAGCTGAAGCCGAGAACCGGCTTTTCAATACCATAGAGACCGGCCGGGTTCCAGCTACCGGCGTTGACGTCATCGGAAACCGCGAGATAGGCTTTGCCCATGCCCTCGGCTCTGGCTCCGCCGCCGAGGAAATCGAATGAATATTGTCCCAAAACTGTGGAAGTTAGTGTCAGTAGCAAGACCAACGCCTTGAGTAAAAGCCCTTTCATCCCTCTTGACTCCTTATGCGAAAAAATTACTTCTCTTATCTACCATAGACGCGCGAGGCGCGAAAAATAATTAACGAATATATCACATTCGATCAAGTATGTCAAATGATTTCGGGGAATAATGTGGGGCGTATCCAGCTGCGTATCAAGAGATTAGATTGCCAGCGGATCACGTCAGAAATACCGTGACAGTTCAAAACATATTCCACAGCACATTGGCTGGTCGGGCACAGGGGCTCGAAAATCGAGCCCCTGCTCGAAACAGGTGCGCCAAGTTGCTACCGATCTGTGCGGTTCGCCGCTGCGCTCTGGCATCAGTATGGGGGGTCGCCCGGAATAACGTCAAAGCAGCCAGCAAAGAGCTTGCATCGGACACACTCATCGTACGCTCCAGAATAGTACTCAACTACACAGTAAGTGAAGCCATCCGGGCATGTAACAGGCGGGTCCGCGGGACACCAACTGCCCGTCTTGTAGCCGCAGTCCAAGCTCGGACAGCCTACGGTGCCATTGGGCCTGGCTTCGATCTGATTAGGAACGATTATACTGACACCAACACCGAAGCCAAACGCAGCTATCAGCACAACGGTATAGAATTTAACCGATTTCACTTCATCACCTCCCTTCGTTTCGGATCTGTCACTATGTATGATTGGGGCAACTCGGCAAAGAGATAGTCACTGAAGCCTTCGTGAACGAAGACCACTGTTGCAGCGGTATCGATGCATACCACAGTTGGCCATACGGAAATTCCGCAGCCCTCTCGAACAAATTCGCCATCCAGCAAGATCAAAGAATATTCGATTGGCAGTTCCCAAGAATGTTCAGCGGTGCGTTCATCAGAAAGACAGATGGTTACATTAACATCGTCCATTATTGCCGGCTCTGCGTCTTCTACCCAGGAATCCAGAAGCTTAGTGCAGGGTTTGCATCCTGGTTGCAGGAATAACATTAAGGTCTTTCTGCCTTTAAGGAAGGCCGTCAGGCTCAACCTAATCCCAAGACTGTCATAGAAATGTCCCTGCGGGAATGAGTCGCCCACTTGAAAGGTCAATCTGCCGTATGGATTGTCGACTACACCGACCAACCTTGTGGGCGCATGAGCTGGCGTTTGCCTTCTGTTAAACAACTCGGCTCCAACATATACCCCACCGGCCACCCCTATGAACACTATTAGGCAAGTGAGTATCAGCCTTGAAGTGGATAGCTTCGGCATGTCGAATGAACCTCCCCATTCGGCATAAATTTGGATGAAGCCCCTTGAATGTTGCTCCCCGTATGACTTAAGGATAAAGGTTAACAATACGATTGTCAAGGAGATTGTCAAGCCTGGATGCTCACAAAACTAAACAAGCCAAGGCAATTTGCGCACTCCTATCGCTCCTGGACTTGCATTCCTTCGACGGATAAGGCGGGGTGCGCGAACTGCTCCGCTGGGATTGAAAGAATCGAAACGAGTTTATTTTTTGGGCTTCGTAACGGAGAACCGCTGTGCTGTCTCTCTAGCCGCCAACCACCACAGCCGATACGACGCCGATAAGGGATAGGATAATTCCCGGGATACCGATCAAGAATGCCTTCGCAGTCAACTGGTTACTCCTTACGATCGTCCTTATCGAAACCCGTCTGCCGTTCGAGGCAACTTCGAAATCTTCGCCGGAATAGGCCACTGCCGACACCAGAGCGGATGCCAGGACGGTCGGCAAATACGTCAGGGGCATGACAACCAACAGGTGAACGATAATATAGGCAAACACTATTGGTGTCAGAAACAAGCCCAGCAGTTGTCCCAGGCGGCAAAGTAACATTGGACTTCCCGGCATCCATCGCTTGCAGAATGCTACGGCCGGGAAAAGTGGGACAAACGTGAGAAACCTAAAGTTGCCCAAAAGGTACTCGTAGATATTTGGTGAGGTCAGGTTTTCCAGCGAGTCCCGGAAATCAGCCAGCGCTTCGCTCTTTGAGAAAAAGCCGATTGCTATCCCGTATATTCCGATAAGAGCCAACACGAGCGAGGCCCGCTGCTGCCATGATCCAGGCACCCAGTAGACAAGAAGCCACACCTCTGCCACTATGAGCGCCAGTAACAGACCGGCCAGAGCGTAGGCAATTAGACTGGCTTTAGTTCTGGTATGGTTTTGCATAGTATCCCCCTTTGTCTTCGCCGCCCGTGTCTAAAACGGATTATAGTGAACCCGACAATGATGGTACCCCCGGCAGGATTCGCCCACATTGTGGGATTTGTCGATTGTTGATTTCCAGCACCTGGGCGACGTTCGTATAAATCCATCAATGATGGTACCCCCGGCAGGATTCGAACCTGCGACCTGCGGTTTAGGAAACCGTTGCTCTATCCTACTGAGCTACGGGGGCTAACGACATCAAATTTGTCACTAACCGACGATACCGATAGTAACGAGATATGCCCGACATGGCAAGCTTTGATTAGACCTTCTCGGAATCGTAAGAGATCAGATAGTGCACGTCGTATCCGGCCAGCTTCTCCCTCCACGGCAGAAACGACAGGTCAATTACCACCGATATCCCGGCCACCTCGCCACCAAGCCTTTCGATCATTTTGCAGACGGCTTTCAGGGTTCCGCCGGTGGCAATGAGATCATCGACAACAACGACCTTCTCCCCTTTGGTGACGGCGTCGGAATGAATTTCGAGGCTATCGGTGCCGTACTCGAGATTATACTCCTCGGAGATGGTTCGGTACGGCAGTTTCCCCGGCTTGCGAGCGGTGATCAAGCCCAGATGCAGACGGTCGGCCAGGGCGGCACCGAAGACGAAACCCCGTGACTCAATCGAAATGATTTTGTCGGCGTTCTTTGAACGGACGAACTGTTCCATCTCGTCGAGAGCTTTCTTAAAGCCCACGGGATCCATAAGAAGAGTGGTAATGTCATAGAAAAGGATGCCGGGTTTGGGGAAATCGGGAACGCTTCTCACGTAGTTCTTCAAGTCTTCCATTTCTTGCCGCCATACTCAAAAGGTTATGTCGAATTTCGGGTACTGACCGGTGAAATCGCACCAGGACACATCGACTTCAGTGACAGTCGCCGAGGACGGACCGATCGTGAGGTCCTTGATAAAAGCTTCGATGGCTCCTCTCTCGCCCTCGACGTGAGCGGAGACGGAGCCATCGTGGTTATTTTTGGCCCATCCGGTGAGGTTCAGATTAAGCGCTTTTCGGTAACAGTAGTAGCGAAAGCCAACTCCCTGTACCAGCCCCAGAATTTTAAGTTCGGCCGCAACCGAACTCATTATCATCCTCCCGCCATCTCCATGGCAATCCTGGCCGCCTCCTGCGGAGTTTCGGCCTGGGCAACATCATCGCCCAGATTCCAAGCGTTGACCGAAACGAGCGGTTTGCCGGCCTGGAGAGCAAAAGCCATCTCCGAGAGGGTGCCGTACTTCCCGGGGAAAGCAACGACGGCATCAGCGGTGCGAATGATGAGGATGTTTCGCGCCTCGCCAAACCCGGAAGGGATGACAAAGTCGATGAACTCGTTGGCGTCATCGGCATTATCACCGGGCAGGATTCCGATGGTCACGCCATTGGCTTGCTTGGCTCCCCTGGCGGCGCCTTCCATAATTCCTCCCAATCCGCCGCAGACAATGACACCCCCGTTTTCAGCTACATACTGTCCGACCTCCGCAGCCATGTCGCGGAGCTTCTTTGAACATTTGTTAGCCCCAACTACTGCAATAACCGGCTTGCGGTTAGGCGTCATGGTAAGAACCCTTTCTTACCCCCCACCGATTAAATGTTTGAGATGCTACTTAACGTATTGAATACCACACATTTAATACTAAATCGGGGCGACTGGATTTGAACCAGCGACCTCTTAGTCCCGAACCAAGCGCGCTACCAACCTGCGCCACGCCCCGAGCATAGTTGAGAACCATTTATGATATACGTTTTTTCTCAGAAGTCAACTTTTTTCGGTCCGGAAGCGGCAGCGGGAGCGCGTTCGCTATAGACGGAAGTCAAGTTTGGAGAGAGATGCGAGGGCGTCAGTGTCGGTGAAATTGAGTTTTAGAGGTGATATGGACACCACCCCTCGCTGAACGGCCTCGAAATCGGATCCCCTGGTGGTCTTCCATTTAGGTCGTCCACCGATCCAATAGTAAGCTTTCCCGCGGGGATCCGTTTTGTGAATGACTATATCCTTGTAGTGCCTGAAACCCAGTTCGGTGAACTCGTACTTGCGATATGTCCGGCCATTGTCCCTGGGCAGGTTAACGTTTAGAAAGGTAGACGGCGGGAGGCTCATGGAGTCCAGAGACTCAACCAGACGAGTGACAAACTTGGCGGCGCGGTTCATCGGCGTCCCCGGCTCATAGTTGGCCATGGACACCGCCATCGACGGAATGCGAAGGATAGAACCCTCGATGGCAGCAGCGACGGTCCCCGAGTAAGTGACATCGTCTCCCATATTAGCGCCGTGGTTAATTCCGGAGATTATCATATCGGGCCGTCGCTTTTTGAACAGAAGATGAATAGCCAGCATGACGCAGTCGGTCGGGGTACCGTCAGTCGTATAACAGTTCTTGTCAAACTTGTGCACCCGCAACGGGCGGTTCAGAGTAAGTGAGTGCGAACTGGCCGACTGCTCCCGGTCGGGGGCTACGATATGCACCTGGAATCTGTCTTTTAAAGCCGCGTAAAGAGTGGTGATTCCGTCGGAATAATAGCCATCGTCGTTCGTCAATAGAATTCGCTTTTTTGCCATGGTGTATGCTTCTCTCCCTGCTATTGGCAGGCGGTGATTTCATTCACATCGACATAGTACTTATTGCAAGGGGAACTGGCAAGGAATTGTTCCGATGGGCATCCCTTACGCCCAGATTCGCTTCCAAATCTGACGGATGAACCGTCCGGTGTCCCGCAGGGGGTTTATGTACGAGGTCGAGCCTTCGTAAATAGTCGAGATGGGTACCTCGGCTATGTCACAGCCAACCGCTCCCGCCTTGAACAACATTTCCGACTCGAAATCGTAGTTAACGGTCTTCAGCTGGATCGCCTTAAGCACCTCGGTCGGGATAAGCCGAAATCCTGACTGGCTGTCGCGAACACGCTTGGAGGAGAAGACCGATATTATCATCGAAGTCAGGTTATTGGTCAACCATCGGTCGAACGGCATTATGGCCAGGGTCATCTTGCGGGTACCGATGATGAGACGATGGCCGTTATCGAGGGCGAAAAACCGGGGTATTTCCTCAGGCAGATGCTGCAGGTCGGCATCGATAGTAAGAACCGAGCGATAGTGGTTCTCTATGGCGTATCGGAAGCCCGCCATCAAAGCGGCGCCTTTCCCCTGATTCTGAGGAAACGCTATGAATTTCACGCCGTGTTCCTGCAAAAGTGACCCGGTGTCATCGGTGGAACCATCGTTTACAAAGAGGAGGTCGTCGTCACACACGAATTGTCTGAGGCGGGCGATCAATTCCGGCAGATATTTGCCGGCGTTGTAGGCCGGTACCAGTACCAGGGCGGCGTCTCGATCGGGATTTGAAACTGTAATTGATGATTGCCGGGAGTTATTCATTTCAGGTCACGATAATCACTCTGCCGGGCAGTGGCAACATTTTTCCCTGGCTTAAGGCCCGCTGTCCCGGATCAGCCGGGAGCGAATCGGAGGCAAAATTAAACCGGTCCTGTGCCGCACCGCAGGACCGGATGAAACTAATACTATCTAAAGAAGCATCCTATGAAAACTCTTGCTGTCGACCATTATAAACTGCTATCACCTGCAGGATGCATCAAATCCGGGATTTTTTGGAGAAAAGGCAAAAAAAATGGTCGGAGCGAGCCGATTTGAACGGCCGACCTCTCGCACCCCAAGCGAGTGCGCTAACCAGACTGCGCTACGCTCCGACACTGGCTAAAGGCAGGAAGACCTGCCCGATTAATTGACGCCGCGCGACCGGAGTGCAGGTCTAAAGGTATCCAAAAACAGTCAAATTTCAAGAGAAATCTTCGATCAGGTCCTGAATGTCCTTTCTGATCTGACCGATAAGGGTCTTCGTTTTGGCGGAAGAGAGAACGGCTGTCTTATCGGCGGTTGTCTTTTTCATCTTCAGTTTCGTTCGAGTTCCCGCGATGGTAAGTTTCTCTTTCTTGCGCAGGTAGTTAATACGATTGACGATGTCGATATCTTTCTGGGTATAGGTGCGGTTTCCCCCCCGGTTCTTTTTGGGCCTGAGGATATCGAATTCCTTTTCCCAGTACCTGAGCACGTAGGGCTCGAGGCCGGTCATTCTGGATACCTCACTAATCGAGTAATAGAGTTTGCCTCCCGCGCTGCTTTTAGCCATAATATTCCCTTTCTATAGGGCCGCTTATCGCCAAATCTCGGCTTTGAGTTTTCGTCCCATCAAATCGTCCACCGCTTCGGCCGGTGGTTTATCGTTAAAGAGCACGTCATACATCTCCCGGGTGATCGGCATCTCGACATCATATTTTTGGGCCAGGCTGTTCCCGGAGCGGGTTGTCTCAACTCCCTCGGCCACCATGGTCATCTGGGCGAGAACATCGGCCAGTTTCATTCCCTGCCCAATCTTTTCACCTACATATCGATTGCGGCTGTGCCTGGAAGAACAGGTGGTAACCAGATCTCCGATGCCCGACAATCCGGCGAAGGTTTCCGGTCGGGCACCCATGGTGACTCCGAGGCGGGTGATCTCGGCCAGACCCCTGGTGATAAGGGCACCCATGGTGTTGTCGCCCATGCCCAGCCCGGCCGTAATCCCCGCGGCAATGGCAATAATATTCTTCAGCGAGCCTCCCAACTCGACCCCGCAGAGATCATCGGTCTGATATACCCGAAACGACTGGTTGCTAAAAATATTCTGGATGCGGCCAATCAACTCGAGGGATTTGCCGGCGGCTACAACGGCCGTGGGAAGGTCGGACACGACCTCTTCGGCGTGAGAGGGGCCTGACAATGTAGCTATTTGGTCCGGG
>CP070756.1:1476503-1479289 GCA_020348905.1 Candidatus Zixiibacteriota bacterium
GGTGCTGGCGCCGGTGTTAATCTCGCTACTCATGGTAATAGCGGGCGTTGCCATCACGCGATTGTATGATCAAGACCGCGCCTTCAAACCCGGATTGTTGCCATGGGGATTGGGAGTAACCGCAACGGGGGTGATTCTCTACTCTTTCATGAGCGACTTTCAGGCCACTCTCGACAACCAGATGCCCGACGCATACGCCTATCATCTGCTGATAGTGGGCTTGTTGCTCTATGCGATTGGCTTTGCGATACCCTACCGGGCTGCACTGAAATCAGGCCGCTAAAGCGAGCCGTCGACCTACCCTTTGACCACGCCAACCGGCTTCATCCTGACTACCTTCTTCACCAGACCGGCCTGATGGGAGATTTCAACCACCTCGTCGATATCTTTGTACGCCTCGGGGGCTTCCTCCGATATGACCTTTCGGCTTTTGGCCTGAAGGTAGATGCCCTTCTGGTCCATCGCCGCAAGAACCCGTTCCGAGGGATGCCGCTTGCGGGCGGCATGACGGGAAAGACTACGCCCGGCCCCGTGGCACGATGAGCCGAAGGTTTCCTTCATAGCCTGATCGGTTCCGGCCAGGAGGTAACTGGCTGTTCCCATGTCACCGGGAATGAGTACCGGCTGACCCACCCCGCGGTACCTTTCCGGAATGTCAGGGTGCCCCGGTCCAAATGCGCGGGTGGCTCCTTTGCGATGGACATACAGCCACCGTCTCTTTCCCTCAATTTCGTGCTCTTCGAGTTTGGCAATGTTGTGAGCTATATCGTAGATTTGGCGCAATCCCATTTCCTTGGCCGATGATTTCATCACCGATTCAAACGATTCCCTGACCCAGTGGGTGATCATCTGCCGGTTGGCCCAGGCGAAGTTCGCCCCGCACTTCATGGCTGCAAAGTAGCGCTGTCCCTCGGGGCTTGTTGCCGGGGCACACGACAGCTCGCGGTCAATAAGCGGAATATTGTACTTCTTGTTGGCCCGGCGCATGATTTCCAGGTAATCGGTGCAGATCTGATGGCCACATCCCCGGGACCCGGTATGAATCATAACCGTAACCTGATCCACGTCAGTAATGCCGTACGCTGCGGCGATATCGCGGTCGAAAATTTCATCCACACGTTGTATTTCGAGAAAATGATTGCCCGCGCCCAGGGTGCCGAGTTGGCGCGACCCCCGCTTCTTGGCCGTATCGGTGACGGTCGAAGCGTCACCGCCCTCGAGGCACCCCTGCTCCTCGGTATGAATCAAATCCTCCTGCCAACCGTACCCGCTTTCGACCGCCCAGCGGGATCCGTTCTCCAGCACGCGGTCAATATCCGATGATGACAGGCGCAGTTTTCCTTCCGACCCAACCCCGCACGGCACATTGTTGAACATGGTATCGACCAGCTTTTCAATCTTTGGCTGTATATCTTTCACATCAAGGTCGGTCCGCAGCAGTCTCACCCCGCAGTTGATGTCGTACCCCACACCTCCCGGTGAGATAACTCCGCCGGTGGCATCGAATGCCGCCACTCCGCCGATGGCGAAGCCATACCCGTGGTGTATATCAGGCATGGCGATCGATCTGCCGACGATGCCCGGCAGGGTTGCCACGTTGGCTACCTGCTCCGGCGAGTCGTCCCGTTTGATCGCTTCCAGCATGCGGTCATCGGCAAAAATCAAGGCCGGCACGCTCATCCGCACGCCGTGTTGCTGCATAGTCCGGCTCTGATACGATTTCGGTATTTCGAACCGGTATTGATCTCGCCTTTCTATAGGTCCTTCCCACGCCATACGGTCACCTCATCTGCTATTACCTTGATGCCAAAACTTATACGAGATGCGGCTTATCCTGGTAGTCTTTTTCACACGTCAAAAAGTACCTGCACGTAACTTGGCGTTTCACCCGCACCTTCAAAAATCTCCATCATGTGATACGACACACCCTTGATGTGATGGCCGTGACCGTGCTTGCTGTCGTCGAACGTTTCCCCACGCGCGGTGACTCTGAGCCGACGTTCGTCAAGTAAGGTAACCTCAAAGTCGGTCAAAACATAATCCTGCACCTCATGGAGTACGATGAGATCGGATAGAAAACCTACCAGCAGCCCCTCAATGTCAACCGATTCAACCTCAAATTCAACAGTCTCGACCGGGCTTATTGCCGAGCCATCGGTCATGATGTCAAACATGGCCCCGGCCGCAACGGCAAAAGCCTCTTCAAGGCTCTCGCCGTAAGCCTTGACTGCGATGTCGGCGGTGTGCTCAACAAATTCGTAATGTCCCTGAGATTCCGCTCGGTCTGTCACTTAAGTCTCCAGTCCCTCAAGATAAGCCTCGACACACCTGGGCATGCTGGCCGAGTAGCCACCCTCGAGTACCGAAAAAACCGGCCGACCCAGTGCCTTTATCCGCTGAGCAATCTTCCCGTAAGTGTCAATCTCCAGCGATACGTTGGTGATAGGATCCTCCTTGAAAGTATCAAAACCAGCCGAAACCGCAATCATTCCGGGATTGAACTCTGAGACCGATTCGAGCGCTTCCAAGAAAGTAGCCATGTACTCCTCTTCACCGGTGCCAGGCCTGACCGGATAATTGAGACAGTTGAGATCAGATGTAATACCGGTTCCCGGATAGAGTGGGCTCTGATGCAGCGATACATAGAGGACGTTTTCGCGACCGTGGCAGCTTCATCTAAGGGTTTCAGTGTGCTCATGTTGATTACACGAACGTCTATCCCCTCTTTGGAGAGAAGGTGCGCGGCTTCTAGTCCTCTCCAAAGTTCGGTGCCAAAAGAAATGATA
>CP070756.1:1479389-1485314 GCA_020348905.1 Candidatus Zixiibacteriota bacterium
TTAGCTGCCTCCATCACATCGTTGCCCACGCCGTCGCCGGGCAGCCACGCGATTTTGTACTTTGCCATACGAATTAGCTCCTACTCTCCTACAATCTTACCGTAAGGTTAAACAAGTGCGATGTTCCCAGATCGTTAGTATAAGGCACAAAGGCATAATCCACCGAGATGTTTCGCTTGGTGAAAGACGCCCCGGCCGTGAAATTCTTGCTGTCATAGTTAATCATATAGCCGCTGCGGAGACTGAACAGGTGATGCAGCGCAGCTTCGGCTCCAAGGTGTAGATGCGCTTCATCGTCGCTGATGACAAGGTCGGCCGCTCCCAGATAGCGATCATAACGATACGAGCCGCCGACGGTGTACGTAATCGGCAGAGAGATCTCCCGCGAACCCTCGGCTCCCGATTTGGAGAGATGGAAATCTCCGCCGAGATTAGTAATGGAAGCTCCGAGGCTTATATTATCTTTCGGTGTCGCCAGGACTCCCAGGTCGACATTGAAGGCCGAGCCGCGCCAGGCTTCAATTTTTTCCACGAACCATCCTGCCGCAAGGCCTACCGATACCTTTGACGACAACCGGTAGGACAGTCCGCTCTTGAAAGAGATATCGTGAGCGTCAAAAAAGCTCTCGGGCTCCTCGGTCGGGAAAATACGCTGCTCTATTTCATCGATTACGGCAAATCGAATCCCGCCGTGCATGAAGACCCTTCGTGAAAGGCTTTTGGCAAAGAAGCCCGATTCCAGTCGGACGTTTTCCCAGTACGAGGTATGACCGAACGACGCTGCGAAGCCCTCCAGCGATACGATAGAGGCCGGATTGTAAAGAACGCCGTTGGGATCATCGGTCACAGAAACAAACGCCGCTCCCATACCGGCGGGGCGGGCCCCGTGCTCGACCTTCATCAGAGCCAGACCGTCATCGGCGACGGCGAAACCGCTGATAGTGAACAGCCATATGGTCCCGATGAAGACGCTGTATATGGATTTCCACTTCATCGAAGTCCTCAAAACGTCACATCGAATGAAAAGATATGATCCGAACCGGCACCAGCCTTATCCGATGAGAAGGCGTAATCAATGGCAAGTACCCAGCTTGTAAACTTAAAGATGTATCCGGTGCCGGCCGTCACCCTGCCATCGGAGAAGCCACCGCGCAAAGTAAACTGTGGTGATATCAAATACTCGGCGCCACCGTGAAAGGCAAAACGGGATTCCTTGTCTCCAAGCATGTCTGCGGCAACCAACAGCTTGCGCTTCAGGAAACGGGCTGAACCTCCTGCGCCCACCTCCAGAGGAACCTCATCATCCTTCTCCGTAGGCAGGACCCCGGTGGCGTACTTGACGAGGTACTTTTCGTTGTTCCACCGATACTCGGCTCCAAGGTTGCGAACGACGATACCGGCTTTGATGTCCTGAATAGACATCTTTTCTCTTTTATCCCTCTTGAACAGGTTACTGATATAGAACATCATACCGACATCAAGCGAAACCGAGAAGGCCGTCATCTCAGCAAACTGAGAATGGAAATAACTTCCCCTGAGCCCGGCCGAAAAGAAGTTCTCAAAACGTTTGGCAAACAGGAAGGTGAACTGGTGGTTGTGCTGGCTGAGCTCGAATCCCAGTTTGTCGCCGTCGGTATTTCGGGCCTCCACTGAACCGGAACCTGCATAGCGCCATGAGAAAGCGAGCGTCGACAGCTTGGCTGTCGGAATGGCCAGAGCAACATAGCTGAGAGAACGGTCCAGGTCCATTAACCGGTATGACGAGGAAAACAGTGTCTTCCTTATTCCGGAGGCACCGGCGGGATTAAACAGCAGGCCGGCGCCATCATCCGAAACAGCCAGATAAGCGCCTCCCATACCGGCCGGCCTGGCGCCGATTGGCACCTGCAGAAAAGCGCCGCCATATCCGCCGTTGCCATCCTCGGCTACGGCCGTAGCAACACACCCGAGAGTAAGAGCCAACAAGAATATATATATGCGATACATTAGTACCTCCTCAGGGTATTACGGCCAGCTTGCCCCAGCGAACCTCGCCGCCGGAATATTCAACTTTGAAATAGTAAACACCCACCGCGACCTGGTCTCCCTTCCCATTGAGGCCATCCCAGGTGCGGCGACCGGTCCCGGCGGTTGGATAAATACCCGGAGGGAAAAGCTGGTTGTCAATCACACGCCTGACCAGATTCATGGCGAAATCGTATATTTCCAACGTCACATTCGTTTCTTCCTCAACCACAAAATGAAATTCTACGGCCTGGTCGAGACTATGGCTGAACGGGACAGGAAAAGCATATACCTCGTCAACCGGATCAACCACAAAGAACGCTGACTGGTCCTCAAAGTCATCCAGGCGTATCCGGACAGTCCTGTCACCGGTGCCGACCCACAGGAAACCATCGATTATCTGAACCGCGTACACGGGTGTTCCCTCCAGAACCAGAGAGAAGCCCAGACTATCCACCAGCTGCAACGTGTCCCAGCCCAGAACCCCTGCCAGAAGGCTATCGCCCTCGGCGAATATCAGGCCACCATCGGTGGCGGCAAAAACAGTATCGCCATTGAAGGCAAAGTTCCAGGCAAAATCGTGATACACGCTATCCCAGTTGTATAACTGGATAAACTCTGAATCCACTACGGCCCCGGTCGTGTCCTCGAAGTAGCGCCAGGCAAGATCTATTCGCCCGACCGATATGCCAAACCTTCCCGCCGCTGCAGGGCGGTTGGAAACCCATACTCTGGCCGACGTATCAGGCAGATACTGGACCTCCAGCGCCGGGATGAAATCTCCAAGCAGGCCGGCTATGCTTGACGAATAATGAAGGACCAGATCCGCTCCCAGCGTGTCTCTATTTGGCCTGCGAATATCGTAGTGTTCGCCGTGATCGAATGAAACGGCGTAGCCCCGACCCGTACCAAGAAAGATTGTATCACCCAGGATCTCCATAGCCGTTATGGTGTCAGCAATCAGGGAATCGATCACCTCGCCATCGGAAACCTCGCGAATATAGAGAATCCAGAATTCGTCGGATCCCGGGTTGCGGTCATCGGGAGTGAATCGGATTCCCTCCTCGCCAACCACAAAGGTGGTATCACCGAAGAAGTTGATGTCATGAGTGATAACGCCCCACTGCCTGGTGGAGAAGGTCTGACCATGGTCGTCCGACCGGGACACAACCGGGGTACCGGAGCCGGTCAGGGGACGGTTTATGGTCCAGATAACTTCATTGCCCTGAAATTCGTGCGTCTTGATCCTGACCACCCTGGTCGAACTGGAGTCGTCTTCGATAAGCGAAGTAAACCGCGTTTGAGACGATTGGAAATTTCCCGAGCCATCCATAAGCAGCTGGGCCAGTCCGGTGTCGGTCCCTACCAGGAGGGTATCACCCCAGGCGTGTACGGCGTTGACATCGTTCCATAAACTGACGTCATCGGTTGAGTCAACCAGGATGTGGCTCCAGGTTTGCCCGGTGTCGCCTGAGACATATAGTCCAGCCTGTTCCGCAGCCGCATACAGGCGATCACCAATCGCAGTAAAGTCAAGGATGCGCCGGTTCAAGCCTGTTGCCGGAAAGGACGTATTCGAGGCGAAGCTGTCTCCAAAATCGCTCGATTCAGCCATCCCGGCAGAGCTGCTGTCGGCCGGGTTAATGGTACCAGCGAAGAGCTTACCGCCGAAATCAATCATGGATATTAGTGATGGCCCGGGCAGGCCGTCAGCTTCGAAACGTGATATAAACGGTCCGCCGGTCTTGGTGCTGCGCGTAAATCCGGCATCGCCGGCAAAATAGACGAAATTGCTGTCTTCTCCGGGACAGGTGTCACAATAAACAATTCTACTTATGTACTCAGAGAATGGCTTCTCGGACGGGATGGCATAGACGAACTGAAAGAAACCACCAGCGGTCCCGGCCCAGACAAAGAGGGAGTCGCCATGAGAGGTGTCAGCGACACATGAAAAATAGCGATTGCGAAACGAAGGCGCCACGTTGGGAGTGTTGAACTGGATCGAATCTCCCACCGATGGATAGATCCTTCGCCAGCTCATGCCGCCGTCGCGCGAAGCCAGGAACCCGCCGGCAAAGGCCGTGAAGAACATCCAGTCATCGGTAGGATCGCCTTCGTCATGGTGTCCGGTGATGTCAAAGATGGTCCGGTCGCCTCCCCAAACGAAAGGAATATCGAGTCCATCAGGCCCAAAGTTGATCCGATTCCACTGGTCGCCGTCGTCATCCGAATAGGAAAGACCGTCGGAAAGAATAAAAAGCTCCCCGTCAAATTCCTCTTCATGAGTACTCGCTATCCAGATCCGGTTATCGCTACCGCCGGCGTTGACCGAGTACAACCCCGTGATGCTGCTGCTGACCAGGCCGTTGGTGTTGTCATACGACAGCCATGTTTCACCGTCATCAAAAGAGAAATTGAGCCCGTCGCCCGTAGCGAACCAGACCCCTCCATTATGTTCGATGATATCGATCACAACGTTGCTGATATACCCTGTATCCGGAAGCTCGAAACTGGTGGCCACTCCGGCCTGTGCCACAGCCGGCAGCAGCAGGGCAGCCAGAATGATTATACAAACCCGTTGCTTCGTGTGCAGTTTACTCACGCCATGCTCCAAAAAAATGACCGCACAAACCGCCAAGGCAAGTTCGCACGGCACAAACATCATGTGTCTATCTGATAAGACCTCTAAGCATCTAAATCCAGACGGTTAATTCAGGCCCGAAAATAGCCAAAAAGCCAATCAATAGCAAGACAATTAAGTCTTTTGATACAATCCTCTCGGGGCTTATAAACTCAACTGCCCGGGCTGGTTCCAGACATTCAGGGAGCCAGGCTTTTCTCGAAGGTAATCGTATTCATCACCGAATCGACGTAGAAATAATGCTCGGGATGAAAAGGGACATAGATCAGTCGGATTTCCTGCGGCGTAAAGGGGTGGTGCTCGGGCCGGGAAGCCCGGGCCTGCGCATAGCCCTGACGGAAGATTATTACTTCCGTCATCACCAGTGCCTCGTCGAAACTGACACTCACTGGAAGGAAGCGTTGGTCGAGCTTCTCGATAGGTTCAAATTCCAATCTGGGTACCGCTGCCGACATACGTTTAGCAAGCCGATAGACCGCATCAAAATTCTGGGTGCGGAAAGCCGGTATGATCAGGTGCTGGGAGCTATGGATGCCGCCGAACATTCTTCTAAGCTGCTCAGCCCCGTCAGGAGGTAGTTTAAGTGACCAAAAGGGAAACATTCTATTCCTGGCATCCTCGAGGCCGGTCGCCGCCTGTAATTCTTTCGACACCTGACCATGGTCTCCCAGGACCACCAGTTCGTGGCAATTATGGCAAACGTAGATATAAGACTGAGCCGCCGGCAGGTCCACACCGCAGTTCGAACAGCGGTGATGCTCCACCGTCAGGGCTCCGAATTCAATTGATGGTGAATCCGGGTACTCAAAGTCTCCTTCGGTTTTAATGTCGGTTACGTGATCGAGGACCCGACCTGAAACGCCATCCACGACATACCGGTTGAATCCTTTTTGAGTGTACGACTCCATGACCAGAAAGGGGAAATAAACCAGTGAGGCCCTGGGATGGAAAAGCTCGGTGACATTGGAGCCGCAATTGGTTTCGTCGATATCGGCTATCAGACCCACATTGAGCAACAAGTCCTTACGGACATCCTCCCACGAACTGGCGACCGGCAGACAATCGAATTCATCCTCAACATTCTCCTGGGCGTAGGGCACCATCTTAATGTACTCAGCGCGCATGCCTATTGATACCGGAATGCCTTCGAAAGGTATGCCCGCCGCCCGGGTAGTAGTATACGGCGAGAGGCTTATTTCGGTTCTCTCCTGGGCAGACACGACCGCGTCACGGTATTCGTTCTCTTCAGCGATAATTCGTTCGTAGACTTTGTTCCTCAA
>CP070756.1:1485414-1490176 GCA_020348905.1 Candidatus Zixiibacteriota bacterium
GATTTCAGGACTAGACTTGTCCGTACTGACAGTTCGTTCGCGGCATCAGAATGGCTGCGGCAGAAATATCTAGGCTGGGGTTTGCCGGTTGTATTCGACAGCTACTTTGTGGATACGACCTGGCCTAGCGCAGGCTATGAGCGCAACGTTATCGCATCCAAGCCCGGTAACCTGAACCCGTCGAAGATCATGATCATCGGCGGTCATCACGATGCGATTGTATCGTACACGTCGCTCGCTGCTGAGATTGCTCCTGGTGCCGATGACAACGCTTCCGGCACGGCAGCGGCGCTCGAGGCAGCGCGGATATTCCGTAACTATTCCTGGGACCCGACGATACAATTCGCCGGATGGGGGGCTGAAGAGTTCGGTTACCTCGGTTCTTTCCATTATGCCGGGTATTGCGACAGCCTCGACCTCGATATCGGAGCCGTGCTCTGTTTCGACATGATCGGCTATATGGACATACCGAACCTCGACTGCGATATTCAACGCCTCCATTCAGCACCGCTGTGGCTGTCGCATCTGTTCTACGAGGTCGGCCAGACCTATGTGCCGGCACTGGAGATCTATGAAGTAACCGAGCTCGGAAGCTCGGACTGGTATCCCTTCGCAATCCATGGTTTTCCGTCGGTGGGTGCCATGGAGCGATTCGTCATTCCCGGCGGCCACCATAACCCGCACTGGCATGACACGACCGATCTCCTGTCAACGATTTCTTCCGTGCTCTACACGAACATCATCAAGACGGGCGTGGCGACGCTCGCAATACTCAGTCTCTATCCGGGACCGGTCGAAGACATTATTGTCACCGACATCGGAAACGGTAGCAGCCTGCAGGTCACATGGTCGGCGAGCCAGTACGGCGATGTCACGGGCTACCGCGTGCTCTGGGGAACAGCGAGCGCCGCTTATACGGATAGCCATTACATAGGCGGCATTGCGAGCACGGTCGACACGCTGAATGGACTCCTGAATGATTCGACGTACTACACAACGGTCCGAGCAGTGGATGGAGCCGGCCACCCAAGCTACTGTGCCTACGAGGTGACCGGTGTACCGCGTGTTTTCCCGCTTGCTCCTTCAGGGGTTGCTGCGATGCCTGTTATATCAGGAGTGAGGATCGACTGGCATCCTAATGATGAGCTGGACATTGCCGGTTATCGATTATACCGCCGTATCAATGACAACCCGTTATACGATAGTCTCAATACGACACTGTTGACCGACACGACCTATACCGACTACCCGCTCTCCGGGGCAAATCGCTATTACTACGCAGTGCGGGCCTTTGACCAGAGCGGCTACTACAGTGACCTGAGCGCCGAAGCCTATGGCCGGCCGATCACTCTGGACCAGGGCGTGCTCGTCGTCGATGAAACCCGCAACAGCACCAACCCACCAGACAGCCTCCAGGATGCTTTCTATACCTTTATCCTGGATAATTACTATGCGGATGTTCACGAATACGACAGCAGCCAGCATGCGCCAGTACTCGCCGACTTCGTACCCTATTCATCGATCGTCTGGTTTGCCGATGACTACATCCAGAACTTTGCCTCGGACCACGTCAATGAATTCCAGACCTATCTCGACCTCGGCGGCAATCTCTGGTTTGCCGGCTGGCGGCCAACCGCCAACCTCGAAGGTCAGGTCAGTTATCCGTTCAGTTTCAGCAGCGGTGATTTCATGTATGATTACTTCCGGGTCTCGAACGTGGCGATCACCGCGGTGACAGATTCGTTCCAGGGTGCTGACGGGCTGCTTTCATATCCTAACTTGGATGTCGACCCACTCAAGGTGCCGTTCAGTAACTGGAATGGTGTCTTGCGTTACATCGAAGCGGTGGCGCCAGCCAGCGGTGGTGAGACGATCTACACCATGGACATGCGCAACAGCACAAGCCCGCATCAAGGCTCGCCCTGTGCGGTGCGTTATCTCGGCAATGACTATAAAACCGTCTTCTTCGGCTTTCCAATGTATTTCATGGATCAGGATGATGCCCGCTTGGCCGCATTGAAGGTGATGGATGATTTTGGTGAGGTCGGTGTTGCCGAAACACCGAAGAACGTCGGCGCGGTCGTTGGCATCCTCTTGCAGCAGAATATCCCCAATCCGTTTACCGACCAGACGATGATCAGTTATCAGATCACGGCACCCGGTAACGTCCGTTTGAAGGTCTACAATATTGCTGGTCAGTTAGTAAAGACGCTGGTCAATGGAGGTCAGGAACCTGGCGTCTATAATATTGTGTGGTCAGGGCTTGATGACCAGGGCCGTCAGGTCGCGAGCGGCGTCTACTTTTGCCGGCTTGAAACCGACGACCACAGCACCATCAAGAAAATGACCATACTAAGGTGATGGTGGATCTATCTGTTCAATAGAAGAACTAAGAAAATGTAGTGTATCATAGAACCATAAGGAAGAGCAATGAAAGTATTGACGCTCTCAGTCGTTCTGGTCATCACACTAATGGCCACAGGCTATGCTCAACCTGTGCTGATAACAGTTGAGCTTAATACCACGGCACAGATAAAAGAGTGGGTAAGTATCGGTCACCCTACCTTCCTCTTTGCTCAGCAAACTGCAATCGCCGAGATCGACGATACCCAGATTCAAAGGTTGCTGAACAAGGGCTTTTCAGTAGAAGTGATAGATGAATCCCCCTGGAGTGAGAATTACTTCATCGGCAGTGTGTACGATCCCGCAATCCAGCTACCCGGCGTTGTAATCTGGCAAAAAGAAACAACCCGCCTTGTGAAATCAGCAACCGCACAAGTTTCCGAATTTCTGTATCTCGGTCTGAAATTCCGACTAATGAAGAAACATACACTTTCTGAGCGTTTCTGGGATAACCTGACGACAAAGAAAGTACCCCTGCGTGAGCTTGAATACGATCCCTTCATCCAGAGCCTTGTCGACCAGGTGAGCACCGATTCAATTACATCTTACGTACAAAACCTCCAGGATTTCCAGACGAGACTAGTTTTCAGTGATAGTGGTTTTGCTGCTTCTGAATGGATACGCCAGAAGTTCAACAGCTTCGGATATATTGCAGAATTCGACAGTTTCTACATAGACTCGTCACCATACTGGTACTGGCCCGACACCGGATATGAGCGCAATGTCATAGCCAGGATTCAGGGGACGGTCAATCCGGAAAGGATCTTTATTATTAGTGGCCACCAAGACGCCATCATCTGGCCGGATACTCAGACTTCCTGGATATCGGCTCCCGGTGCTGATGATAATGCGTCCGGCGTAGCTGCCACATTGGAAGCCGCCCGGATCTTGCGTAGCCATAGTTGGAAGACATCGATTGAATTTGCCACTTGGGCAGCAGAGGAGATAGGGGCTTTGGGCAGTGAACACTATGCAAGCCGAGCTGACAGCCTCAACCTCGACATCGGCGGTGTTGTTAACCTCGATATGATTGGCTGGACCCCCTACGGAACTACTTATTTCTGTGACATTTACCGTACACATGACTTTTGCCTGTGGCTTTCAGATTTGCTTTACCGGATCGGGCAGATCTACACACCCGAAATATTCTATTACGGAGAAAGCTGGGTGGGCCATTCAGACGACAGATCGTTCACAGCACATGGTTTCCCCGCAATAACAGCAAATGAGAGAGGTAATAACCCTCACTTACACCGACCAACTGACCTCATGTCCACGATGACACCCGAAATGTATACTGCTATCACGAAAACCGGCGTCGCGACCATCGCGATCCTGAGTTACTTTCCGCTGCCAGTCAAAGACGTCGAGGTGGCAGATATCGGCAACGGCAACAGCCTGCAAGTCAGCTGGACGGCAGACACAGAACCTGACATTGTTGGTTACCGCATCTACTGGGGGTTCGAGAGTGAAATCTACACTGACAGCCAGTTCGCACCGGGCGCTTCAACAATAGTCGACACGATAACTGCACTGTACAGCGATTCGACATATCACATAACGGTCAGGGCACTCGATGTACTGAACCGCTTGAGTTATCTCGCTACAGAAATCACTGGTATACCGCGTCTTCAGCCCGCAATACCCACCGGCGTTACCGCCGTGCCGATCGCTTCAGGGATCGAAATAAACTGGTTTGAAAACCACGAGCTCGATTTTACCGGTTATCGTCTGTACCGCCGCATCAATGACAATCCGGTATACGACAGTCTCAATACGGCACTGCTGACCGACACGACCTACACCGACTACCCGCTCTCCGGGGCAAATCGCTATTACTACGCGGTGCGGGCCTTTGACCAGAGCGGCTACTACAGTGACCTGAGCGCCGAAGCCTATGGCCGACCGATCACTCTGGACCAGGGCGTACTCGTCGTCGACGAAACCCACAACAGCACCAATCCACCAGACAGCCTCCAGGATGCCTTCTATACCTTCATCCTGGATAATTACTATGCCGATGTCTACGAATATGACAGCAACCAGCATGCGCCAGTACTCGCCGACTTCGTACCCTATTCATCGATCGTCTGGTTTGCCGATGACTACCTCGTAAATTTCGCATCGGACCACGCTGATGATTTCCGCACATATCTTGACCTCGGTGGTAATATCTGGTTTGCCGGCTGGCGGCCGACCGTGAATCTCGAAGGAGAGTTTGCCTATCCGTTCAGCTTCGGCAGCGGCGATTTCATGTACGATTACTTCCGGGTCTCGAACGTGGCGATCACCGCGGTGACCGATTCGTTCCAGGGTGCTGACGGGCTGCTTTCATATCCTAACTTGGATGTCGACCCAC
>CP070756.1:1490276-1493125 GCA_020348905.1 Candidatus Zixiibacteriota bacterium
AGTAACGGGTTGTCCTGGGCCGCCGACGGCACGCTCAGAACTGCCAGCAACAAAGCCAGGGCAAGTCTTAAAAGAGCTGCTTTAATTGTCAAGATGTCATCCTCTCTTGTGATTGATTTGAGGGACAATATACAATCAAACGATGGCCTGCGCAGCAATTTTTGATACGGTGAATTTCGTAGTACCGCCCCCGCCATTTTCCCTTGCCTGAGCCGTTACGGACATTATCTTGCGACTATAAGCGAGTGCGCAGGGCTCGACATCTTCGGGGGGCATCAGGCGTTTCCATTTCCTTGACTCTTCAAAAAAGGAGATATATGGCAAAGAAATCCATACTCTATATCAGTTGGCAGGGTGGGCTTGGGCACATAACCAGGGATGTCGCCATCGTCAAGGAACTGCACCGCATAGACCCGGAAGTAGCTGTGTTCTGGCTGGCTCACCCTCTGGCGTGCAAGGTGCTTGCGCATGCCGGTGAGTCTATCCTCCCCGAGTCAGAACTCGGCGCCGACTACAACCGGGCGGCAGTCGAGTGCTTGAGACAATTCGGTCTGAACTTGATGCATTACGTGGCCGCAACACGGAAACCCTATATTCAAAACGTTGAACTGTTCAAACAGGTGATGTCGAAGTATGACTTCGATCTTGTGGTTGGCGACGAATCCTACGAGGTCGTCAGGGCCATGGGCAGAGATGAGATGAAGTTGCCCTGCCGTATGATCATAATTGAGGACTTCCTGGGCGTCGAACCAATGAGCCATAACCCCATGGAAATGTTTGGCGTCTACGCGAGAAACCGACGTTGGGTGCGGTTTACCGAACGCCTCGAACACGAGGTGGCGCACTTTTTCGTTGGGGAACCCGAAGATATTGCCGACCGCCGGTTCGGTTTCGGTCTTCCCAACCGTCGCCGGTTTGCCGAAAAGCACTACCAGTTTCTGGGGTATATCATTCGCTTTAATCCTGTCAAGTACTCCGATAGGGCTCAGTTAAAAGCAAAGCTCGGCTACGACCAGGTTCCCCTTCTCATCTGTGCTACCGGCGGTACATGCGCAGGCAAGGAGTTACTCGAGTTGTGTGGAGAGGCTTACACTTTGCTGAAATCAGAAATCCCCGACCTGCATATGGTCTGCGTCTGTGGGGAACTCCTGGGACACAGCCTTCCGGCGCTGCCACCCGAAATAGAGCTGCATAGTTATATCCCCGATCTTTATCAGCACTATGCCGCCTGTGATATGGCCGTCGTAGTGGGCGGCGGAACCACCACCGTCGAGCTTACCGCCCTTAGTCGACCGTTTATCTTCTTCCCCCTCGAGAATCAGTTCGACCAGCAGCTCTATGTTGCCGAGCGGTTGGGCCGACACGGGGCCGGGACCAAAATGAGATATCACCAGACGACCCCGGAATCACTAGCGGCCGTAATTCGAGCGAATATTGGTAAAGAAGTAAAATACCCGGCAATCCCCATTAACGGCGCTCAGGAAGCCGCGCGATTGATAAGGGAGATGCTTTGACAGGCCGGGCCGGCAACCCACCCCGCCTGAGATGAGCCGGGTTATCAAGTTCACGAAAGGACTTCGAAATGCAGGAAACTAAGAGAAGTTTCAGGCAACAGGTTGAACAGATTACAGGGAGACCTTTGTTCATCGTAACTGTAATCATCCTGAGTTTGTTACTGTCAATATTTGCGGGGCAACTTGGAACACTTCTGTTTTACATTGTCGTATTCATCACTCTGTGGGCCAGAAGATGGGACTGGCCCTATTTCGGAATGACCGGACCAAACTGGCCTAAAACTGTTTATGTAGCATTCTTATCTGCGATTGGCATTTTCATCGTTAATGACTTTCTCGTCCAACCACTGATTGAATTCTACTTCGATAAAATAGACCTGAGTGAATTCAGTCAATTAGAGGGAAGCTTGCCGAATTACGTACTCTTTATTCTACTGGGTTGGATCCTGGGTGGATTCTGTGAGGAAATCATCTACAGAGGTTACGTACTGAAACGACTGGCCGTCATTTTTGGAAATACAAATAAAGCCTGGCTGCTTTCAGCTATAATAGCATCTATTGTATTTGGCTTTGCCCATGGTTATCAGGGACCTTCCGGAATTATTGCCACCGGAATGATTGCGCTGTTGTTCGGCATCATATTCATTTTCAACAAGAACAATCTGATGGTCCTGGTGTTGACCCATGGCATCTACAATACGATAGCGATAACATTAATCTATCTGGGGAAGGCGCGCATGATCACCGACTGGGTGCATGAATTCCTTAAGTAGGAAACCCTGCAAGCGACAGCCTGCAGCGGGATACGCGGCTTCGGGCGTGCATCTTGGTCGCAAGGTTTCGTTTCTTACTCACAGCAAGTCATCACTCTGTCTCTCGCAAGATCGGTTGGGTCAGACAAAGCGGACCGCCACCGTCCTTGACTGATGTCTCATTTCACCCGCCAGCGGCTGAGGACGTCTCGGAATGGTGCGGAACATTGCTTAAGCGGATTCGTAGATGCAGATATCACCAAATTGTTGGAGCTCTTGAGGTCAACCCATTTACTTTAACTAAGGAGCATATATGCGAGCGGTTATACTTCTCTGTCTCGTATTGGGGCTTATCGGATTTGTCTCGACCCAGGCAGCCGATATCACGACTGCAATCGACTCCGGATATGTCGATCAGGTCACTGATATTCTGCGCGAAAAACCCGATTTGTTGAATCTCAAAGATAGCGATGCTCTGACGCCGCTCAACCGGGCGTCTTTCAAAGGACAAACAGAAATTGTCAAATTGCTTCTGGAAATGGGTGCCGATGTTTCAATCGGCGATAACGAAAACAGCCAACCA
>CP070756.1:1493225-1498813 GCA_020348905.1 Candidatus Zixiibacteriota bacterium
AGTGGGTCTTTGTCGACATGAAGAGTAGCTTTCCCTTCCATCCTTTTTCTCCTTGTTTTGTGGGCGTCAGATGTCCTCATCTGCCCCAACCTCTCGTTACGATACCCAAGTGCCGTGCGGTGGATCGTTCGATAACCCGGTAACCCACCCCGCCACGGGCGGGGCTGAAGGATCCTTACATTCTGGCAGTCGAGAGAGAGTTTTGCGGCAGAATCCCGCGAAGCGCGGGACTTCTTCCCTACGAAGATATCCATCCTCCCGCATGTACACCAACATAAGCTCTTGCCGGCCCTTGGTCAATCCAAATCAGACCAGAGCAAAAACCCAACAAGGTCAGAGCAATTTACGTGGACCAGACCATAGCTATAAGGAGGACTATCGATATGCCGGTAGCCGAAAACAGCACGTTAAAAGACGCACAAAATAATCGCCGCAACAAGATACCCAACACCTAAGAGGAGAAAAACGCCAAAAACGAACAAAAAAATACGGAAAACGAAGCCATTTTTCCATTCTTCCTCCCCGTGACAAGGGGGACTGAGGGGGTTCAAGATGGGGCAGATGAGGACATCTGCCGCCCACAAGTTTTGGCGGGTTCGAAGACGGACCCGCCCTACAAGGGCTGACGGAACGAGTCAAGGGCTCCTACGGCAAATCTTCCAGCGGGCCGGTGGGTACGGCTGACTCGCCCAGTCGTTCGAGGCGAAAGGTATTCACGACCTCGGGATCGGGACAACAGAACGTCCCCTGACCGGCCTTTTCCTCCCAGAAGAATGAGCCGCCAAACTTCAGGGTCATGATGAAAGGCAACAGCGAGCCGAGCGCTCCCATACAGATTCCCCCCGGGCTTAGATTGCTCACCAGGAACTCATCGCCTACCTTGTGCCCGGCTGGACACTTTTTCAACTGGGAAACCAGCGTTATCTTAACATCGTAGTACTTGGCCATCTCTACCTCGCGTTATTTATATGCCGACGCTGCATGAGCATACCATAAGTTCGCCCCTACGGTAGCTCAACAAAGGCGAAGTACATCAATCTGACAAGCTCTGTCAACAACAGCTTAGCAGAATGGCAGGAGTCGAATCCCTCGACGCTCGGGACAGTTCCGGCTCCTGCCAAACAGAAACCCATCAATGCCGGGCGGGAATCCTATCGAGATGGACCTCAGAAAACGTTGGTTATGCTGACATCCGTAAAGAAAGCCACCATTACCAGCGCAACCAGTAGCAGCGCAACGATCGCAGTCCAGCCACCACCGGAAATTCCCAGAAAGCTACTTCGCTTTTCCATGATATTTTCCCTTACTGTCAATTGGCTTACTGAATTAGACCGGATCAAGGCGGCCAAAGTTGCACCTCAGCAGCCGGGGCTGCCTCACGTCATTTGAATTCCGCCGGATACCGGCAGGTATGTTCCGGTAACGAATTTTGCCCAGTCGGCGCAATAGAATAAAACCGCTCCGGCGATATCATCGGCCTCGGCAATTCGCTTCATCGGCGTGTGTTCGGCCACCGCGCTTTTTATCTCCTCAGGCTGGTGGGCCGTGGCATCGGTTCTGGTCAGCCCGGGAGCAACCACATTTACCCTTATTCCGTGAGGTCCCAGCTCCAGTGCCAGGGCTTTGGAGAAAGCATCCAGGGCCGATTTGGCGCTGGTATGGGCCACAAAGCCTACCCCGGGCACGCGCGAAAGACCGCTGCTGACATTCACGATACAACCGCTTTTGCGCTCGATCATACCCGGCACGACACTCTGACAACAGAAGAATGCAGCTTTCATTTCATGAAGAAGTTTTTGTTCGAAACCTTCCCACGGGAACTGGACAAAGGGCATGACCGGGAAACTCATGTTAGCGTTATTCACCAGGATATCAACCGGCCCGAGGTCCTTCTCCGTCTTGGCAACCATCGCCTCGACTTGCTCACGAACGGTAACGTCGGCCTGGACCAGGATAGCTTTGCCACCAGCCTGCTGAATTTCCGAGGCGACCTTTTCCCCCCGCTCTTTGTTTTTGATGTAATTGACGGTTACTCTGGCGCCGTTGGCAGCCAGTAGCTTTGCAGACGAAGCTCCAATCCCGCGGCTGGAACCGGTGACGATGGCTACTTTGTTCTTTAACAGCATGAAGATACCTCGTTATGGGTAGTGGATTTCATAAGACCATACAACACATACGACACCATATGCCGTCAGGTGGTAAGAGTCAAGCCGATTTCCCTCCCTGCCAGTAAGCTACAATAAGGGTTGCAGGCTGAGCCGCTCATGGTATATTCCGGGGAAGGGGTAGCGCGATAAGGAGATCGGCACGGGAGAAAAATGGACATTTTAGGGGGACCTTCGGCCGCTGTCGAACCGTTTCTAAAGATATGACCGACCACTCCGAAAACATTAATATGCCGTTTGCTGTAAAGGACTGCGCTCTGATCACCCGTATGGGTGGCGTAGATACGGCCGTTAACCTGCGAGAATTGCGGGAAAGGATAAGAGTATGTCCCGAGGCATGCCTGTTCCACCATTTCATG
Source organism: Candidatus Zixiibacteriota bacterium (assembly GCA_020348905.1). Lineage (GTDB taxonomy): Bacteria > Zixibacteria > MSB-5A5 > GN15 > FEB-12. The sequence goes on from CP070756.1 coordinate 1,495,750, forward strand.
GAGACCCTGGTGCGCCCGTCATTTGACGACCCCGAATTCCGCAACGACTTTGCGGTCTGGTCGGCCCGGTATCTGCGCGACCGGGTGTTGGCCGAGAGGCTGGGAATACTCAATCCTTATAAGTTCGACAACCTGCAGCAGTTGAGAGAAACAGTTGTGGAGACAATAGATGACCGCCTGGCCGAACTGCCGTACGTGCCATCGGTACCCAAGGGGGACGACTTCATCTTTATGCAGGCGGCAACGGTAGTGTTCGATGTGGGAATCTTACTCGAGAGCCCGTATCAGCTGAGTGAAACAATCCCGCAGATGAGCTACAGCTCTATCTACTACCACTTCATCGAAGCGAGAAGGCGCACTGAAGAGAGAGTCGATGACTTCACGGCCTGGTGTAAAGGTGTCGAAGAAGGCTGTGAAGAGTTGGTCGAGGCATTCAAGGGTATTGAATTCTATTACATGACCCTGCCGGAGTTGAAAACGACCTTAATCGAAACGATTGAACCTCTAACGGTCAAAGCCAAACATGAACGGTAAGTCGCTGGCTCAGTATGAAGAAGTTGTGGGAAGCGTGGCTGTCTCACAGTTGCGGCAATTGGCCGACAACCTTGTCGGAGCAAAGGTAGTGCATGTGAATTCGACCAAGGAGGGCGGCGGCGTAGCCGAGATTCTCCACTGGTTGATTCCGCTGATGAACGACCTGGGACTGGACGCCTCGTGGGAGGTTGTCGAGGGACACAACAGTTATTTCAATGTTACCAAGTCCTTCCACAATGGCCTTCAGGGTAACCCGGTTGCGCTCACCGAGAGTATGACCGAAACCTACGAGCAAACGGTGGCGGAAAATGCCGATCGGCTACGGCCATTGCTCGAAGATGCCGATTATGTGTTCATCCACGATCCTCAGCCGGCATTCCTGCTGAATTTATGCGGCAACCGCCGCGGAAAGTGGATCTGGCGCTGCCATCCTGACGTCAGCCATCCCTACCGTAAGGTCTGGAACTATTTGAAGAAGATTGTCGCCAACTATGACGCCAGCGTCTTCTCCATGCCTCATTTTGCCCAGAGTCTCCCCCACGCCCAGTTCATCATCGCTCCGAGCATTGACCCGCTAAGCGAAAAGAACCGTGACCTGAGAGCCCGGGAAGTTGAGAATACACTGGCGCGTTTCGGAATTTCTCCCGACCTGCCGGTCCTGACGCAGATATCCCGATTTGACAGGTTCAAAGACCCGATCGGAGTAATCGAGGCCTTCAACCTTCTCAACAGCACCGTCGACGCCCAACTGGTTCTGGCCGGAGGCGGGGCTACTGATGACCCCGAAGGTGAAGCCGTTTACCAGGAGGTTCTGCAGGCCGCTAAAGGGAACGACCGGATCTTCATTCTGCAACTGCCCAGTGACGCTCATCGTACCATCAATGCCCTGCAGAGAGCATCGGCAATTGTCATACAGAAATCACTCCAGGAAGGGTTCGGCCTGACGGTTACCGAAGCCATGTGGAAGGGCAAACCGGTTATCGGCGGTAACGTCGGCGGCATACGCCTTCAAATTCATAACCATCACACCGGCTTTCTGGTAGACTCGCCCGAGGGCGCCGCCCTGCGGATACGGGAACTGCTCCGCAAACCGGAGAGGATGAAGGCAATCGGAAAAACTGCCCGGCGATTCGTCCGCGACAATTTTCTTTTGACACGTCATTTACGCGAGTACCTTACCCTCATGTTAGGATTCAGACACGGCCTGGAGAACGATTTGATCCGTGTCTGACACAGCAAATGAAACTTCTCAACAGTCAGTTTGATCTTGAAGGTTTTTACAGCCGATTATCATCGGCCACCGAGCGGCTGCTCATGCTCGACTACGACGGCACCCTGGCGCCGTTTACTACAGACCGTGACTGCGCTCTCCCCTATCCGGAAATAGCCGTAACGCTTAAACGGCTCTACGGCAGCGACCGCGCAAGGGTGGTCATAATCAGCGGCAGGACGGTGGATGCTTTAAAGAAACTGCTGGGTTCCGATGATTTACCCGAGTTGTGGGGTTGCCACGGTCTGGAACGGTACACCAGTGAAGGCCAATACTGGATCGTGGAGCTGCCGGAGGAGATGCGCCAGAAGCTGTCCGAACTGTACAACTGGACGGCCGAAGAAAACCTGGTCAATTTCTGCGAGTTTAAACCGTCCGGGGGAGCCTTTCACTGGCGAGGGTTGCCGGCTGATGAGGCTGATTTGATTCGCGACAAGGTCATCGGTCGCTGGGAAGGGGTTGCCCAATCATCCGATCTGGAGTTACTGGCTTTTGACGGCGGTGTGGAGATTCGAGTGGCCGGTACGAACAAAGCCAACCCGGTCGACCAGCTTCTGCTGGAAGCCAATAATGAAACGGTACTGGCCTACCTCGGTGACGACCTTACCGACGAGGACGCTTTTCGAGCTCTTAAGGGACGGGGCCTGGGAGTCCTTGTCCGGGGCGAACTGCGCGATACCGAGGCCGACCTGTGGCTTGAACCCCCGGACGAATTAAAGGCTTTTCTCGAACGCTGGCTGTGAGAAATTAGCCCATTTGCTAATGCATCGAAATCTTCTTATAATGTAACACGGGCGTCGATTCAGCTGCAGGAACTGCATATCACCATCAACGGGCCTTAGAGCAGGAGGAACTCATGTCCGAGGTGGACAAAAAGCTCTTCATCGTATCCAATCGACTACCAATCATCATCGCTCACGATGATGACGACTGGAAGGTGAACCCCAGTTCCGGCGGCCTTATAACCGCGCTGGCGCCCCTGATGAAAAGAAACCACGGAACCTGGCTGGGATGGCCCGGCTGCGGACCGGAGGCACCAGTCGGATCACTTCTGGAGGGCTATAGCAAGGAACAGGGATACGACCTGAAGCCGGTGTTGATTAGCGACGAGGAGGTGGAACGGTATTATCGCGGTTTTTCCAACCAGACCGTATGGCCCCTGTTTCATGACCTGCTGGGCTACTGCTCATTCGATGCCGAAAACTGGGGCTATTACACCCGCGTGAATGAGAAGTTTGCCGAGAAAATCGCCGCACTCGC
>CP070756.1:1498913-1501540 GCA_020348905.1 Candidatus Zixiibacteriota bacterium
CGGTTTATCATGAGTTGAACGAGATGTTTTCTTCTGACATGAATTGAACAAGGGACCTGCCATCAATGCTCCTAGTGCAGCAGTTGATAGGTTTAAAAAATCTCTTCTTTCCATAATATTTTATTTGCCTCCTTTTTGTTGCTTACAAAATAACACAGAGTGTGCAGGAGCGTCTGACATACCTGCACTGCCGACTCGCTTATTGAACGTATACGTATTCTCCTTGTGAAACAGCATCTCAGTTTTGCTTCACTGGCTGAAGAGTTACCGGTCCTAACAAACCCGAAGGAACCAGAGGGCTACTTTTTGTGTATTGCCTTTGCAGGTTGGTGCGAGTTATGTGCTCTTTTTGGGGAAGGAACTGGTCGCCGACGAGGCGATTGTTCCAGACGTTGGTGACATTCACCTCGAGCAGGTGAGAACCTTTCCTGAGCAGTTTTGCAGGGACTTTTACGCGGAAAGGATACGTCCAAACGGTTCCGAGGTTCTGCCCGTCTATGCCGACTTCGCCGACTTCGCAGACCTTGCCGAGGTCCAGCCAGTGGTCTTCCACTGCGGTTTCGAGTATCTCAGTCGGTAGGGAGTAGGTGGCGGTGCCTGAAAAATACTTAATACCGGGCTCTTCCGAACTCGTCCAGTCAATCAGTTTATCCCATTCAACAGATTCGGGGGCCAGGCGACCGGGCCGGAACTTCACCGTCCAGGTCCCTTTGATCGGAATCCTTTCTGCGGATGTGTCTCTATAGAGATCTCCCGTTCTTTTTGGTAACTGACTATCCCTTCGGAATACGACGAAGACAGATCCGACCGCCGGAAGCTCCAGCTCGATGTCGCAGGAATTATCGGGCTGGCGGGTGACGGACTTTGGCGAACCTATCTCACCCGAGACGGGATACCAGATTTCCGGTCTTCCCTCGGCATCACGAAATCGGCAGAGCAGGGATTTGGCTTCCGGAGCACTATTGCAGACAAAATAGACGTCGGCGTTATCTGCACGGCGGTGAATGGAGTCGACTCGATCAGGCCCCTGTTGCGAACCGCCCTTCAGAACAGTGAAATCGGGTTTGACACCCATCTCTGCAAGCACTTGGCGCGAGGTCATATTCGTATAGACACGGCCTTTGCCGAATGTTCGACTGCGGGGGGAAGTGTCGTCCGCCGTTTTTTCGGTTCCCCAGAGCTCCGCGCCGATTCTCGCGACCTCCCGGTCGGCCGCAGGATAATCGGTGAGAGAGTTGGTGCGTATCGGCCGGACCGGCCCGACGATGGCTGCTCCCTGTTTTACGAGCTCACGTGTTTTTTGTAAGACCTCGAGGTTGATATGATCGTGGTCGGGGAGGACCATTATTCTATATCTCATATCTCCTACGACCAGATGCCCGGTTTGGGGATCGAAAGTCATGCGGTGGATGATTGAGTTTGCGTCGATGTAATCGTAGTCGTAGCCGCTGCCCAGGGGGCGAAAATCGATCGGTACCGGACGTCCGCAGTGGAGACATTTATCCAGAGAGTAGAGGGGCTTGATATTCGGGTCGATCCGGCGGGAAGGCACGAGGTTCGGGGCCTGGTCTCCGTAGTAAAAACACACGTCCGCGATAAAGGCGCCTTGCTGCATCATATAGGAGCAGCGTGCCATGTATCGGAGCATCGGGCCGGATTGCTTCCACCAGGTGTTGTTGGCATTGAAATGCTCACCGGCGTGATAGGCGTAACCGGGAAGCCCCGCGTCCGGCGGATTATGGGCAAACGTATGGAAAGTCAGCCGGTTCAATCCGGCACAGATAGCCACGTCGAAGAGCTGCTTGTAGTGTAAGGGGCCGTCCAGCCAATGGCGCCACCCTGTGAAGGATTCCGCATCGACGAAGCGGTGTCCATAGAGATGGGCGGCGCTTGCCGCTTCTTTGGTCACCCAGAAACGCTTACCGTTCCAGAATTCACCGCGTGGGATATCCGATTCGCCCAGGGCCCAGACCGGATCGACGCGGGGAAAACCTCCGTGACCTGCCTCGGCGCAGAGTTCCATGCCGTATCTATTCAGCACTTCGCGGCTCACGCGGAAATGCCGTTCGACCACAAGCTCGCCCACGGTCTTGCGATAATCGGCCAGGAAGCGGGTCTGGACGTCCGAATCATCCAGCGTCCATCCTTCAAGCAGCGGCAGGTATTTCCCTGGATCATACCCTCGGCGTTTTTTGAACTCATCCACAAAATCCTCGGTCCAGTCGTTTGCGGCACGGACTTCGTAACTGTCGTGGCTCATGATTTTCAAGATGTTGTGCCCCGGATCGACTTCTCCCAGCTTGTTGATCATGTACAGCATGTGTCTTTCGGTCGCCTCGGCGCTGAGATGGTCGATCATCAGGCCGTCGGAATGGGGGCTCGGAACGACGAGCCCCTGATTGGTGCCGCGGCAGACGAAGCGCAGGATGGTCCAAAGGCCCTCGGGGACATCCCAGGTGAGCTCTCCCTTGTCATTCATGTTACCGGTCAGGTCTATCCCGAGATCGGGCGAGGCAAGTCTTTTGTCTTCGGACTGGGGAACCGCCAGGACAGAGATGTCGGAATAATAAGTTTCAGTATCGCAGGGCAGTTCAAGCAGTCCCCTGAAGGTTTTCGGCCCTGTGACA
>CP070756.1:1501640-1508182 GCA_020348905.1 Candidatus Zixiibacteriota bacterium
CAATCGAACCGAAGTTTCCCTGTCCATCGACTAACGGGTATCGCATGTTGAAATCCTGCGCCATGCGTACAAGCGTTGGATACACCACCTGCTCGCCGTGGGGATGGTAGTTACCCGAGGTATCACCGGCGATCTTGGCACACTTACGATGGGCTTTGCCGGGGGCCAGGCTAAGATCGTTCATGGCCACCAGAATGCGACGGTTGGAGGGTTTGAGACCGTCGCGGATATCAGGCAAGGCCCGGTTGGTGATGACCGACATGGAGTAGTCGAGGTAAGAGGATTTCATCTCCTCTTCGAGAAATATCGATTCTATCTTCTGGCGCTCTAAAGCCATTGCTATTTAATCCCTTATCTTCGTTATTGTCTCTAACTCTTTATACTACGGTAAAAAACGGTCCAAAGCAACAAAAAAGGCGCTCCAATTTGACCCGTATTGCGTTGTAGCACAATAGCTTATGCGGCCAGCTCGGCCTTTTTGGCGAATTGTCAAACGAAGCCTGAAAAGGGCCCAAAATCCGCCCCGCGTTTATGGTTGAACTCGCACTTCAGCGGGCATAGGTTGTATAACCGTCGAGGATTTATGATGTCGCAGCGCCTACAAATTTCACTCACCGCCAGCGTGCTGTCATTTCTGTTAGTTGCGTTCAGCTACAGCGACAGTCATGACACCATTGATCTGAGGCAGCTCGAGGGGGACTGGGAGGGAAGCGGCGAGTTTCTGGTACCGATCACCGATATATCGATGTCGGTCGAAGGCCGGGCACGCTTCGACTTTGACACTGCGGCGGGTCATCTTCGAACGGCCCTGATCGGTGAGAAGTACTTCTTTTCATACTCCGATTCCGGTCACCTCAAGCTGGATGAACAGACCGATTCAATCTCATGGGAGGTCTGGGACAATTTTGGAAAACATTCCAGGTACTTCGGTATCGTATCCGGCAACAAAATCACCGGCGACCGCTACAAAAAGAACAAGTATTACCAGGTGATGATCGAACTGGTGACGCCGGACAGCATCGACTTCAAACTCACCGTCACCGAGCCCGACGGCGACCGTTATGATCGGGCGACCTTCAATCTCTGGCGGGTTAAGGAATAATTGATCACTGCTCTTGCGGCACGTAGGTCCAGTGCCATGGCTCCCACGGCATCAGGCCGGTGGTATCTTTGGGGGATGATTCAATAAAGCCGAATTGCCCGGCGTTCTCTATCAGCCAGCGGTAAGCGTCGGTCCGGGCGAAGCTGGCATCACTGGGCACCATGTCAATCGTCCGACCCGTTTCATGCAGGGAATACCCGGGCGGCGCCACGTAACGGATAATCTCGGCGAATTTTTCACCCTCGGCCATCCGCTTGATAAAGATTTTCTCCTGGTACCTGGCTGACCGGTATCCTGAATCGACAATCAAAAACACACTGTCTTTCCTGCCCGCTTCGGCCATCGTCACAAAAGCATCCCTGGCATCGAGGTCCACATATATGCGGTAATCTTCGAAGGAGTATTCCTCAGGTATTCTGACCAGCCGCGCCTGCTCGGCCAGTTCGGTCGAATCCAGCTTACTATCGCACCATCGCTCTCCGACGAGGTACTCGACCGAATCGATAAGCACCGTCTCCCGGCAAGGTTCAGCCTGAACCGCGATGCTGAGAAACGCAATCAAAAGAGGGACAAACACAACAGTACGAATCATGCTTTTCTATCAGCCCGTATAATGCAGGTTGCTGTTAGTGGTTGTCATGAGTTTGGTGACACGGTCATCCAGCGAGGCCGCCTTCACCTTGCCCACAAACAGGGTATGGTTCCCGGTGGTGACACTGTTAACAACCAGACAATCAAGATAACCGATAGCACCGGGGATTAACGGTGTTCCGGTTGCCGGCGAGTCTTTGACCGATGTTCCGACCAGTTTTTCATAGCCCGACTCGGCCGGACCGTAATACGCCTTGACCACCGCTTCCTGACCTTCACCAATCATGTTAACCACGAAAGCCTTGTTGTCCTTTATCAGTCTCGAGGACTGATGTTTGTTATGAACAGCCACGGCGATCAGGGGCGGGTCCGAGCTAACCTGGGTCACCCAGCTGGCCGCAAAGGCGTTTCCTTCGGCGCCCTTACCCATGGTCACCACGTACACCCCGTATTCCAGTTTCTTCAGTACTTTCTGCGCGTCTTTCATGTCACTGTCCCTCTGACAACTCCCCGGGTTTTTTCAACATAGCCATAGCGATAATCTCAATCAACGTTTTTTGGTCTGGGGCCGGTCAGCCTTCGAAGGGATGGTCCTTCATAAAATCCGGCCGGTAGTGATGAGGCGAACTTAGCTGCTGCACGAAGCCGCGATGAAAGCCCAGTCTTTCGAACTCCTCTATGACCTCCTCATACTCCTCGGCCCGCAATGTTCGCCCCAGGCTGGGACGCCCGGCCACCCTGGGAGTGGGGTAGTACTGCGACATCAGCGAGATATAAACATCGGGCGACAACTCCCGGGCGATAAAGCCCAAAACCGCTTTGGTGTTGTCGACATGACCCGGCAGGACCAGATGCCTGATAATCAGTCCCGATGTCATCAATCCGTCTTCGTCCAGTACAATATCAGCCCCTTTTTGACGGTACATCTCTTTTAAGGCTTCACCGGCGAACTCAACGTAATTCGGTGTCGCCGAATATTCGCTTGCCAGACGATTATCCATGTATTTCATGTCCGGCAGGTAAACATCAATTTCATCTATCATCGACGCAATCATCTCCGCCCGGTCGTAGCCGTTGGTGTTATAGACATAAACCGGCCGATGACCCAATTTGTTCAGGGCATTCATTATCTGGCGCATCTGGGGGATGATATGCGAGCAGGATACAAAACCGACCCCTTTGGCCCCCTGGGACAGTATCCTTTCGACGCGCTCGACAACCTCGTCGAGACTCATATAGTCGGCCGTGGCGCTAAGCCGATTGTCGCTGATCTGGTAGTTCTGGCAAAAGATGCACTGCATGTTGCAGTGACTGAAGAAGATATTGCAGATACCGTAAGGGCCGGACAGAACCGGTTCGTCCCCGTGATGGGCGCAAATCGATGAGATGGCAAAACCGTCGCCAATGTCGCAGAAGCCAAGTTCATCGCTGGTTCTGTCGGCGCAGCAGTCGCGGGGACAGCAGTTGCAGTTGGTCAGCATAATATCCGGACGCAGGCTTGGCTGGACCGGACTCAGCTTGTCGTTATCAGACCGGGTCATACAGACATTATACGTCCGACCTCAGGTCATATGCAAATCTTATACAGTTGTTAATGACAGAATCAGCGGGCCGGCCCGTTACATCGGCTACCGCTAAGCGCCGCAGATAAGGTCGGGGCCGCCTCTAAACAGGTAGTCGATCAGGTAATCGATATCCATCACGTCAACCGAGCCCGAGCCGTCGACATCAGCTGCCCGCCAGATCAGTGGGGCGGGACCATTAAGATACATGTAGGCAATAAAGAAGTCTATGTCCAGAATGTCGACCATCTCGTTTTCACCGTCAACATCGCCGCACACATACGGCCCGGGAAGTTGCTCGAGCGGAGCATCGACAACTACCACCTGGTAGTCGGTCACGCTTACGCCGTAGACCGTGAGTGGGTCGTAGCCGTCGGAGGTGAATTCCAGGTCGTAGGTTCCGGGGGCCAGCATACGGTGGTAATTGCCCGTGATTGAGTCTGTTGATATCTCGGAGTTATCGATATCGTGCCCGACAACGGTGACGGTTGCCTCCAGGGGCCGGTTGGTGTGCGAGTCACGGACCACCCCGCGAATACCGAAGAGAGCTTTCTCGATATACTGAAGCATTGATGCCCGGTTGTACTCCCAGAATGACGGCAGGGAACTGCCCGGGGGAAGTTTGGTCAATGAAATCTCGATAGTAGTCTCCCGGCCGCCGTGCCAGTAATTCATGTAATCCTGGCGTCCCCCGTGAACGGGATACCAGGCATAGCCATTGGTGACGCCATCATCAAAGCCATTCATGTATGTCGGCGGAGCATACTCATGGACGGTATCAGCGTAGTCCCGGCTGAGGAAATAATACCAGTCATTATCGGGATGTAGTCTTGACCAGCAATCCCATGGGTAATTGACAACCTCGGCCCCACCGTGGAAATTGGCCGACAGAACAAAATTGTGAGACGCCGCGAAATCCATCATGACGATCGTCTCCTGCTGCCACGGGTTGCCGTCGGGATGGTCGCCCCAGGCCGGGTCCGGGAAATTGCGGTTTAAGTCAACGGCGTTGGAATTATATCGGATGGCCCCCTCGACCGACTCATCGCCGGTGATATACGCCCCGTCCGGGTTGGCCAGCGGGTTTATCCAGATATCAAGATTGTTCACCAGGTCGGTGATTTCAGGGTCGCTGCCATAAGCCGTAAGAAGAGAGTCGACAAGGCGTAGCATCAGCACATACCCGGTAAGCTCATTGCCGTGCATGCTGCTGGTGTACATCACTTCCGGCTCTTCTTCATCGGTGGCCACGTTATCCGATATCCTGGCAAATATTAGCTCGTGACCGAGCGGCGTCGAACCGGCAACATGAATCTGGCACAGATTTGGAAAATCGGTCTGGAACTGGTACATCATCGCCACATACTGGTCGTACGAAGGGTAGACGTCCCAGTCGCCGAGTTCTTCGAGGGTGGCTGCCATTTTCGGCACGATGAGCGAGCTCGGGTGGGGCAGCAACGTATAGTCGTAACCGAGGTCCTCAAACGCGCGCATTTGTGATTCGTTAGCGTAGGCGAAAACAACCTTCCCATCGACCCGGGAGATCGATACCACCCCGGTCAGTTCGAGCAGTTCCTGGCGATCCGAAATCTGGAATTTGAAATAATGCTCGACCGGCTTTGCCACTATCATGCTGCCTGAAAGACAAACCAGAAGAAACGTCAGGATGATTTTCCGCGCCATAGTAACCCTGCCTTGTTGTAAGACCGTTGACGAATTTTCTTGCTCGGCGAGTAATTCCGTTGAGCCGACGGTGACCCCGTGGGTCTTGACTATTATACCAAAAAAGGCCGAAAAGTCAAGTATAATCAGGACTTACGAGACCGGCACGGTTGTGCGGCACAAAAAAAACGGCCACCCACCTGGGCGGCCGCAACTCAGTGTCAGACTCTCTGCGTTGGGCGTGCTACTTGCTTTCTAACATGTGGTACAGGCGATTTTCCAGCATAAACAGCTGGCCCGGACCCTGGGCCATCTTGACCATGTCCAGAAGCTCGGTGGTCGAGGCTACTTCCTCAACCTGCTCCTCAACAAACCACTGCAGGAAATTCTCGGTGGCCTTGTCGTTTTCCGAGCGGGCCAGATCGACCAGATCATGGATGTTCTGGGTAACCTGTTTCTCGTGGGCAACGGCACCGGCCACGATCTCTTCGGCCGACTTGAACTGCGTGGCGGGTTTATCCAGAGCCGTCAGTTTGACCTCGGCCCCCTGGTCCAGCAGATACTGAGCTATCTTCTCAGCATGTTCTCTCTCTTCTTCTGCCTGCTTGAAAAACCACTTCGCGAATATTTTTAAGCCCATGGTCTCAAAGGCGTAGGCCATAGACAGATATGTCCAGGCGGCAAAGAACTCGTTTTTCACCTGCTCGTTGAGCTGGTCTGCTACTTTTTGTGGAATCATCATGGCAAGTTTCTCCTTACTTGGCTAATTTCTCACATAACTATTAACTTCTAAACCGTCCATTTTCGCTTGAGTTCCGCCAATTTCCCCAACAGCGGGCAAAATCAAGGGCTGGGTGAAGAAATCTGAGTCAACTGAAATCGAGTTTCATTTGCCCCTCAAAAGAGGAGTTGATAGGTTCATTTTTTGCCCTTTTCATGACCGGAAGTCACGTCCTCTCGACTATCACCGGCACAAGAAAAAGCCGGCGAACTAAGCTCACCGGCTCTTTTAGGTCAATCCCGATATGTGTCGTATTAACCTTCGTCCAGCAGACGCTCCATTTCATCGACCAGATCGCTGAACAGTTGAATAGTCCTGTTGACCGCTTCCGGCTGGGTCATATCCACCCCGGCTCTCTTGAGTGTTTCAATGGGGTAGTCCGAACCGCCTGCTGCCAGGAAGTTCATGTAATCGGAAAGGGCCTGTTTGTCACCTTCCAGTATCTTCTGTGAAATCATCTGCGCCGCGGCGTAAGAAGTGGCGTATTGATACACGTAGTACTGGCGATAAAAGTGACTGATGCGCAATCCGTGAATATCATTTGGCTCATCGATCACAAGCGTCGGGCCATAGTACTTCTGATATATGTCGCGGTAGGTTTTACGGAAATACTCCGAAGATACCGCCTGGCCGCTTTCGATCCGCTCGTGAATGGCGTGCTCGAACTCGGAAAACATAATCTGGGTGAAGAAGGTGCCGATAATCTGCTCTATGTATTCGTTGTTCAGGTACATCCGATCTTTCTTGTCGGTGGTGCGGTCGAGCATGTACTTCATCATGAGGGCTTCATTGCACGTCGAGGCTACCTCGGCCAAAAAGAGCGAATAGCCCTGGTAGATATAGG
>CP070756.1:1508282-1513138 GCA_020348905.1 Candidatus Zixiibacteriota bacterium
AGAACATTTCGCAAAATACAAAAGGGCCAAGAAGAAATAAGACGTTAATGCGTCCGGCTGGCTGACCGCATCTGCGCTGCCCGGAAAAGTCTTTCAGCAACGAGGGCCCACAACTCTAAGCTCAGTTTTTCCTGGAAGAACATTGTGGTCAGGTTAGTCTTTTGGGGCTTGTGTGCAAGCCCCATGTTTTGTTATATTTTTTAGATGCGGTGCGCGTTCACCGCGTTTCATGTGGCCGAGCGTGGCCCGAAACCAATCGCCGCCGGATACGTTAAAGATGATGGACGTTTAGTAAAGGAGTCCGACCGTGGTTGATTTTAATGATAAAAAACACAAGGTCAAAGTGGGTCTGGCCGAGATGCTCAAGGGGGGTGTCATCATGGATGTCACTACTCCGCAGCAAGCCAAAATAGCCGAAGAAGCCGGCGCGGCCGCTGTTATGGCCCTCGAGCGGGTACCCTCGGATATCAGGGCCGAAGGCGGCGTGGCCCGCATGGCTGACCCCGATGTGATCGAAGGTATCAAGCGCATCGTGACCATCCCGGTCATGGCCAAGTGCCGAATCGGTCACTTTGCCGAGGCCCAGGTACTGGAATCACTCGAAGTTGATTTTATCGACGAATCGGAAGTGTTGACCCCCGCCGATAACAAACATCACATCAATAAATGGCCCTTTAAGGTTCCTTTTGTTTGCGGTTGCCGTAACCTGGGCGAAGCGCTTCGAAGAATTTCCGAAGGTGCGGCGATGATTCGTACCAAGGGTGAAGCCGGGACCGGCGATGTTTCCGAGGCCGTCAAGCATCTGCGTGAAATCGGTCTGGCAATGAAACAACTTACCGTGATGAGCGAGGAAGAACTTTACGCCGCTGCCAAAGAGCACCGGGTGCCTATAGAGCTTGTACGTATGGTGGCCAAAACCGGCAAACTGCCCGTACCTAATTTCGCTGCCGGCGGTATTGCCACTCCGGCCGATGCGTCGTTGTGTATGCAGCTCGGCGCCGAAGCGGTCTTTGTTGGGTCAGGAATATTCAAATCGGATAATCCCGAGAAGCGCGCCATGGCAATCGTTGCCGCTACGACCCACTACAAGGATGCTGCGATCATCGCCGATGCTTCGCGTGGGCTGGGCGGGGCCATGAAGGGAATCCAGGTTACTGACATCCCCGAGGACGAGATACTCCACACGCGGTAAGCATCGCTTTGTTTGATAGGGCCCGGCATTGTTGGAGTAGAGTTTTGCGCCGCGACTACTGACCTACCCGACGGATAACAAGCCGTTCAATCTGAACCTGCCTGTCAGCGTTCGGCCTCAGACTGATATTGACATTGGCGGGTTCCGACAGTATCAGAGGGCATGGCGCCTCCCCTTCCGACATCACCCGTCGGTTATCACGCCTCTCTATCGTTACCCATACAGCGGCCGAAGGTCGAACATCCACCTGCCAGTTTCCGGCCGGTACGTTCAAGTCCGCAATTCCCGCCGGGGTGCCCCGCGTTAAGAATAATTCGAAGTTGTTATCCTCGTTGAGATAGGAAACACATCTTGCCATCCCGTTGACGAGGTAGGCAGGGATAACTATCAACGAATCGGTCTGCTGAATTCCAATCTTTTCACTATACCGGCGTACCCACACGAGCGATTGGTGCATCCTTGGTTCTCGGCCCTCGAAAATCGTTGGCGTGTATTGCTCGTAGAATTGACGCCTGCTCTGCATCTGCTTGCCGCTCTTGAAGCAGGCTTTGGCGGAGCCGCTTGGACCGCAGAAGAAAATCAGATCGGGCTGCCGGCTCAAGACGTAGTCACCGACACCCAGTTCGTGACCAATCCAGCCCTGACCGAAATCATCCGGCGGGTTACGGGGTATATGGTAGTCGTTCAAGCCCAGCATATCTATCGATGGCAGTTCGGACCAGTATGGCAGGCAGCCGGCGGCCGTCACTGCGATCAACGGTTGTTGTGTACCAAACCCATCTTTCAGCATCAAACCGATCACCTGTCCATCCCATTCCCATCGTTCCTCTACCGCCCGCCGGTTTTCGGCATCGCTAAACTGAATCCGACCGAAAACTATAAAACATAAAGCCCAAACCGCATATTGCACTGCCTTACCGTTGCGAGTATTTGTTCGCTGCTCAAGCCAGTCGGCGGTCTCTGCCGCCAGTGGCGCGAGTACTGCGATAAGCAAAAGAACGTGACGCCAGGCCGGGAAGACGTCTCCACCGATAAAGACCAGATAGCCCGCCCAGAATATCAGCGGGACCGCGAGAAAGACAACCCGTTCGCGTCGGCTCTTATCGACACGGCGCCAGCGGATGAGAATTGTTATGACGAAGATGATGACAATCTCTGAGATGGGACTCAGCACCCAGAGGCCCCTCATCAGGTAATCAGCGCCGGCAGAGATGTGGTGCCATGACGGACTTATCTTCACCAACGCGACGTTGGCAACCCATTCACCGTAATAAACCATGCGGAAAATTTGCTGACAGATGTAAAAGAGCACGGGTAGCATCATCAGCCTCAGACCGAAACTCAGCCAGCGCTTGCTGAGCCCTCGGACAATGATTACCCCGGCAACCAATGCCCCGGTAAAAAGGATGCCATCAAGCCGGGTAATGCTGAGCAGGGCCAGGCACAGCGACGCTCCCCAGAGATACTTTGACGATGCCTTGTCTTCCTTGACACATTGCAGGCACAGAACTATCGCCCACGCCAGCAAACAGGCTGCAAGGGGTTGTTCGAGACCACCAATGCTCCACACGGCTACCGGTACCGCAAGAGCGAGTGTCAATGCGCCGATGGATGCCGGTCCGGCACGTACGGGTCCCATCAGGCTGGTGTAATAGATGACGGCCGCGATCAGCAATCCGTTACAGACGAATCCGAGAACGCGTGATACCACTATCAGGTCGGCGCCGAGCCAGGCTCCAGGCAACAGTAATAGAATCCACAGCAGGTTCGAATATCCCTCGACCGGTTTGCCGTCGGTCCAGTTAAGGCCTTTCCCGTCGGCAAGACGCTCCGCGTAACGAAGTGAGATCAGGGCGTCGTCGGAGATAAACGGCAGGTAGTAATTGGCATGGATGCCAAGTATGACTAAAGCCACTACCAGGATGCCAATTGAGACAGCTACTGAAGATCTTTGACCAACAACAGTCTGGTCTGGCAGGTTATTCAAACGGCTGCAACTCCCTCTACGGTTTCTGGATGTAAGTATAAAATACCACCCATACTATGTCAATGACCGTCAACTTAACGCCTGTATGGAACGCGGTATAATTTATGTCTGTGGCAGGCGCATGAAAACAAATTGTTGAATTTCAACTCTGGGCTTGCGGGCGGGAATCAGCGTTACGTCCACGATCGAGGAATCCGCTAAAGTCAAGGTGCACGGAGTGATGTCATCGAGAAGCAGGTCGCCACTCTCTCGAAATCGCACCGTTACTTTGACCGCTTCGGCAGGATTCACCCGTAAGCTCCAGTCACCGGCCGGCAACTGCAGGTTACCCACCCCGCCCCAGCGGTCTCCTGTAATAGACACCAGGAAGTCACCGGCCTCGTTCAGATAAGCCGTTGTCTTTGGACCGCCATTTATCAGGTAGGCCGGGATGGTTATTGAAGAGTCGGTTACTTCAATGCCGATCCTGGCGCTGAAACGCCGTACCCAGATCTGAGACTGGCACGCCCGGGGTGTTTTTGCTTCAAACGTGGTCATGGTGTACTGGTCGAAGAACTCCTGTGTGCCCTGCATCTCCAGCCCGCTTCGCAACAGCGCTCCCGCCGAGCCGCGGGGACTTCCGAAAATAATCAAGTCGGGTTCACGGCCGAGAACATAGTCACCTTCGCCCAGCTCGTGGCCTATCCATGCCTGACCGAAATCTTCCGGCGGGTGTCGCGGCAGGTAGTAATCGTTCAGACCGACCATGTCGAGCGATGGTAAGTCCGACCAGTATGGAATACACCCGGCCGCCTCGACCGCCAAAAGAGGTTGATACTTACCGAAACCCTTCTTTAGCATCATGCCAACTACCTCACCGTCCCATTCCCACATTTCCTCTGCCGCGACCCGGTTTCTTGAGTCGGAGAACTGGACCAAGACCAGTCCCACGAAACATAAAATCCAGAAGAGATAAAAGATTACAGTCCTGGCCAACCCGGTGGTGTAGTTCAACAGCCATGCCGAGGCTTCAACGATTACCAGTGCCATAATTGGTAGTAGGAGAGTAAAGTGGCGCCAGGCAGGGAAATAGTCGCCGCCGATAAAAACCAGATAGCCCGACCACAAGAGGGCCGGGATAGTAAGAAAGAGTATGCGTTGTCGTGACGCTTTATCGAAGTGCGATGGCAATAGCACCATGAACAAAACAAATAATAAGGCTACTTCTGAAAGCGGACTCAGCGACAACAACCCCCCACCCAGGTACTCTGCCCCGGTGCCGGCATGGTGCCACGAGGGGCTAATCTTCACCAGGGCAACATTGGCCACCCACTCACCATAGTAAATGAGCCTGAAGACGAGTTGGCCCAAAAAGAAGACTACCGGAAAGCTGATCAGTTTCAAACTCAGGCGTAACGTCTCGATGTTAATGCCTTTCACAGCACTAATGGCTACTACCAGGGCAGCCGTGAACATAATGCCGTCGGGGCGGGTAATTGCAAGTAGACCCAGGCAGGCCGACGCGATCCATATAGATTTGGCCGGTGCCTGAGGGTCACTGGTGATTCGCAGACACATCACAATTGCCCAGGCCAGCAAACACGCTGCCAGGGGCTGTTCCAGACCGCCGATACTCCACACCGCAATAGGCGCGGCCAGGGCAAGGGTGAGCGCTCCGAAGATTCTGGAAGCCACCGG
>CP070756.1:1513238-1518014 GCA_020348905.1 Candidatus Zixiibacteriota bacterium
CGCCCACCGACCAATACTATGTCCAGTGCGCTCGTGGCATAGAGCTCGCCGCCGGAGCCACGGTGAGGATCGTCTACGCCCTGATTGCCGGAGCCGACTCGGCCGATTTTGCGGGTAATGCCGCCATGGCGCAGACGATGTACGACAACTACTTCGTCGGGCCCGAACCGCCTCCCACGCCGACGCTTGAAGCGAGAGCCGGCAGTCAGAAGATTTATCTAAACTGGGGGGCTGCTTCCGAATCAGCCCTGGATCCGCTCACCGGAGAAAACGACTTTGCCGGTTACAAGTTATATCGCAGTGATGATCTCGGCCGGACCTGGGGAACGGAAGACCGTAATAATGACAACGCTTGCCTTGAGATAGAGTATTTCCCCATTGCTCAGTACACCGTAAACGAGCCCGGTGACCGTATCGCCCACTCGTATACCGACGAAGGTCTGATCAATGGCGTGGAGTACTGGTATTGCCTTGTGGCTTTTGACCGTGGCGACGGAACGATCGATCCGCTGCAGTCAGGCTTCGGGATTGCCGGCGAAGCGTCCAACGTAGTCGCTATAAGACCGGTCAGCGATCCTGCGGGCTATTACGAAGCTGCGGCGACGGTTGAGCATACTTACTCCGGCACCGGACAACCTTCGGAGGGCGAGGTTATCCCCACCATTTTTGACCAGTCCGAACTGACCGGCTCGGAGTATAGCGTCCGGTTTGAAGATACCGATACCAACAGTTACTGGTACCTGATAAACAACAGTACCGGCGATACTCTTCTGGCGCAGCAGGATCTGTACAATGCCGAGCCGGATATGTACCCGGTATGTGAAGGTTTGCGCGTGGTGGTCCTCAACCCGGAAATTCATCCCGCCGGAATCTCACAGACCGGCATGGCCGGAGACAGTATTACCCTGCAGGTTGCCGATTTCAACGGCCTTTCGCTTTTGTTCCTGGGCGCGCCCTCAGATTGGGCTCTCGGTTATGCCAGGTACCGGGCGACATATGAACTGAGATATACCGAGGATTCCACCATGGCCCCGTGGCTGTGGGGGACTATGGTTCCCGGAAATTATGATCCGATCCCGATTCCCTTCGAGGCGTGGAATATGGCAACCAACCAAAGAGTATCACTGGTTTTCGACGCCTGGGATTATCACGACCAGTGGCAGCCAGGCGACAGCCTCGTAATCGTTGATTATCCGTATGATCCTGATCTCGACCTGGATATCCTGGCATATTATTCTTATTACTCGTGGCACTTCAATCTTGAAAGCAGTGTATACGACCCGGCCGTCGGTGACATTCTGACTATCGAGGGTGCTCCGCTTAACGGTCCGGGGGACGTTTTCAATTTCCAGGTGGACGGTGTCGATGTTCAGATGGCCGGCCAGGAACTGAAGAATATTAGGGTCGCCCCGAATCCATATTTCGTTCAGTATTCGTCACGCGTGGAAACATCGGAAGGTCAATCAATGCTGTTTTTCAACAACCTGCCGAATCAGTGTACCATACGAATCTATAACCTGGCGGGTGACCTGGTTGAGACAATCGAGCACGACAATGATACCGGATCGGAATCGTGGGACCTGATGTCCAGTGGGTCGAGACTGGTGGCGGCCGGCGTCTACCTGTTCCATGTTGAATCCGAATACGGCGACCACCTGGGACGGTTCGCGGTGGTGAAATAGACGAGGTGTGATGTGAAAAAGATTCTCATATCCATAGTACTGGTGACCTTCCTGGCGTCGACGGCCTCGGCCGAGTTTTCAAAAGTCGGTTCCAGCGGTGCTCAGTTTCTCAAGATAGCGGTCGGTTCAAAGTACCAGGCCATGGGTGAGGCCGCGGTGGCGGTGGCCAATGACGTTTACGCAACTTACTGGAATCCGGCCGGGCTGGCCGAGATTGAAAACGCCGAGGTTTCATTTACCAATGTCAATTACCTGCTGGATATCAACCTCAACTACGTTGGCTTTGCCCGGCATTTCGAGGACGTCGGTGTCTTCGGCGTCTCGGCCACTGTCCTTTCCACCGGCGAGCAGGAGATAACAACTCTTGAAGAGCAGGATGGCACCGGAGAGTTTTACTCGGCGACCTCGTACGCCGTCGGGGTCAGCTATGCCCGGCAGCTCAACGTGCAGTTCGCCTTTGGAGCTTCGCTGAAGTATATCGGGGAGCGCATTCATAATGAGACCTCCGAAGGATTCGCGGTTGATTTCGGTACCCTGCTTTATCCCGGAGTGGAATCGTTGCGTCTTGGCGTCGCCATAAGCAATATGGGACCGGAAATGACGTTTTCCGGCTCCGATTTGATGGTATCGTACTATGAGGACGATGACGCCACCAATCCGGTGAGCGCTGAACTCAGGACCAATCCCTACGAGTTGCCGCTGATGTTCAGAATCGGCGCCGCGTACGATATGCAGTTTGCCCCCAATTCGGTCATTACTCTGGCCGGTGAGCTGAAACACCCCAACGACAACGAGCAGCAGGGTGCTGTGGGAGCGCAACTGGCCTTCAACGAAATGTTCTTTATCCGTAGCGGGTATATGCTTAACTACGAAGAACAGGGTTTGACCGTGGGCGGCGGACTTGACACCAGAATCTCCCAGAACACGCATCTGGTGATAGACTACGCCTGGCAGGATTTTGGCCGGCTCGAATCCACCCAGCGTTTTTCGGTTGGCTTCACTTTCTAAATCCCAATGAATTCTTCTTAAGCCCCCCAGAGGGGCTTTTTTTGTGCCAGTCCGGGCTGGATTGATTTGTATAAACAGCATATATTTGTTCAAACCGACCAGCGCAGGAGGGTAATTGTGCCACGCTATATTGTATACCTTGTCATTGCCGCCGGACTGCTGACAGGTTCGGTATTTGCCGATTCCCCTAAAGCCAAACCGGAATCCGGCTGGACAACCGTAAATGAATACCTGGACCTCGTTATCTCCGGTAATTATCAGTCTGCCGAACAGTACTGGCTCGAAGAACCAAGACGGCGTGCTGATCGTTTCGGCATCGAGTATATCGATATTCCTCTTAAGATCGACTGTTCGTCGCCGATAATCAGGAATCCCGAGTTGGCCGCAGGCAAAACACAGATGCGCGCCCAGGGTCAAACCAGCCTCGACACCGATGAGTTCTCGCGGTATCTGTTCGAGGTTCCCGCCGGTGAAGAACGACTCAGGCACCATTACTATACCTGGACGGCGGGGGGATACTACTGGCTCACGTTTGCACAAGACTATTTCAGCCGCAACTGGCCGGTGACGCAGACAAAATACTTCAGGGTCCATTATCATCCGGATATGGAGAGATACCTCAATCCCATTGTCCTCGAGCAGGTGGATCGGTTCGTCGAAGATATTGGCCATGCAATCGGATTGTCCGGCAAGGACCTTGAGTTGATCGAGAGAGAGAAAGTTGATTACTTCTACTGCCATAATGATGGAATGGTTCGCGATATGACCGGCCATTCGATCAAGGGCACTTATGATCTGGCCTCGGATGACATCATCTCCGCCTTCTTCCCGCATTATCATGAGATAACCCATTTTCTGATCAACCTGAAACTGCGCCGTCAGCATATGTATATCCTGCCGATCATGCGCGAGGGAGCAGCGGTTCTTTACGGTGGCCGGTGGGGTAAGGCGCCGACATCGCTGCTGACCCTGGGGGGCAACATTTACAGGCAAGAGGTACTCGATCTGGACTCTATCCTGACCATGGCCGGTTTTGAGGCCAGCGCCGGGGCGGACCTGGCTTACCCGGTAGCCGGGCTGTTTGCGGGTTTTGTAATCGAAAACAAGGGTTCCAAGTCTTATCTGGAACTCTACCGGCAATTGTCCGGCGGATTTGGCGAGCTTGCCGAAATGACTGCCGATGATGTCAGGGCAATCATGATCGAAAAACTCGGCGCCAGAGACTGGGGAGAACTCAGAACCAGGTTCGATGAGTATATCGACGGATGGTTGCGAACCAGCGCCGGCCTCTACCCCGGTGAATTCGAACAGGCGGAGACGATTCTGCAAACGGATGGGTTGCTGGTCGGTAAGCACGAAGATTGGATTACCGTGACGGCCACGTTCGCCAAGGACAGTCTGCCGACCGGGAATCTCCTGTTCGGATACGATTCGACTCTCGCGTCGGGGAGTTCGTCGCTGTTCGACCAGCAGTACCGTTTCGGCGAGCAGTTCGAGGGTTACCGCTACGGGGTCAGGTTTGACCGGGCTGAGGCGGGGGTGTACGATTACGCCACCAATACCCTTGTGGCCAAGTACATCTCGGGTATGGCGCCCAGCGATGACTATTATAGCGAGACGGATAACAAGGTGACCCTTAAGTTCAAAGCCGACGTTGTGGGTGGAAAACTGCCGTCGGAAAGTGATTTCAAACTCCTTCGTAATTAGTAGATATTGAGACTATGGATACCCTGACCATCGTTCTAATCGTCCTGGTGGTATTGAATCTGGTTCTGACAGCCCTGATGCTGTCTCAATGGCGACGACAGAGACCGGCCGAGGCCCAGACGGCTCTTCAGGCCGCCATGGAATCGTTGAAGGCCGACCTGCTGTCCAAGCAGATGGAAGGCCTGGTATCGCTACGGCAGTCATTAGACTCGGCCAATCGCCTGCTCAATGAACGGCTGGCCGAGGGTACCCAGACACTTGACCGGCGGATGGCGGTTGTAAGCGAAATCGAAAACAAGCTGGGCCAGCTTTCGACCCAAGCGAAGAATATCGAGGCGATCGGCCAGAACATTCAATCGCTGTCAGACCTGCTCAAGCC
>CP070756.1:1518114-1548691 GCA_020348905.1 Candidatus Zixiibacteriota bacterium
ATGGTGCGTATCGGCGACTGGATTGAAATGCCGAAGTACGGCGCCGACGGCGATGTTGTCGATGTCACTCTTCATACTGTCAAGGTTCAGAACTGGGATAAGACCATTACTACTATTCCAGCTTATTCGCTGATTTCCGATTCCTTCAAAAACTGGCGCGGCATGAGCGAGTCGGGGGGGAGGCGCATAAAACGGGCCGTGAATATCGACATGGCGTCAATCAGGTTCTGTACCCCCCAGATGCTACTGCGCTACGAGAAGTTTCAATTGATAACAGATTACATTCGCGCCAGACGAAAAGAGATTACCGAATATAACGAGACGCATAAGGTCGACACCTCGGAGCTAATCAACGGCCGTAATCTGACCAATATCGGGACATTCCGTGCTTACGTGGTGGCTTATCTTCGTAATCACCCGAAAATCCATCAGGACATGACCTTTCTAATAAGGCACCTGCCGCCGGGTGAGCATGGCCTTCCGATCGAGATTTACGTTTTCAGCAGCGACCAGGTCTGGGCCAACTATGAGGCGATCCAGGCCGATATTTTCGATCATATCCTGGCCGTGATTCCGCAGTTTGATTTGCGGGTCTTTCAGTATCCCACCGGCAGTGATTTTCAGGGTACCGGTGGTTGAGTTTTTCCGTGTCTGCCGGGACAAAGACAGACCAAGCCGCCCGGGAATAACTCCGGGCGGCCTGGCATCATTCAGATATTCTCAATGAATCAGTACCTACGGGCAGATCGGTTCGGGTCCGCCCTGGTGAAGGTATGCAACAAGGTATTTAACGTCATCCTGGTCGATTACCGAATCGCCGTTGACATCAGCAGCCGCAAGGGGGAGCGGGGCAGGACCGTTGCGATGGAGGTAGTCCAGCAGTGATATGACATCCAGCTGGTTGACCTCGCCGTCGCCGTTGGTATCGCCGCAAACCCAGGACTCATCGACGGTGACCAGTCCGAAATTAGAGTACTTGCCCCACTGGTTGTCGAGATCCCTGGCCCTGACGCGATAGAAGAAATCACCTGTTGGTTGGCCTACAATATCGTATTGCGTATCCGCTATATTGTCCGCGACGACTGTCTGCGTTTGAAAGTCCTTGAAAAATTCTATATCGTCCATGAGGAACATGTTGAACATATCAAAGTTGGATTGGCTCAAACGAACCTGTATCCAGATGTTCTGATCCACAAAGTCGGCAAGATCAAAGGTTGCTCTGATCCATTTGTCCTCGATGCCGGTGATTCCGTTTCCTTCATTATAGCCGTAGGGATTGTCGTTGGTAGTAATACTCCCCGGTATGCTTTCCCACGAGGTACCGTCAGTGGAGACTTCGACGTAGGTATAACAATATTCGGGATTCAAAACGTAATTGGTCCAGAAGTTAAGGGAGTCTCCCTGCTGGACATACAGTGGTTCTTTACTCCACAGATACTCGTGTCTCCATCCTAAAAGGAATGTGTTTGGTGGCGAACGGTGCTTGTAGTGGAATATTTCTCCCTCCCAGCTATCGTAGTTATCGGCGGAGTCGATGAATTTCAAGGGATTCTGAAGCTCGATTAATTCGTATGCCGCAGCGGGGTTCGAAATGTCCGGATGAGTCCAACTGACGGTATAATTGAAGCCGGCAGGTTCTTCGGGTACTGTCAGGACCGGACGCTTAGGGGGTGCTGCGCGGTAAACATGGTCGGCTATCCGACACAAGAAGAGATTCATGGGCAGATTCTGAGCAGCAATTTCGGGAATGCGTTTCGACTTCGGCCAGAAACCATCGGCATCGCGGCCAACTTCGACGGTGAACGAAAAGACATTTTTTTCACCGTATGACCAGTCCTCGTGGGTGCCGTTGTTGGGCCAGTTGTCGATCACGGCATAGTCGTTGAAATATGCCATAGAATCGACAAGAGCCTTGAAAACATCTTCATCGGGGGGGTGTTGAGGGTCATAGGAGAACGGCCATAACATGAAATTTCCGTAACCGTGATAGTCGGCCGCTATGACAATTTCGTGGGCGTAATAGAAGTCACGCAGAGCCTGGCTTTCCGGCTCCGAGAAGGGTCCCGTCCCTCGGTAGTCGGCAGCACTTGTGAGAGGCGACGAGCCCATATCGTCATATGCCCACATATACCCAAAATTTCGGTTCAAATCGATGCCGAAAGTACCGTCACCGTTGTCTCGACGAGTCTTCCGCCAGATGCCTCCTCCGTCGGGCCAGGTTACCTCGTTGTAGTGGTAACCATCGGGATTGATCACCACGATGAACCACAGTTCCCGGTTGTCGACGATGTCGGTTATCTCCGGATCGATTCCGTAATTCCCGGTCAGATGATCCATAAAGTACAATACCACCTCGGCTGACATGACTTCATTGGCGTGGATCAGCGAGTTGAACAGTAGTTCCGGTTCCTCTTCGTCAAGCTCAGGATTATCCGATATCTTTACGGCCCATATATCGCGGCCCTCGATGGTCGTACCAATACTAATGCGGTCGGTCATGATTTCCGGATGAGCCGTCTTCATGTCGTCCAGGCAGGCGTATATCTCATCAAGGCGTCTGTAACCGAGATAATCTTCGTCCGGTTCTGCCCTGGATGTATAGAAGGCCACCACATCCTCATGGATAACCTCAACGGTCACGCCCTGGTCCCGCAGTCGTCTGAGCCCGTCGCGACCGGTGAAAAGGTCTACCCACTGGTCAGAAACATTGACAACTTCATAGTCGCCGGACCGGAGTATTTGTTGCAGGGCAGAATCTTCAAGCGATACTCTGACCTGCATGGTGGCCTGCTCGGCGGGAAAAGCCGCGGCCAGTGGCAAAATTGTAACGATCAATAGCTTTAGTAACCATGTTCTCATATCCGTGACCTCCTTAGGGACTGAGAAGGTAATCGATAAGTAGTAATGGAT
Organism: Candidatus Zixiibacteriota bacterium; assembly: GCA_020348905.1. Lineage (GTDB taxonomy): Bacteria > Zixibacteria > MSB-5A5 > GN15 > FEB-12. Next base: position 1,521,025 of record CP070756.1, read on the forward strand.
TGGTGCGAGGCATACTCTGAATCAAGACGGATTCGTGGAGTCAGTTGTTCATTATTAAGTGCATGTCGGATTTACTGTGTCCAAAAATTGCGGCTGAGGAGGGTGGGCCAATGCCTGATGCGAGATTGTCCCTATGAAGTCAGGCGACGCAAGGTCAACGGGAGGCTTTGTCTCTTCAATTTCACCAGGAGTCCGTGAGGTTTGTGCCTACGGACATTCAGGCAGGGGGGGGCCGAAACCCAGGTAGTATTGAAGAGTGTAATCGATGTCAAGGATATTGATCCAGCCGTCCGGCACGCCGAACTCCGGGCCGGTTACATCGACTTCCAGGTCACAAACCGGGGGTTGCGCTCCGGGCGTCTGCCGCAGGGCCCAGTCGCAGAAATCGTCGACGTCGAGAATATCCAGTATGCCGTTATGGTTGTAATCACCCATGACGATGCAGCAGTTGTCACAGGCGTCACCAATGCCGTCGCCGTCGCTGTCAAGCTGGTCGGGATTGTAGTCGTACGGACAGTTGTCGTCGGGGCAGGTGTTGTCCGGGTATTCGGGATCGCCGTAACCGTCGTTATCAGAGTCGTGGCAGACATACAGCTGAACGTAGGTTCGTTTCGCCAGGGAATAAGGACTCCACTGGTTCTGCTCGTCCATGGCCCTTACCCGGTAGTAGTAGTCTCCCACCGGTTTCTGGACGAATTCGTACGAGGTCACGGCGATGTCGGAGATAGAATTGGCGACACCGAAAGTGTCAATCACGTGGATGTCATCAAAGTAGATAGCACTCTGAACATCCGAGCTATCGGCCGGATAAAATGAGAAACGCACGAAAAGCGACTGACCCGCGAAATCGGAGACATCAAAACGACCTTCAACCCAGCCGTTAGATTCACCGGTAATGCCATAGCCCCTGTTGTAACCGTTGGGATTTCTCTTGCTCGAGATATTTCCTTCAATAGGAGAAAACAGCGAGCCATCGGTTGACACTTCGACATAAGCGTAAGTGTAGTCCTCCTCCAATTGGTAGCTGGTCCAGAAGGTGAGCATCTCGTCTTCGTCGACAAATACGGGCTCTTCGGTCTGGAAATAACGCAGGGGTGACGGTGCGCCTGAACCGGAATAGAAAGAAGGTGGGTCGGAGTGATACTCCGACTGACTCAGTTCAAATTCATGATTTACCCAGCGGTCAAAATTTTCGGCCGAGTCGGTAATGCGATATCTGTCCTGCAGTTCCAGCAACTCGTAACTGACGGCGGGGTTGAGGGTGTCCGGGTGAATCCACTGAACAACATATCCCTGATTCGTGACCGTGTCAGGTACTGTCAGCTCCGGCCTTTGCGGTTCGAGCAGGCTGTAGACATTGTCGGCCACCCGGCAAAGGAACAGATTGACCCCCAGATTTTCAGAAACCAGCTCGTGTATACGGGTTAGTTTCGGCCAGAAACCATCGGCATTGCTGCCAACCTCGATACAGAACTCGAAATTCTTATTTTTCAAGGTCTGTTCGGCATAAGCCCAGTCGAGACTGACGCCGTTGGCAAGGTACATATCCCAGGCCGGTGAGGGTTCATAGCCGTTGTATGATGCGATGGAGTCACCGAGAAGCTGGAAGACATGGTTATCGTCGGTCACCAGATAATCGTACCACCAGGGCCACAGTATCAGATTGGAGTAGGAATGGTAGTAGACGATGATGGAGAAATCGCGGCTGATGATGAAATCGCGCATGGTCTGGGCTTCGGGCTCCGAAAAGGGGGCCGTGCCGCGGTATGTTTCGCGACCGGTTACAGGCGACGAGCCGATGTTATCGTAAGCCCACATGTGGCCGAAATTTCGGTTCAGGTCAACGCCAAAGGTGCCGTCAAGGTTGTCGCGCCGGTTCTTTCGCCACATCCCGCCGCCATCCGGAGCGATAACCTGATTGTAGTAATAACCGTCGGGATTAACTGCCAGAACGAACCAGATCTCGCGATTGTCGACAATATCGATCACTTCGGGATCGGTGGCGTAGTTGTCGGTGAGGTAATCCATGAAGTGGAACAGAACCTCGGGAGTAATCACTTCGCGGGCGTGAATGCCGGCGGTGAAAAGGAGCTCCGGTTCATCTTCGTCAACGCCGGGATTGTCAGACATTTTAACAGCCCATATGTCGCGCCCCTCGATAGTGGTGCCGATACTGATGCGAGGCGTGAGTATGTCAGGGTGATCGGCTAACATTGCATCGAAATAAACCCTAATCTCGCTGAGCGTTTTGTAGCCGCCCATTTCATCGACGGTGGAGAGTCTGGATTTGTAGAAGCTGGTTACATCGTCATGGATTACCTGGAATCGAAGCCCGATGTCCTGTATTTGGCGGATATCCCGGGGGCTGATAAACAAATCGACCTGATCGGCCCGTGGGTGAGCCATATCGAAGCCGGCAGCCTGCAGATCTCTCAGCTGGGAGGGGTTATCGAAGAAGACCGTAACCTGCGATAACTTACCCTGATCGGAGGCCGTGGCCCCTACCATAGTCAGCACCAGAGTCAGCACCAGCGCGCAGACAATTAGGCATGTGGTTCCGAGCTTCAAGATCGGCTCCTATTGGATATGTCAGCCACTCAGCGTAGTTGCTGAGAGATAACCAATCCCTGTAATGATTGATTTCGGCCGTTTACCTCTGAAAGTTAAGGTGCGGACCAGTAAGCATGTATCAGCCGGAAACTCCCTCTCAGTATTATATCCGGCGGTGTCTTAACAGGTTCTGCTGATTATTTACGGTATAATATAGTGATTACTCCAGTTTTCGTCAAGCAATTAGAAAGTGAGCACCTGACGGCCGGCTTCTCCCATCATCCGAAGCGGCCGAAGTCTATGTCTATCACAGGGATATCGTTTTCGATGCGATACCTGCGATCTTTCATGAAGTCCCGACACCAGCCGTCGAGCTGATGGGCGTCCTCGGCATATATAATGATATAGAGAATCATTTCCCTCAGCTTCAGAAACCAGTGAATCTCCTCAAGCCACGAGGAGTTAATGGAGTTCTCGCGATGGTATCCCTCCAGGAGACAGCTAAAGAAACGCTTTGCGAACTGTGGTGAACGGTCATTGAGCTTGGTATTTCTCATAACATAAAATAGCGGGATTGATATGTCCGCGGCAAACCAGTGATACTGGCAGTCGTCGAAATCGAAAACCGTGATACGGCCGTTATCGACAAAGAAATTGCCGTGGTGCATATCCTCGTGTACCAACCCGTAAGACTCCCGGTCAGTCGGCAGGGCGTGGAGATGCTCCAGCAAATCGGCGTATTTTCGCAACACTTCCGTCTGCGATTGTGGCAGGTACTTGTCGGCGCGCAAGTCGTCATCCTGGCACCAACTGGGTCGAGTGAGCGATGGATCAGAGGGAGTGTAGTTCTTGGTCAGTGTGTGCATGCGTCCGATGACCCGGCCCCATTCTATGAACAGTTTGTCATTCCAGTCGTCTTTACCTGCCGTTTCTCCCGCCGCGCGGGCAAATGCTGTCAGGGTGTAGTAGGCTTCGGGGTCTTCATCGATATTGTCAAGTTTGACGACTTCGGTCAGCGATCCGTTGGTTGAAGGCAAGGGGCGACATGCCGAAACGCCGTTGTCAGCCAGGTAGTTTATCCATTCGAGTTCGCCCCTAATAAGGTTAGTAGAATGGTTCGTAGCAGGGTTGATTCTCAGGATGAAATCCTCTCCGTTTCGCTTGAAATCAAAGATGAAGCTTTCGAAAGAACCCAGACGATGGAGGTCGCTGGCGGATATGCCATATCTCCTGGACGCTTCTGCCAGGATATACGGACTGTTTTCGGTGAATGTGTCTTCAGTTATTTTGAGCACGGTGTTTATCCTCGTCAGGTGGGTCCCAATCAGGACTGGTATTTCCGGTTTGTCTTTTTGAGTTCCTTGTGGAATTGCCGGTATCTTTTGTCGCGGGCCCTTTCAGCTCTTCGGGCCGCGGCCCGGTTCCGGCGCCGCTGGAGGTGTCGAATCTCTTTTTGAAGTTTCAGGTAGTTGCCGAACCTGGCCGGATCGAGTTCGCCGGTATCGATGGCTGACTTAATCGCGCAGCCCGGTTCTTTCGAGTGGGTGCAGTCGTTGAAACGACAGTTTCTGGCAAGGACTTCAACGTCCTCAAAGGCCTGATCGAGACTGTCCTGGTCACCCCAGAGCTGAATCTCGCGCATGCCGGGACTATCGATGACGATACCGCCCTCGGGAAGGACAATGAGTTCCCGGTGGCTGGTGGTGTGTCGGCCGCGGCCGTCGTACTCGCGTACAGCAGTTGTACGAAGCCGCTCTTCCCCCAAAAGCCGGTTAATGATAGTGGACTTGCCCACCCCGGACGAACCGAGAAAAGCAACGGTTCGGCCGATTGAAAGGTACTCGTCGAGATGCGGTAAGCCATCGCCTGATACGGCGCTTACGGCATGAATCGGAATTCCGATCGCTATCAATTCCACTTGTTGTATGCACTCCTGGAGGTTCGAGCACAAGTCGGCCTTGTTGAGGATGATCGCGGGCGCTGCCCCGCTGTCGTAGGCTACGGTAACGAAGCGCTCAATGCGGCGAAGGTTGAAATCGCCGTCCAGTCCGCTTACGAGAAAGACGGTATCGATATTAGCCGCCAGGACCTGTTGATCGGTCTTGCCACCGGTGTCAGGCATACCGCCGGACAGGATCGCTTTGCGGGAGAAGCAGCTTTTTCTTGGCAGAACCTCATGGATGATAGCGCGGTTTTCCGCGCCGGAGGGTTTAAGGGCGACCCAATCGCCCACCGCCGGGAAGTCAGCTCTGGAGCGAGCCTCGTTTCTGAACCGACCAGATACTTCTGCAGCAAACCGACCGGATTCGCACGCGACTAAGTACTGATTCCGGTCTTCCCGTTCGATCCTTCCCGGAACCATACCATGATTTCTAAACGGGAAGAAGCTCTGTTCAAATTGTTCGTTCCAACCCAGCTGTATCAGGGTTGGAAAGATGTTATCGTTACACATCGTATTAAGTTCCTAATCAAAATTAATGGCCGCGAAAGGCATATTCCGCGGCCAGGTATCAACTAATTACGAAAAAACCGCGGGAAGATGTTACGCCCGCGGCAAAAGATATTTTAGCGCCATTAAGCCGACGCTGAATCGGAACCGGTTACCAGGCTCTCCCCGGGCGTAACTTCAGACCTGACTGTCCAACAATCGCTGTCATACGGTGATACGCCTCCTTTCAGGGTGATCCGGTTTTATCTTACTGAATCTTACGACGAATATAACAATTTGTTTCGGGTTGTCAAGTTTGAAAGTGTTTTTGGCTCCAGGCGGGGTCCAATATGAACCGGTGCGGGCGGGGAGTTCGCTAGTTGGGATTGCCGGTGAGGATGAAGCCGCCCCATAGCAGGGGATGGCCGCAGCCGCGTTTCTGACGGGATTCGTTCAATACCGTAATGGCGGATTCACGCAGAGCATCACTTTTGCTTGAACCGCTCAACCAGCGACGATAAAAACCTTCCATCAACTGCGAAGTCTCCCGGTCCGGTACGGCCCACAAACTCATCACAATCGTTTCCACGCCGGCATGCTGGAAGGCCCGCCGGAGACCGAAGATACCCTCGCCATTAACAAAATCGCCAACGCCGCTTTCGCAGGCTGACAGCACCGCGAGATCTGTGCCCATCAGGTTCAGGCCCGATACCTCAAGAGCCGTCAGGATGCCGTCTTCAGCGGTCGCGGAATCATCGCGTTCACCAGAGAGAGTCAGATTAGCGCCGGCCAGGACCAGCCCAGAGCGCAGAAGAGGATTGTCTCGAAGGGCAGTTGAAGTATCGCTGCCTTCGCAAAAGAAACCATGAGTGGCCAGATGCAGCACCTGAGGAGTCAGGGTAATATTCTTTAAAGCGTCTTCGCCGGCACGGCCGCCATAATACTCATTTACGTTGCCTGCCCGGTTGTCACGGAAACAGGCCACTACGGAAGCAGCCTCATTGCGGCTGAAGGGAAGAGGGCTAAAACTCTTGTCAAGGCAGTCGGTATTGCCGCGCATGTCGGGACCATAGACCTCATCGGACAGCTCAACTTCGGTGCTGTCGGCTGACGAACCGAACCGGTTGAAATCGGGGTCGGCCATAACCAGGATATCACCTTCAGATTCGACAAAGTTCTTGTGTTTTAAGAAGTCGCGGCCCGATGAGAGATAGCTGATACGGTAATGCTCGATAACATAGGTACTGTCCGGCAAAGGAAGTATCTCAAAGGGAAGAAGGTTCAAAAGGCCATCGGGTGAGATGAATATTTCGTCGGTGTCAGGCGAAATGCGCGATAGCGGGGCAAACAATGTCTTGTATAATTGCCCGGTGACGGAGTTGAGTCGTTGTTCAGCCGTTACAGCCGCGACAGAGTAAATTTGGGGTTGCGACCTATATATCAGGTCACGGGCATGAATGATCAGGCTGTCGATTACAGCGGCCTCGCCCAGATCGGTGATACCGATGTTGCCGGCGTGATCAACCGTGAAGGCCAGATACCTTGGCGGGTCGAGTTTGTCATCGCCGATAACGGCAGGGTCCAGATTACAGGGATTGTAGCGAACGAACTCCCACAGAATCGAACCATCCGGAATAGATGCAACAACATCGGGTACTTCAAAGCGTCGAGCCGCCAGCGCATCGCTGAACTCGCTGCAGTGCCGGCTGATCTCAACCTCGAGAGAATCTTTCACGGTGTAGAGATACTTGACGCTGTCCTGATAGTAACCACCGGCCATCGACAGGCCGGCGATCTGCTCGTGAACCTCGTTAAGTTGATCAAGCTGAGCAAGGACCTCATCATCGTAGAAGCAGTAGGCGGCCTGCTTCTCGGCCATGACAGCCTCGATCACCATCGCCTTGGATTTCAAGAGCATCTCCAGGGCCACGCTGCGTGAGCGCCGGTCTTGGTGTTGCAGCGCGAGTGAGAAGACTGTATTATCAATTAGAGGATACTTGTCTATCCAGATCAGTTTCTGTTGCTCCGATGAGTAGGGAAAAACGTTCTCGAGATAACGTTGATTGAAATCAATGAACTTGTCATACGATTCAAGGCTCAGGTTTGTCTTACCGGCCAGAGCGTAGAGACGACCGAGGTCGCGTCGAAACTTGGCTACCTCGGGGTGCTCCGGACCAAGGGCGGCCTCGAGAATGCTTACCGCCCGCATTTGTACTGGCTCGGCTTCCGGGTATCGTCCCAGCCGCGTATAAAGATTGCCCAGGTTATTATGGGCGTGTCCCAGCAGAGGATTCTGAGATCCGAGAGCGGTTTCACCCAGTTCGACCGAGCGCCGCAAAACCGAGTCGGCCTTGGCATAGCGGCCCTGACCTTCCAAAGCGAGACCAAGGTTGAGCAGGGCGGCAGCTATGCCGTCATTATATTTGATGGAATCGCCCCCGAAGATCCCCAGAGCCCTCATTATGCATGATTCTGACTGGTGGTAATCCTCCAACATGATATACACAATCCCGAGATTGACGAAGGCAAATCCGGCATCAGCCGAATCTGGTGCTGCCAGATAGATTGGAAGAGCTTGCTCGAAGAGCTGCTTGGCATCCTGGACTTTTCCCTGGTCCATGTAGTTACTTGCCAGAGAATGGAGACACTCGGCTATCTGGGGATGGCCAGGATCGAGGGTTTTTTGGCAGATATCCAGTGCCTGCTTGAAATATATCTCAGCACGGTCGAACTTGCCGAGGCGCCAGTACACGGTGCCCAGAAGATCCAGCGCTCTTACAATCCACTGGTCATGTGGTTCATACAGTCTGGTCGCGAGATTTAGTAATCCTTCAGCATACGGCTGTGCGTCGGAGTGGCGACCCAAATTATTGTAGTGATTCGCAAGAGCCCATAACATGCTGAAGTAGTCTGAGTCTTCCTCGGCCCCGATTGCTTTGCGTATTGCCAGTGCCCGCAGATAATGGCTCTCGGCTTTGTCCATTTCATATAGGGCGCGGTAGGACCGGCCCAGGCGATATGATGTCTCGGAGATATCAACGTGATTGGGAGGAAGGGTGGCCTGGCGTATGCTTAGGGCTTCGCTATAGACCTGCACCGCCCTTTCGAAATCTCTGGTGATGCTGTAATAGTACATGGCCAGGTAGTGAAGCACCTCGGCTACCTCGGGGTGCTCTCGCCCAAGGGCCGCCTCCCTGACCGCGACCGCCGCAACGAACAATGACTCCGATTCGGCCGGTTTGTCAAGATATCGATAGGCGTTAGCCAGCCGGAACATGGCAGTGCCCACCCGGGGATGGTTCGGGCCAAGCAGTCTTTTGCGGATCTCAAGGGCGCTGATATAAAGCGGTTCCGACGCGGCGTCGTTACCCGAAAAGTAATGTACCAGGCCGGTCATCTCGTAGCAGTCGGCTAATTCGAGGCCGTCGGAGCCGAACTCTCGTTCAACAATAGCGGTGGCCCGTTCAGCGAGTTGCCCGGCCAGATCAAAGTCGTCGAGTTTCACCAATGCCGGGATCAGGTGCAGGCTGCTTACAGCCACTTCGGCATGATCGGGACCCAGCACGTTCTCGCGGATGGTCAGGCCGCTGTCGCAGTAAGTCAAGGCTTGTTCGTATAGGCCCAGATAGTACTTCAGGACCCCGAGTTGGTCAAGGGTCTCGGCTACGGGGGCACTGCCGGGTCCGCGGGCACTTTCGCGTATTTCCAGGGCGCGTGTCAGCATCGGCTCGGCGTCGGCATAGCGGCCAAGGACGCGATAGGATTCAGCAAGCTTCAGTAAAATGTCTGAAACCTCCACACCATCGGCCCCAAAGATCTTTTCGCCATAGGAAAGAAAGGCATTGTATGTTTGTTCAGCGTCGGCGTAGCTGCGAAAGTAGACTGGGCTGCGAACTCCCTGCGGATAGAAGACGATGTCCACGGTAGTATCGGATTCGGTGTAATGTGATTCGGCGGACTGAAGGGCCTGCCGAAAGAGAGTCCGGGCTGAATCGAGATTGCTCGCGGAGGCCAGAGCATCGGCCTGTTCAAGCAGCACCTGGTAAGGCGCACCCGCCAGCCCCCGGGTCGATACTCCCACGACCGACAAGACAACCAAGAAGATGAGTCCGACCCGCATATATAACACTACGTCTCTCATGCCTTCATGTTGCTAATCAGTTAGGATTGCCGGTGAGGATGAAGCCGCCCCATAGCAGGGGATGGCCGCAACCACGCTTTTGGCGCGATTCGTTCAATACTGCAATGGCGGATTCACGCAGAGCATCACGTTTGCTCGAACCGCCCAACCAGCGACGGTAGAAGCCTTCCATCAATTGCGACGTTTCGCGATCCGGCACCGCCCACAAACTCATCACAATCGTTTCCACACCGGCATGCTGGAAAGCCCGTCGGAGACCGAAGATACCCTCACCATTAACAAAGTCACCGACCCCACTCTCGCAGGCTGACAGCACCGCGAGATCTGTGCCCACCAGATTCAGGCCCGATACCTCAAGAGCCGTCAGGATGCCGTCTTCGGCCGTTGTCGAATCATCACGCTTACCCGAAAGGGTAACGTTGGCGCCGGCCAGAACGAGCCCGGAGCGCAGGAGCGGATTGTTCCTCATGGTTGGCGTAGCTTCGTCACTTTCGCAAAAGAAGCCGTGGGTGGCCAGATGGAGCACTCCTGGCGGCTCATAGATAGATTTAAGAACCGATTCCACTGCCTCGTCATCGTAAAACTCCCGTGTGGGAGTGTCACCGGAGGCTCTAAATTGGCGGACAACGGCCTCCGCCTCGGAACGACTGTGTCTCAGACGCCCGAAGGCGGTGTTGAGACAGTCCGTAACTCCTCGCAGTTCAGGGCCGTAAGTCTCCACTCCAAGTGAGGCGACTGGTACCTGGGGGTTACCCTGGGTCATAGGGCCAAATGAACTGCTGTTGAAGTCGGGATCAGCCATGACAAGCATCTCGCCATCGGACCGAGGACTATCTCTATACTTCAGCAAATCTCGCCCGGATGAAAGGTAACTGATGCGGTAATCTTCGATCACGTATGATCCATCAGGCGTTGGAAGTATTTCAAGCGGGAGAAGGTTGATCATGCCGTCAGGTGCGATGCAGATATGTTCCGCCTCGTTTGATACTGTGGCCAGAGGAGCGAAGAGTATTCTGTACAATTCCGAGGTAGCCTGGTTGAGCCGCTGCTCCGAAGTGCGGGCGGCCGGCGAATAGATTTGGCCCTGGGCCTTATACATAATACCGCGGGCGAGTGTAATCAGGCTGTCAATCAATTGGGCATTTCCGAGGTCAATGACTGAAATAGAGCCACTGCGATCAGCTGCAAACGCCAGGTATCGCATCGGTCCGAGCTTCGCCCGACCTGTGACCGAAGGGTCAAGATTGTGGGGTTCGTATCGTACAAACTCCCACAACGCTGATCCGGCAGGAATAGCCGAAAGAACATCATCAAGGTCAAACCGTCGCGCGGCCAGAGCGTCGCCGAATTCACTGCACTCCCGGCTGAGTGCGATTTCCATGGAATCTTTAGTTTCATAGAGGGCCTGCAGGCTGTCAGTGAGTGATCCTCCGGCTAAGGCTATCGTCGCGATCTGAGAGTGTATTTTGTTGAGCTGGTTCAACTGTTCAGCGAGAGCATCGTCATACGTGCACAAAGCGGCCTGTCGCTCGCTCATAACTGCCTCAACAACCATGGCCTTCGACTTACATACCATCTCGAGCGCGAGCCTGTTACTGGCGTCGGTCTTTTCCCTTAGCGCAAGCGACAATAGGGCGTGGTCGAGCAGCGGGTATTCGTGAATCCAACGGAGCCGCTGGTTTTCTGATGAGTACGGAAAGACATTCTCAAGGAAGCGCTGACTCCAGTCGATGAATGTACGGTAAGTTTGCAGGCACATCTCCGAATTACCAGCGTAGGCGTACAGACGTCCCTGGTCGCGGCAGAACTTGGCAACTTCGGGATGCTCCGGACCGAGTGAGCGCTCAAGAATGCCAACGGCACGTTCGATGACCGGCTCAGCTTCGGCATAGCGACCCTGCTTAGTCAACACGTTGGCCAGGTTGTCGCAAGCATGGGCCAGTCCAGGATGTTGGGGGCCGAGTACCTTCTCGCCCAAGTCAATAGCCATTCGCAATACTGAGTCAGCCTCCGCGTAGCGACCCTGACTCTCATAAGTTAGACCAAGATTGGAAAGCCCTATGGCGATTCCGTATTCCTCGGGCTCCGGAGCGTTGCGCCATATCTCGAGAGCCTGCAGAATGTGTGACTCGGCTCTGTCGAATTCGTCTGTTGACCAGTAAACGAGGGCAAGATCATGGAGGGTGTAAGCGATATCGGGATCAGAGGGGTCAAGAACCTTCCTGTAAATCTCCAGTGCCCGCTGATAGAGCTTTTCCGCCTCTTCGCTGCGATACTGAGTATCATAGGTCAGCGCCAAACCCATCAGGATTTCGGTCACGTCATAATGCTCCGGTCCCCGTAGTTTCTCCATTGCGGCTAGCGCTTGTTTCTGATATGCCTCGGCGTCGGCAAACCTGCCAAGACGCCGGCTGATTGATCCCAGTTGCGATAAAGCCCTGATGGTTCTAATATCTTCCGAGCCGTAGACGGCAGCAGAAGCGGTATAGCGCTTCTCGCAGATGGGAAGTGCTTCTCCGAATCTACCCTGGTCCTTAAGAAGGTCCTCCAGTCGCCAGGCGTAGTATATGTAATCGGAATTGTCGATGCCTGCGCCTTGTTCAATAATGGTGGTTGCCTGTGTGTACAGCGATTCGGCCAGTAGTATGTTGCCGCTGAACCAGCGATGAAACCAGCCCAGATACCCCAGGCTGTAGGCCACTCTGATATCGTTTTCACCCCACAACTCTCTTCGTATAGAGAGTGCTTCCGTGTAGGTTGATTCAGCCTGAGCATGCTGGCCAAGTTTACTGAGGGCGTCACCGAGATAACATAGCGTCGATGCAACTTTTTCGGTTTTCCTGCCGAGACTGTTGGTCCGGTGCGCGACGGCAGCCCCGAAATTCTCCCTGGCCCCCTCGTAATCACCCAGGCAGTATTTAACCCTACCGGCCATTAGCAGGAACCTTGATCGTTCGAGGGCGTAATTTGAATACGCGCTTTCAAAGATAGTGCGAGCCGATGAAAGAAGCGAGTCAGCCGCGGCACAATCACCCTGCCACCGCCACTGATTAGCCAGACTGTATCGGCATTGGGCGACCAAGGGATGATTGAGGCCGCCTGTTTGCTCCGCGATACTTAGAGCTTCGACAAACAAACTCTCTGACTTCTCTGTCTTTCCCCAGAAGTAGTTTATCTTTCCTTGCAACAGCAGAGTCCCCGCCACTTTTAGGCTCCGGTCACCGAAGCGATCCCGATTCAGGGTCAGGGCTTTTTTCGCGAGCGGTTCAGCCTCCGAGTATTTCTCATCCATGTAATAAGCCTTGGCCAATTTGGCCAGAATCTCAGCCGTCTCGGCTGCGGTAGCTCCGAATATGCTTTCTGCGGCGCTTAACACATGCGAGTAAACTTGCTGGGCCTTCTCGTAACTGGGGAAATTAGCCCGATGGGGGAGACCCACATCGTAGTACCCCCCCTGAACGGTTGTATCACTCAGGGGAGACTCCGTCTCCGCCAGGTGCAGTGCTTGTTGATATAGAGCCTCTGCTGAATCGGCCATGCCGGTTTCGGCCAAAGATCCAGCCTGCGTGAGGAGCTCCTGCCACGTTGCGGTAGCAGCAGATCCTGCAAAAGAAAAGAGGGCAACCAAACACGTTGCCCTTGCGAAAAGCTTGATCATCATCAGTCCACCTCTCCCATTTCCCGGTGAACCGCTGATGGGCCAAAAGCCGGATTCAGTGCGGCTACCGGTCCACGTCGAACACGTATACCTGTTCGCGGTAAGGATCTGTGCCGTGCGGATCCGATATCACGAGGCGGTAGGTGCCTTCGCTCAATCGTCCCAACGGAATGACGATCCTCCCCGTCTCATACTCGTCAAAGCCGGTGAAGTTGTCGACGGACATGATCTCTTTTCCTTCGTGAGACTCGATGACCAGTCGGTAGCTCTTTGATTTCTCCGCGCCCGGAAAGACGAACGATATCAAACCATCCTGCTGCGATGAAACCTTGAAGGCCGCATTGACGGTCGAGCGGGACGGTATCAGGCTTATGGACTGAATTTCCCTGAGCCCGGAGTCACCGGCGCCTTTCATGCCAAGATACGCCGGGTAAATCAACAATGCCATAACAAAAAACGCTACGGCAGGCCTCAGCAGGACGGGAGTTTCCGGCCAGAGATAACGAAGCAGATTGGTGACCAGCGACGGCTGACGCTCCTTTTGCTGAACCGCTTCACGAACTTCGCGCCGAACCTCCATATCGGTTCTTAGCAGCGCGGCCGCATTCTCGAATTGCTGTATTTGCAGGTAACAGCTTTCACAGCCAAGAAGGTGGATTTCGAACCTCTCGGTATCCTCTGCCGACAGGGCTCCAAGCTCGTAAGCGTGACGAAGCTCGCCCATGGCTGAATCTGTGCACTTTTTGCTCATATCCTTAAGCACCTCCATCCAGACACTCGTTGAGCAGCTTGCGGCTTCGATTCAGTACCACATAGAGGTGGTTGGACTTCATGGCCATCCGCTGGCAGATTTCCTCGGTCTGGTATCCCTGGTGGGTGAGGTTGAGGACCCGGGCATAGCGACGGTTGGATTTGATAAGCTTTTTCAGACAGTCGATCAATCGGCGCTTGAAAACCGGGTCAGGCTCTGAAACCGCCGGTTTTTCCAGATAATCGATGTGTTCCGTGCTAACCATTTTCTTCTGCCGCAAATTACTACTCTGTAAATAGTTACCTATCTTGTTGCGGAGCACCTGGTAAGCCCAAGCTTCGAAATTGTCTTCCGGTGAATCATCTTTGAGCTTTTCCAGTATTGTTATGCATGCCTCCTGGGCAATGTCTTCACAGTGCTCCTCTCCTATTCTTCGTTTGGCCAGAAGCACGAATCTTACACGGAGATACTCGATTATCTGAGCTAAAGCAGCTTGGTCGCCCTGCTTGGCTTTGGTTAATAGTTGCTGCAAAGTTCACAGCTCGTAGCTAAAGTGTTTTCCCTCCACTAACAATATAAGCCTGCGCCACAAAACATGTCAAGGTGACATAGATCGGCGCATCCGTTCATGTGGTCAGAGCCTGGGCCTATAGCAAGGAACGCAGCCATTTTAGTGGGCGCCTCAAGTGACTTTTTACTTTATACTTACGATGGTTGTCAGACGGAGTATTAATTAAAAAAAGGGCGGCCCGGCCGCCCTTTCGGTATGTGACTACCTGTGTCTCCCTGGGATTATGGCATGTGATTGTACGTAGTCCCCTACTAACACCTTTATCTGAAGCAGTTGCTCTTATCTTTCTCCAGCATTCTGAGTCTTTAAGCCTCTACGATGTCTACTGTGCCTCAACTGGCCGCCGAGTGAACAGTGTAGCCATACTCCTGCGCGTACTTCAGCAGCTTCTTTTGGCACAGCTTACGTCCACGATGCAGGCGCGATTTCACCGTGCCAAGGTGAAGACCGGTAATATTGGCAATCTCCCGGTACGAAAAGCGCTCCAGAAATGACAGAACCACTACCAGCCTGAAATCATCCGGCAGGCTTTCGATAGCGCGATTCACATCTTCATGAAGCACCTGCGAAGTCAAACGGCGCTCCGGGTCGGAAGGAGTGTATTGCCCTGCCTCGGTGCGGCCATAAAGAAATCGATCATCGAGCTCATCGGCACTGACTGACACCGGTGACCGTGAGCGTGATCGGTACTCGTTGATGAAGACATTGGTCATAATCCGAAACAGCCATGCCCGGCAATTGGAGCCGGGTTCGAACTTATCCCAGAAGCGATATGCCTTGATGTAGGTTTCCTGGACAAGGTCTTCGGCATCACCCGGATTCTTCGTGAGTCTTAAAGCGGACCTGTAAAGAGCATCCATAGCTGGCAACGCCTCAGCTTCAAACCGTTTTCTGTCTGACATATTCTTCAAGAAATCACCCTCTCCTATTTAAAAGGATGTGCGGCTGTCTTGCTTTCCGAAATCCACTCGCATCTTAAGAGGTAAACCCCATACTGTCAATGAGGGTAAGTTGCGAGCATATTACGTACGAAAAATACGTAGTGCCTGGGAGGTGTCTGAAAGACTGCCAGACATGTCCCAAAAGCCCGTAATGAAGGGTTAATGGCTTGTCCTGTAAATACTTGAGTTTAAATGACGGGATTAGAGGGACTGAAGATATGTGCTGAGATTCACAGAGGAGTGCTTCAGTCCCAATTTATTGCGGATTTGCTCGCGGTGCTTGTGAACGGTCAGCAGCGAGACATTGAGGATGGCAGCAATCTCTTTGGAAGGTCTTCCAGCTTTTATCATATGGCAGATTTCCAGTTCTCGTGGAGTAAGCTTGGAATACTTGGATTTGAGTTCATCCATAAAGGGAGAGGCGATGTCTTTGAGATATTGCTCCAGAAGTTCCGCCAGCGCCTTTTCAGATGGCTGACTTTGTTCTTTGATACGAGAAACCAGCGGCATCAAGGCTTCCTCGACGTTGGTGGATATTTGTTGTCGAGTGGCCCGTTTTTCTTCGTCGATGCGATCCATAACCTCGCGCATCGCTATGTTCTTGTCCTCCAGTGCCTTTCTGTCGGCGATCAGTTGCTCGTTGGCTTCTCGCAGTTCTTTTTCGGCCCGGCTTCTGACGATGGCGCTCACGAACATTTCCCCTACTATCTTAAGCAGGGCGACTGTCTGTTCATCCCAATGACGCTCCTGGCGCACGAGGTCAAACCCCGCAAAACCTAACAGCGATCCGGTATAAACCATCGGAACCAGGATAAGCGAGCGGATGCTCTGTTGTCTGAAGATATCTTTTTCGGCCATGGCCTCCAGCGGGAGATCTTCTACCGACGGGATGGGGATCGGATTGAAACGTCGCAGCCGTGTCATGCTCCACGGGAATTGGCTGGTGGGCAGGTCCTTCAGGTTGTCAATCTCGGGGCTGACGCCTTCCCGACACCATTCATAAGTGTTATCCATTGTTTTGCCATCCGATGCGAATTCAAAGAGGTAGCTTCGGTCGACATCAGCGAACTCACCGATTTCTTTCAACGCGTGGTTGATCCCGTCATCCATCTTCTCGGCCTTCAGGTTAATGAAACTTGTACTGAGGCCGGCTATCAGGCCTTCAAACTTGAGTCGATGGTGTACCGCCTGTTCGGCGCGCTTACGGTCGCTGATATCGCGGGCGATACAGTTCAGGAAGCTAAGTCTGCCGTCAGGCTCATGATGCAGGTCAATGGTCCACAGCATGTCGAACACTTCGCCCGCCCGGCTGACAATTCGATTTTCCAGAGTGGAGCTACTGATTCCGGATTTTATCCAATTTTCGAGAGATGTTTCCGTTTTCCGGCGGTCGTCGGGGTGGGCCATTTCGAAGCATTTCAATCCGATGCATTCTTGCGGTGTCATCCCGAACACCCGGCGGGCGGTGTTGTTGGCGAAAGTTATTCGTCCATGCCGGTCGCCCTGTATAACGAGGTTGTCAGTTCCTTCGACCAGTTGGCGATAGCGGGCCTCACTTTCGTCGAGGGCTTTTTCGGTCATGCGGTGCCTGGCTTCGGTACGGAGGGTCATGATGCCGAAGGCCAGGTCGTCGGCCAGTTCCATCAGCAGCGTGACCTCATCGTCATCAAAGGCATTGGGTTCGGAGGCATATATGTTGAGGGCGCCGATCACTTTCTCGCGGGTCCGCAGTGGTACGGCAAGTGACGAGGCAAAACCTCTCTTGACGGCTTGTTCGCGCCACGGGGTGAACCGGGGGTCGGTCAGAATTTCTTTAGACGCGCTGGGTTGGCCGGTGCGGATGGCGGTTCCGGTCGGTCCACGACCGTGCTCGACATCGTCCCAGCTGAGGTCCAGAGTCTCCAGGTAGCCGTCTTCGAAACCGGCCTGGCACACGGGCAGGACTCGTTTTGCCTCTGATTGTTCGGCGTAGCCCACCCATGCCAAGCGGTACCGCCCGGCACCAACTATGATCTGGCACACATCTCGCAGCAAGTCGTCTTCGTTTTTCGCGCGTACCAGAGACTTGTTACATTCACTGAGTACTTTGAGAGCCCGGGAGGTTTTAAGAAGTGCCTCGGTGGCGCGTTGCCGCCGTTCGATCTCGTCCCGCAGCTTTTCATTTGCTTTCCGCAGAGCTTCAGTTCGCTGTTCAACCCTGATCTCCAGTTCATCGTGAGCTTCTCTTAAGGCTTGCTCAGCACGTTGGCGTGCCAGGGCAATTCCCACGCTGGCTCCGATCTGTTCGAAGAATTCTATCAGATCCAGCGTAAACATGTTTTTTCGGGTATCGTTAAACTGCAGCAGGCCGACACACTCGGTGCCGGAACGCAGAGGAATCAGCCCCACCGATTCATAACCCTCAGCATTGCAGACGTTGCGCGTTTCGGACTGCCTCTCCTCTTCGGTAGTGGAGGCCAGCAGTTCGGTGGTGCAGTTTGACCAGAAGCTGCCACCTTTGGTGAAAAAAGGCTGGGACGAATCGGTACGCCCTCGAATGACATTGCCGCACATACATTCCAGGTGGGCCAGGCCGTTGGGATCGCGCTTGAGGAGTCCCGCCTCATCTCTGGTGCAGAGGTAGCGCTCTCGCTCGACAAACACGGCTGGAAACCCGACGGTTTCATAGTAGGGAAAGTCGTCCTCTTCCCTGAGCCTTATGCCGACGGCCTCAAACCCGGTGAAGTCCTTGATTAGAAAGAGAATATCACGGATGGTATCGCTTTCCTCAGTGGGATGATTGAGCAGTTCCAGAACTTGCGCCGCGAACTTCTGACGATCTGCCGCCTGTCTGCGGGAGGTTATGTCGAGAGCGTATTCGATAACACTTACCACCTTACCGTTATCATCAAAGACGGGATAGCCGTGGACCTCGAAGTGTCTCGGATCACCTTGACGGTCGGGGTGGACGTGTTCTACCACAGTCGGCTTCTTGGTGTTTTTGACGATTTCAAGAGGGCAGCTTTCGCCGGATTGACTGCACCGTTGTTCGCGCCTGTGAATCAACGAGAAGCATTTCGTACCCGGTTTTGGGGGCACCAGACCTGGCGAGGTATTATCAATCAATACGGTATAATCTCTGACATCAATCACATAAAAGGGGTAAGCAAGCGACCTAAGCGCCCTGCTAAACAGGTGTTGGTGCGGATGTGGCTCTCCGGAATCCACCCGGTGAGTCCGAGATTGGTTATGCGAGGTGGTTTTTCGTTTCACGAATCGTTACCCCTGTCCCGCTGGTCCGTAGGTGGGACTGTCACCTGCTGTCCGATATGCTCTACGCCGGACCCGACCTTTTGAAAGCCTGGAATTACGGCCTAACCATAAATGTACAATAACCTTATCGGTGTGACAAGGGAATTCTGGTATTTTACCTGCGGTCAACGGATTCCACGCAGACTTTCCTTCCGTCGAGTTTCCTTTAAGCGCTGTGCAACCGAATAGGGTCCGATACGTACACGCAACCAAAGAGGGCGCAACTGCGGATTGCTTGACATTGACGCTATACTATGCGTAAACTTGCTAGTATTACTAGTAGTATGATAAGATTTTAGCCTACAGGGGGACTAAGTGTCAGTCAGATATCGAACAAAACAGACCATTTATCAAGTAATATTCACGCTGGTGCTGCTATCATTGCCAATACGTGCAGCCGTAGGGGCAGCTTCTCCGCTCTGGGGTGAGTTGGAGCCCGGTCCCTATGCGGTCGGCTTTGAAAATGTTGAGAAGTACGATTATTCGCGGGTATATCGCGATAAGTACGATTATGACGGCAATATTCGTTCGGAAGAAGTAGCCCGTCCTATTCAAATTTACATCTGGTATCCGGCCTCGGCAGAGGCGGAGACACCATCGATGGTATACGGGGAATATGCCTTCGCGGCGCCTGAAGACAACCGTTTTTACCCTTTGCTGGCCGGACTGCAGGGGCGAGAGGCCGGTTACGCCATACCTTTTCTGGCCCAAAGCAGAGGTCTGCTTCAGGACTTGATGAATATGAATGTGACTGCTTTCAAAGATGCCCCGCGCGAGCAGGGTGAATTCCCACTGATTATATACCATCCTGACGCCATCGGCGGTATTTCTCAGAATGCGGTACTGTGCGAGTATCTGGCATCGTACGGTTTCATTGTTGCCACCAGTCACGCCCTTGGTGCGCAAACGTTGAATGCCGGAATGGATGCCGTTGGGCTGGAGACAATGATCAGGGACCGGGAGTTCGTGTACGGACATATGCGCGACTATCCCCAGGTCGATAACAACAAACCCGGCTTGCTGGGTGTTGGTACGGGGGGGCTGTCAGCCCTTCTTATGCAGATGCGAAACACCGACATAGAGGCGGTGGCTGCTCTTGATGGTATTTTCACTTACAATTACGGTATCAGGTTGGGGACCGAATTCGCCAATTACAGCGTCGCCAGGGCCGATGCTCCCATTCTTCAGATGTATATTGCGGATCATGACAGCCTGGATCTGTCACTTGTTGACTCGCTGAGATTTTCGCGGCGATTGCTTTTCGCAGTTTCCGAACGGGATCGTAACGATTTCACCCTGTATCCGTTCGCCGGTGCTCTTCTGGCCGACACATCAGCTGAACGAGTTCGAAGTATCGAGGCATTCTATGGCCGTTTGTGCGAAACCGTCAGGGAATTCTTCGAGGTCTTCTTGAAAGGAGACGACCTGGAATCGAAGGCTTTTGTTAGCTCGGCGCCGGACACCTTCTGGCCCGTCACGTATTCGTTGAAAGAAGGGGAGATTCCGCCCCCCACCGAGAGACAGTTCGTGGAGATGATTCAGGAAGATAAGATCGAACGGGCCATTGAGATTTATGAACAACTAAAGAAAACCAGGCCGGGCTACGTATTTTTTCAAGAAGCAACCATGAATGGATTGGGTTACCAATTGCTCCAGCAGAATCGTCTGGGTGAGGCCAGGATGATATTCAGGATGAACACCGAGGCTTTTCCCAATTCGGCCAACGTTTGGGACAGTTATGCCGATGCCTGCCTGGCCTCCGGTGATACTGAGACAGCCATAACCTGTTATCAGAAGGTACTGGAGGTACTGCCTTCGGATTCCGCGGTAGGTCCGCAGGTGCGAGAGATCCTGCAGAACAATGCTACCCAGGGTCTTGAACAACTGCAGCAGTGATGCCCTTGAAGGCGTGTAAACTGGAAAAGGAGGATATATGCCTGACAATACTTCGAAGCTAACCAGACGCCGATTTCTGACTGCTACGGCCGGTGGCATAGTATCAGCCGGTCTGCTTAACCTGACACCGGCCAGAACTCTGGCCCAGGAATCGGACGGTGACACGGCGGCCGCCGGGGGAAATATAATTCATCGTACCCTTGGACGGACCGGGCTTAATGTACCCATCGTAAGCATGGGTGTTATGAATGCCAGCAATCCGGAAATCGTCCAGGCATCTTATGAGATTGGCATTCGCCATTTCGATACCGCTGCTTACTATCAGTTTGGACGAAACGAGCAGATGGTCGGAAGTGTCATCAATCGGCTGAAGGCAAGGGACAAGATCGTACTGGCCAGCAAGATTCACACGCCCGGTCAACGACGCGGATTACCGCCGGAGGAGTCCAAGAAGAAACTGATTGAGGCCTGCGAAGCCAGCTTGCGGCGGCTGGGTACGGATTTCATAGATGTCCTTTACGTACACGATGTAGGCGACCCCGAAACGGTGGCCGACAAGGCTATAATAGAGGGAATGGAGATCCTCAAAGAGCAGAAGAAGGTTCTGTATACCGGAGTCGCGACTCATACGAGGATGAATGAAGTGATAGAAGCGGTGGTTCAGGGTGGCTTTTATGACGTGGTTCTGACCGCCGTAAATTTCACCATGGCTGAAAACACGGCCCTTCTGGAGTCGATAAGGAAGGCTGCCGAGCAAGGGGTGGCGATCGTAGCTATGAAAGCCCTTGCTGGTGGTGCCCGCTGGCCAAATCCGCAGGCGCGCCAGAATTACAGCAGCTCAACTATAGCTACGGCTGCGCTCAAGTGGGTCTTGCGCAATGAGAATATTGCCACGAGCATACCGGGCTATACTAACTACGAACATATGCAGGAGGATTTCTCGGTCGCCCGTAATCTGGAGTATACCGATGAGGAGAAGAAGCTTCTCTCGGACAACAACGTCAAGCTAAGCCTGGGGTATTGCCATCAGTGCCGTAAGTGTCTGGCGACCTGTCCAGAGGGCGTGGATATTCCCAACCTTATGCGGACGCATATGTACGCCGCCCAGTACGGCAATTTTCATCAGGCCCGGGCGACACTGAACGATATTCCAAGCGGCGCCGGCCTGCGTCACTGCGGCGATTGCTCGTCCTGCCGGGCCCAATGTGCCAATACGGTTGATATAGCTCATCGTATCGAGGAATTGAAGATGATTTACTGTTAGCAGTATCTTGCGCTGAGAATCTCTCGGCGCGGTGCTGCGTGTCTTGTCTCAGGAGGGTGAATGTCAGAAAAGAAATCGAACCTATCCAGACGCGGGTTCCTGACGACGGCGGCTTCGGGACTGGTTTCGTCGGGACTGCTCAGCCTGGCGCCTGATCGAGCTTTCTCACTTCAGGCAATTCCCGACGCGGAACAACCGGAAAAAGCCATCATAAAACGTAAGCTTAGCCCGAACGGCCCCGAAGTTCCGATTGTAAGTATGGGGGTGCTTAGCGCCAACAATCCGGAAATGATTCAGGCCGCCTACGAGGCCGGTATTCGCCACTTCAGCACTTCGGCTTACTACCAGTTCGGGCGCAACGAAATGGCGGTTGGCAACGTGGTTAACCGGCTGAAGGTGAGGGATAAGGTGGTTATAGCGACCGGAGTCAGCGGGCCCGGACACCGGCGCGGGTTGACCGAAGCCGGTGCCAAAAACGAACTCATCGCCGCCTGCGAGGCCAGCCTGGAGAGGCTCGGCACCGATTATATCGACATCCTGTATGTCTACGAGATCGAGAATCCCGAGACAGTCGGAAACGAGGGCATCATGGAGGGGATGCGGATTCTCAAGCAGCAGGGGAAGGTTCGCTATGGAGGGATATCGACTCATACCCGCATGACGGAGATCATTAACGCAGCGATAGCGGGCGGTTTTTACGAGGTTGTCCTGACCGCGATCAATTTTACACTGGCCGATGATACAGCCCTTCTAAACGCCATCAAAACGGCGGCAGAAAAGGGAATAGCCATCATTGCCATGAAAACTCTGGCGTACGGTGGTCGATGGCCCAACGAGAGCCTGCTCAAAGATTTCAGCGGTACCACGGTTGTTCAGGCAGCCCTTAAGTGGGTAATGCGAAATGAGAACATCTGTACCTGTATTCCCGGATTCATGAACTACGACCATTTGCGGGAAGATTTTTCAGTAGCCTATGATCTGGAGTATACTGACGAGGAAAAGAAATTCTTATCCGATAAGGATGTCATTCTGGGGATCGGCTTCTGTCGGCAATGCCGGAAGTGCGTAGCCAGCTGTCCGGAGGGCGTAGATCTGCCCAAACTTGTACGGTCGCACGTCTATGCAGCTCAGTATGGCGATTTTCAGCTGTCGCGAGCCACCCTTGACGATGTTTCTCCAGGAGCCGGCCTTGATAACTGCAGGGATTGTATGAAGTGCCAGGCCCGGTGTGCCCACACGGTGGACATTGCCCGGCGCATAGCCGAGTTGAAAACAATTTACTGTTAACGTGTTGATTACTGGCTGACCGTCAGGGACTTCACCCAGGCGGAGACAAAGCCCATGTTCCTGTCGCTGTAATCAACGACGCCGGCCAGGGAGCCGGCAACCAGGCCGACGACGATTTCGCCATAATAGCTGTCGTTATACCTGAAGGACAAACCATCATCAAACGGTATATCGCCGGGGGCCTCGGTGCTCGTTATTCTCTCGCCAACCTGATCCTTCCAACCCAGGAACTTTGACCCGGCCTGATCATCGGTGAGGAACAACGTCAGCGTGTCACCGTTGAGGTTGTAAGTCTGGCTGTATACGTCAGTGAGAACGGCCTGTCCCAGGAATGATTCCGCGTAAATTTTATCCGAACACGTGACCGCATCTGTGGCCGGAAAGCGCGAGAATCTCTCCGGTTTTGCTGCGTTTCCAGGCATCTGGCTGTCAAGGTACTGTCCCAATTGCCTCATAGCATCCGCGACCTCTTCCGTAGCCTGATAAGCCGTCAGGGTCACCATCAGGTCCTGCTTTACGAAAACAAGATTGGTAGGAGAGAAGAAGCCGTCGACGCCAAGCTGTATTCGCCTGGGGTCGTCGGGCCGGAGCATAGAATAAAGACCGTAAGCGAAATCCGGTCCGGCGAACTGGTATATATCGGCCACGATTTCAGCCCCGTTGGATTTGTAGTCAGCGGTTGAGACTCTGACGAAATCATAGGCGTGATACAATTCAGCACCACCATTGATGTATTCCCACAATGAATCACCCACGAAGGTACGGATGTCGGAAGTCCTCTCCAGGTCCAATGAATCGACTCCTGCTACCAGGAAGTCAGACGGTGCGGATGCCTGGTTCGAAGTTTCCTGCTTACCACATGAGAGAAAAGTGACAAGTATGCTTGATGCTAACAGAAACGAAGCTTTCCGAATATTCATGGCCTATTCTCCTTGAGGAGTTGTTGAGGCGGCTAACCTGCAAATCACAGCCCCATTACAACATCCCGTTTATTCATGTTAATCTGCTACTTAGTAATGACTTAAGGCCGAGTTGGCAAGTGTTTTGTGTGAATTCATTTTGTTGACAGTTGCGCAACGGCCGCCATTTCTTATGCTATCTCAAGTATATGTGTTTGAAGACGATAACCTGCAAAAGCACCTTATACGAAGCATGAGAGAGGATGCATGAAGAAAACAGCAATCAGTTTAGCAATCGTGTTGGTTCTGGGCCTTGTTTCCGGAACCATGGCCGGTGAGACGAAGGTGCAGGGTCGCCTTTACGCCCACTGGATGATGGACCTTACCGATGGTGCGGGGAACTTCAACGACTTTGGGGTGAGCCGCGCATACGTTACGGTCAGGTCCAAGCTCTCGGAATACACCTCGGTTCGGATTACAACTGATATCCGTGACGCCGGGGGGTTCGGCGGTTACTCAATCGTTCTCAAGTACGGTTATATTGACTGGAAGCCGGCTTTTGCCAACGAGGTCGTGACCTTCAGGTTCGGTTTGCAGCCGACGCCCTATATCAATGCCATGAATAAACTGTGGGGCCGTCGTTATCTGGAAAGGACAATCGGCGATGACCGGGTGTTTCTCACCACGTCCGATTTCGGCGCTGGTCTCAAGTTCGCTTTTGGCGACAAGGGTAGCCTGGGCCATATCGCCGCCAATGTCTGGAACGGAACGAACTATACCAATGTTGACGAAAGGAATAAGCACAAAGATTTCAGCGGTTTTGTTCTCCTCACGCCGCTCAGAGACAATGATGATTTCGTGAGAACGGCTATTCAGGCTCAGGCATATATCGGTACTCAGAATCGCGTCATAGGTGTTGACGAGCAGGCCTCCGACTGGGACCGCGCCCTGTTTTCGTTCGGAGGGTTGCTGGCCTATCGCAACACTCTTGATTTGGGTGGCGACATAAACTTCTACGCCACCGGGCAGGGTCCGGACACTGAGGATATCAAGGAAACCGGGTATTCTTTCTTCGGCACGTTGTACCTTGAGGATTTTGTCCCGGATGAATCGCTTCTGAGAACGCTGAACTTCTTTGGACGATTCGACATGTATGATCCGAACACCGATGCCGACGATGACGCCGAGACGCTGGTTATCGGTGGGGTTGAGTGTGTTCCGGTCCACGGCTTCAAAGCCTCGGTTAACATCAGAAGCGTCAGTTATCAGGACGACAGCCAGGGCCAAACCTATCTTTACCTGAATACGCTGTTTAAGTTCTAAGCCTCGAATATGAGACCCAGGGTTTCCTTCGCCAAGCAAGGTGGCGACTGGGACCGCAAACAGCGCAATCTACGGCCGGATGATCTGCGGCAATGGTAAGGTGTTCGCAACTGATCTCCGGCCGTTACCGCCTTGCTCACCTACCAGCCAAAAGTGAGTCCCTTGCGGTGAGAAACGCCAAGGGAGGCCCGGCAGGACGGGCAAAAGTACAGGCAACGCTTACCAAGGTCACCCTTCAATTCCCGATACCAGATCTTTTCGATGGGACGCTTGCAGTGCGGGCAAACAGGAACGGCATCATCTTTTCTTTCGAATATAATCATGACTTCACCTCCGTTGAGCAAATCCCGCCGCGGCGGGGAGTTGGGTCAATCGGTGTGCTTAATCTATGTACTCTCCTACCGGTGTGGTTATTCAGGCCGAAATTACCGTTAAGCAGCCACTGGACAGGTGGTCCAACAGCTACTCGGTCCGCATCATGAGTTTCCAGAGATCCGAGGTGTCGGCCAGTTCTACTGATTCGCCTATACCCATGGCGGCGATACTCAGTGGTTCGAAGGCGGTACCATTCCACCGCAGGAATAGCCAGCCGGGGTAGTCGAGCGGGTAATTCAGATCAAATCTTACCTCAAGGGCGTCGCGACCATCCTCGGTCATCTTTGCCAGCGTGGCAGTGAAGGCAGGGGTGATATATGTCCGTCCGGCGTAAAGGTCCTCGTTGGTACGCATCACCCGGGCGAACCAGCTGTCAATCCAGCCATGACGGTCGGTTCGAATTACAAAAGAAGAGTCTCCGGTTCGCTCGAGGCTGAAAACTCCGCTGGCACCTGATAACAGCCATATCTTCTGCGGGTGCTCGGTGTGATAGTCAAGGATGTAATAGGCATAGAGAGCGACGAAGGAGCTCGAGGCATTGAGGATCAGGGTGTGCTCAGGTTGGTTCTGCTGGATATACGGCAGGGCCGTCATGAGATCTTTTTCGTCTCTGGCGAGCGAAGGGAGCATCGCCCACGGCCTGGCTGTCGAGACAAGAATCCCCGGAATCAGAACAAGCACTATCGCCGCCCAGCCCATCAGGCGGGTCCATCGCGGTCGAAGGGGATGCCCGGGTAACATCCGGCGTGCGATGGGGCCAATACTACTGGCGACCAGAGCGATAAGAATGCAGGCCGCCACCATCGGGAAATAGAGATTTCTCTCGCTGGCATCGGTGCATAACTGTGGCAGCAGAGCTGTCAGGTAGACACCGAACGCCCACAGTGCCAGTGGACGGGAACGGAAAGGCCATAGCGCAGTCAAACCCAGCAGAATCGTCACTACGCCGACGACTACGTACGGGGCGATCAAGCCAGGGAAAAAGATTGGCAAAAATGGTGGTGCATGCGAGAATGTCGCCAGCCACATGATGGGGAAGTACCAGACCAGGTGAACCAGATAAGCAACCGGCTGGGTAAGCGGATCGATATACAGCAGGGTTTTCATGTCGCCGGTCACCACGGTACGGTAAAATATCACGTAGGCAATCAGCACCAACACGGGAGGAAGCCAACCCATGCGATCACCAAAGAAACGCTTCAGTTTGACGCGCCCTATGGTGGATTCGCTGCGATCATCTTCGGCACCGGTTGGAAAAAACAGCGACATAAGAATCATCGCTACCGGAGCCGCCAGCGCGGTTTCTTTGCTGGCCAGAGCCAGTATCAAGGCCAGCAGCGAACCAGCCATTGTCATCGGCCGGCGCTGTCTTAGCCATTGTGCGTGGAGCAAAAGAGCCAGAATAATGAACTGAACGCAGAACAGATCGGTAATGGTGGAGATCCAACTGACCGTGAAGGCGTGGTCTTCGCAGGCTACGAAAAACAGGGCGGCCAGAAAGGCCAGACCGTGACGGCCGCTGAGTCTTCGAACCAGAAGGTAAAGTCCGGTTGTTACCCCGGCGTGAAGCAGAAGGGAAAGAAGATGCAGGGGGAAAGGATTTTCACCGAACAGCTTGATTGAGCCCTGGATAATCAGACTCGGTAGTGGACGCCAGAAGTATGCTGACCAATCAGCGTCCTTCCACCAGATATACTCAAACCCGGTGAAGTTTTCGGCCGACCACAGACCGCGCCACCAGGCGATCGATTGGGAATCATTGTTGATGAGGTTTAGGAAGAAGAAGTCATCACCCCAGAAACCACCCTTTAGAAAAGCAATGTTGAACAATATGGCCAGGGAGGGCAGAATCAGCAGGGCCGAAACGGGGCGTTGAAAGAACGATGGTTTTTGCGGTTGTGGTGGCATCAGAGGCTAAGATGTGCCGCCATCGTTGAGGCCGCAACAACAAAGTGATCGCTAAAGATACTGCTCTTCCTCGTGGGCGCGCAAAAAGATCATCCCCTGCATAATGAGGGCGCCTATGGCGAATAGCACCCCGATCGGTGCCAAAATGATCGTAGCGGCTCCAATACCGCTGGCTATCTCGAGATAGGCGTAGGGCTTGAGCAGGCCAAACAGGTCATCGTTGAGTTTCAATAGGAACACCCCGAACAGTATAGTGATAATACCGAAGGGTATCATCAACGCAATGCCCACTATGCCGCCTATCAGTTCCAAATCCGGTATTAACCCTGCGGCCCCGACAAGGAACGAGGCTACAGTAAAACCGATCAATATCATTATCATCGT
>CP070756.1:1548791-1657980 GCA_020348905.1 Candidatus Zixiibacteriota bacterium
TGACCAAGGTTGTTGGCGACCGCCGGGTCGGAAATCACATCTTTTTTCAGGGCGGAGTGGCCTGGAACAAAGCTGTGGTGGCGGCATTTGAGAGGCTTACCGGCAAAAAGATAACTGTTCCGCCTCACCATGACGTCACGGGTGCCATCGGAGCGGCAATACTGGCAGAGGAAAAACTGGCCGAACCGGGCTTCAAGACGTCCTTCCGGGGCTTCGGATTTCACGAGAAGCGCTATCAACTCGAGTCATTCGAGTGCGAAGATTGTCCCAACCAGTGTGAAATTCACCAGGTAGTGATCGAAGGCGAACAGCCGTTGTACTATGGGGCTCGCTGCGAGCGGTACGAGGTTGACAGATCAAAAAAGGACCGGTTGCCGGTAGACTATGCCAGGGTACGGCAACGGCTATTACTTAAGACTTACACAGAGCCGACCGGTGAAAAGGGTCGGAGAGGCAAGATCGGTATCCCGAGGGTGCTGCACTATTTCGAGTATTATCCTTTCTGGCGAGCCTTCTTTGAATCAGCCGGTTACGAGATTGTTAAGTCCGACGTATCGAACCAGTCAATAGCGGAACAGGCTCTTGAACTTTTCAGCGCCGAGACCTGCTATCCGATTAAGATTGTTTACGGCCACGTTGCTAATTTGCTCGAAAAAGACATAGATTATCTGTTCCTGCCGTCTCTGATAAAAGTTGCTGACTATCAGGAGGAAAGAGACAACGGCGCCTATATTTGCCCCTATGTACAAACCATAGGTTCATCGATTGCCGCCCGTTTCGATCTGGACACGGCCGGTGTCAGGTTTGTTGATCGACCAATATACCTCAGTCAGGACGCCGGCAATCTGCGCCACAAGCTCAAAGGATTGGCGGCGGATTTCGGTCTTTCCGACAAGCAGTTTAATCGGTCAGTTGCGGCCGGACTGAAAGCATATCAATTATACAAGCAGGCGCTCCGTGAACAGGGGGAGAAGATCCTCAGGGATACTTCTCCGGATGAGAAGGTCCTGGTCGTCGTAAGCCGGCCTTATAACGGGTATGATCCCAAGCTATCGTTGGATTTGCCTGACAAGATCCGCAATCTGGGCATTAAAGCCATTCCGCTTGACTTTCTCGACATCGAGAACGGCGGAAACGACGTACCCTTTATGTACTGGCGTTACGGCAAGAGAATTCTTACGGCTGCCCGGTATATTCGCGAGCACCCCAATCTTTTTGCCGTGTACATTACCTCGTTCGGTTGCGGGCCGGACTCGTTCATCACGCATTTTTTCCGCAAGGCCATGTCCGGCAAGCCGTACCTGCAGCTCGAACTCGACGAGCACTCGGCCGATGCGGGCCTGGTAACCCGCTGTGAAGCATTTGTCGACTCTCTGAGATTTTATAAGTTCAAGATGCCGGTAAGCAGTTTTAGCGTCGCCTGTGATGAGTTCAGGCCGTTTGAGAAAATCATATACATTCCCAATATGTGCGACCACGCTTACGCCCTGAGGGCGGCCTTTGAGCGCTGCGGATTGACGGCGGAGGTGCTTGAGGAACCCGATCAGTTGACATTGGAGTACGGTAAGAAGTTCACCTCGGGCAAGGAATGTTTCCCCTGTGTCATCACGACCGGCGACATGATAAAGAAGATACGGTCACAAGGATTCGAAGCCGGGAAATCGGTGTTCTTCATGCCCGGGGCCAATGGCCCGTGCCGGTTCGGGCTTTACAGCCAGTTTCATCGCATGGTGCTCGATGATCTGGGCTACGTCGACATACCAATCTATTCGCCGAACTCTCAGAACGGCTACGCCGATTTTGGGTTGGATGGAACCTCCTTCAGGAAGATCGCGTGGCGCGGGATGGTTTTCGTGGATTGTCTGCAGAAGCTACTGTTTCGAACCCGGCCGTACGAAGTCAGTCCCGGTGAGACGGAGAAGACCTATTTACATTATGTCAGGCGACTGGATCAAGCCCTGGTTCGGGATGAGTCGTTGGAGGAACTGGCGTACGAGGCAAGACGTGCTTTCGACAGTATCGAGACCACGGGGACGCGTCGTCCGCTGGTCGGGGTTGTGGGTGAAATCTATCTGCGCAATAACCGCTTTTCGAACAACCATCTCATAGAATCACTTGAAAGGCTCGGGTTGGAGGTTTGGCTGGCCACCTTCGCGGAATGGCCGCTGTATACATCTTATACCTACATGAGGGACTCGCTGTCAGGTTTCGATTTCGGGGGAGTGATCGAGAGCGGGTTGCAGCTGTGGTTCCAACGGCGACAGGAGCATAAGATATACCGGAGTTTTTCCGGCACGACCGGTCTAAGGGTCGATTATCCGATCGACAAGGTTCTGAAGCTTGCTACCCGGTACCTTCAAATGGACTACAAAGGTGAGGCCATTTTGTCGATCGGCAAGGCTCAGGAGATGGCCCGCGAAGGTGCCTCGGGAATCGTCAACGCCATGCCGTTTAACTGTATGCCGGGGACGGTGGTGACATCACTGTCGAAAAAGATTTCTGAGGACCATGCTTCAATCCCGTGGCTGAATATCAGTTACGAAGGTTTGCGTGACTCCGGCGAAGAAACTCGACTGGAGGCTTTTGCCGAGCAAGTCACGGCCTTCGAGCGGGGCATGGTGAAGCCGCAGATGTCAGAGGCAATGAAGCCGGATTCATTCAACTGCTGATTGCGGACGGTGTTGGGTCAGTCAAGAATCGTTTTTCGCCGGCATCCATAATAAGTGCTTGATATTGACGGTGAGGAGTTATACTATGAGGCGACGTGGGCCCTGGTTGAAATTGTTTTGTGATTGTGGAACAAGCAGCTACGGCCTTTGTTATAATGAGGAAAATTTAGAAAGCGATATTTCGACTGGAGGTAAGAATGAGTAAGCCACTAAATATTACCGATGACACCTTTGATCAGGAGGTCCTTCAGGCCGATAGACCGGTTATTGTAGATTTTTGGGCAACCTGGTGCGGTCCTTGCAAGATGATTGCCCCGATACTGGAAGAGATTGCTTCCGAATATTCCGATAAGGTGAAGGTGGTTAAGCTTGACGTGGATGCCAATAACAGGACGGCCGGGAAATACAATATAATGTCGATACCATCGTTGTTGTTCTTCAAGGATGGTGAGATGGTCGACCAGGTGGTGGGGGCGATTCCCAAGGCGCAATTGACGCAGCGTCTCGATAAAGTGCTGGCCTGACAATTACTAATGCAAATAAGATGGCCGACTCGCCGCGGGTGAGTCGGCTTTTTTGTTGCCCGGAAGCTGGTGAGAACTGTGAGGTTTCCATATACGTCAGGCGACGAGGAACTTATCCGACGATTCTGCATTTCTATATAGTGTATACTGGGAGTTATACTTGACAGGATACTTATGGACATGACAACTTAGGGTTGAGACGGCTATGGATTGGTATGAGATTGTATTCGGTGGCGTGTTCTTCGTAGCCTGGCTATTGCTGGTTACCAAGGTGCTTCCTCGATTTGGCGTTCACACCTGAGCTACAAGCCCGGGCAGTCTCCAGGATGGAGATGAAACTGAAGATAACACCGGCTGCGGACCCAAGCGCGGCCAGAGGCGGTAACGGCTTTATTTTCAAGAGATTTGGGTGGATTTCCGATAATTTGAGTTATGAGGCAGTTTAGTCAATATGGTTCGGCTCCGCGGCGGGGCTTTGGGTTTGGCCCGGGAACGATCTCGCCCTTCATCAAGTGGATGATAATTGCCAATGTGGCGGTGTTTATCGTTCAAAGCATCAACGTATTTCCACAACTTGCGTGGACCCTGGGCTTAACTCCGGCCAGGTTTTTTGCCGAGTTTCCCAATCTGCTTTATCAGCCGTTAACGTATATGTTCCTTCATGGCAGCTTCGGACACATTTTCTTCAATATGTTCATTCTGTGGATGTTTGGAACCGAGATAGAGTTCAGCCTGAAGACCAGGCGTTTCGCGCGATTTTATATTCTGGCAGGATTGGCCGGTGCCGTCCTCACGATGATTGTCAAGTCGGCCCAGACGATTCCGATGGTGGGGGCGTCGGCAGCCATATACGGGGTACTGGCGGCCTACTGGGTGAGTTTCCCCAACCGCCACTTGTATGTGTATTTTCTGTTCCCCGTTAAGGTTAAGTGGGCCATTCCCGGGATGATGCTGCTGGGCTTTTTGTTCGGTGGACCCAACGTGGCACACTTTGCGCACCTGGGTGGGGCGGTATTCGGTTTCCTTTACCATAAGTCCGACTGGCGTTTCATGTCGTTTGCGAGGAGAATTAAAGGCTTGCGCTACAAGCGCCAAACGGCGAAACTGGAGAAAAACCGCCAAAAAGCCGAAGAAATAATGAAAAGGGTAGATGATATCCTCGACAAGATAAATGAGGTCGGACTCGAGAATATCAGCAAGGAAGACCGCAAGTTTCTTGAAGAGGCGTCGTCGCACCTTTCTGACCGGAAAATTAATGACTAGCGGTGGTGATAGATAGCATGCGTAAAAGAGTCCTGCTGGCGGAAGAATCTGACACCGTGCGCGGTGTAGCTGAATCATCCTTAAGACAGAACGGGTACGAAGTTATTTCGGTTATTTCGGGAGAGAAGGCGCTGGAGGTCCTGGAACTTTCCCGTCCTGACCTGATAATAGTGGGGAGCGACCTTTTAGGCCGGGGTCGTGAACCTCTGTATGAACAAATTCAAGAGGATCCCCGGGTGTCGGCGGTTCCGCTTTTGCTGCTGGCTGATGCTGAACAGGCGGGTTTGCCGTTTCCGGAAGAGGTTATTATCAGTCGGCCCCTGGAGCCGCGGGAGTTTCTTGATAAGGTAAATGCCTTTGCCGGGTCTGCTGCCAATGTCCAGACCGCAGAAGCCAATCCCTTAAGCGACGCGCAGCTGGAAGATGAGATACTCGATGCTGCCCTGGGGCTGGATCAGATTGATGTGACCGATTCGGAGGTGATGGATAAGACCGCGGTTTCGTCGGGTAAGGGTAAGAAGAAATCGCCCGAGAAGATGGTCGGGTTTGATCACTATGATCGTGAAGAAGATCAGACCGAGTCGGGCAAGGTTGAGTCACTGATAATCAGTGACAGTGATGCTGAAATCGGGCATCAGAAACGAGATGATCAGGTGAAAAAGAAAGATCCGATGTCATCGTCGGGCAAACTGGAGATTCTCAGCGACCAGTACGGCCTGATAGATGATGGGGTAGCTAACCTCGAAAGCGAGGATAGGGCTCACGATTACAACTGGTTCATCAACGAGATGCAGAAGGACACCCAGGGATTTTCAGCTTCGCCTCCCGCGCCAGGAACCACGAGCGGGGATCAGCCTCCGGCTGACCTGGCTTTTTCGGAAACCTCGTCGATGGTAGATCCGGTTACTCCTCCGCCTGATTCGGGTACGAAGGACCAGCCTTCTGCCGAACCGGCGCCGGGCGCGGATAAGTTCATTGACGAGTTCAAAAAAGAGATGGATAAGATTCGCTCGACCGAACCCGAAAGCGTAACCATCAGCGATGACGAGAAGGGGAAGGCTGAGGCCCGAAAGCCACTCGATTGGCAGGATTCGCTTGAGAAGATGACTCCGGAGCAGATCGGCGTATTCACCCAGCAGTTTGTCAGTGAACTGGCCGACAAGATAGCCAAGCTTATTACCGCCAAGATTGACGGTGACAAGCTTCTGAACCTTCTGAAGAAAGAAATTATCAAGCGAATCGAGAGCAGCCAATAAAAGGCAAACCAATTTCCCGCTTGACTGTTTAATAATCTTGAAGCATTCAATTGGATTAATCAATAGGATGGAAGGACCCAATTGTGTTTGACCAACCAACGGTTGAAATTCCAGCCGCTGTCTTTGCCGGCTTTTTGTCATTCATTTCGCCATGCGTTCTACCGCTGATTCCTGGCTACCTGTCGTTCATATCCGGCGTGTCGATCGAGGATTTGAGTACCCGGGAGAAGGCGGGCTCACATACCTGGAAGGTGGTTATCAACACCGTATTCTTCGTTCTGGGTTTTTCACTCGTTTTCGTTTTACTGGGTGCCGGGGCAACCAAGATTGGCCGGCTGCTGCAGTCGAACCTGGATATTTTCAATAAGGTAGCCGGGGTAGTGGTTTTCCTGTTCGGTCTTCACGTGGCGGGACTGTTGAAAATCAAGGCTCTCAATTATGAAAAGAGATTTCATGCCCGGCAGAAGAGTATGGGCGTGCTGGGGTCGATGGCGATCGGGATCGCCTTTGCGTTCGGGTGGACCCCCTGTATCGGTCCTATCCTGGGTGCTATCCTGACGCTGGCAGCCCAGCAGGGTTCGATCAACCACGGTATTATGTTGCTATTGTTCTATTCGGCCGGGCTTGGGATTCCGTTTATTCTTACTGCGCTGTTGTTCAATTATTTAATAGGCGCTTTCGGATTTATCAAGCGGCACTTCCGTGCTGTGGAGATTATCTCCGGCTCACTGTTGATGATAGTGGGCATTATGATATTCTTCAATCTGCTCCAGCGCATATCGACGTTCATTCTGGACAGTGTTCCGGCCCTTCAAAATATCGGATAAATAAAAGATTTTTTCGGTTGTGTACCTTGACCGCCCCAGAGGCGGTTTTTATATTGTCTGAAAATTAACCGTCAGTCAAACAACGCTAAATGCACCAGAAGAAGAAAAGAAACTCTGTCATAGCTATCTGTATCCAGGAACCAAAAGAAGATGGTTCCTCAATGGACTTCGGACCCATTCAGGGAGACAACCTGCGCTTTTTACATCAAGCATTCATAACCGATACCATCGTCAATGCGAGTGCCGTGAGCAACGCCGACATCAGGCTGTATTATATCGATCAACCGGATCGCAGGCGGCTTGTTAAGATAGTTACCGATTATCTGTCAAACCGTCTGAAAGGCAAGAAGGCCGACTTCTTCAAGACCCGTTTTGATTCTGTGATGCTCGAGCACCAGCGCTGGGGAATACGCATTCAGCAAGTATTCGAGGATTGCTTCAAGCAGGGCTATAAACATGTGCTTGTTGCCGGAAGCCGCACCCCAACCATAAAACCGGTCATGTTCAACACGGCTCTTAAGATGCTCACCAAGTCCGATGCTGTCTTCGGCCCAACTCCTGAAGGTCGCTATTATGTTATCGGGATGTCCGGGTCACACCGCATCAATCTGGCCGATTTCGACTGGAAATCGCCCGCCATCTATTCGGAGGTAGCTGACGCCTTCACAAGTCAGGACCTGGCCTGGTCGGAGCTCGAAATCTGGTATTGTGTGGAAAATACCGAAGAGCTTGAGATGATGATTCGCGACATCAACCAGTTCCGCTACGAGGGTGACGAGCAAACCGCCCGCGAGACTGAAAAAGTCCTCGAAAGAATCCTCGCACGTCTGGAGCCGTGATTGCAAAGACACCTCCAAAAACTTAATACCCTTCAGATTCAGAAGTTAGTGCCCTCGGAAATCGATACCGCTATACTTCCGGTGGGGACGGTGGAAGCGCATGGTGCATCGTGCCTGGGTACTGACAATCTGATTCCGGAAAATATCGCCGCAGGTATCGCCGAACGCATCAACGCCCTGATCGTACCGACCGTCAATTACGGTATCACCCGTTCGGTTTATCGTTATCCCGGCGGGTTCAGCATAAAACCATCGACCTTTCAGCTATACGTTCGGGATGTGCTCGATTCGCTGGCTGATTCGAAATTCAAAAACATTTTCGTGCTTAACGGCCACGGTGGTAACAACAGCGATCTAAAGTCGGTGGCTTACGAATTCCATCGCGAGAAGAAGGCCAACATTGCTGTGCTCCATTGGTGGCATCTGTGTGCCGACATGACGACCGAGTTTTTCGGGCATGTCGGGGGGCACGGCGGCACCGATGAAACGGCTATGGTTCTTGCGGTGGATCCGGAGCTGGCTGATAAGGAGGCGCACGACGATGATCTGGCCTGGTATTTTCGTCCCGGCGCCGATGTTTACCCTGTTCCAGGTTCGGTTCTTCTTTACAAGGAGGGGG
The DNA here is from genome assembly GCA_020348905.1 of Candidatus Zixiibacteriota bacterium. Lineage (GTDB taxonomy): Bacteria > Zixibacteria > MSB-5A5 > GN15 > FEB-12. The sequence continues at coordinate 1,556,789 of CP070756.1, forward strand.
AGGGCTACCCGAATTTTGATGTTAAGCAGGCCAGCGAGTACCGCGAAAAAGTGGTCGATTGTGTGGGTGAATTCGCCGAGACGGTGCTGAATCGGTGGCGTAAGCTCGGTCTATAACTTCACTTCCGATTCGGGCCCAAATTCCCACCTTAAAATCCTCTCAGCTTCAGCCGATAAAATATGAAACGCCAGTTTCTTTTTGATCTGTGCATTTCAGCGAAAGAATAATCTGATATCTGGAGGAATATAGCATGCCAGCCGTAAGTAATGCTCATACTCAGAGTGGTTCGCACCCGATGAAGAATTACGTTCGCACGCAGCTTCAGAACGGGGCTGATTTGGAGACGATCGTGTCCGAGCTGGGCAAATCCGGTGTGGAAGAACACATGGCGCGGCAGATGATTGAGGCGGTCCAGCGCGAGCCGGTCGGTGCTTCGGCCGCTCCCACGGGCGAGACGCCGTCGATTCAGATGGCGCTTCTGGGGGGCGTGATCTCGGCGCTGGTAGCGGGGGCTATCTGGGGCGGAATTATCATCGCCACCGGATGGGAGCTGGGATTGATTGCCTGGTTTGTTGGTGGCGCGGTCGGATACGGAATCCTGATTTTCTCGAAAGGGGAAAGCGGCCCTTCCCGGCAGTATATCGCCGTCCTGTGCAGTGTACTGGGGATTTTGATAGGCAAGTACTTCGCCTTTTATGTCGTGTTCAAGGAGTGGGTTTCCGAGGAGTTGGGGCCGGAGACAGCGGCCAATATGTCGGTATTCTCGCTTGATTTGTTCGGGCAGTTTATGGGTAACCTGGGCGAGGTGCTGGGGGCCTATGATCTTCTGTGGATCGGTTTGGCCTGTGTCTCGGCGTGGAAGATTACCAGCGCTGCGGGTGATTAGGCCCGGCGGAATCGTCAGCCGTCTTGCGTAAAGAGGTTACCGGCCTCAGAACGGTGTTACGGTGGGCTGGTTCACTATAAGAACGGCCACGATAGCCAGAATACCGGTGCCGATTAGAGCGGGGTAAGATCCCAGAGTTAATCCAGCAGAAAGTGTTGTAACAGTGTATGACTCATTGTCGAACCACTCCTTGCGGTCAGAATCCCACCTTGACCCTGTCAGCTCAGCCCGATCGGCCTGAATAGTCAGCGAGAAGTAGTCCTCAACCGACAATTTCATCTGCAGAATGAGGGGATATGCTGTTCTATCGGTATCGTACCGCCACGATCCTATTCCCAGGCTGGCATCGAAGCCGATTTTTTTGGTCAGCCAGCGTCGGTATCGAGGCCTGAATCCCATATACGAATCCTCTCCTTCAAGACCGGCTCTGACAAATACCGATGCCCCGATGGCGTCTTTGGCCGAGACATTAAACATGTATCCAACGTCAAAGGTCAAAAGGGACCAGTCTGCATACTCCGTATTGCTGTTTTTAGAAGCGAGAGTTGTCATGAACCCGACCTCGGTTATCCAGAAAAGCCTGCAGTGTGATTGAGGTCGTCCCCGGAAACATCGGCATTTCTCGCACCCGCTTGTGTCCGGTTCGACGGTGGTGACGGTGCTCGGCTGACCAGCGGTCGTGTTGAAAGGTAACGCCATGAAGAGGATCAGCGACAGAAGAAGCAATCTGCGCCCGGCGTGATATCTCATATTATTTCCTCCCGCTTTAGCAATCTTATAGTAATGACGAAGTTGGGGGAGAGTTTGTCAAATGGTCAGGTGACGGTGGGGGTCACCGTGGAATCGCTTTAAAGACACCGGTTTGATGATCATAGCCAGACAGTTCGCCGCTGTCGAGGTCGAAGTACCAGCCATGGATGGCCAGCTTTGCCTCATCGACTCTCTCTTTAACAAAAGGGAACGTCATAAGATTTCCCAGTGATAGTCGTATTGAAGACTGCTCGAGGGCCTTCGCGGAGGTCTGGTCGCTGGAGGCATCTCTGGCGATATACATCCACTGCGGAATGAATTCCCCGTCAGGTCCGGTCGCCAGGGCTTGAATTCCACCGCACTGTGAATGCCCCAGAACCACTACATGTTCAACTTCGAGTTGACATATGGCGAACTCAAGGGCAGCGCACACACCGAGAGCACCACCGTGGTCCGAATACGGGGGCACCAGGTTGGCGACGTTGCGTACCACAAACAGATCACCAGGGTTGGCATCGAATAGTATGGCGGGGTCAACCCGGGAATCGCTGCAGGCAATTACGAGAATATCTGGTCGCTGGGCAAGCTTCAGGCGATCGTAGGGCTTGTCAGAACCTTGGAAATACTTCTCTCTGAAGCGTTGAAAACCTTTCAGGAGGGCGTCGATGGAGCACATGTGCGATGCCTTCGCATTTCGGGGTTAGCATTTTGGTGGTAATGTCGACGATGGGGTACGGTTTGTCAAATGGTTTGGGGGCGGGCTCCAATCCCTTGGAGTTCGGGACAGGGGCGGACGCACCGTAATTTGGCAGGAGACGAAGACGGCTCCTGCCAAACAAGAATCTGTGGGTTGCCGGCCCGGCGGGTTCGAAGACGGACCCGCCCTACGAGAATAGAAGATGGGTTCCTGCGTTCGCGGGAGATACAGAAAGGCAGCGTCTAGAAGCTGTCGATGTAAGTGATCTTGATCTCGCGCGTGATGGTATCGGACTCGCGGCGGTTCAGAAGCAGGTCCTTCAGGTGAGCTTCCAACTCAAGGTTCTCGGTGAACAACCACTTGATACCAATGTTGAGATAACCCCGGCCCTTACCGCCGAAAACATTCGGATCGCCATTCGGCAGCTCGGAGCGGTCATCGTTGAGGCCGACATCGTACTCCATCAGCCACGCCAGGTTGTACTTGAAGGTGGCGTCAAAACCGAGAAAGAAATTGATGTCTTTCTCGTCATCGACATCGTGCTCCAGTGAGTAATTCGTCCCAATGTGCCAGCCGGAGGTCCATTCATAGAAATAAAAACTGCGGCTGACGACCAGGTAAAAACCGCGCGATTTGAAAGTGTAGCGATCAAACTCATCACTGAAGGCTCCAAAGCCCTGCGAACTGAAGCCCAGTGTGACGGCAGGGAAGTATTCGAGCTCGTCGATACCGCGAAACTTCACATTGAATTCAATACGAGGGTTCCAGTTGGGGTCGGTGCTGGAAATAACGTTTTCGGCACCATAGGATATGCCCAGCGTAAGGCGGTTTGATAAACCGATATCGGTGTTGCCGATCGCACCGCCGCCGGGGTACAAGCGCACGCCGATATCAAAGTAGCCGCGTGGAAACGTGCCCGCTGTCGGCACATCGACCAGCCACCGGGGAGGAACATCGTACAGACTGGCCGAGAACTCCTCCTGCGCTGAAATAGCGCCAGCGGAAGTTAGAAATAAAATAAATAAAGCTGTAAGAATATATTTTTTGCGCATGGTTCTGTCTTCCTGTTTATCAGGTAACACCCGGTTATCTCAATTCATGGGAAAAATAGAAGAGGCCAAATAAGCAAGTCAATTTAAAAACAATCGTGCTAAAGCAGGCCGGTCATGCGTCGGAAGTGGTCGGAAAATTCCCGGGTGATCGGACCGGTGCTGATCGGGTAGCTCTTTCGTCCGACTTTAATCAGGTTCACGCCGACAATCAATTTCAGCGAACTGGATATGAACACTTCATCAGCTTCAAGCAGAGTGCTGAGCCTGCCGTTTCGCTCGTGAATAGAAATGCCGAATTTCTTCGCCTGCCGCAGCACGAGCTTCCTCGTTACGCCATCGAGACAGCCGGATCCAATCGGCGGGGTGTAGATCATTCCTTTTTTGACCCAATAGACGTTGGCCGAGGTTACCTCGGCTACCTGATCGCTCTCGTTGAGCAGGAGGGCGTCATCGCATCGAGCGGCCCGGGCCTGCTTGAGTGCGGCGGCATGAATAGCATACGAAAGGGTTTTGATGATTCGGAAGACAGATTTCTGGTCGACCTTGAATTCCGAAACGTGTAGCTTGAACGGTTTTGCCGGTAATTGGTGAGGTGAGGCGCTCAGGATCACCTGCGGTTTGCCGTCGGTGCCGACCCATCGGGCGGATTCACCACTGGTTACGGTAAGGCGAAGTTTCTTAACTTTGTCAGGGTGAGTCTTGAGTGTCTGTCTGATCCATGATTTCAGCCTGCCAGCATCAGCCGGAATCTTCAGACCGATCACCTTCGCTCCCCTGTAGAGCCGGCGAAGGTGGTCATCGCCAAAAATGACTCTATCATCAACTGCCAGGAATGTTTCGAAGAGACCCTCGGCATAAAGCAGGGAATTGTCAAAGACGGATATTTTGTCCTGGCCCCTTTTGACAATCCGCCCGTTGATGCTGGTTACGGTCTTCAGGTTTTTGCTTGCCATAGTGTTTCCGGGGTGCCATCGGGCCGCAACCGGGCCGTTCGACGGCGTATCATTATAACCACAGTGCCGAAGGCTGTCAGCCAGTTTTTTGTTTGACCTGTTTGGGGGCCTGCTGGTGCCCGCGTTGAAATAACGAACTGACGGACAGACATTTGTGTCTGCTGGCATGGCGGCGGGTCAAAAAGGCGCAAAAAAGCTGTTGACGGTCCGTCAAAAATAGTTAAATTGTTATATAGCATATAAATAGAGCGGGTCAATATCGCCTCTATTTTGGAACTTTATGCCTCTCCAAGGGTATTATTAGTAAGCGAACCGAGATACAGGTATACCTATGGTTAAGGAAACGGAAAAGGATATCGACTTTACTCTTATAAGAGCGGTTCAGAACGGAGACATGGTCGCTTTTAATCAACTGGTCGACAGGTATAAAGACCGGTTGATGAACGTAATTGGCCGGATGCTGTCATCGGCAGAAGAAGCCCAGGACATTGTTCAGGAGACTTTTGTCAGGGTTTATCAGCACCGGCAATCGTTTAATTTTCAACACTGTTTCTCCACCTGGATATACACCATCGCCCTGAACCTGGCTCGGAACGAGTTACGAAAGAGAAAGAAATTCAAGTTCTTTGACATCACCGAGATGAAGGGCAGCGAGACCGAGTTTGCGGTTGAGATGAAGCTGCCCAGCCGGCTTCCTCAGGCCCTGAACGCCGCCATAAAGGAGCTTCCGAAGAAATACCGGGTGGCTTTCCTGCTGCGCGACATCCAGGAGCTTCCTTACGAAGAGGTGGCGAAGATGCTTGGTGTTCCGCTGGGGACGGTAAAGTCTCGGGTGAACAGAGCAAGAATGATGTTAAGAGAGAAACTGCAGCCCAAATTGGAGGGTTACGATGCGCTGTCGAAAAGTGCGCTCTTACCTGTCGGCCTACTGTAGTGACGAACTCGATGGCCGCCACAGGCTGGCGATAAGCGAGCACCTTTCGACCTGCTCGACTTGTCGCAAGGAAGCAGCTATATATAGTTCGTTGATGAAGTCGCGTTCGGAAATCGGGGATTTGAAAGTTTCCGATGATTTTAACGCCAAACTCCTTAACCGCATCGCCCAGGAGCGTTTTGCGGAAACCCGTACCAGGGCTTATTTGCCCAGGACCGCCCCTAAGATAGTCTGGGGGAAGGCCGTGCCGGCCCTGGCAGCCGCCTGTCTGGTTCTTTTTGTCTCGGTAGTTGTATTCTCACCCGGTTTCAGGGAAGATACCGGTCTTTCGACATCATCGAGAGGTGAACTGGACGATTCCTATCTCACCGTTCAACCGACCAACAACCCCAACCTGACCGTCAAGATGGATCAAGGGTGGTCGCTCAGCGATCACCTGGCCCGGGCCGAAAGAGTGAGTCAAATCTCCAGCAGCATGACGCAGGTAAACGGTGTGGACTGGCAGCGGTATTCGTCGGGACTCAGACAGGTTTCGGTAGACGCCGGCAGCCGCATTCCATACGTACCTTACTATTTCAAGATTCGTCCGGTTGTACGCGTTTACGGTTATCCCGCGGCGACGTCTGTTAAGGAGGTCACCGGAGTATATTAGAATGTTAACGATCGCTTTTCGAAGGGCCGCCGGAAAGTACGCGTTTTTAGCTTTTTGGGCGGTTCTTTTTTGCTCCCCCATACTGGCTCAGGACAGCTCGCTCAACATGCTGGAGAGCGGCCTGAACGATCTCATTTACCGTCTTTCGCGTTCGGTTGTTACGGTAGAGAGTTTTTATCCCAGGCCTGCTAGTATCCGCAGCGGAGCCGGCGGTGACGCCCTGTACAACGTGATTGCGACAGGCGTCATATTTGATTCCTCCGGTCATGTTCTGACGGTGGCCTCTAATGTCGTCAACCGCTCCAGAATACAGATTCGATTCGAAGACCAGACCGTTCCCGCCGAGGTGCAGGCGATTGACTACCAGACCGGGTTGGCCGTTTTGAGACTGGCCAGGCCGGTGGGAACGCCGGCCAGACTGAATCGTCAGCATGGTTGTGCCGGGCAGATGATTCTCGCCCTGGGCAACGCCTACGGACTTCGGGCGGCACCCTCAATGGGCTTTTGTGCCGGGGTCAGACCTGATGGCGCGGTGCAGTTTACGGCTCCCATAACCTCGAGCACTCTTGGCGGCGGCCTGTTCGATCTTTCCGGGCAGCTTGTCGGGCTTATAACGGGAGGTATCGGGCAGGGCAATCGCACAGAAATCGGCCTGGCTGTGCCATCGGCACGAGTATCCGAAAGTGCGGAATATCTTCTGGCCCGCGGTGACCGTATGGCCGGATACCTTGGTTTGAGCACCGCTGAGATGGAGGTTTATCCTCCGCTCGAGATTGGTCAAAGCAGCCAATTGGTCAACGATGGTAGCGGCGGCATGCTGATCGAACGCGCTGTGGTTATAACGGCCGTTGTACCATCCTCGCCTGCGGCGAAGGCCGGGTTGAAGGTTGGAGATCTGCTCTTCAGCGTCAATCGTCAGGCGGTACCTTCGGCTTTTCAGGTGGCGAATTTTGTCAAGCAGTCGATGCCGGGCACGGTCATCGAGTTGGGCATCATCAGGCAGAACCGTTCATACTTCGTGCCGGTGAAGGTGGGACAGGCGCAGACGCGGTCCTTCGAGTCTTCAATAAGTGTCTCTTTTGAACGAGTGGAATATTTTGACCTGACGGATTCGCTGCTTGGAGAAATCGAGGCCCTCAAGGCCACTATCAGGCACCTGGAGCGTCGCATAAGGTAGTTTCTGATAGAAGTTTAACATTGCCATTTTCCTCCGCCGACCATTTCTTAAACAACATGAATCTTACAGCCGACCGTGAGAGCTTTCTGGCTCGCCTTGACAGTTTCCGTCCGCAGGGTCAGGCCGGTGAGCGAGCATTGGCGATGTATTCGGCTGCTATAGCCCTGGCTGATGATCTGGCCATGACCCGGGCGGTTGAAGTTGGACGAAGATTGAGCCTTACAGCGAATGTACTCTACGAGGTGGTTTTGCAGTCGTACCTGTTTTTGGGTTTTCCCCGGATGTTGACCGCCGCGGAGAACTTAAGCCGCACTTTTCCTGTAGAAAGTAATGAGTTTGAACTCAAAGCGATCAGCCCCGCCGAGTCACGGCAGTGGTTCGACCGGGGTCTGGAGCTGTGCCGAAAGGTTTACGCTGACAAGTACGAGGTCCTCATGAACAGGGTTGCCGCCATGGCGCCGGATGTTTTCCGCTGGATGATAATAGAAGGCTACGGCAAAGTGCTGTCGCGTCCATCGCTGGATATCATCAGCCGGGAATTGTCGATCATTGCTTTCTTGATGATGGAGAACCGGGTTAAGCAGCTTCATTCGCATATGACCGGCGCCCTGAATGTGGGCGCCTCACGAGAATTGATTCACTCGGTGGTCGACGACATTGGATCCGCTGCGGGGGACGGCTACGATTCCGCAAGGGATATTTTGGAACAATGGGGAAGAGACTGACATGCGTCGCTGGCTTAAGATAATAGCGATTACTATCCTTACCCTGGTACTTCTGATAGGCGGAGCGTATCTGTACCTGTTTCACCTGGGCGGCATAGAAACCGTTATCAACGCCAAGATATCCGGTCTTGTCGAACAGCGTTATCGCCTTGACGTCAAAATAGGAAGGGTCAAGGGGAGTTTTCTGTCTGATCTGGTAGTCGAAAACGTCGTCGTCTACTATGACGACCCTACCCGACGCTACCAGATACTTACCGTGCCCCGGATATCGGCGTCTTACGCACTGGCCAACATCTGGGAGGAGCGGTTCATTTTCGACTATCTGTTTGTCGACTCGGCCGAGATCGTCATGCTGCAGGATACCACGGGCGAGTGGGTTATTCCTGATTTCACGCCCAAGCGAGAGCCCGATGATACCGCCGCCACCAGGCTGCCGTCGTTTTCGGTCGGCAACCTGGGTCTGCGCGATCTGAGCATAAGGTTGGTGAAGCCCGATGACACGGTGAGTTTCGATGATATTTTTGTGTCGCTGGCTTTTAAGGGCGAAGACAACACTTATTCGGTTGATGTTGAGCAATTTGAGTTTACCTCCAACAGGCAGAAGCTTCAGTTGAACGCGGCCGGCGGGAAGGTCACGCTCGCCGATAACCGGCTTCTGTTTCAGGATGTTGCTCTTGTTTCCGGGGATGTCCGGATGAAATTGAGCGGCAATATAGACCTGGGTGGCCCGCCGGCAGGCATTGTATCGTTTGCCGCCGACAATATGGATCTTGCTGATGTTACGGCTTATGTCGGTCCGCGTCTGAAGGGGGTCGTTGATGTCAACGGTACGGTTAATTTCACCGGCAGCGCTTTGAGCGGCACCGTCGATATCGGCGGTGACTTCATGATGGCCAGTCTGCAGAATCTTTTCGTGGATTTTTCGTACGAGAACGGTTTTTTGTACTTCGACACGCTCTACGGCACGATTCTGGAGAACTGCGCCGTCGACGGAGGTGGTTACGTGGACTTCACCGAACGCCCGGAAACCTATATGTTAGAAGCGGACATCAAGGGTTTCAATCTGAACACTCTCGTGGGCGGCACTTTCGAGTCGGACCTCAACGGCAATATTATCATGTACGGCGAGTCATTTCGCAATGCTGACCTGGCTTTAGACCTGCACGCCGAATTGTACGAGTCGTCGTTCGATGAGTATCCGATTCATCGGGGTTTCGGCGATGTTCTGATTACGACCGACTCGCTCATATTTCTCGATTCGTTTCGCGTCAATTACTACGAGAATCTGTTTTATGCCTCAGGCAAGATCGACTACGGTGAGGGCATCGACCTGGATATTGCCATCGATCTGCCCAACCTTGACCGATACCGGGGCAAGCTGTTTATCGATCAGCCGGGGGGCCGCGGCCGGGCGCGGGCAACCCTGACCGGCCAGACATCGGACCCCGATCTCAGAGGATATTTCACATCCGATTCGATATGGATCTACGGTTTGTACAGTGATAGCATGTACGCTACGGTCGAGATTGACCGGTTCCTCAGCCGCAAGCTTGGTACGGTTGAGGTCGATTTCTTTGATGGTACCGTTTATGAGACTCCTTACGACACCGGGTACGCTCTACTGCGAGTGGATTCCAACCTGGTGTTTTTTGACACGGCGCGCATAGCCAATCCTTTCACCAGCCTGGTCGTAGCCGGTGACTACGATTACGAAGCGATACCTGGACTGTTAACCGTAGACAGTCTTAGCCTGGATTTGTTCGGGCAAGACTTCTACAACCGTTCAAAAATCGTGGTCGAGGTGGATTCGCTCGGGTTCCAGTTCACGCAGGCGGCCATCGGTAACAACGGAGCCGGCCTGACGGTGCGGGGCAGGGCCAATTACGATGAAACGATGGACATGATGTTATCGGTGTCACACCTGCCGATCGAACCCTGGAAGAATTTGTTTGTGGAAAGCCTTTTGGTGACGGGATACCTGTCGGCGGAGGCATCGCTAACGGGCTCCTTTGCGGAGCCGCAGTTTATCATCAACGCTTTTCTGGATTCGCTCGAGTACGAAGGTTTGCTCCTGGGTGATATCGCCACGAGCGTGACCTACGATAACCGTCTTTTGAATATCGAGAATTTCCAATTGCTGTCCGAGTACGGTGATTACCGGGCCGACGGCTCTTTCTATGTGGACCTGGCGTTCACGGCCGACTCGCTGGAGCGATTTCCCGATTTGCCCATGGAGATACGAATCGCCGCGGTCGACAGCCGCTTCGACCTGGTCAGCCTGTTGCAGCCGTCGGTGGAGGACCTCACAGGCGACTTTTTCGCTGATTTCGTTCTCTCCGGGACGCCGCTCGACCCACACCTTGAGGGTGAGGCCTTCATGATCAACCCGCGACTGAAGTATTTCGACCTCGAGGAAAGACTGTTCGGTGATTCAATCTCGGTGACCATGGAGAACAATCGGATTATTATCGATACGCTCGAGGCGTACTATGCGAAAGACACGACCAACCTATCCGAGCGAGTATCGGTGTTTGCGAGGGGTACTATCACGGTGATGTCACTCGATCGGTTCTACTACGATCTTGATGTGCGCGTACCGGAGAAGTTTCCTTTCAGGTATGAACTTGATGACATTTCCGGTGAATTCGAAGGAAATTTACGCGTCGAGGGGGACTCGCCGCCGCGGGTTGTCGGCGATCTGGAGATGAGCAGCATGCGGTACCTGGTCAATTTTGCCGAGCCGAATGAACTGTCGCCGGTGATCAAAGCGTTTGAGGGGGACAACCTGTGGGATCTGGAGGTCGACTTCAGCATTCCATCCAACTACTGGATCAAGAATGAAGATATCGATGCCGAGTTCGCCGGCGAGGTGACGATGCTGCGCAACGCCGGGGTGTATAGCTTTGTCGGTCAGATGGAGGTGCTGCGCGGTCGGGGCTTCCTGTTTGATAAGATCTTCCAACTCGAACCGGGAGGCCTGGTGACCTTTGAAGGAGGTGAGACTTTCAACCCGCTGCTGGAAATTGAAGCCAACACTTACATCGCCGGTAGTCGTGGGACGGACGAAGAAGACCGCAATATTGAACAGCTGCGCCTGGGTATCCTGATAACCGGTACGCTTGAAGAGCCGGAGATAAATGTCACCGAGGATTCCGATGTCGGGTCGCGCGAGGATATCTTGCCGTTGATTGTAGCCAACCAGTACGCCGGGGAGGGTGGAACCGCCACGACCAGCCTGGAGACGAGAGTAGCCAGCCTGGTATCGACCCAGTTGTCTCAGATCGGTTCGCGTCAGCTGGGCCGGCTGGGTGTTGAGACTTTCGAACTCGACCCCGGTTACTCCGGCGAGTTTGATCCGCTGGAAACCAGGGTTACACTGGGCCGGTACTGGACGCCACACTTTTACACTTATGGCAGATCTTCGCTTTCGGGACAAAGCCGTCAGGAAGTCGGGTTTGAATACCGGTTCAATAAGTCGGTCATTCTGGAGGGACTTCGTGACGAGGATGAGCTGTACCACCTTAACCTCAAACTCAACTGGGAATTCTAAGTGCTGAGAAAGACGCTGCTGCTTTTTGCCTTTTCATCGCTTTTATCCGTGGCCTGGGGCCAGACCATCGACCGGGGCACCCTGCGCTGGATGCGTGACCGACCCATCATTGATTCGATTGTCATTGAAGGCAACCAGGCTATTTCGGATTCGCGGATTCGCTCGCGGATGTACTCCAAGGTGCGGACATTCTTCGATATGCTCAAAGGGGAGAGGCGGAGCCGGCTGCAGCGCGAAACCTACGACCGCGATACCCTCGAGATAAAGTACCTGTATCTGACCAACGGCTACCTGGGTGTAAGGGTCAGTGAGTCGTTCGAGGTTCTTCCGGTGGATTCTACCGCCCTGATAAAAATCGCCATCGACGAAGGCCGGCAGTATTTTTACGGCGACAAGGCGGTTGAGGGAGATTTTCATCCGGGCTTTGCGATACGTTTTGAAAAGATTTATCGAAGACTGAAGACGGGCCAGCCGGTGAACCCATTGGCTCTGAGACAAGTCGCTTTCGATATGAAAACGTCACTTGCCAACAACGGCTACCCTTATGCCAGTGTTACTTTCGAATTCGACACGGTTATATCGCCTCCTGTTACACCCATCGCTTTCACCGTTGTTACTGATTCGGTGGTGCATTTCGGCGACGTTTTGATTCAAGGGACCGCGAATTATCCCGAGTTTGTCGCCCGCCGGGAACTGAAGATCAAGCCGGGTGACCTTTACCGGCGGCAGGCTATCGTTGATTCCCAGAGGCGGCTGTTCGAGTCCGGGTACTTCAGTTACCTCCAGCTGGAGAGGATGGAGACCAACGGTGACCGCCTGAATCCCGATTTCCGTCTCAAGGTCCGCGAGAGACGTCCTAAATTCATTTCGGTCAAGACCGGTGCCGGTCAGTCGGAACTGAAAGACCTGATTTGGGATTTTTCGTTTGGTGCCGGCAAGCGCAATTTCATCGGCTCGCGGAGGGTGAGCCTCACTTCCGACTACTCATTTTCACTCGGTGAGGAGTCCCGGCTAATCACCCATCGCTATCGGCTCCGATATACCGAGCCATGGTTTTTGGGTTTCAGGATGCCGCTTACGCTGACCGGCGAGTATGAGCCGCCGATTAAATCAACACTTCAAGATTTTACTATAACATCTTGGGGTGTATCAGCATCTACTATTAAATGGTTTGGCGACAAGGTCAAGACCACCACCGGCGTGGAGTACAACGAGGTCAAGATATCGGATGTTCCTCCCGAGCTGGAGCAGGAGTTGAAGGAGGCGGAGGGAATATCGGCCCGGCGCAAGATTTACACCGTCTACCGGCGCGACAGCCGCGACAATATCTTCATACCGAGACGCGGCTCGCTCAGCGACATGTCGGTCGAGTTTTTCGGAGGGTTCTTAGGAGGCGACGACGACTTCTACAAGATCGAGGCGAGTTGGGGGCGGTATCAGACAGTCTGGCCGGGGTGGATTTCGGCCACGCGGCTGAAGGGGGGGTACGTTACCGAATTCGGCGATTCCGAGGTCGTTCCCAAAGATGAGCTTCTGTATCTGGGCGGTGCCAACACCATAAGGGGTTTCAAAGAGAATACGCTCGGACCGCTTCGTGAGGATGGCTCGGCTGAAGGTGCCCGGATTACCCTGATTTTCAACCAGGAGTTCCGGTGGAAGACGATTCAGGTTTTGAAGGCGATTCCCTGGCGCGTTTTTGAAGAATTGCCACTGTGGCAATCGGTCTTCCTTGATGTTGGTAACGGTTTTCGTAATGATACAGAGATAGCGATTGACAACCTGGCTGTCAGCTATGGCACCGGTTTTCAGATTGTCTCACCGGCCGGACCGATACGTATCGACTATGCCCGGCGCGTCAAGACGGAGAAATATGACTTTGACAGCCGATGGCACTTCACTATATTATATGCCTTTTGACGAGCTGTTGGCGGCCGGAACAACCGGCCTGACGACAACGTTTTAAGTTGATATAGCATTATTAGACAGGTTATTGGGGAATTCAAATGGAATCGATATATCTCGACCACAACGCCACCACGCCGGTTGATCCTGAGGTCGTTCAGGCCATGCTGCCTTACCTGTCGGGAAACTTTGGCAATGCCAGTTCGGTTCACGCCTTTGGCCGCGACGGCAAAGTAGCCCTCGAAAACGCCCGCGAGATGATCGCATCGGTCATAAACTGCGAGCCTTCGGAGCTGTATTTCACTTCGGGCGGAACCGAATCAGACAATATCGCCGTCCTTGGCACTGCCCATCGGTTCAAGGGCAGGAAGGACCATATCATAGTGGGCGCCGCCGAGCATCACGCTGTTTTGGAACCGGCCGAGTACCTGGCTCACAGCGAAGATTTCAAGTTGGACCTGTTGCCGGTTGATGGCGAGGGTTTCTCGTCGCCCGAGCAGTTGAAAGAGCTTGTCACCGATCGGACGGCCCTGGTCTCGGTGATGCACGCCAATAATGAAACCGGTACAGTTCAGGATATAGGCGGACTGGTCGAAGTGACGCACGCCAAGAATTGCCTGTTCCACACCGATGCCGTTCAGTCCACGGGTAAGATCAAGGTAGATGTGAAGCGCATGGGTGTCGATATGGCTACCATAACGGCGCACAAGATTTATGGCCCCAAGGGAATCGGAGGCCTGTATGTCCGGGCAGGGGTGAAGGTGTCGCCACTTTTTTACGGCGGAGCACATGAGAAGAAACGCCGCCCCGGCACGGAAAACGTCGCCGGCGCGGTCGGATTTGCCAAAGCGCTTGAAATAGCCATGCGCCGCCAGGAGGATGATTTCCGTAACATGAGCGAGCTGGCCGATTACTTCATCGACAAAGTCATCGGAAGCATACCTGATGTCATGCTGAACGGGCCGAGGAAGAACCGCATTCCCCAGACAATGAATATGTCGTTTAACGGTGTCGAAGGGGAGTCGGTTGTTCTGGCCCTGGATCTCAAGGGGATTGCCTGTTCGTCGGGATCGGCCTGTACCTCCGGGGCCACCGAACCCTCGCACGTGCTGAAGGCGATGGGTGCCGAGGCCGTATCGGCCCAGGGGGCCATTCGTTTCTCTCTCGGTCGCTCGACTACAAGGGATCAGCTCGATTATGTTATCTCCGTTTTGCCCGAGGTAATCGGCAAACTGCGCGAGATGTCGCCTTTTTACAGTCAGCAAAAGTAACATACCGGTCACACAGGGCGAAAGGTAAGGGTCGCTCGGCGACCCTTTTGTCTGGATAGTAACAATGATCCAAAAAGTTCTGGTAGCCATGTCGGGGGGGGTGGACTCATCGGTGGCGGCGTTGCTGCTTCGCGAGATGGGTTACGATGTGGTCGGGGCCCACATGAAGCTGTGGGATTATGTTGATGTGGGTGGTGATATCCACAAAGACGGCCGCTGCTGCACGCTGGACTCCATCAATGACTGCCGGATGATCTGCAACGCGATAAGTGCTCCCTTCTACGTCCTGAACCTGTCACAGCAGTTCAAAGAGAAAGTGATCGAGGATTTCGTGGCCGAGTATCGCGCCGGCCGTACGCCTAACCCCTGCGTGAGATGCAACATCGATGTCAAGTGGAGCGAGTTCCTTCGCAAGGCCAATGAGGTCGGATGCGACTATATTGCCACCGGCCATTATGCCATAGTCGAACAGGAGGAAGACGGCCGCTGCCAGATTCGCAAGGGGACCGACAAGAGCCGTGACCAGTCGTACGTGCTGTGGGGGATATCTCAGGAGGCGCTGTCAAAGACGATTATGCCGCTGGGGGCGATGCTGAAATCGGAAGTACGGTCGCTGGCCAAGCGGTACGGTTTGCGCACGGCCGAGAAAACGGAATCGCGCGAGATATGTTTTGTGGCCGACGACGATTACCACCGGTTTCTGACTGAATACGAGGCCAAGGAGGGCCGGACGTATCAGCCGGGGGATATTGTTCATCAGGACGGGCGCGTTCTGGGTCAGCACAAGGGGACGCCTTTTTACACAATCGGTCAGCGCAAGGGGCTTGGCATAGCCCATCCTACGCCGCTATACGTTCAGAAGATTGATGTGGCCAACAATCGTATCATTGTCGGTGATGATGAGGCCCTCTTCGAGCAGGAATGTGAAGTGGAAAACGTTAACTGGGTGAGCATATCGCCGCCGGAGCTTCCGGAGCAGGCCGAGGTGAAGATTAGGTACCTGCATCCGGCGGCATCGGCTACGGTAACGCCCTTGACCGACCGGACGGTCCACGTTATATTTGACGAAAAGCAGCGCGCTATCACGCCCGGCCAATCGGCTGTTTTTTACCGCGGCGACCTTCTTCTCGGCGGCGGGGTTATAGCTTAGTGCGAAGCGTGATCAGGCTCCTTCCAGCCCCCGATTTTAACTTCTTGACAAAATGCGGTTCGGCTGATATTTTGGGAAAGTAATTGCTTCCGCGCTCGAAGTGGGCGTTTGTAGTTGCAGCACAATCCTCACCATATATTACACCAAACCCTCATGCGAAAAGAGCCGGATGAAGGCGTCACGGTTTAATAAAGTCGTTGAAATTGAAAGCGGTAACAGGCTCCTCTTTAACGCCGACACGGGCGCCATCGCGGAACTTCCCCCCGAATCCTACAGCAACGTCAAAAAATTGCTGTTTGCACCGGCAAAGGCGGAGACGGCCGAGGACCGTAAGCTGGTCGACCAGTTGCTTTACGGAGGGTTTCTGAGCGAGCCCGGCTTTGATGAAATCGCTCATCTGAAGGTGGAAAACGGGCGGCACCGGTTCGGTAACCCGCTCGGTTTCATTGGAATAGCGCCTACATTCGAGTGCAACCTGACCTGCGGGGGGTGCTCGTCACGTAACCAAAAGGGGCGCATGACCAAACTGGTGGAAAAGGCAGCGCTCAAGTTTGTGGCCAGGCAGATAAAGAAGTGTGACGAGCTTCAGGTCTGCTGGTTTGGAGGTGAGCCCCTGCTTGGTATTGAAACCATCGAACGGCTTCACCGCGGTATTGCCGAGTCAGCCGCCAAATACGATACGACGCTGCAGGGAAGTACTATCATTACCAACGGGTACCTGCTCGACGCCAAGATGGCCAAAAGGCTGAAAGAGGCCGGCGTGACCGGTGCTCAGGTAACGCTGGAAGGGCCTCCGGAAATCCATGACTCGCGACGGAAACTTCCCGACGGTACGGGCACCTTTGATACCGTCCTGGGCAATATTGCCGCAGTGGCCGAGGAGCTTGATATTGTTGTCAGGATAAGTGTCCTGGAGAACGACCCCGAAGCGGCGGTTGAGGTAGTGGAGATTCTGGAAAAGCAGGGCCTTCTTTCAAAAATTGGGTTCTATTTCGGTCCAGCTGAATCGGGATGTGATGCGTGCGACAGTGTTGTAGGCCAGTGCCGGCTGGATGACAAAGAGGTTGAGGTGCAGTTGGGGATTTACCGTCGCCTGGCCGAAAGCGTTTCCAACCGGATGGATTATCCGTATCTGATTCCCTTCCGGCGATGCGGATTCGATTCGAGCCGTTCATTTTTAGTAGCGCCGACCGGATATGTGTTCAAGTGCTGGGAACAGGCTTCGGCGCGAGTCGACGACTCGGTGTGTAATGTGTTCGGTGATGATCCGGAATCGTTCCAGCAGTCGAACCAGTGGCGGTTCACAGCATTCGACCCGTTTGACAGTTCGGAGTGTGTTAAGTGTGACATTCTGCCCGTTTGTATGGGTGGGTGTCCAATCGCGATAGAAGACCGTAGCAATATGATCAAATCTGGGTGCAGTCCCTGGAGGAAAAATTTGGAGGAGCTGCTTGTGCTAAGGTACCTTTATGAATTAAGAGAGGAGGTGATCTGATGCTGTTTATCGTTCTGCCTGATCGAAGCACTGCAGGATCCGGACCAGGATGTGCCGTCAAGACGGGACCTTGTCCCAAGAAAGTGATAAGCATTCTTCCGCCGCCGGCAATTTGGTAGCCGGGTGTAACGTTGGCGCAGATTGGTCAGCGATGCTGCTTCCAATCTGAAGAAAACAATACACGACAAACAGAGGAGGGGAAATCTTTGTTTCTGTCATCGGCCCCGAAGCAAGCAGGAAAAAGCCCTGTCCGCTACCAAGCGGAGGACTGATTTACCTGGTCTGGCCGCCGGTGATTAGGTAAGACTTCGACGAGTATACAACCATAAGGGGAGACGCGGTTAATGTTGACAGACCGTGTTTCCCCTGTATTTTGACTATCATCAGACTGTTATGACTACTTCCGGACAGAGAAAATATAGCTCCATCGGCTGGGGCATAACCCGACGATGCAACCTGTCGTGTCCGCACTGCTACACTTCAGCCGCCAAAACATCCACGGGGGAGCTTACCACCGAGGAGTGTCGCGAGATTATTGACTTGATGCCCGGTCTGGGAGCAGAGAATATCGGCTGGACCGGGGGGGAACCTCTGCTCAGAAAAGATCTGGAAGAGCTTATGAGATACGCCCAGCGCTACGGAATCACGTCGAGCATTACGACCAATGGCATTCCGCTCACGAAAAGACGGGTGGCAAAGCTGGCGGAGGTTGGACTGAGGGCGCTGCAGATCAGTCTCGACGGTTCGACGCCGGAGAAAAACCGTAATATTCGCAGGGCCCGCCTGGCGGACTTCGAATTAGTTATCAACGGAGCAAAGATGTGTTTGGAAGCCGGTCTGCCGGTGACCCTGGCCATGATCATCTCTCGCGATACCATCGACGATGTTATGGACTATGTTGCTATGGCTCGAAACCTGGGTGTCAACTCAATAAGATTCTGCGGTTTTGTTCCTCACGGTGATGCCGAGGACGGCGAGGCCCGGCACAGGCTGGAGTTTTCCGACCATCACCGCGAACTGTATGCTCTTGTGGAGAGACTGGTGGACGTAGAGTCTCCAACAATAGTCTTTGACGCGGGCCATGGGCCGGTGCCTCCCGGTTACAGTTGTCACCAGTGCAATGCAGGGACGGAGACATTCTATATATCGGATAATGGCGACGTCTACCCATGTACCGGACTACTGTACGATAGGTTTAAGGTTGGTAACCTGCGACTACGTCCGCTTCTGGAACTTATTGACGACCCCAAGATGTCGGAGATGGCCAGATACGATCACAGCCAGATTCATGGTCATTGCCGCGACTGTCAGTACTTCCGTGTTTGCCGCGGGGCCTGCCGCGGAGCTACTTACGCCCACACCGGCGACTTGAACGCGTCATTCCCGGTGTGTTTGTTTCGGGCCTCGCTACTGGAGACTTAAGGCGTTACCGACCAGCCGCCAAAATCCAAAAATATCATTGACCTGCCATAATCTTGCGCTAATATTGCACATCACCACGCTGCCAACAATAATCAAGGAGAGATAAAATGCCGCAGGTCAAATTTCTCGGTCACTCCTGTGTGACCATTACCGAGGGAGAACACAAGCTCATCATTGATCCCTTCCTGTCGGATAATCCCAAGGCACCGGTCAAGGCATCTGATGTCGATGTCAACTACGTACTGCTGACTCACGGGCATGGAGATCATGTCGGGGACGCTATTGCTATCGCCAAACGCAACAAGGCCACGGTAATCGCCAATTTCGAGCTGGCCAACCTTTGCGCAGGGGAAGGTGCGCAGATTCATCCGATGCATATCGGCGGTTCGCACAAATTCGATTTCGGGCGCGTCAAACTCACTATCGCGCATCACGGTGGCGGTTACGGCGCCGATGCGTCGCGTTACACGGGACCGCCCTGTGGTTTTTTGATCACAATCGGCGGGGCCACGATCTACCACTCCGGTGACACCGGCCTGTTTTATGACATGAAGCTGATTGGTGAGATGAACCGTATTGACCTGGCCTTTCTACCTATCGGTGACAATTTCACCATGGGGGTTGACGATGCCGTCAAGGCGGTCGAATTTTTGTCCCCAGCCAAGGTGGTGCCGTTCCACTACGATACCTGGGACATCATCGCCGAGGATCCCAAGAACTTCGCCGACCGGGTAAAAGGTGCCGAAGTGTTTATACTCAAGCCCGGAGAAGGCCTGACCCTGTAAAGCTCAATCTTCGTAATTCGTTACTGACGAGGGGGGCACTGCCCCCTTTGTGATTTTAATTGCTTCCCACCGGTTTTCTTCTTAGAATTCTAAGCCAAGTGGCTTTTGGAGGATATAAGTATATATGAAGAAGTTTTTGAAGATTCTGGGCTGGGTGGCCGGTGCTGTCATCGTCCTGTTGATACTCGCGATCGCTGGTTTATGGTTGTTCTTTCCGATTGAGAAGGCTAAAGAGATGGCGGTGGAGCGCGGCAGCGCCCAGCTGGGACGAACGATAACAGTCGAAGATGCGGCCATTTCGTTCTGGGGCGGTCTGGGGGTCAGACTTGGCAATGTGGCGGTAGGCAATCCTGCTGCCATGGAAGACGGCGATTTCCTTAAGGCCGAAGATGTCGATGTCAAGCTGCAGATTCTGCCGCTGCTTTCAGGAAACTACAAAATCGACCGGCTGGTTATTAACCGTCCCGAGATAGCTATGCTCAAGCGTGCCGATGGCACCAACAACTACACGTTCGAGGCCGTCGAAAAAAAAGCACCGCCCGAGCTGGCTGAGAAAGTTGCGCCCGAGGCCAAGGCAGCGGCTTTTGCCGTAACCTTTGACGAGCTTGTAATCAATGACGGCATGCTAAGTTTTGTCGACGATAGTTCCGGCATGAGTTTCCGCCTTAACAATCTTGACCTGTCTACTTCATTAACAAGCCCGCGCGCGAATTACTATCGTTCATCGGGAAGTATAGAAGTCGATTCGGTGGCGGTGTCGCTGGATGTTCCACTTCCACCGCTATCGGTGAAGCTCGATTACAATCTCGACTACGACCCTGCTACCAGGCAAATTACGTTCGAAGAAACCCGGCTGGAACTCAACCGGGTAAAATTCGCTCTTAAGGGGGAAGCGCATGATCCAACCGGGCAGCTAAAGAGCAAGGTGTCGATTAAATCCGAGAAGATCTCGGTGGCTGATTTATTCGCTCTGCTTCCGCCGGAGAAACTGGAAGCCACCCGGGATTTCGAGATAGACGGCGACTTTACGCTGGACCTTGATGTTGAGTATGACCCCGACCATCCAGATACCCTTACCTATTACGGCACGGCGCTGATAACCTCGATGAATCTCTCTCACCGGGAGGTGCCGGGCCAATTCGAGTTCAGCCGCGCCCTGCTGGACTTCAAGACCGATAACCTGAGATTCAATATCGAGGATGCCTACTTCGACGGAAATCCCGTCAAGGGGCACCTGGTCGTGGACAACTTCGATGATCCCACCGCGAACGGCGAACTGGCCGGCAAGTTCAACCTGGCCTATCTGCAGCCGTTCCTCCCGGCCGAGGGTCAGCACACCATTGCCGGCGGCAGCGAATTCGACATAAAGCTCTCCGGTAAGCCGAGAGACTTCGGCTCCATGAGTTTCTCCGGCAGCCTCAAGGTATCCGGCGGCAGCTATAACTCGGCGGCCCTTTTCGAGCCGGTCGAATCTTTTGATCTCGACGTTTATTTCGACAACCGCCTCACCCATGTCAGGAAGCTCACCGGGCGAATGAAGTCGGGCGACCTGTCTTTCGAGGGTCGCTTTAACGATCTGGTTCCGTACTTCATGGCGGATTCGGTCACCCGTCGCATGATCGCACCCACCATTGACGGTTCGGTGTCAGGGAATGTCGATCTGGCGGTGGTAAACATGTTTTTGCCGCCTACGGGAAATCCCGAGCTCAAGGGTGACCTGAGCACAAACATAAAGATGACAGGGGTATTGACCGACTACGAACGGCTTCGGCCGAGCGGAAAGCTGACTATTCGGAACGCCTCTTATACCGATTCGCTGTTACCGGAGCCGGTGACCCATTTCGAGGCGGAGATGACTATCGCGCCGGATACCATCACGGTCAATAACCTTACGGCGAAGTTCGTATCAAGTGATGCCTCATTCTCGGGCAAGCTGGTCGACCCCTTTCCGTACCTTCTGCCGATCGAAGGAGTGGACCGCAGCCAGGTCAACAAGCCGTTATTTCTGTTCCAGCTGTCCTCGAACCGGTTCGATGCGGATAAACTGTTTCCGGAGGCCGTGCCCGGCTCCGGGGAAAATCGTGCTACCGTGTCGGTGGACTCGATCTCGCCCTTCATCCTGCCTGACATAGACGGACAGGGGACGTTTGAGGTGGACACCCTTATCTACAGCCAGGTTGAGTTTACATCGCTTCAGGGGAAGATAAAGGTTTACGATCGCAAGATCGAATGCTACGACGCTACCGGGAAGGTGTACACCGGTGACGTTTCGGGCAAGACCACGATTGACCTGCAGGATTTCGAGAACCCCCGGTACGTTGGCGAGTTCAAGGCCAGCAATGTCGAAGCGGACGACTTTGTCAGCCGGTTCACGAAATTCGGCGGCTACCTGTTCGGCAAGGTCAATATGGAGGGCAATTACAATGCCAGCGGCTGGGAGGCGCAGGATTTTTTGAATTCGCTGACCATGAACTCGGCGTCGTCGATGCAGCAGGGGAAGGTAGTTACGTCGGGCGTCGTTTTCTCCGCCATAAGCAGCCTGGCATCGAAGGCCGGCGAGACTTTTGAGAAGGAACAGTCCCTGCGCGATCTGAGTACAAACGTGGTTGTCAAGGATGGCAAAGTATCAGTTGACAAACTCCAGACCGGGTTGGGTAAGGTGGGTGACGTTCAGCTGGACGGTTTCTACGCTTTTACGGGAGACATAAGTTACAGCGGCACTATCCTGTTGTCGAAAGAGTGGTCCGAGAAGCTTGTTTCGCAGAAGGGATTGCTGGGTAACCTGGCCGGTTTGTTGTCGGATAAGAGTGTCGATCGCATCAAGTTGCCGATTGCCTTCGGCGGTACGATCGATCAACCGTCGTTTGATGTCGACTATACAGCGCTGGCGAAGAACCTGGGCGAGAACCTCAAGGATGAAGCCGGGAATCTGCTGGACAAGTTGAAGAAAAAATAGAACCGAAGCAATTCCGCAACCGGGCGCGCCTCAAGAGACTGGTGATAACAAATGACGTGGCTGGCTGAGCAGTTTGGAATTCTTTCGAAAATCTTCTACTACCTGATTCAGGTGGTTCACTGGACTGTCCTGATTTCGGTTCTGGCTTACCTGCTGGCCCTTATCTGCGGCCTGGTCTTCGGCATCGCCCGCATCTCGCGAAATCGTTTCATCAGGAGCATAGCCGGGGCATACATAAATGTTCTCAGGGGAGTGCCCCTGCTGGTACTTATCTTCTTCTTTTATTTCGGTCTTGGCAAGTTTGTCAATCTTGACCGGTTTGTGGCCGGTGTGCTGGCAGTGGGGGTATGCTATGGCGCGTACATGGCCGAAATTTTCCGCTCGGGAATTGAAGCTATCGATTACGGTCAGCACGAAGCAGCCATGTCGCTCGGAATGACACGATGGCAGACTCTTCGACACATAATTCTGCCGCAGTCGTTCCGGATAGTCGTGGCGCCGGGGGCAAATGAGTTTATTGCCTGCCTGAAGGATTCCTCGCTGGTGTCGATTATCGGACTGCGAGAGCTTACCCGGGCCGGACGGGAATACGCCAACCAGTATTTTCTCGACTTTCACACCTGGTTGATGGTGGGCATAATATACCTGATTATGACCCTGACGCTCACCCGGCTGGTAAAGCGCCTGGAGAAGCGATTCGCGATTCATGGTTATGGAGTCACCCGCCATGATAATTGACATCAAGAACATTGTCTGCCGTTTTGGTGAAATCGTCGCCCTCGACGATATCAGTTTGAGCGTTGACCATGGCGAAGTAGTGGTTATCCTGGGACCGTCGGGATCAGGGAAGTCAACCCTGCTGCGATGTCTGAACGCACTTGAAGAGATTCAATCCGGTGAGATTAATGTTGATGGCTTCCTGATTGATAGAAATCACCGCCAGATTCACCAGATCAGGCTCGAGGTGGGTATGGTTTTTCAACAGTTCAACCTCTTTCCGCATCTGACGGTGATCGAAAACGTCAACCTGGCGCAACGGGTGGTTCGAAAGCGCTCCCGGACCGAGGCTGCCCGCGTTTCCACGGAACTGTTGAACAAGGTAGAACTGGCGGACAAGACCGAGGCGTTTCCCGGTCAGTTGTCCGGTGGGCAGAAGCAGCGTGTAGCTATTGCCAGAGCGCTGGCTATGAATCCGAAGATAATGTTGTTTGATGAAGTGACTTCGGCCCTCGACCCGGAGATGATCGGTGAAGTGCTCGAAGTTATGAAGCAGCTGGCGGCCGAAGGCATGACGATGCTTATTGTCACGCACGAGATCGGTTTTGCTCGCGAAGTAGCCGACCGGGTCATTTTCATCGACGAAGGCAAGATCGTCGAACAGGCCGCGCCCCGGCAGTTTTTCACTAACCCGACCAATCAGCGAACGAAGGATTTCCTGGCCCACGTTTTGTAGGGCCCAAGCCCGGGAAATACCAGGGGGGGACAAATTGGCAAGATTTGCCTCAAGAACAAATCGACACCGCCGACCGTTCTTTCTATAGATATCCAACTACGGTTAGCGCCCTGATGAACGAAATAGACAAGCACATTGAATATCGGATTGTGACAGGTTGGCTGTGTCTTTTGACTACGTTGCTTCTCTCGGGAACAGCCTGGAGCCAGGCTGTCCCGAATTCAGATAAACTGACCCCGGCGGCTAAAGCGGTTGCCAGCAGTCTGGCAGCCGGCGAACGACACAAGTACTGGCTCTATCTCGATCCGGCTGTTGCCGCCTCCTCGGCCATTGAGTTGTCGGATAAAGCGCTTGCCCGACGCGCTAAAGTCGATCCGGCGAATTTTCTGATCGACAACCGCGATTTCCCCATAGCCGATTCCATCCTCCGGGTGATGGAGGCCAGCGGATTGTCGGTGAAGTTTGCCTCGCGCTGGTTTAAGGCAGTGGTAGTGGAGGCCGACTGGTCCGGTCTCTCGAAGGCGGTGGCACTCCCATTTGTCAGCACGGTAGACCCGGTAAGAACGTTGACGAGGCAGAGGGACGACGATCTGGATTACCCCAAACCATCGCTACCACGAATTCAAACGATTGACTTTGCTTACGGTTTCTCCGAGTTTCAGAACAGATTCATAAAGGCCGTCAGACCACACTGGCTCGGTTACACCGGTCAGGGGGTCAGAATCGCGATATTCGATACCGGCTTCAATACCGCCCACCGGTCCTTTGACTCGACTCATATCGTCGCCACCTATGATTTCATCAACGACGACCTCGGTGTTGACGATCCGGAATGTCCGTCGGCCAGCTCGACCGATCAGACCTCTCATGGTACAGCAGTGCTGTCAGTCATAGGCGGTTACGATCCCGACACGCTCATCGGAGTTGCTCCGGGAGCCGAATTCGCCCTTGCCAAAACGGAGATCACCTGCGACGGCGCCGAAATCAAAATAGAGGAATATAACTGGATTGCGGCGGCGGAATGGGCCGACACACTTGGCGTCGATATTATCAACTCTTCGGTCGGATACACAGAGTTTACCGACAGCGGCAGTTACACCTTCGATGATCTGGACGGCAACACCGCCCTGATTACGGTCGCAGCGGATATTGCTGCTTCAAAGAATATACTCGTGGTGAGTTCGGCGGGGAACTACCGCACCAGATCCTGGGGACACATCGGCACCCCGGCCGACGGCGACTCGGTTCTGGCAGTGGGGGCGGTTAACCCTGATTCGTCCCTGGCCAGTTTTTCTTCGCCCGGACCGACCTCCGACAACCGCATAAAACCTGACATTACCACCCTGGGGGTAGGCGTTTTTGTGGCCAGTCACTTGGGTGGCTACAAGTACTCCAACGGGACTTCCTTTTCTTCGCCGCTCACTGCGGGGGGTGCCGCCCTTGCTCTGGAGCGTGACCCTGCCCTCAGCGCTCGGGAACTTCTGGAGCGTATAAGACGGACGGGCAACCGTAGCGATAATCCCGACAACGATTTCGGTTATGGCCTGTTTGACGCTACGCGCTCCGCCAATCTGTTTATTTCTTTTGACTTACCAGAAATACTTCAAGTAAAATATGACCATCCGGAAACCTTCGACGTGTCAATTCAGAACTGGGACGGACCGACCCCCTTGTTGTCGAGCGTTGACCTGCCGGAATGGATGGAGTTTTTCGACAACGGGGATGGCACCGGTATACTCGAGGTAAATGCTGATGCCGAGAGCCCTCCCAGCTTGATTTTTGGTCTGGCCGCGGCGGTGACCGAGTTCGCTGACACGTCGTATTTCGAGCTTCAGGTATTTGGAGATGTGGCGTCAACCGCCACCAACAGCCCTCAAGCTGTTTCAGCCGGTCCTAATCCCTTTTCCGAATCGGTCCGCATTTTTGTTGGTGAGGCGGCTGGAGAGGTCAAATCTATTTCAATTTTCAACACCGCGGGAGAAATTGTATGGGAACAAGTCAATAATTTCCTCCCAACTGCCGATGCAACATATGGATTACAGCAGCTCTGGGATGGCCGCAACCTCGACGGTGAGGCGGTCGCGGCCGGTGTATATATTGTTGTAGTAATCACCGACCGGCAGACATATCAATTCAAGCTGCTGAAAACGAACTAGATAAACGCAAGATGACAAGTAATCAATCCGTAAGCAGCATCGGCTTGACGCGGTGTGCGGTCTGTAAGATTGATCTAAAAGGGAGATTCGTCTATCTCGATGAGAAAATCGAAGCTCTGCTTGGATATACCAAGGAACAGTTGTTTGGTAAGTCGTTTCTTGAGTTTCTCGATGAATCTTCCCAGCATCTGGTCGAGCAGTTGCTTTCACACCGTAATCACTACGAAACATTCTATGATACTACCACAATAACCATCTTCAATCGGGCCGGCGAGGCCCAAAATGTAAGAGTGGTTGTGTCTTTGAATTTCATTGCCGGCAATCCGGTAAACTACCAGTTGATAATAGATGCGGACCAGGCGACGACTTACAGTAGCGCAGAGGAAACCAGGTCAGAGCCCCAGGTTTCTTTCATCAAGGAGATATTGACTCTGCCGACACCCTGGGATTGGAGACAGGCCCTTTCACTTCTGTGTCGTTTTACGGGCACGCACCAGGCCTGCGTTTATCTGATTACTGAAGAGAGACTTGAGCCACGCTCTGCGGTGTGCGGTGAGGATCCTGGAGAGTCCGCCTTTGGCCAGATGCCCGACGCCGGCGAGCTGCACGTTCAAATCGCCCGCTCGGGCGAAGAATACTCTTTTCTCGACCAGCAGGCCGTGCAGAGCGTTTTGGAGAGATTCGGTTCGGCCCCGAACGAGTATGTTACCTGCCTGCAGACGTGTGACGGGAACAGGTATCTCGTGCGGTTGATGTATGGCGAAGAATTCGACCACCAAAAGGCCCAGGTTTCGATTGAAAACGCACGGCTGGCCCTGAACCTGGTAGGCCGGTTATCCAACCCCGGCGAGTCCGCCTCGGGCGACAGTAAGGCTGCTGGCGATATTAAGTTCACTGTAGGTTTTCTTGATTCACTCAGTATCGCTGCCTTTCTCATTGACAGAGAAGGGGTCGTAATTGGCTATAACCCGTCAGCACTCAGAATCTTCGATGAGCGTCAGCTCGAGGGTAACTACCTGGATGCCATCGGATGCCTGACCGATTATAATTCGTCCGAACTGGCAAGGCCGATTGTCGATTACCTCAATACTTCACCCGATGATACCGCCATCCCGGATGAGCTCACGCTGGGCGTCAAAACCTCCCCCTCAGAAAGGGCGGTCCTGACGGTAATGAGGCTGAGCGATGAGCCGGGGAACCTCAGCAGTTGTTTTGTGCTGGTGCCCGAATACTCGTTGATTGAAAGCTCATCGGATGACCAGGCCGATCTCAGTATGTGGCAGTCAGTGCTAAACCAGTTGTTTGAGGATCTTCAATCGGTTGAGGACAGCGCCAGGCGCCTGAGTCACGAGTTTTATAATGAGTTGAGAGAAGACGGCAACGCGCAATTGGAATCTCTTTCCGAGCGCACTGCTGCCGTCAGAAGCGCCGTGAGTGATCTGCAGCAGTGCATAGGCCTCATCAACGATGAGGATTCGCCGGATACAACGGATCTCAACTTGCTGATAAACGAGCAGTTGCGTCAGCTTTTGCCGGAAGGGTCGCGCAGCGATGTTAAGTGCGAGTATAAGGATTTACCCAAGGTCAAGACGAGACCCAGACTGCTGGGTCAGGCGATCTATCGGCTGCTGGGTAACTGTATGAAATATAATGACAAACCTGCCGTGCAGATAAAAGTGAAGGCCAGTGTTACTGACGATATCTGTGAGATTACGATAGCCGACAATGGTTTCGGCATTGCCGCCAAGAATCTGCCAAAAGTGTTCGACCCGTTCTTCCGGGCGCCTGACCGAAAAGTCCAGGCCATCGAGGGAAGCGGGGTCGGACTGACCATAGCCAGGAGAATTATACAGGCTCTTGGGGGAGATATCAGTATCTCCTCTGCGATGGGGGAGGGAAGTGTGGTGAAGATAAAAATTCCCGTGGAATAAGTCGTGATGATTCCATTGTCGGATTCAGAAGCAAGCATACTTATCGTTGAAGAGAATCAATATCATGGGCTGCTGATGGAGAGGCAGATTGCCCAACGCCTCGACCATTCCAGAGTAGTTCTTGCTCGATGCGCCGATGAGGCGCTACGAATAGCCCGTTCCCAACCCTTTGACATTGCCATTGTCGATTTTGTCCTTTCGGAGTGCGATGGGCTCGCGTTGTTGCGTTCGCTTAAGCAGATTGACCCAAAACTTACGATTGTGGTTGTGGCCGAGGATCTCACGGAAGCCAGCACAAGAGAAGTTCTCCGATGCGGCTGCAAGGAAATTCTTCTTAAAGATCACTCATTTTACAGCGTCGTACCCAGGATGATTGCCGGCCTGTATCACAGGAAAAAAATGATAGGTGCCAGAGAACGTCGCGATGCCCGTCCACATGTGGAGAGTTTCCGGTTTCTGCACCGGGAACTGACAGTACCGCTCGATAACATACTTGCTGCCGCCGAAGCCATACTCGGCCGTACCAGGTTGCCCGACAACGACTTGACTGAGCGAGTAAGAAGCATACACCAATCCGCGCTGAGTATAAAGTCGTCACTATCGGGCCCGGTCGGGCCGGAGCAGGCAGATAACAGGTCAGGGTCATCCAAAGTCGAGGAAAAGCGGCAGCATGCGGTCAAATAGGGCCTCAGAGTCACTTTAGGGGTAATATCAGTTGACAAATTGAGCTAAAGGGCTATTCTTTAGCCTGTTTTTTATAAAGGTTAGCCTTATGAATTCGATGACCGGCTTTGGTAAAGCCGAGCTGAAAACAAGATTGGGGCGGTTCACGGTTGAGATTTCGAGCGTGAACAACCGGTTTCTGGAGATATCTCAGCGGCTTCCGAGGCAGTTTTTTACGCTGGAGCCAAAAATCCGTGACCTTATCAGCTCCAGGCTGAGTCGCGGAAAGATCAGCGTCTATGTTGGATTTGACGGTAATGACGGCTCGGCCGAGCAGTTCTACATTAATAATATCGCTATAAAAGCTTATTATCGCCAACTGCGGGCGATTAAGAAGGAGCTCAAGGTTGACGGTGAAATCACCATTCATGACCTGCTGCTTCTGCCCGAGGTTGCCCGGCCCGATGAAGCGGGTCTGGACGAAGCGGTGATCTGGCGAGAGCTTAAGCGGGTTATGGTGAAGGCGTTAGATGATCTGTTGGCAATGCGGCGCAAGGAGGGGAAGGTTATGGCCGGTGATATGAAAAAGCGTATGTCGATGCTGACCCGGCAAACCAAGCAGGTCATTAAGTCCGCGCCGCGGGCGGTTGAATTCTACCGTGAAAAAATCACCCGGCGTCTGAACGAGTTGCTGGACGCTCCTGTTCCTGATAATCTTCGAATTGAGGAACAGATCGCCCTGATGGCCGAAAAGACCGATATCTCCGAAGAGTGCACTCGTTTCCTCAGCCACATTCAGCAATTCAGCGAGGCATTGAGAAGCCACCAGCCGGCGGGGAAAAGACTGAATTTTATACTGCAGGAAATGAATCGCGAGGCCAATACGATTTCGTCGAAATCGACCGATGCCGACATTTCTTCGCTGGTCATATCAATGAAGGAACAGATTGAAAAGGTCAGGGAGCTGGTGCAGAACGTTGAGTGATGGGGGAGCCGGCATAGTTAGATGAAGCGGAAGCCAGGGACTATCGTTGTCATATCATCGCCCTCCGGCGGAGGAAAAACTTCCATATGCCGCCGGCTGTTGACTCCTGCGCGCAAGCGGAGAGGCTGGGCATTTTCAATCTCATATACCACCCGGCGCAAGCGGCGGGGAGAAAGAAACGGTCGCGAGTATTACTTCGTCACAGACAGCGAGTTTAGAAAGCTGATAAAAGCCAACTTCTTCGCCGAACACTTTAAAGTGCATCTTTATCGATATGGCACACCCCGAAAGCCGATGGAGGAGGTAATCAGAAACGGCGGGGTGATGATTCTGGATGTTGATGTCCAGGGGGCGTTCAGGCTCAAAAAGGAGTACCCCGAGGCGATTACGATATTTATTCTGCCGCCCTCGATAGCCGAGTTGAGAAAGCGATTGATAAAGCGGGGCACGGAGACTAAAGAGCAGAGGCGGGTTCGCTTTGAGAATGCCAAACGGGAAATCAGACTTTATCGCAGATTTGAGTATTCTGTTTTCAACGAAGATCTCGACACGGCCGTCAAAGAGGTTTTGAGTATTATTAATTGTCATCACTGTCGAACCGAGAAGGTCAGGCCGGAACAAATCAAGAAATTATCAGTTTAAGTGGTTGATTTTTGTAAGGAGGCACAGGTGCATCGATTGTCAATTGAGGAACTTACCAAGCTCGGACTGAACCGGTACGAAGCCGTTATTGTAGCTTCGCAGCACGCCAGGAGCTTGAATAACAAGCGCTTAAGATCGCTGGAGAAGATGGAAGAGAACCCCCTGGTGGAGATCGAAGCCAGAAAGATCACCATGGTAGCCCTCAAAGATCTTTTGGAGGGCAAGGTAAAGTTTACGCGCTCTAATTCGATGTAATAAATATTACTTTTCAACTTCGATCCTTTAAGGAACTAAATGGCCAAGAACCTGCTGATAGTTGAGTCCCCCGCTAAAACCAGAACCCTTTCCCGCTTTTTAGGAAAAGATTTTGATATTCTGGCAACGGTTGGGCATATCCGGGATTTGCCCAAGTCCAAAATCGGAATTGACCCGGAGAACAACTTCAGCCCCGAGTATATAGTCATCAAGGGCAAGGAAAAGGTCATCAGGGACCTCAAGAAGGCGGCCAAGAACGCCAAGACCGTCTTTCTGGCGCCGGACCCGGACCGCGAGGGCGAGGCCATCGCTTGGCACGTGGCCAACAGCATCAAGAAAGGTATCAAGGCCGACATCGTCAGAGTTGCCTTCAATGAGATCACCAAGCCGGCCGTCACCGAGGCTATTGCCAATCCGCGCGAGATTAACATGAATCTGGTTAATGCCCAGCAGGCCCGCCGGGTTCTCGACCGGATCGTGGGCTACACCGTATCGCCGTTTTTGTGGAGCACCGTTGCCCGCAACCTGTCAGCGGGTCGGGTCCAGTCGGTTGCCCTGCGGCTGATTGCCGAGCGTGAAGAAGCGGTCAATGCTTTCAAACCGCAGGAATACTGGCAAGTTCAGGCCGAGTTGGGCACCAAGAAGAAAGACAAATTTACGGCCCGGCTGTACAAAATCGATGGCATGACGGTAGTGACACCGAACGGATCGGGCAAGAATAAGATTTCCATCAGTTCCGAGCAAGAAGTTAAGGGGTATATAAAGGAGCTGGAAAAGGCCGAATATGTTGTCTCCGATGTTAAGAGTTCACATAAGACCAAGAAAGCTTCGGCACCGTTTATAACCTCTACCTTGCAGCAGGAAGCCTTTAAAAAGCACGGTTTCAGTGCCAAGCAGACAATGTCGACGGCTCAGAAGCTGTACGAGGGAATAGAAATAGGCAAAGAAGGCCCGGTTGGACTGATAACGTACATGCGCACCGATTCCACGCGTATCTCCAACGAGGCTCTCAAGGCTGTCCGGTCGTATATATCGAAAACCTTCGGAAAAGAGTATCTTCCGTCCAAACCGGTTCAGTACGGCAAGAAGAAATCTGCGCAGGATGCTCACGAAGCTATCCGTCCGACCTACATGAATCTTCCGCCCGATAAAGTAAAAAAGCGCCTGACGCCGCAGCAGTTCAAGTTGTA
The DNA here is from genome assembly GCA_020348905.1 of Candidatus Zixiibacteriota bacterium. GTDB lineage: Bacteria > Zixibacteria > MSB-5A5 > GN15 > FEB-12. Next base: position 1,588,421 of record CP070756.1, read on the forward strand.
TTCGCTTATCTGGAATCGCTTTGTGGCTTCTCAGATGTCGCCGGCCAAGTTCGACGTCGAGACGGTATTGATTGACGCGGCCCGGTTTAAGTTCAGGGCGGCCGCCGAACGAATCGCCTTTGACGGATTTCTTAAGATTTATCACGAAGAAAAAGAACCGGATGAAAACGGCAATGGAATAAATGGTGTTGATTCGTTGCCTCCTCTGAAAGTGAATGACCAGCTCAAACTCTTTGCTCTCAATCCATCGCAGTCTTTCACAAAGCCGCCGCCGCGGTTTTCGGAGGCGATGCTGGTCAAGGAGCTTGAAGCTGACGGTATCGGCCGTCCCTCAACCTACGCAACGATCATCTCCACCCTCAAGGACCGTAAGTATGTGGAGATGGAGCAGCGGAAACTCAAGCCGACCGAACTGGGAACAGCCGTCAGCAAGATACTTGTGCAGAGCTTCCCCGACCTGTTTGACGTCGGTTTCACGGCCGAGATGGAGCGGGAGCTGGACTCCATTGAGGAGGGGTCCGACGATTGGGTCGAGGTAGTCAGCGAATTCTACGAGCCCTTCATGGAGACGATAGGCGAGCTTAAGGGCAAGCAGAAGGAAATCAAGGCGTCGATGGAAGAGAAGACCGACATCAAATGTGAAAAGTGCGGTTCGCCAATGGTTATAAAGTGGGGACGGAACGGCCGGTTTTTGGCCTGTTCAGCTTACCCCGAGTGCAAATCGACGAAACCGCTTCCGGAAGAAGAGGCCCGGAGCAAAACCGACCAGAAGTGTGAGAAATGCGGATCACCAATGGTTATCAAGACCGGTCGATTCGGCCGCTTCATGGCCTGCTCGGCCTATCCCGACTGCAAAAACACCAAAGCTATCACTCTGGGCATCAAATGTCCCCGCAAGGATTGTTCGGGCGAGATTATTGAAAAGCAGACCAAGGCCAGAAGATTGTTCTACGGTTGCTCCAATTATCCCAAGTGCGATTACGCCAGCTGGGATATGCCGGCCAAGATTGAATGTCCGGTATGTCATCACCCTTTTATGGTTTTGAAGGTTTCCAAGGCAAAAGGCGAATATTACCGCTGCCCGGAGTGTAAACATCAGATGGATAAAAGTTCGACGGAAGAGAAGACTGTTGCCTGACAGGGCTATTTTCAGTGAATATTTCAGCCGGAGCAGAAATGCTCCGGCTTTATTGTTGCATAGTCCGGCAATTTGATTGACCGGCTTTTTGTTTTTGGATATTTTGATTACGTGTTAGAAGATTTGCTCGAAAAGTACCTGAAGTACTTGTGCACCGATCGGCAGTGTGCGCCGCGCACGGTGGAGGCTTATCGCCGGGACCTTCGCCCGTGGGTAAAGTTCCTTAACGATCAGTATCAGCGACTTCCATCGGCAAAAAAGAACGACCCGCTGTTTCTGAGGATATATCTGCACCAGCGCTCGGAGGAGAAAATATCCAACCGGTCGATGGCCAGGTTCCTCTCGGCGCTGTCCGGTTTTCAGCGATACCTGTCGGGGCGCGAGAAGCTCAAGGAGTATATTTTCAAGTTGCCCGCCATGAAGTATCGGGCCGGCATCCCGGAGTTTGTCCCCCAGACCGAGATCGGCCGTCTTTTTGACCACGGCGGCAGTAAGCCCGAAAAACAGGCTTTTTATTACTGGCGTGACTACATGATGATAGCTCTCTTTTACGCCACCGGTATCCGGCGCGAAGAGTTGAGCAACATAAAGCTGTCCGACCTCGATTTAAACAGCGGCACTATTACCGTGCTCGGCAAGGGCAACAAGGTCCGCATCGTTCCGGTCGGTGAAAGCACGCTGGCGGACCTCAACAACTACCTGCCTATCAGAGAAGACTTCTGTAAGGTCAAAGCAAGCGATTCACCGAATCTGTTCTTGAATCGTCAGGGTGGTCCTCTGACGGTACGTTCGGTCGATCGGCTGGTGAAGAAATTTGCCTCGCTCGCGGGAATGGATCTCACTCCGCACATGCTGAGGCACTCGTTCGCGACCCATCTTCTGGAGAACGGTGCCGACCTGATGCTTATAAAGGAGATACTTGGCCATTCATCGTTGTCTACGACGCAGAAATACACCCACATCACCGCGGAGTCGATGAAGAAGGCCTATAAGCTGGCTCACCCGCGTTCGGGCTCTAAAAAGTAATGAGGTGAACGATGAAACTACATGCCACGACGATTGTAGGCCTGATCCACAATGGCCAGGCGGCACTGGCCGGTGACGGCCAGGTAACGTTCGATGAAACCGTTATGAAGACCAAAGCTGTAAAGATCCGCAAGCTTTATGACGGTAAGATCCTGGCCGGCTTTGCCGGAACCGTTGCCGACGCCATGACGCTTTATGATTTACTCGACAAGAAAATCGATGAGCACAGCGGCAATTTGCCGCGGGCGGCGGTCGAACTTGCCAAGGAGTGGCGGACCGATCGAAGCCTGCAGAGGTTGGAGGCAGTGATCGCGGTAACTGACAAAGAGCATATTTTTCTGATCAGTGGTAACGGGGAAGTGATTGAACCGGATGACGGCTTGATTTCTATCGGGTCGGGCGGTTCCTATGCCCTGGCTGCCGCCAGGGCCCTGATGTATGCCAATCCGAAACTTACCGCTGACAAGATCGTCACCAAGGCGCTGGAGATAGCCGCAGACATCTGTATCTATACTAACAAGAATATCAAGGTGGAATCTCTCAAATGAATCGGAGCTACCTGAAACCGAAAGAAATCGTCGAGCACCTCGATAAGTATATTGTAGGTCAGGCCGAGGCCAAAAAATCGGTTGCCATAGCCCTCCGTAACCGCTGGAGACGGCAAAATGCCCCCGAAGACATCCGCCAGGAGATAATGCCCAACAATATAATTATGATCGGTCCCACCGGAGTCGGCAAGACAGAGATAGCTCGGCGACTGGCCGACCTCGCCGGCGCTCCGTTCTTAAAGGTGGAGGCGTCAAAATTCACCGAGGTTGGCTACGTGGGTCGCGATGTTGAGTCAATGGTGCGTGACCTGGTGGATATCGCCGCCAACATGGTCCGGGTGGAAAAGTCCAAAAGTCTGCACGCCAAGGCAGAAGAAAACGCCAACGAAAGGCTTCTCGATTTGCTGCTGGGTCCGCCCCCCAGGACGAAGCCGACCGAAACGCCCGACTCCGAACAACTCGAATCGCTGGCCCGTACGAGGGCTAAACTGCGGCAAAAACTGCTGGAGGGCAAGCTGGACGATCGTGAAGTTGAGTTGGAAGCTCCCCAGACGCAGTATCCGGTGGTCGAGATCTTTTCACCGATGGGCATGGAAGAGTTGGGTGTTAATTTCCAGGAGATGTTCTCCGGCCTGTTGCCCCAGAAAACCAAGCGTCGCAAAATGTCAGTCAAGGAAGCTCGCAAGTTTGTCTTCAACGAGGAGATGGGTAAGCTGGTGAACATGGATGATGTTGTTGCCGAGGCTCTGGAGAGAGTGCAGGAGTCGGGGATAATTTTTATCGACGAGCTCGACAAGATTGTGGGCGATGCTTCCCGGACAGGACCTGACGTCAGCCGCGAGGGTGTTCAACGTGATATTTTGCCTATCGTGGAGGGTTGTGGCGTGACAACCAAGTACGGCATGGTGCATACCGACCACATCCTTTTCATAGCCGCCGGCGCCTTCCATGCGGCCAAGCCGTCCGATCTAATCCCTGAACTTCAGGGACGATTTCCGATCCGGGTGGAGCTGGATTCGCTTACGGCTGAAGACTTCGAAAGAATCCTGACCGAGCCGCAAGCGTCGCTTGTCAAACAGTACAAGGCGCTTTTAAAAACTGAAGGGGTTGATCTGACTTTCTCGCCGGGTAGCATAAAGAAGATTGCGGGCTACGCGGAGAAAGTCAACCAGACCTCGGAAAACATAGGTGCCCGCCGTCTGCATACCGTGCTGACCACACTGCTCGAGGATATTCTCTTTGAACCGCCGGTTAGAAAGAAAAAGGTGGTGGTCAGTGAGCGGATGGTCTCGAAGAGTCTCGATAGAATCATCGAAAACGAAGACCTGAGCAAGTATATCTTGTAGCGGAGGGCCGTCCTAAGCGCCGTAGAACTTTATGTCTCCGATGAAGCTGTTACAGGCAACATAGAGCTTCCTGGCAGACTCCTGGTAATTCGTGGTTTGTGAGTCAATGCTGTTGCCAAAGCCGCTGGCCCTCTTTCCCATTATTTCGATATCGCCAACGAAATTAGAGCAGTGGGCGAAAATTGGCATGTCGGCCGGAGTGAAAATTCTGATATCACCTATAAAGCTTGAAATGATCAGTCGGTTTAAGCCATCCCCCAGGACGCCGCCGTTGAGCCTGATATCCAGGTCTCCAAATCCGGCCGATACCTCAACACTTTGCAGGTTGACGCCGGCACAGTCGATAAACATGTCGCCAAAGGTCTTGCTGTATTTCAGCTTGCCGGCCTCGTCGCTGCTGGGCGCATGGGTCATCCGAGGTTCTTCGTAATTACGGGAGGTGTGTGAGCTTTCTGCCTGCGGGCCCTCGCCGGCGGTATCAGTATCATCGGCTGGTGGTTGCGACTCGGGGGGGTATTCAAATGTAGCCGAAGGCGGCGGAGGTGGTGGGGGAGGGGCATAACGATCGGCTTTGTCGGTTGACCTTCGTCGAAAAATGAGCCAAACGCCTATCAGAATGAGAGCCAGCGGAAAAACTACGTTGAAAAGATCTTCGACACAAAAGGCGCCGGTCGTCTCGCCGAGCAGGATAATTCCCAGTACAACTAAGACAATACCCCAGATTAGCTTGCTCCTCGGCTTCATCAGCAGTCAGTCCTTCCTGTAAAATCCATTATTAGAGTACGTAATATGACAATCATAGTTTCCGTTAGCAACTTTTAAATATTAATGTCTTAGAGACGAAAACCGGCAGCCTGAGACACGAAAAATCTCTTGGGCAGGCCACATGCTTCTTGACATTGTCAAAACAAAGCTCTTAATTCCACACGATTTTGGCTCGAACCAGTCATATAAATCAGGAGGAATCATGCCACGTTCTTTGACACAAATAACGGATTTGACAGCCGCCGAAGTTAGCCGAGTTTTTGATCTCTGTGCTCAGATGAAAAGCCGCAAGATCGCACCCCGCCCTCTCGAAGGAAAATCGGTTGCCTGCATCTTTACCAAAGAGTCTTTGCGTACCAGGGTGTCATTCGATGTAGGCGTGTTTGAACTTGGTGGACACCCCATGTACATTACCGACCGGGAGATAAAGCTGGGCGAACGCGAGTCGGTCGCTGACGCCGCCCGGGTCCTGTCGCGATACGTCGGGATGATAGTAATCCGCACCTTCAAGCAGTCCGATGTCGACGGTCTGGCCAAGTATGCCTCGGTTCCGGTCGTTAACGGACTGACCGATCTGGTACATCCCTGTCAGGTGCTTGGAGATTATTTCACCATGCTGGAACATCTCAAGCCCAGCGATCGCTATAAGATTGCCTATGTGGGTGACGGTAACAACGTGACCAACAGCTGGCTTAACCTGGCTGCGCTTATTCCGCTTGACCTGAGAATAGGAACGGCTGCCGATACTCATCCCGACCCGGATATTATTGGGCGCGCCAAGGCCAATCCCGACAGCAAGATTACGATTACCGACAGCCCGGATGAGGCCGTGGCCGAGGCCGACGTCGTTTACACCGATGTCTGGGCTTCGACGGGGTATAAGCATCTGGCGGAGGAAAAAGCGGCCAAGCTGCAAGAATATCAACTCAATTCCGCGCTGCTGAAGAAAGCGGCACCCCACGCTATCGTTTTGCACTGCCTGCCGGCCGAGCGGGGCAGGGAAATCACCGATGAAGTGATGGACGGTCCGCAGTCAGTCGTGTTCGATCAGGCCGAGAACCGACTTCATATTCAGAAAGCCATCATGACGTTTTTACTCGAGCAGATGGATTGATGATTGCCATAGTTCAACCTGTCGATTTTGAGGCCCGGCTGTTTGGCCGGGCTTTTCTTTGCGCGTGCAACAGCGTCGTTGACATCGCCTCCGCAGGCCGTTACCATAGCTGTCATGAAAGAAATCCTCAGATACTCGAATTGCTTTGTATGCGGCGATCAAAACCGTCACGGCCTCAAAGCAAAGTTCTTTTTCGATGGTGAAGAAGCTGTATCGGAAATTACCGCCGCCCCCGAATTCGAGGGTTATCGCGGAATCTATCACGGCGGCATAATCTCTTCGTTGCTTGACGAAGTTATGATCAAAGCCATCCTGGCTCAGGGCAAGTATGTCGTGACGGTTGAGCTGACGGTAAGATATCTTCTTCCCGTGATGGTCGGCGATAAGATTACCCTGAGCGGCAGAGTTGTCAGAAGTAAGGGACGGGTGACTTTTACCGAGGGCGAAGCCCGCGGGTCCAACGACCGGGTATACGCTACAGCCACGGCGAAGTACATCGAGGCGGCGCCTGAGATGAGAAAGCAGTTGATGCAGTCGGCGCAATAAAGTTATAACCGATTTCAACATCTCTGTAATCGGCAGCGTCTTCGGGCTGTTCGGCGTCGCTACTGGCAATATAAGTTCCTATTATTCAATGTGTTAGCCACGACCGCGTTAGCCGGCACTATCCTTGCTTCGACTTCCAATTGTGAAGAAAGAAAAACCATCCTTGAAGTGCTATATTGCGGCTTTTGCCAACCGCCGGCTCGATCCGTTTCTGGAGTCAAACGGCTTCTCCAGGGGGATGGTTTGTTTTGCGATCCCGGCTTTCGGTATTATGTTTCGCTGTCGTACCGAGGGTAATATGATCGATCTGGAATTCAGCGCCCTGTTCTCGCTGCTGGAATTTGTCAAATCAAAGCTCAAAGCGGAAAAAGTCGGTGCTGTACAAATCTACTCATCGAATCCCCAGCTGGTTTTTTCATTCGCGGAAAACTCGCCCCAGATGAAAAAGGGTACCGCCCGGCGGACGCTTTTGAACCAGTACGCCAAGGCCTTTCAAATCGCCGTGGGATATGTCAAACCATCGGAGAATCGAGCCCTTGTTTCTCCAGCTGAGTACCCCTCGCTTCCATCTGACAGAACAATCGACCTGGATTACGATACCGTCGATCTGAAAAAGATCGAGTTCAAGCCCTACCAGAAAGGTATCAAAATCTAAGTAGCCCGATCTCGGCGGGTCTTGACAAAAACCGGGCAAAAAGTCAGAGACATTTTGCGCGATTTTATTATATTATGGGATACCGTTGCACCTTGATCCCGGAGGTACAAGAATCCCATGACAAAATCCGCGCTTTTCTTCACAATGGTCTTACTTATGGCACTGCCGGTCAGCGCCGATGACATTGGTCTTATCACAATCAAGAATGAGTATCAGGCACAGGTAGTTAGGGCCATCGTAGATCATGCTCTTGCCATGGTGGAGGATCGATTCCTGGCCCTCATAGATGACAACCGGGCTGCCTCGCTCACTCGAGCCGGCATTGAGTACGAGATTGTATTTGCCGATGCCGATCCGGTATCCACCTTTTTGATCTATCCGCCCCGAAAGAAAGCGCAGCGCCCGGCGCTGCCGCCGGGACAGATAGAAATAGGGATGGGTTTGCGAATCTCCAGAGCCAGCGATCTGGCCTATGGGGCAGGCGAGGGGAAAATGGCCCGGCTGGCCGACCTGCGCGTGCCAATACGCCTCGCACCTGAGCCGATCGCCGGCATTTTGAGTTTTTTCGACGAATTTCCTTCCGATTCTCTGGCGGACCTGGTCCTTCAGGATTCGGTTTATTTTTTCGATACGCGTCTGGAGGACTTCCGGACTCGCTATGTGAACTCCGATTCAATCGATGCCGCCCGCGACTGGATGGTGCAGAAGTTTCTTGACTGGGGCTATACTGATGTAACCACTCCCAGCTTCAACTACGAGGGTGGCTGGCACTACAACGTTATGGCGGTAAAGCCGGGTTGGGCGGAGCCGGACAAGGTGATTGTCGTCGGCGGTCACTATGACTCGATAACCTACGGTATCACCCCCGGCCCAATGGTCTATGCGCCGGGAGCCGATGACAACGCCTCCGGTACGACCGTTGTCCTGGAACTGGCTCGTATTCTGGCGGATATCCCGCTGCGCAAGACGGTCATATTTATCGCCTTCTCAGCCGAAGAAATAGGCCTGGCCGGTTCCTATGAAGCGGCACATACTTTCTACGAGGATGAGACGGACCTGGAAGTTATGTATAACTACGATATGGTGGCCCATGACCCCGAGGATGCCCGCCAGATTGACCTTTCCGCCGGCCGCAATACCGTTTACCGCTACGTCGTTCAGGCAGCAGCCGAGCGCGTCACCACCCTGAGCTCGATGCTGACGGCGATGGGCTCCAGTTCTGACCATTACCCATTTTATGTGTATGGATTCAATGTCGTCGACGCCATCGAAACCGACTTCAATTCGGATGGATGGCATACCGACCTCGACATCTCATCGCGGTTGAATTTTGAATACTTCACTGACGTTGTCAGGATGGCCGCGGCGAACCTGGGTGTTGTTGCCAACTCGGCTCACCCGACTATGATCGAGGCTCTCATTGATCGGGGTGACGGCCAGTCGGTGGAAATCTTCTGGTCCGACTGTGACCCTACCTATACCTACACGGTGCGCTATGGAACGGTGCCCGGCGTGCATCCAAATGCCGTCCCGGTTTCGCCGGGGGCGTGCTCATGGGTCGTAGACGGTCTGACGGAAGGTCTCACCTATTACTTTACCGTGGTTGGTGAGGTGGCGGATGCTTATCCGCCGGTATGGACGGAAGAGGAGAGCATCGTTTCATACGTGGTGCCGCGGCAACCCCAGAACCCGTGGGCGGAAGCGGGTCTTTTCCAGATTCACGTGGATTGGGATGACAACATGGAGGGTGACCTGTCGCACTACCGGGTGTATCGGGATGATGGTACGGGGCAAGTGCTGTACCAGGACAACGTGACAGAGTCGGAGTTGCTTGATACCGATGTTGAGGGACTGGTTGTATACACTTACCGGGTGGCGGCGGTAGACTTCGATTTGAATGAGTCGGTTTTGTCCGATGCCGTCAGTGCCATGCCATACACATTTGACCAGGGCATTTTACTGGTTGATGAAACTGCCGACGACTTCTATTTGCCGCCACAGGCCGAGCAGGAAGCGTTCTTCGACAGCATATTTGCGGAGATCCCGTATGGTCTGGACTTAGTGGCCGGAGCTATCGACACGCTGCCGCGCCAAACCGCCGGACCTTACTCGTCAATCTTCTGGCTCGACGATGACATCGGTCACAAAGACATCGCATACAATGAAAATAACATCAACTGGTACTGCGGTTATCCGACCAGCACCCTCATAGCCGGATGGCAGACAATTAATCGCTGGACACCTTCTCCGCTTGACACTGATCATCTCCTTTACCAGCAATTCGGTCTGTCCGGCTATACCCAGAATGATGTCAATGACTTTGTCGGCGCGGTCGGACAAAACGGATGGCCGTCGTTGACTACCGACACCGACAACCTGTGGGGAGGTAAACTTCCGTTTATACCGGCACTTCAGCCGCTTCCGGGGGCAGAGGTCATATACACTTATGATTCGTTCAGCGACGATCCGAATTTTGAGGGAGAACCCTGCGGTCTGCTTTACGAGACGGCTAATGGCAAGCGCATAATCCTCGCTTTCCCGGTGTATTTCCTGACGCCATCTTCTTCGGAGGCGGTGATAGCCCGGGCAGCCGAGGAATTCGGAGAATACGCCAGCTATGTCTTCGGCGACGCCGACGGTTCAGGTGTCCTCGATATTCTGGACCTGGAGTACCTGATCAACTATTTCTATATGAGCGGTCCACCGCCCGTGAATATGAATGCTTCGGACGCTGACGGTTCCTGCCAGCTTGATGTTCTGGATCTGGATTATCTGGTCGGCTATCTTTACCTTGGGGGACCGGCTCCGGTGGCAGGTTGTATCAACTGACGGTCAGGTTGTCGTCTCGAAAATTGTCCGCGGCGGGCCCATAGTAGCCCGCCGTTTTATTTGGCTCGGGCCCCTGGTTCGTCAATCCACGACAGCAAATATTAGTTGAATCCATATTGCGGGCCGGATAGATTGAGAGAACCGGGCAGACCCGACACCGGACTGAGCCGGAATCGGCGATTCTACCGGTTCGGCCGCGCCAAATGACCGAACGAAAAAACGCCCCGTGGCGGGGCATTTTCGGGCATTCATATCTTTAACGTGGAATGGAGAGGACTAACCGAGTTGCTGTACGAATCGAGCCAGACGGGCCTTATTTCGGTCGGCGTTCTTCTTGTGAATCAAGCCATAAGCTACGGCTTTATCAAGCAACGACATGACCGAATTGTACTTAGCGACAGCCTCATCTTTGGCGGTCATGCTGCGCAATTCCCTGATGCTTGTACGCAACTGCGACCGGTAAGTCCGGTTGCGCAGCCGTTGCTGCTCGGAGGTCTTCATTCGCTTTTTACAGGACTTATGATGCGGCAAAATCTATCCTTTCAAAGGTTTCTAATTCACTCGACAGAATCAGACCGTAAAGATAAGCGGAAGATCAGATTTGTCAATAAGTAACGTACACAAAAAGTCCCTGCTCGGTTCAGCCGGTATTGTCTCCGGAGCAACTGCTTTTTCACGCGTATTGGGACTTATCCGCGAGCAGGTTATGGCCTATTTCTTTGGCGCCGGGATGGCCACCGACGCCTTTCTTACGGCATTCAGGATTCCGAATCTGCTGAGGGACATGTTTGCCGAGGGGGCGCTCTCGGCGGCATTCGTACCTGTGTTCAAGGAGAAGATGGTCAAACAGGGCGACGCGGATGCCTTCAAGCTGGCCGATGTTGTAATAACGGCCATACTTGTGGTGGTCGGTATAATTGTACTTCTGGGTATAATCGCCGCCCCGGCAATAGTTTACATTTCAGCGAACGGATTTACCGAGATCCCGGAAAAATTCGCTTTGACCGTCAGTTTGACCCGGGTGATGATGATCTACCTGCTGCTGGTATCGCTCTCGGCGCTGGTGATGGGAATGCTCAACTCGTTCGGGCGCTTTGGCGTCCCGGCTCTTTCACCGGCGCTATTCAATTTGGGCATTATCGTGACGGTGGTGATTCTGTATCGCTTCTTTGATCAGCCGGTGTATACGCTGGCTTTAGGGGTGCTCATCGGGGGCGCCGGCCAACTGTTTATTCAGCTGCCAGCCCTGCTCAAAATAGGCTTCAGATTCAAACCGATTTTCAATTTTCTCGATGAAGGCCTCAAGCGGGTTGTCAATCTTCTCATGCCGATGATTGTGGGCCTATCGGCCGGACGGATCAACATCCTGGTCAACACACTTCTCGCTTCATTTTTGATGCAGGGCTCGATCTCCTTTTTGAGTTACGCCTACCGCCTGATGCACTTTCCGCTGGGGGTTTTTGCCGTGGCCCTCGGAACGGTGGCGCTGCCGACGGTGTCGGAAATGGTCGCCCGGCGAGACATGGACGGTCTTAAGCGTACTTTCGACCAGGCTATCAGTCTGAACCTCTTTGTTGTCATTCCGTCAGCAGTCTTTCTGGCCGTGATGGGACGGGAAGTGGTAGAGTTGATTTATACCTGGGGTGCTTTTTCCGAAGCTCACGCCGCAAACACCAGTCTGGCCCTGCTGCACTACTCCTACGGTCTGGTGGGCTTCGCTGCGGTAAGAGTGACGGTACCATTCTACTACGCCTTCAATGATTCGAAACTGCCTATGAAGGCCTCGGTCGTATCGGTCGTGGTGAACATGGCCCTTTACTACCCGCTTATCAAGGTGCTCGATTTTGCCGGTCTGGCGGCTGCGACCTCCATCGCCGGCTTGCTTAATTTTGCCATTCTGTTATATTACCTTCCTTCCAGGGGAGTCAGTTTTTCGCTGGGACGTTTCGGCTTGAATGTCTTCAGGATCAGTCTGGCGTCGCTTCTGGCCTTTTATGCCGCCAAGCTGTTTCCTGTCAGTTTATATAGGGGAGATCTCAAGGTGCTTTCAAGATTAGAAGGATTACTTCTGCCGTTTGTTGTTGCCGCCATTGTTTATCTTGCGTTGTGCGCGGTGATGGGTGTCCGGGAGGTAAGGGATATCTCCCGAAAGCTGTTTAGAAGAACAACCGGCGGTTAATGATTCGCAAGTTTCCTTCAGTATTCCTGCTGATTTTCATCGTAACCGGAATTGTCATGGCTGATCAGAGCCGGTGGCCTTCCTGGTTGTTTCTATTGGTGTGTCTGGTCCCGTGTCTGGGGGGATTTCTTGCTCTTACGTCCCCGCGAAAGATGCTCGCCACCGTTTTGTTCTGTTTTTCGTTGCTGGGTTTCTCGGCCTTTCGCTTTGCGGCCGGCTTCTATGACGCGGGCCCTAATCACATTTCCAGTTTCGACCTCCCAGGCGGCAGTTACCACATCTATGGTGAAGTTTCCGATTGGCCAGACCTTCGCTCTGATCGTACCGAATTCAAAATCGCTATAGACTCCATTGTAGATTCCCGCTGCCATCGCCTCATCGGGTTTATATTGCTCCGGGTGTCAGATACCACTACTGCTTTGCAGCGCGGCGATCGGGTCGAATTCCATGGGAGAATATATCCGGTGAGACAACAAGTTTCTCCGGGCTCGTTCGATTACGGGCGACACCTCAATATGAGAGGCGTATTCGGTATCGTCTACGTACCGACTCTTCTCGACGTCCGGGTAGACCGGCGAAACCGGTATGGCTTTTTATCGATGATCGATCGGTTGCGCGATGCCATCAGGGCCAGCCTTTACCAGAACCTCTCATCAAGCAGTGCCGCCCTGGCCTCGGGCTTTCTGATTGGCGAAACCAGGGATATTCCAATCGATGTGTATCAGCGGTTTCGTGACTCAGGCACCCTTCATCTTCTGGCGGTATCGGGTTCCAATGTTGCCCTGATAGTGGTATTTTTTGTGTTTCTTCTCCGCCCTTTGAAGATTGACCCGACCAGGCGGGCTCTGGTGCTTCTGGCCGTGATCCTGATTTTCGCCTTTCTTTCATATGGCGAACCATCGGTCGTCAGAGCCTCGGTCATGGCCGGGCTGATTATCGTGGCCGGCCTGCTTCACCGGCGGCACAATCTGAACAACATAATCGCCACGGCTGCCGCCATCATTCTGCTGGTCGATCCCGCCCAGCTTTTTGATGTCGGTTTTCAGTTGTCCTTCTGTATCGCCTGGGGACTAATATTCATCGTTCCCCGTGTGACAGAGTTCTTCAAACCGGTTCAAAGTCGCTGGTGGTACCGGTGGCTGCTTTTTCCGCTTCTGATATCGGTGATCGCTCAGATCTGTTCGATGGGTTTGATCGCTTATTACTTCGACCGCGTCCCGCTTATTTCTCCTCTGGCTAACCTGGTGGTGGTTCCAATCGTGTCGGCAGCGGTGATCGGGACCCTGATCCTCCTGGTAGCTAATCTCATTCTGCCGGTCTTGGCTTTGTTTTTCGGAGCATGGCTGAACCTTCTTCTGGAGTGTGTGCTGAAGCTGGTGGAAACTTTTGGTAGCGACACGATGCCGGCGCTAAGCGTAGTGAACATGCCAATGTGGGTGAACCTGTTAATTTATGCTTACATCTTTCTGGCCGCCTGGTCACTCGGCAAGAAGTATGTCCGACGTCTGGTACTGATTTCGCTTCTGATGCTGGCCAATCTGATTCTGCTGGTTCATGTTTTCGACGATGGGGCGGCTTATGGTGAGGCCGAGGTAACCCTCTTTAGTATCCCCGGTGGTGCGGCGGCGGTAGTGAAGCGGTTGGGCGGAAATGATGCCGATCTGATCATAACCGGCATCAGAGGGCGTAATTATCCGGTCGATGAAAGGATAATCGGACCATGCCTGGACGAACTCGGGGTGGTCCGTCTCGGAACCGTGTTCGTCTTATCTGCTGAATTCGATGCCATAGACGATGTTTTACGTCTGACCCGGACTTACCCCGGGAGCCGCCTGTATGTGGAACGGAGCGATGAACCGAGTTTCAAAGACGTCATCGCGTCTGATACCGCCGGTGACAGTGGCTCGTCAATTTTGACTTTTGGAGACACTGTCGCCGAATATGATCGCAAGGGAGCTTACTACTGTCCGACCGGATGGGGTTTGCTTTTATCTGTGAACGGTTCGAAGGTGTTCTTTTGTGATTATGTTTTGCCGGCACACTTGAATGCTGACACGAAACTTGAGGGTGCCGTGCTGGTTGTGGGTCAGACCTGGCGTTCGACCGGCGAAGACCTCGCTGGCATCCGCCGCCGGGGTTTCAGTCAGATCGTCTGTTCAAAAATAGCACAGCCGCGCTACCACGAGGAATCTATGTTCGGGCATCAGCCTCCAAGAGCGCTTCCGGTGAATGTCTACGACCTGAGCCGGCGTGGCAGGCTAACGCTGAATCTGTAAAAGGCTTATCACAAACCGTTTTATCTGACTATTGGCTCGATTTTGCAATTAAGAAATCGGCCTGTTTTCCCGATAATTATAGAGAAATATCCGACTGACGGAAGTCGGTGAATGACATCCTAAAGCGAAGGTTTGGGGACTACAAATGAGTTTAGCCGGTAACTTAAAAACAGTCTCGTTTCCGGACATCCTGCAGCTGCTGGCTACGGGAAAGAAGACTGGCATATTGGAAGTAAAGACTTCAACGCGCCAGAAGGAAGTTGCCTTCAAAGACGGTAACATCATCTATGCTTCTTCGGTCAATACCACCGAAGACCTGCTCGGCAATATGCTACTTCGGCGCGGAAAGATCACCAAGTCTGATCTTGATCGAGCTATATCACTGCACAAGCAGACCGGGCGACAGCTTGGCACCACCCTGATAGACATGAATCTGTTCCAGAAGGAAGATATTGCAGAGTGTCTTCGGCTCCAGATAGAGGAAATTGTCTACAACCTGTTCTCCTGGCAGGAGGGAGATTTCGTATTTCATGAAGGCTCTTCGCCCAGCAACGTACCGTTCTTGATCGAACTGAACACCATGAATGTCATCATGGAGGGGACGCGGAGAATCGACGAATGGATGGAGATTCAGAAAGTCCTTCCGCCCGATGATGTGGTTCTGGCGCTGGCCAAGTCACCCAAGGTTGCCAAAGAGGATATTTCGATTTCGCTTGAAGAGTTTCGGATCATGGCCCTGATCAACGGTGAAAGGACCCTGCCCGATCTGATCAACATTTCGCCCATGGGTGAGTTCGTCACCTGCCGGGCGATCTACCGGCTCATTGTCGGCAACCTCATCGAGGTTGTGGGCCGCAGAGAAGACAGTCCCGAGGAAAAAGAGGATGAAGAAGAAGTCATTCTGGGTGTCCTGTTTCACCTGTACAACAACTGCTTTTTCAAAATCAGAAGTCTGGTAGAATCAGTCCTGGGAGAGAGTAACAGCCGCTTCGTGGATTTCACCTCGCAGTATCGTAGCGGCGTTTTTACCTTTTTCCCCGGCGTCGACCCGTCTTCGGAGTTGTGTCCATCGTTCGACAAGTTCGTAGCCGCCGTCCGCGCCTTTCCGATTGAGACACGCTACCACAAACTGATGTCGGGCCTGGAAAACATGCTGGCCGAACAGCTTGAATATGTCTTTCAGCTTTTGGGAGTGGGTATTTACCGTGAGGCTGCGGTGCAGGTGAAAAAGGAGATTTCCGAACCACTGGCCGTACGAAGGGAAATGGTTAAGAGATATGGAATCGACGACAGTTTTTATAAAACGATGAAGAGAGCTGAAAAAGTCGTCAAAATGGTAAGAGGGTAAAGATGAGAAAGATATTAGGATTGAGTGTCCTGAGCATTCTGGCAACAAGCGGCGACGCGACGGCGGCGAATTTAGCCGTCATTACCAGCCCGCCAACAATGCTCAAGTTTGTGGTCTTCGGCGTTGCCATTGGATGCCTGGTCGGCTCGGTGAAGCTTCTGTCAGTCCTGAAGGGAGGACTGCTGTTTAAGAGTTGGCAGAATATCATGTTCGGATTCGGAGTCCTGGCCGTGTCGCAACTGGCCGCCCTGCTCAGTGATTTCGAAGTGGTTAACCTGCCCGACTTCGTTTCACCGGCTCTCTGGGTAGTTGTATGCGGGCTCTTCCTTTACGGAATCTTTGAGGCCAAGAGAACCCTGGACTGAAAATTATTATATTGACATAACTTGCTGTATTATATATAATTATGGGCTAAGTAAGTTGATGTATTTGTCAATAAGTTGAAAACCAATAACTTCGAAGCTGCTGATGATAAATGCTGTCGAAATAGACGAGCGAATTAGTAAGTGTCAGAAGATTTTGGACGTCGATCCAAACTCTCAAATCTTTGCCGCTCTGGCGGAAGCCTATCGTAAGAAGGGGGAGTTAGAGAAGGCTTTTCGCGTTTGCCAGAACGGTCTCAGAATTCATCCGTCTTACGGCTCGGCGCATGTTGTCATGGCCAAGATCAATCTTGACCGGCGCCTTTACGATTGGGCTGAAATCGAGGCCAGAAAGGCATCCGAAATAGACGGTCTGACGCGGACTATCGAGCTGTTGCTGGCTGAAATATACATCTATAAGGGCGAATTCACGCAGGCCGTGAAACTGCTCAAGAAGCTCAACGAGGCTGATCCCAATAACGATCAGATCAAGAAACTGTTGGACATTGCTCAAAAGATACCCGAGGAGCAGACCCTGGTCATTGAGCAAGCGGCGCCGGAGCCGGGCGACGGGACAGGGCAAACCGACGAAGTCCCGGTGGCGGATGAACAAGCTACCCCGCAACGTTTGGGAGTCAGGGACGTGGTGGAGCAGGCGTTGAAGATAGGCGGGGTTCAGGGTGCGCTTCTGGTTAACTTTGAGGGTTTGATTGTAGACTCGGAATGGCGATTGTCTATGGATTCTTCGCTATGCAGCGCCACGCTGGGGGATGTTAGTAACCTGCTAAGTCAGGACCTGGTAAAAAGTTCTTTCGGAGACTTCTACACGGTACTAATCGAAGCTGCCAAGAACACTTTTTATCTGGTCCGCGTTCATAATGGTTTATTCCTGTTCGTTACCGATAGCAAGGCTAATCTGGGGACGATCAGAATGAAGGTTGAGAATTTGCTGATCTCGTATCAGTAAACAATAAAGGACAACTTATGGAAATAAGCGGACGCATATCAAGGCAGATTCTGCTCCTATCGTTGCTGGTACTGCTGGTTTCGATGCTGATATTTCCTAAGAGATATGGGACGAATCTTGCCGACGCTCCTTTGATTTATGTCGTGGTTGAACTGGTTTTCTATGGATTCGTGATTTACCTGTTTAATAGAAGCCTCACCCCGCTGCAGCTGGTATCTTCGGCCGGTCTGTGCCTGATTTACCGATTTGCTCTTGGAGCAGCTCTTGGTATCGGCATCGTTGTCGTCTATCAGTGGCAGTTCAAAACAGCCCTGATAGCAGGCATGGGAAGTTATCTTCCGGGAATGCTGCTTCAAATAGTGGCGGCGCCTTTTATTCTGAAACCGGCTATTGACGTTCTTTACGGTGGGCAGCCCAAGGCCAAACCGAAAGCTCCACCGAAACCCCAGAGTGCCTCCACCGATTCCTTAACCTCTATTGCCGCCTCGAAGAAGAAAGGTTACAGCCAGACGGGCCCGGCTTCGGTGGCCGAAGTGTTCGGGCCAGATGCGGCTTCGAGCCAGACCGGTTCCGTGGCCTCGACCGCCACCGAAGACAACGGATTCGACCGGGCCACCAGGTACATAGGCGAGGATGGATCGGTCCTGGTGGCAGCTGTAGTTGATGTTGATGGTTTACTGTTGGGCAATTTCAGCCGGCGGGGCGTCGATGCCGAGGACTGGGCTCCCTTCGCGCTGACTTTGGTGGAACAGAATCGGCAAGTGGTGACCCGGCTCGATCTGGATAAACCTGAAAAGATCGACATTGTACTCAACGACAAGAAAGTAATCGTTGCCTGCGAAGAGGCTTACTCGCTGATGGTCGTCGCCGACCGGGCAACCGATGATGTTCTTAATATTCGAATTAATCAGGGGCTTGAAATAATCAGAAAATATGTAGCTGAACGATATAGCGAAGAGCTTATCGGGAAGGTGGAGAAGACTTATGTATGACGTGTTGGACGGCTTGAACAAAACCACCGGTGTAACCGGGTCTATGGTGGTGGGAAATGACGGTATCGTCATTGCCGCCAATCTCGATGAATCGTTCGAGGGCGAGGCGATAGGTGCTCTGGCAGCGTCAATTACGACCAATATTCAGAAGTCACTTGACCGGCTGGAGTCGACGCCGCTGAAGCAGGTAACGATTGAAGCAGAGGAAGGAAAGCTATTTTTCACCGATGCCGGTCTGGGTATTCTGGTGGTGACCACCGAAAAGCAGGTGAATATCGGTTTGATTCGGCTGGAAATCAAGAATGCTATCAGTAAACTCAAAATAGCAGGGTAAACAATCTATAACACACAGGATCAAACAATATGGTTTCAATAAACTATTCATCGCGGGAAGTCTGTTGTAAGATTGTCTATTACGGTCCTGGTCTGTCCGGCAAGACGACCAATCTGCTTTACGTCCACTCTAAGGTACCCTCGGATACGCGCGGTAAGATGATTTCTCTGGCAACGGAAGCCGACCGAACCCTGTACTTCGACTTTCTGCCGATAAACATTGGCACGATTAACGGCTTTGCCGCCAAATTCCAGCTATACACCGTACCCGGTCAGGTTTACTATAATGCGACCAGGAAACTGGTGCTGCGCGGCGTGGACGGAGTCGTATTCGTGGCCGACAGTCAGCCCGATAAGATGGAAGAAAACATCGAATCATTGGTCAACCTCGAGGAAAACCTCAGGGAATACGGTTATGATATCAATGATCTTCCCATGGTTATCCAGTATAACAAACGGGATCTTCCGGGGGTGATGGCGGTAGATGAACTCAACACCCGTCTCAATACACGGAATTTGCCTCATTTCGAGGCGTCGGCTACGATCGGTAACGGAGTATTCGACACGCTCAAGTTGATAATCAAGCTGGTGCTGGAGAAGGCCAAGCGAAGTGCCACCGATCGAGCTCGACCGGATGTGAGTTATTCGGAGCCGGCCGCCGAGGCGCCTGTGCCGACTCCGGTTCAGCAGGAGCCGGATGAGGTTCCGTCAGCACCGTCAGAGCCGGCCGCACCGGAGCGGGTGCCGGTCGAACCATCACCGGTGACAGCCGAGGCAGAGCCCGGCGGGCAGGCGGCGCGATCGACCGGGCCTATAAGTGTGGCACAGGCCGAACCCGTGGCCGAGGCTCCGGCGGAGCAGCCCGAACCGTCCAGGTATCGTCCGTATCCGGGCGGTGAAAATCCGGAGGAATTGGACAAGAAGATTTCATCTGCAAGCTTTACACCTACCCGGCGGGAAGAAGCGGATGACAATGCGCCGGCCGCGGAAGTAGCCGGACTTAAGACCGGCCAGGACAGCGAAAGCGCCGACCTGTCCCGACCGGCAATGGCTCCTTCACTCAAGCGCCGCGGCGACAAGAAGAAGCGCGGTTTCTTTAAACGTTTGTTCGGTATTAAATAGTCATCCAGGAGGCTGAAATGGCTGATAATAGTCTGATAATCTATGAAGAAGAGATTAACCAAATCGACTCGTTGATTTCTAAGATGCTCAAAGGGGCCGAGGCAAAGTGCGCTCTCCTTGTCGACAAGGATGGTCACCTTATCACCCGTCAGGGATTCACTCACTCCCTTGACACAACCGCTCTGGCCGCCCTGCTGGCAGGGTCATTCGCATCGACCAAGGAAATCGCACGGCTGGTCGGTGAGCCGGAGTTCTCGGTGCTGTTCCACCAGGGCAAGAAAGACCATATCCATATGTCGCTGGTCGGAGATCGGTCCATCCTCGTGGTCATATTCGATGACCGTACGACGATCGGGATGGTGCGTTTGTATGCCAAGGAGACAGCGATCGAGTTGGGCAAGATCTTCGAGAAGATCAAAGAGCAGTCCGCCGATAAACCCAAGGCTGGCATTACCAGTGATTTCGCCAGTAAGGCTGAAGACAAGCTCGACGATATCTTCCAGGATTAGCGCTGTTTCCGTTACTTAAACAAGTGCGTCGGTAAACCCGTTTACATCGAGTTGCAAGGATTATGTCTTCTGAACTTAGTGCGATGCTGGTCAAGGCCGGCAAAATCACGCCGGAGCAAGCTGAAAAAGCTCTGGCCATGGTCAAAGAGAAGGGCGAGAATTTTGAGCAGGCCTTGATAAAGGTCGGTGCCGCCGACTCAGAAGATGACATTGCCAAGTTTATCGGCAAGCACCTGAAAATCGGAGCCCTGCGTCTCTCCGACGTCGAACTCAACCCGGACATTGTAAAGCTGATTCCGCTCGATATCGCACGCAAATTCAAAGTCGTCGCGGTATCCAAACTCAACAAGACTCTGCTGGTAGCCATCAGTGATCCCAACAATATTTATGTCCTCGATGCCATAAAGTTCATCACGGGATGTACCGTGCAGCCGGTTATATCTCCCGAGAAGGCAATCGAAAAGGCTATTGAGACCTACTATACCAATGCCGACGGTCTCTCGGAGTTGGTCCGCGGTCTGGAAGAGGATTCGGATCTGGAAGTAGTCTCCGACGAGGAAACGCCCAGCGAATCGGACCTCCTCTCGCAGATTCAGGACAAGCCGCTGGTCAAGCTCGTCGATTCTATTATTGCCGACGCCATTCGTATAGGGGCGTCCGATATTCATTTCGAAATGTATGAAAAACGAATCCGGGTGCGATATCGTGTTGACGGTGACCTGCGAGAGATGGCACCGCTGCCGTTTAAGTATCGGGCCGCCATTGTATCGCGTATCAAGATTATGGCCGAACTGGATATTTCCGAGCGTCGTCTGCCGCAGGACGGCCGCATCAAGATTAAGATTGCCGGGCGAACGGTCGACCTTCGTGTCTCGGTCCTGCCGACCATATTCGGCGAGAAGGTGGTTATGCGTATTCTGGACCCGATGGCTCTGATGGTGGACATGACCAAGCTGGGGTTCAGGGAAGATGACCTGAAAAAGTTCAACGAAAAAATCCATCTGCCCTACGGCATTATTCTGGTCACCGGGCCGACCGGTTCGGGTAAAACGACCACCCTTTATTCGGCTCTGAAGCAGATCAATACCGTTGATGTCAATATCATGACTGCCGAGGACCCGGTCGAGTTCAACTTCGACGGCATCAATCAGGTGGCCGTCAAGTCCGACATCGGCATGACCTTCGCCGCCTCACTTCGTTCCTTCCTTCGTCAGGACCCTGACATCATAATGGTTGGTGAGATTCGTGACGGCGAAACGGCCGAGATCGCCATCCGAGCCGCCCTGACGGGTCACCTGGTGTTTTCGACCCTGCACACCAACGACGCCCCCTCATCGATTAACCGGCTTATCGACATGGGTGTACCTCACTACCTGGTTGCTTCGGCTACGAAGATGATTATGGCTCAGCGAATGATGCGCAAGATTTGCCAGAGCTGCAAAGAAGAGGTCAACCTCACCCAGGAACAGGTTGAAAGCCTTGGTGTTACCAAAGACATACTGCGCAATATCAGGGCTTTTCGGGGAGTGGGCTGCAGTGACTGCAATGACACCGGCATGTCGGGTCGAACCGGTATCTATGAGGTTATGCCTATAACATCCGAAATGGAGGCACACATTCTTTCCAGGTCGACCGATACAGAGATCCGTGAGACGGCCCTGAAACAGGGCATGTACAGCCTTCGGATGGCCGCCGTCGATAAAATGAAGCAGGGCATAGTTTCTATCGATGAGGTCTTCTCGGTGACCTCTGCCGGCTCCTGATTTCCCCAAAATAAATTCCTTGTCAGGCAACAGCTTAAGGCCTGATTTTGGCCGATTTTCTTTCAAGATTCGCGGTTATCTTCCGATAATAATGGAAAACAGCGATTCTGTATAGATTCGAGAACAATATAGCGATCTGGAGATAATCCATGGTATCCCTGCGTGAACTGTTGGAGCAGATGGTTAAGATGGGTGCCTCCGACTTGCATCTTACGGTGGGTTCTCCACCGGTTGTACGGGTGGATGGCAAGTTGCAGAGGCTGGATCACGACATCCTGACCAGTGAACAGACCAAGAAAATTTCATACTCCATGCTCAACGAGAAGCAGAAGCAGAAATTTGAGCAGAACTCCGAACTTGACTTCTCGTTCGGAATCGAGCAAATGAGCCGTTTCAGATGCAACATGTTCATGCAGCGCGGAAATGTTGCGGTTGCTCTTCGCCAGATTCCTTACA
Source organism: Candidatus Zixiibacteriota bacterium (assembly GCA_020348905.1). Taxonomy (GTDB): domain Bacteria; phylum Zixibacteria; class MSB-5A5; order GN15; family FEB-12. The sequence goes on from CP070756.1 coordinate 1,610,695, forward strand.
AGATAATGTCGTTCGAAGAGCTTGGTCTTCCCAAAGTGGTGGCCGACTTCTCCAAGCTGCCGCGCGGGCTGGTGCTCGTTACCGGTCCGACCGGTTCAGGTAAGTCGACGACACTGGCGTCGATCATCGATAAAATCAATCGTGAGCGCCCGGTCCATATAATCACCGTCGAAGATCCGATCGAGTACCTGCATCGTCATCAGCAGGCGTTGATTAACCAGCGAGAGGTATACTCCGACACGACTTCGTTTGCGGCGGCTCTGAAGTACGCCCTGCGTGAGGATCCGGATGTGGTTCTGATAGGCGAGATGCGTGATCTGGAGACAATCGAGGCGGCCCTGTCGATATCGGAAACGGGACACCTGGCTTTTGCCACCCTCCACACCAACTCGGCCTCGGAGTCGATCAACCGTATTATTGACGCTTTTCCCACCAATCAGCAGGAGCAGATACGGATTTCGCTGTCGTTCACTCTGCAGGCTATCCTGTCACAGACCCTGATTCCCAAGATAGGCGGCGGACGGGTGCTGTCGATGGAGATCCTGGTTGTCACGCCCGCCATCAGGGCCCTGATTCGCGACGACAAGGTCCATCAGATCTACTCCATGATTCAATCGGGACAGAAGTTCGGTATGAAGACGATGAATCAATCGCTGTCTGAATTGTATCAGACGGGAAAGATTACAATAAACGATGCTATGAGCTACAGTCACAATCCTCAGGAGTTGAGCGAATCGTTGTCGAAACAGAAAACTGCGGCTTTTTAGCCGAAGCTGTGATAAGAAAGGATTAAGCAGTGCCAGTTTTTGAATATAAAGGTAAGACTCTCGCCGGCGCCGCTGTTAAAGGCGAGCTTAAGGCTAACAGTCGAGCCGACCTGGAGCGTGTCCTCCGGCAAAACCGGATTATGGTGACGTCAATCACCAAGAAGGCGCCGGAGATACAAATCAAAATCGGCACCGGTGTCAAGCGAATCGAGGTTTCTCGGTTCACCCGGCAGTTCGCCACCATGATCGGCGCCGGGCTACCGATGGTGCAGTGTCTGGACATTCTCGCCACGCAGATGGAAAATAAGGAGTTGGCCAAGATCGTTCAGCAGGTGAAGGATTCCGTGCAGGGTGGCGCTACCCTGTCGGAGGCCCTGGCGCGCCATCCCAAAATATTCGACCAGCTGTATACCAACATGGTTGAGGCCGGTGAGGTAGGCGGTGCTCTCGACGCTATTCTAAACCGACTGGCTCTCTATCGGGAAAAAGCCGACCGGCTGGTCCGCAAGGTTAAAGGCGCCATGGTCTATCCGTCGGTGGTTTGTGTCGTGGCGATAGCCGTTACAATCGGTATGCTGGCTTTTATCGTGCCGGTGTTCGCCAAGATGTTTGGAGGCCTGGGAGCGGAATTGCCGAAACCGACTCAGGTCGTACTGGGAATATCAAACTTCCTGAAAAGCAATATCGGGACAATAATATTCGGCACCCTGGGCGGCCTGGGAATTTTCATATGGTGGAAACGGACGCCATCGGGTGCGCTGCTCTGGGACAGATTCCTGCTTTCCTCGCCGATACTGGGAAACCTCATAAGAAAATCGTCGATTGCCCGTTTCACGCGTACCCTGGGCACGCTGCTGGCATCGGGTGTCTCCATCCTGGAAGCGCTGGAGATAACCGCCAAGACCGCCGGCAACCTGATCGTGGCTAACGCGATTAACAAGTCGGTGCTTTCGATCGCCGAGGGTGATACCATTACCAGTCCTTTGAAGGAGACCGGTGTATTCCCTCCGATGGTAACCCAGATGATAGCGGTCGGTGAAAAGACCGGCGGCCTTGACGAGATGCTCAACAAGATCGCCGATTTCTACGATGAGGAGGTCGACGAGGCGGTATCCGCCCTGACATCGGTTATCGAGCCGATCATCATCGTGGTTATGGGTGTCGTTATCGGTGGCATCCTGATCGCCATGTACCTGCCGATGTTCGACATCATTGGCAAGATTGGATGATGGCAGACCAGACGAAGACTATCACTTTGTACGGCGCCGGGGGGCGCCGTTACTTTTATGTATAGCAGAGAGGTTCTCAACAAGATCGGATGGTTCCTGCCGCTGAGACTGGCACAATATATTGTGCTGTTCGCAGTGGTGGTGTTCTGGATGGGCTACCCGCGGTTCATGCAGCCGCAGTTCGTCTTGTACTCCATCTGTACGCTCGGTTTTGCGGTGCTGATGGCGGCCGGTCGAAAGCACCGGTTGAAGAACGTCACAGCCACCATAATCGGTCTGCAGTTTCTGTTCGAGATTGTTCTGGAATCAAGCATCATTTACTCGACCGGAAATGTCAATTCGCCGTTCTCCGCGCTGTTTATTCTCACTATCGTTTCCGCCGCCCTTACCTATCGCCTTCTGGGCACGCTGGTGACAGCATCGCTGGTATCGGTCGCGTATGCCTTCATCATCTGGTTGGGACTGTCAAGGGGTCAGGATTACGAAATATCGATGCGAACCCTCAAAACCATCTTCTCCTCGGGTGACAGCGCTTTCTACTCGATATTTCTTCATATTCTCATCTTCTACCTGGTGGCGTTTATATCGGGTTACCTGGCCGAACGCCTCAAGGAGCGCGATCGCCAGTTGGCTGACACTTCGCTGGCGCTGAAGAAGGCGAAACTTGAAACCGACGACATCCTCAGACATCTTAACTCCGGGCTTCTGACCGTCGACGCCAAGGGAATCGTCATATTTTTTAATCGGGCCGCCGAAAGGATACTGGGTTACCGCGAAGAAGACGTCAAAGGTATGCACTGTCGGGAAGCGTTCTCGCAACGAATGCCCGAGCTGGCCAGCCGCCTGATGGACGGGATAGAACATCGCCTGGAGCACCCACGGGTCGAAATTGAAATCGTCGGGGCCGAAGGCGCCGTTGTCCCGCTGGGACTGTCGACATCGATTCTGACCGAGGAGGGCCTGGGGATGAGGGGGATTATTGCCATCTTTTCGGATCTCACCGAAGCAAAGCGCCTTGAAGCGAAAATGAGGACGGCCGACAGGCTGGCCGTGGTTGGCGAACTGTCCGCCTCGATTGCACACGAAATACGCAATCCGCTCGCGGCTATTTCCGGTTCGGTGGAGGTGCTCAAGAATGACCTGAAAGTCTCCGATGAAAATGAGCGGCTGATGAACCTGATCGTGAAAGAGTCTGACCGGCTAACGAAAATTCTTACCGAGTTTCTTTTATATGCCAGGATCGACCGTACCGCTTACAACAAGGTTGAACTCTGTCACCTGGTAGGCGAAGTGATTGAAATGCTTTACCATAATCGGTCGCTTGAATCAAGAGTCGATTTCAGGGTAGAGTCGGATGAGTCCATAATCTACGTGGTAGGCGACGAAGACCTGATCAAGCAACTGCTGCTGAATCTGGCTGTCAACGCCTGCGAATCATTCGAAGACATGGACGGCCAGGTCACTTTTCGTCTGACTGTCAATCATCCGGAAAACCGGGTGGAGTTGCGTGTTCAGGACAACGGGCCCGGTATCCCGGCCGACAACATCAAGAAGATATACCAGCCGTTCTTTTCGACCAAGAAGGAGGGGACGGGCCTGGGGCTTTCCATTGTTCACCGCATCTGCTCAGCTCTCAAGCTGAGGATGGAAGTATTGTCTGAAGAAGGTGTTGGCACCACCTTTGTGGTCGAATTTGACACTTTCGTTCAGGAAACGCCGTCGCCGGTCGAATCAATCCCCCCATCGTGCGGCAGCCACTGACGCCATCTTTTGTCAAAATAATTTGCACTTGTTTTTTCACCATCAATGTATAACTTAGAAAACTATTAATAACCAAGAGGGAGACGCCTAAGTGATACTACTGCGCTTCGCTGCAATTACGGCTTTTTTTATTGCATATCTGATTGCCTGTGGCCCGGCCGGAATTACCCCTGAAACCGCCCCGGAATCCACCTCGTCGAAACCTCCGGACCTTGAATATTCTATCGTTGAGGCCGATCAGGGGTACCGTCTTACCATGTCTCAGCTGGCTTTCAAGCTGAGCGAGAGCGGGCTCTTTAGCGAGGGAGGCGAAATTAGCGCCGACACCATCAGGGTCATTCTTGACAGCGTTGTGTCCGATACGCTGGCCGGACTGGCTGCCTGGGAAATCGCTCTCGGTGATTACTACGAGTTTCATCGCCAGTACCGGCAGCGGTACGAAGACGCTCTGTTAGAGAACTATTTCGACCAGATGGTTTACAGTCAGATCGAGATGGATTCCCAGAATGTTGTCGATTACTATCAGGATCACCCGGACCTGTTCGGAATGGATGAGCAGGTCTACATTTATCATATCCAGGTTACCAAGGATCCCATGATAAACGGCCCGGATTCAGTGAGGTACCGGGAACTGCCAGTTGAGGAATTGGAGGCTGCTGTCGAAAAGCGTGCCCGGGATATTCGAGCTATGATCAACTCCCCTGAATCCTTCAAGACTGTGGCGGCTGAGTACTCCGACGACACCACCCGTGCTGACGAAGGAGGGCTGATAGGCTGGGCTGAAAGAGGGACCTACCTGAAGCCATTTGATTCAGTGTCCTTCGCGCTGAAGCCGGGGGAGGTATCGCAGCCATATAAGGATTCTTACGGGTGGCACATTATATTGGTCGAGGACTACAAAGAGGCCGGTATACCGCCCCTCGACTCGGCGCGTTACCAGCGAGCGGCCGCACATTACCGGGCTCTCCAGGCCAATCGTATTGGCGGCGTTATCATGGATACGCTGCTGGATGAGATCGATGTAGAGTACAATGATTCCATATTGGATTCTAACCTCTACTACGTGGATGTTCAGCAGTGGGTCGCTATTGTTAACGGGATGGACACAATTGACTGCAACGATGCTCGTGGCCCGGAACTGGCGGCTCGCAGAAATTACCAGGTAGCTAATACCAATGCCGAACAGAAGAAAGAGATGCTTCAGCGGCTGGCACAAAGAATGACTATCATTCAGGCCGCGAGGGCGATTCGGATCGATACCCTGGCCGGGGTGGCTGAGTTCGAACGATTTCTGTGGCATAAGTATGCCAAGGCCATCTACCGGAAAGCCAGAGAAGACGTTGACTGGCTACCCGATGATAGCAGCGTCCAACGATATTACCAGGAGCATGCCGCCGAGTTCAGACCTCAGAAACCGATGAAGGTGCAGCACATAATAGTGTCGGACTCGCTCTTTGGCGACTTCCTCAGAGATCAGGCCATGTCGGGCTATGACTTTCTGGATCTGGCCGAGGAGCACTATCCGGGCGATACCCTGGTGCGACGAAAATTGGCTGACCTGGGCAGGATCAGCCAGCGAGACGTACCGGAAGCCTTCTGGAAAGCGGCCCAGCAAACGGTGCTGGGAGAAGTCTCCCACCCGGTCAAGACCGAGTACGGGTATCACATCATTAAGGTGCTTGAACGGGAGGAAGTGAAATCCATAGAGCAGGTGCGACCGGGTATAGTCTCGAAGCTTAAGAAAGCGCACCAGTTGGAAGTATTTCGTGAATATCGCGATAAATTGTATCGGAAGTACCATGTGAAGTTCACCGGTGAGGTGGTTCCCGTTTATTTGCGGCCCCTGACCGAGCGCTTTGATACGGAATGACGGTTAATAAAGGCAATTCCGACAATCAGATTAGCTTCCTCCATGAGATCTTTCGCAAGGCCACTCACACGTGTGCCCTTGTAATACCGGGAGGGTACTATTTCTTGCGGCTATCGCGGGGCGAGATGCTCGCCATCATGATTCCTATCACTATCGCTATGATTCTCATAGACGTATCCCGCCTTCGGCAGTGGCGTTTCTGGACATCATTCGCCAGGAAGATAGGCGGTGCTATAATCCGCCAACATGAGATTGAAGGTGACTTTACGGGTGCCTCGTATATACTTATTTCCGTTTGCTTAACCGTTGCTTTATTCGAAAAACCAATAGCCATAGCGGCACTGGTATTTATAATAGTGGGCGACACTCTCGCGGCGCTGGTCGGACGGCCATACGGGCGTCACCGGTTCTTCCGCGGCAAGTCTGTAGAAGGCTCTCTGGCCTGTCTGGCGGGAACGTTTCTTGTATCTATGATATTGCCGGGTATAAGTTTATGGGTGGGTGCGGTCGGCGCCGTGATAGCCACCGTGGTGGAGGCGTTCTCCTTTAACGTTGACGACAATATCTCGGTACCTCTTCTGTCGGGGCTTTCCATGACTCTCACTGACCGGGTCATCACATTTTTGTAGATTATTGTTGATGCCTGCGCGTATAATATTTATAAGACAGTGTGCGCGGGAATCTAACTTAATCTCCATTGGAGGAATCTTGATGTCTAAGGGCAAGGTCAAGTACTTCAACGACACAAAAGGCTGGGGCTTTATTGCCAGTGAAGAAACCGATCAGGATGTGTATGTCCACTATACTGCGATTAACATGGATGGGTATAAGACGCTCAGGGAAGGTCAGGAAGTTCTATACGAGCTGGCAAATACCGAAAGAGGATATCAGGCTAAGAATGTGACGCCTGCCGAATGAGTCGAGAGGCCGCCCTTTTGAAGATTCTGAAAAGCCACCTTTAAGGGTGGCTTTTTCTTATACTACTCGACCGTACAATCAACAGGGCTTGTTAATCAGCGGTTTTTTCGTATATTGAATCCCATGAAAATTCTAGACTTTCGCTCCGATACCGTCACCAGACCGTCAGCGGAGATGCGACAGGCCATACTGACTGCGGCGGTCGGCGACGACGTCTTCGGGGATGATCCCACGGTTATAGAACTTGAGCAATATGTAGCCGATCTGCTCGGCAAGGAGGCAGGCCTGTACGTTCCGTCGGGCACGATGGGCAATCAGATCTGTCTGAAGGCACATTCGCAACCCGGCTGGGAGCTCCTTTGCGACCGGGAATGCCACGTGGTCAATTATGAGGTGGCCGGGCCGGCCGTGCATTCCGGCCTGCTGGTTAATCTAATTACGACCAAGTACGGCATGATCACCGCCGATATCGTGCGCCGGTCGATCCGTCCCAAGAATGTTCACTGTCCCCTGACGAAGATGGTGGCGCTGGAAAACACTCATAACCATCATGGCGGCACCATCCTGCCTCACGATGAGATTCTGGAGGTCCGCAAGGTGTGCGACGAGTTCGACCTCATTTTCCACCTCGATGGAGCCCGGATCTGGAATGCGCACGTGGCCACCGGAATTGCTCTGCCCGAACTCACAGACCCTTTTGATTCGGTGTCGGTCTGTCTGTCCAAGGGACTGGGGGCACCGATCGGGTCGGTCTTGGCCGCTTCCGCCGATTTCATAACCAGATGCAGGCGTGAGAGAAAGCTGTTCGGGGGCGGTATGCGTCAGGTTGGTATCCTGGCCGCCGCCGGTCTTTATGCTCTGAAGAACAATATTCCCAGGCTGGCCGATGATCACGCCAACGCTAAGTTCCTTGCCGAAGGTCTGGCGGAATTTGAGACTTTCGATATTCCGATGGATCGGGTTCAGACGAACATCGTTCTGGCCAATATTGTCTCCGACAGTTCGGCCGAGGACGTCCTGGCCGAGATGAAACAGGTTGGGGTCCTGGCAGTGCCTTTTGGTCCGAAGCAGATTCGCATGGTCACTCATCTCGATGCCAGCCGGGCCGATTGCCAGGAAGCGTTGGAGCGGATGAAAACTGTGATCAATTAGGTTCATGCATCCATACACCAACTTATGACCGGTAATAAATTCATCATTCTGGGATCCTCTTCAGGGTTGCCTCAGGCCGGCCGGGCATGTTCCGGATACGTCCTGAAAACGGGGGAGAACCTTAGCCTGATTGATTGTGGCGGCGGCGTTACCTCGTCGTTTCTAAGGCGTGGTCTGAATCCTCTTGATGTCGAGCAAGTTTTTATCACTCACACCCACCCGGATCACGTTATCGACCTGCCGCTGTTCATCCAGCTTCTTTACCTTAAAGGGCGAACCGGGCCGTTCGACATGTATATTCCTGAGGAGTTTGTTCAGCCCTTCTGGACATTCCTGACGTCGGTGTACCTTATTGAAGAAAAGCTGGGTTTCAAGCTCAACCTCGTAGGCTACCAGGACGAATTCACCTTCACGGGAGAGTTCCAGCTTCGGGCCATAGGCAATAAACACCTGCAGTCCAATGGCGAGCTGATTGAACAGCTCGGCCTGCCAAATAAGATGCAGTGCCACTCGGTTGAGATTGAGGTGGATGGCAAAAAGATATTGTACTCTTCCGATATCGCGGCTTACGAGGATGTCCGTCCGCATCTTGACGGCAAGGATCTGGTAGTGCTCGAATCGACTCACGTTGATCTGGAAGAATTTATCGAGCATGCCCAAACGGTAAAGGTAGGACGGTTTATCATCACTCACCTGGGAACCGATGAAGAAATAGCCGCGATACAGGCTATGGCCGCCAAGGCCGGTTTGGACAACCTTACCACCGCGGTGGATGGTATGGAAGTTGAACTGTAGGCAACTTTTGAGAAATTATGAAAAGACCCCGAACCTGCCGGTGTGGCAGGTCCGGGGTATTTATGTGTCCGAAGGATCTTTCTACCTGGTGACGGTGGCCATCAAGTACTCCCGGTTCATCATAGCGATAAACTTGACCGAGATCTCCTTGGGGCAGGCAGCCTCGCATTCATAGTAGTTGGTGCAGTTTCCGAATCCTTCTCTGTCCATCTGGGCGACCATTTTTTCGACCCGCTGTTTGCGCTCGGCATGCCCCTGGGGCAGGGATGCGAACTGGGACACCTTGGCCGCGACGAACAACATGGCCGAGGCGTTCTTGCACGATGCCACGCAGGCGCCACAGCCAATACAGGCGGCGGCATCCATGGCGGTATCGGCGTCTTTTTTCGCTATCGGTAATGCATTGGCGTCGGGTGCACCGCCGGCATTGATTGAGACGAACCCGCCGGCCTGCATAATCCGATCGAAAGCGCTTCGGTCAACGACCAGATCTTTCAAAACGGGGAAGGCCCGGGCCCGCCACGGTTCAATGTAAATGGTATCGCCGTCCTTGAAGTGTCTCATGTGGAGCTGGCAGACGGTAGTCGCCATTTCGGGACCGTGTGCGCGTCCGTTTATCATCAGCGAACAGGTGCCGCAAATACCTTCCCGACAGTCATGGTCAAAAGCGATCGGTTCCGTCCCCTGCTGAATCAGGCCTTCGTTGACAACATCGAGCATTTCCAGAAAGGACATGTGGTGATTTATGTCCCTGGCCTCGTATTTCTCCATGCGGCCTTTATCGTCAGCGTTCTTCTGTCGCCATACATATAGTGTCAGGTTCATTACTTGTAACTCCTTGTAGACAGTTCGACGTTCTCAAAAACAAGGGGTTCTTTATGTAAGGCCGGTTCTTTTCCGTCGCCCTGGTATTCCCAGGCGGAAACATAGCAGAAATCCTTGTCGTTTCGCAAAGCCTCGCCTTCTTCCGTCTGGAATTCCTCGCGGAAGTGAGCGCCGCACGACTCGGCCCTTGTCAGAGCGTCGTAACACATGACCTCGCCGATTTCAAGGAAATCGGCCACGCGGCCGGCAAGTTCCAGCTGCTGGTTCAGTTCCTCGTTGGTTCCCATGACCTTCAGGTCTTGCCAGAACTCTTCGCGAAGGGCGGGAATTTCCTGCAGGGCTTTCTTCAAGCCGGCTTCGTTACGCCCCATACCGCAGTATTCCCACATGATCTTGCCAAGGGCTCGATGGAAGGTGTCCGGAGAACGCTTGCCGTTAATCGAAAGCAGTTTCTTCATGCGCTCCTGAACTTCCTGTTCGACCTTTTTGAACTCGGGGTGATCGGTGGTGACGTCGGATACACCGGCACGAACGAAGTGGTCTCCGAGAGTGTAGGGGACGACAAAATAACCGTCAGCCAGACCCTGCATAAGGGCGCTGGCTCCGAGCCGGTTAGCGCCGTGATCGGAGAAGTTAGCTTCGCCGGCAACGAACAGGCCGGGGATGGTGCTCTCCAGATTATAGTCAACCCACAGGCCGCCCATAGTATAGTGTGAGGCCGGGTAAATGCGCATTGGGACGGTGTAAGGATCCTCGCCGGTAATCCGTTCATACATCTGGAACAGGTTACCGTAACGCTCTTCGATAACGTCCTTCCCGAGCCGCTTGATGGCGTCGGCAAAGTCGAGGTATACGCCGACGCCGGTTTCACCAACCCCGCGACCATCGTCAACAACCTCCTTGGCGCTTCGTGACGAGATGTCACGCGGGGCCAGATTGCCGAAGCTGGGATACTTGCGTTCCAGGTAATAGTCGCGTTCATTTTCGGGAATATCGCCGGCGGCCCGGTTATCGTCTCTGTTCTTCGGGACCCAGATGCGGCCGTCGTTACGAAGCGACTCCGACATCAGCGTCAACTTGGATTGATACTCGCCGCTGACCGGAATGCAGGTCGGGTGAATCTGAGTGAAACACGGGTTTGCGAAAGCGGCGCCTTTCTTGTAAGAACGGTAAGCGGCCGTGCCGTTACATCCCTTGGCGTAGGTGGCGAGATAGAAAACGTTGCCATAGCCGCCGGTGGCCAGGACGACCGCATCGGCAGCATGCGAACTGATTTTACCGGTGACCATGTCACGCACCACGATACCCCTGGCACGACCATCGACAACGACCAGGTCGAGCATCTCGGTGCGGGGATACATTTTCACCTGCCCCTGACCGATCTGGCGCGACAGCGAAGAATACGCACCCAGCAAAAGCTGCTGGCCGGTCTGGCCGCGGGCATAAAAGGTTCTGGAAACCTGCGCTCCGCCGAATGACCGGTTGGCCAGAAGACCACCGTACTCGCGGGCAAATGGTACGCCCTGAGCGACGCACTGGTCGATTATATTATTGGCTACCTGGGCGAGTCGGTAGACATTGGCTTCGCGTGAGCGAAAATCACCGCCCTTAACCGTATCGTAGAACAGTCGCCAGGTTGAGTCGCCGTCATTCTGGTAATTCTTGGAGGCGTTTATGCCACCCTGAGCGGCGATACTGTGAGCCCGGCGGGGTGAATCCTGGTAACAGAAGCAGGAAACATTATAGCCCAGTTCAGCCAGCGACGCCGCCCCGGCGGCTCCCGCCAGACCGGAACCGACCACGATGGCCGAGAATTTTCGTTTGTTGGCAGGATTGACCAGCTTCATCTCGAAGCGGTGTTTATCCCATTTATCTGCCAGTGGGCCCGAGGGAACTTTTGCATCGAGTTTCATCTAGAATCCTCCTCCCGGCAGTGTGACATAATTGAGAAGAACGGCTATGGGCATAGAGGCATAACCGAGGAATATTATGATCGCAAACACGTTGCTCAAAAACTTCAGTTTGGGCAGGTATTTTTCATTGGCCCAACCCATCGTCTGGAAGAACGATTCCGCGGCGTGACTCAGATGGTACGCCAATAGAAACATGGCAATCAGGTAAACGGCTGCGATGAAATAGTTGCTGAAGCCGGTGATGACCATCGAGTATACGTCCATTCGCCCCATCGAATCCTTCAGTTGGGCATACTCGGGGTTGGTCGCGATAACTGTAAAATGAAGCAGGTGGTAGACCACGAATGCGAGAATCAGCAGACCGGTATAGATCATTGTTCTCGATGACAGCGATGCCTGTATGGTGTCTTCCCGGCGGTATCCCACCGGCCGCGCCCGCTGGTTCTCAAGCCAGAGGACAACTCCTTTCCAGACATGCACCACCGCCAGTATCAGCATAAACAGCCTGAATCCCCATTTGAGTGCCCCAAGTGACTGGAGTGTCTCGGCGTATTTGTTGAGTTGCTCCTGACCCACGAATAGCTGAAGATTTCCAATCAAATGGACGATCAAAAACCCAATCAGAAGAATGCCGGTAATAGCCATGAGGACTTTTTTACCGACCGAGGCTGTCGTGAAGCTGACCGAAGATTGGCTGGTTGTCATTTGATTTAATCCTACGGTACTCATATTAGAATTGATCCTTGTTTGTTTGATTGTGAAAATACGAACAAGCTCCGGGCCGGTCAATCAAAAAATCCGCAACGGGTGTTTGGCCCTTGCGGAAAGCCTTTCAACAGGTTTGAGAAGATTATCAAAGCCCGGCTTGTCCATGTATTTGCCGGGACCGTCGGGGCAAATAGGGGGTATAATAGAGTAACTCGAAATTGGATTTGACTTTAATGGAATGGTATAATATGTTTAACATTTACTAACTGGAGTGTATCAATCTTTTGATCCTGGGAGATAAGTATGTTGAGAATTAGCATCGGTTTAACCGTTTTCGCGGTAATCTGGCTGATAGCGATACCGGCGATGGCCTCATCGGTCAGTCTGGGGGTGTCCGGTCCGGGAGTGGTCAATGACAGTACGATCAAAGCCGGCGAGAAAGTATCTTTCGATGTCTATATAGAAAATGATGCCGAATTCACCTGTTTCACGCTGGGGTTCAAGATAGGCTCAAACGACATTGTATCCGTGACGCACCTGGCCGACAGCGGCAACGGGAAAAATCCCAACGGTGACATAAAGGCTTTCAATGGTTTCGATGACGCCTCGATCTGGGACCTGGGTGGCATGCATGTGGTTGAGTCCAACTGGGATGGCAAACTGCCCGAACTGGTTGGCTTTGGCGGATTGGCGGCTTTCAAGAAATATATGCCTCACGATCGACTCAAGACCATGTCATGGGATATGTCAGTTGACTCGCCCGGGACGCTTGTGGTGGACTCGTCGTTCTTCCCGCCCGGCGGTCTATGGGTGTTCGGCCAGCCCAAGCACATACCCGAGTGGGGTGGTCCTTATATCTATCTGGTCGTAGAGTAAGTCCGGAAATATTACAGATAACGCAAGCCCGCCTTTCGGCGGGCTTTTCTTTGCTACTCACCGCCCCGTAGTCTCCAAGACGAAACTTAAGTATCTCGCAATCGAGACCACTCTCGGTGATTTCTATTTTGTCTGCCGGCAGAAATTCCCTGTCCGGATAAACCGGCGGGAAAAACACTACTTGAGGAATATCAGCTTGATAATCTGTGAGGCGTCGTCGGCCTGCAGCTTGGCGAAGTAAACGCCACTCGACTGCATTATGCCGTTGTAATCGGCCCCGTTCCAATATGCGTAGTAAGTACCGGGTGAGAATATTCCTTCAGCCAGCGTAGTTACTTCCTGGCCCAATATATTGTAAATCTTAAGCGCCAGATACTGACTGACCTCAGTATCAAACGCAATGCGTGTCTCGCCGTTAAACGGGTTGGGGTAGTTCTGCTGAAGCGAGAACGTTGCCGGCACGGCTTCATCGGTCCCGGTTGTCTGTACCGGCAGCGGTATGTCAAAACGATACACAAAAACCGTGTCAGCCACCCGCCCCGTTAGGTTCAGAGTAGAGGGATTGGAGTAGGTCTCGAAGAAGGTAACGTTGGATAATTCTCGGCCCAGATCGACCGAATCAATCACCAGGCCGGTACCGTAATCAAGAAGGACGACGCGGTCCGGCGACGAAGTACCTACGATCACCCCCCTGTCACGGTAGATATGATCCAGGCCAAAGAACGAGTCATCGAAATACCACAGGCGGGTGACACTTTCGTCGGCGAAACTGTAGCAGGCAAGGTGTGGTCTTACTTCGTCATCAAGGCCTTCCAGATCCTCAACCCGCCCCGAGATGATTACTTCCTCGTTTTCCAGCGAGGGGTCAAAATCGCCAACCATGACCGAACGGGTGTTGCCCCGGGGGGTGGTCCGCTCAAGGAAATGGTAATCCATAGAGTCGGCGACCAATACCGTGCTTAACCTGAACTCCTCGCGGTCAGAAAAACCACCTTCAACCCCGAGGTCAAACTGGTAATGATAATTGGTGAAGCCGAACAAATCGTCAGCTTCGTCACCGTACAGATTTCCCGGGTGCAGGGAAGTGACATTATCCCGCCAGAGTTCCTGCTGGAGATCGAGGCTGTAAAGTATCGTCGTGGCGTGGGTTTCGGCCGATGCGCCAAAACCGGGCGATTCCTCCAGGTACCGCAGCGAACATTCGAGCCAGACCCCTTCAACCACGCCCGCGTCGTTGCGATGGAAACGGATGTTGCCGTATTCGATCGCCTCGAGATTGCCAAGGCCGTTAAAGCAGTTGGCTCGGACAACGTTCATCGAAGTAGCACCGTCTGATATCGTAAGCAAGGCAATCTTCGGCTGCTGTCCTATTTGACTGATAAGGGCGTATACGAAAAGGGTGTCGCGTTCGCGGCTGTAATAATGCAAAGTCTTTTCCGGGGCGCCGCTCAGGCCGACCGTAATAAGCGTGTCAACGGCGAATTCGTGGATAATCAGTTGACGATTGACCCGGTCGGAGTAGATAAAACCGGCGTGCTGGTCCATTGCGTTTACCAGCGGGTCTATAAAGGCGTAGTTTTCCGCACCGCCCGATTTTACAGAATACACGACATCAAAGGAGGCGGCTCCTGCGGTGGTAAACGATAACAATGTAAGGAAAAGAATCGTTAGCAATCTTACCATAGGCTACCCTTATCTTACATCTCTATATAAAATACGCCTGAGGGGTTGTAAAGTTTTAACACTATTTAGCGGCCGGATTTTTACCTCATTTCTTGCGCTTTGTTAAGTGCTTAGTTGGCATCGCCTTAGCGGCCCCAATTAGTGTTGGCTTGACACCATCAAAGTGTAAAATTGTGGCTTAATGCCCATTACCGCTAAGATGATTACGACGCTTCACACGCGGGCGACATCGAATGCGACTTCATGACTTTACGGGCCGAGGAAAATCCTATGGCAGAACCACTACCGGGTTCTTCCCTACGAAACCAGCCCCACCCGAATCCTTCAGAACGCGAGACAGGACGGTGGGGTACCCAACCGTTGGCCTTACGATGGTACGACACCACGCACCATACAATTCATTTGCTAACTACCTGTCATTGTGTTACCTTCGGGGCTGACTTGTGAATCAATAAGAAAAAGCGGAAAAGTTGTCAGATACCGAAAGGAAGGAACCCCGAATTATTACCCAGAGTCAATCCCGAAGAGCAGTCCGGGTGCCGATGTTAGTTATTGCGACAGTTATGGTTACGCTGTTGATGCTGGCCTGCGCCGGGCAGCAGGACAAAAAGCTCCTTGATGACGCCGTCGCCCTCGCCGAGCAGGGAAGCCAGGCCCTGAACGACATGGATATGGAAGCCTATGCTGCCATAATCCACCCCGATGACCTGGAGAACTTCCGGTCCATGCTTATGCCCGATATCGAACGACTGGCTCAACTTCGTCAAACCGATTCCATCACCCTGTTTGACAAAACCTTTTCGATCGAAGATCTCCGCAGTGAACCGGCCGAGAAATTCTTTGTCGATCTGATGGTGACCATCTTTGATATCTCGCCGGAGTTGAAGACCAGCTTTACCGAGATGACCAACGACCATATCGGAGCCGTCGCCCAGAGTGACAGCCTGATACACGTGGTGGTCAACACGAAGATGCAGGTCGGCACCAGGCACGTCAACGAGATGAACGTCAGCACTGTCCGGCGCTACGAAGACGGCTGGAAACTGCGTATATCGAACAAGATCGAAGGTATCGCGCTGATGCTGCAGCAGAGCCTAAGAATGCAGCAGGGCTAAGGCAACGGCGGACTGTTCGTTTTACGGTTTGAGACTGAAATGAAACCGGCAGCAAAGGTCTATCGCGGCGACTGGGTCGAGGCCATTCACTATGCCTCGGTAGCGGTCCTAAATGAGAAGAGTGAACTGACCCATTACCTGGGTGACCCAGATTCGATCTTCATGACCCGGTCATCGATCAAACCATTCCAATTGATACCACTGATTATCTCCGGGGCGGCCGACGAATTCGGCTTTACCTCCGAGCAGCTTTCGATCATGTGTGGCTCACATGCCGGCACGGATAAACACAGGGACATGGTTCTCTCGAACCTCAATCAGGCAGGCAACAACCCGGAACATCTTCAGTGCGGGTGTCATCGGCCGATCTGGATGGAGGTCGATGGTGTCTACCCGGCGTCGGGCGAAGACCTGGACCCGGCCCGGCACAACTGCTCCGGGAAGCATTCGGGTTTCCTCGCGCTTGCGAGGCATCTTGGTGACCCGCCGGAAGAATATCTGAACCCGGAGAGTAAGAGCCAGAAACTGGTTAAGGAGATTTTGTCGGCTTATTGCGAATATGACCTTAGAGAGGTGCGGTCAGCGATTGATGGGTGTTCTGCCCCCAACTACCCGCTGCCGCTCAAGAACCTTGCGCTCGGGTTCAAGAAGCTGGCCAGCGGCGAAGGTGATTCGCCGGAGATACAGGCTGCCGTGAAACGCATCAAGGAAGCCATGACATCGTATCCCTTCATGGTTTCCGGGGAGAAGCGGTTCGATTATGATATCAAGCGTTCTTTTCCCGGCAACGCGGTCTGTAAGATAGGTGCCGAGGCGGTGCAGGGGTTGGGTTTCTCGGAGCCGGCTGTCGGCATCGCGGTAAAGGTGTCCGATGGGAATTTCCGGGCCATGGAGCCGATTGTTGTCGAGGTCCTCAAGCAGCTCGGAATCGTAAAGAACATGGTCGATTATCCCCACCTGGCCCGGTATGAGCGGCCGCCGGTGCGCAATTCCCGCGATATTATTACCGGCAATATTTTGGCTGAGTTTAAGTTGAAAAAATGTTGAAATATGCTATATTAATGGTGTCATGGAACACGCCACTCACTTAGGATTGAAATATCACCGTCTCAGGAAGAAGAACGTGATATAATCATACCTCTTTGTTAGATGATGTAACTGTTAACATTTAACAAGGAGGTCAACATGACTAGGCCCCGCCAGCCGGCAGAACCATTTCGTATCAAATCAGTCGAACCAATCAAGCTTCTCGATAGAGCCGCCCGCGAAGAAAAAATCGTCGAGGCTCACTACAACATCTTCAAGATAGACGCCGCCGATATATACATTGATCTGCTTACCGATTCGGGAACCGCAGCCATGTCGAACCGTCAATGGGCGGCCCTGATGATGGGGGATGAATCTTACGCCGGGGCCAGGTCGTTTCGACGATTCGAAGAAGTTGTCAAGGGCATTTTCCACAAGCAATTCGTCATCCCCTGCCACCAGGGACGATCGGCCGAGAACATGATGTTCAGCACAGTTGTCAAGCCGGGCCAGTACGTTTTAAACAACACTCATTTCGACACTACCCGTGGCAACACTCAGCATAAGGGGGGTATTGCCGTTGATTTGCCGTGCCCGGAAGTCGATGCACCGGTGCCGCTGCCATTCAAGGGCGATATGGATACGGAAAGACTGGAGAAGTTTATCAAAGAGCACGGCACTGACAGTATTGCCATGGTGATTATGACGGTTACCAGCAACTCGGTCGGTGGCCAGCCGGTATCGATGAAAAATATCAAGAAGGTTTCTGCTATCTGTAAGAAGCATAACCTTCCTTTCTTTTTCGATTGCGCCCGTTTCGCGGAAAACTGCTTTTTCATCCGTCGCGATGAACCCGGTTACGCTGAGAAATCGATCCGTGAAATCGCGGGGGAGATGTTCGATGCCTGCGATGGTGTCATGATGTCGGCCAAGAAGGATGGCCTGGCCAATATCGGGGGATTTATAGCCCTTAACGATGAAGAGCTTTACCAGAAACTGACCAACCTGATGATTCTCATCGAAGGCTTCCCGACCTACGGCGGCCTGGCCGGTCGTGATATGGAGGTGCTGGCGGTGGGGCTGCTGGAAGTAATGGATCTCGATTATCTGAGTCATCGTGTGGACCAGGTTCATTATTTTGGCGAAGTCCTCAAGGAGGCCGGGATGCCGATAGTGGAACCGACCGGCGGTCACGCCGTGTTTGTCGATGCCGGCCAGTTTCTTCCGCACATTCCGCCGGAGCAGTTTCCCGGTCAGTCGCTGACGGTCGCCTTTTATGTCGAGGGCGGCATCCGCATCGTTGAGATCGGATCACTTATGTTTGGAGGCAAAGACCCCGTCACGGGTGAGAAGATGACCGCTCCGCGTGAACTGGTCCGCATGGCCCTGCCAAGACGAGTATATACCAACTCCCACCTTGATTATATTGGCGAAACCGCCGCCCGCATCGCTGCCGGTAAAGAGATGCTGAGGGGATACAAGATTAGTTATCAGTCTCCGTTCCTGCGTCACTTTACGTGCAAGATGGAAGCGATTCCCGAGGAAAACGTGGAGGTAAATTCCTGACGAGACAGGTGGGGGAGGGCACTTTTCCGGGCAAAGTTTATGATTGCCGAACGGCAGCTGAAAGATTATTGTTTTTATAGATAAGGATCGATTCAGCGGTATGCTGATGAACCGTGATAGATGGAGCTATATGGAACTTTGAGAGCCGCTACGTAAGTCGACGTAAGGGATTACGCGACAAACACTTAGTGGCCCCGCAGTGTGCTCTCGGGGTGGTCCGAAAAAAGACTGCTGATTCTAATCCGGATTACGGGCTACAGACACCGCCCCGGCCGATTGAGGCCTTGACATTTTTGAAGGAACCTTTTAGTTGTTGAAGTTTATCAGTTTGGAGGAGATAAACATATAGCTTCATAGATAAAGTTAGCATTTTTTCCTTTAGTGATAAGGCTCTGGCAAAGTCGATGAAGCTATATTTTATTCAGGTTCACCGCCGGGACAACCTCATGCGCCCGGTTGCTCTACCCTTCACCCGAATCGCTATTGTTATGTCTGTACTGCTGCTTGCGGCTTTCTCTACCGTCGTGTCCGCCGACAGGGACCTCCAGGTTATTTCTTCGACTCAATCGGAATTCCATTTTGTCAGAACAATCGATCCGGTCAGGTTGAGCTGGTTCATTGACAGCGACTCATTGCCTAACGCCTTTACTACGATTCAGGTGGGTGTGCCGCAGGGAGCATCGGCGGAGATCGTTCTTGCCGACGCCCGCCGACCGGTGCAGATCGACACCAGGCTGTTCGAAGGCAATCGCACGTCGTCGAGGACCCGTCCGGCGGTGCAGCTGTCTGAGCCTTATTCGGTCAGAGGGCGGCGCCTGGTCAGTCTGCGAATATACCCGGTGGTCGCAGGAATGGTGAATCGAGAGGTGGAAATTAAGGTGGTCTTTACTGGTGCGGTGGGCACTGGCGCCACCGCTGAACCTGACCCCTATTTTGAAAAGATCTTTGCGGCTGCAGTGGCGAACTATGAGCAGTTTCAAACCTGGCTGGTTGCTCCGAGGATTGCACCAAAGCCGACTGCCTTGCTGGCAGGTCCCTTCGCCGGCGGCGGGGAATGGTTCAAGATAGCCGTCGATCAAACCGGACTGCACCGGATTCGCGGCAGCCAGCTTGAATCGGCCGGTTTGTCACTTACTGGATTGTCATCGGGCGACATTCGTATTCACAACGGCGGTGGACTACCGCTTCCAGTCGATAACGCCGAGCCTCGGCCGTCGTTTGTGGAAATTCCAGTGATTGTCGAAGACGGCGGCGATGGTTTCTTTGATTCCAATGATTACCTGTTGTTCTTCGGTGAATCACAGGACCGGTGGGTATTCGAGGGTGACGATGAGCCTTATTGGGTTAACCATCCCTACACCGACCACAACGTTTACTGGCTGACGGTTTCGACGGGCGGCCCCGGGCTTCGCATGACCACCCAGAGCGGGGTATCGACCGGGCCCGCCGTGACGAGTTTTCATAGATACATTCACATGGAGCAGGACGCCCACCTGCGGGTATTCTACAGCGGCTCGGTCGGTGATTATTTCACCTGGTACTGGACCGACCAGTCATCATTCTCCTTCTATGTGTCGACGCCGGGAGTGGTGGCAAGTGAGGCTGCCGAAATTACCATTGCGGCAAGGACGGTATCGCCTTACGTCGACGCCTTCGTGAACGGTACTGCTGCTACCGATAAGCTGTGCAGTTCCCGGAGTTGCAGTTTCTTGACAACCTCGCTCGTGGATGGCGCCAATCAGATAGATCTGCAATTGACAGGAGCTTCTACTTACCCTCCTTATCTTGACTATTTCGAGCTCGTCTGTCTGTGTGATAATCTCCCTTCCAGTGACAGGTTGGATCTGACGATGGGCAAGTACGACGGTCCGGCGCGGTTGGAGGTCATAGACGGATTCTCGAGCGCGCCGTTGATACTCGACGTGAGCAATCCTCTGGACCCATCGATAGTGACCGGCAACGTTTCCGGTGGAATTATAGCGTTTGACTGCGACGCCGACAGCAGTGTCTTCAGGCGCTACTATCTTGCCCCCGTTAGCGCCGCCCTAACGCCGGAATCGATAACTGCGGCTTCCCCCGGCGACCTGTATGTAGCGTTGCAGCAGGTGGACCTGATCGTCATCGCCCCGTCGATTTTTCTTCCTGCCCTTCAAGATTATGTCGATTACAGGCAGTCGGGCGGCTTCAATGTGCAGGTTGCATCGCTGGACGACGTGATGGACAATTTTGCCTGGGGTCTGTATGATCCGTCGGCGATACGTGATTTCTTAAAGTACACCTTTGACAATTATCCGGCACCGATCCCGGCGGCGGCCCTGCTGGTCGGGGATGCCAACTATGATTATTTGAACTACCTGTCGACCAACGTTCCCAACTATATGCCGCCATACCTTCATGCCTGGGACTCGAGTTCGTCGGATGATAACTATGTTTTCTTTGGCGATTATGGAATTCTCGACAGTGACACCTCGTGGGATACATCGGCCACCACGTTCGATTACGGCTTTGACATGATTTGTGCCCGCTGGCCGGTGCGATCGGATGAGGAGGTCGCCTCGATTACTGACAAGATAATGACCTATGAGTCAGCTTCGAACTTCGGTATCTGGCGTAACCGGGTCACGCTGGTGGCCGATGATGAGCATACTTCGGCATCATCGACGGAGTTGATACACGGCATCCAGACCGAACTGCTGGAGAAAGACCACCTGCCGCGGCTCTATACCCGCGATAAGATCTATCTCTGGGAGTATCCCTTCGTGGGCTTTAACAAGCCGGAAGTGAACGATGCTATTGTGAAGGCTTTCAATGACGGTACACTGATAATGAACTATGTGGGCCACGGTAATCCCGACGTGTGGGCACACGAACATGTTCTGGATCGCATGGATGATCTCCCGCGTCTGAGAAACACCGAGCGACTGCCGCTGACGTTTGCAGCATCCTGTGCCATCGGGTTTTACGATCACCCTACGCGGGTGGGGATGGCCGAGGATTTGTTGTCCATCACCAACGGAGGGGCTATCGGTGTTATCTCGGCGACGAGATCGGTCTATGCCTCGGCCAACGCCGAGTTCAACCAGGCTACGTTTGACGTCCTGTTTGAGTACGACTCACTTTCAATGTGCGGGGCCATGTTTGCCGCGAAATTGATGCGGCAGTATGTCGGGGGAGTACCGAGCGGGATCACTAATGATCGAAAGTATGTTTTCTTCGGTGGTCCAATGGTGGGGTTGGCTACGCCGCGGCTGGACGTCGACTTCTCTGAGGCGCCGCAGGAATTAGTGGCCATGGGGACCACGACCGTCAGGGGAAGGGTTATTGACGAATCAGCGGGTACGTACGGTCAGGATGGCGTCCTTTATGTAAATGTCCACGATTCCGAAAGAGAGAAGGTGTACCGACTGGTCGAAACCGGTGACTCGGTGGCCTATCGTGTGACCGGTCCAACCATTTATCGGGGCTCGGCTACTATTGAAAATGGAACCTTTGATTTCCAGTTTGTCAACCCGCTCGATATAGGCTATGGTGGTCAGGGGGCCCGAATATCGGTCTACGCCCGGTTTGACAATATCGATGGGGCGGGTCTGATCGATTCAATTTCCGTTTCGGACTCGGTTGGAACGATTACGGACTCCGCCGGCCCCGCGGTTCAGGTAGCATTTGAAGGCCGGCACGGTTTTGTCAGCGGCGACATCATTGGGCCCGATGAACAAATGCGGGTCATCATCTCGGATCCCTCGGGAGTCAATCTTACCGGTGCGCTGGGGCACGGTATTACGATGGAAATTGATTACGAGTCAGAAAACCTGATCAACCTGACGTCGTTGTTCGAGTTTGAACGCGATGATTTCACGACGGGTTCGCTGACCTATCAAATGGTCGGTCTGCAACCGGGAAACCACCATTTTAAAATCAAAGCCTGGGATAATGCCAATAACTCAAGTGTCTATGAATTTGACGCCCGGCTGGAGGCTATGGAAGAGCTTGCCATAAGGGAACTTTTGAATTACCCTAACCCTATGAGAGAATCGACACGATTCTCGTTTTACCTGACTCAGAGGGTGGAAAAATTTTCTCTTGAACTTTTTACACTATCCGGTAAAAAGATAAGAACCTTCCATCGTCACTCTCTGGAACCGGGTTTTTATGACGATATAGTATGGTATGGAATAGATTCCGATGGAGGCCGTGTGGCCACCGAGGTATATATTTATAAAGCAACGGCTTATCCTGCCAACGGCGGTGGGAAAGTCGAATCTTTGGGAAAATTAGTGTTAATTAATTAAATTTTGGAGAAGTAGTATGAAATCGACTAAACGGCTTGTTCCAATCCTGGCCCTGCTCCTGCTGCTGGTCATGGCTTCGGAGACCACCGCCGACATTTCCAACGCAGCCGTTTTGTACCTGCGTATCGCGCCGGGTGCTCGGGCGGCCGGCATGGGCGAGGCCTACGTTGCCATTGCAGATGATGCCACGTCCACCCACTGGAATCCCGCCGGGCTCGGGTCCTATCCGTTGTCTCCCGGTTGGGTCGAGGCCAAAGTCCCGGAGGATCTGAGGCCTGTAACGGCCTCGGCTGCCTTGAAAACAAGGGGAGGAGGCAACTACGGCGCCTATGACGTCTGGGCGGTAACTCCCAGGGGCCTGGCCCGGTTTGATAACAAAGATTGGTACCTTTACGAGGAATTTGACACCAAGACCGATCAGACCGTGGAGGGAATAGTGGCTTCCTACTTCGGCTTTACCGATGCCGCAAGAATTGCTGAAGCGGTGGGGAAGGTAGCCGCAGCGAATAACAGGGAATCACAGGCTTACCTCGACAGTCTTGAAGCGACCGTTATGGCGGCCATCCCTTCCGAATACAGCAATCTGGAGTCGCTTCAGTCCGGCTTTGACAGTCTTCAGGCGGTCTACCGTCGATGCCTCATTAACTGGGATAAGGTGTATGAGGCTTCCAAGAAATTCAACGAAGGAATGAAGGATGGAAGTCTGACCGAAAAGGAAGTAGATCGTGTCAATTTCGATATTGAGAATGCCAGAAACCGCTTCATTCCCGAGCAGCTTCTGGTTCCTTATTCAGCTCTTATCGACACTGGTTCCATCACGGGTATAGTCTCCGCCGAGGAAGCCTTTGTAGTGAGTACGACCGAGGGTGCCTTTTCCTACGACGGCCGCGACTGGCTGATTCTCACCCTCCAAAACGGCTTGCCTTCGATGAACGTGACAGCCCTGGCGGCCGGCGATGATTTTATCCTTATCGCAACTGATAAGGGTGTAGTGAAAACCGACGGCTACGAGGTAACACCGCTTGGAGCAGCGGGAGGACTGCCGGAGGCTCCGATTTCCGCGGTAGCTTTTGGCGGGGGGGAGGAGGCATGGGCGGTCGTCAACAATACCCTGTATCATTTTGACGGTCAAACCTGGTCAAACTCGTATCAATACACCGTTATACTCGACGATACACCGGACAGGATTGCTGAAAAGCACGCTATATATGGCACCGACTCGGAGCGCGACCAGTTTATTACCTTGATGAAGGAGCTGAATGCCGCTCCGGCGGAGAGCCCTGACACAACAGAGGCGGATGCCGAAACCGTGACAGCTCCGTCGAACGAGCTTGTTCTTGAGCCCGGCACCGAAATCAAGGTGCCGTACGTGGCCGGATTCAAAGGCGAAGTGACCTCTCTTCTTGCCTGGATGGGAGGGCATGTCTGGGACAGGCATGTCTGGATCGGCACGAGCTACGGTCTTATTCACCGCAGTGAGGATGGCATTTCCCTGACAGGTTACGACGATCAGACCTATGAAATCGGTGATGTCATCGGCGAGTCGGCGGTAAGTTGCCCGCTGGACAGCCAGGCCTATGTGCAGGCCGTCACCGACATAAACGATCTTGCCGACAGGGACCTTCAGGCGGGCCAGACCATCAAGCTTTACGACAACCCTACGGCGGCGCCTATTCACGCCATAGCTGCGCGCGGTGATCGCGTCTATTTTGGAACCACCCTGGGATTGATTGTTTTCGACGGCACCTCGTTTTCGATGGCGGATTTTCAGAACCTGTCCGAAACCGAAGTTATCGATGTTATGTCGATAGATAATGAGATCTGGTTCAGCGGTGAAGAAAGAATTGTGTGTAAGGCCAATAGCAAGACCGACATCTCTATGATGTACGTCAAGTGGCTTCCTGAACTGGCCGACGATCTTTATTATGCTTTCGCCTCATTCGCATCTCACAAGGAAGGCTGGGGAACATTCGGCGGAAACTTTACTTACATTTCTTACGGTACCATAACGCGTACCGGGGACAGCCCCGACGACATTCAGGGAACGTTTGACTCGTTTGACATGGCGTTAACCGGTTCCTGGGGAACATCGCTTACGAAAAAACTCAAAGCCGGTCTCTCTGCGAAGGTGCTTTATTCCAAACTTGCCGACCAGGGTGCCGGTGAGGAGCAGGGTGAAGGCACGTCGACCGGTTTCGCCATAGACTTCGGTTTCCTGTATCACATGACCCGGCGTCTGGATCTCGGTCTGGCAATAACCAATCTCGGCCCGGATATGGCGTATATCGATGCGGCTCAGTCTGACCCGTTGCCGCGAAACCTCGCCTTTGGATTTGCCTATAAAGTGCTCCAGACCGACTATTATCACTTCCTGGCGACGGCCGAGGTCAACAAATCTCTGGTGGGTGTCGATGATGGCTTCCGCGAAGAATTGAAACAGCTCGTTTTAAACGGCGGCGCTGAGTTTTTGTATGCCAATCTCCTTGCTCTTAGAGCCGGGTACATCTATGACCAAGAGGGCGACATAAAAACAGTCACGCTGGGTGTGGGACTTGGACCGGTCGGTATAATCAGGTTCGATTTCTCATATATCCCGAGCAATAGTGACGTGGCCCTGGAAAACACCCTTCGCATCTCGGCGGCAATCCAGCCCTAAGAGAGGAGAGAAGGTTTTTTGGATAATAGGATTGTCCGGAGATTTTACAGCATATTGTTCCTTGTTTCCGCGATAGCCGCAACGGCTGTCGCGGGTGACAGGCTGCTGACGGGCACCAAAAGCCGGCTCGACCCCGTAGCCGGTGACAACAGGGTTCACCATCGGTGCCTTACGCCGGCCGCGTCTGATAGAATTACCTTGCCACTGGAGAGGGAAAATCCGTGGAGCCTGCCAAAAACTGCTCTGGCGGCGGACTTTCGTGATACCATCAACATCCTGGTGCTGCGTTTCGATTTCCAGTATGAAGACCCCGACGATCCTAATACCACAGGCCGGGGTCGAATGGATGTTACGGGTGACTGGGAATCGTATTTTGATTCCGCTGGCCACTTCATTGATCCACCACCTCATGATTCACTTTACTTCGACGCCCATTTGCGGGCGCTACGCACTTACTGGGAAATAGTCTCCGACGGCAGGCTGACGATACAGTGGGACATCTATCCTTCAGGTGCTAACGCCACTTATGAGCTGCCGCAGCCCATGAGCTATTATGGCAGTTGCGACTTTGAGGGAGTTGTGGCGGGACTGGAGGATTACTTTATTGACTGTATTCGCCTCGCTGATACCGTTACGCCTGAGATAGATTTCGGCCTATACGAATCGATATTTCTGTTTCACGCCGGTTCGGATGCCCAGAATGATATTGGCTTTCCACCTACGTGCAGCGATCTTTTTTCGGGTTTTATAAAGTTCGGGGATTCGCTTGCTGTCGACGGTGACTCTAATTTTGTCCGAACGGCTTTGATACTTCCGGAAACTGCCAACCAGGACAATCGGGCGACGGCTCTCAATGGTGTTATTGCCCATGAGTTCGGTCACCAGTTGGGGCTGGTAGATCTATACAGTACCTTCAGCTTTTTGAGTCAACTGGGTGATTTTGCCCTTATGGACAATAATGGCTTTGGATCAGGAATTGATTTCGGTTTCGAGGTGGGAAGCGTATTCGGGGCCATACCGGTTTATCCAGTAGCCTGGTCGCGGGCCTTTCTGGGGTTTGTCGACGTTGTCGACTTCCGTCAGGGCAGTGATATTCGACTGGTGGCAGCCGAGATGGTTTCGGAGGGCATCAAGGTTGCCCGGATACCCATAACGGAGAGCGAGTATTATTTGCTCGAAAATCGAGTTGTTGACCTTGATGGTCAGCCGGCCGCGGCGAGACTGGATTCGGTTTCCAATGTCATTCTCGGTCCGACTGACCTTGATTTGAATTTCAACCGCGAATACGATTTTCTGCTGCCGGGGTCCGGCATGCTCATATTTCATGTCGATGAACTGGTAGCCAGTCTGGATTACGACTACGACGGCTGGAATAATTTTGATGATAACCACCTGCAGTGGGCATACGATATTTTTGGCAACACGGTAGATCGTTTCATAACCCTGGTTGAGGCCGACGGCATCGTCAATTTTGGCGGTATTTATCGGGCCGGCTTCGGAAGCGCTGATGACATGTTCCGTGACGACCGCAATGACGCTTTCACGCCCAACACTAACCCACCGGCGATCGACAACTCCGGCAATAACACGCATATTTATGTGACCGACATTACGCGGGAAGTCGATCCTGTTTCAGACGGATCCGTTCTGGCCGATTCAGTGATACTGTTTGACGTTCAGGTGGATAAAATGGTCGACGGCTTTCCGGTTCGAGCGGGGTATCCCGCCTACACCCTGTCGCCCATTGCCGATGATCTGGACGGTGACGGTAACCCTGAGATTCTTGTGTCGTCGTGGGACCGACTGATGGTTGTCACGCCCGATGGCCAGAACTTCCTGAGGCAATACACGGGGTGTGACACCTGCCCGATCTACGAGGATACGGCTTTCTCGTTTGTCAATGACGGTCTGGGGCATCCCCTGCCTGTATTCACGCAGACCGGCAGTGTTATTTCGACCGCAACCGTGACCGGTACATTTTCCGATAACCCGGACCACAAGTTCATAGCCCTGGGAAGGCCGGTCGCGGGTGGGGCCACCGGCATGGTTGAGCTGTACACGCTGCAGGACGATGATGCTGACGGCTTGGCTGATCTCGTCGACAGCATCAATATCCGCTACTTCAGCACGGTGGGAGAACCGGTCGCCTTGTCATTCGGTGATATACTTTACGCCGTCACCGATATTGGTCGAGTCTATCTCAAAAGGTCATACTCAGCGATTCCGGAGTTGGTGGTAAGTATCGACGATCCGACTCTGACCGTTCACGGAACCTGCCGTTATGACAGCGCTCTGGTGATGCTGATCGGCGACAGCAGCAGCACTTCTCTGGTCTGGTCCGCGCCCAGTGATCAATTCACGATTACGATCGATGGTTATTATCATCTGGGTCCGGCGTTATGCGATGTGGATCGCGATGGTCGTTCCGAGGTGATCGTAGCTGCGGACGATGGTAAAGTGGCGCTGGTTACGTTCGACCCGGACCAGGGCGCCAGTGGTTCCGGAGTGATGCTGGAACGGGGGTTCGATTTTGAGTTCAGTGTCAACCCGGTGATTGGTGATGTCGACCTTGACGGTCAGCCTGATATCATAATCGGTGGCACTAACGCCATATATGCTTTCAATCATGAATTGACTCTCAAGACATCGTTCCCCATTGAGGTCAACGATCGCTTTCCGGTCGATCAGTTGACTGATCCCCCTGTAATTGCGGACATTGAACAGGCGGGCATGTCTGAGATTGTTTTCCCAACGGCGGTTGGAAATATTTATTCGTTCGGACCGGAGCTGTCGTTTGGATTTCCGTTGTCGGCGGGAGAATTTGCATCCGGATCGGCAGTGTATTTATCAGATACTGTCGGCGGCAAGCTGGGGTATCTTGGTTTTGACGGCTGGTTTTACCTGTGGCATGTAGATGATGACCGCACCGGCGGTTTCTGGCCCATGTGGGGTGCCGATCCGGCCGGTACATTCGCCTTCAACCCTGACCGGCTTCCTGCCTTGAAGCAGTACGCCGACGCTTTCCCGCAGGAGCGTTTCTTCAACTATCCCAACCCGGTTGTTGACGGCATCACCACCATCCGGTATTTTCTGGGGGAGAACGCAACCAGCGTTGAATTGAATATTTATGACCTGTCCGGGCAGCGGGTCGAGAATCTGGCCGGCCCGACATCAGGTCTGGTTGATAATGAATTGGTATGGGACTGCAGTGGCGTCACGCCCGGCGTGTATCGGTGCGTGATCGACGTTAACTTTGGCGATTTCACCGAAACCGCCTTTACTGATATCGCTATAATAAGGTAGGAGACTGCTTGTGCGCTGGAAACTTTTCTGTAATCATGTCCCCTGGTTGTGTTGCCTGCTTATCTTTTTGAGCGGCGACACCTGTGCATCCACCAGCGACAACCTGTCCGTCTTTGAGTCCGAGCAATTGAAGATCAGGTACAATCTGACCGACGAAGCTGCCTATGAGGGTGCCGGGTTGGCCCTGGGCAGTGACCTTGCTGGTGATGGGGTCGCACGTTTTGATGACGGCCGAAAACGCAAATCGCCCGGGAAGGCGTTCCTTCTTTCACTGGCGGTGCCCGGTCTTGGTCAGTACTATTACGGCAGCAAAGTTAAGCCCTTCATCTTTCTCGGCGCCGAGGTGGCCTCATGGGTGATGTATTTCAACTGGCATGGCGAGGGTGATGACATAACGACCGAGTTCGAGGCGTTCAATCGCGAGCATTGGTCGCGCGACCGTTACGAGCAGCAGTATCTGCTGTGGACGTACGGAGTCACCGACGATGACAGCCTGCCGCCCGCCACTCCCGGCATTACGCATAATCTGCCCGACACGCGCACCCAGCAGTATTACGAGATGACCGGCAAGTACGACCAGTTCGCCTGGGGATGGGATGATGCCGTTCTTGGTGGCAACGTTCTTGATGACTACAGCGCTACGGATCCGCCGCCGATAATAGTCGGCGACGCCGGCACGCCGTCATCGGCCAATCGGCTGCATTACGAGACGCGACGCAACGACGCCAATAACGCCTATGACAAAGCTACGAGGATGATCTTTGTGTCGATGGCGAACCGGTTGATAAGTGCTTTTGAAGCGCTGTTCACCACCAAGAGTATCAATCGCAATCTCCAGCGCAGCGGCGGTTCTTTCGGAAAGGTCAAGGTTAGCGCCAAGCTGAAGTCTTTTTACACCAAACGTGACACACCATACTTAACGGTTACGTACAAGTTTTAAGAATGCCAATGAAACCTGCTTTAAACCATGCTTGCTTTGTCCTGGCACTGTTGGTTTTGACCGTCGCGGTCAGTGAAGCGGTGGAACTTAAGTCAAGTCCCATTCAGGATCAGTTATCGGTCAACCTTCACCAGCCGCAATGGTATGCCTCAGACGGATTCAGGGGCAAAAGTCTGGCCTCGAGCGAGCGAGCCGGCGGTACTGATTTCGGGAAGAAGCGGGTATCTGTCGTCAAAGCGGCGGCTCTATCGGCCCTGCTGCCCGGGTTGGGCGAATACTACGTCGGCCACCGCACCAAAGCGAAGTTCTTTTTTGGAGCTGAAGCTCTGACCTGGATCGGTTTTTTTGCTTTTCGCACCTACGGTGGCTGGAAGGAGGATGACTTCATCCGGTTCGCGGGAGAGCGGGCCGGCGCAAGTCTTGTCGACAAGGATGAAGAATTTCAGGACTGGGTGGGCTTCTACATGGATATCGACGAATTCAATACTCTCGGACGGGTGGGAGATCCGGATCGACCATATCTTGAAGATACTCCCGACAATCACTGGCGCTGGTTGTCGGTATCCGATCAGGAGGCTTACCGCGATATTAAGAACAGTAGCCGCGAGGCGTATCGTCGCTCGGAATTCATGATTGGCGTGGCTATTGTCAATCGGGTGATTTCTGTAATCGATGCCGTCCGGGACGCCAAACGCGCCCGGAGTCGCATTGACGGCAGGTTCAGGGGTTCGGAGCAACGGAAAATCCGTTTGTCTGTCGATCCGTTTAACGATAGTCGGCAGGTAAGCCTGACTGTATACACTTCTCTGTATTGATTCCTAATGTCTCTGCGATCGTTCACATTTATAACCGGCCTTGGTTTGCTCTTGCTCTCGTGCGGAGGAACCGGGGTGCGGGATGTGGCAGATGAGACTCCTGCCGCTGCACCCGTCCTGGTTGTTGTGGAAGATGTCATATCCGGGACGGTACTCAAGAACAATCTCAAGAATCCGCACGGCCTGGCGGTAGATTACCGGGGCAACATTTACGTTGTCGATGCGGGCAACAACCGGCTGATTCGGTTTTCCGAAGACCTGACGCCTGACCGCGAATTCGGCGGTTATGGTGCGGAACCCGGGCTGCTCGATCGCCCGACCTTCGCAGTCATAGATAACGGCTTAAACCTTCTGGTGTCCGATGAGGGTAATCGGCGTATATCGCGGTATAACGCTCAGCTGAATTTTGTCGATGAAGTCAGCTTTTACGATGAAGGGGATATGCTCAAGTTCGGCCAGCCTTCGGGCCTGGCCCTGAACGAATACGGGGAGACATGGGTGGCCGACCGCGACAACAACCGGATTGCCGTTTTCTCCAATGTCGGCCGCTTCGATCGATTTATCGGGGATATCGGCTATGGGGGTGGGCGGCTTTCCCAGCCGGAGAAAATCATCCGTCTTTTGACCGGTGACTTCGTTGTCTGTGATGCCGGTAATAAACGGCTTGTTGTTTATGACAGTTACGGGAACTTCTCGATGGATATTGATTTGTCTGAGCTGGATTATCCGAAAGCGATCACTTTTGACGGGAGCCGGTTATGGGTGCTGGATCATAAGCCGGGTCGAATTGTCTGTCTGGACCTCAAGGGGAATATTCTTAACCAGGCGGGTCCGATTCTTCCGGGCGACGGCACCGCACTGCGGCAGCCCTCGGATATCGTCGCGCTCCCTCCCGACCGTCTGTTGATCAGCGATTCCGGAAACAGCCGCCTGCTTTTGTGCCGGGTCGTCTTTGAAGAACGGTAGGGCTTCTGATGCCGGGGGTGCTCATCAGACTCGTCACCGCCGCCTTGGCTATGGTCCTCACCGCTGCGCCGGCTTTTTCGGCGCGCAACGAGGTTAAACTGGCGGGTTCCGATGTTCCGGAGCACTACTTCACCGGCAGCCGCTTCATCTTTTACAATTCCGATTCCCTTTTCCTGAATGGTCGCCTGCTCAGGCGAGACCTTGATTACATCTTTGATACCCGGCGTGGGACTTTCGATCTGAGCCGACTGGAAACGCAGGCGGATGACACCCTTGCGATCGTGTTTCATCCGGTGCCGTCGTGGCTGCAGTCATTTTACGGGACTCCCATGCCGGAAACCACACCATCCGGTTCGGTTCCTCCGATATATATGCCGCAGACGCAGCACGCCGGAAGAGGTCGCGGGGCCGGTGACATCGATATATCCGGTGCCAAAACCTTCCGTTTTACTACCCGGTCAGCCGGCGCATCAAATTTCAGTCAGTCTCTGGATCTCAACGTGACGGGCGAAGTGGCCCCGGGCCTGGAGCTCACCGGGGCGATTTCGGACCGCGGATATGACCCTTCCTACGGCACCGCCAACAGCCGCCTTAACGAACTGGATAAGATCAACCTGAAGCTGACATCGACGGCGTTCGCCGCACAGGTCGGCGATATCCTGCTTGACGAGAAAGAATTCAACGTAGCGGGGAATAAAAGGGTATCAGGCGCATCGGTAAGGGTGCATAGGCGCCGGGGTTATATTAACGCCGCCGCCGCCCGGCCCAGGGGTCGTTTTGAAACGGTTCGCTTTACCGGGAGGGACAACACCCAGGGCCCGTACCAGATAGGGCGCGGTTCGACCGGCACCTCAATCGTCCCCGGTTCCGAAACAGTCTGGCTCGACGGTACCAGGCTTGAACGTGGAGCCAACAAGGACTACATCGTTGATTACCCGACCGGCAGAATAACGTTTAACGTTAATCATCCTATCGACAGTCGCAGCAGAATCGAGGTTGATTACGACCCTCTGCTGACGGCTTACCGGGGTGAACTCTTTGCCACCGGCGGCGGTGTCTCACTGGCTGACTCGTCGGTCAGTATTGATGTTCAGTGGCTGCGCGAGGGAGACGATAAAGACGAGCCATTCACCGGAGAACTGACGAACGAAGAATTAGACTTGCTTCAGGCCGCCGGTGATCAAATAGAAAATGCCATACGGTCGGGCGTGGTGGCTGATAGTCTGGGCAATTACATGCTAGTTACCGACAGTCTGCCCGATTCGGTTTATCAGTTTGTCGGTGAGGGAAACGGTCAGTATACGGTTACCTTCAGCTTTGTCGGCAGCGGTCAGGGTGACTACGTGTTTCTTGGTGGATCGCAGTATCGTTATGTGGGTCAGGGCGATGGTGATTACCGTCCTGTGATACTTATCCCGGTGCCCGAGAGAATCGACTACTATCGATCCACACTTCGCCTGCAAAACCACTTGGTTACAGAATTCCTGGCCGATCTGCAGCAGACCCGGCATGACCGAAATCTTCATTCCGGCCTTGACGATAATGATAATGACGGCCTGTATTATTCGTTCACGGCGTTGCAGGAATGGCAATTCCGCGGCCGGAAAAACTCAATGTCGGTGGGTACGAGAAGAAAAGAAGCGCGATTTAGAGATCGGGGGCGACTTTACAGGCCTGATTTTGAACGAAGTTACTTCGTGCCGACCGGTTTTCAGGCTCTCACTGACGAAGTTATGTATGATCTCAGCGGCCTGATATTTCCGTCGGCTGCGGTGGCGCTCAAACCGTCGTTCTCGCGCCTGAGCTATACCGATCGACTCGCCTGTCAAACCGGAGGGCTGGATCTTGCCCTTGAGCCTTCTCAAAAATACCGTATTACCGCAGGATGGAATACTATCCGGACAGACCTTGACAGCGCCGGTACGGAAAGGACGGGAGAGGCCGATTCATACCGGGCGGGCGTGTCAGTTTCCCCCGCCACGGGCTTACGGTTCGGCAGCGAGTACGAACATGATTCAAGGACGAATGATTATGCCTTCGATCTGCGAGGTACGCGTTTTCATCGAATAGAAACGACTGTCGGCAATCGAACCGAACAACTCGCACATGAATACTTTACCGAAGACTCACTGAGCGCAGAATGGACTGAACAGCTGCGTCGAAACCGCCTGTCGGCTTCGTCGTCGCGCAAAATCGGCAGTCTCTCATACTCGGCCCTGACCACTTACCAGTGGCTGAAAATGCCGGGAAGGGACGAAGAATCCTTCCTAAGTCGCGTTGGTCTTGATTACAGTAATGCCCGACGGGGTGTCGAACTGGGTGCATCGTATGCCATTTCAGAGGAAACCAGGAACGGCCGCGGCGTTGCCTATATCGAGGTTGAGCGGGGGGAGGGAAATTACATCCTTGAAGAAGGTGAATTTGTGCCTGATCCCGACGGCAATTTTATCCGCGTGGAGGAAAACCTCTCGGAGACATCGCGGGTACGCCGGGGCGAAAAGTCGTTCCATCTCACGAGAGCCTGGCAGATCGTGCTTCTCAGGGTCAACAGCAATATCGAAGAGGAACTCCTGCCGGGTGGCAAGCGGGAACTATGGTGGATCGTGCCGGTGCTGTCGGACAAGGATCAACCATACCTGTTCTATTCGCGCAGGCACGATGTGGACCTGCGGCTCTTGCCGATTCGTTCAGGGCATGCCGTCAATCTGAGTTACAACGAGAACCGCGAGGTCCGGAGCGTTGCTGAAATACCCCGGCGCCGGGACGACTTCAATGCTGCGATAATACTGAAACAGGTGGTGCGGCGGTCCTTCTTTGATCAGCAGTTCGAGTGGTTTCAGTTCAACCGTGATGACTATTTCAGCGGTGCCGGTGAGATCGACGGTTTCCGGATCGGTTCAGGTTACGGTCATACTCTCGGCACGAGCGAAGTCTCCACTAGTATTGGTTTTAGACGAGCAGATTCCGAGGCCAATGAAAGGTCGGATCTTTATCACTGGAAGGTTGGATCCAGGTTACAGGTGCTTCGCAAAGGCGAATTGCGGGCTTCAGCCGAGCTGTACAGGCAGTTTCTGGAAGGGGTGACCGGGACACCGTCGTTTCTGCTGACGGATAATCGGCCCGGTACGAGAGGTGCCAACTGGTCGATTGTGCTTCGTTACGGTATTAAGGGCGGCATGCGCGTAAACTTCAGCATCTCCGGAAGGCACGCCGATAACCGGGTGGCCCGGATCACTGGAAGAGGAGAGTTCGTTGCGGGTTTCTGACATGACAAAATTCGCGTCGTTTGCCTGCTTGTGGCTTATGTGCTCGTTATCAGCCGGGGCAACCGAAGTTGTGTGGGAGGATAAGGCGCCAAGTTTAAAACGCGACATCGAACGTCTTATGCGCGACGCCGATATGGCGGTTGATTCGGTCACCGCTCTTCTTGCCAATGAGGGTTACCTTGACGCTGCGGTACGAGCTGAAGACGGCCGGTTGCATATATTGGCGGGTAAGCAGAGTACAATAGCATCGATATTCTGGATTAATGATTCAACAACTCAGGGCGGCGTTAATCAGCCGTTCACCCGTGAAAACGTCGAAGACTTGATCGATTGGAACCTCGGTCGTTACCGGGAGACGGGTTATCTGTATACTTCCGCGACTGTTACCAAAGTAAGCCGTCAGGGCGATAAGGTGTCGCTTGAAATGCGACTCAACCGGGGACCGCTACTGACTCTACAGAAAAACATTTATTCCGGTTTAAAACGAACTCGACCCGGGTTGATCGCCAGGTACCTCTCCGTGAAAACCGGTCAACCGCTTACCGAACGGAATCTTGCCAGAGCCGAGAGACGGGCCGCTGCAATCCCATTTGTGAATTTTGAGCCGCCGGTTATTGTCAGACCGCAAGCCGGTTATACCTCGGCCGACCTCGAATACATCTTTAGCGAAAAGAAACAGGTTCTCTTCAGCGGGGGTGCGGGTATTACACCTACCGGTGCATCCAACCTGACATGGAACTTTGACCTGAGATTTCAGAACTTCTTTGGCGGCGGCAGATTTGCGTCGTTGAAATCAGAAAGGCGGGAACGGGGACGCCAGACACTCGATGTAGCTTACCGTCAACCTGTTCTTATGTTCGGGGTGGGCGAGGCCGGACTGGGTGTATCCACCCGCGACTACCGTGATCAATTCTACGAATTCTCGGCCACTGCTGATTACCGCAGTCGACTGGGAGCCTCGTTTTACGCGGGGCTGGAATTGGGCTGGCGAAGTATCGAACCGGCCAGGGAAATCCCTTCTTACAGTTCTCTTTCCAGTGCATTTATGATTGAACGAAACAGCCTTGACAATTCCATCAATCCGTCTTCGGGTTCGAAGCTGGTCTGGACGATTTCGTTTGGATACAGGCGCTACTCCGATGACAGCCTTGCGGTGCAACCGGAACGCAACAGTTTCAATGACACGCGCACAACGGTTCAGGCGGAATGGTACCGGCGGCTGTGGGGAAGTCTCGTGGGACAGCTCAGCCTGAGTTTTCGTGGTCTTCAAACCGCTGAATCAGTGCCACCATTGTCAGAACTCTATTATGTCGGCGGACCGGGAACCATTCGCGGTTATAGAAACGAGCAATTCACCGGCATAAGAACTGCTTTCGGAACGTTGGAGCCGCGTGTCAGGCTCAGTTCCGGATACTTTTTTGTATTCTACGACGGAGCCTATCTGGCAAACAGAATTACCGGTGCAGGAGGAACTGTTGCCACTGATGAGTTTTATCGCTCCGGATACGGTCTGGGCGCGGCCATTGTCAGCCGCGGGCGAATCCTCAAAATGTCGTTGGGGTGGAATCCGGACGTTGCCTTCGACGAACCCCGCCTTTCGCTTGAATTCTCCACCGAGATATAAAAGTTGACTCTGCTCCCGGGCGGGTCTATCGTCGAGACGTGGAGCGGCTAATCGAGACATTGAAACTCATGCGCCCGATTAATTGCCTGCTGGCAATGACGGGTGTCTGGGTAGGTGCCTATCTGACCTGGTTCAAACCGCTGTTTTATGCTCCGGGCATCACGGGTATTGCTGCCTTTTTGGCGTGCGGAGCGGGCAATGCTGTCAACGACTGTGTGGATATCGATATCGACCGGATTAACCGTCCCGACCGGGTGCTCGTCAAAGGCACACTTAGCCGGCGCTATGCTCTTATCCTGGCTGCCGTTCTTAACCTGGTGGCGGTAGGTCTGGCGTTGACAGTGAGTCGCGAAGTCACAGTAGTTGGACTGGTGACCATCGCCCTGCTTTACATGTATAATTTCCGTCTTAAGTCAATTCCGGTGCTGGGAAATCTGGCTGTCTCGTTTTTGGCTGGGCTTACGTTTGTAACTGGTGGAGTCGCCGTGGATTTTTACTTCGCTTTTGACCTGCCCGGACCCCTCATCGCTTTCATCTTTGCTTTCTTGTTTCATCTGGTACGGGAGATTGTAAAGGATGTTCAGGATATCGAAGGTGATCGAGCAGTTGGAATTTCGACACTCCCCCAGGTAATAGGCGTTCAGAAGTCCCTTCTGATTGTGCTGGCTCTGTTTTTTGTTCTGGTACTCCTGTCGTTTATGCCGCTGCTTTATGGCTGGTATGGTACGCCCTACAAAATTGTGGCTATATACGTAATGGAACTGCCAATTTTGAGCTTCTTGATATTCCTGTGGGGAAATCCAACGCCGGTGATGCTGAAGGTGGCCTCCGGCGTGCTTAAAGCCGGTATGGCCCTTGGAATTGTGGCCCTGCTGCTGGCCTAGACTTTTTATGAAACGTTTTCCCGCTGTTCGCAGTATAAGCTATTTTAAAGGCGTTAAGTTGGTCTTTAGCAGCTACTTAGAATGCGTAGCAAAAGGGAACAAATAACTTGAGTCTGTGAACTGTTAATGTAATTTTGAAGCCATGGCAAAATCGGTACTTGGGCCACTGTTCATAATATGCTTCACCGGAATGGCATACGCAGAAGGCATCTCAGTCTCCCAGTCGCTGGATGAAGACAACATCGCCTTCTCTGATAGCGTGAAATTCGAAATCGTCCTTCAGTGGGACGGTCCTCAGACCGCTTACTTCTTCGATAAGCCGCTCAATCCTCAGATTGAGGGGCTGAAGGTAAGACGTTTTGCCTCGTCGGTCGGATCCGACCTTACGGCCGGCAAAGAGATCACGACCAAGAAGTTTCTATATGTTCTGGAGCCCGTTACATCCGGTATGGGGCGAATAGCGCCGCTGGAAATCAGCTATTTCACCTGGCCCGACTCTCTGCCGGGACGGCTGGTTACCGAGGCCATGGCTGTAACCATTGCTCCGCCCAGAACTGTCGATAAGGCCAGGCAGTCCTTCTGGTGGATCTGGCTCGTCCTTATCGTGGCCGTGGTTGGGTCCGCTATTGTCATAGCTATAGCCATTGTTCGTCAGAAACGTCGTCCTGTAGCGGTGGCAAAATCGCCGCTCGAGAGTCTTAACGATGGTCTGTCCGAGGCGGTCGATTTGTTCGGGTCTGATTTTAAGAAGTTCCAGACCGAGGTGCACCGACTGCTTCTGGATTTCCTGCACCGGCAGTTCGATATTGACGGCGCGGATTTATCCGAAGATGAACTTAAGCAGCGCCTATCGGCGGCCGGGCTCGAAGATTCAAAAGCGCAGGCAGTCTGCGACTGGCTGATTCGGGCGCAGCGGGACAAGTATAGCCCCGTCACGGCCGGACCGGGCGAGACGGTAAGGCTCGGTTCGGAACTCAAAGACTTTTTTGAAAAATTAGAAATTTAGTCATACAGGAGGAACACCATTTTATGGACAGCGATATTCAACAAATCCAGAACAAAGTTGAAAAGGAATCGGCCTTCGTGGAAAAGTTGGTCGGTGAGATCAGGTCGGTCATCGTGGGACAGACCTATCTGGTCGAACGGCTTCTGGTCGGTCTTCTCGCCGACGGACACATCCTTATTGAAGGCGTTCCGGGTCTGGCAAAAACTCTGTCGGTTAATACTCTCAGCAGTGCTCTTTCGGCGAAATTTCACCGCATTCAGTTTACCCCGGATCTTCTCCCGGCCGACCTGATTGGAACCATGATCTACAACCCGCAAACGGCGGAGTTCTCGGTTAAGAAGGGTCCGGTGTTTGCCAATATTATCCTGGCTGATGAAATTAACCGTGCTCCGGCCAAAGTGCAATCGGCTCTGCTGGAGGCCATGCAGGAAAGACAGGTAACTATCGGCGATCACACCTACAAGCTGCAGCAACCGTTCCTGGTACTGGCGACTCAGAACCCGATTGAGCAGGAAGGCACCTATCCGCTTCCGGAAGCGCAGGTGGACCGTTTTATGCTGATGCTGAAGATCACCTACCCGTCGCCTACGGAGGAAAGAGAAATCATGGATCGCAACACGGTAACCACTCAACCCTCGGTGACCAAGGTTATCAAACCCAAGGATATTATCAAGGCTCGCGATGTGGTGCGGTCAATCTATGTCGACGACAAAGTGAAAGATTACATTGTCAATGTCGTGTTTGCCTCGCGTGAGCCTGAGAAGTACGGACTGGGAGACCTTAAGGACCTTATCGCCTTTGGCGCTTCGCCGCGGGCCACAATATATCTGAACCTGGCGGCCAAGGCCCATGCTTTCCTCAAGGGTCGCGGTTATATCACGCCCGAGGATGTCAAGGCTATCGGGCACGACGTGATGCGTCATCGCATCCTGATTACCTACGAGGCCGAAGCTGAAGAAGTCACCAGTGATGACATTGTAACGAAAATATTCGACGCCGTCGAGGTGCCTTAGTCGTAAACCATGATCCCGAAGGAGATACTCAAGAAGATCCGCCGGATTGAGATCCGGACGAAGAAGCTGGTCAACGACCTGTTTTCGGGCGAATACCATTCCACCTTCAAAGGGCAGGGGATGGAATTCGAGGAGGTGCGTCAGTATGAGCCCGGAGACGAGATCCGTCTGATCGACTGGAACGTAACCGCCCGAACCGGTTACCCGCACATCAAGAAGTTCAAGGAAGAGCGGGAGCTTTCGGTGGTGATGCTGGTCGATGCGTCTTCTTCGGGGAAATTCGGTACCCGCGATAGGTTCAAGAGCGAAACAGCGGCCGAACTGTGCGCTTTGCTGGCTTTTTCGGCGATCAAGAACAACGACAAGGTTGGGTTGATT
Organism: Candidatus Zixiibacteriota bacterium; assembly: GCA_020348905.1. Taxonomy (GTDB): domain Bacteria; phylum Zixibacteria; class MSB-5A5; order GN15; family FEB-12. The sequence goes on from CP070756.1 coordinate 1,650,039, forward strand.
ATTTTTACCGATAAGATCGAAAAGTTCATCCCGCCTCAAAAGGGAAGGGGCCACGTGCTGCGGCTAATAAGGGAGATTCTCTATTTTAGACCGGAAGGTGTGGCGACCGATATCGGCGGTGCCCTCGAATACTTCAGCAAGGTGATAAGGCGCAAGTCGGTGGTCTTTCTGGTATCCGATTTTCTCTCGGAACACTACCTCAAGCCGCTGCAGATCGCCAACAACAAGCACGATGTTATTGCCATCAAGATCAGCGACCCCAGGGAGACTACCTTCGACAACATCGGACTGATCGAGCTTGAAGACGCCGAGACGGGCGAGGTATTTATGATCGATACCGGTTCGAAAGAGTTCCGGCGGGAATTCTTCGCCCGGGCCGAAGAAGACAACCTGACCTTGAAGAAGGCCTTCAAGTTGATCAATCTCGATTTCATCAATATCCGTACCGACGAATCGTACATTGTGCCGTTGATAAATTTCTTCAAGATGAGAGAGAGGAGGCTGTAAACGGTTTCATGACACAGCGGTGGGTAGTGAAAATTATCGTGGCCGGATTGGCAGTGTTGATGATGCTCTCATCCTGTCAGGATGGCGCTGATAGCACTGTCTTGATCGAACAACACAAGAAATTAGCCGGTGAGCTTCGCGATACCAAACTGTATGCCGCGGCAATCGAGGAGTATCAGAAGATTTTGGCCTTTCCCGGTCTTGACACACGGACGCGGGCCAACATCAACTACCTGGTTGGACGGATATACTTCGAGAACCTGGCCGACTATCGCCAGGCGGCGGCTTACTACGTCAGGGCTCGCTCGCTTGACCCGCAGGGTTCGTTCGTCGTCGAGGCTTCGAAGAACCTTGTGGCGGCGCTGGAGAGAAGCGGTCAGTTGCTCGATGCCCGCCGGGAGCTGGGTGCGGCGACCGATATTGATACCGCCGCCAGTAGCGCCGGTGACCTAATGGTGGCCAGAATAGGGAAGGACACGATCTGGTTATCGGAGGTGGAGCAGCAGATACAGACTTTGCCGGTCGAGATTCAGAAACAGCTCGCTCTGCCCGAGGAAAAAGTCAGGTATGTCGAGCAGTATGTTGGTCTTGAACTGATGTATCGCGCCGCGGTCAGAGAGAACTATGACCGGGATCCCGGGATTCTCAAACAGCAACAGGAGTATAACAAACAGTTACTGATTAACAAGTACGTGATCGATAATGTTATGCCCGAGGTTCGAATCGATACAATGGACGTACGTAATTTCTTTGAGGCCAACCGGGAAGAAAGGTACAAGGGCGCTCCGTATGATTCGGTAAAGGCGCAGGTTTTCATTGACTACCAGGGCGAAAAGACCCAACAGGCTTTTTTGGATTATATCAAAAGGCTGTCGGAAGTAGAAAAGGTCGAGATAATTGATCAGAATATCAAGTGAGGTGCTGATATCAGGCCGATGCGTTCAGGCAAAAGTATCATATTAGGTTCACTGCTATGCGTTCTCTCCGCAACTTTCTGTTACGCGCAGGATGTTACTGATACGGTGACTTCGGTCCCAGGTATTAGCATAACGACGGAAGTTGACCGGGCGGAGGTATACATCGGCGACCTGATCAACTATACGGTCACCATTGAGTACGATTCGACTTATCAGCTCATTCCGCCGCCGCTCGGGGCCAACCTGGGAGCTTTCGACGTCAAAGACTATCAATCCGATATTCTCACTCGCCTCGAGGGTGGTCGCTTCCGCAGCACCAACGTATTTGTTCTGAGCACGTTCACTACGGGCGACTATGTCATTCCGCCCATACCGGTTATATTCGATCTTCCCGATAGTAGCCGAAAAGCGCTGCTTTCGGAGGCAGTTCCCATTAAAGTTCTGTCATTGCTCGGAAATGCCGGGGATTCGGTAGATATTAAGCCGTTAAAAGCACAGTATGAATTCCTGCGGGATCTGACGCTTTATTATGTTGGTGGTGCGGCCGGTCTGTTGGTGCTGATTCTGCTGGCAATACTGATCTGGCTTAAGCTGCGAAGGAAAAAGATGGCTGAGGAGCCGGTGGACCTGCGCCCGGCCTGGGAGATTGCCTTTGAGAAGCTGGCGTTTCTAAAGCAGAAAGAGCTGCCGGAACAGGAGCAATTCAAACTTTACTATATTGAGCTGACGGAAATCATCCGAACATATTACGAGCGAATGTACAGTCTGAATGTTCTCGATATGACCACTACCGAGTTTCTTCAGGCCTTCGAGCAGCTTGATTTGCCCGATGGGCTCTACGATGAAACGAAAGAATTTCTCGGCCATGCTGACCTGGTAAAGTTCGCTAAGCTTGTGCCGGAACGCGAGCGCGCGGAGAGCGATTTCGAGCATGTGCACCACGCCGTTGAAAGGGTCCGGGTGGATTTCGAGCGCCGCGTGCAACCTCAATTGAAGATTGGTAAGACTGGTGACTCGGAGCATGACGTATCGAGGCTGCCGGAGGTAACATCATGAGTATGGAGTTCGCCGGCCTGAGCCTGAATATATTCGATGTCATTGACACCACGGTACCGGCTATAGCGATATTCGCGGCGGGAGCCCTGGCCATTCTGTTGATGATGGTATATCACGTGCGGCGACGAAGGTTCAAGTCGGCTACAATAAAGTACTCTGATATTCGGATTGTCAAGCGGGCCGCCCGCTCCAGCCGTCAGCGCTATCGCTTCGTCCTGATCTTTTTGCGGGTGACGGCCATTGCCCTGTTCGTAGTGGCCTTCGCACGACCGCGATCCGGCACCGAATACCGGGAAATCACCTCCGAAGGAGTGGACATAATGCTGGCCCTCGATGTATCATCGTCGATGCAGGCCGAGGATTTCAAACCGAATAACCGCCTGTTTGTGGCCAAGGAAGAGATCAAGAAGTTCATCAATCGCCGTGTTAACGACCGTATCGGGCTGGTTGTATTTGCCCGTTACTCCTACACGCAGTGTCCGCTAACCACCGACTATGGTGTGCTGCTCAATTTCGTCGACCAGGTCGATTTCGGTTTGGTGGAAGACGGTACGGCGATAGGCATGGCCATAGCCAATGCCGTCAACCGCTTGAGAGAGTCGGTATCCGAGTCAAAGATTATTGTGCTGCTGACAGATGGTGACAACAACGCCGGGGAGATCGATCCCCTTACGGCCGCCAACCTGGCTGCCGCTATGGACATCAAAATCTACACTATTGGGGCCGGCAAACCCGGAAATGCAATGTATCCCTACCAGGATCCAATCTTCGGCAAGCGGTATGTGTATCAGCCGACCAGAATCGATGAGAAGTCCCTCAAAGAGATTGCGACCAAGACAAACGGGAAATACTACCGGGCCCGTTCCGGGGAAGAGTTAGAAGAAATCTACGGAATTATAGATGAACTCGAAAAGACCGAGGTGAAGGTTGCGGCCCACATCCAGTACACCGAGCTGTTTCACTACTTTGCTTACCTTGGGCTAATTTTGCTAATGCTGGAGATAATTCTGGCCAATACTTATTTTAAGAAACTTCCATAGGGTGAGAGTCGATGCGATTTGCTGAACCTGTAAATTTCCTGCTGATACTTGTCGTGCTGGTTCTGGGCCTGTTTGTCTTCTGGGCGCTGGCGCGCAAGAAAAAGCTGTTGAAGATTTTTGGTGATTTGCCGCTGATCATGAAGAACGCGCCCTATATCTCGTTCGCCCGCCAGCGAAGTAAGGCATTGATGATCCTGCTGGCGATGACCTTTGTGGCCCTGGCACTGGCACGGCTGCAGTTTGGCACCCATCTGGAGATTCTCAAGCGGGAAGGTATAGACATTGTGGTTGTTCTCGATGTTTCCAATTCCATGTTGGCTCGCGATATGAAACCGGACCGCTTGACCAAGGCCAGGCAGGAGATTATGGGAATTATTGATCGTCTAAGGGGTGACCGGATCGGACTGGTAGCCTTTGCCGGCGAAGCATTCGCACAATGCCCCCTGACGCTCGATTACTCGGCCGCACGCTTTCTGCTGGGAGCTATGGACCAGACCTCGGTAAGTGTCCAGGGTACGTCACTGTCGGCTGCTATTGAAACGGCCGCCAAAATGTTTGACCAACAACAGAGAATGCACAAAGTAGTGCTGTTGCTCACTGACGGCGAAGATCACGAGAAAGGGGTGGTCGGGGCTGCAGAATCCGCCCGAAAACAGGGTATAAAAATATATGCCGTCGGAATTGGTAACCCTGCCGGGGAACCCATTCCGGTATTAGACCGTAATGATAACCAGATCGGATTTAAGAAGGACGAGAACGGCGAGGTTATCGTGACCAGCCTCGATGAGGCAACGCTGCAGAAGATCGCCCTGGCCACTGGCGGTAAATATTACCACGCCACGGCCGGCGAGATGGAGCTGGACCGGATTTTTGACGAAATAGCTTCTATGGAAAAGAAAGAACTCGAGGGAACTCTGGTGACGCGTTATGATGACCGCTTTCAGTGGCCCCTTCTTCTGGCGCTGCTTTTTATGATTGGTGAGTTCTTTATGCCGGAGCGAAAGAAGCCGCTGGGAGGTATAGCCGGTGAATAGAGTATTGACGGCGCTGTTTGCCTTATTGCTGGTATCCTCGGTGGCCGCCGAGGATTATATTGACCTGGTCAAAAAAGGTAACGAGGCCTACCATCAGCAGGATTACAAGAAGGCTCTGGAGTATTACCACGGCGCCGAAACCGAGTTGCCGGCGTCACCGGAATTGGAGTACAATATCGCCGGAGCTCTTCATCATCAGGGCGGTTACGAGGAAACGGTCGATCGGTACACCAGTGCACTAAACACAACCGATGTTAATCTTGAAGCACAGGCTCATTACAATCTCGGTAACACTCACTTTCGCATGGGTGAATTTGAGAAGGCTATCGCCAATTATCAGAATGCGCTGGAGATCAACCCCGACGATGTGGATGCCAAATTCAACCTGGAGCTGGCCCGCAAGAGGTTAAAGGAACAGATCAAGCCGGAGCAACAACAACAAGACCAACAGCAGCAGCAGGAGCAGGAAAAAGAGCAGCAACAACAGCAGGACCAACAACAGCAAAACGAACAGCAGCAAGGGCAGCAGCAACAAGATCAGCAGCAACAGCAACAGGAGCAGCAGCCGGAGCCCGAACCGGCCGATGATAAAGAAATGTCCCGCGAGGATGCGGAAAGGATTCTGAACGCCCTGCGCGATGACGAACAGGACCTTCAGAAACAAATCAAGCGCCAACGTAAAGCCGGCGACTATATCGGCAAGGATTGGTAATGCGAAGCATCGGTAGATTTATATCCGTTTCCCTGGTAATCTGGGTCATTTGCGCCGTGGCCTTTGTGTCCCGTGCCGGTGCTCAGGATGTAGCCGTACTGGTCTCTCTGGATCGTGATACGATAGGTCTGGACGAACAGGCCATGTTGGAGGTTGAGATCAACTCAACCGAGCAGGATTTGCCGGAGCCCCGGATGCCCACTCTGTCCATGTTCGAGGTTTATTCACAGGGACGTTCCAGCAGCATTTCGGTCGTGAACGGCCAGGTGAGTTCGACCGTGATCTACCGGTACGTTTTGCTGCCCACCAGGTCCGGCACGTTTCCGATCGACCGCATTGCCGTAGTCCACAGAGGCAGACGCTACCAGGGCAACCGCGTGGAATTGACCGTGCTCGATCAGGGCACCGCTACGCCCCCGGATCTGGAAGAACAGGCGCGGGACGATGAGGGGGATGCCCGCGACTATTTTCTGGAGGCAGTCGTTGATAAGCGAAATCCGTATGTTAACGAACAGGTAACACTCACGCTGAAATTCTTCATCGCGGTGCAGTATTATGGCAGTCCGGAATTGACGGAACCCACCACAACCGGTTTCTGGGCCGAATTGCTCGGAAACAAGGCCCCGTATTACCAGCGAATCAATGGCAGGAACTACCGGGTAATTGAGCGTAAGTACGCGCTGTTTCCGACTCAGACCGGCGAGCTGACAATCGGCCGGGCTATGATAACAACAACGGTGGCCTCCAAGAAACGTCGGTATCGCGATCCTTTTGATGTGTTCGGCGACGTCTTCGGTCGCGGCGAAGAGGTGATAATCCGCAGCAGCCCGGTCAAGATCACCGCGCGACCGCTGCCGACCGAAGGCAGGCCATCGGACTACACCGGTACGATCGGCAGTTTTTCAATAAGCGCTGCAGCCAATAAAACGTCGGTGGAAGTCAATCAGCCGATTTCGTTGACCATAAAGATATCCGGAACGGGCAACATCAAGTCGGTGGGTGAACCAGTTATACCGGAACTTGACGAATTCAGAATTTACCGGGCTTCCAGCAGTGAAAACATCTCCAAACTGAATGACCGCCTTGGCGGAACCAAAGTGTACGAGGAAGTATTTATTCCTAAACGTCCGGGAGAACTGACAATCCCGGCGCTAAGCTATAACTACTTTGATCCCGGCCGGGGAGAATACAGGACTATCTCCACGGCAGCCATCACAATTGACGTTACCAAGCCGGAAGGTTACGTGCCTTCCCCGGATGTTCCTTATGCTGCGCCGGAGTTTACCATCGGCAGTCAGGCCCGCGATATTCGTTACATTAAAGATGACGTTGGTGATGCAACGCCGGTCGGTAGCCTTATTTTGCTTACGCCACTATACATGATAGTGAACGGTGTGCCGGTAGTGCTTCTGGCCGGAGCGGTACTGTTGCGCAAACGGCGAGAGAAACTGGCCCGGGACGTTGGATATGCGCGCTCGCGCGGGGCCTCGCGGATAGCAAGAAAACGCCTGGCCAAGGCCAGGTCGATGGCGGAGACGGAAACGGCCGGCGAGTTTTATGCCGAGGTCTATTCTGCCCTGGTATCATTCATCGCTGACAGGATGAATATTTCGCCACACGGCCTGACAGGTGACAGGATTAAGCAACTTCTGATGGGAACATCTGTCGATGATACCTTCATAGAACAGTCAATGGCATTGATGCAGAAGTGTGATTTCGCGCGCTATGCGCCGTCATCGATATCTCAGGATGACATTGATTCAGCCCTGAGCGAGGCTGAAGAGGTAATGGTGATTCTGGAGGGACTGCGCTTTGACGGTTAAGAAGCTTTTCGTTACCAGTCTGATGGTGCTATTAGCGCTGCCGCCTGGCGCGATAGCCAAGATCGCCGACGAGTTCCGTATGGCCAACGAATTCTATGAGGAGAAAGATTACGAGAGTGCCATACGACTATACGAAAGCATCCTCAGCCAGGGAAGGGAGTCGGCCGCCATTTACTTTAATCTCGGCAACGCATATTTCAAGACCGGTGATCTGGGTCACGCCGTTTTGTATTACAGCAAGGCCAAGAGGCTTAAGCCCGATGATGAGGATATCCGTCACAACCTCTCGTTTGCCGGTCAGTTTTCGCTGGTGCAGATGGAGGGTGTGGAGCTCAATCCGGTTCATACCTTCTTTACGTCACTGGTCGACCGCTATCGCCTCAGTTATCTGGCCTGGTTGTCTTCGGCTATCTTTCTTATATTGATGACCCTTTTCATTCTGCGGTTCGGATTCGGAATAGCTAACCCGGTTATGAAGGGCGCTATTATTGCCAGTCTGCTGTTGTTGCTGGTGTCGGCCGGACTGACGTCGTTCAAATACCGCATAGATTACCTGACCCGGCGGGCAGTCATTGTTGCCGGGGACAGTCCGGTCCTTACGGGACCTTCCGATCAATCCGATGTCGAGCTGGAAGGGGCACCGGGTCTAATCGTTGAAATCCTCGATGAGACTTCCGACTACTACAGTGTGCTTTTCGAAAACAAGCGCAGGGGATGGATCAAGAAGGATTTAGTCGCTGAGATATAACGGCTTAGGATTCCCGACGCACCTTTTATTTAATTGACACCCTCCTGTCAAACGTCTATCTTGAATCCCAACTTAAAGCTCTTGGTAAGCGCCGCGCCATGATCC
>CP070756.1:1658080-1668800 GCA_020348905.1 Candidatus Zixiibacteriota bacterium
CTCAACCGTCCCCCAATCGCAGCTGTGCGTGGGCGGTCCCGCGTCGGTGGGCGGCAGATGTCCTCATCTGCCCCGAAACATAATCGGAGAGGTGGCCGAGTTGGCTGAAGGCGGCGGATTGCTAATCCGTTATAGGGCGAAAGCTCTATCCAGGGTTCGAATCCCTGCCTCTCCGCTTTATTAGTATGTTTCACGCTTCGCCCGCGGTGGGAGGGATTGATTTTCACAATATAGTCCAAGTAGGTCGGGTTCCGATTCCAGAAGAATACAATCGTGAGAAACCCGACACTCACTCTCATTAAATTAAAAAGCCACCTTCTTAGAAGGTGGCTTTTCTGCTATTCGTCAATCTCAGTAAATCACGGACACGGGACCGGCGGATCACTGCCACGGTACAGCCAGTCAATGAAGCCATCGATATCAAGAACATCAACCTGACCACTGCCGTCGACATCCGCCTCTTCTTCGCAATCCGGTGCGGGACCGCTTCGATAGAGATATTCTATGAAGAAATCAATGTCAAGTACATCAACCTGCTCGTTACCGTCAAGATCACCGCGAAGATTGCAGCAACTGCCGGAGCCGCCGGTATGATTCACGTACACGAACATGCGGTCACCAACTATGGAATCGACCCTGATATAGATTCCGGTCGGACCGGCGTAGCCGTCACTGTTTGGAACCGTACTCGGCCCAAATTCACTCTGCCCGACGACATCGTCTGAGAACAAAGCCCCCTTGCGAGTCTCATAGGGATACCACCACTGGGCGCTGTCGGTTACCCGGCCTTCCGGGTTGTAGGTGTAATCTCGGGCCGGGTCATACCCGGCATCTTCTACGGCAACCACATAGTGAGGATATTCCGGTGTACCGTTATTCATCCGCGACTCATCGAAGCTCGGCACCAGCGAGTCATGAACGTGCGTAATCAGTAATCCCCGATCGAGCGGGTCGTTGCCATAGGTGAGGTCCGGCCAGAAATAAGCGCAGAAGTCGGAGTCAAACTTATCGAACTTACCAGCTGAGGCCGGATTACGATACTCCAGCAAAAAGTATTCGCCCTCGGAAGGGTCAATCGGCAGCATATAAAAGGAACTGTCGGTATGGGTTTCGATATCATAAATAATCAGGTCCTCGAATTCACCCTCCAGTGTGATTGGCTCGATCCATTCCATTTTCATCTTGCTCCACCCGCACAGATGGGCCGGAATATCCATGCCGAGCGACAAAATACCGTAACCACCGTAACCCATCAGGCACCAGTCCACCAGGGGGTGATCGTTGTTGTCGTCCGGTGTGTAATAGGTCTCGGTCACAAGCTTGTCATCGTAATCGTAGAGATCCGGCAATCCAAAGTTGTGGGCCAGCTCGTGGGCAAAGACGCGGATGCGCGACAGGGTATCAACCCCGGAAAACTCCAATGGATATTCCGGGTCACGGAGCGGCCTGGTTTCGGGCGAGGTGTTCCAGTGCTGAATCATCACGCCGTCGAAAGGCCCGAAAGGACTGTAGTACGTAACGGCGTAGGACCAGATGTCGTCGGGATCTCCCGAGTCCTCCTGGCCGTTACCGGAACGAACAAAGCAGATAGCGTCAACTATCCCGTCGCCGTCTCCGTCATACTGCGAGTAGTCTATCACCGGATCCAGGATGTAGAGCAATTCAGTGAAATCGGAACTACCCCAGTTAGGCTTGTATTTGCCGGCATCGTACCAGTCAACCACACCTCCCGCCACCGCCATCTGTCCGTACGAAACTTCATCGATATAGTCCGCCACTGAACCGGTCGGGCGGATATCCCGCGAGAACAGGGTGCTGTCGAACGTCTGCCAGGGATAAGTCCCCGGGCGATCGGACCACTCCACCAGGATGGCCAGCAGCTTGAGAGTATCACCGGTGAACTGTAAGCTGGCCAATTCCGCCAACTGGTCGTTTGTCAAGAGCTGACCCGGTATGCGGCCATACTGCTGCATCATTATGTGATGGGGCATGTCCCGGACTATCATCCGGTCGACATCTTCGTCAGCTGCAAGTGCCAGCAGCGGCAAACAGACAACAAGAGAGACAGCAAGCAGACATTTTGAGGACTTCATGATACCTTCCTATTGCTAACTTAGATTATTTTCAATATTCAGGCCTAAAGAAGTAACCGATTGATCTCCTGTTGGGAGAGGAGACGGTGCAGGTACTGCTTTCCCTAAGTGTAACTAATTGTCAAATCCAAATATAGCTAAATTATCCGTTTTGTCAAGGATGTCCTTTTTGCTGCCGGTGGAGCCTGAGCGGAAGTCCTTTAACCGCCTGCCCCCGGACAAAAAAGCCGCCTCCAATGTGAGAGGCGGCTTTGAGTCGTTACTGTTGAGCGATGTGGGCAGTTCGTCGCTGCTAGTCAAGACCGGTTTTGCTCTGCTGGCCGGGCTTGGGACAAACCGGTTCCGGACCGTCCTTGTGCAGATACTCTATCAGGTATTTCACATCGTCCTGGTCAATCGTGCCGTCGCCGTTAGCGTCCCCTGCTTCAAGCGGATACGGGGCCGGACCATCCTTATGCAGGTAGGCGATCAGGAATGCCACGTCAAGTTGACTGATTATACCGTCGCCGTTGGCATCACCGCAGATATAGTCCACCTCAACAGGGTTATAAACATAAACATACATCTGGTCGCCCACAATCGAGTCGACCCGAACGTAAATTCCGCTCGGACCCCAATAGCCGTCGCTGTTCGGCGTGGTATTGGGTCCAAACTCGGCCTGTCCGTCGACGTCATCAGAATACAGAGCCGCCCGGCGGGTCTCATACGGATACCACCACTGGGCGCTGTCGGTCACGCGACCTTCCGGATTGTATGTGTAATCCCGGGCCGGATCATAACCGGCATCCTCTACCATCACGGTGTAGTGTTTGTACCGGGGCGTGCCGTCGTTGACGTGAGTATCCCGTCTGAGGTTAACGACCGAATCATCGACATGGCAAATCAGCAGGCCGCGATCCAGTGGATCGCCGCCGAATGTTAGGTCGGGCCAGAAGTAACAGCTGAAATCCGAATCGAGTTTGTCAAACTGGGCAGACGAATTAGGATTGCGGTATTCCAAAAGGAAATATTCGCCGGCGTCCTGACCTCCCGGATGGGCCGTAATCGGCAGCTTGAAGAGGGCATTCTCGTAGGCGGTTTCAATATTGTTGATCACCAGATCCTTGTGCTCGCCCACCAGTTCGATCGGCTCTATCCAACCCATCTTCATCTTGCTCCAGCCGCACAGATGCGACGGTATCTCCGAGCCTATCGACAGAAGACCATATCCGCCGTAACCCATCACGCACCAGTCAACCAGCGGGTGATCGTTATTGTCATTGGGTGTGTAGTAACTCGAAGTAAGCAATTTATCATCATAGTCGTACAGGTCCGGAGCTCCGAAGTTGTGGGACAGTTCGTGACAGAAGACCCTGATGCCGCAAAGATCGCTTTCACCGGAGAACTGCGTGGGGTTATCCGGATCACGCAGAGGCTCGGTTTCGGGCGAGGTGTTCCAGTGCTTTACCAGCACGCCATCGAACGGACCCCACCCGACAGGCCAGGAAATGGCGTAGGACCAGATATCATTGGGGTCGCCGGAGTCCTCCTCACCGTTGCCTGACCGGATAAAGCAAATGGCGTCAACATCGCCGTCGCCGTTGCCGTCATACTGCGAATAGTCGATGACCGGGTCGAGGTAGTACATTATGGTGGCAAAGTCGTTATAGCTGAAGTTTGGGCTGTAAGTACCGCCGTTGTACCAGTCAGGGGTGTACCAGTCGATTACATCGCCCGTTACAGTCACCTGCCCGTACGAAACTTCGTGAAAATAGTCGGCCACCGACCCCTCCGGCAGCTCATTTCTTGAAAACAGAAGTTGCTCGAGGTCCTCCCGTGAGTACGTGCCCGGACGGTCAACCCATTCAACCGGGATCGCCAGAAGCCTCAGGGTTTCGCCATCAAAATAGCTCTCGGCCAGTTCGGCCAGGTCTTCGGCGAGAAGCTCCTGCCCCGGCAGACGACCGTACTTTTCGATGATTTTCTCGCGGGGCATGTCGCGGATTATCATCTTGTCAAAGTCGTCGGCCAACGTGAAGGTAGAAAGGGTGAGACAGAAAATGAGAAGCGTGCACAAAAACGAGGATTTCATCATACCTCCCGTAGTTTATGTTTAGTTCATCCTTTGCGACAATACTGCGGCGGCGGGTAGCCGGTAGTATCTCGGGGCTAACCCAGAGAAGCTTTAAGGTGCTGCTCTGACCAGCTTATGAAAGTCAAACGATTATAAGCAATAACTCCCGTTGTGTCAATACGTTATTGGATTCGGCAGCACATAAGCGCTGCGATCCATTGCAGTAAGAAAATCTCTGTTTTTTTGTATACGTGACAATCTTTGAATTGGATGCGTAAAAAAAAAGCCTCCTGCCGGGAGACAGTTGCCGAGACCGCAGCATTTCTCCAACTGTTATGAACAAGAAATCACCGCTTGAATTTTCAGATATAGCCAAGTGTATTTCTGGTCTTTTTTGCGTTGCGTTGGAGGCATCCATTGACTATCCTGGTAACAACGAGGGCGACATCCAAACGGTATCACCGCACAATCGTATCACAATTAGTAAGGGGACTCAACTCGTGCTTAACCCTGAAATACAGGCTTGGCAGTATCACATAAAGAGGCACGATTGGCTGGTTACGCCCGAGGGCAACCCAAGGGGATATATACAGCCTCATAGCCTCAGGGAGCTATGGTTTCATACCGGTACCCGGTGCAACCTGGGATGCTGGTTCTGTCTCGAAGGAGCCGGGCCGCAAGTTGAGCGGTTGGAAAGCCTTACTTTCGAAGATGTCAGACCGCTTATCGATGAAGCCATGGCCCTGGGTGTGGAGCAGTTTTGTTTTACGGGAGGCGAGCCTTTTGTCAACCATGATATTATAGCCATACTGGAATACGCACTGAAGAACCGCCCGTGCCTGGTTCTCACCAACGGTACGCGTCCGTTGCGAGAGCGCATGGAGGAGGTTCGCCGATTGGCCGGTCTGTCCAACAAACTCAGGTTTCGAGTGAGTCTCGATCATCCTGATCGCGAGCGCCATGATGAAGGTCGCGGTCACGGCAGCTTCGCCCTGGCTCTTGAGTCGTTGATAGAGCTGCGCCGGGCCGGATTTGAGTTGTCCATCGCCCGTCACATCACACCCGATGAAAATGCGGCCGAAGTCAATAAACAGTACCGATCCATTTTCAGGCAAACCGGCTTGCCTCTCGATACCAATATTATTCCCTTTCCGCAACTGCATCGTCCCTTCGATAGGATAGAAACGCCGCACATTACTGAAAACTGCATGACCACTTACAAAGACGAGACGACTCGCAGAGAGTTTATGTGCGCTTACAGTAAGATGGTGGTGAAAAGAGAGGGCAAAGTGAAAGTTTATGCGTGTACCCTTGTCGATGATGATCCTGACTATGATCTGGGAACAACCCTGCATGAAAGCATGAAGTTCAGGATCATGCTCAAGCACCATCGCTGTTATGCCTGTTTTGCCGCCGGCGCCTGCTGCAGTGAAAATTGAGCCTGTTTTAACTCGACTCTTCACGTAATTTCAGTGCTGGCTTTACCATTGACCTACTCCAAATCGTGCTGCCGCCCCAGTCGAGCCGCTTCGCGCCCGGCACACCGTTGGTGGGAGAAAATACGAGCAGGTGTCCGGAACAAACGTCGATTGTAGTATCTCGACTTAACACCTCGAATGTTCATTAGCAGGAGGGAGATTGACCGTGAGCAAGTATGCCGTGATGGACAACTGGACGCAGTATAGTCACATCGCTGGCATACGGCAAGGGATTTCGATTTCTTGGATATAAAGAAGCATATTTGAGTTGTTTGTCGCTCTGACCATTCAAAAGCGATATGCTCGCGGGCGAGCCCCCCAGAACGACTGAGAAAATTCTTGACACTATCTTTGAGCTGAGTCTACATTCGCGGTAGACAGTTTCATACAGGGTTTCATCACGCCATCCACATCTCGTCAATCGAAATAGCGCATTTGTAGGACTTTAAATCCCCTAAGGTGGGGGAAAGGTAATAGCTCCACTAAGAAATAGACTATTCTGAAGGCGCTGGAGCACCCAGGACCGAATTCAGGGAGGTAATATGCTCAAACGAATTCTGGTATTTGTAACGTTGGTCTCAATGCTGAACCTCATCTTGCACTGCACCAAAAGTGTCAAGAAGCCTGTAACTGAGATTACGCAGAAAAGAGGTGATATTCATGGCCTCGTTCTGATGCCGTCCGATACCGTCTACTTTGACGAATACGGCGGTCAGTATTACCCGCAGACACGGCGGATCGAGGGCGTCGCCCGGGAAGGGTTTGACATCAGCAGAAAGATTGAGGATGTCAGTTATGTGATAATGGAAGTGCCCGACGACTCTGGAGCCATCAGGACTGTCTTTCGTTCTGCCGAGAAGTTCACTAAACAGGACCGTTCCGTAAGAACAACCAAGGTGGTCAGAGCCATCCTGAAGGATGGCTCGGTTGTCAGTTTTAACGACGCCGGAGCGAGGTACAATCCGAGAGATAGATCGCTCAATGGCTTCACCAGGCAAGGACAAGGGAAACAGATTCCGATCGATGAAGTGCTTTATGTGGTGGTGAAGCAGTCCAATCCGCTTCTCACGGCACTGTTGATTTGCAGTGCCGCTGCCGTCATGGTAGCCATCGCTATATCCCTGTCAAACAAGGAAGAGCCTCCGCCCAGAGTGACCCCCGACTATACCGATACGGAGTCGTGCCCACTGGTATACTCCTGGGATGGTGAACGCTTCGTGCTGGAGGCCGAGCCGCTGGGAGGTTCCATTACCAGGGCTCTTGAACGGACCGATTACTCCATGCTGGAGCACGCTGTGCCGGATGACCACCGGTACCATTTGATGTTGACTAATGAGATGCACGAGGTGCAGTACCTGAACGAGCTTTCTCTGCTTCTGGTTGACCATCCGGAGCGAACATCGGTGGCGCCGGACGGCACCGGCGAACTGAAACTCTATTCTAATCCCATGGCGCCGCTGACGGCTGCCGATGAAACCGGTCGAGACATTATGAACTTTGTCAAAGGCCTTGATACGGCATGCTGGCAGACCGATATGTCGTCGGCTGTGGCCTCGACCGACTCCCGCCATCATCTAACATTCCAGTTCGAACGCCCCGCAGGCACGAATACAGCTCGACTGGTATACCGCTCCGGTACCTCGCAGTGGGCTTCGAATATGATCCGGAAGATGCATCAGGCCGGCGGTGATGCCGTGGCTTCCTGGCGCACGAGCATGATAAACGGCGGGCTACCCCTGCTTCAGACATTTTCATTTTTTGACCGGGAAGAGTTGTTCTGGCTGAAGGTCTCGGTTGATAAAGGCGATCAGAGTATCGTCCGCGGCCTGATGCTGGGGGGAGGTCCCCTGGTGCACGAGACACACGTGGTCGACCTCGATATCACTGACATTCCGGGCGACACCCTGACCGTACACATCAACCCGCCCAAAGGGTTCTGGTCGATCGACTATGTTGCGGTTGATTACGGAACATACGCCGAACCGGATATTGTCGAGATACCGCTCTCGGAGGCCGCTGATCACGAAGGCGTGGATGTTACCGGCAAACTGGACGCCAGGGATTTCGATTACCATATTATGCCCAACACCGGTGACTGGATTGAGGCTCGATTTGATGTTCCCGATGAGGATTGGAAACAGCAGCGATCGGTTGTCCTCAAAACCAGCGGCTACTACCAGTTGATTTTTGACGACGACCGCCCGCAGGACAAAGAGCTGATCCGTCGCGTGCTCGCCACACCGGGCGCTATTGTTGATTACTCGCTATCGGAATATGCTGCCTGGTACGACAGCGTCCTGGCCGGCATTGAGTAGGGACCTGCTAACCTGACCTCTGGGTCTTGAATAGCACCGGTAAACCCTCAGGCTAATCGCCTGAGGGTTTCTTATGCGTGATAAACAATTGCCAGATAGCCAGTATTCACCACCGATACCTTCTAACCACGGGGGTGTGATAGGCCGCATCCGCACGGCTACCCTAATTGTCTGTGCGGCAACACGAAAGGTCGTGCATGGGGCGGCCTGGACGTTGTGGCAGGTCGTTTGCTTGATAATAGAGCAACAAGACCTCGACGGATTAGAAAGGAGTATACCGTGAAAACCATAAAGCCAAACAAAGTCCCGGCAAAGCTCACACACACGCTGATGAAATTGACAGCAAATATGGTCTTCTGCGCACTTGCCGTGTGTGTGGCCAGTATGTTCGCGGCCTGCTCGGAAGATGAGAATCCGATCTCGTCGCCCGCGCCGGAAGCGCCTGAACCTGTCGACTCCCTGTACAAGGAGACTATACCGTATTCTTCTAACGGCATCTGGGCCGTCACGACAGCCTATTACGTGGTAGTTGACACAGACTGTCAGCGTGGGGCGGGTCCGCGAATGGCACTCGCCAAGAGAACCGTTTCCTATAGCTGGAACCCTGACCCCGATGCCCCGTCATCGGGGCCGTCCATCAGCGTGATACTGATATGGGAAGGTAATATCAACATTGACGGCTCGCAGTGGTCTGCCGACTGCGTACGGGAAGGCGAACATTTCAAGGGATCCGGGTTCTATTCTGATTCCAGCATCACCGGGTCTTATGAAATACGGCAGTCGCTGCAGATCGGGGGGGCAGAGATCGTGCGCAATGGACGATTCAAATGCGATTGGTCCGCTGTTAAACTCTCAGAGTGGCCCCGCGGACGACCCGAGTGGTTAGACTGTGAAGAACAGTAACTCACCCCGCCAAAGGCGGGGCTGTGGGCTCCAAACGACGAAAACGAGACCCTCAGGCCATTCGCCTGAGGGTCTTTTCTACGTCACTCGGTACCTGGCCTCCGGGCTTTTGGCTTTTGTCGAGAACCAGCGACGGTGTCAAAGAACTTGACAAGCTTGGTCCGGGATGCCAACTTAACCTTTGCCGTTATCGTGGGGGGCACAGCGGGATCCCTAATCCGGGGACAAACCTCATCGATACCGTGATCTACAGCTGGATTGATTGAATCGATATGCGCTCCGCACGCAGTTCGGCTTCACGGACTATTTCGCAGTCTGCCGAATTTGGCATCGCTGCGCGATCCAGAGACTATTATGAACACCTTGGTGACTGTACTCTTAGCCTAAACGAGGAGAGATTATGACAATGAAATCACGGGTTCTCGCTGTAGCAGCTTGCTATCTCGCGACTATTCTGATATCGGGCTGTGCTACGATGGGGCCCGCGCCTGCCAAACTGTCGGCTGAAGTTGGCGACCGCGTGGCCGAAATGGAGGGTCTCCATCTGCACGCAATCAAGAGTTTCTTTGACAGCGAGCGAAAGCGGGTCGAAGATTTTCTGGAGAAACGGTGGATACCTTTGTACCTGCGGAATTTTCTGGGCACTTCACGACTGATGGAAGAAATTGAGCGCTCAAAATCTATTGGCGATGAGGACAAGGAGGCACTGAAGATAGCTCTCGAAGACTATCTCGATGACCCCGACGAGGCGGAAAAGGCCGCCGATGAAATTGTTGCCGCCATTAGCGGTGTACGGAATCAGGAATCTGAGAAAATCAGGGGCGTTTTGAAAAAGTACGTCGAGGATGAGCTGGTTGATGCGGCCCTTTACCATATTGTTTCGCTTGTTGGTGCTCCCGATCCCGGACTCATAATTCTTGAGTGGGCACAGGATGCGCAGGAGCAAATCAATCTCCAGCGAAGAGACATGCTGCAGCCATTGGACGAAGCGGAAAGGACAATAACCTCGGAGCTCATCGCGGCCTATGCCGATATCCAGAAAGCCAACGGCGTTGTGACAGCCCGGCTCGAAGCCGCTGCCAAGCTCAAAGAGTCACAGGACAGGATGCTCGAGACGTTCGGTGTCAGGGACGAAGTGGGCAAATTACGCTCGAAGCTCGCCGATATTAGTCATGCGGTAGGGCAGGGTATCGCCAAAGCAAGCGGCGTCATCGACGATATGGACGAGGCCACGACCGAAGATAAGGGTCTGTTGAATGACGCCATCTCGGTCCTGAAAGAAGAACTCGGGGGCCTGGGTGCCAACCGAACCGATGAAGGGTCCGAGGAGACAGAATCTTCCGCGGAGCCCGGGGAAGATGACCGGTAACTTTCAAAGATTTTGTAGCCAATCTTATAGGAGGTTATATGGGTAGATTCAAGAACGCAGCCAGGAAGGCGAGAAAACTTACAAACAAGCAGTTGGCCGATGAACTGGCTGCCATAACCCCGTTCGACAGAGACCGCCTGCGAAAATTTCTTCCTTCACCAAAAGACCAAAAGGCCTTTCTCGAACTCATGGAACAGGTTGAGGCGGAAACCGTCATGGACACCAAGCTGGCTTATCTCCGACAGAACTTAAGCACGGCCGGCAAAGTTGTGTTCAAGGTTCTGAGATCTTTCTTATAATTGTTGCGGCCCCTCAGTCATCAATGCGGATGGGACCGGCAACAGTTCCAGTAAGTCGGGTTCCGGATGAGCGTTGCGAAGTAGAAACCCGACGATTGCGGGATATGACGCAGACAAAAACCCTCAGGCCAATCGCCTGAGGGTTTCTTATATCTTAATGCGGAAGGCGGGATTTGAACCCGCACGACTGCTCATATTTTTCAACCACTT
>CP070756.1:1668900-1679441 GCA_020348905.1 Candidatus Zixiibacteriota bacterium
AGAGGACTACAGTAGCAATTGATTGTGCCAGCATAAACGCCAGCGAACCACACAAAACCAGCAGAAACATGGCCGGCGCATCAATGCGACCGTCGCCGGTGTAAATTCCAACCACACCGAACAACATCGCGCCGACGAAGAAAACCCCACAACACATTCTGGCCGCAATAGCATTAGCCCGGTCAAAAATGGACAGGTCGCGCTCATCAACCGCAACCGCAGTTCTTTCCTCTTTCCTGCGCGAGAAAACGTACGGCACCAGCCAGAAGACATGGGCCACAGCTGTCAGCGAGAGGCACGCCAGATACAGGTGTTTTACTTCCCAGCCGAGTTTGTCGGCACCCAATATCAGCAATACCAGGCAGATCAGGGTGACGCCAACGAACCCCATCAGGATAAACCAGGCTCGCTTTTCTCCAACTGTCATATCTACCTCCGAAACAGTACAATGTCACTATTTTTTAACAAAAAGTACAAAATATCTTACATTTTGTCAAATGTTTTTTTCTTTCCTGGCCACTCGGTCGCGATAAATCCGAAACTCTCGTAGGCCCTCAACGGACTGCTTTGGCGCCCGTCATATGGGAAACCCTTTAACAAAGAGAGCGTATTATGAGGTACTTTGTGCCATTTGTTTTCTGCGTAATCGGCCTGGCCGTAACCATAGGGTGTGCCAATATGACCGTAACTATCGACCGCGAAGCCGAGATTGCCGCCGTAGAGCAGGCTATCAACACCAGCATTAAATGGTGCCTTCCTGACAAGGACCGGGAGAAACTCTACGCCCATGTGGCGAAGGATTCATCCTTTTTCATTTTCCATCCTGACTCCAAGTCAACCATAGTCGGGTATGAGAGTTTTCGGCAGTTTGCCGAGACAATCTTTTTCGATCCTCGCTTCAAAGCCGTCAGTTCAGAGGTAAAGGACCTCCGGGTCAATCTCTCCGATGATGGCAACGTGGCCTGGTTTTCGTGTCTGCTCGACGACTACGGCGAGTGGGACGGCAATCCAATTGGCTGGACCAACGCCCGCTGGACCGGGGTACTGGAAAAAAGAGAAGGAACCTGGTTTTTGGTCCAGCAGCATTTTTCGCTGGCTTCTGATGCCGAGGAACAATCCGGGGACGCCGATTCGGGCAACAATAACCCGTAGTGCTCTGGCCTGGGTTCCAGGGGTTATCAAACCGGGCTTCATCAATAGCATCTGAGACCTGGAATGCGGGCGCGGCTGCGCCGGCATTCCAACTGTGACGTGGAACCACCAGCTTGCCCAGTTTGTTGAAAAAATGCCAAAAGGGGATGGCAGAAAGATACCAATCGTTTACTGATCAATTCAGGGGGTTAACATGGCCAAGTCGACGCAGTTTGACACTATCACCGCCCACCAGCACTTCTCCCAGCAGTGCTTCAACCAGGCCTGGGATCTTATGGAAAAACCGGATCGCACCGACCTGGAAGACCAGCAGATGATCCAGCTCAACCAGGCTTCGATCTGGCACTGGACTCAGAGGGATGACTGTACTCCCCAACATCTCTCGGTCGGCTTCTGGCAGACATCGCGGATCTACTCGCTGCTTGAACAGCCTGACAATGCTGTCAGATACGGACAGTTGAGTCTGGATTACGGTGCCCGGACAACGCCGTTCTACCGTGGCTACGCCTACGAGGCGCTGGCGCGAGCCGAGCAACTGGCGGGAAACCGCGACAGGATGAATGAATATCTCAAAAAGGCCCGCGAAGCGGCAGAGGCCGTCACCAACGCCGAAGAAAAAGAGATGCTCCTTTCGGACCTGGCGTCGATCAAGTAAAATAGCCGGCCCAGTCGGGGCGCTCAGGTTCCGACTAAGCACCTTTCCAGCATACTCTTGCATCAATTCAATGGCGCCTGAGCCGCAGTCAGCTGCCAGCGCCAAGACCTGCGCCTACGCAACATATCGTTCCACCGCCCGTAATCCCTATCAAAGCAGCACGTCAAACAGATGCTGACATATGTCTTCGCGGGAGCGTGGCAAACGGCGCGGTCCCGGATGCTGTGGCGTAGAGAAAAACAATAAATCTGGAGACTGGTCATGTCGCACATTAGATTATGCGGCGCAGTCGTACTATGCCTAGCGGTATTTGCGTCCGCCGCGCTATCATCTTCTGTAATCACTGATCAGGAGTTCGTTCCACAATATCATCCCAGCCTGAAAGCCCATCGAGCCGATGGCAAGATCGAAGTTGACGGTCAGCTTAACGATGCCGGCTGGCTGGGAGCCCAGCGAGCAACTAACTTCACCGAGCACTCGCCCGGGCAGGAAATAGCTCCACCGGTTCGGACCGAGGCTATGGTAGCCTATGATGAAAACAACCTGTACCTGGCTGCCGTGTGCTATGCCGAAACCGGAACGGTCCGCGCTTCGCTGTGCGAGCGAGAACGAATCTTTGATGATGACAATATCGGGTTCTTTTTCGACACATACGGCGACGCCACCCGCGCCTATATCATAAACATCAACCCTTACGGTATCCAGTATGATGCCCTCTGGTCAGCGGGATGGGGTGAAGATTCCAACTTTGACATGGTTTTCTATTCGGAAGGTACCGTGACCGATTCCGGTTACCAGGTGGAACTGGCGATACCATTCGCCAATCTGAGATTCCCGATGAAACCCATTCAGGAGTGGAAAATTGATTTCTATCGTCACCACCAGCGCGAGGTTCACTATTCGATGTCCTGGGCTACCTACGATCAGGACGAGCCCTGCTGGCCCTGCAAGTGGGGAACAGTGACTGGTATTGAGAACGTCAAACCGGGAAAGGGTGTTAAGCTCCTGCCCAGTTTCGTAGCTCACCAGTCCGGGGAGGTAGCCAATTCTACCTTCCCCGACACTTCCTTCGCCAATGGTGACATTTACGGCGACCTGTCCATCGGCGGCAAGTATGCCTTAAGCTCCAACGCCGTGGTGGAGGCTACCTACAATCCCGATTTCAGCCAGATCGAGGCTGATGCATCGCAGGTCGACGTCAACACTACCTTTGCCCTTTTCTATGATGAGCGCCGGCCGTTTTTCCAGGAGGGCATTGACGTCTTCCGCACCAATTTCAACGCTGTCTACACCCGTTCCATAAACGACCCCGACTTTGCGGCCAAGACCTCGGCCAAGTTCGGCCGCACGAGTATTGCGGCCCTCTCGGCGCACGATGAAAATACTCTTGGCATTATGCCGTTTGAAGAGTGGTCGGCGTACGTACCGTTAGGCGAAACGTTCGTCAACATGATGGCGGTTCGTCACGCCTTCGGCGACGATAACCACATCCGCGCTCTTGTTACCGACCAGCGGATAGACGGTGGTGGCTCCGGGACGCTAACCAGTCTTGACGGTCGGGTATCGCTCACGAAGAGCCTGGCTTTGCGCGGACAATTCATGGCCACCCACACCGACGAACCGGATGACACCTCCATGACCGGGGATATGGGCGGCTACACGTTCGAAGACGGCGGACACACGGCTGCGTTCGACGGTGAGTCATTCTGGGGGACGGGGGCTCTTGTGGGTTTCACTTACGATGCTCAGGACCTGTACATCAATGTGCGAGGCTACCAGAGGACGCCCACTTACCGGGCCGCCAATGGATACCAACCGCAAAATAATGATCGCCGAGTGATCGCATACGGCAGTTCGAGCTTTCATCCCTCCGGCTGGATTATGCACAGCATCGACCACAGTATCGAAATCGCCCGCATCTGGAATTTCGATGGCCTCCGTAAAGATGAGTGGGTGCGGCTGTGGGCCGGTAACCAGTACCGCTTTGCGCAGTCCAGCGCCTGGGTAGAGTATCTTCGCAGCCGGGAGCGCCTGGGTGGTATCGACTTTCGTAATATCTGGGCCATTTCTTTCGGCGGCTATACCTGGCCGGTGGCGCTGGCAGAGTTCAACTTTAGTGTAACCTACGGCAATCAGATAGCCCGAAACTACCTCGAGATGGGCCGTCAGACCAGGATAAGTATATCGTCCGACCTCCATCCAACCGAACGGCTTCTAATAGAACCCGAGATCAACTATGTCAGGAGCCGCAGTGTTGTCACCGACGAAGAATATTTCGAGGGCTATATAGCTCACACCCGGGCCAGCTATCAGGTCAGCCGGGAGCTTTCGGTCAGGCTGGTCGCGGAATACAACGATTTCAGGGAAAGGTGGAGTATTGACCCTCTGATCACTTACCGCATTAATCCTTTCTCGACCTTCTACGCAGGAGCCACCTACGATTACGATAAGTACTATGATTGCGGCGTCAGCATGAACAATACTCTAACCTGCCTGTCACAGCGCCAGTTCTTCATAAAAATACAGTACCTGTTCCAGACATAAGAATGCCGGGCAAGTACTAATTTCCTGTTATTCATTGTTGTCAGGCCGCCTCAATCGGGCGGCCTGCTTTATTTCCACACTAAAAACTTTCATCGGCGATATTCGTTTATTAAGTTATAACAGGAACAGCTAAGTACGGGGAGACGCAGGAGATTTTCGGTCGATGAAGAAATCCAAAGACGAAATAAGAGGCGCCGTAAAGAAACATTATGGCGAAGCAGTCAAGCATCGGTCCGGCTGTGGTTGCGGCCCATCGGACATAAAAGTGGACGGAGTTATTGCCGAGCGAATCGCGCAAGCGCACGGTTACACCAATGATGATCTGGGCAGTTTGCCCGAAGGAGTAGCATCGTTCGGGTGTGGCAATCCCCTGACATTTGCTCAGGTCAAAGAAGGCGACGTCGTTCTGGATCTTGGTTCAGGCCCCGGCCTGGACCTAATCCTGGCGGCCAGGAAAGTGGGTGACCGGGGCAAAGTTATCGGTCTCGACATGACTCCTGAAATGGTTGAAACCTGCCGCACAAATCTGCAGAAAGCCAACGCCACCAATGCCGAGGTGCGCCAGGGCGAGATGGAGAGCATGCCGGTTGCCGACAGCGAGGTCGACTGGATTATCTCCAACTGTGTCATCAACCTCTCCCCCGAGAAAGAAAAGGTATTTGCCGAGGCGTATCGCGTATTGAAGCCCGGGGGACAGATGATGATATCGGATATCGTGACTGTGAACCTGCCCGAAGACGTGCGCAATGATATGCGGGCATGGGTAGGATGTATTGCCGGAGCGGTCGAGGAGGATGAATTTATAGAGCTGGCAAAAAATGCGGGCTTTGAAGAGGTCAGGATTGTGGCCAGACAGTCTTACTCCACCAGCGCCCTGCAGGACTTTGCTTCCAGCGATTGTGGTTGTGGGTGTTATCCGGATGACCATTGCGAGGGCCAGGCTGTTGCTGGCGACTGGGCCGGCAAAGTGGCATCGGTGCGATTATACGCACGCAAGCCACGGTAAGGCCGCCGCAAACTACTGATAATTGAAGCGCCGCCACAGCCTTGTGGCGGCGCTCTTCCTTGGGAGGATCGGGCTGAACTACGAACAATACAAGGAGTGGCCGTTCCAATCTTACTTCGACTCAGGGCGCGACTGATTATCACCCTCGGCCAATTCCAGCCGGTGTCTGCCAAGCTGCTGGCACAGCAAGTCCTGGTATTTGCTGAGGGCCCTGTATTTCAGCGAGAACGAATCGCTCTTCTTGAGCTTGTAAAGAACGGCCTGTTTGCCGGCAAGCAATACTCGCTGACATGACTGATCTTCTTCACCGGCCAGCACGTTACTCACTTTGCGGTCAGCCTTTTCGGCAGCATGGAACGAGGCGTTGATGTCTTTTACCAGCTCATTAATGATGGCCTGCTCATACTGATGGATCTTTTTCTCATGACCTTCCAAATTGGCCTCGTGCCAGCGGTCAAGCAGTGTATTGAGTCGATCAAGACAGGTCTGAGCTTGTTTCATCTCACTTTTTTTCTGGCATTTTTCATCGTTGTCGTTCGTGAAGTTGCGCCCCTGGTCGGCCATCACTAAGCTGGCCGTCAAAAAGATCGCCAGAAATGTTATGGTAATAATTGCTTTCATGGGGCTCCTTTCGCCGTTTCACCCATTACCCTGCGGTCAATACAACAAAACTTATGCCGACATCAAGCCGTTGATATATAATGGATTGCGGGGCGGGCGCGGCGTCCGGTATAGCTCCCACCGGTTGAAATAGGGGATTTTTCCCATACTCGCAGCCGGCCAGGCAGAATTGCTGTCGCCGATCAGGATACGACTGTCCCGGGGTACTTACTTGCTCTTTTTGGGGGCGTGGTTATTCACCATCGCAAACGACAGATACTCCAGTTCCATCGACATGTTTTCGTTGCGAAGATGAACAAAAGGAGGCACCCGCAGATTGATGGGGGCGAAATTCAGTATGGCGGTCACCCCGGCCTTGACCACATCGTCGACTATATACTGGGCCACCGTGGCCGGTACCGCCAGTATGACCATAGTGATATTGGCTTCCTTGACTTCCATGTCAAGGTCCTTGATGTCGGACACGGTGATACCCTTGTGGTTCGACCCAATCTTTCGCTGGTCGTTATCGAAGAGCTTGACAATATGAAAGCCTTGCTTGGCGAATTCTTTGTAACTAACGAGAGCAGAGCCTATATTTCCGACGCCAATCAATGCCACTTTCCAATCGCGGTTGATACCCAGAATACTTTCTATTTTCGATTTCAGCTCGTTGACATTGTAGCCCAGACCACGGGTACCGAAAGAGCCGAAAAATGACAGATCCTTTCGAACCTGAGCGGGGGTCAGTTTTTCGCGCTTAGCCAGTTCCTTTGAAGAAACCGTTTCGTAATTCTCTTTCTCAAGAAGTGAAAGAGTGCGATAATACAGTGACAGGCGGTGAATGGTCGACTCGGAAATCCGTTTTCTCGAACCGGATGACGGCATTTTTTCCTGGACTCCTTGGTAATCCCGGTCCAACCGGGTCTTTACTGCCATGTGAAATGGTTCACAAGAAGTATATCCACCTGCGCTACGGCTGTCAAGAAAAATATCGGTCGAAGGCTGACATGGTAGAATCACCTGACTACCAGTCAATACCTTACGACCGGGGGCAGGGCTGTAGTCCGGGGCCACCGTTTCCCCGCTTGTGACTTATGGCACGATCAGCCTGGGCGTACCGGGAGCGAGACGGGCGAGAATCTCGTAATTGATAGAATTGGCCCATTCGGCCAGTTGCTCGGCCGAGAGCCGCTCTTTCTGGTCGGCGCCGATCAAAACCGCCACGTCCTCAAGCCTCACGCCGCGGATGTCGGTAATGTCCACCATTATCAGGTTCATGCACACCCTGCCCCGCACCGGGGCTCGTTTGCCCTTGATCAGCACGTAGGCCTGATTGGACAGCAATCGGTCATAACCGTCAAAATAGCCCACCGGTAGAACCGCGAGGTGGGTGGGAGAAGTAGTTCTATAAGTGCAACCGTATCCTACGAACGAGTCCGGCGCAAGATGCTTAATTTGAGTTACTCGTGATTTCCAAGAGAGAACCGGGTGAAACAGGTCGTTCTGACCGCCCTTGAGGCGATAAGACAGGTAAGTTTCCTTGGAGGGCCAGTGGCCATAAACGGCTATCCCCGGACGAACCATATCAAAGTGCGTTTTCCTGAACAGGATGGTAGCGGCCGATGAAGCCGTGTGCCTGATCCTGGGCTTGATCTTCAGTACCCCCATCGCGGCAACCATCCGCTTGAAATTGCTCAACTGGTACTCGGCGTATTCGTGATTGGTGGTATCTTCAATATTGGCAAAGTGCATGCTGGCCCCGTAGGGCTTTTTCAATGAAGCATGGCCGCGAAAGATTTCGGCAAAGGCGGGAAGTTCGTCGGCTGTTATGCCCTGACGATGCGTTCCCGTTTCGAGCTTCAAATGAGTTCTGACAACCTTACCCAAGCGGTCGGCCTTTCGGCCCAACCGTGACAGGAACTTTTTGTCGAACACGACCGGCTCGAGATCGTGATCAAAGATTACGTCGATGTTATCAAGAGCGATCGGCCCGAGTACCATTATATTTCTGGTCCAACCGGCCTCACGGCAAACGATCGCTTCTTCCGCGGAATGGACAGTCAAATAATCGACCCCGGTATTGTCCTTTAGAATCGAGGTGATCTCTTTCAGACCGTGACCGTACGCGTTCGCCTTTACCGAAACAGCCATGATCTTACCGTTGGTGAGGCCGGACAGGGAAGAGATATTGCGGTTGAGGGCCGCCCTTGAAAGTTCGATCCAGCTGAGAAGAGTCCGTTTTGCCGCCATATTTATTTATATTCGGCAATTCCCACGGTTACAACAAGAAGATTTTGCGCTTCCGGGTCGACCGCCGTTTTTGCACCAACCGGAAAATCGCTTGAAGAATGGCTCTCGATAGTGTACGTTTATTCACATCTCCCGGAACACCTGGCCCGCCTGGACACGTAATGAAAAGCATGACCCGTCCATTATGGTTACGAACAGTTGAGCTTTGCCGGTATTACCGCCGCGGCCCTCAACAGGTACGTGCGGTTGACCAGGTAAACCTGGATGTAAAGAAGGGGGAGTTTCTGGGGATCGTGGGGGCCTCGGGCTCCGGCAAATCCACCATCCTTAACCTCATGGCCGGCCTGGATACGCCTACCTCGGGTCATATAGAGGTCGACGGTGCCGTGCTCGGCGCACTCAGCAGACGTGAGTTAGCCACCTACCGCGCGCGGCGGGTGGGCATGGTCTTTCAGGCCTTCAACCTGATCGCCCACCAGACCGCCTTGAGAAACGTTGAGCTTGCACTCTATTTCAATGATACTTTGCCACGTGAACGGCGCCATCGGGCAACCGAGATTCTTCAGCAGCTGGGTCTGGGTGATCGTCTCGACCATCGTCCGGCCGATATGTCAGGCGGGGAACAGCAAAGGGTAGCCATAGCGCGGGCGTTAGTCAAAAAGCCCGAGATCCTTTTCGCCGATGAGCCCACCGGAAACCTCGACCAGGCCAACACGCTGCAGATTGGCGACCTTCTGGCCGGACTTAACGATCAGGGTTTGACGGTCGTCCTGGCCACCCATGACCTGAACATGGCCCGGCGTTATGTACATCGGACGGTAAGGATGGATTACGGACGACTGACTGAAAGCGGACGAGCCAGGTTGAACGGGGAGGAAACCGGTGAACGTTAGGGACCTGGTCACAGTTTCGATGGGCAACCTCTGGCGCATGAAGCTGCGCGCCTTCCTGACCATCTCTGGGGTGGTTATTGCCATCGCAGCCTTTGTTTCCATGCTGTCTTTCGGGGCGGGCAATCAGCGACTTATCACCGAGCAGTTCAACGAGCTGGGGTTGTTCTCAACGATGTACGTCTATCCGTCCAGCGATGATAACCCGGACGATTCATTGGCGGAGGCGGTTCTTGACCAACAGGTTATCGAAAAACTGGCCGGTTTCCCCGGTGTCAATCTGGCTTACCCGCTGGAGGCATTCAGTGTCAAGGCGTTCTTCGGTGATACCCTGATTACCACCAAGGCCCAGGCGCTGCCGGTAGCGGCCGTCCAGACCAAGATCTTTTCGCAACTGGAGGCCGGATCAGCTTTCGGCAGTGACAGTACCGGCGAGGCTATGGTGACCGAAGATTTCCTTGAGGAGATTGGCATTGAGCAGGCTGATTCTGCCATTGGAATGGAATTGATCGTTTCGGTCGAGGCGGCGAGTATCGACAGCGGCCTGGCCAGTGTTATCCAGAGCGTTGGCGAGCGGATAAGCGAAAGAGTTAAGGATTTTCGTTCTGATTCATTCACTACAGCGTCTTACCTGCAACAGGCGGCCCGCGAGGAACTCAATGAGGCTATGGTGCGGTTTCTTGACGGATTTATGAATGACCGGGCGACCGTCTCGGATACGCTGGTGGTAAGTGGTGTTATGAAAGGAGCCAGCCGGGGACGGCTTCGCATCGAACCGATCATCATACCGGTCGCTACCGCCCTTCGTTTTAACCAGAGTGGCCTTACCGGCAGTCCGTCTGACCTGATAGCGACTCTCAGCAGCGGTACCGCCTTTTCCCTGGCCTCGGATACAGCCGGCAGGAGTTACTCACGAGTTACTCTTGACCTCGACCCCAAAGCGCTCTATCAACCCATCCGGGACTCGGTGGAGGCGATGGGCTTTCGCACTTTCAGCTTTGCCGAGCAGTTCGATGAAATTCGAAAGTTCTTTTTCTACTTCGATCTCGCCCTGGGGCTGATTGGTCTTATAGCCCTCGTGACAGCTTCGTTGGGAATCGTAAACACCATGGTTATGTCGATTGTAGAGCGGACACGGGAAATAGGGGTGCTCAAATCGCTGGGAGCCGATGAAAGCGAGATACGCGTCTTGTTTCTGGTGGAATCGGCCGCCATCGGAACCATTGGAGCATCGGCAGGAATCGTCTTTGGCTGGCTTATTACAAGGGCCGCCTCGGCTATCGCCAAAGCAATTATGGAAAGTCAGGGCATTGATCCCGTAGAGTTGTTTGCCCTGCCGCTATGGCTGATTGGAATCGCCCTCGCCTTTGGATTGATCGTCAGCCTGCTGGCCGGTTTCTACCCGGCCTCACGCGCTGCGCGAATCGATCCGGTCGAGGCC
>CP070756.1:1679541-1706885 GCA_020348905.1 Candidatus Zixiibacteriota bacterium
AATCAACCGGATCGTGACCGACCGCCTGTCGGACTTCCTTTTTGTATCAGAGCCGTCCGGCCTGGCCAATCTCAAAGCCGAGGGAGTATCGGACGAAAAGGTCTTTTACACGGGAAACATCATGATTGACTCCCTGGTGAGCAACCTCGAGGTTGCCAACAAGTCGGACATTCTCAAACGACTTGGATTCAAGCGTAAAGAATACATCGCCATGACCATGCATCGCCCGGCCAATGTCGACAATCCCGATATCCTGAAGAGTATCATCGGTGCCGTACAGAAGATAAGCAAGCGCATGCCGGTGGTATTTCCGTGCCATCCCAGGACCCAGAACCGCCTGGAGGAATTCGGCCTGTCGCAGACCAGCGAAGGGGCCGGCCTGAGGATTATTGAACCGCTCGGTTACCTGGATTTCTTGAAGCTTCAAACAGAATCAAGGCTTGTCCTGACCGATTCGGGCGGGATTCAGGAAGAAACCACTTATCTTCAGATTCCGTGTGTCACCATGAGGGAAAACACCGAACGCCCCGCGACCGTCGACATCGGCACCAACGTGATTGTCGGCACCGACCCCGACAAGATTGCTGAAACCGCGCTGAATGCCATCAAAGGCAAGGGCAAGAAGGGTACCGTACCCGAGCTGTGGGACGGCAAGACGGCTGGTAGAATTGTTGATATTCTGCTGGATCAACTCCCCTGACCGGTCTATTAGCTAAGTTGTAGCATAATAATAACTTACGGCGTAAATCGCCTGTCCCGCGCTTGGCGGTTTCTCTGGTCTTCCCTCAATTAATAGAGAGGCCCTGTTTTCCGCTTCGGCGAGAATAATTTTCCCCAAAATCAGGCCTCAGCCGCCTTCCGGCACCCGCGCATCATAGCTATTCTATTGTATCACAGACACTTACACCTCTCCAGGTGCCGTGGCACGGGGTTTGTATATCAAGCGCATGTATAGTAGTAGCAATGGATTGCCTCAATTAACAAAAGCGCAATGGAGTGCCAAAATGAGCAAGATTCGCTATTCCGGCGGTGGTAAGAAAAGCTCCCCTTTTTTCAGTTTGGTTCGCAAGGGTGATTCGCTGATCGCCCATTTCACCAGCCCCCGAAAAGTCGTTGAAAAGCTTAAGAAGAACTCGCGTGATCACAAACGAGTCTATTCGGTGAGCAACAATTAGGCGACTGGCTGATACAACAGCAGTAGCGGGAGTCCACAGCGCCAAGAGCAGTTGCCATTAGCGCCTCGGACATCCGGCTGACTGCCGGCCATGACTCAGGAGCCATGAATACCGGTGTCTCAACAGTTCTCAACCAGATCAGGGTTGAGAATGTCATAAAGCACAAGAAAGTCATTCATCAGACTGGCCTGCTGTTCTTCTCACAGATAGCGGCCCTGTTGATCGGCATTCTTTTGAAGAGTATCCAGACCCGCGGCCTGGGGCCCGAAGGTTACGGACTCTTTGCCTTCTTCACCTCGATCACGGCTTTCACGGTTCTATTCTTTCGGTTCGGCCTTTTCTCATCCGTAAAAGTTCTGCTGGCAAACAACCACGATGCTCGAAAGGAGCGTGAGCTGTTCGGAGCCGGTTTTGTGCTGGCTTTTCTGATCGGCCTACTTTATTCGCTGCTGATTTTCGCGATCAGCTTTTTCGTCGATGGTCTATTTGAAGTTGAGATTGGATCGATCCTTCGGGTGGCATCACCACTGTGCTTCATACTGCCCTTCGGGTTTCTTATAAACTCTCTCGGAGTTGGATCGAACCGGATCGGACACACCTCCACTTTCACCCTCCTCAACAAGCTGTTCTTTCTAATTCCCCTTGGGTTAGCCTTCTACTTCTATGGGCTTTCCGTGTCTCACGTCATCTTCTTAAATTTGTCGGCCGCCATCCTGGCAGTACTGGTAGCGGGTTTCATGTTCAATCCGTCGTTAAGTAATCAAGTAGCGACAGTGGGAGGAGTACTCAGGAAGAATCGTCAATTCGGCATTCATCTATACACCGGTCAGGTCGCCGACCAGGCAGCCCTTCAGTTTGGCGGGCTGCTGATCGCTTACTTTGCTGGTACCACCGAGCTGGGTTTTTATTCTCTGGCCGTAATCATGTGTATGCCTATAGCTCTTCTGAGCAAATCACTATCTCAGTCATTGTTCAAGGGATTCGCCGAACGAGACAAGGTTCCGCTCCGGGTGTTCCTTGTTAACGGCGTCTGGCTGATAGGCTCGATGGTATTCTTAGTGCTGTTTAGCAAGCTGATCATCAGCTTCTTGTTCGGTAACGAATTTCTTACTACAGCCAGGTTCGTATTCCCTCTGGCCCTTGCCGGTGTACTAAACGGAATTTACCAGCCGGCCAACGATTTCATAGCGGTCAAGGGCAGGGGAAAGTGGATGCGATCCAACTCCATCCGCATGATGGTGGTAACCGTCGTAGCCGGCTTGATATTGATTCCCGCTTACGGGGCGATGGGGGCTGCCTGGACAAGCGTGCTGGGAATGGCAACGTTCGCAGCTTCATGTTTCTACTATTATGCCAAATCCTTAAAAGCCTCAAGTAACAGGTCGGAAATATGACTACGCTGGCATCCCAGAAGATAGACTCTGTCGGTAGTGACAGAGCGGCCGTCCTTGACAGCCGGATTGGCAATGTAGTAACGGGCCTGGACAACTGGATTGAACAATACGGATATGCCGGGTGGGATCCGTACGATATAAAGGGCGAGCCATTCTATGTTAACCTGCTTCGATCGGATGAAGGTCTGCCGAGAAAAGCCCTTCGCAAGATCATATTCACAGCAATCGAAAATTATCCCTTCACATCGCGACGCATCTTGGGTATCGAGCCTCGTGTCAATGCCAAGGCCATGGCTCTTCTGGCGCTCGCTTACCTGAAACTCCATCTGTTAACGGACAGAGGAGAGTTTTTGACAAAGCACGACTACTGCATAGACTGGCTGCTGTCTAATAATCACTGCTCGCATGATTCATACCTCGGATGGGGATATCCGTTCGACTGGCAGTCTCTGGTGTTCATCCCTCGAAACACGCCCCTGTGCGTACCGACCGTTCTGGCCGGACACGCCCTGCTTGACAGGCTGGAGTACCTTGACGATCAGTCCCATGATGTGGATCTCAATAGAATTAAAGCCTTCTTAATCGATGGTTTGAACAAGGCATACTTTCCGGAAAATGACAGCGTGTGTTTCAGCTATTCGCCGGTCGATGACTTCCAGGTAATTAATGCTAACCTGTATACGGCGTCATTCCTGACCAGGTATGGTGTCGTATTCAACGATCAACTATGCCTCGAGATCGGCCGTAAAGCGCGAAGGTTTTCGCTGGCACAACAGGACAACTCAGGAAGCTGGCCGTATTGGGCATCGACCAACAGCGTCCCGATGGCCCGGCATGTCGACAACTATCATACTGGTATCATTCTTCAGTGGCTACGGGTAATCGCGGACTACGATCCGGATTCGGATGATATCAGGCGTCCGCTTGCGCTGGGATGCGATTACTACCGTGCAAACCTGTTCACCGCTGACGGTATACCCAAATTCTCCGACCGCAAGGTGTATCCCGTCGACATTCACGGTGCCGCACAGGCTCTGGTCACCTTCAACTACATTTGTGAAGACGTTGACCCCGGCCTGGTAAAGGCTGTGTGTGAATTCACGCTCAGCAACATGTACGATGCCAACGGCGGCTATTTCTATTACCGGATGCTATCACCGAGACGACTCGTAAAGATCCCCTATCTGCGCTGGAGTCAGGCATGGATGCTATACGGGCTGGTGAACATGCTGGAACACCAGGGGAGGACCTCGTAATGTGCGGAATTCTTGCTGTAATATCTAAAAATGGTCACCCCCTACCGCGTCGCGACATCACCTTCATGCGCGATTTGATGACACACCGTGGCCCCGACGACGCCGGCCTATTTATCGATGAGACCAATGGCGTCGCCCTGGCCCACCGAAGACTGTCGATTCTTGATCTTTCCAGTTCGGGGAAACAGCCTATGAGATCGCCTCAGGGCAACTATATTTCTTTCAACGGGGAAATCTACAATTACACGGAATTGAAAGCCGAGTTCCTGTCACAGCAGCAATTCGTATCTTCATCCGATACCGCAGTTCTGCTTCATATGATCGAGAAATACGGAGAGGATGCCCTTAACCGCCTGAACGGTATGTGGGCCTTTGTCTACTTCGAACCGGAGAAACAACAGCTTCTCATCTCAAGAGACAGGTACGGCATTAAGCCGCTTTATTACCTGGACACTTCCGAGGTAACGATATTGTCATCCGAAATAAAGCCCATCCTGGCCTCGCCATACTATACCAGAGAACTTAACCAGGACGCCGTAGATGTTTACCTGCACTGCGGCCTTGTCGATGGTCTTGAAGAGACGTTTTTCAAAGGTATCAAACGATTTCCGGCAGCGTCTTACTGCCGATATTCACTCAGAAACAAAGAACTGAACTTCCGGAAGTACTATTCCATCGAGCAATCTGTTACTACGCTTGACGGGGACTGGCGAGAAAACGTTCAAACCTTCAAGGACCTCTTTTTCGACAGCGTCAAGCTTCGGATGCGGAGTGACGTTCCGGTAGGGACCTGTCTCAGCGGAGGATTGGACTCCAGTTCCATATACAGCACCGCCTCGGAAATACTCTCAGACAAGCTTAGCTCCTTCTCCGCCAAATTCAGCGAACAGGAATACGATGAAAGCTACTTTTATAACAGGGTGCTCCAGAAGTATCCCGGCAACAATAGCGCTGTTAAACCATCATTTGATAACTTTGAGGATCAGCTCAAGAAAATAATATATTACCTCGAAGAACCAAGCAAAGCCATGGGCGTATTTCCCCAGTGGCATGTCATGGAACTGGCAGCCAGGGGAGTTAAGGTGCTGCTCGACGGTCAGGGCGGCGATGAAATTTTAGCGGGCTACGACTACTATAAGCCGTATTGCTTTCTTGACGACTTCCGCCACCGGCCCCACAAATTGCCGGTATCCCTGACTGGATACGCCGTTCACAACGGCGTCAAACCGCTTTTGAAACTGCCTCTGAACGTCCTGAAGATACTTCTCAAGGAACGAACGACATTTAACGGCTCTTTTCTTTCGCAACGACTGCTCAACGATGTCACTGTGGATATGTTGCCGGCTCTGCTGAAATACGAAGACAAAATCGGCATGGCCTTTTCCATTGAGGCACGCGTACCGTTTCTTGATTACCGGCTGGTCGACTTTGTTTTCTCACTTCGCGAGTCTTACAAAATCAATAACGGCTGGAGTAAGAAGATTCTTCGCGAGAGTATGCGCGACATACTTCCTGACGAGATAATCAACCGAATCGATAAGAAAGGCTTCCCAACGCCGCTGGAGTCTGTATTGACGGGAAACAAACATCTCAACAAGCTGTATCCAGAAGCCGCCCGGGATACCTGGACGAAGTGGCGCTATATTTCACTGCACTTTTGGCGAGAGATTTTTGACATGCAGGACTGCTAAGTATGCAGGGAACGACACAGGTACATCGACCGTGAAGATTGGAATGATACATATTGACGGCAAGGGCTTCCCTCCTGATATACGGATCCAGAAGGAAGCCGATGCCTTGACCAGCCAAGGATTCGAAGTTTACGTATTGACGCTGAAGAGCAACCAGACACAACCCGCGTTCGAGCAGTTGTGCCCCAACCTGTTCACAAGGCGAATTGACCGTGTCAGCCCTTTCCTGCTTTCCAAGCTGTTGTCCAAATTCACGTTAATAACGCCATCCTACTGCCAGGAAATAGTCGACTTTGTTAGTGATTACAGGTTGCGCGCCCTGCACGTTCACGATTTCAAATTCGTCCCGACTGTACTGATGGCAGCCCGCCGGTTCAACATCCCGGTAATCGCCGACCTTCACGAAAATATGCCGGCCGCCTTGCGGGCTTACCGGTCGGGATCTCCCCCGGCGGAAAAACTGAAGCGCTACGTTCTTGACAACGACAGGATCTGGCGGTATCACGAAAGACGGTATTTGCCACAGTGCGACCGCGTAATAGTTGTCGTCCCCGAGGCTGTCGAGAGACTGAGTTCCTACGGTATACCTGAGAGCAAAGTCAAAATCGTCTCCAATACGGAAGATGAATCGACATTTGAATTTGATCCTGCGGATTTTAACAAAGAAATCATCGAAAAGTACGCTTCGCAATGGGTGGTGTCATACATCGGTGGCATCGGCCCGCATCGAGGTATCGATACCGTGCTTGCAGGGGTTCCGCTGGCACGATCAGAGATAGAGAATTTCAGGCTTGTCATCGTGGGAGCGACAGGCAATCAGAAGCAGGCCCTTGAACGCGTAGCCGCCAAGCTTGGCATCGAAGATTCCGTGGAGATAATCGGCTGGCAGCCGTTCGATAAAGTAAACAGTTATGTTCTGGCCAGCCAGGTCTGCCTGGTGCCGCACAACGATTTCGAACACACCCAGACCACCGTTCCTCACAAACTGTTTCAGTATATGATTTGCGGTAAACCGGTGCTGGTCAGCGATTGCCGCCCGCTGGCACGAATTGTCGGCGATACCGACGCCGGGTACATTTTCAGGGCCAACGATGCTACAGATTTTGCCAGGCGCCTGACACATATCCACCGTCACCCGGAGCAGGCCCATGCAAAAGGGCAAAGCGGACGACTGGCTGCGCTGGGACCTTACGCGTGGCGTCATGATGCCGCCCGACTGGTGGAGATGTATACCGATTTGTTTGACCTCAAACGGGAAGTCTTAAGGGTATGATGTTGCTATGAAACGAGCCGTTTTGATAACCGGACACTATTATGGTTCCAAACGACGGGCCGGGTTCCACTGGATCGCCGACGCCCTCGTGCGTGCCGGTTGGGAAGTGCTCTTCTTTACATCTTCTCTCAGCTGGCTGTCTGTACTGAGAAGAGACTATCGCCTTGATTATCCGGTGCGCCGTGAGGCCGGTACGATCAAAAGCATCGGGCAAAACCTCAGCAGTTTTGTCTGGTTCACACCTTACCACCCGGCTAACCTTCGCCTGCCGCTGGTGAATAAACTGAGCAGCCGCCTGTTCAACTCTTATGGAAACCTCGATCTGGGTCAGGCAGAAGAGGTCATTGCCGGCAGCGACCTGTTCATCTTTGAGAGTATGCCCGGATTGCTTCTGTTTGAACGCTTCAAACGCTTGAACCCGGGTGCCAGATTCGTATATCGGGCATCGGATGATCTCCGCTCGCTGCGGGTACACCCGCTGGTGATAACCACGGAAGAGGAGATCCTGCCGCGTTTTGATCTCGTCAGTGTCCCCAGCTGGTACATATACGGGATTTTCGAAGGACACCCAAATCTGGAACTCCAACCCCACGGAATCCAGAAGGACCTTTTTGATCGTAAATACCCAAATCCGTATCGGGATTCTAACGGACCTAACATTGTTTTTGTCGGCGCCTCTTACTTCGACCGCGACTTCCTCGAACGCGCCAGCCAACTCTTTCCGCACTGCCACTTCCACATGATCGGCCCAATTCCCGATCTTCCCCGCCGAGGCAATGTCACCGGTTACGGAGAGATGCCGTTCGAGAGGACCGTGCCATACATCAAGTATGCCGACCTGGGACTTCAGATGCGGCGATACGTTCCCGGACTTGAATCTTTGACCGATAGTCTCAAAGTGCTCCAATACACGTACTGTCAGCTTCCCGTTATAGCTCCCGGCTTCTTGAGATGCCATCACAAGCACATGCTGTACTACGAACCCGGTAACGACCGCAGTATCGGCGAGGCGATTTTCAGGGGTCTTAATTACGACCGTTCCAGCATCTCTCCACGGGTAGTGAGCTCGTGGGACGATCTGGCTGCCGCGCTTATAGGAGAAGAAAAGTGAGGACACCTGCGACAGCTATAATTCGATTCTCGGTGAAGCCTTACGGTATCGTGGTGGTCACTGTCATACTGAGCTTTCTGGCCTGGCTTATACCGGAGCTGCACAACATTGATAAGGGATTCGAGCAGTCCCAGGAACTGCTATCGCTGGGAGGATTGACAGTGCTGGTCTGGTACAGCCTGATTGTTGTTTGCGCCTGGCTTTTCTTTCGATTGGGAAGAGCCTCTGAGGGGTTGCTTGACCCCCTCGATCGCAGCATCGGTCTGCATGATTACGGTGCTTACTGTTTCCTCAGTGCCGTTGGTTTTGTCGGATTCGTGTATGTTGCTACATTCATGATTTCATCACTTGGCTTTGAATCACTGCTTACGGCCGTTGTCAGCGGCGAGGCCAACACCCTTCACAAGAAGCTCTATGAAGATTATTCTATAGGATTCTTTTCTCTCCGCTACGTGGTCATACTCAGCGGAGGTCTTGCCATTTACAGGATTATCTCGCGAATATCCCGATCCTGTCTCGACATCGCCAACATCTTGATGTTGCTGGTTCTGGCCGTTATTGCCAGTCGATTATCGGTGGTTTTTGCTTTGCTGATTGGACTCGGACTCTGGGTTACTAATTGCCCGCGTATAAGAGTCAAATTCGGACGCCTGTTGCTTCTCTTGGCGGCAGTCTTTGTCCTCTTTTCGCTTTACAACTATTCACGCAACGTTGGTTACTACACAGCTCAGGGCATCGACAATTTCTTCGCAGCCGGCATTTCCGAGATCGTCAGGTATCTTGCCTCTCCTTTTCAAGGAGGGCTGGCAGCGGGAAATCATCTTGACCGGATCATCGCTGATCCCGCCAGGGCATACCTGTACACCGGTATTGATCTCCGGCTGAGCACCAATTCGACTCTGCTCGGATTGATCGGCGCGCACGGTTACCTGTTTATTCCCATAATGTTATTTACACTGATGGTTTCCGCATTTTTGATGGGAATGGTCTACCGTCGGCGGGACAAGTATTTGATACTCGTTTATTTTGTCCTGCTGTATTGTTACGCTGAGATCTGGCGCATATATATGTTTCGCTCGGGCATAGTCATTACCTTGCTTGTCTTTTCACTTCTGGCTCCGTTTGCCTCCCGCTCTATAAAAGCCGCCTTCCGGCTACTTACCTGCAGTTTTAGAATCGAGCGGAAGTCGACCCCTGAACCCCTTAAGGGTGAGGTACCATAACAGATGCAAACACCAGAGATCACGGTTGACATTCGGATGCAGCAGTCATCGGGTATCGGCACGTACATCTCCAATCTCCTGCCGGTAATCATCACGTCGCGCAAAGATCTCAAGTTCAATCTGCTGTGTAGCCCGAAGAAGATGGAAAACTGCGACTGGAGTCGGCTGGAGAATGTCAGCCTGATTGAGTGTACGTCGCCCATTTACTCTGCATCGGAACAGCACGAGTTATGGCGCAAGACGCCCGGTTCGACCGATCTGTTCTGGTCACCCCACTTTAACATTCCGCTCTTTTACCGGGGAAAACTGGTCGTAACCGTACACGACTTGTTTCACATTGCCATGAATGGACATCTTTCAGATATTCACAGGCGCGTCTACGCCAGGCTGTTATTCGGTGCTATCAGGCGCAAAGCTGCCAGGGTTATTTGTGTATCTGAATTTACCGCCGCTGAGCTGGCCAGGCTGGTGGGCATCAACTCCAATCGCACTCATGTCATTCACAACGGGGTCGATATCAGCTGGAGTGACGTCCGCAAAGGCGCTCGTCCGCACCCGAAACCCTATCTTCTCTACGTAGGTAACGTGAAACCGCACAAGAATCTGTTCAACCTTGTCAGAGCCTTTGCCGGCATTCTTACAGAGATACCTCATGATTTGGTCATAGTCGGCAAGAAGGAAGGATTCATCACCGGCGATCATACGGTCAGCGAGCTTGCCGCAAATTACCCCGATCGCATCTTCTTCACCGGATTCGTTGAAAAAGAGCGGCTACAGCAATATATCGTCCATGCCGATGCTTTCATCCTGCCGTCTTTTTACGAAGGCTTCGGTTTGCCCCCGC
This sequence comes from Candidatus Zixiibacteriota bacterium, assembly GCA_020348905.1. GTDB lineage: Bacteria > Zixibacteria > MSB-5A5 > GN15 > FEB-12. Next base: position 1,689,509 of record CP070756.1, read on the forward strand.
TCGAGGCCATGGCCTGCGGCTGCCCCTGCGTGGTATCAAACGCGGCCTCGCTACCCGAAGTCTGCGGCGATGCGGCCCTCTACTGCGATCCATACGATGTCGAAGACATAGCTTCCAAGATTAGCAGGATTCTCTCCGATGAGCAGTTACGTCAAGACCTGATAAACAGGGGCCGCGAACGGGTCAAACTCTTCTCCTGGGACAAATCCGCCGGCGCCATAATGGATGTCATATCTGAGGCTCTTACACCCTGAGGCTTTTCACCCTCGAGTTTCCAAAAACACTCACATCGAATATTTTTTCGGATGCGACGGAAATAATTTCCCCGCACCGCCCAGTTCATTTCGCACAACTTGACCGAGCGTCATAAGTCCTTATCTGACAACGCCAAGATTCTTTCTTTCGCTACGGCAATCGGGCATGACATTTGATAGCCATTTATCCGGAAAAGTATAGTCCGCCAGGGATACACAGCCGATAGAATTGATATGACGCTCATCTCACACAGAAGTAGAAATATTTCAGGGAGGAAATATAAGCATGAGTTCGTGTGTGATTTTCGGTGGGGCCGGATTTATAGGAAGACATCTGGCAATACACTTCTTGAAGCAAGGGCGCTTTGACCATGTTCACATAGCCGATATTGAAAAGAGCACTCTCGATGGTCATCGCGGCATCACCACGTCGCTGACCGATGTTCGCCGTTCAATTGACAGAAATCTGATCGATTCAAAACCGGATTGGATCTTCAACCTGGCCGCCATCCACCGCGAGCCGGGGCACCTACGCCAGGAATATTTCGAGACCAATCTCAACGGCGCCAGAAACGTCTGCGCCTATGCCGAGCGGGTAGGTTGCGACAACATCTACTTTACCAGCAGCATTTCTGTCTACGGGCCGACCACCGGCCCGACCGATGAATCGAAGCCCATTCAGCCATCCACCCCGTACGGCGGCTCAAAATTCCCGGCTGAACTAATTCACACTATGTGGATGCAAGCCAAACCCGGCCGACGTCTGCTGATCTCGCGCCCCGGGGTAATCTATGGCCCGGGCGACCCGGGCAACATCCTGAGGATGATCAACGCCGTCAAGAAAGGCTACTTCGCCTTTCCCGGTTCCAAACGCATCTATAAGTCTTATGGCTATATCTACGGCCTGATCGACAGCGTAGATTTCGTCATGGACAGGGGCTTGGATTTCTGCTGCTACAATTACGTCGAGTCCCCCACCCAACCGCTGGTCCAACTGGTTGATACGGTAAAGGAATTTCTGGATTCACGTGCTTTGGTCCTTCCGGTTCCACTGCCGATATTGTTGCCGGTATCAAAACTGGTACATGCCACTCTCGGGTCCAGGAACCCGATACACCCGGTGAGGGTGAGAAAGGCCGCGACACCAACCCATATAATACCCGCCCGACTCAAAGAACTTGGGTTCAACTTTAAATATGACTTCCCTGGCTCGCTTGCTCACTGGCAGACCGTGGCGCCGGAGGATTTCGGGTTGCCCTTTGAACCTAAAGCAATCGATCAAACTACCCGGCTCAAACTTCGAAGAGCCGCCGAAGTAATGGCCCCACCTATAGAAGATGCCATCGCCGTAAGTACCTTGATCGAGGAAGAGCAGATAGCGGTATGATACCCGATAACGTCACACAGAATTTGGATAGACTCAAAGTCGCCATCGTCCACGAATGGTTCGTCGATTATTCCGGGTCTGAACGGGTGGTGGAGCAGATGCTCAATCTCTTCCCGCAGGCTGACCTTTATGCCCAGGTGGAACATCTGCCCGATGACCTCCGCTGGTTCATACAGAACAAAAAGGTGAACACATCATTTATACAGAAATTACCGGGGTCGAAAACGCATTACCGCCGTTATCTTCCGTTAATGCCCCTTGCCGTGGAGCAGTTCGACCTGTCCGGTTATGACCTGGTTATATCAAGTAACCATGCCGTGGCCAAGGGAGTGATTACCGGCCCCGACCAGCTCCACATTTGTATGTGCTACTCACCCATCCGCTACGCCTGGGACCTGACCCATCAATACCTTCGTGAATCGGGACTCACCAGCGGCATCAAGGGGTGGCTGGCAAAATACATCCTGCACAAAATTCGAATGTGGGACTACCGCACCGCCAATGGCGTCGACCATTTCATTGCTATATCGAACCATATCTCCAAACGAATCAAGAAAGTGTACGGACGCAACGCCACTGTCATCTATCCCCCGGTCGATGTGAGCACCTTTAAACTCCACCCTGAAAAAGAGGATTTCTATCTCACCGCCTCCCGCATGGTGCCGTACAAGAAGATCGACCTGATCGTTGAAGCGTTTTCAATGATGCCTGACAAACAATTCGTCGTTATAGGCGATGGTCCAGATTTTGAAAAAGTCAAAACTAAAGCTGGCAGAAACATCGAGCTATTGGGTTATCAGCCAACCGATGTTCTCCGACAGCATATGCAGCAAGCAAAGGCCTTTATCTTCGCCGCCGAAGAAGATTTTGGCATCCTACCGGTGGAAGCCCAGGCCTGTGGAACACCGGTAATAGCTTACGGCAAGGGCGGAGTATTAGAGACCGTGATCGAGAACGAAACGGGCACGTTCTTTTATCGCCAGCAGCCGGATGACATAATTGAAACCGTCAAGTACTTCGAATCCCACGCAGGCCGGTTTGACCCCGGCCGGATTCGCAGAAATGCCCTGAGGTTCTCAACCGAACGATTCCAGAACGAGTTTAGAGCCTTCGTAGAAAAGACGATAGACTCAGCTCACGGAAGCACCCCGGTGAAAAGACTCCAAATAAAGGGCCGGAGAACCAGCCCCAAAAGGGAACTGGAGGAAGTAAATTAGGCCGATCCTGATTAGCCAGATGTGCAAGGATTCGGAAAATAGTTCATTTGACCATGGAAACTATTTCCGGAATCCAAAAGGCAGCGGAAAAAGGCTCTCTTAGGCGTCATAAGACCCTGTAAGAGAGCAACTTATATCGCCAGAAACAAGGCCCGTCGGCAAGCAATTTGATTGCGTTTTTAACGGATATTAGCGGATTGCCAGAATGCGAAAGAGAATAAACCTCAGACGACCAAACGAATTTGAGCCAACTGGTGACACCTTGGCCAACGATTACCGCAGTCACGAATCGGAGTCACAGTTGAGCCTCTTTGAATTGGGAGCAACCCTGATCAGAAGAAGACGATTCATCGTCTTTCCGGTTCTGGGCGTGATGGCGTTGACCGCTCTGATGCTTCTGCTGACCCCGAACAAATATACCTCCACCGTAACCATACTTCCCTCCGGGGAAACCGATAAACTCTCCGGCCTCAACTCACTTGCCGGCATGAGCGGAATTATCGCCACCGATGAAAACAGTTCTGACCTGTACCCCGAAGTCCTCATGTCGCGGCCGATCAAAGACGCCGTTCTGGATAGAACATACTCATTTCGGCGCGATGGTCAGGCGACTACCCTGACCCTTCAGGAGTATTTCGGCAAGAACGACCGCGACCTGCTCTGTTCATCGCTCAATAAGATTGCCGGCTTCTCAGTCGATAAGAAAACCGGGATCATTCACCTGGCGGTCGAAACCGAGTACCCAGCCTTGTCACAGGCTATCCTATCCGCTTACGTGAGTGAACTGGAGAACTTCAATCTTCATAAACGCCGTTCACAGGCCAGACAGAACGAGAAGTATCTGGCCCGGCAGCTTGAATCTAAACGAGCCCAGCTGTCGGTTGCCGAAGACGAGCTGGAGCAGTTCCAGATGGAAAACCGTAACTGGAACGTCACCAGTAACCCCGAGATCATCAAAACCCTGACGCAACTTGAGCGGGAAGTTGAAATTTACTCTCAGGCCTACCTCCTGTTGACAAAGGAATACGAGATGGCGAAATTCGAGGCGCAGAAAGATGTGCCCATCGTGCGCCTTCTCGGCCAACCATCACTGCCGACCCAAAAATCCGGCCCATTCCGTACGATGACACTGGCGCTGGTCGGTATTCTGGCGCTGCTTGCCATGACGCTGTTGGTCCTTGCGTTGGAAGGGATCAAAAAGATGTCGACCGGTACGGATCAAGAAGCCTACCAGAATCTTCGCCAGAACCTGACCACGGCGTTTCCAAGAACGCTGGACACCATCAACCGCCTCAAACGCACCGAGCGCGAACTGGTCTGATCCAACTGATTTTCATACTGCTTGTATAACATCCGCCACCCTTTTCTCGCAGCTCCTAACTGGCTCGCTTGGAGAACCGTACCGCCGAAAAAGTAAAGACCACCAGCCCGAAGATTACCAGCGTGTAGATATCCGGCAGCAATTCCATCAGCCCGGCGCCTTTCATCATGATTCCCCGCACAATATTCATAAAGAAGCGCATGGGATTGATGTACGTAACATACTGCAGCCACTGGGGCATATTGAAGATGGGCGTGAAGAAGCCCGAGGTCAATATCGCAAATACGGAGAAGAACCAGGCGAAAAACATGGCCTGCTGCTGCGTTGAGGTAACTGTCGAGAAAAACAATCCCATCCCGAGCGTGGTCAGAAGATATAAGGCCGACAGAGCAAACAGAAGCAAGGGCGATCCCACGAACGGAATATCAAACCAGAGCACACCCACGACCAGCGCTAACGAGATTTCGAACAGGCCCAGAATCGCAAAGGGAAAGACCTTTCCGGCCAGAAGCGTATACGGCGAGATAGGTGTTACAAGCAATTGCTCCAGGGTCCCGCTCTCGCGCTCCCTCACGATGGCCATCGCCGTCAACATCATCGTCACCATCGTCAACAGCGTAGCGACTATCCCGGGAACCATGAAGTAGACAGACTCCGCCTCGGGGTTATAAAGGACATTGTATTTGACGTTAAGAGGCATACGCATCCCCACTACGTCGCGCGCGTATTTCTGGGCCATCCTTGTCATATATCCCGTGCCAATTGCGGTCATATTGGCATCGGACCCGTCGGCCACCAGACCGATGGTGATATTACCACGGCTCTCCAGTTCTTTTCCGAAGCCATCAGGAATTATCAGGGCCATGTCCCGGCTGCCGCGCTGAAAGCTCGATTCCAGATTCAACAGCGGTGTTTCGGCCGGAGTAGGCAGGAAGTAGCCCCCGGCCGACGTTGAGTTGACAAACTCGCGGGAAAGTCTGGTCTGATCGAAATCGTAAACGTCGGTTCTGATATTCTTGACCTCGAGCTTAACGACGTACCCGAATAGCAACAGCTGTATGATCGGCACGGCGAATACTATCCGGAGCATATTCCTGTCCCGGAAAACCTGAATGAATTCTTTCCTGACAAGTCCCCTGAATGCTTCGCTCATGGTCAATCGATCCTCGTATTGAATTTTTTGGCCGCGATAGCCATCAGCACCCCCATCAGTGCCAGCAAGGCCAGCCCATTGAGGGCGAGGGTTTGGAGACCGGCTCCCTTGAGCATGATTCCGCGAATAATGGTCACGAAGTATTTTGCCGGTACGATATGGGCTAATCCCTGAAGAACGGGCGGCATGTTTCTGATAGCGAAGATCAAACCTGACAGCATGACCGAGGGCAGTAGCGTCGCCACCAGCGCCGACATCATCGCCACCTGCTGGGTCTTCACCAGCGAAGAGATCAGAATTCCAATGGAAAGCGCCGCCGACACATAAACCAGTCCGAATAGCAGAAGCAACATGTAAGATCCGACAAACGGGACCTTGAAGATGATCTTGGCAAAGACCAGAACCAGTATGCCGTCAAGCAACGCCAGCCCTATGTAAGGAGCAATCTTTCCGATGATTATTTGAACCGGCGTCACCGGCGCCGTCAGCAGTTGTTCCATCGTCCCTGTCTCTTTCTCGCGGGCAATGGTTATCGACGTCAGCAGGGCGGATATCATCATCAGTATTATGGCCACCAACCCCGGAACAAAGAAGTGCGAAGACTTGAGGTCAGGGTTGTAGAGAACCTGAGTGGAAATCGTGATGCCGGGTATCTCGATGTCCACCGGGAGCTGATCCAGGGCGAACTTGCTGACTATAGCCGAAGAATAGTTCTGAACCGCCGCTGCGACGGTGTTGTCGGATCCATCGACCATCATCCCCAGCGAAAAGTCGCTCCTCTCATGCAGCGCTCTGGCAAAGCCCGACCGGATAATCAGTACAGCTTTGGCTTCCGATGACAGCAGGATTCTTTCCGGGTCGCCATCAACCGGACTCGCATCCGGCTTGCTGAAATAGGCTGAACCATAGAAGTGGTCGATTAGCTGCCGGGACTCGGGCGTGTTGTCGTAGTCAACGACTCCGATCATGATATTTTCAACGTCGAGACTGATAGCATATCCATACAGGAATGTCATCATGATAGGCATTACGACAACAATTGCCAGCGATCGCGGGTCACGCAGGATATGACGAAATTCCTTGTGAGCAAGAAACCTAAGCTTCAGCATTGGCTGCTTCCCGACCATTAATAAGGTTGATGAATAACTCTTCAAGGTTCTCGGCCCGGTGCTTCTGTATCAGCTCAAAAGGCTGACCTACCTCGACAATTTTTCCCTGATGCATGATGGATATACGGCCGCAGTATTCCGCTTCATCCATATAATGAGTCGTGACAAAAACGGTAACACCCTCTTCGGCCAGTTCATAAAGTATCTTCCAGAACTTACGCCGGAACACCGGATCCACACCGCTGGTAGGCTCGTCGAGAAAGAGGATCCTGGGCCGGTGCAGAAGTGACACCCCCAGCGCCAGTCTCTGTCGCCAGCCGACCGGCAAAGATCTGGTCGGGCGATCGATAAAATCATGAAGGTCTAAACGCTCGGCCAACTCTTCGGTACGACTGGCGATACTACTCCCATTCATGCCATACGCGGCTCCATAGAACGACAGGTTCTCTTTGCCGGTCAAATCCGGATAGAGTGAGAATTTCTGTGACATGTAGCCGATGCTCTTTTTGATCTCTTCGGCCTGGCGGTAAATGTCAAAGCCCGCTACCGTGCCGCTGCCGGAAGTTGGGGCCAGTAATCCGCACAGCATGCGGATGGTGGTCGTCTTGCCGGCCCCGTTGGCGCCCAGAAAGCCGAATGTTTCACCCGAGGTTACCTCCAGTGATATCCCGTCAACAGCCTTGAAACTATCGAAGTGTCGGGAGAGGTTGTCTATCGTTACGGCGGGCCGTTCGGTCATGATTCCTCCATTAGCTGGATAAAACAGTCTTCGAGATCGGGCCTGATGGGACGGAAGCCGCCGGTATCGAATCCGGCCCTGGTCAATTCGGTGGCGATATCCGGCAATGTTACATCTTTCCTGAGATATACATGAATACCGCCACCGAACCTCCGTGCTTGCACGTTACTGACCTGATTGAGGGCCTCAAGGGTTTGCACGGTGGGGCGGCAGTCGCAGAAATACAGGCTTCCCTCAAAGAGCCCCGGGAGCGCTGCCGGGGTGCCTTCCGCCAGTTTCTTCCCTTTGAACACAAAGCAGGCCCGATCACTTCGGGCAACCTCGTCCATGTAGGGCGTGGAAACGATAATCGTCACCCCCTGTTTCTTCAGTTCCAGCAGTATTTCCCAGAACTGACGGCGCGACAGGGGATCCACTCCGGTCGTCGGTTCATCGAGAATCAATATTCGGGGCTGATGCATCAAAGCGCACGAGAGAGCCAGTTTCTGCTTCATACCGCCCGAGAGCGCCTGCGCCCGTCGATCCGCGAACGGCTTGAGATTGGAAAAACGATAAAGATATTCGACTCTTGTTCGGTAATCTTCACCAACGACACCGTAGATGCCGCCGTAAAAGGTCAGGTTTTCAGTCACCGTCAGGTCCGGATATAAAGAGAATACCTGCGGCATGTACCCCAGAATCGGCTTGATGCTCTCAAACTTCCTTTGACAATCGAGCCCGTCAATCATCGCCACGCCCGAATCCGGGTTTATCAGTCCGCAAAGCGTTCTTATAATAGTGGTCTTACCGGCACCATCCGGCCCTACCAGGGCGTAAATCTCACCTTGATCGACTGCGAAACTGAAGTCGTCAACCGCCCGGATCTCCCGGTAGCTTTTGCTGAGACTTTCTACGCTGACTAAACTCATCATTCGCCTATTGTGACAAGGACCGGCATGCCGATTTTCAGACTGCCGTCAATGTTGTCAACGGCCACTTTCACCGCATACACCAGGTTGGCCCGCGACTTTTCGGTCTGTACGTTCTTGGGAGTGAACTCGGCTTCTTCTGATGTCCATATCACCTTTCCCTGATATTGACGCTCCCCGGACTCGGTGTCGATCATCGCTTCGTCGCCAACCTTAATGTTGGCGAAATCTCCGGCGGGTAGATACACTTTCACCCAGAGCGAATTCAATTGAGACACTTTAAACACCGCCTTACCGGGATTTACCAGCTCTCCAATTTCCACGTATTTCTCCGTCACAACCCCCTCGATAGGCGCCAGCGGATAACAGTCAACCAGTTCACGCATAACTCGGTTGATATCCGCCTCAATCCGAGTCAGCTCCGCCCGGGTGGTCGATAGCGCCGCTTCCGCGCTCTTTCGCGACAACTTCGCCTGGGTCAAATCGAACTCAACCTTATCCATTTGCTTGCGGGTGGCAGTTCCGGATTGGAGAAGCTTTTCGATGCGATCGCGTTCGTTCTGTGCAAACTGTTCGGCTTCCCCCGCCTTTGAAAGCTGCACCTGGGCAGCCTCGAGTCGCGCCCGCGCTACTTGTTGACCTGCCCTGGCTGAGGCCAGTTGAAGTTCCAGGCGACTCGGGTCTATCACCGCTAGGGTATCATTGACCTTTACCTCGTCACCTTCGTCGACCGCAAGTGATAGGACACGGCCCGACGTTTCCGCCGAAACGATTGTCTCATCGGCTTCCATCAATCCCGATCCCCCAATCCGACCACCGTTTCCGTCGCAGCTACAGATCATCAGGATTACAACCGGTACTATTAAGTACAGAATCTTCTTCATCTTATATGCCCTCCTTGAGCAGTTCTGATCCGAGTGCGTGATAGTACTGGCTCTCTACCATATAAAAGTCAGCCCGGGTAGACGCCAGATGTGCTTCGGCCTCACTCAGGGCCGCTTCAATCTCTACGAGGCGATTGGCCGATAACACCCCCTCCCGGTGCTTTTCAGCGGCCAACCGGCAGTTGTCAGATGCTATAGAATGCTTGACCGTCGCCGTCTCAAAATTCTGGTAGGTAAGTCTCAGGTTCTCAAGTATGACGCGGGCATTGCGATCCAGGCGCTCTTTGGTCCTCTGATATTCAAACTCCGCCGCCGATACTTGCCTTTTGGCTTTGCGAACATTTCTCGCGGGCTTACCACCCAAATTGAAAGACCACTTCACCGTCGTGCCCACGGTGAGGTAATCATTAAACTCGTCATGGAATTGGTCGAGATTGGGTTTGCCCCACGAATATCCGCCGAATACCGAAATCGATGGAAACAGGTCGGACCTACTTACCTTCACAACCGACCGACTCATCTCCACCGCGGAACCGGCCGCGAGCAATTCCGGCTTCGTGCCCGAAATACCTCTGTTGCCCAGCGCGGTTGTGTCAGGTCGACCCGGATTGAAATCCAGCTTGATTGGCTCGGATGGGCTCAGACCCAGCAAGACTGACAGGCTGATCTCATTGCGACGGCGGGAGGACAGAGCGTTGTCAAGCGTTGCTTGAGCCCCCGTTACAGCCATGCGGGCATCAAGGATATCAACCGAATCGGCAGCACCGGCGTCGTATAAGGACTGAACATCGCTGAGCGTAGTCGTCGCTCTTTTCAATCCCGCCCGGGCCGCTTCTACCAAACGGTCACTCTTATAAAGCGAAAGGTAATTCAGCCGGGCCGCAAGCAGCACTTCATCGATTGCGGCATTTTCGATGGCCTTATAATAGTCGCTGGTCGACCGTGCCAGATCGACCGTACCGCTTATGCGACCGCCGGTAAAGAGAGGCAGCGACAGTCTCAGATCAACTTGATAGTTCTCTTTCAGACCGATATCTCGACGGAGAACATCGCCGGTCGGAAGCTCTACATCCAGTTGCGCTATTTCGTCCCGGTACGAAGCGACACCAGTCGCTGAGAGGGTGGGCAGTCGCTCCGCAACCGCTGCCTTCAACCCTTCACTGAAGGCATCCGATTGCGCACGACCGGCCTTAATCCGATAGGAATGACTTTCAGCCAGCGCCAGCGCATCCTCTATTGTCAGTTCTCTCGCCTGCACTCGCGAAAGCGCCAGCACAACGGCCACAAGTATCAAGAAACGTGTAGTTTTCATCTTGCTTTCACTCCATTCATGAACAAGTCTGCGATGGCCGCTTTTCGCTCTTCTATGAAGGTTGGCAGGTGACCGGTTTGCAGTACCTTGGCAAACATAGGTGACAGCAAATAATAACCGATACTCATACTCACCAGTGAGATTATCGCCTGACGTACATTAACGGGCCGGTGCTCCCCACGCTCCACACCCTTGGTCAGCCTTCTGGCGAACTCGCCGGGTAGTCCCGACTCCCGCAGCATGCCACCGATCATCTCCACAATCTCGCTGTTCGGGTTGGCCAGTTCACGAAGCAGAATCTTGATCACCTCCGGTCGATCAAGAACAAACTCGGAGTGCGTGTCAAGGATCTGCTTGATCGCTGCTTCCATACTCTCGTGACCTTCCAGACTCCGACGCAGAGCCGTCAGGGGGGCCGAGAACAGCTCTTTGATTACCTGCCGATAGAGGTTTTCTGTGGATGAAAAGTAATAGTAGATCATGGCCTTGTTGACACCGGATTCAGAGGCTATTCGGTCGACCCTGCTCCCGGCCTGTCCGTTTTGGGAAAACTCGCTGATCGCTGCCTGTACTATCCTCTCCCTGGCGCCTGCCTGACCTGTTTTGCCCGGCATCGAGCCCTTTGATAATTCAGCCATAATATCAACCTTATAGTTTAAACTAACTGTTTAGTTAATTATACGGCAATATCCTCAAAAAGTCCAACTTTTTTTTGGCACTAACCGAAAAAATCTCTAATGCATTATAAAATAATGTGTTACTGGGCCCTGTGATAGTGTATCTGCCAGGCCGTCTCCCAGCTTTGCCCCCCGTCGCTCGACTTCTCCCAGTTCCAATCCAGCGAATCTTCCGTGATATTGTGCCATACCATTCGCTGCCATTCGGTCTTTCCCTCTATGCTTGCCTCGCGGGCCAAGATCATCTTGCCGTTGGAGTACTCACCGGTGAAATCGAGATAACCGCCCTGATTGTCTACCCAGGTTTGTTGCCACTTGCCCATTCTCTTGTTGAAGGTCGACACGCTCATCCCCTTAAACGGCGTTGCCGGAGTACCGTCAAATCTTTCAATTATCACGCAATCATCATATTCTTTCGTTATAGTATTAGTCCCGGTGGCGCTGTCGCCCCAGGTCAGGTCCCAGTGCCCGACCCAGAAATCAAACTGGTCAAACTCCGGTGCGGAGCATGGTCCGGTGGTTGCTTCACCTTCCGGCTGCTCGGCCTTGCTCGTATGGGCAGCCGCCAGCCCCAGAATAATCATCACCGCTATCGCTGTTATGCGTACTCTCTCAGGCATGCCAGCTCCTTGTGTATCAATTGAACTTTATATAGTTGCTGCTGTTGTCGTCACCGGGTGCGCCCGGCCCGCCGCACCAGTAGAATCACTATCAACGAGAATAAGCCCATCGATCCGAAGATCAGGCTTGAACCAATGGTTGGGTTTGAGTGAGCAGACACTTCGCCGAACGTCATGTAGCCCATGGCCAGGGTAATGACGCTGAGCCAGGCCAGTGTCACATTGCGGACCACCCGCATGTTCTTGCCCAGCAGCCACCCCAGCCAGATTGTAACAGCCGAAACGGCACCATTGATGTACAGCGGTGTGAACGAGTCGGTTCGAGCCAGACCCAGTATCCCCATAATAAAGAAATAGGCACCCAGTGAGATAACTACAAGACCGATTTTCAAGAAAACCCCCTTTTGCCATGCCTGCCATGGTACTAAGAGAAACAGCAATTGCAGCCAAAAGGTTTTCGGAATTTTTGGCTAATATTCCCTCCCGGCAGCCTCTCGATGTATATCCAATGAGATGTTGATTATTGGCAGGCTACTAATTACGTTTCCTCAGGACTAATTACTGAGGAGAGACCTGTATGAAACCAGCGGACATAAGTCAATTTCTGGCCAGAATCGAATTGTTCAACGACCTCGCTCCGGACGAAAGAGAGCTCATCGCAGGCAGCGCCGAGATCGTACAGCTGGACCCGGGCCAGTTTCTTTTTCAGGAAAACAGCCCCCGCAAAAAGCTGTGGATGATTCATAGCGGCGAAGTGGAGCTGTTCAAGAAAAGCCCGCTGGGAGAGGAAAAGCGCCTGACCCTGTTTAGTAAGTACGACTTTCTGGGCGAGGGTGCCCTGATGGACCAGTATCCGCATTCAACTTCGGCCCGCGCCCTGTTGAAGACCACTCTGGTCACAATCAGCCGGGATCGCTTCCACGAGTTGTGCCAGGAAAAACCGGAGATCGGCATTAAGCTGCTCTCGCAGGTGGCCCGCGTCATTTCGCGGCGTATGCGTCAGGCCAGCACCAGGGTGGTGAACATCGCCGCCCAGTATGTGTCCGGCCGGACGCGCACCGAGCACGACTTGCTGGGCGATCGCGAGGTCCCCTACGAATACTATTACGGCGTCCAGACTCTGCGGGCCCTGGAGAATTTCAATATCAGCGGCATATCGCTGACCCATTTCCCGCTTTTGATAAGCTCTCTGGCCATGGTCAAGATGGCGGCCGCGAAGGCCAACTTCGAGCTGGGATTGTTGTCCCAGCCGGTCACCGATGCCATCGTTCAGGCCTGCGGCGAGATTATAAACGGCAAACTTCATACCCAGTTCGTAGTCGATATGATTCAGGGCGGCGCCGGCACCTCGACCAACATGAACGCCAACGAAGTCATTGCCAACCGGGCCCTCGAGATACTGGGTTACGAGCGAGGGGAATATAAGTACTGTCACCCCAACAATCACGTTAACCTCTCTCAGTCAACCAACGATGCCTACCCGACCGCCCTGAAAATAGCACTCATCAGGAAAAACCAGCGGCTGACCGGGAGCCTGAAACTTCTGGTGGACTCGTTCCGAGCCAAGGCCGCCGAGTTTGCCGGCATTATCAAGATGGGCCGTACCCAGCTTCAGGATGCCGTCCCGATGACACTCGGCCAGGAATTCGAAGCTTTCGCGGTTACGCTGGAAGAGGAGATAGAACGCTTGAACGTAAACGCCAACCTCTTCCTCGAGGTTAACATGGGCGGTACCGCCATCGGAACCGGTATCAATGCCGATCCGGAATACTCTCGAAAAGTGATCGAACACCTGCGAGAAATCACCAGACTCGACATCAAGCTGGCCGAGAACCTGGTCGAGGCCACCCAGGATACCGGCGCATTCGTGATGTATTCATCGGCCATCAAACGGCTGGCGGTCAAGCTCTCAAAGCTCTGCAACGATCTCCGCTTGCTTTCATCCGGCCCAAGGGCCGGATTGAACGAGATCAACCTGCCCGCGATGCAGCCGGGATCATCAATCATGCCCGGCAAGGTCAACCCGGTTATTCCCGAGGTAGTCAACCAGATCGCTTTCAAAGTAATCGGCAACGACCTGACCGTCACGCTGGCCGCAGAAGCCGGGCAACTCGAACTGAACGTCATGGAGCCGGTCATAGCTCAAAGCATATTCGAATCCATCGAGATGCTCCGCAACGGCATGGCTACCCTCCGGCACCGATGTGTGGATGGCATCACGGCTAACGAGGCTGACTGCCGAAGGATGGTTGAAAACAGTATCGGCCTTGTGACCGCGCTCAATCCCGTACTCGGCTACGAAGTCTGCACCACGCTGGCCCGGGAGGCTCTGGAATTGGATCGGGGAGTCTACGAGTTGGTGCTGGAAAAGAAGCTTCTCTCGAAGGAACAACTGGACAAACTGCTGGCCCCCGAGAGCATGATTGGCCCGCGCGACGCGAACGATCGCACGGACGATTAAAAGAGGTGTGGCCGAGTCACTCCCCCCGTACCCTCTCGATGACATTTTCGGCGTTGGTGTTGTTCGGGTTCAGTTCCAGCGACCGCTGATAGTTCTCGACTGCTCCGGTCGTGTCTCCATCAAGCAGCAGCGCCTCGCCATAGCTGTCATAGACATTGAATGATTCGGGAAAAACCTCAATGTTGAGCTTGAAGACCCTGAGAGCGTCCTTAAGACGGCGCCAGCCCATCAGGCGATAGCCAAGACCGTTTATCTGAATCTCCTGCCGTCCACCGAGCGAGGCCGCGTTTTCACGAAGCTGTCTGGCAACATCGTCGAACAGGGCATCGTCGCCATCCAATACGGCCAGCTTCAGGCGCTGTGCTATGGTCAATGTTTCGGGATGAAGTTCCGCCCCCAGCCTCATCAGCGCCACGGCATCATCGCTGCGACCGGCATTCATCAGGCGATCACCCACCGCGACCAGCAACCGACCGTCAAAGACGCACCATTTATCAAACTGCTCCTGCAGCTGGCCGTACTTGAATCTACCCACCTCGCTATCATTGAGCATAACAACATTAAAGAGCATATCGGAGGTATTGAGGTCATCCGACCTCAGCTTATCTACAATGCCGATATCCACCCAGTAGATATCCTCGGTCCCGTTTTTGTTGCTCGTGTAAAACAGATACTTACCGTCAGGACTGATTGCAGGACAGTAATCGTGGCCATTGGTGTTTATGCCTCCGCCCATGTTTTTCGCTCTGGTCCAGCTGCCGTCCTCATTGCGAAAACTGATATAAAGATCGCCCCCGCCGAAGCCGTAGCCCCATCCGAACGATGTAAAGATAATATAGCTCTCATCAGGAGAGATGCACGAGTTGTACTCCGCCGACTGCGTGTTTACCGAATCGCTTAGCTTTTCGCGTATGGACATAGCGCCATCGACTATAACCGTTCGATAAAGGTCATTGTTGGCGTCGGTGAAATACATTACGTTGTAAGTGGTAACGGTAGGATAGAAATCACGCCTGTCATTGAGCATTGTCGGCTCTCCCCAGTCGGAGTCACTTCGTTCAACATACCACATCTGATAGAAGTTGGGTTCAGCGGCGCTGTCAACCGGACGCTGGGAGATGTAGTAAAGACGTTGCCCGTCCGGGGTAACGAATGCCTCGAACTCCCGGTACTCACTCGAGAACGAGACCGGCTGAGGTGGGGACCATACCCCGTCCTGCTGCTTCATAACCTGTATGACAGCGTCGCGGGTGAAGTAGAATTCGTTCAGATCCGGTGTGAAGGTGACATCACGCTCCTGATAGGTGTTGGTGGAAACGGCTATGGGGGCAAACAGGGCCGGCTTGACGCCGGGCGTCTCCTGACCCAGGTAGTCGCCCGTCAGAACTGGAGGAACGCTTTGAGTTTCACCTGCAACTTCCTGGGCATTACCGACCGCAAAGGACACTAAGAGCGTCAGAACTATCAGAATACACAAGTTTTTCATGTCACTCTCCCTCTATGGTGAGCCGCATCGGCGGCGTTTCTTATCACAGAATCTTGCCGTCGGAAAAACGGAATTTGTCTCCCCGGCATCGCGGGCACACAAAGGCACAGCCATGGTTCTGCATCTGTGCCTTGGTAGTGATCTCCCGGTATATATACTCCCTGCCCGCAGCATGGGTTGGAATCATAACCTTCGGGGATAGCTTCTCCAATGTATACGAATTACCTTCCATAAGCGCAACTGTATCCTGACAGTGGCAGCCGGTGACATTGAGAAAAGCCAGATCGACCGGGCCGGATATCGACGCCAGGTAGTCGATCTCGCCGGTGTATTGTTCTTTCTCACCCTGGTTCCACCCGGCATGGTCGCCGGCATGATACATTGTCAAACCATCGACCTTGACCAGAAAACCGACCCCGGCATCGTTAGCTTCAATCGTTGCCACCTGTATTCCCTTGATGTTCTTGTTCATCCGTGGTCCGACGAACTCGTAAGCCGGAATTGTCAGGGTTGCATCGTCGTACACCCCGTGTTCCTCAGGTCGAAAACCGAAAACATAAGTCAGGTTGTCGATGGCTTTTTCCCAGTGAAAAATGGTCGTGTCGAAATGATCGCGATGTTGATGAGTCACGAACACGGTAATATCCTGACCGGCGATTTCATCCGGATTGATATGGCCGTTGGCCAGAAGCAGGCTGGAAGGGTTCTTACCGGTATCGTGATAATCGAAAATAAGCAAGTGGTTCGCGGTTCTGATGGCCCAGCCGCAGATTCCCAGGTACCACATGACCGCTTCGCCATCAACCATTGTCGTATTCAGATCGGGCGCGTAACCGAAATTCTCCACGAGGTTGTCCGCAGTCGCACCGTATTGACGAAACAGATCGGTGACATCTTTGTGGCCGTACCTTGCGGCGTAATGGATGGGCAGTGCTCCCGAATTGTCGACGGCGTTTATGTCAGCGCCCGATGAGAGAAGGACTCTGGCTGTTGCGCAGTCACCTGCTACTGCCGCCAGATGGAGAGGGGTTCTACTGGTCTGCTGTTCTTTGGCGTTAACATCGGCCCCGCTGGAGGCAAGTTGCCTTACCATTTCGGAATTGCCGTTGATACAGGAAATCATTAGCGGTGTGACACCGTGGTTGTCGCAGGCGTTGACGCTGGCTCCTCTTGAGATCAGGCTCAACACGCAGGCGGTTTGCCCTGCCCTCGCCGCCCATAGCAGGGGAGTAGCGCCGGAATTGTCAGTAACCTCGGTATTGGCCCCACCCGCCATCAAAAGGTCAAGCATTTCTTCGTTTTCGGTCAGAACGGCGGTGTGCAGTGGCACGTTTCCCCGGGGGGCGGGAGTATTGACATCGGCCCCGGCCTCGATCAGGCGCCGGACGACCTCGATATGCCCACCGAACACGGCCGCATTGAGAGGCGTTCCGGCGTAACCGGTGGAGATTTCCGTATCGGCACCTCTTTCAAGCAGCATATTTACTATCTCAGTATGCCCGGCGGCCGAGGCGCTCAACAGCGGCGTAAAACCGGAGACGTTTTGGGCATCAACAGTCGCGCCATGCTCAAGAAGCAATCGAGCCGCCCCGGCATGTCCATAGTACGCTGCGCCGTGCAGCGGCGTGCCCTGGCTGCTGTTGCGGGGGTTCACATCGGCGCCTTTGTCCAAAAGGTACGCCACGACCTCATCTCTGCCGTTGTAGGCCGCGTGGTGAAGCGGAGTCATCTGATCGCTGTCGCAGTCTGCCAGCAGATCCGCGTTGCTATCGAGCAGTGATTGCACGGTACCCAGGTCACCGTCGCGGGCAGCATGATGAATCTCCCCAGCAAATACCGTGACTGCCCC
>CP070756.1:1706985-1752815 GCA_020348905.1 Candidatus Zixiibacteriota bacterium
GCTTGAGACATCATGATGTCGATTCCCTCGCACGGTTCGGCGGCCCGAAGAAGCACAGCAGCGGGATGACCCTCTTTCTCAGTAACGAAATTCAGGCAGTGATACATGCCGTAAATGAAGTAGATATAGGTGAACCCGGGTTTACCAAACATGACCGCGTTGCGCCGGGTTTTACCGCGAGCGGCATGGCAGGCGGGATCATCCTTTCCGATATAGGCCTCGACTTCGGCGATCCTGGCGGACATAAGTCCAGCGGTGGAGGCGTATACAATGTACTTTCCAATCAGGTCACGCGCTACTTCGATAGTAGGGCGGTTATAGAATGAGCGAGGCAACTTTTTGCGTTGATTAGTAGGCATAGCCTGACATTAAGATCCTGAAGAATTCCACTTAATCCTCGCAGCCCTGAACGGTATCCGGAACAAGAGCCAGAGCGGCCTCGAAGTCAAAACCGATCTGCTCCGGACTATGCGCGTCAGACCCAAGGAAACTGACACCGACACCGGCTCTTCGGGCGGAGTTGATAATCTCAACGGGAGGATAATAATTTTTCAACCCGTGGCGGATACCGGCGGTATTGACCTCGATTCCGACGTTATGGTCAATAAGCGTTCTCAAAGTTTCATCAAGGTGAGGTCGGTGGGCGACTGCCACAGCGTCACCGTAATAGTCAAGCCCTGACCGCAGGTAATAGGCGAGGTGGGCCATGGTATCGAACAATCCGGTCCGGGCGGCGACCTGAACCTCGGTGTAGTATTTTTCCGCCAACTGTTCAGCCGAGTATCGTCCAAAGCACCTTTCGTAACTGTGGCGGCAGCAGAAGCAGATATTATCGAGTTCGTGAATACCGCACAGAACATAGTCGAAGTGATACTGCTGTTTCAGGCGTTCGACCATTTCCTCGCAACCCGGATACCAGCCAATCTCGATGCCCAATTTGACGGACAGTCCCTCGGCATAGTACTTCTCGGCGACCCTGCGGACATCCTCTACGTAAGGCTGCAGATTCTCGACTGTGACCGGTCGGTTCTCGCCCTTTACTCGAATATACTCGACCTGACCGTCGGAATTCGGGTTGGCGTCAAAATGAGTAGTAAAGCAGATTTCAGCAAGGTTGCGCTTGATGGCCGCCTCACAGAATTCATCGACCGTTCCCTGAGCATCGATGGAATAATCACAATGCACGTGATAGTCACTTACTCCGGGTACGTGCAGGGGTTGAATTTTATGGATGTCAGACAAAGTAGTCACCTCTGAGGAAGGGATTATTCATTCTTTCGTTACCCACGCTAGTCTCGGGCCCGTGTCCGGGATAACAAATAACGTCGTCGGGAAGTTTCATTATCTTGTCGTTTATAGACTTGATCAGCGCCTGGTGTGAGCAACCGGGGAAGTCAGTTCGGCCAATCGAGCCATAAAAGATGGTATCGCCACAAAACAGAATGCCTTTGGATTCGTCGAGATAGCACACGCCTCCCGGGGAATGGCCCGGGGTTTTGAGGACTCTCAAAGACACGGAACCTATATCCACGACCTGTTCATCAGTAAGCAGGAAATCGGCCGGCGGGGCCACAATTGGGTCGGCGAAGAAAGCCGATACGTTTGCCGATGGGTTTGACAGCAGGTCCTGTTCGCCGTCGCCAACATACAGTGGAACGTTGTACTCGCCTTTGACGGGTGCTACGGCGGCGATATGATCGGCATGTCCGTGAGTAAGCAGGATAGCCCTGGGCTTAAATCCGGCCCTGGAAACCGAGTCAATGATGAGGGTCTCTTCAGCCCCGGGATCGATGATGAGGCCATCGCCCGAAGTTTCGTCCCAGTAAAGGTAGCAGTTTACCTGAAAAGGCCCAACTACGAGGGTTTTTAGGGTCATATACTTGGACAAAATATCGAGTAAGCCGGTATTGTCAATTGTTTTTCCGATTTCGGGTCGCGCGGGGTATTGTGAAAAATATCACATTTTATGCGGTTTTTGGTTTGACCTGAAAGAGGCAGAGAGGTATATTTCGGTTTACTTTTTTTTGAAAGAGAGAAACGCAGAGCCATGATTTTGACAGATATCCGAAATCAGTTGCCGGACATACGAGATAAACTGGACAAGCTAGCGAGGTATCTTTGACCTGGCGGGACGCACCAGTAAAATAGCCCAGCTGGAAAAGAAAAGCACCGAGCAGGGATTCTGGGACGACAACCAAGCGGCCCAGGCGGTGTTGAAAGAAATCTCGGTACACAAAAAGTGGGTCGAGTCCCATGCCAAGCTGGCGGCTGATCTCTCCGTGGTCGAGGAATTGACCGAGATGCCTGACCTGAGTGACGATTCCGAAGACGCCAGGGAGATATCTGAAACCTTCACCGAATTGCTTGCCGAAATCGAGAAATTCGAGTTCTCTTCCCTGCTTTCGGGTCCCGATGACTACCTGGATGCTATTGTGACGGTACATCCGGGGGCCGGAGGAACCGAATCGCAGGACTGGGCCGATATGCTGTTCCGGATGTACAATCGCTGGGTTGAGCGCAAGAGCTTTTCGGTTGAGTTGATGGATTACCAGCCGGGCGAGGAAGCCGGGCTCAAGTCGGCGGTTCTGAAGGTCAAGGGGGATTTCGCATACGGATTTCTGAAGGCCGAGTCAGGGGTGCACCGTCTGGTCCGGATCTCGCCGTTTGATGCCAACTCGAGGCGGCATACATCATTTGCGTCAGTTCACGTTTACCCGGTTGTCGAGGACAATATCGATATCGAGATAAAAGACGAAGACATTCGTATCGACACTTTCCGGGCGTCGGGCGCCGGCGGTCAGCACGTCAATAAGACCTCGTCGGCGGTACGCATCACTCACAATCCAACCGGCATCGTGGTGACCTGCCAATCGGAGCGGAGTCAGCACAAGAATAAAGACGCCGCATTCACGGTCTTGAAGGCTCGCCTCTATCAGCTTAAAAAGGAAGAAGAAGCCAAGCGGATGGACAAGTTCGAAAAGAGCAAAAAGAAGATCGAATGGGGATCACAAATTCGATCGTACGTGTTTCACCCTTACAATATGGTTAAGGATCACCGGACATCGATGGAGACATCGAACGTCCAGGCGGTGATGGATGGCGATATCGATCAGTTCATCCAGGCCTATCTCAGCGACCCGGATTTCAAAGATGAGCATATTGAAACTTAGAAGTATACATCAGTGGATCGACTGGAGCAGATTATGGACGCCTTATCAGTTATAAAGGATAAAGCCGGGCAGAAGAATCGGCGGGTAGTGCTGCCGGAGGGCACCGAACCGCGCGTCATCAAAGCAACCAAGGCCATTATAGCCGAGAAGATTGCCAGGGTAACGCTTCTGGGTGAACCGGGACGGATAAAGGAGCTTGCTGACGAGCATGAGCTGGACCTGTCTACGGTAGAAGTGATAAATCCGGTTGAGTCCGCAGATTTCGGCAGCTATGTCGACGACTTTGTGGAGCTTCGTAAAGCCAAGGGAATTACCACAGATGAAGCTACGGCCACCATTGCCAAGCCGCTGTATTTCGGGGCCATGCTGGTAAGGCACGATCGGGCCGACGCTTCAGTGGCCGGTTCGATCAACACCACCGGTGATGTACTGCGGGCGGGGATACAGGTTATCGGTCTTAAAGAAGGGATTAACACGGTATCCAGCTTTTTCATGATGACCGTGCCTGAGTACCGGGGCGAAGAAAACAGGGTTTTCTTCTACGCCGACGGCGCCGTGGTTCCCAATCCGACCGTTGAGCAGTTAGCCTCAATCGCGGTATCGACAGCGGAGTCATGGACGAACCTCATTGGCACGGAACCGAAAATCGCTATGCTTTCGTTTTCCACCAAGGGTTCGGCCCAGCATGATGACGTGGCCAAGGTTGTCGCGGCCTATGAGATACTCAAAAGTGAGCATCCTGAACTCAAGGTGGATGGCGAGTTGCAGGTAGATGCGGCGATTGTCCCGGAGATAGCCAGGAGCAAGGCGCCGGATTCAGTTATCGGCGGGCAAGCCAATATTCTGCTATTCCCGGATCTGGACGCCGGGAACATCGCCTACAAGATAACCCAGCGTCTGGCCAAAGCCACCGCCACCGGCCCGATTATCCAGGGGCTGGCCAAACCGGCGAACGATTTATCGCGGGGGTGTACGGCGGAGGATATTGTTGATGTCGCGGCAATCGCGGTATTGATGAAGGGCTGAAGAGACTTATGCGCAAAGACATTGAAACAGATACGCCGGGAAAATATCGGTTGACACACAACGTGTTAGGCCATTATTTTCCGGCTTCCAATAAAATAGGCGAAGCACCTGTGTCGCCCCCAATTATTTGTTAAGGAGATTGTAGTCGTGAGTTCTGCTATAATTATCGTTGCTGCTGCTGTAGTCGTTTTGGTGACTATCGTGGTAATCATCCTGAAAAACTATCGAAAAGTAGGCCCGAATGAGGTACTGATCATATCGGGCGGTAAAAAGCGTACGGTGACGTTGCCGGACGGCACGACCAAGCAGATCGGTTACCGTATGCGCATTGGTGGTGGCACCTTTGTCAAACCGTTTATAGAGCAAGCCCAGATTCTTCCGCTGGAGATTATTCCCATGAATATTCAGGTCGAGGATGCGATTTCGACAAATGGGATTCGGTGTACGTTTCGTGGGACGGCCGAGGTGAAGATAGCCAGCGACGAGGCCTCGATTCACCTGGCCTCAGAACAGTTCCTGGGCAAGCCTCTGACTGACATCCGCGATGTTGCCCTTCGCACGCTTGAGGGTTCGTCGCGTGCCCTGATCGGCACCATGAACCTGGAGTCGCTGAACAAGAACCGTAAGGATTTCACCGCCAGGGTTTTTGATGATGTTAACGGATATTTTGCCAATATGGGTTTGAAGCTTCTTTCGTTCAATCTCAAGGAAATCACAGACCCATCCGGTTATCTGGAAGCACTGGGTAAACCTCGCATCGTGGAGGCCCGTCGTGATGCCGAGGTAGCCGAAGCGGAAGCGGCGCGCGATGCGATAATCAAATCAGCCGAAGCCAAGAAAGAGGGAGACATAGCAAAGTTGATCGCTGACACCGAAGTGGCCAAAGCGAATCAGGACTCGGAACTGACAAAAGCCGGGTTGCAGAAAGAACTGAATCAGAAGAAAGCGGACGCTGATTTTGCTTACGAACTGGAGCGACACAAACTAAACCAGGATTTGAAGGCCGAGGAAGCCAAGGTCAAGTTGATTGAAAAAGAAACGACCATTGAGCTTGAGAAGAAGGAAATCGAACGAGTCGAGCAAGAGCTGGAATCCAAGGTCCGCAAGCCAGCCGAGGCTGAGCAATTCCGGCTTGAAGCCGAAGCGAAAGGTATGGCAGAAGCCAAGCGGGTGCAGGGTATTATTGAGGCCGAGCTGGTGGCCAAGATTGGTCAGGCGGAAGCCGATGCTCTGCGCCAAAAGGCCGAATCCTGGAATGCTTATTCACAACCGGCTATGCTTCAGATGATGTTTGAGAAACTTCCGGACCTGGCCCGTGAGATGGCGGCTCCTATATCGAAAGTAGACAAGATTGTAATGGTGTCAAATGACGGCAAACTGGGGACATCAAAGATTACCGGTGAACTGGCGGCGATGATGTCGCAGCTTCCAGCTGTCGTAAAGGAGCTTTCCGGATTCGATCTCGAATCGTGGCTAAGACAGATGGCCGGCAAAGGGAGTGGGACCGACAAGCCTGAGAACACGGCATCCAAGAGCGGCCCGGGCAAGGAATAGGCGATGATTTCCAACAGGATTGGTCGTTTAGAGTTATCCCCCACTCTCCGAATCAATGCCAAAGCCAAGGCCATGAAGGCGGAGGGGATTGATGTCATCGATTTTTCGGTAGGAGAACCTGATTTTCCAACCCCCTCGGACATTAAGAACGCCGGCAAACAGGCCATCGATGACAACTTCACGGGCTACACTCCCAACGACGGCATTCCAGAACTTAAAGAAGCCATAATAGCCCGGTTTCGGTCCGACCATGGTTTGGAATACCGGCGGAACGAGATAATCGTCTCCTGTGGCGCCAAGCATTGCCTCTATAACCTGTTCATGGCAACTCTCAACCGGGACGAAGAAGTCATTATACCATCGCCGTACTGGGTTTCTTACCCCCAGCAGGTTTTGATGGTAAAAGGTAAACCGGTGGTCGTGCCAACCCGGGAGGAGAACGGTTTTCGGATAACTCCGGATGAATTGAAGGCCAATATTAACTTCAACACCCGGGCACTCCTAATAAACAACCCGTCCAATCCGACCGGCAGCGCGTACACCCGTGACCAGCTTATGGAAATATGCGAAATAGCGGTGGCCGAGGGTCTGCTGGTTGTGGCTGATGAGATCTACGAAAAAGTTATTTACGATGATTACCAGTTCCACTCCATCGCCTCCCTGAGTGACAAGATTAAGGAAAAAACGGTTGTCATAAACGGCGTGTCAAAGTCCTATTCAATGACGGGCTGGCGTATCGGGTACGCAGCCGGTCCGAGCGAAATCATAAACGCCATGAACATCGTGCAGTCGCACACTACCTCGAACGCCAACTCGATAGCGCAGAAGGCGGCGGTGGAGGCGTTGGCAGGAAACCAGGCCGAGATCAACCAGATGGTGGCAGAATTCAAGGCCCGCCGGAACTACATGCTCAACAAGCTGCGGCGGATACCGGATGTTTCCTGTTACGAACCGCAGGGCGCTTTCTATCTCTTCCCGAATGCCTCGGCGTACTACAACACCGAGTACGGCGGGATGAAAATCCGCAACTCTTACGGCCTGGCGTACTATCTGTTAAAAGAGGCGGCCGTGGCCATTGTACCGGGAAGCGCCTTTGGAGCTGAAGAGAACATCCGTCTTTCGTATGCAACCTCGATGGAGAAAATCGAAGAAGGCACCGATCGCATCATCGAGTCCATGGCGAAACTGAAAGAGTCGCCCAAATACAAGCGAGTAGCGCTCCAGAACGTTATGACGTATCCCCGCAGCACGACCGAATCCAGATTGGATGTATCGGTCGAGGAGCGCGATGCCCTGGTGCAGGAAGCCGAGGCGGCCCTGCCGTATGACCGTTATTTCGAATGGAACGCAAACATCAACGGTATCATAATACAGCTTCGAACCAACGTCCCGCACCTGTATGATTTCTGGGTCGAGAACTGGTACCCGGCCCAACTGGAATCCGATCTGGAGCCACACGGCATCATATATGCCGTTGATGGTGTCGCCGGCAGGACTCCTTACGGCTATTACAACCCGGAAATGAAAACAGCTATCCTGTTCAACACAACCTATTACGGACAGGTGCGCAGCTGGGCACTGGCTATGGTAGCGCAGGCCAGCGAAAGGCTGCTCGACGTTCATGGGGTAAGAGCAGCCTGCCTTGACTATAACGGTTACGGACTGGCGATTATCGGGCCGAAGGGGATGAAGCGCGGCTCGACGTTTTTCCGATTGCTCGAGGACGACCGGGCGCGCTTCCTGTCCAACGACTGGGTGTTTGTAAGATACCGGGGCAACGAGGCGGTGGCGGACGCACCCGAGAGAAAGTTCTATTTGAAGACCAATATCACGAGGAATTTCCCGCGTTACGAGCGTATTTTCGACAGAAGCAAATGCGAGAATGTGGTCACCAGCCGGGCAGATTGGACCAACATGAAAGAACTGGAAGACGAGTGCCCGCTCGACCTGGGCGAACCCTACTGCTACTGGGGCTCCAATGAATCACGAGCCTTGATTGACCCGGCCTGGATAGGCGGACCGGATAAGTATATCAAGCGTTCGAAACTGACAACAGCGGTGTTACTTCACTATGAACCCAACGCGCCCGCTGTGGAAAGCCTTGATGAGGCAGCGGCACTTGAATATGTCGCTGAGGGCAAGTACCGCTTGCCTTCTGAAGCCGGCATGACGCCGTTCAAAACGCAACCATTTTTCAATCCGTATATTCTGGGTGCTTCGGTGGACCAAGAAGATCTCCAGCGACGTAATTTTCATCAGCTTTTCCGCGTGGCCAAAGCTTTCAAATTGAACATCGCGGTGGTCCCACCTGAGGCCATCAAATCGCGCATTCGAGACCTGATCGGTTAGGAGACAGACATGGCCAATACACTGGGAATCGTGAAACCCGACGGGGTCCGACGAAAACTGGTAGGAAACATAATGGGCAGGATCGAAAATGTCGGTCTGATACTTCGCGGACTGAAGGTTGTACGCCTTGAGAAAGAAGAAGCCCGTAAATTCTACGCCGTTCATGAAGGCAAGCCGTTTTTCAATTCATTGATAGAGTTCATGACATCGGGACCCATCGTCGTAATGGTTATCGGAGGACACGATTCGATCGAGCGTTGGCGCGATCTGATGGGGGCGACCGATCCGGCCAAAGCCAGGTACAATACGATCAGGCGGGAATTCGGAACGTCGGTCGAAAAAAACGTGGTGCATGGCTCAGACAGCCCTGTGACGGCACGGGCTGAAGTGGCTTTCTTTTTCAAAGATGACGAGATTCTGCCGAAGGAATGACCTGTTATGAGCGACTCCCTCTACAATACTGAAGCCTACGCCCGATTTCATCGTGATCTCCAGCGCCGGCTGCACGGTCCGAACATCAAAGACGTGACGCTGGATGATTTGCGCGAACCTGCCCTCAGTACCGGCACTCAGACCAAATTCGGATCCTGGGGATGGCGATCTGCCGTTTCCAGCCGCATCGCCGAAAAAACGGTGTACCTGGGATCTGAGAGAGTCCGCGAATACCATCTCTCCGACGGCAAGAAGGGCATTATATCAAAGGCACCCGGAGAACTCGACAAGGTTCTGCATCTTATGGAAACCATGCCGTTTGTCAGATTGCGTCGTCAGATGGGTCAAAACTCCGATTACAATCCGAAATGTAACCTCTACATGTCTGTTGCCGACCTGAAAAACTACCGCCTGGCATATATGTGGGGTAACACCCTGGGGCCGGTGACCAAAGATCCGGGGCCTGAATTCACGCTTATCCACATCCCCGAAGAACATCACATCCGTCAGCAGGCACTGATGTTGCCGGATTACCTTACTACCCTTGTTCTCGGTTCTGACTACATGGGCGAAGATAAAAAGGGATTCTTGAGAAAGGGTATGTTTGCGGCCGACGCCCAGGGTATGCTGGGATTGCATGCCGGGACAAAAATAGTAATTATCCGCGACCCGAAGACGAACAAGCTCAAGAAATACGGAGTATTTCTTTTTGGCCTGTCGGCCACCGGCAAGAGCACCTGGTCCTGCCATCAACTCGGACTGGATTGGGGCAAAGGTGAACGCACCCTGGTTTGCCAGGACGACATCTGTTTTCTCAAAAGTGACGGGTCGGCGCTTGGTTCCGAGGCCAACTTCTTCGTAAAAACCGATGTCGACAAGAAGCTTCAGGAAGCGATGTACAACTCGCTGGTTCATCGAAGTGCCCTGTACGAGAACGTCATGATTAATGCTGACGGCCGTCCGGACTTTCTCGATGAGAACCTGTGCGGTAACGGTCGGGCGGTGGTGATGAAGAAACAGCTTAAAATAAGGCGGGGCCGCGGGCCATTCTCGATGAAAAACATCTGGTACCCATCGTACGACTTACCACCGCTGGACGAGCTGGATGGGATGGTTTTTGCCTTCATTACGCGGCGCAACACGATCATGCAGTTTTCACAACGCCTTAGCCCGATGCAGGCGGTGCTGGCGTACCTCTGGGGTGAGTCAAGCCACAGTTACGCCTCCAATCCAGCCAAGGCGGGAGAGTCGGTTCGCACGGTTGGTACCGACCCATTCATTGTGGGCTCGAGAGCCGCCAAGGTGAACCATTTCCACCGAATTATCATGGAGCTGGTCGATAATTATCCCGGCAAGGTATTTTTCTACCAGTACAACACGGGAGGCATGGGTGAGATTATCGAGACCGGAAACAAGGGAACAGCCAAAAAGGTGATCCGCAAGACCGAACGCGTGCCCATTGAAACAATGGCGGCTATCCAGCGAGGAGACCTGCGGCAAACCAACCGGTATGCGGAGAGTTTTCTGGGCACCGAAGTCATAGTTTCGGCTGAAGGGGCTGACCTGAGTGCATATTCTCCAGAACGGTATTACTCAAAGGACCAGATCGACCACTACCTTCGGGACCTGGTTGACGGCCGTCGCAAGTTCACCGAGAAGGTGGCTGAAGAGGGGTTGACGCCTGAGATCATGCGCGAGGCGGAAAAGTCGTATACCATTGCTCCCGAGAAGGACGCCAAGGTTTATATGTCGGCAAAGAAGGAACAAGTTCCTCCGCCAAAAGATAAGCCGGTAGCCAAGCTCACCGACTGGAAACCCAACCCACGGCTGGTACGCGACCGGGGATGGCGATACGGCTAAGGCATCTATAGCCCGGTCTGACAGGAGAGTGCGATGCCCACTTACCAGTATAGATGCAGCGACTGTGATCATGAGTTCGAGGAATTCCAGGCCATAAGCGATCCACCAATCACAATCTGTCCTTCATGCAACGGCAAAACCGAGCGTGTAATCAGCGGCGGGGCCGGGCTTATTTTTAAAGGGAGCGGCTTCTATATTACCGACTACCGGAGCAAGGACTACAAGGCCCAGGCAGACAAAGACCGAGCCGCGGGCACAAAGACCCCCGACAAAAAGCCTTCTGACAGCAAAGCACCGGAAAGCAAAAAATCGAGCGGCCCGGCAGAGTCCGCAAAGAAGTCGGACAAATAGATAAAGGTTATCTTTACGAGGCAAATGGACGTGACCTCTCCCCCATTCGAAAGACTGGCAGATCGGTTGCCGAACCCGGAAAATCTGGTGACCGATTTCTCCGAATTTCAACAGTATCTTTACGATGCCACCGATGAAAAAGGGCGTCCTTCAGCGCTCGTGTTCGCCACCTGTGACGCCGATGTCGTGGAGACCGCCAGGTTCTGCCAAGAGCACCGGGTCGCGCTGGTACCGAGGGGTGCGGGGACGGGTCTGTCAGGGGGTTGTGTTCCGTCTGAGGGTAGTGTGGTTCTCTCCACCGAACGCATGAAGAAGCTCGAAATCGATGTGGCCCGGAAGGTAGCAAGGGTCGGTCCCGGTGTCATAACCAAGGATTTGCAGGACGAGGCAGAAAAGCACGGTCTGACCTATCCGCCGGACCCGGCCAGCTATGACGAATCAACCCTGGGGGGTAACGTTGCGGAAAACGCCGGTGGACTTCGGTGCCTGCGGTTTGGGGTCACGCGCGACTATGTGATCGGCCTGAAGGCAGTGACCATGGCCGGTGAGACTATGGAAACGGGAATCTACTGTGAAACGGGCGGCTTCGGTTTCGAGGGTCTTTTCATCGGCGCTGAAGGTACCCTGGTCATTATAACCGAGATCGCTGTGCGTTTGACGGACATTCCAGGCACTGGTGACACCATACTGGCGGCATTTGATGATCCAAAGGACGCGGCCCAAACTGTAAGCGATATTACCAAGGCCGGAATTACTCCCACTGTTATGGAATACCTCGACGGTGACGCAGCCGACTGTTCCAACCGGTATGAGAAAACAGAGGGACTCGACGACGTGGCGGCCATCCTGCTGTTCGAGACACCGGCAGAAGACCGGGTCGGTTGTTCGAGGACGATCGAATCGTTTTGCCGGAAGAACCAGTGCTCGTATATTCGCGTTGAGAATGATGCGAAGAAGGCTGAGCATCTTTGGAGAGTACGGCGCAACCTGAGCAAGGCCGTGAAAGAACTCGCCAGTGTGCGTATTTCCGAGGACGTGGCGGTTCCAAACTCTAAGTTCCCTATTCTGGTCGAATTTGTCGCCTATCTGAATCGCAGCAGCCCGCTCAGAATTAACGCCTTCGGGCACGCCGGCGACGGTAACTTGCACGTGAATTTCCTTTCCCTGACCGGCGACCCTGATGACAGCAGGCTGATGGAGGCGGGCATTGAGCAGCTTCTGAGAAAAACAGTCGAGTTGGGGGGTACCCTGTCGGGCGAACACGGAATAGGTCTTGCCAAACGGCGTTTTCTGGGGTTGGAGTTCGATCCGGCGACAATATCGTATATGAAGGGAGTCAAGGCGGTTTTCGACCCGGGCGGGCTGCTCAATCCCGGGAAAATTTTCTGAAAAGCCAAAAAATCTTGATTCATTTTGGCCTCCCCCACTTGACAAGCCTGCGAAGAGATAGTAATATATGCGACAATGTGAAATGTTTCACATTATTTGACAGAGGCAATCAGACACAACCAAATAACTAACGGACAAAGTAAAGGAGTCAGACATGGCCAAAACATTAAAAGAAAAACTGGCCGGGCTTATCCCCAAACTCCGCGAAGAAAGAACTGCGATACTGAAGGGACATGGCGACAAGGTTATCTCCGAGGTATCAGTGGCTCAGGCTTTCGGCGGCATGCGCGGTGTAAAGGGAATGATTTGTGACACCTCCGTCGTTGAACCGGACAAGGGCCTGATTATCCGCGGTAAGCCGATTCTTGATATTCAGGATAAGCTGCCCGAGGAAATTTTCTGGTTGTTGATCACAGGTGACCTTCCGTCAGCCGACGAACTGGCCCTGTTTCAGAAGGAATTGAAGGATCGTGGCGAAGTACCGAAGTACATCTGGAAAGTTCTGAAAGCCATGCCGAAGACTTCCCATCCGATGGCGATGCTTGACACCGCTATCCTGGCGATGGAGAACGAGTCTGCCTTCCGCAAACGCTACAATGAAGGCATGACCAAGCAGGAGTACTGGGAGCCGGCCCTGGAAGACGCGATGAAGATCATCGGCACCATCCACACCATTGCTGCCGGCGTATATCGCATCAAGTACAAGAAGGGTGATCTTATTGAGCCGTCCAAGAAGCTCGACTGGGGCGCTGACTATGCCAAGATGATGGGTCTTCCGCCGCGCAAAGGTCAGAATTACGAGATGATGCGTTTGTATCTGACACTTCACACTGACCATGAAGGTGGCAACGTTTCCGCCAACACCTGTCATACGGTTGGTTCCGCGCTTTCGGATCCGTTCTACGCCGTATCGGCCGGTTTGAACGGTTTGGCAGGCCCGCTGCACGGACTGGCCAACCAGGAGTGTCTGAACTGGATTCTGCAGACCATGGAGAAGTTCGGCGGCGTTCCGACTGAAAAGCAGATTGAAGACTACGCCTGGGAGACGCTGAACGGTGGTAAGGTGATTCCGGGTTACGGTCACGCTGTGCTTCGTGTCACCGATCCGCGCTTTGTGGCGTTCAATGGATTCGGCAAGAAGTATCTTAGCAATAATCCGGTGTTCATGACGGTCGACCGTGTATTCAATATCGTACCGAAGGTTCTCCAGGCTCACGGCAAGGCCAAGAACCCGTGGCCGAACGTTGATGCCGGTTCCGGCGCACTGCTTTACGAAGCGGGCATCAAGGAATTCGAGTATTACACGGTTCTGTTCTCAGTGTCGCGTTCGATGGGCATGCTTTCTCAGCTGGTGCTCAACCGCGCGCTGGGTACGGCAATCACGCGTCCGAAATCTGTCAGTACCGATTGGATCAAGGGGCAGATCGCGGGCTGATAACGATTCGAATAGACACAAAAACGGCTCCACAACGGGGCCGTTTTTTTATATCTGAAAACTACGAAAGGGGCAAGTTGATAATGAACTCGGCGCCGCCGAGTCTGCTGTCTTCGATTCGCACGTCGCCACCGAGGTCGCTGATAATCTTATACACCGTCGGCAAGCCAAGACCGGTACCGCTGCCTTTGGTGGTATAGAAAGGTGTGAAGATTTTGTCCCGAACGTCTCTGGCAATTCCGGGACCGCTGTCGCCAAAGCGAAGCTGAGCTTCCCTGTCAGCCCTCGTGCCGGTTATGGAGATCTTCCCCGCCTTACCTTCGAGAGCCTCCTTGGCGTTGTTGAAGAGATTGGACAGGACCTGTTTGAGACTATCCGAGTCGGCGAGTACCTCAAGCGACGGTTCCACATCGACATTCAGATCGATGCCGACGCTCTTCGCTTCGTATTTGACCAACTCGACGAACTCTCCCACAACGCGGCTTAAGCTGGACCTGACGGTTTTCTGGCTCTCCTCACGGGCAAGGGCAAGGAATCTGGTGATAATTTCATTGAGGCGTTTGGTTTCAGACCTTATCTGTTCGGTGAAAGAGAGGTACTCTTCCTGGTTTGCCGAAGGCGCGAACTCCCCGGCCAGACGTTGAGCGGCGATTGAGATTGTATTCAGCGGATTTCTAATTTCGTGTGCCACACCGGCCGCCATATTGCCCATCTCCGAGAGCCGTTCCTTCCGAGCCGCTTTTCGTTCCAGTTGGCGCAGACGGGTGATATCGTAGACTACGGCCACCAAACCTGAACCGCCCCGGGAACCAGCCGTCATCTTTGATACCGCGATGAGCAGCCACTGGCTTTCGCTACCTGCTTCAAGCCTGAACTCGCTTTCAAAGGAAGGTTCGGTCCGGGCCAGAATCGCATCAAAGGCCAGGTCCTCAAGCTTGACCAGATCATCCCATCTCGTTCCGGAAGTGGCCTGAACTCCGAGGATTCTCTCGAAGGCGTTGTTGGCCAGAATGACGGTCCCGCGGGCGTCGACGGCGGCCACTCCGATCTTCATTTCTTCAAAAATCTTATCGCTGATTGACTTTATTTCCCGGTACTGAAGATCAATTTCGCGGCGTTTTCGCCTGGTCTGGAGGTAAAGGAGTACGACCAGGACCAGAACAAACAGGGTGCCGGACAACATGATCATCTGGCGGTCGTAACCTTTCGATACGGCGGCGTAATTCTCAAGGGAGAGTCCAACCCGCAGCAAGCCGAAAGGATAGCCGACCGTAGCGAATGGACGCACCATCTCCAGAACGGGGGTTTCCTCGAACTCATACTGACGATAGCGAATGGTATCGCTGTCGAGGGATTCCGTCAGGAACGGGTCCGATTCGATAGCCAGCAGGCTGGCGGTTCTTCGGGAGGAGAATATAATCCCCTCGGTAGACTGAAAGATGATATAGTCGACGCCGCGCTCCTGAGCCATTTTTTGAGACAGATACCCGATCTGCGTCTGACTGAGAGCATCGACATAGTAAAGGGCGTCAGCAACTACGAGAATAACGCGATCGAGGTTATTGGTAATTTCAATGTAGTAATGCACGGTTTCATCGGGGCTGTCGCCGGCGTCGAGCAGCAGGACGTAGTTGTTTTCGGGTTCTGCGATGATCTGGTTGATCTCAGCGAGCACAAATTCAGGGGGTTTTACGACCGAGCCGCGTACGAAGCCTCCAGCCACCGGCGTCGAATCGGTGGCAAAAACGAAAATGCCGTACAGATTGTGGTCGGCCGCAAGCCGCAGGAGCCGGTCATCGTCAAATGTTTCCAGCGGTTGTTGGGCAAGGTCAATGACCAGTTCGGAAAATCGCTTATGGACCAGATAGTCGAAGAATCGTTCCGCTTCGATAGCGCTGTTAGCAGCCTCCGTAAGTGATTCGACGAAGGCTTTACCCTGCATGACCAGCAGCTGCATGCTATCGGACCGGCTCTCTTTTATACCGAACCAGGTAATGATGAAAACGGCGACGGCCAGGGCGATGATGATTATGGCCAGATAGCGCACTTCCACGCCGCTGGTAATGGCTTCCGATGGCTTCGACATATGGGAAAAGTATTTTTCACACAAACGACAGGCAAGTAAAAGTTAGGCCTTGATGGGGGCGGGTTCAGGCTGCGGTTCATTCGATGATGGCACCTGGGCGGCGCGTCTGACCAGCGGTAATTCTGCCTGAAACAGGGCGCCGTCACTATACCGGTAGGATATCGAGCCGCCGTGAGTATCCACGATCCGCTTGCACGTTATCAGACCGATCCCATGGCCCTTCCGTTTGGTCGTGAAGCGTTTCTTGAACAGGAGCTTTTGTTTATCAGGTTGAACACCGGGGCCGTTGTCATGAACTCTGAGGACCATACGCGCGGGATCGTCCTGTCGCACCAGGTCGGTCCCGATGGTGATGAAGGGACTGCACTCGATGTTTTCCAGGGCCTCGGAGGCGTTGTAGACCAGATTGACCAGCAACTGCTGCACCTGACCGCTGTCGAGTTCGATCAGGGGAATGTCGGTTGAGAGGCTGGTACGGATGTCGATACCATCAAACCGGTTCTGTGGTTTGAGAAAGGCTATCACGGTTTCAACCAGCTGGTTTATGTCGGCCATCTCAAATTTCACCTGATCTTCATGCGAATCCATAAGGCCGTCGGTAAATCGGACGATGCGGTCAATGGTTCCCCTCATTACTTCGAGCTTCTGCCCGATTTTTTCCGGGTTGCCCTTATCAATCAGAAGCGGCATTAGTTCGACGTTTCCCGACAGGATGGCCAGGAAATTGTTTATCTCGTGAGCAATGTCGCCGGCCATCTCACCCCGGGTGTAGTAGCGATCGAGGCGAACCATCATTTCCTGGAAGTTCTTGCTATCGGTGATGTCCTTGACCAGGTAAAGGTAAGCCCACACCTGGCCATCACGCGTATTGACCGGTGCGGTGATGAGGTAAGCCGGAAAGAAGGAGCCGTCGCCCCGGCGGCAGAGAACCTCGAGCGAATTGTAGTCGCCAATGATAGCTTTCGAGGTTTTGATGTCACTCAGTTTGTGCGTGAAGAGCTCATCGATGTTTCTACCGACGATTTGCCGACGCTCGATGCCGAAGACCTCGGTCGCTTTACGATTGAAAAGCGTGATTTCACCCTCGAGCGAGGTTGAAATTATGCATCCCGGAGAGGAATCGATGAGCGTTCCCAGGAATTCCTGAGACTCGACAAGCATCTCATTGGCTTCTTCGAGCTGAGTATTATAATCGGACAGTTGGCGGTGATTCTCCCAGAGGGTCAAAGACATTTCATTGTAGGCTTTGGCCAGTTTGGACAACTCGTCATCCATATCCGTTTCAACCAGCGAGTATAATTCACCCTTGACAGTTCTTTCGAAGCCCTTGGTGAGTCGTTCAAGCGGTTCCTGAAATCGTTTGTTGATCAAGTGTACCGTAAGAAGCGACACCAGGGCCGAAACGAGAAACAGGACGAAGAAAGTGTAACGCACCTGACTGACACTGGCAAAACCGCTCAAGTGGTCAGAGATGGCGACAATTACCAGGGGAGGGTGCTTTTCCGGCTTGACTTGATAGTAGTAAACGAAAAACCGTGAGTTATGAATAATCGGAATCAGTGAGCCCTCGGCGAGATTGATCTGGTGCTGGATTATGGCCCGGTCGACCATCGCATTGAAATCAACTTCACCATCGGCCACGCCATGGGCATAGCCCGGCCTGGTAAACGAGAAGATTTGCGTGGGTTGCCTCTCGTCTCGCAGTATGTAGATGAAACACCGGGCGACATTATCGATATCCAGTAATCGAGTCGCCTGCTGTGCGGCGTCGGGATTCAGCAGTTGTCTGGCGGGCCCCTCGGTATTTGCGTCGAGCAGGCCGGCCAACTGGGTTCCGGCCTGCGTAAGCCGTTCCTGCATATAGACATACTCTGAGTCCACCGTGTCGCGACTCTCAGGGCTGAAAATGACAATGGCAAGAGCTGCGAAGACAAAAATGACCTGAATAATGATAATATTTCCCAGGCGGGTCAGAAAGCCGGGTTTTTTTACGGGCAGCCAACGCATTATTCTCTTCTCACCTATCATAGGTATTATCGACCGAACGGAGGGAAAATTGACGCAGGTGGGGAATGCAATAAAAAACGGGAGTGGTGGAGGGGGGATGCCCGACTCTAACGTCAGGTGGCTGGGTGTCCAGCACACACCACTCCCATAATTGGTGAAGTTGAGCTATTTCACAAACTCAGACCGGCCATGTCTTAACCTGCGGCCCAAAGTTGGAAGCCAGTCCAACTGCTTCGTATTATAACATATAAGCCATTGTTTAGCAAGACATAAAAAAGCAGATAATGGATGAGCCCGATGCGAGTTATCCGCATCCACTCGCAGCCGTAAGAAGTTGTTCGCTATGGCTTTCGAGCGTGTTTGTCTTCCAGGGCCTCGATGTACTTTTCGGCAGCCACGGCAGCGGTGGTGCCATCGCCGACGGCGTTGGTGATCTGTCTGACCAACTGGGCGCGCACGTCTCCGCAGGCAAAAATCCCTTCAATCGAGGTTTCCATATTCTGATTTGTCAGAATATATCCCCCCTCGTCAGTTCGCAGTTTCTCGCGAGTGATCTGTGAATTTGGACGGAACCCAATGTACGGGAAGACGGCGCCGACGGCCAGGTCGGACTTTTCACCAGTCTTTGCGTTCTTGAGTTTGAGGTTGCTCACCCGTCGTCCGTCACCTTCGATTTGTTCTACAACGGTATCCCAGATGAATTCCACCTTATCGTTGTCGAAGGCCCGCTGCTGGATGATTTTCTGAGCTCGCAATTGATCGCGCCTGTGAATTATGTAGACTTTGGAGGCGAATTTGGTCAGGAAGGTACCTTCTTCCACCGCGGCGTCTCCCCCGCCGACCACGCCGATTACCTGATCTTTGAAGAAGGCTCCGTCGCATATGGCACAATAGGATACGCCCTTACCGCTGTATTCTTTCTCCCCGGGCACGTTTAGAAACACGGGCGAGCCTCCGGTCGAGAGGATAACAGCCTTACCGCGAAAGACATTCCCTGAGGCGCATCGGGCGACGCGATAATCACCATCGGTATAGACCTCCTCCACCTCTTCCGTTTCAACTTCGAGACCGAATTTCCTGGCATGGTCGGCAAATTTCATTGCCAGGTCAGCACCCTGAATACGTTCAAAGCCGAGATAGTCTTCCACGTCTCCTGTAACGGCTATTTGGCCGCCGGGAAGGTATTTTTCAAGACATACTGTTCTTCTTCGCGCTCTGGCGCTATAGAGCCCGGCGCAGAGGCCTCCAGGACCGCCGCCGACAATAACAACATCATAATCTTTCGTTTCTGCCATTTTCTTACCTCAAGTATTTTCGAAGACCATCTTCCAGTTTTACAGGGCTTAATGAAAATAGTTCTATCATCGGTGCAATATCGCCGGTGTTTCCCATCTGCATCATCGCCAATTGATCACGAGTTACCGGGGCCGGCTTGACAATCTTCTCCATGATGAAAGCTGCCGGTTTCATAACCCATAAGGGTATATGAAGGTTCACTTGCCGCTTGTTCAAAACACGCCTGATTATATTCAAAATCTCCAAATATTCAAGCTTTTCCGGCCCGCCTAATTCGATTGTTCGCCCGGACGCCGACCGAACGGTTAGCGCCCCGACCATAGCCGAGACCACATCATCGATGTAAACCGGCTGCAACATGTACCGGCCATCACCTATAACGGGTGTAATCGGGGACGCTTTTATCATCTTTGTCAACAGTGACACAAAGCCGTCACCAGGTCCGTAGATTACGGAGGGCCGAAAAATGACATATTCAAGCCCGGATGAGACTACTGCCTGTTCAGCCAGATATTTTGTTTGATGATAGACGGTAGACGCGTCGGCCGAGGTCCCCATCGCCGACAGATAGATGATTTTCTTTACTCCGGATTTGCGACAGGCCTCAACGACGTTTTTCGTTCCTTCCACGACCGTCATCTGAAAGGTTTTTCTTTTGGTTTCGGCGATTATCCCGACCAGGTGGTAAACGACCAAGGCGCCGTCAAACGCTCGCCTGAGGTTATCGACATCTCCGACCGAAGCTTCGGCATAAGAAATATTCCCCTCGATAAGTCCTGTTGCGGGGCTTTTGTGAGTGGTAACGGTGACTGAATAGCCTTCGCTTAACAGCCGGTTAACCAGATTCCTACCCACGAAACCGGTCCCGCCTGTAACTGCGATTTTCACCAGTCAATGCCCTTTTGTGCGAGAATACCCTTCTGGTATGGATGCCGGGTTTCGAGCATTTCCGTTATCAGATCGGCCCTTTCTAGAACAACGTCAGATGCATTGCGACCGGTTATGACAAGATGCTGCTTTTTCCCTCGCGCCTCGATCAACGCTCGCGCTTCCTCATCGGTGACCAACCCCAGATCCATAGCGACATTGAGTTCGTCGAGAATTACCAGCTGATATTTGCCTGACTTGATTTGCTCCAGGGCAAATTGGACCCCCGTTCGGGCGGCCGTCCGGTGCTCTTCGAACGACTTTTCGTCGTCGATGATGCCAACGAAACCTTCGCCGACGGTATGAAGTTCAACATCGGGAGCCAGCCGCTTTATGCCCTTCAATTCACCATATTTCCAACTGCCTTTGACGAACTGTATGATACAGACTTTCCAGTCGTAACCGACTGCCCTGATGCACATACCCAGGGCGGCGGTGGTCTTACCCTTGCCGTTGCCGGTATAGACAATCAGAAGTCCTTTTGATTCGGCCTTTTTCTCAGTCATGGATGCCTCCTCAGGATTAAGCCCTTAGGGCACAAGGTAATCGAAAAGCGGCTAAAACGCAATCGGGTATCTGAGCGGCGGGGACAGGCCAATGGGTACGCGAATAAGCGGAAAATACCCCAAAATCGGTTGACAATAGCCGTCCCGGGAAATATATTATAAGAAGATATAATTGATTAAGATTAACCAGATGTAAAGCGAAGCTCTTTACGAAGGAGGGTGCGGTGCAATTTACGAAGGCTGAGGAGTACGGGCTACTTGGAATTTTATATCTCGCGGAAAAAGAACCAAACATCATAACACCGCTTTCGGAAATTTCCCAGGCTCAGGAAATTCCCGAAAAGTTTTTGGCCAAGATATTTCAATCACTCTCGCGATCAGGACTCGTACGATCGCACCGTGGTGTACGCGGTGGCTTCACCCTGGGCAAAAGGCCAGATGAGATTTCGATAAAAGAAATTCTCGAATCGATTCAGGGGCCATATCATTTATTGAAATGCATCCCCGAGCCCGTGTTGTGCAATAAGTCTCCCGAGTGCGCCCTTCGTGATCTATTGATGGCGGCCGAAGGCAAGCTGATATCGGTCTTTGCCGAACACACGCTGGCGGACCTGTCCACCAAGAGAACGGAGAGAAGCGTAACCGGCTGAGCCGGACATACCCCGGGCATTTTTCCTGTTATTCCGGTTTACAACCCATAGCATTTGCCTTATCTTCTCAGGACAATTGAACCCGAGAAGAAACAGGACTTATTATGCCCGTAAAATCTGACCGCTGGATCATCGAAATGGCCAAAAACCATGAGATGATCAAGCCGTTTTCCGAGGCTCAGATCCGTCAGGGAATCAGTTTCGGTGTTTCGTCCTACGGGTATGATATTAGCCTGGCTGACGAGTTCAAGATTCTTGATTCCAAGGGGTTGGCCGAAATCGACCCCAAGGGCAATCATCAGAATCATTTCATAGATACTAAAGCCGACTCGGTTCTAATCCCGCCCAATTCATTTGTTCTGGGTCGTACCCGCGAGTATTTCAAAATACCGCGCGATGTGATAACCATCTGTACAGGCAAGTCGACCTACGCCCGCTCGGGTATCGTCGTAAACGTGACACCGTTTGAACCGGAGTGGGAAGGCTACGCCACAATTTCACTTTCGAACACGGCGCCGGTACCGGTACGCGTATATGCTAATGAAGGTGTCGCCCAGCTGCTTTTTTTGGAAGCGGCGGAAATGTGCAAACAATCGTATAGAGATAAGAAAGGGAAATATCAAGCACAACAAGGGATTACCACGTCTAAAGCCGACTAAATTTCCCGTGCCGGTAGCGTAATAATATCGTAGTCCCACATTGAGTAATTCAGGAGCTGATGATGTCAGAAGAAGCAGTAAAAAATAAAAAGTCACCGACTGCCGATAACGCCGATCGGAAACGCCGAATGGTAACCATCGACGGTAACACCGCTGCGGCGTATGCGGCCCACGCGACGAATGAAGTCATCGCCATTTATCCCATCACGCCTTCTTCGAATATGGGCGAGATAGCCGATGAGAAATCGGCCCGTGGCGAGACCAACATCTGGGGAGCTGTTCCCGATGTGATCGAGATGCAATCAGAGGGAGGTGCCTCGGGGGCGGTTCACGGCGCTCTAACCAGTGGTGCCCTGACGACCACTTTCACTGCCTCGCAAGGCCTGTTATTGATGATTCCGAACATGTTCAAGATTGCCGGTGAGTTGACACCGACTGTCTTTCACGTATCAGCCCGCGCGGTAGCGAGCCACGCCCTGTCCATTTTTGGAGATCACTCGGACGTGATGGCTACTCGTTCGACCGGGTTCGGGCTGATAGCCTCCGGCTCGGTGCAGGAGGTAATGGACCTGGCTATAATCGCCCAGGCCGCGTCGCTTGCCAGCCGGGTTCCATTTGTTCACTTTTTCGACGGGTTCCGTACCTCACACGAGGTACAGAAGGTTGAAGAGGTATCGTTCGAGGATATGCGTCAGATGATTGATGAAGAGCTGGTCACCCAGCATCGGCGTCGGGCACTCTCACCGGACTTCCCCACTCTCAAAGGTACCTCTCAGAATCCGGATGTATTCTTCCAGTCGCGTGAGACGGTCAACAAGTTCTACAGTGCGGCGCCGGGTTATGTCCAGAGTTACATGGATCGTTTTGCCAAGATTGTGGGACGCCAATACAATCTTTTCGATTATATCGGACATCCGCAGGCCGAACGCGTGGCGGTGATCATGGGCACCGGAGCCGAAGTTGTCCACGAGACGGTCGACAAACTGGTGGAGATGGGCGAAAAGGTGGGATTGATAAAGGTTCGCCTGTACCGACCTTTCTCAGCCGAAGCGTTCGCCAAGGCCCTGCCGGCCACGGTCAAGTCGATCGCCGTTCTTGACCGCACCAAGGAGCCCGGCGCGGTTGGCGAGCCCCTTTATACGGATGTCCAGGCCGCCCTTGCCGAGGCGATCCACAACGGCTACGCACCGTTCGATAAGCATCCAGTCGTGGTGGGTGGACGGTACGGCCTGGGATCCAAGGAATTCAATCCGCCGATGGCCAAATCGGTATTTGATAATCTGAAGCAGAAGCAGCCGAAGAATCATTTCACGACCGGCATAACCGATGATGTAACGATGACCTCGCTGGAACCCGACTATTCTTTCGATCTCGAGGGAGAGAACTTCCGCGGACTGTTTTTCGGACTCGGGGCCGATGGTACGGTCGGGGCCAACAAGAACTCGATCAAGATAATCGGTGAAAACACGGCCAACTATGCTCAGGGGTATTTTGTTTACGACTCCAAGAAGGCAGGTGCCGTGACGGTGTCGCACGTTCGGTTCGGGAAAGAGTTGATTCGCAAACCGTATCTCATCAATTCCTCGCAGTTCGTCGCTTGCCACAATTTCTCGTTCCTGGAAAAGTATGACATGGTTGACCAGCTTGTCGAAGGCGGTACGTTTCTGCTCAACTCACCTTATGGCCCGGATGAAATCTGGGACAAGATGCCCATAGAGGTGCAGCAGCAGATCATCGATCGCAAAGCCAGGTTCTTCGTCATCGATGCCATTGCGCTGGCCAAGAAGCTTGGTCTGGGCGCCAGGATCAACATGATTATGCAGACGGCCTTCTTCCTGATATCGAGTATCCTTTCCAAAGAGGAGGCAGTAGCAGCCATCAAAGATTCTATCGTCAAGACCTACGGTGCCAAAGGCGAGAAGATAGTCAATATGAACCATGCTGCCGTCGATGGTGCTGCGGCGGCCGTCAAGCAGGTCGATTACCCGCAGAACGTCACCAGCAAGGTTCATCGTCCTCCTATTGTTCCCGATTATGCCCCGGACTTTGTCAAGACGGTAACGGCCGAAATTATTGCCGGACGCGGTGACCAACTGCCGGTATCGGCGTTTCCTGTTGACGGGACATATCCTACGGGTACGACCCAGTACGAAAAACGTAATATCGCGGTGGATATCCCGGAATGGGACAAAGACACCTGTATCCAGTGTAATATATGCTCGATTGTTTGCCCACACGCCGCCATCAGGCCCAAGGTATTCGAGAAGAAGTATCTGGCTGAAGCCCCGAAGGACTTCCTTTATACCGAAGCGAAGACGAAGCAGTTTGAGGGTCTTTACTATACCCTCCAGGTTGCTCCGGAGGACTGCACGGGTTGTGTTCTCTGCGTCAACGCCTGTCCGGCATTTGCCAAGGATGAGCAAGGGAACAAGACCGAGCGTAAGGCCATTAACATGACCCTTCAGGCTCCGATTCGCGAGCGTGAAGCAAAGAACTGGGACTTCTTCATAAACGTACTGCCCGATCCTGATCCGGGTCTGTTCAATATCGAGACCGTCAAGGGCTCGCAGTTTGTCAAGCCGCTGTTTGAGTTTTCCGGCGCCTGCGCCGGGTGCGGTGAGACACCCTACGTTAAACTGATGTCTCAGCTGTTCGGCGACCGGGCTCTATGCGGCAACGCCACCGGTTGCAGTTCTATTTACGGGGGCAATCTGCCGACAACTCCTTACTGTCAGCGCGCCGACGGTCTTGGCCCGGCCTGGTCAAATTCGCTATTTGAAGACAATGCCGAATTCGCCCTGGGAATGAGGCTGACGGTTGACAAGCTTGGCATCTACGCTCTGGAACTTGTCAAAGAGCTGGCTCCCGAGATGTATGATGATCTGGCCGAGGCCGATCAGTCAACCCAGGAAGGTATCGAGCAGCAGCGTGCCCGGGTCAAGGCTCTTCTACTCAAAATGGAAGGTCTTGACGATAGCGATAAGGTAATAGCCCTGAAAAACGTTGCCAATTACCTGGTGAAGAAATCAATCTGGGGTATAGGCGGTGACGGCTGGGCCTACGACATCGGCTTTGGTGGCCTCGACCATGTCATGGCAAGTGGCAGGAACGTCAACCTGCTGGTGCTCGACACCGAGGTTTACTCCAACACCGGCGGGCAGATGTCCAAAGCTACACCGAGAGCTTCAACAGCCAAATTCGCCGCCGCCGGCAAGCCTCTGGCGAAGAAGGACCTCGGCCTGATGATGATGTCTTATGGGTCGGTTTACGTGGCCCAGGTTGCTATTGGCGCCAGCCACAATCAGACGGTCAAGGCAATGGTTGAGGCGGAAAGATACAACGGACCATCAATTGTGATTTGTTACAGTCACTGTATCGCCCACGGTATCGATATGGCGAGAGGATTGACGGCTGAAGAGAAGGCGGTTAAGTCGGGTCACTGGTTGCTGTATCGTTACAATCCGGAATTGATAGACCAGGGCAAAAATCCGCTTCAGCTTGACTGTAAAGTACCGTCGATTTCGTTCGAGGATTATGCTTACTCCGAGATCAGATTCAGGTCTTTAAAGGCGATGGATCCGGAACGAGCCCGAATGTTGCTTGAGCTTGGTCAGCGTGACTGTGACCGTCGCTGGAACCTGTATTCGCAGATGGCGCAGCTGGACTATTCCCAGAAGATTAAATAGCCTGTAAGCTGTTATTGTATAATGACTAAGGCGAGCCTATGGCTCGCCTTTTTCGTGTTCTGCCGAGACATCAAGAAATCGGTGAACTCTTCCGATAATGAGAGAAAAGCGGCCAATTTGAAATTGTAGGAGGAGAGATGCGTCTTAGAACCTTACTTGTGATCAGCGCCGTATTTGTGCTGGCAGCCTCGGTAACCGCGAATGCCTCAGATTCCGAGGAAGAATTTGTTAACAGGTATCTGAAGAAAATAGAGAAGAAACACACCAAGAAGCTTACCTGGATTTCGGGCTATTTCGCGGTGAATAGAATCAACCGCGAGAACGACTACAACCGATTCGCCACCGCCGAAACGATGAACTTCACTGATGCTACGATACCGTGGCTGGGTGAGGCGAAGATGTTCGGTTTGGATTTCGGCCTGATTTTCAGCCGCCGATTCGCGTGGAGCCTCAGCGCTGAATACTGGCTGAAGATAGGCAGTACCCTTGAGGGCAGTTATTATTACGAACCGACCGGAGCGTATATCGAAAATCCATCCAGTGAAGTGTCGCTTTACGGTGCCTCGACCGGCCTTCAGTATTACTTTTACAATCCGCCCACGCTGAGCGGAGAACTCAACGGTGTAGCGCTCCGAGCCGGGGCCGGCGTTGGATTCTACAAGGCTCAATGGGAAGTCTGGCAGGATTATCAGAATCTGAATCTTGCCACCAGTCTGACCGAGGCGACCGACGCCAAGTTCGGGGACCAGGCGATCGGGTTCTCATTCGGATTCGGCGCGGACTTTCCGACTCGCGTGTGGAATCTGGTACTGGGTCTGGATTTTCAGTATCTTTACCTGAATTTCGACAACGTTGCCTGGTACAACGACTGGGATCAGGAGATCATCGCGACCTATACCGGAGATTCTGAGGGCCGGGTTGACCTGGGATTATCCGGTTTCAAGGGTAAGGTGGAACTCAAGCACTTCTTTAGCTGGTAGCGACCGGTTGAAGTAATTAGTTGACTCAATGACCATAACTTCCGTTTTTGCACTCGACGA
Organism: Candidatus Zixiibacteriota bacterium; assembly: GCA_020348905.1. Taxonomy (GTDB): domain Bacteria; phylum Zixibacteria; class MSB-5A5; order GN15; family FEB-12. The sequence continues at coordinate 1,733,409 of CP070756.1, forward strand.
GAGTGGTTGCGGGAGTATTACCATTGAAGTTATTCCGTCTTGAGTTGGCAACGATAGTCGTAATCTTTTTTACTTCGATAGTCCTGTGCGTGCCGGCGGCTGCTGTTGACAGGTTACCGGCAGACTCGGTAGGTGAGTTCACCCCCCCATCAGGTCAAATAGCATTTGTACGATCCGGCGATGTCTGGGTTATGGACGCCAACGGCGCCAACCAGAAATTGGTGTGCCAGGTATCGAATGCCGAGGGTCGGTTGAGCTGGTCTCCGGATAATCGGCAGATCGTGTTTACCCGTTCAGGGAAGGTCGATCTCAAGGGGCCCGATCTCAGAGGCGGCCGGCACAAGGTTTACGACCTGTTTATCTGCTATCTGGACTCGGCCGAGGCAGGCAACATCAAGTATTTTCGGCGTCTTACCGACAGTCTCGGTGCCAGAGGACCTGAGTGGGCCTCCAGTGGCAATCAGGTACTTTTCTGGAAGGACATGAACGCCAATCGAATCAGTTCCCGAACACCGAACTATCAGCTATGCATGGTCGATGTCAACAGCGGCGGGGTCGAGCCGCTTCGCGCCGACTGGCGAAGCGATGAAGAGTTATTCCTTGTCACGCCGTCGATGAACGGGCGTAACGAAATCGCATTCGTATTCTTCAATGAACTCATGCCGGGGGGGCTGGTAGTATTGCGATACGACGAGGTGTCGATTCGGCTGGATTCGATTCAAGTTCTGGCACAGCAGAATCTCGGGTACGTCGCCCCGGCCTGGTCACCAGATGACAACTGGCTGGCGATGGTGGGAAATTACCCTGATGACAGCGGTCTGTATATAGCCACGCCCGATCTGCAGACCAAGTACCTGGTGGCAATGCCGCCGGAACGCGTGCACTTCAGCAAGTATCCCCCATCGTTTTCTCCAAATTCGAAATGGCTCACCTTTTCAACCAGTGATGGTTCAATCTGGATATGCGACGTTGCCGGTAACGGTAAGACACGTTTGACGAGACCCGGCAAAGACCAAGCTCCTTGCTGGTCGAGATAGAATATGAGCCAACGCTCCAAGAAACAAAAAGCCGCTGGACCCAGCGGCTTTTGAGCTTTTTTATCTCCTGAACACGGCTACAGGGCTTTCCAATTATACAGGATGTCGGCCAACAGCCTGAGACCTGTACCAGTAAGGCCTTTGGGGGTGTACGGCTTTCCGGAGCGCTCGACATCGACTGAAGCGATGTCGACGTGGACCCAGGGGTAATCGCCGATGAAATTTTCCAGAAAAGCGGCTGCCGTAATGGTGCCACCGGGCCGGCCATAGGAGTTTACCACATCAGCGATAGTAGATTTCATGTTTTCCCTGTGCTCGTCCCAGATAGGCATTTCCCAAACCTTTTCCGCGGTTCGCTCGGCCGAGTCTTTGACCCGCTTGAGCAGCTTGGGGCTGTTGCCAAGAATAGGCGCTCCGGCGTAGCCAAGTACAATCAGGGCAGCGCCGGTCAGGGTGGCGATATCAACCACTGCCTGAGGCTTGAATACGTTGGCGTAGTCGAGAGCGTCGGCCAAAATCAGGCGTCCCTCCGCGTCGGTATTGATGATTTCAACCGTCAGACCTTTGCGGGAAGTAACGATATCGCCGGGCTTGGTGGCCGTTGCCGAGGGCATATTCTCGGTGGCGGGCATCAGGCCGATCACGTTTTGCGGGATTTTCAACCGGGCGGCAGCGACCACAGCCGCCAGAACAACCGCGGCGCCGGTCATATCACTTTTCATTTCGTGCATGTTCAGTCCGGGTTTAAGCGATATGCCACCGGTGTCGAAGGTGATACCCTTGCCTACCAGTACCACCGGTTTGCGGGCTGCGCGGGTGCCCTTGTATTCGAGGACGATAAAGCGAGGCGGTTCCTTCGCTCCCCGCGCCACGGCCAGGAAAGCTCCCATTTTTTCACGGGCGACAGCCTTTTCATCGAGAATCTTACAAGTGAAACCGTGCACTTTGGCCAGTTTCTGAGCCTGGTTCGCCAACAGTCGGGGCGTGAGGTGATTGGAAGGTGTAGAGGCGAGGGTACGGACCAAATTCTGACACTCGGCGAAGACCACGCCTCTCTCAACAGCTTTCTTCAGTCGCGGCAGCAGTCGACGGTTATCGAACAAGAAGGTAATTTCATCCAGAATTTTCTGATCTTTGGACTCTTTGTCCGTTTTGAATTTCAGCAGCTTAAACGACCCCAGGATATATCCCTCGATCGCAGCCTGGTAGAACTCTTCCTTCTGGCTTTTCCCGAGATAAAAGGCGGCCTTACCGGATGAAGCCAAGCTCTTGTGTCTGGATACATTACCGGCCGCCCGGCGGTAGCTGTCGGCATTGAGCTTCCTGGCATCTCCAAGACCGGCCAGGACGATCCGATCCGCCCTGTACTCACCCGGTCGATAGAGGGTGGCCAGTTCCCCGTCCTTGCCGGTAAATTCCTTAGATTTCAACAGAGTGGTCAGCGCACCGAGAGACAACTCATCAAGCTCCTTCAACTTATTGTCGGTCAGTTTCTCAAACCGGGTAACGAAAAGAACGACCGTCGGACCGCCATACTGTTTTGTATCTTCAGAAGAGTATTTTAGATTCATTCTCAGACTCCCTGTGCTTGCGACAACCAGCAATTATCCTGTTACTAGTTCCTATTAAAGGCTGCATGCAGCCTAATTGAAAGCAAAATATTACTTAAAACGCTGTTTTCAGAAATGCCTGGTAGTTTCCCTCAATCTCGGCCAGGTTGTCGCGGCCGAACTTGTCGAAAAAGGCGTCAACCAGGACCATCGCAGCCGCAGCTTCGCCTATCACGCCGAGGACGGGGACAATGCAGATATCGGCCCGTTCCACTATTGCTGTGGCAGGCTGTTTTGTCACGACATCGACCGTCGCGAGCGGTCTGGTCAGAGTGGAAACCGGTTTGGCGCCAAGTCTGATGACAATATCTTCCCCATTCGACATACCTCCCTCGATTCCTCCGGCCCGATTTGTCTTTCGGTAAAATCCTTTGGCGGCCGGTCTACCGCCAGGATCGTGGAATATCTCATCATGCGCCAGCGAGCCAGGTAGTGAAGCAAGCCTGAAGCCAAGCCCGAATTCGACACCCTTGACCGAAGGTATAGACATCATAGCCGCCGCCAGACGCCCATCGAGACGTCGGTCCGGCTGAGAGAAACCGCCGAGGCCGATCGGCATGCCTCTGACGATGATTTCAACCACTCCACCGAGCGAATCGCCCTTTTCTCCGGCCGATTCGATGGCCCGAACCATCCCCTGACCGGTCTGCCCATCAATACACCGCACCTTCGACTTTTCCACTTTCGAGGCAAACTTCTCCAGGTCGGATGTATCGTAGGTATCGTCGAGATGCACTTCGCCAATTCTTATCACATGAGATGCGAATCCGACACCGAAGTATTCAAGAAATTGCCGGGCAAGGCACCCCGCGGCAACCCTCGTTGCCGTCTCCCGGGCAGAGGCCCGCTCAAGTACATTCCTGATATCCTTCTGGCCAAACTTTATTGAGCCTGGAAGGTCGGCATGGCCGGGCCTCGGTCCGGTGAGTTTCTCAGTCGTATTCGAAGCGCCGCGAGGCGTTTTTCCACCGGACGGCTCATGGGGATCCATCACTTCCCGCCAGTTATCCCAATCCCGGTTGTAAATAACCAGCGTGATGGGAGAGCCGAGAGTGACACCTGAACGAAGGCCGGATACAACCTGGACCTCGTCGTTCTCGATCTTCATCCTTCCGCCGCGCCCGAACCCGGTCTGGCGGCGTCTTAACTGCAGATTGATCCGGTCAATATCAAGCCTGAAACCGGCCGGAAAACCGTCGACTATGACGGTCAGTTGTGGGCCGTGCGACTCCCCCGACGAGAGATATCTGACCATGCGGGAATAATAATGAAATCGGGCGGCCGGGTCAACCGAACCTATGACCGGCCATTAATGGGCGGAATTGACCGCTTCGTCGAATTTTACGTCATCCGACAGTTTTTCCAACCGTTTTTCTATGCGGTCGTCGATATTCATGGCTTTGGACATCGAGTCAAAGCGCTGCTCATCTATGGGCGAAACCTCTTTCATTTCTTCCAGAACTGCAACAATCTTCTTGACCGACAGGTCGATTTTCTGAAGGCTATCCTCGAGCTGGTCGATAATCTTGTCCTGCTGGCCCTTGCGAAGCATCATACGCAGAATCTGAGACCTGCCGTAAATAGCCATAACGGCGTTGTTAAGATAGTGCGACAGGGTCGCCATGGCGATGTTTTTGGATTCGATGGCCCCTTTCGCCCGCTCCTGCTGCAGCAGGTTCTGGCTGAGTTCCTGGCGTTCTTTAAAGAGATTTTCAATTATCAGGTAGGTTTTCCAAATTTCCTGATTCGCTTTGGTAAGCATTTCTTCGATGTTTCCGATGTCGAGTCCGAGGTACTGGGCGATGTCAAAGGTTTCGGAAAGCAGCGAGCTGGAGATTTCGTCAACCTGCTCTTTTGTCAATGAGAGGGCCTCACTGAGAGCGCTGATTCTGGCCAGACGGTCTTCCAGATCGGGCTCGGACCCGGAAAAGCGATCCCTGGTAAGAGCCACCGCCAGCCTGACAATGTTTGGAAGGGGGGTTTCGCTGTCCTCGACCGGCCCTTCGTGGTGATCACGAATGGCTTCGACAATCTCTTTAGGTATGCGCCACTCTTCAGCCATGTGGTAACCGACCTCACTGTGATCGGCGCCAAACACTTTTTTTTCTCGTTCAATCAGGCTGCCCTTATCGGGTTCGGTAGCGACAACTTTTCGGTACTGCGCAGGGTATTTGTGGAGGAAAAACAGAAGGCCGATATCATGCAGCAGGCCGGCGATGAAGGCCTCTTCGGTCGAGGTGTAAGAGGTCTCTCTGGCAATCTTCTTACAGCCGGCAGCAACGGACAAGACGTAAATGAAGAACTCGGAGGCGTCCACGCCCGACTCTTTGGAGATTCGTTCCGGGTGAAAAATGGAAGCTGAGAGGGCCAGACACTTGACGGTCGTTACACCAAGAACGCTGATGGCCTGATGGACGGTCTTGATTTCAGCAAAACGCTGATAAAACGATGAGTTGGACATTCTCAGAAGACGGCTGGTCAGCGATGGATCTTTCAAAATGATGTTGGCCAGCGAATCAGCCGAGAAGTTCTCCTTGGCCACTTCCTCAAGCACCTCCGACAAGACCTGAGGCAGCGACAACAGATTGCTATCCTTACGAACCTGGTCGACGATTGGGATTTTCTTCATCTCACACCTTACCCCTAATATCGGTCGGAATTGGTAAGGATTTAACGCGTGGACGGAGGTAAATCAGCCAAGAGAGCGAGATTCAAGGAGGTTTCCGATTATGTCAGTCAACTGTTCGATTCTGAAAGGCTTATAAAGGACCCTGGTAATTCCGGCAGCATCCATACGCTCCTGACTTATGTTGACTTCCCATCCGGTCACCAGGACAATTGGGATTTCAGGCTTTTTCTTTCTGACTTCGTATGCGATCTCGAGACCGGACATGCCCGGCATGGCCAGATCGGTCAGGATAACGTCGAAGCGTTCGTTGAGGGCCAGTTGCAGACCCTCGTCACCGTTGTCAGCCGTCTTGACTTCGTAGCCGGTAGTCTGGCACATCGCCGATATCAGGTCCAGGATAACGGCCTGATCATCGATAGCCAGTATTCGCGGTTTGTCTTTGCGGGTATCTTTTATCGCCGAGGATGGCTTTATCGGAAATTTGAACGAGAGATAAGATGGATCCGGCGCTACCCGGTCAAACGAATAGTAACAATCCCGGTCACTGATATATTTGAGAAAGGTATCAGCCGGTCGATACTTGATGACATCGCCGGACTGCTGGTAGTGACCGAACCCGGCGACGTTCTGGACCGGCGGGAAATTACGATGGTGGCGAGAGATATCCAGGTAAACGTGGTTCTCTTTGAGATAGGTAACGACGGTAATAACGTCTTCCTCTTCGGCCAGTGAGGCAAACCGGCTGAGCGCTTCTTCAAAGAGATTCTGCAGTATGTCATTGGAGAATTCGATCTGATCGACATCAGAGAGGCTGCGGTTTATCTCCCTGGCGCGGCCGCCGATCATATAGAGGTCCTCGGATATCCTGCTCCGGGCGAGAACCGATTCGATGGCATCGTTAAGAGTTCTCGTACGGACCGTTTCGGGACGCGACTCCCCCGGCGCGGCGGAGTATTTTCCCAACGACCTTTTGAGGTAACCGGCCGCCTGTTCAGCTTCGATGATAATGCTCTTGAAGTGATTTCTCACCTCTCCCGACAGATCGCTGCGCGCCTCGGCCAGTCCGGCGCTACCGACGATAGCTGACAGGTGATTGTTTAATTCGTTTATGGCCTCGCCGACGACACGCCCATCGGCGGAATCTACGGTATCCCGGGGCCGAACCACGTAGAGATCATTGATCGTCAAACGAAGGGTGAATAGACCGGTAGCCAGAGTGAGCAGCCGGTGCCACTCTGATTTTTCGCTGTCGTTGACGTCGAACATAAACAGCAGCAACACCCCCGTCACTTCGTCAACCCGGGATATGGGACAGGCGGCCATGAAATCCGGCGTCCCTTTTTCGCCGAACAGCTTGAGAATCGTATCCCGATTGAGATCGTCAAAAGACCTCAGCTCCTGGTCCACCTTGTTCTTGCCCAGGACGAACCTGGCCTGACTGTCCGCGGCGGCCGACCCAATTGTACCTTCCCCGGGCAGTGTCTGAAGGGTCGAGAACTGATCGAATCCGACACGAAGGCCGTCGACAGCCCTGAACGAGCCGTTGTCATCCTTAACAAACATGAGTCCGATCGATCCGGACGGCAGCACACCGGCCAGATGCTTCAAGAAGAATCCCGGATCCGTGTCGAATCGATGGGTCGGATCGAGGCGCAGAAGCTGAAGGATCTTTTCCAGCCCTTTACGTCGCGTTATATCGAGACGGTGGATGTCTTTTTGCCTGAGCACCAGCACGGCGAGACGGCCATAAACATCAAGTTCCCTCAACTCATCTTCGCTGACCCGAAACGGCGAGCCGTCTTTCAAAAGAAGCAGAGCGGCCGGTTCGGTTTCTGTGGTAACGGGGTATAGCAGAGTCGAGCGGGCGATGTAAGTACGACCATCATCTGAAGTCGCTTCCTGGTTTATGATCAGCGGTTTCTTTCGATCGAAGGCATCGATGAGGGCGGTCCGGTAATTTTCTGACAGGTCCAGCAGGGGCTCGCTGCCGCCAAAGATATTGAGCGCTCCACTTTTCATTCCCAGCAGATGGACGGACTTACTGGCTGCCAGTCCCACCAGACTGCTACAGAACGAAGTCATGGCTTCAGAACGGGAGAAAGAATCAGCCGCGGACAGGATCCTCGCTGAAAATCCCGAATACTGAGAGATATAGTTTTCCAGTTCTCTTCTGGCGGCAGTCAGATCCTTCGACAAACGGGATGATTTGATCATTTGCGCCAGCCAGTCGGCCACCGGGGAGAGGTAACTGATCTCAGTCCTCCCGAAAAAGCGGCTGCGCTCGCAGGCAAGGACCATGGCGCCGATTTTTTCGGTTCCCGATATCAACGGCAGGACCAGGCACGAGTTGAATTTGGATACAATGGTCTTGCCGCCGGCGTCGACGAAATCAAAAGATTGCGAAACAACCGGCTCTGTTGATTCCACAGCCTGAGTGATGATATTGTGGCCGTAGGGATACCGTTCCAGCAAAGCTGTTTCCTGCTTGGTGAAGCCAACCGCGGCAGTCAGGACCAACTGCCTCTGAGTGCGATTGACAAAGAATATGGCGCCGGCCGTGTCGGGCAGGTTGCTGACTATCTCTTTTATGGAAATGCTGAGCAACTCGATGATTTGATAAGGTTCGCGGGCGTCGGCCTGCAGATTGTTGAGAATTGAAAGCTGCCTGTCGCGGGAGGTCAATTCCTCTCGCCTGGTTTGCCAGAAGTCGGCATAGAAAGCCAGTCCGATGACAAGCAATATGGCGCCAATCACGAACAGAATCAGCTGCGAAAGGTCCAGAATCGGGTAGGCACCTTCTACGAACCACTGGTAGTAATCAGTCAGATTCTTGACCACCTGCCAGCTGGCGGCTGCAAAAAGAAGTATACCTCCTGACAAAAAGGAATACCTTCCCGCAACACCCTCACCCCAGAACAAACCCAGACGATAAATCAGAAAAACGACCGTCACGAGCACCAGGAAAGCCGTTACGATTGAAAACAGCGACGCCAGCATTACAAAGTTTCCTCCATGCGGCCATGCAGAGTAAAGGCATCCGCAGTCGTTATCCGAACCGGCACAATGTCACCGGCTGCAGCATTGGAGGCTTCGAATAATACCGTCTTATTACCTTCGGTACGCGCACGCATGACAGCCTTGTCCCTTCGAGAGGTTCCTTCCACCAGACTGAACCGTACCTGATCCACCTCGCGCTGATTTCGGCGGCGGGAGACCTGATTCTGAAGTCTGATCAGTTTGTTGAGTCGATCAATCTTCTCCTCTTCCGGAACGTCGTCTTCTAAACGAGCGGCGGCGGTGCCGGGGCGGGCTGAGTATCGAAACATAAAGGCACTATCGAATTCTATCTGTTCGACCATCTTCAGGGTCATTTCGAACTCCTGCCCGGTCTCCCCGGGAAAACCGACCAACAGATCGGTAGTCAGGCAGACATAGTCGAGCGCACCTCTAATGTAGTCGATGATTTCAAGGTAATGTTCGGTGGTGTACTCGCGCCCCATGCGTTGAAGGACGCGATTGGAACCTGCCTGCAACGGCAGATGAACATGCGGCATCACTTTGGGCTGACCGGCCATGACGTCAACAAGCTTCCGGGAGAGGTCCTTGGGATGGGAAGTCATAAAGCGCAGTCGTCGGACATCTGTTTCACGGGCGGCACGCTCCAACAGGGCAGGAAAATCAGTGCCGTCGCAGCTATAACTGTTGACGTTCTGCCCCAGCAAAGTGATTTCCACCACGCCGTCGGCGACCATCTTCCTGATCGAATCAATGATAAAGTCAGCCGAGTGAGCCCTTTCTTTACCGCGCACGTACGGTACGATGCAATAACTGCAGTAGTTATCGCAGCCTCGCGAAATAGTGACGAATCCGGAAAAAGGCGTTTCTTTGATGGGGGTGATGGTATCGATGTTCTCCCGCCCCAGAGTGGTCAGGATAGTCTGCGTGCCGTTTGAATTACGGATAACATCGGGTAAATCAAATACGCGGTCGGTCCCGAGAACGTAGTCCACGCACGGGGCCTGTTCAAGCAGTTGCGAACCAAGGCGCTGGGCCATACAACCCACGACGGCCAACCGGAGATGAGGGTTTTTTTGTTTGAGGCGGCTGAGTTCACCGAGCCGTCCCAGAACCCTCGTTTCGGCCTTTTCGCGGACGGAGCAGGTGTTAAGTACGATCAGGTCGGCCTCGGACTCGCTGTTGACGCGACGGTAGCCCCGGTTTATCATGGCCGCTGCAAGAGTGGAAGAATCAGCCAGATTCATCTGACAACCAAAAGTGGTTATATGAAAAGTCTCCATTTTCTCTGGCTTTTCCATTTCAAATCCGCGATGGCAGGTTCAAAGTAAGTTCGACAACTGATAGTCGATGATACATTTTTCAAAAAAGTTTGTAAACAAAAAGTTTTGTTGCACCGGGGCAAGATACTGCTCGGCAACGGATTGAATTGAGCACAGAGAGTTGTTGGGTGAAGCGAGTTCGCACCCGGAAGATTGGGCTACTTTTTTGACTTGGGCTTGGCGGCCTTGGTCTTGCTCTTGGTGGCGCGGGGCTTTTTCTTCTTGGCCTTCTTGATCTCTTCCTGGAAAATCTTCTCAAGGGTATACGAGGAAGGCGTGAAGTCGAGCAGACACAGCTCAAACAGATCGTCGACTCTTTCAATCAAAGTGAACTTTGTCTTCCTGAGAATTTCCTTGGGAAGATCCTTCAGGTCCTTCTGGTTTTCTTTGGGAATGGCAACATTGTAAATACCGGCGCGAAACGCCGCTGACACCTTTTCTTTGATGCCGCCCACCGAAAGAACTTTTCCGCGAAGGGTAATTTCACCTGTCATGGCGATGTCGTTGCGGATGGGTCGTTCGGCCATGACCGATGCAATCACAAGGCAGACGGTCACTCCGGCCGACGGTCCGTCCTTGGGAATGGCACCGGAAGGGAAATGAATGTGAACGTCGAAATCCGAGAAATCACCGAAATCGATGCCAAGCATATCGGCTTTTGAACGCACATACGAGTAGGCAGCCTGAATCGATTCCTTCATTACCTCGCCAAGTGACCCGGTAGTGAAGATCTGACCTTCACCTTTCATCTTCAGACCCTCGATGAACATCAAGTCTCCCCCGGCTCCGGTCCAGGCCAGGCCCGCGGCGATACCTATCTCGGGTTGAATTTCAGCCTTTTCGGGGATGTAAACCGGTGGACCGAGATAAGTCTCAAGATTCCTTTCAGTCATCGACCAGCTCTTGCGACGTTTGGAGACTTTCTCGAGGGCGACTTTGCGACAGATCTTCTCCAGTTGCTGCGAGAGGCCAAGCAGCCCCGCCTCCATGGTGTAATGGTTGATGATCCGGGCCAGGATTCTGTCGGTGAACTTCAGTTCGGTTTTCGTGATACCGTGTTTCTTGAGCAGCTTGGGTATAATATAGCGCTTGGTTATAACGATCTTTTCCTTCTCGATGTATCCGGGTAGTTCGATGATCTCGAAGCGTGGGATGAATTGCTCCGGGATTTCTTCGTACGACCGCACCGAGCAAATGAAGACGACTTTGCTCAGGTCAAACGGCACGCCGATATAATTGTCCAGGAAACGGGAGTTGACTCTGTTATCGATTGCCTCGAGCAGGGCCATATTGACAGAGGAATCGTTCTCGATGTTGAAATAGTCAATATCCTCGATAAGCATGACCGGGTCACATGTCCCGGCGTCTCTGAGGGCCCTTATGATCTTACCCGGCATGGCGCCCAGGAAGGTTCTGGGCATGCCCTTGATCTCCGAAACTTCCGAAATGCCCCCGACCGAAATGCGAATAAACTCTTTGCCCATGGCCTTGGCAATGGCCTTGGCGATAGCGGCTATGCCGGTGCCGTGGGCACCGATCAGGCAGAGGGTGGGTCCTTCGTTGACACCACCGAGAAGCTTTCTGACAGACAGTCGCTGCAGAATTTGTTCTTTAAGACTGACCGGTCCGTAGTATTCGGTCGAGAGAACTTTCTCGACCTCGGACATGCTGTAGTCCTCGGGCTTGCATTTACCCCACGGGAGAGCCAGCAGCCAGTCAAGGTAGTTTTTGGTAACGCCATATTCGGCCGAGGCAGTGGACAATTGTGAGAGTCGGTCCGCTTCGATGGTGCCGCGAGCCACCACTTCGGGGGGCATATTAGGCGTGTTCTTGATGATGTTTCTGATCCGGGCAGCTTCCTTTTCCTCGGCAAAATCTTCGCCGAGCAACTTTCTTATCTCGTGAAGTTGTTGACGGAGGAAGTGCCGTTTCTGCTCTTCTTCTATGTTCTTCTGGACATTGGCATTTATGTTATGGGCGGTGACCACGCGACTCAATTCCGCGTTGAGATAATTGAGCAGACGCTCGAAACGAAGCTCGAGATTGACAGTTTCAAGCAGATCCTGCTTGGCTTCGAGGGGAAAATGATACGTGGACGCAACCATATCGGCTGCCAGTGAATGCTCGTCACGATTCATCTTGAGTACATTCAGTTGCTCAGGCGAGTAGGTTGGATCGAGGCCGGTTATCTCCTTTACGACCGACATAACCTCGTCCATCTTGACCTGTACGTTGCGCGACGCTTTGTCGTGCGGCTGCAGATAGTTTGCGGCTGCCACGATATAGGGCTTGGTCTGGACGATCTTGGATATGACAATGCGCTTGATTCCTTCGATGGTAACGATCTCAGAGTTTCCCGGACCGGGCCTGATGTCGCGCACGACCGCCAGAACACCCACCTGATGAATCGGCGCCGGCTCGGATTCGGAGTACCTCGGGGGTGAATACGAGGCGATAAACTGTTTTTTTCCGGACTTGCTCTGCTCGATCAGCAGCAGGTTATCGTGCCGGCCCACCTGGATCGTAAGCATCATTCCGGGAAACAGAACCCCGGTTCGGAGGGGGAGAACGGGAAACTTTTCTTCCCGGTCGGAGGCTAAAATTGGGAGTCTTTCTTTGCTGCCTATTATCATTTGAGCACCGTTCTACCTAATTAATCGGCCAATAGCAAATTCCCTGAACGCAAGCAATTGCTTTTATAAGTCGTTGTCAAATTTTATTTTCGCAGGGCATTCGGCGGTTCCGACAGGCCTGTCGGCCGTTGCTTGCCTTCATAATATTATACAATATTGACCGGCCCTTTGTGCCGGGCAGAACGGTGGCGGTGCCCCTTACCGGAGAGCACCAGCGGGAAATTGCCGGCACGGCTTATGGAATCCGACAATCGGGCTCAGTTAACGGTCCCGGGGATCTGATTGAGAACCAGCGACCGCACCTCATAATCGGGATGATTTTTCAGATTGTCGACGTTAATCCGGATTTTGGAGGGGTCGGCTTTGAGCCGGTAATAACCCAGCCGGTTGTTCTCAATCACAGGCCAGGACATGTTTAACCCGGCACTTATCTCACCTTTCATCCGGTAAAGATACCTGGCCTGGTTGAAGCCGACTTCGATATCCTCCTTGTAAATCCACCCGGAATCCCGATTCAGTCTCGACCAGGCCAGCTTGGTGAAGTACTTGAAGGACTTGCCGGTCAGCCTGACGGGAAATCCGTTAATCCTGACCAGGTAACGTTCACGGTCCGAGGCACCGTCGATCTCAATTGACTCCAGACCCGAGACGGCCGGTGTCATAATTCCTTTGTGGCTGTTTTCAGCCACGGCACACTTGGTCTGCATTTGAAGCTCCTGTTTAAGTTTATTGAGTTTAGCATTGAATAGCTTAAGCTTGCACGACCCATTTATAAGGGTCGCTATGGTATTTTCATCTGCCTGGCAAAGCTCAGGTACGGTTCTTATCCCGGCTTTGACGAGAGCGGCGAAATCGTGGCGATTGAGTACCCGGCCGAACAGGTCACACATCGGTTTGATATCGAACGGCATACCCCGTTTGAGGCTGAAGGCGCACTGCCGTAAGCGATCAGGCACCGTGGAAGATCTATCGAAGGTTTCGATCAGGTCGGCGATGCCCGTTACGAGGTAGGCGGCGGTTTCTCCCAGTGACATTATCTGTCCCAGGTGCATCTGAAACTCCTCCTCGAGTACCTGCACCGGAGTCAGCTGGCGCCAGCGTTCCAGCAGAAGGAATCCCTTCAATGCGGCGGCCTGAACGTAGGTCAGACGCTGGTTGAGGTTGCCATGCCCCAGGAGGATTACGGCTTCATCGAGCAGGTAATCGAAATGCCGGTGGAGCATCCTCACCGGAATATTCTGCAGTTGTTCGGTTCGACTGAGTGCTCCCGGTGGCAGGTCCCATCCGGACCCGCCGAGAGCCACAGCAATCCAACCGGCGGATGTTTCCGGATACCCTTGTTGAAGCTTTCGCTGATAATGAAGCGCCTGTTTAACGCTGAGACCGCCTCTGGCTACGGTCACACCCAAAGGGGTTGCATTGATTTCGTTAGTCAGGTCATCAGTAGTGATCAGCCTCTCGCTGAGTAAACTGGCCAGGACTTCATCTACTTGGAATGGCAAAGGATTTCGATGGCAATAGTAATAGAAGGTGTGACGAAAAGTTTCAGCAAAGGTCGTCTCATCACCGGTGGATATCAATCCGCTGACGACCATATCGAGCAACAGATCCTCCGGCGGCATACTATCCAGCGCGGACTTCACCGTTTCAGGACTCTGGTCGGCAATGTAGGTCTGCCAGAGGATGTCGGCATCGAATTGATTCTCAGCCATGACTACCGCGCGACCGGGGTTGTTTGTCTGAGTTGTCAGGCCCAGGCGGCCGGCCCGGCCGGACATGTTGTCAAACTCGGCTCGACTTACAGGGACCAGCGAGGGCTTGAGATCATACTTTCCGGAACTGTACTTGACTGTCTCCAGATAGACGATATCGGCCGGAAGGTTTACCCCCATAGCTAAAGTAGTAGTTGAGAATAGTGCCTTAACTTCCTTTTCAGCAAAAGCTTGTTCTACGATTTGCCTCTGTGTTGCCGAGAGGTCGGAATTGTGAAAAGCAACTCCGCGGCCGAGGGCCTGTTTAAGCGAGCGGATCAGAAACGACGGCTCTTCCCCCTCAAGCTCGAGCAATGCCTTTTTCGCCGGGGGCCAGCTGACCGATGCCGCCAGGGTAAAGGCAGCCTCGACAGTATCCAGGCGCGACTTGAGAAACACCAGGGTCGAGCCGGAGGAGTCTTTAATCTGCCTGATAAAACTGTCGAAGGTGTTTTCATCACCATCCGGTTTGACGAATTCCTCGGTGCCATCGAGCCCGTTGTTAAACAAACGATAGCGGAACGACCCTTCGGTGGCCACGCCGCGCATAAGGTCAACCGGACGGATACGTTCTTCAACCAGGTTGGCATCGAGCCATTCTGCCAGTTGGCCCGCTGATGAGACATCATCGCCGATCACGGCAGACAGTCCCACCAGACCCGGTCGATATTGCGAAGCTTTGATCTTAGTCAGGAGTCGTTCCAGAACCGCCCCTCGGCCAGGGTCACCGATAGTCTGAATTTCATCGACAACCACCAACCCGATGTTCTTGAGGGCATCGAGTGAACGGGTTAGCAAAAGATCGAATTTTTCGTAAATTACCATGGCAATCTGGTAGTTACCGTCGAGAAAGCGACGGTCGTTTTCGGGATGATCGCCGGTGACAATCAGACATTTGACGCCCAATTCAGAATAGGTCTGCTCAAACAGACGGTACTTTTGCTCGGCGAGGGATTTCAGAGGAAAGAGCATGACGGTCTTCCGACGAGCTACGAGCGCCTTGACAGCGGCCAGTTCAGCACAAAATGATTTACCGGACGATGTTGGTGCCGAAATGAGCAGGCGTGGTGGATTGTATTCACTGCTGCCGCCGTTGCTACCCATCAATCCGCGACGGACCGCCTTGATTTGAACCGGCAGCAGCATCTCTCCCTGACGTTGGCGCCATTGCTGGATAAGCCGCGACGGCATAGCCCATTTTTGAAGTTCCTCTAAACGCATTGTTAACCCTTCCCCTATTTAAAGCGATTGTCAGATTACTCAGATACTGCAACTGGCAAAGCCACAAGACATGCAGGTAAAACATCCTCCCAACCGCACCATAGCCGCCCCACAGTCGGGGCAGGTGGCGGCGTTGAGATAGGTGTAATATTCATTGTTGCCGGTATCTTCGGCGAAGGCTCCCACGGGATGGTGGTAGTCCTCAAATAACTCAGCAGATAAGACATGGTTGGTGATACTTACTCTGTCCATAACCTGGCTCCTTTGCGCGTTTTGTCAGCTCTTGGCAGCAGCTGATATCCTTTTTTTCGGGCAGAGCCATAATACTGCACATTTGTGCAGTTGTCAAGCGAAAATCTGAAAAAAAGCAGAATTAATTGAAGTCATGTCACATGTTGGGGCTAGGCAGTAGCTTAGCTACAAGATATTGATGGAGCGAAACCGGCTTGAGGCGGACAGCAATTTCTGCTGCCACGGTGAGACTTCAACGGAGCGGGGAAACAGGACGTCTTAATGGTATACGAGCCGGCCCTCGCGTCCGGCAAAACGGCTAATTCGCAGAGCCGTTTTCAGCCTCCAATAAGGCCCTAACAGAGGGCGAGACCCCCTCACTCTCGCCCTCTCCCTCATTCTGCCCCCGGACCCGCGATATATGCCTCAGTGATCTAACTGGAATTTCACCTGATATGTAACCCATATGGAGATAGGCTGCCCGTCGCGAATGGCGGGCTTGTACTTGTTTTTATAGGCGCCTTGCACAGCGGCCTCGTCGAGCAGGTCATTGCCCGATGAGGCCGCGATCTGCGCCTTGCTCACGTTACCGTTTTTGTCGACCCAGGCTGCGACCCAGGCGATTCCTTCCACGCCAGCCATCTTTGCCAGCCGCGGATAGGGCGGAACGTACTGGTAGATCATCTCAACGGGTTCATCGTGCTCGATATAGGTGGTTAGCGGGGGTGGCAGCCAATCGGTTGTATCGATGACAAACCCTCCGTCTGAGGGCAGGTCGGGCAGGTCACTGGCGCTCGCCAATTCAGCAAGTTCCTCGCGTGAAGCGATGACCATATCCTCTTCTTCCAGAATCTCATCGTCAGGTACCGGCACCGGGGGGCCTACCCTGACTTGCTTTGGCTTTTCCTGCGAAGCGAATATGGGTTTCTCCCGTATGATGGGTGGCGGCGGCGGAATGTCCCGTATAGCTATAATCGGCCCCGGGTTCGGCAGCACTTCCGGAGTCTGTTCGACGGCCGCAAATCCCATAGCAATGAGATAGACAACCAGCACCACCCCAACGAAGGTTACAGTGACGAAAAGAGCCACCAGCAGGTTTCGTTGATAACTGGCCTTCATTTCAAAGGCCCCATAGGGTGCATAGGTAGACAATGCCATAACTACTCACCTCCTTTGCCGGCTTTCTGCTCGGCGGCAAGAAGAAATCGCCCGCAGTTTTCATTGCGAAGCACATCGGTAATGCTCTGTATGGTTCCGTAGCGTGCGTTCTTGTCGGACTTGATCACAACATACGCAAACGGTCTTTTGGCCCGCGCCCTCTTAATCTGCTTGTCCAGACCCGGCAGATCAGTGGCGGCAGTATGGCGAATAACCATATTGGGCTCATTAGAGTCAGATTCCGGCGGCACCACCTCAAGGTAATCAACGAAGATGGAATCAACCCTCGTCACCGTTATAGTGATGACATCTTTGGCAGGCAGTTCTATCTGCGACCGAGATTGCGGCAGATCGACGGCCTTAGCTTCAGGCGGTTTGAACTGCGTGGTGGCCATGTAAAAGATCAGAAGAAGAAAAGCGATGTCGACCATGGGGGTCATGTCGATGCGAATGGCCGCCCGCCTTTTCTTCCTGATAAGGTCGCTGCCTCCGCTGCCGGCAACAGCTTTCGCAATTTTGCCAGCCATGACTTGTCCCTCCTCTCATATAAAGGACGTTTTGGCCCGTCGCGTCGTTTAAGCGGCCCCAGGGCCTGTCGACGCAAGGTCGGTTCTTGAACTCACTTTGAATACAACTAAGAGAGGGGAATCTTCCGGAAAAAACTAAGGACTTGCGATTTGTTTTCTGGGAAATGGCCGGGTCCGTCAGATCAAAAAAAACACCTGACACTTGGAAAAGTGTCAGGTGCCAAAACTCTGTTCGCCAGGCGGGGTAACGCTTATCCGTCTTGCTCGAAATTAACGCGATAGCTCACCCAACAGGCCACCGGACGGCCATTCTGAATGCCAGGTTTGAACTTGTTCTTGTACGCGGCGGCCACAGCGGCTTCGTCAAGCGACACGGTCCCGGAAGATTTGTGCACCATGGCTTTGCGCACATTGCCTTCACGATCAACCAGTGCCCGTACCCAGACGATACCGGTGATGCCGGCCTGACGAGCCAGACGCGGGTACTCCGGGGTATGTTGAAAGATCATCTCCGGGAAAATCTCGACCGGAGTGAAATCATCGGGTTCCGGAAAATACTCGTCGTCATCGATGTCGACAATGATGTCTCCCTCGCCCTCGGAGGCGGCGGTGATGTCAGGAGCAACAATCTCGGCCAACTCATCTCTGGTTGCAAGGACCACGTCCTCGTCAATCACTTCATCATCGGCCACCGGCGTGGGAATACCGACCTTGGGAGCAGCCACCTGCGGTTGATCGACCTTAACCTGGGGCGGTTTCTTGGCCACACTTGGAGGCGGGCCCAGATCCGCTACAGTCTTAATAACCCGGGCGCTCAGGTCTATCGCCTCGAGGTCTTCTTCACCCAGGTTGGTTATGACCCAGGCTGTCAGCAGTATCAGCAGGACAGTCGCGGTCGTAATGGCCGTTCCCAGCAGGAAGTTCCACTGGTAGCGGGCCTTCAGCTCATACGCGCCGTAAGGTGAATACAGGGCATTCGGGGGATTCTGCATTATAACTCACCCCTTTCAGCTGCCTGAGCTATGGCAGCATCGATAATCTTATTATCGCGATCTTCCCAGTCACCGATGGCATAGCGATATGAGAACTTCTGATCTTTAGGGATATCCTCGACATCAACGTCGAGAGACTGAGCAATGGACGCGTTCCAGGATCGTTCCAGAAAGTCAATTTCGTCGAGGATGTTAACCATGTCGGCATAACTGGCGTCGCGATGTATCAAAATCAAAGTATTTAACTTCGGATTCTCTCTATTCTGAGCAATGAGGAGATTTCTCAGGGTATCGGAATCCAACCGATAGGTGGCGCTGTCATCGGCGTTCAGGGGTGCCGACGGCAGCAGCAGGGGGAGGTTGTCCGGAGTAGGAGTTTTCAGACCCCACCAGAAGCGGCTGTCGGCATCGACACGAATCGACAGCAGATTCGATTCCTTAACCTCGACTTCTTCCTCCTGCTCAATTGGAGGCAGGTTGATTTCCATTGCCTGCGGCATCGAGAAGACAGTCGTCACCATGTAGAATATCAGCAGAAGGAAAGCGATATCCACCATCGGGGTCATATCGATACGGATCGCGATTCGCCGTTTTGGTCTTCGCAGTCCTTTCTTTTCACCTTTCGGTGCCCGTTCTGCTACTTCACCAGCCATATTGTAATATCACTCTCCTCTCAATAGTATAGACGGTCAAAAACAGGTTTCTCGCTAACGGTTTTACCTCCGTCAGGCACTTTCAGTGTCCGTACCCGAATCTCCTACCTCGACTTCATGGTCGGTGATAATGAGAAATCGTTCGAGGTGGTTTTCCTGCATAGATCGCATAACGTCTTGCATCACCCCGAAACTGGCCTTTTCATCGGCCTTTATCACGATCAACGCCCGGAGGTTTTTGGCACGGGCCTTATTTATTTCAGCCGAAACATTGTAGGTGTCGGCCATGCGGACAATTCTGGCCTTGGTGTTCACCATAACACCTTCGATTTCTACCTCGCGCAACTCAACATAGTCGACGTAAATCGAATCGTATTTGGTTACCGTAATATTGATAATGTCCTTGTCCGGCAACTCGATTTGCGAATGCGACTCCGGCAGATCCACCGCCCTTGCTTCCGGCGGTTTGAACTGGGTTGTCGCCATGTAGAATATCAAAAGGAGAAAGGCAATATCCACCATCGGTGTCATGTCAATCCTGATGGAAATGCGCCGTTTCTTTCCTATGGCCATCTTAGATTCCTTCTTTTTCCTTCAGAATCTGCATTATCTCGAAGGTAGCTTCGTC
>CP070756.1:1752915-1780927 GCA_020348905.1 Candidatus Zixiibacteriota bacterium
CTTTCGATACTGCTCGGCCGATGCGATCAAAGCCTTGGACGGAATACAGCCGCGATTCAGGCACACTCCTCCAAGCCTGTCAACTTCGACTACCGCAACCCTGGCACCTTACAAGGCGGCCCTGATTCCGGCCGTGTAGCCGCCCGGACCGCCGCCTATGATGACTATCTTGTACTTTTCTATTTTAGCTCTCCTTGGTTGACAATTGTGGGGCTAATCGAACCAAGTTAAATTCATTGCTGTTGCTTCGCAAGCAGCTTTAAAATAAAAAGCCGACCTCTCGACAAAGGCCGGCTTGAACAATGACTCGACTTTGCTCGCTTTTAAGATGCAACGGCCACGATGGCTACCACGACACGACCCGAATCGATTACGAATGAGCCACCCGTAGAAACCCCATAGAAATTGAACATCCCGGTCACAGCCAGATCCCTGAGGATGTCCATATTCTCCATAAAGTTCAAAGACTCGCCCGGAGAAATGTACCTTTCGGAACCGGCTGGTATCGTAATATTGCTCAAAATCTTGGTTGTTCCCATCGCACACGTGGCATTGGTGCAGGCAGTACCGGTAGCGTCATCAACGTATCCATCGAAAGTGATATCCGTCCCGCCCGGGTTGGTAAGATATAGCTCAAAAGTCACCCAGTTGGCCTGCTTGATATCATCCTTATGATCTTCCCAGTCCTCCTCGTCAGTAACGTCGACTCCGTAGTAATAGAAGGAAGTCGGGACGAAGGTCTCATCAATATCTTCATCCAGCAAGAACGTAATTGAAATAAGCCCGCACCCGGTCAGCAGGAAGACGAGAGCCAGGCCGAGCAAAACCAGATTCTTACATACTTTCAGCATAGCCATCACCTCCTACATTCCGAAAAAATAGTTTAGGCCAACCGTGACCGAAACTGACTTGGCGGTACCGCCCTCGTCAAAGGGGATGACATGCGCCATGCCCCTGGCATCGGCCGACACCATCGGCGTAAATCCAATCGCGAAGCCGAGCCCGGCCGACCATCCGAGATTCGTGAAATCCTCGAAAGTCTGGTCACGTTTCATCTTATAGAATCCTGCCCCGAACACGCCGAACATCGCGAACCCCTGACCACCAAAAGGCGCACCGATCACGGCATCGACACCATAGGCGCTGACTTTGGAGCCCTCGAGATCAAGAACAAAGTCCTCGGACTCCGCGTCACCGAAACTGGTAAACGCCAGCCGCGGCTCCAGGGTGATGATCGGAAGAACTTTCACCTTCCCCCTGATCCCGAAAATCGTCCCCTGGGTCTGGTCCTCCTGCCCGACTGGATAATCCAGACCGCCGAAAGCGCCGATCCCGAACTTGACTCCCTGTGCTGAAACTGAGGAACACAATAGCAGCAGCAGGGTCATTACCAGAACTGCCTTTCTCATGATCCCTCCTTTGTAATTATTAGTGTATGATAGTTAGGTCTATCAGTTTCTGTCCGGTCTATCAGGCCAATTAACCGCCTGCGACTGATACTATTCGGGCCCTGCGCCCCCGCTCAGTAAGTAATACGGATTTCAAACCCGGAGCAAATCAAAAAAACTCGCCGCAAGGGGAAAAAAACTCTTGACATAGTGGCTTCAGCTATTATTTTAGTGCGCTTTTACTAAACAAAATAGGTGCTTATATTAAACTTGAAGCCGGCTTTGGCTGGCGAAGGAAGAGCGTTCGAGTTTCATGGATCTCAATATCGGCAACAAAATAAAAGCCCTTCGCCTGGCTTCCGACTTAACCCAGGAAGAACTGGCCAACCGGGCCCGATTGACCAAGGGATTCATCTCCCAATTGGAGAACGAGAAATTTCAAACGTCCATCTCGCTTGACTCGCTGGCTGACATTCTCGATGCACTCGGAATCAGCCTCTCGGAGTTCTTTGATGATTCCGAGGTGGCCCGCGTGGTCTATAAACCTTCTGATAGAGTTCCGGTCGATGGCACCGGGGCCAGCACCTTCGAGTTGCTGGTACCGGGATCCACCAACAATCTCATGGATCCCATTCTGGTTCAGCTCAGGGCTGGAGAGAAACTCGAAAAGAGAGATCCGCTGCCCGGAGAACAGCTTGGCTATGTGTTCAAAGGCACGATAACCATAGTTCTTAACAAGAAGAAATACAAGGTGCCTCGCAACTGCTGTTTCTACTTTAAGTCGAATCAGCCGCACCAGATCATAAATAACAGTGACGCCGAAGCATCCTTTGTATGGGTAACTTCGCCGCCCCTGATGTAACCGTGGATAATCGTAAACCGCAACTCTTAACTTTGAGAAGGAGGGATCGAAAATGAAAATTCTCGGACGCCATCTGGTAGCCGAACTCAGCGGCTGCAACCGCAAGACCCTCGACAACCTCCCGTTGTTGGAGGAACTTCTTAATGAATCAGTCCGGCGATCCGGAGCCACCATCGTCAAATCGGTCTTTCACCGATATAATCCGCAGGGCGTGTCCGGTGTCGTGGTTATCGCTGAATCGCATATTTCGATCCATACCTGGCCGGAATACGGTTATGCCGCCGTCGACTTTTTCACCTGTGGAGACACCGTCGACCCCTACCGGGCTTTTGAATACCTCAAGGATGCTCTCGATTCCAACAACGCCCACCTGTCGGAACTGAAGCGGGGGATGCCGTCAGCGACCGATGAGATTATCAATCATAAGCCCGGCTGGCAACCGGCGGAAAGCCGGGTGACCGGGTAGACGAGGCCATCATGACTCATTCCGTCAAGTTCTCCGTTGTTGAGCATAACGCTCAAAAGCGTGGCGTCGATACCACCGTCATCCGCGAGCTGCTTCGACAGAAGTACCTGCCCACCCCCGTGCTGCTTATGTCCCGCGGAGAAATAGGGCGCAATTTCGACGCTCTTGCCAGGGCGCTCCCGCGGGTCGCCCTTCACTACGCCGTTAAGCCCAACGCTCACGAAGTTGTCATTGATGAAGTCTTCGCCCGCGGGGGCAGATTCGATGTCTGCTCGGGTGGTGAGATCGACGTTGTCCTGAAAACCGGCATCAACCCAAAAACCCTGGTACACTCGCACCCGGTCAAATCCATTCCCGAGTTCGACTATGCCGTTTCAAAAGGCGTTCGGCTGTTCGTAGTGGATAACCACGAAGAAGTGAAGAAACTGGCCCGGTACCGGTCAAAGTTGAAAATACTCGTTCGATTCAGGATAAACACCAATACCAGCGCTGTGGTCAATCTGCAGTACAAGTTCGGCTGCAAGCCTGAAGGAGTCCTCGAACTGGCCCGATCGGTTGAGGCGGCCGGACATGACTTCTATGGACTGTGCTTTCATATCGGCTCGCAGTGCATTTATTCCGAAAACTACATCAAGGCCGTCACCGTGGCCCATAAGCTCATCCGTACTCTCGATCAAGCCGGCCTTAATACCCGGCTGCTCGACATTGGGGGCGGTTTCCCGGTGGCGTACGCCGAACCCGTCCCGGCTATAGATGAATTTTGTGCCCCCATAGCCAGAGCTCTCGACCGCCATATCCGGCCGGGGATAAAGATCATCAGTGAGCCCGGACGCTATATCGCCGCCTCGCCGGTAACACTCATTTGCTCGGTTATCGGCAAGTCCGTCCGCGATGGAAAAGTATGGTATTATATCGATGATGGTCTCTACTCGACCTTCTCCGGTATCGTCTATGACCACTGCCAGTATCCGGTTGTCACTGACAAAGACGGCCCTCCCCGGCTATCCGTTCTGGCCGGTCCGACCTGCGACTCCTTCGACGTCATGTACGATGGGCTGATGCTTCCGGACCACGATGTCGGTGACAAGATAATGTTCATGTCCACCGGTGCTTACTGCGCCGTTTCGGGCAGCAACTTTAACGCTCTGAAAAGACCGGAGTACATTGTCCTCGAGTGAGTTTTAAATATGACTAATAAACAAAAAATCGACGATACTTACATCTCTGAAGAAGGCATGACGGATCTCTGGAACGTGTGGTACAGCGAGCTTCTCGACGGACAATCGGGACTGACGCTCAAGGTCAATCGCATAATCGATTCCAGAGAATCCAGCTTTCAGAGGATCGATGTCATCGAGAATCAAGACTTCGGGAAGTTGCTTGTCCTCTATGGTTCCCTGATGGTCGCCGACAACGACAACAACTCCTACAACGAGATGATATCGCACGTCCCTCTCTTCGCACACCCCGCCCCGAGCCAGGCCCTTATCATCGGAGGCGGTGACTGCGGCGCCCTGACGGAAGTGATGAAGCACCCTGAGGTGGAACAGTGCACCATGTGCGAGATCGACAAAATGGTTGTTGAGACAGCTGAAAAGCATTTCCCCCGGTTGACCCGCGGTTTAACCGATGCCCGTTCTAAGGTGGTTTTTGAAGATGGCAAGAGCTATATCGAACGCGGCAGCAATCAGTATGACGTTATCATGCTCGACCTGTCCGACCCGGTCGGCCCGGCCGCCGACCTGTTTCAAAAGAAGTTCCACCAGCGCGTCTTTGAACAACTGAAAGACGATGGCATTATGGTTGCACAGACCGAGTCGCCGTTCTATAACCGGAAGACGGTCGAAGCGTTGTACGAGAACCTGAGGGAGATCTTTCCCATTGTGAAGATGTATACCTGCTTCATGCCGATTTACCCTTCCGGTCTTTGGTCATTCGCATTCTGCAGTAAGAAATACGACCCCATCGATGACTTCGATCAGGAGCGCTACGATCGGCTGCAACTTGACACACAATACTATAATGACCGAATTCACCGTGCCTGCTTTGCTCTTCCTGAATTCGTTGTCCGCCTGATGAAGTAAACTTCCGGGCCGATTAAATGAAACGGGACCGATAAAAAAACCCGGCCATCCACTGGCCGGGTTTGTTGTGGTTGTTGACTCTTAGAAGACTACTTCATCTCGTACACGGCCGAGATGGCAAAATTCATCTGACCACCGCCGTCACCGGATATAAAGTCAAATCCGTTTAAGAATAGCTCCGGATCTGTATAAGTGTCCACATGGAGCCGGTTCCAGTGAAAGCCGAATCCGAGATAGGTCTCGTTATCGGCAAACTTATACTTCTCGGTGTTGTTGAGAGTCTTGTCCTCGATCGTTTCGCTGTTCCAGAACGAGGTTGCCCCCAGCCTGATATCCATCCATTTGAACACGTCGGCATCCAAACCGATCTTGAAATACGGCAAAACCGTAAAGGCTTCGGTGTCCTCGAGACTGGCCGCCGCCTGTGCGCCCACCTCCTCAAGCTCGGTCTCATCCTTCCACTTAGCATACGAGAAACCGAAATCACAAACCGCGAGCACCTTCCGGGCCGGAGTATAATTCATGCCCAGGCCGAAATTGAAAGCGGTTACGTCGTAATTGGAGGTCTGACTCAGAGTCAGCAGGGTCGGATCAGCTGGATCGACAACATACGACTTTACGCCTCTCTTGTTCTTTATGAACCCAACATGGGGGATGAAGGTGTAATCGGGGCCACGCTGCATAAAATAACGGCCCAGCACTGAGAAATCGAAAAACCCGTCCGGCTCTGACTCGGTTCTGCCCTGGTCGTCTTCATCAGTCCAGCTACCAAGAGCAAAATTAAGGGCCGCATCCCATTTTCCGGTCTCAGAAGTCAGCCCGAAGTCAAAATCATAATATCCGAACGATTCCCTCGACATGTCCACCGGAGCGTCACTGTCAATCTCGGCGCTGCTGTGATAGATTGAAAACCGGCTTCCAAAGATGTATGCCCCCAACTCGTTCCCGTAGAACAAATCGATCCTGCGGTTATCGAATGCATCCAGATAATCCCAGTCCACCAGATCGGTACCCAAAAGGTTGTCCGGCAAAGCTGGAAAACCCAGGTCGGTGAAATAGGTGCCCAGCACCAGCGGGTTGTCCGAACCAAACTTCCAGTGAATTCCAAGCTGCGTGAAATCATTGCCAGCCTGATCACTGAATTCGCCAATAGCCAGGTTCGGGTATTCAAATACGCGCGATGGAAACAGCCAGATGTTAGCGTTATCAACCAGAACCAGATTGTTCTCACCCATGGTCATCACCCGCGTGTCGGTCGCCATGGAGCTTGCCCCCAGCATCAGCAACAGCACTGTTGCCAGACTTAAGGCTTTCCTCATCATAACATCCTCTATAACTTAAGTTAATTTTAGTTAGTGCGTTTAATGGTACTTAATCAAGTAACAAATCATAAAATCACTTCATAGGCATACCTTTCATTAGATTATCACAAATTATGGTCCTATTTTATCCACTATAGGGCAGTTATCTCCTTGACCTATCATGAATTTCCATCCTCCTGAAAATCACCGAAAAGGTAGCCCGCCCTTTTTTTTAATCAACAAAAAAAAATAGGCGCAAAAAGACCATAGCAGACAATAATGGTCGCCTTACTCCTAAAAATTTCCGGGAATCTCGCCCGCGGGTGAGGTTATTTTATGCGTTGCCAGATCTGTTCGAGCTGCTCGAGGGTGTAGTCTTCGAAGCTCCGGCCTGACTGTCGGACGGCGTCCTCAAGACGAGAAAACCGGTCTCTGAACTTGGCAAGGGCCACCCTCAGGGCGTGCTCGGGGTCGACCTGAAGCTTCCGAGACAAAGAAGCTACCGCAAACAAAAGGTCTCCAATCTCTTCAGCTAGCCTATCCCTTTGTGGGGCAGCAAGTTCTCCCCTTATTTCATCAAGCTCCTCGAGTACTTTATCCATCACTTCAGAAGGGTCTGTCCAATCAAAGCCGACACCGCCCGCCTTTTCACCCATTCGATAGGCCATCAGAAGGGCTGGCATCGATTTCGGGAGACCGGCCAATACCGACTTCTTCTCGCCCGATTCGACCTTTATCTTCTCCCACTGATCCCTCACCTGCTGCGGATTGAGTTCCTTCCTGTCCCCAAAAATGTGCGGATGTCTCTGTATCAACTTATCCCCGATACGCTTGAGGGCGTCATCTATGTCGAAGGCATTTGCCTCCTTAGCCATTTGGGCGTGAAATACTACCTGGCAGATCAGGTCCCCCAGCTCCTCGCAGAGCATGTCTGAATCACCGGATTCAACCGCCTCGACGACCTCGTAAGCTTCCTCTATCAAATATGGCAACAGGCTCTGGTGGGTCTGCTTGCGGTCCCAGGCACAACCTCTTTCGGAGCGCAATACAGCCATTATGGCCACCAGGCGCTCAAAGGGAGACAGGTTGGGCTCAAGAGGGTTTCTTTCAGAATCTTGCATAACTGACGATAATAATACCTAATCTGAGTCGATTCCAAGCAAGCTGCACTAGACACCTTGACAAACAGGTGCTCGAGAAGTAAATTTCATGTTTTGCCTAAAAGCATTGCTTGAAAAGCCGTTACACTGACGGCAGGCGACGAATATAAGTTAAGAAGTCCGAATGAGCAAGGAAAACAACAGCAATAACAAGAAGGCCAAAGCCTACTCGCCGGCAGACGTTGAGGACAAGATATATCAGAGATGGATTGAAGCGGGCTACTTTGAGGCGAAGCTTGACTCAAAAAAGCAACCCTACACTATCGTTATCCCGCCGCCCAATGTTACCAATATTCTGCACCTCGGGCATGCCCTGAATAACACCATCCAGGATATACTCATCCGTAAGCACCGCATGCAGGGTTTTGAAGCGGTCTGGATCCCCGGGGCCGACCACGCCGGAATCGCCACCCAGGTGATCGTGGAAAAACAGCTGGCCAGTGAGAATCTGACACGGCGAGGGATAGGTCGAGAGAAATTCCTCGAACGGACGTCCGATTGGGCTCTTCGGCACAAAGACATGATCCTGAACCAGCTGAAAAAGATGGGATGCAGCTGTGATTGGACCCGCACCCGCTTCACGCTCGACGAGAAGCTCTCACGAGCGGTGGCAGAGGTATTTACGCATCTGTACAAAAAGGGTTGGATCTACAAAGGCCATCGAATCGTAAACTGGTGCCCCTCGTGCCAGACCTCACTGTCCGACGACGAGGTTGAGCACAAGGACATGGATAGCCACCTGTGGTATATCAAGTATAAACTCAAGGGTACCGATGAGTTTTTAACCGTTGCCACGACCAGGCCGGAAACTATGCTGGGTGACACCGCCCTGGCCGTTTCGCCAAAGGACAGCCGGTTCAAGAAATACGTTGGCAAGACGGTTATCTTGCCCATCATCGAACGCGAGATTCCGATCGTTGCTGACAGCTATGTTGACCCCGAATTCGGAACCGGTGTGGTCAAAGTGACACCGGCCCACGATCCGAATGACTTCGAGATCGGCAAGCGTCATGACCTCGAAGAGATAAACATACTCAACACCGATGGCTCCCTTAATGAGAACGCCGGCAAGTTCAAAGGTTTGGATCGCTATGAAGGCAGGAAACAGCTCGTCGAAGAGTTGAAAAAGAAGGGGTATCTGGAAAAAACAGAGAAATACGACCTTTCTGCCGGCACCTGCTACCGCTGCCACAACATCATCGAACCCTACCTGTCCGATCAGTGGTTCGTCAAAATGGACGAGATGGCTAAACCGGCTATCGCTGCGGTGAAAAAGGGCAAGGTGCGGTTCCACCCGGAGTACTGGTCGAAGACCTACCTGCACTGGATGGAAAATATCCGTGACTGGTGCATCTCCCGTCAACTCTGGTGGGGACACCGCATTCCCGTCTGGTACGCCGAAGACGGATCCATGTTCGTCTCGGTCGATCGCCCCAAACCAGAGGATTGCCCGGGGTACGACCCGGCCACCTTGACCCAGGATGAAGATGTTCTCGACACCTGGTTCTCGTCCTGGCTGTGGCCCTTTTCCACCCTCGGCTGGCCGGAGAAGACCGAGGATCTGCAATTTCTCTACCCGACTAAAGTCCTCTCCACCGCCCCGGAGATAATATTCCTCTGGGTTGCGCGCATGGTTATGGCCGGGTATGAATTCGTGGGTGAAGCTCCGTTCTCTGATGTATATATTCACGGTACCGTCCGTGATGCCAACGGTATCCGAATGTCCAAGTCACTCGGCAACGGTATCGACCCCCTTGAAATAATCGATAAATACGGTGCCGATGCTCTCAGGATGTCGTTGGTGTTGGCTACTCCCGACGGTCAGGATCCCTGGATAAGCCGCAATACTTTCGAACAGGGTCGGAACTTCGTCAATAAACTGCATCAGGTTTCCCGTTTCGTCATGATGCGCTTGGGAGACAAGAAACTCAACGTCGATGAAATCGACGACAGCGATCTGGTTATATTCGACAAATGGATCCTGTCACGACTCGAACGGACCATCCGGTCGGTCGAATCCTCCTTTGCGGATTATCGCCTCTCGACGGTAGCCAAGACCCTTTACAATTTCGTCTGGAACGACTACTGCTCGTGGTATATTGAGCTTATCAAACCCGATACCCCCAGGACACCGATTCGCGAAGGGTCACTGAAGGTTGCAGTGTTCGTCCTTGATCAGATTCTCCGATTGCTGCACCCAATTACGCCGTATGTTACCGAAAATATCTTTTTGGACCTGAAGAAAGTGACCGCTGCCGAGGATGATACGATCACATTCGGCCCCTGGCCCGTTTCTGATGGCCGCCATATCGACGACGGGCTGGAACAGAGCCTGGAACAGATTCAGGCCGTGGTGACAGCGGTCCGATCGGTCAGGTCTGAACTGAATGTTCATCCGTCGAAGAAATCAGATTTGCATGTCCGTGTCAAAGATCAGGCCTTTGCCGATCTGCTTCAAAGACACATTGACTATTTTCGCTCTTTGGCCAAGGTGGAAAACCTCCACGCGGGCACTGACGTGAAGAAACCGCCTGTGTCCGCTTCCGCCATAATTTCCGGCGCCGAAATATTCGTGCCGCTGGCCGGGCTGATTGATATCGAGGTTGAGAAGAAGCGCCTGGAAAAGGAACTGGGTAACCTGCGCCAGCTGCTCGAGAAGATTTCGAAGAAACTCGCCAACCCCGATTTCCTTGCCAACGCCCCGGACGACGTCATAAACAAGGAAAAGGCCAAAAAGGACGACTACCAGGAACGCATTCAGAAGCTCAACAAGAATCTCGAACAAATCCTCGATTGGTGATCACCGGCACCAAACTCATCGACCGTCTGATATTTAGCATTGACAAAAACGTATTTTTTGGCTTATTGCAGTATGGTCCTTTGGGTCACCTTGTGACTAACGGTACTGCCATATGCTAATCAGGTCAAAACTGGTAGTATTTTACCCTCACCTTTTGACCGCGTTTACTTGATTACGATTTGGATAAGTCGACCGCACCGCCGGTCAGGAAGAAACAGCACTTTGTCTAATGTCCCGATAAGGAGTAAGTATGAGTCGCTCTTTTCTATTCAAAATCCTGCTGATAATACTCGCCCTCACCGTGGCGACGCCCGCCTTTGGTGAGGCCAACTGGATTTCGCTGAACGGTTCGCCCACACCCCAGAAACCGACCGCGGAGGTAATCAGCTCGAGCGGAAGTGAAACGATAATCACCTTCAGGCTTACCGGCTTCACTTCAGAAGAAATGACCGAAGACGGCGTCGTTTACCAGGCCCTCAAATTCCCCGGCTATGCCACGACTCTTGATATAGGCAAACCGGGCTTACCGGTAATCTCAGAACTGATCGGCATTCCCGGCAACGCCGACGTCCGCGTCAGTATCGTCGATTACTCGGAGGTGACCTTACCCAACTACCGGGTTTACCCCTTCCAGACTCCACTTCGCCAGCAGGAAGAAAGGTCGGGCTTTGACATCGATCGGGAGGCCTACCGGAAGAATGCCTTCTATCCCGATGTGTCGGCCTCGGTCGGTGAGCCGTCCATCTGGCGCGATCTCCGCGTGGTCAACCTGCGAGTCAACCCGCTCAAGTACAACCCGGCTACCGGCGAGCTCACAGCCTGCTCCGAGATTACCGTGAAGCTTGACTTCACAGGTATCAATAACAAAAACATCAAGGCGCCGTCGATGCGGTCTATCTCCACTGATTATGACCGCATGTACCGGCAGCGCGTTCTCAACTACTCTGACATGAATCTCACCGTTGACGACGCCAGCGACGGGGCATACGATTATCTTATCATCGCCGCCGACGCCTACGTCAGCAACATGACACCTTTTATTAACTGGAAGAATTCCCAGGGCGTCGCAACCAACATCGCTCCAATCTCAACCGTCGGCTCCGACTTCGCCACCATCAAAGCTTATATCGATAACGAGTACTTCACTAACGGCATTCGCTACGTTCTGCTGGTGGGTAACGAGGATGACGTCCCGGCCTACACCATGCAGGGCATTTTCAGTGATTACGATTACACCCTGATTGAAGGTAGCGACTACTTTGCCGAAATTGCCATCGGCCGTTTTTGTGTCGCAAATGCCGCCCAGGTCGACAACATGGTCAGCAAGAGCGTAACCTTTGAGTCCGACCCGCCTGCCGGCGAATGGCTGGAAAAATCGCTGCTGGTTGCCAACTGGGAAGAAGCCCCCTTAAAGTATCAGGAGTGTAAAGAACAGATTAGGACTGCTGCTGAGACACCGTCAGGAACCTACACCGTTCTGTACCCGGACTTCACCACCGCCTACGGCGCCTCATACGCTAACGGCGGCGACGAAGCATCAAATAACGATGTTATTGCTTACATAAACGCCGGTCAGCGGCTGGTGAACTATCGCGGCCATGGCAGTTATACCACCTGGCAGTACTGGAACGTTTATAGCCAGTATTTTACCACCAGTGATGTTGCGTTGATAAACAACGGCCAGATGACACCGGTCGTGTTCAGTATTGCCTGCCTCAACAACGACCTGCGTTACAACGGTGTTACTATCGGCGAGGCCTTCACTCAGGGTGACGACGCCGCCGTCGCTTATCTCGGCGCCTCCGACCCATCCTATACCATACCCAATCACGATTACGACAAACAGTTGTACGAGGCTGTATTCGATGCCGGCATCAATGCCATCGGCGACGCCTCCAACCAGGCTTCGGTCGTTGTGATTCAACTGTGGGGTTCTTATGGAATCACCAACGCCCGCATGTATCTCTGGCTGGGTGATCCGTCCCTGCAACTTATTTATACAGGAGGCCAAACCTGTTGCCAAATCCGTGGCGACGTAGACCACAACGGTCAAATGGATGTTCTCGATCTGGACTACTTCCTTGACTACCTATACCGCGGAGGTTCGGCCCCGCCATGCGAAGAGGAGGCCGATGCAGATGGTTCAACTCAGGTCGATGTACTTGACTTGGACTACCTTATCGACCACCTGTACCGAGGAGGTCCGGCCCCCATCCCCTGTCCGTAAACACTTAAAGTCGGCAACAATGATATGAGCGGTGAGTGTCGCTAACGCGATGCTCACCGTTTTTTCGTTAGAAGTTTTTGCTTGTGAAATAGGGCCTTTTAGTAGACCCTAATGGCAAGACTGGTCTGACGAAATCATGAGAGTATAAGTCATGGACGACACCACCTCGATTTTCGATATAACCCTTCACTATCTCGCTCCCGCCGGTGCGGTGATGCTGCTTGGACTTCTGGGGGGTAAACTGGCCAAGCGTGTCAGGCTGCCCAAAGTCACCGGCTACTTGCTGATGGGCATCATTATCGGACCTTCGATGTTCAACCTGATCTCCACCGAAATCGTCGAGAACCTATCGTTGATCAACGACATCGCCCTCGGCCTGATCATGTTCGCCATTGGCGGCGTCTTCGAAATTCATCACATCCGTTCGGTCGGCAAAAAAACACTATGGCTTACCGTCGGTCAATCGTTGGGCGCGGCCCTCTTCACCACCGTGGCGCTGGTGATTGTCGGCCTGGATTGGTTCCCGGCGGTGCTTCTCGGTACCATCGGAATCGCCACCGCACCAGCCGCCACACTGCTGGTGATCCGGGAGTTCGAGGCTAAAGGTGATTTCACCGACACGCTGATAACTATTGTGGCTACCTCAAATATCGTCTGCATCCTTGGCTTCGAGCTGGTCTTCTCTCTCGGCGAGATACGCGCCGGAACCAACCCGCTCTACGCCCTGCTCAGCCCCCTGTACGAACTCGGCGGCTCGCTCGTAATAGGCTTCTGCGTGGGCTATATCATCTCTAAGTGGGAGCAGCACGTCGAGGATCAGGCCGAACTGCTTATGATCATCGTAGCCGGCGTCATGCTCGTCATCGGTCTGGCACTGACCCTCAATCTGCAGCCATTGTTCGCTGCCCTCATAATGGGCGCCGTGACTACCAACCTGTCGCTGATGCACCGCCTCGTTTACATCGAACTCAGGCAAGTGGAACAGCCTCTATATATAGCCTTTTTCGTTCTGGCTGGTGCCTCGCTCCACCTGGAACTTCTGCCGGCCCTGGGGCTGGCCGGAGTGGTCTACCTTATCAGCCGCGTGTTCGGTAAAATAATCGGCATCTACACTATCAGCCGGTGGAGAAAACTCTCCGCCAATGTAAAAAGATACCTTGGTCTTGGCATGGTCGTGCAGGCCGGCGTTGCCATAGGCCTGATCGATATCGTCAACAGCACCGATCCCGAACTGGGCAACATCATCTCGCCCATCATACTGGCTACCGTGATCATCTACGAGACTGCCGGACCACCGATCATTCGCTTCATACTGTTCAAGGCTGGCGAGGCCGTGTCGGACCTGGATTAATAAGTCCGCAAAAAATAAGAAGACCGCCCGGAGGGGTTGGGCGATCTTCCTTTGGGAATGGGAGGTAATAAAAACAGGGCTCTCTAATTTATATTCTTCTCCGAATACTCTCTTAAAAAGTCAGTTATGCTCTTGGCTCCGGCCGCATCCGGATACGAAGCCATCTCCAGAGGAATCACCTGCTCATAATCCTGGTTGCTTAACTCCGACAACCTGGTCCTGACAAGATCAGAGATTCTCCTCGAGGCTATCTCCGCACCCTGACGTGTCGTCTCCGGAAACAAAAGTCCCAGCTTGGACGGCGTCAGAAGAGATACATTATCAATGGCCCGGACATTCTTTTGAATAACACTGCGCAGTTCGGTCATCACCGATGAAGTCTGATTGGGAAAAGAGGATTGGACAAAGCCTACATCGAGCACTATCACGGAAACAAATATGCGATATCGCTCGGCTCGTTTGAGCTCGATATTGACTCTGTCTAAGAATAAATCTTCTGTGACTTGGTTGTGGCCCAATGTTCCCATTCCCGGTTGCATGTCATGCCTTCGATGTTATTGTTCAGAGAATGGACAGCAACAATTGTTCCCGCTCCCTCATGAGGGTCACTATCGAGCAATCTTTTCCAAAGTCGGCGCTCCAAATAATTTTTGATTCTTCTATGTTATTGTTTGTCAGAACCTTGTGGGGGAGAAAGTAGTCGGCGCACGCTAACCAGAATCAAACCGCCTGTCGGTCGATGTGCATACAGTTACATATAATATGCACAATTGTCTATTAGGAGGATAGCCAGGTACGCGTTCGTGGGAACTTCAATCGGTTGCGTTGAGGTTGTAGTCTTTGATCTTGTACAACAGCGACCGGTAGCTAATTTCAAGCAAATCAGCGGCTTTGCGGCGATTCCAGTTGGTCTTGTTCAAGACCTCGGCAATCAACCGCTTCTCCTCGCTGGCCACTGTCTTCCCGACTCTTTCCTTGAGAGAATAGGTCTGCAGGTCAGATCCACTGGAAGCGCTCGTCTGGGCAACCGGTTGTGAACTGACCGCAGCCACCGCAACTCCCTCGGAACCGGCCGAGGCAATCAGGTCTGCAAGCACCGCCTCGTCTCCCCTGACCACCACCTGCTTAATCATATTCTCCAACTGACGCACGTTGCCAGGCCAGGCGAAATTAACCAGCATTTCGATGGTCGCAGGCGACAGATTACCAAAGCTCTTGTCGTATTGATTGTTGTACTTGTCTATAAAGTGATTCACCAGAAGCGGAATATCCTCGGGTCTTTCGCGAAGCGGCGGGAGAAAAACCGTGATCTCGTTCAGACGGTAGAAAAGATCGTCGCGAAAACCGTGCTCATTGATGGCTACCTCAAGATTCTTGTTGGTGGCACAAATTATCCTTACATCGACATGAATGTTCTGAATTCCGCCCACCCTGACGAACTCCTGCTGCTCGAGAACCTGAAGCAGCTTTGATTGGAGTTCCATCGGCATGTCACCAATCTCATCCAGAAATATAGTGCCCTTATCCGCCAACTCGAACCGACCCTGCTTATTCTTGTGAGCCCCCGTAAAGGCCCCCTTCTCGTAACCAAACAGCTCCGCCTCGAGAAGGTCGCGCGGAATGGCCGCGCAATTGACTTTCAAAAACGGCTTGCTCTTGCGACCGGACAACTGATGGCAAAGCCTGGCTACGATTTCCTTGCCTGTGCCCGACTCACCCCGGATGAGAACCGAAAGCTCCGAGTCGGCGACCTGCTCGATTATAGAGCGGACATCCTGCATCGCCGCCGAATCACCAATGAAGTTGTCATAGTTGTCACGGGCCTCCAGCTCGTTCTTCAGTTGGCTGACTTCCTTTTTTAGCCGCGACCGCTCCAGCACACCATTGATATGAATTTCTATCTCTTCGACCTCGAACGGCTTGTTTATAAATTCGGCGGCTCCCAGCTTGATCGAGTCCACGACATAGTTGGTTTCACCGTGCCCCGACACCATGATCACGTCGGGACGACCATCGAGCTTGTTCAGTTTCTCCAGTACCTCAATGCCGTTCATACCGGGCATCTTTATGTCCAGCAAAATCAAGTCAGGTTTCTCAGTCGAAACCATCTGAAGTCCTTCGATTCCGTCACCGGCGGAGACGAAATCGAATTTGCCAGCAAGACTCTCGGTCAGAATCCAGGAAACCTTTGGATCGTCGTCAATTACAAGTATTTTTACTTTGCTTTTGGCCATATGCTTTTCTTTTGCATATATATCGTCACTTGAAAATTATAATCAAGCTCAATCTACAGGATTTTGCTTATTTTTGGCAATTCTGTGCAGCTTAGTTGGCCGTCTCGTACGGAATATACAGCGTGAAAGTTGAACCTCCGCCCTCCTCAGATTCGACCCGAAGTGTCCCATTGTGGGCTGATATGATCCGCTCTACGACCGCGAGCCCCAGCCCCGTTCCGCTATCCTTGGTCGTATAGTACCGATCGAAAACCTTGGAAAGGTTCTCCTTTTTGATCCCCACCCCGGTGTCGGAAACCCGCAGCGCCAGGTAGTCGAACTTCTTGTGCTCTGGTCTTTCAATCAGACCATAGACCTTCAGGGTGCCGCCGTCGGGCATCGCGTCAACAGCGTTCATAAAGAGGTTTAGAAAAGCTTCCATGATTTGATTCTTATTGACTATCACGCTCCAGTCGGCATCCTCATAGCCCGCCTCGAACTTGATTTTCTTCTTGCGGAGGTCTGCTTCGACCAGCTCAGCGGCCCGCTCGACGATCTGTCGCAGGTCGACTTTCTCGGTCTGATATTTATTCGGGTTTGAAAAATCCACCAATTCCCGGACCAGTTCGTTCATGCGGTGTACCTCGTCCTGGACGTCCTTGAGAAACTGCGAGTTGTCCATTACGTCAGGCCATCGTTTGCTGATTACATGCAGACCACCCTTAATTGAAGTCAGAGGTCTTCGTAAATCGTGTGAAATCTCGGAAATCATGTTTCCCATTGTGAGAAGTCTGGTCGCGTTCAGAAGTGACTTCTCTTTTTCAAATAGGATGGCTGCCTGCGAAATTACCAGTTTGGCCAGCGATACATCCTCGTCACTGTAACGTCGCATGGCATCGGTGCCAAGATAGAACACATAAGCTAACTCGCCGTACTTGAAAATCGGGATAGCCATATGAGCATTATCAGGAGAAGGAAAAAGCTCATTTTTGGCCAGTCTGCCGGCTACCGCCGCCGTCAGAGCGGCTATGTCAGCCGGGTCACTGTCTTCTCCATCGAACGGCTGAAAGACTATCTGCTCTCTGGGTATCCTGGTCAAATCTATCTTCCCGCTGCGGGTTAACGGAATGTCTTCCATGCCCGAAACACCGTCGGCCATAAGGGCTTTTTTTGAATCATCCCAGGTGAACCAGATTGAATAGTCGATGGGAAATACCCGCCCCAGCTTACCTAACAGCCGCCCTCGAAAATCACTCAGAGACTGTATCTGGGCCAACTCGGTAGTTATTTCATGGAGAATCTCGAATTCGGTCAGTCGCCGACGATTCTTTTCAAACTGATTTGCATCGTCGACGGCCACGGCCGCCTGGGAGGCAAAGGTGGTCAACAGCCTCAGGTCATCTTTAGTAAAGCCCTCCCCGCCGAGCTTATTGGCCATGTTTATCACGCCAATAGTCTTGTTTTTGATCGTGAGGGGACAGCAAAGTAGCGACGCCGCTCCGTACCGCTCCTTGTTGATGCGCTGGAATCGATCGTCCTGCTCAACATTATCGACTATGAGAGGTTCGCCCTTCTGGGCTACGTAGCCGGCTATGGATGCCCCGATGGGCAGCCGCGTTATCTCGATTATTTTTTCTTCCAAACCAATGGCGGCTTCAATCGTCAGGTACTCCCCCTCTTCATCAATAAGCATAATCGAGCCCACCTGGGCCTCGGTTACGTTTGACGCCAGGGCTACGATCTGACGGAGAAGTTCCTGCAGATTGGCCGTTGACCCGATAGACTTGCCGGCCTCGTAAAGCGCGTTCAGCTCGCTTATTCGACGGTGCAGGATCAGGTTGGAGATTTTCAGCTCTTCGAGGATGCGAAGGCGGGCAAGATCGGAGCGCCTTTTGTCGAGCGCCCGTCTGACAGCCAGATCCAGCTGGGTGAATTCCACCGGTTTCATCAGGTAATCATAGGCCCCGCGGGCGATCGCCTCCACTGCTGATTCCAGCGATGCGTAGCCGGTCATGAGAATTACCGGAATATCCTGATCCACCTGCTTTACTATTTGCAGCAACTCCAGTCCGTCGACACCGGGCATTTTGATATCGGTAATAACCAGATCAACCCGGTTGGTACGGATAGCATCAGCCGCCCGGGCCGGGTCCTGAAAGGCCTCTACTTGATAACCCTCATCACCCAGTAGGGCGGCCAGCGAATCGCACATCCGCTTCTCGTCGTCAACAATGATTATTTTGTCAGTTCTTGCGTTCATTTGTTCCGGGTGCACCGACCACAGGCAATCTGACCTCGAAACAGCCGCCATCATCGGTGTTTTTATATGTTATCGACCCCCCGTGCTGTTTTATTATGCCGTAGCAAACCGACAGCCCGAGACCGGTTCCTTTGCCCGGCTCCTTGGTGGTGAAGAAAGGCTCAAAAATCCGGGGCACTATTTCCGGAGATATCCCGGGGCCGGTATCGGAAAAACGCACCACTACCCATCCGTCTTCGCAGGCTACCTTAACCTCGAGCGTACCGCCTTTGTTCATCACGTCCAGAGCATTGATTATCAAATTCAAAAAGACCTGCTTCAGGTTCTCCGGCGATCCGCTTACCTCGGGGCAATCAGGTTGGAAACCCCTCACCAGGCGTACGCGCTTGCTTTCAATCTGCCGCTCCATTAGCAAGAGCACATCATTGAGCACCCTGGCCACATCGACTTTCTGGAAATCCAGACCCCGCGGCCTGTGAAAATCCAGCAGTTCCTTGACTATCCGCGCAATTCGCTCGATCTCCTGGCTCAGCACCTCCGCATAGCTGCGGGCCTCCTTATTATTATTAACGGTCTTCTTGACAAGCAGAAGATAGTTCTTGATTATCCCCAGTGGATTGTTGATCTCGTGGGCCACCTTGGCCGACATCTCTCCCAGCGCGGCCAGCCGCTCCGAATGAACCAGCTGTTCCTGGGCCGCCCGCAACTGCTGGCTGGTTCGCTTCTCCGCCTCATAAAGACGCGTATTCTCAATCGCCACCGATATTTTGTTTCCCAGTATGGACAGAAACTCGATATCGTCCATCGTGAAGTCACGTCCTGACATCTTATCAGTCAACAGCAGTATTCCCCTCAGTCGACTCTGGTATATAAGCGGGACCACCAGCCCCGGATGAAACTTCTGCAGAATCGCCCGTTCCGACCTTGTTGCCATCTCACCCATCAGGTCAGCCGTCACCGCCGGCCGATTGAGACCGGTGAGATAGTCAACCAGAATTGAGCGGCTCTCAAAAAATACATCCTGCCCGGGAAAATCACCGGAACCTTTATGCTTGGCTATCTCAAGAACTCCATCCCGACGGTCCCGTTCGAGATATACTGCCGCCTTGGAGGCCCCCACCTGGGCCAGAGAAGTGTAAATAAAAGTATCGAGCAGCTGATGATAATCGAGTACCGAGTTAAAATTGCGGCTGATTTCGAATATCGTATATAGGTCGAAAATCTTGCGTTTCAGTTGCCGGTTGGCGTCGGTCAAGCTGGTGATCTTCTCCTGAAGCTCCTTCTTGAGAAGACCCACGGCCTCACTCTCGGTGCCGCTGTCGGCCCGGCTTGAGGCTTTCGCGGTTTCTTTTTGTCCGGCTATCTCCTTCGTGTCCTTATTTTTGCCCCGGTCTGTCATCTTACCCTGTATTTCTCGAAAAACTCTCCCACCAGAAAGTGCGAACCTACGATAACAACAACATCTTCGGGGTCGCTGTTTCCGAGAGTCTTCGAATAAGCGGTCTTTAGCGAACCATACTTCTTAAACGGGATTCCTCGCCAGTTAATCGACCCCACCAACTCGTCAAGGTTGGTCGATCTGCCTGACTTAAGAGGCACCAGGGCGTACGAATCAGCAATCCGGGACAGACTGTCGAACATCTTCTGATGTTCCTTCCTCTTTACAAAGCCGGTAATGACCTTTGCCCTCCGGCCCGGAAACACAAGCTGGAAAGTCTCGGCGAACGATTCGAGCCCGGAGGCATTGTGGCAGACATCAAACACGTGAGTCGGTTTGCGCCGGTAATGAATAACCTGAAACCGGCCTCGCCAGATCGTATTTGATATTCCATCCCTGATTGCCTTCTTGCTGACCACCAATCCCCGTTCCCTCAATATCGAAATTGCCTTGAGCACGAGGGCAGTGTTGCGCAATTGGTGGGTCCCCAGAAGCGAGGGCGCGATGTTCCTTAGCTCCAGACCGTTATACTTGAAGTTTAGTCGCATTGCTGCCGAATCAGTTCTGAAATTGCCACGGCTGAGCTTGAAAAAGGGCGCTCCCACCCGCAGACACCGTTTTCTTATCACGGCCTCGGCCGACTCCGGCAGCAGACCAACCAGGTGAGGCACCGATTCTTTGACGATGCCCGCTTTCTCCCTGGCAATTTTCGCAATAGTAGTGCCGAGAATCTCCAGGTGATCGCGACTGATATCAGTTGTAATCGTCATCAACGGCGAGAGCACGTTGGAGGCATCCAGCCTGCCACCCAGACCGGTTTCTATAACGGCTATATCCACCCCCGCTCGCGCGAAATACTCCAGCGCCATCGCCGTTATTACTTCGAAAAACGACAGTTTTCGCTTTGACAGGGCCTTGCGATGACGGTCAACAAAGGAGGCCACCGACGATCTGGGAATTGTCCGACCGTTAACGCGCACCCGCTCGCGAAGACTTACCAGATGGGGAGAAGTGAACAAGCCGGTCTTATACCCCTGGGCCTGAAATATAGCCGCCAGCATGGCTGCGGTGGAAC
Source organism: Candidatus Zixiibacteriota bacterium (assembly GCA_020348905.1). Lineage (GTDB taxonomy): Bacteria > Zixibacteria > MSB-5A5 > GN15 > FEB-12. The sequence goes on from CP070756.1 coordinate 1,773,541, forward strand.
CCTTACCGTTAGTGCCGGCGATGTGAATGGTTTTGTACCCGTACTGAGGAGAACCAATGGACTCCAGAAACGCCGTGATGTTTTCCAGCCCCAACTTCATGCCGAAAAACTCGCGCGAAAGAATGAATCTCTCAGCCGCAGCATAGCTATGGCGTGACATTACTTTCTCCACATGAATTTCAGCAGCTTTGAAACTGTATCGCGAAGGTCCTTACGATGAACGATGCGGTCAATAAAGCCCTTATCAAGGAAAAATTCGGTGGACTGAAAACCTTCCGGCAAATCCTGCCCAATAGTCTGCTGAATCACTCGCGGACCCGCGAATCCCAACAGGGCCTTGGGTTCGGCAAGTATTATATCACCCAGCGAAGCGTAAGAAGCCATAACACCGGCCGTGGTCGGGTTAGTGAGAATGGAAATATATGGAATTCTCTTTTCGGCCAGGATGGCTAAAAGAGAAGATGTCTTGGCCATCTGCATAAGCGACAATATACCTTCCTGCATCCGGGCACCGCCCGAGCAAGACACCACCACCAACGGTATCTCGCGCTCAATGGATCGCTCGATAGCGCGGGCAACCTTCTCGCCAACCACCGAACCCATCGAACCGCCTATAAACTCGAAGTTCATGATCGCGAACGAAATCGGCATGCCATCAATCCGGCCCAGGCCGGCCGTCACCCCTTCGACCTTGCCGGTCTTCTGCTGGGCCTGTTTTATGCGATCCGGATAACGCTTGGAGTCTTTGAACTTCAGCGGGTCCTTAGACGAAAGCTCGGCATCGAACTGCTCCAGCTCACCCCCGTCGAGCAGCAACTCGATGTATTTCTGGCTTGAAATCCGAAAATGGAAATCGCAACTCGGACAAACCCACAGCAACTCTTCCATCTTCCGGCTGTAGACAACCTCACCGCACGAGCTGCATTTCGTCCACAAACCTTCCGGAATGTTCTTCTTTTCCTGTCGGGTCAGTCCGGATTTGTCTTTTCTAAACCATGTCATAGCTGCTGATTCTGCTCCGCTTTCGCGATGTGTCTACCCATCACCAGCGCATCTTCAACCGGTTGCCGGTAGTAGTTGGGGCGCCGGTATAGCACCTCAAACCGGCACTTCTCATAAAAAGCTATGGCCCCGCTGTTACTGGGCCGTACTTCCAGAAAAATATACTCGCAACCGCCTTCGGTCACGACCTGTAAAATATTGTCCAAAAGCCGTTTGGCAACAGATTTTCTGCGATATTTGGGGTCTACCGCCATGTTGGTCAGGTGTGATTCATTGGCAACGATATAGTAACAGGCGTAACCGATTATCTCATCGTCAGATTCAGCCACTATTCCGCCCCAGCCCTCCCCCGCAACTTGCTCTTTGAACGCGGCCGCTGACCAGGGATCAGGGAATATAACCCTCTCCAGACGAAGAACCTTAGGGATATCGTCCAGGGTGAACTCCCTTATCTTCATGCGAATCTCAGGATTTGTCGCGTAGCTCAAACTTTATCTCCGCTTGTGACTTCTGAACGTACAGCGGCTCCAACAGGGAGAGATCGTCGGTCTGGTCACTGGCAAGCTTCTCCCGGCCCAGGTAAATCAGGTCGCCCGCATCGTACGTTATGTCTGCCGACAGATCCTGCTTTTTCAAACCCGGAAAGGACTCGCCGGGTTCAAACTGTATTCCAGCCACCGCTCCATTGCCTATCGCAGCCGGTAACGAGGCCACCGGAACCACCCGTATCTTGCCGTCGAAGGGTTGCCCGTGCCGTACACTGGCAACGAACACTTGATCGCGCTTCAATGGTATCACCACCGCCACGGCCGAGTCAACCCGGTGAAGCCTGTAAGCTGCTATCTCAAACAGGTTCACTCCAACCACCGGAATATCGAGCGCGACCGCCATCCCCTTGGCCGCAGCTATTCCGATACGAAGGCCGGTGAACGAGCCGGGACCGGTGCAAACGCAAATACCGTCCAACTGCCTTTTATCTATTGCCGCCGACTGCAAAAGCTCGCTAATCTTCTTAACGATCACCTGGGCGTGCGACTGCTGTACAACCTCGTCCGATTTTACCAGCCGGTCCACTCCAAACGCCAGACCCAGCCTCAAACTCCGGCTCGAACTGTCGATTGCCAGGATATTGCTGTTGCTCCAGTCTTTCATGCTTCTACGTAGGAAATATCTATCTCACGCTGCTGCTCGTCGATAATGCCAAAATCAACCTGGTAGTACTGCGTCGGTAAATACTCCCTCGCCTTTTCGCCCCATTCGATCACGATAATCCCCTCACATCCCAGGTAGTCATCCCAGCCGATCTCATTCAGTTCCGAGACATCGGCCAGACGATAAAGATCAAAGTGATACATGGGCCTCTCCCCTGCGTACTCGTTGACGATGGTGAACGAAGGGGAATTAACGAGCGATTCATCGATGCCCATGGCCGTCGCCAGACCTTTGACAAAGACGGTCTTGCCGGCACCCAGCACTCCTGTCAATACCAGCACATCGCCCGGTTTGAATAACGACGCCAGCTTGCCTGCCAGCGCCAGAGTTTCATCCTCGCTATGCGAGGTTATGTTCAACACACGCTTCAAAACTTATTTCGGGGTCAGAACGGCCAGGGGTACGACCATCTCCTCAAGCGATATTCCGCCGTGCTGGAATGAATTCTGGAAGTGCCGCACCATCTCGTTATAGCGGTTGGGATAAACGAAATAGTAATCCTCTTTGGCAATAATGAACGTCGTGGCCAGGCTGAGTTCAGGCAGTCGCCACTCCCTGGGTTTCTTTATCAGGACCGAGGCCTTCGCGTCCGAGTTCAAGTTATCGCCATACTTGTAGCGGAGATTTGTCGATGTCGCCTTCTTGCCGTGAGCCATCGTTCCCCGCTGGCACAGCACCGAGCCGTGATCCGATGTCACCACAACGGTGAAATCTCGCGCCGCGAAAGATTTGAGGATAGCAAACAGCGATGAATGCACAAACCAGCTTTTCATAAGTGACCTGAAAGCCGCCTCGGTGCCGGCTATCTCCTTTAAGATGACGTTGTTGGAACGGCCGTGCACCAGCAGGTCAAGAAAATTATATACAATCGACACCAGCGAAGCGTCGAAGAAGTCCGCTATCCTCCTGGCCAGAGCGTCTCCGTCGGAGTCACTGTGCACCTTCAGAAACCGGGTTCGCAAATCCTCGGGCAATCCCTGCCGAACCAGATTTTCATGCAGAAGATTCTCCTCGTTGCGATTTAAGGAACCTTCGTCCTGAACCCGATAATTCTCCGGGCAAGCCTCGTGGATGTCATCGGGAAATACCCCGGCAAAAAGCGCATTGCGGGCAAAAGGCGTTGCACTGGGAATAATCGAAAAATAGTAATCTCTGCGGATATTGAAATATTCCGCCACCAGCGGTTCAATAAGCATCCACTGATCCAGCCGCATACAGTCTACGACTATGAAAAGCACCTTCTTGCCATCCCGGAGCTCCGGCACCAGGTACTTACCGCTGATATCAGGTGACATCACCGGACGGTTCTCCGCAAATAACCAGCCCGGGTAGTTGCTCTCGATATACTTGGTGAATTCCGTGTTCCACTCGCGACGCGTCCCCGACAACGCCTGCGCCAGCCCGGGATCGCTGTTCTCATCCAGTTCAAGACTCCACCAGGCCAGTATTCGGGCCGCCTCAAACCAGTCTTCAACACTTACATCGCCGTATAGCTTCTGATTGAAATTGTTGATCTCGGCGATATATCGACGCATCGACGAAGAAACGATGATCTTACGAGAATCCAGCAGCCGCTTGATAACCAGAAGTATTTGCGAGGGGTTCACCGGCTTGACAAGGTAGTCATCGATCTTCTGACCGATGGCATCCTCCATCAACGACTCTTCTTCCGACTTGGTCACCATGACGACCGGGAGATGCGGTTCGATCTCCTTGATCTCTTCCAGGGTCGTAAGGCCGTCCTTGCCCGGCATCATCTCGTCCAGCAGAACCAGGTCGTAGCGACCTTCGGACACCATGGCGGTGGCGTCATCGCCTGATATGGCGGTATCCACCTCGTATCCTTTTTTGGTCAGAAACAGGATGTGCGGCTTCAACGACTCAATCTCGTCGTCAACCCACAGTATTTTCTTGGTTACCGCCGGTCGTGCCATTTTTTCTTTGAGTTATCCCCGGTTACTGGAATTAGTATCTCGAACACCGTTTCACCCGGTTTGGACTTCTTTAAAGTTATACGCCCGTTGTGATATTCTTCCACAATCCGCTTGACTAAGGTGAGGCCCAGTCCCCATCCCCGCTTCTTGGTGGTATACCCGGCCTGGAAGATCTTCCGCGAGGCCCGGTGGGGCATACCCTTGCCGTTATCTTTGATCTCAATGCTGACCCACTTACCCGGCTCGGGCAGATCGGTCGCCAGGCTGATGCGCCCCGACTTGGAATCGACCGCCTGCAGCGAGTTCTTGATCAGGTTCTCCAGCGCCCAGCTGAAAAGTTCGGCGTTCAGATTGACATCCGGGATCACCTCCGGCGTAAAATCGACCCTGATCCCCTTGCCTTCGAAAGGAAGACGCCTTCTGAAATACTCAACCGTCTCCTGGATTACTTCGTTGAGATCGTGCCGTTTCAACTCGGGTATGGAACCGATCTGCCCGAACCGGTTGGCCACTTTTCTAAGACGCACCACATCCACCCGGGTGTTGGATACGGTATCTTCGAGTAACTTCCTGCCTTCGCTGGCAAAACTCTCCGAATCTTTTTCAGTATCAAGCACCTCCAGCCAGCCCATCAGCGATGATATTGGCGTGCCCAGCTGATGCGCTGTCTCCTTGGCCATACCGACCCAGATATGGCGCTCTTCGCTGCGACGGATATTCTGAAACCCGATTATGGCTACCAGCATGAACGCCACCACGATCCCGATTTCGATAAACGGCATGACCTTTAGCTGATTGATGACTTTCGAATCGCCGTAGCAGAAGTAGTTGACGAAGGTGTCGGTCTGGCTTGAAAACACCAGCGGAAAATCGCCGTTCTGTTCAACCATTTCCATCGCCACCTGCTCAAGATACTCGGCCGTGGCCCGGGTGGTGTCACCGGGCTCGACGCCAGCGACATTCCGGTAATGAATTGGCTTGCGCTCCCCGTTGAGGACTATGATCGGGAAATTGGCCTTGACAATGACTTCGTCGAAAATAAACTGCAGTTCACTGCCCGACATATTAGAGTTGGCCGCCAGCTGCCACATACGAACGTATTTCACCACCTGTGAACGGGTGTCTTCTTTGAGCTGATCGATGACGTTAAAAGTATACCAGATGAAGACCGACGACAGAATCACCACTCCGCCCAGCAGGAAAATCTTGAAAGCCGTCGATTTCCCCGTGTAAAGGGCATCGATATTACGCCTTGTCGATTTATTGGTCCGGGCCATTACCCAATCTTCTCTGCTCCGCCCATATAAGAGCGGAGAACCTCCGGAATAGTTATACTTCCGTCCGGGTTCTGATAGTTCTCGAAAATCGCCGGTATCAGACGGGCCAGCGCCACCCCGGAACCGTTGAGAGTATGAGGAAACTTGACTTTCTTTTCTTCATCGCGATACCGGCAGTTCATTCTCCGCGCCTGGAAATCTTCGAAGTTGGAGATCGATGATATCTCAAGGTACTTCTGCACCCCCGCCGCCCACAGTTCGATATCATAGGTTTTGGCCGATGCAAAAGACAAATCACCCGTCGCCAGCGTACACACCCGATAAGGAATCTTGAGCCCCTGTATGATCTTCTCGGCCTGCTTTGTCAGAGTCTCCAGCTCGTCATAGGAACTCTCCGCCTTGACAATCTTCACCAGTTCCACTTTATCGAACTGGTGTACCCGGATCATCCCCCGGGTGTCTTTACCGGCCGCACCGGCTTCGCGGCGGAAACACGGTGTATAGCACACCATGTTCATGGGAAGATCCTTGTAACTTACAATCTCGTCTCGGTGAAGATTGGTCAACGGTACCTCGCCGGTGGGAATCAGGTACATGTTGTCGTTCTCCGTGCGGTACATGTCCTCGGCCATCTTGGGAATTTGCCCCGTTCCGAACATGGAGTCTTCGTTGACAATGAACGGCGGCGCTATCTCGATATAACCGTCGGCGGTGTGCACATCGAGCATGTAGTTAATCAAAGCCCGCTGAAGGTACGCCCCCATGCCGCGCAGGACGTAAAATCCCGATCCCGATATCCGCGCCGCCGCCGGCAAATCCAGTATGCCCAGCTTTTCGCCGATCTCCCAGTGCGGAAGTACCTCAAAATCCGGTTTCGGTATCTCTCCCCATTCGCGAACGACCTCGGCCGCGCTCTCATCTTCACCAACCGGAACCGATTCGTGGGGAAGGTTGGGAATCCAGACCAGTACGTCATGTATCTGCTGTTCGATATCACGAAGGTCATTGTCGAGCTTACTGATTTCCTCGCCCACCTGCCGCATGGCCGCGATCGCATCATCGGCCGATTTGCCGGACTTCTTGGCTTTGGCTATGTCAGCGGATACTTTATTGCGCTCGGCTTTCAGTTGTTCGACTTTTCGTATTATTTCCCGGCGGCTGTCATCGAGGCTGAGGATTTGGTCCACATCGGCCTTGTCGTATTTCCTTTTCAGGCCGTCCTTGACCACCTGTGGATTTTCGCGAATGAATTTAAGATCAAGCATATAATTGGCGTTTCCCTCTGTATTTTAGCGGGTTATTCCTGCTCGGTTGCAGTAATAATAGTCTATTCAACAAATTAAGTCAATTGCAACCATTTTAGCCGCAAGCTGTTATCGAAAGCAGGGCGAGCGACCGATAAGCTGTTGTGAAGCAAAAAAATCGGCCTAAAGGCAGATAGTTCTTGCCTTTTGGCGAATAATTGATAACTTAAGAGCCTTTTCCGGAAGGAGTTAACACGAAAGATGGCAAAAGTTTGTGAAATATGCGGAAAGAAGCCGGTCAGCGGTCACAATGTATCTCACGCTCATAACGTGACCAAGCGACGCTTCAACCCGAATCTTCAGAGAGTCCGCGCTCTTGTCGACGGTAAGCCGAAGAAGATTACGGTTTGTACTTCGTGCCTGAAGGCCGGTAAGGTGACCAAGAACATCCGCGTAAAGAAGCCGGACGCATCGCCTTCAGCCGGCGCATAGACCTCCGCAAACGATAGCATGATTTAAAAAGACTGCCCCTCGCAGTCTTTTTCTGTTGCAGTAATTTCCCCTTTCAAGCGTCTTCGTCCCGCGTCTTAGCGGGATCATTCCCACCCCTTTCAGTCATTCCCACCCCCTTTTCAAGTCATTCCTGCGAAAGCAGGAACCCATCTTCGTAGGGCTGTCACGATTCTCGGTAGGGCAGAGAAGTAGGCTTCGTAGGGAA
>CP070756.1:1781027-1801740 GCA_020348905.1 Candidatus Zixiibacteriota bacterium
ATAGAGATGGCCCAGAAAGCCGGATTCACAGCAGTGGTGTCCCACCGATCCGGTGAGACCGAGGACGCTACGATTGCCGATGTGGTCGTGGCCACCGGTGCCGGCCAGATCAAGACCGGCTCGATGTGCCGATCCGACCGTATCGCAAAATACAACCAGTTGATTCGAATTGAGGAAACGATCGGCCAGCACGCCGTTTATCCCGGCAAGGACGCCTTTTACAATCTTCGGTAGCCTTCCCGGTCGTTATCGATCCTGACAGGGCTGGACAGTAACCCCGCCGGACCGCCTTTAGCTCTTCGTTAACTGTCGAATCATAGACTACTTTGACCCGTTCCTTGACAAAAGGGACTGCATTTGTTATATTTGGTAGTGGTTCAAGATTACACCTGAACTCTTGTTGTGATAAAGTAGTAGTTCCGAACTCAAGAAATTATTGAAAACACAAAGTGCTATTAGATAAGATGGAGTCCAAAATGACGAAGCATTACTTCGCCCAAACCTTACTGCTTGTCTTCACCATCGCGTTTGTCCTCGCCGGTTGCTCCCAGGATCAATCAACTGCCCCGGACACCTCGTCTCTCACAAGTCAAAAGCTATCCGGCATAATCGAGTATAAAGACGTACTGATAACCCATTATGGCGATCGCCCCCGAGCTGCGCTTGAGGCCGCTGGCGCCATTGTACGAGAAGAATATAAGTACATTCCGGTTATGGAAGCGTCGGTTCCCGCCTATGCCCTCGACGCTTTGCGTAAGAACCCGAAGATTCGGGCGATCGAAGAAGACGTTGTACATGAATACTGCCAACAAACCCTTGACTGGGGCGTGGACCGAATCGACGCCGAATACGTCCATGCTGAATCCGGCAACCGCGGTGCCGGAATTAACGTAGCTGTGCTCGACACTGGCGGCGACAAAGACCATCCTGACCTTACCTGGAGCCCGGGTACAACGGTGATGGGCAAAGACACCACCCGCTGGGACGACAAGAACGGCCACGGCACCCACTGCGCAGGGATAATTTCCGCCGATGATAACGATATCGGCATAGTAGGGGTCGCTCCGGAGTGCGATGTCATCATGGTTCAGATATCAAGGGCCAGCCGCATATCCCTCTTTAAGATAATCAAAGGCATCGAATGGTGCATCGCTACTCACCATGACGGCGACGAGGATAACGATGTTCAGATCATGTCGATGAGTTTCAGTGGTGGCCCGACGGAGGCCGAGGGTGTAGCCCTGTCTGCCGCCTATGCCGAAGGTATCCTGCTGGTCGCGGCTGCCGGCAATAGCAGGAGTGATGTGGCCAACTATTACCCTGCGGCTCATCCAGACGTTATGGCTATTTCCGGCATCGACGCATACGGCCAAGCCTACTATAATACCAACTACGGTGAGGAGATTGAGCTGATAGCACCTGCTGTTAACGTTCTCTCCACCTATTTGGAGGGCTCCTATACCACCATGACAGGAACCTCCATGGCTTGTCCACATGTAGCCGGCACGGCGGCCTTGATCTGGTCGGACAATCCCAGTATGACTCATCAGCAGGTGCGTGACCAACTGCACGCAACGGCCGAAGATATCAGCTTCCCGCAAACCTATCAGGGTTACGGCTTGGTCGATGCGGAAAACGCCACCCTGGGGACTACCTTCGGCGACGATTGATTATAGGCAAAGAGCTTTAAAGGAAAGCCGCCCCTCAAAAGGCGGCTTTTTCTGTAGCCATTCATTTATTTATGCTCAGAACTATTCCGGCTTTTTTATTGACACAGCAGCCCATTTTTGTCATTATTGAGATGTTCACGACGGGATAGTCCTTTTAAAAACAAAAAATTCTACTCAACTATGCGCCGCAAATTCACGGCTTGCCAGCATCGTCTGTCGGAGGGGAGGTGATAATACTGCATTTTGTGTCTGTAGTTCAAGTCTAGAACCTTCCAACAAATGGAGTGATCAATGCAGAAAATCTTCTTTCTCTTCATCTCAGTGGTCCTGATCGCAGTTATAGTTCTTTTCGTCGGCTGCTCAACCGACAGGTCCACTTCTCCTGATACTTCCACGAGCGTGCTCAGTCAGAAAGCGGCACCCTCCCCGGCCGCCAAGGACGTCTTTATAGTTTACAAAGGTAGTCGCCCCGACGCCGCCCTGGCTGCCGCGGGTGCGTCGATTAAACGCGAATACAAACACCTGCCGATAGTATATGCCACGGTACCCGAAGAAGCCATCGGCAGTCTTCGCAATAACGCCAACATCAGGTATGTGGATCAGCCGGTTCACCGCGAGTATCACGCGCAGACCCTCGACTGGGGTGTGGATCGCATCGACGCCGAGTATGTCCACGCCACTTCAGGCAACCGGGGTGCTGGCGTAAACGTAGCCGTCCTTGATACCGGCGGCGACATGGACCATCCCGACCTTACCTGGGCGGGCGGATATTCGGTAGTCTATAATAGCTACACCAACTGGGAAGACAAAAACGGCCATGGAACCCACTGCTCCGGAATAGTCTCTGCCGACGATAACGACATCGGCGTGGTTGGCGTAGCCCCCGAGTGCAATCTCTACATGGTGCAAATATCCACCAGGAAATTCCTTATGATGGATGACATCATCGCTGGCATTGACTGGTGCTACGGAACACATTTCGATGCTGACCCCAATAATGATATTCAGGTCATGTCAATGAGCTTCGGCGGCCCGGGAGCTCCGGCAGAAGAAGTCGCCCTGCAGGCCTGCGATGACATCGGCATCCTGCTTATCTCCTCGGCCGGTAATACCGGCGGAGCCGTTACCGCGCCGGCCAACTACGATTGCTGTATGGCTGTGTCGGCCACCGACGTCAATGACAACTTTTACTATTATTCCTCTTACGGGCCGGAAATAGAAATAACAGCACCCGGCGTTAGGATCTACTCCACCTACAAGATGGGCCGTTATCGCACTCTTACTGGTACCTCCATGGCCGGCCCGATGGTTGCCGGCGCCGCCGCCCTGGTGATGTCGGATAACCCTGGTTGGACCCACGACCAGGTACGCGCACATCTCAGAGCGACCGCTGAAGATATTGGCCTGAGCACCTATCAGCAGGGCTCCGGTCTGGTCGACTGTGAAAACGCCGTCCTGGGTACCACCAACGGCGACGATTAGACTGCTTTTAGATATTTGTCCTTGAGACCGCCCCGGACCGGGGCGGTTTTTTTGCAGAACTAATATTCTCTTATTGCTGAGCTTCACGCTTTTCATTGAACTACAACAACTTAGCACAACCTGCGTCCGTTTCATCTATACCCCAAGAAAAAATCTCTTTTGACAAGGAAACCGCTTGACAGCTTAGCTGTTTAAGCTATATTCCCTGTTAGCACTCGCTGGTGGTGAGTGCTAACAAGGCCAAATGGGCAATAAGACAATTAGGAATAATAACTTAACTCCCAACTAGTACAGGAGGGTTTGAAATGCAGGTAAAACCACTTGCTGACCGTGTCATCGTGAAGCCTTTCGAAGAACAGGAAATGAAGAAAGGCGGAATCATCATCCCCGACACCGCCAAAGAGAAGCCGATGGAAGGCGAAATTATCGAAGTCGGCCCGGGTCGCACCACCGAAGAAGGCAGGAAGATCGACCTCGAGGTCAAAAAGGGCGACCGCGTTCTTTATGGCAAGTACTCTGGCACCGAAATCTCGATTGAAGGTGAAGAGTATCTTATCATGCGCGAGTCCGACATTTACGCAATTATTAACCGCTAACCTTTGAACAGGAGCAGCTCTAATGGCTAAGCTTATAAATTACGACTCCGACGCTCGATCCAAACTCAAAGAGGGTGTGGATAAACTGGCCGACGCCGTCAAGGTCACGCTGGGCCCCAAAGGCCGTAACGTGGTCCTTGATAAGAAATTCGGCTCGCCGACCATCACCAAAGACGGCGTCACAGTCGCTAAAGAAATCGAACTCGAAGATCATTTCGAGAATATCGGTGCCCAGATGGTCAAGGAAGTCGCCTCCAAGACTTCTGATGACGCCGGCGACGGCACCACCACCGCCACCGTTATCGCCCAGGCCATTTATCGTGAAGGCCTGAAGAACGTAACGGCCGGTCACAACCCGATGGCCATCAAGCGCGGCATCGAGAAGGCCGTGATGTCCATCGGTGAATCTATCAAGGGTATGTCCAAGCCGGTATCCGGCAAGGAAGAGATCTCCCAGGTCGGTACCATCAGTGCCAATAACGACAAGCAGATCGGTGACCTGATCGCCGAGGCTATGGAGAAAGTTGGCAAAGACGGCGTCATTACCGTTGAGGAAGCCAAGACCGCCGAAACCACTCTGGATGTTGTCGAAGGTATGCAGTTCGACCGCGGTTATGTCTCCCCGTATTTCGTCACCGATCCCGACAGTATGGAGGCCGTGCTTGAAGATCCCCAGATTCTCATCCACGACAAGAAGATCTCCAACATGAAAGACCTTCTGCCGATTCTGGAGAAAGTCGCCCAGCAGGGCAAGCCGTTGATGCTCATCTCCGAGGATATTGAAGGCGAAGCCCTCGCCACCCTGGTGGTAAACAAACTGCGCGGTACCATCAAAGTCGCCGCCGTCAAGGCTCCCGGCTTCGGGGATCGCCGCAAGGCCATGCTCGAGGATATCGCCGTCCTTACCGGCGGTAAAGTCATCTCCGAAGAGCTCGGCTTCAAGCTGGAGAATACTGTCCTGAGTGACCTCGGCACCGCCAAGAAAATCACGGTCGACAAAGACAACACGACCATCGTGGAAGGTGCCGGTGACAAAGAAGCCATCAAAGGCCGCATCGGACAGATTCGTAAGCAAATCGATGACACCACCTCCGACTACGATCGCGAGAAGCTTCAGGAACGCCTGGCCAAGCTGGCCGGCGGCGTAGCTGTCATCAACGTTGGCGCCGCGACTGAAACCGAGATGAAAGAGAAGAAAGCCCGCGTCGAGGACGCCCTTCATGCAACCCGCGCAGCGGTTGAGGAAGGCATCGTGCCCGGTGGCGGTGTGGCTCTGCTCCGCTCGATTGCCGCTCTGGATAGCATCCAGCTCGGCGATGAGGAAATGGTTGGAGTTAACATCGTCCGCAAAGCGCTTGAAGAGCCTATTCGGCAGATCGCCGAAAACGCCGGCACCGAGAGCTCGGTTGTTGTCAATCAGGTCAAGACCGAGAAGGGTTCCTATGGATACAACGCCGAAACGAATACCTTCGAGGATCTGATCAAGGCCGGCGTGATTGACCCCACCAAGGTCACGCGCACCGCTTTGGAGAACGCCGCTTCTATCGCAGGCCTGCTTCTGACCACCGAAGCTGTGGTGGTCGACAAGCCGGAAGATAAGAAAGCCGCCATGCCTGACATGGGTGGTGGTATGCCCGGCGGTATGGGTGGAATGTACTAAGCCATTTTTCTTCCTGTACATATAAAGACGAAAAACCCGGCTCCGGCCGGGTTTTTCTCTGTGCACCAGCAGCAGTACTGTGGTCTCTCCCACGCGGCCATTTGACCATTGACAACCGGCAGTACTCAGGCTAAGTTTCGTCGTACGGCAACACCTCGAAACGGAAACCAGAGGCACGATGATAAAGCAGCTTACGCCGGTTTGGAGATGAGAGGAACGGCCCGTAACCAGCCCTATGGTTAGATTCGATAAGATACACAATCTCATCAATGATCGAGAATTTCGCGAAGCACTCGAGTCGCTGCAGTCGATGTCACTCGACGATCTATCGGCGCAAGAGAGAGCCTATCACGATGTCCTGCTATCTGAAACTGCCATGGCGGCAGGGGAACCTTCGCTCGTCAGAGGTCTCGACGAGGCAACTGAACTTTTCCGATACGACCCGGACGGCACCAAATTTGCCCGAGCCAAGTATGCCAAGGGCTTGTGGCTGGTGTACCGGGGAGCATACGGACAGGCCCAGGAGACGCTTTCAGAGGCATACAGCAATTTTCTCAGGTACCAGGATCTCTACGGGGTGGCAAGAAGCCTCAACGGGCTTGCCTACATGTCCCACCTGGCGGGTGACAACGAATCCGCAATAGACTCGCTGGAGCGAGCTACCAAGATATACCTTTCGCTCGGCAACAGACGAGCTGCTATCGGTGTCAGGGATAACCTGTTCTTCTTATGTGTTTGGATGGGAAGGTTACGTGATGGCCTCAGGCAATCCACTCTGATTGAGCAGGAATTTGAGCTGCTTAGCCGACCGGGGCAGACACAGCATCAGATCGCGAGGGCAATGCTTCACGCGCTCTCTGGAGACACCGTCAAGGCAAAGAGTATTATGAGCGATACCAGGACAGGCGCAGAAGAAAATCCTATGCACCTGCTTGACTACTATCAATACCTCGGCTGGATTTTGCTGCTGAACAACGAGTGGCAGGCTTCCAAACAAACGCTCACAACAGGATTAGAAATCGCCCGCGAGAAACTCCCGGATCACAAAAACCACACCATAATAAGACTCCTGGCAGAAGCCTGTTTTGCCCTGGGCGACTACGCCAAAGCTGAACGGTCCGTTTCGGACGCTTTGACTACGGCCTCAGCATCTAATGAGCGCGTCGATATTGCCGGCTGCTATCGCATCCTGGGTCAACTTGAGTTCCACAACAACTCGCGTAAGGCTGCCCGCGATTGGTTCGACCGTGCTCTGGATATGTACCACCTGATCAAATACCGTTACGACCTGGCTGTCACGCGCTATCTGGCCGCCCTGACCGGCCTTTATTCAGCCGAGGAAACCGCCAGAATGCTGACTCTGGCCCGAGAATACTTCGCCTATGAGAACGTTACCAACTATGTCGAAAAAGTCGATACCGAACTGGGCAAGACATCTTCAGATACACCGGTGACTGCTCCGGGGCCTCGAACTGATCACCCCTTTGAAAGCCCCGACATCATTGTCGGTGACTCCAGGATGCGGAAACTTATAACCACCGCCCGGCAGGTGGCACCGACCGCGATGAACATCATAGTAACGGGTGACACCGGCACCGGCAAAGATCTCATGGCAAAATTCATTCACTATCACAGCGGCCGAACGGGACGCTTCGTTGCAGTCAATTCCGCCGCCATACCCGACTCGATGGTCGAGTCGGAACTGTTTGGCTTTGCCCGGGGATCGTTTTCGGGAGCTGAACGGGACAAACCGGGTCTTTTCGAGATGGCCCATGGTGGTACCTTCTTTCTCGACGAAATTGCCGATACTTCGGCATCGTTTCAGGCCAAACTTCTGGAGGTAATCGAAAGTCGCGCCGTTCGCAGGCTTGGTGAAACAAAACCCAGATCAATCAATTACCGGCTGATTGCAGCCACTAACCAGAATCTCGAAGCACAGATCACAAGCGGCAAGTTCCGATCCGACCTCTTTCACCGCCTGAATCAGTTTTCTATCCATCTGCCCAAACTCAGCGAAAGACAGGACGACATACGACCGCTTGTTGAATACTTCCTGAGAACCTCCGGCCTCGATCCTGCCGCTGACACGCAACAAATCGAGCGGTTGTCAACCGTCCTTGCCCGGCGTCTTTGGCCGGGAAATGTGCGCCAGCTCAGAGCTGAAATAGGCAGCCTGGTACTGATGTCTAATCGAGATGTTCGCCAGATGGTGACGTTGGCCGACAAGTCAAACCGCCACGGCGAGGAGTGTCAGAAACTTCTGGACGCACTCCGTGCAGCCAGCGGGAACAAGAGCGAGGCCGCTCGCCAATTGGGTATCCACGAAGCGACTTTCCGGTATCGTCTGAAGAAGTGTCAGGATATATCCGGAAGCTAGCGTAGCCGTCAGATTTCCGGTAACTGCCTCACAGCTAATCCGTTACCCAAAGTTTACGAACTTACGAACCGGCCGCACCCTATGCGAACCGTAAGGGTTTGTTCAACAATTGGTTAGGTTTCTCGCATCATCAATCGTAAATATGATTCGTAACAGGGCCCTTTCGGCACCATAACGCCAACTTCTGTAACGCGCTGAAAAACAACATCTTCCAAACAAAACTGGCTTACTTAGAACCGCGGCACAGGTTTTGATAATAATAGCGGACGGCGGTGAATTAGAGGGAAGGGTGGCTTCAACCGGGCTTGACCTTGAACAAACGTGTGAGGGTTGGGGCGAGCAGGCCCGGTTGAGAAACCACCCATTTCGCACTTCAGAGCCACTCAAACCCCACTGGTAGCCAGCTTCACCATTACCGTTCTCGGCCGACCCACCCACCAACAACAAACGATGTCCATACGAACACGAGTTTACATCGATCAGGGCTACGAAGACGGTGTGTGCTGGTACCTCAGGTGCTGCCGCGAGCGTCTCATTGAAAAAGCCGGATGCTTGTGGACCGACTACGGGTCTGCTTCGTTCATCCCGTAATTGCCCGATTAAGTTATACCTTCGCCACGTTTTGGAGGCAGCTACAAGCGTGCCTCTGCCATGGCTTCGTCACTGTTGACATTGACTACTAACATTTCCTATCTTGGCGATATGACGCAACTTAACCAGTTCCTCTCGGTCATAAAGTCCGAGTTTCCCGAAGATCGGCTGACGTATCAAAAAGCGGTGCCGACTTTCCACCCGGAAACGGCTGAAGATGCCGCGAGGCTATTTCAACTGGCCAACCGGCACAAACAGCCAATTTTTATCACCGGCTTCGGCAATAATATAGATCCTCAGGGCAAACCCTTCACCGAGATGGTCTCGGTCCGTACCGACCGACTCAATAAGCTCATAGAAATCGCTCCCGAAGATTTCTATGTTACTACCGGCTCAGGCTACCCTCTCAAAGAGATTAACGTCCACCTTGAAGATGAAAAGCTCTGGCTCCCTCATTCTTCGCTGCCGTACGTGGGCTCGGTGGGCGGTGCTATCGCCGCCGGGCTAAGCGCCAGTTTTGACAATCACGATTTCCCGCTGAGAAAATACTTCATCAAGGCCACTGTGGTCACGCCCGAAGGGGAGATAATCGAACCGGGGTCGGTCTGCTTCAAATCCGTATCCGGTTACGAGATTGTGAAGATCTTTTCCGGAAGCTGGGGCCTGCTGGGCTTTATCGTTTCGGCCAGCTTCAGGGTCATGCCGCTGTCGGCCGAGACGGAATACGACCGGATGCTTCAAAAGCCTCTCGAGCGGGAGGCGCTGCTCAAAGCCCTCGATGAAACCAACGACGCCGTCGATGCCGTCTACTCACGGAAGATCAAGGCTCGTTTCGACCCGGCGCGGGTTTTGCCGGTGGTCTGAGTAGAACCCGCCCCCCTTCACATTGAGCCCAAATTAGTGATTCTCAACATACTCGTTTGGCGGTATGTTTCCGTATAACAGGTACACTTTGTCTATTAACCAGAAATCGGAGGAACTGTAAATGGGTGACAGACCCTCAAAACCGGAAGGTATGTCCTGGATTAATTCTTACATGATTGTCAAGGACATGAAAAAGAGCCTCGCCTTTTATGAACAGGCCTTTGGCTTCAAGACCCGCATGACGTTACCGGATGAAGAAGGTAACATCACGCATGCAGAAATGGAGTATAAGGACAACGTACTGATGATAGGCTCCGAATCGCCCGATCAGAAAATGTTGGCCGCCCGTACCCTGAAGGGTAGTCCCGTCTCCTTCTATCTTTACGTTGACAATATCGACGAATTCTACATCAGGGCACAAAATGCCGGAACAGAAGTCATCTCCAAACCAACCGACCAATTCTGGGGTGATCGGACCTGCACCTTCAAGTGTCCTGAAGGATATCAATGGACATTCGCTCAGAACGTCGCGGATTTTGACCCGAACAACGTTCCCGGCTGAGTCAGTATATTCGCGGACAAATCGCCCGCTCGAAGCGGCATGTTATCATGCCGCTTTTTTCGTTGAACTACGCCGCAAAACAACTGTTAATTTTAAAAACAAGGTCGAAAAAGAGGAGACCAACATGACCAGAGCTCCGGCCGCTTCCAGGGTCGCCGTACTTGGCGCCTCGCCAAAGGAAGATCGCTACTCGTTCAAAGCCGTCAGAATGCTAAAGGAACACGGGTTTTCCCCAATCCCTGTTCATCCCGCCGGGCATATTGTCGACGGCCTGAGAAGCCTGAAATCACTTGAAGAAATAGCCGACCCCATTGACACCCTGACAGTGTACGTAAATGCCAGCGTCTCGAGCGCTGAACTGGACCGGATAATGAAACTTAACCCGCGACGGGCAATTTTCAATCCCGGCGCGGAGAATCCCGAACTGGCCGAAAAGCTCAGAAAAGCAGGTATTGAAGTTGTGGAAGCCTGCACGCTGGTACTGCTGAGGACCGAGCAGTACTAAACCCGGTCGTGATCCAGAAAGGTCAGTTTGTCAAACTTGGCCTTGATAGCCGCTATCCCCACACCGAGCAATTCCTCCACGTCCATATATTCTGCGTTTACCACCAAATCGTAATGACACGGGTTGTCGATGTCGGCGTCGAACAGTTTTTCAATGAATTCCCTGCGCACGCGGTCCGACTCGTCAATAAATTTGGCCGCATCGGCCTGGCTCATCTGCTTGTAAGTAACAAGGTTCTGAATACGTCTGGACTTGGGAGCGATAAAACGCATATGGAACCCGCGCTTCGGTCCCAGTATGAAATTACCCCCCCGCCCCATCAAGATGACTCCGCCCAGCTGAGACATCGACAACACTATCTGCCCCAGATGCATCAGGTAATCCCGGTGATCGACTGTCTTACCGGTAAACAGCGACTCTACCATCAGCTCCAGATCCCCCCTGAACTTCTCGTCGATCGATTCCACTATTCGCTTGCGGTAACCGGCTGATTCGCAAATCGTGTCAATTACCTCACGATGGAGCCTCTGATAATCCATCTTCTCGGCCAGCCTCGATGCAAAATACGAACCCCGGCTGCCGCTTTGACGACTGATGGTCACTATCGGCGGCGGTACCGGACGCTTTCTTGCCTCTTCCTCGGCTTTCTTTCGCTGCAATTCCCATCTGAGGAGTTGTCGATTGATGATGGCGTCGATTGACGTCATGGAGAACACCTCCTAACAAAAACTACGCAGGCAAGTCGTGTTTCGCAACAGCTTTATAGTGGATTATAATTGGCGCTTTTAAGAGAAAAGAACTGTCCTGTGCCCTCAGGTCCGGCCAAGCCCCTGCCTGATTATTTCAGCGTATTTCCGAGCCGACGCACTCGAAGCGTAGTTGTCCAGAGCGAATTGATGTCCGGCGCTGGCCAGCCTTCCGGCGAGCGGTTTGTCCCCCAGAAGCCGCGCCATCGCTTCGGCCAGTTCTTCCGTATTATCCGGTTCAACCAGCAGTCCCCGCTTTTCGTGCTCGATTATATCGGTGATACCGCCCGATGCGGCCCCTATAACCGCCGTACCGCACAGCATGGCCTCCGACAGAGCCAGGCCGAAACCCTCCTCAACCGAATTCAGCACGACCATGGCCGCCCGGTTGTAGACGACTCTAAGGTCGGCCTGATTCACCGGTTCGTAGATATTTACGCGCGATTGAATGCCAAGTCGATCAAGCAGCTTGACCATCTCGTGCTTAAGCGGCCCGCTGCCGTATATTTCCAGCCTTGCTTCGGGCACCTTCTGGACGACCTTCGCGAAAGCCTTCAACAGGTAATCTACCCGTTTCTGTTCGGTAAATCGGGTCACAGCAACCACCAGGTTGTCATCTGTCCTGACCGATTCATCTGCATAGAATACCGTTTCATCCTGGGGCAGCGGCAGAACATCGATTATACTCTCCAGTTGTCTGTCGATATTGACCATTTGTTCCTTCAAGTAACTGCTCACAACGGTCCATCGTTTGAGACCCAAACAGAAACTTCTTAAGTATCGGTATGCCGCCCGGGAGTATTTCCGTACCACCCGGACATCTGTACCGTGCGAATACATGAAGGTGGGCAGGTTCCGCTTCTTATTAGCCGTCTTGATAACCATTCCGGACGGCACCAGCCAGTGACCGGCCAGAACATCGATTTTCTCCCTCTCGATCACATCGCTTACCTTCTTGCGGAAACATTCAAGAAACTGCCTGAATTTGAATATGCCGCTCACCGAGCCCAGAACCAGTTTATGCATGTCCCCGTGGTAGGCCAGGTCCTCATCCTCATCGTTGGAGGCGTAACGGAAGCGGTACACCTTGATGCCGCCCATTACCTCTTCTTCTTTTGCACCGGCATGGTGCGGAGCAACAACCACTGGTTCTATGTCGTGATTAAGCAGTTGCCTGGCCAGCAGCGAAACGAAAGGCCCGGCATGGTCGCCTTCCCAGCGGGGATAATTGTGGGTCACCTTCAGAAGTCTTATGTTTTCCGGCATGATGTTATGTTAAGAAAAAAGAGATTTTTGAGAAATATAAATTTTGACCTCGTCCGGTTATTGTTATATTTGAGCTTTATATGAGTAACGGTAATCCCAAATATCTTGATTTCACACAAAAACCCGACTTCCAGCAGATACTGACCAACCCGATTCTCGATATCGCCGCTCGATTCTGGGAGGATGACCGCTACGACGCCTTCCGGACTTGCTACCGGTCCATGCGCGTTATTGACGATCTGGTCGATGACCGCAAATCAAGCGGTGAACCGATCTCCGAAAGCGAGAAGAAAAGACTCGCCCTGCAGCTTACCGGGTGGTTCCGAGCTTTCAGCGACCGGACGCCAACTGATGATTTCCAGCAAAACCTGATTGACACTGCCGAACGCTTCCAGATCCCCGACTGGCCATGGCGACGACTGCTCGAGGCCATGCTGTACGACCTGAATAACGACGGGTTTTCTACTTTGCTGAGTTTCCGTCGCTATGCCGAAGGCGCCGCCGTATCTCCCGCCTCGGTATTCATGCACCTTTGTGGTGTTACCAAGGGTGGCAGCCGGTTCCACGCTCCTGATTTCGATGTACGAAAGGCAGCCCGCCCATTGGCGTTGTTTTCATATCTTGTGCACATAATCAGAGATTTCCAGAAAGACCAATTAAGCAATCTGAATTACTTCGCCGACGACCTGGTGCGCGATCACAGCCTTGATCAACGGGCTCTGAAATCAGTAGCTGAAGGTCAAGATATTCCGCAAGGTTTCAGGAGCCTGATTGAACGGTACCGTGAGTTCGCCGACTACTATCGAAGAACCGCGCGCAAAGTCATCGATCGAACTCTGCCTCAACTGTTGCCACCCTATCAACTCAGCCTGGAGATCATTTACAGCCTGTATCTTCAGATCTGCGAGAGAATAGATGTCGAAGGCGGTTTGTTCACTACCGAGGAGCTCAACCCGACTCCCCAGCAGGTCAGCGACCGTATTTACGCTACGGTTTCTCAATTCAAAGCAGTTCAGTGAGGGCTGTCAGGGAAGATTACAGCAGTCAAATTGTATATGCTTAAGTGACAGAGAAACAAATGATTAACAGAAAAACGCGATAAATTTTGATTGGAAATGTATAAAGGTAGGAGAATAATTATGCGAACCTTGCTTACCCTTCTCTCGATAGCGGTTCTTGCCGCATCTGTAACGGCCGATGACATCGCCGTCACCGTCTACAACAGCAACCTGGGCGTCATCAGCGAGCTACGTTCGCTCGAATTCGTCAAGGGGGTCGGCCGGCTGGCCTTCACTGACGTGCCTTCACGGATAGACCCCGCCTCGGTTCGCTTCGACATGGTTGGCAAAGGCGGAGACGTTACCATTCTCGAACAAAACTACGCCTACGATCTGGTGAATCCGCAACAGATGTATACCAGGTACATCGATGAAGAAATCGAACTGATCGACAAAGAAGGTAAACTGTATTCCGGGACACTGCTATCCTCGGCAGCGGATGCTGTGGTCTTGATGGAAGAATCGGGAAAGATAAAGATTATTAGGTTGGAACACATTCTCGAAACGAGTTTTCCATCGCTACCCGAGGGCCTCATCACCCGCCCTACCCTGTTTTGGACTTACAGCTCTGAGGCTGCCGGAAAATACGACGCCCGGGTGGGTTACCAGACCTCCGGCATGAACTGGAGCGCAGAATATGTGGGGGTACTCAGTCCCGATGAGAAAAATCTCGATTTGTCGGGTTGGGCATCAATAGACAACAACTCTGGAAAGACCTACAAAGATGCCACTTTGAAGCTCGTAGCTGGTGATATTCATCGCGCCGAACGTCCGGGTCGAGGAATGGCCGTCAGGGAAGTGACCACTGCCCTCGACAAACGAGCATTGGCCGGTTTTGAAGAAAAAGCTTTCTTTGAGTATCACCTGTATACTCTCCCCCGCAAGGCCACCCTGGCCGACAAGGAGAACAAACAGATATCCCTGTTTGAACCGGCCAAATCAACGGTTGAAAAACTGTTCATTTACCGCCCCGAAAGAAACCCCACCAAAGTCGAGGTGGCGGTAAAATTCACTAACTCCGAGGAAACCGGCCTGGGGATGCCACTCCCCGCCGGGCGCGTGAGACTCTTCAAAGCTGACGACGACGGTTCCATGATATTGCTCGGCGAGGACCTGATCGATCATACACCCAAGGACGAAGAGGTCAAGCTCCAGGTGGGCCACGCTTTCGACATCACCGCAGAAGAGAAAGTGGTTACGCAAAGTCGCATTTCACCCAAGGTCGAAGAGAAAGATTTCGAGATTGAGTTGTCCAATCACAAAGAAGACCCCGTCGTGGTCGAGATCGAGAAGAAGCTCTGGGGATTCTGGGATGTTATGGATTCGAGCATCGAATATGAAAAGAAGGATGCATCCACCATTATATTCCAGGTGCCACTCCAACCTGACGAGTCTTCGACAGTTAAATTCAAGGTCCGTTATTATTTGAGATAGACAGAATGTAAGTTGACAACGTTATTTAGATGGCCTAAATTAGGCTCCCAATGCTGCCGTGGATCGGACAGTTCAAAGATTGGAGGAAGATTTGAAATTAGCAGCTAAACTCCCGGTTGTTATCTTACTTGTTGCGGCACTTGCCGTTAGCTCATTTGCCGGAAAGAAAAACCGCAAACTCTCAGTCGGGGCTTACATCAGTTCTGCCAAAATCGAAATCATCTCTGGTGATATGGAGCGCTACGAAACGGCTATCTCGTACCTGGACTCCTTGTTTTACCATTATGGGCCCCATGCTGAAGGCCTTTACCTCATGGGCCAGATCATGGTTGACTACCTCGATAAGACACCGGACATGAAAGGGAAGCTCGAATACGTTAAGCGACTCGTGGCCTATGGCGATTCGCTGCACATGTGCTGCGACAATAAGGATATCAAGAACAAATACCGAAAGGACTGCGACAAATACACCGAACTGGCAGATTCGGTAAAGGTCCGTTATTGGCGAGAGTTCTATAATGCCGGTATCGAACAACTCAATACTATTGATGAATTACAGACGGTGCTTGCTTCTGCATCCGATTCCTCGGATATCCAGCGCGCCAATGCCGACATACAGGCTACCTTTGACTCGTGCGTCACAACCCTGCAGATGGTTACCATACTTAATGAGAGCGACCACCGCGGCTATGTCGGCCTTGGCCAGGCTTACGACAAGCTCGCCGATTACCAGAACGCCGTAACGTGGATTTCCAAGGGCCTTGAGGCTATTGGTACCGAAGACAGCACCGGTAATGTTCCTGAAGGACGTCCAAGCCTGCTGTTTTCTCTGGCCTATTATCACATTCAACTCGACGATTTCTGCGGTGCCATTCCGTATTTCAAGGAATATACCGAGATCTTCCCCGATGATACCTCAACCCTGTATAACCTGGCCGCCTGCTACAACAACTGCAAATTCTTCGACTCTTCCCTCGCCGTTAATCACAAAATTCTCGAGCTGGCCCCTCAGAATATCGATGCGCTGATCGCCGTCGGACTCTTCCATAACGAGAGAGCACGCCACGCTTCGGATACGATCAGCAAATACCAGAAGGAAGAAAACCAACAGCAGGTCGATGCCTGGAGGACCAAGCGTGAAGAGGCGTTCGATTCGTCGATCGTCTACTTCAAGAGAGCCGTGGATGGTCATCCGGAGAACGTGATGGCGCTCGAGCAGTATGGAACAATTACTGCCATCAGAGGCGAGTACGCCGAGTCCGTGGTGATGTTCGACAAACTGGCCGAGCTCGAACCATACCGATGTGAGTACTGGCGGTCCGTGGGCGACTTCCGCCTGAGAATGCAGGAGTTTGACAAGGCTACCGCCGCTTACGAGAAGACAGTCGAGTGCGACCCCTCCGACGGAGAAACCTGGGAAAGACTGGCTGATCTCTATCACAATGACGGTAAGGCTGACCTGGAAGCCGCGGCCAGGAAAAAGATTGACGAACTAAACTAGTTCAGCTTTCGCAACGTTTCTAAGCGGCAGGTTTTCAGGCTTGCCGCTTTATTTATGACTATGTCCAGATACACGTCAATTGCGGTCAGCGGACCATTGAGAAGGACCTTTACCTACCGCGTTCCGTCAGGTTTCGGTAATCTGCTGCCGGGGCAAAGAGTGCTGGTTCCATTCGGCCGGTCCCGCAAAGTCGGGTTCCTCCTTGGAGACACAAAACCACCGGCTGATGTTCATATCAAAGACATCATCCGTCCCATCGACATTGAGAGCCGCTTCTGCAACGAGCTCTTCCGGTTCTGCCTCTGGATGGCCGATTACTACTTCGCCAACCCGGCCGATTGCCTGATGGCCGCATTGCCACCCGCCTTCAAGAAAAACATCGAGCCTCGCTATCTCTGGTCCGACTCGGGCCCGGGTTCGCTGCCCGATTCAATGAAGTCACTGTACAAAAGGGGCGGCAAACTTACGCGAAAGTCCATTGAGAAGATTGAAGCCGAGCATCCTGATCTTTTATCAGAACTGCTGAACGAAACCACCATCACGGAACATTGGCCGGAGGATCAAACGGAGCCACAAAGACAGGTTGAAGGCTACCGCGCAGCAGCCCGGGAGATCTGGGACCGGCATTTCGAACGCCGGAAGCAGAGTTTCAGCCGATTCGATGACGTACGAAGCCGCGCCCGACTGCGCTCCGAGGGCTGGACGGATTACCACATAAGAACAGCTGCAAATAACGGCGCTCTTGAACCGGTATATGCTGAAGGATCGGCGCCAATACTGGATTTTATCGAGCCGCGGGAAAACCTGCGTGGTCTCATCCTCAATCCGGAACAACAGGTGGCTTTCCGGGCGGTCGAACAAAACCTGAGCGAGGGATTCAAACCGTTTCTCCTCCACGGTGTCACGGGCTCAGGAAAAACAATTGTTTATTGCCATATCTGCCGGGAAGCGGTCCGTCGCGGCAAAACCGCCCTCGTTCTCACACCGGAGATTGCCCTGACATCCACCACGCTGGCATACTTTCGAGGCTTTTTTGGTGACCGGGTAACCGTCATCCACTCCGCCATGACCGACCGGGAACGTCTTGACAGCTGGCGCGGAATCCAAAAAGGCGAATTCAATATCGTCCTGGGGCCCCGCTCGGCAATCTTTGCGCCGCTGACAAACCTGGGGGTCATAATAGTCGACGAGGAACACGACGGTTCCTACAAGCAGGATGACCCGGCCCCCCGCTTCCACGGACGTGACTCGGCAATCATGAGGGCAAAGATGGCCAACGTGCCGGTTGTCCTCGGCTCGGCCTCTCCTTCGATGGAGTCCTTTCACCACGCCCGCGAGGGACGTTACCGGTTACTCCGGCTGACCCAGCGCCCGAAAGGTGCCTCCCTCCCCGTTGTCCGAATTGTTGACATGAAAACCGACCGCTTGCGCGGGGATCTGCCGTATCTGTCATACTCTCTTAAGAAAGCTGTCCAGGCCCGACTGATGAAAAATGAGCAGGTGATTCTCTATCTCAATCGTCGCGGCCATTCCCCGCAGCTCAAGTGCGTCGAATGCGGCCTGGTTTCGAAATGTCCCAATTGCCGTGTCAACCTTACCTATCACCGTGTTGGGGGCAAGCTCAGTTGCCATTATTGCGGCCACATGCTTGGACGGTATGACCGATGCCCCTCGTGCGGAGGACACGACTTCCTGTATCTGGGGGTGGGCACACAGAAAGTGGAAGAGAATATCCCTCGCTTGTTCGAAGGCGTGACGGCGGTTCGTCTTGACTCTGACTCTGCCTCAGGTCGTAAGAAGGCCTATCAAATATTGACCGGATTCGCCTCGGGCTCCAGTAACATGCTCCTCGGTACACAGATGGTGACCAAGGGTCTGGATTTACCAAACGTAACCCTCGTCGGCGTGCTGTCTGCCGACCAAAGCCTGGACTGGCCTGACTTTCGCGCTTCCGAAAAAGCCTTCGCACGACTGTTACAGGTCGCCGGCAGGAGTGGCCGCTCGGAAAACCCCGGAGAAGTCTTCATCCAGACCTACTATCCGGAACACGAAGTGGTCTGTGACGCCGCACGCCAGGACTACGATGGTTTCTTTGATCGAGAAATCGCATCCCGAAAAGACTTGTCCTATCCTCCTTTCACACGCCTTGTCAATTTTGTATTGTCGGGATCAAAGGAAGACAAACTGCGAGCGGAGTCGCTGGATTTTCGCTCACGTTTATCGGAAACGATAAACCGCTCAGCGGTCAAAGCTACCGTTCTTGGTCCAGCCCCGTGCCCGATGTACCGCCTTCGCGGCCGCTACCGGCGTCATCTGTTCATCAAAACAGCTCAAATCGTGAAATTTGTCAGGGGTCTGTACGAATGGGAATCGCGCGAGTCCCGGTTCAAGCTGCCGTCATCAATCCGGCTTACCGTCGACGTCGATCCCGACGACATGATGTAATCGACATAAAAAAACCGCCGATTGCTCGGCGGCTTACGGTTATTTCGAGAAGAATACTGGTTCTCAGAATATTCTCACTTCTTCTTGTCCTTCTTTTCTTCCTTCTTCTCTTCTTTCGACTCCTCGGCCTTGGCGCCTTCTTCAGCTTCGCCTTCAGCTGGAGCACCCTCGGCAGCCTCCTCACCCTCGGCAGCTTCCGCAGCAGCAAGTTCTTCCTCTGTTGGCTCCTCAACCTTGACCACCGTCGGAGCCGCCACCACAACTACCGTGCGCTGAGGTTCATCAAGAATCCTAGCACTGGGTACTTCCAGGTCGCGTACGTGGATTGAGTCACCGATCCCCAGATCGGCAACATCCACATCAACGTGTTCCGGTATGTCTGCCGGAAGACAGGAGATCTCCAGCTCACGCATGGTCGTTTGCAGGATTCCGCCGTCTGTTTTCACACCACGGGCGGTGCCGGTGAACCTGATCGGGATCGATAGATGTAGCGGCTTGTTCATACTGATAGCGTGAAAATCGACATGAACAACATGGCTGGTCACCGGGTCTCGCTGAATATCGCGAATAATGACTTTGCTGCTTTTGCCGTTAACGTCCAGGTTTATGATCGCACTGGTTCCCGCAGCCTGCTTGATTGCTGCCCGAAACGCCCGCTCGGTTACCTCGATCGGCATCGGGGCGGTTTCCGGGCCGTACACAACGGCGGGTATATTTCCCTCCCTTCGGCTTCGCCTGGCCGGGCCTTTTCCGAATGTCGTGCGCGATGTTGCGGCCAAACTTACTTCTCTCATTTTCTGACTTTATCCTCCAGATAGATTGTTAACTAATTGCCTGTCAATCGGACGGCACCTGGTCCTCGAACAGCGAAGATACCGATTCCTCTTCAAATATCCGCATAATCGCCTCGCCGATCAACTCCGAACAGGTCAGTATTTCGAATTTGGGCGGAAGGTTCCGCCGCCTCTGATCAATCGAATCAGAAATAATCATCTTCTTGATTGGTGAACGGTCTATCTTCTCAATAGCCTCGCCCGAAAGCACTCCATGCGTGCAGGCGGCGTAAATATCAAGGGCACCCTGCTCGGTAAGAAACTCGGCTGCCGAACAAATCGATCCTCCCGTATCGACCATGTCGTCCCGGATCAGAATGTTTTGCCCCTTGACCGAGCCGATCAGGTTCATCACTTTCGACACATTCGCCTTTGGTCGCCGTTTATCAACGATGGCCAGATCAGCATGCAAAACACTGGCAGTGGCGCGGGCCAGCTTGATCGAGCCAACATCCGGCGAAACCACCGTCAGGTTATTGAGCTTCAACCCCGCTATGTGCTTGTTGAACACCACCGATGAGTACAGATGGTCGTGGGGCAGGTCAAAAAAGCCCTGAATCTGGCTGGCATGCAGATCCATGGTGATGACCCGGTCGGCGCCAGCTGTCGTAATCAGGTTGGCCACGAGCTTGGCCGTTATGGAAACCCGGGGACGGTCCTTCCGGTCGGCACGGGCGTAACCGTAATACGGTATCACGGCCGTGATTCGCATGGCCGAGGCCCGCCGCGAGGCCTCAATCAACATCAGCAACTCCATCAGGTTGTCAGCCGGTGGATTGGTTGACTGGATTATGAACAGATCAGCGCCACGGATATTGTCATCGATCTGTACAAAAACCTCGCCGTCGGAAAACCTCGTCACCGTGCAGGCGGCCAGTTCGGCCCCTACATACCTGGCAATCTTATCGGCCAGTTCACTGTTGGAAGTACCGGTTACAAGTTTGATCTCTTCACGTAAGTTCATAGCTGCTCGTCTTGTTTGTTACACCTAACTGGTCTTTTAAGTTCAGGCGCTTAACGCTTATGGCCCCCTTGACACCGTTCAATTCTGGGGCGCCAGGATTCGAACCTGGGAATGCCAGCTCCAAAGGCTGGTGTCTTACCGCTTGACGACGCCCCAAAA
>CP070756.1:1801840-1820554 GCA_020348905.1 Candidatus Zixiibacteriota bacterium
ATGAGTTTGCTAATCAGATCGTCAAAGCATATGCCTAACGAACTTGCTGCCATCGGAGCCAGCCACAGTTCGGTCATACCGGGCAAAGTGTTGAGCTCCAAAAAGTAGAAATCACCCGATTCAACGAGTATAAAATCGACCCTTACCAACCCCGAGGCGCCGATCACATTGTATACCTTGATGGCGGCTTCCTGAATGGCTTTGCCGATATCTGCATCAATCTCGGCCGGAACGATATAATCCGACATACCTTTGGTGTACTTGGCTTCAAAGTCGTACAACTCGTTCTTCGGAACGATTTCTACCAGCGGAAGCACCTTACCGTCAAGTATGGCAGCGGTAATCTCACGCCCATCAATGTACTCCTCAACGAGTATATCGCTGGACTCTTTCACGCCCTTCTCGAGGGCTTCGGGTAACCCTTGCTCTTCGTCGACTTTCGAAAGTCCAATAGTCGACCCGCCGTCATTGGGCTTTACAATTATCGGAAATTCGAAACGATGACAAATTTCTTCAATCAGGCGGTCATCGATCTTTTTTCCCCGCAGGCGATACAAGGCCCAATCCGGTGTCAGGATATCTTCGGTAGTGCATAGCCGCTTTGCGACGGCTTTGTCCATGGCTATGGCCGAGGCGGCCATGTTTGAGCCTGTGTATTTCTTGCCGGCCAGGTCCAGTAGGCACTGGATTTTGCCGTTCTCTCCGGACCCGCCATGGAGGGTGATGAAGACTACATCGATATCGGTAAAACCCGGTGAGGCCAGAGCGTTCGCCAGCGACCAGGTCTTGCTCCGGGGTACCGGCACCGTCTTGGCCGGACTATCTGGTTTGTGCTCGATATACGTGCCATCGCTCGAAAGCAGCGACCGGCCGGTCGATGGATCAATGGCATAGACCTTGTGATTGAGGCGATTCAGTGCCTCATGGACAGCTTTGCCCGAATCGAGCGAAACCGAGCGTTCGCTCGAGTCACCACCGGCAAGCAACAAAACCTTCACCGCGTTCCTTTCTTCAGACTTTTGAACTTTCGAATTATATACAATGCCAGCAGGATAATCAATATCGGCCAGGCAATCATATTGTAAGTCTTGAAGTAGGTGTGAAGCAGTTCAAGGTTCTCCACCAATAACATGGCCAGATACATTATCAGCCCGGCGAAAAGCAGGTACGACACCGTTGAAAACACCAGCATCTTGACCGGATCATAGCGGCTCATTCCGGCCACCAGGGCAAGAACGGTGCGAAAACCAACCACGAAACGGGAAAATACCAGGATCAAAGCTCCCCACCGGTTAAATTGCTTCTCTACTTTCATAATATCGGCCGCGGAAAAATATCTGTAGTCCTTGCGAACGAAGAAATCCCTGCCGTAGCGCTTGCCAAATGCAAAAACAAGCATTACCGAAGCTAATCCGCCAAAGATAACGATCGAGAGCGACAGCGCCAGGTCCAATCGGGCAACTGCTACCAGCGCACCCGCCCCGGCAATGAAACTGTCGCCCGGAAAGGGCGGGAAAACATTCTCGACAAAACAGGCTACAAAAAGCACCAGGTAGACCCAGAACGGCCCGTAGCTGAAAATGAAATCGAGAAGCTGATTGATCTTGGCCGGGTCTTCACCCATCTTTGCCCACCAGACAGATAGCCGAAGCTGCAATACCGTCACCGCGACCGACAAAACCCAGCCCTTCGGTAGTAGTTGCCTTGATGCTGATTCGCGACTGCTCTATCTCCAGCACCCCCGCGATTTTCTCACGCATAGCCGGAACGTAAGGATTCAACGTAGGCTGTTCGGCCATTATGATAGCATCGATGTTATTGATGCTCTTCACACCGCTGTCCCTGATCAACTGCAGAACTTTGCCAAGTAGTTGACAGGAGTCGGCGTCTTTGTATGCCTCGTCAGTTGGCGGAAACTGCTGACCGATATCCGGTAATCCGGCCGCTCCAAGCAAGGCATCCATGATGGCATGAACCAGAACGTCGGCGTCACTGTGCCCCGACAGACCCCGGTCGTGTGGTATCTTCACCCCGCCCAGTATGAGGTCGCGTTCATCAGCAAACCCATGGACATCGAATCCGTGGCCAATCGATAGACTAATCATTTTCCCTGCCCTTCAATACGGCCTCGGCCAGACGAAGGTCATCGACCGTGGTAACTTTGAAATTCGGCGAGGATGGCTCGACGGATCTGACCTTAAAACCTCGTTTCTCCACCATCGAAGCATCATCGGTGATCGCATCGGCCTTGTCGAGTTTTTCATGCTCCCGGTGGGCTTCCATAATTAGATCGTATTGGAAGACCTGTGGTGTCTGGGCCAGATACAATGATTCACGATCCAGAGTTGATATGACGAAGGAACCCTTTACCCTCTTGACAGTATCGCTTGCCTTGACAGCCAATATAGCCGCCCGGTCGGCGACAGCCGCCTTAACCACAGTATCGATATCTTTAGGCTCAACCAGCGGACGCGCGCCGTCATGTATGGCCACATAGTCAGTTGACAGCGGCAGGGCCTTAAGCCCGTTCAAAACCGACTGACGCCGGCTCTCTCCCCCTGGCACTACTTTGCTCACTTTGGTGAAATTGAACGGGTCAACCACCTTCTCGGAAGTGTAAATCATGTACTCCTCGGCTACCACCACCACGATATCATCAATGAATTTGGCTCTCTCGAAACTGTCGATTGCCCATGATAACATGGGCCGGTCGCAGATTGTTCGAAACTGTTTCGGGACTTTCCCGCCTAACCGGAGCGACTTCCCGCCGGCCACTATCAAACCAACCGTCTTCATGACAGGTCAATATAAGACCCCCACCGGTGCCAAGTCAACGAGCCAGATTAGCGAGCTTGGTCATATTACCCGCTGCGCCATTTACAAAATCAGCATGGCGTCGCCGTAGCTGTAAAAGCGAAACTTGCTTTCAATAGCTTGCCGGTAGGCACCGAGAATCAGTTCCCGGCCTGCGTAGGCCGAAACCAGTATGAGCAACGAGGACTTCGGCAGATGGAAATTAGTCAACAGATGATCGACAAATCTGAACTTATGACCCGGTCGTATATACAGGTCGACTTCCCCACTGAAAGGCAGGATCTTCCCGTTTTCCTCAGGCGCAGACTCAAGCGTACGGACCGAGGTCGTACCGACCACAAAAATGCTGCCGCCTCTGCCCCGAACATCGTTAATCGCATCGGCCGCCTGCTGCGACAGCTCGGCGAACTCCGGGTCGACCGTGTGCTCGTCAATGTCATCCACCTGAACCGGCTTAAATGTTCCCGGCCCTACATGCAGAGTAAGTTCGACAATCTTCACATTCTTATCCTTGAGTCGACCAAGAATCGTCGGCGTAAAGTGAAAGCCTGCCGTGGGAGCCGCAACCGCACCGGTTTTTTCGGCCCTGGCAAAAATCGTCTGGTAGCGGTCAACATCCTCGGGGACATCGGGGCGCTTGATATATTGCGGAAGGGGTACATGCCCGTACCTGTCAATTATTCTCTCCTCAGACAACACCGAGCCAAATTCTACCAGCCATTTGCTGCCTCGATTCTCTCTGAGAGTCAGACTGAGCCGTTCATTATGACACGCCTTATGGAAGAATATCTCCTCCCCCTCCTTCACCCGCCGCGACGGCCGGACCATCGCCTCCCAGACAAGGGGATTGCTATCAGTCTTGCGAACCAGAAAGACTTCAACCTCGGCGCCAGTGGCACGATTACCCAGAAGTCTCGCCTTAAATACTCTGGTATTGTTCACCACCAGCAGGTCGCCGGGATTTATATATTCAAGAATGTCCGTAAAGGATCTCGCCCTGACCTCGCCGCTGTTCCGGTCCAGCACCATCAGGCGCGACTGATCCCGGTCACGAACCGGATGTTGAGCGATCAACTCCGGCGGAAGCGAATAATCGAACAGCTTTATATCCATAATGCTTCAGACAATAAGCAAAAAGGTGATGTTCGGGTCAAGGATGAGCTTATCTGAATCGCCCAATGAGATTCAATATGATTGTCAACAAAGCAGACAAGATAAGACATGTGGCTATCGGTATGTACACCCGGGTATTGCCGGTCTTAAATGAGATGTCGCCCGGAAGTTTCCCCACAAAGGGAATCTTGTCTACCAGCAATAGAACCAGGCCGAGCAAAACAATCATGGCGCCAAAGATAATCAGCATTTTTCCCATCTGCGGCATCATATCCGCTCCGTCATTTAAGCTTGAACAGTATGATCCGATCGATAAGAATCTGTGCCAGTGCCTTCTGCTCGGGGGTAAGACCTGAGGGGAACTTCTCACCCTTCAAGTGGGTCTCCAGAGCGTCCAGCGCGATGCGGGTGTCTTCGACCGTGACGATCTGACCGGTTTCCTCCTTCAGCTTGTCGCGAAATTGCAGGGTATCGCTAACCAACTGCTTGAGGACCTCGGTGGCATCAGGCCTTTCCTCCAGAATCTGGCTGCCGAGAGCCCTGACCAAAAGTTTGTATTCATCGTCAGACAAGCTTCACTCCTTATCTAAGATGCAATAAACCGGCTGTCTACCAACGTGCGGCAGGCGATTAAAAGAGATTTTCCTGACGCCCTGAGTCGGGCAGTTTCATGTTAAGATGCTCAGCTGCTTCAGCCGAGGCTACCCGCCCTCGCTTGGTACGCTGAACAAATCCAATCTTCAACAGGTAAGGCTCGACCATATCAACCAGGGTGTCGATTTCTTCACTTAGCGTGGCCGCCAGGGCCTCGATTCCGACCGGACCCCCCTTGTAATACTCGATAATGACCTTCAGGAGTTTCCGATCGAGGTTGTCCAGTCCCAGCGAGTCAATCCCTTCCGCATCCAGAGCTTTTACTGCGATATCGGCATCTGCCCCCCCGTCACCTTTCACCGCGGCATAGTCTCGAACTCGCCTGAGCAGCCGGTTGGCAATCCTGGGAGTCCCGCGCGAGCGACCGGCTATTACCTCGGCGGCATCAGCCTCAATCTCAGTCTCGAGCAGCTTGGCCGAACGCACGACAATTTCTTTCAGTTCCGAGGTAGGATAGAAGTCGATATGATAATACAACCCGAACCGATCCCTAAGCGGCGCCGAAAGCATCCCGGCCCGCGTCGTAGCACCGACAAGGGTAAAGCGCTTGAGAGGAACGTTTATGACCTTGGCAAAAGCTCCCTTGTCGACCACGAAGTCGACCTTGAAATCCTCCATAGCCGGGTACATAAACTCCTCTATGGTCGGCGACAGACGATGCATCTCATCGATAAAGAGAATGTCACCCTCTTTTAGATTGGTCAGAATACCCATCAAATCGCCGGTACGTTGCAGAGCCGGCCCGGCCGTGGCATAAATCTTGGTCCCCATCTCGTTGGCTATTATGTGCGCCAGGGTGGTCTTGCCCAAACCGGGCGGCCCGTAAAGCAGGACATGCTCAACCGCTTCCTTACGGCCCCGCGCTGCCTCAAGTGTTACTTTAATCTTATCCTTTAACTCGTTCTGACCTATATATTCAGAGAGTAGCTTCGGACGCAACGACAACTGCACACTATCTTCGTCGTGGGTCACTTGCGAGCCTGATACGATGCGTTCCCTGGTCATCTGATGCTTATCCTCTGCTCTGTTGTTCGCTGCGGAATATCAGGGAAATCAAATCTTCGACCTTGCTGACCTTTGGACTGGTCTTGATAATCCGCGCCACCATATCCTCGGCTTCCTGACGTTTATACTGAAGCTGCAGGAGGACCTCGATAGCCTCCTGCTCGATGGGACCGAGTTCTTTCTTGCAGTCCTTTTTGGCCAGAGGTTCATCACCCCGCGAAAGAGCGAACTTGCTGGTCTTTCCGTTAAGCTCGGCAATGATCTTCTCGGCCAACCTTCCGCCCACGCCGGGAAGACGGTTTAGCGTGCCCGCGTCCTTGGTTTCGATGGCGGTGGCTATCTCTCTGATCGGCAGGATGAGTGACTTGAGAGCCTTCTTGATGCCCAGACCCGGCACTTGCGTAAACAACGAGAAGAACTCCCGGTCGATGCCGCTGGTAAACCCGACCAACCTCGGGAAATGGTTCGACTTTTTGTCGCCCGCCTCGATATAGTAAAGCGTCTTGAATTCTATTTCAGAACCTACCTTACCGTTGGTTTTGAGCCGATCGGCCAGAGCCGAGGGTAGAAGAATCTCATAGAACACGCCGCCGTTCTCTATCAGGGCATAATCATCGGTTATCTGGGCAAGGGTTCCTTTAATACAGCTAATCATGATTTTACCGTCTGCTGAGGCCGTTCTTCTTTCAGATGACACAGCGCTACCGCCAGAGCGTCGGCAACATCCGGAGGTTCCGGTGGCTTGCCCAACCCCAGCGTTAAACAAATCATTTTTTGAACCTGGTTTTTCGAGGCTCGCCCGTTACCGGTCAGGGCGTTCTTGACCTTGGTCGAGGCATACGGATAAACCCTGATATTCGCCTGGGCCGCCTTCATGAACACTATTCCCCGGGCATGGCCCATGACAATAGCCGTGCGTGGGTGCTTGTAGTGGGAATACAACTCTTCGATGGCTATCGCATCCGGCTGGAATTGCTCGATAACCGATTCAATATCGCGCCCGATGCTCAGCAAACGCCTCTCCATCGACTCGGAGGTATCGGTGCGCACAACACCCGCCTCGTGAACGGTGATAGCCTCGCCGTTCTGCTCGATTACCCCGTAGCCGGTAACATTAAGACCCGGATCTATACCAAGTACTCGCATATTGCTTTATAGCGCGTGTCAGGCCAAATATCAATATAAAATATAACCGGCGAGTAATATGTGATTAGACCTACAGCAGCTGCCTGAGACTGGCCACCGACTCTATGGTCAGGTTCGGTTTTACCGAAGATCGCTCGGCAACTTCCTTTCGGTACTTTCCCGTTTTCACCAGCACACCCTTCAATCCGGCGAGCTGGGCACCACCCACATCGGACGCGATATCGTCACCAATCATCGCTACTTTATCAGGTGTCAGCCCCATGTCCTCAACAGCCAGACGAAAGAACTCCTCGGCCGGTTTGCCGATAACCTTGGCGGTGGTACCGGTAGAATATTCCAACCCGGTGACGAAGGCCCCGATATCAAGCGTAAGACCCTTCTCCGTTTCCCAGTACCTGCCCTTGTGGAGAGCCAGCAGTTCGGCCCCGTTCATTATCAGGTGGAACAATCGGTTGAGAAGGCTGTAGTTCCACCAGTCGCTGTAGTGGCCGATCACGATCACCTCCGGGTTTACATCATCCTGGGGGAAACCGGCAAATTCCTGCTTGGTGCTTTCCTGTAAAACCAGCAGAAGTCGCGGTGATCCTCTTTTTCGCAGGTACCGGGCGGCTATCTTCGGCGGGGTAAAGATTTCTTCCTTTTCGATGTTCAGTCCCAGCCGGCTGGTCTTTTGATACAACGCGTCCAGGGAACGGGTGGTGGTGTTGGTCAGAAAGCGGCAGGGAACGCCCTTGCCCTTGATATAGTCGATTGTCTCAACCGCACCATCCACCAGGTCATCCCCGACAAAGAGAACGCCGTCGAGATCGAACAGCAAACCATCGATACTTTTTAGGTTGAACCGACTCACGGGGCTCAGGCCAGTTTTTCTAAAATGGATTCGTCGATATCGAAGTTGGCATACACCTTCTGAATGTCGTCGTTTTCTTCCAGCAACTCGTACATTTTGAGCATGCTGCTTGCCTGCGATTCCGATTCCAGCTTAACCGAATTGGTCGGCCGCATGGTAACTTCGGCTGAAACCATTGGGATACTCTTCCCGTCCAGGGCCTCCCTGACGGTGTATATATCGTTTGGATCGGTTATAATTTCGTACGAACCGGAATCAGTCATGATGTCCTCGGCGCCGGCTTCAGTAGCCACTTCCATCAGCGTGTCCTCATCGATCGAATCAAGCTCGATCGTTACAATTCCCTTTTTCTCGAACATCCAGGCCACACAACCATTGGCGCCCAGGTTGCCGCCGTACTTGGAAAGGATATGCCGAATCTCGGCGACCACCCGGTTTTTGTTGTCCGTAAATACCTCCATATAAATCGCAACGCCGCCGGGGCCGTAGCCCTCGTAAGTAACTGACTCGTAGCTAACGCCCGGCAACTCACCGGTTCCCTTCTGTACTGCACGCTTGATATTGTCCGCCGGCATATTGGAAGCTTTGGCGGCCGCGATGGCACTTCTCAGGCGGGGATTCCCATCCGGATCGCCCCCACCCTCGCGGGCCGCAACCGTTATCTCCTTTATATGGCGGGTGAATACCTTCCCGCGCTCAGCATCGGCTTTTCCTTTTTTCCGTCTTATAGTTGCCCATTTTGAGTGACCCGACATGGAACGAATCCTCCTGTATACAAAACAATAATCTTTGACTGATTTCAGTTGCCCTAATCTAATCAATCCTTTCTAACTTGGCAAGATGCGCCGCCAAATCGCGTTTCTAATCCGTTGCCCTCTTGCCTGATCGAGCTTATACTCAGGGTATGCCATCCATATTTACCAGGATTGTCAATCGTGAACTTCCGGCGAAGATATTTCATGAAACGGACGAGGTGATCGTCATCGCCGACCATCGCCCCAGAGCGCCGGTTCACCTTCTGATTATTCCCAAGGTCGAAGTGCGGAACTTCTACGAGGCTCCACCCGAGGTATTAAGCCTGATGAACGATACCGTCAAACAGGTGGCCGAACGACTGAAGCTTGAAAACCACTTCCGCATAATCGTAAACAACGGCCTCGGCCAGGAAATCGACCATATCCACTATCATTTCCTGTCGGATCGCGGGGCGGAGCGGGTGCAGTATCTGAAGCGTTAGACGGCGGCAGACCGATCTGACCAAAAAAGGAAGCAGGCGAAGTCATGTGGGGCCTTCGCCTGCGGCTCAAGAGGATGAAGGGAATCTTTTTAACTCCGGCCGTCATCCTTTGCGACCGGACAAATCTTTTCGAATTAGCTTACTTCTGGTGTTTCCGAGCTTCTTTTCTCTCGAATTTCTTTCTTCCTCGGTCTAAATAATATTACGCACCAAATTTGAAATAGTTGCAGATAGTTGAGTAATTTTATCTATTATTTTTGGCCCGGGCTTCAACTGTTTTTATGGACCCTTTAATGCGATGTAATTCAATAGCATAGAATTGGGCCAATGGCAGTACCCGAACGCCCCCTGGCTCGGTCCCCTCGTCGACTCCAATCGGAATCTCGCAACCGCGGCCCCCTACCCAATCAGCCGCCGCAAATGGGCGAAAAATAGCCGATCGGCTGACCCGTTTCAACTCCCGAAACGGCAGGGAAGGCCCTGAATACACGTAACTTTCTCGCGGCAAACATTTTGGGGCCGAAACATAATTACCCGTTGACAATTATAAATAATTGAATATCATTCCGATGTATGAAATATGACTTTTACCTCAGACCTTCAAAAAATGGTGAAGGGGGTGTTGTATAGTTGACAGGCGTTAAAGTCCGCGATGATGAGTCTTTTGAGAAAGCCCTTCGCCGTTTTAATAAGTTCTGTGAGAAGACCGGAATATTAACCGATATAAAAAAGCATCAGCATTACGAAAAGCCATCCGAAGCCAAAAAGCGTAAGATGGCCGTGGCCAGACGGAAGGCCCGACGGGCCAAGCAGATGCAGAACAGCTACTAATATCCATGTCTTTAATCGACCGGATAGATGAAGATATCAAAAAAGCCCTTAAAGCCGGCCAAAAAGAAGAATTGACCGTCCTTAGGGGCCTTAAATCAGCTATCAAGTACCGGCAGATCGAAAAGGGAGACGAACTGACCGACGACGATGTCGTGTCGGTGCTCAATAGTGCCCGAAAGAAGAGTAACGACTCAATCGAGCAGTTTGAAAAAGGGGGGCGGGACGACCTGGTCCAACATGAAAAACTCGGACTGGGTATAATCGAGCAGTACCTGCCCGAACAGTTGAGCGAGGAGAAGCTGGTCGAGATTATTCGTAAGGCCATCGAGGAAACCGGTGCCGATTCTCCCGGCAAGGTGGGTTTGGTGATGAAAACCGTCATGCCTCAGGTGAAGGGGCAGGCGGACGGCAAACTGATCAACAAGCTGGTTATGGACCTGCTCTCGAAATAGTTCTAATTCCCTTTTTATTTTAAGCTTGCGCTGTTTTTTCAACGGGTCCTATATTCGTACTACGAATCCATAATCTTAAGTGGAGCATTTTACCATGAACTGGATAGATGGCATTTTGATTGTACTGCTTTTGGCTTCGGTGATTGTCGGCTCGAAGAAAGGTCTGATACGCGAAATAATGGCCTTTGTCGTCTTTTTCGCAGCCATAATTGTCTCGGTGAACTACTGTGACAATTTCGCCGTATGGGTCTATGAGCGGATGGGCGGGTCACCCCTGATCTCGGCCTTCCTTTCGTTCGCCATACTTCTGGCTCTCACCTACGCCGTATTCAAGATTCTGGGAATGGTCTTTTACAAGGTGGCCCAGGTCAAGCAGTCCGGACGAAAAGACCAGATGGGCGGCGCATTGATTGGCTTCCTGCGCGGCTGGGTCGCTATCGGTTTTCTCAGTTTTCTGGCCTTCCTGCTGCCCATGCCTGACGCCTTCTATACCTCCTACGAATCCTCATTCTTCGGTCCTGCCGTTGCCAAAACGGTTCCGCTTATGTTTGAAGGCACCTCCAAGATTCATCCCAACAACCCGAGCTTCATGGGCCAGATTGAAAAAACGCTGCTGGTGGCACCGTCGGAGAGCCTCTCGGGCAAGGAACTGCTCGAAGAAGATCGTATCGAGGTGCACCGTGTGCTCTATCAGATTGAGAAGTTCTTCTCCACCGAGCTTGACCAAACTTAATTTGGTTTTTATTTATCGGCGATATTCTTATATTGAACCGGCCTCTGGTCGGTTTTTTTTCTGATCGAATTACAGTTACCGGTATGAATGCGCATAGCCTGAAAATACTCGAATATCCGAAGATTATTTCGCTGATCGAAGGGAAATGCTTAACTCCGTTTGGGGTGTCGGAAGTGCAAAAAATCCGGCCCCTTAAAGATCGCGAAACTATCGAACACAGGCAGGACGAAATCTCGCAGCTGAAAGACATCGTCAATTTCGGCGACCCCTTCCCCCTCTATCGTCTCGATGATTGCCGGGAATTGCTCAAGAAATCCCGGCTGGAAGGTAGCATGCTGGAGGCTTCGGAGATTCTCAAAGTGCTGCAGCTGGTCACGGCCTCCATCGACCTTACCGGCTATGACAGGGAAGGAAGGGACAAATTTCCGCTTATTGCCGAGTACTTGACCGCGACCCGGGCTTTCCCGGAATTGCGACAGACGATCGCCAGGGCCATAGACGACACCGGTGAAATTAAGGATAATGCCTCCCGCCAACTTAAGGAAATCCGTTCCGAGCTTAACGCAAGCAAACAGAAGATAATCCGGCGCTTGGAGCAGATTCTCAGCAAGCAAACCAAACAGGCCGGGTGGCAGGATGACATCGTAACTCTCCGCAGCGACCGTTATGTCATCGGTATTCCGACACACCAGTACCGCACCGATATGGGTATTCTCCACGATCGCAGCCAGACCGGGGCCACCTTTTACGTCGAACCCAAAGAAACTGTTGAACTGAACAATCGCATCAACATCCTTTACCAGGAAGAACGCCAGGAAATGGCGCGCATCCTTAAGGCCATCACAGCGGAGATCGGTCAGAGATCGGAAGCATTAATGGAAAACGCCCGCCTGATTGGAAAACTGGATCTAATCCATGCCGCCGCCCTGTTTTCAAATCAGATCAAGGGCAGCCGGCCGGCTATCGACGACAGCCCGGTGTTTGATTTGAAGGACGCGCGGCACCCGCTGCTGGTAGTTCAATTCGGAAGTGTGGAAAAGGTTGTGCCAAGCAGTATTGGACTCGATGACTCCCGGCGGGCCATTCTGGTCACAGGTCCCAACACTGGCGGCAAGACCATCGCCCTGAAGACGATCGGACTGACGGTGCTGATGGCACAATCCGGGCTTCATATCGCCGCCGACGAGAAGTCCAGCGTCGGTATTTTCAAAGATGTCTTTGCCGACATTGGCGATGAACAATCGATAGAGCTCTCTCTTTCGACCTTCTCGTCTCACATCAAGAATATTATTAGCGGCCTCAATGGCGCCGCCGATGATGTGTTGTTGCTTTTTGATGAAATAGGAGCGGGAACCGACCCCAAGGAAGGTTCGGCTCTGGCGGAAGCGATCATCCTGCATGCCCTCGAGAAGGGTTCCCGGCTCGTGGCCACAACCCACTACTCGCAGCTCAAGACGCTGGCCATGGAATACCCGCAGCTCGAAAACGCTTCACTACAGTTTGACCGGGAGACTCTGGCTCCCACCTACCAGCTGAGTCTGGGCATGCCCGGCTCGTCCTACGCCGTCGAGATCGCCGGTCGCCTCGGCATGCCCGCACCCATATGTGACCGGGCCTCCCGCCTGTTGGGAAGCGAAGAGAAGTCTCTGGATAAGTTGATTGCTTCTCTTGAGCAGGAACTCAGACAGCTCAGACAGGACCAGCTTCAACTATCCGAAAAATTGAAGTCCGCTGAAGAACTCGAAGCTCGTTACCGCAAACAAACGGAACATCTCAAAAATGAGGTCGAGTCCGAAAAGAACAGGGCTTTAAAGCAAACCAGGGACTTTCTGGAGCATACTCGTAAGGATATAGAAAAGCTCGTCAGCGATATTCGCAAGTCTCAGGCTTCGGATAAATCGGTGAAGGGATTCCACCGCAAGCTAAGACAAAGTGAAGAGACGCTCCGGCGGCAGATGCAGCAGAGCCGCGAGGAAACGGCCGGTTACGATGATTACAAAGCCGGCGACCGGGTGGAGATTATTTCACTTGGGCAACAGGGCGAAATAGAGCAACTTATAGGCAGGGATCGGGCCAGGATCAAAGTCGGCAACGTATACACCACGGTGCAGCTGCGAGACCTCAAACCGGCCGATGCCGAAACCGCTTTCGGGAAATCGCGATCATCGGGCGTATCCTACACCCCGCGCGAAGAGTCACCGGAGAGAGAAATTCACCTTATGGGAATGACCGGTGAAGAGGCCATCGAGCAGGTGGAGAAGTTCCTCGACCAATCAGTCGTCAGCGGACTGGGTCAGGTATACGTTGTCCATGGCAAAGGCACCGGGGCCCTGCGCCGTAAGTTGACCGAGTACCTGAAGGGTCATCCCGATGTTGTCTCGGTGCGTCTTGGCAACTGGAACGAGGGCGGCGCCGGAGTAACCGTGGTCAGGCTCAAGGACTGATATGATTCCGCAGGAAACGATAGAACAAATCCGACAGGCCACCGATATCGTTCAGATAATCGGCGACTACATTCGACTCAAGAAACGTGGCCGCAACTTTCTGTCACTCTGTCCGTTTCACACCGAGAAGACGGCCTCGTTCAGCGTGTCACCGGAAAAGCAAATCTATCACTGCTTCGGCTGCGGCAAGGGCGGCAACGTATTCACTTTCCTGATGGAACACGAGAAGATGTCCTTTATTGAGGCGGCCCGTCACCTTGCCCGCAAGGCCAACATACCCATCAGGGAAGAACGCACCGACGATTTCAGGAGGGAACTGCTCGACCGTCTCCATTATGCCAATCAGTCCGCCCTTGAGTATTTCCAGAAAACACTGGCCCGTTCCAAGTACAGCACCGTCAGGAATACCTATCTGCGCGAAAAGAGAAACATCTCAGACGAGGCTATTGATTTCTTCAGGCTGGGTCTGGCCGGGGACGAATGGGAAGGCCTCATCAGCTTTGCCTCCCGCAAAGAGATTTCGCCTCAGGATCTTGATAAGGCCGGCCTGGCGCTGCT
This sequence comes from Candidatus Zixiibacteriota bacterium, assembly GCA_020348905.1. Taxonomy (GTDB): domain Bacteria; phylum Zixibacteria; class MSB-5A5; order GN15; family FEB-12. The sequence goes on from CP070756.1 coordinate 1,815,678, forward strand.
GTCGGAAAAAACCGGCAAGTACTTTGACCGCTTTCGTCATCGCCTGATGATCCCGATTTTCAACCTCAGCCAGAAGCCGATCGCCTTTGGCGGTCGAACCCTCAAGAAGGGCGAACCGGCCAAGTACGTTAACTCACCGGAAACGCCCCTCTATGTCAAAGGAAATGTTCTTTACGGTCTGAATTTCGCCAAAGACGCTATCCGCGAGGCCGGTTCGGTGTACGTCGTTGAAGGCTATTTCGATTTGATTTCGCTCTGGCAGGTGGGAGTTCGTAACGTGGTCGCCTCGTCCGGTACGGCTTTCACACTCCATCAGGCGCGCCTTCTGGCACGCTTCGCGGAAAACGTGAATCTGTTTTTTGACGCCGACTCCGCCGGGCGCACCGCCGCCTTGCGTTCGGTGGACGCACTTTATGACGCCGGACTGGAAGTGAAGATCGTCGAACCGCCCGAAGGTGAAGATCCGGATTCCCTGGCCCGTAAATACGGACGGGAGAAAATCGACGAACTCGAGCACGACGCGGTTGGGTTTATAACCTACCGGGTCAAAGATTTCGATCGCGAGTCGGCCGGCATAATAGCCAGGGAGAAATTGGTAAAGGAATTTCAGAACGTCGGCGCCAAGATCGGCGACCCCACCCGGCGCTCGCTGTTTTTCAGCGAGGCCGCCGACCTGATGGGACTTGACGAGAGTGTCTTTCAAAAGGGCATGCCCGCCCCGCAGGCCGAGGACGCCGTCGGCAGCCGCAGACGAAGGCACAACGCTATCGAAACCGAATTCCTCTCCCTTCTTTTTAACAATCCCGGTACTATTGACTCGATATTTGAGAGAATATCACCTGAAGACTTTGACTCTCGCGAGTTGTCGCGCCTGTATTCGGCCATAATAAGCCAGTATAAGACCGTTGGCGTCGTTGACGCCCGTAAGCTCATAGACAGCGTGGAAGATGCCGGTTTTATATCGCTTATCACCGAGGTGGCATCGGTGCCCTGGAATGACGAAACAATTGAACAAGAAACAAGGAAATCCGTAAAACGCATCCTGCAGGAAAAATCCAAACGCATCAGGACCAGGCTCCAGAAGGAACTGGCCGAGGCCGAAGCCAGCGGCGACGAGCGAAAAGCCGATGATATCCTGCAGCAGTTGAGAAGTTACGGTTTAGATGCTCAAAAGAATCAAGATTGAAAATCTGGCTCTGGTAGAAAACACCGAACTGGAACTGGGAAAAGGGTTATCGGTTCTTACCGGTGAAACCGGTGCCGGCAAATCCATCATCGTAACGGCCCTGTCCCTGGCCCTGGGCGGCCGGGCTGAACGCGAGTACATTCGCACCAGGGCTGACCGCTGCTCCATCGAGGCCACCTTCGACGTCACCAGGACCCCGACCGAGTATAAAAAGGAACACTCCGATCTGATAGATCAGGGGGAACTTCGAATCGCACGAGAGATCGCCCGCGACGGTAGCTCCAAACTGAAGATCAACGGCAAACCTGCTACCATCAGCCGCCTGAAAACTGCCACCTCTCCTATCGCCGAGATTCTGGGCCAGCACGCCAACCAGATGCTCATGGATGAAAACAATCACCTCGATTTCCTTGACCACTTCGCCGCTCTCGACGAATTAAAGCAACTGGTCTCCGACTCCTTTTACAGCTGGAAAGAGACTTCCGCCGAGCTGGCCTCCGTTACCGCCAAACGCGACCAGATGACCGGCGAGCGCGAACTCCTGCTTTTCCAGAAGAACGAAATTGAAAAGGCTCAGATTGTCGTGGGTGAAGAGGAGCAACTGTTAAGTGAGCGGAAGATTCTCGACTCGGCGCGCGCCCTGATGGCCTCGGCCGAAAAGGTGAGGGACATTATCGAAAATGAAGAGAGCTCGGTTTCCTCACTGCTGAGTGAGGCACAGAAAGAACTTGACCGCATGGCCCGGGTGGATACTCAGCTCGAAAAGAAAGTCGCCGAACTCAGCGAGATAACTTACCAGGTCGAGGACTTACGCTCGTACATAGAAAGATACGGGTCATCGATCATGGATGATCCGGGCCGAATCGAGGAAATCAACCTTCGGCTGGACGAGTTATACAACCTCAAAAAGAAATATGGCGGCTCTGAACAGGCCATACTCGAGTCGCTTGAGATGATCAATCAGCGCCTTGCCGACACTCCGCCGGATATCAATGCCTTCATTGACGAACTGACCGATAAATGCCGCAAGCTGTTCGAAGAATATTCCCACCATGCTCTCGGTCTGACCGATACCAGAAAGAAAGCAGCCGGCTATCTGCAAAAGCTTGTGGTGAAGGAATTACAGGAGCTGGCTATCGATAACGGCGGCTTTGAGTTCCAGTTCATTTACGAAGATGATGAAAACGGTGTCCTGCTCGATAGACGGGCCGTTAAGCCCTCCGCCAACGGTCTCGAGCAAGGGCGCATAATGTTCTCGGCCAACCCCGGGGAGCCACTTAAGTCACTGGTAAAAACAGCCTCGGGAGGAGAAATCTCCCGGGTCCTCCTGGCTTTGAAATCAGCCGAAAAAAAGAGCCACAAGCTCAGTCACTCCCTGCTGGTCTTTGACGAGGTAGATAGCGGCATTGGAGGCCGAACAGCCGCCAGGGTAGGACAAAAACTCAAACGTCTGGCGGCTGAAAACCAGCTGCTGGTAATAACTCACCTTCATCAGATTGCCCGCGAAAGTGACCATCATTATGTAGCTGAAAAAACGACCGGCAAGAATCGACGGGCCGTCATCACCGTGCGAAAACTGGACGGCAGCGAGAAGGGCCGGGAACTGTCGCGAATGGTTGCTCTTCCGGATCAGCCGTGAAAGCGGCCACCGATCTACAGTTCCCGCTTAATGAACCTCACCACGTCACTGGAAACGGAGTCCCTGCCCTCATTGAGTACCGCCACAATCTGGTAATAATAGCCGGTATTTGCGCGGCAGTTCTCATCGATAAAGGTCGTCTGGGGTGGTAACGTGGTGCCAATCATTTCGAATACTTCAACGACGTAACCAACCCGCCGCCAAATATGGTACTCATTGAGGGAGTCATGCTGGATATTATTCCACTCCAGCCGGACTACCTCCACCGAACCGGTGTCAGAGTTTAGCTCCACCAGCCCGATGTCCAGATGGAAGGGATCGCCTCCCGTCTCCGGGTTGAACGAGTCCAACGGATTCAGACGCTCTTTGGGTTCGATGGAACAGCTGGTCAGCCCTAAAACGGCCATCGCGAACACGAGCAGGCAAGCAAAGACCCGCCGCCCCTGTTTGAACGGGAATTCTTTTCTCTTCAAAGTGTATTCTACCTCTAATCTAATCTCTTAAAAGGTGAGCACCAATTTGGCGCCAACCGTATCAAATCGCACATCGAGTTTTATACCGCTTGGGCGATACGTTTCCTCAAATTCGCTTATCAGCTCCGCCTCATCGCGGGGGGCCAGCAGATACGATAGTATACCCGCGGCCGCGAAGCTTATGGCAAAACCTCCCAGGACATTGCGATTGCTTATCAGCTCTTCGTATGCGCGATAAGTCTCATTGATCTCGAAGAAATTGGCCTTCGACATATATTCATCGTACTTGTCCTCGGCACGGGAGTTCTCCCGCCAGGCCAGCAAAGCTGTTGCCGTTGTCCCCAGAATCGAGGCATACTTTATCACCTTCGCCAGTTTCCTTCGCCCCGGGTTCGAAGCCAATTGCTGATGAAGCTTCTGCCACTCCGGTTTCGACTCAAAAACATATATGCTGTTGATATTATTACCGTCCTCCACCGTGATCCGGGTAATTGGCTCATCGCTGTAATTGGCCTGTTGAAGATCGACGCAGAACTTTCCAATGCGAACGCACGAATATGACTCGGGATCATAAGCCTCGACCTCCGACACCGTGTCTTCGCTGATACAGGGCCTGAAAGACAGGTGAAGACTGTCGTAGGAATGAAAATCGTGCATCTTTTCAAGTATCAAATCGAAGGCGTTGACCCGCCCCGCAATCAGACGATAGCGCTGGGCCTGGCCGTATTTGCATTCTTTGAGCTCGATCGAGCCCGCCGGCACGTTATCCTCCCGATATATCGTGTAAAATCCCCCCCTTGCCTCCAGGGCAATCGAACTCGGCGTACCAACCCGGATCTCAATGGAACAAAGAACTTCCTTCTTGGCAGCGCTGTAAACCTCCACCAACTCCTGACCGTACTGAGCCTGAGTGGGTCGGTATTTAGGTCTGAGCCTTATGCTCTCGACCAGTTCTCCATAGGCAGCACCTGACTGACCAAGCCTGAGCCGACACAGGCCCGCCAGCAGGTGAGCCTCGGCCCTGCAGTACTTTCCGCAATCGGGCCGCTGTTTGAGTTCGCGAAGGTCCTCCAGGGCCTCTCCGTACTTGCCCTGCTCAATCAACTGCTGAGCTGAGCTTAGCGGTTCGGAGATATCGGCGCCCACCGTCAGCGAAGGCACCAAAATCGACAGTAATACCACCCTCCCGAGATGCAATAGCACTTTTCGCGCAAGGAACATCATGAGTCAAACCTTTCAAGCAACCTCTGCCTTGTGCTCTTGATTAAAATGGCGGTTTCCACTTAACTACGTGCAAGAGCGTAGTTTGTTTAATCAGATTCCCGATTTCGTTGGTCTTGCGCGTCGGCAGGTAGTCCCAGGAGTGCTCCAAAAAAACGTGCTACAGCCGTAACCCATTTATCCCCCTGCGTTTACGGGATAAGTTTTTGCTTGCCAAATGCCCCCGAAAACTTTTTCGTTAGAGCAATAATTCTCTGAATATTCCCGGGGCTCAAAGAGTATGTCAATAAAGAACAAAGTGGCTGATATGAAAACGGATGCGGCTCTGGTCATGGATATCAAGGCAGGCAACAAAACG
>CP070756.1:1820654-1830027 GCA_020348905.1 Candidatus Zixiibacteriota bacterium
GGTGGATGATGGATACATCGTTTGCGGCTTCACCGAATCGAACAGCGCTGGAGAGACGGATATCTACCTGCTCAAGACGGACCTTGAAGGCAAAGAAGTCTGGTCCAAGACCTTTGGCGGTCAGTACACCGACATGGGCAATTCGGTACACCAGACAGCCGATGGCGGATTGATTATAGGCGCTACAACCAACAGCTTTGGCGGCGGTAACAGCGATTTCTACCTGATCAAAGCCGATGCCGACGGTAACAAGGCCTGGGCCAATGCTTACCATCCCACCGGCGAGCACGGTCACGGCTTCGACTGGGGCAACTCCATGTGTGTCGCTCCCGACGGAAGCTACTATATCACGGGCTATTCAGACTGCGATGACCTTATGAACGCCTATGTCATAAAGATTGACCCTGAAGGTCAACAGGTCTGGGCAAAAACGGTTGGCGGGGATTTCTATGATTACGGCAACGCTGTCTGCGCCGGTGATAACGGTGAGGTATTCATCTGCGGCACCACCAAGGCACTATTCAATAACAACGACATATTGCTGGCCAAACTGGACGCGGGCGGTAATATCGTCTGGGAAAAGAAGACTGGCGGCGACGGTGCCGATTGGGGCAGCGCCATGACGCTCACTTCCGATGGAGGCTGTGTTGTTGTCGGTCACACCAATTCATGTGGGAAAGGTTCGTTTGACTTCTATGCTCTGAAGATCGACAGCCGTTAGAGTGGTTTGGTAACCTGTCCGCCGGCACCCCGGGGGCTGAGGTGCCCTGCCCTTCTGTATCCGTCTGCTCAGCACAAGCAGCACTCCTGCCTGCTGCCTGGACAAGTATCAGCTAAAATATAAAGCCGATTGAGGCCCCGAACTCGGAACCGCTGTAGTTAACATGTCCGCCGACAGGCTCCGAGAAATCGGTCAGCAGGTTATAACCTGCATTAAGACCGAACATGATGTGCCTTCCGGCCACCACGTCGAACCCGCCACCGAGGTGGATTCCGGCTGCGGCAATGGTTTCGGTTTCTGCCAGAAGATGGTAACCAACCTCTGAACAGGTATGACTCCCAATAACGGGACCGCCGGCTATAGCCACGTAAGGGCGCAGCGGTGAGCGTGAACCAGGACGATGAAAGTACTGGCGGGCGCCAAGAAAGAGCGCCACCACGCTGAACTCGGAGGTGTATACACCGAACTCGTCATACCTGTCGACCGTTTCCGCCGCGAGCACTTTAGCCGAAATGTTGAAGGCGGTGTGTTCGTCTGCCCAGTAGTTGTAACCGACGGTCACCACCATGTTGCCCAGACCTTCACGGTCAATGACATTGTACTCGTAGAAGCGGTCAAAATGGGTGTCGTCCCGAACACCGATGCGCAGCTCGAGCTGCGAGCGATGCTGGAGCGACGGAAAGTGCCTCCGTTTTGAAAGGGCCATCGCATCGGCTGATAATAGCGCGACCGCTACGATAGCCAGAACAGAGACTTTGGTAATTGACGTCTTCATCAATCTTTCTCCCGGTCACTCTTCAGTGACACATTTTGACTGTTTAACAACGTTTACTGCTTATAGGAGCTTCGTAACAACAAAACGATAGGCAAGCACCGTGCCATAAACTCTAACTGTTTGTGGCAAGGTTGGATAAGATGGCTTAAGGGACATTGGCAGTGAAGCCGGGGCACAATAAATGTGCGACCCGGGTGTACGAGACACAAAAATTGGGCAGTGAGACCCGGCCCGCCAGCCGGGCTTCTAATATCTCGATCTGAACAGGCTCTGCAGCGCCCAGAACAGAAAAACAACCAGTGGAAAGCCAATCAACGGGAAAATCAAAAACAGATATCCCGATGATGCGTGCTCTTCGTGGTATCGTTTCATCGGCTCAAATCGCAGGACAACGTCTCTGTCGGCGGTTGCCATGTAGATGGGCGGCGCCGCTCGATTGAAGTATTCATGCAACCAGCCTGGAAGGTACAAGTCATCACCGTACCAGAGCGCGATTTTCTTGCCACTCTGAATGGCGGCCTTAAGCTGATCAAAATTCGGGATGTGTTTCCCTACGTCAAACTCCTTGCCGGAGGCTGTGCGAAGGTGCACGATCGGGTCAGGCGAGTTGCGAGGGTAGATCACTTTCTGGCCGACCACAGGATCCGGTTCGATTTGACTCAGATGGTACGGCGAGATATTGGCTCGATGCTGGGAATTCAGAAAGGCGTAAAGACCGAACAAAGACGCAAACAAAAGCGGTGGCGCAAACAGGATGAAAGCGAGTGGGTTCACGGATCGCGCCTGACTGAGCAGGAATTTCTTCACCGATAAGGCCTTTCGAACATCTGACATTCTCAGGCCTATTATCGTCACAATCCTGCAGGTGATTTACCACCCACATCATAATATAAAACTCGCGGGGGTTCCGTATCCGGGACCCCCGCGAAACAACACCACGCCGGCATGCCATCCGTCTAAACGACTAGTTCTGAGTCGTCACCGGCCAGTTGGACTACTTCGGGAACATGTTGATGTCATCGCAGCCCTGGATAGGGACATCGTCAAGAGTCTCTCCCCAAAGACAGCCCTGCGTTGACTCACAATGGAGGTCGGTCTTGCGGTACAGGAAGTGCAGAATCAGATCCTTATCACCGTCTTCGTCAACATCGAACAAATGGCGCACAGGTAGGCCGGTCTCCGGGTCAATATGAGCCTCATAGGCGCCCTGGAAGCAAACCGTCGCATGATCGACATCAGCTGCATCGAAAAGCGGCGTGGTCATAATACCCACCGCAATGAGCCGGTTCTTGGCCTTGCAGTTGACGCGGCTGGTGGGGTGATGAGGCTGGATATCGACTTCGACTTCAATAGGGGTCATTGTAACTTGCCCATATCCGATCGAACTGACAGCAGTCGGCTCATCGGCCCGGTTACATCCGAGCATCAGTACGAGCAGGAATAACGCGATGACCGGCATGATATATTTCAGCTGTTTCATAGTAAAAGCTCCTCCTTAAATGTGGTTATCAGGTCTACCCCCAAACGTTGCATCTTACTCCGTAATCAACCGTTCAATGCCTGTGCTCGGTCGATGGCATTGCCCGGCACGAGCGTTCAAAACGGATCAAAGATGACGTTGTAATGACGAAGTTGATAGAAGCGGCAAGCGTAAGTATCTACGGTCTTTTTCTCGAAGCTTGCGCAAGCGGTGAATCAAATATTCGAATAAGGGTCCGTCTTGTCAAGTTAATCCGGAAACTTATTTATAATACAAGATTATACTTGTCGTGTTTGGAAGCGAAAGCCTATAACGGCTCCATGGACAGGCAGGTAAATACCTGTACGATACGCCCATCGCGGAGGGGAATCGGCTCTTCCATGATGGCCTTGATCTGCTCGGGTGTTATGATAGCCGGGTTGTAGGTGAAAATGGCTTTGCGTTCGGTGGCAAAAGTCTCGATACCATTGATCCCCTCGACATCCTTGTAGAGCATGGTGAAGAAATTGGCGGTTCCTTTACACCTTACGCCGTCTACGATACATTCCAGGCGGGCACCCCGGCTCTCCCCCAGGGACACGTTTGTGGTCGGCTGCGTAAAAGCGGCGCGAAGGCCGTATCCGCCGAAGAGGGCGGCGATCACCAGGACGGGAACGATGTATTTCGAGACTTTCATGGCTTTTCCCTACAATTTGGCCTCAATGCTAAGAACCTTGCGCTCCGGGCAGGCATCGACACATTCAAAACAGTTGGTGCAGTCGCGGTGCCGCACCAGGCGAACCGTCTGCACCGGGATGTGATGCGGACAGGCAGTCTGGCAATCGCCGCAATTGGTACAGGTAGTTTCATCGCGTGAAATCTTGATCACTCCCAGGCGACTGAAGGGGTCAAAAACTGCTCCCAACGGGCACAAATACCGGCAGAAAAACATCGGTATCACCAGGGCACCGACAAGAAGCACACCGAGAACGATATACGAGATGATGCCCACGGTGCCGTGACCGAACCCGGAGAAGATAATGTAGAAAGGATCGTATCCGCGAAGTATCAGTTCACCGGTTTTGTAAGTGAGAATCAGGAACACAACCAGTACGACGTACCTGAGCAGCTTCAGCAGACCATCAACTCGCCGACCGGGGCGAAGTTTGTCGTTGGTGACTTTCTTGCCCGCCTTTCCGCATAACTCGCCCAGAAAACCGATCGGACAGGCCCAACCGCAGAATGATTTTTTCGACAGTAGCGCCAGCGCCATCAGGGCCAGCAGCAGCGACAGGTTTAACGGCCCCAGCGCGCAGCTGAACTCGCCGATCGTGAACAATCCCCACAGGCTTTCCATCCCGCCGAATGGGCAGTAGGCCTCGAACGGTCGGCTGCCGTACCCGAGGGCAAGGTAGGCCACCAGCCCGGTCACAATGAGAAATAGAGTGTAACGGAGATACCTTGTTTTCATGGGAGGTTAATCATCTTCTTGAGCTTATGTTCTCTTAATTCCTCAACTCCCTGGTGCCGGGTCACGGCTGAGGGGCGGTAGTCGACAGTCCTTTGTACACATTTAGCGCGAAATCGACTACCAGAAATGACGGTCAGCCTAATATAACGCAATCTGTCCGGTTTGGGAAGTGGTTTATTGGCAGAACCACTACCGGGTTCTTCCCTACGAGAGATGTCGAAACTTCACCGCGATGCGTTGACTCTGCCGAGCAGGGGATTTCGACCTACAAAGACTTGAGAGGCCCGACAATCATCTTCAGAATTCTTCCACGCGGTACGAGTAGAACTCGCCGCCACCGGCGGGCATGTATACCTCGACACCATTGTTGAAGAGCTTTATTTTATCCTCGTTGCAAGTCGCCAGAAGGATATAATCCCCGGTTACCTCGGTAACAGCGTCATAGATGATACCGTCTTTAATGTTGCAGGTCCCGGGTGTGAACAAAGAGGTGTCGGTCGCCATGGGCTGCTCGGTGTGGTCCTCACGAATAACGCTTTCCCTGAAAGCGACCACATCTCCACCCGGAGGTTTACGATAACGGATGACCTGTTGCCGGGCGATGCCCCTGTTGTGAAACTCCACCTGCGATGCTCCAAAATACAGATTAGGACGGGCCGTGTCCCCTGTGTGCGAGATAACGAAGTAATGATTATCCGTCCAGACGGTGTAGGTACCGCTTCCCGACACCCAGACGCCTTTTCTGTATTCGAGGAGCTTGCTCTTGATGTCAGCGGTCGAGTCGGTTTGGCAGTAAGCTGCCATCACGAGAATCATCGTGACGAGCAATATTGAGCCGAAGAGTCGTTTGGTCATTCTATGCCTCCAGAGCCGATATTGGATTGCCGGTTTGAATTGTGCGGAGAGAGAGTATCTCCGCATGCCTGATTATACTGAAGGTTGGCCGTTGAGGCAACGAACTAATCAATGTCACTTTTTTTGATTTTATCGGTGTAATTCTTTGTCAGGCATTGTCTTTACCCCGATCCGGGTTTGTTTTGTTATTTTTGGGGACCCTTGCCGCAAGCTTCTCATTTTCAGGCAGATGCCGGTATCACATTTTTTCAAACCTGCGGACATCCCGTGCGCTTTTTCTCCCTTCATGGACGAAAGCTTTCGCCTTGGAGCGCACGGGAGTGATTAGGTGCGATGTTGTATAAAAAGTGTGCGGAGACTCACTTTAATACGTTCTTCATCAGATACGTTTCGTACTTCATATTTCGAGTATTGAAAACAAGTTGCGTTCCGTCCGGCGACCAATCGGGTGAACTAATAGTCGTGCCGGATGTAAAGCTTTCGCCTAAGTCATATTCATGAAGAATTTGACCTTCGAGGGAGAAAACGACTATACCGGCTGTATTGTTCTCTCCAACCTGCCCGCACGCCAGTATCTTCCGCCCGTCCGGTGAAAAGGTCGGTATCCACCACGATCTTTTATCAAGCACCCGGCTTATCCCCGTCTCGAGGTCCAGTAACATTAGATCTGTACTATTCAACAAAAAGGTCAGCTTTTTGTGATCCCTGGAGAACTTGACACCTCTTGCGACAAATATGGTATCGCTTTCGCCCTGGAAGACATTGTGGAATTCTCCCGTTTCAATGTTGAACTGATACAATCCGCATTCTGCGTTTTCAGCATCAGAGTCATTCTCCGCCGACGTGCTTATCCACCCGGCAAATACGAATGAGTTTTCATCCGGCCCCCAGTCGGTACGTGTCCAGTGTCCAACCGGTAGAGTCCAATCCTGCCACTGGCCGGTGACTATGTCAAGCCGGTGCACTACTGCCCCATTGGTACTGCTGTGAGTACTGAAACCAACCCCGCTGTTATCAGGAAGCCAGCGCAGGTCATGCAGTCCGGGGGCCCAAAAATCAGAGGTGGGTATCTCATAGTGGCGTGCTTCCCCTCCATCCGCCGGAAGAATAACCACCTCAGGTTTGCCTGCCACCGAGATGAATGCGAGATGTTCTCCATCGTGCGACCAAGCAGGACAGATGTTGGATCCGGTAGGAGTATAATCAATAGGTTTCGGCTCTCCAGCCGGAGCGCCTGTTTCCGGATTCAGTGAAGTGGTATAGATCTCTCTCAGGTCCAGGAACAGGACGTAGGTAATCCCATGCTCAGACCAACCGCGCAGTTCAACATCTCGCATACCCTCTTTTATAAGGAAGGGCTGGCCTGCAGGTTTTCCATCCAGCATAGAGATTCCATACATAATGGTGTTTCCCTCAGTCTCTCTTATAAAGGCTACATGTCCGCCATCCGGCGACCAAAGCGGGCCGAATTCATTAGCGGGATGCTCACTCAATACAGTCGGAGTTCCTCCCTTTGTGTCAATGATGAACAGGTCCAGCTCGTGCGCGGGTCCATCGGCAAACACAACAAATCGTCCATCCGGCGATATAGTTGCACTGGCTTTAGCAAACCGTCCTGTCCATTGGGTCTTATGCAGAGCCTTAAACGAGCCTTCCTTCACGGATACCAGGCCAATTGTATAAAATCCGCTGCTGTCCTGTTTAAAGGCCAAGATGCTATTTCCATCCTGGGACCACTGCCTGGGAATGATCTGGATATCCCCGGGTACGTTTTTGTGGAGCGTGCGTGTTATGCCGTCCAGAGTGGATACTTGAAGTTCACAGAGTCCGTCGCTACTGGAGAAAAACTGATAGACAATTTCTTTGCCATCAGGCGACCAGATCGGGTAATAAGTGATGCCGTGATCCTCTTTTAGCCACTCATATTTGGTGATCATTCGCGTCTCATCTGTCAAACGGTCATAGACATTAACATTTTGACCAATGGAAAACTCGATGCCCGCGAGCTTGGTCCCATCGGGAGAAAGAGAGGAATTTTCAAGGTTGGGGCCTTTCTCGTACAGTTTAATGACAGACAACTCCTTGTTATCCCCTTTGTTTAGTTCCGAGAGACGTAAACTGGCAATATAAACTTCATCCTCATAATTCTGATAATTCTGTAAGACGAGTTCATAGGCTTTTATAGCTTCCGTCTTCCCCATCTTCTCATAGCAAAGACCAATGTGCAGCTGGGCTTTAGCTTTAACGGCATGGTCGGCACTCCCATCTGCGACAATCTGTTCATAAATACTTATAGCTGCCTGGAGGTCTCCTTCACCGCTCTCTTTCAGCAGGCCATCTTGATATAGCTGCTCGGCGGTTTGAGCTGAAAGAGATACAGCCAGAATCACCAGCGCTATGGCACTGATCCAGACATCAACACGCAAGCGTCTCATCGCAATCTCCTTTGTACGTGGTAAGCTTAATGGTTCTGCAATTACTTACCGTAGGATAAGCTTGGATTAAAGCGTAGTGTCACGTTTGTGTCGCTTTTGTGTAAAAATCCGGTAAGTTCTTGGTCGGAATGATCAAGGAACAAATTTGTAGCCCACCCCCCTTACACTCAGGATATGTTTTGGCCTGGAAGGTTCGTTCTCCAGTTTTTTTCTCAGATCTAATATGCAGTTATCCACAGTTCGCGTTGTCGGAAATGACTCGTAGCCCCAGACCTCATCGAGAAGCACATGGCGGGGTACAACGTCTCCGGCGTGTTTAATGAACAACTTCATGATTTCGTATTCTCTGGCGGATAAATGAATCTCTTCATTATTGACGAGGGTCCGGTATTGTTTAAAATCCATAACCACATCACCGAAGGAATATGTGTCCTGAGTCGATGTTTCGTTTTGGGTTCTCCTTAGTACGGCTCGTATACGGGCTAATAGTTCCGGCGTTGAGAACGGTTTAGTCACATAATCATCGGCGCCTAAATCAAGGCCGGCAATCTTATCCACTTCCTCACTTCTTGCGGTCAGCATAATAATGGGAAGGTCAGGTTTTTGCTCCTTGACTTTTCGGCAGATATCGTAACCGCTGCTTCCCGGCAACATAATATCCAATAGAACGAGATCAGGTGATCTTTCGAGAGCCAGCATCATCCCTTCCTGACCGTCGGCAGCAGTCACAACTTCATAACCCTCAAATGTCAGATTGTCTTTAAGGCCCCGCAGAATGCTGACGTCATCTTCTATTACGAGGATAGTTTTCACGAGAGACCTCCTGCTAACTGCCTTTCACTGTTTGCGGAAAGATAATGGTGAATGTCGTTCCCTCATTAACCCTGCTTTTCAGTTCGATTGTCCCCTGATGCGCATCCACAATGTGCTTGACAACGGATAACCCCAATCCTGAGCCCCCTTTGTCGGCACTATGTCCGGAGTGGGCCCTGTAGTATTTCTCGAATATATGAGGTTGTTTCGATTCAGGAATACCCAGCCCCCTGTCCTGAACTTCCACTCTTGCGATACCGTCCTTTCCATACAGCCGGACCGTGATTTCCTTTCGATTGTGGGAGTACTTCATCGCATTACTGAGAAGATTATTCATTGTCTGTTCCAGGGCATCCTCATCTCCTGTAATTGTAATCTCTTTTTCGATGTCGACAACGATCACAAATCCGTCTTCCCTCAACCAGTATGTCATAGCATCAACGGCTTTCTCAACAACTGTTGAAAGGTTGATGGTACGCATGTGATATTGTTTTTCCTCCTGCTCGATTTTGGAGGAATCAAGGACCGTATTTATTAGTCGGGTGAGTTTATCTGACTCGTTCACAATGGCGGATAAATATTCCCGCTGATCACTGGTGTTTTTGGCTCTGCCCATCAACATTGTTTCTGCGAACATACGAATGGAAGTTAGCGGCGTTTTGAGTTCATGAGTAACGTTGGACACGAAGTCGTTTCTGAGCTGTGCCAGCTTTCGTTCGCGGGACATGTCGCGCACAACGAGCGCTACCCCAAGCACCATACCCAGTAGCAGCAATAGGATGAATATCCCGTAGATCCATCGTTGTTTTATAACGTATTGTGAGATGGCCTCAGGATGCTTGGG
>CP070756.1:1830127-1857655 GCA_020348905.1 Candidatus Zixiibacteriota bacterium
CTCCAGTCTCAGGTAGAAGTCGCTTACGTCGACCAGGGCGTCGTTCGGAACCAACCCAACCACCTCGGACGACGTGACATTGACACCGTAGCGGGCAGCTTCGGATTTTATCGTCTCAAATACCCGGAAGATCGGGGTCTTGGTATAATTGACCAGATTCATGGAAATCTGGACCTGGTCGCGTTCCTTGATTTCGAAACCCAAGGCCTTCACAAAGCGATATCCGCCCTTGAGGGACCGCACACCATCGGCGATTCTATCGGCGATCCATTTCTTGTTGGTGTTGAGATAGACATTGAAGGCCACCAGCGGGAATCGCACACCGATAGCGGTCGCCCCGGCTTTGAGATTCATTTTGGCGGGCCCGTAATCGGGCTTGCGTGACTTGTCGGTTTCGATGCTGTCACGGATACCCTCGTACTGGCCGGTTCTGACCTTGGCCAGGTTCCTTCTTTTCGGGCTGGAGGCGGCATCTTCATAGAGATAGACCGGGATTTGAAGGTCATCGCCTACGCGCTGGCCGAGTTTATTGGCCAGTTCTATCGCAACTTCGATGGTGACGTCAGAGATAGGGATAAACGGGCAGACGTCGCAGGCACCCATGCGCGGGTGTTCGCCCTTGTGGGTCGTCATATCAATCAGTTCCGCCGCTTTCTGGTAGCCGCGAAAGGCAGCTTCGACAGCATTATTGGGATGGCTGATAAAAGTAACCACGGCCCGGTTATGGTCAGCATCCATTTCCTTGTCGAGCAGGACAACTCCGTCAACAGATGTAATCGCGTTACAGATGGCGTCGACAACCTCGGGACGACGCCCCTCAGAAAAGTTTGGAACACATTCAACTAGTTTTGCCATGTTGCTCTCCGAAATCGTTAAGACTTAGACTTCTTTTTTAATCCCCATGCCAAGAGTGGAATCATTATTTCATGATGGCCGACAAAGTTGAAGCCCTTGCCCGCCCCACGAGTGGGACGGTCAACCACGTTCACTTTGGGCCGGTAGTGCATTATCATATCGAAGTTGGCGGATGTGAGCCGGTTTTTGCCGGGGTGCAGGTTGCGGGCCACGGTCAAGGCTTTCAAGAAGACCTCCGGAAGAATTACGGCCGAACCGATATTGGCCACCACGCCGCCTTTATTGATATCGGCGCAGATACGTGACAATATCCGGAAATCAGTGTGGGAGGCCTCGCCCAACTGAGCGGCATTGAAGGCAGGGTGCTGAGAGATGATGTCGGTACCGATACCGATATGCACCGTTGCCGGAAGGCCCACACGGAAGGCAGCGGCAAAGACGGATAATTCCCGGTGGCGGGCTTTCTGTTCCAGTAGAAGCTGCCCGGCGGCCTGACCGAGACCGATGTTGCGCTCGACAGCGAGTTGACCAATAGCAGCCATCTTCTCGCCGGTCTCCCTGACCATTCCAAAGCTGCCGTTCTCGAGGCCGGCCTGAACATCCTCCGAAGTTCCGCCCCAGAAGGCCAGCTCAAGGTCATGAATAAGCCCGGCACCGTTGAACGATATGCCGGTAACGATGTCTGATTTCATCAGGTCGATAATGACCGGCGAGAGCCCTACTTTGATTATGTGCGCCCCAAGCAGCAGGTGGAAAGGGCGATTTCTCCTGCGGGCCCGAACAACCAGATCTATGAATTCGATCAGGTCCGAGGCCTTAAGAAACTTCGGCAGCGACTCAAAGAAGTCACTGCCGCCAAGATTGCGGATCGGATGACCAAAGGCTCCTTTCCGCGTACGGTGACTTCGACCGCGGATGGAATGCTGTTTCACTCTGGCCAGGTCAACCGGCGTAACGGGTTGCTTTTTGTGAGACATGCTAAAATACTTCGATATCACCCAGCTGGAATTCACTCAGTTCAGCCGCTATCGATCCTACCAGCACTTTCGATTTCATCAGCACCGGCATCTTCAGTCTATCGTCAGTAAGCCAGACCGTCAATTTACCCTCGTGCTTGAATACGCCTACCGACTGCAGCAGCGGCTCGACCACAATGCAGTCAAATGTTCCGGCAGGTACAGAAACCTCCTCTTTACGAAGAACCCTGACCTCCAGCGGGTATTTTTCACCGTCGGTGAAGTTCTGGACGAATATCGATTTCCCTACTTCAAGTTGCTGCGTTCGCACGTAGTATAGCACTGACAGGGCGTCCTGAACGTACGGAGCCACTTCGACCGTATCTTTGTCGGAGAATACGATGTTTCGGTTCTGGTCGAAAGTATAAAGGCGGTCGGAGCGATACTTGCCCTCGCGGAGATTTTTTTCAAAGCGCCAGGTAAATATCCCCAGGGCGTCGATGATCGACTCAACCCGGTCATCAACTTTGAAGAAATTCGAAAAGAAGCTGTTGGAATAGGCCCGGGTCACAGTCTGATAGCACGGCCGGCTATTGTACTCGATCAGCCGGGCGACCTCCATAGTCGCCCCGCCGGCATTGATGAAGCCATAATTGATCTCGTAAGTAAACTTCTCGTTAACACCAAAGGCCACATTCTCAATGTAACGATCCGGAATGGAATCGGTGACAGCGGTTTCTTTAATATCATCGACAGCGGCCTGAGCGATGCCGATTTCGATGGTCGCAAAGTAAAACAGCGGTACCATCCCGACAAAGGCAATAAACAATACAATCAGCCTGGGAATTCTGGAATCATTCTTCATCAAATTTCTCATCAACCTTCTTAACAATTTCACCCAGGCTCTTTCCCAGATACTCACCGATTTCCAGGAAAGTCTGGTTATAACGCTCCAGGTCCTGACCGATCGGGTCAGCTACCGATTCACCGCCGGGGGACGGATCGGGAAAGTTTTTCAGCAAGTAGGTCTTATCGGCGGCGTCTTTGTTCAAACGCAGAACCTCCTTCAAATGTTGCGGCGTCATGGCCAGAATCAGGTCGGCCCTGTCGACCAGCGACGTTGAGAGCGGTTGCGAAAGATGCCCGGTGATGTCGACATCCCATATCCTGGAGGCTTCGATAGCGTACATGGTGGGCGGAAAGCCCACCGCTGAAGCGGTGCCGGCCGACACCACTTCGAACTTGCCGGGCCGCTCTTTCTCCAGGAGCGCCCGCAGGGCTCCCTCAGCCATCGGTGATCGACAGGTGTTACCGGTACAAACAAAAAGAATCACAAATTTATCTTTCATATCAACTGGCTATCCAGTAGAGCGAGTATTTCGCTTTCAGCTATGGCGCCGGACCTTAGTATAACGGGGTTATCCTCACTCGCATCGACCACAGTCGACACGGGATTATCCAGCACACCCACGTCTACATACAGGTCAATCTTTCCACCAAATGCCCGCGCGATTTCTTCGATGGTTTCGAGTTCCTGGTCCCCGGATATATTCGCCGAAGTCGCCGTGACGGGAAACTTGACCGTTTCAACCAAGCTCTGGATAAAAGGCGCCGATGACAGCCTGATACCGATCTTCCTGTCAACCACCAGGGGTTCTCCGAGACTGGCGGTTGCCTCGAGGACCAGGGTCAGAGGACCAGGCAGGAATTTCTCCGCAAGTCTTCGGGCAGCCGCGTTAAGCCGCCCGTACCTTGAAATGCCATTGACATCCTTCACAAAAATAGCCGTTGGCATCGTCATGGGCCGTCCTTTGATACCATAAAGCCTCGAAACAGCTTCACGATCATCAGCCCTGGCAAGCAGGCCATAGCGGGTCTCCGTGGGTGCAACTATCAGACCGCCTCTGTCGAGAATGGCAGCCGCTTGATCAACAGTGGACTGGTCGGGGGCTGAATATTCAATTGTGTCAATCTTCGGACTCATCATCTTCCTGTATTCCTTCCATTTCCAGAAGAAGGCTATCATCCTGGAGCAGGAAATCCATCTCATCGTAAAGAGGCGCAGTTTCTTTAACGCGGACATTCACCATCACCACCCAAGCGTCAGAATATCCGGCCGAACGCGCCCTCATCAGGTACTCTTCGGCATCCTCGCGCGACGCAAAACTGCCGACGCGAACTTTAAAATACGGAACTTCATAATCGGTAACCACGAGCTGGTCGAAAACCTCCTCGGCTACCTGATGAGCCAAACGCGCCTCGCCATAAGCCTTACTTGTAAAGAGCTGGATGCGAAAGGCCTGGTTGTTCAGTGAGTCCAACTCTTCAGATACCTGACGCTGGTCGACATAGGCCGTATCCGTACCCGCGCCACCGGTCTGGACGAAGGAGGCCTGACCGATAATGTCACCCGAGCGCGGATGTTTCAGAGGGATGACTTCCCGGTCTTCAGGTAACTCAAGGGGGTCAAAACCCCGATGGTCGACTTCTGACACGGCCGGACGCCCGGCTTCCGGCTCCGCCGCAGGCTGCTTCCTGGCACATCCGGCCACTATCGACATGATCAGAAAGGCCGCAATAACATCACAGATACTGCCGGGTATCTTCATTTTCTTCCAGCCTCGCCAGTATTTCTCTAACCTGATCGGCCTTGGTTTTGTGTACCACGAGCGTTAACTCACCCGACCGAACCACGACCAGATCGGAGACACCAAGGCATGTTATGATTCCGTCTCCATCATTGTAAACGATCGTTTCAAACGAGTCCATGGTCAGACAGTCGCCAATCAGCACATTGTTATCGGCATCACTCTGCTTGTACCGCGAGAGAGCGTTCCAGCCACCGATGTCATCCCAAATGATGTCAGCCTTAATAGTCAACACGTTGGTGGCTTTTTCGAGAACGGCGAAATCAATTGAAATAGAGGTCGCCTTTTCGTAAAGGTCTTCGCGGGCCGCAGCTTCTTTCCTGGTGCCGACATGTTTGGCATATTCCGTCAGCAGGGCACCCAGGTCAGGCTGATGCTCATCAATTGCCTTCAGAATACTCTTGGCCGACCACACAAACATGCCACTATTCCACAGGTAATCATGGCTGTAGTAATATTCGTGAGCCACGGCCGCCTTGGGTTTCTCCGTAAACGCCGCGACCTGATAGAATATGTGGTCGTCCTCATGTTTATACATATCACCGAGCTTGATGTATCCATATGCAGTTTCCGGCCGGGTAGGTACAATGCCGATGGTAACCAGACAATCCTCGGCTGCCGCTATAGTTGCCCCTGACTTCAAAATCCTAAGCAGCTTTTCCGGCGGCTTAATCAGGTGGTCTGCCGAAAGGGTGACGAGCACGGCATCCTTGTCGGCTTGCTTAAGGTGAACCGCAGCGAACCCGACCGCCGCACAGGTGTTACGTCCGAACGGCTCACTAAGGATATGCTCTTTTCCGACCAGCTCACAGTTTTGGATGACAGTCTGGCTCATTTCGCGGCCCGTCACTATCCGTATATTTTCGAGTGGAATTAACGGCAGGATCCGGTCGATGGTTTCCTCAATCATGGTCTTGTCAGATATCAGCTTGAGAAACTGCTTGGGGCGCCCGGCCCGTGATAAAGGCCAGAATCGTTCCCCTTTCCCGCCGGCAAGAATAACCCCGTATACCAAACAAAGCTCCTTTGAATAATTCTCGTAATCTGCTGATAATAATTGAGTTAAACTGTATAGTCAAGAAAAGAATGTGACGTCCGGTTATTTCGGCACCACCACCGCTATCCGTTGTCCCGCAATGGCTGCATCGGATGGCCGGATCGATCGGCGCATCTGGCCACTCTATTGGGCCAATGTGGCCATAATCCCTACTATAAGCGAGTTAAAGCGCGTCTGAACGGAGTCGGATCGCGAGCTAATGACGACCGGAACTGCACCGCCGACCACGATGCCTCCCATTTCCGCCCGGCCGTAAAGATTCATAGCCCGGTAAACTCCGTTGGCGGTTTCGATGTTCGGAGCCAGGACAATGTCGGCCTGCCCGGCCACGTGCGAATCGGTAATACCTTTAGCGTGAGCGGCGGCCATATCGACCGCGACATCAAATGAGAGTGGTCCATCCACGCGGGTGCCTTCTATTTGCCCCCTATCCGACATTTTTGCAATTATTGCGGCGTCAATCGTCACCGGCATGCGAGGATCAATTATCTCCGCCGCGGCGAGGACCGCTACTCCCGGTTGGTCAACGCCAATGACATTAGCCAATCCAACGGCATTTGAGATCAGGGCCAGCTTGGTTTTGAAATCCGGTTGCGCATTTACGGCAGCATCGGACAGAAACAGCAGTTTGCCGTAGCGTTCGGGTTTCATCACTGCCACGTGGGAGAGAGTTCGGCTGGAGCAAACAAAAGACTCGCTTCTGTCAAGCATATGCTTAAGAAGATTGATCGCCGTAACCTGCCCTTTAACCAGTATATCCACCTGACCGTCGACCGCCATTTTGACCGCGACCCGAATAGCTTCCTCGGCACCGGCAACATCAATGAACTCGGTTTCTGAACTGTCAAGACCCGCCAGATGTGCACATTTGCGGGTAGTACTCCTATCGCCGATGAGATGCGGGTCGATCAAACCCATCTCAGTAGCCTTCGCAATTCCCTCAAGACTATCGTTTGCGGAAGGGGCTATGACGGCTATCCTGCGTTTTCCTTTCTCGGACACGACGCTAATCGCTTTCCGATGGACTTGCTCGAAAGAGCGCACCTTGGGAATCGGGAAAAGGTCTTCATGTGCCATATCGGTCACCTGTTCCCTTCCCGCTTTGATCGTTTTGACAGTAGTCGGCTACCAGACAGGCAAGCGCCAGGGAAACCTTCTTGCTGTGGGTGCTATCGGTTCGAGATACGAGTGATATCGGAACTTTGGCTCCTACGATTACCCCGGCAAAGACAGCCCCGGCGAACCGGATCAACGATTTGGCGATGATATTGCATTCTTCGATAGAATCGACCAGGTAAATGTCGGCATCGCCCACAACGGTACCTTCGGACTGCTGTGGATCGGCGACGGATTTCGAAGTGGCCAGGTCAAATGGGAGTGGTCCCTGAATAAGGATATCTTTTAGCTTATCCATGGCCTCTGGAATGACAAAGTCCATATCGGAGAACGCGTGAGATAGCTTTTCAAGCGGTTTATCGTAGGCACCGGATACGGCCACTTTTACAGGGGAAAGACCAAGGGCCCGGCAAACCGCAACAGCGTTCTGTAAAATCTGGAATTTCTGCTGCCGATCCGGCTTAACAACCACGCCGCCGTCGGTCATATTGAGCAGCTTGTGATAGCCAGGGATATCAAGGACGGCACAGTGTGAAAGGGTATCCTTAACCGCAAGTCCGTACCGCTTATCAAGCACTACCTTCAGCAGAGCCGAGGTAGGTAAGAATCCCTTCATTATGATATCGGCCCTTCCCTCACCTGCCAGCCGGGAGGCGGTATGCGCTGCCGCAACTATATCTGGTTCATGGATGACTTCAAACTGGCCGATCTCGATGCGGTTCTCTCGCGCAAGCCTATCAATCTCACTGCTGTCACCAACAAGGGTTGCGTCGAGGAACTGTTCGTCTGAGGCTTGTGCAACCGCCCTGATAACATCAAGGTTTTGAGCAGCGGCAACCGCCACGCGCTTCCGGCGGCCATGGGCCGCGATTTCGACGGCGCGTTTGATTATTTCATCAGAGGAATGTATCGATACCAGTTTCACTGTTAGTCTCAATAGGCTTTAAGCTCTTCTTGTTCGATTAGAAAACGAAATCCCGGGATTGACAGCCTAACCTTATGCGAACCGGCTGGGCATGAATTATCTCGAAACAATAACAGTATGCCCCGTAGCGAGCAAGGGCTTTTTTGGCACCTTCAAGCGGTGCCACCCGCACAAGAAAACTATTGATTGCACCACCGGATTTGCTATATTTGTGTCGGGGCCAGCTCCTGAGATTTTCTTCCGCACCGCGATGGCATCAATAGAAATAGCATCCACGAACTTAAGACGGTAAAAGCTGTCAGCCCCGTTGGCGCACAAAGGATCTCTTATGCTGGGATCGTTGATAGTATTAGCTATATGGGTGTCGCTAATCAGTGGCGATAACTCGCCTGGTTCTGGTTTGGCCCATGTGTCGGCCGACTCCGACAGCCGCATGGAAGCAGCTTCGGGCGACAATCGTGAGACCGAAGACAGCTCCGGCAAAGCATCTTGTTTTCTGGTGGTAAACTGCGATATGGCGTCCGGGCAAATCTGTTTTGACGTCATTCCCGAACCAGAGTCACCATACCAGATTGTGTACGATGTTGAAGTTCATGACGACACAACCGTGTATGTCAACCTGTTCTTGCCCTATACCTGGCCTAAACGCGACTTTCGGACGCCGCACTTCATACCTTTCAGGGATGTCTTCCAGATCTATTTGATTGACGGTATTGACACCGCGCGGTACCGGGTCATTTGTCCCAGGGATTCCGCATTGATAGAAGTCGAGCCGGTCATCGAGAAGAATTTCGTTCGCCCGGTCCGGGTGAGCCATTTGCCAGACGATGTAGTTGTCATCCAGGTTGAGGGCCATGACGACCCCTCGGTAGCTCAGGTAAAACGCCTATTTGTGCAGGTTGCCCTGGACACAGTACTGGCGACGGGGTATTACCACGGTATACCTCGCCAGATCAGGGCCGTCAAGCGCGGAGCCGAACGATTCAACGAAACAGCCACCGGTCGTCTGGTTGCCATGAAACTCGTCAGGCCTTTTCATACCGATATGCTGTCCGATATCAAGATTGAATTAGAGCAATACCAGCTTAAATGGTATCAAGCGCTGCCTGACGAAGGTGATAGTCAAACCCGGTAGGGTTGCGTCGAGTCGCCGAACTTTATCCACTTGTCATCGTCAGGCCAATTTCGTTTATTAATCGAAAACTGCTATGAAGAGCCTGCACAAGAGTTGAGGGAGTAGTATGAAGAAGAGAAGTATATGGCTCACGGTTCTGGCCATTCTGATAATTGCGGGGCACCTTGTTGTTGTAAACTGGTCAAGTATCATCAATGCTATGCTTCCGCCTGACAGCCGACCAGCGAAGATTTCCTTTCCGGTCGAAGAGTTGACCCTGGGAGAACTGGCCGTGATTGGAGAGCAGCTCACCGGACAGTATGAAGGTAGCTTTGCCCACATTGAGTATTTTATCGACGACGCCATAACGAGCTATGAGGGGCCAGCCACCTGCCTGCGCTGCCACAACGAGATTAAATACACTGACTTGTTGACCGGCGAGGAAATGGTGGCAGGTTTGATGGAGAACCTGACTAGCTCTGTTCATTACCGATTCTTCACGAAGCGGCACCCTAACGTCTATGGCTTCAACGGTGAGCTGGCTGATAATTTCGCAATGGGTAAGATCAATCGCCCCTGTCCTAAGCCGGGTTCGTTTGCCATGACGGCCTGGGCAGAACTGATCATCACGGAGAACGGCGACACCCTTTCCGAAGGCTGCGGTCAGTGTCACATCGGCGGACAGTATCAGGCTCCACTCGGTGAAATGATGCCTTTTTACAGCACGACCACGGACGAAAAAGATGCTATTGATTGCCTTATCTGTCATGCGGTGGCCTACGATATGAACAAAAAGCAGGTCGTGGTCGACGATGGCGGAATGAAAAGATGGAGCCAGGACCGATCCATGCTGGCGGCTCTATCGGTCACGACTCCAACCGCTCAGGCCTGCCTTCGCTGCCACCAGCACAATTTCGGCGGAGATATCTATATCGACCCGGCCGATTCCTCCTTTATGGAAAGTCTGGCAAACACAGGAAAAGAGCGGCCGCGTATCC
The DNA here is from genome assembly GCA_020348905.1 of Candidatus Zixiibacteriota bacterium. Classification (GTDB taxonomy): domain Bacteria; phylum Zixibacteria; class MSB-5A5; order GN15; family FEB-12. The sequence goes on from CP070756.1 coordinate 1,839,797, forward strand.
TGCACCCCGGCTCAAAACGAGGAACGCCTTATTCTCCTACCTGGGACGTCCATGCCAGGGCCGGTATGACCTGCATCGAGTGCCACCTCACGCAAGGTCATTATATCGCCAAGGGCAGCCATACCACCACTGTGATGGCCAATGACTTGCCTGATATTGATATCGCATGCGAGGATTGCCATGGTTCCGAACCGCATGAGCAGGATGCCGAGCAGACGGAGTATTTGAATCAGCACGTTGAATTGATCGCTTGCCAGACCTGTCATATCCCGAGCCTCCATCCGGACAACGTTACTATGCGAGATTTCAGCAGAACCGTGTTTGAAGAACATCCCGGCATCTATATCTACGACGATTCCGTCAAAGAGTCCCAGCCCGGTCCGGGCATTGAGTATCGCTGGTGGAACGGCGACGCTACGTTTCTTGGCAACCCGATCGGAGATAATCCCGGCGGTGGCAATCTGTATCGGTTCTATACCGCTAATCGGGTCTGGCCGGAATATTCCTCCTATGACTATAATACCTGGTACGATAAAGTAATGAGGCCAATAGCCAGAAACGGCCGGCCTTCAAAGCTCTATGCCATGAAGAAGTTCAACGGGAAACAGCATATCGATCTGGCCAACATGGGTCCTTTCGGAGGCATGTTTGTCCCATACAATCTCCCCACTTATTATCTGACCGGTGATCCCGATCGGGCGGCATCAGTGGAAATGGACAAGAGCATGATGGGCAGGATGTATGGATTCATGTTCAAGTACTATATGCTTGACAAGTTCATGTCGTTTATGGCGATTGACGGATGGAACACAGGTTCGTTCGACGACGTGCGCCGGATGCGAAATGTCGAGCCGCGCTGGATTCCCAACGACGCTTCCCTGGAGATCAGTCACGCCATAAGGAAACAGGGCGCTCTGACATGCGACAACTGTCACAATGTTGACGGTGTATTGAATTTTGAGGAGCTCGGCTATACCGCTGAGGAAATTGACAACCTGAAGTCGCATCCCCTTCAGTAGGCCATGGAGAGTTGAACCACTATTGCTGCACCCCGTATGAAACAATACCGTAAGTCGCTGGTTGTATTTCTGGCATTCATCATTGTCTTTGAGCTTCTCGTGATTCTGGTGGGTGACCTGGCCCGTCCCAGCTGGAGCCACTGGAGCGACGAGTGGCATTTCCAGAATACAATCAAGCGTTTCGGTAACGAGATTAGCCTTTACAATCTGAAACACTATGAGGAGATGTCAACGCCTCTTCCCTTCTTGATCTATGCCCTTTGGGGCCGCCTGGTTGGTTTTGATCTATTTCACCTTCGCATGTTCTCGGTCATTGTCGCCCTCTTAACCTACGTTATTTTTCACCGCCTGCTGTACGTTTACTTAAAGGATGGTCTGAAGGCATTCTGGGGGGCGGCGTTCCTGGCGGCCCAGCCCTATATGATCGGTCTCAGCATCTTCGTATTCACCGACATGATGGCTATTCTTCTGTTGCTCGTCACCCTCTACGCCCATGTAAAACGCAAAGCGCTGCTATTCGGTGTCTTTATGGCGCTGGCGATTTTGTCCAGGCAATATCTGGCCTTCCTGACGCTGGCAGCGGGCATTTATTACGCGGTCGAATTTGCGCACAGTAGAGGGAAACAGTCCATTAGAATGCTCCTGGCGTGCGTGATATCCGCCATACCTTTTGCTCTACTGGCTCTCTGGTGGGGAGGACCAACGCCGGCTAACACGCTGCAGCTCAGATATCTGGATTATGGATTTGTTTACCACGCCTTCGCTCTCAGCCTGTACATCTGCCTCATCGTCATATACTTATTCCCTTTGATCCTGGTATCTCTGCGCAGGCTTTACACCGATTATCGAATCCTGGTAGCTGCACTGGTCGGCTCAGCATATTATTTCATATTTCCGGTCCAACCGACGCAGCCAACCATTAACGTCGATATCGCCACGGTAGGACTGTTTCACAGACTACTTAAGGCAACGCTTGGCGGTGAAATGCTAATCCACAGCGTTTTTTACGTCTGCTTTTTGCTGGCGATGCCGGTTGTGATTCATCTGCTCGTTGATTGTTATCTCAGGTTGAGGCGGCGCATTCTGGACAGGCAGTTCTATCTGGACCTGGCCATTATATCGTTCTTTTTCGTAATGCCGTTTTCTTACCTGAGCTGGGAGAAGTACTTCATGCCGGCGGTCCCGCTGTTTGTCCTGCGGGCGGCCATGGCACAGTGGCAGACTACCGGGAGTGCCGAAGATAATTGACTAGTTGACAATGGTTTTCACGGCCAGACCGATTAGTATCAAACCACCAAATACGCCCGCGGCTCGACCGAATCTCAGACCCACCACTTTGCCGAAAATTAGGCCCAGGATGGTCATCGATGCCGCCACCACACCTATTATCAAAGTCGGATAGAGAATCTGAACACCTACCAGTCCCAGCGTGAAACCTGCTGCCAGAGCATCCACCGATGTAGCAAACATAAGGATCAGAAGGCTAACGCCACGGGTTGGATCGCCTTTCCAACGACGTCCATCGGGATCGAACTGCTCCCAGATGAGCCTGATTCCGATAACGGCAAGGATGATGGCCGCAAGCCACCTGGCATAGGATCCGATGACACCCGAGAGATATTCGCCGGCCACCCAGCCCAGAATGGGCATTCCGAACTGGGCAAAACCAAAATGCCAGGACAGCCGGAAGATGACCCAGCGGTCGAGCCGGCCCATCTTAATGCCTACCGCTATGGCCACCGCAAAGGCGTCAAAAGCCAGTGCGAAGGCCAGCAAAATCACGTTTATGAATTCGATACCTATGGGGCCGCTCCGTTAGTTGCTGTCATTCAACATCTTAGGCTTTAACCTTGAGGTCGGCTCGGGCTTAGCCGGTGCCGATTGGTTTAGTCATTAAGATGCCAACTTTCGGCGGCTTATGGAAACTTTTTTTTTGAGACAGGGTTACAAAATAAAACTTTACAAATATGTAAAGTTTTCGTATATCTGGTGTGTAAACAGGAGTAAATGTGGTTGGTTATCTGCCAACGATGGAATTATGAGAATATCAGCACTTGAGGAATACGGCTTGCGATGCTTGCTGGCTCTGGCCGAGGCAGGCTGCGATCAGCAACTGTCGATCGCCGACATCGCTGAAAAGGAGGCCATATCAATACCATATGCCTCCAAGCTGCTGTCAATACTGCGCAAGACAGGTCTGGTCACAGCGGTCAGGGGTCGGGGGGGCGGCTTTTGTATAGCTCGACCTGCTAACGAGATCAACCTGCTTGAGGTAATCACGGCACTGGGAGGACCGCTGATAGATCCGGAGCACTGCCGTCGTTATTCGGGTAACCTGGAGAAATGCATCCACACCGAAAACTGTTCAGTTCACTATACCCTGGTCGGTCTGTCTCGACTGGTAGGTGAATTTCTCAGCCGTACTACGCTGGAAGATGTCCTGGCCAGCCCCGGTATGCAAGGATTCACGACGATAGAATCAAGAGTTTCGCTGCTGACATCATCGTCGAGTAACGGGACTCTGGCTACTGCTGGTGGAGATGCGCCGGCAGACGACACCAGTAAGTCAGAAGAATGAATATTGAATTTATGATAGGTTAAGAAAGCAGCATGAAAAATCGAAAAGCACTGTTCGGATTTAAGGACCTGAAAGTCGAGGTTGAAGGTAAGGAAGTTGTCAAGGGAGTGTCTCTTGAAATTGCCCCGGGAGAAATACATGCTATAATGGGACCAAACGGGTCGGGTAAGTCCTCTTTATCCAACGCCCTGATGGGCCATCCCGGTTACGAGATAACGTCTGGTGAAGCATATTTGAGCGGTGAGAACCTTCTCGATATGGAAGCGGACGAGCGATCCCGGGCCGGTTTGTTTCTCGCCTTTCAATACCCCCTTGCCATCCCCGGAGTGACGGTAGCCAACTTTCTCAGAGCGGCCTTGAAATCGCATCGTGGCCCTGACGCCGACATGACCGACTTTCGCAGGTTGTTGAAAGCCGAGATGAAGTCTTTGTCTATCGACGAGTCGTTCGCTACCCGTTATCTCAACGACGGCTTTTCCGGTGGTGAGAAAAAGCGCGTGGAAATTCTGCAGATGTCGGTGCTCAATCCGCAGGTAGCGCTGCTCGATGAGACCGACTCCGGTCTTGACATTGATGCCCTCAAGACGGTAGCCGACGGCATAAATCGTTACCACAGCGAGAATAACGGCATCCTGCTGGTTACCCACTACCAGCGACTGCTCAATTACGTGAAACCTGACTATGTCCATGTTATGATTGGTGGACGGTTGGTGAAATCGGGCGGCCCCGAGTTGGCTCTAAAGCTGGAGGAGTCGGGTTACGACTGGGTGGCCGAAGAAGTCGGCCAGAAAGCCGGGGTGTAGCTATGTCCGATGCGGTCAGACAACAGAACCAGCAACTGCGGACCATCAATCAGGATTATGCCACCAAGTACGGGTTTCGTGATCCGGTAGACTACTTCCACAAGGGCGCCAGGGGCATCAGCCACGAGGTGGTGGAGATGATTTCCAGGATGAAAAACGAGCCGAGATGGATGTCCGACCGTCGCCATGAAGCCCTGGACATCTTCATGGCCAAACCGATGCCCGGCTGGGGCAACACCGAACTGCTCAACGAGATTGATTTCGATAACATTTACTACTTCATGAAGCCCATCGAAAATCAGCAGACGAGTTGGGATGATGTCCCGGAGTACATCAGGAAGACCTTTGACAAGCTGGGCATTCCCGAGGCGGAGAAGAGTTTTCTGGGTGGTGTCTCGGCCCAATATGAATCGGAAGTTGTTTATCACTCGATGAAGGAAGACCTCAAGCAGCAGGGAGTGGTTTTTCTGGATATGGACAGCGGCCTGCGCGAGTACGAAGAGATCGTCAAGAAGAACTTCGGTACGGTGATACCTTCGACCGACAACAAATTCGCCGCTCTCAACACAGCAGTCTGGTCGGGTGGTTCGTTTATTTACGTACCTCCCGGTGTTGACGTAAAGATTCCGCTTCAGGCCTACTTCCGCATAAATGCCGAGAACATGGGACAGTTCGAACGAACCCTTATAATAGCCGATAAGGGCTCCCGGGTTCACTATATCGAAGGCTGCACGGCGCCGGTCTATTCTACCGACTCGCTTCATTCGGCGGTGGTCGAGCTAATTGCCATGGAAGATGCCTATATTCGCTACACGACCATTCAGAACTGGGCGCGCAATATTTACAATCTTGTCACCAAGCGGGCCACGGCCCACAAGAACGCCACGGTGGAGTGGGTGGATGGCAACCTGGGTTCGCGTTTGACGATGAAGTATCCCTGTATTCAGCTGGTTGGTGAGGGTGCGAAAGGAGAAATTCTATCGGTGGCGTTTGCGGGTGTCGACCAGCACCAGGATGCCGGCGCCAAGGTGATCCATGCCGCGCCGAACACATCGTCACGGATAACCTCCAAGTCTATTTCAAAGGACAACGGCCGGGCTTCGTACCGGGGGTTGGCCAAGGTTCATAAGAAGGCCGTTAACTCGAAGATATCAGTGGAATGCGATGCGCTGTTGATTGGTGAAGATGCCCGGAGTGACACTTATCCAACTATGGAAATCGACAACGAACAGGTCCGGGTGGAACACGAGGCACGAGTTTCCAAGGTGGCCGAGGAACAGCTGTTCTATCTCACCAGTCGTGGTCTAACCGAAGACGATGCCCGACTGCTGATTGTAAACGGCTTTATGGAACCGTTTACTAAAGAGTTGCCGCTTGAATATGCCGTTGAATTAAACCGGCTGATTGAACTTGAGATGGAAGGGTCAATCGGTTAACCAATCGGTGGGAATCATAATGAGTGAAAACAAGCCTGATATACATATCCCGGAAGTCATTCCGGAGCTCGAGCGCGGTCCGCTATGGTTGAGAGAGCTGCGGCGAACCTCGCGCGAGGCTTACAATAGCACCCCAATTCCGGCCAGGGGTCTTCACCTGTGGCGCTACACCGATCCCGTCAAGTTCGTGGTTGACCGGTCCGGTGCCGCCGATACCCCTTACGGCGACAATTATGATGACGTTGAGAAAGTCGAACTGAACAACTTGAGCGAGGGGCATTTGTCCGGGCTGGTTTCCGACTTTGGCGGCCGCGAGATACGCTTTCATGGTTTTGAGAAGCTTCTGGCTGACGGTATAGTGGTTACTACTATCTCGGAGGCCTTGGAAAAGTATCACAGCATCGTTGAAGAGCATCTTTACCAGCTGGTGGGAAGCCGATCGGGCAAGTTTGAGGCCATGAACGGCGCCCTCTGGAACGACGGTATCTTCATTTACATTCCCGACGGCAAATCGGTTGACAAACCCATTCATCTGCTTCGTGAAGCCGGACTGGCCGGTTCAGCGCAGTTTCCACGAACCCTGGTAGTGGTTGGCCGAAACGCTGGTCTTACCCTGGTCGACGAATACGGCGGGGGAACCACCGAAGAGAGCGCGCCTGGAAGCTACTCGAACGGGGCGGTGGAGATTTTTGGTCAGGCTGACAGTCGTACACGGTACATTATGCTGCAGAGGCAGACTCAGTCGACTACTTCGTATCTGACGCATCGCGCCAGAATAGACCGGGGCGCCAGCATGTTCACTTTTGCGCTCTCATTCGGGGGTGATACAAGCAAGCAGAATTTCGGTGTTATATTGAACGGTCCGGGGGCTGAAAGTAAGATGTATGGTCTGTTGTTCGGGGCGGACTATCAGCATTTCGACAATCATACCTTGCATCATCATGCTGCCGGCCAAACCCGGTCGGATATTGACTTCAAGGTCGTTTTGCGCGATAAAGCCCTATCAGCTTATACCGGCCTTATAAAGATTGACCGGCAGGCCAAAGCCTGCGAGGCTTATCAGGAAAACCGCAATCTGCTTTTGAACAAAGGCACCCGTGCGGAGACAATACCTGAGCTGGAAATACTGAACGAGGATGTTATGTGCTCGCACGGCGCGACTATCGGACCTATTGATCCCATGATGGTATTCTATTTACAGTCGCGCGGTGTTGAATACCAGCAGGCCATGAGAATGATTGTATCGGGGTTCGTAAGTGATACCCTTCAGCAAGTCCCGGGCGACTTGCAGGAGCGGATCACCGGATTTGTAAACCAGCGATTGGAGCACCTGTAATGGCTAAGTATGTAAAAGTAGCCGGTGTCGATGAAATACCGGTTGGGAAGATGAAAGCGGTTCAGGCCGGGCGCCGGCGAGTTGTGCTGTGCCACCTCGAAGAAGGTTTCTACGCCGTTGCCGATGAATGCTCACACGATTATGCCCCGATAAGTACGGGCAGGATGGGTGAAGATGAGATAGTCTGCCCCCGGCACGGAGCCCGGTTTGATATCAAGACAGGTGAGGTCAAAGCTCCCCCGGCAGTGGTGGGAATCGATCGTTATGAAACCAAGGTTGAAAACGGAAGTGTATACGTTCTCGTGGAGTGACGGACGGGAGGTCAATTAGATGACATACGAAACCGACAGTGCAGCCTCGGCAAAATTGGCCGGCACCTCGACTCTGGATGTGAGTCGGATCAGGACCGATTTTCCCGTCCTTGGTCGGATGGTAAACGGTCATCGCCTGGTGTATCTTGACAACGCGGCAACCTCACAGAAGCCGAAATCGGTAATTGACGCTCATTCGGAGTATTACAGTCGGTTCAACGCCAATATCCACCGGGGACTTCACACTCTGGCCGAAGAAGCGACGTCGGCGTATGAAGACACCCGCAAGCACGTCGCCAATTTCATCGGTGGCGTGGACAGCCGCGAGATAATCTTTACCAACGGCACCACCGAGGCTATCAACCTGGTAGCGCAGACCTGGGGCGAGCAGAACATCGGACCGGGCGATGAAATCCTCATCACCGAAATGGAGCATCATGCCAACCTGGTTCCCTGGCTGGTTTTGTCCCAGAAGAAGCAGGCAGTACTCAAGCGCATTCCGCTGACCGGCGAGGGTCGTTTGGATTTGGGCAATCTGGATAACCTGATCTCCGACCGGACAAAATTAGTGGCGATCAGCCATATGTCAAATGTCCTCGGAACTATCAATCCGGTGAAACATATTGGCGAGGTCAGCCACAGTTACGGTGCACTTGTTCTGATCGATGGTGCCCAGGCCACGCCGCACATGCCCATTAACGTGAAAGACCTTGGAGCAGACCTCTATACCTTTTCGGCTCACAAGATGCTCGGACCTACCGGGGTGGGTGTCCTGTGGGGAAGGGCTGATCTGCTTGAGGCAATGCCGCCGTTCAATACGGGAGGTGAGATGATCCGCGAGGTTCATTTTGACCGGGTGTCATTCAATGAGCTGCCTCACAAATTCGAGGCCGGGACACCGAATATAGCCGGCGTGGTTGCATTCGACCGGGCTCTGACATATCTCGAAGAGCTGGGCATGGAAAATGTCAGGCAACATGAGATCGAGTTGTCCGGTTACGCTATCAAGCGCCTACTCGAGATTGACGGCATCGAAATTCAGGGTCCACTTGACCCGCAGCTGCGTGGGGGTGCAATATCATTCACCGACGCTACTTTACACCCTCACGATATCAGCACCTTTTTGGATTCCAAAGGCATTGCCATCAGAGCCGGACACCACTGTGCGCAGCCACTGATGAGAACGATGGGCAAGTTAGCCACCGCGCGAGCTTCGCTATATATATATAACGATAAGGATGATATCGACGTGCTGGTTCAGGCGCTGCGCGAAATGAGGAGGTACTTCGGTTTATGAGCAATCCCCTTGATGAACTGTATCGTGAGATAATACTCGATCACTACCGAGCCCCGCGCGGCAAGCAGCCAATCAGCAAGGTTGACATAACGTCCGATGGACAGAATCCGTCCTGCGGTGATGAGATAGCGGTGCAGGTCACCATGGACGACGGGACCGTTAAGGACGTCCACGTTGACTGCAAAGGCTGCGCCATCTCAGTGGCCTCGGGATCTATGCTGGCGGAGTATACCAAGGGCAAGTCGCTCGAAGAAGTAAAAAAGATAGTGGGCGCCGTCAAGAGCATGCTGAAAGGTGACGAGAGCGAAATCCCGGCAGAACTCGCTGATCTGGACGCCTTGAAGGGAGTCCGGAAATTTCCGGTGAGGATCAAATGCGCCCTTCTGGCATGGATGACCCTGATCGAGGGGCTCAAAAATTATGAAAACGGTAAGGGCGGCCACCAAAAAACCGTTTCAACCGAGGACGAGGAATAACCGAAATGGCTCTGCCAACCAGTGAGCAGGTATTTGACGCTCTCAGGCCGGTCCAGGACCCGGAGATACGCATTGGTATAGTCGATCTGGGATTGGTTTACGATGCACTTGTCGAAGAGTCGGGAAAAGTTACGGTCAAGATGACACTGACTACCCCGGGCTGTCCGTACGGTGAAATGCTGATGTCGATGGTTCACCGGGCCGTGGAGCAACTTGACGGCGTGACCGAAGTCGAGGTCAGGCTGGTCTGGTCGCCGGTCTGGGATCCCAAGGAAATGTGCTCCGACGCTGCAAAAGATCTTCTGGGGATCTGGTAATCCTCTACACTATTCTAACTGTCTTATTATCACTAAGTGGTTGCTTTAGCCGCCGACTACGTTTATTATGATGGAACCCTACCCTCAAAACACAGTTTATTATTTGAAATTATGACGCAGGAAAACAAACCTGATTTGTCTTCGCTGAGAATCGATGGCAAGAAGAGATACGATGACCGCCCCAGAAGCAGGAAATGGTTGATTCTGGTCTGGGTCCTGGTCGTCGCTGCGGTTGTGATTGCGTACTTCGTGCTCCGAGAGTCGGTTACCCCGGCCACCAAGGTGCGGGTGGCTACGGTCACGTATATTACAGGATCCGAAGCGAAGGCCAGCCTGGTGGCATCGGGATATGTGGTGGCCCAGCGAAAGGCTGAAGTGGCCTCGAAAGGTACCGGCCGTTTGAAATACCTCGGATTTGAAGAGGGTGACACGGTTTCAGCAAACGAGATCATCGCCGAACTTGAAAACGATGATATCAAGGCCAATCTGGAACTGGCCCGAGCCAATCTGGTCATGGCAGAGGCTGATTCCCTGAATACCGGCAGGGTTTATCGCCGTCAGAAACAACTGTTTGAATCCGGCTCGATAACCCAGGCGGATTTTGAAAACGCCGAGACTGCTTATGCCCTCGCGACAGCTTCCGTGACTGCTGCGGCTGCTTCGGTGAAAGCGGCCGAGGTGGAATTTGAGAACACCTTTATCCGCGCTCCATTCGCCGGTACAATCCTGACCAAGAACGCCGACGTGGGCGAAATGGTCACGCCATTCGCTTCCGCCGCGTCATCAAAAGGGTCAGTGGTGACACTGGCCGATATGAGTTCGTTGGAGGTCGAGGCGGATGTTTCGGAAGCCAACATCCACAAGGTTGTCGTTGGACAACCGTGTGATATCATTCTCGATGCATACCCCGGTCAGAGCTATCCGGGACGGGTGAAGAAGATAGTGCCGACCGCGGATCGCGCCCGCGCCACGGTGCTCACCAAAGTGGCTTTCGATCAGATAGACGACCGGGTGTTGCCGGAAATGTCGGCCCGGGTGAATTTTTTCCAGAGCGACCGGCCTACGGTCGCGGTGCCTTCGGATAACGCCATCGCCGTAAACAGGGATGCCATCACCAATCGTGACGGCGAGACAGTTGTTTTTCGGGTCATCGACGATTATGTCCAGATGGTTCCGGTGAGTACCGGACGCCAGCTGGCTGACAAAATGGAAATCGTTAACGGACTGACAGCAGGTGACAGGGTGGTTATTTCGCCGCCGGGGAAAATGGTATCGGGTCAGAAAGTCGAGATAACTAATTAGAATATGAAGGTGATAAATGTCTGAATCGTTCGTGGAATTGCGATCGGTGAATAAATCATACTGGCGTGACCGGCTTGAGATTCCCGTCCTGAACAATATCAATCTGAGTGTTCCCGAGGGAGAATTCGTTGCCCTGATGGGTCCGTCGGGCTCCGGCAAAACCACCCTGCTGAATCTCATCGCCGGGATTGACCGTCCATCGGCCGGGGAAGTGTCCGTCAACGGAGAGAGCGTGTCGCAGTTGTCCGAAGGAGCACTGGCCAGGTGGCGCAGCCGTAATATTGGATTCGTGTTCCAATTCTACAATCTGATGCCGGTCCTGAATGCGTTCGAGAACGTGGAACTTCCACTGCTTCTGACCAGGCTGAGTCGCAGTGAAAGGCGCCGGCAGGTGGAAACGGCGCTGACGATAGTCGGATTGGCGGACCGTATGAAACACTACCCCAACCAGCTCTCCGGAGGGCAGGAACAGCGGGTAGCCATAGCCCGCGCCATTGTTACCGACCCGAGGCTAATACTTGCCGACGAACCTACCGGGGACCTCGACAAAGTATCGGCAGAAGAAGTTATGGAGCTTCTGAGCCGACTCAACAAGGAATTCAACAAAACCATCATAATGGTTACCCACGATCCCCGGGCAGCCGAGAAGGCCCATGTGTGGAGACATCTCGACAAAGGGGAACTCAACAATAAGCAATGAAAGTTCTCAAGCTCGTCAGTAAGAATGCCACCCGGCACCTGCTCCGGACGGCACTGACCATCCTCGGGCTGGCCATTGCGGTGATGGCGTTTGCGGTGATTCGCACGAGCATCGACGCCTGGTATGCCGGCGCCAGGGCTTCATCGCCAAACCGGCTGGTCATCACCAATGCCATCTCGCTGGTTTTTGACCTTCCGGTAGCCTACAAAGACAAGATAGCGCAGATTGACGGCGTGACAGGCATCTCGTGGGCACAGTGGTTCGGGGGTACATATGTTGATCCAAAGAATTTCTTTCCGCAATTCGCCATAGACGGCGAAACTTATCTGGACCTGTATCCGGAGTACATAATCCCCTCGGAACAGAGAGAAGCCTTTCTGTCGGAGCGTAATGCCGTAATTGTTGGGCGCGCCCTGGCCGATCGCTTTGGCTGGTCGATAGGCGACCCGATACGATTGACAGGAACCATCTTTCCGGGAGAATGGGACTTTGTGATTCGCGGCATTTACACCGGGAAGATGGAGACGACCGACGAGTCTCAGTGGTTCATGCGGTACGATTATTTAGACGAGCGTATGAAAGTCGAGGCCCCGCCGCGGGCGGGACAGGTGGGATCGTTTATCGTTCAAATAGATGACCCTTCCAGAGCTGCGCAGATGTCCGCTTTTATTGACAGTCTGTTTGTCAATTCCCTTGCGGAAACCAAAACACAAACCGAGGAAGCCTTTCAGCTCAGCTTCGTGGCAATGGCCAGCTCGATAGTGACCGGGCTACGAATTGTGTCCTTTATGGTCATTGGAATCATCCTACTGGTACTTGCCAACACAATGGCCATGACGGCCAGAGAGCGGGTATCGGAGTACGCCGTTATGAAGACACTGGGCTTTAGACCGATTCATATCGTCGGGTTAATTTTTGGAGAGTCTCTGGTCATCGCGGGTATTGGCGGTCTTCTGGGAGTGATTATAACATTCCCTATAAACGGCCTCCTGGCAGAAGTAATTAAAGACTATTTCCCGATTTTTAAATTGGATCCTCTTACGCTGGTGCTCGGTCTGGTTTCTTCGTTGATAGTCGGATTTGTCGCCGCCGTCTTCCCTACTTTGAAGGCGGTCAGGACACCGATCGTGGACGGTTTGAGAATTATAGATTAGGGATTAACCATGCCGCTGCTGGTCAGCTACTCATACAAGAATATACTGGCGAGGAAACTCACCTCCACTTTAACGGTATTTGGTATCGGGCTGGTGGTATTCGTGTTCTGCGCGGTGCTGATGCTCTCCAACGGGTTGGGTGAAACCCTGATTGCCACCGGCGAGGATGACAACGCCATCGTGATACGGAAGGCTTCGCAGACGGAGGTACAGTCCATTATTTATCGCGACGTTGCTAATGCCATCAAGGCCGATGCTGCTATAAGGAAAGACCCCGACGGCACACCGATCGTCACCAGTGAGATCCTGGTCCTGATCAACCAGCCCAAACGCGGCAGCAACGAGCCAAGCAACGTTCCGGTACGGGGAGTGTCCGAGATGTCGATCAGAATCAGGCCTGCTTTCGAATTAATCGAGGGTCGTATGTGGCGACCGGGCACCTCTGAAATTATCGCCGGTGCCAAGGTAGCGGAATCATTCCAGGGGTGTGGTCTTGGTGAAACGGTCCGGTTTGGTATGAGAGACTGGACGGTAGTCGGTATCTTTGAAACCGGCGGCTCGGGATTTGAGTCCGAACTCTGGGGTGATGTCGATCAGTTGATGGATGCCTTCGGACGACCGGTCTTTTCGTCGCTGACCATGCAGCTGACCTCGCCGGATGAGTTCGACAGCTTCAAAGCCCGCCTCGAAGGAGACCCGCGCTACACGGCCGAAGTTATGCGAGAGAAAGAATACTACGAGGAGCAGTCGCGGTTCACGACCGTCTTCATAAACGCGATGGGGGTTACTATTTCAATAATTTTCTCGCTCGGCGCGATTGTTGGAGCGATGATTACCATGTATGCCGCCGTGGCCAACCGGACTACCGAGATTGGGACTCTTAGAGCCCTTGGTTTTGGCCGCCGATCGGTCCTTTTCGCCTTTTTAATCGAGTCGTTGATGATAGCTCTCATTGGCGGTGCGATTGGTATACTGGGAGCAACATTCCTTAGGTTCGTCGAAGTCAGTACCACCAACTGGAATACTTTCGCCGAACTGGCCTTTTCATTTGAAATCTCGACTGAGATTGTAATTTACGCGTTCATTTTCGCCGTCGTCATGGGGTTTGTCGGCGGTTTTCTGCCAGCGGTCAGAGCGGCGCGGTTCCGGATTGTAAATGCTTTGCGAGCAAAGTGACCCGCAAAAAAGACCCTGCCCGCAGACACCGGAAGATGCTTATCCATCATGTCGATTATGTACCTGCCGGTACACGAACCTTAAGGTCTTGTGCCTTTCAGTACGGAGGCGCTGATCCCTCACACCGGTCGAACTAATCCTAACTAATTGAATCGTAATTGTCTGGGTATTTTAATAACTGATTGGCCCGCAGTTTGCAGGACTATAATTGTCCGATATTTAGTAAGGCTTCGAACTTCAACAAGGAGACACAATGAGGCGCAGAATCTGGATATTGCTGCTGGTACCGACATCGTATCTGCTGATGTCTTCGGGCGAGGTTCTGGCCTGTTCCGTAGCACTTTGAGGTAGCTGATTTATAGTGGTGGCGGAAAAGACGGTGGCTGTTCACATCAGGGAGTAGCCGCCGTCGACTATTACCGTTTGACCGGTGATCCAGGTCGCCTTGGGACCGGCCAGAAAGACGACTACATCGGCTATCTCTTCGGGTTTGCCCACCCGCTTGAAGGGCGTGCGCTCGGACACCTCGTTTAGCATCTGCTGATAGCTGGGGAAGCTCTTGAGAGCGTCGGTATCAATAAACCCACCGGACACGCAATTAACGGTAATGTGACGGGGGGCCAGTTCTATGGCCATGTACTTGACCATGTTTTCTATGGCAGCTTTGGATACACCGATAGAAGCATAGCCGGGTATGTAGCGAATGGAACCCAGCGACGAGAGAGTAACGATTCGGCTGTGATCCGGCATAATCGGTGAAGCCAGCTGGACGCTGTTAAGAAAGGCCCGGGCATTGGTATGCATCGATAGATCCCAGGCTTTGTCATCGATATCGATCATGCTGGTAAAAAGCCCGAGGGCGGCGTTGGATATCAGGATATCGAGCTTGCCGAAACGCTGTTTGATACCATCGAAAATGGCCGGCAACTGATCATGATTGCCCATGTTGGCGCGATGGGCATAACACTCGACGCCGTAGCTTTTTATTTTTTCGACGGTTTCGTTGGCCGCCTGCCGGGAACGGAAGTAGTTGACTACGACATGGGCGCCCTGCTGGGCCAGTTTTTCAGCTACGCAGCGACCGATTCCCTTCGTTCCCCCGGAAACAAAAGCGACCTTTCCTTTTAATTCCACCCTGCTCACTCCTGTTACTCAGATTACATTGCCGCCGGCTTGAGACTCGATGTCCTCCGCTATTTCTTCGAGCTTCACATCATAGAAGTCGGTTCTGAAGATTTTGCTGTAAGCGTCAAGCAGTGTGCCCGCGAACTGTTCCATGTCCACCTCTTTGTCCAGTAGCTTCGCGGCCGATGTCATGACCTCGGCGTCAAGACCGCAGGGACTGATCTGTTCAAACTCGGCCAGATCGGTATTGAGATTAACGGCGGCTCCATGAAACGATATCCAGTTTTTGACGGCGATCCCAATTGAAGCGATCTTCCTGCCATCGACCCATACGCCGGTGTGCTCTTCGCCCCTGGCCGCCCCGATATCAATTGCTGCCAGGGCATGGATAATACCATCCTGGATTTTGGCCATGAAATCGTGAATGTCTCTGCCCCGCCGGGCAAGATTAAAGATGAAGTAGATGACCAATTGACCTGGGCCGTGATAAGTGACGTCGCCGCCTCTTTCAATGAAGAACGGCTCTTGATCGAGACTTTCGTAATTTTCTTTATGGCCATCCTTTCCTATCGTCACAACAGGCGGGTGCTCGACCATAAGGATGGTATCACGTGCCATACCTTCCCGCCGGAGTTTTACCAGGCCCCGTTGCCATTCGAGGCAACGTTCAAACTCGACCCGGCCAAGCCTGAGAACCCAGCCGAGGTATTCTGTTTTTGTTGAAGCAACCATGGTCACCGCAGCTGCATCATCAGCTTCTTTGGGTCGGCCAGGTATTCATGGATACGATGGAGGAACTGCACGGCAGTGTGGCCATCAATAAGGCGGTGGTCAAATGACAGTCCAAAGTTGGAGATATCGCGAATGACGATTTCACCGTTGACAACCCATGGTTTCTTGATAATGGCGTGAACGCCCAAAATAGCCACCTGTGGTTGGTTGATTATAGGCGTTGAAGAGGCGGCCCCGAACATACCGGCATTGGTAATTGAGAAGGTTCCGCCGCTGACGTCATCGGGCACCAATTGGTTGTCGCGTGCTCTCTGACTTATCGACCGAAGTTCGACCGCGAGTTCCACGATGGTCTTTTTGTCAGCATCTCTAATCACCGGCACGATTAACCCGTCTTCCCGGGCCACCGCGACACCGATATTGAAGTAGTTTTTGAAGATGATTTCTTTTTCGGTCATCGAGGCATTTATCTTCGGAAACTCTTTAAGAGCGATACAAACGGCCTTGATGATAAATGGCATAAAGGTAATGTTAGCGCCGTAAGTTGCCTTGAAGCTACCTTTGATTTCCTGACGGTAACTGACCAGTTCGGTAAAGTCGATATCCTCGAAAGTGGTCACATGTGGTGAAGTCTGAACCGATTTAACCATGTGATCCGATATCATTTTCCTTATGCCGGCCAGCGGCGTGCGAGTTTCGCGCTGTGCTGCCGGAAGCGGTTCAAAAACCGGGATTTCCACTTTGACCAGCGGCTCAGCGGGTACCTCGACAGCCGGCGCTTTTTCGGAGGGTGGGGCGGCGGCTGCGGCCACCATAGGCGCCGGCGGGGCAGGAATGGGACCCATCGTAAATCCAGCCGCCCGGGAGCGCTCTTCAACCGCTCGCATAACGTCGTCTACGGTTACGCGACCCTCTTTGCCGGTAGGAACTATGGCGGAGGCTTCCAGCGAGTACTCACGAATCATCATGCGCACCTTTGGCGACAACTTACCTTTGCCAATCTCTCCGGTAGCCTTCACTTCGGCTGCAGGTTTCACCGGAGGAGGAGCTGCCGCGGGCTCGGCTACCATCGCGGGCTTTGGTTCTTCCTTAGCAGGAAGTGCGGTTACGGCATCACCTTTCCCATCGTCGATTACGGCGATTCGCGTGCCAACCGGGACCACCTCTCCCTCTTTGGCAAATTGATGAGTAAGAATCCCTTCCACCTCGGCCGGAATCTCAACATTGACCTTGTCCGTCATCAATTCCACCAGCGGCTGGTTCAGCTTGACGGAGTCGCCAACCTTGACCTTCCACTCCAGAATTGTTCCTTCCAGAACCGATTCTCCCATCTGAGGGACCAATACATCAAGCGCCATCTTTCAGTCCTTTTATTTCAATTATTGAGAGATTTCTCTACTGAAACACAGGCAATACACAATATGTTCTCCAGTGCGGTCAAAAATCATCGACCGGAATGTCCGCTTCAGCTAACCTCCAGCATCTTTTCGAGCGCCAGTGCCGCTTCGCCTCTTACAGGCTCGTTGACTTTAACCGGTTTGATACCTTCGAGATTTTCAAGCGTATATGCCAGATCATTGATTGTCGTTCGATACATATTGGCACAAACAGGACAGGTTTGGCCCGATAATTCGATAATCTTCTTGTCCTGATACTGATGGGCCATTCGATTAATCAGGTTGATTTCGGTGCCAATGGCGATAGTGGAATTGGCAGGCGCCTTCTGGCAATATTCGGTGATGAACCGGGTTGACCCGGCAGCATCGGCCAGTTCCACAACCTCGTGGGGGCACTCCGGGTGAACGACCACCAGTACCCCCGGATACTTCTGCCGTACCTGCCGAACATGCTCAGGGGTGAAATTGGTATGCACATGACAGTGACCTTTCCACAGGATGACCCTGGCCCTGTCAATCTGGTCCGCCGTAAGTCCGCCGTCGTCACGAGAGAAGTCCCATATAACCATTTCTTCCGGTTTCAGACCGTATTTGATGCCGCTGTTGTATCCGAGGTGTTCATCGGGAAAGAAGAACAATTTCTTACGCCGGTCGAAGGCCCACTGGTAGGCGGCATCGGCGTTGGAGGAGGTGCATATCA
>CP070756.1:1857755-1882294 GCA_020348905.1 Candidatus Zixiibacteriota bacterium
ATAAACAACCTGGAGCCAGTCCGCGGCACTCACCGCTGCACCATTATGGATGCGGTCAACGTTCAATATAATGGTGGTCCCGGGTACGCCGGTCAGTATATGTCGGCTTATGGCGGCCTGATAATTTCGGAAGATCCGGTGGCCTGTGACCGAATCGGTTTGGAGGTGGTGAATCACCTTCGTAAGCAGAACGGTCTTCCGGTGCTGGCCCGGGCGGGACGCCCTGCCAAATACCTTGATGATGCTCGCGACCTTGGGTTGGGAGAATCTGAGCTTGATAAGATTGACTTGAGAGTAACAACGATAGACGGTACCGGGGAAGTAAAGGAAGGAAAGCTGTTTTGATCAGCCGAAGGTCTTTCATTCGCTGTATCGGATGCGGAGCCGCAGTAGCGGCATCTCAGAGCGATCTCCTGCCTGAGTTTCTGGGTGGGGTACAGAATGTCATGGCCTTCGACTACACCAAAGAGCTTTCGTCGGTCGAGGCTCGTTATTACAAGAAGCAACCGGGAGGGGGGATTGAGTGCGGCATTTGTCCCCGGCACTGCTTTGTGACGGATCTCGAACGCGGTTATTGCGGCGCAAGGGAGAATCGCGGTGATACTTATTACACGCTGGTGTACGGGCTGTCATGCGCGCTCAATATCGATCCCATCGAAAAGAAGCCTCTATATCATTTTTACCCACGTACCACGGCTTTATCAATCGCCACCGCCGGATGCAACGTAAACTGTAAGTTCTGCCAGAACTGGGAGATCTCGCAGATGCGACCAGAGCAGACCGATAACCTTGATCTTTCACCACGGGCCCTGGTTGATATGTGTCGCCAGCGCAGAGTACCTACCATAGCTTACACATATTCGGAACCGGTGATCTTCTACGAGTATATGTACGACACAGCGGAGCTGGGTCACCAGCATGGCGTCAAGTCAGTCATGATTACCGGGGGATACATTGAACAGCAGCCGCTGACGGATCTGCTGCCGCACCTCGACGCAATCAAGGTCGATCTTAAAAGCATGCGCGAGGACTACTACAGGGACGTGGTGGGAGGCGAGTTGAAACCGGTTCTGGACAGGCTGATAGAGATAAAGAAAGCCGGATGTTGGCTCGAACTTGTCTACCTGGTGGTGCCGACGCTGAATGACACCGAGGCCGAGTTTACCGAACTGGCCCGCTGGGTGAAAGCGAACCTGGGGACAGACACGCCGGTTCACTTTTCCAGGTTTTTTCCGCAGTATCTGTTGAAGAATCTTCCGCCGACGCCACAGAGGACGCTCGAGACTGCCCACGAGATTTGCGTTGCCGAGGGACTTCAATACGTGTATCTTGGGAATCTACGAGGGCACAGGACGGAATCGACGTATTGTCCCGGATGCGGCAAGATTCTTATCGGGAGAAGGGGTTATAACATTTTCCAGTACGATCTCAATGGTGACCTGTGTAAGCATTGCGGCAAGGAGATTCCCGGACATTTCTAAATGAAAACCAGGGCGTTCTTACTCGGTTTCTATTCTATCGGAGGGCAGGTCCTCCTTTTGCGAGAGCTGGTGGCCTCGCTTAACGGCGACGAGTTGTTTATTTCGACGGCTCTATTTGGCTGGCTCCTGGCCGTGGCGGTGGGCGCCTACATAGGGGGAAAGCCGAATATCAGGACCGAGCCGGTGGTCCTTTTTGCCATTGGGGCGTTAGTGCTTCCCGCGACTATCCTGCTAATCCGGATTTCTCCCGGAGCCACCGGTTACCTGGTCGGTGAGGTCATTCCGTTTGTCAAGGCGGCCCTGATATCGATGGTACTGATGTTGCCGGTGGGGTTTCTCTCCGGGTGGCTGTTTCCGTCGATTGCTTCCGATGAAGCCAGGGTGCGAGGTAGTATCATTGATGTCTACCTCTTTGAAGGGATCGGTGCGTTTGCGGGCGGGCTGGCGATTCTCTTTTTCGTGGGCAGTTTCGTATCAGCCATGCAAGCGGCTATTGCCATTGGCATTGCGGTCTTAACTGTCAGCCTGGTTCTGTTCAGCTCCAGGTGGTTTGTCAGGATACCACTTGCTGTTGCCGGGGCTGCTCTTATCTGGTTTGGGCTCCCCCTGACCCCGCCTGTCGAAGAAAGTCTTAGTGATTTCAGATATGAGCCGTTTGTGGTCGAGGCATCGTTCGATACCCACTATGGCCGCCAGGCGATCTTGTCGCGCGAAGGGGATGTGATTCTTCATACTGATAACACGGTCGAGGCTGTTTATCCGGATCTTAACAACGCAGAAGACTTGATAATACCTCCGCTGGCGTACTGCCCCGGCGCTGAAAATATTCTGTATGTGGGCCGGGCCGAGTTTGGCGTTTCACAGCTTGCCGACAGCCTTGGCCTGACCCTGGTCGCCGTCGATCTTCGCGCCGAATTATCACGCGCTGTCGATGAGGTCTTGAATCCATCACAGCGGCTAAAACGCGTCCACCGGGACCTTTTCACTTATGACGCTTCATCGTCAGGTGAGCCGGGAAATTTCGATGTGGTGATTCTAAATCCCGGGTCTCCGGATTCCTACCGTGCCAGCCGGTTTTATACACCCTTCGCTATGCGCCTGGTGCGGTCGCTGTTGAATCCGGGAGGGATACTTCTTATTCCAACGTCCTACGACACTGACCGGTATGTCGGTGTCGAGGAACAACGTCTTCTTTCCACGATAATGAATGTGGTAAGAAAAGAGTTTGCCTTCACGGATGCCTGGCCCGGTAATCGAACTCTCATACTGGCATCCGATTCATCGCTCTTCTATATCCCATACGATACGATAGCAGCGCGGATCGACAGCCTGCCCTATCGGCCTTATTTTGTGAGCGATAGTTATCTGGTTGATCGCCTGAGCATTTTGAAAAAAGAGCGTCTGTATGACGCCATGAACCGTCTCGAAGATATCAACAGTATCGAAAAGCCGCTGTTGCCTCACTATCAGGCGCTGCTTCGCGCCAAAGCCGATGCTGTCGACAGCACTGTCATCACCCAGGTTGTCACCAGGCCCTGGTATTCACTGGTGGTACCGGCGATTGTAGTATTACTCTTCCTGGGGACTATCGGGTCGCGACGTTCCAGAGGACGGTTTGCGCTGTTCCTGTTCTTTGTTGCCGGATTTATATCTCTTTCACTGGAACTCATATCATTTTACGTTTATCAAGCATCCTCGGGATCGCTGTATACCGAGATCGCGGTCTTAATCGGGGCCTTCATGCTCGGTCTGGCGGTGGGAACTTATCTGGCCTTACGGTTGGAGCGAAATGACACGGCCCATATCGCTCTTTTCGTTCTGTTTGTGCTGGCGATAGTCTTTCTGATAACCTATGCCATTGTCCCGGCCTGGCTAACGATCTTCTATCACACACTCTTTCTGCTGCTCGCAGCGACAGCCACCGGAGCCCTGTTCGTTGCGGCTACCCGCCGGTACTATGGAGAGCAGTCAATGGTGAACCGGGGGCTCGGCTATGCTCTCGAGATCGCCGGTTCGTCGATAGGAGCCCTCTTTTCTACGACGGTACTATTGCCCATGATTGGCCTGGCATGGCTGCTGATCGGTATTGCGGCCGTAGCCGGACTGGCTTACGCCGGCTTGTTGATTGCGCGGTAATGTTCTTAACTCGTCCGGCGCTCGAGCGGAGCTTTCCGGCGATTCTTCTCCAGAAGGAATTGATTCTTAACCGAACGAGTTTCACCGGCCGAGGTCAGGTATATGGCGGCCCGGTCGCTTATCGGACAGGCGAACTCGCAGGCGCCGCAACCGGTACAGAGGTGAGGATCTACGTACGGTCTTTTTACCGCCACGGCGTTACCCTTGCTGTCGTACACCGTTTCTTCCTGAAGGTAAACGGCTTTTGGTGAGGTCGGGCACCATTCCTCGCAGACGATACAGGGCGTAGCCATGGCCCAGGGAAGGCATCGTCCCCGGTCAATAAAGGCGGTGCCTATCCGGTTGGGAGCAGTATCCTTGTCACCGACTTTTTCTTTCATAGTCAGTTCCATGATAGCCCCGGTGGGGCACACCTGGCCGCACAGGGTGCAAGTCGGCTCACAATAGCCAATCTTCGCAATCAATATCGGCGACCACATACTCTCCAGTCCGGCCTGGAGGAAGGTGGGATGAAGCGCGTTGTTAGGACAGACCCGCATACACTGTCCGCACCGGATACAGCGGGCCGTGAACTCTTCCTCCGGCAAAGAACCGGGTGGTCGCACCAGGCGCGGGTTGGCATTAACCGCGAAAGCGTCGCCGGAACGAAACAGAGGAAACAAGGCCAGACCACTTGCCAACGAAAGAGCGGCTTTGCGGCGGGTGATATTTATCTCGGCGGTGCCGGCCGGGTTTTCTTTGGTTACTTCCTGATTTGGAAAGAACCTGAAGCTTAGCGATCCTTCCGGGCAACTTGCCTGACAGTTCAGGCAGAGATGACATTCGGCCTGGCGCCACTTCGAACCGATGTCCGGATTGTCGGCGCCCTGGCAAGAAAGGACACACAGGTCACAGTGGGTGCACGTTTTCTCATCCTTTCGCAGGCCGAGGAAGGCAAAGCGGGAGAAAATGCCGAGCAAGGCACCAAGCGGGCAGATGCCCCGGCACCAGAATCGGGTAAAGATCCTGTTAAGAGCCAGAATCAAGAAAAAGAGCGTGCCTATGGTCAGGATGGTATGGAAGAAACTCTGGCGGTAGGTTAACAAAAGGGGCGCAACCAGGTCGTATCCCTGCTGAGCCGCGTTGGCAAGGGTTTGCGATCCCAGCCCTTTGACCCAGCCAAGCATACCTGCCGCCGCGGTGTGCATCATGGGTAGCACAACGGTTCCTATCGACCGGGCCAGCAGAGCCAGCGGGTCAAGCAGACCTATTTGAAGCGTCCCCATTAGCGACGCGGCGAGAAAGATCAGCAGGATGTAGTACTTGATTCGTTGGTATTTCTTGTAACGGTTGGACTCAATTTTCCTGGCGCCTTTGCGTTTCAGTCGCTCCGAGCGAATTTCGGAAACCCAGTGGTTGAGACTGCCCAGGGGACATACCCAGCCGCAAAAGAACCGGCCCAGGAATATGGTCGGGATGAGAATCACCAGAGACCAAAGTAGACCCTTATAGAGGGTACCACTCGATAAAACGGTTGCCAGTGCGGCCAGCGGGTCAAACTCCAGTGCGATTGACACCGGGTAGGGAAGACGAATCTCCGATGGATCGACGGGGTTGAAATCCACCTCGAATGTCGTTTTCAGAACCAGCCAGAAGAAGATGCCAAAAAACAGGATTTGAGATATGCGCCGAAGGTTCCTGACAGTTCGTATTGTCATTGATTGATTTCCTTGTATCCGGCGCCTCTATAGTCGGCTGTACCCAGACCGGTTTTTTCGGCCAGGACGATGTGTTTGACTCTTTCAGCGTCTATCCCCAAGAATTCCGCTCCCCGCGCGTCGGCAGCAACCGGGTCGGTGGCGCAGATGACGGAGTTCTCAATGGCGACATCGTCCAGATTTCCACCCGTAGGCCCATTACGCATCAGCACCCTGGTGGCATCGACAACAGTCAATGTCGGTTTGCAGAAGGCCGTTAAATCGACAATTGAC
Source organism: Candidatus Zixiibacteriota bacterium (assembly GCA_020348905.1). Classification (GTDB taxonomy): domain Bacteria; phylum Zixibacteria; class MSB-5A5; order GN15; family FEB-12. The sequence continues at coordinate 1,863,343 of CP070756.1, forward strand.
TGGTCAATCTGCTGGTGAAGTTGATTGCGCCGTCCGCCGAGGATGCCATAAAGATTCTTCATGCCGATGGTGCACTGTGATAGCGAATGTTGCTTGACGATGGGCATATTTATAAGCCGGTCGGTCTGGATGAAGTGTTTGAGCACCGGCCAGACTGTCAGCAATTCTCCGCCGAGGTCGGTCGTTACGAAGTCTTCCGGGCGGGGTAACAGAACGCGAGCACCTGCCTTCTCGGCGGCATCGCGGATGCCCGAACGAAGGAAACATCGCCGGGGATCGTTACAGGATATATCGGTAACGACAACATCGCTGGCGCCGGCCTCCAGACATATACGTACCATCTCCGCGACTAATACCGGGTTAGTGTTGGCCGCCTGTTCGGGGGCCCGATCCCAACCTATATTCGGTTTGATGGTTACTTTTTCGCCGGGTTTGACGAAGCGTTTGATGCCTCCCACGGCGTCGAGGGCATAACTGACTGCAGTGGCGGGATCGGAATACTCGGCAAGAGCTATTTTGGGGAAGGCAGTGTCGGCAGCTACCTCAAAGGACCGGCTTTTTACCACAAGCGGGGTATAACGGGCGGTGGTTCGATTATGGAAGAACATACCGGCGCCGCCTGTTACCGCGGCAAGAGCGACGGCTTTGCCTGTTTTCTCCAGAAATTCACGTCGTCGCATAAAGCCCACCCTGAATCGAGATTCGTCTGAAAAATATACGGGATACACAAGTGGTTGGCAAGGTTGTACTTTTCGGCTCAGGGTGCGGCTGTTCGCCACCTCATTCCAGCGCGATGGCCAGGATCAGCAGAGTTAGCAGAGCCAGGACAGCACCGGCGTAAAATGCTGCTTCTATACCCCCGAGGGCAAAGAAGAGCCCGATCAGAGGCGGTCCGATCGTCTGTCCCCCGCGCAGGACCATCGAGTTCATTGACATAAATGCCGCCCGGTGTTCCAGCGGCGCAAAACCCGACATGAGTGTTAGCAGGCTGGGAATGTTCACGCCGTGACCCATACCGAAAATGATGCAGGGTATCAGTAACATCCATAAGTGGGGCATAAAAGGCGTGATCACCAGCCCTGCGGCATAAAGCAGGAATCCAATAAGCAGGAGCTTTTTCGACGTGAAGCGGTGGGTAAGCTTTCCCAGCCGCGATGACGTCAGAGCAGTGGTCAGCGACATGGATGACATCAATAGTCCGATAACGGCCGGCGAGCCGCTAAATGAAAACTCAACCAGGAACGGGAAATAGCTGAGATAGACCCCATAAAGGATGACAAAAGTGAATAGACTTGCGAAGAAAAGGCCGATCACCTGTCGATTTATTGAGCGCCACACTCCTTCGAGATACTTTTTCATGCTTTCCGGTTTTTCCGGTTCCGGGTTTTTTAGTTTGAACAAGACGGCGAAGCCAATTGGTATGGCCACCAACGAGACCAGGAAGGGATAATACCAGCCGATAACGGCCAGCCCGCCGCCAATCAGGGGATAACTTGCTGTTCCCATGCTCAGAACGCTGGCGTTGTAACCCATGGCTGCCGCCCGATCCTTGCCATCATACAGGTCTCCGATAAGGGTGGTGTTGATCGAGCCCAGTGAACTACCCCCCATGCCCTGGAAAAACCTCAGGATTAGCAAGGTGGTGAAGTCGTGAGCGAAATAGCAGGCACCACCGGCCAGCCCGAACAGCATCAGGGCCGGTACGACTACTTTCTTGCGACCATAGCGGTCGGCCAGGACGCCCAGTACCGGCACCAGGAGCATTCCCGGCAACGTAAAGACGGTTATTAGAAGTCCCACTTGCTGGGCCGATATACTCAGATCGCGGGCTATGGTGGGAAAGGCAGGGGTAATAATGGCTACCCCCATTACGGCCATAAGCGTGATTCCGTATATGATTTTCAGATTAGTGTCGTTGTATATTTTTCGGGGCTTTTCGGCAGTATTCATAATACTGACCAGAATCTTGTTGTCGAAAGGTACCTTTCCATGGACCATTATAGCACGGTTGGTCGCTAAAAGAAAGCATATCGGAAGTAGGACCGGAAATTCTTGTGGCGCTGATTTCTTTATTGTATCTTCAAAATGGAAACACAGGGGCAGTTTTAGCTTGATAAGGAGGGTGAGAAGTGAACTTGTACCTTGTGCAGCACGCTGAGGCCAAGACGGACGCCGAAGACCCTCAGCGGCCTCTTTCCGATAAAGGTTTCGCAGAGATCGACAAGACGGCCAGGTTGCTGTCCGAACGGGTCCGGCCGACGGTCAACGTAATCATCCACAGCGGCAAGCTGCGGGCGCAGCAGACGGCGGAGGTACTGGCTGATTATCTTAACCCGGTCGGCGGGATAAAACCTGCCAACGGCCTGGAACCCAAAGCGGAGCCGTCCGTGTGGGCGGACCAGCTCCGGGTCATTAGCGAAAACGTCATGCTGGTGGGACATCTGCCGCATCTCAGCCGGCTTACCTCCAGACTTCTTTGTGGTGATGAAAACAAAGCAACCGTAAATTTCACGAATGCGGGTATTGTCTGCCTGGCCAAAGATGATTCCGGTCAGTGGAGTGTTCAGTGGATGATTGTACCCGGGATTTGTGAGTAGCGAAGAATATGAAGATCATCTATTCGGAAACGTGCCTCGAATACAGCCAGCCCGGTCACCCGGAATCGCCCGAAAGGGTGCGGTCAACATACGAACACCTGGGATCGAAATACGAAATAGTCGAACCCCAGGCTGCTGCCGAGGAAGATATCCTGGCTGTACACACACCGGATCTGGTGGGTCTGGTTCGGTCAGGCAATTTCTACGATGGCGATTCACCGGCCTACCCGAACCTGTATGAACATGCCATGCTATCAGTCGGCGGTGCCATTGCTGCGGCAGATCTTGCGCTCAAAGGAACGCCGGCCTTTTCGCTGCTGCGTCCACCGGGACATCATGCCGGCAGGAATTTCCTTGGGGGTTTCTGCTATTTCAATAATATAGCGGTTGCCGTCGCGAAGACGCTGGATGAAGCTCAGAGAATTGCGATTATCGATTTCGACTGTCATCACGGCAACGGTACCGAGGATATTTGCCACGGTCGCGAAAACGTCCTCTATGTATCGCTGCATCAGAGCCCACTCTATCCGGGAACCGGTATTACATCTGATCTCAACTGTCTCAATTATCCGGTCAGGCCTGGCACCGGTGAAGAGGAGTACATGGCTACTTTCTTGGAAGCGCTCGAATCGGTCTCAGAGTTCAATCCCGGAATGATTGCGGTTTCGGCTGGTTTTGATACTTTCAAGGAGGATCCTATCACCAACGTATCGCTGGAGATTGACACTTACGGGAAGATTGCTCAGCGGATAAAGGCACTGGGTCGGCCGGTTTTTTCGGTACTCGAGGGTGGCTACTCGGCCAGCATGCCCAGGTGTGTCGAGGCTTATCTTGAGGGACTGGAGACTTAAGTGACAGACCGAGCGGAATCTCAGGGACATTACGAATTTGTTGAGCACACCGCCGACATCGCAGTCAAGGCTTACGGCGAGAGCCTTGAAGAGGCTTTTGCCGTTGCGGCCGGGGCCATGTTTGACATCATGACCGATGGCTCGGCAATAAGCCCGGTCGAGACTGTTGAATTTGAGGTTGAATCGGTTGACATTGAGGGGCTGCTGGTAGGTTTTCTATCCGATCTCATCGTACTCCATGAGGTGCAGGATTATGTTTTGACCGACTTTGAGGTTACCTTACTTGACGAACGTCGGCTCAGAGTCACCGCGCGTGGGGAAACGTTCGACGACAGCAAGCACGGTCACGGCCATCACATCAAGGGTGTGTCGTATCACATGATGGAGATTTTTGAAGGTGCGGGTGAAACGCCAAGTTACGTGCAGGTACTTTTTGACGTGTGAAAAAGACTACCAGGATAAGCCGCATCTCGTATAAGTTTTGGCATCAAGGTAATAGCAGATGAGGTGACCGTATGGCGTGGGAAGGACCTATAGAAAGGCGAGATCAATACCGGTTCGAAATACCGAAATCGTATCAGAGCCGGACTATGCAGCAACACGGCGTGCGGATGAGCGTGCCGGCCTTGATTTTTGCCGATGACCGCATGCTGGAAGCGATCAAACGGGACGACTCGCCGGAGCAGGTAGCCAACGTGGCAACCCTGCCGGGCATCGTCGGCAGATCGATCGCCATGCCTGATATACACCACGGGTATGGCTTCGCCATCGGCGGAGTGGCGGCATTCGATGCCACCGGCGGAGTTATCTCACCGGGAGGTGTGGGGTACGACATCAACTGCGGGGTGAGACTGCTGCGGACCGACCTTGATGTGAAAGATATACAGCCAAAGATTGAAAAGCTGGTCGATACCATGTTCAACAATGTGCCGTGCGGGGTTGGGTCGGAAGGAAAACTGCGCCTGTCATCATCGGATATTGACCGCGTGCTGGAGAACGGATCCCGCTGGGCGGTCGAAAGCGGGTACGGTTGGCAGGAGGATTTGATTCATACCGAGGAGCAGGGGTGCCTCGAGGGCGGTGACGCTTCGACCGTCACCGATACGGCCAAGAAGCGGGGGTCGCGCCAACTCGGCACCCTGGGCGCGGGCAATCATTTTCTCGAAATACAACGTGTGGATGAAATTTTCGACCGCGATATCGCCGCAGCGTACGGCATTACTGACGTGGATCAGGTTACGGTTATGATTCATACCGGGTCCCGGGGATGTGGCCATCAGATCTGCACCGATTACCTGGAAATCATGCGCCGGGCCAACAAGAAGTACAATATTCCGCTTATTGACCGCGAGCTGTCGTGTGCCCCGGCAACAAGCCCCGAGGGACAGCGCTACTTTGCAGCCATGAAGTGCGGGGCGAACTTCGCCTGGGCCAACCGGCAGATGATCACCCACTGGGTCAGGGAATCGTTTGAATCGGTGATGAAATCATCGGCCAAGGAAATGGGATTGCGCCAAATCTACGATATAGCTCACAACATTGCCAAACTCGAAGAGCACGAAATTGAGGGAAAGAGACGGTGGCTGTATGTCCATCGCAAAGGAGCCACCCGCGCATTTGGACCGGGGCACCCTGACATTCCGGAAAGGTACCGCGGGGTGGGTCAGCCGGTACTCATTCCCGGTGACATGGGAACAGCCAGTTACCTCCTGGCCGGAACCGATCAGGCTATGAAGGAAACCTTCGGCTCATCGTGCCACGGGGCCGGGCGTAGTCTTTCCCGTCATGCCGCCCGCAAGCGGCATCCCTCGGAACGGGTTCTTGCGGCGATGGACCAGAAGGGCATCTACCTTCAGGCCAAAAGCCGAAAGGTCATATCGGAGGAAGCCCCCGAGGCGTACAAAGATATCGACGAGGTGGTTGAAATCTCCCATCAGGCCGGTCTGGTGAAGAAGGTAGTCAGGATGAAGCCGGTTGGCGTGGTCAAAGGGTAGGTCGACGGCTCGCTTTAGCGGCCTGATTTCAGTGCAGCCCGGTAGGGTATCGCAAAGCCAATCGCATAGAGCAACAAGCCCACTATCAGCAGATGATAGGCGTATGCGTCGGGCATCTGGTTGTCGAGAGTGGCCTGAAAGTCGCTCATGAAAGAGTAGAGAATCACCCCCGTTGCGGTTACTCCCAATCCCCATGGCAACAATCCGGGTTTGAAGGCGCGGTCTTGATCATACAATTGCGTGATGGCAACGCCCGCTATTACCATGAGTAGCGAGATTAACACCGGCGCCAGCACCGGTCCAATCCAGGGCAGAGGAATCAAGAATAGTACGTCCCACTCGGTAAGGGACGAGGGCCAGTTGATTGTCGCTTTCAGCCAGACGTAGTAGAAGATGTCCCAAATGCCGAACACGATAAGGAAGTAACCGAATCTCTCCCAGCCTCGACGACCACTGATCATGGCCGCTGAAAGCAACATAACGATTGTTGCCAGCTCGCGGAAAAGCTCGGTAACAATGAGCTTGACGGGAATATCCTTGAGCGGGAACGAGAAACCCTCGGGATAGACAATCTCCCTGAGGTACACGACCACGGCCGCCTCGACGTACGCGAACGATATCGCGAAAAGGGTCAGTATGAAAAGCTTGTTGCGGCGCGTGATTTCGTCCATGTAACTCACAATTCCCCCGGTCTATAAAGACGTGAGAACCAGAGAACCTTCATAGAATGTAGGACGCTGAATCTGGTATGGCAACCGGATTTGGGCTGGTGGCAAAATGAAGGGATATGGCAAGCGCGTGATTTGTCCCTTTGCCGCCAAGTCTCTGCAAATATCCTTGTAATTGAAGAAAAATCTCGCTATTGTGTAAACCTCGGCACTTTTAAGTTGTTTCAGAGTAAAGCGTTTCAGTGACTCAAGCAAGAAAGAAGGTGCGCACGCACTGTATTGCGAACTATCGCGAAAGGCAAGTATATGGAAGATCTTTACCGTCAATTGATCGAAAAGGTTGGCGAGGATGTTAACCGCCAGGGTTTGAGAGATACCCCCAAACGGGCCGCTACCGCCATGGAATTTCTGACCAGGGGGTATCGTGAAGATATTGATGCCATCGTCAACGAGGCCCTGTTCGATTCCGATACCAGTGAAATCGTCCTGGTGAAAAATATCGAACTCTATTCTCTATGTGAGCATCACCTGTTGCCGTTTATCGGTAAGTGCCACGTGGCATATATTCCTGATGGCAAGGTTATTGGCGTTTCCAAGGTCGCCCGGATCGTAGATGTTTTCGCCAGGCGCCTTCAAATTCAGGAAAACCTGACCAAACAGATAGCCGAGACAGTTGAAAAATACACCAAGGCCGTTGGAGTAGCGGTGGTAATCGAGGCCCAGCATTTGTGCATGATGATGCGCGGTGTGGAAAAGCAGAACTCGATCATGACAACCTCTTGTGTACTGGGTGAATTTCACGAGGATCCTTCCACCCGTTCGGAGTTCTTCAGCCTTATTAAGCCATGCATCTTTCAATAAGTAAACGCTTCGAGTTCTCCAGTTCGCATCGTCTTGCTGCTGCTGGCTGGACTGATGACCAGAATCTCGCATTCTACGGGCGCGAGGCTTTGAGCCCACATGGCCATGGTCATAACTATGTCGCGTATTTTAGCTTCGAGGGTGTAGTTGATCAAGCCACAGGTATGATTATCAATGTGGTTATCATAAAAGACAAGATTAAAGCGCTTATTGATAAACGTTACGACCACAAGTATCTCAATTTGGACACAGCGCCGTTTGACGTTGTCGCTCCCACCGCCGAAAATCTGGCCACCCATCTGCTGGCCGAAGCTGCGCCCCTTTTTGAGGGAATGACTGCCGGTCCGGTGGTCTGCCATTTGAGCGAATCTCCATCGAGTGAAGCAACCGCGTACGCCGATGGGAAAGTCGAGAGACATATCTGGACGGACTTCTCGGCCGCCCGAAGGACCAGTTCACCGCACCTGACCGACCGGGAGAACGAGAAGATATTTGGTCGGGCCGCATCCGCTTCGGGCCACGGACATCATTACCGGCTGCGAGTAACGCTTGGGGGAAAGGTCGACCCCGCTCACGGGATGATCTTTTCCGAAGCGAAAAGCAGTAAGATAGTGGCCGATCTTCACGACCGGTTTGACCACCGCAATCTGAGCACTGATATTCCCGAGTTTGAAGATATGCCCATGACAACCGAGATGCTGGCCCGGTATTTCTTTGATCATCTTGGCTCCGTCCTGCCGGTCAGCAGAGTCAAGCTGTATGAAAACGATAACTTCTTTGTCGAGTTTTCAGAGGAAGGGCCCGCGATAATGGGGGTTCTTAGCGATTTTCATGCCGCTCATCGTCTTCACTCGACGGCGCTAAACGACAGCGATAACCGGGAAATTTTCGGCAAGTGCAACAACCCCGGAGGACACGGTCACCTTTACCGTGTGGAATGTTCGGTCGCCGGCGCTATCGACGAGAAAACCGGTACCCTGTGCGGTTTGCAGCCGCTGAATGAGACGCTCAAATCTGTTCTGGATCAATGGAACTACAAACATCTTAATGTAGATACCGATGATTTTGAGGGGAAGGTTACAACCGGCGAGAATATCATTTCGGTGCTCTGGTCCAAATTGAGTCTGTCTCTTGGTGACAGCCTGCATCGCCTGCGTCTCTGGGAAACAACAAACAACCGCTTCACTCTCAGGCGTACGGTTGGAGGTTAGGTCTATGGGGGCGGAAATGGATAGATGCCTGATTACTGGAGCCAGCCGGGGTATAGGCCGCGCTATTGCTGTTAAATTGGCCGGAAGTGGATACCAGTTGTTGCTGCACGGTCGCGACCTGGAGGCCCTTGAACAGACTTCAGCAGCGGTAGCCGACGCGGGCGGGCAAGCGCAGCTCATTACGGCCGATCTGGCCAGTCAAACGGAGTTGGCCGTGCTGATCGACGCGGTTGGTGATAAGCCTTTGAAACTTCTGGTCAATAATGCCGGTGTAGCATGCGTTAGACCGTTCGAAGAAATCTCGCGCGATGACTGGTTAAGAACTCTGGCGGTAAATGTTACGGCGCCGTTTCTGCTTACGCAAAAGCTTGTCCCGCTTATGCGCGAAGGAGCTTCCATCGTCAATCTGCTGTCGGTTGCAGCCCGAACCGGTTTTCCCAACTGGAGTAGTTACTGCATGAGCAAGTTTGCTCTTGAGGGTCTGATGCAGTCGATTCGAGAGGAACTCCGTCCGCGAAAGATAAGAGTTGTCAACATCTATCCTTCGGCCACAAAGACTGCCATGTGGAGCGGGGTGGAAGGGGAGTGGCCCGTCGAGCGGATGATCTCTCCCGAAGAGGTGGCCGAGGCAGTCCACTACGCCATCAACCGGCCATCGGATGTGCTGGTCGAAAATATCTCGGTCGGCAACATCTCGGGTACGCTGTGATATCTAATGAGGGCCGCCGAACGCCTCGGGATTGTCAATCAAATACAGCCCGTCACTGATTAACTTCGAAAGTGGCTTTTCAAGCTCCACTCGTTTTTCGAGCAGCCTGCGAATTTCCAGCCGCAACTCCGAGTTCATGTCTCGGCTTTCAAGAATTTCGAGAATTTCCACTGACAGCAGCCAGTCATCGGGATAATCAGCCGTCAGTTCTTCCCAGATATCGGAGAGGACTTCCAGTGTGACACGGTCCTCGCGGCAGTCACGTACTTTCTGGTAAAGGCTGTGGAGCCGGCGCATTTTATTGTCGTAGTTGACCTTAACCACCCGCATTTTGGAGACGGTTGACGGCTGTTCATAGGCATCCTTATCGGCGGCGCCGGCGAAGACCGAGTTAATACCGGCTCCCACGGCCATGTCGTAAGTTCCCCAGGATGGTTCGAACAACACCTGGCCGCGGTACGCTACTGAGCATTCGCCAAAAGTCATCAGGCATATGTATCCGTCACGACGAATCACCTTTTCCAGCGTTCCATTTACAGTCACGCCGCTCTCGAACTCAAGATGAACGAAGTTGCCCAGTACGATTTGAAGTTCATCGAGCTGTTCGTCGCTTAACTCCTCGAGAGCCTGATTCACTCCGCGCAGACGGCCGACCGGAGAACCGAAACCTTGGCTGTGATAATCCTTATTGTGGCCCGGAAGTTCACGGTATTTGTAAGCTAACGCCGACGGCCCGCTGGTTTTCACGTAAGCCGGTTCACCGGCCGAATCAGTCAGCATCTCGGTAAATACTCCTGACAGCTGGAGACCGGAACTGAAGACGCAGGTGGAGGGTCGTTCGCACTCGATCGCCTTTTGGATACTCTCCCCGCCGCCCACATTGAATGCCATAGTGACGGCAAATCGCTCGAGTACTTCAATCAAATGGTCGAAGTCAGGCGTAACGAACAAATGCGGCTGCATAGTGGTGATATCGAACGGGTAGTTGACCGTATCGGGGCCATAGGGAAGCTTCTTCACTTCATCGGAAAAGCAGTGGGCGGCCTCGCCAATGGAAGATAGCAAGCCGGCCCCGTATATTTTTGGATTGTCAAGCGGGCCGATAAGGCCGAATTCAACTGTCCACCAGTGGAGGCGACTCAGGAGCGCCATTTCCGACGGCTTGCCCAGGTTGTTCTGCTTGTACAGCACATCCGCGTGGGCCTTGTCAATTTCTTGCGGATCGGCATTGGGAAGTTCCTTGAGGATGGAGAGACGGCGAATGGCCTCATATAGTTCGAAATCCTTTTTCGATGACATCGCTTTGGTGCCAATTTCACCGAACCGTCGCAAATATTCGGCATATTTAGGATCGGCGATAACCGGGGCATGTCCAGCGGCCTCATGTACGATATCAGGACTGGGAGTGTACTCGATGTGGTGGATCTGTCGCATGTCGGCCGCGATGACGAGCACCCGGTGAGATTGGAACTCCATGAAGGCTGCCGGGGGAATGAAGCCGTCGACCGTCACGGCTGCCCAGCCGATGCGCGAAAGGATCTTGTTCATTTCAGCAATACTGGGAATCGATTCGACTTTCAGACCGGTTTTCTCCAGACCCTCGAAGTAAATTTTGTGGGCGTATTCGCGCAGAAAGCGATGGTTTTGCCTTAACACGTAACGCCAAACGGAATGGTCGACCGGCGTGTAACTCTTGTAGTTTTGGTCGACGATGAACTGCTTGAGGTGCTTGGGAAGTCTCTTGATAATTTCATTCTCCATCAGCTCCCGATGGGCGGCCGACGGTTCGACGTGCTGCTCGGGTGTTTCAGTCGATGCAGCCCGGGCGGTGTCGCCGGAGTGGCTCATAATCACCTCCGCGTGAAATATGGTATGATAATGTGTATCAAATCAGTCCAAATTATACGTATACTTAAACGCTGACAGTTGTCGAAATGTTTACGGTGATGTGATAAATCTGGTTAGGGTGTTTGGAGCTCGGCGAGGCCGGCATACTGGTCGAGAGAGCCGGGATTAACGAGGGAGTCCTTATTTGTGACGGCCTGGCCGTGGATTGTTCTCGTTACGGCCATCTCAACCTTCTTTCCGTTCAGGGTACGGGGGATATCGTTCACCGCCAGGATTTTGGCCGGCACGTGTCGAGGGGTGGCTTGGCTGCGAATGCGCTCTTTTATGCGGTTCTTTAGATCCTCGTCAAGAATCACGCCCTCCGAGGGTACCACAAAAAGCACGACCCGCACGTCGTTTCCGACTCTCTGCCCAACCACAACGCTGTCATCAATTTCATCCATTGACTCGACCGGACCGTATATTTCTCCAGTACCGATTCGCACTCCGCCCGGGTTGAGGGTAGCATCGGAGCGACCATAAATGATGCCGCCGCCGCGGTCGGTGATTTTGACGTAGTCGCCGTGACGCCAGATGCCGGGGAAATGCTCGAAGTAAGCCGCCCGGTACCTGGCGTTATCAGGATCGTCCCAGAACATGACCGGCCGCGAGGGAAACGGAGCCGAGCAGATCAATTCGCCCACCTGGTTGATTACCGCTTTACCATTGTCATCAGCAGCGTCTACCCGCATACCCAGTCCGCGGCACTGAAGCTCTTCCGGATAGACCGGCAAGGCAGGATTTCCCAGCAAAAAGCATGAGATTATGTCAGTCCCCCCTGAGATGGAGGATAGCTGAAGGTCAGCCTTTACGTTCTGGTAAACGTACTCGAAATTCCCGGTCGACAGGGGAGAGCCGGTTGACAGAATAGTCCGTAAGGACGAGAGGTCAAAGCGATCTTTGGGTATCAGGCCGTTCTTTTCGCAGGCCGATAAAAATCTCGGGCTGGTGCCGAAAACCGTTATCTTTTCTTTCTCTACGGCTTTGAATAGTGTGTCGAAGCTGGGGTACGATGGGGACCCATCGTAAATGTATATGGTTGCGCCGACGGCGAGGGAGCTTACCAGCCAATTCCACATCATCCACCCGCAGGTAGTATAATAGGTGATAACATCATTGCGCGATAGATCAGTGTGTAAAGCTAACTCTTTTAGATGCTGCAGGAGTGTGCCGCCGGCTCCGTGGACGATACACTTGGGAACGCCGGTAGTGCCGGACGAATACATAATGTAAACGGGATGATCAAAAGGAAGCTGGGCGAACTCAATTTCATTGTTTTCATTGTCTAACAGCTCAGCCCACGACATCCCCCTATCAAAGGCGATTTCGGGAGTCGGCTCAAGATTCCCGAACATCACAGCGCGTTCAACCGACGGGATGGTGTCCAGAATATGACGCACTGTTTCGATGGAGTCGTGAAACCTTCCATTGTACTGGTAGCCATCGGCGGCTATAAGGACCTTCGGCTGAATTTGGCCAAACCGGTCCAGTACTCCCTGGAAGCCGAAGTCGGGTGAACATGACGACCAGATAGCGCCTATACTGGTAGTCGCCAGCATAGCTATGATAGCCTCCGGGGTATTAGGGACAAACCCTGCCACCCGATCGCCCTCCGCTACGCCCAGCTTCTTCAAACCGGCGGAACACCGGGCTACCTTTGCATACAGATTGGAGTAGCTGATAGATCGAGGCGACGAAGCTTCCGTACTGGATACGATGGCAATCCGATCATCAGTATGGCGCAAAAGATTCTCGGCGAAGTTCAGCCGGGCGCCTTCAAACCAGCGGGCGGTCATGATGTCGGTTCCGTCGAGAACCTTCGCAAAGCGCCGAGAGTGGATTATGCGGAAGTAGTCCCACACCGTTTCCCAAAACGATGCTATCTCAGTCGTTGACCAGTCATACAGATCTGGATATGACTCGAATCTGCGGCCTGCTTTCGATGCCGCAAACTCCATAAAGCGAACCATATTCGACCGGGCCACACGGTCAGGCGATGGTTTCCAGATTGACCGATCCTTTGAGTTTTTTGGTGACAATTTGACGCCCCGTATCCCCCCGCCGAAATTACGACATATAAACGCTTAGATCATATTCATATATAGGACGACTTTCCAGGCAGTATCAAGATCATTTCTGTACAAAGCCGCCTTTACGGTCAACTCAAGATGGTGCCGGGCTCTTGCGCGGTCGGTTCGGGCGGTAGCCAGGGCGCCCTGAAGCATCTTACGGTAATCGTAATCCTTCGACCACTCATCAAAGACCGGTTCAGAAACCTCAAGTGGCTCAAAGCTGCTGATGAAATCACGTGCTTCAGCTTCGTCCGGTATCTGTTCGAAACCGGCCAGTTGAGCGAGATCATTTGCGGTCAGAATGCAAGACTGTTTTATGTGCTCCGGCAATTGATCAAATCCGACGCCGATTCGGGAAGCTGGTTTTTTCACGGTAAAGACGGCGCTGCCGCTGGCCCTGGTGTAATAGTCGGCGCTATTGCGGCCCACCAGATCAATCAGGTCAGGATCTATAACACCGTTCCGGATGACCTTCTCGTCGATATGAAACCTGACAACCTCGCAGATCACCAGGTTGCCCGAGCCCGGGTCTGTGCCAAGCGGGATAATCTGTGTCACCCGGCATTCCATCTGGAAGGGTGACTCTTTGACCCGAGGCGGTTTGACCAGGTCGGACGGTATCGGCGTCAAGCCACTTTTGACGAACTCATCGACATCCGAAGCATAATCGCTCGATGCCAGGTTAACCTGCTCGACCATGGCGTGAGTTACGGCCTGAGCAACACATTCACGCGTCTCGTTCAGATTATCGTAAGTGTCTTTGGTGGTCCCATCACGACCGCGGCGAGTTGGCGAAAACGCCACCACCGGCGGGTTAGCGCCGAAAATGTTAAAGAAGGAAAATGGGGAGAGGTTTATGGCGCCGCCGGCCGAGATCGTTGATACCAATGCGATTGGTCGCGGCGCCACGCCACCCGACATAAGTTTTTGGATTTCGCGAACTGAAATATCTTTTGGGTCGATATGCTTCATAGCCAATAGCAACTATAAGGTATTACCGGTTATGCGTTTTTCCTTCTGGCCAGGATTGAATGATCGCCGGACGCCTTAACGATTCGGTTGGTCAGCTTACCCAGGCCGTCAATCGTTAACTCCATCCTGTCACCCTCTTTGAGCCAGACCGGGACATAGTCTTCATTCTTCAGTTGTGCCTCCATGGCGCGGCTGCCGTTCAATTCAAGATAACAGCCGGTTCCCACCGTCCCCGAGCCGATTACGTCGCCGGGAAAAATGTCTGCACCGTATGAGCAACGCTCGATTATTTCGGCGAAGGTCCAGTCCATGTCCTTGAGGTTACCCTCCGATATCAATTCCCCGTTATGGTGAGCGGTCATTCTCAAGTTGTACTTGTCGCCGAATTCAGTCTCGATCCTCTGCGCCTTGAGTTCATCCGGGGTGACCAACCAGGGCCCGATGGTGGTAGCGAAATCTTTGCCCTTGGCCGGACCCAGATTCAGCTTCATTTCCTCCATCTGAAGCAACCTTGCCGAGAAATCGTTCATTATGGTATATCCAGCTACGAACTCATCGGCTTTGCCGGAAGGTATGTTTCTGCCTCGCCTGCCAATCACAACCGCAGCTTCGAGTTCGAAATCGAGTTTTTCCAGATGATCGCTTTCAACCACTACGTCACCTTCACCGGCGATGCTGTTATGGTTGGTGAAGTAAAAGACGGGAAACTGGTCGAATTCCGGTATCATGTCAACACCACGATTCCGTCGGGCAGTCGCGACATGCTGTCTGAAAGCGTAAGCATCACGGCAGGACGGGGGATGCGGTACGGGCGCCAGGAGAGTAATGTCTGCGGCTTCAAAAGAAACCTCGGCTCTTCCATCCACTACGTCCCGGTGTACCCTGCGAGCTGATTCCATGAAGGACTGTTCTCCCGTCAGGAACTCGTTCATGGTAGAGGGCAGAACTATGGAGAGCGAGCTGGCGTTTTGCTGAAGGTCATAAATGCGATCTTCATGATAGAGTCCCAATCGCTCTTCATGGTCGCGGTTTTTGAACGAGACAAATTTCATTTTCTAATTAATTCGCGCCAACTTGCGACACGTTATCCTTGTCCGGGGCAACGACATCGGAATATACACGCTCGATTATATCGAGGCCGAATTCCATCTCATCATAGGTTCCGGAGTTGACCCTGATTCCGTTGGGAATGCCAAATGCCGCCACATGACGGACAATCAATCCCCGGTCGAGACACCCGGCGGTGAACTGCTCGGCCGAATGCTGGTCAGGCAGCAAAAGCAGGATAAAGTTGGCTGAGGTGGGGACGTATTCAATACCGATCCTGTCGAACCTGGCCTGCATCATCTCCAGAGCTTTTCGGTTGGTTTCGACCGTACGCTCAAGAAATTCATCATCATCGACCGCTGCCACGGCCGCTTTTTGAGCCAGCACGTTTGGCTCAAAGGGTAATTTTACCTTGTAAATTGTGTCTATGATTTTCCTGGGTCCGACGGCGAAGCCAATCCGAAGGCCGCCCAGCCCGTAGGCTTTCGAGAGAGTGCGCATAACAACCATATTCTCGTAATCGTATCTCACGCCGTTGGGATAATCGGGATTGGACCCGGCATAAGCTGTGTAGGCTTCGTCCAGAATCACCAGGATGTCATCCGGTACCTCCGCCATAAAGGCCTCGAACTCCCGATAACCGAACATCGTACCGGTGGGGTTGTTAGGATTGGCCAGGTAGATGATTCTCGTGTTTTCGGAGACCGCGCGCAGGATGGCTTTCAGGTCAAAGGTATAATTCTTCAAGGGGACCGTCGCGAGCCGCCGACCGAATTTTCTGGCGCTGACATAAATACCGATAAAGGTGCCCTCGCAGGTGAGGATCTCATCCTTTTCCTCGGTAAAAGCATTAATGACGTAGGCAATCAGGGAGTCAGTGCCGTGGCCGCAAACGATATGCTCCGGCTGGATACTGTACTTTCTGGCCAGGGCCTGGACGAGCTCGTGGGACGTCGGATCAGTATATCGATTGAGCTGACCAAGCGCGTTTTGAATAGCTTCAACAGCCCGGGGGGAAGGCCCCAGGGGATTCTCATTTGAAGCCAGTTTGACGATTCGCTCGAGCTTTTTCTCGCGAGCCAATTCCTCGATTGGCTTTCCGACTTTATAAGGCGTCAGTTTTGACACAAATTCGGGAATTCTGATCATGCAGTTACACTCATCTGTTGTTAGTTGACTTACTATCAGGTTTAAGCTATACAAAGTCGGTCACGAGTCAAGCGCTCTCTTCACGAATTGTTCTCAAGCCAGGACCTGGCGTAATTTTCATCAAGCGTCTCTTTGACGTTAAGGGTCGGACGCAGCGGCTCGTAAGTATCTATCATGACGGCATATTCCCTGGTCTCTTTGGCGCCTATGGAGGCCTCAGTCTTACCCGGCTGGGGACCGTGGGGCATGCCGCCGGGATGAAGGGTAATCGATCCCT
This sequence comes from Candidatus Zixiibacteriota bacterium, assembly GCA_020348905.1. Classification (GTDB taxonomy): domain Bacteria; phylum Zixibacteria; class MSB-5A5; order GN15; family FEB-12. Next base: position 1,879,638 of record CP070756.1, read on the forward strand.
CCTTGATCCCCTTGCGTGACATGAAATCCCCTTCCACGTAATAGAGAACTTCGTCGCTGTCAATGTTAGAATGAAAATACGGCGCCGGTATAGCTGACTCGTGAAAATCAAAAAGCCGGGGGACAAAATTGCACATGATGAAATGCCCGGTCTTGAATACCAGATGAACCGGCGGCGGCAGGTGGATGCGACCGACCTTGGGATGATAGTCTTTTATGTTGAGAGCAAACGGATATAGAAAGCCGTCCCAGCCAACTACCCCGAAGGGGTGATGCGGTACGATATGTTCGAAATAGCGTTCCCTGGCTTTTACGACAACGGTAAAGTCGCCCTTTTCATCAATCGGATCCAGATACTCCGGAACCTTCAGATCGCGTTCACAGTAGGGGGCGTGTTCTTCAAGCTGACCATAGTCGTTACGGAAGTGACGCGGGATTTCATAAGCCGTATCGGATTCAACTATGAATAGCTTGTTCTTATCATAGGTGTCGAACTTGAATTGATGCGTCACTGCCCGGGGAATGATGAATTGATCCCCCGGCTCAAACCGAATCTTTCCGAACTCGCTTAGAAACTGACCCGATCCATGGTGAACCAGGATGTACTCGGCGGCATAAGCATTGCGATAAAACAACCCGGTATCTTCCGACACGTGGGCCGTCGAGATCGTGCAATGTGAATTGGCCAGGAAGACATTCCTGCTCGTAATGAAATTCCCGCCGGTGTTTTTCCGGTCGGTGAAGAAATGGTGATGGAGCACCGGCGCTTCCGGCCAATCGACATTCCTGTGCCAGTCGAGTTCCCTGACGTTCTTAACCGCCGATGGCAGATGATAGTGATACTTGTTGGAATATACGCCGGAGAAACCCTTGCTGGAAAAAAGTTCTTCACGGTAAAGCGATTTGCCGTCCGCCTTGAAGAAGGTGGTATGTTTTACCCTGGGCATTTCGCCCAGCCTGTGGTAGAATGGCATAACTTCGTCCCCTAAGATAAAGGTTCTTCGCGGGCCGACCTGGCTAACAGGGTGGCATCAGCTCCGATGGCTCCCGGTCAAGGTTACCTCGAAGCTTTTGATCGAGCTCGATCGATTCAAATAATGACTGGAAATTGCCCTTACCAAACCCCTCGGCGCCTTTCCGCTGGATAAATTCGAAGAAGAAGGTCGGGCGGTCCCCAATTGGTTTAGTGAAAAGTTGCAGCAAGTAGCCGCTTCCCTCAATATCACACAAGATGCCATGCTTTTTCAGATCGTTAATGTCTTCGGTAATGTTGAGATCTTCGCGTTTGGCCAGCATATCGTAATATGTATCAGGAATCTGCAAAAATTCGATGCCGTTGGCTCGCAGCGCTGCTATGGACTTGACGATATCATCGGTGTTGATGGCAATATGCTGGACTCCCGAACCATGATACTGCTCGATATACTCCTCGATCTGCGATTTCTTCAGGCCTTCGAATGGTTCATTGATGGGGTTTTTGATCTTGCTGTCTTTGGTCCGGACAACCTTGGAAAGCAGGGCGGAATACTTGGTGCCGATATCACCCGGCTTGAAATCGACGAAAGTCTCAAAACCCATGGTCTTGTTGAAATAATCGGCCCAAAGATTCATCTCGTTTTCGCGGACATTACCGACGATATGGTCGACCCCGATCAGACCCGTGTCCTGGGCAGCAATGGCAATCTTCTGCCTGGGTTCGCAGTAACCGGGTTTGAAGATGTGGTTGAAATTGTCCCGATTTATGTACACGAGTTCGGTGTCATCATAAAGGCGAATCGCGGCTTGTTCTACATAACCGTGATGGTCTTCAAGACGGTGCGGCTTTGCCACCATGACGGCGCCGTTCTGTGTCGCATACCGGAAAGCGTCGTCAACGCTGTCAACCTCAACCGCCCACCGCTTCACTCCATCACCATGCCGGTTTGTGAAACCGTAGACTTCGTAACAGTCCGGCCGGGCGGGTGAAGTAACGACGAACCTAAGGTTGTTCTTGGTCAGGTAATACGAGACCCGGTCACGTACGCCGGTTTCCGGTCCCAGGTAGCCGGTAATCTCCAGATTGAGAGCCTTCGCAAACCAGTAGGCCGTCATCTTAGCTGAGCCGACATAAAACTCGACAAAATCATATCCACGAATCCCCATGACATCGGGCATGGTAACCTCCTTTTGGCTGTTAGTGTTTTTTTACTTAACAACAAATTGGTCCAATGGGTCCGATAAAATCCCTGCGGCGTGCGAGCATCCCGCAAAAGCAGATGGGCTGGTAGTCAGATTTGAGTGCAACTAATATGGACTATTCGTCACCACCAATCTTAGTTGCGGCAAGTCATTATTAGTAAAAGCGTTACGGGGCAGGGCGGCTCGACAACTATCTCCGGGCGCATCCGCCGGGTGAAACGTGACCGACCTGCTTTTGCTTGGCATGTCTCAAACAATCTATTATGTTACAGGCTGATCACTTAAGAATGTTGCTTTCAATTGGCAAGCCGGGACAGCCCCAGCGCGGTGCCTATCAGGGTGCCGTCGTGGTATCTGGCCGTTCCATCCTTGGATTCGTATTCGACACCATTGTAGACGAACGCGCCGTCGCCAAGTCCGATGGCCTGCATGCCGTCGGTGATGGGTATGCTGCGCTCGGGGCCGAGTGTTTCAAAGGCG
>CP070756.1:1882394-1897303 GCA_020348905.1 Candidatus Zixiibacteriota bacterium
AGTACTTCTGGAACAAAGGCCAGATGTGCGAGATCGAAGAGTTTATGGATGTTGACTGGAATGGTCGAGTCGACATCAGAGACCTTCAGAAAATAATAGAGCTTGCCGGGCTGTAAGGTTCCGCGCTCTTTTTGGAAACTCATAGTTTCAGGCCCGCTCTTGACAAAAAGAGCGGGCCTTTATGTAATTCCGGGAATCAACCGGTATCTGAGCGAGAGTCCGACAGCATGGAACACCCGGCGAAGGCGCATAAAGCCTTGACTGACCGGGTCAGGATATTTATACTATAGAAAAGCCGCCATGAGTGAAGGGACTCAGTGACAGAGGAAGACCGACGTTGACACGAAGAACCCCACCAATCGGTCAACGATTCCTTCTTAGCTGAATAACAGTGAGAAAGCAACTGTAGCGATCCCTGGTGATCGTTACCTGAGTTTAAGGCGCAGCATATTTGCTCATTATTTCTACAAACCACAAAACATTTCAACTCAAATTGAGGGAGATACAATGAGAGCACCCTTGAAAGCAGCAGTGTTACTTGCCGCGATGGTCCTCGTCTCTTTCACCGGCGTGGCCGCGCAGTACTTCGAGCCCGCCGTCTTCGTTAACGTAGACGAAGTCGAAGGTCTTGTTGGCGGAATGATTCCCGCCGGTGGGGTCGAGAACCTGGTGGTGCCGGTTCGCTTCATCAATATCGATGATGCCCGTACGGCCATCTCGAACGGTTTTTACTTCGCCCGTGTTGGCGGTGCCGATTTTACCGGCGTTGTCGGCGAGTGGAATCCCGGCTATCCGTGGGATTGGCCGCATGCAATGGAACTGGGCGTTTACCCGCCGTACTTCGACCAGGGCATTTTCACCAACCCGTTCACTGACGGGTCAGGATTTGCCGGTCTCACCGGTGGTATGGGCAGCGGTCTGCCGGCTGACTTCGACGGTGTCGCTTACACGCTCACGTTGTCCGATGTCACCGGTACAGGTCCGACCGATGCCATCGTTATGGATTCCACCTGGTGGCTTCCTGCCAACTACTGGCTGTGGAGCGGCGTTGCCGCAGACGTCTACTGGGGTGGCCCGTACACGTTCGATTTCGAGGAAGGCCCCAGCGGATGCGAGACAGGCCCGTTCACTACCTGTTGGCCGCAGCCGACGATCCTGAAGGCTCTTGAGAATGACAAAATCCTCAATGTTGCCATCCACTGCCAGGATCCTGCTGAAGTAAACTTCTCATCGATTCTGGTCCAGGGCAAGATTCCGCCCTACACTGCCAACGCTCCGTATATCGATGGCGACTCGATCGTAACCGACTGCTTCATCATGCGCTTTTTGGGCTCGTCAGGCTTCCGCCCGATTCCGCCTGAAGGCGTACACACCACTTATATCGTCACATACAACCTGAATGACGGAACGCCTATGTCACTGACCGGTGACTACAACCTCAACGTTTCCGTTGGTGATGTCACTCTTGATGGTGTAGTCAATGCCGACGACGTCGTATTCATGTCCGAGTACTTCTGGAACAAAGGCCAGATGTGCGAGATCGAAGAGTTTATGGATGTTGACTGGAATGGTCGAGTCGACATCAGAGACCTTCAGAAAATCGTAGAGCTTTCCGGATTATAGCTTCAGCACTCTATCTGGAATCTCATAGTTTCAAGCCCGCTCCAGACATTAGGAGCGGGCTTTTTTGTAAGCCGTTTCATCCGATATAGATACTGAAGAGAATACCCTGGCAGGCCCGGCGAGCAACGGTAAAGCCTTGACTGATAGGTCCATATTTTGTATACTGTAAAAAAGCCACTCATCAGTGGAGGGGACCAATGATAAAGAAGACCATCTTAATCTTACTGTTAGTGCTTTTTGCCGTAACCTCGGTTGCGGCTGACGGCAACAAGATCCAGGGAAAAACACAGGAAAAGACAGGCGAGCCTTACCGCTACCAGGAACAGTACGCTCATCCGCCGGCCACCTTCTGCTATCCCCAGCCAACTATCATCGGTCTGAGCGACAACATCCTCAAAGTCTACTTTCGAGGCCAGGGATTCAGCATCGATGAGGTGCTCACCGACTCGGTGTTTGTTCAGGGGAAAATTCCGCCTTATACCGGGGTCAGAAGAGAGGGTCGCTGGCTGGTCACCGACTGCTTCATTTTCCGGTTTCTGGGATCCAGTGGTTTCCGACCCATCCCGCCGGAAGGAATAAAAGCCAAATATACGGTTGAGTTCGATCTTATAAGCGGTGAGCATATCGTTTTAGAGGGTGATTACGAACTGGTGGTCATCCACGGTGATATGACTCTTGATGGACAGGTCAACGCTGATGACGTTATATTCATGAGCGAGTACTTCTGGCATGGAGGTCCTGCGTGCGAGGTCGAAGAATTCATGGATCTTAACTGGGATGGAGTAATCGATCCGAGAGACCTTGCGCTGCTCATCGAAATCGTCGGCATTTAGATAAAACGAACCTTGCTTTGATGACTCGTTCGGCCCCTTTTGCTTGATAGCAGAAGGGGCTTTCTTTTGGCTGCCAAGCCCAACTTTTTTTGTCGACCTGACTGATTTGCCCATTATCTTAAAACTATGGCAGTGGGTAAGAAAGTCGTGGATGCAATTGCAGAATACGAACTGCTTAATCGCGGTGATTCGGTCCTGGTAGCCCTGTCAGGCGGGCCGGATTCGGTGGCCTTGCTGCATATGCTCCGCAGACTGAGTTCAAAGTGGCGTCTGACGCTGCACGCAGTTTACATTAATCACAATATCCGTAAACGCGCCGCGAAACAAGAAGAACAGTTTTGCCGGAAACTCTGTGACCGGCTGGGGGTTGCGCTTACCATTGTATCCAAGGATATCCCGGCTCTGGCTAAATCTGCAAGGAAGAGCATTGAACAGGCCGCCCGCGATTTCCGCTACGAGACATTTGATCGCCTTGCCGATGAATCAGGCTGCCATCGAATCGCGGTCGGACATCATGTTGATGATCGTGTCGAAACCGTGCTGTTTCGTATAATCCGCGGCACCGGCCCGACCGGGCTGCGTGGTATTCCCCCAAAGCGGGGCCGGATCATTCGCCCGTTGTATGCTCTCACTAAAGAAGAGATCTACGCCTATTTGAAACAGAACCGGTTGAAATATTGCACCGACCAGTCCAACCTCGGGGTCGATTATGACCGAAATTACATTCGCAACCGGCTCCTGGTTGATATTCGCAAGAATTTGAACCCGGCCGTGGACCGCGCTCTTTTGAACCTGTCAGAGATTGCCGGCGAAGACGACACTTTTTTGAGTCAATACCTGCACGGGCGGGTAAAAGGGCTGGTTCGCCGAACGGCCGGCGGTAAAATTGAGCTTGATTTGAGTAAATATAACCGTTATGATAAATGGTTCCGGCGGAGACTGCTAAGATATTGTCTGGCAGAGATTTCACCCCCGAATCAGGGGCCGGAGAAGATTGTTGTCGACCGTCTGGATGACTTGTGCCGGCTGAAGGGCAAGGGACTTACAATACCGGGCGGAATTCAGGCTACCCTGGCGGGCGAAAGAGTCCTGCTATATCGGCGAGGAGCCGGAAGTTACAGCGAAAGGCTCACCCCTGGTAAGGTTAGCCGCCTGACAACTTTGAATGTCGATATTCGTATGTCGGTGCAGAGGCGGACGGCTGTGAAGCCGGAGCGCCGGAAGCAAGCCCGCACAGTCTGGCTTGATTATGACAAGATTCACCAGCCGCTGGTGATCCGCAATATTCGAGGGGGAGACCGGTTCCGGCCGCTGGGCCTGGCCGGGACAAAGAAAGTAGGAGATTATCTAACCGACCGGAAAGTCCACCCGGTTTACCGTGACGAAGTTCCGGTGGTATGCGATCGAAAGGGAATTATTTGGCTGGTTGGGTTTGAAATTTCAGATCGAGTGAAGATAGACAGTTCAACCAGAGAGGTATTGAAAATTGGATACAGCAGACGAAAAGAACTTTGAATTGAAGCCGTTTGAGTTGCTTCTGGACCAGAAGACTATCTCCCGGAGAATCGCGGAACTGGGTCGGGAGATTACCGGTGCCTATCAGAACAAGAATCCGGTTTTGCTGGGAGTCTTGAAAGGTTGTGTTGTTTTTCTTGCCGACCTCATGCGCCATATCAAACTGCCGCTCGAGATTGAATTCGTCTCGGCGGCGTCATATCGAAAAGGGATCAAGCCGGAGGAAGAGGTTTCGTTCGAGAGCAGCGGCCACATTCCCCTGAAAGACAGACATGTGCTGGTGGTCGAAGGAGTGGTCGATTCCGGTCGTACCGTATCCACTATTCTCAAGCACGTCAACAAGATGGAACCGGCGTCCATCGAGATTGTTACATTGATTGACAAGCCGGCAAGTCACCGGACAAAACTTAATATAGCTTATAAGGGTTTTGCGGTAGGCAACGAATTTGTGATAGGTTTTGGCCTGGATAATACGCAGAAATATCGCAACCTTCCATTCATCGGAAAGGTAATTGACAACGATTAATTTTCGGCCGATACCGATATTATATGAATAGAGAAGACTATACGTTGTATAATATAAACTAGTACGAAAGGCAAAGCGGAGAACAAGTGACTGATCTGAATAACGATAAGCGCACCGGTAAGAACAAAGAAGATAAGCCGAAAGAGCCGATGGGATGGCGGGGGCCCGGCAAGTCGCTAATCTTCTGGATGGCACTGATCCTGATTATGCTGGTATCCTACTCTTATTACACCAGTTTCGGCCAGGATGCCGCGGAAATCACCTACTCGGAATTCTTCACGGAACTGGAGCGTGACAACATCCTCGAGGTCACCTTCGAAGAGCGCAAGGTAGAGGGCGTCCTTAAAGAGCCACAGCGGTTCGCCTCGGTCAATTCACCGGATTCGTTTACCAAGTTTAAAACGCGGATTCCCTTTAATGACTATAACTATGAGGTGGTCAACCGGCTTCAGCAAAACGGTGTCAAAGTTGTCGCCAAAGACCAGAGCCCCAATTTGTTCTCCTATTTGTCCCTGGCAGCTCCGTGGATAATCATCATTCTGATCTACCTCTTCTTTATAAGACAGATGCAGGGTGGTGGAGGACCCAAGGGACTGTTCTCCTTCGGCAAAAGCAAGGCCAAACTGCTAACCGAGGATCGCCCCAAAGTAACATTTAAGGATGTCGCCGGAGCTGACGAAGCCAAGGAAGAGCTTCAGGAGATTATCGAGTTTCTCAAGGAACCGGCCAAGTTCCAGAAACTGGGGGGGAAGATTCCCAAGGGAGCTCTGCTTCTTGGACCTCCCGGAACGGGCAAGACGCTGCTTGCAAGGGCCGTAGCCGGTGAGGCCGGTGTTCCCTTCTTTTCTATGTCCGGCTCGGACTTCGTGGAGATGTTTGTCGGTGTGGGGGCCAGTCGAGTCAGAGACCTGTTCGATCAGGGCAAGAAAAACGCTCCCTGCATCATCTTCATAGATGAAATTGACGCCGTAGGTCGTCACAGAGGCGCCGGTCTGGGTGGTGGGCATGACGAGCGAGAGCAGACCTTAAACCAGTTACTGGTTGAGATGGACGGGTTTGAGTCCAACGAGGGTGTTATACTCATTGCCGCTACCAACCGGCCCGATGTCTTGGATCCGGCATTGCTCCGACCTGGCCGTTTTGACCGGCAGATTGTGGTGCCGACTCCGGATGTCAAAGGCCGCGAGGGTATTCTTGCTGTCCACGTGCGCAAGATAAAGCTGGGCGAAGATGTTGATCTTCCAATTTTGGCCCGGGGCACGCCGGGGATGTCGGGTGCCGACCTGGCCAACATGGTCAATGAGGCGGCCCTGTTGGCCTCACGCAGGGACCGCAATTCAGTTATTATGGACGACTTCGAAGAGGCCAAGGACAAGGTGATGATGGGCTCCGCTCGAAAGTCACTGGTTATTTCCGACGAAGAGAAAAAGATCATTGCCTATCATGAGGCTGGTCATACCCTGGTGGCGAAGTTCCTTCCCAAAGCCGACCCGATTCATAAGGTCACGATAATACCGCGCGGCATGGCCCTAGGTGTTACCCAGTCACTGCCGGTTGATGAGAGACACACCCATTCCAAAGATTATCTGGAAACGACGCTGGCGGTCCTGATGGGCGGGCGCATCGCGGAACTGGTGGTCTTCAACCAGCTCGATACCGGGGCCGGTAATGACCTGGAGCGAGCAACCAGACTGGCCCGAAAGATGGTTTGTAACTGGGGTATGTCCGATAAGGTGGGACCTGTGACCTTCGGCAAGACGGAGGAACACATTTTTCTGGGCAGAGAGATCCAGCAACATCAGGATTACTCTGAGGCGACGGCAGTTATTATCGATGATGAGGTGCGAGCTCTCATTGAGAAGGCCGAGGATACGGCGCGGGATATACTGGCAGATAATATCGACAAGCTTCACGATCTGGCCAAGGCCCTTCTGGATAGAGAGATCATCGATAGTCGCGAAGTGGATGAAATTATTGGACGGGCATCAGGAGATGTCGAGGCGAAGGAAAAGCCTGCCCCGACCCCGGAGACATAGATCTTCTGTGCGATCGCTATGACTTATAGAAAAACCCGCCGCCGGCAGAACCGGCGGCGGGTTTTTCTATTTGAATCCGGGAGACGAGGTGGCTACCAGTCCGCCGGATATATTCTGTTGAATTCTACTGGCAGATGAGCGGCCCCGGCCCGCCGTACCACATATAATCAATCAGATAGAACAGATCATCGCTGCCGATAATTCCGTTCCCGTTTACGTCAACTTCCCCTTCGCACTCAGGGGCGGGCCCGCCTACGTAAAGCCACTGAACGAGATAAGATACGTCGAGGATGTTCAGCAAGTCATCCTCATCGAAATCGGCGTTGCCGGTGTACTCGTTGCAGCAACCCATTTCAATTACCGATACTATGGCGTCGTAGGTGCCTTTCTTAATGCTCTGCATGGGGTTGACAAGGGGATAGTCGCCCGACCCGGTATATCCGGCAATATGAAGGTTACGCAGGTCGTCAATGGCAATGTCCTCACCTTCCTCGCCGCCGCTACCTCCCAGGAAAGTGCTGAACACAAGGCTGGTTCCATCCTGGCTGAAGGCCGAAACGGAGATATCGGTGCCGCCGTTCAGAGTGCCATACAGCGGGTCGGCGAGAGGATAGTCGACAGAGTAGGTGTAGCCGGTCACAAATGCCATGCCATACTTATCGACGGTAATCTTCTCGTTGAAGTCGTCGTCGCTGCCACCCAGGTAGGTGCTGTATATCAGGGTCAGTGCCGACGGGTTAAACTTGGAAACGAAATTGTCTATTCCAACGGTAGTTCCGCCCATGAAAATGGGCTGGAAGGCATTGACGAGGGGAAAGTCGGTTGACCTGGTACCGCCGGTGAGGTAGATATTGCCGTCGTTGTCAAGGGCAACGCTCTCGGCCCATTCGTTCTCCGATCCCCCGAGGAAGGTGCTGAACTCGACGGCGTTTCCGGCCGGCGTGAACTTTGTCAGAAAGGCGTCGCAGCCCGTCACGCTGGAGTCGAAAGCGCTTTCCAGAGGGAAGTTCTTGGAGTAGGTGAATCCTACGAGGAAAGCGCACCCGGCATCGTCAACAGCCATTCCCATACAACAGTCATCCTGAACTCCGCCCAGGTAGGTGCTGTATTCAAGATAATCACCGGCAACGCTGAACTTGGTCAGAGTAAGATCATCGGTTCCTTCGCTGGGAGCCACCTGGAAAGGATCCACAACCGGGAAGTCGGGCGAGGTGGTGGTGGAAGTCACATAGGCGTTGTGATTGATGTCGACATCAATGTCGGCGGCGTAATCGTCCTCCATTCCTCCAAGATAAGTCGAGAAGACCAGGGCGTCTCCGGCAGCGCTCAGTTTAAGCACGAAAAGATCGGAGTTACCATACAGGGTAGGATCGTACGCGGCGTACGTGGGCAAATCGGGAGAAAACGTCCGGCCCACTACATAGGCACAGCCAACATCGTCAAGAGCCAGTTGCGGGGTCTCTTCTCGCAAGGTGCCACCGAAATAGGTGCTGTACAGCAGGACGCCCTCCAGGGTCATCTTGGTGATGTATATGTCACAGTTTCCGGCGTTAACGGCCTGAAGCGGCAAATGCACCGGGAAGTCAGCCGAAAACGTCTGGCCGGTCATATACATGTCACGCGCTTCATCCAGTTCTATTTCCCAACCGTAGTCGCCTCCGGAGCCGCCCAGATAACTGCTGTAAATCAACACCGGGTCGACAACAAGGGGTAAATCCGAGTTGTATTGGCCGCTAACCTCGAAGCCGAAACTGTTCTCGGCAAGCAAACGGTAACGCCCGGTCACTTCAACGCGATCGCCGTCGACCTCCTGATAGATGTACGGACGTCTCTCGGTGACCGTACCCCAGGCAGTGGTAACCTCCAGTTCACCCTTTCCGTTAACGGTAACCGCCTCCACGCCGTCATAACGAATCTGAATGCGTGACAAATCACCGTTGGCCGATACGACAAAATCATACTCCATCTGACCGCCATTCCCGTAGTACCTCAGGTCGATGCCCGGGTATATGTCGCGGTAGGTGACGGCCTCAAAATTGGGCACATTGGTTTGCCAGCGCGAGGGATCATCGCTCAAAAAATAGTGAGACTTGTGATCAAGCAGTCCCTCGCCCACAATCTCTACATTGTCGCTGGCGTTGACAAAACTGGCCTTAATCATCAGGCACTCAAAATCGCTTGAGCGCCTCCCGACGGTGGGATCAGGTGACGATTTCAATATCTGCCTGCCAAACTGGTAATAGGCACCATCGATGGCAAACCACATGGTGGCATCGCCCGTGTTGGAACGAAAATAGACTTGCCTGTCCCATTGTCCTGCATTGCCGGTAAAATACAGGGAAGAATTCTGATAGAGGTTTGATACTAACTCTGCCCGACAGGGGCTGCCGACCAGGGCGATCAGTAGCACTGTTAATATCAATGTGCTGGCGGCTGCATACTTTAGAAACATGATTAGAAACCCTCCGAGTGCTGTAAGCTTGATAGAGTAATTATAGAAATGTACAAGGTTACCAATGTGAGATACGAAGAGGTAAGTAGTCTGTTGACGAAAGGGCTTACCATAACTCCACGTTTGCCCGGCCTGAGAACCGCTTCAGATATTGAGGCCGGTACAAACCCTCCGCGTATTATATTGCCCAACAACAATTTATAAACAACCAGTTGGGCCTTTCCAAATCAAACGTTAAGGTCGAAATTGTCGAATTACACGACAGCTGCTCACGACCATGGATCGGTCGACACGGCCGTAAGCGATGCGTTCTTAACAGCCTGCCGGAGGCGGACCGTTTCTGAACAGGTACGAAATCAAATATACCACGTCCTCGATGTTTACCTGTCCGCTTGCGTCAACATCGGCTTCGTCCAGGCATGGCGGCTCATCACCGCCGCTGAAAAACCAATCCATGGCATAAACGATATCGAGTATACTAAGCAGGTCATCCGGGTCGCCGTCAAAATTGCCTCGGGCGCCGACGCAGCAACCGCCTAACATTGACACGAAGACGTTGCTGTAAAGAGTGGATCCAGGAATGGCCTGGGTGGCGTTGGCCAGCGGAAAATCCGCAGAGTAAGTGCTGCCTACTATGCACGGGTTACTGTTCGGGTCTACGGCCACAGCTTCACCTTGCTCACCGCTGGAGCCGCCCAGAAAGGTGCTGTAAACTATGCCTGTCCCGGTGGTGTTTAAGCGCACAACAAGGGCGTCGCTGGCGCCATCCATAACAAAATCCAGGCCATTGTATGTTGGAAAATCATATGAGAACGTCGTACCTGTGAAGAAAACTCCGCCGTCCGGTGCCAGTGCGATAGATTCACCATAATCCTCACCAAGACCGCCAAGATAGGTACTGAACAATAACGCGTCGCCGTTGCCGGTCAATGCCGCGACGACGACATCGGCAATGTCGTCGGATCCCGCCCCGGACCGCTCTGCCTGAATCGGATTAACTACCGGAAAATCATCCGATTCAGAACTACCCACAACATAGGCGGTGCCGGATTCATCGAGGGCTACGTCGATGAACCATTCGTCTTCGGTCCCGGGGATGAAAGTGCTGAACACAAGATTGTCACCACCGGCGGTGAACTTTGTAATTACAGCATCGGTGGGGCCGTCCTGGTTGATTTGAGTCTGATATAGGGCGTTTACGGCCGGGTAGTCGTCGGAGTATGTGGAACCGACAACGTAGGCTTCACCGCTGGCGTTGACGGCGATGCTTCGTAATTGTTCCATGTCTCGGCCACCCAGATAAGTGCTGTAAATCAGGGCGTCACCGGAAGGGCTGAATTTCGTAACAAACCCGTCATAATCGCCGCCTGAAATCTCGTCACAATAAGGATTCTGCAGCGGAAAGTTGAACGAGGTCGTAATTCCGCACACGTACACGTTATTTGAGGCGTCCACGGCTATACCGCCAGCGTATTCCACTTTGGTTCCGCCAAGGTAGGTGCTGAACAAAAGGGTGCTGCCGTCGGCGCTCAGCTTAAAGATGATAGCGTCCCAATCGCCCAACAAATCCGATTGAAACGGATTCACTGTTGGAATATCTTCCGAGTCGGTGTATGAACTCACGACCACATTCCCGGTCGCATCCAGTGTGACGGCCGGGAACTGCTCCGTTTCAGTGCCGCCGAAGAAGGTACTGAAAAGTATATCACCGGTACCGGGGTTGATTTTGGTGACAAACAAATCGTAGCGACCCGCCAGCACTCCCTGCAGAGGGTTAACCAGGGGGAAGTCCGCGGAGCGGGTATCTCCGACAATCACGATGTTCCCCTCACTATCGAAAGTTACACCATTGGCGTACTGTGCGTAAGCACCGCCGAGGTAACTGCTATAGGTAAGCACCGGGTCTATGATCAGCGGCAGATTGGGGTCATAGTTGTCGTTGAGTTCAAAACCAAAGCTGTTATCCGAAAGAAGACGGTAACGGCCTGCGAGCACGATGTAACCGCCTCCATCGCGCTGATAAATGTACGGACGCATTTCTGTAACCGTCCCCCAGGCGGTGGTTACTTCGAGCTGACCGTCTCCATTCACGGAGACTCGCTCGGCGCCATCGTAGCGTATCTGTATCCGCGATGGATCAGCTCCCGGGCTTACAATAAAGTCGTACTCCAGCTGGCGGTCATTGCCATAGTACTTCAGGTCGATACCGGGATAGACGTCTCTATATACGATCGCTTCGTAATTGGGCAGGTCGGCTTGCCACCGGGCAGGGTTGTTGCCAAGGAAAAAATTGCACTTGCTGCCAAGAAGTCCCTCACCGACTATCTCGACATCCTGGTTGGCCCCTACAAAAGAGGCCTTTATAAACAGACTCTGGGAGTCTCTCGTTCGATTCTGGAGTCTCGGATCAGGAGGTGAGGCCGGTGATACCTCCCTCACGAACTGATAATAGGCTCCGTCGGCGGCAAACCACATGGTGGCGCCATCGGTACTGGCCCGAAAATGAACCTGGTCGTCCCACTGACCGGCGTTTGGTGTAAAATTTAACAGGGAACCTTGCGAAAGACTAACGGGTGAGGTTGCCCCACTGCTGGCAAAGGTGAGGAGGGAAAATAGCATGACGGCAGCGAGACTAGCGGGTACGAGGTGCTTCGCTGGCATGAAGTTAGACTCTCCTGATAGAGTTGACGGTTTAACGGCAATTTATCGCAGTAAACAAATAGGGTATACTGAGGCCCTACGATAAAATATACACATTATACCCCTATGTGTCAAGGTAAAAGCGACTTACGGTACCACTTTTGACCCGCTGGAGGGCGGTTTGCCGGCCAGGACCGTTTAGTTCTTGCTTTTGGTGCCAAATACCATTTTAATACTCTTATTGGAGAAACTCCCAAGATATTGAGGGCGATGCCGTTAGCGACGAAACAGAAGGCCGGTCGAAATATCCCGCTGGGACAGGGGCGAAATCTCGACCTTTCTGGTACCCTGGTTATGGGGGTACTCAATGTCACCCCGGATTCTTTCTCCGATGGCGGCCGGTTTGAAGACCCCGGGACGGCCGTGAACCGGGCCCTTGAAATGGAACAACAGGGGGCCGATATCATCGATATCGGCGGTGAGTCAAGTCGCCCTGGAGCTATACCTGTTTCCGCCGAGCAGGAATGGACCCGGATTGGACCCGTCATCGAGGGTATAAGGAGCACCTCGAAGGTGACCTTATCAGTTGATACCTGCAAGGCGGGGGTGGCCGAAGCGGCTCTTGATGCCGGGGCTGATATTATTAACGATATCTCCGCCTTGCGCGAAGATCCAAAGATGGTGGAATTGGTAGCATCCAGACAGGTACCGGTGGTCTTGATGCATATGCTGGGAACACCGGCAACAATGCAGCGGGACCCGAAATACGATGACTGCGTCAGTGAAATTAACGAGTTTTTCTCAGAGCGTGTTGAGGCATGCCGCCGGTACGGAATCGATGCCTCGCGGATTATCCTGGATCCCGGGGTTGGTTTCGGCAAGCGGGTATCCGACAACCTGGAGATTCTGGCCCGACTCTCGGAGTTTAAGCGGTTCGGCCTGCCGCTTCTGGTTGGCACTTCCAGGAAGTCGTTTATCGGCATGGTGCACCCCACCGATGCTTCGGCCAGTGAGAGGCTCGGCGGATCGATTGCATCGATGATTACGGCAGTCGCCAACGGAGCCGATATTGTGAGGGTCCACGACGTAGCCGAAACGGTCGAGGCACTTAAGATTGTTCGGGCTATCAAGGAGGGCGTATGAGCCTTTTTCAGTTGGATTTCCTGAAGTTCGGGTTGAAGGACCTGGTCGATGTTCTCATCGTATCATTCATCATCTTTCAGGTTCTCAAGCTGGTTAAGGGGACGCGTTCGGTTCAAATCATTGTCGGTTTCTTCCTGGTGGCAGGGGTCGCCTTTGTCTCTTACTGGTTTCAGCTGGAGGGTCTGACATGGCTGTTTTCCAACCTGACCACTTTCGGCTTGATAGTGCTGGTAATTGTCTTCCAGCCGGAATTGAGGTCGGTCCTGGCCCAGTTCGGCCAGAGCCGTCTACTAAGGCGATTCGTTACTTTAGAGCAGCGCAAGTCGCTTGAAGAAATCACCAGGGCTGTGTTCAGGCTCTCAGAACTCCGCCACGGCGGCCTGATAGTGATTGAGCGGCGCACCGGCTTGCGCAACTTTGCCGAGACCGGGAAAGAGCTCAACGCAGAACTCTCAGCGGAAATGCTTATTACCCTTTTTACCCCTTATACACCTCTCCACGATGGAGCCGTCATCGTGTCGGGCGAATATATCGTGGCCGCGGCCGCCTCGTTGCCGCTGACCAATAATCCCCGCTATCGGAAACTTTACGGGATGCGGCACAAGGCCGCTATCGGGGTGAGCGAGGTTTCCGATGCCGTGGTGGTGGTGGTATCGGAAGAGACCAGCCAGATTTCAATCGCTTTCGAGGGCGTCCTGCATCGCGACATCAACAAGAGCGAATTCCGCGACAAGCTGACCGAATACTTCAAGAAGTAACTGAAATCGATCTAATCATTACGTAAGTTCGATAGCGTTATATCCCGATTGACAGTTCTGGCAAAAGAAGCTATCTTTGGCTGCTCTTAAATGAGTGGAACCATTTAGCCGATAGAAATGAGTTGAAACCCGGCAGCAGTTGAATGTCGGGATTATTTTTGGACAGGAATATGTCTGACCTGAATAGCATAAGGAATTTTTCAATAATCGCTCATATCGACCATGGTAAGTCGACCCTGGCCGATAGACTGCTTCAAGCCACCCGAACTTTGTCGGAACGCCAGATGAAAGAGCAGGTGCTCGACTCGATGGACCTGGAAAGGGAGCGGGGCATCACCATCAAAGCTCATGCTATCAGGCTTGTCTATCAGGCGCGGAACGGTCAGGCTTATCGGTTCAACCTTATTGACACACCGGGCCACGTCGATTTCACCTACGAAGTCAGCCGTTCACTGGCTGCCTGTGAGGGAGCCGTCCTGGTGGTTGACGCCTCACAGGGAATAGAAGCTCAGACCCTGTCTAACCTGTACCTGGCCTTGGAGAATGACCTCGAGATAATCCCCGTGGTCAACAAAATCGATTTGCCTAATGCTCAGCCGGTGGAAGTCGTCGCCGAGCTTGTGGACCTGCTGGGCTGTGAACCGGAAGAGGTCCTTTTGGTGTCAGCCAAGAAGGGGATTGGAATCGATGAACTTATGGAGGCGATTGTCAACAGGATTCCGGCCCCATCGGGCAATCCTGACCTGCCATTACAGGCGATGGTCTTTGATTCAGTCTTCGACAGTTACCGCGGGGCGATGCCCCTGGTCAGAGTGATTAACGGTAGGTTGAGAGCGGGGGAGAAGGTTAAGTTCTTCTCGACCGCTAAAGTGTACGAGGTCGACGAGGTGGGTCACCTGGTACTGGCCAGAATTCCGCAGCAAGAATTGTCGGCCGGGGATGTGGGCTACTTTTTCGCCTCGATTCGCGAGGTTGCCGATACCCGTATCGGCGACACTATCACCACCGCCAAAAACCCTGCCAAAGAGCCGCTGAGTGGATTTGTTGACGTCAAGCCGATGGTGTTTTCTGGTCTCTACCCGGCGGTGGCCGAGGATTACACCCGGCTGAGGGAAGCGCTGGAGAAACTGAAGCTCAATGACTCCTCGCTAACGTTCACACCGGAATCATCGACAGCTTTGGGATTTGGGTTCCGGGTCGGCTTTCTGGGCATACTGCACATGGAGATTGTCACCGAACGACTCTCCCGCGAGTACGGCCAGACGATTATAAACACCGTCCCGAATGTCGAGTATCATGTGTACAAGAACGAGGGATCCATGGTAGTGGTCGACAACCCGGCCAAGATGCCGCCCAGCAATGTTGTCGATCATGTCGAAGAGC
>CP070756.1:1897403-1919975 GCA_020348905.1 Candidatus Zixiibacteriota bacterium
CTCGGGTCCGACAAAGTAGTTGTCGTACAATTCCTGGGCGAGAGAGGCGTTATCGCGGAAGTCGGCTTCATCTGCGCCCGCTACCAGAGCGTAGACCACCCGGACCGTCTGGCCGGCGGGGAGATCGATACCCCGCGTGCACTGAACATAGTATTGGTCGGTGGGCGGCAACGGATGATCAAAATCGGTGCTGTTAATCAGTTCGAATCGGCCGGCGTCATCTGTGGGCAAATACGACCAGTCATCCGTTCTGAACGCGGTCATACCAACGTTGCCCGGGGTCTCCAGTAGTTTGGTACCCATCATACCGGTTGAAACGGTCGGCCCCCAGCCGGGATCAATCCCGACCACATCAAAGATATAAGCCCAATCTTCATCTTCGGAGTAGACCACAGAATCTTCCATATTTCCGTTACCGCCCTCACCGTCCAGTCCCCCGACATCGATATCGACATACAGACCAAAGGCAAAATCCGAATAATTGGTGGAAGAGGTATTCGTTATGTCCAGGGCGATAAACATAAAGTCTTCGTTATAGCAGTAGTTCCACTGCATTACGGTATGGGTTAGTTCCAGCCCCATCAGCGACGTACCCGAAGCGGCATCGTTGAAGCGATAATGCGAATCCTGCAACGATGTTGGTCCACCAGGACTGAAAGACGAAGTCAGCGAATTATAGCAGTCATTGTATACGTAACTTTCCGTGGCCGCATTCCATACCCGCCAGCCGTAGGCCGGCTTGCCATCGGTGGCTCCCACCGTGTCGGTAACATCGTAATCGTAATAGCGGTTTGAGTCGGTGGACAGGTACATTTTATAAGTATTTGTACCAGCCACCGGCATTGTCATGGCCTGAAAGTCGTCGTAGGTGTTGGCTACCAGTGTATCGCCTGTCGCCGACACGCCTCCCATCCAATACCTGATCTCGGCGAGATAGTCATGTCCTGAATTACGCGGCCACTCACCCGACGGGAGATAGCCGGGATAACCACCGACGAGACCCCAATTGTCGACGGTGGTTACAATATTGCCGACATTATGTGTAATCCGGTCCTGGGTGGTGGGCTCCGGAAAAAGTGAAGGATCGGTACTTCCACCTTGACCGCCGGGTGAATCCGCGCTCAAAGGTCGGGCGGCCACGTCCGCCGCCAGCGCGAGGATCATAACACAAGCCAGACAGTACAGTTTTATTCGTTTACCTTTCGTCATTACCTGGCATCCCTTTAGAAATGCAGCTCCAACCCGGCTCTAATCGTTCTGGGTGGTGAAAAGTTCTGCGGGTCATGGTCATAGAGCCTGTCATACTTTTCCAATTCATCAGCGCTGAGCGCCAACGTAGCGGTATGGTTAATGCCGTCGTAATCCGGACGACCTGTGAGCGAGTATACATCAATTACATTGCGCCGATTGAACACATTATCGGCTTCGACAAATAAACTCAGAATGTAATTACCAGATCCCAGATAGAAATCCTTGTTGAATCTCATATCGACGGTGTAGTAGGCGGGCAGTCTCCCCCCATTGCGGTCGCCCAGCCGGTTACCGTCAATGTCTCTGAGGGTATATGGCAGGCCGGAACCGTAATGCCCAACGAGATTGATGCCCCAGTCACCCGGTACCTTCACACCCATTAGATTAAGATCCCTATTGTGCGGCACCCGGAAATCAAGGACCGCAGTCAGAGTGTGCCGCTGGTCGAAGTCCAGAGGATATTCTGTCACCGGCGCCAGTGTGTCCTCCATCGACGTCAGGTAGGTGTAATATGGTTCAAGGGCATCGGAGCCGACTCCCTGCGCAATCATGTAACCGTAAGCTATGGAACCTGACAGGAAACTCCCTGAAGGCAGTTTTTCGATGCTGATGTCGATGCCTTTGGCTGAGCCATAACCACCGTTGGCGAAGTAGGTCACAGAATTACCGGCCACTTTAAAGGAAGACATGGTCGTGACCAAATCTTCAATATCTTTATAATAAGCCGTCACGTCGAACCTGATGTCGTCACGAAGTAAATGATCGAGGCCTATTTCATAGGCGGTCGTCCGTTCCGGTTCAAGATCGGGATATCCCACCAGCGGGTAACCGCTCGACACGTCGCCCTGCATATTGGTGTAGAGATACCTGTACTGAGGCACCTGGTAGTATATGCCATAGTTGATATGCATTACCGATTTTTCAGCAATGGGGAAGGAGACGCCAAACCTGGGTGAGAGTTTCTGACGGGACTCGGCCTGTTTCAAATAAGGCACACCATCTCCGTTCAGATCGGTGGTCCAGGCCACGTAGGTGACGTCGGTGTGACGGTAATCATAACGCAGGCCAGCGTTTACGATAAACAAGTCATACTCCATCTTGTCCTGCACATAGAATGAAGCATAGACCGGTTTACTGGAGTACTTCTCCCCGTAGGGACGCGTGTTGTAAAATTGCTTGAAATCCCAGTCAACCTGGTAGCGACGATACTCGAGACCGGTTTTTATCTCGTTGGATCGGTTGATCTGACTGATCAGATCAACGTGATAAGCATTGTAATCGGTTTTGCGGCGCCGGAAGGTAGGCTCATAATCGTCGCCAACAGTGAACCCGACCACCTGCATCGGGTCGCTCCAGTCAATGGTGTTGCCGTAATTCTCGTCATCAATGGTACCATTGTATATACCCAGTGAATCCTCCGAGTAACCCGGCCACTGATCCCAGTAGGTGTCAAACAGGTGACTGGGCGCGGACTTGGTATAGGTGCTGAAGCGATTAAAACGCGCGGACAGAATCATATTATCGTCGAATCTGTAGTTGCTCGACAGGCCCACCAGGTACGACTGTTTCTCAAAATCCGGTAGTCCATCGAGATTGAAGTCATAGGATACCCCGTTTACATCCCGGTGAGTGTACTGTTGACCGAATTCTCTGTAATAGGCCCCGTTCGAGATTATCTTCAGTTTCTCAACGGGCTGCATTGAGAATTTGCCGGTACCGGTATAGGATGTACGACCGTTGTGGGGAAGATCGGTCGGATTGTGGAGGTATTCTCCGGCGGCGCTGAAGGTGTAGCGCTCCGGATCGAAAAGCGGTACGGGTCCGGACAGATTGACGGCCGCAGCCCGGCTACCGACCCGCTGGAGTTCGCCCCAGTCCCCTGCGTTAACATCGTACGCATGCGTGAATCCCTCGTAAAACTTCACGCTTCCCTTGTACCGGGCGGTGCCGACGCGCGAAACAGCACTAACAACTCCCGAGAGCGCCTCACCGTATTCGGCGGCGTAACCGCCTGATGTCAAAGTCAATTCTTCCAGTGCACCCGGTATAATGTGGATGCCGGAATTGGCCACGAACGGATCCTGAACAGAGAATCCATCATAATAGTAGTTTACCTGTCCGGCTCGGCCGCCCCTGACATGCAGCTCGTGCTCCCGGCTCAGGATCACGCCGGGGTAGTTGGTCAACACGGCCTGGACCGTTACAATATTCGGCAAGGTCTTTAGCCTGTCCGAGGTGAATATCACCTTGGAGGCCGTAAGATCTTTTTGGATAAGTGGTTGGTCGGCATATACCACTACTTTTTCATCGAGCTCGACGTCTTCCTGCTTCAGGGTGAAACCCAAAGGCGTTGTTAAATCAACGAGCACCCTGACGTCTTTCTTTACAGTCGGTTCAAAGCCAACCGATGTAACGGCGATATCGTACTTGCCACCGGCGATATTCAGGATGAAGTACTCGCCATCCATGTCGGTCTCGGTAGCGATGTTGGTTCCGAGCACGCGAACAGTGGCACCCTCGATTGGTTGGCCCGTCGCCCCGTCAATCACCACTCCAGACACCTTACCGGTGACCCCGGCCAGGGCGGAGCCGGCCAGACATAGAAAGAAGGTTATCAGTACCGCCAACGGCGATCGACTGATTGCACGGCGTCTCCTGATTGCCATTGTATTAGTTTCCGTTAGTTACTCGATATTTACTGCCCCGTGCGGAATGCACGGTTCTTCATCTTTTATCGGTAGTCAGGGCCAATTCTTAATGAGGTCTTTAAGCAAAAATGTCAGCAAACAGGTCAAGAGTAGTCCACTATCCGACGGACCGGTGAAGAATTCACCGAACCAACCGATAATCTTGAAAACCGGTGGTATTAGTGCGCCTAACACCGAACTGGTGCAACCGGTGGCACAACAATGCAGTAAAGAGGATTGGCGGATTGCTCCGGCGTATGATCAACTACGTTAGAAAAGCCGTGGGAATTGCTCTGGCGGGTCTGCTGTGGGCAGGTCTATGCAGTTCTGCCCTGGGGCAGCGGGTGGAGATTGCAGTACTGACCGGCGACAGCCTCACCTCGACTCAGCGTACTCTTCACGGCGCCCGAAAGGTAATTACCGACAACTATCCCGATGCCAACTTCAGTATCTTCCTCATTTCAAAGGACTCTCAGCACAATCAACGTGTGGTCGAATCGGTAAAGAACCTTCGACCAAGAATAATCCTGACTATCGGTAGCAAGGCTACCAGCGCCGCCCAACAGGAGCTTAGCGACTATCCGATAGTGTTCTCGGGTGTGAAGTACCCGGTGCTGTCGGGCTTTGTGGAGTCTCTGGAAAAACCGGGAAGAAACATCACCGGTGCGTCACTGGATATTCCGACCGACGTTCAGTTTGGCTGTTTCAAGAAAATACTGCCAGACATGAAAAAACTGGGGGTGTTGTATACGGAGAATACGGCCAGCCTGATTCCGCACGCCAGCGTTGTAGCAGCCCGCCTTGGGCTCGAACTTGTGGCAGTGAATGTCGACAGCGACAAGGATCTCCCGAAAGCCCTTGATTCGCTGGCATTGACGGTCGATGGCATCTGGTCGGTTGCCGACCCGAACCTGTTTAAGCCGCAGTCAACCAGATACATATTGTTGAACACGGTCCGCCGAGGCATGCCCTTTATGGGTTTTTCCCGTTATGTTGTCGAATCCGGTGCCCTTTTCGCCCTGGATTTCGATTACAAGGCGGTAGGCTTCCAAGCCGGCGATATCGCCAACAAGATCATCGCCGGTGAGAAACCCGAAAATGTTCGCGTTACCGCTGCCGACGTAATCTGGTTTCATTACAATGAAAACACGGCCAGAAGAATCAATGTCGATATCCCGGAGGAACTGGCATCAGTGGCCAAGGAGGTGTACCGATGAACCTCTTTGGCATGCTAAGGGCGATGAGTTTACGAACCAAGGTGGTTCTGCCGGTTTCTGCGCTGCTGATAGTGGTGATCCTCTCGATCAGTATACTTCTCATCAGACAGCAGGCCACAGGATTCCGCCGAGAATTGGAGACAACCGGGGAAACCATGGTCCGAATGCTGGCAATCAATGTGGAGAGCGGAGTGTTGTTCGAATCCAAGTATGAACTCGAAGAGGCCATGAATGTACTGAAGCGCTTTGATGTCGTCGAATATGCCTCCGTAGCTAACAATGACGGCGAGGTGCTGGCCGAGATCGGCGACTGGTTGGATGATTACAGTGAGCTGTCGATCAGCGTAATTGAAAAGAATCAGTCTACTCATCGCGACTGCGAACACTATCACATTGAAAACCCCCACGGCCAGGAGTTCATAGAACTGATCGTGCCGATTACTTCCCGGATCGAGCAATTGGATCGGGAGACCCTTGGAATCACCGGCTTCGGACGTGCGCTCGATCCGGCTGTTTTCACGGAAAGAATCGGCTCGGTACGACTGATCCTGTCGCTCGAAACGGTAAACGTAGCCATCGCCGAAGCGCAAAAGACGGTTATGACCCTCACAGCGGTCGTGCTGATCCTTTCGCTGATGATTCTCACGTCATTTGTACGATTCTTCACGCGGCCGATTCGCAAGCTGGTGGAGGCCACCGACCAGATTGGCCGGGGCGATTTTAGCCGTAAGGTGGATATCGTTCAGCAGGATGAAATCGGCCAGCTGGCTGCGACCTTTAACCGCATGGTCGATTCGCTAAAGCAATCGCGGGATGAGATCGAGAACTACAATCGAACCCTGGAAGAAAAAATCATTGAGAGGACCCTTGAACTCGAAGAGGCTCAGGCCCAGTTGATACAGTCAGAAAAGCTCAGTGCCATAGGCCAGCTGGCAGCCGGGGTAGCCCATGAACTAAACAATCCGCTGGGAGGGATCTTAGGCTACACCCAATTCGCGCTGGAAAAGCTGAGCAAAGTCGATCCGGAAGCCGTCAAAACCGACGACATCGCCAGTTACATAAGGTATCTCACCGACGTGGAAAGCCAGGCCCGCCGGTGTAAAACGATTGTCCAGAACCTGTTGCGCTTTTCGCGGTCATCTCGCACGAGCGAGTTGGACGAGGTCGACATCAACCGCATTATCGATGATACCTGTGCCTTTGTCGGGCACCAGCTCTCCATGAATCAGATAGAGTTGATCGTGGAAAAACAGGACAACCTGCCGGTCATTCACGGTAACGCCAGTCAACTCCAGCAGGTCTTCACGAATCTGATCATAAATGCCATGCACGCGTCGCCGCCAAATACCCGGATCAAGCTGGTCAGCCGCCTCAGCCCGGCTCTCGGAGAGTTCGGGGGTGCAGTTGAGATACTGTGCGTAGATCAGGGCGTGGGCATGCCGAAGGAGGACGTCAAGCGGATATTCGAACCTTTCTTCACCACCAAGGAAGTCGGCAAGGGAACCGGGCTGGGACTTTCCGTAAGTTACGGCATAATTCGCGAGCACGGCGGTGAAATCAAGGTTGACTCGGCGCCCGGTAAAGGTACCACCTTTACGATCATATTGCCGGTTCAGAAACCGGCAACCGGTTCCGATACCCAGAGTAAGGATTTTCCTGCCGCGACGATGCGGAAATCAGATTAATGGACGAATCGGCTGATGGATAAGAAATCAATTCTGATCGTTGATGACGAGGAAATCATACGAGATTTCTTGTACGAAGTGCTCAGCGAGGACTACCAGATAAGCATCGCCTCCGACGGCGACGAGGCTATCGAGCAACTTCAAGTACACAGATTCGATCTTATCATAACTGACTTGAAAATGCCCAGGGTGTCGGGTGAGGAAGTGGTCAAGTACGCTCGCGACAACGACCCGCACTCCAAAGTCATAGTAATCTCAGGCTACTCAAGTCTGTATACAGTCAGCCAGTCGGTCAATAGTGGTGCCTGTGCGTTTCTCTCAAAGCCTTTCAGCATCAAAGAGCTTCTGCAGGCTGTGACGCACGCCATCGGAACCTGAGAGGTAACAATGCCAGCTATCCTCGTCATAGATGACTCCGAAGTAATCCGAAATTTGTTGAGCGATTACCTGACCGAGTTGGGACACCAGGTAGATCTCGCCAGTGACGGTCAGCAAGGCGTAGAGATGGCTCTGCAGGGTGAATACCGGATTGTTTTCTGCGATATACACATGCCAAAGAAGAACGGATGGGAAGTCTATCAGGAAGTCTCCAAAATAAAAACACAATTAGCCTTTGTGATGACTGACTCGCTTCCAGATGAACTGGCCAAAATGGCCCAGGAGGCCGGAGCTCGACGTTGCCTGAGAAAACCATTTGATTTATCGGAAGTCCGGGAGACGGTCGAGCAGATACTGTCGCCGGCAGAAACACGATGACCAAGATCTCTAACGAAGACATAAAAATAATCGTTGTGGACGACGAAGAGGTGGTTCTCAAACTCGTTCGGGATGCTCTGGTGGATGACGGCTTTGACGTTGACACCGCTCCCGACGCCGTCAGGGCGCTCGAGATTATCGGCAAGAAGCACATCGATCTGGTGATTACTGACATTCGAATGCCGCAGATGGACGGCATCGAATTGGTGCGGGAAATCCGAAAAACGCGCCAGGACATAGCAGTGATTTTTACCACCGGCTACGCCAACCTCAACTCGGCCAAGGATGCGCTTCGACAGGGGGCGAGCGATTATATCCTCAAGCCCTTTGAGCTTAAAGAGATTCGGCACGCTGTCAACAAAGCCGTGGAAAAAATAAAAAGAGAGACTGAATCCAGAGAATCCGACCAGCAGCTCGATCGCTTGTCGGACCTCCATCGCATGCTGTTCACGGTCGGAGACAGGAAAACGCTAATCACCATATCCCTGAGATTCGCCATGATGCACTGTGAATCCAATCGTGGAGCAGTGGTATATTGGAACAGCAACAAGGCCGACGTACGTATGTTGAGCGTGGTTGATGAGACGGTCGAGGAGAGGCAACTTCCCGAACACGTCTGGCTTGACAGCATCGACCAGCTCAAGCTGCGCGGATTGGAAGAGCCCCGGGTCTTCTCTGATGACCGAGACCAGCTTCCCGCAGGTCTTGGCGATAACGGTGATCTGAACACCCTGCTTTCGCCTTACCTCTCCAGCAGCAACGGTCCAGCCGCGCTGGTACCAATTAGCCGTGGTTCGTCGATCTTTGGCTTTATGATCCTTCAGACCGGAGAAAACTCCTGGCGGTTAGATGAAGCCGGCTTGAAGTTCTTGACCTTTACGGCTCATCAACTGGCCATGTCGCTTGAGAACCTGGAATTTCTTGAAGAAGCACAAGAGGCGTACACCCGGCTCAAGGAGCTGCAGGATGAAACCATTCAGTTGGAAAAGATGGCTACCAGAGGTGAAATGTCAGCCGAAATCGGACACGAACTGAACAACTTCCTGGGGGTCGTGGCCGGCAACCTGTCATTACTTGACTACCAATTGAAGCAAAAGAACTACGATGAGTTGGAAAAGTACGTCGCGGCTATGGGCGACAATATGGAAAAGATCAAGAAATTCACTTCCAATCTAATGGATCTTCGGGCCATATCGACCACCAGGGAAATCGTCTACTTTGAGCGACTAATAGCCGAAGTGGTCGATTACCTTAAACCGCAGAGACGTTTTCGCGATGTCCATATTCATCTGGAACCGATTGAGGAGCCTCTGCCCTTTGAGGCGGACAGCGTTCACATTCAACAGGTTCTCTACAACTTGTTTAACAACTCGGCCGATGCTATGGTTAACAGTGAACAGCGTCAGATAACCGTAACGGTGCGGATTAACCCGGACACAGAAAGTTTCCGCGTGACAATCCGTGACACCGGTGTGGGTATTCGGCCCGAAAATCTAAAAAAGGTGTTCCACGAGAAGTTTACCACCAAAGAAAAGGGGCACGGTTTTGGCCTGATGGTGTGTAAACGCATAATCGAAAGTCACAAGGGAAGTATCGGAATCGAATCCACGCCGGGCGAGGGAACCTCGATAAGCATCGATTTCCCCCTCAACAAAAGAGCCCACGAGATCACGGCCACATCGGTCTGAGGGCTCGTTTCAATTCCCGTTTAACACTGTCTAGAATCTACGGCTGCCCCTCTGGGTAAGTTCAAGTCCTTGGGCACACAGGGGGCAATCTTTGGCTTCCCAGCTGTTGGCCTCCACTGAAGCCAGAGCTTGGAAGGGATACTCGAAAGATACGGCTCCGTTGGACCGATCCAGCATGAGGCTGATGGCGACAATTTCAGCATCGTACTGTTTGACCAGATCGATCACCTCAAAGACCGATCGGCCGGTGGTCAGGACATCATCCACAATGGCCACCTTCTGCCCCTTTTCCAAAGAGAATCCCCTTTTGAACACTCTCCCGTTTTCACCCGGCTCGGCGTAGATGGCTTCGACACCCAGATACCGGGCAACATCATACGCAATAATTATCCCGCCGGTGGTCGGCCCTACGATGGTGACAGCCCCGCTGGTGGCGAGGTTATCTGCCATCTGCCGACAAATTTTGGTACAGAGGGTGGGCTGCTTTAGCAGAGTGAACTTCTCATAGTATACATCGCTGTGTTTTCCCGAGGTCAGTTTGAAGTGACCCGTTAGCAGAGCGTTTGATTCCTTAAACAGCGCAATAATTTCGTCCTGATTCATTCATCCTCCTCCAGAACGACCACGGCCGCGGCAAATGTTTTTTCATGCGTAATGGATATTAAGGCGTTCAGTCGAGGCAGCAGTTGCCGAACCCTCTCGGACAGTTTGAGTTGGGGAAGGCCGGTGGAACCGGGGACAACCTGTATTTCAGACCAGGCCGGGCGGTCGGTCAAAAATTGACCCAGCGCCTTTATCGCTGCTTCCTTGGCCGCCAATCTTCCGGCCAGAAAGAGCGCTTTATCGCGCCTGTTGTCATAAATCGCCTTCTCGTCTTCTCCGAGGAGACGCCCCGCAAACCGCTCTCCGTATCGCTCAATGTCCGTTTCGATCCGGGCGATTTCAACCAGATCAAGGCCGATTGATTTTGCCAATCCTGAATCCCTCTTTCTTCGTAATGATTGCAGGAACATATGAAAAAAAACAGGGGCTGGCAACTTTTCACAAAAAACAATTGCATAAGGGTGTTTAACAAAATATCATAAAAACAAGTGGAGAGAGGAATGACATTTGAAATTCTCTAACACTTAACCAATGAAGGTCGTTTCTTCTCTTGCTGCGTCTCTGCCGTGACTCGATCATTATTGATTGATAGCGAGGCTAAACGCGAGGAAGTGACTTTAAAAACCCTTTACCGTATCAGTAGGGGAGTTTTTCAAATAGCGGACCTCTCTCCCAAAAAATACCGAAGAAAGCCCGTCGCCAGTGACGGGCTTTCGGCTATTGACGACTGCATGGTTGAATCTTGAACGATTCGTTCTACTTTAGCCAATTGCGCCCGGGATCCGGGCAAAGTACTAACCGCATAGGATTCAGAGGGGGGACTTGACGGCCATCGGCCCGTCGGACTCAGCCGTCGCTGAAGAAATCTTCGACGGCCTTTTTTATAGCCTGCTCATAGACGGTGGTTTCGTCGACCCGCTTGACGGTCACAACGCAGACCTCGTCACCGCACGAAACCAGGTACAGGCGATCCTTCTCGACCTCGTATACCCCTTTTTCACGGGTCATGGTGACGCCGGGAATCATGCTGAAAATTTCGATCAGCTCTTTTAACCCTTTGAATACAGCACTGTAGGCTTTGCGAAACTGCTCGGCATTTTCGTGCCGCAGGAAATTCCCTTCGTTGTCGAGATCAAAGATTCTTTGGACGCCCGGGATGGCCTTGATACGATCGGCGAGTGTCAGATAGTCGCTGTGCGATTCCTTGAGCACCTGTATCATGGCAGGCTTGCCGGAAACGTTTTCCTCAATAATCGAAACAACGTCGGCGTGCTGGCGCTTGATCATCCTTTCGATTTCGGATTGTTCTTCGACGGATTCGATGGGCCGTTCCAGCTTCTTCTCGATTTTGTGAAGCACCTGACCGTCGTTTAATACCGTCGTGGTGAGCCGGGGGTACGGCCGAAAGGCGTATTCCGTCTGCACCTGAAGCGAAGCGTCGCCCTTCTTGACCCGCGACGTGCGCCCATTGGGTATAAGATTCCTGACACTCATGGCAAAAGTCCGCTACATAGTTGTCAATCGGTCGTTCGACCGCTTAAATTTATATCGGCAGAATTAGCAGGTAGAATAACCACAAGATGGGCACGTAAAGCAGCCTGAATCGTATCTCATTGCGTCCGAACACTGAGGACATATTTCCGCAGATCCTGCGAACGACTCCGACAGACCGGAATCATGGCCAAAATGCTTGCTCAGAACTTGCGCAATGGCGTCCGGGATCGATGATATTTTGGCTCCGGCAGAGAAGACCTGACTTGAGCCGCCGATGCCTCGCAGTTGGCGGATAATCTGCTCAACCGGTACTCCCGACCTGAGCGACAGGGAAATCAGGCGGCATATAGCCTCGGTATCGGCCATAGTGGTATATCCTGATTTGCCGATGTGCGCGAACACTTCAAAGGGCTTACCGTCAGTGGTATTTATGGTTACATAAAGATTGCCGTAGCCGGTCTTAATCTTCTCGGTGATGCCGGCCAGTACCCCCGGTCGCTGTTTGACAGTTGCCCGGTCGGTACCTGGCAGACTCTCCGATTCCAAGGTCGAAAGCACCTGGTCCGGCCGGGATCGATCGCGATAGATCGTAACTCCTTTGCACCCATGTTGGTAAGCCAGAAGATACGTGTCGCGCACGTCATCCGGCGTGGCTGATTCCGGGAAGTTTATCGTCTTTGACACGGAAGCATCGCAATGGGCCTGGAAAGCGGCCTGCATTCGAATATGGTCTTCAGGAGAAATATCAGCCGCCGTGAGAAATATTGCTTTCACCTGATCCGGGATGCTGTTGACGTTTGCCACCGACCTCACCCGTGACAGCTCATCAATCAACTCGTCGGAGAGAATCCCTTCTCGCTCGGCGGCCTGTCTGAACAGAGGGTTCACCTCGGTCAGACGGGTACCATCCATAACGTTTCTCTCAAATGCAATGGAATAAAGCGGCTCAATGCCGGACGAGCATCCGGCTATAATCGATATCGTTCCGGTGGGTGCTATTGTCGTCACGGTGGCGTTACGCATGGCAATATTGTCTTCACGGTAGACTGAGCCCTCCCAGTTGGGGAATTTGCCGCGTGTCTTGGCCAGTTCCGAAGACTGCTTCCTACCCTCGCTTTCTATGAAAGCCATTACGTCCCCGCCCAGGTGGATGGCCTGTTCACTATTATAGGGTAGGCCGAGCTTAATCAGCATGTCCGCCCATCCCATAACACCAAGACCGACGCGCCGATTCTTTCTGGTTTGTTCTTCAATTTTGACCACCGGATATTTGTTCTGATCGATGACGTTATCAAGAAAGTGCACCGCTGTTCTGACCACGCCGCCGAGCCGGTTCCAATCTATTCCGTGACCCGGTTCGGAGATGCTATAATCCGACGGGAGCGGCTGCTTGACGAACAGACCCAGGTTGACCGAGCCAAGATTGCACGAATCGTACGGCGGCAGGGGTTGCTCACCGCACGGGTTAGTAGCTTCGATAGTCTCCGATGGGCGGGTGGGGTTCAGCTGATTGATACGGTCGAGAAATATTACCCCCGGCTCACCAGTCGCCCAGGCATTGTCGACTATCTTTTCGAATACTTCCCCGGCATCGAGCCGCACTTCTTCCCCATCAATCACATGAGCCGACCCGGTGTGCGGATTATACAGCGAGTATGAGGTACCATCCGCCAGCGCTTCCATGAAGGAATCAGTAACCGCCACCGAAATGTTGAAATTAGTGATTTCAGAGGTGTCACGTTTGCTGGAGATGAACTCCAGGATATCGGGGTGATCGATGCGAAGCACACCCATGTTGGCCCCGCGCCGGGCACCACCCTGTTTTACCGCCTCGGTGGAGGCATTATACACCTTCATAAATGAAACCGGGCCCGAGGCTACACCGGATGTAGACGCTACTATGGAATTTCTCGGCCGCAGTCTTGAGAAAGCGAAGCCGGTGCCGCCACCAGACTTATGGATGAGAGCAGCATTCTTATTGGTTTCGAATATTTCTTCCATGGAATCTCCTACCGGCAAGACAAAGCAGGCTGAAAGCTGGCCCAGAGGCCGGCCCGCGTTCATAAGAGTTGGGGAATTAGGAAGATATTCGAGCGAAGCCATGATGTCATAGAACCGTTCGGCCGTCGTCCGCACCTGGGCTTCATCGGCCCCATAGTTGCGGTCAGCCTCAGCTATGAAGTTGGCCACTCGAATGAAGAGTTCCTTGGGACTTTCAATAACCCGTCCCATCTTATCTTTAGTCAGGTAGCGTCGCTTGAGGACCTCGAGGGCGTTATCGGAAACTGTAACTTCTTTATATGATGCCATGGCATTTATCCCGTCAGTTAATTATCGGTAAGCAGGGTCTATGATATTATACGAATAATTATCCCCGCGGGGTATCACTTTCTGGTTTTCGACAGCGATGGACGGCCCTGCCGTTAGGCAGTTAAGGCCTTGTTGAACTCTAACTTAGATTGGGGCAGTTATTCGGCCGGCAGGTGATCGGGATCGCTGTACTGGAGCATTTCGATATAGCTCAAACCGCGCGACCCAAAGTAAGCTTCCGGAGCTATGTACAGCTCATCGTCCAGGGCTTGCTCCAGAGTTATGAATTGATATCCCATGTCCTTGATGGCGCCAAGCATTTCGTCCAGGAAGACAGCATTGAGGCGGTTGGCCTTCAGCCGCAGGATATGGCGACAGGGTCTTTTGAGAACCTCAGCGGCGACCATCTCCATCCGCACGATTTCATCAAGGACGTGGTTCACGTACTCATTGAGCAGGTTGTCATATTTGGCGGAATCGGGGACCTTGCCCATCTTTTCCAGCGACAGGTTGTACAGGTAGTCCTCGGTAATCACGGTGGCATGGACCACGACGTAGTCGTTCTCATCCAGGTACAGTTTAACCTGCTTTTTGGCTTCGGCCTCATTCCCGTAATGCAGGAAGGGGTAGCGGAAGTACCTACGTTTTTGACCAAAGCCCTCGAGCATGGTCTCCAGGGCATCCCATCCCGCCCTAATATCAAGGATGAACTGTTCGATTCCCAGCTCATGTAGGTCCTGATTGGAAAAGGTCATATTGCCGAGAATGTGGCCTTCGTTGAGCCACTGGCCGAGAATGTCGAAACTGCCTTCAATCTGGTTAACGAATACAAATCCGGCGGCTTTCACTTCGTGTTTCCTGAGAGCCTGCAGTATAAGGTACGTAACAGCTTCCCGGTCGACATCGTCGAACGATTTGGCGGCCGGGAGTTCATCGAAAGTAATGCAGATTTGTTTCTGGTTCTTTTTCTGCGGTTGGCCCTGCCCCAGAGCATTTTCCGCGGGGCAGCATAGCAATATCGCAATAGCGGTCGCAACCAGAATTCTATTTGCGTTTGGAACGGCGCGCATGTCGTTTTCTCTTTCCGATTTCGTAAATCATCATGAAGTTGGTCGGCACGGTCGAACCAAAAGGTGCGCCACCTGTAATAATTACTTTATTGCCAGCCCGGGCCAGCCTGTTTTTCTCCGATATTGACTGCACGATTCCCAGCATATCTTCAAAAGAACGCGGCTGTTCAATCAGGACGGGATAGACCGATCGGACCACCGTCAGTTTGCTCATAACCCGTTCATCAGGCGTCAAGGCCATTATTGGCTGAGGCGGCAAGAGGTTGGAGATCATAGCAGCCGTGTACCCGGAAGTAGTAAAGGCAAAAATGGCCGTCAACTCCTGTCCGCCCTCAAAGCTTGTGACGGCTCTGGCAATGGCCTGGGTGATGTCAGGTCTGTTTTCCGGTGAAGCGACAGTCAAAGCGGGATACGGGACAGAACTCTCGGTGGTGGTGACGATCTGATCCATGGTCTTGACCGATTCCACCGGATACTTACCGGTAGCTGTCTCGGCGGAGAGCATAACGGCGTCGGCCATATCATAGACGGCCGAGGCTACATCGTTGACCTCGGCGCGCGTGGCCCTCGGCGAGAACCGCATTGACTCCAGCATGTGGGTGGCCACGATGACGGGCTTATGCTGACGGTTGGCCAGCTTGACAATCCGCTTCTGAAGGCGGGGAAGTTCAGCATAAGGCAGTTCCACCCCCAGGTCTCCCCTGGCTATCATAACGCCATCAGCGAACTTCAGAATCTTCTCAAGGTTATCTATGGCCCCTCTTTTCTCCAGTTTGGCAATTATGCGCTGGTCACCACCGTAACTGTTTATGACCCTCCTGGCCTGATCTAAATCGGACGGGGAACGCACGAACGACAGGGCAATATAGTCGGCTTTAACCCTTATGGCGGTCTTTATGTCATCGCGGTCTTTGTCTGAAATAGTCGGTATTTTAATGTCGGTCCGTGGCAGGTTGATACCTTTACCGGGGAGGATCAGACCGCCATTGACGGCCCGAAGGGTAATAAATCGTTTACCCGCCGCTACCGTATCCAGGACAATCGTGCCGTCGTCGATGAAAACCTTTTCTCCCTTTTTCACCGAACTAATGATTTCGGGATGGTTAACGGATATGGTCCGATTTTCCAGATCGGTCTGACCCGTCGTCAATTTCATCGTCTGTCCCGGCTTGATTGTCAGCTTACCATCGAAGCGCTCCAGCCGTAGTTTTGGCCCGGATATATCGAATATCAGTCCGACGGGAAAGCGACCTTTCTTTGTGGCAGATTTGATGAGGTTGGCCGCTCTCACGAAATCTTGAGTGGTGCCATGGGAACAATTGACCCGGAACAGGTTAACACCGGCGGCGGCCAGTTGAGAGAGTTTCGAAACGGAAGCAACAGCGGGGCCGTAAGTGGCAATTATTTTGGTCCTTCTCATTTTTCCATTACTACCGGCCGACCCGGCTGAAATCAACAAAAAACCGTGGTGGCGGTCTTCCCTGAGGAGTAACACGAGCTAAAGTAATGACCTGCCGTTCCGATACAACTTATGAGTGTACCAAATTGAAACGAGAAAGAACCTATGTTGACTAAACAGTTTCACGATGAAGCGATATCGACTGACAGGGTAGCCGTGCAGACCAATCGGCTTTTGCCGCTCGCCGCCTGTGAAAATGAGGACCGGACGACCGTGCTGCCAATGTTGATGAGGCTTCTTTTGAACGGCTGGATAACTGATAAAGAAAAAGTGTTTCTGGATACGATCGCGCCGGAAGACTGCCTGACTTTCCTCATTCGCGGAGAGACTTACCTGCACCCCGAAGACCTGGAACTCTTCCCGTTTGAAGTTATCGAAACCACCACCCTGCATGGTGGCGAAGCGATTTTTTCACACCATTACCAGCCTTCACAGTTGAAAACACCAAGCCAGCCATACCGTATCTTTTCGGCGGCCATCAACCCGGGAGAACCGGAGAAGATCATACTGGGCTTTTTCGGTCCGTCTCACCGGCTGGGGACTATAAACGAAGATCACCGTTTCTATGGGCTGGTCAACGTATTCAGAGCTTCTTATGCCGCCATCAAGGATGACTTCCCGACGCTACGGCGGTATCAGAAGCCGGATTATGCCACACTGCTGGTGAACAGATCATCCGGTCGTGTTCTGACCGCCAACGAGGCCGCCCTTGAAATATTGAACACTTCTCAGCGGAACATGGTGGACATCGGGCTCGATCAGCTGAAATATCACCTGGCACCCCTGCTGCCAAGATACAATCTGAAAATGGATAATATTTCTCTGGCGGAGGTGGGTCTTTCAATAGTAAGGCTTGAGCCAAATGCCGGATTGGCCGATGGAGACGGTACAATCATTCGACATCTGGAAAAGCAGCTGGCTGCCAGCACGGCCAGTCTCGGTCTGGCGGCCCGTCAACTCGATGGAGTCTTCCGTCAGGATCAGCATGAGGAAGCCGGCAATCTGATCGAGACCCTTATGAATCAGGCAGACAGGATCTCCACGACCACAAGGCAACTTTCACTGCTGGCCGACTACGGCAACGCTGAGCGATCTCTTCAGAGTGTTTCCGGAGAACTGGAAAAGGTCGTCGGCAATATCATCTCTCAGGGGCTGGCTCAACTAACCGTGCAAAAAACTCCAACCAACGTCTCCAAACAGGCGGTCGCCCCCAATGGTGCCTACTACGCGCTCTTTGAGGTGATCCTGTCAGAGCATCTGAGCCGGGCTACCGGTAGCAGCCGCCACCGGATTTTGCTTGAGCAGACCAAAGCAGGCGGTTTGCGCATACTGTTTGAAACCAGGCCCAGCACACCAGCAATGACAGCAGCGGAAAGTTGTAGCAGCCATTTTACCGAGCATCTCTCCCGGCTACTGGGGATTAATGTAATCAAGAATCTTTCTATAGAGAGTAACATACTTACAACAGAGCTAACCCTCAAGAAATGAGCAGGCCTTATGATGGAAACTAAGAATAATACCGAGAAGACCAGAATCCTTATGGTCCATACTGCGAACAGCACAAACGAAGCTGTTCAGGCCGCATTGGAGAGAGGTCGGCACCAGATTACGCTGGCAAGTTCCCAGGATGATGCCCTGACGCTTTTAAAAGACAACGCCTTTCACCTGGTGATTGTCGGCAACGCCGATACCGCCTCGGGACGCAGAACGGTAGAAACGATTAAGAGCGCTTTTCCGTGGCTTGAGGTAATTGCGATGGTCAGCAGCGAAGGGACGCAGCAAACCAGCGGGCTTATAGAGGCAGGCGCCCAGGACTGTCTGCCGGTCAACTGCGGCGGGCATGAACTCGGCTTTCGCATAAAGAAAGCTCTGGAACACAGCCGCATGAAGCGGGAATTGACAAATCTCCGTCAGCAGGTGGCAATGAGCTATGGTTTCGACAACATCGTGGGAATCTCAAAACCGGTCTTGAAATTGAAGGAAACGATAGCCCGGGTGGCCCCCACCGACATATCCGTTCTCATCACCGGCCCGTCGGGCTCAGGGAAGGAACTGCTGGCCAAGGTCATCCACCATCATTCAACAAGACGCAAAGGCAATTTTGTGATTGTTGATTGCGCCTCGATTCCCGAGAGTCTTTTCGAGTTGGAGCTCTTTGGCGAGGGTACCGACCGCTCAGCATCTGACGTTAACCGCAAATCCTGTCTGCTGATGGAAGCCGACGGCGGGACTGTTTACTTCGACGACGTGGACCGGTTACCCCCACCGATACAGCCCCGACTGATGAATTTCCTGAAGAACTTTTCGATAAGGCCTTCCGGACAGAGCGAGACAACCATGATCGATGTCCGGGTAATTTCGGCCTCCAGTAAGAATATGGAGACACTCGTTGAAGAAGGCTGCTTCTCGAAAGAGCTATTCTATCAGCTGGGCGTTTTGCCACTTTCTATCCCGGGCCTGGCGCAACGAGCCGAGGATATTGAGATGCTCACCGAATATTTCCTGCGGCGGTTGAGCCATGAAATGAATCGGCCGATGATTGAGGTCAGCCGCAGAGCTCTGGATCTGCTG
This sequence comes from Candidatus Zixiibacteriota bacterium, assembly GCA_020348905.1. Lineage (GTDB taxonomy): Bacteria > Zixibacteria > MSB-5A5 > GN15 > FEB-12. Next base: position 1,916,195 of record CP070756.1, read on the forward strand.
GTCGGGCATACATGGCCAGGAAATGTGCGCGAACTGGAAAATACCCTGAAACGGGCCACGGCCCTATGCCGTAATAACTGCATCGATGCCGATGATATCCTGTTTATCGGTGCCGGTACCGAGCAGGAGTATCCAGAAGAGTTGGTGGAAAAGACCGCCCTGCAGCGTAAGACCGGCCTGTTAGATGAGGGCCAGCGGTCAATAATCATAAAGGCCCTGTCAGAGAACAACTGGAATTTCACCCAGACCGCCCAGGAACTGGGGATTGGTCGAACCACCCTCTGGCGCAAGGTGAAGAAATACAATCTTAAGCGAGAAAAGGTCGTTCAGTAGCTAGGGACGTCTGCGAAATAATTAACATGGTTGACGACACAAATCATGAGCGTAAGCTAAGCAGCAACTTGTCAGGGTTTCAGGACGGGCTAAATGGGACCGCGGGTCCGTCGGAACTGTTTTTCGAGCTCACCCGGCAACTCAAGACGAGGTTTAATATCAGCAAAGGCGTGTTTCTGCTGCGATCCGGGATCGATGCTCCGCTGGCGGCCATTTCTACCTGGGACAACGGTCAGACCCGTCACGGATTGGCCATAAAGCTTCCCAGCGAAGAATCCCTGTTCGAGCGGGTCGCCCGCCAGGGGCAGGTGTATACTGACAACTTTTGTGATTCTTTTAGTGGCAATTTCTTCGAGCGAAAACTGCTCCTGAACGATAGCTCAAAATCATTCGTGCTGCATCCGGTCAAGTGCAACGGCGAGGTAATCGGACTGCTTGGATACAGTTCCAGCGAACCCACTGCTTTCACCATGTTCGAAGAGGGGGCAGTCGAAGACATTGTGGCCGACTTTGGCCAGGTGGTCCGGGATCGGGTTCTCTCGCGGTGAATGGCCGCTGCTTACCGGTTCTGCTCCCGTTTTACCCGTTCTTTAGCTCGGTTGTGTTCCGCGTTCGTCCGTGAAAAATAGTGCCCTCCCGACTCATTTGCCACGAAGTACAGGTACTCAGTCTCAGCCGGGTGCAAAGCCGCCCGCAGCGAAGCCAACCCGGGAGAGTTGATCGGCGTCGGCGGAAGCCCGCGATGTAAGTACGTGTTAAAGGGGGTATTTTTCTTTAAATCATTCGAAAACAGGGGCCGCTCCAGACCTCCCAGGCCATAAATAACTGTCGGGTCGGCATCGAGCTTCATATTTCTTCCGAGCCGGTGGTGGTAAACGGAGGATACCAATTCCCGTTCGTCTACCTGACCGGTTTCCGCTTCGATGATTGAAGCCAGTTTGACAATGTCATACTGGCTCATACCGGCAATAATCGTATCCGGCCAGATACCTTCGGTAAGACGGCCGTACATTTCAATCATATCGTGGGCGACTTCCTCTTCGCTGATTCCCCAGGCAAAGTGGTAAGTCTCGGGAAAAAGGTAACCTTCCATCCCGGGAAGGGCATGTTTCGCCAGAAAAGCCGAGTCATCGTTTAGGCTGACAAAAGTTGCCGAATCAAGGGGAAGTTTCTCCGAGACAATTGAGGCTACTTTCCAGATGGTGGCTCCCTCCGGTATGGTGATCTTGATTCGCAGGAAGTCCGCTGACCGTAACTTTTCAAGGACTGACCCGCATGAATTTAAACCGGTAAAATCGTAGCGACCGGGCGTGAGTCTTTTGTCCAGGCCGATTATACGGGCCGGGTAGACCAGCATCACCCTGGATCTGATGACGCCCTTTTCGATCAGTTGCTGAGCGACCTGATTGAGCGTATCCCCTTTTTTTATTATGACCGTCACCACCTCTGAGCCGATGTCGATCTTCTCGGTGTAAATTCGCCAGAGGTAAAGAAAGACCGCCAGCACTACCACCAGCAGCAATGCGATAATCGTCTTGAGTCTCATTTAATCACTTCCGAAATCAGTCGTTTTATCGGTCAACATATATGTTACCTGAGGTGGTTTTTCAACTTAAAATCTCTGGTCGGGAATGGTCTGGATGTTCATTCGGCCGATTGTTCTTCGAGATAGCGCTGGAGTATTATAACGGCAGCCAGTCGGTCGATGCGTTTCTTGTTCTTGCCGGCTTTCTTACCGTGGGCATGGATGACTCCAGCGGCTTCTTTCGACGAATACTGCTCATCGACTCTTTCGATAGGACCGTTAAAGATCTGCTCGAGTCGAGTTATAAAACGATCAATTTCGTGGCATTTTTCACTCTTGTCACCGGAAGCAAGCAGCGGATAACCTATGATGAGGCGGTCCGGCCGGTGCTCGGTGACTATCTCGGCAAGTTGGCTCGCAGCGTCTTTATCGGATTTCACTTCAAGGGTGGTCAGTGCCGAGGCGATGGTGCCGGTGGGATCACTCTTGGCCAGCCCGACACGCCGGGTACCGTAATCGATAGCTATGATAGTGCGATTGAGGTTTTTCGTCATGGATCAAATCTAACTGCTCAGGTCAAAGCAGTCAACTCCGGTGCTTATGTCTTGCGCTCTTTCTTCTTGGCGGCCGGGAAGAGAATGTTGTTGAGAATCAGGCGATAGCCGGGCGAATTCTTGTTAAGGCTGAGATCGGTGGGCGGATCGCCCACCATGTGCCGGTAATCCTCCGGGTCGTGACCGGACAGGAAAGTGAACGTGCCCCGGCCAAGGTTACCATGGACGTAGCGCACTTCATCGAAATTGTCGGGCTGAGCAAGCACTGTGACGAACTTTTTGAGAAGCGACTTGCGAAAACCCGTCGTCTGCCCCATGAAACCATCGATGGTATTGACATGGTTCTGAGTCAGCATGGTCGGGACCGGATCGAGCTTGGCGGCAAAATCAAAGAGGTAGAAAAAATCATCCTGTTCCCGTGGAAAACGAATCTGACGGTCCGGGTAGGTATCGATATCGGAATGATGGTACAGCAGGGGGTCGATTGAAATCGTGAAATTCTCAAAAGCGAATGTCTTCTCGTAATCCAGCTTTTCCTGACAACCCGGATCAGCCGGGTCACCGTCGAACTCGCGCGGCACTATGTCTACGCCCTCGGCGGCGAGAGCAATATCTATTGTTTCAGGAGCCGAACACATGGTGAAGAAAAATCCGCCGCGCCGGACGTAATCGTTTATCGTCCGGGCCACATCGAGCTTCATCAAAGAGACCTTGCTGTAGCCCAGCCTGGCGGCCATTTCCTCATTGGCACTGACATCGGACTGATACCACAATTGATGGCGGAAGGCGGCGTAGAATTTGCCGTATTGACCAGTGAAATCCTCGTGGTGGCAGTGAAGCCAGTCGTAGTCATCCAGAGCGCCGGACAGAACTTCGGCGTCCCAGATGACATCGTATTTGATTTCAGCATACGCCAGGGCGAGTGTGACGGCATCATCCCAGGGCTGCATCGAGGGGGGTGAATACACTGCTATTGAGGGAGCTTTTTCCAGTTCCACGCGCTCCATGTTTTCCACCTCGATGACACGGTAGATGTCAGCCACCTGCCCGGAGCTTACCTGCTGGTTAGTGACACCCATTAGTAAGCAGAGGTTAACGACATCCTGGGAATAATCGATGAGAAACGAGCCGCCCTGGTAGTTGAGCAGCCATTCGGCTTTATAGCCTTTGTCGAGGGCCTGGTAGACCACACCGTAGGCCTTCAGATGGTCGGTTTGGGTTTCATCCATAGGGATAAAGACCGACGCCGCCATGGCGGGCAGGGGGAGGAGGAGTATCAGGATCAGCTTTCTCATAGAATCTTAAGCACACTGAGGCCTTAGCATTTATACGTGATAATAGGGACAGGGAGCCAACTAAGACAAGAAAA
>CP070756.1:1920075-1934089 GCA_020348905.1 Candidatus Zixiibacteriota bacterium
GGCATGCTGCTGATAGTGACCCTGATGCGCCTGGCGTTGAACGTCGCCTCGACCCGCCTTATTCTCGGTCAGGCTTACGCCGGTGAAGTAATCAACTCCTTCGGAAATTTCGTCGTCCAGGGTAACTACGTTGTCGGTTTTATCGTCTTCGTCATCCTGGTCATTATCCAGTTTGTGGTTATCACCAAGGGGGCGGGGCGTATCTCCGAAGTAGCGGCTCGATTCACGTTGGATGCCATGCCGGGCAAACAGATGGCCATCGATGCCGATCTCAACGCCGGGATTATCACCGAACAGGAAGCCCGCGATCGACGGGGCGAGATCGCCCGCGAGGCGGATTTCTACGGAGCCATGGACGGTGCCTCCAAGTTTGTGCGCGGGGATGCCATCGCCGGTATCCTCATCACCCTGATCAATATCATCGGCGGGTTCGTTATCGGTATTGCCATCAATGGCATGACGCTGTCGGATGCTCTCCGTACTTACAGCCTTCTTTCCATTGGTGACGGCCTGGTTACCCAGATTCCTGCCCTGCTGGTATCGACTGCCTCCGGTATCATCGTTACCCGTGCCGCCGCGACCTCGGACATGGGAACCGACCTGACCAGGCAGCTTACCAGGAAACCGAGGGCCATTCTGGTAGCGGCAGTAGTGCTGTTGTTGTTCGGTATGCTGCCGGGCATGCCCACCCTGACCTTTACGGTGCTCGGCCTTGTGGTCGGCGGAGTTGGTATGATGACCAGAGAGGCTTCGCGACGTCACAAATTGATCGCCGAGGAGCAGCAGAAGAAAGCCGCTGCCGAAACCCAGCGTCCCCAGGAAAGGACCGAAGATCTGCTCAAGGTGGATGCCCTCGGCCTGGAGATTGGCTACGGTTTGATACCGATGGTCGACGTTAAGCAGGGCGGAGATCTCCTCGGGCGCATCGGAACCATCAGAAAACAGCTGGCCGCCGAGCTCGGCATAATGGTGCCGCCGGTTCGTATTCGGGACAATGTCCAGCTGAAGCCCAACGAGTACCGGGTCAAGATCAAAGGCATCAGGATTGACGGTTTCGAGCTCATGGTAGATCACCTCCTGGCTATCAATCCCGGCTATGTAGAGGAGCGGCTGGAAGGATTTGAAACCAGGGATCCCGCCTTCGGCCTGAGGGCCGTTTGGATTATACCGAATCTGAGAGAGATTGCTGAAGCCAAAGGCTATACGGTGGTGGAACCCTCGGCCGTTTTGGCCACCCACCTGACCGAGCTAATTCGCAACGCTGCCTCGGAGATCATCACTCGTCAGGATGTTCAGAATCTGATCGATGCCCTCAAGGAAGACTACCCGGCTCTGGTTGATTCCGTGATTCCCGAGGCGGTGACGCTGGGCACGATGCAGAAAGTTCTGGTATCACTGCTCAAAGAGAAGGTTCCCATCCGTGACCTGGCCACGGTTTTGGAAACGATGTCGGACTACATTGGTGCCACCAAGGATACCGACGTTTTAACGGAATATGTCCGCATGGCTCTCAAGCGACAGATCACCGAGCTCTACCGCGACAAAGAAGGCAAGATCAATGTCTTTACGATAGATCCGTCGATCGAGCAACAGCTCGCTGATGCAGTTCAGAACACCAAACAGGGTCTGATGCTTGTGCTCGAACCGGCCCTGACCGAGACATTGATCCAGCTTATAGGCAAGCAGGTGGAACTTATGCAGGCCGGCGGCTATCTGCCGGTTTGTATCTGCTCGCCCAATATCCGACTTGCGCTGAGACGGCTGGTGGAAACGGTCTATCCGCACCTGGCCGTCGTCTCATATAACGAAATTTTACCCGATGTCGAGCTGGTCTCGACCGGCATGGTGAGGATAAGCGATGATAATTAAAACCTTTACCGAGGATTCATCGGCCGCCGCTCTTAAGCGAGTCCGAAAGGAAATGGGCGGTGATGCCATTGTTCTCAAGACAAGGCAGGTGACGAAGGCAGGCAAGAGCCCCGTCTTTGAGGTCACCGCCTGTCTGGAGAATGCTACGGTGGCGCAGTCGTCCGATTTGTTATCGGGTCCACAGCAGCGACCGGAAAAGCCGGCCACGGAACCCGCAAAATCTGAACCGGAAACCGAAATACCTGAAAAGGTAGATCAACCGGCGCAGGAGTATCCGGCCACGCAGACGACTGACAGTCTGGATGATAGAATTAGCGCCATTGACCGAAAACTCAATCAGCTGCTCAGCCTGGGCATTCAACCCGACGGAATAGCTCGCCTGGAGATGTTCCAGACGGTCCACCGCAGGCTCAAAGAGGCGGATCTGCCTGACGACTTCCTCGAATCCTTTATGTCGTCACTGGTGGAAAACTATGATGGTCGTACTGACATCGATGCTTTTGCACGCCAGACGCTGATTGCCAACCTCGCCGACACGACCGAGACGGAGATAAATTTTGATTGTGGCGACAGGGTGGTCTTTTTCGGACCGGCCGGCAGCGGCAAATCATCGGTAATGGGCAAGCTGGCCGCTTCGCTTGCAGCCAAATGTCACCGGAAGGTCAGGTTGCTCAGTCTCGACGACTGCAAGCTGGCCGCCTTCGATGAGATATGCAGCTACGCTGACATTCTCGGGCTTGAAGTCGTACCGCCCCCGGCGGCAGACGTCAAATCGGATACCGATGACGACGCCGTAACTCTCATCGACACACCGGCAATGCCGGTTCAGCGACAGAGAATTCAGACTCTCAAGCAAAAAATAGAAGAGATCGCGCCTCGCTACCGCTTTGCCGTTTTCTCCTGCCTGACCCGGTCGCGCGATGTTTTCCAGATCAGCAAAACGCTCAAGGAACTTAATCCCACCCATCTGATACTAACGATGCAGGATCTTGCCAGTTGTCACGGGACGGTAATCACCGCGGCCAAGGCGACCGGGCTTAAGATCGCGTTCTTGTCCGATACGCCCGGCGGTATGGGAGAACTCAGAATACCCGACCCGCTGCAACTGGCCGACAGGCTCATGAATATCGAGGTGCCGAGTGAGTGATACCGGGACCACAACCGCACGTAGTGTCAGAATTATCTCGATCATCTCCGGCAAAGGCGGGGTCGGGAAGACGGTGGTGGCCTTCAACCTTGCCGAGAGACTGGCTGCCGCCGGGGCACGGGTGCTGCTGGTCGATGCCGATCTGAATTGCGGTAACGTCCACATCCTGGCCAATACCACTGTCACCTACGGCCTGCATGAAGTCATCCGCGGAGAGTTATCGGTTTCTGAAGCCGCTGTTTCCTCCGAATTTGGATTTGACATCCTCGCCGCCGGTGGAGGGGGCGACGTCTGGACCGAGCAGGACGTCACCTCGGTGGCCGGTGTCATGGCCGGGCTCCGGAAGCTGAGCACCAGCTATGACTTTATCCTGGTGGACAACAGCTCCGGTGTTTCTAAAATTGCCGACCTGATTACGCACGCATCCGATACTGCCCTGCTGGTTCTAATACCGGAGCTGACTTCGATATCAGATTGCTACGGGCTGTACAAGCATCTGACCTCCTCCGATTCGGCTGTCGATTGCCGACTTCTTGTGAATCGGGCCGAATCAGCCGATGAAGCCGAGTACATTCGCAAAAAGCTATGGGCCGTCAGTGAGCGCTTCCTCCGACGGACTCCCGGTTACCTTGGTCATATATCGGAAGACCGGGCGCTCCGTGAGAGTGTGGCCAGTCAAACTGCGCTGGCGAGGTTGTCTACCGAAAGCACAGCCGTTCAACAAGTTACCTTTCTCGCTCGGAGCCTGCTGCGAGTCTTTGGCTGGCTCTCTGAGCAAGAACATAACTACCCCCGCAATACTCAAAAGACAATAAATAAAACCACGGCCATGGCCGATATAAGGGAATAGCTGTCAAATGGTTACCGTAATTAAAAACGAACTAAAGAGAGCTAAAAAGAAACAGAAACCGGAAGTCCTGAGTAACCAGGTTAAGGTGACGCGGACCAGGAGAGTCAAGCGATGGGACGTTACCGAAAGGGACTGGTCACGACATCATCGACTCAAATCGGACGAAACCAGAAAGACACTCCTCTCGAAATACATCCCGCTGGTTCGTAACGTGGCTACCCGCATGGCAATGGGATTTCCGCGATCGGTGGAACTGTCGGATCTGGTGAGTACCGGTGTCATTGGGTTGATCGAAGCCTTCGCCAATTTCGACCCGGACCGTGGTGTCAAGTTCGAGACGTACGCCGTTCCCCGTATACGCGGCGCCATCCTCGATGAACTCAGGGCGCTTGACTGGGTACCCAGGTCCACCCGGGCCAAGTCACGTGAAATTGAAAGGGCATACATGGCGCTTGAAAATGATCTGGGACGTCCTCCCGAAAAAACGGAACTGGCCAAGTACCTCAAGGTATCGCTGGAAGAACTACATGATGCTCTGCACGACGTTTCCGGGACCGGCATTCTTTCGCTCGACGAAGTGATCTATCGTGAGGACGATAACCGGCAGGTGCCAAGAATAGAAACAGTTATTGATCGTGAAACGCTCAGTGTTCTCGGCGAAATCGAGAAGAAGGAGCTGAAATCGTTTTTGAACGTGGCCATCGACAGATTGACCAAACAGGAAAAACTGGTGGTAGCCCTGTACTATTACGAAGAATTGACTTTGAAGGAGATTGGCGAAGTGATGTCGATCTCTGAGTCCCGGGTATCACAGATTCATACACGATCGGTAATAAAACTTCGCAATATGGTCAGGGAGAAATTTGCCCTGACCGGGTAAGCCGTTAAGGAGACCTTCAAGGAGCGTGGGCCATGACCGAATCATTGGATCCCGTCGAACACAAACCGGACACACCGCACTCGGACCGGGTCAACCCGGCTGATCGGTCAAATCCGGAGAAGAAGGACAACGGCTTCTCCAACGCCTTAAAAGAGAAGATGAAAGAGAAACTCAAAAGTAAAGCCCGTCAGCAGGATGAAGTCATTATCGATGACGGGGATGGAGATGATCAGCAGTCGGCGGCCGACAAAGACGAATACGGTGAGCAGACTGCCGAGGCCTCCGATGTGGAAGATGACCCTGATGATCATCCCCCGGAACATGTGGATTTGAAAGCATAACAGGAAGGAAAGTGAAAATGGAAATTTCACAGCAGTTCTTGATTGATATGGCCTTGAACATAGGAGGCTACCTTCTGGCCGGAGGGCTGGGTATCGTGATCTATTCGTTCTTTAACCGTCGCAGGAAAGTTGCGGTGAGTCGCGAAAATAACCAACCGTCGCCGGACGGTTCATCTTCGAAACCGGCAGCGACCGGATCCGACGAGGAAGGGCACCGTCTGGAGTTTATCAAGCTCGGTGAGAAACCCAACCGGGGTCCTGTCGAATCTGATCGGGTCCCTGCGGCCAAAGCCGAGGAAGTCGCCCGTCGACGCGACCGGGCTGAGACTATCCGGGTGGCCCGTACCATGCTCAAAGCGGGCGCCCCTCACGAAAAGATAAAGCGGTTGATTCCTATCTCTGATGCCGAGCTGTCACTGTTGAGCATGAGCGAAAGTTAAGTATGTACGGAGATAAACATGTCTAACGAAAGCCCGTTTTTTCTGACAAAGATCGAGTGTCCAATATGCAAGACCGTCAACGAATACGAGACGGTGCGGGTCGGGTCGTATTATGAAAACGGACGTGATACGGACTTTTGCCCCAAGGAGATCAAATGGCGCTATCCCCGATTCCAGGGCTACAACCCCCTCGTCTATTTCACCGCCATGTGTACCAACTGTTATTACACGCGTGAATTCAATAACAGCTTCAAGGAATGGAAGAATGATAATAACTTCAAGATGTATCGCCTCAAAGCGGTTAAGGAAAAACATCTGGAGAGACTGGCCGAAGCTGGTTCGGTGGTTCGTAGTATCGGGGAGGCCATTGATATCACTCGTTATCCGAACGAGTCGGCGATTCTCAAACTCGTGCTTGCCGTTTATGACGAGCAACTGGCAGAGCGTTGCAGTAACCTGGACCTGGGGCGCTTCTATCTCAGAATTGCCTGGGTGTTTCGCGAACTGGAGAAAGGTGAAAACCCCGGGGTCACTCTTTTGAAAGGATTGATGCTTGAGATCGATCGCCAGTTTCACAGTTTGACGGACGCTGTCGAAAAAGGCCGTGAAGAGCTGGTTGCATTTGTCAGGCACCTTTCGGCTCAATTCGAATCCGATCAGTTGTCAGGTGAAGTGAAAGCACGCATGCTTCCTTATCAGGAGAAGTTCACGCCTGATCTGGACGCCCTGGCGCAGAACCTCTCCGATAGCGAGGACCGCCTGAAGAGCGTCTCGGAATTCATGGATGAGTACAAGTCAGTGGCCTTCGGTAACGAGGGCGCTGGCGAGGGCCTGTCTTTTGGTGCCTATCACTCTTTCACCGACTTCCTGCTGACTTTCAAGAGAAAGTGGGACGGAATCGTCACCAATGAACGCGAATCTTTGCAGCAGGCCATAGCTTTTTACAAGAAGGCTTTTGCCGGCGGTCGCGACATCTCGCCCGGTAATCAGCAGATCCAGGCGTCCTACCTCATTGCGGAACTGTCGCGGCGAATCGGTGCTTATGACGATGCCAGGCAGTACTTCAACAGTACTATCAAGCACGGTCAGGAGTTTATCTATCAGAACCGTCAGGACCCGACTCGAACGGCGCTGGCCAGAAAGATCCTCGAACTGGCTATCGAACAGGGCAAGGCAAACATGAAGGCTCTAAAGAGCACTCAAGAAGGTTAGGTAATTATGGAACTGGTGTTGTCGCAAATATCAGAGCCACTCAAACTCTGGGAGAAAATCGAAATAGTCATCGCCGACGGTGATGAACGGGGCATGTATCTGGCCCGCATCGAAGACTTTATTCCAGACGGGATCGTCATCAGCAACCCCGAATTCAGGGAGGGTAATACGCTGCTGCGTGATAACTGTGAAGTGGTCGTGCTGGTTATCAAGGAAGACGCCGTATATCAGTTTTATTCGTTGCTCAGCAAGAGTGAGATTGATGGCAAAACATTGTTCGTGCTCACCATGCCCCGCGAGGTGCAGCGGGTGCAGCGCCGCCAGTTTGTCCGGATAGAACTTATCAGCGATGTCAGTATCGCCAACTTGGGCGCCGAAAAGATAGAGGAGAAAGACGAGTGGCAGAATGCCGTGTGCGTTGATATCAGCGGTGGCGGCATGCTTTTGAAAAGTGTCGACGAGATCGATCCCCCCAGCACGCTTCTGGTCAAGGCCGATCTCTTCAAGAGACTGGATATAAAGCAGCCCATAGCGGCTATCTGCCGCCGGACCTTTATCCGCGATGGTCAACACTATACCGGCATCGAGTTCATCCGCGAAGACAACCTCTCGCACTACTTTTATCAGGAAGAACTGAAGCGGCTGCCTAAATCAACGGCGGAGTTCGATCACAATGCTCAGAACAAGCTGGTAACGTACATTTTCCAGCAACAGATAGAATTGCGTAAGAAGGGACTCATCTGAACATGGTAGTTAAGAGCGAAAAAACAGGGGGCGATAAGGCATCCATCAGTATCGACGCGGTGGATCTTTCTTCGCTGGTGGGTCGTGAGATTGTTTTGTTCACCGAGCAGTTTCAGGGCAAGCCGCTCAGCACCAAGGTCATCATGGTCAACAATGGGATATTATCCGTCGACCGAAGCGGCCACAGCGGAATGATAGATACTCTGATAAACAACCAGAAAACGATTGTCCAGTTCACCCTCAAGGGACAGCGTATATCGGTAGACGCCAAACTCAAGCGAACCGGCGGTGGTAAGTGCTGCCTGGAGCTGGGTGAGAAACTGGTTCCGCTGTCGCGACGCAAGTTCAAGCGTTATGACTGGGCGTGTCCGGTACGATGCGCTGTCCTGCCCCCGTCAAACGTCGATGCTCACCGCCTGGCCAGGCTCAGATGGATCGAAACCGACTCCGTCAATTTCTCCAGCGGTGGAGTTCTGGTCTGCCTACCCAAGCAACTGACCAGCAAGAGCTACTTGTTATTGAATATCGATACAAACGAAATTGAATTTCCCACTCTGGTAATCGGTCAGGTGCGTTATTCGTACCCAATTGACAGTTTCCGGTTCAAAATAGGTATAGAGTTCATCGTCAACGATGTCAAAGAGAAGCACTTTGCGCCAGCTATCATTAAGAAACTGCCCCGAGCTGTTTTTGAATACAGCGCTTCTCGGAGAAGTGAACTGAACAGGGAGCTTGCTGTACACATGCAAACAAACACTATACAGGAGCAGTGATATGAAGAACGTCGACAAAGTGAAGTTTGTCTCCGAGATAGACATCGGAGACACAAAGGTCGAGGTCAGAAAGCCCTTCAAAATGGATCAGGATAGCCAGCGCCGGTTCATCCGACTGGAGATTTCCGCTCCGGTGTGGATGAAGTCGGTCAAGGATTGCCTGGAGAACTTCTCGGCCGAGGATGAGTACCACTATCACGGCACCGTGCTGAACATCTCGGCGGGAGGCGTGCTGGTCGATCTCGAGGAGGAAATCCTGGAGCAGGATATCGTTCTGCTGCGGTTTATCCTTCAGGAAGTTGAAAAACTCGACAATGTTCTCGGCGTTGTCAAGCGCGTCGACAAGGACGGCGACAATTATCTGGCCGGGATCGAGTTCATTTCCCGCGAAAATCTAAAGGATTTGCTGTCTCAGGCCGAAATCGACCTGCTCAGTGAGAACGTCAACGGGTTCGAGGAGAAGGTTCACGAGGTCCTCAGCAGGTACCTGTATACGGAGTGACAGGCTTAGAAGAAAGGTTGATGTTCGATGAAACGGCTAACCGTTTTGGTAACTGTGCTGTTGATTTTGGCGGCCATTGACGCTGGCTCTGCGCCGGGCCGGAGACTGTTCCTCAATGTCATATCACCACCGCTGGCCTACAGTGATTCTCAGGTCGACACCAAGCTGGTGCGACTCTTAACGAGAGAATCTAACATGAGCGTGAGTATCGTCGATCAGAAAAATCAAATCTTACCTGTGTTTCCCGTCGATTATCACAATACCGATAGCCTGCTGGAATGGGGTCGGGAGGCCGGCGGCCGGTACGTGATGGTCGTTGAGGTGACATCGCAAAGGTTGGAACGACGCAAATCATTCCACCTGCCGCTGGTTTTTCATAAGTATGAAACGGTCGGAGTGATAGAGGGGGAATTCCGACTTCTGGACCTGAATCGCAGCCGGTTGCTGGCGGCCGAGCCGTTCAAGATCGAGCGCAAAGGCTCCCGAATCTTTCAGGCTACCATGGATGATGATGTTAACGATCCTGACCTGCACCTGACGGCTCCGGCCAAAGTAAGATTTTTCGACCAGCTCGAGGAGAGTCTCTGCCAGCACCTGGCCAATCGGGTTGGTTCGCTGGCCGGAAACCGTTAGGCCGGTTAATCATGGGTGATGAAGTGCCGACAGAAACCGCCAACAAGACCGCTGCCGTTCTGGAGGCAGTGAAAGACATAATAGATCTGTGCCGAAGCGACGGATCGACTGACAGCACCTACCGCGCCGTCCTGGAACGCCTGAGGTCCGTGGTGGGGTTCGACGCCGCTACCGTTTACCTGTGTGACTCCCGCGACGGACGCCTTCAGGAGGCAGCTTCTATCGACGGTACGGTAGAGGTTCTTGATTTTCTGCAGATTGAATATGGTGACGGGCTGGCCGGCTATACTGCCGACAGCAGAAAGCCGGTGCTTCTCTCGGATCGGTCTACCCATAATAACTTCAATCCCGATACCGATTACGCTTCATTTATGTCGGTACCCCTGATAGTGGCCGATGACGTCATCGGCGTGATCAATCTTGGCAGCCGAACTCCCGGGGCCTATACCGAGGATGATGTTGAATTTATGCTGGTGGTTGCCGGCCAGACGGGACTCGCATTTGAGAAGCTTCATCTCGAGCGAATCAGCGGCAAGTGCCGGTCCGATCTTGACACCCTCAAAACTGAATTAGAGTCCCTGCGTGCTCGGACCAGCGATGTACCGGGCTCGACTCAGATCAAAGATCTCGTGGGGCAGATCAACCACGACATCAACAACTCCCTCGCCATATTGCTGGGAAATATCCAGTGTATGCTGATGCAGAAGGTTATCACCGATCAGAATAGCATTTCACGTCTGAGGCGCATGGAGCGGGCCCTGATGAAAATTAACGAGGCCAACCACCGACTGCTGCAGTTGGTGAAGACCACCCGGAAAAAAGACAACTTGAAAACCGGGGATGAAAGCCACACCGAGAAAGCTACCACACGAAATGCATAGCGAATCGACTATCACCAAACCGTTAGTGAACGATGAAACCCTGTGGACCGCATTGGAGGCCCTGGGTCTCGGGTTATTCATTCTTGACAGCGAAGGATACCTGAGGCGTTACAACGATGTCGCCTCGCGTGTGTTCGGCATCGATAAGGATAACGGCTGGGGCGAACAGCATATTTCCAGTATAGATTCGATTATGTCTCTGCACCTCACAGAAAAAGTGCGCCCCATTCTTGACGGTGCCGAACGATTCTGCCAGCACGGTGTAACCTGCACCAACGCGAGTGGCATGTATCAGATATTGGATCTGGCCTGCGTCCCGGTAGCCTTGGATAACGGTCATGGTACGGTGCTTGGAGTCATCAGAGATATCAGCGAAGCACCCGCCGGCAATACCACCGTATCGGATTCGTCGGAGGAACTGCGGATTCTCTCTACCGTGGCCGCGTCGCTGTCATCGTCATGCGAACTCGAGCAGATTCTGGAGGTCATCCTCACCGGTGCCACCGCCTCGCAGGGTCTCGGCTTCAACCGCGCCTTCTTATTCCTGTACGATCAGGACACCAACTGCCTCAACGGTCATCTGGCCATCGGCCCGGCCTCAGCCGAAGAAGCGGGGCATATCTGGCAGGAATTGGAGGCCCGAGACCTGTCGCTGGGAGAACTGCTTGAGGTTGAAAAGAGAGATTCGGCCGCCCGGACAAGCTCCGTAAACAGCCTCATCAAAGATATGAAACTGGACCTCAAGGCCGGCTCGCTCATCAGTGAAGCTTGCCGTAAGGGGATGTGGATTAACCTGGAAACTGTCGCTGATATCGACTCAATGACACTCTCATTCGTGGATCGCCTTGGGACCAGAAAGATGGCTCTTGTGCCAATGATCAGCAAAGGTAACTTACGTGGTTTGCTGGCGGCCGATTGTGCCATTACCGGCCGGCCAATATCGAATGACTCGGTGCAATTGCTTCAGATCCTGGCCAACCAGGCGGCGGTGGCTATGGAGCGCTCCCGCCTTTACGAAGAACAGATTGCCCGCGCCTCGCAGCTTGAGGATATGAACCGGCTGCTGGGGGAATCTCAGGACCATATTATCAAGATCGAAAAAATGTCCATCATTGGCGAACTGACCGCAGCCATCGCCCATGAACTGCGCAATCCCCTGGCCGTTATAGGTGGTTTCGCCAACATGATGCTTAAGTCCGAGGCCACCGACGAACAGCGCGAATATCTCAACATTATCGCCAGCGAAACCACCCGAAGTGAATCGGTCCTGGCCGAAGTTCTGGATTTCCATGAGGCCAGCAAGTGCGACCGCCGCCAGATCGACTTCGCGGAACTGATAAAGAAAAACCTGGGTCTGATTAAAGGTCGCCTGCGCAAGAGCGATGTCGAGATCGCACTTTCACTTTCCCCGCAGCCGATGACGCTCCGCGGCAACTTCGACCAGCTCTCGCACGCCTTCTACCAGTTCTTCAAGCTGGTAGCCGAGGATCTCATCCCGCCTGGACGAGCCGAAATCAGAACCGAACAGAAAGATAACTTCGCTGCCATGTTCATTCGCCTTGAGGTAGCCGAGCAGGATCGGGAACGTACCATCAAGACCATGAAACAAATCTTCTCGGACAACAAGGCTTCGCAACGACTGACAATACTCGTGGCCGGTGAAACCATTCGTTACCACGGCGGCAACTGCGGTATACTCAGCGATGGTAGTGCCGTACCTTCACTATTTGTCGAACTTCCGCTTGCCAGGGAGAATACCGGTGTCTGATCATATTCTGGTGATTGATGATGACGATGCTCTAAGGCTTCTGTACGAGCACGACCTCGGCCGTTCCGGCTATCTTGTCGATACCGCCTCCTGTGCCTCTGAAGCTGTCGAGAGGTTTTCCGAAGGCAACTACGACCTGGCAATTGTGGACATCGAGATGCCGGGTACTGATGGACTGGAACTTCTGGGGCAATTGCGAGAAATGTCGCCCCATACCCGACTGGTGATTAATTCCGCCTACAGCTCCTATAAGGCGGACTTCAACTCCTGGCTGGCCGATGGATATATCGTCAAATCATCCGACCTCGAACCACTGAAATCGAAAATTAAAGAATTGCTGGTGAAAAGTGACCGAAGAAAATAGCCGCAGCACCGATCTCGAGATTCTCGACCAGGTAGATCTGCTCAATGACGAGGTCAAGAAACTGGCCCTGAACCTGGCTATCTATCTGGCCAAAGCGAAGGGTAATTCCGATGAACTCAATCGCCTTGAGCCTGAGTTCATGAAACTCATCAACGGTTCTGTCAAAGTGGTCCAGGAACTGGCTCTGATAATAAGTGCGGCCAGAAACGCAGAAACTATGGCTTACGACGTCCCGTCAGGGGCAAATCAAAGCGACAGAATCGAGACCAAACTGAACTCGATTCTCCAGCAGTGCCAGGATATTATGCGCACTCTGGCTAAACAGACAGATATAACTATTTAGGAGTTTGCAGGTAACAGCTGCAGGTAACAACTGGCCCCGACGATAATGATAACAGGCGGGCGGGGCGACGACCATAACCGGATCGGTTCTGAAAATAGACTCTGAGATTCATAGAAATAGACAGGCGGTCTTAAACTGCCTTTAATGCAACAACCACAGAAGGTCTAAGATTATGCCCTTAGCATGTATCGAAAAGCTCAACGAGATGGCTGAAAAGCGGGGCACTCCCTTTAGGGTACTGATTGTTGACGACGAGAAGTGGGTACAGGATGTCTTCAAAGACTTTTGTGCCCTCACCGATGCCTTTACGGTCGATATGGCCGATAACGGCGCCGATGCCGTCGAGAAGGCTCGTACCAACCAGTACGACCTGATAACACTCGATCTGATCATGCCGGAAATGTCCGGCCTGGAAGTGCTGGAGGCGATTAAGGAAGTCTCGCCACACGTGCCGGTTATGATCATTACCGGAAACGCCACCGAAAAGATTGTCAACAAAGCCGGTATCATGGGAGCTTGCAGCATAATGTACAAACCCATCATGCTCGAGAATTTCATCTCCGAGGTGATGGCAACGCTGTTGAAATAAACGGCCGTTTTGGGTGAGTTGAGAAATTGAAAGTAACAAAAAACGGGGGACAAAAGCGATGAAAAGCTCGATTTCCATTCTGGTTGTCGACGATGAAGAGATGATGCGCTCGCTGCTGAGCAAGATTCTTCAACGCGATGGTTACAATATTCTTACCGCCGAAGATGGCGCCCATGCTCTGGAGATACTGCAGTCGGAGAAAGTCGATCTGGTTATTTCCGATGTCAAGATGCCGCGGATGAGCGGTTTCGATCTTCTCAAACATATTAAAGAAGAGCATCCCAAAATCGGCGTTATTATCATGACCGCTTACGGCGATACTTACACCGTGAAGGACGCCCTGTTGCTTGGTGCCGATGAGTACATCACCAAGCCGTTTAAGAGCTTTGAAATATCGCTGGTAGTGGAAAGGGCCTACTGGCGGCTGCTGTCGGGCTCCGGCGAAAAGACTCCTCAAACCGATTAGCTCACAAACAGTTGTAGCCGGCCTTCAAAAATCTTGATATTCTGACGCTATTTCCTATATTTCGTGCTGAATGCTACGAGTGGGGCCCGCATCT
Source organism: Candidatus Zixiibacteriota bacterium (assembly GCA_020348905.1). Classification (GTDB taxonomy): domain Bacteria; phylum Zixibacteria; class MSB-5A5; order GN15; family FEB-12. Next base: position 1,933,972 of record CP070756.1, read on the forward strand.
GGCGCGACCTCAGCCGTCCCACAATTGCAGCTATCGAACAATCGGAGAGGTGGCCGAGTTGGCTGAAGGCGGCGGATTGCTAATCCGTTATAGGGCGAAAGCTCTATCCAGGGTTCGA
>CP070756.1:1934189-1945022 GCA_020348905.1 Candidatus Zixiibacteriota bacterium
ATCGCCTGCGGCAAGTGCGCCGACGTTTGCGAAAAACACTGTATCAATTACGATGATCAGGACGAGCTGGTGAATATCGAGGTGGGGGTTGTAATCGCCGCCACCGGAATGGACGTATACGATCCTACCGAATATGACGAATACGGCTATACCCGGTTCGATAACGTCATCACCAGCATGGAATTTGAACGGCTTATCTGCGCCGGGGGACCGACCGAAGGGCATTTCATTCGGCCCAGTGATCGGAAGATTCCCCAGAAGATTGGTTTCATCCAGTGCGTGGGTTCCCGTTCGCAGGACGGTCGCGGCAATCCTTACTGCAGCAATATCTGCTGTATGAATACCGTCAAGGACACTCTCCTACTGTGTGACCATTATCCCGGAGTGCAAGCCAGCGTCTTCTATATGGACATGCGAGCTTTCGGTAAAGGTTTTGAGGACCTTTACATGCGCAGCAAGGAGGAAGGCGTCAAGTATGTCAGGGGTATCCCCGGCGACGTGGTCGAGGATCCCGAAACCGGCAACCTGATTTTAACGGTAGAAAACACAACCACCGGTAAACTGGAGAAACACGAGCTGGAGATGCTGGTTCTGTCGCAGGGAGTAATCCCCCGTCAGGACGGCGACACGGTCAGAAAGCTCTTGACGCTGTCAACGACGTCGGACGGTTTCGTAATGGAGTCGCATCCCAAACTCAAGCCGGTTGACGCTCCCACCAAGGGGGTCTTTATCGCCGGGTGCGTTGAATCCCCCAAGGATGTCAAGGACAGCGTGACTCAGGCCAGTGCCGCTGCGGCGCGGGCCAGTATTCTGCTGAACGCCGGTAAGACCAAAATCGAGGCTATCACCTCGCAGGTTGACACCGAGCTGTGTAATTTCTGCGGCATCTGTGCCAAGGTGTGTCCTTACAATGCCATTGGTGCTCCGGATCGCAAGGCGGAAAAACCGCCTATGATTATCCAGGCTGCCTGTGCCGGATGCGGCGCCTGTGCGGCTGAATGTCCGCAGGATGCCATCCAGATGCGCCACTTCCGCGATGAGCAAATCATGGCGCAGGTGGAGGCGATTGTAAAGGATGATCCGGAGAAGCATTTGCTTACGTTCGCATGTAACTGGTGCAGCTACGCCGGTGGCGATAACGCCGGTACGGCCAGGTTGCAGTACCCGACCTCCAGCCGTCTTGTCCGGACCATGTGTTCGGGCCGCGTGGACGAGAAATTCGTGATGCATGCCTTCAAGCTGGGCGCCCCGATGGTGCTGGTCAGCGGCTGTCACTTTGCTGACTGCCACTACATCAATGCCGTTCACTGGACCCAGAAGCGGATGGATCGGCTGTGGAACAAACTGGACAAGCTGGGTATTCGGGTTGACCGGCTCCAGCTGGAGTGGATCTCGGCCGCCGAAGGGCAGAAGTTTGCCAAGGTCATGCGTGAGCTCGAGGAACGCGTCCAGGCCGTGACCGACGAAGAGATCGAGTTCACCAAGAAAGTGCTGGCCGAGGAAGAAGAGAAGGCCAAAAAGAAGAAGAAGCCCAAGGCCAAGGCGGAGGTGAGCGTCTGATGGTAGCCAAGCAGGTTCAATTCAGGTGCCTGATGTGCGGTCATGAGTACTCCGGCATGTACGACCATGATAACGTCACGGAGCGTAGCTGCCCGAAGTGCCGCTCAAACAGTGTGAGACGTTTGCCGGACGCCAAGGCTGCCAAGAAGTAATTCTTGCCCGGTAAGATAGGCCCGGCCAGACAGCCCTGTCGAGGTCAATCTTTGCCTTGTGGTTTGTCGACGGGCCGGCTATATTTAGGCTTGTTCGGATCCCTTGAAATAAGTCATCGGATAGAATATAGAGAGGTGAGTTATGCTCGTTAAAGCACTGCTGGAAAACAAATCCAAAGAGGTCATCACCGCGGCGCCCAAAACTTCCATCGATGAAGCCATGGGGATTCTAATCGAGAAAAAGATCGGATGCCTGCCGGTAGTGGATGATAACAAGAAGCTGATTGGAATCATCTCCGATAAGGACATTTTCGAAAAAGTCTATCAGACCAAGGGCAAGTACGAGAAACTGACCGTTGAAGACCTCATGAAAACCGAGCTAATCGTCGGCCTTCCCGATGATGATATCAACTACATTGCCGGGATCATGGAGAAGAACTGGATTCGTCACGTACCGATTGTCGATGGTGATAACGTGATTGGGATGGTGTCGCTACGGGACATCCACCGCAATTATGTGAAAGCCAAAGAGCTCGAGAACCGTTACCTGATGGACATGCTCGAGAAGCGCGACAAGTCCGGCGATATCTGATTGTCATTCGACTTCCACCGGCCTTTCTGATACCAAATAAAAAAACCTGACAACTCCACGGGAGCCGTCAGGCCGGTAAAACTGTTGGGATTTACTTTGCGCGACCCCAACAATAATCTGTTGAGGTAGCGACTAAGTAGCAGTCACCTCACGTATGTCTATATTCAAAATAGGACCACCTCCTTTCCCGTGTATTGACAATAACAATCTTTCTATCTGTCTAATCAACAAAAAATCTGGTCAATTTGCTCCCGATTTGCGCTGAGTAAACCCGACGCTAGTGTCTCAAGTGATCGGCGGTTTCGGTAATCAGGCGCTCGGCCTCGAGCCAGTCCTCGGTGTCGTGGCCCGCCTGGTGGCCCCGGCGCTCGTACATGGTATAGGCCAGTTTTTCCACTACCGAGTGAACCTGTCCGGAATCCTTTTGGCCGGCCAGGTCAATCTGTACCTGGGTGCCATCGCTGGCTTCAACCATGAGCCGGCTGTCGTCCTTGTTCTTGTCTTTGTCCGCGATGATTCTCACCGGCTCCTTTATCGAGAGAGCAGGCCTGGTCAGGCGATCAGGATCGGTCTGGGCCGTAAACAGTTCCACGCCATCGATAAACCGGCCTTTCTTGGTAAGGGCAATACCCATCAGGGGTGTCTCGCAGGTGATCTCAGTCTCTTTGTTTCCGTTACGCCTGATCCGGACTTTGACCGGGCGATACTGGTTGAGACTGGTAAACCTTTTGCAGAAGCGCGACCAATTGCTTCTCTTGACTTCGGTCTTCATGCTATCCTCCAGAACGTATTTAGAAATCTTGTGATTGATGTCTGACCGGGGCTGTCCGCCTTATATTTTAGCATATCGGTCTTACGGGCCAGTTGATTATCCTTATCGGGGCCATTTTGAGAGATTGTTGTTAACGGAAAATCTCCGAATTCCGATATCTCTTTTAAACCGATTTACTCGATTATACGTACTGTGTTAGGGAACATATTGGCGAGAAAGTAGTTTATATAGGTTGTAACAGCCCATTTTTGCGAGAGATAATATTAAGTGTCACAGAGCCTTATAGAGGACGGGTTCGAGATTGTAATAGTATTTGGAGAGAGGCTATGAAAAAGAGTCTGGTTTTGTTGTCAGCTATGGTGTTTGCCCTTTTTGTGGTAGTCCAGGCTGACACGGACAAAGAGATTGAACGCAAGGCGGAATTTATTGTCAGCCTTGTTGACAATATCGAGTGGCCAGAAGACGCCAGGCCAAGTGAGGACGAGGAAATCCTGATTTACGTCGTCGGCGATTGTCCGGAATTAGCCAAGCTGGCCGAGCTGGCTGAAAAACATGCCGAAGAGGGCGCCAAGGTCAAAGTCGAAGCGGTATCTCCCGACGATGACCTGTCAGCCAGCCGGATCCTGTACTTGCCAACCGATGATTTTTCGGTGCTGGCAAAAGTGTTAAAGAAGATTTCCGGTTCAAAGACGGTTACGGTAGCAGATGCCGATGAGTTCGCCCGCTTCGGGGCCATGATCGCCTTCCGGCAGGACCAGAAGGATTCCAAGCTGCACTACGAAGTGAACAAGTTGGTTGTCGATTCCGTCGGTATTTCGCTCAGTTCAAAAATCCTGGAAGATGCCGACCTGATTTAGTCGTCGGCTTTCCCAAAACCACAAACTATCAGGCCGCCGTTCGATTAGATTTCGGGGGGCGGCGCTCCGTATTCAGCCCAACCTTCTTTGGCGGGCCCGTATATGTTAGGAACTTTTACCCCGGCCTGCCGCATCAGTACCGTCATCTGACCACGATGGTGGATTTCATGCAACATCAGGATATGCAGCGTCGAACCGCGTTTCCATTGCTCGCCGTAAAGGTCATCTTCCTGCTGGAGGGTGGCGTCGTTCCAGGTGGTCTTGACCAGATTCAACAGGCTTTCCGATACCTGTTTGTACGCCTGACTGATCTCCGCGGCGGTATTCGGGACAGGGGCCTTTGGGTCGGGGCCATCGAGGTTGAGGTCGGTCTGGGTGGCCATTTCTGGGACGCTGGTAATAATGTGCCAGGCCATTCTGCCCAGGGTGCGGTGATCATCGGCAACGCTTTGGGACAGTGATGCATCGGTCAAAGCATCCATCACGCCCTGGGAGAATTTCATCTCCTGCGACCAGGTTTTGTCAAAGTGTTCGATTGAAGTGAACATGGCATCTCCTTTAGAAGGCCCACTTTCGGGGTCGATTATCAAGTATATTTTCGATTTCGCGAAGGGTATCATCGTCCAATTTCACCTGCGACGCCATCACATTTTTCTCGACCTGGTCAACACTGGTAGCGCCGGTGATGGCGCAGCTAATCTCCGGGCGGCGGAGGATCCAGGCGAGGGCCAGTTGGGGCATCGACAGCTCAAGCGATTTGGCAATTTCAGACAGCTTTCTAACTTTCTTAAGGTTCTCATCGGTAAGATCGTTTTTGAGCCAGTCGGTCGAGCCGCCGCGGCTGTCCTCGGGGATGCCATCGTTGTACTTGCCGGTCAGAAGACCCTGGGCCAGGGGGGACCAAACCGTCAAACCCATCCCGTTTTTGGCACAACTGGGCATGATATCCAGCTCGATGTGCCGGTCGATCATATTATAGCGCGGTTGTTCCACGGCCGGTGGGTAGGCCCTGAGATCGCGGGCAATGCCGGCCGCGCGCTCGATCTGGGCAGCGGTCCATACCGAAGTTCCCCAGTAGAGTATTTTCCCCCGATGAACCAGGTCGTCCATGGCGCGGACCACTTCTTCTATTTCAGTCTCCGGGTCAAAGCGGTGGCAGAAGTATATGTCAAGGTAATCGGTGCCGATGCGCGATAGCGAGTTATCGATCGATTCCATAATGTGCTTACGGCTTAAGCCCCGGTCGTTGATGTTCTCCGACATTGGCCAGAAGACTTTGCTGGAAATTACCAGGTCCGAACGCTTGAAATCCTTGATGGCTTTTCCTACTACCTCTTCAGCTTTACCTTTGGTGTATATATCCGCCAGGTCGATGAAATTGATGCCGAGGTCGACCGCGGCTTTCATGATTGGAGCAGTTTCACGGGCTGACACGGGACCGCCGTAGGTAAGCCAACCCCCGATAGCTATTTCAGAGACCTTGAGACCTGATTTTCCAATCCTGCGATAGTTCATGTAGAAAATCCCCTGATAGGTTGAATTGATTTAACTAATGGTAAGAAAAAGCCACCATCAAGGCAACAGCGCCTCCGGCCCGCCCAAACAGCCATATAAGTTATTGATTGACAACCGATAGACTGGCTCCTCTGACGGCCTGTTGGTCAGCAAAGACTTGAATCCACCGGGCGATTGGTTATATTGCCAGTTCGCGATCTTAAATGGATTTTGAAAGCAGCGCCACTAACCGTTTTAGAGTGATTATACCGAGCAGGTCAATGTCAGACGAACGATCTCCCGCCGAGCAACAAGCGCCATCGCGCAAGGAAGTGTGGAAAATGTTTGACCGCATTGCCCACCGATATGACCTGCTTAACCGAGTTCTGTCGTTCGGTCGGGATGTTGCCTGGCGCAAGCGAGTCGCCGGTCATTTGCCCGACAGACCCGACTGTTCGGTGCTCGACCTTGCCACCGGGACGGCAGACCTGCTGATTTCGGTCTACGACCACAGCGGCCGGGTTAAACAGGGAATGGGTATAGATATGGCCGACAAGATGCTCGCCATCGCGCTCGAAAAGATCTCCGACAGGAATCTTGGAGACGTTCTGACAGTCGCGCAAGGTGATGCTATGAATATGCCCTTCGCCGGCGGCAGTTTCGATGCCGTTATGATTGCTTTCGGAATAAGAAACCTGACCGACGTTCCGGCCGGGCTCAAGGAGATGCATCGTGTTTTGAACGATGGCGGCCGGGCTTTGATACTTGAGTTCTCGCTGCCGGAGAACCGTTTCATGCGAGGCCTGTATCTGATTTACTTTCGGTACGTGCTGCCCGTGGTAGGGGCTATAATCTCCGGCGACAGCTATGCCTACCGTTACCTCAACCGCACGGTAGAGACATTTCCCTACGGAACCGAGTTCTGTGAACTCATGAAAGAAGCCGGTTTTGTCAATGTAAGCGCCGACCGGCTCACTTTCGGGGTGGCGACCATTTATGAAGGCACGCGCGCAAACCTTAACGGTGGACAATTCGGTTAAAGATATGTCTTCCGCTAACACTCAGGATAAAGCATCCGACATACAATTGGCCGTTGAATTGATGAAGAGCAAGATTGAAACGGTCCTGGTGGCCGAAGCGTCCGGTGCACGCGATATGCCCGGGGGTCCGGTGCGCATCGAGGTAACCGTGCCGGATCAGTCTCCAATCGACTGGCTGATGAGAAGCTCGTCCAAAGTCAGGCTCTACTGGCGGGATCGTGACGGCAGATTTGAGATGGCCGGAACCGGGGTGGCGGATTGGTATGATGCCGGCACTGGCAATCTCTCAGAAACGCTTGAATCTTTGCGGACTGTACTCGAAGCCGGCGACGATGATATTCGCTACTATGGCGGCGGCAGGTTTGATGTGGAAAGAACCGTCAATGACGAATGGCAGCCGTTCGGCAAGTATCTTTTTGTTCTACCTCGATTCGAGTTAACTCGCACCCCCAGCAGGACAAGGCTGGTCTGTAATCTCTTTCCACGCAGGGACAGTGAAGCTGCCGATGACATAGTGACTGAATTGAATTTGCTGCTGGAAGTATCCGACGTTACTTCCAGTGGCTTGCCAGCTGCAGTTCAGCGTGAAGATGAACCGGACCCGACTGAATGGAGTAAGGCTATTGGTTCCGCTCTTAATTCTATTCGAGAGGGGGGTTTTGAGAAGATCGTTCTGGCCCGAAGGACCAGCCTCGCTTTTGATGAAGCGGTGCCGCCGCTTTCGTTGATGCGAGAAATCAGCCAGAGCATTTCGAGCAGCTACTGTTTCTATTTCCAGCCAGCACCGCAGGTTGCTTTCATGGGTGTGACTCCAGAGCGGCTGTATTCGCGCAAGGGTACCAAACTGATTTGCGAAGCGATTGCCGGAACACGACCGCGCGGCGAGACGCCGGGACAGGATGAGAAACTGGCTGAAGAATTGCTCAGTAGCGACAAGGATATTCGCGAACACCGTTTCGTCGTAAGTAGTATCGTCGATAGTCTGTCGACCCTGTCCGGGACACAGGCTGCGGTTGATGGTGCGGCCATGTCATTGCTTAAGCTTGAAAGGGTGCAGCACCTGATGACACCGCTGAAGTTCAAGTTGAACTCCGGTGTGACCGATGCTGACCTGCTGAATGCGTTGCATCCTACGGCCGCGGTCGGCGGTTACCCGCGAGAGGATGCTCTCGAAGAGATAAGAAAGCTTGAAAACTTCGACCGCGGCTGGTATGCCGGTCCGGCAGGTTGGGTAGGCAAAGACGAAAGTGAGTTCGCGGTGGCAATCAGATCGGCCCTGGTCAAAGATAACAGCGTGAGTCTTTTTGGTGGTGCAGGAATAGTGGAAGGGTCGGACCCGGATAACGAATGGGATGAGATTAACGCAAAGATTGCCGGTTTCATGAGGGTTCTTATGCCATGATGAATCAGAAAGCCAGTGACATCAACCAGGTGTGGGCCAACATGATGGTGGAGGAATTGCGGCGCCACGGCATCGAACAATTCGTACTCTCACCGGGATCGCGATGCTCGCCGCTTACGATTGCAGCGGCCAGAAGCAAGACAGCCAGGGTAACTACCCATTTTGATGAGCGCGGTGCGGCTTTCTTTGCCCTCGGTGAGGCTGGCGCTACGGGAAGGCCATCGGTGCTCGTCTGTACTTCCGGGACGGCTACGGCCAATTACTATCCGGCCGTCGTTGAAGCCTCGATGGATATGATACCGATGATCATTCTAACGGCCGACCGTCCCTCGTACCTTCGCAACACCGGGGCCAACCAGACTATCGATCAGGTGGAACTGTACGGCAGGTACGTCAGGTTTTTCCATGATCTGCCGTGTCCCGATGAAAAGTCATCACCCAAGTCGCTGTTGACGGTACTTGATGAAGCCGTTCGCCTGGCCACTCGGACGCCGCGCGGTCCGGTGCAGATTAACTGCCAGTTTGATGAACCGCTGGCGCCGACAGATCCTGAGCGAGATTTCGGAGATTACCTTTCGGGTGTTGAAAACTGGCTGAAGGGTAGTCAACCGTATCTCAGTGTGGAGCGAGAGAAGAACCCCGATCCTGATAACATTGAGGCTGCAGTATCGTCGATAAACGGCGCAGAGTTCGGGATTCTGGTTGTCGGCAAACTTGAAACGGATGATGACATCCAAGCAGCCAAAGACCTGGCCGAGCAATTGAACTGGCCGGTCGTGGCCGATATACGGTCGGGGTTGAGATTGGGTCCGGCCTGCCGCAACCTGATGGCATACTTTGACCAACTGTTGTTGTCGGAGAGTTATCAGTCAATGCGTGTGCCCGTTATTGTGCATCTGGGCGGGGTGGTAGCCTCGAAGCGGCTCAACCAGTATTTCAAACAGCGCCAATGTGAACATCATATACATGTTGTCGATCACCCCTTCCGTCTTGACCCGAACGACGCGGTAACGGAGAGAATCGAGGGCGGCATAGCCGGTTTCTGCAGGGCGATGACAACGCGAATCAGCAGCAAGTCCGATTCCGGCAAACTGGATGAACTTCGTCGGGCAAACGACAAGGCCGGCGAAACAATAGATCGTTTTGGCGAAGATCATGAGGGTCTGACGGAATTTGCCGTCTCCCGCATCGTGTCGACCAACGTGCGCGCGGGCGAAGGGCTGTTTCTGGGCAGCAGCATGCCAATCCGTGACATGGACATGTACGGTGAGCCTTCGGGTCCTACGGTCAGGGTGATTGCCAACCGCGGTGCCAGCGGTATTGATGGCAGCATTGCCACCGCGGCGGGATATGCGGCTGGATCGGGCGAAACGGTAACAGCAATTATTGGCGACCTGGCCATGCTGCACGATTTAAACTCGCTGGCGCTGCTGCGCGGCAGCACGACACCGGTAATCCTCATCGTAATCAACAACAACGGTGGCGGTATCTTTTCGTTCTTGCCGGTGGCCGGGTGCAGAGATGTCTTTGAAACATATTTTGGGACGCCCCATGGTCTGTCTTTTGAAAAAACTGCGTCAATGTTTGGGCTGGGTTACTTCCGCCCGGACTCCAAACAGTCGTTCGTGGATATGCTCCGGCAGGCGCAGGCGAGCGAAAAATCATCGATAATAGAAGTCGTAACGGACCGCGAGAAAAACCACGCCGCCCATCTGAAGTTGCAGGATGAAATAAAGGGCGCTATAGAGAGTTGAGGTGCCGGTGACCAAATCCGCCAATTATCATTATGTGACACACGGCGACCCTGATAAACGGTCGCTTCTGATGCTGCATGGTTTTACGGGCAGTTGCGCCGACTGGGATTATATTGCCGGAGCGCTTACCTCGTCGCGACGGTGCATTGCCGTGGATCTTCCCGGCCATGGGAAAACAGCAGCAGCGAAACCGGAAGACTACCAGATGGAAAAGTGTGCGGCCGATCTTGTCGCTCTACTGAATGATCTTGGAATTGGATCATGTGACCTGACGGGTTACTCGATGGGGGGACGTCTGGCCTTCTTCCTGGCCATCCACTATCCCGAGAAATTCGATAAAGTTGTGATCGAGTCGGCCTCGCCCGGACTTGCTATCGAAGGGGAAAGACGAGATCGAGTCAAGCAGGACCATGAACTGTCAGATGCGCTGAGGAATATGCCCATCGAAGAGTTTATCGATCAGTGGTATCGGATGCCGCTCTTTGCGACGATGGACCAAACCAGTGAAGCCTTCGAAAGCATGAGAGCGCGAAGACTTACCAACAGTCGTGACGGGTTAAGTCTTTCACTTCGGATGATGGGTCCGGGTGCGCAGCCCTCGCTGTGGGAAAAACTGCCCGGGATAAGACCGAAACTTCTTCTGGTGACAGGGTCTCTTGATGAAAAATATACCCGGATGGCGTCGGGAATAGTCAAGCTCTGCCCGGCGGCACGAGTGGTTATCATTGACGGCGCCGGTCACAACGTTCATTTTGAGAAACCGGAAGAATTTGTCATTGCGGTAAATCAGTTTTTGAATCCATAGATGAAAGGCAAGAGATGGCTACAATAGACTTCGTCGCATGCGGCAACTACAAGGACATCAGGTATCACAAAGCCGAAGGAATCGCCAAGATTACTATCAATCGGCCGGAGGTGCGCAATGCCTTTCGACCGCTGACGGTCAAGGAGATGATCGATGCGCTGGCCGACGCGCGCGCCGACAGGACAATCGGGGCCGTAATTCTGACCGGCGAAGGGGACAAGGCGTTTTGTTCCGGGGGAGACCAGCGAATCCGGGGCGAGGCCGGGTACAAGGACGAAGAGGGTGGAGAACACTTGAATGTTCTTGATTTTCAGAGGCAGATTCGCACCTGTCCCAAACCGGTGATCGCGATGGTAGCGGGGTATGCCATCGGGGGCGGTCATGTGCTGCACTTGATGTGTGACC
>CP070756.1:1945122-1978066 GCA_020348905.1 Candidatus Zixiibacteriota bacterium
CATTCCGTACCTGCGGCAGCAGCGGCATTACGCATGTTAGCGTCTGCCGAAGTTCCGTGGAAGTTGGTATGACAGCCCTGACACCACGCGCCGTAGGCGGAAGCCGTCTGACTCGGTTCGTTGAAGTGCACGTTCTGGATGTCATAGTGATCACCACCGTACGCGGCGGAGTTCTCAAAGACATCTGTAGTCAGTACGTTCGTTCCAATCGAGTAGCTGAGGCCAGGCCCAGCCACGCCACCAGCATTGTACAACAGGTTGCGATAGGGATTGTTGCCGGCGGCAACAAAACCACCGTAACCATGCTGTTGGTGACAGTTGGTGCAGTTCAGACCATCGGCGTTCGACCAGGTGCCTCCCGGGGCAGCATCGGTCGTATTAAGCGTATGACCGGTCTCGTTGAAATACGGGGCCACGTCATCACGGTTGAGGGCGCCAGCCTGACGACCGTTGGTCGGCGTATTACCACCATTTGCCGCCAGCACGTCGGGAGCAAACGTCTGGCCGTCGTGACACGACAGGCACAGAGCATTGATCTCGTTGCGAAGCAGGAAATGGTAAGGTCCGGATGCACCCAGCGGGGTCGTTATACCACCACCGTCACTGTTGTAACCGTGGGTCTGACTGTAGTGCATCACATGGCACTCAGCGCAATTAAGTGACGCACCCGTATGGTAGTCACCGGCAATTGCGCCGCCAGCGAGAAGCGCTATGGCCGCGATTCCCACCAGGGTTAGTTTCTTCATGAGTTTAACCTCCATACCTTTACTTTGGGTTTCTAGAAACTCACACGGTATAGTTAAAGATTTCTTCATTTATGGCTCTTTTGGGGAGGCCGGATCAACAATGTTTGAGTATTGTATGTGACAAATTTCACAAGCAACACTCTTTCTTTTCTCGATCTCGCCCCTTTTTGTTTAAAATTGCTGTCCTTCTGTCGTTTCCTAGCCCACCAGTGCTGTAAATAACCTCTAAGACTTTGTGAAAAATGTATCTTTATCTGAGCAAATGCTAACCAGGTTAGTCCTGTTTGTCAAGCGATTTTTTGAAAAAAAAGGATAATTTTTGTGCTTTTTATAGTACCTAATACGCCTCACAAGTGTGCTTCTTTAAAAAGAATACGTAATTAGTGGGGATTTATTTGAAATCGAAGCGCTGAATTCGGTTACCTACCCGCTCGACTATATAGATTACCGAATCACCCTGAACCGCCAGATCAGCTGGATATCGGAACTCGCCTGGCCTAAAACCAAAACCACCAACAGTTTGGAGAAATTCACCGGAGTCATCGTAAACCTTTATCACCTGCCGGAGACCATCGGCAACCCAGATCGTGACAACCCCCGGATCAACCTCCAAAATGGCTAACCCCGATGGAAAGGAAAGGTCGTCCCTTTCAACGTCGTGGCCGCCAAAGCCAAAGAGGTAGGCACCCGAGGTATCGAATACCTTCACGGCTGGTTGGGCGTACAGGTCAGTCGCGTAGATCCTGCCGTCATGAACCTGTAGCGTCAGGATCGTATTAAAGTCTTCCTCGCCGCTGCCCCGCTTGCCAATAGTCCTCTCCAGACTGTAATAATCATCCAACACCATGATGGTGATTAGATCGCCGCCGGTGGCTACATACAATCTATCGGAGCGATCGATTGCCAGACGCTGCGGCTTGATGGTCAGGGTCGTATCTCCATAGAGCTTATTCGGCTCCACTATCTCCAGCAGCTTGCCACGAAAATCCAGCACCTCGATCTGGTTGGTCAAGTTATCGACCAGGATTATCTCACCACGGCTGTTTACGACCACATCCCTCGGCTCTCCCTTCAAGGAGCGCCCGGTGCGGGGATCGGCCACATAATGGTCAAAGACGAATTTGGACTGAAGCTTTTCGTCGAGGATCACAATCCGACTATTGCCGCCGTCGGCAACAAACAGCTCCCCGGCTCGCTCATCAGCGAATAGGGCTGAGGCACCTCTGAATTTGGTCTGCCAGCCGTCATCGAACGCTATTTCAGTGATCGTAATTCTCTCTTCGAGATTGGCAGGCTGGGCGATGGCCAGTGGCGGACACGCGGTCAGAGCCGCCGAGATGATCAGAGTTGCCAATAGACCGGGAGTGCTATTGTTTGGAGAACAGGCCGGCAAGTTCATTGACCGTTTCCTCAACCATTTTGCGGGCCAACTTGTCCGCCGATTTCACCGTACCGATACCAAAGGCTATCTCACCTTTGTCTCCCCGCCCGTTAGAACTGGCCACCCATATTGTTTTTTTGGAGTGACAATCTATCAATTTGCAGTTGAAGGATACCTGAGGCACCCGGCCCAGAAAATTGTTGTCGAATTCTTCGTACTCAAGAGTGGCGCCCGTCACAATGTAATCCAGACCCATGCCTGACGCCAGGCTGTCGATCTGCTCATTGGTGAGCGTCGACGACGACCTGATCCGGAAACGGCGCATGTGTTCATATAACTGGCCGAACTCCACCGCCTCGAACCGATTATAACCCGACATAGTCGAAACAAAATACTCGGTCAGCTTCTCGGCTGCTTTTTCCCGGCCGCTCAGGTTTTCAAAGGGCAGGACAGCCACCCGGGAGGCAGCGGGCAGAGACTCCTTTATTCGCTTTCGGGTAGACAGACTTGAAGAACACCCCAAGCCCAGGGATACCAGCATCAACACTGTCAAGATGATCAAACGGCGTATCATCGTATTACCTCGAGACTTTTCCGAAAGACTGTGCAACCTCACGGCAGACCTTGGTGGTCATCTCGCCCAGGGTGTGCGTTTCACCAAAAGAAAAAATGGGAAACTTGGGGCCGCCCTTGCGGCTGGTTTCGTAACTCCACACCACCCGGCCGGTCTGGCAATCAATGAAGCGGACAATCAAAGCTACCAGCGGGAACTCGTCCTGACCGGACCGCACCATGCCGAAGTCCTTGACAGCACCTACGAAAATCCCTTCCACCTGGGACTGTTCGCCGATTGCCACAGCCTGCTCGCTGGTAAGCTCATCGACTACATTAACCATTGCCTGCGTCACAACCCCGTTAAACACCAGCTCAATGTCACCCTGATTGGCCAGTTCAACCGACTTCAGCATCAGCAGTTCCGTCATGAAACTGGAGGTAACCTTCTCCGCCGCGTTTCGGTCACTGCTCAGGTTGGAGAACGGTATGACACCTACCCGGGAGTAAAAGCCAAAATCGGCTTCGTCGTTGACGTACATTCTACCGCCGGCACAGGACACAAGCAAAAGAGCTGAAACGATGATTATCGCACTCTTGATTCTAAACATAGTTCTTCCCGTAGTCTTCATATTTGTATACTTAACACTCCCTGGACTGATTCGTTTATGATTTTTTCGCCCGCCGCGTTCTGGGTTCGGCTGCGCAGATATCCCAGAGATAAGGTAACCTTCCGGCTCAAATACATCAGCAACTGGCCGTTCACGCTTCGAGGCCTTGTTTCTGTCTCTGTGAATTCGTCATCGCCCGTCGCCACTTCTCGCTTCTGGATCTGGTCATTGACCGATATGTAAAACGTAAAGGCTCGACGAAAGGAATAGCTGAAATAGCCACTGACGGAACTTAAGCTCGACCGTGCGGCAGTTTTGAAATCAGTATAGATGTAGGTGGCGTTGAGATTGATGTTTCCTCGCGGGATAAAGGTCAAGCCGAGGTTGTAGTTGTCGGAAAAAGAACGGTCCAGCCGAAGTTTCTCGCCCAGGTACTGCGTCGTCAACCTGAAACGGCCTTCCAGTTTGCGGGAGAAATCAAAACGCATATCGACTGACCGGGTCAACTGGTAACGACGCTGCTCGTCAAGCGGGTCGCTGTCCCGGGTGAGCCCCAGATCGAGATAGGTTTTAATATACGGTCGCGGAGAGAAATTGAGCGAGGCCTGGTAGGTATCGAGGTTGTACTTACCGGCATCCACGGTTCCGATTATCACCCCGGCCGTATCGGTAACAGGGGCGACCCTTGGCGATCGCTGAAAAAAGGTTCGGTTGTAGGTAAGGCGAGTGTCTACCCCATTGCGAAAATACCTGGTGACAGTCACTCCCACGTTCAGATATTCAGTGACACTCCTGTCCTGTTGCCTTTCCGACTCCTGATACCCTTTGCTGGTTTGAAAACTCAGATAACCGGTCGGTGTGAATTCAAGCAACGCTGAGATATTTTGATTAGTGTTCTCCGATGTCTGGGCTTGCTGTTCGGCACTGGTAAACATCCCGGAATAGCTCACATTGGCGCTGAGTTTCTCGATAGCGTCGATTATGGCGATCGAGTTCAGCGAGTGGGTATTCGAGTTCTGACTGAAGGCGGCCCCGGTTTCCCGGCGCGTGTCATAATAGTTATAGGTGACGCTCAAGAAACCCAGGCCGGATACAGCCTCGTTGAAGCCGAATGTTCCGCTGTAACTTTCTGTCAGGGTTTCACTGCCACCAGCGAGGTTGTTGACCTGTTTCAGGTTGCTGTAATTCGCTCGCAGTGAAACCGGGTCAACACGGTGGGAGCTCTCCAGAACCCAGTTGCGGTTATAGCCGTCAAATCGCCTCACTGCCTCCCGGTCAAAATTAGATAGACGTGAGTAGACCATGTTGAATGTCGGATAACCGGTATAGTTCAACTGGGTGGTAACTCTCCAGTCTCGATAATAAACATCTATGACGTCAACGCCACCAACCGTGATACCCCGCCGCTTGTATGGAGAATACCTGACGTTGACGGCGTAACCGTAACTCTTGAGATCAAGATAGTAGATCGGTATAAACTCGTGATAATCCGAGAAAGACTCTTCGCGACGCTGAAGATTGGCGGTGAGACGAATATGGTTTTTGTAGAACAGGACGTCCTCGTAATTGAGAATGGCCGTCTCCCTGGTTACATCATCGGTCACCCCATCATCACCGTCCTGCGAGATTCGCTCGTATGACAGAGTGGCGTTGCCAAACAGCCTGCCTGCCACCGCCTCACCGGCGAACAAACAAACCGCCGCCAAAACCAAACAGACTGATCTCTCGATAGTCGACATCAGTAGGTCTTTCCGTTGGGATGGTGGCAGTTGGCGTAACACTGGTTTTCGGTCGCACTCAGTTGTTCCCATCCTTTCAAGTGTCCACCGAACAGAAATGCAGCGGGAAATTCTCCCGGCGTTGCCGCACAGGCCAGGTAGCTGAAATTCGAGCCGTGAATATTGCCAATGCCGCTGCCATTGGCACAGGTTGGCTCTTCATCGGCATCATAAATTCCGGCGTGACAGCCCCTGCATGATTGACCGTTACGCCCTGAACCACCGGGCTCGGTGTGGGAGCGACGATCATGATTCTCGAAGCGGGTGCCGGTTCGGGAATCGAGAACGTAATAATTCTCGTTGTGGCAACGCGTACAGAATGCCCTCTGCGCCGATGGGAAGAGAGTCCCCGGTACCGGCTCTCGAAAATAGGTCTCAATTAAGAGCATGCCGCTGTTGGCGCTGCCATGACCGCTGGTTTCATGACAATCGAAACAACTTATCAGGTCATGAGCGGCGGTCTGGTTGAACGGCGGCAACATGGTAGTGACAAAGTTGTTCTCTGAACTGGGAACCGTATACGGATTGTTGCCGACCGCCCGGACGGGATGGTAATTGCTGTTAAGCGGGTCAAATTGCGAGTTGACATCGATCACCGTTGCATTCGGGTCTGAAAACGGGGTCAGAGAAGTTCCCCCGGGAACCCTGGCATCGAGCGAGAGTGCTCCGTTGGCGTCATGACACTTCAGGCAAAATGAATTCTGAACATCGAGTACCCAGCTTTCAAGCAAAACTGAATTAAGATCGCGGGTGAATACCGCAAAGCCCGGCAAGGCCAGACCGTTGTCCGGGTCCCTCAATTCTACCAATCCGTTGGCATGATAAGAGACGTCAATACTGCCGGTAAGAGCGGTACCTTCCATGTGACAGACGCCGCAATCGTTGTTCGTCACTGACCCGGTATCGCCGACCGCGATGACATGGTGCGCATTGAGTGAAAATTCACCAACGATCGGCCGGCGGGTTCCCTTAACACTGGAATGACAGGCAACACAATCGCCGCCCGGCGACGGATTGTGAACATTGTTGGAGGTCGGCGATGAATAATCACGGCCGTGGCAGTCGTAGCAGTGCTCGGCAGCGCCAGCCGCGTGAGCCGTAACCGTGGCCGGAAGAGGCGCCAACGTCAGCCCCTCGACTGTTCCCCCCAGAGCCAAGCCGTCAGAAGATGTATGACAGCCGAAACAGAACCGGCGCACCTGGGTATTATCATTGCGAATATCGGTTAAATTATACCAACCGGAGCGCTGGTCACTGAGCAGGTAGGCATTGCCGCCCAGACTGCCGTTACCGGCTGACCCATGCGGATTATGGCAATCGTAACAGGGTAGTCGCGCTCCCGATGGAACATAACCGCCACCGGTAGATATTCCGTGGCCGCTGTTATTGCCGGGATTCACCGACCGGTCATAATAATACGCTATCGTTCGAGAGGTATCGTCCATTCCCACTGGACCGTCGATGCGATGGCATCTTAAACACAGGGCATAATTCTCAGGCTCGAATCCTGATTCCGATCCGGTTATCCCGCTGTACGTTGTATCCAGCATGTCATGAGGAAAGACCGTACCGTGAACGTTGTGACAGTTATCGCAGGCGCCGTTACCAAACCAGTCCTTGACCGGCATGTCGGCGTCGGAATAGTGCGGCGAAAAAAGCGGTGTCTCCCAGATGAGTCTTCCCGGCCAGCGTACTCTATTCTCCAGGCCAGGGAGCCTCACACCCCCGGCGTTGAATTCAAAGTAGCCGGGATCGCTGGAGCCAACCGGCATCCGGTCGGATTCCTGAGCCGGGTAACCCGCCGTACCCCCTGCCGGCTGGTCGGCATGACAACCTCCGGCCGAAGCAGAAAAGCAAAGTTCGTTCGAGTTGTAGGTGAACAAGCCGAAAGGAAAAGCGTTGTCGGGATCGTGAGCAACATGACACTGGGCACAACTGCCCTGAGGATAATCGACCGTACGCAACACCCCGTTGTCGACCGAACCGTGCGGCGAAAGCCGATACTGCCCGTCATCAGCCAGAACAGCAACCACTACTGCCAGACTGATTACCGCTACCGAGGCAGTAGCCATCACCGGATTCCTTCGCCATGAGCGACCTACTTGTTGTGACATTGCTGGCATCCCGCTATAAAATTCAAATCTCCTTCAAGATACGACCACAAAAGCGATTTCTCGTTTTGCCCTCCGTGAGCCTTGTGGCAACTGCCGCAAAAAATCCGGTTGGTTTCGGCCGGCACGCGTGAACTGAGAAAATCAACGGCCGCCGGCACCTCAAACGGTACCCTTTCTATCCCGGACGGATCGTCGGCAAAACCCTCACCGGTGCCACCGGTCCAGTGAACCGGGTCAGTATGTAAATCCAGCGGAAACTCGTTGATGGTTACATCAACCGGGTGGCTGTTGAAATGTGCCGGAGGTGAAGCCGTGCTGTTAGCTGACAACTGGTTATGACATGTCACACACCAGGCCGAATAGGCTTGTTTATATCCGATGTTATCACGGCTGTAGGCAATAATACTTCCGGCTGTTGTTGGAGGTACGTCAGGCGCGAACTGGGCGAACAGATCGCTTCCCTCGGCCAACACGGCCGAATCGCCGACCGCCCGCGGATCGTACAGCAAGTTCCGATAATTACCGTTACCATGGACGGCATGGCAACTGGCGCAACTGAGCTCAACATACTCGGCTTCCACCTGAAGGGGTGTAACGCTGCCCAATCCCAGGCTGTGGCCGGCTATGTTGTCAGCACCTATCAGGCCGAAATATCCCGCCGCACTCTCACCGGAAGCCGTGGCATCGTACATTTGAACCGGCTGCTGCACATCGGGAGCAGTCGGATCAGAGCCGTCGTGACATGACAGGCAGAGCTCGTTTACGGTATTTTTCAACAGCAGAGTCGAAAAGGGACCGCCCGGAAGCGGCTGCCCATCCTCCGAAGCATGCTGGATATGACAGTTCTCACAGGCGAGATACGGTTCGATATGCCACTCGCCGGCCCGGCTCGGCGCGCAGACCAGCACCAGTACGAACAGTAACACTGTCACGCAGTATGTCTTCACCCGGTAACACCTACTCAAGGGCATAGAATAACAACCTCCCGGTTTCCTCCAGAACGGCCACGCGGTTATCGATAGTACCGGCTAACGCCGCCGGGCTGACAGCCGGATTGAGAAACGGCATTGTGGAAACCTGGTTTCCGGTTGGGTCGAAAATACGAAACTGGCCATTGGTCTCATCGGCCACCCACAAAAAGTCGCGGCTGTCGACGGCGACGGCCACAGCTTCCCAGCCCCGTTGCTGCGAGGGTTGGTTCCAGCCGGCGTAAAAAAGGAACTTCCCGTCCGGCGCAAACACCTGAACAGGGAAATTCTTACGATCAGCCGCAACGATCCTGCCCGAAGCCGTAACGGCCAGGTCTGCCGGTGCGAGGAGTTTTCCTTTACCCGTCCCTTGGCCAACGAGAAAACCTTCAAATTGCCAGTCAGAGCCAAAGGCGGCGATTTTTCCCCTTGCCCCATTCATCAGGAGGTATCCAGATTTGGTGCGCGGCGTGATCCGGTCAATGTGATGCCAGTCAGCCAGATCATCTGACAGATTCTTGACGGTATCAACCCTGTCCGGCCTGTCCTTATGTATCCGAAGCAAAAGCAGGCTATTGGTTGGCACGAAGATAATATGGGATTCTGACTCAAAGCATATCGCACCGGGCTGATCCAGCCTGGCCTGCTCTCCGGCCACCCACAGAAGCCGCCCAAAGAGATCGATCACCAAAATCCTGTTGGTGCTCAGATCGCTCACCGCAATACTCTCGCCACCTGGCGACACTGCCATGGTTGACGGTCGCCTCAACCGGTACGCATCGCCGAAAACGGTGTATTCAGTATCCAACTGCTGGGTATAACCGGACATGGTGCCCAGGACCATTCCGGTCAGCAACATGTAACGCAGGATGCGCAATGCTGTCGTGCCCCCGTTTGTTCGCCAACCGCTATCCCGCAACGGTATGGCAGATTATGCAAAGCTTCCTATCTTTTTCGGCCACCAGTATCGCCGCATGGTCGGACGAGTGGGCGGAGTGGCAGCCGACACAACTCAACGGTTCTTTTGTCCGCGGATCGGTTACACCGACGCCCATTGGATGGTAATGCGTCTCCACGGCGTCATCGTGACAGGAGATGCACAGTTCCATAACATCCCCGGTCGTTAACAATCCCTTATCAGCGCTGGTGTGCGGCAGGTGACAGTTGCCGCAGTCCTCGAACGCCACGTCGTGCTTCACGCTACCGCGAAACTCATCACTATCATGACATCCGAGACAGAGTTGAGGACCCTGCTTGAGCAAAAGGCTCGTCCCGTACCCCACATGCGGCCCATGGCAGCCGACGCAGCCCTCATCCTGCTGGAGAGGCGCATGAACAAAGGCACTTGTACCCTCACTGACAAAATCCTCGTGACAGGTAAAGCAGAGTTGATTTACGCTTGTCACCAGTTGGTGTGGCTGCAGTCCCTCGTGACATGAGGTGCAATCACCCTCGGCAAAAGGACCATGCATGTCGGGCAGCAAAAGCCCCTTGGAACCGGCGGGACTGGCGTGTGCGGCATGGCAGTTCTGGCAGTCAACACCTTCGAGCGGGAATCCTTTGTGGGCGGTTCGTAATTCCCTGGCTTCCAGGTCGTGGCACTGTCCGCACAGCTCAAGTTTGCTGTCGGTCAGAAGGGCCGATTCCGTTCCTGCATGAGGCAGGTGACAGGAACCACACTCGCCTCCCGCCGCCGGAGCGTGTGGCTCACCTTGCGCAATCTCCTGTTCCAGATCCTTATGGCAGGAAAAACAGAAACTCTCGGCTGGCTTCGTTGTCAGGGCCGCATAGGGTGAGGCATGTGGTCGGTGGCACTCAAGACAGGCCCCGTCATCGAAAGGCTGGTGTACCACAGGGAGCCCCTGCATCTCTTTTACCTCATCATGACACGATAGGCACAGAAGTGCTCCTTCTGCTTTCAATAGATTTTCGCTATCAGCCGCGTGCAGCCGGTGACAGCCGCCGCAATCGTCCCCGGCGAACGGGGCGTGCACATGAGCCATCTCCAGTCCTTCCGTGACAGACTCATGGCAGGCCGAACACAGGTCGGTCACTCCGGCAGCCAGGACAACCTTTCCGTCAGGACCCTTTTCATGGCAATCCTCGCAACTCTGCTCGGCGAACGGCGGGTGAGAGATATTCCTGACCAGCTTGGGCTGCTCCGATACGTGAGGGTTGTGACAGCCAAGACAGTCGGACTCACTGAGGTCATAGCCACCGTGGGTGACAAACAACGAATCATCGAGCTCATGACAGGAACCACAAAGTTCCGGCGCGGCGGCGATCACAAACCCGGGATGCTCCGAACCATGAGCTGCATGGCAGGCGTCACAATTCCCCTCGGCAACCGGTGAATGAGTATTTTGCTTACGGAAAGCCTCGACCAGATCATCGTGGCAGGTATAGCACAGATCGGCACTAATACCGGTAAGTTTCGGCAGTTGGCCAACGCTCAATCCACCCACATCTATCTTTTTCATGCGACCAGTTACCAGTTTCGGTTCAGGGCCACCGTGAGGATTGTGGCAACCGGTGCAGTCGCCTTCCCCGGCGGCGGTGTGTACAAACGCCTGGGTGAGATTCAGCTCCTCATAATCATGACAGGATGAGCAGAGCTCGTTGTTCGATGATGTCAACAGGTGAAGATTTTCACTATAGTGAGGTGCATGGCAGCTCTGACACTCATCGACCGCCGGAGCATGAGGTACATCCATTTCAACCCGCTTGGCAACATCGACATGGCAGGTCAGACACAACTCCGCTCCGCCCTTCACCAGGTGCGCAGCGTCGCTGTAGTGGGGTTCATGACAGTCACTGCAATCACCTGTCAGGTACGGCTGATGGCCTGAAACTGCACCGATTGCCTGCCGGTCCACCTCGTGACATTCGGAACACAGGTCTTTTGGCTCACTGCGGAGGATCCCGGCCTGATAACCTTCGTGCGGACGGTGGCAACCCAGGCAGTCGTCCACCGCTGCGTGCACCACAGCCGCCGAATCCTTCATCCCGGCAAAATCCTCATGGCAGTCCAGACAAAGACCGGCATCGTCGGTTCTTATCAAACCGGCCCTGGTCGAACCATGAACCTCGTGACAACTGCTGCAGTCACCCAACACCACAGGCATATGAGGCGTCAAACCGGTTCCGGTCAACACGTCATCGTGACACTCACCGCACAACGTCAACTGATCACTTTTCAGCAGACTGCCGTATCGCGACGAGTGTGAGTTGTGGCAATTGTCGCAGTTTTCTTCTTCCACGGCGGCGTGAGGAAACGCCGCCGAAGTCATTTCAACAATATCGTCGTGACAGGCGGCACAAATCTGACCCGCCGTGGTCCCCTCTTCAAATGCTACTTTGCCATCGGCATCGGGCAGGGAGTGGCAGATTTCACAGTCGCCGCCGGCAAACGGCGCGTGTGTGTCTTCGGCCAGAAGCCCTTTGCTGTCCGATGAGTGACCTGAGTGACAGTCGCTGCATGGAAGCCCCACGGCGTTCCGGCTGCGGTGTGTCTCCAGCCAGGTATCCTCAGAAATATCATGACACGAGCCACAGAGATCATTCAGCTCACCCGTGAGAAGTCCGCCGTGCAGACTGTTGTGCGAGGTGTGACAGGTCAGACACTCCATTCCTTCGTAGGGAGCGTGCACAAAACCGCGGCCAAGGTCAGATCTAACCGATTCCTCGTGGCAGACCTCGCACAGTGTTTGCCAGTCCCTATCGGCCGGGAGCGATCTTATCATGCCCGCATTATCCGACCCGTGCGGATTATGACAATCCCAGCACTTGCCCTGAGCCACCGGGAAATGGACGTCTCCCTGGCCATATTTGATTTCCAGATCAGGGTGACAGCTGTAACACAGCCCCGAGGTAACATCTTTGAGAATGAGCTCTTGCGCAAAACCATGCCGTTTGTGGCAACTTTCGCATTCCTGGTCCACCACCGGCTTGTGCTTGTATTCGAACTTCGAATACCTGTCTTTAGCATCCTGGTGGCAGTCATAACAGGCCTTTACGGCCCAAGCTGATTTCGGCCATGCAGTTAGCCCCACAAAAAATAATATGGAAACGGCAAAAATCCAGTTAGCACGTGTCTTGCGCACAATACACTCTCACTTTCTGGCTGGTGCCTTGATATATTTCTCACCCACTCTAAAGTCGACGAGTCGAAAAGCCAGCAAGTCCTCGCGACGAAAATGAGGCGACGATAGAACACTGAATCCCCAGCTTTCCTGCTGGATTTCATCGTCGAGTGAAACCCGGATTCGCACCGCCGGGTTGTAAAGGGTGTCGGACATCTGAAGTGCTTCGCCTTCCATGGTTATACCCAGATGTGGATTGAAAGCAATCAGTTCACCTTTGTATTCTTCCTCACCAATGTAAAAGACCCCGTTCATCGCTACTGTATCGATCTGAGAAAACTTGGGGTGAAGCCGGTGGCGAGTCTCTATCACAAAGTACTGCTCTTCCTTGCTTTCTTTGGTGGAATCGGCTTGATCAGCGCAAACTTGAGAGGCGACCAACAGGATCAGAACGAGGCTGGCAGTCACGGGTGTCTTCATGGTGTTCATAGGCTTTGTAGGTCTTCCTTGTAATCTTTATACAATCTTTGTGAATAAAATAACAAATTTTGTCTTGTTGTCAACTTTTTCTTACTTTTGGCCGATCCTTTCATGTATTTTCGGTCAAGGGCCAAGTTACTTGTTTTACGCAGGTTACAGGCCAAACGATGGCCTCAGATGTTACCTGAGGGGTTTGCGGGTCTTTTTGATGATTATTTCAAAAACTGTGGAAAATGCGGTTCACAGCATAAGCTGTTTGCTGGCAAGGTCTCTATACAGGGCGGAACTGTTCAGAAGTCCGTCGTGAGTCCCCTCATCAACAATCCGCCCTCTGTCCATCACGATAATTCGGTCGGCATGCCGGACGGTCGCAAGACGGTGGGCTACAATAACGGCCGTCTTGTTAGTCAGAAGTTCCTTTAACGCCTGTTGTATCAACTCTTCGGACTTGGAATCGAGCGACGAGGTTGCCTCATCGAGAATAATTACCGGCGGATCTCTCAGAACGGCCCGTGCCAGGCAAAGCCGCTGCTTCTCGCCACCAGATACGGTCACTCCACGTTCACCTACTTCGGTGTCGTACCCGTTTTTGAGCCCGATGACAAAATCGTGAATGTTAGCTATCCGGGCCGCTCGCTCAACGGTATCGGTGGTGGCGTTCTGATCGGAATAGGCAATGTTATCAAAAACAGACATCTTGAAAAGCGTCGGATCCTGATCCACCAGACTGATGCTTCGCCGCAACGACTTGAGTTCGATCCTCTTTAGATCGATCTCATCAACGGTGATTCGTCCGGAATCGGGATCGAAAAAGCGAAGGATAAGATTAATGACGGTGGTCTTCCCGGACCCCGAGGGTCCCACGATTGCCACTGTCTCACCGGGCTTGATATCCAGATTGAGATCGCTGACCTCGAACCCGGAGTCGTCATACCGGAAATGGACGTTTTCCATTCGAAGGGCCCCACGCACGTCCTGAAGAACCACCGGTTGCGGGTCCTCATCAATGGCCGGCGGCAGGTCCAGGTATTCGAAAACCCGGTTGACCGATGCCATAGCCGCCTGCACATCTACATTAATAGACGCCAGGTCCTGAACGGGTCCGTAAAGATAAGTCAGAAGCATATAGAACGCCACGAGAGCACCCAGCTTCATACTTCCGCCCGCGATAAGATAGGTTCCCCAGGCCAGCACCACAACCGGTCCCAGCATATTAACAAAGTGAACCAGGTTGTATGCCAGCGAAGTGACAATGCTGTTTTTGATATAGAGGCTCCTGAGAAGATCCAGCACACCGTCGACCTTCTTCTTTTCGGTTTTTTCCTGGCCGAAAGCGCGGACGGTCCTCAGTCCGGTAAGAGATTCCTGAAATCGTCCCTGAAGACGGGCAACGGTTTCCTGCAAACGTTTGGTCACATCGTGAGCCTTAACTCCAAAGAAATTGGAGAGTATTATGGTGAGGGGTACCGGAATCATGGCCACCAGGGTCATCTTCCAGTTCACATTAAGAAGATAAATCAGAATACCGATTAGCAACAGGGCGTTCTGGAGGAAGGTCAAGACCGTAACGGCCAGAAGATTCTGTATCCTGGATACGTCGGAGAGCATGCGGGAGATTATCTCGCCGGTCTGGTGGCGCTGATAAAATCGGAATGAAACCGTTTCGAGATGTTCAAACAGTTCCGAACGCATGTCGCTGATTATGGAGGCCCCGATGCGAGTGGCCAGATAGTCCTGGGCCAGTGAGAAGACGACCCGGAAGAAATATATTCCGACCAGCAGAGCCCCGAACCAGAGGGCGGGCGTCCAGTCAATCCCGTTTTGTGAGGTTTCTATAAGGTGAGGAATCAAGTCATCGATCATGTACTGCACCGCCGCCGGCAATGCCAGGGCCAGGGCGGCCATGATCATCATGACTATGAATGTGGCGGCTTGAAGGTGCCAGTAAGGACGCAGGTAACCCCACAGTCGCTTGATGACTTTTCCACTAAGACGCATCTTAAACACTGTTCCCGGAAAACGCGGTGAGGGTCCTGGGTGCAGCCGTTGCCGTCAGTTCAGACCTGAAACCTGGCAAGAAGCTTCGAGACAACTTCGGAATCCACCGATTTAATTCCCTGCTTTTTCTCCATCTGGTAGATGCAGTAAGGGTTGTTGGCCCTTTCACCGGTAGCGGAAACTGACGTCGTGGCGCACCCGCCGCGACATAGCGGTAGATACCGGCATTCTCGGCATTCCCCGCTGGCCGTTTCCCGCGTGAACTGGCGGTTGTAAAGAAACCCGGTAGGGTTGTTCCATATTTCCTTGAAAGACGAGTCGCGGACATTCCCCTCGACAAACTCCTCCTGCATTGAAAGACACCCTTTAACCTTGCCATCCGATTCGATACCGGCAACCCGGGTGCCGGCATAACACCCCAGGTACGGCTCTCCGCCCCAGAGCTTGGTGCCTTTGCATCCATAGTAACCAATATTCTCGCCAACATCAATCTCGATTTCGCTTTCGCGTTCTTGATATTCCAGCAGCTTGTCGATCAGTTTGGGATAGTTGTCCAGACTGAGTACGAAATCACGCGGCATCCGGCCGGTACAGGTCGTCATCTGTATCCGCCACTGGGGACAACCAACTTCGATCAGCAACTGACGCATGTCATCAAGCTCGCTCAGATTTATGTTGGAGATCTGACTGACAGCGCAGAAAGACATCTCGTTCTTATTCATCAGTCTCATGGCATTGAGGGCCCGTTCCCAGCTCTCGTCGTTTTGACGGATGTAGTTGTGCGTCTTCTCAATCCCGTCAAAGCTGACGCCGACGTTTGCCATCCCTATTTCCTTGAAGTCACGTACGATTTCATCTGTCATGGCATAGCCATTGCTGATCAGTGCTACCCGCACTCCTCTCTTCTTGATGTGCCGGGCCAGGTCTCTCCAATCTTTGCGCAGGAGAGGCTCACCGCCGGATAGCGTTATGGCGGTGCAACCCAGCTCGGCCAGCTCGTCAATCAGCGCCAGGGCTTCGTCGGTACTCAATTCTTCAGGTCGCACTGTCCCCGCCGAGGTCCCGCAGTGCAAGCAGCGCATGTTGCAGGCAAAAGTAATCTCCCACACCACCATATAAGGGTAAAACTTGAAGCTATTCATGATTGCTCCTTAGCCCGCCTCCTGGCTTCTTGTTGCCTGGAGGCGGCAATTATCTCCAGCATCGGTTCCAGATTATATTTCCAGGTTTCACAGACCTGCTCGCTGGACAGTCCACGGCTGACGCGACGGTCCGGGCACCCACCCATGCAGATAGGAAGCAGATTACACTCGCGGCAGGTTTCATATTCGAAAGGATCTACAGAAAAGAGCTTTAGGAAATTGGGGTGCTGGTAATTGTGAACGTCGGCGATATTACCCATTGAATGGGATACGTCACCTACGTAGTTCCAGCACCGGTACAACTCGCCCTGCGGATCAACAACAAACGAGTTCACTATTTGCGACATGCAGCAGACGGCCGAGGGCGCCGGCAACTTGTCGATCCTGAATCCTTTCTCCAAAAGCAGCTTAAAGAAGTCCGATTCGACTTTAGAAAAAGCCAGCGTCTCAAAGCAGGATTCCGAGATGTTCGAGCAGACCTGTGTGGCCGGCTCCAGATGGCCAAAGTTGATTGACACTTTTTCACGAAGGCCGGCCTGCTCCAGCTCATCGAGCAGTTGTCCGATAGTCTCCACCGAAAAACTCTGATCGACATTGACTCGAACCGAAACGGCCATCTTTCCGAGTACATAATTCAGGTTTCTTATTATCGTAGCAAAACTGTCTTTGCCGTTCTTTAAAGGCCGTTTTTTATTGTGTACGGAAGCGGGGCCATCCAGAGTTACCTGGCAAGCCTTCACTCTCAGCTCGCAAAGCCTGTCCACCACCTCGGGTGTAAGAAGATAGCCGTTGGTGACAATGGATGCACCATACTCGTAATGATACTTCTCAGACAGACTGATAAATCTGCCCGACAGCTCTTCTATCATATCCATTGCCAGCAACGGCTCACCGCCGTACCAGGTGATATCCAGACTGGTCAGTCCCTGGGCCCGTACTTCAACGTAATCGGCCATAGCATCTATCAACTCTTTGCTCATTCGACCCGTCTTATTACTCTCGTAGCAATACTCACACGCCATGTTACAAGCCATCGTCGGGGCGATCACCAGCGACAGATTCGAACAACTGTACCTGGCGATATTGTGCTTAAACTGAAGATCCTGTAACTCGCTATGGGTATCCGGACAGACGAAACCACCGTACTCCAGCTGCTTGAGAAGCTCGGCCTCTTTCTCGTTGAATCCATCCTTTTGACCGGCATTGAGCTTAACTACCAGCGCCTCGTATGTCGCATAGTGCTCAGGTGTCATGAGCGCCACGGCGCCCGAGCAGGCATTGTATGCTATGTAGTAGTCATCGGTCCACTTCTGAAAGTGATTATAAAAAGATTGTTTGGGCATTTTTAGTTTCCATTATCGATTAGCCACAATTGTGGGGCGGAACAGATCCGCCCCACACAGTACAAGCAATATCGTGGAGAAGCAGGCCTGTGCTGTCTTCTCCAGTTCTTTAATTCCTTTCAGGCAGTACCGACAACTATATTATAATCGGAATACCGTACATCGGCTTAATCTTACAGGTTTTATGGGGGCACTTTCCCGAAGCTGATACCTCATTGGGATCGATTAAGAAGACCATCAAATCACCTCCTCTCCTTCGCATAAGGGTTTCAGAGCTTACTATCCAGAAATGTCTCAATTGTAAATCCTAATGCGAGGCCGTCATCACAGTGGTTCGACCGCGCAGGAATCTCTCGGTCAATCTTCTTTCTCAATCTTATGTGAGTGGTGTGCTGTAGATAGGCTTATACTTGTCTACGCATAAGGGCGTACAGAGCTTACAGACTATCTGACAACCTTTTCTCTTACATCCGTTACCACCTGCAGTCAGATCGTGCGGGTCAATAAGAAAGACCACTTTTTCACCTCCTTCAGGTCTGTTTTAATGCTTCAAAGGGACCTGAGGCTGTATAACAATATGCCAACCCTCGACGACGTCAGCCCGCTCCCGAACGAATTACTTTCCGACTGGTTAGATATCCCCCCCTAATCTACTGACCAGATAAATGCTGCTCCTACCAACAATAATGCTGGTGTCTGCATCACCAAGTGTGACAACTTAAGTTAGTGTGAGGTTTGTTCTTGAGCCTATCTCAAGAGTCCCAATGACGGGATTTTCCTTAATTTACCGAAAACTTCAAGATTGTCAAGAACATTTGCCCGTGCCACCCCGCAACTCAGGCCATCAATCGCATGCCGCTGGACCCTCACTGCCCCATCTCGGTCACATCGACCTTTTTATAGCCTTCCGGAATGTCATAAGTCCCGGCCGGGGCATCCTTTTCGACATGTTCCAGCAGTTCCATCGTCGACGTGACCGCAGTGCCCATTACCTGCGCCTCGGTAACACTATATACGGTAATGCCTTCGACCTTGTTCATCTCCTCGAGCACCTTCTCGTATCCGGGCATCAGCGCCATCGAACCGCTGGCCACGGCCTTGAAGGCTTCGTAGTCGATGTCAATATCCTTGGTCATCCACATATCGGAGGTCGTCTTCCCCATCGGCATCGTCATCTCCATGATGTACTTGGAAGTGCTCCAGCTCTTTATTTTCTTCGACTCATCCGTTGGGGTCACTGTGATTTCCATCGATCCCATCATCGCCTCGGCCATTGCCTTCATCATCTCTTCACTCTGGGCCTTCTCCTCGTCGGTCGCATCGCCCATCATTTCATCCATCATCTTGGACCAATCCGCTGACATTTCAGCGTATGTCTTCTTGTTGTGGTCGATCATGTAAAACATGTTGGTTTCAGCCACGTAAATGAACGACTGCCCGGTACCGGCATTCATACAGGACTTTCCCTCCGACAGCCAGATACTCGAAGTGTCATCGGTAGCCGGCTGTACCTGACCCATCATCTCCACCGCGTCGGTATGAGAGGCCTGCTTGAAGTAGTGATCGGCATTGACCGGCCAGGCCAGGCCAACAACAGAGGCCGCGGCGACGACCAGGATTAACTTCGAAACGATTGAGAACTTCATTCTACTCCTCCTAACTTCACTTAACTCGATTGGCCAATTTTTCAACTGTCCTCGCCGCAACAATTGCGCATCGAACAGTTGTCCCGGTACTCCAAAACTTACGATCATCCAATGGTTTCGCTGATGACTTCACCCCTGCGTCCCATTAATGGGGGCTTTAAATCCGTCTGTCAATGAAAACAACTCAAAACTGCAATTTGCGGGGCATGGTTGGGGTCGGCGGAGAACCTTGCGTAGTTGCGATTTGACTGTAACCCGTTCAGCGCCATTGCGTATCATTAAGATTATAGAACAGCATTGATTGTGTCTCGTGATTATCTTATTATTTAACAACATACTCGCGTTCAATCCAACCTCCCGAGTGGGACGAAAAGATAAGGAATGCTCCTATGAAACGGCTTCTTTCTGCTCTTCTCTTTTCTGTCTGTTCATCGTTGGTAAATCTGCCGATATCGGCCACAGGAACAGATGAAAATTCGGACTATCATATAGGATATTACCGCCAACCGACCGTGCGCGGTGAAACTATCGTATTCGTGGCGGAAGGAGATCTGTGGAAGGTCGATGTGTCGGGCGGACAGGCCCAGCGGCTCACCTCCCATCCCGGCCTTGAATCGCATCCGGCCATATCGAATGATGGCCGACAGGTAGCCTTCAGCGCCCAATACGAGGGTCCCACCGAGGCCTGGGTGATGCCGATTGACGGCGGTCTGCCCAGGCGGCTGACGTACTTTGGCCGTCGCGCATATGTAGTCGGCTGGACACCTCAGGGCGAAGTTCTTTGCGCTACCAGCCATTACTCAACCTTACCGGCCAGGCAACTGGTCAAGATCGATCCGGCGACCGGCAATCACAGTGTGATACCGCTCTACCAGGCCGCCGACGGCAGTTATGACGAATCGGGTAAAACCCTGTTTTTCTGCCGCTTTCCTTTCCAGGGAAGTTACACCAAAAGATACAAGGGCGGAGCCGCACAGAAGCTGTGGAAATTCGTCGAGGGACAGCCGGAGGCTGTCGAGCTGACCGGTGACTATGCCGGAATAAGCAACTCGCCGATGTGGCACGACGGCCGAGTCTATTTCTCAAGCGACCGCGATGGAACCTTGAATATCTGGTCCATGGACGGGGATGGCGGAAGTCTGCGCCAGGAAACATCTCACGTGGGCTGGGACGCCAAAACGCCGTCACTGTCAGGCGACAGGATCGTCTACCAGCTCGGAGCCGATATCTACCTCTACAACATTGCCGGCAAAACGAGCCGGAAGGTTCCAATCACGCTGACTTCCGACCTCGACCAGCTGCGCGACAAGTGGGTGAAAGATCCTCTTGATTATATGACGGCTGCCCATCTTTCTCATGATGGTGATCGGGTTGTGATAACTGCCAGGGGCGATCTGTTCGTAGTTCCACGTAAAGGCGGGCGCCTGGTGGAAGCTACTCACCACAGCCTTGTGCGCTACCGGAGCGGTCGGTTTATGCCGGATGGTGAATCGCTGCTTGCCCTGAGTGACTCCACCGGTGAGCTCGAATTCTGGCGCATTCCCGCCAACGGCGTGGGACAACCCGAGCAACTTACCAGCAATGGCACCGTCTTCCGCTACGACGGCGTACCCTCACCTGATGGCAAGCTTATCGCGTACACCGACAAGAACCACCGGCTCTGGATTCACGACATCGAACGTGGCATATCGACGCTGGCCGACTCGTCTGACAACTTTGCACATTCCGGCCTGACCTGGTCGCCGGACGGCCGCTGGCTGGCTTTTGCCAAAGATGCCGCCAATTTCCTGGGAAGAATCTGTATCTACGGCATTGAAGACCGAGGGGTAATTCCGGTGACAACCGGCCGCTATCTCGACCATAGTCCGGCCTGGAGCCCCGACGGCAAATGGCTGTATTTCCTGTCCAACCGTGATGTATCCGACGTGTACCCGGGAGTCTGGACCCTCAACCAACCTTACCCGCTCATTGACAAGATGACCAGAATCTACATGATACCCCTCATACCTGCTGTGCGCTCGCCGTTTGAACCCGATGATGAGCTTACCAGCGAGGACAAGAACGACGATGAAAAAGACGATGAAGAAAAGGCGGCCGACGTTGCCCTGGATATCGACTTCGACAATATCCAGCAACGCGTGATGGAGGTCCCGGTTCCGGACGGCAATTACGGCAGTCTTCAGGCAACCGGAAAGCAGCTGCTATGGCTGTCGTGGGATGCCGAGTCAAATCGCAAACGAACCCTTCAGACGATCGAGATAAAAAGCGATGACGCTGAGGTCAAGGATCTTACCGAGGACGTCACCTCCTTTGAAGTGTCCGGTGACAGTAAGAAAATTCTTATCCGGAAAGACAAGGCCCTGTACATCGCTGACCTTCCGGCCTCCTCGTCGCTGGATCTGGGTAAGTCGGCGGTCGATCTCTCAAACTGGACGTTCTTTGTCGTCCCCGCCCACGAGTGGCACCAGATGTTCATCGATGCCTGGAGACTCGAGCGGGATTACTTCTATGATACCGACATGCACGGCCTTGACTGGGAGGCTATCCGCGACAAGTATCTGCCGCTTGTTGACCGCGTTACAGATCGCCACGAGCTGAGTGACTTATTGGGTGAAATGGTCAGCGAATTGTCATCGCTTCACATTTACGTCACCGGGGGCGACCGACGAAGCGGACCGGATAACATTGGGGTCGCGTCCCTGGGTGCCGTCCTGACTCTTGATGAGCCTGCCGGCGGTTACCGGGTCGATCACATTTACCGCACCGACCCCGATGAACCCCAGCACCTCTCTCCCCTGGCCAGACCGGGCGTGGACATATCGGAGGGTGACATAATCACCCATGTAAACGGCACTCCCACCGTCTCTGAGCCGGCTGTGGAGATGCTGCTGCGTCGTATGGCCGGTAACCAGGTGCTTCTTACGGTTGAAACTTCAGATTCGCCGGAGCCGCGAGACGTAATAGTGAAACCTATCTCCATTTCACGGGCACGCGACCTGCGGTATCGCAGCTGGGAGTACACCCGGCGCCTGACGGTTGAACAAGAGAGCGGAGAAGAGATCGGCTATGTTCATCTGCGCGCAACCAGTTCCGGGGATTGGGGCCAATGGGTACGCGACTTTTTTCCCATCTGGAATCGGAAAGGTCTCATTGTCGATCTTCGGCATAACAATGGCGGCAATGTTGACAGCTGGATTCTCACCACACTGCTCAGGCGCCCCTGGGCCTACTGGCAACCGCGACTTGGTCAACCCTGGCGGAACATGCAGTTGTCATTCAACGGACACATTGCTGTTCTGTGTAACGAGTGGACCGTCTCCGATGGAGAACTGTTAACGGAAGGTATTCGCCGTCTGGGGCTCGGCAAGGTAATAGGAACCCGAACTCTGGGGGGTGAGATCTGGCTCACCTACAGCAACACTCTGGTGGATAGAGGAATCGCCACCGCAGCAGAAGTTGGTGTTTACGGCCCCGGAGGTGTGTGGCTGATTGAGGGCCACGGCGTTGAACCTGATACCGTGGTGGATAACATGCCTCACGCCACCTTTAACGGCAAAGACGCCCAGCTTGAGGCAGCGATTGAATACTTGAAGGAACAGATCCGGGTGAATCCTCCGCCCGATCCCGCCCATCCCGGCTATCCGGATAAATCGTTCTCGCCGGGACAGTACGAAGGGTTACCCGGCTCAGACTAATTTGAACAGGTAAACGACACCGCCGACAATCAACGCGATAATGACCAACGGGGCGGCCAGAGCCAGAACAGCCGCAATAACACCGACTGCCGCCCCTAAAAGCCCTGCCACCACACCAATGACGGCTCCGGCCAAACCCACCACGATGCCGATAACGCCCCCTATTACCCCCAAAATCAGCTCCAGACCCACGTCTACAAGCGCTATCAGCAGAAAAATTATCAGAGCGGTTATCAAGATGGTCTTTCCCATAATGAAACCATCCTTCTTCTCACCCCCAATGTGAAATAGATATTCTTACCCCTGTCTACGAAAATACGGCGTCAAGGTTTGCGGTGCGGACACTATTAATACCGTTACCTCGCCCGAATATTCGATCAGGCTCACTGAACCAATTGACCCGGGCATACCGTCCAAATGACCCCTGTAAGACCCGAAAGCCGCGAAAGATAGGTGTTTTTAATGTGCTTTGCAATCTGAAGATGCCCTCGTTTCAGGCATCGTATGGTGCCAATAGCAGATCAAGTAGAACCGACCTTACTCAGACCAGATAATCCGGGCATGATTACATCGTAAAATAGCGTTCACCGCTAAGTATCAGTTGCAGTATCTTCATCGATTTTTCCGTCGGAGCCTGCATTATATCTGACGCATGAAAAGTCTCCCGAACGGGCTCGCGCAGGCCGTCGGCCCCGGCCAAACGCCCGGCCATCCGTACTTTCTTTTTATGCATCAGGTTGTAGCGCCTCTGGTATTCTCTGGCCTTCTCCTTATTGGCTTCATAGTAACGTCTCAAGTAGGCACGACGCGCCTCACTGATCCTTCGCACCGGCCTGTTGCCGGTTGACCTGTCAGTTCGACCGCTCTGATCCGTGATGAATGTCATCTGAAGCTGGTGCATACTTTCCTCGCTTCCAATGTTGTTGTGCTCGCTCATGCCAGCAGTCCTGGCGTCGATCCTCATAATCCAATTCACTGTGTTGTCGCACAAACCCGATTGGCCGGGTCGATGCGCGATACCACAATTTTCCCCGCTCATAACATCATTGAACTTCCATCCAGTTTTGGGTGGAAACAGCCTCGGCTTCCGCCGTCGGTAGCGGGATTCGGGTCGCCCGGCTGCACCGTCCCTTCGGCCCGGGATGGTTCATCCCCGGCAGTATCTCCTCTTGCCGCTGTTATGTTTCCCCACTGGTGCTCCTGACCGGCAATCGTCGGGTTTTGGTAGATGTGGGTCTTGAGAATCTCTCCCAACACCTCGACCGACCGTATCTTGGCAGTCATACGGTCGCGTTCCAGGGTGAGATCCTCATTCAGGCTGTCAATCTTTTCAGAAAGTCGAATCACCTCCGGCAGCAACTGATTGAGCTTCACGATATGCCCGCTCAGCACCGCCATCTTCTGGATGACTCTTCTGATTTCGTGAAAAGTAATCACGGTTGTTCTCCTACCCTAAGTATCCTTGTCAAAGTTCCTTCAGCCCAATCCCTCTCCCTGCCCCCGAATCTTCGGCCAAATACGCATAACCCTCAAGTTGCGAACTGATAACCTTCCTTCGGCAGTGACCACGCGATATACTACCTCCTTTCCATGTCGATTGTCTAACTCCTGGTTGGTTTCCGGTACCGACTGTCTGCCGCAGTCGCAACGGAAAACATATATTCTGATTCGCTCCACGAATTTCATCTTACCCACTCGGGATTCGGTCCAGGTACGTGGCCAGCCACGTGCCTTCCGCGATCGTAACAACTATTGTTTTTCAAGAAGGTGCTTAATGTGGAAGTGAAACAAGATCCGAACCGAAAAAGCGGTAGCTTGGGCAGTTCTGTCTTTTAATGGGAAACTGTGGAAGTAGCTTGGGTCGAGCTACATACTTGCGAAACTAACTTACATGCCTATTAAAATAATTGTGGTCCATTCGGTCAACATCGGGATGCGGGTAAACTGGATATTTTTTGAATTGTTTGTCAGTGAAGCTGTTACACCCACGAGAATACCCCGATTGTCCGACACCGTCACGAGGAAAAGCGCAAAACAAAAAATCGAATCGTGTAATGCGCTCTTTGTCATGCCCTTACAATAATAACGCAAGAACAAAGCTTTCGAATACGATCAGTATATGTCAGAGCAACGTTGAACATATTCATGGAACGGCGCAAGCGGTCCATTGTCCACTCACGCCGTCTAGAGGGGAGGCATAGTGTAGCCGGGAGTGTCTATATTCTACGGCATCGGATAGACTCATTTAAGCTGTGATGTGTCTATCAACGAAGCGATGTGCTCGATGTCGTTTCAGATGATTGTCGATGTCAATGATGCGATCGTCTACCCGATGCGCATCTTTTCGCGAACACCACTGGCCCCTGAGCGGTGTTCAACAAAAAAGTGTATCAACTGAGTATGCCCCTCTATTTTCCTTTCATGTTTGGAACCGACCCCTATCGGGTCGGAATCCGATTAATCCGCGAGGCAAAACCTGCCCGGTTTCACCTCGCTGTGACCCAAACTACTTCCACGTTGTCGGCCAACCGCGCTCGCTGTGAACGACCATCCTCTCGTGCGACAATTGACTTCACAACTTCCACACCGCAATGTAACCCATATAATGTGGGTGTCAATGAGGGGAATATGCGTATTTAATGCGTATGAAGGGGAGTTCAGTGCGACTGAAGGTATGTACTCAGGTTGATACCTTTGCTGGTGATGCCCAATTTCTTGCGTATTTGCTCCCGATGCTTGTGCACCGTCAATAAGGATAGATTGAGACGCTCCGATATCTCCTTGGATGACATATTGGCCTTGATAAGGTCACACACCTCCAGTTCGCGCGGACTGAGCCTGGAATAGCGATCGCGAAAAACATCTATGTCCTTGGCCAGTATAGCGTCCAGTTGGGTCTCCAGAGTCTCGATGTCGCGTGCCCGACTCTCTTCGGCGAACATCTTCAGGCGAACAAGAAACGGTTCTAAAGCCTGCTCGACATCTCTGCAAATACTCTGTTTGTAGTCCTGGCGTTCTTTTTCAATATGATCCAGAACTTCCTTTAAGGCGATATTCTTCTGTGTCAGGGCGCCCCGTTCCAAACGAAGCAGCTCGGTGGCCTG
Organism: Candidatus Zixiibacteriota bacterium; assembly: GCA_020348905.1. Taxonomy (GTDB): domain Bacteria; phylum Zixibacteria; class MSB-5A5; order GN15; family FEB-12. Next base: position 1,970,763 of record CP070756.1, read on the forward strand.
CCTCAGTCTGTCCTCGGCCCGCTTTCGCTCGGATATGTCAGTGATCACCGAGAGCGAACCAACCACTGCGTCGGAGGCATCGCGCAGCGGTTCCGGTGACACAATGGCCGTCATCTCACTACCGTCTTTACACACGACCGTCAATTCATAGGATTCGGCCGACCCGCATAGGCGGGCCGCCAGTTGCCGATCGAGCACCTTCAGGTTCTCTTCATCAACAAAGTCGGACAGCTCCATACCCACCAATTCCTCGATGGCGTAGCCGGTCATTTCACACAACTTCTTGTTGGCGAAGGTGATTACATTTTTGTTGTCACGCACTACCAGGCCCTCGTTCATAGTCTCTACCAGCCTGCGATAGTGTTCCTCACTCTGGCGAAGCGCTTCCTCGGCCAATTTCCGTTCGATAGCCATACAAATGTGACGGGACACAAATGTCATCAGATCCAGGTCGCTTTCTTTGTACAGCGAGGCATCGGTGTAACTCTGAACGGCCACCACACCAATGACACCCTGGGAAGTCTCCAGAGGTACGCCCATCCACACCTTCGACGGTTGGCCCACGACCTCCACCTCGCCCCGGGAGCGAAGTTCCATATCCTTTTTGTCGTCAGCCAGCAGAGGCTTGCCTGTTCTTCTGACATAATCAGTGAACGATCTTCTCAATTCCTCTGGAGCCACATCGGCGCTCTTATGATAGCGATCGACCAGATAGGGAAAGGTATAGACACCCTTGCGGTCGTCGTACAGCGCCACGTAGAAATTGGTAGTATCTATCAGTTTTCCGAGAATCTTGCGGATAGTAGCAAGCAGTTCCTCAAGACTCCCGGCCAGGTTCGCAGCCTCGGAAATATCGAACAGCACTGACTGCACTCTTTCCATATGCTTGCGCTCGGTAATATCAGAACCGGAGCTTAATGTTCCTGTGGTACAACCTGATTCGTCTCTCACGACGGTATTGTACCAGGCAATTAGTCTTTCTTCTCCGCGAGTATTCAGGATTGGATACTCAAAATATGCCGAAGAATCCGATCGACCTGATAGGAGCTTGCGAAAGGTCTTCCGAACCTCTTCCCTGTGCGAGATCGGCACGTATCTGTTAAACCAGTTCGAACCGATTATTTCCGGCTCCTTCCGGCCGAGTATGTGACAGCCTTTTCGGTTTACCATTACCACCCGCTCATCGGTATTTATCGCCAGAAGCACGGTTCCGGCAACATCGAGATAGCGCTGAGCTCGATCGCGCTCGCGACGGAGCGCTTCTTCGGCGTGTTTGCGATCGGTGATGTCGCGGTTGGAGGCTCGCTTGCCCAGAAAGGTTCCGTCATCAGTGTAGACCGGTTGGCATACGTGGTTGATCCACCGTTCCTCGCCGTAGCGGGTGGTGATCCGGAAGTCGATCGAGGTCACCCGAGCGACTTCGTCTTCGTCGTTAAGATGCCGATCCAGAACATGCAGGTCGTCGGGATGAGTTATCCGTCTGAGAATTCCAAAGTCCTGCTGAAATTCGGACGCCTTATAGCCGGTAGTGCTTTCACAGGAAGGGGACACGTAAACACATTGCCCATTGGTTCCCAGCCAGTACTCCCAGTCGTAAGTGAAGTCAGCCATGGTTCTGAATCGCTGCTCGCTCTTTTCAAGGGCCGCGGCGGCGGCTTTCCGGTCAGTAATATCATAAAGAGCACCCTGCACCAATAGCGGCTGGCCATGCTCATCAGAGGTGTTTTGTGATTGCTCATGCACCCATCTCACGGAACCATCTTTTCGCACTATCCGATATTCCCGCTCCGTCGAATAACCCGGTACCGTAGCCATCTTTGTGGCCGAGTCCTCTAGAACATCCCAATCCTCGGGATGAATGATTTCATCCCACCGCGGATTGCCCGAAATGAAATCCTGCTCGGTGTAGCCTGTTATCTCTTCCACCGCACCGTGAAAGAAGAGCGGGATCCAGTCCATCCGTGACTGAAACGCGATTCCCTGGAAATTCTGGACAAAAGACCGATACTTTTCCTCGCTGATCCGCAGAGCACGGTCGGCCCGCTCGCGCTCCAGTGCTGTCATGACCATCTCAGTCACGATTTTCAGAAGGCTGATTTCATCGGCTGACCAGACTTTTTCATGTTTCACTGAGTCGAGACCCAGAAATCCCACCAGTTGACCTCGACGGGCCATAGGCAGACAGATGACGGAGCGTATACCTTCACGCTCAAATTCGGCTCGCTCCGCCGACGCCTCATCCGGGAGGTCGGCCACCCGGGGGACATGAAACACCTCTCCATCGGCCATTCTCTTGAGTGAATATGAAAAAACCTCAATGGGTATGTTCTTCAGTTCGTCTATTTGAGGTTCAATGCCAGCGGCACACCACTCGTGAGTGTTGTCCATCGTCTTGCGGTCATCGGATACCATAAAGACATAGCAGCGATCGGCCCGTGTAAAACTACCTACCGCTCTGATTACCTCCACGATGTTGGAGCCTATCTCGTCAGGCTCGAGAGAGATGAATTTCGATGAAAGCGATGTAATCAGCCGCTCTATTTCAAGCCGGTACTTAAGCGCTTCCTCTGCCAGCTTAAGCTGCGTTATATCACTGCCCACCGACTGAAACTCTACTATTCGGCCGTTTGGGTCAAAAATGGCGCGATTGGTCCACTGCTGCCAGTGTATTTCGCCATCTGCCGCCAGTACCCGGTGCTGGTGGGTTTGCACCGGAGCATCTGGCTCAAACGACTCAAAGTGCGATTCTACCTCTTCATGATCCGAGTCCGGGATCAGTGGCATGAAACTCCGCCCCACCAGTTCCTCGCTCTTTTTGCCGAAGTACCGGCAGTAAGCATCGTTGACAAAAGTGAGAGTACCGTCAGGCGTCCATCGACACACCAGCTCAGTTTGATCTTTTACAATCGTCCGATAACGCTGCTCACTCTGTGACAGCATCGTCTCAATCCGCTTTCGCGCGCTGATATCATGGAAAACGCACTGCGTATGCTCAAACCTGCCGTCGTCTCCATAGACTGCGCGGCATTCAAAGGAGGCCATCAGCTGGGTGCCATTCTTCTTGAGCATCTCCACTTCGACGTTACTGAAGTGCCCCCGTTCTTTCAATCGCGGAAAGTTCTCCTGAAACGACTGACCGTGCCTATCAGACAAGAAATCGGCAAAAGACCGACCTATAACCTCGTTACGGCGGTAACCAAGACTGTCAAGCCAGGTGCGATTGACGTCAATTAAACACCCCGCCTCGTCAAGGGCATGATAGCCCAATGGCGAATCGTCCATAAGTCGGTTGGTTTCGGTAACGGAAGGAACACCGCGCTCTTGAACCGGTGTCTCGGCGCGTAACGTCATAACCGTGATTGTGCTGTCGCCAACGCCAACAGCGCCTGAAACAGCTATGACCGTCAGTGGCTGGCCGGTCTTGCACCTTACAGAATATGCTAAGGGCTCTTTCCTGTCGTCACCTTTCGCCATACTCAATCGCGATGCGAGACGCGATCCGGACTTTTTGACGAAGATTTCGCGGAAGGACCGGCCGGTTAACTCTGACCCGGAATAGCCCGTAAGCTTCTGAACCGAAGGATTGGCGTGGACGATGGAACCCCGGTCATCAAGCATCAGCACAGGGTCTGATAACGAATCTATAAATCGCTCAATTGGCAATGATTCAGTGGAAGATTTGACCGCACCGGAATCTGGCGATTTGGTGCCACGTTGATGCAGCCTGAGTTTTCTCGATGAACCCATGTTGTCGGCCTGTTGCTTCTGCTTCGGAGAATTCCCGGCTCGATTACCAGTAATCGAACACTCATTCACCGGCCTTCCTGTCGAAGCCTGTGCAGGGCTCTGGCGTTGCCCGTATCTAGCCCCCTGTAACTCGCCAACGCGTCACTACAAGAAATCAAAATTACTTCGGAAGCAGACTCAAACTAAAGATGCCAGCCCTGGCAATCAGAAAACCATGATGAAAATCAGTGTCGTTAATCAGTTGCCTTACTGATCTCCCTTTCGATAATTCCAGAGAGAAGTAGAATCGGATATATACGTAAAATATCCCCACCCATTTTGAATGTCAACAAAGAAAGTCGTTCTGGTCCTTTTTGTGGGGCGATCGAAACCCTCACTCGCGCCCCCTTGTCTGACAAATTAAGTCGTTATAATATAGTTGCTTACGGCCTGTGTGCCTTCCCCGGCGAGGAGCGATCTCTCCAACACAAGAAAAAAGGCTTGAATGAATATGACCGCGATGCTATGTTCCCTTAGCGTTGATTGGGAAAGGAACCGGACATCTCGAACGAATCTCCTGCGAAATCGAACGAAGAGTTCAAGCCGTATATTTCGCGTGAAGAAAGCGTCGCCGAGTTCACTATCAAGGCGGTGCTTATCGGTGCCATCTTTGGAATACTCTTCGGCGCTGCCAATGCTTACCTCGGACTTCTTGCCGGCATAACCGTATCAACTTCGATCCCTGTTGCGGTGATGACCGTCGGTTTCTTTCGCCTCACCCGAAGGTTCTTCGGACCGGCTTCAATCCTCGAAAGCAACATGTCCCAGACCACTGGTTCGGCAAGTTCGTCACTCGCATCGGGCGTCATTTTCACCATCCCGGCTCTGTACTTATGGGGGATGGATCCCTCCGTTTTCCAGGTTGCCGGGCTGGCTGTTCTCGGCGGGTTGCTGGGGATCCTGTTCATGATTCCCCTTCGACGGCTGCTGATCAAACACGAACACGGCAAACTTCCCTATCCCGAGGGTACCGCCTGTGCAAAAGTCCTGGTAGCTGCTGAGAAAGGCGGCGCCGGCGCCGGAAACGTTTTTCTCGGACTTGGAATCGGTGTCATCTACAAACTGTGCATTGGCTTTTTGTATCTCTGGAAAGATACCGTTTATGCCTACGTACCATTGGTGAACAAAGCGCAGCTCGGTATAAAAGCTACTCCCGCTCTCCTGGCGGTCGGATATATTCTCGGTTACCGCGTGGCGGCGATCATGGTGGCTGGCAGCCTGATCTCGTGGGTGGTGTTGATTCCACTCATGGCCTATGCCGGTGAACACCTGTCAGTGCCACTTTTCCCGGAGTCGGTCAGCACTATCGGCGACATGACCCCCTCGCAGATCTGGAATCGCTATATACGCTATATCGGGGCCGGAGCCGTAGCCTTCGGCGGCATCATTACCATTATTCGTTCGGCACCCACAATGGTCAAGTCGTTTAAGATTGGTGTCGATGAAGTGCGGTCGAGACTTGCCAGGAAGAATGCCATCGGGCCGGTCGATGCACCGGCGGAAGACAGAACTGACAAAGATCTGTCGCTGCGAACGGTAGTGATTGGAGTCGTCATCATCATTGCCGTGCTGGCCCTGGTGCCCAGCCTGCTGGGCGGCACTGCCTCACTGACAATGCGCCTGGTGGCAGCACCGGCCATCGCCATCTTCGCTTTTTTGTTTGTTACGGTATCTTCACGAATCGTGGGCCTGGTGGGTGTTTCCAGCAACCCGACTTCCGGCATGACTATCGTCACCCTGCTTGGCGTCAGCATGATATTCGTGTACCTGGGCTGGACCGATGCCGTCGGCAAGTTGACCGCTTTGACGGTGGGCACGGTCGTCTGTGTGGCGGCATCCATCGCAGGCGATACTTCACAGGACCTCAAGACCGGCTTTCTTCTCGGGGCCACCCCTTACAAACAACAGATTGGTGAATTGATCGGAGCAGCCTCGTCCGCGTTGGCGGTAGCCACTGCGATCGTCATTTTGAACAACGCTTACCAGTTCGGCTCGGCGGAACTGCCCGCTCCCCAGGCTACCCTGATGAAAACCATTGTCGAAGGGGTCCTTGAATCAGGTGTGCCCTGGCGGCTGGTCCTGATCGGTGTCTTCCTTGGTGCCGTCGCCGAATTATGCTCACTACCGTCTCTGCCGTTTGCCGTTGGTCTTTATCTGCCGGTGTCGACCATGACGCCCATCTTTGTCGGAGGATGTATCAGGTACTTCATCGAGAAAAAACACCAGGGTGATACCAGGACCCTTGAGGCACGATGCGAACGAGGTATTCTGTTCAGCTCCGGTTTGATTGGTGGCGAGGGATTGCTTAGCGTGGGTATCGCGCTGTATGCCTTCTACTGGGGCAAGCCGCAGGGACTCGGAATAGTATGGCCCTCCCCCTGGGGCGAACTGTTTTCCCTTGTAATCTTCGGCCTTTTGGGTTTCTTACTTCTGAAGAGAACTAAACTTAAATAGAACAATCCGCCGATAGGGGCAGCATCCGTCTACCTCGACACGCGGATGAATCGAAAACAAATGCACAAGTATACAGAACAGGGGTCTAATCATGGCTTTGCGTAGCCGCCCATCAAATTTCCTCCAAAAAATGAGCGTCGCACCAACACTCTTCTTCGCCGTGTTGATTGCTCTCGTCGTGCCGCCAACCATGTCGGCCGACCTGATGACACTGGAGGACCTTGCCTTAATGAAGTATGTCAATGAAGTAACCGTTTCACCTGATGGTAATACCTTTGCTTACACGCTCCGGGTGCAGCGAAATCCTTTCCAGGAGAAGGACGGATCAGCCTGGCTGGAACTTCATGTCGCTGATAGGACCGGGCGATCGCGACCATTCGTAACGGGTCACGTCAAGGTATCAAGAATTGGATGGACGCCCGACGGGAAGCACATCACCTATCTGGCCGAACGCGGCGAAGATACCGTCAAATCCATCTACACCATACCTCTCGACGGCGGCGAGTCCAGAAAGATCACTGATAACTGCCAGACCATCAAGGAATACACCTGGGCATCGGATGGCCGATATATAGCCTTCCTGGCGAGGGATACCCTGGCTACAGCAGTTTCCAAGCTGCGTAAGAAAGGGTTCAACCAGGAGGTTTACGAGGAAGACTGGCGACAGGTTCAGGTGTGGATACACGACACCGAGAGCGAGAAATACGAACCACGTCCGATAGGGCTGGATGGTACCGCTTCTAATATATCCTGGAGCCCGGACGGAAAGCTAATCGCCATGGCCCTGGTCCCCACGCCACTGATTGACGATCGCTATATGGCCAGAAAAGTCTGCCTGGTCGACCCCGGCGATGGCACGGTAGCGAAGAAGTACGATAACCCGGGCAAACTCGGCGACTTCGCCTGGAGCCCCGATTCAAAGCACCTGGCTTTTATCTCTGGCGCCGACATCAATGATCCCTCGGCCGGTGAAATCCATGCCGTGGCCGCAGATGGCGACATGTTCCCCGTGCTGGCGAATTTCGATGGCCACGTGCGCGAAATCGCCTGGCTGGATAACAACA
>CP070756.1:1978166-1987635 GCA_020348905.1 Candidatus Zixiibacteriota bacterium
GGGCTTGATCCGGAGGAAAACTGGCTGCCACCTCATCAGATCATGTTTTTCCTCGAGGACGAATACGCGGTAAGCCATTTTAGTTACCTTCTCATAGTAGGTCACCCGAAGGACATAGCCCTGGGTTATTTCTTATTCACCGAGCGCAGCGATTACGAGTATTCACGTGTTGCCGGCATAGATAATTGGCCGGACATAGGGGTCGGTCGTTTCTCCGTCACCAGGGTCTCGGAACTGCAGAATATGATCAACAAAAGTATCGCCTTCCAATCCAGCCCGCCGCCCGGGAACTGGCTGGTGAAATCCCTGATGATAGCCGGCTACGATTATGCTACCCTGGATGCCTCTTTCCAGGATTGCTCCAATGACATAATCGAACCCACGTGGCGAATCGGCGCGCCGCGCAAAACATACAGCGTACTTCATCCCGATTTCATAACCGCCTATGGTGCCGCATACGAAGACGGTGGGGATGAGGCCACCAACGAGGATGTCATAAACTACATCAATGAAGGCTGTCGATTCGTGAATTACCGTGGACACGGCAGTGTCCTGGGCTGGGAAGAGTGGAGCATTGATCATGACAGGTTCTATATCGGGAGCTGTAATGGACTCGACAACGGCCAGAAAACGCCCGTCGTATTCGCTATTGCCAATGGGACACTCTATTTCGATCTTAACTCCGGTGAGCGGACCTTAGGCGAGGCATTCACTTCCTGCCGCGAAGACGGCGCCGCGGCTTACCTCGGAGCGACCAGTTATACCGAAGATTGGATAATGAACCCCCATGCCGGTAACTATTATAACCGGCATTTTTACAAGGCCGTTTTTCAAAAGGGGATCAACGCTGCCGGCGATGCTTCGACCTATGCGGCTTTGGCGACAATAGAGTATTTTTACGACCACCTGTGCCGTCGCTTCTTCTGGTTAGGTGACCCGTCGTTGCAGCTTATCTACAATGAAGATGCTCAAGAGCTGGCGCGGGATGGTTCAACCGCGAGCAAGAACGTACCGGATGAAATGCCCGGCCGGGTCGAACTGTACGCCAACTATCCGAATCCGTTCAACCCGTCTACGGACATTCCATTCAATCTGCCACATGCTTGCCATGTGAACCTGCAAGTGTTCAACATCATGGGGCAGAAGATAGCGACTCTTGCTGACCGCCGTATGGAAGCCGGCAATCACACCGTTACCTTCGACGGCAGCAAGGCAGCCAGCGGCGTGTATCTCTACCGCCTGCAGGCCGGTGATTTCGTTGAATCGAAGAAGATGCTGTTGGTCAAATAACGCAGTTACATCTGTGGCAGGAGTCGAAGACGGCTCCTGCCCGACAAATACTGAAGCCCGTTCGGAGGTGAAAACCCGTAGGTCCCGGGCCTTTGTGCAATTCCTTTGACATTGGTGGTGATCTTTCGTAAGGTGGTTATACTTATGGAAATAACGGAAATAAAGATTGTGCCGGCAATGTAGATTGTAAACACAGTCCGAACTCCTGCGTATAGTTTGACAACCACTTTTAGAGCCTATATGCGATTGCGCCTGACTCAATATGGAGCTGTACTGAGGCGGCGACGTGTCTGGTTGTCGTCCGTCCTTTTCGTAGCTTACCTGGTTATTGTCCTGGTAGCGCTTCAAACCGGTGAACGCAGGTACCATTCTCTCGGTCGCGAACTCGTCCAATGGGACGGCCAACTCTACCTGTCGATAGCCCGCGACGGCTACGAGAGCTTCCCGCCGACCACTACCCAACCCTATATCACCGGAAATGTCGGCTGGTTTCCTTTTTACCCGCTGCTGGGCCGGGCATTGTCGTATACAGGCCTGACGACTCCCTGGAGTCTGATCGTGCTGAGCTGGATCTGCCTGTGGTTGGCCCTGATCGTAATTTATTCCCTGGTTGAATCCAAGTTCGGCGAGCGGACGGCCATCTTTACAGTGCTGGCGGCGTTTTTGTATCCGACATCATTTTACTTCGTTGCCGCTTTTCCTTACTCACTTTACCTTCTTTTGGCCGTTGTGACTTTCTACCTTCTGCACCGGCAGAAGTATGCCCTGCTCTGGCTGCCAACCGCCGGTCTGGCGGTGACATATCCGTCCGGCATGGTGATTGCCCTGCCGATAGCGTATCATCTGATAAGGCACTGGAAAGCGCTCAGACGGTCCCAGCGGGTGTGGCTGGCAGTGGCCATTCTGGCAATAGGGGTCGCAATCCTGGCTTATTTTTTCCACTATTATGTCAAATTCGGAGATTTCTTTCTCTATTTCCATTACCAGAGTCAGTATCTCCATGGCCACTCGTTAACGTTTCCCCTGGTAACGCTATACAAGTTCATGACTGAACTGTCTTTTACGCATCTGGAGTTCCTCATCGTCGCGCTGACTTTGGGCTTCGCGGTTCTTACGTATACCAGAAAGATGGATGGCGAGTGGCAGGTTTACTTGCTGGCTGTACTGCTTTTTACCCCGACCTTCGGGACAATACAGTGCTATTATCGCCACGTTCTCGTAGCTTTTCCATTGTTTGTGATGCTGGGGATGGCCGCAGGCAGCCCCAGACGCAAATATCTATTCGGGGGTTACGTGGTTGCCTCGGCGCTTCTGGCATGGTTCGTATTCGTACCCGCCTTCAAGAAGGCCGTCCTGATGTAGCTATCGTTTTAGGACGATTATTTGACACAGGGCAGTTTCCTCTCTTTGTTCGAAACAGACCGCAGCGGCACGAATCGTCCCGTGGTCCGGCCTCATTCCGCTCAGAGCCCGATCTCCATGACCACTAACCCGTGTCCTCCGGCCGCAACGTAGGCACATCCGTTCGATACGAAAACGCTCTCGAGATCATCTCCCCAGGTGGTGTTCCCGACCAGTACCGGCGCCGTGGGATCGGTGATATCGAATATAGCCACCGCGCCATCAACGGCTGCCATAAGAACGTAGTTACCCCATGTACAGACACCGTTGGTTTTGGCAGACCAATAAACATGTTCTGCGGCATATGGATCAGTCGGGTCAGAGACATCGATTATCTCAAAACCACCATAGGCGTCGGAGACATAGGCGTAATCCCCGGTTACCGAAACGCGCAGAGCGTAGCCGGACCACTTGCAATTTCCCACCGCATCCGGGAAAAGTGGGTCGGATACATCGATAACCTGAAGGCCGTTTGGGGCACCGGCCAGATAGGCGTAATCTCCGGAGACGAAGATGTCCGATACCCCGCCCAGAATCATGCAGCCTCCAGCTACACTGGGTTCGGCCAGGTTCGAGACATCGATTATGTAGAAAAGGTCAGACTCACCGTCGACTATAAAGGCGTAGTCACCTCGCACGTATACGCACACCACACAATCGGCGACACGAACGATACCGGAAGGGTCAGTCGGATCAGAAACATCGAATATCCGAAGTCCGACGTCGCAACCGGCGGCAAGATAAGCTAAATCACCCTGCGCATAAACGTCAACGGCCGGGCTTAACGTTGCGGCCGATCCAGCCAGGGTGGGGCCGGCAGGGTCCGACACATCGATTATCTGAAGTCCGCTGGACCAATCGGCTACATAGGCATAGTTGCCGGAGGTGAATACATTGGTGGCCGTGCCGGGCGTATCGTAGACCCCGGAAAAGGCGATAATAGCCGGCTGGTGGACTGTTACCTCCCACGGCGAACCAGGCACCCCTTCTGCAGTAACCGTAACAGTGCCCGTCCGATGCGCTCCGGTGTTATTGGTGTCGACAGAGATACTAAAGCTGCCCGGAGTACTACCCTCGGCAACCGACAACTCCAGCCAGTCTTCGCTCTCCGTCACCACCCAGTCGATAGCCACGTCGTTACCCGGGTTGGTCACCGATATTGCCTCGCTCTCATCACCCAGGCAATAAGCCTCCCACTCCGTAACCGACACACTCAGGGTCGATCCCAGTGCTTGTTGGGTGACATCAATATTAATCGATTCATCTGTCAGGTCGTCGGCCGTGACCGTTACGGTCGCTGATCGAACGGCTCCCGTGCGGTTGCTGTCGGCGATTAGACACAATTGTTCGGGTGTTTCGCCGCCGGATACCGATAGGCTGAGCCAGGTGGCGTTGGACTCCGCCGTCCACGAGAGGGAAGTGCTGTTGCCGCAGTTGGTGACATCGATAGCCGAGCTGGTATCGCACACCGCTCCCATGGTGCATGAGCTGTCCGACAGGCACAGAGCCGCCCCGGCCAGCGGGTCAACCGGCTCGGTTGGTTCATCGGAATCGCTGCAATAAACGAACGTCAGCGCCGCTGCCGCCAGCAGCGCCCGAACCGGGAAAAAGCGTTTGTTTGACAACATGATGAAATCACCTTCAGCGTATGGTTTCTTATTGAGTGCTGATCGTCACCGGGTTTGAGATGCCTCCTGGGTTGCAGGCGTTCCGGTCGAACGGATACGAGCTACTGTATCACAACTTCTGATTACCAATCGTCAGATTAGAATTCTGCCGTTGGGAGTCTGGATGGTGACTGCAATAACATCTTCGCTGATGTCACGGCCGAAAGGAGGCGTGTTAGCGCAACAACCAGGCGTCACTCCCATCCACAATTAAGAAAACGCAATCGCACAAAATTGTCAACCTCCCTCGGATATTAGCTGCGAAGACATTCTCGAAACACGTCTTCGGTGACTTTGGCTGAGTCCGGTAAATGGGAATTGCGACCGCGACTGCCGCAACCCGTTACAATGCAATAAAAAAACTCCCCCGGTCCGGCATCGTCGGACGACCCGCTGATTAATCGAACGCTAAATAATACCAAACCCATCGCTTATGTATTGTTTGGTCGTGGCTTGTTTAGGACCTGATAGGCCCTCAAGAGTGCAGTATGATAAAGTAGATTAATTACTACATGAACGGGAACCTCAACCGTATCCGATCAGTTAGTAACATATCCAAACGGGATAGCACAAGGGGACCGTACCGCAAGAAAGCCTGTATTACCGTGTATAGTTCGGGTAATACTGTACATATAAAAGTCAGCCTCGATTCGGGGGCTTTTGAAAAGCTGTATTAAGTAGCGCTGCACCTAAGGGGCATTCCTCATAACAACCTTGATACCGCTCTTGAGTGTGAGGGCAACAACTACAAAGAGGTACATCACCTCCGCACGCGCTCGGCTCAGCATCCAGGTGCATTGTTGCGAACCAAAGAACCCAAGAGGTAGGAGGTCTTTGTAATGCGAAGAGTTCTACTTGTAAGCGCGGCCATGGCATTCCTTGGACTCGCGGCGGTCTGGGCGGCATTGGTGCCAACTACCATTGTCGATGTCTTCCTTCCCGGATCACAACCGCTTCAGAGCGGTGGCCTTCAGACACCGTTCGGCTGTTCCAACTGCCACGGCGGTTATGACGTTAACGTCGAACCGACATTCAACTGGCGCGGCTCCATGATGTCTCAAGCCCAGCGCGACCCTCTGTACGAGGCATGTCTGGCCATAACCAACCAGGATGCTCCCGAGGCGGGTGACCTGTGTATCCGATGTCATTCTCCCAACGGATGGCTGGGCGGGCGCTCCAGCCCGACCGATGGATCCGCCCTGGTCGGAATCGACTACGAGGGAGTGCACTGTGACTTCTGTCACCGCTTTGTCAAACCGTCTCCATTAGGGGTGAATCCCTTCCCCAATGACCCCGACTATACCGCCGGCACGTATGACGCCGACCAGTTGTATCTGGCGAACCTGGACCCCATTCCGCCCAACTCGTCCAACGCCATGTTCATTGTCGACTGGGATAACACCAAACGGGGGCCGTATAACGACGCCACCGCGAGGCACGGCACCTTCTACTCGCCGTTCCATAGCGAGGCCCATTTGTGCGGCACCTGCCATGATGTGAGCAATCCGGTGTACTGGAGAGAGCCCGGCGACAACTACGTGCCCAATGAATTCAACGCGCCTGCGCCGAGCTTCGATCAGTACACGATGTTCCCCGTGGAGCGCACCTACAGCGAATGGCTGATGAGCGAGTATAACACGCCCACCGGTGTCTTCGCGCCCCAGTTCGGCGGCAACAAGGATTACGTCTCCACCTGTCAGGATTGTCACATGAAGGACGTCACCGGCCGCGGCGCCAAGGACCGACGAACGCCGGTACGTGACGATTTACCCCTTCACGATTTAACCGGTGGCAACGCCTTTATTCCCGATCTGGTAGCCAGTCTGTATCCTGACGATATCGACCCGGCCGCTCTCGACGCCGGACGCCAGCGCGCCATCAATATGCTTCAGCTGGCGGCTACCGTGAATGTAACTGTGACCTCGATCACCAACGGTTACCTGGCGTCGGTTGAGGTAATCAACGAAACCGGTCACAAGTTGCCCTCCGGTTATCCTGAAGGCAGACGCATGTGGATCAATGTGCAGGCCTACGACAACCATGGCGTCCTGGTTTTCGAGTCGGCCGCTTACGATCCGGCCACCGGTGTTCTGGACAAGTACGACCCGACCGCGAAGATTTATGAAATTAAGCCGGGCATTTCAAACCAGCTGGCGGCAATAATTGCGTTGGAGGCGGGGCCTTCCTTCCATTTTGTCATCAATGACACCCTTTACAAGGATAACCGCATCCCGCCGCGCGGATTTACCAATGCCAACTTTGACCAGATCCAGTCGCCGGTGGTGGATTACGCTTACGCCGATGGACAGCACTGGGATGTAACTGAGTATACGCTTCCCAGAACTGCCAAGGAAGTGGTCACGACGCTGTATTACCAGACCACCAGCAAGGAATACGTGGAATTCCTGCGTGATGAGAATGTGACCAACGACTGGGGTGATATCCTTTATGATCTCTGGGTCATTAACGGCAAGTCGGCGCCGGTCGCCATGAACACCGTTGTAACCAGGATAACCGGTCAAACTGTTGCGCAGGTGGATGGACAGCTGGGAACCGGTCTGCCCGGCGAATTCATGCTCGGACAGAACCATCCCAACCCGTTCAATCCTTCGACCGGCATCAGCTTCAGCTTGCCGAAGGCCTGTCACGTGACTCTGGAGGTATTCAACATCAAAGGGCAGAGGGTGGCAACACTGGTTGATCGCCGGATGCAAGCCGGTCACCACACCGTCAGCTTTGATGCCGGCAGACTTGCCAGCGGGGCGTACTTGTATCGCCTGCAGGCTGGTGACTTTGTTGAATCCAGGAAGATGGTGCTGGTGAAGTAGTCGAAAAAATGCAATGGCAGGAGTCTTATACGGCTCCTGCCGTACAAATTTTACCCCGCGTCTTTGCGATATTTATGAAGCTCAATCAATCGATAACGGAAGATTCGTCTCCCAGTATTTGACGAAAATCATCGACGAGAGTATCACAAAATTCTTCATCCAGATCAATAACGCCTGTTTCATCAGTCTCTAAAGCCTGTATCGCTCCCCTTACCATCATCGCCACGGTCGGTTGTATGTACTTGGCGGGTATGCAATTTATCATGGTTTTTGAACCAAAATTCAAAGGGAATCCGCCGTTTAAAAAGGTGACTCTTCGGTTGGGAAAGTTAATAGGTATGTCGCTGTGTAAGTCATTGATATCTAAGTCGGAACGGTCAATATTGATATCATCATCTTCGGACAAATCCGCCAATTCGATAAAATCTCTGCGGGCAAATTCTATCGAACCGGACGAAGCGCTCGCCAAAACAGCTCCATTGTTGAGATAAATAAAATCACCAACAGTAAACGAGGTTCTCCCGGAACAACCTACAACCAAATCAAACCTGGTATCACTTGTTGATCTGTCCCAGTATTTGAAAGGCTCAACGGTTTCCTTGCTTTCTTTCGGGTCACAAATGTGAATATTCTCCTTTTTGAATTTCAACTCTCTGAAAATAAATTCGACTACCCTGCGACCGATATTGCCATAACCCAGTACCAAACAACTCATATTGTGTTCTTTGGTATTATCTTCATTGTCGAAGCCAAGTTTCTTCTTCAAGGCCATACAGATACTTCTTCCGATGAATGGTGATTCCAGCTTTTCTTTAGACTTTGATTTCGCCACATTGATAACGGTAACTCTTTCAGCTTCCTCTTTTAGAACCGCCTTTTCCTCGATTTTTATCAATCCTCTGGTGGTTTGTTCAACGATTGCGACATAGGGTATTTTGCGTTTGAAACACATCGCTGATTCAAGGAAATACGAACCGTCATCAAGTACCAGCAGCCTCTTCGGGGGGTCTTCTATGAAGTCCTTTACCACTTTGTGCACCCTTTTTCGTTGGGCGAGAGCGTAGAAATCTAATAGCTTCAAATCACTGACGATAAAATTCGAAGGGGGTATTCCAATGTCTATCAGGGCCGATCTAACCTTTACATTCGATGTATAGGGAATATCCAGCCAGAAAATCTTTTTAGGGTCCAAACCCAGTTTCTTCATGGCTTCGGCCTGGTTAACATGGTTACCCAACTGATGCTGAATAAACAGGGCCGTCACATCTTCGAAAGGTTTTTGCTCTTTATATTTCTGAATTAGCTTTTCAACGAGCGGTTGCTGTCCGGGGATTTCCTGTCTCATTGTCAGGAAATCATTATCTATGGTACTCATATAACCCCCTTAGGAATCTAATTTATAGCCGCAGGTTAATTTATGAACTATGTGTTTCTACGATGTCAAGTATTTTACTGATGTGGAAAAAAAACTCCCCCGGTCAGGCGAAATATGCAACTCGCTGCTTCAGCCGGAGACGGCAATTCTGACGAACCAGTGGGAGGAGTTGGCGTTAGGATGAAAGATTGACAAAAAGGCGAAATTACAGTATATTATATTAATTGTCTTTCACGGCAAATCCTATCTCAAGAATAATCACCATAGTCCCATTTCTGTAATTCAACAACACCGGAGAGGAGATCAGTTGTATGAAGGCACACTATGTTCTGGGCCTTGCTATCTCGGTTGTGCTTCTGCTGAGCATAAGTACAATCGCCGATGCCGACGAGAGGAGGGCTTCATCAGAGTTCGATGACGAAGTATGCGGCTTGATAGTCAAGGTGAAACCGGGGGTGAAGATTACCGTTTCCAATGCGCCGGGCTACCGAGGCACCACGAATGTGCCCGAGCTCGATCGACTCATCGCCAAGTGGGGCGTTACAAGCGTACGAAAACTGATACTGACAGGTCAGGGCTGCGAAAGCCACCCTTTTGCGCGCTACTACGTTCTGGAGCGCAGAGATGGTTATGACTACGCTGAAATGAGAGAGGAATGTGAGCAGCTGCCCTCGATTGAGGAAGCTGACTTCGACTTCAAGGTATCTCTTTATGGGACACCAAATGATCCACTCTTTCCTTATCAATTCAACCTCTACAACACCGGTCAGCTTCACCCCGCGATAGTGAGAATAGAGGGAGACAACAACGATACACTGGCATGGGTCAGTGGTCTTGCCGGTGCCGATATCAACGCCTATGACGCCATTTCCAATCCGCCCGACGATTCGCGAACGGTGGTAGTGGCT
>CP070756.1:1987735-2033244 GCA_020348905.1 Candidatus Zixiibacteriota bacterium
GATTCAGATGAATCATCCGCTCCGCCTGGTTGATACATAAGCCACCTGTCTGCTCCGCCTAACCTGATAGCCTGTATTACAACACAACCCCTGAGAGCGCCGTCCGTGTCGAGAACCATTGAGTCACCTTCATGCGACACAGCGGTTAACTCTCCGCAGATAATGCTGCCCGATTTCAGATTCGCTTCGGTCGATGAATCACTAATGCGATCTAAGACAAAGCGGCATCCTCTGTTGAAGCGTGGCAAGTTGAACTGCTTGACGACGTATTTTTTGACCGCCTTGTCATGGCAAAACTCTAAGACTGCATCGGAGTTAGCTTCCGAAAGCAAGATTCGGTAATAGCCACAACCCGCGCCTGATTTGTCATCCGGTCGATAACGATAACCCTGATCCCGGTAAAATCGCGTCTTCAGCGGCCAAATTCGAACGCCATGTTTTGTCATCAATCGCCTGGCACATTCGATGAGATCCGTCGCCGTGCAGCACTCGTGCCGAATCAAGCCGATACCCGTACCAGCAGGTAACTTCTCGAGATGCTGGTCGTCGCCTGTCGGAGATGGAAAGAGTTTCAGTTCTAACCGCGTGACCGCACTGCCGCGACCGGCGAGATGTTTTGTCAGTTGCTCCTCACCGCAGCGCTCCTTACCCCGATACCCGATCAGTTGGCCATAGACGTCGTCAAATGCCGGCAGTTCCCCCACGTTTAGACGCTCAACCACCCGGGAGTCGATAACCTCTCCGTTGATGTTCACCAATTCCAATCCGCCGTCCTCGACGCTGGCCAGTACCGGTACCGATTCATAGAAGGGTACAACGAGAAAAGTCGTGTCAAGCGCCAGCTCGGCAGGGCTGGCAATAACAATTTCCCCCGGTCCATTGCCGCTGTCGTTGGGTGCTTTTTCGATCAGCTCCTTTGACATCGAAGTGTCGGCCACCGCGCCCCGGTAGACCATTGAGGTTTCGAGCACGCGATCTATTTGCCGGTAGTTGAAATGGCACTCCCGCTGCTCGCCCCCGACCTGATACTTTTCAAAGGGTTCATGCCGGCAACGGCGGATATCCTTACCGCAAATGGAACACTCGGGCAAGTGGTAGGTGAAGCCGATGGAGCATTCCTTGTAAATCCCACCGTCGATATTGTCCAGCAGATCGTCTGCCCCTTTCGCTGAGCGCAACCAGTAGAAGTAACTCTTGACCCAGCTCTTCCCTTCACGCGCTACTATTTCGGCATAGAATGTCCTGGCCACCGGTAGACGGTCCTTGCGATGTCCGACCATCACCGGTGAGTCGACCAGGAGCTCGGTCAATCGCTGAAGTTCATCTGAGGGAAACCTGCCGCCGAAGCTGTTAACCTGGTCCGATACGATATACATCGCGCGGATATAAATGTCGTTTTCGGTCACCGTAGAAGGTGGGTTAACATTTTCATTGATTAGCCCGACCAATTCAGTTAGCCGGTCAACCGCCGGCTCCGCTAACCGGGCCTTGATTCTGCCTAAACTGGCGTCCATTTTACCTCCGTTCTGTTGCCTTTTACCAACTGGTCGGGGGTAGAATTCACCTCAGGTTTTCCTTCGAATTTGCGCAAAATGTTGCTGGATTTTGTAGCTGCCACAGCTGCTCAAAAGCTGCGCTGGCGAGCCCTATCTTGCCGTACCACAAATACTTAGGGTTTGCCGGAAGAGCCTGCCTGTATGCGGCACAACCTTTGCTTTTTGGGCAGTGGAATTGACACTAAGAAAAGGATGTGATCGAATGACTATTATAAGAAAGAAGATGACCCGCAGATTGTCGCTGGTGACCAAGCTTGTGGTTTTTATCATTGTATTTGTTCTGGCCATGACCATCACATTTTCCGATGTCTACGGAGCAACTTTCTAAACCACCGGCGATCATCCTTTGGGAATACGAAGCACATCATCCGCGGTTCTGATATAGAATGTGGTTATTCGGTGGTGAGGGTGCCGGTACGGCATAATAAAGCGGCCGGCACAACCAGAGAAAGCCCATCTCTTAAAGCGCCCTCTGAAACTCCTCCCTCAGTGGGCGCTTTTTATTGCAGGCCGTTGACCGTCTCACCCCTGTTGACCAGGAAATGTGAACCGTGCATTATTCAAGATATTAGATGAGAATCGAGATTATGCCAGCAAGATTCTATCACAGAACCCGTCTTGTCCATTTCATAGCAGCCGTTGTCGTATTGACATTACTCTTTACAATCTGGCTCTCGTTCTATCGCTTTACTTTGCTCGTAGCAGTACCGTCGCTGCTATTGGGGTACTGGCTTGGCAGTATCGATTGGAGACGGCAGGAGCGAAGAATCGATAAGCGCAACGGACTCATCCTCTACTTCAGCGACTCCTACGCCTATTTCGTGCTCGTCATGCTTTACCTGTTCACGCTGCCGGGCGGGAGGTCCTTCGTAGGTCGCACTCTCAGCGCAAGCCCCTGGGTATTTCCGGTCCTGACATGGTTTACCGCCGCCGTAGCATCCGGTTATAATCTGGCTTTCTATATCGGAGTTCGAAGATTTGAGTCCGAGCGCGGTCCCCTCAGGGTCAAGAGGTTTTATGCTCGAAGTGCCGTCGGAGCCGAATCGCTAATCGGCAAAACCGGAACCGTTCAGCAGGACTGCGATCCGAACGGAACAGTCAAGATCGAAAACGCTATCTGGAGCGCGGAGTCAATTGACGGCAGCGCTCTGACGGCCGGCAGCAGAGTGGTTGTGAAAGATATCGAAGGGCTAAAAGTTTTTGTCGAACTGATACCGTAGCCGCACTAAAGATAACCGCCGGTTATTACTTTTTGATCTCCACAAAGAAGTCTACCGTTCGATCAACCGAGGTTGAATCCCAGGGCTGCAGATAACGAAGCGAAATGGTAGTCGTATCTTCTCTCAGCGGCTCAAACAGCCAATGATGGTGTCCTCCGCGACCCATGAGCTTTTTCGGGTTGGGCATGGGTTCATGTTTACTCTCTACCAGTTTCAGCAGGGTGGAATCGACCTCACCCACGAACTGCCAGCTGTACCCGGTGGTCGGGTTGGCTTCCAGCACAATTGTGAACTGTTCGCCGATGGCTACCCTAATCGTATCGGATGGATCAGAGTATGCTCTGGGATCGGCACTCTCACCACTACAGGCTATGGTTATCACACAGACAAATGTCAGAATATAGCTGAGGCCGGTGGCACGTTTCATTAACGTTCTCCCGTAACAGTTTAACCGCACATCGAGTTCTCTTTATAAGATAACAGCGGTAACCCAACGTGACAAGCAAATACACCGCCGGGTTGAAACCGGTCAGAACGGGTATTCAAACATTGACAATGCCTATCGCATTTCTGAAATTCGCTGCAGTGATTCGCCGGTTCCTAACAAAGCTCAGGGTTGGACCCCGAAGGTATTATATTGTCATTTTCGTTTCGGCTCTGACCGCCCGGTTCATCTGGTTTGCGCTGGTACTCAACCAGGTTGATGCGGAACAGCTTGGCTACGAGTCACGTGATTCCGATATCACATCATATTTTATTTCTGCTGATGCCATCGGTTCGGATTTCGATTTTAGCACCAGCGGCGTCTACATTTTCGGACCCGGATACCCGTCTCTTCTGGCGCTAATCGGCTCCCTGGCCGGATCCGATCCCCGCGTTTTGATAGTGATTCAGATTGTAATTAGTTCCATCGCTGCCGTGCTACTGGCCGTTCTAGCCATGAAACTTACCTCTGATACTCGTATCGCCTTGATAGCCGGTATGCTGAACGCCCTGTCGGTTCTCTCTATCGCCCTGGCCAATACTCTATTTTCTGACACCCTTTTCTTCATCCTCGTCTTAGCGGGCATTCTGACGTATCTATCATCCATTGAGCGAAATAAAATCTGGCTCAGCTTACTGAGCGGCCTTCTTCTGAGCGCAGCAGCGTTCACCAAGTCCATGGGCCAGTTCCTGATCATAATCCTCGTGCTCATGACTGCTCTCAAAAACCCGATACCCGGTGTCGGGCGCACCCGGATGTTTGTCAGACGTCTGAGGCTTCTGGTTCCAGCCGTGCTAGTAGTAACGTTAGCCACTATCGCCTGGACCGTAAGAAACAGCCACGTTTATGACGTTCCGTATCTGGCGGGGGCCGCGCCCGAAGGGATGGCCAAAGTCAGCCTGATGATCCAATCCAGCGTCGAGGGTGCATCATTCGACGAGCGGTTGCAGGCCGTGCGGGCCGAAGTGGAGCAGCGTGAGGATGCTACGGGTCGGGGCGAGCAGGTCTATCTCGACTACGCTCGGGCTCTTCCAAATTTGGTCTGGCAACACCCGCTCACCGCGGCTCGGGTGTTCTTGCGGAATGTGGTCGTTAACACGAACACCGGCTGGGGGGTAGTCCACGTAAACCTGCCGCGATGGGAAAAACCTTACTACCGGTTAACCTGCTTTCTCAACAAAACCGGTCTTAGTTTTCGCGTAACGATACTCGCCATAATCGGTTGTGTAATGCTGTTTCGGGCCAGGCGCTATTCGTTGGCGGTAATGTTACTTTCGATCTATGCTTACTTCGCTTTTTTCTCTGGATTCAGCACGTATCAGGGCATACGGATTTTCTACGCCGGTCAAATCGCGTGGACAATGTTGGCTGCTTACCCCTTACTGTCCGCCTGCCAGGCTTTACAAGACTATCGGTCAAAGCGCAAACAACGCAGCCAAACCTAGCGGCTACACTCGGCCGACGCGCGGATTCAGGGGCGGCCTGGACCTTCCTTTAAGCGGCCACACGGCCAAAGCCAGCGCCATAAGAGCATCGCAATCATTGTTGTCATCCCACCGGGCGCGGCGAAGTTCATCTTCCAGCGACCAGATCTTTCCCGGATCGTCAGGGATATGCCACGGCTGATAGAAAATCAGTTCCCTCGCATGGAGTAACTCCAGATGAGTCAGCAGTTCGGCCTTGGTTTTCTGGGTGAATATTATTGAAATCGGGTTGTATGATGACAGCTGTTCTACCACAACATCACCCAGCCCGGTGGCGTCAAGAACCAATTGGCCCGGATACCGTTGCTGTCTTTGCTTTATCTTCTCGATAACGACGTTCCAATCAAAGCGCTTGAACCGTCCCAACTCCACCACCCGCGCTTTTCCCCGAGCAACCTGCACCGTTACACCTACCGTTGCCGTCTGTTTGCGGGCCAGGTCCCAACCACTGACAAACATTGTTTGGCCCATGGTGTCGAACCATGAAGCTGACTTTTCAAAGCCGCTCAATGCTCTGTCAACATAATCTCCCCTTAAAATCTCCCCTCCGCAATCAACAAACTGTCCCATGATATTCTGCTTTACCCGCCGTTCAGAGAAACTCTCGACACGCTCATGTAGGGCTGCCGAGGATATGAAACGGTTTTCGCGGCTGTCCCCCGACTGGAAGTAGCCCGGCCTCTTACCTTCCCTAATCTCCCGCACCCTCAGATAAAACCAGTTCTTACCGTTGGGTGTTGAAACCAGATCCAGTCTTCCCTCGCGGTCGGCGAGTCTCATCCGAATAACTTCTTCGACCACGTACTCCGGGTCGGTTTCGAAGGCCACTTCATCAAATATAAACAGGTCATAGTCGTTACCCAGAAGATACTCCCCTCTGTTCTGTGTCGTGCGGGCTTCGATCACAGCACCATTGAAGAAGGTCAGTCGTGGATAGGGAGTGCGAGTGATGACCTGAATCAGCGGCTCGACATGCGGCGATTGACGAGCCAACCGTACCACGTGATTGAAGATTATATTGGCCTGGTCCTGGGTGATCGAGGCCGTGACGATCCGGTAGCGCCCGCTGCTGTCGTACTGTAGCTTTCGAATCCGGTATATGGCGTTGTGCAGTATCTTTATAGCACAGACAAACGACTTGCCCCACCTGTTACCTGTGACAAGGGCGTTTTCCTGACTCACGGAACCCTCGAGCCATCGCCGCTGGCCGTCGTGAAGCTCCAGTCCCAGAACTGCTTTGGCGAAATAAGCAGGCTCCAGTAGCCCCCTTCGCCAGTCTATTTCAGGCGTCACGCCGATTATATCAACTTTCGGGCCACTTCGCGCGCCGATGATCTGTCAATCAAACCGGCCTGGTACAGCTTGAGCAGACTATCAACCCGGGTTGACTCTACCCTGGCTCTCTCGTCGGCCTGGTAGGCAAAGTTGTTATCAAACTTGAAACGGCAGCGTCGGTCAAACCCTGCCAGGGCCAATTCTATATTTCCGATCCATTCTAAGAAAGCGGCCACCTGAGACTGCACCGATTTCACCTGCCGCATCACCAGATCGAACTTAAATGACGACCAGGTGGTCGTGGCGCCATAAGAATAGCCCAAAAGAAAAGGCGCCAAATTGGTACCGGCACAGATCTCTTCGATCATGCCGCGATGGTTCACAAACCAGCTGTTAGTGACCGCCCGAACATTGTCGGGACCCACATATTCGATACTCACGTTGTCCCAGGTAACGGGATTTTCATCAACCTGACATGATTTAATCATCGAAACGGTGGAATCGAAGTAGCCGTTAATGCGATCAACGTAGGCTTCGTCCGCCTCACCAGCCATCCGCTCCGGCGGCGTGACTTTGACGTGGAGGCGATGATACCCGGAATTGTGGCTCGAACGCCGCATATCATCCACCAGTTGCTGTTCGATATAAGCCACAAAAGGTACCGCCTGCAGGATAGACTTACCCAGAGGACGGCAGGTATCACCGTTCATAGGAATGTAGTAGAAATCGCTGCGGTTCAGATCAAGGCGACCGTCGTCCAGTTCAAGGCTCAGGCGATGGCGGTTATTCTCTGTCGTAACTGACAGATCCGCCGCGTCAACCGATATGAAATCGTCGACCCCGCTTCCGTCCTTCTTGACGACCACGAAGCCTCCATAAACTCCATCGCGAAACAAGCCCGTGAACAGGTCCGTCAAGAATGTCACCAGGCTGCCCGGGTTACCGCGTGAACCGTGGTACAAACGCTTCGACAAATCCGCCAGGCACTTTAATGCCCGCTTCTCGTCGCGGGTTCCAGTTGTCTCTTCAAAATAGAAGTCTCCCGGAGCCGAACTCAGCCTGGCCCAGGTCGACACACAGGCACTGACAACAGGCAGGTTATCAGCGAGAAAGCGATACAGGCCGACCCGATGCCGACCTGATGAGATATCGCGTGAGCCGCACCGTAAAACACGACTGAGTTGTGTGACCGTAAGTAGAGACTTCTCGGTTTCGGGTTTTACACTCGTTGCCACTTTGAGGCTGTCCGGGATGGGCAGGGTTGGAACCGATTTCCTTCCAAATAAGAATGCCATGGATCCTCCTTTTTCCCATCCGGATGGCCATACAATTAGAGGAAAACTTGTAGCGTTATTGTCAAACAGGAGGTTCCAGGCAAATTTGGCCTTGAATACCCCCGGCAAATAACCTATATTCCCAAAACTGTTTGCGACTCAAATCAGTATCCAGTTCTACAGATATGAAAGAGAATGTTTCAGCAGCCATAATCGTACTGGCGGTTTCTCTATTTGGCCTGGAATCCTGTTCGGATAGCACACCCATAGAAGTTCGCTATGAAGCCGAGAAAATGCTCTATCAGGCGGAAAGGTCTCTGGCAGAGGCGAGAAGAAGCCAATCAGGGCAACTATCTCTCTATCAAGCGGATCAGCTGTGCCCTCAGTTTCGTAACTGTATCGACTTCTGTTATGAAAGCCTCGACAAGGTCGATCCTCAGACCTACCCCACTGAGTACCAACAACTTGTAAGCGTCGCTCATCGCTGTTCCATGCAGTTGGCAGGTTTGTTTTTCTCGGTAAACCGGTTCGACAGTTCAATCGCCACTATCAACAGGCTCTTGCTGGAATTCAGGCTGGACGCCGGGCAACAGATAGCGGCCAGCCTGGATCTCGCTCAGGCTCTTCACGCTGGAGGTAAATGGGACAGCGCCCTGGCCGTCTATGACGCCACAGTCTCGCGGTTTTACCCCCCTGTCAGCGCCGGCGGCGAGCCGATTGTTGCGTTGTTGGGCGTACCGGCCCACGTTTTCCGGGTGGTAACTGCCACCGGCAACTCGACCGCAGCATCCGGAGCTCTCGCCGCTGCCGAAGGTTACTATACCCGGCTGACCAGGGAATTCCCGAACTCCAAAGTGTCAGCAGTAGCACACTTTACCCTGGCAGATCTTTATGGCAGCAACAAACTCTGGGAGAAAGAACTCGAGCAACTACGAGCCATATCGGATACTTCATATCCCGGGCATCGAGACATATTGATGAGGATGGCCGACGTTCATCGCCTCGGATTGCGTCAGTATGACACAGCCCTTGCGATATATGACTACCTAATGAATACCTCTACGCCCGATGATTCCGGCAGGGCTCCCGAAATCCTGTTCAGAATCAGCTTGACCAGAATGGACCAGAACCGATATCGGGAGGCCAGAAATCTCCTCAATACGATAAAGAAGGAATATCCGATGTTTTTCGATTCGCTACCCACACCTCAATACACTCTGGCACGTTCGCTGGAATTGGAGGGCAACTGGGAGAGAGCGGAGACAGAATACAGTCTATTAATAGAGAAGTTTCGCGATTCCGACGAAGCTATGATGGCCTTGCTATATATGGTCGACAATCTGCGCGCTAAAGGCAGGACGGTTGAATCCGAGCAATGGCACCGGCGGGCCCAGGCCTATTTCGACGAGGCCGCCAGCCGATACCCCGGAACACCCGTACATGCCAAGGCTCTTTTTTACAAGGCCGACCTGTTCCGCCGCAGCAGCCAATATGAGCGTTCGGTCCAGGTTCTCCTTTCGCTTTACGAAAAATTTCCAGGCTCAGAGCCGGGTCGCAGGGCCTTGATGGCGGCCGCCAGGATGTATCGAGAGCAGCTTAACAACCCGGGCAGGGCGGATTCCCTGCTTATGCTGGCGAAATCCAGTATCTCAACTGCTATTCCGACACTTGAAAACCCGGATCTTTCAGCCGATTAAGAAGTAAAAGGTAAGACGTGATAAATAGATGGAGGAACGATGATATCAGCGCTAAAGAAGACATGCCACCTGGTTTTACTGTTGTCGCTACCAACCCTGGTGCTGGCGCAAACGGATAATTTCGGCGTACTGGATACGGTCTACGCCGATGTAGCCAAGATCGACGATAATAACTGGACCGTGACGGTATCATATGTCAACGACCAGAAGGTGGTTGGTCTATCGATACCCTTGAAACTGGACGCCGGGGATATTGCGGTTGTGGCCGATTCCGCCGTTTACCTTGGAGGTCGAACAGAGATGTTCACCTACAAAGGCTTTCGTCCCGATACGGCCGTTCAGTCCGTGACCATGGGATTGATCGCCAACCTTGGCCCGACTGACTACTCCCTGCTGCCGGGAAGAGGACGAATCGTTACGGTGTTCGTCTCGTCACTGGACGGTCAGCCGATTGAACATCTTGACGTCGACACGACCACCACCCATCCGCAGAACAGTCTCATGGTGGTCGCCGACCGGTTTCAGGGAGGAGACAACCCGGACACCATCCCGATGCAGAACCGACGCATCCTTCAGATCCGCCCGGCCTGGGTGGTGAGATACTCTCAATAGGCTGAGCATGAAATGAATCATAAAAAGAACCCGGTCTTTCCGGGTTCTTTTTTGAGACTCATTCGGCCGGCAATGCCGTCAGGAGTCGTTCGAGGATTCCTCGCCGGCAGGATCCGTCTCGGCATTGAGCTTTGCCGTAACCCGCGATCTCTCCACCTCAACCACGAATTCCTTCAGTTGATTCAGAATATCATCGGGAAGTCGTTTCTTCTGATAAACCTCCTTCATGAGACCCCTGGCGTCGAGGGAGAAGTATTCATCGAGCTGCAGCTTGCGGCAAAGGGCGGAAAGTTGGGCAAAAGCTTTCTGATCCCGTGTCTTTGAGATGAACTCATCTTTGCGCGATACACTTACGGTGACTTTACCCGAATCTCCATCGAAGCGCGACAGGTCGTGGTCCCTGGCGATGTTCAGCAGCTTTTCCTTGATACCATCCAGCTCCGCGTCAATGCGTTTGCTGTCTGAGTACACTCTGAGGTATTCGTCGGCCAGTTCCTTCAACTGAAGGGCACTTATTTCCCCCGTGTCGCCGGACTGCTCTTCTTCTTCCAGCATCCGGCGGTGAATTTTGGCCGGGCACAAGTGATGGTAACTGCAGTAAGTGCAGTGACTTCCCTCCTGCGCCGGGAAATCATCCTTGCGAGTGGACTCGATCGTATCGTTTACATCAAGTCGCAGCTGCTCGGCAAGCATATCCAGTTCGTCCGGGCGAAGGCGATGGCTGACAATCTCATCTTTTCGCAGAAGATACTGCGCCAAATCAACCGATTCGTATTGCGGAAAGTTCGCTTGAACCGCTAACTGATAAAGCCCCATTTGATACACAAACCTTCGATCGTGCGGCAAAATCGTGCTCTGTCCGGTCTTGTAATCACATATCTCGACCGTGCCGTCATCTTTTTTCCACAGTCGATCGATATAGCTTTTGAATTTGAACGGCGTGCCCGGCAGTTGAAAAGTCAGGTGCATCTCGGCTCCAAGCAGGGTCCCCTGATCGAAAGGTTGATAATGCTCGTAATGCCTTACCAGCATTTCCTTTCCGATTCGAATATAATCGTCGATTGTATAGTAATCGGAGGGTGACGTTATTGAATTTCGGTCGAGCTTTTGCCACTCTTCCAGATATGCCTCAATAGCCCTGTCCATCGGCATCAAAATGCCGTCCGCCCCCAGAGTATACAGTTTTCGCAGCACGCGATGTACCGCGTTACCGAGGTAAGTATCAGCCGTTACCTTCGGCGGGATCGGTACTCTGTCGACATAGGCATACTTGAACTTACGCGGGCATACCCGATAGGTATCTAACGAGCTGAAGCTATAGCTTGACAGCATCACGGACCTCCGGTCAATCCCTGAGAACCGCTCGGTCGCTTTGGTAACATCTCGCGGGCAAGCGCCTTGAGGACACCCAGACCCATACCGAAATGAATGGCGGGAAATATGACCGGACCGTATAGCAGGCAACCAAGGCGCTTCTCTCTTAGGTAAAGAACCAGCGAGTAGCCGATCACCACCAGCACGTAGAAGGCCAGGATGGTCCTGAATACCTCAAAGAAAGGCCTGGAAATCAGCGACAGCAGAAGCATCAGACACAAACCGATGATACTCACCGCGGCGAACCACTGCAGCGGCGAGAAAATGTTGTGCTTGGCGGCAAACTTGTAACGGCCCATGCCGATTCGATTCATGTGGTGCCACAACTGCTGGATGGTGCTGCGCGGGTATAAGAACACCTTCAGCTTTGGTGATATGTACGACTTGAGGCCCTGAACCTTCACGCGGTGATTGAAATCAACATCATTGCAGATGTCAAATTCCTCATCAAACATACCGACTTTTTCGAACACCTCACGCCGGTACACAGCTCCCGACGACGTAGGATCGGTCACTCCTTCAAAATCCGAGTAAGCCACCGAACCCGGGTCATGACCCAGAAACGAACCACGACAGACCGCTATGGCGCGCTCGAACTCGTTGATGTCAGGAGGAGTCAACGGACGGGGACGACACAAACAGTCGGCTTCGGAGGATTCGAAAATAGCCACTATATCGGACAGAAAATTCTTGCTCGGTATGTAGGTACGACCGTTAAGAAACAGAATATACGACGCACTGGAGTTCTTGATTCCGACGTTTTTTCCGGCTGAGGCGAAACGCCTGGGATTGTCAAGCACTTTGAGCGAACCGAACCTGTTTTTGTACGATTCAGCTACCTGCCGCGTGTCATCATCAGAACCGCCATCGACCACAACCACTTCCAGCGCGTCCATGGGGTAGTCCTGCAGATACACCTGGTCGAGCGTCTGGCCGAGATACCTGCCCTCGTTCCTGACCGGAATCACTACACAGAGCTGGTACTTTGGTTTACCACCTGCCACCACGGGTTTCCTGCTCACGGCCGGACAGCCACCGGCTCGGTTACAATCTCCAGTTCAGATTAAGAATATACAGGCGGGATTTTGACGATTACAAGAAAAAACGAAGGAAGAGTTGGCGCTTATCACTCGTGCCTGAAGGCCACTCTTCGGAACAGCCGGCCCCACTCTTCGCCGGCCGCGGCCAGATCTAATCTTTGAGCGGCAAGGCGGGCATTACGTGAGAGTTTTTCGGTCAATTGCGGGTCCTCGATCAGTTCAATAATCCGGTCGGCCAGTACCGCGTGATCGTTATAGGACAGTAAGATGATGTTCTCCCCACTGCGAAACGGCTCACCTGAGCCCGACACCGGCGTCGTGAGAACCGGCAAACCGTGAGCCAGCGCCTCAACCATCTCCGTCGATAAATAATCAATCGTCGAACAGTTAACGTACAACTCGGCGTCGGTGAAAATATCCCATCTTTGACGGCGCGTTAGGCCACCGGCAAAGGTTATTCCGGGGATTCGGGCGGTTTCAACAAAACTCTCAAGCGAACTCTTCTCTCGACCCGAACCTATCACCGTCATTTCCGTGCGCGGATACTTCTGCTTCACCAGCTGATAGGCCCTGATGGCACAGACAACATCGAATTCCTTTTCGAGGTCAGTGGCTACGACGATTCTCGGCTGGAGCGCAGAGCGTACCTGAGGTTTTATCTCGCGCGTATCTGCCCTGGCGGTAATAAACTCCGCCGTTCCACCCAGGCTGTTGACAAACTGCCTCTGGTAGGCCGATAGCACCAGCACCAGATCGCACAACTTCCAGACTCTCTTGAAAAACCAGGTCCGATCCGCCAGGCGATTAAACAGTAACGGACTGCGATAATCCAGGATGACCCTCTTCCCCAGAAACCTGGCGATGAGGATCGACGGTAATACCGCGCGCGTGAACGACGCTCCTGAAAAGTAGACTATATGCAGGACATCAAATGAGGGCAGCCGGCGCGCCAACAGTCTCAGGAACTTCACAAAACCTAACTGCTGATAGACGGGTCTGATTGAATCCTCTGGTAGCCCTGCCCCGGGAGGAATACCAAGCGAACATAGCTGCGACATGAGCCCCTGCCTTGTCAGGACCTTCTTAAGGTCCTCAACCATCTCAGCTTCCTTGCCGTTCAAGTGATTCTGTGGAATCGCGATCAGCACGGCCGGCGAGGCTGCCCTGGTTTCGCTCACTTCAACGTTCGGCAGACCGGAGGTATCGGTCGAAAGCCGTAATCGATGTGATTGCCCGCTGGAAATTTCTCTCTCCTCGACCTGGTCTTCTATAGTGCTCTCTATCATATTGTACTATCGACGACTTACAAAGTTTGCCAATTGCCGGGAAAAACAGAAAGTGACGTAAAATAACCATTTATGCCCCATTAAATGAAAATAGGAACAGGCTGCTACTACGTAAGCCGCTATTTTATAATGAAATAGCCACAGGAAGCTCGAGTGATATTGTGAATTTTTTCTCAATTTTTGTTTGACTTCGGTGTCGCAGATGGTACCTTGAGTTATGACCTTTTTGCCTGATATCAAAGATGATATAGTGATCTCTTTTGTTGCGGCGTGTTTGCCGCCCGCGTATCCTCTTATGGCGCTGCGGACCTTCCCGGTACTCGCAATGAACAAAGGTGGAAAACCTCATGCCCGATGATTCAACCCACGGCGGGGGCGAGCATTTCATCCTGGACGGCAAGGCTCTGCCGGACCTGGTACAAAGCATAATCAACGCCGGTTACTGGCTAATCGGACCCGCGGTTCGTGACGGAGCCATTATTTATGATGAAATCAAATCATGCAGCGATTTGCCTCGAAGCATGACTGATACCCAGGAGGCTGGAACCTACCGTCTGCAGCAACGAAGCGATCAAGCCTGGTTCGGATTCAACACCTGCGCGCAGTCGCTCAAGCCCTTCCTGTATCCGCCCACCGCCACAGTTTGCAGGGCGACGCGTGAAAAGCAGGGTTACAGCATAACTGGTCCCACCAGTGATACCACCAAAATGGCGTTTCTCGGTGTACGCCCCTGCGACCTTGGCGCTGTTCTCATCCATGACCGCGTCCTGGCCGACGGAGAATATGCCGACGAGAGTTACATCAGCAGGCGCGAGAATACTTTGCTGATAGCCGTCAACTGCACCGAAGCTGGCAATACCTGCTTTTGCGCCTCCATGGAAGCCGGTCCGAAGGCGAGCCAAGGCTTCGACCTGGCTATGACCGAGATTATTGAGAATGACGACCATTATTTTGTCGTCGAGATCGGCAGCCAAAAGGGTCGGAGCGTGGTCTCAACTCTGTCATTGGCAAGTGCTACCAAGGAACAAGTCCTCCAGGCCGACCGAAGAATCCGGCCGGCAGCAGAGCAGATGGGTCGGTCGCTTGATACTTCCGGGATAAGAGATGTATTGGTAAGAAACATAGATAACGTTTACTGGGATTCGGTCGGGCGTCGCTGCCTGTCCTGCGGCAACTGTACGCTCGTTTGCCCGACCTGTTTTTGTTCCACGGTCCAGGACGTAACCGATCTGACGGGAGCGGAGGCGGAGCGAATCCGCCGCTGGGATTCATGTTTTAATCTGG
The DNA here is from genome assembly GCA_020348905.1 of Candidatus Zixiibacteriota bacterium. Classification (GTDB taxonomy): domain Bacteria; phylum Zixibacteria; class MSB-5A5; order GN15; family FEB-12. The sequence goes on from CP070756.1 coordinate 2,002,322, forward strand.
AATTTTCCCATATCCATGGTGGTTCCGTGCGTCACTCACCCAAGGCTCGTTACCGCCAGTGGATTACTCACAAACTGGCCTTCTGGCACGACCAGTTTGGCACCTCGGGTTGTGTCGGCTGCGGCCGGTGTATTACCTGGTGTCCGGTTGGTATCGATATTACTGCCGAGGCCCACGCTATCCGAGAGCATGATCTTCAGGCCGCCCCGGTTAAAGAGAAAACGGAGGTATAAAATGCAATCGCTTGAGCCTTACCTGGCTGAGCACCCCTTCTTGAAGGGCATGGAAAAACGCCATATCGAATTGCTGGTCGGTTGCGCAGCCAATGTCCGTTTCGACGAAGGGCAGTACATTTTTCGTGAGGGTGATGAAGCCAAAACCTTCTATTTCATACGCCACGGGAAACTGGCGCTGGAGGTGTTTCGTCCTCAGAAAGGACCCCTCGTTATCCAAACCCTGCAGCCGGGCGACGTGGTAGGCTGGTCATGGCTTTTCCCGCCGCACTTTCGACACTTCGACTGCCGGGCAGTCGAACTAACCCGTGCTATCGCCCTTGACGGGACTTGCGTAAGAGACAAATGCGAGGAAGACCACCAGCTTGGATACGAAATTATGAAGCGCTTCGCCCACCTCATGGGACATGAGTTGCTGGCTCTCAGGCTTCAGCTTCTGGACGTTTATGGAGAACACGCTTAACAACACTACGGCCCAACAGGGGCACGCGGTGGGAGCAATGGTCCCCCGGCCTCATGTAATAAAGAGAGTTCGCCGGGATACCAAAGATACTTTTACCATCGAATTGGTCGGCGCCGAAAACCCGACCGGTATGTTCTTCTCCCCCGGCCAGTTTAATATGCTCTATGCCTTCGGCGCGGGAGAGATTCCGGTTTCCATAAGCGGCGATCCGACCAAAACCAAAAGACTCATCCATACCGTCCGCGTGGTCGGTCCGGTTACACGAGCATTGCGAGTCCTGAAAGCCGGCGATACGATTGGCGTTCGCGGACCCTATGGCACTCCCTGGCCAGTGGAAAAAGCTGAGGGCAGCGATGTTGTCCTGGTGGCCGGTGGCATCGGATTGGCGGCTATCCGGCCGGCCTTATACTACCTTCTGGCCAACCGGAACAAGTATGGTAAGATAGCACTGCTTTACGGCACGCGAACGCCGGCTGACATTCTCTATCGATCCGAACTGGAATCCTGGCGCGGCAGGTTTGACCTTGAGGTCGATGTGACTGTTGACCGTGGCGACAGCAGCTGGTGGGGCAACGTAGGCGTCGTGCCAATGCTCATCCCGCGGGCGCAGTTTGACCCCTTGAGCGCCGTGGCGATGATGTGCGGCCCGGAGATCATGATGCGTTTCTCGGTGATGGCGCTGCGTAAACAGGGTCTGACAACTGATAATATTTATGTGTCGATGGAACGCAACATGAAATGTGCCATCGGGCTGTGCGGCCATTGCCAGTATGGCGGCAGGTTTGTTTGCAAAGACGGTCCCGTCTTTGCCTTCGATAGCATTGTCGACCTGTTCAACAAGCGTGAGATTTGATATGAAGAAGAAGAAACCGAAACTGGCCGTATGGAAATTCGCATCATGCGATGGCTGTCAGCTCAGCTTGCTTGACTGTGAGGATGAACTGTTGGCTGTCGCCGGGGCTATCGACATCGCCAACTTTCCCGAAGCCTCGCGCGCCATAGCCAGGGGTCCATACGACTTATCGCTCGTGGAAGGTTCCATAACCACCCCCCATGACGCCGAAAGAATTCACAAAATTCGACGCTCATCGAAGTACATGGTAACAATCGGAGCCTGCGCAACGGCAGGTGGCATTCAGGCCCTGAGAAACTTCACCGATGTCAAGGAGTATGCCTCGCTAATCTACGCCAATCCGGAATACATCTCGACGCTGCAGAATTCCACGGCCATCGCCGATCACGTGCCGGTCGATCTGGAACTGCGAGGATGCCCGATAAGCAAATACCAACTTATTGAAGTTGTAAGCGCCTATCTCAACCACCGCAAGCCTAACTTGCCATCTTTCAGTGTGTGCATCGAATGTAAACTGCGCGGGACCACCTGCGTTATGGTTGCCCACGGCACACCGTGCCTGGGACCGGTAACACATGCGGGATGCGGCGCTATTTGTCCAGCTTACAACCGGGGCTGCTATAGCTGCTTTGGCCCGAAGGAAACCGTCAACACCGAGGCCCTGGCCGAGCAACTCAAGTCTATGGGAACACCGCCGGCAGACCTGGTCCGGATGTTCCGGTCCTTTAACGCTGAAGCGCTTGAATTCAGGCAGGAAAGCACGATCCATGAAAGAGAAGATTAAATCCATCAAGGTTGACTACCTGGCCCGGGTCGAAGGTGAAGGCGCCCTCCACGTGAAGATCAAGGAAGGCAAAGTCACCGATGTCAGATTTAACATCTTCGAACCGCCCCGCTTCTTTGAAGCTTTTCTGCGAGGTCGACACTTTACCGAGGCACCCGATATCACCGCCCGCATCTGTGGCATCTGTCCGGTGGCCTACCAGATGAGCGCCGTTCACGCCATGGAGAATGCCCTCAGCGTCTCTGTCGACGGGCAACTGCGCGCTCTGCGCCGTCTGATTTACTGTGGCGAGTGGATTGAAAGCCACGCCCTTCACGTCTATATGCTGCACGCGCCGGACTTTCTGGGCTACCAGGATGCCATTGAAATGGCCAGAGATTATCCCGAAATGGTCAAGCAGGGCCTTCGACTGAAGAAAATCGGCAACGAACTGGTGACCCTTATCGGCGGCCGCGAGATACATCCCATAAACGTCAAAGTCGGAGGTTTTTACAAACTTCCGACGAAGGCGGACCTCGCTGTAATCGCAGAGAAATTGACCTGGGCCAGGTCTGCCGCCCACGACATGATTGATTTCACCGCCAGACTCGACTTCCCCGATTTCAAGCAGGACTACCAGTATGTCGCTCTGCGTCACCCCGATGAATACCCCTTTTGTGAGGGGCGCATAGTGTCGAACAAAGGGCTCGACATATCGGTCGAAGAATATGAGAACTTCTTTCAGGAAGAGCACGTGAAGCACTCAACTTCGCTTCATTCGCTTACCAGAAACGGCGAGCCTTACGCGACCGGCCCGCTGGCCCGCTACAGCCTGAATTTTGACCGCCTTTACCCGGATGTTCAGAGGGCGGCTACCGGCGCACGCCTGAGCGAAACCTGCTTCAATCCCTTCAAGAGCATAATCGTCAGAAGCGTGGAAACGCTTCAGGCCGTTGAAGAAGCCACACGGATTATTGAGGCTTACCAGCAGCCGGAGAAAGCCTGCGTGGATATTGAAGCGCGTGAATCCCGTGGCTGTGGTTGCACCGAAGCACCGCGGGGAAGCCTGTATCATCGATACACCCTGGATGCCGAAGGTACCATATTGAACGCGAAGATAGTGCCACCCACGTCGCAGAATCAGAAAATCATTGAATCCGACCTCTGGCATTTCGTGCCTGAAAATTTGAATCTCTCACACGACGATCTAACCTGGAAGTGCGAACAGGTCATTCGCAACTACGACCCATGCATCTCCTGTTCCTGCCATTTTCTTAATCTGACGGTTGAGCGAGGCTGATAACGTGACCGCGGACGCGAAAACCCTGGTAATAGGAATCGGCAACGAGTACCGGGGCGACGATGCTGTCGGCCTTGATGTCGCGCGCCGGTTGTCTCAGTCAACTCCAGGCAAATGCGAAGTTATTCAGGCTAATGGCGCGGGAATTGACTTGATTGGAAAGTGGGAGAACTACGATCATGTGATCGTGGTTGATGCCGTCAGGTCAGAATCCGCGCCGGGCACCATTCATCGCATTGACGCGGTAAATGAAGAATTGCCCGACGCCTGGTTTCATAGTTCAACTCACACCGTCAGTCTACCCGAGGCCATTGGACTGGCCGGAACACTGGGCCTGATGCCGACAAACCTTACTATCTATGGAATCGAGGGTGAGAACTTTGAGCCCGGGGTTAGTCTCTCGCCGGCTGTAAAACAGGCAGCCGAACATTTAATAGCGCGAATCCTTGATGAGGTAGCGACTGCGTAAGACCTGCTTACGGCTCACTGTGAGCAACCCGTACCAAGAGCACCGATAGTGACGTTACAGCTGTTGTTCTCAGCGACACATGGCGACGCTGACTGAAGATGGTAGTCTCCGGCCCCCCAATCGCAGAACAACGGATCGGCTGACATGTTTCCCTGAATGCTCGACAGATTCGTCAGGCACCCAATCCAATCACCACCCTCGTTGCTGTATATATTCGAGCAGTCAAGGTCCGGCAGGTCATCATTGCCGGAGCATTCAATGATATCTCCTCCGGTTGAGTAGGCCAGGATACAGTTGATAAATCTGGGTGAAGATCCACCCAGAAGATAGGCAATCGCTCCGGTAGGCGCGCTGTTGCCGACGAATGTGCAGTTCTCAAAGGTGGGTGAGGCACTCTTGCAACGAATCGCCCCTCCGCTAATCATCCCGACATTATCCGCCAGAACGCAGTTCTTGATGAGCGGGCCGGCCGACCGGAAGTTTATGGCGACCCCCTGTGAGTGATAGCCGCCGCGGATCGTGAATCCGTCGATTACCAGCAGCGATTCACTGGCCATACTGACGTTGAAACCGGCGTGAAGGTTAAGCGGATCACCTCCGCAGTCTATTATCGTATGGCTGGCACCGTCCTCCGACATAAGTACGATCGACCTGCCCCCGAATTCAATATCCCGGTTGCCGTCGTCGGTATAGACCCCGTCGGCTACCAGCACCGTATCCCCCACACTAGCCGAATCGATCCCCGCCTGAATAGTCGGCTGGTCAGCCGGGACCCTTATTACCACCGTTGCCGGCGGTGGCAGGCTGTCGCCGTTATGGTTGTCATCATCGCCGCCGGCGGTCACCCCTGTTATTTGCTCGGAACCATCGCCGGAGCACATCAGTAAGGCCGCTATGCTTGCGACCGCAAGTATCAATAGTAAGCTTCTCATACGCTTTCCTCCGCACCGACTGACTGCAATACCAGCCTCTATAATATAGTACGAATCGAACCGGAAGACCGATTATTTGTGCCCTGGCGGACTGATTAACCTTGTCAGACCCGGTAATTACGTCGGTATTCTCAACACCTGGCCCGGATCGGCGGCCAGACCCGGGGCCATCATTGTAAGCGAATGCCTTACATGAAGTTGCCTTTGTCCGGGGACGGTCGACTCCATTATATCGGACTTTATCTGACTTCGGATAAGCTAGCGGTCAGGACATCTCACTGCCACTTTTTGACAGAGTTTTTGTTGAAATGTCCACAAATTTAACCTTAATTACCGCCATAAAAGAGTTTACTTCTGTGGGCTCACACCAGGATGTCGAGAGGAAAACACGGGGGCCAATTGTAAAGGATGTTGTTTGTTCTGACTGCGATACGAGCGCTGACACCGCCCCGTATTCTCACAGGTAACTGAGACAGCGCCCGGCAGGACAAGGGTACTGCAGCAGGATCAGACAACTATCCGGAGGGCTGAAATGAAGCAGTTACAGCGGAGCGCCTGGGAGCGCGGTCTCTATGCCGCTTTGCTCGTCGCGGCATGCGCCATTCTCGGCGCCATGCTGTTCATCTGGCGTTCCGGCAATCAGATGATTGACAAGATCACACCGCTTACCGACGCCACCATGGAAGTGGGCATGGAGGCAACCATAGCTCACCTGTGGCTGATGGAGGCTGCGGTGCGGGAGAATCACCAGTATTTCGATACCGCCAAGGTTCATCTTCAACGGGCCGAGGCTCTGGCTGTGGCTATGCTTGAAGGAGGGGTAGTACATGAGACAAAGCTGTCGCCTCTGGACGACCCTACCATGCGTCGCAGGGTTGAGGTAATCCGACAGAGTCTCAGGCACCTTGTCCTTGTCGACCACGACCAGTTACCGGATATCTTGCTTGGGCACGAACACGACGACGGCAGCTATCACACCCACGATCTGGTGTTTGCCGACCTGTTGACGCAAACTGCCGCCGTTGAGGAAGAACTTCGTCAGGTAATTCGCCAGGAACATTCCTATTTCCGCCACGTTCAGCTTACTCTCTTCTCAATCTGTATTGGCTTTTTCATTTTGGTAGGGGCCGTATTGTACCGCTATATCTCGGCACAGAAGCGATATGAGGCCAGAATCAAACGTCTCAATCTCATTCTCAGAGCCGTTCGCAACGTTAACCATCTAATCACCCGCGAAAAGAACGAACAGCGGCTCATTCAGAGCACCTGTGAACTCCTGGTGGAAACTCGCGGTCTCCATAACGCCTGGATTACGTTGGTTGATGAAACGGGCCGACCGACTATTCATGCCGAAGCCGGCCTGAATTCCGATTTCGCCCCCGCTGTCGAGCGCCTGCTAAATGGGCACTTGCTGCCGTGCTGTATCAAGGCCATTAAACACGACGGCGTGCTCGTGATCGAGGATCCCCACCGGGACTGCCCGGAATGCCCTCTGTCCGAAAAGTATACTGGACGATCCGGTCTTGCCGCAAGGCTTCAGCACGCCAACCGAATTTACGGATTCATGGTGGTCTCGTCTCCGCGCGACTACGCTTTTGACCGGGAGGAACACAACCTCTTCGAGGAACTTGCCGAAGATATCGCCCTGTCGCTTCACCTGCTCAATGTGGAGCGAGAGCAGGTTGCCTCGGAATTGGCCCTGCGCGAAAGTGAGAAACGTTACCGGACCCTGGCCGCCAACATACCCGGCTGTGATATTTACCTGTTTGATAACGACATGCGCTATCTCGTAGCCGAGGGATCGGAGATGAAGAAAAACGGGCTCCGTAGTGACTTCTACGAGGGCAAAACTCTCTATGAAACCTGGGAGAAACCCCTGATAGGAGTGATCGAACCACTATATCAGAGCGCCCTGGCCGGGAAACCGGCCAGCAAAGAGTACCAGTGCTGCGGAAAATTCTATTTCCTGAACGTGATGCCCGTGTTCAACGGCCAGCAAAAAATCGTCGGCGGCATCGCCCTGTCACAAAATATAAGCGAACGCAAAAGGTCGGAGGAAGCCATCAAAAGATCTGAGAATATTCTGCGCCACACGTTCGAGGCCATTCCCGACCTGATTTCGGTCCACGACCGGGACTACAACATAGTTCTGAGCAACTGGCACCAGCGACCACAGGCTCGCTCGCGCTACCGCAAAGGGCAAGTTAAGTGTCATGAGGCCTACATGGGCAGCAGCGACCCCTGCGATCCGTGTCACTCAAAAGACGTATTTAAGGACGGTAAGCCGGTGCGGATAGAAAAGACCAATGCGGCCGATGGAATCACTCGGGAAATCAACGTCTACCCGGTCTTCGACGAGTTCGGAAATATCACCATGACCACCGAGCACATTCGTGATATCACCGAAAGGAAGCGGGCTGAAAAACTCCAGGCGGCCCTGTTCAGTATTTCCGAGGCTACCAACCTGACAACCAACCTCACCGAATTGCTGATGATCATCCATGAGACCCTCGGTACCCTGATCGATACCACTAACTTTTATGTTGCCCTCTACGATGACAAGAATAACCGTTATTCATTCCCCTACTGTGTCGACGAGTACGACAGCACCGACTTCCGCCCGGAACAACTGGAGAGAAGTCTCACTGATTACGTTCGTCGAAGCGGCAGACCTCTACTGGCCGACGAAAAGGTCCATAAGGAACTTCAGCAATCGGGCCAGGTAGACTTGGTTGGCAAACCCTCGCTGGTATGGCTCGGTGTACCATTAACGACATCCCACGGTGTAATTGGAGTTGTCGTTGTTCAGAGTTACACCGACCCCAATCTGTACAGCCGATCCGATATGGACTTGATGACTTTCGTATCGGGACACATCACCATGGCTATCGAACGAAAACTTGCCGAAGAAGCTCTCAGAACAAGTGAGGAAAGACTCAGAGCAATGTACGAACAGGCCTCGGTCGGCGTGGCCCTGTTGTCAACCTGCGGACGGTGGTTAACTGTCAATGAGCGGCTGTGTAATATCGTTGGCTATACGCGCCGGGACCTGCTTAAAATGACATGCCGGGACCTCACTCACCCGGACGACCAGGACAATGCCAACTGCATCATAGACCAACTGTCGCCGGACGTTAGTGGTAACTGCTCCTGCGAAAAACGCTTTGTGCGCAAAGATGGCGAATTCGTCTGGGTCCACATCTCGGCGGCCGTGGTCACTGAACCGGCCCGTGCGGACAAATATCTAATCACCATTATCCAGGATATTACCGAACGAAAAAACGCCGAGGATATGGTGGCCAAGTATACTGATCGACTGATACGTGCCAATCGAGAGCTGGAGGCAAAGCAGGCCGAACTCGAGGAATTCATCTATACTGTGTCACACGACCTGAAAGCACCCATTGTTTCCATCTCAGGCTTCACCGGACTGATCCGCGAACGGCTGTCAGGTATAATGGATCAAACCAGCTCCCGCCACCTGGATCGAATCAGACATAATACCAATGTCATGGAGTCACTCATAGGTGACTTGCTCGAACTTTCTCGCATCGGCCGGACCGACGAACCGGTGGTTGAAATCGATATGGAAGAGCTGGCCGATGAGGTGCTGGAATCCTTCGGGGTAGCGGCAGCGGCCAAGAGTATAACGGTCACCAAGACCAGCCCGCTTCCCGGTACCTCCGGTCGACGTCATAGGATACGGCAGTTGCTAACCAATCTAATTGATAACGCCATCAAGTACATGCCGGAAAAAGACAACGGCAAGATTGAGATTGGCTTCGATACCGCCGTTCCCGATTCCGATGGTGGAAGCGAAGCTTACTATATACGCGACAACGGCCAGGGCATCCCCGAAGAATTTCATGAGCGAATTTTCGGGATGTTTCAACGCGCCCCGTCAGCGGGCAATCAAACTGATGGCACCGGTGTAGGCCTGACCATCGTACGGCGAATCGTCCAGAAACATGGCGGTCGTATCTGGGTCACGTCAAAGGCCGAACAGGGGTCGACTTTTTACTTTACGCTGCCGGTGGGAAAGTCCGGCGAGAGCGAAACAGTGGATAGCAGTGACATGATCGGTGAAATCGAATACATGGGTGAGGAGTAAGGCCCCGTAACCAACGGTAAAGGAGGAACAGATAGCATGACACCGGTGCTAATAATGCTCGTTGAGGATAATGACGATCACGCCGAACTGATAACGGATGCTCTTAATAACACAATTGTAGCTAATCGCGTCCTTCGCTTCGTCAACGCCGAATCCGCTCTGGAATATTTGATGGGAGAAAAGGCCCACGCCGCACCCGAGGAATACCCGCTGCCGGGAGTCATTCTTCTGGACGTCAAGTTGCCCGGCATGGACGGACTTCGGATGCTTCGGAAGATTAGAAAAAACAAAAGAACCAGACGGGTCCCGGTAGTTATCCTCACCACCTCGAAAAGAGAGGATGAAATCGCCAGGGGATACGAACTTGGGGCCAACAGTTACATCGTAAAGCCGGTGAAATTTGAAGAGTTTCGGGCAAAAATAATTGACCTGAAAATGTACTGGGTACTCACCAGTGAACTGCCAAATTCGGTTCAGGAGTCGGTGGAAGGGTAATATCATACCATTCCTCACCGAACAATAGCGACGATAGACAGACATTCGGACGAACATAAGGAGAGTCGCCATGCGCTCACAAGCATTGACAGTGATGCTAATCGAAGATAACGACGACCATGCCGAACTGGTCTCGGCCGCCCTGGCCGTGAACGACCTCGTTGGCAATGTGGTTCGGTTTGCCGATGCCGAAGCCGGGCTGGGTTATCTGTTCGGCGAAACTCAATCAGCCAATCGCCAGGACTACCCTCTGCCCGACCTCATCCTGCTGGATCTAATGCTGCCCGGCATGAGCGGAATTGAGATGCTCAAGGTTGTCAAGCAACGTGCTGAAACAAAGAGTGTCCCGGTAATAGTGCTGACCACGTCGTCGCAAGACAGCAAGATATCCGAGGCTTACGAGCTGGGCGCCAACAGCTATATCGCCAAGCCCGTCGGACACCAGGATTTCGTAATCAAGCTGGCTGAGTTGAATATGTTCTGGTCAGTCACAGCTGAACTCCCGCCGACGACAAACCGGCAATCTAACCCTTCGCCATAAAGGCTCCCGCGAAACGGAGAACCGAATGAGCCGAAGACAACCTGATAATCTGCGAGGTTCACCCGAATTGCTGACTGATGCCTCGACCACTACCATTCTCATGGTCGAGGATAACCCCGATCACGCCCATCTGGCCCGCACGGCACTTGAAAAGTACGGCTTCTGGATGATCGACATCGCCAATACCATGGCACAAGCATTTCGCTTGATGAAATTACGGACTTACCAGGTACTCCTGGTCGATTACTGTCTCCCCGACGGCTACGGAATCGACCTGCTGGATTGGGTCGATGACAATTGTACGGTCGTAATGATGACGGCCCAGGGCAGCGAGAAAGTCGCTGCCGATGCCTTCAAGCGTGGCGCGCTGGACTATGTGGTCAAGGATTCGCTGTTTCGCGAGGTACTGCCTGAAATTGTGATGCAGGCGATGGCCAAGAACGAGGCTATCAAGAAGGCCATCCCGGCCTCAGGGATCGAACCCGACCCGGGCCGTAAATCCGCTATTGCCTACTCGCAGAATATCCCCTTGTTGAATGGTTATATCCATTCTGATCATCTCAAGTCGACCATCGCCAAGGCCAGACGCCACCTGGCCGAGATCAGGGGCTGCCTGCGTGTCGTGCGCTACAATCCCGAGGAACCCCCGACCGAAACGCAGGTCGATTTCCTGGAATCGGCCCTCGAGGATTGTGAAGTAATCGAGGAGCTAATTGTTGGCATAGCCCTCAAAACCGAAGAAGAGCCGAGTCTCTGATCTTGCCCGACCGATCCATTCCGGGCACGGCAGAATCTTACCTGAAAACTATAAAAACGCACTGCTCGTTGCCAAGCAGCAGACGACGCACGAGAGGACGCGCTTTATTTTAGTTGCCTGTTTACAGTCGAATTGTTTTAATTGTAGCATGGACGAACAGCTTATCGGCAACTACAAAATCCTTGAAAAAATCGGCGCCGGCGGTATGGCCAAGGTATACCTGGCCGTTCACAAGGATGTCCCCAATCTCAAGGTTATTCTCAAGATCCTCACCGACAGTCGATTGGTGGAACGATTCAAACAGGAAGCCGACAAGCTGGCTCTGCTCGACGGCAACGCCAACATCTGCCGCATCAAGCACTTTTTCAATCACGGTGAAGACATTGTTATCGCCATGGAGTACATCGATGGTGTAACACTCGATGAGAAGATCAAGAAGGAGGGGCGGTTTACTATCGATGAGTCGCTGCGGATAATTCACGATGTCCTCGGTGTTCTGGAATTTGCCCATGGTAAAGGCATCTTCCACCGCGACATAAAACCCAGTAACATCATGCTCGATTCGGCCGGCAACGTCAAGGTCATTGATTTCGGCATTGCCAAGGCCAAGTCCGATCCCAGCCTCACTATCGCCGGCACGTCTTGCGGAACACCACCATACATGGCCCCCGAGCAGTTCACCCCTTCCGATGACACCAATTATGCCCTGGTTGACATTTATGCGGTTGGAACGACTCTTTATCACATGCTGTCCGGTGAACTGCCCTTCAAAGGTGACAATGAATTCGCCATCAGGGACGCTAAACTGTTCACCGATCCGCCTTCGCTGAAAGAAAAGGTTCCGGCGGTATCGAAGGCACTCGATCAATTAGTGATGCGAAGCCTTCAGAAAAATCCACTCGACCGGTTTGCGTCGGTAGCAGAAATGATTGAAGCGATTGACTGCATCCGCTGCAAAGAGGAAGCTAAGCAACCGACGAAGGTGGTCGCAACCGCCCCCGGACCGGCGAAGAAACCATCGTTCAAAGCGGTTGGCTATGCCGTAGCTGCCATTGTCGTCGCCGCTGTGGTATACTTCGGCTTTGGCCTGTTTTCCGATTCAATTACCGACATCCCGGCACCTGTCTCTCCGCGCAACGGAGCCGTAATTGCCGATAACACACCTACCCTCCAGTGGCAGGGCACCGGCTCGGAGGGCTACAATCTCGAATACGCCAGCAATCCCGATTTCCTCATTCCTGAATTCGTAGCAGACATCAGCGATACTTTTTACGCCATTGATGAGGGCCTTGGCAACGGCGAGTATTTCTGGCGCGTGCAGTCAGTAAGCGATGGCGACCGTGGCCCGTTTTCCGCCCCGGCCTCATTCAGCATCGAAGGCGTGGCCCCTACCGGGACAGTTCAGATTTCAGTCCGGCCGTCGGGAGACATCTACATCGACGACGAGCTGATTCAACAAAACTCCTCCGGTACTTCGGTAACCCTCGATACCGGTCTACACCAGTTGCGCTTGCTCAATGAAAGGGCTGTAAACCGTGAGATACGCGACGACCTGATCGTTTCATCCGACACCTCTATCGCGGTCAGTTACACCTTCCGTTTCCCAACCGATCCTCCACCTCAAGTGGATCCGCCAGTCACAGAGGGCGAAGTAAAAGTGGGCTCGAAACCGACCATCGGGGCTGATATCTACATTGACGGCGAACTTCAGTCACGCAAGACCCCCAGCGGCTTCAAACTTAATCCCGGGCGGCACATTGTTCGGGCGGTATTGCTCGTGGATGGTGTTTCCCGCGAGCGTGTCGACACCGTCGTGATAGCTGCTGGAGAGTCGCAGAGAATCATGTTCGATTTCGAAAAATAAAGCTTTCCGAGCGGGAAGTATACGGTATATTGAAGTAAACCCATCTATTATCTTAAGCCAGGAGGATCAGAGATGTATCACCGTACCATCTCGAAGATTTTTCTTTTAGCATCATTTGCCGTCGCCACTGTGTTTGGCTCGTTCGGCACGGTTGCCGGACAGCAGGAAGTCGCGGTAGCCGACAAGCTGGCCGAGGCCCTCAACTATTACGCCGAGATTGAATTCGACAAAGGGCTGGAAATTGCTCAGCAGCTTTTGACCCGAGACAACCTCACCAAGAAGGACAGCGTCGCAATCTTTGAAACAATGAGCATTATCACCTACGCCAAAGGTGAAGATTACCTTAAACAGTCTCTGGCGTATCTCGAGCAGATATCGAAGATTGGCCCCTGTGTCACTCACCTGCCGCAGGAAATCTGGCCCCGCGAGTTGCGTGACAGCTGGTACAAGTTGCTAAAGGAAATGAACAGGCTCAGCTGCGACCAGGGCGGGCCGAAAGAAATTCAAACCATCGCCATTATGGAGTTCGACAACCACTCCATCGGTGAGTACCAGGAAAAGCTGGGTTCGCTTGCCAAGGGGCTGGCGGATTTCTTCGAGCACGACTTCGCCAAGATCTCCACTCTAAGGGTTGTCGAGCGTGACAAGATAGACTTCATTCTCAAGGAGATTGAACTGCAGCAGTCGGGAAGTGTCGATGCTGCCACGGCGGTCAGAGTCGGCAAAATCGTCGGGGCACAGGTGATGGTCTTCGGCAGCATTACTCAGCTCGATGATGACAATACCCGTATGGTTGTCCGTGCCGTAAACGTTGAAACCTCGGAGATAATGGCTTCCGTTGACAAAGAAGGCAAGCCGGAGTACTCCAAACTGGAGAAAGAACTGGTCAAAGAACTGGCGGCCATGCTCGATATCCAGCTGTCCGATGAAATCAGCATGCTGATTGAACAGGGCGGTACTTCTTCCCTGGATGCCACCACGTTCTACTCGATGGGTCTGGAGTACATGGACCGCTACGACTATAAGAATGCCTACGAGCATTTCAAGAAAGCCTACGAACTTGATAACGAGTTCACCGAGGCAAAGAGAAAAATGGAAATCTATCGCCCCCTTGTCGGTTAAGGCGTAGACAACACAAAGCGAATACCTATGTCTGTAAAACGCATAATAGTACTACTGACGCTGCTTCTCGCCGGCTGTTCGCAGAGTTTCTACTCATCGGGCAGAAAGCACCTGCAACAGGGGCAGTACGAGCAGGCAGTGCAGAGTTTCTACGAGGAAATCGCCGTTCACCCGGATAACGCTGCCGCATGGAGGGAGCTGGGTGTCACTTACTACCGCATGGGCGAGATGGCCAAGGCCGACGACGCTCTCAAGCAGGCCAACACCATCGCACCCGATGCCCGCACCCACCTGTTCTTTGGACTGATATATGAACAGCAGGGTGAATACGAGAAGGCAATCGATGCATACGCGGCGTCGCTTAATCTCAATCCGACCGGAAAAACGCGTGAAAAGGTCTCGGCTCATCTCGACCAGCTGATTTACCAGAAGATGTCGCATGATATCTCTCTGGCCGTCGAAGATGAAGCCAACATCCAGACCGACACGATTCCGGACAACACCGTTGCGGTGGTCAATTTCGATGGCTCGCACCTGGGATCCGATCTCGCCCCGCTCGCTATCGGTATGGCCGAGTTTACCTCGGTTGACCTCGCCAAAGTCAGGTCCTTGAACCTGGTCGAGCGACTCAAAATTGACGCCATTATCAACGAGTTGAAACTGGGGCAGTCCGGCTATGTTGATCCGGCCTCCGCCCCTCGTATGGGACGGCTTCTGGGAAGCAGCAAAATAATTACCGGATCGCTGCTTGGCATTGGTGACGATGGCTTCCGGCTGGACGGTGTCATCGTTGGCGCCACCGATTCGACGGCCACCTTCACCGAGTCCAACGAAGGAAGACTACGAGAAATCTTCGCGGTCCAGAAACAGTTTGTATTCAGTATCCTCGATTCTCTCGGTATCGAACTCACCATCGAGGAAAGAGATGCCATCGCCGAAGTGCCAACCGAGTCGTATCTCGCCTTCCTGGCCTACAGTCGCGGCCGCTATTTCCAGCAACAGGGCATGCACGAACAGGCCCGGCAGGAGTTTAACACGGCCGTGTCGTACGATGCCGGTTTCTCCGCGGCAGGAACTCAAGCGGCCAAGGCTGCTGCGGCCGTCTCATCAGGCGGATACAGCCAATCGCAGCAGGCGCTGGAATCATACGCTCTCAGTTCGGACCTGGATGTAGACGCACTGGTCGCTGGACTTGATTCGCGTCTGGTGACAATCTTACTCAATAGCGGCCTTTTACCCGATGCCACTTTGACCAATCTGGCCACGTCGCAGCCACAGGTCGGAGGTACCGGAAGAGTCGTTATAGAAGTGGATCTGGAACAATGAAGAGACAAACTTGCTTGATGATATTGATGGTGATGGTCCTGGCTGGTTCTGTCAGCGGTCAGATAATCTTCGGACAGCCTGCCAGCGGCAATCCGCAATTCGTTTACAGTCACTGGACACTGACGGATGTGCTCGGTAATGAAACCACCATCAGTCAATCGTACCTGCCGATAGCCGGGTTTGTCCCTCTGCGAGACAATCTCGAGGCAACCATCTTTATCGCCAACTCCTCGAGTGCGATGGAGGTGGCCGGTCTGGAAAACACTGTCTCGGGTCTTACGGATGCTCGCATACAGGTAAGCCAGGCTCTGAGCAATGACCGAATCCTGATTAGCGGCGGGCTGAATCTCCCCACCGGCAAGACCAAGCTCGACTTTGTCGAAGAGTGGGGCGTTATAGAACTCCTTTCTCAGGATTTTCTGGACTTCCCTGTCCGCCGTCTCGGGGAAGGATTTGGCTTTAATCTCCTCGTCGGTGGTGCCACCAAGGTCGGCGATTTCCGCGTCGGCGGCGGGGCCATGTATCGCTACGCTGGAGAATATCAGCCGTACGAACAATCCGGTGATTACGATCCCGGCGATGTATTCAGTGTAAACGGTGGCGGCGACCTGCACAAAGGCAGTATGACCTGGTCGGCGAACATCGTATACACAGCCTATGCCACAGATAAGCTGGATGGCGTGAAGACCTTCAAACAAAGTCAGCAATTGGCGTTATCGGCCAGCGGCGTGCACAAAGGCGACCCGGTCACAATCAGCGGCTGGATTAGCTGGATTGGCCGCGGAAACAATACCTTTTACGATACCACCGAAACCATACTCAGCGAACTGAAGCTTTATGGTGACGAATTCACGTTTGGTGCCGCCGCCACCTTCGAGTTGTCGGGCGACTGGCGCATCACCCCTTCGGCCAAACTGCGCTTGATTTCCGAAAATGAGATTTCGATTGGCTCGTCGGACGTGATAGCTCTCGGTATGGCTGCGGGCAAGAACTTCAACGAAAACATCAGCGCCCAAGCTGGTTTCACGTACTTCAGCGGCAGCGCTTACGATGATCTTATCGACTTGAGCGGCTACCAGTTGTCGTTCGGGCTGCTGGCGGCATTCTAAGGTGAATAAGATATGAAACAGATAACCTTAAACGCAGAATTGAAAGTCATACTGACCGTCATCGTCGTTGCGGCCCTGGCCTGGGGGTGCTCCGACCGAGTCATTGAGAATCATAACCAGGTTCGTGTTCCGGTGAAGATGGAAACCACTCTGGCCCTCAGTGAAATGGCCCAGGCTGTAAACCTTGTCTGCCTGACTATAACCGCCGCAGACATGGAACCGGTTGTGTCGTGTCAGGTTTATGACGGCAACCCGGTTACTTTTGACCTGGAGGTTCCCGCCGGGCCGGACCGTCGCTTCACTCTCGAAGGGATTGCTGTTACCATGCTCGAGGTCTTTGAGGGAGACAGCGTAATCTATCGCGGCAGTACCGTCACAGACATCGAGCCTAACGTAGAGGTCACTCTTACGATCCAAGTTGAGCCGGTTGTCCCTCTGTTCCGGTTCACACCCTCGCGGTCCGATGTGGCCTCCGGGCAATCCTTTACGGTCGCCATGGAGATATTCAACATCCCTAACCTCAGACAAACCGATTTTGAATTGCTGATCTTCCAGCACATGCTGTTTCTGGACTCTGTTGTGAAGGGTGCCACTCTCGATGCCGGCGACGTGATCGATATCGTGGCAGGGGACGTTAATGCGAACCTTCAGGTGACAGTGACCGATCCGAACACCGCTTCCGGCGCAATCGTTGATTCCGAGGGCTATTCTCATCTGGCCACGCTTTACCTCACGGCAAATCTTATCTCGGAACCCATGCCTACCCCGCTGGTCATATTGCCGACGTCGTTCACGACCAACGACGGCAGTGTGGTTCTGGTTGATGACGTATTTTCACAGACCGCCCTGGTAAACATCAGCAGCTACACCGACCCGCTGATAAGATTGGTGCCTCAGACCCAGGACGTCGCGTCCGGCGACGTCTTCGCGCTCAATCTGGAAGGCTTCAACCTCGATGGCCTCCGTCAGGCGCAGATCGATCTGGTCTTCGACCCCGACGTGGTTCAACTTGATTCGATAGCCAAGGGCGCTACCCTTGGACTCGAGGATATCGTCGAGTTGCCGGTGGGAGCTGCCGCGGCCACCATTCTCATCAGCGACCCCAACACCGCAACCGGAAGCATCGTGAACTCCGACGGATACTCCCAGTTCGCGACTCTCTATTTCACTACCAATATACGGGTGCTGCCGGGCGTTGCCGAGATTGCACCGGGCCCGGTCGAACTGCTGACGGTAGGGGGCAGTATCCCGGTTAGCAGCTTGCCGACCGAGAGTGCATTTGTGAATATTGCCCCAACCCAACTACCGGTCATGAAGCTAATTCCTTCCGTGACCACAGTCGAGTCGCCCGAGAGCTTCTCACTTGATGTAGAGTTGTACAACTTCACCGATCTGAGTGACATGCGGTTCTATTTAGATTTTGACTACACCTACATGCACATCGACTCTGTGCAGAAAGGCTTGAGTCTCGACACCTACGACACCATATACTTCTATGAAGGTGCGTTCCCGGGTACTGGCTTATGGATCTACGACGGGGGCAGCGCCGAGGGAACAATTGTTGAGAGCGATGGTTCCTCTTTGCTGGCGACAATCTACTTTTCTACCGAGATTATCAATATTCCGGTCGAAGCGTTCCTCGGCAGCGTCGCCGAAACACTGATTACCGTCGACGGCGGATTCATACCCACCACCAGCGTCGTTCACAAGGATACTGCTGTCAGTATTACGGAATTTCAGGACGCTGAGGTCACTTTCCTGGACTTTTATCTGGATTTACTGATACGCGACGTTACCGGAATTTCATCCGGCCCGATAATGCGCTCCGACGTTTACCTGATTACCTCATTGAACGCTCAGGGCGGGACGTATTTTATAACTGACCTGACCGGAATCGAGGAGTTGGTCAATTTGACATATATTGACTTCAATACCTGCGGCATCACTGATCTCACACCTTTATCGCAGTTGCCGGTTCTTCATACGCTCAATCTCAATTTCAACAATGTCTCTGACATCTCACCGCTGGCCAATATTACCAGTCTGAGATACCTGTATCTGGTTGAGAACGACCTGCTCGACACATCTTCGACTAATATCCCGATTCTGCAACCGCTAAGCTCTCTAACCGGTCTGGTAATCCTGGATCTGCACAATCGAGTTGATTATCCGGGCAACAGCTTACAGTACTTGTCGCCCCTGTCTAACATGAACCAGTTGACTACTCTGGACCTGGGTCAGGTAGGTAATATTTCAGATGTCACACCGCTGCAGTCACTGGCCAGCATCACGAATCTTATTCTGACTTATAACAATATCGAGGACATTGCGCCGCTTGCCAACGGCGTTGTCCTGACCAGCGGTGATGTGGTCAACCTGGATTACAATCCTCTGAGCGCCGAGTCCTGCGGGCTGGTAGGCGAGCTCTCAATTGCCGGCGTAACCGTGTACGCCAACTATTGCGGGCGATAAGATTCAACTCATCAATAGAAAAGCCAGGCTCAAACGAGCCTGGCTTTTTTTGCTGCGAAAATTTGGTGTCTATTCTGTATCCTGCAGAATTACGGACTCGGCCACGGTTGCGGTGAAGATTTGACCGCTGGGGATCTCCCCCTGGCCACCCTTGATGAACAGGCCGAATATAAAGAGGTACGACAGGGTTTTCTTCCCCTTGCCTTCGGCCGTGACACTCCCTTTCAGTTTGATGTTGGAGCCGTCGACTGCCTTCCACGGCTCCGAAGGAGCCAGCTCGACGAACTCGATCGTTATCTTACCCGGCTTGCCGCCTTTTTTGGCCTTGACGGATTCCTTGACGACGGCCGTCCCGGTGGCACCCTTGGCGACGATAACCTTACCGCCGATTTCTACCGGCGTGGCCAACTCAAACAGAAGCGGAATGCCTTCACTCATCTCACCGGACGAGATTTTTATGCTCGCAGGAAATTTCACGCTGATATTGGTTCCCTCGGGAACCTGAACTTTTGCGGCATTGGCTGACACCGCCAGCAGCACCAGAATCGCGCTACACGTCACTAAGACTTTAATCAATCTCATATTCGTTACCCTGCCCTTCTTTGCTTACTCCATTTCTTGCCGGCCGGCCTTACTTTCTCAGTCTCGGCAGGCGCTCGGCCAGTTCCGGTTTAAAACTGATACTGACTTGCTTGCCCAGGTTTTCAAACCTGACATCACCTTCCATATCAAAGATGGATGCCTGTCCTTTAAGCACTTTTTTGTCGCTTGGACTGTTGCCCCAGTTGCACGGATGTTTCATTTCGTCAAAAGTGATATGCACGTCGTCATTCATCTTCCACTCGATAGTATACTCGTCACCCTCAAAGATCTGGGTTTCCCATGACCATGTCGGATCCTCTCCGCGCCGCGTCACCTCAATGTGGATGTGACCGTTGTCCGGAATCGTCTCGATACGGTAGGTAAACCTCTGGGGCCTGTTCCAATTGCGGGCATCTGAAAGGTAACGATCTATCGCCGCAATACCCTCAGCATCGGTGGCCGGATTCAATTCCGACTTCAGCCGCTGCAGCCTCTCGACCGCTGTCACCAAGCGGAATTCGCCGTCGTTGTTGCTGTTGATTTCCGATATCACATCGTCCAGTTCAACGCTTGCCTTCTGGGCAATTTCCTTTTTCTCCTGAATAGCCGCCTGTACTTCGAGATTCGCGGCGAAGGTTGCGGCCAGTTTCTCTTCAGCCGCACTGAGCTCGCTCCCATAGGTCTTGGAATTGAAATCAACCTGCTCCAGTATCCTGGCGGCGAAAGCGGTGTCGAAGCGCCCGGCGATATACTGAGAGAAGAGGTCCCAGTAGCTCAGAACGCGGTCACTGCGGGTATATAGTACGCCGTCTTCATCACCAACGTGATATTCTCCGACGTCGGCCACGAGTTTTTCCCACTCCGGCGATAACTGCAGCGAATCGGTACTCGGATTGAGCTTCGGCCACAGGGCCGAATCGGCTACCATTACGTCCATCCGGCCGATGAGCTTATCGAGAGCCTTGACGGCTTCTGAGATATCGAAATCACGGTAAAACTGGCGAATCTTGCCCGACGGCGCCTGGAATTTCTGAAAGAGCCAATTGATCAGTTTTGAATTCTCGTACCGACTGTAAGCCGAGATAACTTTGCGGCGCTCCTCGTTGGAGGTCGTAAACACATTCCCTTCGTTGGCCTTGAGTATCTCTTGCTCGACCTGCTCCGTGCGCGGTAGTTGATACGCAAAGTGATACAGAAATGGAAGTGAATACACCACCGCCCATATAATGCACACCATTGCCACCGTTCGGGCTATTGACCTTAGCCGCGCTATCTTACGGTTACGGAGAATGCCGTTGAGCAGCCAGTAGAAAGGTTCCTTAACACCCTCCGCATGAATTTTCTCCGGTGGTTTGTAAATTGAACGCCCAACGTCGGTGCCAATCTTTTCCGGAGTCTGACCGGTGCAGGACACGAAAAATATCTGGAAATTAAGCGTGCGCCCGACCACCACTTTCAGAAAATCAGCCAGTCGCACCAGAAGGTTGCGCACGGTGCCGGTCCAGGTCGGATCGGTGGCAATCTTACTGCTCACGAGAATCTTGTTGAGAAACAGGTCAAAGTCTTCCGATAGCAGATGTTCGTCGTCAGGGCTTATCAAGACCGATTGGTCTTCACCGGTGAAACCCGGCAGGACGTCCGCCTTGGTCACTACCAGAGCGATCGGAATGGGCAGGCGTTTGTGATGAGGTGCCAGCATTTCCAGCATACTCACGAATGAGGCAACGTGCGCCTGACTCTCCAGCTCCGAGCCCATTATCTTTGGATCATAGAAGAAGACTAACCCGTCGCATCCGGCCATGAAATCCGCGACCTTCTCCTTAATTTCATCGGCGCCCGTAATCGAAACCGCCTTGCCGGGATAGTCATAAGTGACGACCGAGACCTTGCGGTCACCGTCGAGGATTGCATTAAAAAGCAGCACCTTGTCCCGTTCGGTCGGATCAGGAAACTTCTGCTCCCCCTGCAGGTCAACCACAGTGCCAACATCGCTGGTTGTACCCAGCCCCCAAATCGAACGACGATTGGCCAGAAACTCCGACGAAGTAGCGTTATCGGTAACGGAAATCTGGAGGTTTCGTGATATCTTGCACTCCTCGTTGAGAACAGTGAAGTAGACTGTCTTGCCGGAGTTATTGTGGCCGTAGATGCCTACCCTGATTCCGGATGGCCAGTCAAAGGCGGATACCGGCCCTCCCTTGTCCTTTCCCTTGGCTGCCTTGGCGCCCTTCTTACCCAGCTTAAACAATTTCGTGAATATCTTTAACACAACGTTACTCCGCCAGGTATGCCTTTATGGTCCACCCATGTCATGAAGCTCATTAGCTCGCTGCTGAAACTCCTCAAGCTTGTTGTCTTCGTAACTGCCCCAGAGGGCCATCGAACCCAGAGCGATACCCAGAGCGATTACAATGGCCAGGGTATATGTCAGGTATGCCAGCTTGCGCTGGGTACTGAGAAGTCGAAAATAGCCGAAACTCTGGAAAGCGCCCCGAAACTTGGCGCCAAGCTCCTTGAGCCAGCCGTTAAGTCGAGCCCACAGACTGGTTCGCGCCAGGTAATCCCACTGTGTCAAATACTGTTCAAACAACCTGCCTTTAGCGCCCACGCGATTAAAGGTCGAAACACGCTGCAGGTGGAATTCCAGCGATGTCCGGTCTTTGACTATGTTCGGACCCAGGGCCAGTCGACGCCGCATCAACTCGAGCATCTTGGCCGGATCGGTTAAACCGTCGAACTGCTCCGGGTTGAGATCGGTCTTGACGCTCTTGCCGTACTTATTGATATACGATGCCATTTCCTCCAGCAGAAAGGCGTTGATGCGAAAGTTGTTGTTCAAGCTGCCTTCGTTAAACAAAAGCTGGGCCAGATTCTTCTCGAAGAACGGCACATCCTGCTTTACCGGCCGAAGGTTACGGCAATAAGAATAGGCCTGGTTACAGCGACCGTCGGTATCGACCTCCGATTCAAAACGCGTGATCAGCACCTGAACGGCAAGCTGGCGAAGGTCGGAACTTGTCAGTGGCTGAAGCTTGATCTTGTCCAGAAAATAATAGTCGACCTCTACCGCCTGATTGCGGTCGCTGCGGAGAGTCTGGTACACGGTGGTTATGCCGTTGTAAGTCTGTAGAAAGGCCTCCGTCTCGAATTGCGAATAATTGCTCTCGTAAGTATCGATGTATTTGAAGAGGTCATCTATATACGATTTCATTTGGGCCTGTGTTTCTTTCCGCTGCTACCGTACTACAGCGAGTATATTATCAAGTCCGTTTTACCAAGGTTGGCCAGTTTCTCAGCCTCTCCGGCACCCCGAAATATCAGGGTGACCTGACTGACCAGGGCCGACTTCATCATATCCTGCGGGTGAAGCGCCACCTTGTTGCCGAAGGTCGACGTATCAACCGTCACCGGGTCCGTCTCCCCCAGACCCCGGGCTTCATTGAGTCCAAGGCGCACCTGCATGTTCGACCACGTTCGTTCACCAAAAAGGTCTTTGCTCATCAGAATCGCGGTGTCAGACATGGGACACGGGTTGGCGATCTCCACCAGCACGTAGCTGAGCTCGCCCACCTTCTCCAGTCGACAACTGCTGTAATCGGCCAGACTGTAGGTCTTGCCGTGGTAAGTGAGCGTCTGAGTCGCCATCGCCTGAGGACCCAGCTGATCCTTCTTCACCTGGGCGAAGAATCCGAGTAACTCGCGCAGAGTCGTGAACAAGTCATCGATGGTCCTGACGTGACCGCCGATGTCGTTGTGATTGTACTCCGACAGCAAGAAGCCGTCAATCGACGACATATAGCGGCCGATGTCGGAGCTCGTCTGCTTCACGAAGAACCGCTCGTTTATATAATCCTTCAAGGCTGGGTGCAGATTCATGAGGGTGGAGAAAACACGGAAAAGTCGCTTGAAGTGGATATACAACTGCATCGGATGGGAAGCATTGCGACCGGCCATCAGCTGATCGTACGAGGAAGCCAGATATTGAACAAAGCGACCAACCGTTTCCTTAAACTCGGCCTGAAGATTGGTTCCCTGGGCTGATGCGGAACTCTCCGCCGAAATGGCCATGTACGCCTGCGAGGACAGAGCTATCAACTTCTCCAGGCGGTTCTTGAAGTCGTTAACCTTCTGGTTCAGGCGTTCATCGGCGTGAAGCGATAGACAGGGTGGATAATATGTGTCGGAATGTACCACCTCACCCTCGGAAACTTTCAACTCAGCCAGCTTCACGTACTGGCCTTCAGCCATATTAGGCTTGTCGCCGATGTGGAGTGTATAGTCATAGCTAAGAAATGGCACGCGCGGCAGGTCCTCGCCCGGATCGGGATGACCCACCTGAGTCTTGCGAGAATCTTCAACACCAATAAACAGCGGCACGACTCCTTCGGAGACATCTGCTTCGGTCTTAACGTGACCTTCAGTCGACTCGTTAATCTCAATGTAATGCCCGTCCGGCGTTACCGCCTGACAGCGGTCAACTTCAACCGACAGTCGCCGCCCGCTGAGCAACAGGTTGAGGCTGAGTGCCGGCTTGCCCGCCAGTGATTTCTTTACCAGACCGTAGAAATCGCCGATATGCAGCGCATGCCACCGAATCAGATCCTCGAAATACTTCTCCTGGTCCTTGAGATGCTGCTGGGTGACCAGCATCCCGTCCTGCCAGTTTACAGAATATAAGCTCAAGTCACTCATGGTCTTGCCTCAAGTAAAAAGGACTCGTCAGGAATCTAGGGCCACCGGTAGGCAAAGTCAAGGTAAATGTACCGGTGACCGCTATTGCCTTCAAGCTCCTATGTATGAAGTATACCCCAAATAGTTCTTATGTTCCTTTTTCCCGATTACGGTTTTGACCGCCCTGGTCTTAACGCGGATCTTGTACTCAAGATTGGTGGGCATAAAGACCGACAGAGCCCGTTCTATTTTGGCTCGAATTCGGCCTCCGGGCCGAAGCTCCGGCACATGGTCCATCGGCACCCCACTGATGATAAGCTCATAGCCAGAGTCGTAATCGGAAAACGACCCGCCAAGAATCAGTCCCTGCCCCAGCCGATCGGTGGTGGCGCCCAGCCTGCTGCGACACGATTCGGGCATGACATGCTCGGCCTTCGTATTCTCCCTGATTCTGAATTCATAGCCGAACAGCGCCTGGAAGACACGACAGACCAGAACAGGACTGCCCGACCACTGGCTGAACGCCGGAAAAACCGATGCCCACACCACCGACTCGTGAATGTCCGATGTCTCCTTATCCAACGCGAAATCAAAAATACCGAGGAAATTCTTGATCTGGTCATACTCGGCCAGCCCGAGATTGCTTCGGAGATCCTGCAGCTTCGTGGTAGCCAGATGTCGAATTACGCTGGCATCGAAGGGTGCCAGCAAGCACCGGGCATCGTCCTCCCAGGCGCCGGAAGAAGCCCGGAATCCACTCAAACCGTAGAAAAACTGATACGGCATTTGGTCGACCGCACTCGGAAAGCCGATTTTCAAGGTGATCCTGGTGCCTGGTCCTATGTCTTCCCCGGGCACCGGCTCCTGCTCCCGCACCTCACCTTTGTAATTCTCATATTCACCCACCGCCAGCAAATCTACCTGATTGATATCGACACCCATCTTGGTCAGGGTGTTCAGAGCCGTCATAAAGTGGAAAGGAGCCCGTCGGCTGACAAAGTTCGGCATCTGCCTGGTCTGGGCCGCACTCATCGCTTGATTATCTCCACCTGAAACCGTGAGTTGACCGGTGCTCGCGATTTGAGAAACTGTTTCAATCTCTGCGTAAGCAAAGATGTCTCATCGTCAGAGTAGAAATCTTCGGCGCTGACATGCACCTTGACCAGGATACACCGGCGCACGCCGCGAGCTGCCCGTTCGACACTGTTCTCGCATTCGGCCCGCTTGATTCTGGGGTCAAACGTTCTGGTCCAGGCAGCTACTTCATGAAAACTCAGCGCCCGGTCACGATTGCGCAACCTGGTGGAAACCTCAGTGATTATCTGTGCTTCGGTTTTGGCCGGTATGGCGCCTTTAACCGAAACTATATTCTCAATCGACTCTACCCCGGGATGCTTCTCATAGAACTCGTTTATCTGCCCTACCTCTATGCCATTGGCGGCTACCCCGGCCGTGATTGAATAGTAAACCGTAATGTAATCAGGTGGCACCTCGAGCTGCGAAGAATAATCGAACCACAATACCAACCTGTCACCCCGCTCCTCGACGGAATAGGTGGGGTCGGTAAAATCCGTGCGTACCCGGTAACGCGGCAGGTATTCATTTCGGTTGGAATCGATGACCTGCGATATTTCCAGGATTGTCTCCAGCGGCTCCGGAATCTCAATTTCAACCAGACGGTTGCCGCCGGTATACTTGTAAGTCGACAGACCGTTTTTGTTTGTAGCCACGAAACAGTTGAAATACAACTGAAACCCTTCCTTGAACCGAACCTTGTCACCACCGTGCGGCAGATCAACCCTGATCCAGTAAAGATTGGACTCCTCGACGCTATATTTCACCTCATCTTCATCTATCAGACCCAGCAGGGCCGGGTCCGGTGGACCCAACTCCCAGGTGGAGGTGAACATTTCCGGTAGAACTATAAAGTTGTTCTCCAGCGGTTTAAACAGATCCGAACTGGACCGCAGTCCACCCCAGTTGGCGGGCTCATCGCCTGCGGAGAACAGATCTTCAAGAGTAGTCGACATACCTGGACAGAAACCGCTATCGTCGTAGAAGCCTCCCGAATTCGAACCGGGATACCAGTACCCCCAGCGAAGTTGCCTCAAAACGGTTTCCGCACCCATCGTGCACAAAGTAGCGCCCCTGAATCCGGTAGGCATACCGCTGTATTCAACTCCGATATATATTTTCCCCGGTCCTTTCCCTTTCAATCGGGCATCGGACAATGCCGTTGACCCACTTTCCGAGGCCGCGCCCGGAGAGATGTTGAGCAGGATATCCTCGAAACAGGCGAAAATGTGCTTCACCGAAGCCGCGACCAGCTTTTCCTTCTTTTGCGCCGAAAAGAAAAACGTTTGTCCTCCTTCCCGCTTCTCTTTGTAAAAGAAGCGAGCCAGGGGATCTATTTCGGTTATCGGGTCGGCGGGCTGACATTTCATGATGGTATAGGCCGGAACCGGCCAGCGCTGACTCTCGGGGGACAGGGCCCGAATAAGTGAGTTTACCGCCACTTCCCAGGTCTGGTCGATACGCTTGTCTATACGTTCCAGCTGGTGGGCGTACAGCTCCAGGAGAATCTTCAATAGCGGATCCAGGCGATCAACCGATTCCGGAATCGAAGGATTCCACTTGCGAAGTTCTCGATGCATGTCTGCGAAGATGCGCTCTTTCGATCTGGATTTTTGAATTGCCATGTTGTCCTATTATGGTTTAATATCAACCTAACACGTAGTTGGCCTGAAATTTCTTCTCCTCGTCGCCTTCTTTGTAATTGCCGCTAACCTGCACCGCCAGCCCCAGAGAGTGAGGGGCGTTGTCTTCTACGCTTACGAACGACACCGATACGTTGTAAAGTCGCTCTTCATACTTGTTAAGGGCATTTCTCAAGCTGGCTCGAATATCGGCCTTGTTGGCTGCATACAAATCCGAAAACTCCTTGTTCCAGATGTCACACCCGTATTCCGGGTCAAAGTGCATCATACCCGGCCGGGTACTCAGCAGCAAACCAACTGAATAGGTAATCGACTCGAGCAAAGAAGTTTTGTCGAGGTAACCATCCCGCAGCACAAACGGTAACGCCAGATAATCCATAGCTGCCCTAATTCAGATTTATGATGGCTCCCTTAACAACGCACTGGGCGCTGGCTTCGACGTTGAGATTGGCACTCGCCGTGGCTTTGAGGTTGGCGCCGCCCTCAAGATTCAAATCCGCTCCGGATTTCACATCGATGGCCGCATCACTCTCTATCTTTACGTTCTTGCCCTTGATGCTGAAATCGCCGGTACTTTCGAATTTGATATCGCCATCGGTAGTGATGGAAACGGAGGGGTCCTTGCCGCTGAGGACAATCACATTCTTACCATCCTTGGTGCTGATCTTGATCTCTTCTTCGCCGTCCTTGTCCGTCAACTTGATCTCATTGCCGCCCTTGGTGAGGAAGACTTTGACCTCGTTCTTGGTGTCGGGTGTCACGGGAAGAGTGTCGGTTCCGCTATAAAGCGAACCCAGCGCCACCGGCAAATCGGGGTTGCCGTTTTCCCATCCTATCAACACCTCGTCATCAACTTCCGGCATGGTCACCCAGCCATGCTCGCTACCGGCATGAGGCCAGACGTAGCGCACCCACAGGGTTTCGATGCCCAGGGCCGGGATTTTCACCTTAATGCGACCAAGTCCGTCGGGATCATCGAGATCGGTGACCAATCCGCTTTGAAGATTGGTTATCGACGGACGCGATGTCTTTCTGGCCGGGAAAGATATATCCAGAGGCGAGCAGACAAACTCGTTGCTGTATTTTCCGCTTTCATCAAAAGAATGGGTGACCGCTTTGACCCAGTACAGACCGTCAAGCTTACTCATTCCTGCGATCTTAATACAGTGACCCACCTTAACGGCCGGAACGATTGACTCACCCACACAGGAAACCATCTGGCCGACCTGGCTTTCAACCCGCTTGCCCAGTGACGTGTCAACACTGGATTGATCGGTGGCCTTGACTGTCGGCACATAGCCTGGTCGCTCAAAAATCTTCTGGGAAGCATCAATGGAAACACGGGTAATATCCGACGGGGCCGAGCGAAGGGTACTGCTGTCAATCTGGCTTTCCAAAACAGCCTTCTTGCCATATTCCCATGATTTGGACTCGTACTTACTCGGCGCCGTACCAAGACCCATCGAAAAACTGCCCAGCGTTTCCCGCCATACAAGTTCCTCGAACGATGAGCCGTTCGATTTCTGCAGCGAGAATTCCTTCCCGTCGTAATAAGCATACAATCCGGCACCCTCCGCCAGACGCTTGATGTAGGTCCAATCCGTCTCGCGGTATTGCACGCTGTACTTCATCGTTGAACCGCCGGATTCAATCTTCCCTCTTGTTAACGGAAAGTTAGCTACGATGGCTCCAATGATATCGCTGGCTGATTGATCCTGATACACCGTCATCTGGGGAGAACCGTCCATGGTAACAGTCGGGCTCTTGGCCACGATCAATACGGTGTTGAGACCGTCGATGCTGTTCTCCAACTTTACATCCGTCACCAGGCCGATAAACTCAAGTTCGCGGCCCGGATCGACAATCCCGCCCGCCGGGGCCATGGTAACCGCGGCCGATTTGCCCAGAAAGGCGGTGTATGTTCCGGGGTCGTCAAAGTCCTGTTCCGAGGAAGCTTTGCCTACCTGTTTAACCCGTATCTGCAGCTCATGATGGTCATCGATGTACTGTTTCAGTTGAACCGAAGATACCGTATGCTTTATTTCCTTGTTGTCGATCTTTATCGTACAAATACAGGGTGTTTCGATTTTTGCCATAAGAATCGATATTAATTACTGTTCAAAAACAAGCAGCCGGATAGAAGGCGCCTGGCGCCTTCCTATCCGGCCTGTGAAAGAAAAACTATTCTTCCCAGCGATTGTCTATGCTGGCCCCGCCGATATTCAACTTCCGGCAGGAGATTTCAAAGTACTCAAACACCTGATCATCCGGCTTCATCTTGATATGAGGAACTCTCTCCTCAAAGCGGGTAATAAAGCCTTCTTCCCAGGTAAGCACTTTCATCTCGGAGTCATCCGGTTTCTTGAAAGTTACGGAACCGGCCTTCCAGTTCGGCTGACTGGTATCCATCGCCCACGCGGCAATGGCATCGGTTTCATCGGATTCTCTCAAGACTTTGATGGTACCGGCATGAGCCCGATCGGACGGACGTCCGGTTTCATCCGAGGCGGTGTAGATTTCGTAAGAAACCTCGTACACGTTTTTGTACTTCACGCCATCGATTTCGAGAACTGGTCTGCGAGCCATTTAGGTTTCCTCCACCTAAGTTATGTTAGTAGTTTAAGGTTGCTTGACTCTGTTCTGTAAGAAGCGGTCGCGACCGAACTTGTCCGGCCGCGACCAACTTCTCGAATTCTTACTTATCCTTCACATTAGTCTGATCCCCTTCACCCCAGGCCACAAATTCGATATTGAACGTGCGGGCTGGATACTTGGGGTTCAGACTCACTTTGACGTCTACTTCCTGACGCTTGCGCATCTCCTCGTCGGCGAAAATATCGACCTTGTAATCCTGAAGAATATTATCTCCCCCGGAGATGGCCTTCATGAACTTGTCGATATCCTTACGCATGGTATCGATAAAGCGCTGATCGATAACCGAGAAGGTTTGCTTGTTCAGGTAGTTGCGAAGGGTCTTGTAAACGTAGTCGTAGGTGCGCCGGATGGAATATACGTTGAAGGTTTCCTTTGTGAAAAGAGTCGAGGCGCCCATGGCCACCGCCGTACCTTCAAAGTTAACCAGCGGGTTGACACCCTTCTCGTTGATCTTGCTGGCATCAGGCTGATTAGCCTTGAAGCGCAGGTACTTGGCATCGGCAATCTTGCCGTGCTTGAACCCGGCCATCGGCTGCTGCATGCCAACGGTCGTGTCACCCTGATACATCTTGCCCGCCACCGCCGCCGAGGGTGGGATCCACATGTCGTCATCCTCGTACTGGTTGGCTCCGCGGGCCATGATATAGTTGGCAAACACGGACACGTATTGCTTGTAATCATCGATCCCGGGAAGGTTGGCATATGCGGGATCCTCGAGCATATCCATGACTTCCTCGAACTTCTCAAAGTTCGGCAAATCGGTCATGACATGCACCTTGTTCGGCAACCCCAGTTGACGGGCAACCGTGTCGATGTTCTCCACGCTGCCAAGATAACCGGGCACCACAAACATGGCGTAGGCATCCTTTACACTCCACTCGCGGAAGAGATCCGACACCGCCTTGGCAAGCTCCTCGAACTTCTCGCGATCGTTGGGATCGGTAAGCTCATCAGGACTGACGTTAGCGAAGTAGGCGTTAACCTTCTCATCCGGTTCCTGTTGAGCGTTGGAAAAGAATTTGTCGATGGCCCGATAGGTCATCTCCAAATCGCGACCGGAACGGTGAACCTTCTTCATGTTCTTTTCCAGGTTGGCCTCAAGCTTGGTCGCTTGCTCATTAAGGTTCTTACGGACATCGTCAAGGTTACCTTCCGAGGCCAGATGCTCGGTCCACAGCTTAAGTCGTTGGGCTAAAAGCTGGCGCTGCTTGGCGAAGTCTTTCTTGGTCAAGAATTCCTTGCGCTGGAAGTCCTTCTTCGGATCCAGCCATTCAACGCCCCGGACCAGATCCCCGTCCGGTGTTTTGAACGACGGCAACAATGCCGATAACTTGCTGAAATCCGCGAACGATTCCCCGAGGATAGAGGCAAATTCCTCTTCGGATACTTTCTCTACCGGGGCCGCTTCCGGCTGTGCCGGTGCCGCTTCTGCCGGTTGAGGCTGTGCTTCTCTTTTTTCTTCTTCACCCATTACGTATCACCTCTTTC
>CP070756.1:2033344-2080860 GCA_020348905.1 Candidatus Zixiibacteriota bacterium
GGTATTACATGTTATCCGGTGGCGGGTGGATCCGGAATTGTTGCCACCGAATTGGGACAACAACTGGCCACGAGGGGACACCAGGTTCATTTCATATCTTACGCCTTGCCGTTTCGTCTCGACGGCTACCAGGCGAAGGTGATGTACCACGGTGTTGAAACTACCGCCTACCCGCTTTTCAAGTATCCGCCATACACACTGACTCTGGCGGCAAAGATGGCCGAAGTTGCTCGTAATTACGAAATCGATGTCTGGCATGTACATTACGCCATTCCTCATGCGGCCTGTGCATTCCTGGCGCGTCAACTGTTGTGTGCCACCAAATCGAAACAGCCGAAAATCATAACCACCCTGCATGGGACCGATATAACCCTGGTCGGGTCGGACCCCTCTTACTACGACATTACCCGATTCTCGATACAGACGTCCGATGGAATTACAGCCGTCTCGAAGTACCTCGCCGACGAAACTAAAGAGGTTTTCAAGATCGACGCCGATATCAGGGTTATTCATAACTTTGTGGATAACGACCGTTTTCGTCCGCTGGCGAGCCGGTGCGAACGTTCGGAGTTTGCCAATCCGGCTGAATTTCTCATTGCTCACGTGTCCAATTTTCGCCCGGTTAAGCGAACCCTGGACGTAATTGATGTTTTTGAGAGAGTCAATGCGGAATTGCCTTCAAAGCTTCTGTTGATCGGCGAAGGGCCGGACACCATACTGGCGCGGCGCCAGATTAAGAAGAAGAACCTCACCGATAGAGTCGTCTTTCTGGGTAATCAAAACCGTATTGAGGCCGTGTTGCCTTGTACTGATCTTTTCCTGTTGCCATCGGAGGAGGAGTCGTTTGGCTTAGCGGCACTGGAAGCTCTGGCCTGTGGTGTGCCGGTTATCGGTACTTCGGGTACCGGCCTTGTCGAGGTTGTCGAGGATTACAGGACCGGTTTTCTGCTGCCGATTGGTGATACGGCTTCTATGTCACGGGCGGCCATCTCGCTGTTGAAGGACAAGACCCGTCTCAACGAGTTCCGAAAGAATGCGGCCAAGTCAGCCACCGAGAAATTTGGCGCTGACAAAATAGTGTCGCAGTACGAGCAGTACTATCAGGAGATCGTGAATGGCTGAAAATATATCGCTCGATATTCTCGGTATAGCCGCACACCCGGACGATATCGAGATCACCTGCGGCGGATTTCTGATCAAGATGGCAAAGCAGGACCGCGCTGTCGGAGCGGTTGATCTTACCAGGGGGGAGATGGGTAGTTTCGGAGATGAGAACGACCGTGACAGCGAAGCATCGGCGGCCGCAAAGATAATGGGTCTGGCCTACCGGGGAAACCTGGGTATGACCGATTCGGCCATCGAGGTTAATCAGCCAAACAAACTGAAGATCGCGGAAGTGATACGGAAAACACGACCGGAGCTGGTCGTTCTGCCACACTGGACCCAGAGGCACCCGGATCACTTTGCCTGCCACAGGCTGGGGTACGACGCCTGTTTTCTGGCAGGCCTGAAAAAAATCGATCTTGAAGGGGAGCCTTTCCGACCTCGCAAAATCATTTATGTCTCCTATTTTCGCAATACCGATTATACTTTCATGGTCGATATCTCTGACGAGTTTGAACAGAAGTGCGCTGCGGTGGCGGCCTACAAGTCGCAATTTGACGATCCCCAAAATGCCAGACGAATCTTCCAGCCCGGCGTGAATATCTACGACTTTATGCGGATTCGTGCCCGCCAGTTGGGTCAGCTGGTGGGAGTCGAGTACGCTGAGGCCTTTACGGTCCGGGAACACGTTCTTATAGATGATCCCCAGAAAATGCCGGTATCCTCAATATAGTTTGCGTAATTTTTGTTTGCGTGTGCGAGGCCTAGTATATATTGATAAGATAATCTATCTTGCGCCGGATGGTGCTTTCATGAACCGGTAAACCAGGGAGTCTCACAGCCTTGCCGTCCACTAACGTTTCTAACCAGCAGTTGCCTAGTCAACTCGCATCCGGACTTACTGTGACCTGGGTGGGAGTGGCTCTCAACGTGGTTTTGGTGGTGGTCAAGATATTCGCCGGTGTTGTAGGCCGAAGTCAGGCACTGGTGGCCGATGGTGTTCATTCCATCTCCGACCTCTTCAGCGATTTTGTGGTCCTGGTTGGGTTGCGATTGGGGCGAAAGGAGGAGGACGAAGATCATCCCTTCGGCCACGCACGTATAGAGACCATATCGAGTATGCTGGTTGGGGCCATCCTTCTGATAGTCGGTCTGGGGATCGCCTACAACGCGCTGACTTCGATATACGAGCACCGGCAGGCCTCCCCGGGACTGCTTACGATATTCGTGGCCGCTTTCAGCGTCATCTCGAAAGAAGCCATGTACTGGTATACCCTGAGAGTTGGACGAAGGATCAAGAGCCTGGCCGTGGTCGGTAACGCCTGGCATCACCGCAGCGATGCTTTCAGTTCGGTGGCCGTGCTTATCGGTGTCACAGCGGCGTACATTAACCCGGCATGGGATCTGGCCGATGCCTATGCTGCCTTGATCGTGACGCTGTTCATTCTCAAAGTGGGCTGGTCCCTGGCCTGGGGAGGACTCAAGCAGGTGGTGGATACCGCCCCCAGTCGCGAGATTCTTGATCAACTGGTCGAAACGGCATCCGGGGTAGAAGGGGTTTGGGAAGTACACGATGTTCGCGCGCGGTATTCGGGTTCACAGATATTCGTTGAAATGCACATCGTCGTCGACCCCAATCTCACGGTGCGGGAAGGTCATCACATTGCCGACAAAGTCCGCTTCCATCTGGTCAACCAGGTTTCCGATGTTACCAGGGTTATTATTCACGTTGACCCTGAAAACGACGAGGACTAGGACGGCTGAAGCTGCAAATTTTGAGGCCGGAGTCATTCGACTCCGGCCTCTTTGTGTTTCCTTGCACACAACCCTACTCTATCAGGGTCATTTTCTTCCGGTTTTGCGACGGTTACTACTGCTCATCAGATACGTACCACTTGGCCGCTTTGTTCCCGGACATACTCTTATTTGCTTGTCCATGCGCTAAGGTGCTACCTTTCCCTCTCCTTACAATCAACAGCAACCTTTTTGCCGAACTGTGGCGAATATCTTTCTTGTTGTAATAACGGCGGTTAGCATCAGAGGCCTGTTGATGGTGAAGAATTGTGCTGCACAATCGGTGAAGGGGTGCCGCTAAAGTAGTACCGGCGGTGCCGAACAAAAACAGCAATTGCGGCCTCCCGGGGATGTTCATATATTGAACACGGAAGCGGATGTCGTCTGGTGGCGATCCCGGCCTTCAAAGCCGTGCGGGGGGCAAAGATCTTGTCCCCGGTGGGTTCGATTCCCACCCCTTCCGCCATTTTACTTCCCCGTTTGCCCTCGAATCGTCCCTGCAGGTATTTGCTGAATATTCGGTGAGTGCTGATGCCGGTGTGTGGTGCAGCGCTGAGGCGTATGAGACTTTGTAATTGACTTCCCGCTGTCGATAGCACAGACTTAGTTTGTGGCAGAAATCAGATTAAACTCACCGTTGCAGTATGTCAAAGGGGTCGGTCCCCGGCGTGCCGAAGTGCTGGCTAGGCACGGTATGCACGAAGTGCGGGACCTGCTGTTCTACTTTCCAAGGCACTACCTGGACCGAAGCAACATTGTCCCTATCGCGACCCTCAAACAGAATCAGTCGGCCACGATCATCGGTACGGTCAAGGCACACGGTGTACTGCACGGTCGTCGAAGACGCTACGAGGTCATCCTTCAGGACGATTCCGGGGCGATTAGTCTGATCTGGTTTCAGGGCGTCCGCTACTGGGAGAGGGTCTTTGAAAAAGGCCAGATATTCGCCGCCACCGGGATGGTCAGCTATTTCATGGGTTATCAAATGATCCACCCCGATCTGGAGCGGCTTGAAGAAGAGACCGATCAATTGATTCACGCCGGGCGGATCATTCCCATCTATCCCCAGACAGCTGAACTGAGCAAGGTCGGTCTTAACAGTAAAGGCATGCGAAAACTAACATCATTCGTTTTTGACAACCTGGTCGAGAAGCTGCCCGATTATCTCCCCGAAGCCGAGCGGGACGATAACCGGCTGTTCGGTCTCAATGATGCCATTCGCAAAATTCACTATCCCGATCAGCGTGACGAGGTAGAGAGGAGCCGTCGCCGTCTGGCATATGATGAATTGCTGGAATTTCAATTTCTTGTATTTCGCAACCGATCTCGAAAGGAGACAACCGTCAAGAAGCACACTTACCGTAAACCGGGTAAGCGTCTGACGGAGTTTATCGAATCACTGCCGTTCAAGCTGACTGAAGGCCAGAAATCAGTTTCGCGCGAGATCTTCAACGACCTGCGGGCGGAGCACCCCATGTCGCGTTT
Organism: Candidatus Zixiibacteriota bacterium; assembly: GCA_020348905.1. Lineage (GTDB taxonomy): Bacteria > Zixibacteria > MSB-5A5 > GN15 > FEB-12. Next base: position 2,037,728 of record CP070756.1, read on the forward strand.
GCTGCAGGGGGATGTCGGTTGCGGCAAGACGGTGGTGGCGGTGGTAGCCGGGCTTTACGTAGCCGAAAACGACCTTCAAACCGCTTTTATGGCACCTACCGAAATACTCGCCGAGCAGCACTATCGAATGTGGAAGGAGCCTCTGGCCCGTGCCGGCGTATCATCGGGGCTGCTTACCTCCAGCTTGAAAGCGGGGGAGAAAAAGGAGACGGCCCGGCGCTGTGCCGCGGGGGAGATTCAGATCCTGTTCGGGACCCATGCTCTCATTTACGATTACGTTACGTTTCGCGCTCTTGGATTGGTGATAATCGACGAGCAGCATCGCTTCGGGGTCGAACAGCGCGGCAAGTTATATGACAAAGGTGACAATCCCGACCTGCTGGTCATGACGGCCACCCCTATTCCAAGAACCCTGGCCCTGACCCTGTATGGCGATCTGGACATTTCCACTATCAAAGATATGCCCGCAGGTCGAAAGCCTATCCGCACCGTCTGGCGTGGCAAAGACGTGCGCGATAAAGTATATCAATTTGTAATCGACGACGCCGGTAAGGGTGGACAAACCTACATAGTCTATCCCTTGATTGAGAAGTCAGATCAAATGAATCTGGAGAGTGTCGAAGATGCCTACAAGGATTTATCGAAAGGCGCACTCAAGGACTGTCGGGTGGCCATGGTACACGGCCGCCTGAAGGCAGCCGAACGCGACAGAATACTTGAGAAGTTCCGCAACGGTCAACTCGATGTTCTGCTTGCCACGACCGTTATCGAAGTCGGGTTGGACAATCCCAACGCAACGACTATGATAATAGAACATGCCGAGCGATTCGGATTGGCTCAGCTTCACCAGCTACGGGGTCGGATCGGTAGGGGAAAGAAGCAGGCCACCCTTATCGCGGTGGCGCATCCACCCGTATCCGAAATAGGGCAGAGGCGGTTGGAATACCTGACCTCGACCACCGACGGTTTTGAGATCGCCGAAGCCGATCTTGAACTGAGGGGACCGGGCGAGATTTTCGGAATAAGGCAGTCAGGTCTACCGGAATTGAGAACGGCCAGACTCGTACAGGATCAGGACCTCATCGAAGCTTCACGCAAGCTGCTTGAAAGACTGTTCGCCGGCTACAACAGTCTTGACACCGGCTACCGGAGCTTGTATAAATATCTCGAAAAACGAGCCTCCGTCAAAGATGCGCATCTTGGTGGGGGCTGATTGCTATTGTTTATCGGATTGATCGGCTTCACGCCTGTGCGGAAGAGAGGAAATTATGACCGATACCACGGAAAAACTCGACCCCTACTTCTTTCAGCTGGTACTGTCGCTTCAGACCGGAGCCATGCAACAGATGGGCAAGATGGTTTCGCCGATAAGTGGTAAGGTGGAACGCAATCTGGATATAGCCAGAAATACCATTGACATGCTGGCCATGCTGGAGGCGAAGATGAAAGGCAATATGACCGAGGAGGAGTCAAAACTGATTGGTCGTGCCATCTACGAGCTTCGTCTAAATTATGTGGATGAATCAAAAAAGGGCGATAGCCCCGATGAGGCTTCCGGTGATACCCCTGAGCCGGCACCCGGGCCGGCGGCAGATGAGGGGAGCGAGGAAGATAAGGATGACCGGGAAAAATAAGGAAACTATCCGGGCAAGTCTGAAGGGGTAGGTTGTATAAACAATCGAGGTAGTACAACTTTCCTGATCTTAAGGCAACCAAATTAGCTTGCTTTTGATGGCCCAAGAGAGTATATAGGTTTGACAAAAATGGTTGAACAAGTGAAAGTTAGCCGCAAAATACCGCGGGCCGATATGGTGGCCGCGTTTGGCGATACTCTTGAGTTTGACAAGCCGCTTGCTCCTCTTACGAGCTACCGCACCGGCGGCCCTGCCAGGTTTTTCATAGCTGTATCCTCATCTGAGCAGTTAGTTGGGACTGTCAAGCAAGCCAGGGAGTTAAAGATACCCTTCTTTATTATCGGTGGGGGCTCCAATTTGCTGGTGTCGGACAGTGGTTACGACGGGCTGATCATAAAAGTCGCCATTATGTCAATGGCTGTCTCAGACGAAAGCCGCGTTGAGTGTGGCGCCGGTGAGGATCTTATGGCACTGGTTGATTTCGCTACGACTAACGCTCTGACAGGAGTGGAGTTCGCGGCCGGCATCTGGGGAACGGTGGGCGGCGCCATTTACGGTAATGCCGGCGCCTACGGCGGAGAGATGAAAGATGTGGTATACAGCCTGGAACTGGTGGACAGTGCCGGAAAGGTAAAAGTAGTTGGACCGGACTATTGCCGGTTCGGTTACCGTGATTCGAATCTAAAAGCAACTCGTGAAATAGTCACCACTGCCGTTTTTCAGTTAAAGCGGGGAGACAAAGTGAGAATTGAAGATAAGGTAAACGAAATTCTCGCCATGAGGCGAGAGAGACATCCTACGCAGGGACACTCTGCCGGATGCTTTTTCAAAAACATTCCCGATCCCGATGAGGAATTCGGAAAGCTTCCGGCCGGTCGACTGCTCGATCAGGTCGGGGCCAAGGGTCTGTCGGTTGGCGGAGCCGCCGTGTTCGAAAAACACGCCAATATAATTGTTAACAGGGGCGGCGCCACCTCCAAAGATATCCGTAAGCTGGCCGATACTATGAAGAAGAGAGTCCTGGACGAATTCGGTATAACGCTCGAAGAAGAAGTAATCCAGTTGGGCGAGTTTTAGGGGAAAGGAGTTGCTATCGTATAATTTTTAAAGAGTTAGAATTAACAGCAAGACGTTTTGATAGTGAACTCTTTAGCGAAAAGAGCGTACATGGTCGCGGCGCTGGCAATCGTCGCGGCAGTTAGCCCCACCCGGGCAAATATCGGATTTCAGGCTGCTCTCGATACCCCACCTTCCCCCGTGTCCCCCTACGAGGATGAATATGCTCAGTTCTCTGTCGCCTTACTGCCTAAATCGAAGATATCTCTCCACAGTCGGTTGGTACGTACTCCCAAAGTTGTTCATTCGGAGTTTGCCGGTCGTTCTCTACGGCTCAATGTGAACTATTACTCCCATGGGAAAATCGAAAAAGCCATGGTGCCGGTGTCCGTTGATGCCGTGAGTTTTATGAATCGGCGGGTTGACACTTTTGTCAAGCGGTCGTTTTCCGAGAACATGTACCTGCTGCTTCGGGATCCGGAGCGTCAGGAAAGCCGCGGATTGGGTATTTCAGTGGCCCTTCCCAAGCGCCTGAACAAGATCTTCGGTGAGGGTGGCGCCGGTCTGAAAGTCGCCGGATACAGGAAAATCACTTTCGCCGGTCGATCGCAGTGGACCGACCAGGCTGAATCGGAAACGTTCCGCCAGAATAAGTTCCCGTCTCTGAGAATGGAACAAATCTCGCGCTTTGACATAACCGGCACTATCGGTTCCAAGATTTCCGTCAAGGTTTCCCAGGACAGCCAGACCGATATCCCGCTGGCGAATCGAATCCAGATACGCTACAAAGGTGATGACGATGACATACTCAAGTCCATCGAGGCCGGTAACACCACTCTCTCCCTGCCCAATACTCAGTTTGTCGGGTACTCGTCACGTATTCGCGGTCTGTTCGGAGTGAAGGCTGAAGCCCAGATTGGTCGGCTTTACCTGACCGGAATTGCCTCACAGGAGAAAGGGTCGAGCGAAAAAGCTTCGTTTACGGCTACAGGCGAGGAGAATGCTGATTTTGTTCGCGACTATGAATACGTCCAGCGGATAATATTCGATCTCGGTAAGCCCGGTGAGTTCAGTCCCAACGATTCAGTCACAAAGCTCTTTGTATACGAATCCATATCAGGAGTTGTCCCTGATCTGGAGGCGGTGGAAGCCAATCTCTGGGTGGATCCTGACAGCCCGGAGGCTTACCCGAACGAGGATATAAAGGCCGATGGCCAGGTAAAAGTCAACCAGCTTGATGATAACGCCTATGAATTTTTCAACGATCCGTCGCGGAATCTCCACTACGTGCGCTTCACCCATCCACGGGACAAAACCAAGCATCTGGCCTGCTGGATGGAGATCAAGCGGGCCGATGGCACCTATGACACCGTTGGTAGCACAGCTTCCATACCTTATGACTTGAAGCTGCTCGCTATCGCGAGTGGCAAGAACCCCAGTCCTGACCAGGAAACCTGGCACTTGATGTGGCGAAACTGTTATTCGATTCCGGTCAATGTGGATATCTCGGACATCCGGGTGAAAATATTCAAGGGGCCGCCCGGAACGGAAACGAATTCCGACAATCTGGACTATCAGAGTTCGGGTGGCCGGACTGCTCCATACATTGAGATACTCGGTCTGGACCGGTATAACGAATCGGAAATGAGGGACCCGGACGGCTTGCTCGATGATCTGCAGGAGGTTTTTCGCCCGGACTGGGGCTTGCTCATCTTTCCCGATCGTCGTCCGTTTGACTCGGATCAGATATTTACCGACCAGAACGGCATCGAGACACCGCCACTCGCCGTCAGACTGCCGGAGATCTATGACTTTACATCGCTGGGCGTTCCGGCCCAATCCAGTCAGTACTATCTTCAGTTAACGACCACGGCGCGGAGTTCTAAGATTAAGCTCGATCGTGCCAACATTATCGAGGGTTCCGAGACTATCACGGTCAACGGTCGCCAACTCGCCCGGGGAACTGACTATACCATAAATTACGAATTTGGCCAGATTACCTTGCTCGATGATGAGGCCACCGATCCCAACGCCAGTCTTAGTATCGACTACGAGTATGCCCCGTTCTTTGCCGTTCAGAAGAAGACTCTCCTGGGCGCCAGGGCGGAATACGATTGGAGCGATGACTTCAAGTTCGGATCCACGCTTCTGTACAAGTCTGACAAAACTCAGGAACGCAAACCCAAAGTGGGGCAGGAGACTGCTAAAACCATCGTTCTTGACGGTGATATGAGCCTCAAGCTGCACCCCAACTTCCTGACGAGTATGGTCGACGCCATACCGTTCGTCGAGGCCGAGTCACCATCCAACATTTCTATTATCGCCGAGGTAGCTCAATCCCGTCCTAACCCCAATGTCGACGGGGTCGCATACGTAGATGACTTTGAATCGGCTCTGGAGGAATTATCCCTGGGGACAACGCGCACGCGGTGGAAACAATCCTCGACACCGGTGCCCATCCAGGATCTCGGTTTTCAGCGAACCAAGATGCTCTGGCATACGCCCAAAGAGCTGGTTCAGGTTCAGGAAGTGTACGACCGGGAGTCCGCCCAGGGCGAAGGTACCCTCAGAACGATGCGGATGATTTTCCGTCCCGATTCCAGCGGTGCCGATTCATGGGCCGGCGTCACAAGGTATTTCGGATCGGCCATCGACAGCAAGCGGGCACAGCTTTTTGAGGTTCGCCTGAGGGCCTACGATGATATCCAGGCCCTACTTCATTTCGATTTTGGCATTATTAGCGAGGATCTTGATGATCAGCCGCAGCACGAAGGCACGGCTTTTACCGAGGACCTTGACAACAATGGTGCTGTCAGTATAGCTGAAGACGTAGGTCTTGACGGAGTCGCCGACGGCGCGGGGGAAACACCCACGCCATGGGGTACCAGCTACGACCTCGCCGGTGATAACTGGTATTTCCAGGGTGAGGGTAAATGTCCCTTTGGGCCCGATGGATGCGGTGAAAACACCGACGCGGATACATCCATTTATTATTACGAGTTTTTGAACGGCACCGAGGGAAATATTCGGGATCCCTCGGTGGCCGGTGTACCCGACCGGGAAATCCTGTCCACAGGAATCAGCGGTCTGGAAACCAGCAATGCCTATTTTTCGTATGTTCTGGACCTGTCATCTGACGAGTTTCTGGTGCCCAACTCCGGAAAAAACGACTGGGTAACTTATCGAATACCTATCCGGGATTCGACTGTGCTGGACCAGGCGGTAAGCACGGGCCGGACTCCTGACTGGAACAATATCACCCATGTCAGGGTATGGTTCGAATCACGACCAGGACAGACCGAACACGATACGGTCGAGATCGCGGATTGGTACTTCGTTCAGTCGAATTGGCAGGATTCGGTAATACTGGGACCTGACTCGGCCAGCAGTAACACCAAATTCGTCGTGGCTGAAATGAGTGACGACGAAAATCAGGATTTTACACCGCCTCCGGGGGTTGAGTCGTACCGCGATCCCACCACCAATGTTACCGAAGCTCAGCGAGCCCTGCTGATGCAATTCAGCAATCTTCGGGCCGCTGACTCCTGCCTGGCGACCAAGGATTTGATCTCGGTGGATCGCTATTCGGGTTACCGCCGGATGGAGATGTTCGTATACGGTGCTTATGAAAATGATAGCGACCAGGGTAAAATTCGCTTCTTCTTCCGACTCGGTCAGGATGCCCGGAACTATTATGAATATTATACCACCGTTTATCAAGGGTGGGACGAGCGTAACTTCGTCAATGTTGACTTCAACGAGATCACCGGCCTGAAAGATGACGCCCAGAAGGCCTTGCTTACTGGTGGCAACGAGGTGAACTTTGATGACGGTGAGCATTATCGTATATTTGGAAATCCCGACATAAACAAGGTGCGCTACTTTGCCGCCGGACTGATCAATACCGACAGCACCGATGGCACTGAAATCAGCGGTCAGTTATGGCTGGATGAATTGCGCGTGACTGAAGTTAGACGCGATGTGGGTACAGCCGGGCGTATTCAGGTCGCGGGAAATCTGGCCGATCTGCTCAGCTATAATTTTGCGTTTGAGTCGCGGGATCCCTATTTCCGGGGTCTGTCCTCCTCAACGCGCGGCGGCTCAACCGACAACCTTGGCAGCGGGCAGACAAATACCAGCTACAATTACGGAGTTACCTTCAATGTTAATAAGTTCCTGCCGCGATCCTGGGGCGCCCAGCTACCGGTTTCGGTGCGGTACAGTAAGGCCACCCAGACGCCCCTGCTGCGAAACAACTCCGACGTGGTGCTGCCCGAGGAAACCAGGCGGGAGGAGCGTACTATCCGCGAATCCAAGAACATCAACGTTTCCAGTCGCTTCAATCGCAAGGGCAGAAATCCACTGTTTAACCTGCTGCTGAATCGCCTCAAGACCTCGGTGTCTTACGGACGAACCAATACCCAGTCGGTGACGGCTCCTTACAGTTTCGGTGAATCGTACAGTGTGCGATCAAGTTTTGACTTTTCTGTTAAGAGTCCTCCTTACGTGCCTATCTTCTCCTGGACCCGCTCGATTCCCGTTCTCAAGAAGCTCTCTGAGTCGCGGCTGGGGCTGTATCCTGAGAAATGGACGACATCGGGCAATTTCAACCGTAGCCTGACCATTACTGATGACATCAACTCAAACAGGCGATCGTCCAACAAGCGAACCTTTGACGGCAAGATGGACATGAAATATAAGTTCTTTCACAATTTGTCCATAACTCTCAGTTATCAGACCAATCGCGATCTGAGCGACCCCGACCTGGTCAATTTGTCGTTCAAAAACCCCAAACTGGGCCTCGAGACTCATTACGGGCAAAGCATAAGTACCAGCTATGATCCGAAACTTCTGAGTTTTATGAAAACGGCGTTTTCATATAAGGCGAATTACTCCGATGACTGGCAGCGTCAGTACCGCGCCCGCAAGTCGGCCATGTCCCGCTCGGTGGGCGTGAGCGGTGATTTTGACCACCAGAAACTTCTGGGAGAGACGCGAAAGAAGGCCAGTGGTCGCCGGACTTCGGGGCGCGACCGTGAGAGGCGGGCGGCTGACGAGGAGAGTTTCCCGGTGTACCAGTACGGCCTGAACGCACTGCGGTTTCTGACAGGATGGATTGATCCGTTTACGTACTCCTACAGCGAGAGCTTCAATAATTCATTGCCGGGTATGGATGTCCGCCCGAGCTGGCAATACCGGTTCGGCTTTAAAGATAACGCCGATGTAGGCGAAGTTACCGGTGCGGTAGGATCCCAGGCTTCATCTGAAGGCATTCGATATGATGTCGGATCGGGTTTCAAATTCCTCGGCGGTTTAATCACTACGGTGCGGTTTGGTCGATCGGTGAATAGAGATCTGGTCAAGCAGGGTGCCCGCTATGAGAATATCTCCACAAACTGGCCTGACCTGGCGCTTAGAATTCAGAAATTCAAGACCTTTCCGCTGATCAAGAAATATCTGAATACGTTTATCGATGTTTTTGCTCCGCGCACGGGCTTCAAACGGCAATTAAGAGAAAGGCGTGATATCGACGGGGACTTTCTTGTTTCGAAGTCGGTGGTCAGAAATCACAAGCCTCTGCTGTCAATAAGTTTCAAAGCTATCAGGATGTTGTCGTTGTCCGCGGCCTATTCATTGGATAAGGAGGAAAAGGAAGTCTACAACACCGCTTCGGGAGACCTGCAGAGCGAAACCGTCTCTACGAAAAAAACTATTGCGGTAACGGCAAAATATTCGTTCAGTTCCCCGCGCGGAATTGCTTTGCCGATATTCGGCCGGCTGAAGTTTGACTCGCGTGTTGAACTGGAGATGTCGGTCCGCATAAACTCTCAAATTTCCGAAACGGCCCAGGCCGGACAACCTTTCGCTACCTCGACCGACAAATCCGACTACATGTTCTCGCCGGTCATTTCCTACGCATTCAGCAGACAGATTAAGGGTGGTCTGACCATGCGCTGGCAGGACTCCAACGACAACTATCGTAGCCGTAAGAGCCATACCAGGGAAGTCCAGATCTGGACTGAGATCAGCTTCTGATATTTTCAGTTGACTTGAATTGCCGTAACCGTGTAATTATCCGCATGACTTTTTCACCTCTGGCAGCGACCATTGTCTGTGGTGTTTTAATCTGTTTATCGTGTTCATCGCCTCGCATTCAACCGCCCGAATTTGATGGCGACCGCGCTTACGATTACCTTGTAAAGCAGGTGGAATTCGGACCGCGCGTTCCCAGTACCGAGGCCTCGGCGCAGTGCCGCCGGTATATGTGCGAGCATTTCAGCCAGCTTGGCCTTGAAGTGGACTCGCAGGTCTTTAACCATGACGATTCATATTCACGCAGCACGATTGTCATGGTAAATGTGGTGGCGTCGGCTTGGGGCGAAAGCGATGCCGCGTTGGTGCTGATGGCTCACTACGATTGTCGCCCCAGAGCCGAATACGCCAGCATCCCTGAGCTCATGGAAAAACCGATTGACGGTGCTAATGACGGTGCCTCGGGGGTGGCCGTCCTGATGGAGATGGCGAATCTGTTCGCCGCTCGCAAGCCGCCCTGTCGGGTCGATTTGGTTTTGGTTGACGGAGAGGATTGGGGCGTGACCGGCGACCGCGAGAACTACATGCTTGGCTCCAGAGAGTTTGCTCGAAGGGGGATCCGTGACAGGTATCGGTTTGGAATTGTGGTTGACCTGGTCGGAGACAGCGATCAGCAGATTTACCGGGAGGCGTTTTCCGAGCGATATGCCAAGCCCTTGAACGACGTAATCTTTGAAACCGCTGCTCGCCTGGGAATAAATACCTTCTACGACTCGGTCAAGCACCCGGTTCTCGATGATCATATCTCGCTCAATATCGGCGGTGTTTTGGCTGCTGATATCATTGACTTCGATTACGCATATTGGCATACTGAGTTGGATACGCCGGACAAGTGTAGCGGCGAGTCTCTGGCTAACGTCGGTAGAGTGCTGGCGGAAATTGTTTATAATCCACACTTATGGCCGGAAAAGTAATTAAACAACTCCGTGACTTCCCTTCCGTGGAAGAGCTGCTTCAGAGCGGCAAGCTGGTTGGGGCGGTGTCGTCCGTGCCCAGGCCGGTGGCGGCCGATGTCGTGAAGGAAGTCGTAGCTGACGTCAAAAGCGAGTTTAAACGGAGGGGTGCAGCCATAAGCCTGACTGAAATTCATAACAAGATTAGAGATCGGATCAGGAGCTATCGTCGTCGTGAAATCTCCAGGGTCATTAACGCCACCGGGATCGTGGTGCACACTAACCTGGGCAGGGCGCCGCTGTCGGAGAGCATTTTCGACGCCGTGAAGACAACGGTGGTGGGGTATGGCAACATAGAGTACGATCTTCAGTCGGGATCCAGGGGAAAACGAGGGCCATCCTGTGAGGCTTACCTGGCGCGGCTGTCCGGGGCCGAAAACGCCACCGTCGTCAACAACTGCGCCGCTGCTCTGCTGATCATTCTCAATACCTTTGCCAACAGGAAGAAAGTTATCATATCGCGCGGTGAGCTGGTGCAAATTGGTGGCGGCTTCAGGATACCCGATATCCTCAAGAAATCCGGCGCCAGGCTGTGCGAGGTTGGGACTACCAATATAACTAACCTGTCTGATTACGCTGACGCCATTGACGACAAAACGGCTCTTATCCTGCGTGTTCATCAGAGTAATTTCATTCAGCGCGGGTTTACCGATCAGGTCAAGCTCAAGCCGCTCGTTGCCCTGGGTCGTAAACACGGTGTACCGGTGGTCAACGATCTGGGCAGCGGGGTGTTTGTATCAACTCGGAAGCTGCTGGGCTACAACGAACCGACCGTGCAGCAGTCCGTTCGCGACGGAGCCGACCTCACCTGTTTCTCCGGTGACAAAATGCTGGGGGGCTGCCAGGCCGGTCTGATTGTCGGAAGCGACGAACACATAAAGAAGATCCGTAAAAACGCCCTGTTCAGAACCCTCAGGGTGGACAAGATCGTCTTTTCGATGCTGGAAAAAATGCTGGCCTTTTATCTCAACGACGACTGGATGACCAATATCAAAGTCTGGTCGATTCTGTCTTTGAGCGAGTCCGAACTCTATCGTCGCGGCAAGGACTTGCTTAAAAAGCTCGGTAATCCCAGGGGCATCTCGGTAGAGGCTACCGGAGCTTATGTGGGTGGGGGAGCGCTGCCGGAGTCGAGTATACCTTCGGTTTCCATCGTCTTTTCGCCCCAGTTCAACGCCACCACTCTGCTCAAGAAATTCCGCGACATGCCGGTTCCCATAATCGGCCGAATTGATGATGATCGTCTCATCCTCGACCTCAAGGCCGTCGATGAAACCGATCTGCCGTATCTGACGGATGCTATATCCAGCGTACTTGACGAAGCTTAGGTGACCGGTAAATGATTGTAATCGGAACGGCAGGACATATCGACCATGGCAAATCATCCATCGTCAAAAGGCTTACCGGAACCGACCCGGATCGCCTGCCCGAGGAAAAGAAGCGGGGTCTGACCATCGATCTGGGATTTGCCTTTTACCAAACACCTGAGGCAGATGTCATCGCCTTTGTTGATGTACCGGGCCATGAGAAGTTTGTCAAGAACATGGTGGCCGGTGCCGGGGGTATCGACGCCGTTATGCTGGTGGTGGCGGCCGACGACGGCTGGATGCCGCAGAGCGAAGAGCACTTTCAAATAGTGAGGTTGCTCGGCGTCAGGCACGGTATGGTTGTTATCAACAAGACCGACCTGGTTGAACCCGACTGGCTGGAACTGCTTGAGCAGGAAATTTCTGATAAAACCGCCGGCACCTTTTTGCAGGAAGCCCCGGTCTTCAAAGTTTCATCTCAGACCGGCGAGGGTTTTGACCGGCTCAGTGCCCATCTCGATTCGCTGACATCCAACATCACGGCCAGGCGAGATATCGGCAAAGCTCGCCTCTACATCGATCGCTCCTTCGTTCGACCTGGTATCGGCGGTGTCGTTACGGGCACGCTTCGAGGCGGCAGGCTAACGGTGGGTCAGAGCGTAGCGGTGTGGCCGTCCATGAAGAAAGCTAAAATCCGGTCGTTGCATTCGAATAATCAGGAAGTGAAAACGGCCGGACCGGGACAGCGCACGGCGGTATCATTTACCGGACTGGACCGCGAGAATCTTATTCGGGGCGGGGTAGTTTCAGGCAGGGAAGACCTTGCGTTTTTCAAACAGCATCCGGTACTGGCGCTGTCGGTGGAGGTTCTGCCGGATGCTCCGGTGGCCCTTACGGAACGTCGCCGCGTGCTGTTGATCGCAGGTACAACCGAGGCCGAAGGGGAGATAAGACTGTACGATACCCGGCGAATAGAAGCGGGCCAAAAGGGATTGGCCTTTTTCAAACCGGACGAGCCGGTGTATACCCTGGTAGGTGATCACTTCATACTTCGGCTACCGACACCGATGGTCACTATGGGCGGCGGGCAGGTACTGGACCACCTGCAACACTTCCCGCGCAAGAAGAGGCTTGAAGACTACGCTTATCTCAAGGACAGGGTACCGGCGACACTTCGCAATCTGGTTCTGTCCGAGCTGCGCAAACAAATAATCATTCCGGCCGATTCGCTTCTGGATCAGTCCGACTTTTCGCGAGAGCAAATTGAATCGGAAATCAAACAAGTCTGGCAGGCCAAGAAGGTCAGGATCTTCGAAGGTAGCGTGTATCACGAGCAATACTTCAAACAGGCCCTGGATAGCCTTCAGCAAATTCTCGGGAAGTACTTCCAGGACAAATCGCATGTCAAGGGAATCTCCCTGGAGCAGATCGTTGATATAGCGGGCCTGAGCCAGTCTCAGGCAAGTCTCATGGTTGGCTTTCTCGTATCTTCCGGTGCCATGATCAAGATTCGGGAGCTGTATAACCTTAGTGGCCGGGGGATGAGCCTGAAAGGACCCGCGAAGCTGGCCCACGATGATATTATGAAATCGCTTACCGATAATCGCTATTCGCCTCCAACTCTGACCGTCCTGGTTGGTCGCGGTAAGGCCTACAAGGACGCCATAAAATTCGTAGTTGATGCAGGCGAGGGTTACAAATGCGGTTCGGATTTTGTTTTCCTGACCGATGTTTGGGATGAAATCGTGGAGTACGTCACGAAAAAGATAAAGACCGAAGGCAAACTCACCGTGGCGGACTTACGCGACCGGTTCGGTTTCTCGCGCAAGTTCGGCATCCCGATCCTGGAAGAGACCGATCGAATCAGGCTTACCCGCCGGGAAGGAGATTATCGGGTGAAAGGAGACAAGTTTGAAGGCTAAGAGCTTATTCTACAATACCGTGATCCATACTCAAGCCGATGGTCTGGCAGTTAACTCAATGGCCGTCTCCAAAAACAGGATTGTGGCTGTTGGCAATAACCTCCAGCACGATCCGGACTTCAAAACATATGACAGGGTGGATTTGAAGGGCAAGACAGTTGTTCCGGGGTTTGTCGATGCCCACACGCACTTCTACTATTTTGCCATGGCTCTCGGTAAAGTTGACCTCGACGGGCTGGATTCCGTTGAGAAGTGCCTTAGTCGGATAAGGAAGTTCACATCCGGGCTGAGTAAAAACCGGTGGGTACTGGGGGGTGGCTATTCGCCTGATCGTTTTCGGGTTCGCATGGAGCCGGATCGTTACATGCTTGACAGGGTTACCGGCGGCCGACCGGCGTTTATGTTTTCGAAAGACCAACACACTGCCTGGGTAAACAGTCGTGCCCTTCAATTGGCAGGCGTTACGCGTCGGACGCCTGATCCTCCCGGCGGCAAAATCGACCGGCTCGCCAACGGCGAGCCATCCGGAATTCTCCGTGAGACGGCATACCAGTTGGTGTATCACAAGATCCCACCGCCGTCCCGATACGACGTCAACCGTTTCTACCGGCAAGCCGTGCAGTATGCTTATACCCGCGGGGTTACCGGGGTGCACTCCTTCGACGGGCCGGAAGGTTTCATATACTTCTCCGGGCTGGCTGAGAAGGGCACTGTGGGCCTGAGAATAAATTACTACTTTCCTGTAAATATGCTTCCGCAAATACGCAAGACCTGTGTCCGCTACGGGATGGGTACCGACTTCTTCAGACTGGCCGGAGTGAAGGTATTTTCCGACGGCTCTCTTGGCAGCCAGTCGGCCCTCTGTTTTAACAGGTATATCGGCTCGCGCGACAATTACGGTCTTGAAGTTACGTCAGCAAAGGAGCTGGCTGGAATAATCAACTCGGCCGGTAAACTGGGTTTTCCGTGCGCCATCCACGCCATTGGGGACAGGGCAGTTGCTAACGTGCTCGATGCTGTCGAGAATTCGCCGTCGCCGGACTTCGGCGCCCGCCACCGCATTGAGCACCTGCAACTTATAAGGCGCAAGGATGTCGCCAGGGTCAAGCGATTAGGAGTGATCGCATCAATGCAGCCTTCGCACTGCCCCTCGGATATCTATCTCATTCGCCGTTACTGGGGCAAGCGAGGAGCAAACGCGTTCATATTCCGTACTCTTATCGATAGAAGCGTCGATTTAGCCTTTGGTTCTGATGTCCCCATTGAACCGATGAATCCCATTGAAGGTATTGCTGCCGCTGTCCGGAGAGCCCGAAAGGGCAGCCGTGACACCCTTTACCCCGAGCAGAGAATCTCCGCTGCTGAAGCGCTGTACCGATTTACGGTTGGACCTGCCGTTGCGGTTGGGCAACAGCACTGCCGCGGATATCTGCTTCCGGGCTACCCGGCCGATTTCGTTTTGTTGTCGCAGGATATCACGAAAGTCGCTCCATCGCGCATTTATGATACCAGGGTACTGGCGACGGTTCTCGACGGGAAAGTTAAATACCGAAGTAGGACGGTGGATTTTTAGCAGGCGTCCAAAAACATTGACATTGAACGCGAGAGGGGACATATTATATCGATGCGTATAAAGAGTTACATGGTCCTTGTTCTCTTTGGCTTCTTGCTTATCAGCCCGATCATTTCCTTCGCCATTAGAACGGCCCTTGCCTCGGATTCAACCGATGTCGTTCCCCATGACACGACTGTGGGCGAAGTATTGGGAGATTCCGTTTTGCCGGATGACGAGCCACTGGCGCTTGTGTATAGCATGGTCATCGACGGTGCTATTGGAGCCGTGACCGATGAGCGGGTCGAGGAAGCCATAGAACTGGCCGAGGATAACAACGCCGAGATTCTGGTGATATTGCTGGATACGCCGGGAGGCTTTTCCAAGCCCACCTGGTCGATCTGCAAGAACATACTCAACTCCTACGTTCCAGTCTGTCTCTATATCGCCCCGTCCGGTGCCAGAGCTGGTTCTGCCGGCGTCTATATGACTTATGCGGCGCATTTTGCCGCTATGGCTCCCTCGACCAACATTGGCGCCGCCCACCCGGTCGCGGGATCCGGTCAAGAGATCGATTCTGTTATGAATGAGAAAGTCACCAACGATGCCGTAGCTCAGATACGCGCTGCCGCGGAGAAGAGGGGTCGAAACGCTGACTGGGGCGAGAGAGCCGTCAGAGAATCGGTATCCATCACCGACAACGAGGCCCTCAAGCTGAACGTCATTGACCTACGGGCGGATAATCTCGACGATCTGCTGAAGCAGCTTGACGGACGTGAAACCGACATCCCCTCGGGCAAGAAAGTCATGTCGCTCAAGTCCTACACAGTGAAGGAAATCAAGACGACTTTCATCCAGCGGTTTCTCACGATAATAACGTCGCCCGATGTCGCATTCATATTGATGTCGATCGGTGGCCTGGGCATAATCCTCGAGCTGTACAATCCCGGTGCCATTCTTCCCGGTGTGGTAGGGGTTATTTCACTGATCCTGGCCTTCTACGCATTCCAGACTCTGCCCATCAATTACGCCGGTCTGGCCCTCATTATATTGTCAGCTGTTCTATTCATAGCCGAGATAAAGGTCGTCAGCCACGGGTTGCTGACCATTGGTGGAGTAATTTCATTTTTCTTAGGTGGGCTTATGCTGATAGATACCGTTGACCCCGATCTCCAGATATCAAAGTCGGTATTGATAACAGTGGCCGTCTGTTGCGGACTGATAGTGGCCCTGGTGTCGTGGCTGGTCATCAAGGCCGCCCGGCATCAGGTAACTACGGGCGACCAGGGAATGATCGGAAAGATAGCCGAAGTGCGCACGCCGGATATGGTCTACGTCGACGGCGCCCTGTGGAAAGTAACCTGTGACGAGGAACTGGCAAAGGGCGACAAGGTGGAAATCGTTGGCGTGGATAAATTGACTTTAAAAGTTAAGAAAACCAACACATAACGAGGGGATCTGAAATGTCACTGCCAGCAATAGTAGCCGTTGCGTTTATCCTGTTTTTGATAATCGTAAACGCCATCAAGATTCTTAAGGAGTACGAGCGAGGCGTTGTCTTCCGCCTCGGACGCTTGATCGGTGCCAAGGGCCCTGGCATCTTCATCCTTATCCCGGTTGTCGATAAGATGGTGAAGGTTGATCTGCGTGTTTTGACTTTTGACGTTCCCGCCCAGGATGTTATCACCAAGGATAACGTTTCGGTAAAGGTCAACGCGGTGCTCTATTTCCAGGTTCTTGACCCCAACAAGGCCATTGTGTCGGTAGCCAACTACTTCGAGGCTACCTCGCAGATAGCACAGACTACCTTGCGCTCGGTTCTGGGTCAGGTTGAGCTCGATGACCTTCTGGCCAACCGGGAGAAAATCAACGCGGAACTCCAGCACATTATTGACGATCAAACCGAGCCCTGGGGCATCAAGGTTTCGGTCGTGGAGGTCAAGAACGTCGACCTGCCGGTGGAGATGATCCGCGCCATAGCGAGGCAGGCCGAGGCCGAGCGTGAGCGTCGCTCGAAAGTCATCCATGCCGACGGTGAGTTCCAGGCGGCTCAGAAACTGGCCGATGCTGCCTTGGTCATTGGCAAAGCGCCCAATGCTATGAACCTCCGTTTCCTGCAGACGCTGGTGGAGGTGTCGGCTGAGAAATCGTCCACTCTCATTTTCCCGGTTCCGGTCGATTTGCTCCAGTCGGTCAAGAATTTCCTGGATAAGCAGACCGGCGGAGAGGCAGGGTAAGGCAAGCATCAGAATCAGCCGCTTTGAAAAGCACGACGGGCGGAACCCTCCATGTGGGTTCCGCCTTTTTCAAATATGTCCTTTTTCCCCTCGCTGGATTTGCGTATATTCAGTCCCGTTATGAAAGGCAAACGTACCGACTACATAAGCTGGGAGGAGTACTTCATGGCTATCGCCCAGCTCTCGGCCAAGCGCTCCAAGGACCCCGGGTCCCAGGTCGGAGCTTGTATAGTGAACAAGACCAAGCGAGTCATCGGGATCGGCTACAACGGCTTTCCCACCGGCTGTTCGGACGATGAGCTTCCGTGGGACAGGGAAGGGGACTTTCTGGAGACCAAGTACCCGTACGTATGTCACGCCGAGATGAACGCCATCACCAACGCCTCGAATAAGCCGGAGCTTGATGGCGCCAGTCTTTATGTCTCACTTTTTCCTTGCAATGAGTGTGCTAAACTCATTGTTCAGGTTGGGATTAAGGAAGTGGTATTCCTCTCGGACCGCTACAACAACGATCCCATATTCATAGCCGCTCGAAAAATCTTCGATATGGCGGGGGTCAAGTATCGCCGGCTTGTGCCTGAGCATACAAGTATCGGCCTTTCACTCGATTCCGAATAACTGGCGCGGACCCGGGGGAGTCTTCAAACGGAGCCGCGAAAATGGTTATATTTATCAAACTTTTTGGGAAATTCCTTGTTACAGGTTCATTATAGACTATATTAGCCGCTTATCAGAGCGGACGATATACGCAGGATTCCCATCTAGCAGTGGAGGAACTTGATAAATGACGAAGTCCAAGGAAGATATTCTTAGGCTTATTGACGAGGCCGGAGTACGCTATATCCGGCTGTGTTTTACCGATATTCTGGGCAAAATTAAGGGTATGTCGATCACCCGTTCCGAGATCGAGCAAGTCCTTGATGAAGGCCAGGGATTCGATGGTTCGTCGGTCGAAGGTTTTGCCCGCATCGAAGAATCGGATCTGATGGCTATGCCGGACCCGGTCACATTCCGCGTGATTCCGTGGGAAATCGCCGGTGAAAAAGTGGCCACCATGTTCTGTGACATTCAGAATCCGGACGGAACTCCGTACGAGGGAGACCCGCGCTGGGTTCTCAAGCGTAATCTGAACCGCCTCGAAGAGAAGGGCTGGACTTTCTATGTCGGGCCCGAAATAGAGTACTTTTACTTCGAAAACGAAAACAGCACTGTTGCCCTCGATAAGGCCGGTTATTTCGACTACGGGACCGTCGATGTTGGCACGCGGGTGCGCAAGGAAACGGTCCGGGCCCTGGAGCACATGGGTATTCCGGTCGAGTGTTCGCACCACGAGGTTGCTCCCAGTCAACATGAAATAGACTTGAAGTACCAGGAAGGTCTGGTAATGGCGGACTTTGCCCAGTTGTACAAGTTTGTCGTCAAGGAAGTGGCCATGGACAATAAGCTTTACGCCACCTTCATGCCAAAACCCATATTCGGTGAAAACGGAAGCGGCATGCATTGTCACATGTCACTGTTTAACAAGGATAAGAACCTGTTCTTTGACAAGAAGGGACGTTATAACCTGTCGGAGATCGGGCAGCAGTTTACGGCTGGCATCCTGAATCATATCAAAGAGTTTACCCTGGTTACCAACCAGTGGGTCAATTCCTACAAACGGCTGGTACCCGGTTATGAGGCGCCGGTGTATGTCAGCTGGGGACGCCGCAACCGTTCCAGCATGGTGCGCGTGCCCATGTACCGGGTGGGCAAAGAACAGGCCACCCGTATCGAATTGCGTTCACCCGACCCGGCCGCAAACCCTTACCTGGCCTTCGCCTGCATGCTTTCGGCCGGTCTCAAAGGGATTGAGCAGGGTTATACCCTGCCCGAGCCGGTCGAAGAGAATATCTTCAACATGTCTCGCTCCGAGAAGGAGGGGCTGGCCATTGACGTCCTGCCGAACTCGCTGGAGAACGCTGTCAATGCATTCGAACAATCGGAATTCGTCAGGGGAACTCTGGGCGACCATATATTCGAAAAACTGATCGCCAACAAGCGCATTGAATGGGATGCTTACCGGATGCATGTCGGCGGGTACGAGACTGACAAGTATTTGCCGATGCTGTAATAGTCACATTTCATAAGAGTTCATTGGCGGGTGGACCTGATGGTCCATCCGTTTTTTTTGTCGGCCGAAATTACTGTTGTTCGCTGGTCCGACTCTGCTTATCTATATCCCCATGGCCCGGATACTTCTGATCGACCCGCCCTTCTCCGCCTTTATGGGTTTCTCCAGGTGGTTCTTTCCCATGGGTCCAGCCGTGCTGGCCAATTTCTTGATGGGCAAAGGACACGAGGTTTTGGTATATGACGCCGACCATATCGACTCTGATGTCAGCTTCAACTATAGTCAAATGCTTCGGGCTTTCGAAGATTACCGCAGTCATGTAAACGACCTGTCTCATCAGGTTTACCGGCAGATTGCGGATATGGTTAAGGATTTTGCCCCGGATGTTGTCGGTATCAGCTGCATGTCCGTCAAAGTGCCGGCAGCTCTGGCCTCGGCTGAGACGGTCAAGGACAATATCGATGTTCCCGTCGTTTGCGGCGGACCTCATGCGACCAAGCTACCTGAGCACCTTTTGAAATCACCGTATGTCAACTATGTCATCCGCGAGAGCGGTCTGGCGTCATTTGACCTGCTGGTCGATCAGCTTGCCGGCTCAGAGTCGATGGAGCCCGGTAAGATCCCCAACCTGTCGTACAATTCGGACGGCAAGAATATCGTTCACAACCCCGTTTCCCACCGTGAATGGGAGTCTATGTCGTGGTATCCGGCCCGTGGCGCGCTTAAGGCGCCGGGACAGTACGGTCCTCACGATATGAGTATGATCATGGCCTCTATCGGATGTCCTTTCGAGTGTCAGTTTTGCGCGCGGACGTTCGATGATCAGTTGGTTCATCGGCGGGTGGAGAATATCTGCACGGAGATAGAAGAACTGGTGAACAACCACGGAGTGGACTTTCTTCACTTCAAGGACGATACCATGGGGACGAACAAGAGTCGGTTGAGAGATATATGCGAAATTATCGCCGCCAATGATGCCATTTCCGGCTGGGAGTGCCTGACACGTATCGATGTTGCCGATGATGAGGCATTAACGTTACTCAAAGGCTCGAAGTGCTTGCGGGTCAAGGTCGGGGTCGAAAGCGGCAGCCCGGCTGTCCTGAAGCAGCTAAACAAGCGAATCACACCTGAGGACGTTATCGACTTTTCATCAAGAGCTAAGAAACACGATTTGCCCTGGTCGGCCTTTTACATGATTGGACTGCCGGACGAGACCCCGGATGACATCCTGCTGACTCTAAATCTTATTGAAAAGTCAAGGCCCAACCATGTGTCCATGAGCATCTTCACGCCCTATCCCGGCTCGCATATGTATGATCAACTGATGCGGGAGGGCAGGATGCCCGCTGAAATTGACTGGTCGGCGCTGGATCCTTTTTCTCTGGCACCGCAGTTGGAGCGAGCTATTGCTCATGACGAGTTTGTCAATATCGCCACCGAAGTAATGGCCTTTGTTGACGGGTACAATCAAGACTCTGATTGGAACGATAAAGCCTGACGAGAGGTTAGAAACTTATGCCATACGCCGATTTGGACACCTACTGCCTGTATTATGAGGACTATCCATCCTTAGCAGGGGAAGAAACGAGCTTGCCAATAGTCTTCATCCATGGTTTTACCATTGACCATCGCATGTGGGTCGATGACGCCAAGTTCTTCAGCCAATGGTACCGCGTGCTACTGCTTGATCTGAAGGGCCACGGTTTGTCAGATGCCCCAGAAACGGGTTATAGCCGTGCCCACAGGGTAGACGAAATAGTAGGTTTCCTTGACAGGTTAGATATCCACAAAGCGCACCTGGTGGGTCTGTCGATGGGCGGTACGACGGTTCTGGGCGTCGCCCTCGCGCACCCCGAGCGCCTGGCCTCGCTGACACTGGTGTCAACCTCGGCAGCCGGGTATGACCACGGAATAAAGACAGAGAAGGTTGACGAAATTGCCCGGACTCAAGGTATGGAGGTTGCCCGCGAGAGGTGGATTAAATCCACTCTTCAGTACTTCTGTAACGATAAGCAGCAACTTGGCCAGTTACTCGAGCAGATGATGCAGGAGCACTCCGGGGCTTACTGGAAGGACCCGATGAGAGGCAAATACCCGCCGGAAGATGACCTGCAGCATGTTCACGAGATAGATGTGCCCACGATGATATTTGTGGGAGGCCTCGACCGCCCCTTTGTGCCGCTTGCCAAAACCCTCCACGAAAGAATCACCGGGAGCCGATTAAGCGTGTTCGAGGACGTGGGGCACATGTTAAACCTCGAATCTCCCAATAGGTTTCAGCAAGAACTTAAACTGTTTCTTGAAGGCAAATAACCCGTTTGCCGGCATATCTCACATCTGATAGTCATTGAGTTTGACAAGGGCCTTCAATATCTTATATTCGAGACTCACTCTTAGGCGAATTCTACACCACGAACTCAGGAGGTGAATATGTTCTCCGAGAATGCGGCCAGGGTCGCAGTCTTCATATCCGGAAGCGGGAGCAACCTGCAGGCCCTGATTGACGGGACAAAAGCTGGGATACTCTCGGCAAAGATAGTCCTGGTGGTGTCGAGTCGGCGTGATGCCTACGGTCTCGAGCGGGCCGCTAAAGAGAATATTGACACCTTCGTATTCAAGGCCAAGAAATACGCCACTCCCGAGGAAGCCGGTGAGGCTTTGCTGGACAAACTTGCCGAGCATAAGGTCGAATATATTGCCCTGGCCGGATACCTCAAGCTTCTTCCGGCCGAACTGGTGAAAACCTACCGCAACCGGATCGTGAACATCCACCCGGCCCTGCTGCCCAAATACGGCGGTAAAGGAATGTACGGGCATTTCGTCCACGAGGCGGTGATCGCCAACGGTGACAAAGAGTCCGGTGTTTCGGTGCACCTGGTCGATGAGATCTACGACCACGGTAAGGTGCTCGAGCAGGTGCGGGTCCCGGTGATGCCCGATGACAGTCCCGATGACCTGGCGGCCAGGGTGTTGAAGCAGGAGCATAAATTGTATGCCCGGGTGCTGGAAAAACTAATAAAAGGAAAGTACCATATAACCAATGAGTAAAGTTGTCCTTCACACAAACATTGAAGAATACCCCCTTGCCGTAAGGGGAAAAGTCCGCGATATATACGACCTCGGTGATTCGCTTCTGTTCATAGCCTCGGACAGAATCTCGGCCTTTGACGTCGTCATGCCGAACGGTATCCCCGGCAAAGGCCAGGTGCTTACCGCGATGTCGCTGTTCTGGTTCGATTTTCTCAAGGATACCATCGACAATCACCTGATTACAGCCGATGTTGACGAGTATCCGGAACCACTCAAGAAGCACCGGGATATCCTTGAGGGTCGCTCCATGATTGTTGTCAAGGCCGACCGGGTCGATTGCGAGTGTATCGTCCGCGGCTATATCTCCGGTTCCATGTGGAAGGAACTCAAGCAGGCTCGCCAGAGCGGCTCCAACATTGTTCACGGGTTTGAGTTTCCAGCCGGTCTTCAGGAGTCGGAGAAGTTGCCAGAACCGCTCTTTACGCCGTCGTCGAAAAACGATCTCGGCCACGACGAAAACATCAGCTACCAGCAACTGGTGGATCTTATCGGCGAGGAGACGGCGGCGCTTTGTCGCGAGAAGTCTCTGGCCATCTACAAGAAAGCTGCTGATTACGCGCTTACCAAAGAGATCATCATTGCCGACACCAAGTTTGAATTTGGTTTCAAAGACGGCCAGTTCATCCTCATCGATGAAGTGCTCTCGCCCGATTCGAGCCGGTTCTGGCCGGTGGAAGAGTACGAAATTGGGCGCGGGCAACCATCGTTCGACAAACAGCCGATTCGCGATTATCTTGACGGTCTCGACTGGGACAAGAAGCCGCCGCCGCCGACACTGCCGGACGAAGTAGTCGAGGCGTCGTCACAGAGGTATTTGAAAGCGCAACAACTTTTGACGGGTAAGTAAACGCATGTCTGAAAATGTCACTATCAAACGAGCCCTCATCTCGGTTTCAGATAAGACCGGCGTGGAAAAACTCGCCCGCGCGCTTGAGGAAAGGGGCGTGGAGATCATTTCCACCGGCGGGACACTCAAGGTTCTGAAGAAGGCCGGCATTCATGCTATCTCCGTCTCCACCTTCACCGGGGCACCGGAAATTCTGGGTGGGCGGGTGAAAACTCTTCACCCGCGAGTCCATGCCGGTATTCTCTACCGGCGTGACAACGAAGCCGATGTGGAACAGATGGCTTCCACCGACTACAAGGGAATAGACCTGGTGGTGGCCAGTCTCTATCCGTTCGAGCAGACAGTGGCCAATCCAAAGTCGAACGACAAGGATATCATCGAGAACATCGACATCGGGGGACCATCGATGATTCGCGCCGCGGCCAAAAATTACGAATCAGTAACGGTGGTTGTGGCCCCCTCAGATTACGACCGCCTACTGGAGCAGCTGAAAGCTAACGATGGCGCCACCGACCTGGCATTCCGTCGCGAGTGTGCCGGCAAGGCTTTCGCGCTTACGTCGCATTACGATACTTCCATCGTTGACTATTTCACATGTGACCGAGCTGAGCCGGCTGACGGCTTTCCTGTGAGGCTGCATCGCTCGTTTGCCCGCAGGTCCAGGCTTCGTTATGGAGAAAACCCCCATCAGCAAGCATCACTCTATGCCGATGAACAGTTTGGCGGCCCCACTCTTATCCGGGCTGAGCAGCTTTCGGGCAAGGAGCTGTCTTACAACAATTATAACGATCTCGATGCCTGCCTGGAGATGCTTCTGGATTTCAGCGAGCCGTTCGCCTGCGTTCTCAAACATGCCAACCCGTGCGGTGCGGCCATCGGGAAAGACCTTGCTGAAGCTTACAAGCGTGCGTATGAAAGCGATCCGCTGTCGGCCTACGGTTCGATAATCGGGCTGAACAAAGAGATCGATATGGAAGCGGCCCAACTGCTGCATGAGACGCCGTTTGTTGAATGCATTCTGGCGCCCTCGATAACCGACGAGGCTTTCAAGCTGCTCAAGAAAAAGAAAGCCCGCCGCATTCTGACTTTGCCGCAGATAGCCGACGGTCGTCCCGATGGTGAGAAAGTCTACCGCTTCATCCGCGGCGGTCTGCTGGTGCAGACAGCCGACGATCAGGATACGCCACAGGCCGATTTGAAAGTTGTCAGCAAGCGCGCCCCGACCAAGAAAGAGATGAAGGACCTTCTGTTCGGCTGGAAGGTTGTCAAGCACACCAAGTCCAATGCCATCGTGCTGGCCAAAGACGGCGCCACGGTTGGAATCGGGATGGGGCAGACCTCGCGGGTCGACTCCGGTTTCATGGCCGTCAAGCGGGCCGGGGAGAGGGCCAAAGGGTCCGTGATGGCCTCCGATGCGTTTTTCCCGATGGCTGATGGGGTGGAGGTCGGCACCAACGCCGGTGTGACGGCGATCATTCAGCCGGGTGGTTCGAAGGGTGACGAGCAGGCCATAGCTGCTGCTGACAAGGCCGGTGCGGCGATGGTGTTCACCGGCATGCGGCACTTTAAGCATTAGGCAGAGCCCGAGTATCGCGTCTCTTTCGCCCCCTCTGTCATTACCACCTCTCTTTCATTCCAGCGCCCTTTTCGTGCGTCTTCGTCCCGCGTCTTAGCGGGATCATTCCCGCCCCTGAGTCATTCCCGCGAAGGCGGGAACCCATCTTCTCTTAAAATTTCTCTGTATCGTGATGCGTCGCATTGCGTTTACCCCGATCTGGGTTCGTTTGCTCATTTTTTGGTTTTTGCTTACCGTTGTGCCCGGTGAATCTTCAGATTCACCGGGCCACATTCAGGCACATTGCGTCCGTATGATGCGCACGTTGGAGTTTCAACATCGTTTGTGTAGGGAAATTGCCTGCCGCTTCGTAGGGGTTCAAAATTCTGAACCCCTACGGAGGAGAAGATTGTCGGGTTTCTTCTTCGCGCGGCTCATCCGGAACCCGACCTACTGAACTGCCCGATAGGGTCCACGCGAAGCGGGGAGGTTTCGACACCTTCCCTGTGTGTGTCGAGAAGACTTTACGGCAGAACCACTATCGGGTTCTTCCCTACCAAGACTACGGAGGTTTGTCCGCGAAGTGGCAGGAGTCGAAGACGGCTCCTGCCCTACTACTCTACCACCGGGGCTACTCGAACGGAGTATCAAAGGCCTTGTTCGGTTTGATCAGCAGGCGTTGGTGGGGGTAGTCGAAGATGACATTGAAACGCCTGATAGAATCATTACCAAGGATACCGTCAGCACCTTCCTGTTTCGAACGAACTTCGGCGGGGGCAAAAGCGGTGGCGACATTATGAAGGTCGTAAGGTCCAAGCGAAAGCTTGTAGCTGTAACCGGAATGGCCGTTGATGTCACCACTAAGCCCGGTACCCAGATTCCGCGGTACCAGCGTGGCCGGTAGAGTAAACTTCTGTTCGGGTTTAACCAGCAGCTCCAGGGCATCGCCTGAGGCCAGATCGATATAGCACAGTATCGAGACCTCTTCACCCTCCACTACTTCGACTTTGGCTTCCAGGAAGGGAAGATCCTTTCTAAGCTCGATCGGGATTTCATGCCAGTCAGTAGCCTCGGGTACGTAAGAGGTATCATGCAGCAGGATTACCTGCTGGTCGTAATCGATTTTTACTATATAGTGGCCGAAGAGATTCCACCCAATGATGCCATCGGTCAGGAATTGCTGCGTGTGTGCACTCTGGCCGATTAGCACACGCTGGCTGTCGACGGTTACCTCGCCAAATCCGAGCTGGCCGGTTTCAATCATAATGGCCGTGGATGCCTCGCCGGCACCGGCTCCCGGTACGCGGACTTCAATGGCACCCGTGGTATCAATGACGTTGGCGAGGTTCTTGTGGAACAGGTAAACACCGTCGAACCGCATCCCGGTATCCAGAATCAGGTTGAGCGGTTCTGAGCCGTTGACGCTGGTGGGAATGATAACTCGATTTCTCTCGATTAGAAATGGTACCTTTGGTACGTCTTTGGCGGCACTAAGATAGGGATTTATGCCGATCACTGAGGCCGCAAGAGTTGCGATTAGCAGTTGGCAGGTGAATAATCCGGGTGATTTCATGATGCTTCCTTACGGTAAAATTAAACTAAATTCGACCTTGCTCCGTATTACTCATATGACGCCACGGTGGGCCGTATTGTCAACGAGAAAGTCCGCCGACACGGTTAGTGTAGCTCATCACAGGCAGGTGCTTTTACCGGCGTCGCTCGAAAATCGCCCTGTTGCCTGTGATCGATTTACGTAATGGTGGCAAAATGTGATGTTTTTTGAACCTGTTGGAAAAACAGTTGTTGCATAGATTTGAACTCAGATTTATTTTATTAAAAAATAGGCATACTTGTTGGACTGATGAGAAATCGAATACTTGAGATTGTTGTTTTCTTAATGGACTATATGCGGGATGACCATGACCGCCAGTCAGAAGCCGATGATGTCTCCGTGGCCCTGAGAAATCTGGGCTACTCCGATCAGGAAATAAGCTCCGCTTATACCTGGTTTCTGGAGCAATTCAAGGGAACACCCGAACAATTCTTTTCCAAATTCCCCAAAGATCGCTCATCTGTGAGGGTTTTGACCGATTACGAGCGGATGTATATTGCGCCCGAAGCTCACGGGTTTCTGATTAAGCTTCTAAACAGTGCCGTAATAACCGACGAGCAACTTGAAGCGATCCTTGAACGGGCGGTCTTTTTTGCGGCAGAACCTATTACGCTGGAGCAGATTAAGATCATCTCCTCCGCCGTTGTCTTTAACGAAGCCGATGACCTCGAGGGCTCATCGCTGCTTCGTCCGGCAAGCGACCGGTCCCATCTGGTCAATTAGTATCTCATGTCATTACAGGGTAAAAGAATTCTGGTAGGCCTGACGGGGGGAATTGCCTGTTACAAGATTCCCTACCTGGTCCGTTATCTGTGGAAGGATAAGGCCGAAATCAGGGTGGTCATGACCGAGGCCGCCACCAAGTTTATTACCCCTCTTACACTTGAAAGCGTCTCGAACAACCCGGTGGCCAGCGACCTCTTTCCGGCCGATCGTTTTGTCGGTACGCGTCATATAGATATGGCCCAGTGGCCGGACCTGGTTGTGGTAGCCCCTGCCACGGCCAACTTTATGGGTAAGGTGGTATCGGGGATTTCGGATGACCTGCTTACGACCATTATTTGCGCTACCCCAAAGCCGGTAATGATCGCCCCGGCGATGAATCCGCAGATGTGGCTCAACAAAGTCACCCAGAGAAACTTCGCGACCCTAAAAGAGTTGGGTTACATCTTTGTTGGGCCGGGTGAGGGGGGTACGGCCTGTGACCACTACGGTATTGGTCGTATGGCGGAACCGGAAGAATTGTATGAAGCAATAAAGAAGTTCCTCGCCAAAGGCTCCCGGCAATCTCGAAAAAAAAAAGCCCTGACCGGTAAGAAAATTCTAATTACCGCCGGTCCTACCCGTGAAGCAATTGATCCCGTGAGATTTATCTCCAACCGTTCGTCGGGCAAGATGGGCTTTGCCCTGGCCGAGGCAGCGGTTGCCAGCGGCGCTGAAACAACCCTGATATCGGGCCCGACCGATTTGACTCCTCCGGCTGGAGTGCGATACATTACAATCGAAACGACCGGTCAGCTCAGGACCGCGGTCAAAAAGGAGTTTGTCAAAAGTGACTGCCTGATAATGGCCGCTGCCCCCGCAGATTACCAACCTAAGAAAAAGCAGCTTTCGAAGATAAAGAAATCAGACAAAGAGTTAACCTTACCGTTGAAACCAACGGTTGATATCCTGAAGGATATCGCGTCGGTCAGACGCAAGAAGCAGGTTGTGGTTGGGTTTGCGCTCGAGACCGATGACGCTATCGCCAACGCTCGCAGGAAGCTTAAAGAGAAAAAGCTCGATATGATAGTCGTGAACACGCCCGGCGCAGATACCGGATTCGAGCATGACACCAATAGCGTAACTCTCATCATGCCGGGTAAGAAACCGGTAGAGCTGCCACTGGCTTCGAAATCACAAATTTCCTTCTCAATACTTGACCGGCTTTCGACTCTTCTGTAATATGCACAGTTGAAGCCGACCACGTATGAAAAATAGCAACAACAGCATCCCGGAATTGTTGCGGCGTGCCCTCACCGCGCAGTTGGATATGGGCCTGGGGGAGTTAATCGTCGCAAAACCAGAACCTCGGCCGGGGCTGCCGGAAATGGGTCAACCGGAGGTATCGAGAGTAGTTTCAGTTATGGATTTGTTTGGTCAATCGTCTGCCGACCAGAAATTGCCCAATTACGATTCGCTCGAGGCGCACTATGCTGCCATATGTCAATGTCAGCAGTGTCCACTCGGAGCCACTCGTAACAAGTTTGTGTATGGTGTCGGTAGTCCGGATGCCGACCTTTTGTTCATTGGCGAAGCTCCGGGGGCGGAAGAGGATCGGCTGGGAGAGCCATTCGTGGGCCGGGCCGGGCAGCTTCTCGATCGTATTCTGGCGGCCATGCAGCTTTCGCGGCAGCAGGTTTACATCGCCAATATCCTCAAGTGCCGTCCACCCAATAACCGCGATCCCCTTCCGGATGAAATGGCCAAGTGCTCTCCTTATTTGGACGAACAGATTCGGCTTCTCAACCCGAAGTTGATATGCGCTCTGGGGCGAGTTTCGGCCCAGACGCTGCTTAAGACTACCACGCCGCTTGGCAAGCTCCGCAATCGCTGGCACGAATACCAGGGTATACCGATGCTGATAACCTATCATCCGGCGGCCCTGCTTCGCTTCCCGGCTTACAAGAAAGATACCTGGGAAGACATGAAGATGCTCAAGGCTCGTCTGGATGGAATGAAATAAATGGCTCAAAGGATTCAACGCACACGCGAGGCGGAAAACCTTCAGCCGCCACAATCGCTCGATGCCGAGCAGGCCGTGCTGGGTTCGGTACTCAAGGATCCCGACGCAGTCTATCAGGCGATTGAAATTCTGGATGGTCCGGATAATTTCTATTACCCCAAGCACCAGTCGATCTTCCGGGCCGTTTTGAGCCTCTATAACCGCTCCGAGCCGTGCGACATTACGACGGTAGCCAACGACCTGCTGAAAGAAGGGACGCTGGAAAAGGTCGGTGGCCGGGTTTACCTGGTTGAACTGGCGGAGAGCATCGCATCAACGGCTAACATTGCCTATCACTGCAATATCGTGCTGGAGAAAGCGGTCTTGCGGAAACTCATTCAGACCTCCAATGAAATTGTCCGAAGCTGTTACGCCATGGAGCAGCCGGTTGATGACCTGCTCGATACCGCCGAAGCCAACATCTTCAATATATCCGAGAGCCGCCTGCGCAAGGGCTTCCTTTCGTTGAAGGAACTCATGCCGCCAGCCTTTCAGCGCATAGAAGACCTTCAGGCTGACGATTCAGCTGCGCTTGGTATAAAGACCGGATTTCTTGACTTGGACGAAAAAACTAACGGGCTTCACCGGGGTGATCTTGTTATCGTGGCCGGTCGGCCTTCGATGGGTAAATCGGCGCTGGTGATGAATATTGCCGAACATGTGGCTGTGAAGCAAGAAAAAGCGGTAGGTATATTTTCTATCGAAATGTCTGATGAAGCTCTAGTACTGCGCATGCTATGCAGTAAGGTTGGAGTTTCTCAGCACAGAGTGAGAGCTGGAAAGCTCAACCAGACTGAAATGAACCGTCTGACTAACCTCGGTGGCTTCCTTGCCGATGCGCCTATATTCATCGACGATTCACCCAATCTGACATCGCTGGAGATGCGCGCCAAAGCGCGGCGGTTGAAAGCTCAACACGATGTGGCGCTGATTATCGTCGATTACATTCAGATGATGCATGCTTCCGGTCGTCACGAGAACCGGCAGCAGGAAATTGCATCCATTTCCAGAAACCTCAAAGTACTTGCAAAAGAGCTGGACGTTCCGGTGATTGCCTGCTCTCAGTTGTCAAGGCAGGTGGAACAGCGCGGTGGTGAAAAGAGGCCGCAACTTTCAGATTTGAGAGAATCGGGTGCCATAGAGCAGGATGCTGACGTGGTTATGTTCGTCTTTCGTGCCGAGCATTATCTCTCACATCTTGAGAGGACCGATCCGAAGTTCCAGGAGGTTGAGGGCAGGGCTGAAATCATCGTTGCCAAGCAGCGTAACGGTCCGACCGGAACGGTAAACCTGACGTTCATAAAAGAATTTGCCCGATTCGAGAACCAGACTACCGGTTTCAGGGAGCTTCCGCCGGATGCCGAGCCTGTCACCGGGGAGGATATTCCTTTTTAAGGACGCTTATGCCGAGCGGGTTACAGGAACTTGGCCGCCTCGGTGTGAATTTCATTCGCGCTATCGGCGGCGTTTTTATTCTACTGTATAAATTCATCGCCTCGCTTCAGGAACTTCATCGTTCGCTGGG
This sequence comes from Candidatus Zixiibacteriota bacterium, assembly GCA_020348905.1. Taxonomy (GTDB): domain Bacteria; phylum Zixibacteria; class MSB-5A5; order GN15; family FEB-12. Next base: position 2,067,985 of record CP070756.1, read on the forward strand.
CCTGTTCGTTCACCAGCTTTACCTGCTCGGGGTCAAGTCGGTTCCGCTGATAATAATCATCTCGATATTCGTTGGAGCCGTGTCGGCCTGGCAGGCGGCTTACCAGTTCAAATTTATCGGCGCTCCATTGAGGCTGCTGGGACACGCGGTTGGTAAAGCGGTAGTGATTGAACTTGCCCCGGTGCTGGCGGCGATTGTGTTCGCCGGGCGGGTTGGTGCAGGTATCACGGCCGAGTTAGGCACTATGAAAGTAACGGAGCAGATCGATGCTCTCGAGTCAATGGGCATCAGCCCGGTTCGCTACCTGGTCCAGCCGCGTGTGCTGGCCTGTTTGTTCATGGTACCGTTCCTGGTGATATTTGCCAACTTTGTCGCCATTGTCGGAGCGTTAATTGTATCTATCATTGGGGTGGCGGTATCGTCGGAGACTTTCCTGACCGGCTTTAAGGATTCATTCAAGCTGTCGGATTTCGTCAACGGTTTGATTAAGGCGGGTGTATTCGGATTCATCATCGGTATAGTAGGATGCTACCATGGCTTCAATACCAAGGGAGGCGCCCAGGGAGTCGGCCTGGCCACTACCTCGTCGGTCGTGATATCGATGGTATTGATTCTGGTGTTCAATTTTGTTTTTGCCGTAATCTTGTTCAGGATATAGTATGAGCGCACCGCTGATTAAAATAGAGAACCTGCGCAAGGCTTTCGACTCGCACCTTGTACTTGACGGTGTCAATATCGATATCAACAGGGGTGAGTCGATTGTCGTGATTGGCCAGTCCGGCTGCGGCAAGTCGGTGCTTCTCAAACATCTTATCCGTCTTCTGGAACCGGATGACGGGCGCGTCACATTCGACGGTGAAGATATAAGCCGCTTCGACTTTTATGAACTGACCGATTACCGGCGCAGGTTCGGGATGCTGTTTCAGTCGGCGGCCTTGTTCGACTCGATGACGGTGGAGGAGAATGTCGGCCTGGGGTTGAAAGAGTCGCGTCAGTATTCGGCGAAGCAAACCAGGGATATCGTGAACGAAAAACTGGAACTGGTCGGGCTGACCGGGGTGGGCGAAAAGCGACCGGCGGAGCTTTCCGGCGGCATGCGCAAGCGGGTAGGATTAGCGCGGGCGATCGCCGGTACGCCGGAGGTTCTACTATACGATGAGCCGACCACCGGTCTGGATCCCATTACAGCCGACATGATCAATGAACTTATTGTTCACCTGCGCGAGAAACTGCAGGTGACTTCGGTCGCCGTTACCCACGATATGAAGTCCGCTTTTCAGATTGCCGACCGGATTGTCATGCTTCATAATGGGAAAATCGAGTTCGAAGGCACACCACAGGAGGTTTCAACAACTTCCAACCCGGTCGTCAGGCAATTTATAACCGGTTCTTCAGTCGGACCTATTCAGGCTTAAGAGATGATTAGCGGTAAGAGAACCAGGACAGCCTATTTTTGTACCCGTTGCGGCAGCGAACACGCCAAGTGGCAGGGTCAATGCCGGGAATGCGGCGAATGGAACAGCCTTATCGAGGAAAAGGTCACGGTTCGAAAGGGCAAGAGCGGCAAGGCGCCGCTTTCCGACAGAAAGAGAATTCCGGAGATCGACATTGAATCGCAGGCGGGTTATCGCAGCGGCATAACCGAATTCGACCGCGTTCTGGGTGGGCGTCTGTTGCCGGGCATGACGGTTTTGCTGGGTGGCGAACCGGGCATTGGCAAATCGACCCTCATTCTTCAGGCGGCTGAGGCTTTCTCCAGACAGGGACTCGCCGTCCTTTATGTCACCGGCGAAGAATCGCTGTCGCAGTTGAAACTTCGCTCACAGCGACTCGGTGTTTCGGGGGAAAACATCACCGCCGTAAACACGACATCGCTGGAAGAAGCGATTGGCACTCTCGGTTCAACTAAGTTTGATATCGTTCTGGTTGATTCAATACAAACCCTTGCGACGGATAGCCTGGATTCACCACCGGGCACGGTTGCCCAGGTACGCGAGGTAAGCCACCAGTTAATCTCACTGGCTAAGACAGCCGGATACGGTCTGTTTCTTATTGGGCACGTTACCAAGGACGGCCTGGTGGCCGGGCCGAAACTGCTTGAGCATATGGTCGATACGGTGGCCTATTTCGAAGGAGACAATACTCATCTTTATCGTATGCTACGGGCGACCAAGAACCGCTTCGGTTCAGTAGCCGAGATCGGAATCTTCGAGATGCAGCCGGTCGGCCTGGTCGAAGTGAACAACCCGTCATCGCTGTTTCTGTCCTCCGGTCGCGGCGAGGCGCGGCCCGGATCGGTGGTCACGGCAGTATGCGAGGGAAGCCGACCGATACTGGTCGAGATTCAGGCCCTTGTCACGCCGGCCAGCTATGGTACGCCGCAGCGTGTTGCCGGAGGTATTGATAACAAGCGTCTGGCGCTTCTTCTGGCGATTCTGGAAAAACGATGCGGCTATCCGATGGCTTCCAATGACGTCTTCGTGTCAGTGGCAGGTGGTCTGAAGTTGTCCGAACCGAGTCTGGACCTGCCTCTTCTGACAGCTATAACGTCGTCACTGCTCAATAAGCCGGTTGGTGTCCTGACAGCTGTTGTCGGCGAGGTGGGTTTGTCGGGTGAGGTGAGGGGAGTCACCATGATCGACCGCCGGCTAAGTGAGGCGGCGCGGCTGGGATTTGAATCGGTCGTACTGCCGGGTGTTAATGTCAGTCAGGCTGAAGGACAGAAAATTAAGATGATTGGGGTTGACGACATTCAAACGGCACTGGATAAAACTTTTGGATAGTATTTACCGAACGCACAATATTGATCATAGCGCCCGTCGGGGCGAGATCACGACTCCGCACGGAACCTTTCAGACACCGGCCTTCATGCCGGTAGGGACGTCGGGAGCGGTGAAAGCGCTCACGGCGGAAGATCTCGACGAGATGGGCGCCGAAATAGTACTCGGCAACACCTACCACCTGTACCTTCGTCCCGGACCGGAAGTAATTAAATCACAGGGCGGGTTGGCCAAATTCACCGGATGGAATAAACCGACCCTCACCGACAGCGGCGGGTTCCAGGTGTTTTCACTGCAGGACATCTCCAAGATCACCGATGAGGGTGTGAAGTTTCAGTCGCATCACGATGGTTCCTACCACCTGTTCACTCCTGAGAAGGTGACAGACATCCAGCATGACATGGGTGCCGACATCATCATGGCTTTCGACCAGTGCGTACCTTATCCGGCTGACGAGAAAACCGCGGCGACGGGGGTGAGACGAACATATGATTGGGCAAAGGAGTGCTTAAAGAGACACGAGGAACTAATCGCAGGCGTTGACGATAAAGATCGGCCCAGCCTGTTTGGAATTGTGCAGGGTTCGGTTTATGGAGAACTTCGAACACAATCGGCCGAACAGATTGTTGCGCTCGACTTTTCGGGCAACGCTATCGGCGGACTGTCAGTAGGGGAGAGCAAACAGGAAATGGAGGAAATGCTGGTTCATACTATCGGGTACCTGCCGGATGATAAGCCGCGTTACCTGATGGGGGTGGGATACCCCGAAGATATCTTGATGGCGGTGTCATACGGGGTTGACATGTTCGATTGCGTTCTGCCAACCCGCAACGCCCGGACCGGGAATGTATTTACCAGCGAAGGTCAAATCGTTTACCGCAATGCCGAGTACGCCGATGATGAGCGTCCCCTTGACCCGAATTGCGACTGCCGGGTCTGCCAGCGATACAGCCGGGCATATATTCGGCACCTGTATAATCAGTCGGAAATAACGGGCATGGTGCTGGCTTCTTATCATTCCAGTTACTTCTACCAGAACCTGATGCGAAGAATCCGGGAAGCGATAAAAAAGAATCGCTTCGAAAGGTTCCGAAGCGAGTTTCTCAGCGTCTATAAGACGAACAATCCGAGATAGAAGCGGCCGGTCAGAGTTTCAGGGTGAAGAGATACCCGAAACTTATTCGGAAATCATTTTGTCGGAACTGTTCGGTCGAGCTTATCCACCTATTCGGCTCCAACTGTTGGGTGAAGATATAGTTGGGCCGGAATTCAGTCATGCTGACTTCGATCGAGTAGACCTTCTGCAATCGCAGACCGGCAGTTATTCTGTAACCGATGGGATTGTTCATGTCGACATCGGTTATGCCGTGGAAGTTGAAAAGTGAATCCACTTCGTTGTCGGCCAGAGTGAAACTGTTGATCGACCACACCAGTCCCAGACCCACGTATCCGGTAAGTTTGTCGGTGCCCCGGTAATAGATACCCTCGACAGAAAACGAAACCCGGTGCAGATCGCCATCGGGGTAAACGATGGAACTCACAGAGCCATATCGATAATCCATAGCGCCGCGGACGATTATCGGGTGGTATACAACCATCTCGTACTTGGCGGTGAGATCGGGTCCGGTCGATACTACTGAGCCGGGGCCGTTCAATCCCGCCGTGAAGTGCAGGTTGGTGAAACTGATGGTATCTTCTTCGACTGGGTTGAGGGGATAGAGGGGCAAACTTAAGAGTGTAGCGAACAACAGTGACGTCACGACGATTCTCCTACTTGTCTCTTCTATAATATAAACGAAAAGTGGAGCAATCAGGGCAAAATTATTTATGGACGCATGAAACATTTTGTCAAATAATAACTTAATATTAGAGCAAATTGAGTTAATATGGACTGCCATTTCGATAATTCGCCAGCTTGTCAAAACCATTGTAAGTCATTGAGCCACAAGGTAAAAATCTTGATTTTTAGCCCTAAAAGCGGTTGACATGGGCTTTTAAAGCACTATATTAACTGCTCGTGTTTTGCGAGTGTGAATAAATTCACAAACCTTTGATGGTAAATAAGACTATACTGTAAAATAACTTAAGGGAGTATCCGATGAGCGATAACAAAGTTCAAAAGAACTTCATAAATGGTAAGTGGATTGAATCAAAGTCGGGTCAGACGTTTGAAAACCGCAACCCGGCCGACACCGATGACCTGGTGGGCGTCTTTCAGAAATCGACGGCTGACGACGTCAACATGGCCATTGAGGCCGCTGCGCAGGCTTACAAGAAATGGCGTCTGGTGCCTGCCCCCAAGCGCGGCGAGTTACTGTTCAAAGTAGCCGACCGGCTGGTGCAGGAAAAGGAAGCTATCTCGCAACAGATGACGCGCGAGATGGGCAAAGTCATCAAGGAAACCCGCGGCGATACGCAGGAAGCAATCGACATGACTTACTACATGGCGGGTGAAGGACGTCGCCTGTTCGGAATGACGACACCATCGGAGATGGCCAATAAGTTCAACATGACCATACGTCAACCTCTGGGCGTCTGCTCGTTTATTACTCCCTGGAATTTTCCTATCGCCATTCCATCGTGGAAGATGATGCCGGCCCTGATTTGTGGCAACTGCATCGTGATAAAACCTGCCACGGATACGCCGGCCTCGGTGGCTTATCTGATGAAGGTATGTGAAGAGGAAGGAGTCCCCCCCGGTGTAGTCAACATGGTGACCGGATCAGGTGGAGCGCTGGGTGATTCCCTTATTAATCATCCGGCGGTGAAGGTGGTGTCTTTCACCGGCTCGACTGAAGTGGGCCGCAAGGTTTCCGAGGCCTGTTCAACCAACTTCAAGCATTCGTGTCTGGAGATGGGTGGCAAGAATGTGCAGATCGTTATGGACGACGCCGACCTGGATCTGGCGGTTGACGGCGCCCTGTGGGGGGCGTTCGGGACCACCGGTCAGCGTTGTACGGCCACCTCACGGCTGATTGTTCACAAGGATGTCGCAGATAAGATGACGTCCATGCTTGTGGACCGCGCCGCCAAACTCAAGGTTGGTAGCGGTCTTGATGAGACGGTTGAGATGGGTCCTTGCATTAATCAGGGTCAGCTTGAGACGGTCCTGAGCTACATTGAAATCGGCAAGAAGGAAGGGGCCAGTCTGACCACCGGCGGCGAAAGACTGACCGGCGGCGATTACGACAAGGGGTTCTTTGTTAAGCCGACGGTTTTTACCGGTGTTACTCAGAAGATGCGCATCTGGAAGGAAGAGATATTCGGCCCCGTTCTCAGTATAGCCACCTTTGATTCTTTCGAGCAGGCGGTTGAGATGGCCAATGATACCGTCTACGGCCTGTCGGCGTCGATTTACACCCGCGACGTGAACAAGGCCTATACCGCCATGCGTGATGTATATACGGGCATTTTTTATGTTAACGCGCCGACCATTGGTGCCGAGACTCATTTGCCGTTCGGCGGCACCAAGGAAACCGGCAACGGACATCGGGAAGCGGCCACCGCGGCCCTGGATGTCTTCAGTGAATGGAAATCGATTTACGTAGATTTCTCCGGAACGCTCCAGCGGGCGCAGATTGACAACGCATAGGAAAGAAACCGGAGTCACTCAGAGATAATACGATGACGCGCCGCAGATACATATTCAATACCGGTATGGGATGCCGTCTGTGGTTTCTCATCCTGTATATCTGGATGGCTTCTTCCATCTAACGGTTCCCTTTGATTTTGATGTTCAATGGTAACGGATATTGTGATTCACAACGCATCTTAAATGGAGATAAACATGGCTACGAACAAAAAGAAAATCATCATCATGGGAGCCGCGGGACGCGACTTTCATAATTTCAATACGCTCTATCGCAAAAACAGAAACGTCCAGGTGGTGGCTTTTACCGCCACCCAGATTCCGGACATTGAAGGGCGCAAGTACCCGGCCAAACTGGCCGGCAAGCTTTATCCGAAGGGAATTCCAATTTACGAGGAAGAGCTCCTTCTGGAATTGATCGAGAAACACAAGATTGACGAGGTCGTCTTTTCATATTCCGATGTGCCTTACCAGCACGTCATGGAGAAAGCCGCTTATGTAATGGCGGCCGGGGCACGCTTTGCCGTGGAGGGCGGTGCGCCGACCATGATTGAATCCAAAAAACCGGTAGTGGCAGTGTGCGCCGTCAGGACCGGTTGCGGCAAGTCCCAGACGACCCGGCGGGTAGCCGAGATCCTTCAGTCGATGGGCAAGAAGGTAGTGGCTATCCGTCATCCGATGCCTTACGGCGACCTGGCCAAACAGGCCTGTCAGCGCTTTGCCACACTGGATGACCTGGACAAGCACAAGTGCACCATCGAGGAGCGCGAAGAATACGAACCTCATATTAACCGTGGCGTCATCGTTTATGCCGGTATCGACTATGAGATGATCGTTCGCCAGGCGGAGAAAGAAGCTGACATCATTCTCTGGGACGGTGGCAATAACGACATGTCGTTCTATAAGCCCGACCTGCTTATTACGGTGGTCGACCCGCATCGTCCCGGCCACGAACTATCATATTATCCCGGCCAGAACAACCTTTTATTGGCCGATGCAATCGTGATTAACAAAGTCGGCTCGGCTGACCCGGACGGTGTTGCCGAGGTCCGCGAAAACATCGCCGCCTATAATCCCGAGGCGGTGGTCATCGAGGGTGCTTCACCGGTTGAGGTCGATAAGCCTGACCGGATAAGAGGCAAGAAGGTGCTGGTAGTTGAAGATGGTCCTACTCTGACGCACGGCGAGATGCCCTACGGAGCCGGAGTAGTAGCGGCCCAAAAGTACGGCGCCGCGGAGTTAGTTGACCCCCGGCCCTTCACTGTCAAGTCGATTACCGAGACTTTCGAGAAGTATCCGGAGATTGGCATTCTATTGCCGGCCATGGGATATGGCGACGCCCAGGTCAGGGACCTTGAAACCACCATAAACCGCACCAAGTGTGATCTGGTAATTGTGGCGACACCCATTGACCTGACCCGGATTATCAAGATAAAGAAACCCACGGTGCGAGTCTTCTATAGTCTGCAGGAGATAGGCACGCCAAACCTTACGGGTGTTCTGGGCGGGTTTATCAAGGGACTGAAGAAGACCGGGAAGCGATAGAGAACAATGAAGTGAGCGGGTCGACCTGAAGCGGCCCGCTCATGGCCTCAGATAGATTGTAAGAGATGTTAGAGAATAAGACAGCAGTTGTGGCCCTGGGTGGTAACGCCATCACGCGCGCGGGGGAAGAGGACACCATCTACCGACAGTTCGCCAACACCAGAAAATCACTTGATGGAATCGTCGAGCTGGTTCGCCATAGCTACAATCTGGTGGTGACACACGGGAACGGACCACAGGTTGGCAACGCTCTGCTCCGAAGCGAACTGGCCCGAGGTAAAGCACCTATTCTGCCGTTGGGGGTGCTGGTAGCCGACACCGAGGGGGGCATGGGTTACATGATCGAGCAATCCTTGCAGAATCGCCTTCTTGCCGAAAACATCAATCGTCCCGTGGTGACCATAATTACCCAGATGCTATGTGACGAAAAGGATCCGGCCACTCATAATCCTACCAAGTACATTGGCCAGTTTTATACCGAGGAGGAGGCGGCCAGATACGCTGAGGAACGCGGTTGGCAAATGAAAACCGACGCCGATCGCGGCTGGCGCCGGGTAGTGCCTTCGCCTATTCCGTATAAAGCTGTCGAATCGGAGACGATCAAGACCCTGGTGGAACAGGGCACTATTGTTATCGCGGGGGGCGGCGGAGGAATTCCGATTTACATCGACGAAAAGGGCAACTATGAAGGGATTGATGCCGTCATAGATAAAGATCTCGGTTCAGCCGTGATCGCCGAGGACATCGGCGCCGGCATACTTCTGATATTGACTGATATCGACAAGGTAGCAATTAACTACGGCAAGCCGGACGAGAAGGAGCTGGATCAGGTGAGCCTTTCTGAAATTAAGGCTTACCATCAGCAGGGCCACTTCCCGCCGGGTTCGATGGGACCAAAGATAGAAGCCGCTATCAAGTTCCTCCAGAGCGGTGGAGATATAGTTGCCATAACGTCGCTGGACAATGCCCTGAAGGTGTTGCGGGGCGAGGCCGGAACAAGGATTGTACCCGATTGAGAATGTGTGAACTGTCAAAAGATACGATAGACGCGATCCTGGGTGAAGGCAGGATTTACGAGGTCGGCGGGGCCGTTCGCGACAGGTATCTGCTCAAAGAACGACCCATCAAAGACCGGGATTACCTTGTAACCGGTGTTCCTTATGACAATCTTACGCGGCTGCTGAAAAACTTCGGCAGGGTTGATCTGGTCGGTCGTAGTTTTGGAGTTATCAAGTTCACTCAGTTCAAATCCGGTGTTCCACATACTTTTGATATAACCCTGCCGCGCAAGGAGTTTTCCACCGGGGTCGGTCATCGTGATTTCAAAGTGGATTTCGATCCTGATCTGGATGTTGAAGACGATCTGCTGCGGCGCGATTTCACCATAAACGCCATGGCCCTGTCACTTGACGATAACAAACTGGTCGATCCGTTGAAGGGCCGCCGCGATCTGGAAGACCGCCAGCTGCGAATGGTGCACGATCGTTCTTTCGAAGACGATCCCCTGCGCATGCTGCGAGCGGTTCAATTTGCCGCCCGCTTCAATTTCATGATTGAGCCGAAGACATTCGAGGCGCTCCGAAAACACGCCACGCTGATGAATACCGTTTCCAGTGAGCGCATCGCCGAGGAACTCAACAAGCTCATGGAACTGGCCGAAAAGCCGTCTGACGGTTTCAGGTTGATGCTAACCAGCGGTCTGCTCAAGGAACTATTCCCGCAGCTTGAAGACTGCGTCGGTGTTGGGCAGCCGGGTGGTTACCATAAGTACGATGTATTTGAACATACCCTTCACGTAATTGACGCGTGCCAGGCGAACCTGCGTCTGCGTATGGCTGCTCTCTTTCACGATATAACCAAACCACAGCACCGGCGCCTGGTCGAAAACGGCGCTAGTTTCTACGGCCACGAGGTTTCCAGTGCCGCGGTGGCCCGCACGGTGCTGAATCACCTGAGGTACCCGAAAGATTTTATCAGCGATGTGTGTACCCTGGTGGAGCGCCATATGTTTACTACCGAGGTGACCGACAAGGGCCTGCGCCGGTTGGTAAAACGGGTGGGGGTTGACTTGATATTCGACCTGCTTGATCTTCGCCGCGCCGATGTAGCGGGACAGGGGATGGGGGGCAGTACCGAGGACGTGGATAGGTTCGAAAAAGAAATCCGCGACGAACTGGACAGGAAACCGCCTTTCAGCATATCCGACCTGACCATTGACGGTCATGAGATTATGAGTATGTTCGAGATCCAACCGGGTCGTGATGTGGGTAGTGTTCTGAATTACCTGCTGGAGCGCGTTCTGGATGAACCGGCTCTCAATACACCGGATCAGCTGAGGGCAATGGCTGAGGAATATTACAACAGAGAAATTATAAATAATCATAGTGACAAGGAATCTGACGAATGAAAATCCACGAGTACCAGGCTAAGGAAGTCTTCGCAGGAGCCGGAATACCTGTTCCCGGGGGAGAGGTAGCCACGACCCCGACGGAAGCGTTCGAGATCGCTCAGCGATTCAATACCCCGGTGATGGTCAAGTCGCAGGTTCACGTAGGCGGGCGCGGGAAAGCCGGCGGCATCAAATACGCGGAAAACGCCGAAGCTGCCAAAGTTCTGGCCCAGAAAATACTGGGGATGGACATCAAGGGGCTGGAGGTCAAGAAAGTGCTGGTGACGGTAGCCGAGGATATCATATCCGAATCGTACGTCGGGATTATTCTCGATCGTGCCACAAAGAAGCCGGTTATCATGGTATCTCCAGCCGGCGGCGTCGACATCGAGGAAGTCGCGGCCAAAACCCCGGAGAAGATCCACAAGCTTTATGTCGACCCGGTGTTGGGGTTAAAGCCGTTTCAGGCTCGCAATCTGGCTTACAAATTGTACCGGGATATAGGTCAGGTGCGTAAGGCCGCTGACATCATAATGAAGCTTTACGGCGTCTTCTGGAGTACGGATGCCTCGCTGGTGGAGATTAATCCCCTGATTACGAATACGGCCGGTGAAGTGCTGGCTCTCGATGCCAAAATCAACATCGATGACAACGGCCTTTACCGTCAGCCGGTCATAGAGGCAATGCGTGACCTTGACGCTGAGGACCCTTACGAGGTGGAGGCTCGCGAGGGGGACCTGTCGTTTGTGAAGCTCGACGGTAATATTGGCTGCATCGTTAACGGGGCCGGCCTGGCTATGGCGACCATGGATCTGGTCAAGCGATACGGCGGCGAGCCGGCCAATTTTCTCGATATTGGCGGTTCGTCCAACCCGCAGAAGGTCGTGACGGCTATGAACATCATCCTCAGCGACCCCAAGGTCCGCGCCATCCTGATCAATATCTTCGGCGGGATTACCCGGTGCGACGATGTAGCCAACGGCATTGTGGCGGCTTTCAAGCAGCTGAATCCCACCGTTCCGGTGGTTGTCAGGTTGACCGGGACCAACGAAAAAGAAGCTTACCGAATCCTCAAATCGGTAAACCTTCCGTCGGCGGATACGCTCGACGATGTTGTCAAGAAGGCCATCGAACTGGCCGGAGTGGAATAGGAACCAACAGGAAGAGGATTGAAACGATGTCAGTATTCATAAATACCAAAACCAGACTGATTGTTCAGGGAATCACCGGCCGCGATGGTTCTTTCCACGCCGAGCAAATGAAAGCTTACGGCACCAAGGTGGTAGGCGGCGTGACGCCCGGCAAGGGCGGCACGAAAGTCGCCGGTATTCCGGTTTTCAACACGGTCGAAGAGGCTGTTGCCAAGACCAGGGCTAACGCCTCGGTTATTTACGTCCCGCCGTCATTTGCAATCGATGCCATCTACGAGGCAGTCAATGCCGGCATAAAGACCATCGTGTGCATTACCGAGGGTATTCCGGCCAACGATATGATGAAAGTTTATCCGTATGTGAAAGAGCACGGCGCTCGTCTGGTAGGCCCCAACTGTCCGGGCCTTATTTCCCCGGGCGAATGCAAAGTCGGCATCATGCCGGGCACTATCGTCAAGAAAGGGAATGTCGGCGTTGTCTCACGCTCCGGTACCCTTACTTATGAAGCCATCTGGGCCCTGACGATGGAAGGGATGGGACAGACCACGTGTATCGGTATTGGCGGTGACCAGGTTATCGGCACCAATTTCATTGATTGTCTGGAAGCTTTTCAGGCCGATCGTTCCACCAAGGCTATCGTCATGATTGGTGAGATTGGTGGAAGCGACGAGGAAGAAGCTGCGGCTTACATAAAGAAGAATGTGACCAAGCCGGTGGTGGCTTTCATCGCCGGTCAGACGGCTCCTCCCGGGAAACGTATGGGGCACGCCGGAGCCATAATTTCCGGTGGTACCGGTACGGCGGCTGAGAAGATAGCCGCCCTTAACAAGGTGGGTATCCCGGTAGCTTTTTCGCCCACCGAAATTCCACAGCTTATGAAGGAGCTGCTGAAGAAGTCGAAAAAGCCGAAGGCCGCGGTGAAGAAGACTACGACCAGGAAGAAGCCGGCTGCCAAAAAGACGGTCAGGAAGAAGACGACAGCCAAGAAGAAAACAACCGTTAAGAAGATTGGCAACAAAGCCAGAACCCTGAAGAAGGCGGCCAGGAAGAAAAAGACAACAACCAGAAGGAAATAACATTAGGCTGTTCAAAGAGAAACAACGCAGCCCTAAGGATTCGCTATGACACAACCACATAAGGTCGATGACTCCGCTGCTAAACCCGGGGCGAAGAGCAAGTACGATTATTCCAAAGGTCCACTTCCTCTGAAAATCGACCTGAGTTGGTGCAAAGCGTGCAATCTGTGCATTGCTCTGTGCCCACAACAGGTATTTGAACCTGATCGCGACGGAAAACCGGTCCAGGCACGGCCTGAAAACTGTACCCAGTGCACAATCTGCTGGGTGCATTGCCCGGATTTCGCCATAACATCTAATTATAAGTGAGATAGAACAGGTAGAAAATGGCAGAACCAGTTAAGAG
>CP070756.1:2080960-2097291 GCA_020348905.1 Candidatus Zixiibacteriota bacterium
ATAAGCCACGGTCAAGACGACGTCGCTGGCGTAGTCGCCGCCGGTCTGTGAGACGGTAGGCACGACCATGCCACCTATCCAGACTGTCACCGTCCCGCCGACTCCGATATTCAGAGTACTCGGACCGTTCGGGTCAAGCACTCCGGCCGGAGCTACCTGCCCGCCACCGGTTCCATCATCGTAGGAAGCATCGGTGCCACTGAAGATGATGGTCAGGAATGACAATGAATCGACGGTTGCAAGTGAGTCGGGCAGCTCGAAATCCACGGTGATCTCGGCGTTACTGGTTCCGGTCACCAGCCATTCGCCGGCGAAGCCGACACTGCTTTTGTCGACGGCTTTGTTGACTCCGGGAGTCACCGTTCCGAACTGCAGGTTATTGGTTCCGACCACGTTCAAACTGGATATGACGGTTGCCAGCGCCTGAATTGTCCCTCGCTCCTGCGCCAAAGCCGACGAACACATGATGGCAAGCGCGGGGAGGGCATAAAAGGATGCTGTAATCAATCGCGAGATCAAGGCAACCTCCCTTGTTTCAGCGTTTTGCGTTTCACCGAAACAGGTTAGTGCAAGCCCGATGCCGCGCTTGGTTGCCTTCGTAACTGACTGATTTTCAACTGATTAGTGATACTTTCCGGGTTCCGAAATAACAGGCTCAGTGGCCCAGGTGTGGGATAGATCCCATAGCCGATGGTCTAAGTTGCTGATATCAGAGGAATTGGCCGGCCCCACAAAATCCTTTCCGTTTTTTTGTGGTTCAGACTAAAGTCCGTTGTTGGAGTTCCGATAGTTAACAGTGAAAACGCTGTTCAAAAATTAAACAGCAAGTGTCAAATTGGAAAGTTCGAGGATGGTGCTATGTCCCGGCATATGGAACGTGCCCTGGCCCTTATCGCTCTTCTCGCAGTTGCCTCTCCAGCCGCGAGGTCACAGGATTTACTGTGGTCAAATAATTACGGCGGTCCCTATCATGAATTCGGTCATGCCTGTCAGCAAACAACCGAAGGTGATTACCTGCTTCTCGGTTCTACCTACTCCTATGGAAGCGGAAGTTTCGATATTTACCTGGTCAGGGTAGATACCCTTGGCAACAAGGTGTCATCGGCTACTTTCGGTGGAGCGTTGACCGAATACGGTTACGATCTGCATCGTACTTCCGATGGCGGGTTTGTGATCGTGGGATCGACCAAGTCGTTCGGCGCCGGCGAGAAAGACGTCTACCTGATAAGACTGAACGCCTCGGGCCAGCCTATCTGGAGCAAGACCTTCGGTGGGCCTCTCGATGATGAAGGCCGGTCGGTTCGGCAGACGGCCGATAACGGCTTTATCATCTGCGGCGGGACTTTTTCATCGGGTGCCGGGTACCAGGATGTATTCCTGATCAAGACCGATGCCAACGGCAACCTCAGCTGGCAACGCACCTACGGCGGGGCCGGTGGTGAGTCCGGTTCGGCTGTAAGACAGACGGCGGACGGTGGCTATATCGTTGTAGGTTCAACCGGGTCGTTTGGCGAAGGTTACAGCAGCATTTATGTTGTCCGAACCAACCAGAACGGTGATTCTCTCTGGGCCACGACCTACGGCGGACCAAGGGCCGATTACGGCTACACCGTGGAGATCGCTCGCGACGGCGGCTTTGTTTTTGCGGGAGCGACCGCATCATATGGAGCCGGTTCCAACGACGCCTACCTGATTAAGACCGATCCCTTAGGAACGGTCGAATGGGATCGGACCTACGGCGGATCCGATGACGATCGTGTTTATTCCATAGTCGAAACCGGCGCGGGAAATTTCATCCTGGGCGGTAATACGCTTTCGTTCAGTTCGAGTTTTAATATCTACATTGTCAAGGCCGATCCGAACGGTAATCTCATCTGGGATCAGGATTATGGAGGTTCCGAATCAGATTACTGTGAGAGGGTATTTAGCGATATGCGGGGCAATCTTGTCGTGGTGGGAAGGTCGTTTTCCTACAGCGCCGGCGGATCGGATATGTATGTACTGAAAATAGGCGGCGACGTGCAGACCGACGTGATGGAACCGATTCCGGGTATGTTGCCGGAGGAATTCCAGCTGGCACAGAACTACCCCAACCCTTTCAACATGTCGACTGTTATCGAGTTCTCCCTGCTTCGAAGGAGCCAGGTATCGCTGACCATATACAACATTTTAGGACAGAAAATCAGGCAATGGGATGCCGAATCCTTACCGGCCGGAAGCTACCGGTATGAGTGGGATGGAACGTCCGATTGCGGTGGTGACATTGCCTCGGGCGTATACCTGTATAACCTTCGGACGGAAACGTTCAGCCGGACAAAGAAGATGATTCTATTAAAATAAGCAATGCGCTGGAACATTGTGTCTCCTCTACAAAGAAAGTCAGGACCTTTACGGTCCTGACTTTTTTGATACCACTCCACCATGTGCGTTAGTTGCTCATAGCATGTTTCCGTTGGTATCGACCAAACCGTCTTTCAGTTTTACAATTCTCTCGGTCCGCTTGGCGATGTTCACATCGTGGGTGATAATTATGATAGTCTTGCCCAGTTCTCTCAGTTCGTCGAAAATTTTGACAATCTCGCCGCCCGATTTGCTGTCGAGGTTACCGGTGGGTTCGTCGGCAAGAATTATGTCAGGCTCGTTGGCCAGGGCGCGGGCGATAGCGGTACGCTGCATCTCACCGCCGGACATCTCGGTCGGCTTGTTGTTCAGTTTGTCGGCCAGTCCCACCCGCGAGAGGACTTCCGTCACCCGTCGCCGGCGGTCCCTTCCGTTTACCCTGGCAAACAACAGCGGTACTTCGACATTTTCGAAAGCCGTGGCGTATGGCAGCAGGTTGAATGCCTGAAAGACAAATCCCACCCGGCGATTGCGGATATCGGCCAGCTGGTTTGAAGTCATGGTGTTGACAGGATTTCCTTCCAGCAGGTATTCACCGGCAGTGGGAACATCCAGGCATCCGATAATATTCATCAGGGTTGATTTTCCGGAACCGGACGGGCCCACAATGGCGACATACTCGCCCTTCCTGGCCTGAAAGTCAATACCCTTCAGGGCCTTGAATTCGACGCTGCCGGTCACGTAGCTCTTTTCAACTCTTTTCAAATCTATCAGCATTATCTACTCCAATCTGTGTGGAGACACAGTCAGCACTCCTATTCATATCTCAAAGATTCCACCGGGCTGACCGAGGCCGCTTTCATGGCCGGGAACAGTCCGGACAGAACACCCATTATGCCAAGGATAACGATGACTATAAAGCCTATCTCGAGCGAGATGGTGGGCCGTCCCATCATCTCCAGAACGTCCGACTCGATAGGTATCCGCTTGAATCCCTCGGTGAGAATGTAGCTTATCGACATTCCTCCAAACCCACCGAAGAACGTTATGATAAGGGCCTCGATCAGAAACTGGGTGAGGATATAGGACCGGCGGGCGCCCATGGCCATCTTTATGCCAATCTCGCGGGTTCGCTCCTTTATCGATACGTACATGATATTGGCCACGCCCACCCCGGCAATAAACAGGGTCAGGCCTCCAATAATACCGAGGAACACTTTGATGCCGATCAGGACGTTGTTGAATTCTTTCCCTGTCGCTATTGTATCCCAGAGAGCGAGAGCCCGGTCATCGGTGGGATCGAATTTGTATTTGGCTCCCAGGGACTCGAACAGCTGCTTTTCGACCCCCTCCACCATGCTGGGGTCTTCCAGTTGATAAACTATATTATCGAGCCAGGGATCACCGTACATCGCCTCGAAAGTTGTCAATGGAATGGACAGTTTGTCCCGATCCATCCCCGAGTAATTACCCATGACGCGCTTTTCTTTCATCACTCCGATAACAGTGAAGGGCACTCCGGCGACAAGAATCTGCTCCCCGACGGCGTCTTCCTCTGCGAAGAGGCGCTCTTTGAGTTCCCATCCAAGAAACGCCACGCGCCTTCTAAGTTCCATATCGCGGTCATTGACCATACGCCCGCCGGACTGCGGGATGTAGTTGCGCATCTGTTCATAGTTCGGTGTCAGTCCGACGACGTGTTCGCTCAGAACGACGGTGTCGCGTTCCACCCGCTGCATCCAGCGATCCATCTCACCACCGACCCGGGTAATATCGGGTATCGATCTCTTAACATAGTCAATGGTCTCCGGCAGGAAGTAGATCCGCCTGCCCTTTCCCATTCCCTTGTAAGGGATAGATGTTTGACCGCCCCAGAGCACGACGATATTCTCACCCATGCCCTTTCGCTGGACGCTCAGTTGTCGGTGCAGTCCTTCGCCGAACCCCAGCAGCAACATTATCGAGACTGTTCCCCAGCCGAGGGCCAGCAGGGTAAGCGTGATACGCTTTTTCTGCTTGCGAAAATCCCGGATGAAGACGTTGTATATAACCGACAGTTTCATAGTTACCTAAAACAGCTTCAGGGCCTGTACCGGTTGAAGATTGGCAGCCCGTCTGGCCGGGAATATCCCGGCACCCAATCCCACCAGTCCGAGAATAACAATGACTCCAATAGCGGCCCAGACATCTACACTTGGCGTTCCGACGAAGTCGTCAAGATTCAGGCTGGGAAACACGGCCACGATCACCCAGGCAAACAGAAATCCGAAAAGGCCGCCTATGCTGGTGATCAGGAGCGTTTCAAAGACGAACTGCCAGAGAATAAAGCTCTTGCGCGCCCCCAGGGCCATCTTAATGCCTATCTCCTTGGTGCGTTCCTCCAGAACGACATTCATGATGTTAGTGACACCTATCCCGCCGGTGATGAGGGTAGCCACACCGATCCCAACCAGGAATGCCGAGAAGGCCATGAAGAAGTTTTTCAAGAACGCAAAACCTTCCGTGGTGTCCCAGATCGATAGTGCCTCGCGATCGGAAGGATCAAAGCGGTACTTGGCTCCAAGGATTTCGTATACTTCCTGTCGGGCCAGCGCCATGCTACCGTTCGCGTAGCATTGGCCCACGAAATTGTTAATATGCCGTTGGGTGTACATGGCCTCGTAGGTCGACAGGGGAATGAACACTGACCGGCTGTCACGACTGCTATACGAGCTGTTTTGCTGCTTCTCCTTCATCACGCCGATGACCGTGAACGGCATTCCGTTGAGCAGTATCTCTTCGCCTACGGCATCGGCCTCACCGAATAGATCTTCGTTGAGAAGGTTCCCGATAAAGGCCACCCGGCGCTTCAGCTCCGAATCCCGATCATTTATGAAACGCGAGCCGAAACGCGGCGTTACGTTACGCATCGGCGCATACTCGGGCCAGATACCGTGAACGGTTCGGGCGGTGGATTGGTTGCCATACTTGACGTTGACGTTGTATCTCATGTACTCAGGGGAAAGACGCTGAAAGTGCTGTGACTTTCTTTTGATCAGGCGGACGTCATCAGCGGTGAAATCAATGGACCGCCCGCGGGGCAGGCCCTGGAATTCCTTGGCGGTGATACCGCCCCAGAAGATGGCTATGTTCTCACCCATCCCCCGCGCTGACTTCAACTGAGCTTCGGTCAACCCTTTTCCGAAAGCAAAGAGTAGAACAATGGAGCAGGTACCCCAGAAGATGCCGAACATGGTCATGGCCGTGCGCAGCTTCTGGCGACGCATATCGTTTAAGAACTGCTTGATGGAAACCAGTGGTATCACAGCATCGTCCCCAGTAAGGCTTATTCCCAGATTTCGATTTCTTTGGGCGGTCGCTCGACCAGGACTTCCCCGCTGTCGAGCCCGGAGACTACTTCAATATTGATCCCGTCGGAAAGCCCGGTTTCTATTTCCCGTTCCGCAACAGCCAGGGCGGTGTCCTGAACCTCGACGAACTGCACCGAGTCTCTGGTTCTGATCAGGCGTTCCGGAATGAGAATGATGTTTTCCTTCTTGGTGATGATGACATCGGCATTGGCGGAGTAACCGGCCCTCAGAAAGGTTGCGCCCAGATCGTCGATTTTGACTTCAACCTCAAAAAGGGTCGAGCCTTCTTCCTTATGCGCCTTGGGCGAAATCTTGGTGACCACGCCGGATACTTTTTCTTGAGAGGTCAGGGCGCCGATTTCGATCTCGGCAGTCATACCCTCCCGGAGCTTGCCAACATCGATTTCATCGACATTTCCCTTAAATATCAGGTTGTCCATCTGAGCCAGGGTCATCAATTCAGTTCCGGCCTGGAAGGTCGTCAGCGGCACAACCGGGTCACCCTCTTCAACCAGCTTTGACAGTACCGTTCCGGAGATGGGTGACTTGATGACATTGTCAACTTTGCTTCCGGATGCGCTGGACTTGCCGGATTCAATCAGTGAGAGTTTTTCTTTAGCCAGCTGCAGGCGAAGGCGCGACCCTTCGCACACTGCCTCCTGGTTGTCAAACTCCTGGGTGGAAATCAGTTGTTTCTCAAGAAGCGACTTGAGCCGATCCAGCTCGCGCTTGTCGTTATCATAGGCGACTTTCCTGATTTCAACCTCTCGCTGGGCCTCGGTCAATTCGATCGGGGTCGGGTCGGGGCCGATATCGAAAAGGGGATCGCCGACATTGACGCGATCTCCGATTTCAACATAGATTTTTCTCACAATGCCGGGGATTTTTGACTTGATGGAAATCTCGAGCTTCGGTTCGATCTTACCCACCGCCAGGGCTTTGTCGACAATATCGCCCCTGGTAACCTCGACCGTCTTATACTCTTCGTCCTTCTTGGCGGAGCCGTCAATAGCAAAAAACAGCACCGCCCCGATCACTATTACAACCAGACCTATAATAAATACTTTCTTAAACATCAGCAGCTCTCCTATCTACAATTCCATATTTCACGGTAACATACGTTGATTAGTATATAATTACGACCCCCTTAGCCCCAATGTTTCGAGACGTCACAAAGTTTTTGGTGTGGTGAGGTCCCGGTTGACTTGGCAGGTTGTAGAAACGTATATAAGGTAATAGCAGGGTATTGGCAATCACTGTTTTGGAGGGAAGGTGACAACAGAAAAACCAGAACCCATTTTGTTGACCTATAGACCGTTGACCGCCGATCGATGGAGTGACTTCGAGAACCTGTTTGGCAAGCGCGGCGCCTGTGGGGGCTGCTGGTGTATGCTGTGGCGGCTGGAGCACACCCGGTTCGAAAGCCAGAAAGGCGCAAAAAACAAGCTGGCCATGAAGCGACTGGTCCAGTCCGGCAAAATTCCCGGCATACTGGCCTATCACAAAAAGGTGCCGGTGGGATGGTGTTCTGTCGGACCGCGTAAGGATTTCATCCGGCTGGAGAAGTCGCGCATTTTAAAGCCGGTCGATGACAGCGAGGTGTGGTCAGTCACCTGTCTATTCATTGCGAAGGAGTATCGCAACCGGGGGGTCAGTCGCGGCCTAATCGAGGCGGCGGTAAAATATGCCGGTACAAAGAAAGCCAGGATTGTCGAGGGATATCCGTTCGAGCCAAAGCAGGGTAAACAACCGGATGCATTTGTCTGGACGGGGCTGGCCTCGGCCTATTTCGCCGCTGGCTTCACCGAGGTTGCCAGGCGCTCGGCCACCAGACCGATAGTCCGATTTGCTGTGAAATGAAATCTTAGAGTTGTGCATATGATAAGGCCCGCCGGTATCAAATGCCCGGCGGGCCCGTCCATTGATGCACTTAATGCTACACGCATGGGACCCATCCCTGGTCCCTTTTCATAGCTGCGTTTTTATTGATCGCTATCTCGTCAACTGCAGCCGCTGGTGGAGCCGCACGTATCACATTTCAGACAGGTTCCGTTACGCACCATGGTAAACTGCCCGCATTCGGAGCACATGTCGCCTTCGTAGCCCTTCAAGCGCGCGGCGCGGATTTCCTCAAAGAACCTCTGCCCGGCTTGATCGACAACCCTCTTGACTGACGCTGCGGCATATTCAATCGCCGTCTCCGCGGCCGCAGTTGCTTTAACCGCAGTCTTATGCTCCATCGATTCATCACTGTCGAAACCTCCTGTCTTGCCGTTGCCGTTACCCTCTTTCCCGCTGCCGTTACCACCGTTGCTGAAGTCGATGGTAAGGTGGCTGGAATTGATATCGTCCGAGGTTCTGCTGCCGGTCGTAACCTGCCCGGTGATACGCGAGTCGGCCGGCTCCTCGTCTTCGTATTCAATCGATTCTTCGGCCGGTTTACCCAGAGTGTCGCCCAGCAGGTCTTCCTCGGAAACATGAGCCAGGTCGTTCCGGCCAAGATAAGCAATGGCCAGTTCCCTGAAGATATAATCAATGATTGATGTGGCCCGTTTGATGGATTTGTTGCCCTGCACCAGTCCGTTCGGTTCAAAGCGACTGAACAGGAAGGCCTCGACGAACTCCTCCAGCGGAACGCCGTGCTGCAAACCCAGTGAGACGGCTATGGCGAAGCTGTTCATCAGCGAACGGAAAGCGGCTCCCTCGCGATGCATGTCCAGGAAGATTTCCCCCAGGGTGCCGTCATTATACTCACCGGTACGCAGGTATACCTTGTGCCCGCCAACGGTGGCTTTCTGGGTGTAGCCACCCCGGCGGTTGGGCAGTTTGCGCCGCTTGGCGATGTAGCGATAGACAATGCGCTGAGCCATCTTTTCCGATACGTTGTCAACCGTCAGGCCTTCGTCTTCATCGCCATCATCAAAGAGGGTGCTGGTCAGCGGTTGACTGAGCTTGGAGCCGTCACGGTAGATGGCGATAGCCTTGTTCATCGTTTCCCAGGCCAGCCGGTAGGCTTTCTTGGCGTCATCGAGCGTAGCTTCGGCCGGCATGTTAATCGTTTTGGAGATGGCGCCGGATATAAACGGCTGAGCCGCGGCCATCATTCGAATATGCGACTCGAACCGAATAAAGCGCTGGCCTTTCTTGCCGCACCGGTTGGCGCAGTCGAAGATCGGCAGGTGCTTCTCCTTCAGGAGCGGGGCACCCTCGAGAGTCATGGTCCCGCAACAGTACTCGTTGGCCAGCTCGATCTGTTCCCGGGTAAAGCCCAGCTCGCGCAGGAGATTGAAGTTCCAATCCTCGCAAACGTCCTCGCTCAGACCCAGCGTGTCGCGCAGAAACTCTTCGCCAAGGTTATACTTGTTGAAGGCAAAGGAGATATCGAATACGTTGCCCAGTGACTGTTCCACCTTATCCAATTCGGTGTCGGTGAATCCCTTGGCCCTTAGAGACTCGTGGTTGATGTATGGCGCCCGCTTCAAAGTTTTTTGGCCGGTGGCGTAGAGAACAATGTCGTCAATTTCATCATCGGTATAGCCGAGCTTCCGAAGTGCAATTGGCACCGAATTGTTGATAATCTTGAAGTATCCACCACCGGCCAGTTTCTTGAATTTGACCAGCGCGAAATCCGGTTCAATACCGGTCGTATCGCAATCCATTACCAGCCCGATAGTACCGGTCGGGGCAATAACAGTAGTCTGGGCATTCCTGAAACCGTAGACCTCGCCCAGATCAACGGCCCGGTCCCAAACCAGTCGGGCGGCTCTGGTAATCTCCTCGAGAATGTAGTTGGGGTTGATTCCGTGTGGTTTAATAGTCAGTTCTTCGTACTCTTCCTTGCCGGCGTTGTAAGCTGCTCGCCGATGGTTGCGGACGACCCTGAGCATGTGCTCGCGGTTACGGTAATAGGCACTGAACGGCCCCAGCTCCCGGGCCATCTCGGCCGAAGTCACGTATGCTTCGCCGGTAAGCATGGCACTCAGGGCGCCGCTCCAGGCGTATCCCTCGGGTGAATCGTAAGAAATACCCATGCGCATCAGCAGGGTGCCGAGATTGGCGAAACCAAGACCGAGAGTACGGAAGTCGAAACTTTTCTGAGCAATCGGTTTGGACGGATAAGACGCCATCAGGACCGATATCTCCAGAACAATTGTCCAGACGCGAATGGCGTGCAGATAACCTTCGATATCAAACCGCCCCTCTTCGTCGAGGAACTTAACCAGGTTTATCGACGCCAGGTTGCAGGCAGTGTCATCCAGGAACATGTATTCCGAACAGGGATTGGAGGCATTTATGCGACCGTCCTCGGGGCAAGTGTGCCACTCGTTGATGGTCGTATCGAACTGCACCCCAGGGTCGGCGCATGACCAGGCCGAGTAGCAGATTTTCTCCCACAGTTCTTTCGCCGGGACCGTGGCCGCCACCTTGCCGTCGGTACGGCGGATAAGTTCCCAGTCTCCATCGGACGCCAGACAGGCAAAGAAATCGTTGGGTACCCGAACCGAATTATTGGAGTTCTGACCTGAAACTGTGAGGTAGGCTTCGCTCTCCCAGTTGGTGTCAAGCTCAATGAAGTCGATTTCATCAATGCCCTGCTCGGCCAGATCCAAAACCTTCTTGATATAGCCCGACGGCACGCCGTAGTTTCGAGCTTGCTTGAGAGCGCGCTTCAGCTTGCGGTTCTTCTCCGGGTCCACCTCGAACTTGGAGTTACCGTTGTCGCCGGCAACCCGGGCGGCCTCGAATATCTCCTTGAGCTGCTGTCGAATCAACTTTGAACCGGCTACCAGTGACGCCACCTTTTGCTCCTCGACCACCTTCCAGTTCACAAATTCCATGATATCAGGGTGATCCAGATCGAGAGAAACCATCTTGGCCGCGCGACGGGTGGTGCCACCTGACTTGATGGCGCCGGCGGCACGATCACCTATACGCAGGAACGACATCAGCCCCGACGAGTTGCCGCCTCCCGACAGTGGCTCCTTACATCCCCTGATACTGGAGAAATTCGTTCCGGTGCCGGAGCCGTATTTGAACAACCGGGCCTCGCGCACCCACAGATCCATGATGCCGCCCTCGTTAACAAGATCATCCGCTACCGACTGAATGAAACAGGCGTGCGGCTGGGGATGCTCGTAGGCATTCCTTGCCTCGGTAAGATTGTGATCGTCAGGATCGACATAGTAGTGCCCGTTGGAGACACCTGTTATTCCATAGGAGTGATGAAGACCGGTATTGAACCACTGCGGTGAGTTGGGAGCAGCCACCTGGCCGGCCAGCATGTAGCAGATTTCGTCGTAGAAACTCTTGGCCTCCTCCTCACCGTCAAAATAACCGTATTTCTCCCCCCAGTGCCGCCAGCAATCAGCCAGGCGATGGAACACCTGACGGGCATCGGTTTCTCCTGCGGTAACCGCGGTACCGTCATCATCGGTGATGGGATTACCTTTTTGATCAAACTGGGGAACACCAGCTTTTCGAAAGTACTTCTGCGCCAGAATATCAACTGCGACCTGCGACCATTGCTCGGGGACCTCGATGTCGGTCAGTTTGAAGACGGTTGACCCGTCGGGATTTCTTATCTCCGAGCTTCGTTTGACGAAATTTATCCTGCTGTAGGGCGACTCACCCTGACGCGTGAAATACCGTTGGACCTTCAAGGTGTACCTCCTGTATCAAAAAAATAACCGGGCCGCCAAAATCCATTTTTCGTCTGAAGGGCTACCGGTTGGCGGTTGTTTGAATCACTTTTTCTCCATCTGAGGGGGAAATGGCAGTATCGACAGCAGCATCCCGACCCTCAAAGCGCGAGCACAATATATAGTGGTCGCAAAAACCCAATCTACTAAAAATTGTGTTTTTATCAGTTATTTTGTATTCTATTGACTGTCAGAAAAGTACCTCTCCGCATGAATGTGTACTATTGAGTCCGGTAAGGGTGAATTCCTCATATATAAAAAATTAACTTCTATAAGCCGTTACTGCAAAGCACCTTAGGGGACGCTATTTTTTTAAGCCTGTTTCGGAAGAAGGATGTTATTTTTTCCCGAGTTATAATTTACAGATTTAAATGAAGTTACAGAGAATTCAACAATGGCTCAACAGCCTGTCCACAATTGATGTGGATAATTGTGCCTGAAAAACCATGAGGACCGGCCCGGTAATGCTGCCTTAAGCTCCCCAAAAACGGTGTTTTTGGCCCGCCCCGGAGCCGGTTGGAGCCCGGTCCGGTCTGCCGCAGCCTCTTTTTTTGCTTGACAAAGTAGACTTAAGAGTGTATCATTCTATCGCAATCGGAAAGTGTTACTCTTTCTGTGGATTACCTAATATCGTCCGCCCAGGCAGGTTCCAGTGGCCTGTCTGGGTTTTTTATGGGCTGGCTTTGGGGCCTGTATCAGCATCCACATTATCCTTCGTGAACACTCATTGCGTTTAACTACCATCGTTGATTGTACCGGGTAGGTCAGCAGGGTATTTCCTGATTGACACCTATTGCCCGGTCAAGTAACTTGTTTCGCAATGAACACTCCCAACAAATTGACTTTGCTGCGAATTATCATTGCCCCCATCTTCATGTTCTTTTTCATCATCGACAACTTTCACATGCGCATGGTTGCGATGGGATTGTTCATTATAGCCGCCCTGACCGATCTGGCCGACGGCTACTATGCCCGCAAGTACGGCGTTATCACCGGGTTCGGCCGGTTTATGGACCCCCTGGCCGACAAGATCCTCGTTTCATCGGCGCTGGTGTCGTTTATTGCGCTGGGGTACGTTTCCCCTTTCCCGGTAATGCTGATAATCGGCCGCGAATTCGCCATCACCGGCCTGCGTCTGCTGGCCGCTTATCGCGGCGTGGTCATTGCGCCCAGTTGGTGGGCCAAGGTGAAAACGTTTCTCCAGCTCAGTATTGTCGGGGTCGTGCTGGCGTATATCACTTTGATAAACGCCCTCGTTTATTTTGACAGCCCGGCCACGGCATCGCTGGCTTTTAATTACTATTTCTATTTCAACCTGGCCTTGTGGATCACGGCGGCCGTGACACTCTGGACGGGCATCGACTACGTCGTCAAATATTTCTACATGATAAAGTCGGTCCTGAAGTGAGAGCGTAAGCATGAAAGATCAAATCATCAGACTCATCGCCACCGGGTTCTACTCCGGCTATTTAAAACCGTTTCCGGGTACGTGGGGAACTATCCCCGCCTGGCTGATAGCTTTTTTTCTCATCAGAGGCGACCTCCCGATTCTGCTTGCCGTCTGCGTGACGGTGGTGTTAATTTCGGTCTGGTCGTCGGCAGCCGCCGAACGCATGTACGGTCATGACGCCCGCAAGATTGTTATCGACGAGTGGGCGGGCATGTTCTTGACGCTTCTTTTCGTGCCGTATTCACTGACCGGCTACATTGTCGCGTTTGTCGCGTTCCGAGCGTTCGACGTTATAAAGCTCCCCCCGGCGGCTCAATTGGAAAGACTACCCCGGGGATGGGGGGTAACGATGGATGATATTGCGGCTGCTATTTATGCCAACATCTTCACCCATGCCGTCATGTGGGCCATCACTAATTACTGGAAGGGATAGCTCAGGAACTTCAGATGGATGTAGAACTGATTACCATAGGCGACGAGATCCTCACCGGGCATACCGTTAACACCAATGCCGCCTTTATAGCCGACAAGCTGACCGGCGTCGGCTTTGAGATAAAGTATATGAGCACGACCGGTGATTCGCTGGAGCAGATGGAGGAAGCGTTCCGTCTGGCTCTAAAGCGAGCGCACCTGATCATCACCACCGGCGGGTTGGGGCCGACCGAAGACGATATTACCAAAAAAGCCATCGTGAAGGTCTTCAAGCGCAACCTTGTCTTTCACGAAGACATTCTCGAGGACATGAAGGAGCGTTTCGCCCGGCGGGGCATTGTCATGCCGGCCAGCAACCACAGCCAGGCCCTGCTGCCGCAGGGAGCCAAATTCTTTCCCAACAAGAGCGGCCAGGCCGTGGGAATTTGTATCGCCGAGGATGACCGGATCTTCATCTCATTGCCCGGGGTGCCGCGCGAGATGGAGCAAATTATGGTCGACGAAGTGATCCCTTATGTAAAGGGACTCGATATCGGCCAGGCACTCAAGATTGTCAAGCTGCGAACGACCGGCGTGGCTGAGTCAAAACTGGCTGACATGCTTGAAGCCGATCTCAAGCTTGAGGACGGTGTCAAACTGGCGTATCTGCCCGCTTACCACGGGGTTGATCTTAGAATCATAGCCGTGGCCGAAAGCGAAGACGAGGCGGTCCAAAAAGCTCGCACCGTGGAGAGATTTCTGGAGTCGATGGTTGGCAAGTACATCTACGGCAAGGACGATGACACCCTGCAGGGAGTTGTGGGGCAACTGCTCAAAGACAACGACAAGACCCTGGCAGTCGCCGAGTCATGTTCCGGCGGGCAACTGGGGATGATTATCACCTCGGTACCCGGTTCGTCAACTTACTTCCTGGGAGGAATTGTCAGTTACGCCAACGACGCCAAGATCAACCAGCTTTCGGTCGACCCGAACATTATCGAAGAACACGGTGCGGTCTCGGAACAATGTGCGGTAGCGATGGCTACCGGTTGCCGACAGCGATTCGAATGCGATTACGCTCTGTCTATAACCGGTATCGCCGGGCCCGAGGGTGGCACCGATGAGAAGCCGGTCGGCACCACCTACATAGGATTGGCCTCGGCCCATACCGCGTTTGCCCGCAAGTTCAGTTTTGGTAGAAACCGCGAGTCCAACCGCGCCCGCGCCAGCTACGCCGCCCTGGAACTTCTCAGAAGAGATATACTGGATATTCAATGATGCGCCTGTTCATCGCCCTTCCGCTGGAGAAGAATGTCGAAGAGGAACTGGGGAGGATCATCTCCACTCTCAAACAAAAAGGCGGCTCAGTTAAGTGGGTCAAGCCGGAGAACATTCACGTGACACTGCGGTTTCTGGGTGACACCGATGAGGACCTGGTCGACAAAATCAAAAGTGAAATCGACGCTGCCGTGGCATCGCATCATCAGGTGCCGACCTCGATAAGCACGCTGGGCGGATTTCCAAACCTGCGACGACCGCGTGTCATCTGGGTTGGTATCGAAAAGAACCTGGAGATGCTTCGGAAGATGGCCAAAGATGTTGAACACCGGATGCGCTCGCTTCGCTTCGAAAAGGAAAAGAAATCTTTCAAGGCTCATCTGACGCTGGGAAGGGTGCGTAACCCAAAGGGCCTTGAAGGTCTGGCCGAGTTTATGGAAGGCTACTCTCTTGAGGAAATCCCGCTGCTTTTTGACCGTATTGTTCTGTTCAAATCAACCCTGACGCCACAGGGGCCGATATACGAACGGCTTCACGAGGCGAAGCTTTTAGCCCAGTGACATTTCAAACTCAATTTCATCCCTTATCGGAATGCCGTAAAAGCCTATCAGCGGAATGCTCGGTTTGAGTTCGCGCGATTTCTCCATAGCATTCACATGCACGGCGGCAATGGTAAAACCGCGTTTCTGATAAAAACGGATAGCGTCGGTGTTATCATTGGTCGTAATCAGCCAGAGACGTTTCACGCTGGACCGGTTCAGCATGTCAATTATCGCCTGGATGAGCTTCGTGCCAATACCCGACCATTTGTTGAACGCATCGAGCGTGACAATCTCGCACTGGTCGCCGGTGACCTCATATGTCAGCAAGCCAACCCGCTCACCGTTATCGTCGGTAGCAATAAAACCGTCCAGTTCAACGGCAAATACTTTCCGGCCGCGGCTGATGACGAAATCAGCGCCCCAGTTGCGCACTACCTGAAGCACCCACTCTTTATCGGCTTCGGTAATGGGACTAATGGCAATATTCATTTCGCTATGGTAAGGGATTTGGACGGTCGGACAAAGAGAAAAACTAAAAAGTCGTGGCGCCGTCGTAGATGAAAACGATCCCGAGGTAAACCAGAAAGGCGGCACAGAGGAAAATGAGAACTCTCAGGGCTTTTCCCATGATAACTTTTTTGCCTGCCCACAAAAGCACCGAGACCACCGAGTACCAGACATAATCGGAAAGAATGTGACCGAAATAAAACACTACCGGACCAACCCATCCAAACTTGAGTGACTTCGACAAAAAGGCCAGGCCGGTGGTGGCCCACCAGACAAACCAGTATGGGTTGGAAAGGGTAGCCGTGATGCCTTTGCCGGCCAGCTTGTGGCTGGACTTTTTATCGGCTTCCACGATCTCATAGCTGACCCGGTTCTTGACGATCTCGTAGCCCATCTGGGCTCCCATCAGTATCAGGGCCGTCCCGCCAACGATACCGATTATAGATGCCACCATCCCGTTCTGAGCTAAAGCGGCCAGTCCCAGTGAGAGGGCCACGACGATGAAGATCTCGGCGATGGCATGACCGGTCGAAACCACCGGCCCGGTCTGCCAGCCATGGCGGGGAGTTTCAGCTATATCTACTGCTAAGAGAGGTCCGGGCATCATGGCGCCCGAAAAGCCGACCACGAACGAGTTGAAGAAAAGCACGAAGAGTTCCATACTGACCTGTATAATGCACCATGACGGCCAAAGTTCCAACGACAAAAGGGGCGCTGCCGCCAGCACCCCTTGATATTATCACTCGGGTCGTCT
>CP070756.1:2097391-2128881 GCA_020348905.1 Candidatus Zixiibacteriota bacterium
CACGTATTAATCATAAATATTAGAGTATTCCAAAGTTTCAATCATCTCACAAAAGAGAGAGGGAATCACTATGTTCAGGCTTATCTGCATCATAACGATAACACTTCTTCTGTCCATTCCGGCAGTGGCCGATGATACCGTCACGCCGCTTCATCCGGTCAACACCTACTCGATAGTGGCTTATGATACCGTCACCGGGCAGTTTGGGGCGGCGGTGCAGTCGCACTGGTTCAAGGTGGCCGATGTCATCTGGCTCGAGCCGGGTATCGGGGCGGTAGCCACGCAATCGCTGGTCGAGATTTCGTATGGCCCGCTGGGGCTGGAAATGATGAAAAACGGCAAAACCGCCAAGCAGGCCCTGGAGGGACTGCTGGCCAGCGATCCGCAGAATGCCGTACGTCAGGTAGCCATGATTGACAAGAACCTGATTATTGCGGCTCATACCGGTGATAAGTGTATCGCCGAAGCCGGGCATCGCGTCGGTCGCAATTATTCGGTACAGGCCAACCTGATGGAGAAGGCGACAGTGTGGGATGCCATGGCAAAGGCGTTCGAATCAACCGAGGGTGACCTGGCCGACAAGATGATGGCTGCCATGGAAGCGGCGCAGGCCGAGGGGGGAGATATCCGGGGCAAGCAGTCGGCGGCGATGGTGGTTGTATCGGGCGAGCCGACCGGACGGCCGTGGGTGGATCGGCTGGTGGATATCAGGGTCGATGACTCCCCGGAGCCTTTGAAGGAACTTCGGCGGCTGCTGAACATCACCCGTGCCTACGACCACATGAACAAAGGCGACGAGTATATCGCCCTGAACGATTTTGACAACGCCAACAAAGAGTACGCTCGGGCGGCCGAAATGGCTCCCGGTAATGCTGAGATACTCTTCTGGCATGCGGCGACACTGGTGACGGCCGGAGAGGTCGAGCGTTCGCTGCCTATTTTCAAGCAGGTGTTTGAGATAGATGAAAAATGGCGGGTGCTCGTGCCGCGGCTGGTGAAGGCGGATTTGCTGCCGGATGACAGTGCGATTATAGATAGAATTGTGGCTCAGGAGGGTTTGTTTTCACTGCTAGTGGAATTTACACGGGCCGCGTTTGAAGCTATCTAAGCCGGTTCTCCAGAAGGGACCAGTTGCCCCAGGTGTCGACCGGTTTGAACTCGCGCAGCCGCGGGTATATGTGCTGCGGTATTTTGCCTCTTACCAGAAGATAATCCATGTTGGAGTAGCGGCCGTCGTAGCGCATCGCCCGCCACTCCCAGGTCAAGTATAGCGGCAAGACATCGAAATCCACTTTCCGGCTGACCACTCCGAATCGATAGTCAACAAACGCTGCCGGCGTTACGCCCCTGGTCCAGACGGTGTAGTAGTATGGCAGATGCACGCAGATCGGGTGGCCCCGGAATTCATAATCGTACACCAGCCCGGCCATGGTATTTTGCGACGCATCGGCCGGAAATATCTGCTCGGTCAGGTTCTCGTTCTCCTGGTTGAATTGCATGTAATAATCGGCCCAGAGGATGAAATAGACCACCACGATTAAAGTGAGGGCGACTTTAGTATAAGCTGCCACACCCCGGCGAAAGATCAAGCTTCCTAAAATGATCACACCCAGCATAACGAAGACTGATAACCGCTCATAAACAATCGGCTGGCGCGGGATGGCCTGGGGAAGAGCAAAGAAGAGTATGAGCGCCAGTACGGGCAGGATGAAAGCCAATGGAAAATACCGGTGGGTTTTCAACTCGGAAAGCCGAACGCGTTTGACAACAAGTCCGACCAGAAGAGGGGAAAACATGACCAGTGTGAAAAAGCCGGCGACCCAGTATGCCAGAGGGGTTCTGAACAGGAAGATATTGTCAAAAACGACCAGTTTCCATCGTAAGCCAAGCGTTGCCCAGTAGGCGTGGCCGTAATACCGCCGGAAATAGTCGAGCGTGTCGGACCCACCCTCGCGTAACATCCACCATGCAATGAAGAGGATCGCCACCGGGACAATTGCTGAAAACTCTTTACCGAGCGGCCCCAATCGGCCTCTGTGGTGGTACAGGCCACACACCACAAACAGGGCTATTCCGAACAGGGCCACCTGAGCGTGCACGAAGAAGAGAAAGACCAGTAGAGCCGCGATTCCGATGCGGACCAACCACGATGGATTAGTCTGGCTTTCGATTGTCAGGTGGAAAAGAAATATCAGGAGCGGAATTGCCAGGGCGTACCCGGAGAATCCCCACATCACGCTGTAGTTGTTGATCAGCAAAAAGACCGGCAGCGTCAGCCAGACGTTACCGCCCAGCCGTCTTATCAGCAAAAGAACTGAAAGGGGAAGCAGGACGGCGTAGATGGCATAAAACAGATGGTTCGCAAACTCCACGGTGGGAAACAGGGGGAACATCAGAAACAGATAGTGGAAGATGTTGGAGTTGAGCCACAGGTCGGTTTCGAAGTACTGCGAGAAAAGGTTGCCCGGCTCGCCGATGTACCGGCAGATGGTAGCCGCGGCCAGGTGGTTGGGCAGGTCAATAAAGGGGAGAATTCGTGACAGGGTCATCAGGGCCACTGCTGCGGCGGTGAAAACAAGATAGGCAATACTGAAGGCGAGGTTTTCTCTGATGAACTGTTTCAAGCCACGTCACCCGGTTTTTCTTCTGCGCTCAGGTATGGATACACTACGCGGCTTGTAAAGGCAACGTTTTAATATGCGGTTTTCGCTACCCGGCTAAATCTTAACTGTAATGGCGAGCCTAACGATATCATGAGTGTCCCGGGCTCGATAGACCACGCTATTCACTTCAGTTGAGGGGGGGAGGCTGTCATACCGGTATTCGTACTGCACTTCAAGATCAACCTCTTTCTTTCCCCCGGCGTCTTTGCAGAGAGTCAGACCGCAGCTAAAAACAGCGTCTATGCGCATATCCAGTCGGCCATCAACCTTCCATGGCTCAAAGATACCCCACTTGAAGTACCCCAGGTTCATCAATTCCAGCTCTCTGATAACCAGGCGGGCGCATGGACGGACGACAAAACGATATCTGTCTTCCGACGGTAGTTTGATGTCGGGCATGCCGGGCACCGGAACACTGGCTCTCTCCAATTCCTTAAATAGCGAGAAGGCAGCCGAGAGACTCAACCGGGCTTCTTTCTTGGCCAGCGAAGTCCTGGCGCTGTCCACACGCGCTGCAAACCGGTCTTTGTTGGGATGCTGGTCGTAGGCATCGTTTATCGAGTCTATCTCCCGACTGTCGACAAGACCCTTAACATATTCGTATTGTCCGCCAAAGCCGATCTCGAATCGTTCGTCTATGCCAAGGTATGTGTCCTTAAAGCGTTCCACAAAGGCATACACCTCAAGGCTGGGGCGCATGTAGTAATCGTAGTTAAGTACGAGTGCGGATACCTCGTCTCTAAGAGTATCGCCATCAAGTTCGGCACGGCTGGCAACAGAAAAGCGCAGCTGGCGCGGATATTGTCCTTTCTGAACGCTGGCCGACGTATTGAGAATGAACTTCCTCTCGCCTCCTGCTTCGTCTCCGTCAAAGTTGGCCGAGATACTGATTCCCCAATCATTTCTCCTTTCTTCCTCTTTCTTCAGCAGACTATCCAGACGGTCAACGGTTATGGGGTCGGCGGCCGGTAATTCCACCGTCTTGTCCGGTACGAGGGCTTTTTCGCCGGCAGGCTCGCTTTGGCAGTAGACTGGCTCAAGCATAGCCAGAAATGTAATGATTACCCCCGCAATTTTGAGCGGTATACGCATCAGATATCTCCTTCTGTTTTCGTCAAGGTTCAGGTGGCAGGTAAACGCTTCCTGTTGATAAGTTGCTTGTTGAGAAACCTACAACCTCCCCAATGGACCTGATATAAGAGACTTTCAGAGATGCTGGTTGAATGGGCTGAGTGTCAGCTCGCACTCAATGCTATAAGACTACATACAAGGAGGCAACACAAGGCTGGATTGTCAATATGTTTTCTCTGCAGGGTAGGAGGGACCGATGCGGGCAATGCCGTTGCGAGCAACGCCGCTCTCAAGTCATTCCCGCGAGAGCGGGAATCCAGAGATAGTGAGCAGGCTACGGCTGGGCTGCTTATGTAGAAGGATCCCACAGCCCCGCCAGGGGTGGGGTGGTCTACCGGGTTGTCATCGGCAGATCTCCCCGACTTGAATCGTTGAGCTCAAAATACCCCCGCCAGGAATCGAACCTGGATTACCGGCTCCGGAGGCCGATGCGTTATCCGTTACACCACGGGGGCACAGGCGTTGCCTGTTTTGCTGACGTTAGGGCACTGCCCTCAATAGTGGGGTCCTCCCGCAAACAGGCCAAGGATATAAATACGGTAAGTTCCACCCAAAATCAATAGGGAAGTGGTAGGCCGGTCGGAAGGCACGTGCAGGAAGAGTGGGTTCCTGCTTTCGCAGGAATGACGGAATAAGAGGGAATGACGGAGTGAAAGGCAATGACGGGGGGGCTCCGCCTCGCGCCAGGCCTCGCGCCACGTTTTTAGGTTGCTTTAAGGGCTAAAATGACTATTTTTACTTTTCATGTTTGGCCGAAAAAGGCTCCGGGAAAAGACGATAACTTCTTGACCAATAAGGAATAACAGATATGCGCTGGACGCAAACCTATATACCGACCCTCAGACAGAAACAAACCGAAGCAGAACTGATCTCGCACCAGCTCCTGCTACGCGGTGGATATATCCGAAAACTGGCCTCCGGCATCTATCTCTACCTGCCCCTGATGCAGCGCGTAATCGAGAAATTCTCCAGAATCGTCCGCGAAGAAATGAACCGCTCCGGCGCTATCGAAATCCATATGTCGGTCCTCTGCCCGGCCGAAATCTGGCAAACCACCGGGCGATATATGTCGGTCGGCAAGGAACTCATGCGCATGAAAGACCGTCACGAGCACGAATTCGTTATGTGCGGCACTCACGAAGAGACGATTACAACCCTGGTGCGAGGAGAAATCAAAAGTTATCGGCAACTGCCCATGAATCTCTACCAGATACAGGTAAAGTTCCGCGATGAAATCCGCCCCCGGTTTGGCCTCATGAGGGGACGCGAGTTCATCATGAAGGATGCTTACACGTTCGATGCTACCCAGGAGTCGTTCGATGTATCGTACGGTAAGATGCTCGATGCCTACTCCCGCATCTTCACGAGGGCCGGTCTGGAGACGGTCAAAGTTGAGTCGGATACCGGCGCGATGGGTGGCAAGGCGGCCCACGAGTTCATGCTGCTGGTCGAAACCGATGGGGGAGAGGAAGTGATCATGATCTGCGACAAGTGCGGTTACGCCGCCAACCGCGAGAAAGCCACTTTTCGCGACACGGTCAAGATCAAAGCCGACAAGGAAATGAAACCTACCGAGGTTGTCGATACGCCGGGTGCGGCGACAATAGAGGAAGTGACCGCTTTTCTCAAGGTTCAGCCATACCAGTTGGTGAAAACCCTGCTCTACATGGCCGACAACAAACCGGCCGCGGCGCTGGTGCGCGGTGACCGGGATGTTAACGAGATTAAACTGAAGAACGCCCTGGGAGCAATCGAACTGGAACTGGCCACCCCTGCCCAGATTGAGGAATATACCGGCGCTCCGGTTGGGTTTGCCGGACCGGTTGGGCTTAAGGATGTGCCGTTGATTGTCGATCCGATGGTCACCAACCTGACGAACTTCATTGTCGGGGCCAACGCCGATCAGCAGCACATCATCAATGTCAATATTGACCGCGACTTTAAAGCCACCAAGGTCATCGATATCAGCCTGGCTCGCGAAGGCGACGGTTGCCCGATGTGTAACAGCACCCTTGATGCCAAAAGCGGCATCGAGGTTGGCAATACCTTCCAGCTTGGGACCAAGTACTCGGAGGCTCTGGGGGCCAAGTTTCTCGATGCCGAGGGCAAAGAACACCCGATTATTATGGGTTCGTACGGAATTGGTATCACCCGCACGCCGCAGGCGGTACTGGAGAAGTATTTCGACGAGAAGGGGATAATCTGGCCCAAGACTATCGCGCCGTATCTCGTTGAAATAATTCCACTTAGCATGGACAATAAGGCTCAGGTGGAGGCTGCCGAGAAGATTTACGATCAACTCACCGAGGCTGGCATAGAGGTGTTGATGGACGATCGCAACGAGCGGCCCGGAGTCAAGTTTAACGATGCTGACCTGATCGGATTGCCGATAAGGATTACGATCGGGGATAAGTCTTTGAAGGAAGGCAAAGTAGAGGTCAAAGCAAGAAGCGAAGATAAGGTTGAGAAAATCGGTCTGGATTCGGTTGTACCAGCGGTTGTCAAACTGGCGGAAAGACTTAACTGATAATAATTTTATTGCTTTGACCAGCGGTTATTGGTATATTTTTCAGCTTGAGTGGGTTCAGGCCCACTCTTTGATTTATGGAGAAGAATGTCCGACGAGGTAAAAGACAAAATCAGGCAGTTGCTGGCGCAGCCGCTCCGGGACGAGGGCTGCGAAATAGCCGATATGGTCGTGTCGAAGTACAAAAACAACACCACCTTGCGGTTGTTTGTATACTGCCAGAATGGAACCACTATCGATGAATGCGCGCGTTTATCTCGCATTGTCGGTGACCTGGTTGATGGAACCGATCTTTTTACCTCCGGTTATACTTTAGAGGTGTCGTCTCCGGGGCTGGACCGGCCGTTGAAAACGGCACAGGATTTCAGGTTCCGGGTAGGGGAAACCGTAAAGATTGAATTCGTTGACCCGAAGCGAAAGAAGCTGACAGCCGAAATAGTTGCGGCAACGGTCGACGAGGTAGAGTTTAGCGGCGAGGACGGACCGTTTAAGGTCGGTCTGACCGAGATAGATAAGGCAAAAATAATCTTTTAATGGTGAGGGTATAAATGGCGTTTGATATGATCGAAGCAATGACGCTCATTGCCCGAGAGAAAAACATAGAGTTTGACGCTGTCCTGGAGACGCTCAAAGGCAGCCTTCTGGCAGCGGCCAAAAAGAAATACGCCTTCACGGATAATATCAGCTTCAAGTTCGACCGCAAGAATAACGAGCTTACGATGATGATCACCAAAAAGGTCGTCAAGACGGTCGAGGACGCGAATATCGAAATATCACTTCAGGAAGCCCAGGAGATAGACCCGGAAGCGGAAATCGGCGACGAGATCGATGAATACATTGACTACGAGGTTGAGTTTGGTCGTAACGCAATCCTGACGGCGAAACAGATCCTTATTCAGAAAGTCCGCGAGGCGGAGCGGGATCGCATTTACGACGAGTATATCGACAAGGTCGGCACCCTGGCTTCGGGTGTCGTGCAGCAGATCGACAAGGGTAATGTGATCGTGAACCTGGGTCGCGGCGAGGGTATTCTTCCTATCAAGGAGCAGATCCCCCGGGAGAAGTTCCGCCAGGGCGACCGCGTGCGCGCTTACATTCTGGACGTACAGAAATCGCTGAAGGGTCCACAGGTGGTTCTTTCACGCGTCAACAATGAGTTCCTGCGGTCGTTGTTTGCATTGGAAGTGCCCGAGATTTACGAGCGGGTCATCGAAATCAAGGCGATTGCCCGTGAGCCCGGTGAAAGAGCAAAGGTAGCGGTTTATTCATCTGACGACCGGATCGATCCGGTAGGCGCCTGTGTCGGCATAAAAGGTGTCCGGGTCCAGTCTATCGTTCGCGAGCTCAATAACGAACGGATAGACATCGTGCCTTATTCCTCCAATCCGGAGGTGTTTGTTACGCGGGCGCTGGCTCCGGCCAAGGTGGTTTATATAGACGTCTTTGAACTCGAAGACAAGATGACAGTTGCCGTAGAGGATGAGAAGCTGTCGCTTGCTATCGGGCGTGCCGGCCAGAACGCGCGTCTGGCATCGAAGCTCACCGGCTGGAAAGTCAACATCATGTCCGAGACGGAGTACAACGAGAGCAAGAAGCGCGAGGCCGAGATGCTGGTGCCGGTCGGACAGCTTGACGGCATTGGGGCCAAGATCTCCGAGCGGCTGGCCGACGCTGACATAGGTTCGGTGCAAAGGCTTGCCAATGCCAGCGTCGAGACTCTCATAAAGATTGAGGGTCTGGGTCAGAAGACGGCCGAAAAGCTGATAGAGAAAGCCAAGCAGTACGTGGCTGAGCTCGAGGAAGAATACGAACGCAAACAAAAGGAAAAAGCGGAACAGGAAGCCGAAGCCGAGGAAGAGGCAGCCGAGGAGAAACTGTCGGCTGAAGATGTCTTCGAGGATGATGAAGAGTATGTCACCGAGGAAGACGAAGTAAAACAAGCGACGGCACCGGACTTCGATGATATTGAAGAGGGTGAACAAGAACAGCAAGAAGAGAAAGAAGAAGAAAAGGATGAGGAGACCGGGTAAGGACGGTAGTCAATCGTCCGCTTGACCCCGGGATCAGACCAGAGGAGGTGAGTTCCATATGGCCGCAAAGAGAATATACGAGTTAGCGAAACAATACAAGTTGTCGTCGAACGCCATGCTGGCTATTCTGCGGGAACTCAACTTCGAACCGAAGTCGCATATGTCGGTCGCCAGCGACGATATGATAGCCGCCATCCAATCGAAATTTGCCGAACAGAAACAGGCTGCCAAGAAAGAGATGGAGCACCAGGAGCAGATTAAGGCGGCGGTGCAGAAGAAAACTAACGTTGGCAATGTAAAAATAGCCGACGGTAAATCGCCCATCGCCGGTCTGGTGCGAAAGATAGAAAAGAAACAGCGCAAAAAAGACCGGCGTAAGAGAAAAGCCCGTAAGGCGGTTGACAAGGTGGAAGTGGCCAAGAGCTTCAAGACCACCATGGCCGGGTTGTCCGGTGTCAAAGGTAAGAAAAAATACCGTCGCACCCCGCAGTCTGAGCGGGGCGAGTTCGTTGAAGAATCCAATGTCCTTGAGGTGAACGAGTTCATTTCAGTAGCCGAGCTGGCCCGATTGATCGATGTCAAGCCGGCCGAGATAATCAGCAAGCTTTTCGGGATGGGTATGATGGCAACCATCAACCAGCGACTTGATATGGATACCATCGAAATGGTTGCCTCCGAATACGGCCTGGAAGTTTCGAAGATGGCCGAGGTCGGTGAATACGCGCGGGAAGAAGAAAAGGAAGAGCAACTGGTCACACGGGCGCCGGTTGTAACCGTGATGGGGCACGTTGACCACGGCAAAACCTCGCTTCTGGATTTCGTGCGCGAAACCAGCGTGGTTGCCGGTGAGGCGGGCGCTATTACGCAGCATATTGGTGCTTACGAGGTAGAGTACAACGGCGATCGCATTGCGTTTGTGGATACTCCCGGCCACGAGGCATTCACGGCGATGAGAGCCCGTGGAACTCAGATTACTGATATTGTCGTCTTGGTCGTGGCCGCAGATGACGGTGTCCGGCCACAGACAATCGAAGCAATCGACCACGCCCGGGCTGCTGACGTGCCGATTATTGTCGCCATCAACAAGATTGATAAACCCAGCGCAAACCCGGAAAACGTTCGAGGTCAGCTGGCCAAGTTGAACCTGGCTCCTGAAGAGTGGGGTGGCAAGACGATAATGGTCGAAGTGTCGGCAAAAGTCGGCACCGCGGTCGACAAGTTGCTCGAAATGATTCTACTTCAGGCCGAGATGATGGATCTCAAGGCCGACCCGACCATAAGGGCACAGGGGGTAGTAGTTGATGCCAAGCTGGAAAAGGGGATGGGTCCGGTGGTTACGGTGCTGATTCAGAAGGGAACCTGTAAAATCGGCGATTCAGTTGTGGCCGGAACGTTTTCCGGTCGAATCCGGACCATTACCAATGACCGGGATCAAAGACTTACCACCATCGGCCCATCGACACCGGCCCGTATAACCGGTCTGAACGGTGTGCCGCAGGCCGGTGATTCTTTCATAGCCGTCCAAAGCGACCAGGAGGCCAAGGAGATCTGTGTCAAGCGCGGTCAGATAAAGCGCGAACAGGATGCCCGGCGGACGCTGGGTCGCATGTCGCTTGATCGGGTATTTGACCGGATCAAAGAGGGTCAGATCAAAGAACTGCGCCTGATTATCAAGGCCGACGTGGACGGATCGGTTGAGGTCTTATCAGATACGCTGGGTAAGATAGCCACCGAGGAAGTCAAAACGAATATAATTCACAGTGCGGTAGGTTCGGTGTCTGAGTCCGACGTTCTGCTGGCGGCGGCTTCCGATGCTGTGATAATAGGTTTCAATATATCGATAGATGTTCGCGCCCGCGATGTGGCCAAAAATGAGAAAGTGGATATCCGTCTTTATGACGTCATCTATGAGGCCGAGAAGGATGTCAAGCAGGCCCTTGAAGGGATGCTCAGCCCCGAAGTGAGCGAGAAATTCGTGGGGTTGGCCGAAGTGCGCGACCTGT
Organism: Candidatus Zixiibacteriota bacterium; assembly: GCA_020348905.1. Taxonomy (GTDB): domain Bacteria; phylum Zixibacteria; class MSB-5A5; order GN15; family FEB-12. The sequence goes on from CP070756.1 coordinate 2,107,746, forward strand.
TCAAGATACCCAAGGTGGGGATCGTGGCCGGCTGCTACATCAAAGAAGGACGCTTCAACCGCAAGGACAAGGTTCGACTCACCCGCGACGGCAAGGTCATTTTCAGCGGGAACCTTCTTTCACTGAAGCGATTCAAAGAGGACGCCCGCGAAGTCAAAGAAGGCTTTGAGTGCGGTATCGGCCTGGAGAACTTCAACGATGTCAAGGTGGGTGACCTGATCGAAGCTTTTGAGATTGTGGAGACGGCGCGTACGCTGAGCTAAGAATCCTTTGGTTACGGTGATATTAACAGTTCGCCTGGATATTCCGGGCGCCGGTTCGCTGAAGGAAAAAAGACGAGTAGTCAAATCACTGCTTGCAAGACTGAGGAACGATTTCAACATATCCATTGCTGAAGTTGCCGATAATGATGTACTGAAATCAGCAACACTGGGGGCGGCAATAGTCTCCAATGACAGTAGTTTCGGTCACCAGGTAATCTCCAAGGTAGTAAACAGGATTGAAGCGTCGCGCGATGTGTTGATTCTGGATTATAGCACAGAGACTTATTGATATGAGACAATTCAAACGTTCCAGCCGAGTAGGGGAGCAGGTTCTCAGGGACATCTCGGAACTTGTTGGTACGGGTCTAAGCGACGAGACGCCTGGTATGATCACGTTTACGAGGGTGAGAGTGACCGATGACCTTCGCTCGGCCACTATCTATTATTCGTGTTTGGGGGCGCAGGAGAAGCAGCGCGAGGTAGCCGGTTACCTGGAGCGGGAGAAGAAGCGCATCAGGCACCTGGTAGGCAAGAACCTGCGTTTGCGTCACATTCCGGAATTCTACTTCAAGTTCGACCCGTCGGTCGAAGAAGGTATTAAGATTGAGCGGCTCCTTAATGAAATCAAAAGTGACACAGAAGAGTAACATAGTCGTGACCGATGCCGCCCCTCCGTATGAGGCCATTATGGCTGTCCTGGACAGCAGCGACAAGATACTGGTAGCTTCGCACCTCGATCCCGACGGTGATGCGATCGGTACTCAGCTGGCTTTTGCGGCCTTCCTGAAGCACGTGGGTAAGGACGTCTATACGGTGCGTGATAACGACATTCCATTCAAGTACCGTTTCCTGAGCGGGGTGAATGAGATACCTCGCTTTGATGCTTACCGGGGAAACGAACTTTTTGATGCCGCCGTGATCCTGGAGTGTCCTAACCTCAGTCGCATAGGTCGTGCCCGAAGCCTGCTAAACGGAGGCATTCGAGTCATAAATATCGATCACCATCGGGATAATGACCTGTTTGGTGAAGTCAACTGGCTGAACAGTGAGGCGTCGTCGGTAGGGGAGATGACTTACGAACTGTTCCAGCTGGCCGGCTATAGCATACCACCGGCGGTGGCTGAGCAACTTTACACGGCTATCATGACCGATACCGGCCGGTTTCGTTACCGCTCGACCTCCCCCAGGGCGATGGAGATAGCCGGGGAGCTGATTGAGGCCGGGGCCGACCCGCAGAAGATTTGCGATCACGTCTACTACAATCTGCAGCCATCAACGATGAAGCTGATCGGAAAAGTTCTTAACAGCATCGAGTTTCATCATGACGGAACGATTTGCCTGCTGACGCTCACCAAGGAAATGTTGTCGGTGACAGGTGCCGATGAATCCGAATCGGACGGGCTGGTTGATTACACCCTGTTTAACGCCGGTGTGCGGGCGGGGGCGCTGCTCAAGGAGATCGACGCCAACACAACCAAGATATCATTTCGTTCCAAAGACGGCATCAATGTGGCGGCCATCGCGGCCCGTTTCGGCGGGGGCGGTCATTATAATGCTTCAGGGTGCACCCTCGGGATGCCCATTGAAGAGGCCCGTGGAAAGATGCTGAAGATTCTGGAGAAAGAGATTGACCGCCTTGAGTAAGACCAAACTTAACGGCATTTTGCTGATAGACAAACCATCGGGCATGACCAGCCATGACGCTGTTCAGCAGATTCGAAAGCTGGCCGGGCAACGCCGGGTCGGACACACCGGAACGCTGGATCCACTGGCGACGGGCCTGCTGGTTGTCTGTATTGGCAATGCCACCAAGATTGCCCGGTTCATCTCGGAGATGGACAAAACCTACGAGGCGCAGGTCTGTCTCGGTCGGTCCTCGGAGACTTATGACAGCGAAGGTGTCACCGAGGAGCAGCATGCTGCGGAAGTTCCGGCCCTGGATCGAACCGAACTGGAGCAGATGCTTTCGGGATTTCTGGGTTTGATCAGCCAGAAAGTACCGGCTTACAGCGCCGTGCGCGTTGACGGCAAGCGGCTGTACAAGCTCGCCCGCAGCGGTGTGGCAGTCGATACACCGGAGCGAGAGATTGAGATAACCGATATTAAGCTCAGTAGCTATGACCGGCCCTATATGGAGCTGGAGGTTACCTGCTCCAAAGGCACCTACGTGCGTTCACTGGCCCATGAGATTGGCGCAAAGCTTGGCTGCGGCGGTTACCTGTCACGGTTGAGGCGTACCCGGGTGGGGCGGCTGACCGTTGATGGAGCCCTGACACTCGATCAGGTGGCCGGGTACAGTTCGGCTGGAACCCTGGCCGAACAATTGCTGCCATGCGATCAGGTGCTCGATTACGCCGCTATCCTGATCCGGGACGAATTCAAAGAGCACGTTGTCTCAGGACGGGAGCCAAGGAAAGAAGATATTTTCGATGTGGAGGGCGTCTTTGCGACCGGCGACAGGGTATTTCTGAAGGACACCAAGGGCCTGGTGATGGCGGTGGGAACGGCCGGAGTTTCTTCGGACAACATTGATCGCAGTGGCGTCGATAACACATTGTTCAACTATATTCGGGTGTTGAATTGAGCGTAACGTTTGTAAGAGGACTGGCTGACTATCAGAGAACGGATGACCGTCCGGTGACCGTTACGATAGGCACTTTTGACGGCATCCATCGCGGTCATCAAGAGATTCTCAGGGCGGTTCAGCGTGAAAGCGCGGAGTCCGGGTGCGCTGCCGTTCTGGTGACTTTTGATCCTCACCCGAGAGTTGTCATCTCGCCCGAGGAGATCCCATTGCTGCTTACCAGCATCGAAGAGAAAGAAAAGTTCATACCGCATTTCTTCGAAGGTACCGTTCTGGTTTTGGAATTCAATGAAGCGCTAATGGAAATGAGCGCCGAAGCGTTCGTTCGTGACATTCTGGTGGAAAAGCTGGGAGCCAAGAAAATAGTCGTTGGTTATGACCACACCTTTGGTAAGAACCGCAGCGGCACCATCACCGAGCTGACCGCCCTGGGTGAGAAGCACGGTTTCCAAAGCCAGGTGGTGGGTCCGGTTATGCATCAGGGAAAACCTATTTCCTCGTCTCGTATCAGGCGGGCCATGCGCGATGATGACTACGAGAACGCCCTTGAAATGCTTGGTCACGATTACGCCATTTACGGTACGGTGGAAAAAGGAATCGGTCTGGGACGTCGGCTTGGTTATCCCACTGCCAATGTTCGCTACAGTTTGCGAAAACTGTTGCCGCGTGAAGGCGTTTATTCCTGCCGGGTCCTGGTCGGTCAGGAATGCCTGCCCGGTATGATGTTTATCGGGAAGAATTACTTTAACCCGCAGAATCGTATCTCGGTCGAAGCCAACATTTTCAACTTCGACCGCGATATATACGATGAAGAAATACTTGTTTTTCCTACCCACTATGTTCGCGGCAACCGCAAGTTTGCTTCAACGGACAAGCTGGTGGAACAACTGAAAATCGATAAAGAAAATGTTATGAAAATAATTGAGAAGGAGAGAAAGGATGTCGACAAGCAAAGAGCGAAAAGCTCAAATTGTATCTGAAAACCGTTTACATGAGACTGACACCGGGTCGCCCGAGGTGCAGATTGCTCTTCTGACGGAGCGCATCGGTCACCTGACCGAGCATATGAAGATGCACCAAAAGGATTTTCATACCCGGCTGGGTCTGTTGAAGCTGGTGGGTAAGCGCCGCCGGTTGCTTGATTATCTCAAGGACCGCGACATAGTCAGTTACCGCCAGGTAATTTCAAACCTTGGTCTACGTCGATAGGGGAGCACAGATAGTAAATGTCACATAAGATAGAATTTGAAATTGGCGGTCGCCCAATGATTATCGAGACCGGCTCCCTGGCAACTCAAGCCAACGGTGCTGTTACAGTAAGATACGGCGACTCCATGGTTGTTTCGACGGTGTGCGCTGAGACTGAGCCCAAAGAAGGCTTTGATTTCTTCCCGCTCACCGTGGAGTATCGAGAGAAGTCATATGCGGCCGGTAAAATACCGGGTGGATTCTTCAAGCGGGAAGGCCGTCCTTCGGAGAAGGAAATCCTGTCGGCCCGCATCATCGACCGTACCATTCGTCCACTTTTTCCCGAAGACTTCAAGGGCGAAACACAGTGTATCAATTACATCATCTCGCACGATCAGATGAACGACACTGATATTATGGCCATCAACGGAACCTCGGCCGCTATTGCCGTTTCCGACGTCCCCATTGAAAAAACCGTCGCCGGCGTACGGGTCGGAAGGATTGACGGGCAGCTGATCATTAATCCAACCATCCCTCAGCTCGAGGAAAGCGACATATATATTACCCTGTCCGGTTCGAAAGACGCCGTTACGATGGTTGAAGGGGGCGGTCGTGAAGTCCCCGAGGCAGAACTCGTTGATGCGCTGATGTTCGGCCACGAGCACATCAAGATGATCGTGGAAAAGATCGAGGAACTCAGGGCCCAGTGCGGCAAAGAGAAATTTGAATACACACCGGTCATAATTGACGAAAGCCTTAAGGCAAAGGTGATCGAGCTCGTTGGCGATCGTCTGGACCGGTTCAATCGCATTGCCGATAAGGATGAGCGCCGCACCGAAAAGAAAAACATGACCGATGAAATCGTCGAGGCTCTTGCCGAAGAGTTCGAGGAAAGCGAAAAGGATATCAAAGAGATTATCCACGATCTTGATTCGGAGACTATGCGACGCATGATTGTCGATGAGAATCTTCGTATCGACGGGCGCGAACCGGATGATATCCGCGAGCTGCGAAGCGAGGTTGGCTACCTGCCCCGGGCTCACGGTTCGGGTCTGTTCACGCGCGGCCAGACGCAGGCCCTCGTGGCGGTAACTCTCGGCACCAAGATCGACGAACAGCGCCTCGACGAACTGGAAGGGGAGTCAACCAAGAGCTATATGCTGCATTACAACTTTCCTCCGTTCTCGACCGGAGAAACCAAGCCGATCCGGGGCACCAGCCGCAGAGAGGTGGGTCACGGCGCCCTGGCCGAGCGCGCTATTTTGCCGGTCGTTCCAGTCGAAGATAGTTTTCCGTATACGATTCGAATCGTATCGGACATCATGGAATCCAACGGCTCATCCTCTATGGCCTCAGTCTGCGGCGGGTCGCTGGCTCTTATGGACGCCGGCGTTCCCATCAAGGCCGCTGTCGGCGGTATAGCGATGGGTCTGATCAAGGAAGGTGAGAAAGTTATCATACTCACCGATATCCTTGGCGACGAAGACCATTTCGGCGATATGGATTTCAAGGTGACCGGTACCACCGAGGGCGTGACTGCTATTCAAATGGATATCAAGATCACCGGTCTGGATATCGACACCATGCGGATGGCCCTGGACAAGGCCCGCACGGCGCGCCTGAAAATTATCGAACATATGACAGCCACTATTCCCAAGCATCGCGAGCAGCTGTCCGAATACGCGCCGCGTATTATCACCCTGAAGATCCCGCAGTCCAAGATCGGCGATGTGATTGGCCCGGGAGGCAAGATCATCCGCGGAATCATTGAAGAAACAGGCGCCAAGATTGATATCGATGACGACGGAACCGTCCTTATCGCGACTATTGACGGTGAGGCGGGGCGGAAGGCCAAAGAGAGAATCGAAGCCCTGGTCGAGGAAGCCGAGATCGGCAAAACCTACGACGGTGTTGTCCGGAGGGTCACCAACTTCGGCGCTTTTGTCGAAATAATTCCCGGCACCGACGGTCTGGTTCATATTTCAGAACTGGATACCAGTCGCGTGAATCGGGTTGAAGACATCTGCCGTGTCGGAGACCGCATTAAGGTCAAGGTGATTGATATCGACCCCGAAGGCAAGATAAGGCTCTCGCGCCGTGCCTTGCTCGATGGTGGCTCGAATCAAAAAAATCGAACTAAGTCGAGATCGCGGTAATGCCAGATCGTCAGACTGCTTCTTACAGCGGCCTGTATCAAAAAACGACCTTGAGAAACGGACTGAGGGTGATCACCGAGAAGATGCCCTCGGTCCGCTCTATTTCTCTGGGCGTGTGGGTCGACGTTGGGTCCCGGAACGAGTCAGGCGACAATGCCGGTGTCACTCATCTTGTGGAACACACTGTCTTCAAGGGTACCAGGAATCGCTCCGCCAAGCAGATTGCGGCCTCGCTGGAATCCATCGGAGGGTCGCTCAATGCCTTCACCTCCAAGGAACAAACCTGCTATACGGCCCGCATTCTTGACGAACATCTCGATTTGGCCGTCGATGTTCTTTCTGACCTGGTCTGTAACGCCAGCCTTACGCCGGTCAATATCGGTCGTGAAAAGCTGGTCATTTTAGAGGAAATCAAAGAATCCCAGGATACTCCTTCGGAATATATCCATGACCTTTTCGCTTCGACCTACTGGGGCAATCATCCGCTGGGTCGTCCCATCCTGGGTGAAAAAAGCAGCCTGGTAAAACTCAGACGCCCCGCTATCCTTGATTACATAAAACGCAACTACTGCACAAGCTCTATTGTTGTAGCGGCGGCGGGCTCGGTATCGCACCGAAAACTGGTGCGATTAGCCAGAGAGACTTTTTGCTTCAATCGGGGGGAGGCTCACCCGTATATCGGAGCCAGGCGCTCTCGTTCGCGGAACGTGGTCTTCCGGTCAACCCGCAACCATCAAATTCACGTTTGCCTGGGTTATCCCAGTGTTGAATATTCCTCGGACGAGAAGCTGGCAGCGCTGATAATCCAGGCGTATCTGGGCGGCGGGATGTCTTCGGTGCTTTTTCAGAAGATTCGGGAGGAAAAGGGCCTGGCGTACACGGTCTATACCTTTAACGAGTTTTATCGTGATGCCGGATTGATGGGCACCTACCTGGCGGCCGACAAGAAAAGTCTCAAGGCCTGTTTGCAGATTACCTTCCAGGAGCTGGATCGCATTAAGAAAAGGCGCCTGAGCACCCGGAGCCTGGATATGGTCAAGGCTCAGCTGAAGGGGCAACTAACCCTGGGCATGGAGTCAACCTACAGCAGGATGAACCGTCTGGCCCGGATGGAACTGATGATGGGATCATATTTCCCGCTTAAACAAACGCTTAAAGCCATAGACCGGATCAAGACATCTGAGATACTCGAGCTGGCCAACAAGGTTTTCAATCATTCCGAGTTAGCCCTGGCGGTTCTTGGAGCCGCCGACAAGAGTGTAGTTGAGGATGTGCTCTGAAAACGGTCGTGAGGCGCAGTCGACAGCGGACAGCATACCTGCCCGCATCCTGACCTTTCACAAGCTGCAGCCGCAATTCAGTTTCGGTTCCACTAATTTTTCGCCGCGCCGTTTCAGTCGCCTCCTGGCCGATTTGGAACAGAGGGGCTTCGGTTTTCACAGCGTTGATTCTTTGATTTACGGTGGGCAAGGCGACAGCGTAGCCATCACTTTTGATGACGGCTATCAGCACCTTGCAGAACATCTGCCCGGGTTGCTGGAGAAATACCACTTGAGACCCACAATTTTCGTTCCGACGGCTTTCATAGGAAAGCCGAACCGCTGGGATTACAGTCACCTGTTTCAATCCACCCGGCATCTGGACCGATCCTCGATTCAGACAATGGCCGCGATGGGGGTGGAGTTCGGCAGTCACGGCCACAGCCATCTTGCTCTTACGGGACTGTCGGACGCCGCTCTGGAAAGTGAACTGGATACGTCCAGGAAAATCCTTGAGGATATCTGCGGACGGGAAGTGACCAGGATAAGCTATCCTTACGGCCGGACAAACCGGCGTGTGCTAGATCTGGCCGCAAAAAGCGGTTACCGCCACGGCTTCACCATGAACTTCCCAACCCCTGACGATCCGCCACTGGCCCTCGGACGACTGGCTATCTACGGATACGATACTCTGTTCACGATTCACCAGAAAATAGCGGGCGGCCGGCTTTACTGGCTCGAGAAGATTAAAGCAAGGGTGACCAACCGACTCTCGTATGGTACGACCCTGTACAATCGCGTCATTAAAAAGCGATAGTCAGGTGAGCCCAACCGCCGGAGGGCAATGCGGCTGAACTAAACCTTGCGTTTTAAGCCATTTTTGCTGTTATTTCGGCTTAATTAATTCCGACAGAGAATAAAAATGGCTACCAAACTCGACAAGTATAACTTCAAAGAGATTGAGTCCAAGTGGCAGCAGATCTGGGATGAGTCCGGCCTCAACCGCGCCGCTGATTCGCCGGAACGGGACCGGAAGTTCTATATGCTGGTGATGTTCGCATATCCTTCCGGGGATATCCACATGGGCCATTTTCGCAACTACATCATTGGTGACGCCATTGCCCGACAGCAGATGATGAAGGGCGTCGACGTGCTGCATCCTTTCGGCTGGGATGCTTTCGGGTTGCCGGCTGAAAGAGCCGCAATTGCCCGCGGTATTCATCCCCATGACTGGACGCTGGAGAATGTTGCGGTGTCAAGGACTACACTGCAGAAGGTCGGCATTTCCTATGACTGGTCCCGAGAGGTCACTTCCTGTCTTCCCGATTATTACAAGTGGACTCAGTGGATTTTCGTTCAACTCTTCAAGAATAAGCTGGCTTACCGCAAGCGCGGTTTTGTCAACTGGTGCCCGGAGGATAAGACCGTTCTAGCTAACGAGCAGGTAAAAGACGGCAAGTGCGAAAGATGCGGGACAGCAGTCATTAAGAAAGACCAGGAACAGTGGTATTTCAAGATTACCGCCTATGCCGACCGTTTGATCGACGACCTCGACACTTTGCCGGGATGGCCCGAAAATGTCAAAACCATGCAGCGTGAGTGGATTGGGCGTTCCTACGGCGCTGAGATTGACTTCGTCATCGAGGAAACGGGGGAGAAGTTACCGGTTTTCACAACCCGACCGGACACCATTTACGGCGTCACGTTTATGGCCATTGCGCCTGAGGCGGAGATTGTTGACAGACTCAACCTGGAAGGCGAGTTCAAGGAAAAAGTGATCGACTATCAGCGTAAGGCGCTGGCCCGCAGCGACATAGAGCGAGCCGCCGTCACAGAAGAGAAAGACGGGGTGTTTACCGGCAAGTACGCCATCAATCCCTTTAATGGTGAGCGGGTTCAGCTATGGGTGGCCGACTATGTTCTGGCAGGTTACGGAACCGGTGCCGTTATGGCTGTACCGGCCCATGATACCCGCGATTTTGCCTTTGCCAAAAAATATGAGATTCCGATCAAGGTGGTTATCCATCCCGATGCTAATACCACTCTGGATGTAAGTGAAATGGATGATGCCTTCGTGGAATATGGCCCGATGGTCAATTCGGAGCATTTTGACGGCCTGGCCGGAAAAGAAGCAATCACCTCCGTTACCGAACACGCCCAGAAGCAAGGGATCGGCCGTGCCAAGGTGAATTATAAGCTTAAGGATTGGTCTGTCTCTCGCCAGCGGTACTGGGGCTGCCCGATACCGATTATTCATTGCCAGAAATGCGGTCTGGTCGCCGTACCGGAGGATGAACTGCCGGTACTGCTGCCGAGAGTTAAGGACTATATACCGAAGGGCCGTTCGCCGCTGGCTGATGTGCCTGACTTCATAAATGTTGGCTGTCCGGAGTGCGGGGGAGAGGCTCGGCGCGACCCTGATACCATGGACACCTTCGTTTGCTCGTCGTGGTACTACCTTCGTTATATTGACCCCCATAATGACTCGGAGCCGTTCAGTAAAGATAAAGCCGCCCGCTGGATGCCGATTGACTATTATATCGGCGGCATAACACACGCTACCGGTCATCTGATCTACTTCAGGTTCTTCCACAAGTTCCTTCAGGATATCGGCTGGGTTGACACGCCGGAACCGGCCACCAGGCTGTTTAATCACGGCATGGTAATGGATTCGAAAGGCGAGGTTATGTCCAAGTCGAAAGGAAACGCCGTCTCCCCGATCACGCTGACCGAGGAGCGCGGCGTGGATGTGGCCCGCCTGGCTATGTTTTTCACGGCACCGTCGGAAAAAGAGGTATTGTGGAGTGACGACAGCGTAACCGGAGTGGAAAAATTCGCTATTAGTCGATTCTACCCGCTGATCGGGCTCTACCGGGGCAGCAATCCAGACTTAAAGCAGTACTTTAAGCGCGAGGACTTGAATGAATATGAATGGGGCCTCTATATTAAGCTCAACCAGACCATCAAAAAAGTCTCCGAGTCCTTTGACAGGCTCCAGTTCAATACAGCCGTGGCAGCTTTGATGGAGCTGACCCGGGACTTTGTACCGGACAGGGTCAGCAACACCGTCCTGAATGACTCGGTCATTCTAAAGGCAGTTCAGCTGGCTGCACCGATGATACCGCATATGGCCGAGGAGATGTGGCAGCAGGCCGGTTGTAAGGGGTCGGTGCTCAAATCCGGTTGGCCGGGTTATGATCCTGAAGCGGTAACTGGAGATGAGATTGAAATTGCCGTACAGGTCAACGGGAAGTTGCGGGACTCGGTGATGGTGGCTGCCGACGCCGACCAGGAAACGGTGGAGAAAGTGGCTTTTGAAAGCCCAAAAGTCCTTAGATTTACCGAGAATAAGGAAATCGTTAAGAAAATCTACGTTAAAGGCCGAATTCTTAATATAGTGGCCAGGGGCTGAGAGAGCTGGCGTAGCGGGAATGGGCAGGATTGGTAAGTTAACATAATATATCTTATGGGACATTACTTCGGCGCCAAATGAAACTATCCATCATAATACCAGTCTTCAATGAGGTCTCCACTATCGAGGAGATGGTCTCCAAGGTTAAGGCCTCCCCGGTCGAGGACAAAGAGCTTATTTTGGTCGACGACTACTCTACCGACGGTACCCGCGAACTGCTCGAAAGGAAACTTGAGGCTCTCGTTGATAAGGTCGTCTATCAGCCAAGGAACTACGGTAAGGGCTTCGCCCTGAAGACCGGTTTTCAGCACGCTACGGGTGATATTGTAATCATTCAGGATGCTGACCTCGAATACGATCCCGACCAGTATCCGGAGATGATCAGGCCGATCGTTGAAAACAAAGCTGATGTGGTTTATGGCTCCCGATTCATGGGGGCCGGCCCCCACCGGGTGGTCTATTACTGGCATTATGTCGGTAACCGCCTTCTGACGCTCTTGTCTAACATGTTCACCAATATCAACCTCACTGACATGGAGACATGTTACAAGGCTTTTCGGCGGGAATTGGTTCAATCGATTGATATCGAGGAAAATCGCTTCGGTTTTGAGCCGGAAATCACCGCCAAAGTGGCTAAAAGAAAGGTTAGAATCTATGAGATCGGTATTAGCTACTATGGCCGGACCTATAATGAAGGCAAGAAGATTGGCTGGAAAGACGGCTGCAAGGCCATCTGGTGCATTCTAAAATATAATCTGTTCCGGTCCGCTTAAGACTCAGGCCCATCCTCGCCGCATCAGGTCTCTTCGCTGGGCCTCGTAAATCTTTCGTATTTTCATCACTTCAAGATACCAGTCAATATTTTTTTCCAGTCCCACTTCAAGTGATACTTTAGGTTTATATCCCAGCAGTCTCCTGGCTCGTGAAATATCAGCTACAAATCTGGAAATTTCGCCAGTGCGTTTCTTTCCCACGACGATTTTGGACTGCGAGCCGATTTTCTCGATTATAATCCGGGCTACATCGATTATCCTGGCGGATTTGCCGGCAGTGATGTTTAAGGTATTCGGAGCTACCCGGTCGAACTTCTTCACTATCAGGGTCAGGCCGTCGATGGCATCGTCGGTGTAGGTGAAATCGAGGGCCTTCTCCCCTCCGAAGATGCTGATTTGCCGGTTTCGGCGGGCGTAGTAGATGAACAACGGCACGGCTCGTTCTGAGACATCATAACGGCCGTAGACGTTTGACAGGCGGACAATAACAGGTTTTATCCCGTAACACTCGTGATATGAGTGGATGAGGGCCTCTGAGGCGAATTTGGACGCCGTGTAGGGTGACTTGATACGGGTCACGTGGGTGGAGTCTTCGGCGCGCTTCCGACCCGCCCCCGATTCACCGTAAACTTCGCGCGAGGATGCAAACACGAACCTCTTCACCCCGCGATGACGGGCAAATTCGAGGATATTATGCGTCATGATATAGTTATCAAGTGCCTTCTGTGGATCGACCACGAGGTCGTGCACCCTGGCGTTTGAGGCCAGGTGAACGATTATATCAGGTATCTTTCGGACTCTGAGCCGATCCATGGGCTTGCGAAGGTCCCAGAAGACCGTGTCGCGATCTATCCGGCGGTCCCAGTAGGAGTGCTTTATATCAAGTGGAATTACGTTGAACCGCTTCTGTATCAGGTCCTGTACCAGGGCGGTACCAACGGTGCCGGACGAACCGGTTACCATAACTGTCTTTATCATGTGGCTCGCTCCATAGTTCGACATTCAAGGCCGTAATTAAGGGTGGAGCAGACTTGCTGCTTCACCATAATATACATGACAATCGGAAATTCACGAAGGAAAATTAGAGTATCCTGGCAAAGCCCCAATCGATAAGTTTGCGGGCTTCTCTGAAGCGAAGGCGATCGCCCGGCGCCCCCAGCACGACCAGTGTCAGCCTCTCCCCTGCTTTGTTGCTGACCAGGCTTGTCAGGCAATAATCTGCGGCCCGAATATAGCCGGTTTTACCGCTGAGTACCTTGTAGCGCGAATGGATCAAAAGGTTGGTGTTGGCCATCTGTAGTCTGACGTTTTTTCGATTCTGGACTTTGACATAATAAGTCTTTTTCGAGGTAATTTCCCTTATCAGGTCATAATCATGGGCATAATGCAGAATCTTGGCTATTTCGTGCGCAGTGGACACATTTCTCGAGTCAAGCCCGCTGGGTTCGAAGAAGACGGTATTTCTGAGCCCCAGTTTCTTGATCTTGCGATTCATCTCCACCGCGAACCGGGCCGATGAGCCCGAGGCCACCCGGGCTAGTGCCCTGGCCGCCCGATTATCCGAATTCATCAGCATAGCGTGCAGAAGGTCATATCGGGTAAGTTCGTACCCCACCCGCAGCCGCGAGCGCGAGGACCGTCGAGCATCCTCACGGGTGATCTTCTCGGTCTGGTTCATGTCAATATTCTTGTCGAGTATGACCATAGCCGTCACCAGCTTGGTCAACGAGGCGACCGGTCGGACCTGGTCGACATTGTTGGCGTAAAGAACCTCGCCGTTATCATAGTTGACCAGCATGGCCGACTTGAGGTTCAGGTATGGTCCCTTTTCGACGTGGTCGAAATCGAAGTGACAGGTCTTATTGAAGGCCTGCCTGAGATAGGCCGTATCGGCCTCCAGCATATATATGGTGTTAGCCGAAAAGAAGACGAAGGCGGCCAGAAACAGCAATACTTTTGGAAGGGTCTTTCGTTCAATCATATTGATAACATTATAATCTTAGTATTTGACCCATTTGACTATCTCCGGAAAAGTCGGCCTCTTGCCGTACATCAGGATCCCGATCCGGAATATCTTGGCCGTCAGCCATATCATGCCAAGAGTCGTGAGTACGACTATGACGAATCCTATACTGGCCTGCATCAATATTCCACTGAGAATCGAATAACTCTCCAGGGTGGGAGCTACGAATACCAGGCGCATGGACATCATCGTCGGCGTAAAGAACGGAATCATCGAAAGAACCAGCGACACCGTCGACATAGGCTCCTGTATAATGTACATGGCTATCATTACCGGAAGCATCATTGACATAACAATCGGAAAGATAAAATGCTGCGATTCCTTCTCGCTGTTGACGATGGATCCGATCAGCGCGAAAACGGTCGAGTAGAGCAAATAACCGGTGATAAGAAAGAGCACGTAGAATATAACGATGGCGGGATTGAAGATAAGGCGATCAATGGAAGCATCGATATTGAAGGCGCCTTTCATGGTGTAGATCCCGGCTCCCAGCACCACCCAGATCCCGGCCTGCGTAAAAGTGGCCGCGCCCAGTCCCAGTATCTTGCCCAGCATCAACTGGAAAGGCGTTACCGACGATATCAACACCTCCATCACGCGCGAGTTTTTTTCCTCTATTACCGAGCGCATCACCATCTGCCCGTACCCCAGTATCATACCGAACATCAGCATGACAAAAATCAGGGCGCCCATATACTTGACCAGAAACGGCAGTGACTCGCCTTTGGCATCGCGCGTCGGCAGGGACAGCCGACGGGTCAGATTAAGGACCGAATCAACCCCCAGGTTTACATCGGATATTTCCAGACGGACCGATGAAAGTATGTCCGACAGACGATTCTCAAAACGAGACATAGTCCGGAATTTGTCGGAGTTAGTCACCAGGTAGACGCAGGTGTCGCACAGATGAGCCCCGCGTTTGATAACCAGCATGTACTTGAGTTCCTCATTGGCGATTAATCGGCGCAGGGAATCCTCTAACACGGTGAAGCGCAAGCTATCGTCTGCCGGCAGCTCGAAAACTTGCTTGACCTCGTAGCAGTATCGGGTGGTATCGTCGAGCTTGTATCTGTTGAGACTTTCCCTGAACTCGTTGCCGATGTTAAGTCCGCTCTGGTCGATGACCACCAGCTTTTCAGTTTTCGAAGTAGTGGCATTGACAAAAAACGACGGCAGAACAATAAAAGCGCCCATCATTACGGGCATGAGAAAAACCCCGATAATGAAGGACTTCTTCTTCACCACCTGCGCGTACTCGCGTTTGAAAACAACCCAGAACTTAGACACCGGCTCCCTCCTTTTGCTGTTCCAATTCAGCCGGGTCAACCTTGGCCATGTCAATGAATATATCGTACAGTGAAGGTTCCACTATGTCGAAACGACGTACCGTCACGCGGTCGGTCACCGATCTGAGAATGGCATTGGTATCCGCCCCATCCTGAAGATGAAGCTCGATATAATTGTTAAATTCGGTCATCTTCTTAACGCCCGGAAGGGACGCAATAAAAGCTCCATCACCCTCAATCTCAATCTGGGCGGAGTTTTTGCCGAATTGCGATTTCACATCCGTCAACCTGCCGTCGATGACCTTTTTGCCGCGCGATATCATACACAGATTGTCGCACAATTTCTCGGCCTGCTCCATGACATGAGTGGAAAACAGGATAGTCTTCCCGGCCCGCTTGAGGTCGAGAATTATGCCTTTGATCAATTCCATGTTGAGCGGGTCCAGCCCGGAGAAAATTTCGTCAAGTATAATCAGAGCCGGGTCGTGAAGGATAGTCGTTACGAACTGCAGCTTCTGCTGCATGCCCTTGGACAACTCTTCGACTTTTTTGTCCTTGTATTCGATCAGGTCAACCCTTTCGAGCCAGTGGTCGAGAGTCTCAAGGGTCTTCGGAGACGGCTGGCCTTTGAGTTCGGCCAGGTAAACCATGATCTCCTTCAAGGTCATCTTCTTGTACAGGCCGCGCTCTTCGGGAAGGTATCCGACGTTATTACGGAATGCCGTCCCTGTTGGTGCACCATCCATGGTAATGGACCCGGAGTCAGGGATGGTGATATTCATTATCATGCGGATGGTAGTGGTCTTCCCTGCCCCGTTGGGGCCGATGATGCCGTAAATTACCCCGCGGGGCACCTCCAGCGACAGGTCATCAACCGCCACCTTGCCGTCATATTCCTTGCGAATTCTGTCCAGTTTCAGAAACACGGTTTTCCCTTAAGCTTTATAGTTTTCGTAATAAATCTCTTCAGCTTGCTGCGTCAACAAAAACCCTGCTGCCAACTACAGGCCGAGCATGCCCATGAAATCTCTGGCGTTGCCCGAGGCCTGCCCCAGGTGGCAATTATTGAAATAAATGTATATGTTTTTCACCTTGTTACGAATCTTGACCAGTTTTTGTTTCCATTCGCTCAGTTCCTCTTCGGAATAACTGTAGTCGTACCGGAGGGGTCCCCCATCCCACCACTGAGCTTTGTTGCGACCATGCAGCCTGATATAGGCCGTTTCGGTTGTGGCAAAAAGGTCCGGTTTCAGCAAACCCGACAGTTGGGGCTCGTCGACACAGACATACCCGATTTTCTCTTTTTTCAGGCGATCATACATATCCCGATTGACCCAGCTATTGTGGCGAAACTCCACGAAAAGCGGGTTGGGAGCAACCGCATCACGGCAAACGGAGACGAAGTCGAGCGAATCCTGTCCATACTTAAACGAATACGGAAACTGGGCCAGCAGACCGGCCAGCTTGCCCGACTCTTCGAAGGGCTGCAGGGCGGTCCGGAACTTCTCGACATCTTTCTGGAGGTCAGCGCGACGATGAGTGAAAGTTTGCGGCACTTTGACCATGAAATCGAAACCTTCGGGCGCCTTCTTGACGATATTGGCCATTACCGCCGGATGCGGAATGCGATAATAGGTTGAGTTTATTTCGACGGTCGAAAAGAACCGAACGTAATAGTCGAGCATTTTGCCCTTTTGAATGTCAGCCGGGTAGAACTTGCCTTTCCAGTCATCGAAGCTGTAACCGGAGGTACCCACTCGTATTTTGGCCTGCTCTTTTTCCATGATCGACCTTGTATTCTCTTTAGCCTTCTTACCCGGCGCTGGAAATATTATTCAAGGCATTTGCTTAATCAAATCACTTTTTCTTATCGTTTTTCACCTGCTGAAAGCGCACGAAACCGCACCGCGGGCAGACCCATTTACGCTGTTTGTGGTACGAGCGTTTGAGCTCCTTCATCGATGATTTACAGCGTCGACACTTCACGGGTGACCGTCAGTTTGTAAGCCTGAGGAAATCGGTGAGCAAAAACTCCATCCGGCCAATGAAAGTTGACATCCGTGACATTACCGTATAGCCGAAAGTGGTTCCGAAAAAGATCATCAAAAAGAACGTTCCGAGTTTAGCCAGGCCGCCGAAATAACCTTTGTGCTCGCGGCTGAAGTAAAAGTATGACAGGGTTGTGAGCAGTCCGATGATTACGATTAAGCCGGATAAATCAGGCACACCCGAAGAATCCATCAGAGGCGTGATGGTGGCTGACATTTGTTTTAGAGTTCGGCCATAGAGCATGGCCGGTATGGCCACCCCGGCACCGGAGCCTATCATAAAGCCGATTGGAATTCTTGATAGCCAGGCTGTTTTACGATGAAAGCGGGCCCACATCAGCAAGCCCAGCACGAACGGAATAAGCAGCCATAAATTGGAGTCGGTCCACAGTGGCTCAAAAAGTAGCGAAACCAAGGTGTTGGTCCAGGTGATAACGAGAACGTACCCGATCGATACGCCAATGAGCAGGTACTCGGCCATTTTATATACCGGGTTGTCGCGGTACAAAAACGACAGAATCGCCAGGGTCAGGATTCCCGCCACAATGGTGCCGGCTTCCATCAGCTGCCTCCCCCCTGCTTTCTCGATACGAAATATACAATATTGCCAAGTACGACAAGCAGGATGACGTACAGGTGAGCGCTGGATTGGGCGAGCATACCGCGGGCTCCGCCTCCGTCCCTTTCAATCAGTTTCTCGTACTCCGCCGCACCGCGCAGTCCGCCCATCATGGCGTACATCTGTCCCGAGGCGAGATACGGATCATAGGTGGTTACCATGGCAGCCGTAACCGCCCCCAGTACTTTCACCCCGTATCGGGCCTGCCCGTATTCTATCCAGTGAGTGGTCAGGGAGCCGTCGGCAATGGAGATCACCGCGGCAACATCGTTATAATTCTCCACCGTATTCAACAGTTCGAATTGCTCGTATGGTGCCCCGAGGTAGTCTCGTGGATAAGTCTGCTGAATTGACTCTCCCATCGCCAGAATAGCGGCGATATACTGCGGGCGAAAACCCAGATAAGCGTAATCGCGCCCGTACTCAAGGTCAAGCTCGTCTGCCGTCTGGCGCATTAGACGGTACCCGATAAGGGTCCCTTCGGCCAGCAACGACACCCCTATCAGCTTATGACCCTTCTTGAAAGCATGGCGAAGAACGGCCAGGGCAATGGGACGGATCTCCGGCAACGACGACGCTTCGTGGTCGAACGAGATTATCAACACCGAACCCTCCGGAAGAGACTCGATGTAAGTGTACATATCCTGAGTGTAAGGCGACACTTTCATCTCGAGCTTGATGTTAAGCAACATTGTAATTGTGACCACTACGAACAAGCCGAGGAAAGTCCAGTGACGTGCCTCGAGACGTTTCACTTGTCACCTCCCAGCCAGGTGCGCTCGATACCGATAATGACTCTGAGCGACGTGGTCAGCGATCCCAAACCAATGCCGATCAGAATGGCCCTTCTGGCGGCCATCGAAGGATAGTCGCGAATCCAGTTGGCTATCTCCGGCAGTCCTTCGGAGAAGAAACCACCGATGTTGGAGCGGCTCAGAAGCATCAGCAGTGCCGATAGCAGCAGCACCGCTGCCGGCAACGAGCGAGCGCGAAAACCGCGAAATGACGCCGAGGCGACAAAGAAGGCCAGCAGGGCGAAAACGGTTGACTGCATCGGCGCCTGGACATTCTCGAACATCCACATAAAAGGCGTGTCGGCCTTTATCCCCCAGATCAGGGCCAGCAACGGCATTGATACAAAGCCGGCCAATCCTACCAGCCGGAAGGGTCGATCGCTGCCCCGCGATATCTGAGTGACGTTGTTCTTGAAGTAGGTGAAGATGCCAACGATCAGTGTAAATGCAAAAACTATCTGCCAGTAGTCCAGTATTGTCTGATTAAGATTAATGGCGACGGGATGCTCCGAGAAGTACTGCAGGAACATCACCAGTCCAAAGACAAAGCATACCGCCAGAGGAAGTCTGCGTCCCATCAGAACACCCACCATTCGCTGAGCGGAACGTTGCTGATGGCCTCGATCGTGCTCCAGATCACGGCAACGACAACAAACAGGGCGATCAGAACCTTCATTATGTCCTGTGCCTTGACCGAGGCCAGAATGGATTTGTCGCCGGACAGGTAACCGGAGGCTGCGAACACCTCTTCGCCGATCAGAGTGTAATCGCAAGCCACGATAAAGAACGACAATTGGATGGTTGAATCAGTGCCGGCGATTTGAATGGCATTGATGGAATTGCCGGTTTCGGCCAGAATCAGCGACTCTGCCTCGAACGTACCCAGCAGGAAGATCGACGCTGGTTGCAGCCGGGTTATCAATCCGTCAACCGCAGCGGCATACCCGAACTGTGAAGATGAAACATAGGCCACATCTTCGGCACGGTATCGATCGGGAAATCCTACCCTGGCGTAGCTCTCTTTTACCACCTCCTGGGCCACCGCCATTATCACCGGATCGTGAGTCGGATAGACCAGCCGGCAGTCATAATCGGCGGTCTTTTCAGCAATGTGGCTCAGGATATTCATGGAGGCTATTGTCGTAGGGCGCTGGATGTCTCCCCCCCACCCCGGTGTATACAAAACCGGTCGAGCCATCTCGGTGGCGCGGCCGATGGCATCTTCGACCGCCCGAAGGCCGGCAATCTCACGCACCTTGAACGCAGCGCCTCCCCGCTTGTAAAAGGTTGTAAAGAGAACAATGGCGATACTTATGAGGGACGCCACCAGGGTGGCAACGGTATCGGGGTTGAACCAGCCCGAATACCCGGCGACCGATATAAGGATAAGATGATAACTCACTGTGCAGAAGATTAGTACGGCGGTCGACATTGGCAACAAAAAGAATTTTTTAATTGCTTACGGCAGCCACCTTTGGTAATATTCAAAACGATTTTTCATGCCCTATAATAGTTCGAGGATTGAATGATGAGACTTAAAGCTCCTGTTATCGCAACGATCGTTCTTACTTTTTGTGTTGCGGCCCAGTCAAAGACAACCATCAGCTGGTGGCAATTCTGGACCGACCCCGGCGTAAAGCCTGTCATCGAACAGATGGTTTCCGAATTTGAGGCCGCCAATCCTGATATCGATGTTGAACTGACTGATCTTACCTGGTCCAACGGACATGAAAAGATCGTCATCGCCTTCGGCTCCAGGACCGGACCCGATGTGGTCGAACTCGGTTCGGACTGGATCGCCGAGTTCGCGGCGAATGGTCTACTTATGGATTTGTCCGAGTCGGCGGTTGCCGATAGTGCCGGTTATCAGGGCTGGGGCATGGCGACATACGCCGGCAAGGTATATGCACGTCCCTGGTTTCTCGGTACGAGGGTTCTCTTTGCCAATCGCGACCTGCTGATAAGAGCCGGGTACAGCGATACCTATGTTCCGGTAACGCTGGACTCACTGATGACGGCAGCAAAGAACATTCAACGGTTAGGCAGAAACATATATGGCTGGGGTTCTAACACTCCGGAGAAGCACCGCCTTTATAAGAAATTCCTGCCGTTCTTATGGTCGTTCGGTGGCGAGTTGTATTCCGAAGACGGAAAATACTGCCTGCTGGCATCGGACAAGGCGGTGGAAGCCCTTGGTTACTACAAGCAACTGCATGACTCCTGCGGCTACGTGGCTGACCAGCGCAAGATTGAGGATGCTTTCCTTGACGGTAAAGTCGGATTCATTCTGAGTGGTGACTGGCTGCTTAAGCGGATGGAGCTGGAGAATCGTCAGATAAACCTGATATCTACATTTGTTCCGGGGACCGAACTCTCCGGGCGTTCCTTTCTGGGCGGCGAATTCCTGGCGGTGAACGCGGCGTCGGAAAACAAGGAGGCGGCTACACGCTTTGTCGAGTTCATAACATCGCCCGACAACCAGGTTAAGTTCTGCAAAGCCAACCGGTCGGCCAACCCGTCGAGCGTGGAGGCCCAGCAGGATCCTTATTTCTCATCGAGTGTGCACCTTCAGACCTTTATCAGGCAAATCAGGCTTGCCAAGCACCCGCCGGTGGATCCGGATTGGGTTTATATGGAGCAGGCGATTGAAGAGGCGGTGGAGCAGGCCCTGTTCGGAGACGGGCTTGTGGCCGACCCGCTGCTTAAGGCTCGAAATAAGATTACCGAGATC
>CP070756.1:2128981-2160220 GCA_020348905.1 Candidatus Zixiibacteriota bacterium
GGTAAGACGCAGATCAATCGAACACCACAGCCAAACGCGGGGATATATCATGGAAGAACAAACCCAGATCAAGGAAATCAGTCTGCCGCTATACCAGGCCAAGGGCTGGATGAAGCTACTTGGCATCGTTATGATCATTAACGGCGTGGTCATAGCGCTCTCGATTGTCGGTATCATAGTTGCCTGGTTGCCCATCTGGCTGGGCGTGCTGCTTTTTCAGGCAGCCTCGGCCTCGGAGGGAGCCCAGTTCACCGGAAACAAGCAGCAGCTGGTGGAGGCGCTGGTCAAGCTGAAGCTGTACTTTGTGATCAACGGTGTTTTGATGGTAATCGCGCTGCTGTTTATCGGCTTCAGCATCCTGATTGCCGGTGCTGGCATGTTTTCCGTGCTTGGCGGCCATTAAGCGCTCAATTACGTTCTTGCCCGCGGATGGCGAAGGCGTGATCGTCGATCGCCCGCTGCACCGCCAGAATGCCATCGAGATGGTCAACTTCGTGCTGAACCAGTTCCGACATGTCGCCCTCCAGATGGCGTGATTTTTCGCGCCAGTTCATATCCAGATACGTCACGGTGCATTCTTTGTGGCGTTTGACCTTCACACTCAAAAACGGGAACGACATGCAATTGTCCCACAGCGAAATCATGTCTTTGCTCAAATCGGACAGAACCGGGTTAACCAGGATCATCGGTTCGTCAACAAACACGTAGACCAAACGTTTGTTCAGTCCAATCTGCGGTGCGGCGATAGCCCGCCCGAAACCGTGCTTGAGACGGAAGTCCATTACGGTGTCATGCATGTCCGCGATAACCGGTCTCAGACGGTTCATGTCTTCCTGCTTAACATCCTCGCAGGTCAGATACAGGTCAGGATGACCCAGTTGAATAATTTCTTTGACAGCCATCTTGTGCTCCCCTTGATAGCCCCTTCGTCTTGATTTCGCCATCAAGGTAATCATTGATGCCGGGGCGTTCAAGGAAAATGTGGAAAACCTGCCCGGGCGGTCAACCGGTGGTGCTTGACTTTTGGCGTCGTAAGCGTAACTTGAGCCAATCTAATCGAGTTACCGGAGTTTGACATTGACCCGAAAATCCAAACCAGCCTTTGTGCGAAAAAGCAAGCACGCCAATGCCGGCGCCCCGGTTTCTGCTCGAAACGAAGATGATTTGCTTGGTATCATCGGCGGCCTTTCGAAGCCGGCTCTGGTGCTGATTCTCGACAGCGTTCAGGACCCACATAACCTCGGGGCCTGTCTTCGGGTGGCCGATGCAGCGGGGGCACATGCCGTGGTGGTTGCCAGAGACAGGTCGGCCTCGCTGACTCCAACGGTGAGGCAGATCGCCTCCGGTGCGGCGGAAAATGTCCCGTTTGTCCAGGTGACGAATCTGGTCCGGACAATCGAGCAGCTTAAGAAGGCGGGGTTGTGGATTGTCGGTACAGCCGACAGTGCTAAGCAAAGCCTCTATGAAGTCGACATGATAACCCCAACGGCGCTGGTGATGGGCAGCGAAGGGAAAGGGTTGCGGCGATTGGTGGCCGAGAAGTGCGATTTCCTGGTCAGAATCCCGATGCTCGGGTCGGTAGAATGCCTGAATGTGTCCGTGGCGGCGGGGGTATGCCTGTTTGAGGCGGTGAGACAGAGGCTGGGGAAGTGACGATATGACCTCTCGCCTCCGGGCGTACGACCGTAAGGATCCCACAGCAAGCTGTGGGGCACCGTAGTCCGAAAAATCACGCCGTTTGTGTATGGAAGCTGGCGCCCGTAATTTGCACCAAACGGCTACCTCGACAAGACACACATCGTGTGTGTACGGAAACTGAACCCCCCGATTTTGCTCTAAACGGTTCCCTCGACAGGACACACAAAGTGTGTGTACGGAAACTGAACCCCTCGACTTGTGGCAAACCGCCCCCTCGACAAGACCTATAATATGTGTGAGGGGACGCCTGAGAGGCCGCAGACGTCCCCGAATCTAAGCTGTGTACCACCTCCTAAGGATGGTTGTGGTTTACCCCGTCATGGGGTTTTGCCAACTACCAGCTCTTCGTGGTCACTACTTCCGATGTAGCGCTGAGACGAAGTCACCTCTTCAGGAAGCTCACAGAGCTTGACTGGTAGTCATTAATAATCTACGGCAGGACCACCAATTGTCAACTAAAACTACATAACTCATGGTACGATAGTCAGATACAGCGAGCCCCGAAGGTCGCACAGGTCTTACGAGAGAATTTGTTTGATGCTTGTTTTGCGAAACTTATCGCCTTAGTTTTGGTTCTAATTTTCAATAACAACTGATAGTGTACGCATGAAACCTATTCTCATCGCCGGAACCATAATCGTCAATCTCGCCCTGATCAGCTACAGTGTGGCCATAATCACTGAGCAGAGAAAGAAAGTAGTAGGCAATATTGTCCTTTATTTCCTGACAATAGGCGTGCTGCTGGACATTACCGCCACAACCTGCATGATTATTGGCTCGGAGAGTGGTCCGTTTACGGTTCATGGCGTTCTTGGTTACTCATCGCTTACAGCGATGATAATCGACTGCGTCCTTATCTGGCGATTCAGGCTTGCTCACGGCCCAAAAGTGATGGTGCCGGCTGGTCTGCACCTCTATTCCCGACTTGCCTATAGCTGGTGGATACTGGCTTATATCACCGGGGCTATCCTGGTAGCGGTGCGGTAAGTTGAACTACTTGTTTACATCATATAACTTAACATGATGTTAGACAGTAACATTGTACCGGCAACAATCTCAGGAACCAATGCTGAGGGATGCCTGTTCTTATGACAAAATTAAATCAAAGGCAAAAAGGAGGCCATCAGTGCTCAGGCAGGTGTTTACAGTATTAGCAGCATTTTTGACCACGTCGGCCGGTGCAACTTCGGCAACGTGGGAAATCGATAAAGCCCATTCATCGGTTGGTTTTTCGGTCAGGCACCTGGTAATTTCGGATGTCAAGGGGACATTTGGCGATTACTCGGCTACAATTGAATTCGATGCCGACAAACTCGAGGGCGGATCGGTTGAGTTTACCGTACAGGTAGCCTCGATAGACACGGACGAGGCCAAGCGCGATGAGCATCTGCGCAGTGCTGACTTTTTCGATGTCGAGAATTTTCCGGCGATGACGTTCAGGTCAAAGAAGGTACATGATGTTTCGGGTGAGAATTTTAAGCTCACCGGTGACCTGACCATGAGGGGCATCACCAAAGAGGTTACTTTCGACGGGACTTTTCGGGGTGTGGTCACTGACCCCTGGGGGAATACCAAGGCCGGATTTGCCGTGACCGCTAAGATCAACCGTCAGGATTTCGACGTAAAGTGGAACAAGACGCTTGATGCCGGCGGGGTTGTGGTCGGCAATGAGGTCACGATTAACATTGAGCTCGAGTTGGGGATGGCTAAGTGATCAGAAGGATCTGAATTATTTTTTCAAGGACGAAACCGACCCGCCTTGCCAGTCAGGGCGGGTTTTTTTGTGCCTCGACCGGGGCGGCATCTGGCTCAATTCAGTTTACGCATCAGGCCGACCACTTTGCCGGCGATGCGAAACTCCCGTGAGCGCTTATCGACGATGATCGGGTCGTAGTCGTCGTTTTCCGGCTGGAGACGAACCTGCCGTCCCTCGGGATAGTACCGTTTAACAGTCGCCTCATCTCCAATAATAGCGACGACAATGTCGCCTTTGCGGGCTACCGGCTGCTTTTGCACCAGCACCAGGTCACCGTCGAGGATGCCGGCGTCGCGCATAGAATCGCCGGTTACACGCAGCGTGAACGAATCACCCTTCGGAGCGAAGGAAGCATCGAGCGCAATCTCGCCTTCGATATTCTCGACCGCGTCGATGGGCGATCCGGCGGGGACCGAACCAACCACCGGGACCTGCCTGATGTCGGTTGCAATCGAGGAGGTGAGCTCCAATCCGCGGGCAATGAACTGCTGTTTCTTTAAATAGCCTTTCTTGATAAGGGCTGTCAAATGCAGCCGGACGCCGTTGGTCGAGGTGATGCCCATGTATTTGCCGATCTCCCTGATAGTGGGAGCCGAGCCGCGAGCAGAGATCTGTTCTTTAATGAACTGCAGTACGCGGTTCTGTTTTTCGGTCAGTTTCTTTTTCACCAATCGTACCCTCACTTGTGCCGCACCGGGTTGGCTTTCGAGAGCGAAGAAGGCTGCCAATCGCGGATTTGGCCCGTCCCTTTCGCCAGCAGAATACTGCCCATTTGTATATATGTCAATATAATATTGCCTCACCCTGAAAAATGTGATACTGGATCAGAATGCCTCAGGCGTTTGGGAGCCGAAAAAATCTGTTTCGGATGATTTGACAACGTATTATTATAAATATGAAACTGATCGCCAAAGATAGCTAACGTTTCTGAATTCCTGCTCATTCGCAAAATCAAGTCATCAGTGCCTTACAGTTTTTGCTTTACAAAAACTCAGGAGGTTGGTATGAAGACGTTTGTGATGATGACCAAGATAGCGCCGCAGGACGCGAACATTATTGAGGTTACCAGCAAGTTGAAGGCGCATTCGAAGGACAGCATCGCCTGGCTTGACGAAATTAATGAAAAGTGCCCGGAGGTAAAGGTACTCGCTCATTATGCGCTATTGGGGCCATATGACTTCATGTGTATCTACGAAGCGCCGGACGAGAAGACGGCCGCCAAGGTTTCACTGCTGAGCCGGGCGCGCGGAGCATTTCAGGTCGAAAGCTGGCACGCAATTCCGTCCAAGGAGATTGCTGAACTGGTGGAAGGAATATACCCGGAGTAAAGTGAATCAGACTGGGGAACTGTCAGAGGCGGGTTGCCAGGCCAGACAGCAACAGCCAATCGGGGAACTGCCAAGGGTAAGAACAACAGGTTGAAACGCAAGCTTCAAAGCTTAGCGCACTTGCCGATACCTGAATACTATGACCCGACGATTGATATAACAAGCACTTAGGAGGGAGCATGACTTCACGAATTGTAACAGTAGGTTTGCTGGTCGTCGTTTTCTCAGCGGCATCCTGCCTGGCCCAGCCGGCTACGGCTGCAGGTCCGTTTACCGAGGTAGAGACAGCGGTATGTGCTGGCGTTGAAGACCGCCAGCCGGTCGGTGAAGCTGAGAGCTTTGGCGCGGACGTGGGACAGGTGTTTTTCTGGACCAAATGCGTTGGTGCCGTTGACACAACGGTGATTCAGCATGTCTGGACGCGCGAAGGGGAAACGATGGCAACGGTGGATTTGCCGGTACGAAGTTCATCCTGGCGAACCTGGAGTTCCAAGCAGATTCTGCCGTCATGGACCGGTGACTGGGAGGTCAGGGTTCTTGATGCGGACGGAAATATTTTGAAAGCCGTTAGTTTCAAAATCGCGCCGGCGGCACCGCAGGCAGAGCAAGAAGAGATACCTGCGGAAGAACCTGCAGAGGAGCCTGAGGAAGAGCTTGGGGAGGAGATTGAGGAAGAAGTCGATACGGCAGAAGCACCGCCAGACTCAATATAGTCACTGCCGGCAACCACTGAACCGTTTAAAAGCGGCATAAGAAAAAGGTCAGAACCTGGTGGTTCTGACCTTTTCGCGTCTTATAGACCGGTAATTGAATCAGCTCTCGGCCTCTTTGTCACGCCGGGCATCCTCGATCACTTTCTGAGCTACCTCGTACGGTACTTCCTCGTAGTGAGAGAACGACAGGGTGTAAACGCCCTGCCCCTGGGTCATTGAACGCAGATCGACGGCATACTGGTAGAGTTCCGCCTGCGGGACGGTGGCCCGAACAGTCTGGTTCTTACCGTCGGGGTCCATCCCGGCAATTTTGCCCCGGCGGGAGGAGATGTCACCCATCACGTCGCCGGTAAAGTCATCAGGAACGGTCACCTCAACATTGTATATCGGTTCCAAAAGAACCGGTTTGGCTTCCATGAAGCCTTCCTTAAATGCCATCAGCCCGGCGATTTTGAAGGCCATGTCGGATGAATCGACATCATGGTAAGAACCGAAGTACAGGGTTACCTTGACATCGACAACCTGGGAGCCGGCCAGGCCGCCGTTCTGCATCGATTCCACGACACCTTTCTCAACGGCCGGGATGTATTTGCTGGGTATTACGCCTCCCTTGATGGAGTCGATAAACTCAAAGCCGCCACCTCGGCTGTTGGGCTCGATGCGAATATAAACGTCGCCGTACTGACCGCGTCCACCGGACTGTTTCTTGTGCTTGTACTGTTTTTCGGTTTTACCCTTTACGGTTTCGCGGTATGGGACCCGAGGCCTGGCCAACTCTACCTCGACGCCGAACCTGGTTTTCAAACGCTCTACCAGTACGTCGATATGGGTCGGCCCCTGACCATAGAGAACCTGCTGTTTCAGGGCCGGATCGGAGATCAGGCGGAAGGTCGGGTCTTCCTCACGCAGTTTTGCCAGCCCGTTGGAGATCTTCTCTTCATCACCCTTCGATTTGGCTTTGATGGCTACGTCCATAACCGGGTTGGTAAAGGCGACCGGCGGTACGGTCACCGAGGTGCCGCCACTGGCCAGGGTGTTGCCAGTATGAGTATCTTTCAGCTTAACGAAGGTGCCGATATCCCCGGCAGCAATGGACTGAACCTCAACCCGGTTTTTACCCTGGAAAACAGAGATCTGGTTGATGCGCTCGGAACTGCCGGTCTGCTGGTTCTTCAGTTCGCTGCCCACCTTGACGGAACCGCTGAAGCATTTGGCAAAGACCATTTCTCCAAGGTGACCCTCGGAGACAGTCTTGAAAATGAAGGCGACCGGCTTGGATGCGGAATCGATAGCCAGATCGATGGCCTCTTCGGTGCCGGTCTTGACAGCCTGGGTTTTCTGTAGAGAATCCGGAGACGGCAAATACTCGGTCACAAAATCGAGCAGCAGCTGCACCCCAATGTTGTTGTAGGCAGAGCCAACCAGAATGGGGTAGACCTTGCCGGCCACGATGCCGGCTTTAAGCCCCTTGAGCATTTCAGCGTTGTCAAGGGTACCGTTTTCGAAATATTTTTCCAGCAGTTCATCATCAGATTCCGCCGCCACCTCAACCAGGTTTTCCCGTTCACTCTCGGCCTGGTCTTTAAGGTCGCCCGGAATGTCGACTTCGGTCCGGTTACCGCCGGTAGCGAAGGTATAAGCTTTCATCTTAAGCAGGTCTACGATGCCCTTGAATCCCTGGGCTTCGCCCATCGGAATCTGAACCGCTACAGCCTGCTTGCCGAAGACGTCTTTAATAGAGTTCAGGCATGTCTGCCACTTGACATTTTCGGCTTCCATTTTGTTGACAAAGAAGAAGCGCGGGCGGCCGCTTTTTTCAATCTCTTTCCAGTGAATCTGAGTACCTATTTCAACGCCGGAATTAGCGCTGACCAGCACTCCCACCGCTTCGGTAACCTTAAGGCAGCTTTGGAGTTCTCCGATGAAATCGGTGTGGCCGGGACAGTCAAGGATGTTGATCTTTGACTTGTTCCACTCGCAGGCCAGCAGCTTTGAAGCGATGGTCGTTTTGCGGGAGATTTCATCGGGGTTGTAGTCCAGGATTGAACTACCTTCGTCAACACGACCAATACGGTTATTGATCTTGGTGTTGAAGGCAATGGTATCAGCGAGGCTTGTTTTGCCGCAGCCGCGCTGTCCGGCAAGACAGATATTATGGATTTTATCGGTGGTATATTCCTTCACCGGGAACCCTCCGGGTTTTGTGTAATTCAAAATAAGCCTTTAGCATAGCTAAGGCCAAAATATCGAGCCATAATGATACCAAAAACCCCCCGAAATGTCAATCCGTATCCAGCCTGCGCCTAAAAAAACACCGATTAAGAGCTTATCCGCCGGACAGGCGGCCGGTGACCCCTAAAAGCCCTTTGACACCGTGCTATGCGGGTCTTACCTTTAGCGAAAAGTTGGAAGTCAACGGGATTGAAAATCACCGATCGGCAGCCCCGGTCTGTGACCTGCTATGAGTACACACAGCTCCTCGCAAACCAGAGTGCTCTCAGGACCGAATCAGGCGGCATTCTTTGCCCTCGTCAGCATAGCTTCGGCGTATGGTCTGTATCGGGCAATTGCCTTAGCCTGGGTTTGCGACGATGCCTTTTTTACATTCCGCTATGCCAAAAACCTGGTGGACGGTTACGGCCTGGTTTACAACATAGGCGAACGAGTCGAGGGGTATACCAGCTTCCTATGGACCATCCTGATAGCCTTGGGGCGAAGACTGGGTTTCGAATCAATCGCGTTTTCACATGTGCTCAGTATAGCGTCGTACTTGCTGACAGCATTGGTACTGATGCTCTTCTCTTATCGGCATCTCGCCATTGAGGGCAGGAAGTCAGTTATCGTTCTGCCGGTGGCCGCTTTGAGTATTCTGGTCATGCAGGATTACCATGTCTGGGCAACATCGGGCATGGAAACATCGCTGACCGCTTTTCTGATTGCGCTGGCGGTCTGCCTGCTGCTGTCGGCCCAAAAAGCCACCCGCTTCGCTGTGGCAGGAGTAGTGATGGCGGCTGCGGTCATGTCACGTCCCGAAGCGATGATAGCTCTCGCTTTGGGAGGGCTTTTCATACTCATTGCGCGGCGACCGGTGCTTAGGAATCTGTTGTATTACTCCGTCCCGGCGATCGTGCTATACATACCATACTGGATTATTCGTTACAGTTACTACGGCTATCCTTTCCCCAATACTTATTACGCCAAATCGGGGAACCTGGCCTACTGGTCGCAGGGGTGGGTCTACCTGTGGCTGTTTATAAAAAGTTACTACGTTTTGTTCTTGTTGGTCCCGGCGGCGGTCTGGCTGGTGTATCGCATGCTGAGGCAGATCAAAGGGAAGGGCCGCCCACTGGACATGATCAGTCGCACGGGACTGCTTTGTCTGATGATAGTGGTACCGTCTGTTATCTACGTGGTTCGTGTAGGCGGCGACTTCATGTTTGCCCGTTTCTTTATCCCGATTACGGCCCTGTGCTTTCTGGCAATCGAGGCCGCCCTGGCGTCACTAAGGTTGCCAGCGGCGGTACGGATTGCGGCCGGCTTCGCAATCGTGGTGATGAGCTGGGGCTCAATCTATCAGTTTGACGCTCCTCAGCAGGGTGTAGAAGGCATTGTGGATGAGCGAACTTTTTATCCGCCCGAACTAATAGGCCAGGCTCGGACTGACGGTGAGTTGCTGAAACGTGTTTTTACCGGTACCGATTCGGTAGCGGTGGCCTTTTACGGAATGAAGGCAATGCTGATGTACTATGCCGAGTTCCCGGTGGCCATCGAGGCTCACGCCGGACTTACAGACGAGTATGTCGCTCACCAACCGATCGAAGAGCGAGGAAGGCCGGGTCATGAGAAGAAAGCCCCATATGAGTATCTGCGGCAGCGACGGGTCCTGTTCTCCTTTCCGGCTGCGACTCAACTGACACCGGTGAAGAAGATTTGGTTTGGCAATCAAGAAGCGGCAATAGTCCACTGGGATAACAGGGTGATGGAGCATTTAAAGCAATTCTCCGAGGTTCGCTTTGTCGATTTTCCGGGCTTTCTCGATCAGTATCTTGAGCGTATTGACGAGCGGCCGGACATCCTGGTGCGGCGCGACCTGGAGCAATTTCGGCAGTACTATTTTGATTTCAACGACGACCCGGAGCGATTGGAGCAGTTCCTGGCTCGGCTGGGAGGGTGATGTCGGTCACCCCATTATAAAATGGATGGAACGACGGTTTTGGACAATAGGAGACTCTTCATGAGAATGCGGATTATATCGATAGCGGCGGCCACTACGCTGCTTTTGACAGTTGCGGCGTCCTGTATTCAAAAGCGACAGCCCAGTGCACCGGTGGCAAGAACAGAGCCAAAGGTCGACAGTATTCACGGTGTCGTCAGGATCGATGATTACCACTGGCTCCGGCAGCGCGGAAACCCGGAAGTCATCGAATACCTGGAAGCTGAAAATGCCTACACCGGAGCTGTGATGGAAGACACCGAGGAGCTTCAAAACAAACTGTACCGGGAACTCGTCGGCCGACTCAAACAAACCGATATGGAGGTAGCCGAGAAAGACGGTGATTATTTCTACTACACCCGGACCGAGGAAGGCAAGCAGTACAAGATCATATGTCGAAAGAAAGGAAGCCTTGACGGAGCTGAAGAAGTGCTGCTCGATGAAAACCCCCTGGCGGAGGGACACGATTACCTCGATATCGGTGCCTACCGCGTAAGCCCGGATGACCGCCTGCTGGCCTACACCGTCGATACCAACGGTTCTGAAAAGTACACCATTTACATAAAAGACATTGAAACCGGGGAACTGCTGTCGGACCGGGTGCCCAACGTCTATTATTCGCTGGAGTGGGGCAACGACAACAAGACGATCTTCTACACTGTCCTTGATGAAGCCATGAGACCGTACCGGCTTTACCGTCACACCCTTGGTATGGACTACGCCGGCGATGAGATGGTCTTTCACGAAACCGACCAGGCCTACGAAATGTACCTGTCGAAAACGAAAAGTAAGCGGTACCTGCTTCTGGAGCTGGGGAGTAACACAACCAGTGAGGTCCATTATCTTGATGCCAATCACCCAACCGATGACTTCAAGGTGATTCATCCCCGGCAGCACAAGATGGAGTATGCTGTCTACCACCATGATGACAGGTTCTTTATAAACACTAACGACGGTGCGCCGAATTTCAAGTTGATGGTCACCCCGGTTCGAAGACCTGATAGAAGACACTGGACCGAATATATCGCCCACAGCGATTCCGTCAAAATCGACGGCGTAGAGGTTTTCGCGGATTTCATGGGGGTCTACGTCCGACGGGGCGGGCTCAAGCAGATCAGGATCTTTGATCTTAAAACGGGAGAGTCTCACTACCTGGATTTCCCGGAAGAAGTGTACACTTACCGGGCGGCCAAGAATAAGGATTTCGAGTCGTCAACACTACGTTTCACCTATTCCTCCCCGCTTACCCCGAATACCGTCTATGACTACGACATGGGTGGCAGGACCTGGGAAATCCTGAAGGTGAAGGAGGTCCTGGGTGGATATGACAAGTCGCGGTACGAAGCCCACAGGGTGCTTGCCTCGTCGGCCGATGGTACGATGGTTCCGATTTCGGTTTACCACAAGAAGGATCTGGAGAGGGACGGTCGCAACCCGCTTCTTCTGTACGGGTACGGCGCGTATGGATACAGCTCGGAACCGCGTTTTTCGAGCGACAAAATAAGTTTGCTCGAACGGGGCTTTGTGGTAGCCATCGCCCATGTGCGCGGGGGGGGAGAGATGGGTCGCTACTGGTACGAGCAGGGAATGCTGCTTCACAAGCGAAATACGTTCTCTGATTTTATCGCCTGCGCCGAGTATCTAATCGAACAAAATTACACGTCGCCTGATCACCTGGTAATCGACGGCGGCAGTGCCGGTGGCCTGCTTATCGGTGCGGTGGTGAACATGCGACCCGACCTGTTCAAAGTTGCCCTGGCCGGTATGCCGTTTGTGGATATTGTCAATACCATGCTCGATGCCTCGATTCCGCTGACGGTAATAGAATACGAGGAATGGGGCAACCCGAACGAGAAGGAATATTTCGACTACATGATGACCTACTCACCCTATGACAACGTTACCAACCAGGCGTACCCTCATATGTTGATTACGGCCGGGCTGAATGATCCCCGGGTCCAGTACTGGGAACCGGCCAAATGGACAGCAAAACTGAGGGCCGCTAAAACCGACCAGAATATGCTCCTGCTGAAAACCGAAATGGGGGCAGGGCATTTCGGCGCATCGGGACGCTACGATTCAATCAAGGAGACAGCCTTCGAATATGCATTCATCCTGAAGGCGCTCGGTCTTGACGACTGATAGACGGGCTTCGCAGGGCAAGAAATAACCCCTGTCGCAAAGCGACAGGGGTTGTGGCGAGAGACTCTTTGAAGAATCAAGAACAGGTTATCTTACAGCGTCTTTATTCTCCTGCTCGGCAATCTTGCCTTTGGCAACCCAGTAATAGATCAAGAAAGCAATACCGGCAAAGAGGAACATCAGGCCCAGAACACTCTCGTCTCGCATGTAGTATGGGTAGAACTGCTTGATCAGCAGAGCCAGGCCCAGTCCGACCAGGACCAGCCCCCACTTTACATTGGTGACGGGCTGAAGGTCGGTATTCTTCTTGAAGAGGTATTTGACGTTTTCGTCAACAAGCCCCTTGTTGATAAGCTTGCCCCGGATTACGGCATCAGCAAAGACCTTGAATATTGCCGTAAGCCCTACAAAGACGACAGCTGTTATTACGGCATCCCACATAACCAAACTCCTTTTATCATCAGTTTCGTGCTTCTGTTTAATCAGACCGGTAAGGCCATTTTATGTTGCAGGGTTTTTGCGGGCTGATTTGAAACATCTTTTGGCCCCATCTGTCGTATACTAATAACAAATGGAGAATCGTGAGGAGTTGAAGCAACTTATCGCCCGAATTAAGGGTGGTAACACCGACCAATTCGGAGTGATTATCGAGCGATATCAAAAGCTGGTTGCCCATGTTGTCTTCAAAATGGTGACTACGGAAGCTGATCGGGAAGATGTCTGCCAGGAGGTATTTGTCAAAGTATACCAGAAACTGGACTCCTTCAGGTTCCAGTCGAAGCTCTCAACCTGGATTGCCACAATAGCTTATAACACCAGCTTGAATTACCTCGAGAAAAAGAGGGTGCCTCTGCTCGACGACGTGGCTCCTCAGGAGTCTCCCCTGGAAAGGATAGCTGCCGAAGATAACACGCCTGACGAAACGGCCGAATACAAGGATCTTTCGGCCCTGCTGATAGAGGAAATAGACCGGCTGCCGGTCCAGTATGGCACTATATTGGCGCTGTATCATCTGGAGGATATGTCGTACAAGGAGATATCTCAGATTACCCGAATTCCGGACGGGACCGTCAAGAGCCACATCTTCAGGGCCAGGAAGTTACTCAAAGACAGGCTATTGGCCAAGTACAAGCAGGAGGATTTATGTCGATAAAGCATTTGTCAGATAAGCGGATACAAGAATATCTTGATAATAAATTGCGCCCGGAGAGTCTCTCGCCGGATGAGCGCAAACACCTTGATTCCTGCCAGTTGTGTCAGGGGACGATGGCAGATTATAGCCATCTGTACTCAGGTCTGGCGCAGGAGGAAAGACAACTTCTGTCGCCTCATTTCACCGCGCGGACGATGGCCATTATAAGAGCGCTTGAAAAGCCCGCCACAGCCATCAGTCGGTCAAGTTTATTTATTGCGTTTGTGGCAGTTGTAACAATTTGTGGCGTAGTCAATTATTTTATCAATATTAAAGATATACTTTATGCTGTCGAAGCGTTCTCGCTTGAGCGGCTGTTGTCTGGTTCTGCCTTTGTCAGCACTATGGAGCAGTGGTCATCGAGGCTCGGCGGTAACCTCAATATACTTGTATTTGCCGGATTGCTCTTGATTCTGGTGGGTCTGATTGATAAGTTGCTTGTCAGGCAGAAGGCCAACAGGGCCTATTTCATGTCAGTCTAATCAGAATTGGGGCGTTCATGGATCCGAAGATCAATCGTTTCGTCAACTCCGGAGCTATTGCCGTAGTTGGCGTGTCCTCCTCGAAAATGAAGTTTGGCACCTGGGCTTATCGTAGTCTCAAGAAAAACGGATACCGGGTCTTCGGGGTCAATCCTTCTCTGGGTTCATGCGAAGGTGACACCTGTTATGCGAGCCTATCGGAGTTGCCCGAGCCGGTCGAGGCTGTGCTGGTGTCTGTTAAACCGGAAAAGGTCGGCAATCTGATTAGTGAAGCTACCCGCCATGGCGTAAAACGGCTGTGGTTTCAGGAGGGCGCTGATTATTCGAAGCTGGCCGACCAGGCCTCCGAAGCCGGGCTGGAAGTGGTCACTGACAGGTGCCTGCTTTTGTATGCCGAACCGGTGACGGGGATTCACCGCGTTCACCGGTTCTTTGCCAAGCTCTTCGGTAAGCTCTAACACCTGCCGCATGTTTTACTACCAGCAGTTTAAGTCGGGTCCGCCGCGGTAGAGCCAGTCGATGAAGTAATCAATGTCGAGGACGTCTACGTTATCGTCACCATTGACATCAGCGACCGCGAGTGTTACCGGGCCGGTTCCGCCGCGGTAGAGCCAATCAATAAAGTAGTCAACATCAAGAGCGTCGACCTGTCCGCTACCGTCAACATCGCCACACTCGTAACTACCTTCCATGGTGAAATTCCAGACGGGGGAGTACCCGCTGCTGTCGCCGGTGGTCAGGTCAAAGCCCTTCACCCGCCAGTACCAGAGACCGTTTGTTAGCGGTGGCTCGGGGAGGTGGAAGTTGGTGTCTACCGTTGCCGAGATAACCGATGCGGAAAAGTCGTCGGTCGGCGACATCTCCACCCGGTAGCTGTCCTGGTCGTGTTTCCACCCGGTCGACCACTTCAGTAATGGTTGCATCGAGTGAATGGAATTGGTATCCGGTGCGATCAGCCTGGGCTCCAGAAGCGGTAGTTGCCAGGTAGCAGTGTACACCTCGGAATTGAGGTCGCGCGAGTCGGTCCAGACGCCAAGGATCTTATCCTCGAAGGCGGTGACGCCGATGTATTCGGCAATCAAGCCTGCCATCGACGTCGAGGTTGCCAGCGCGGCAGCGCCGCCGTCGGTTGCACTGAAAAATGCAGGAGGAAGAAGGTCGAGCGGTGCATCGAGATCATGCGGTGAGGACGAGACATCGCTGATCCGATGGTTGGTGGTAAAGGTTTCACCGCCGTCAAATGAATAGGCCGCGATGCAGTCGAAAAGGAAATATCGCCTGGGATCATAACGCTGGTCGTAGAAGATAACAACCAACACGCCTTCCTCGTTTACAATCAGCCAGGGATGAAAGGCATCCATCTGGTCGGCATCGGGAGGATCATTTATCTGGTAGCGATCTGACCACGTTACGCCGCCGTCAGTGGACCGGATGAAATCTACGTCGGTGCGATCTTCAGTCAGATCTTCATCGCCCCGGTTAGTGAAAGCGATATAGATGTTACCGTCGAAAGGTCCCCCGGTCAGGTCGACATCACCAACCGGCATCGAGTAAGTGTCAATGCCTCCATTGGCGTAAGTGTATCCGGAGACCGGAATGACCGCCTGCTCGGCCCCGAACGTCAGGCCACCGTCGGTGGAAACGACGTGCTTGATGTGCGTCCGCCCGGAGCATTCCAGCCCCGAGTCGAGGACGTAGCCCTGCCAGAAGACATGAACGTCGCCGTTGGAACCAACGATAGGAATTGAGAACTGGCCGGCATCGAGTATTGTTGAGCCGCATCCCGTCGATGATTGGGCAGGGCCTATAAGCACGGTATCCTCGAATGATTGGCAGCCATCGGTAGAGCGCACCAACATAATGCGGTCGGGATTCGGAAACCGGGTCCAGGAGCAGTACAAATTGCCGTCGTGTGGTCCTCCGGTGCGGTCAACGGTAATGAACTGCTTGTCTTCAAAGATTATGGGATCAAGCACGGTAACGTTGGGAACCGGCCCGGTCCATGAGATACCTTTGTCCACGGACTTGTAGAACGAAATCACCGAACCATCAGTTTCGCCCACGCCGTCGTAGTCGAGTACGGACATGTAGTAATTGCCCAGACGGTCGACCGTCATGGTCGGGTCGGACTGCCGGGCCTCGGCGCCAAAGTACTGCATATCCACCGGGATCAGCGAATCGGTCCAGGTTTGCCCGCCGTCAGTCGAGCGTCCGATTCCGATCTGGCGGTAACCGAGGCGAAAATCGCGCCAGTTGGCTATAACGACATTGCTGTCGGCGGGACAGATGAAGACCTGCTCTTCATTGTTTAGCTCCGGGTAATACGTGACGCGGATGTTTGTTGGGGGCGGTAAATTGCTCGTGGCGACAGCGGTTGAAATCATCAACCAGCAGACCGCAGCCACCACGATAGCGTGGCCGGCTTTTGACATGATAATTGCTCCTTACTCAGTCAGGTTGGCCCGATAGTGATATGTACTTGAGAGTTATCTACTCAATATAACACTAAATTGCCGTCTGTCAATATGTAAGGCCGTCCGGCCCGGATGGGCTTGCGGCGGCGGGCCGGCTACCTACGTTCCGGAATTGTTTCCGGGGCGGGCTATGGAGCCAAAAGAGTCCCGAAGGTCGTCTACGGTGGGGCCGAACTGGAAGTGCCTGTTAATAATGCCAAGCACCGTGTCTTCGAGCTCCTCGAGGTCCATCGGAAGGGTCTTTTCGTACAGGTCTTTCGAGATCTTGACAAATTGGTCGAGCAGCCGGGGGTCAAAGCGAATGTTCTGCTCCGCAGTCATGGTAGCGATAGTATCTGCGTACGATACAGCTCTCTTGTATGGCCGCTCTGATGTGAGGGCATCGAAGACGTCGGCAATACTGAAAATGCGGGCCGCGAGAGGAATATCTTCTCCGACCCGGCCGTCAGGGTAGCCACTGCCGTCCCACTTTTCATGATGGTAGAGGATGACGTCAACGGCGTCTTCGAGCCAGCGCACGTTCTCAATGATCTGCTTTCCGACCGATACGTGTCTTTTAACGTCTTCGTATTCGCGTTCGGTGAGGCCACCCGGTTTGAGCAGAGTTTTATCGCGAATACCCACTTTGCCAATATCATGCAGGAAGGACCCTTTAATCAGGGCCCGGATTTGTTCCGCGGCGAGGTCCATCTGCTCGGCGAGCTGCACACTATAAATAGTCACTCGATAGTTGTGTTCGCGGGTGCCGTAATCACGTTCGGCGATTGCGCTGCCCAGTGCCTTGACCATCTGAAGATTACTTTCGAGAAGGTCATGGTGCATGCCGATAAGCAGGCCATTGATGATGGTTTCGCAATCGAGCGGCGCGGGGCTTCTGGGAGCGGTTTGATCGGGAGTAAGCCTCTCGCCGTTCTTTATCATTTCGCTCTTGAGTTCTCTGACTATCAGGACCGCGGCGGCGGTGATGAATTCATCGGGGGGTACAGCGGCCGGCCTGGTGGCCAACAGGTCGGTCAGCTCAGCCGAGAGAATCTCTTTGAGACGGGAGTCTTTGATTCTCTCTTGCAAACTCCGAATTGTAGCTTCGAGCATGTCTTAACTCCGGCTTTTCTGTCAGCCGGCGGAAGCCTTACCGCAGCGTACGCAAGGCGGGGTGAACAGCCTCTCCCGGTGAAACCGGTTTGCTGTTTCTGATATCGTGCACCAGTTCTATTGAAGGCCGGGCTTGCTCAAGTCCGAATCCGCGCCCGGCCAGAGTCTCACGGTACACAATGGTATGAAGGTCGGTGAATCCTTCAGAGAATTCCACCTCCTCACCGTCGATGGTGATGGAACGGAAGGTTCTCTGATTTTTATCCAAGGCCTCCTGTGGCAGATCATTTTTGTCAATCGACAGGTACCATCGTACCCTGGCATCTTTCAATTCCAGGTAGCCACTCGTCTTGGTTGGCAGCGACAGATATACGTCTGATCGCTCGACCGGGCCGAACAGCCACATCAGCAGGTCAAAAAAGTGAATACCGATATTGGTGGCCAGACCGCCGGAGCGTTCCAGCTGGCCTTTCCAGGACACCAGATACCAGGGACCACGCGAGGTAATGTATGTCAGTTCTATCTCTTTCTTCGCCTTTAAGGCTTCCTTCTGAATCGATTCCCGCAGCGCTATCAGCGACGGATGCACCCGCAGCTGCAGGACGGTGTAGATTTTCCCGCCACTCTCCCGTTCCAGCTCGGCCAGGGCGTCGAGATTCCATGGGTTCAGAACGAGCGGCTTTTCACAGATAACGTCGGCGCCAATGCGGAGAGCGAAGCGGGCGTGCGCATCGTGCAGGTAGTTCGGTGAACAGATACTAACATAGTGGATCGAATTGGTGCCGTCGAGTCGCCTCAACTTCTCGATATGTCTGTCAAAGCGCTCGAATTCGGTAAAGAAAACGGCATCGTCGAAATAGCTGTCTACGACCCCGGCCGAGTCATGGGGATCAAGAGCGGCCACCAGTCGGTTGCCGGTTTCCTTAATTGCCTTAAGGTGCCTGGGAGCTACGTAACCCGAGGCCCCGGTGAGTGCAAAATTTTTAGTCATAGGCTCTATGTTAGACCTTTCTTTCCGTTCATTCCCGGCGATAACCGATACGGTTGGTTAACCATAATTTTCTACAATTTAATACCGGTAAAGATTTGAGACAACATTAATCACAATGGCGCTGAAAACAGCCTGCAAATAACCGATGCGGGCCAAAAAAACTCCGGCTCGATAGCCGAGCCGGAGTCAGACGGACAGTCTTGAATGTCGAAATTACGGACAGGGTACCGGCGGCGGTCCGCTACGATAAAAGTAGGAGATCAGGTATTCCAGGTCGAGAATGTCGACCTGCTCGTTGCCGTCACAATCGGCTTCCTCCGAGCAGGGGGAATCCGGACCGCTTCGCCACAGATAATCGGCAAAGTAGGAGGCGTCGAGGATATCGACTGAGCCATTATGATCGGCATCGCCCCGGTTCAGGCAACAAGTTTCTCCCAGCATAACTCTTCCCGGGACAGATCCAATAACGTAATCGGCCACGCTGCCGTAGTAGGTCGGTTCAAAATCCAGATAGCCGTCCAGGTAGATCATAGCTGATTGACCCAGGGTAGAGGTATCCGGAATGCTGAAGTAAATCTTCGCCACCGGGCCATCGCCGGGGTCCAGTTCGGGTGAGGTGTCGTCATCAGATGAGATAAGCTTCAAGGTTACGCGCTTATTTATCCAGGGGTCGTAGTTGGAATAACCCTGAACCTCGAAATAGTCGGTCCGACAGCCGACCGTGGAAAAGGAGTCATAGGTCATACCGAAGTTGTTGGCAAACTCGATCGGTATACGAATGTACCGGACGGGGGCGGTGTTGTTGGCGGTCAGCACCATTTCAACCTGGGTGTTCGGCGTTGCTGAAACGACGGGACCACGAGCGGTGTCAGCTACAGCAACAATGTACCTCGGCTTGGTGCTGGAGATGATTTCGCCACCGATGTCAACTTGCAGAGTGACATCGAACA
The DNA here is from genome assembly GCA_020348905.1 of Candidatus Zixiibacteriota bacterium. Taxonomy (GTDB): domain Bacteria; phylum Zixibacteria; class MSB-5A5; order GN15; family FEB-12. The sequence continues at coordinate 2,148,013 of CP070756.1, forward strand.
TACCGGATTCTTCATAGGTATGGGAGGGAGCCTGAATAAAGGCCGAGTCACCATCACCAAAATCCCAGGTCCACTGATCAACGGTGAGAGGAGAGAAGGCGTCAAAATTGACCTCATGAGGAACACTGCCGACCAGGTTATCCCCCCAGAAATAGTATCCCGGAAGGCCAACGTCAACATAATTGGCACCTTCGCCAATCCAGCTGCAGTCCCAGGGGATGTACATGTAACCATCGTCGCCCCAGTATTCAGTCCACGAGTTCTTGATGATCCAAACGCTTTCGCCATAATAGTCATCATCCCAACCTACCAGAAGAACGGTATGATTGGTGGGTGCCTTTTCGCAGCCGTTGAAGATGCCACCGATGTATGATTGAAAGGCTGCATTGACATACACGGCGACGGCCAGCGGTCCCCACTGCATCAGAGCCAGTTTCATGCTGTCAACCGGCGGTACCTTGTTGGCGGTTCCTACATAGGTCCAGCCCTGGATCAAGTAATCACGAGGATAGGGACAGCCATCGCACGGCAGATCCCTAGCGGCATACGGAAACCACCTCTCGTAGACGGCGCCAACCTCATCGCATTGATCCTCTCTTGCCAAATAGTAATCGTGGGCAAAGTTGCCGCCATTGCAGCCCCAACCGTTGGTATTACAGCTGACGAGCCATTGCTCGGAGAAGTCGAGCGTAACACCGTCCTTGATTCGGATGGCCGATTCTAGAGCAGCAATACTGGCAAAAGCCCAGCAACTGCCGCAGCTGCCCTGGTCTCCAACGGGTGTGACACCGTCACGGTCTCGCCAGTCCCATGATGGTGGTATCTCCATCGATGTGAACAAGCTTGGCTGCATCGTTGGTTGCGGCGGATTCTCCATCCTCTTGTAACCGCAAATCTGCTCCAACGGATAGTTAGTGGCCGGATTGAGACCAACCTCAAAAGTCCAACCCTCCTGTTTGCCTTGTTCCCGCAACTGGTCGATATCCGCTTCGGTCAGTTGTGCCATAACCGGGGCGGCTACCAGCAGCAAGAAAGCCAGGCCGGCCAAAAAGATTGGCAGGGCCGCCTGAGTTTTCCTGCCGTATCCCGACAGATAAGACATAAGAAGTTCCTTTCGTACCCGAGGCTAATCGTGGAAATGCCCGAGGTGTATTATGATTAAATTAGCGTCATCCCGTTCTCATAAGACGTTGGCTACTCGCCATTTTCGCAAATTGCCGGGGCTGGCGGATAGCTACTTTATATATCGTCAGAACAAGGGTATCGGTTAATATTCAGGTCTGCCGTATTCAGATAAGCATACCAACCGGTAACACGGGCACAAATTCGGTCGCAATGGCGACCTATGTGAGGGATTTACAGTTAGTTAGTCTCCTGTGAGTACTCTTGAGCCCGAGTATATATAAAAGTACAACGCAGACGTCGTTTTGTCAAAGCAAAATTGAACAAATGAGGTGCCGCTCCGGCCGGTCAAATCTCGCTGGCCAACTCAACTATTTTCTTGTAGGGAATTGCCATCCAGCTTTCGGCCTGCAAAGCGCCGTTGGCCAAACTGATCATTGACACCTTGGCCGCCGTTTCGGCATCAGGAGCCTCGTAGATGTCCACGAAGTCGTATGGCCCTAGCAGCCCATAGTGAGCAATAAACTTAACTTCCGGGCATTTTTCCTTGACTTTGTCCAGCCATGCCCGGCCTATGGCGGCACGATTCTTCATCTTGGCCGTCACGTCGGGTGACAGCTTGGTCATCAACATGAATGTTGCCATGATTTGCCTCCTGCTATAGAACCGGGTTTATACACACCGGCCTTCCCCCCCCAAGAAAATACGTGCCCTGCCAGCCATTGTCAAAGGCTTAAGTTAATGGGAGCCTGTGGCTCAGATCATTTGATGATCTGAGTAAAATCTTCATATGGAACTACCGGCCAGGTTTCGGTTTCCAGAACACCTTTCAGGTTAATCTCGGCCGCCACTCTGAAGGCCAGTGACTGGTCCGGGGCGTCGAAAATCGCCAGGTAATCGTAACGGCCCAAAGTGGCGAACAGATTGATCACTTTTATCTCGTTTTTAGTGAACAGTTCCAGTGATTCATTAATCTGGTGTGAAAGATCGGGGTGCATTTTCTTGGCGTTAGGATTGATGGTCATAGCCATAATGAAAGATGCCATAATGCTTCCTCGTGATTTGAGTTTCTCCCACACGATAGGCAACCGTCCGGGCAAAATCAAACGAATATTCCGAGAAAGGGTGCCATGTGTGTTAGGCTGAGCCGCCCGCCACAGGCCAAGAAAATCCCTTTTTCTGCGTATATCTGTCAGGGCAATAAGTAATCCTATCACATCCTGTTTCTCCGCACCTTTCGAATTCTGCCAGGAACCCGACTACCGGTTTTTATAGATAGCAGTGTATATCCGGCGACAAGGAGCCAGGGCCAACTGGGCCAAAATCTATTTATCAAGGAGGAAGCCATGTTAGTGATCACCGGAGCCACAGGTAATATTGGCAGCAAAATTACCTGGAATTTGCTCAATCAAGGGCAAAAGGTTCGAGTTGTAGGGCGCAATGCCAGACGCCTGCAACAGTTCGTGGACAAGGGGGCCGAAGCCATGGTAGGCGATCTGGCCGATACCCAATTTCTGACCAGGGCGTTTACAGGCGCCACGGCGGTATTCTGCATTTTGCCACCTGACATAACCACCCCCAATGTCAGAGAGCATCAAAAGAAAATGGGCGAGTCGATTGCCACCGCTATCAAGAATGCCGGCGTTAACCAGGTCGTCAACCTGAGCAGTGTCGGGGCTCACCTGACCGAGAACGCCGGAATCGTCGAAGGCCTCCACGATCAGGAACAGCGCCTGAACGCCATAACCGGTCTGAACGTAGTCCATCTTCGCGCGGCTTACTTTATGGAGAACATTCTTTCGGCCGCAGACATGGTCAAGACGCAGAACATTATCGGTTCACCGCTCAACGGAGCCCTGAGGTTTCCAACCGTGGCGACAAAGGATATCGCCGACATCGCGACCGATTATCTTATCAACCCCACGTTCCGGGGACACACAGTGCGCCATCTGCTTGGTCCCCGCGATATCAACTACAACGAGATCGTGAAGGTACTCGGCGATGTAATTGGCAACCGGGACCTCAAGTACGTACAGTTTCCGTACGAACAGGCGCGTGGAGCTATGGTGGAATCAGGTATTTCGGAGAGCGTAGCCTCGGCGCTCACGGAAATGATGAAGACGATGAATGAAGGACCGTTCCTGTCTGAGGCGCATCGGACCCCTGAAACCACGACACCGACGTCGATTGAAGAATTTGCCCGCAGTGTGGCGGATTACTTCAAGCGGTAGTACCGACGAGAGAATGCTCTTGTCGCGATTCGTATAGTGGCTGTCATCTACCGCAGCTGCCGGCCGGGCACTGCGGTAGAGACAGCGTGTTTTATGTGGACCCGTGCTGTTTTTGATTGCCCGCCGGCTTTGCCAGCAATATTATTGAGATATGGACGACCAGCCAAATCGAGGTAGGCGTTGAATATCAGCAAGCGCGTCAGCCTTAATCTGGATGTCCGGGGTCTGCAGCAGTCGGCCACCCTGGCCATTAACGATCGCTGCCGGCAACTTCAGAGCGAGGGCCGCACGGTATACCGGCTGGGTCTGGGGCAGTCACCGTTTCCGGTGCCGGTAGTAGTGGTTGACGCCCTCAAGCTCCACGCTCATGTGAAGGATTATCTTCCCGCCAAAGGTCACCCAGAACTGCGGCGCGCCGTGGCAGGGTTTCATCGGCGTAAAGACGGGGTAGAGTCTGACCGGGAAAATGTCCTGATCGGTCCCGGTTCCAAGGAGTTGATGTTTCTTCTTCAACTGTCCTACTATGGCGAACTGCTTGTACCAACTCCGTGCTGGGTGTCCTATACACCACAGGCCCGGATCATCGGTCGGAAGGTAAGCCTGATTCATGCCCGATATGAAGATAAGTGGCGGATTACAGCCGAGTCCCTCAAGCGTCACTGTGAAAGTCAGGAGGATCGTTACCGTCCGCGAATTCTGGTGCTCAACTACCCGGGCAACCCGGACGGCTGCACTTACACATCCTCGGAACTAAAAGATCTCGCCGCGGTCGCACGCGAGTTTGAGGTTATCCTGCTTTCGGATGAGATATACGGTCAGCTGCATCACCAGGGGGCACATATATCAGTGGCCAGGTATTATCCCGAGGGCACGATTATCAGTTCCGGCTTGTCAAAGTGGTGTGGTGCGGGTGGCTGGAGGCTGGGAACTTTTACCTTTCCCGGTGACCTGGACTGGCTTTTGGAGACGATGGCCGCCGTAGCTTCCGAAACTTACACCTCGGTGAGCGCGCCGATTCAGTGCGCCGCAGTGCGGGCCTTTCAGGGAGGAGTTACAATCGAACGGTATCTCTGGCACGCCCGGCGAATACTGGCCGCCGTAGGTGGTCGGCTTGCCACCAGGCTGTCAGAGGCCGGTGTAAGAGTGCATACACCCCAAGGTGCTTTTTACCTTTTTCTCGACTTTGCGAAGTTCAGAGAGAAGTTTGCGGCGCGGGGTATCCAGAACAGCGTTCAAATGTGCCATAAGCTTCTGGAAGAAACCGGCGTAGCTTTGCTGCCAGGCTTCGTCTTTGAGCGCCCCCTGGAAGAACTGACTGCCAGGCTGGCTTATGTCGACTTCGATGGGGCAAGAGCTCTTACGGCAAGTGAAACAATACCGCTCGATCAGGTGCTGCCGGATGACTTCTGCCGAAGCTGGTGCGGCAAGGTGCTCGAAGCCGCCAGCCGGATAACCGATTGGATCGAGGCTTAGTCTTACCACCCAGGCCTATTCCTCAGGGATTCCTTCGGTGCCCGTGTCAAAGACCCATTTCCAGCTGCCATCGGACTGTTTCTTCCAGATGGTTATGTAATACCCGGCGGAGGCAACCTCATTGCCGGCGGAATCCGTGGCAGTATAATCCCAGCGGCCATAAGTGTAGCCCATGTCGCCACTGAGGGAGATATCGACAAACTCAGGCTCCCACACCAGGGTGCCGCCCGGCCACCTGGCGAACAGTTCGTTTATCCGTTCCCGCCCTACGAACGGATGGGCGTCGTTGCGTAGCATGGTGGCGCTGTCGGCCATGAAGGAATCGAATGCTACCGGCGCCCCGCTGGAAACCGATTCCTGCGAAAAAGCGCGATCAGTTTGAAGCAGGTTTTGCTTTTCCTGATCGAGATTCAAAAGTCCCGAACAACTGGCAGTAGCGATCAATCCGGCTGCCGCAATCATGATCAGCCTCATGTAGCCTCCTTTTAGCTTAAAGTGAAGGTTAGTGTGTAACTCCAACAATGAGCGCTATTAAATTGATTGTCATACGGTTACAACGGCAGCGTCGCTCATCATCATGGAAACTATCTCGTTCATATTACTTACCCGCCCGACCGCTATCTTCTCCTTGATGTCGTAGAATGTGACACAGGTACCACAGGCGATCAGGTCCACCCCTTGCTCGGATAGTCCATCCAGAGCATCCAGCACCGGAGATCCCTCAACCAGTAGCTTAACTCCGGCGTTGTAGAAGATTATTCTGGAAGGTCTGACGCTGTTTCCCCAGAGCTTTCTGAGAAACGAACCTATAAGCTGCCGTCCCAACTCCTCATCGCCGCTTCCGAGAACTTCGCTATTGATTATTACCGTTTTGCTCATGAAAATCGAACTCCCAAAGTGTCGTTGCGATGCTTGCGTTACCGTCGTCGTCCGGGCATGGTGTAAAAGCTATGCCAAACTGGGTTAACAGGCAAGCGGATTCTAAGAGCGCAAGCTCGGCAAGGCGGCCTGAAAGCGACGTCATCACCATGAGCGAAATCGCTCAAACCTCGCACCAACTAAACCAACAGGACCGAGAGAATCAACACAGCTGCGACTATAACGGCCGCTGGATAGCTAAGTCTCGTTACTATATCCTTGAGAGGTACTTTGAAATACTCGCCGGTGACAACCAGGCAAGGATGCACCGGCGATACCACAAAACCAAAGAATATAGCAATGTAGATGATCGCGAAGTATGGTGGAGTCATGGCAGGCGCCGTTGCCAGATACACCGGTAGAATGATTGACGCCGGCAACTGGACCCTGCCGGTGAAAAGTCCCAGAAGAAAGCCGGCGCTTACGGCCAGCAGTAAGGGCGGCAAGGGAATGGCAGCTATCTGATGGCGGATGTCGGAGGCCTGAAAGATGTGTAGATACAGAAACATCCCGATAATGATAAACGAGAAATTCCATGGTCGTGCTCCAAGTATAACTTCCTTCAGGTTGATCTTGATGCGACTCAACAGCAGTGACAGCAGTAAGGCCGTCGACACCCCGCACAATGTGGCCAGGGAATCGATGGCCAGAGTCCGCTTGAGCACAAAATCCAGCACGGGGGCACTGAGAATTACAACCAGCGGAACAAGAAGTCTTCTCATTGAAAAGCGATTGTGATAAACCAGCCTGCCGTCGATGTGACGCAGGTATGCCACGTAGCCGAGCGCGAGGGCAACGCCAAAGCCGGGTAAAAGATGTAAGATCGCGCGGTAGATATCGAGATCGGCGATCTGGGTCGAGACAATCAATGCGGCGCTGAGCGGATAGACCATTATCAGGGTATGGCGAAACCAGTTGTTGATGGCGGCCAGTATATCGCCGGGAACATCAGCACCCGCTTTTTCCAGTATGGGGGCCGATAAGAGGGCGCCACCCGGAATCGGCAACAGGCCCATCAAGGCCGGCGAGAGGGCCAAAAGATATTTCCTGGGAAGCCTGAGGTTATCTACCAGAGCGTCAATCTGCCCGCTGGTCTTCATAGTGCCGCCGATTACCGGGATTATCCCCACGGCGAGAGCGAGCATCAGAATTGACGGATCGCTACCGGTGAAGACGATGCGATCAAGTACGGTCGCCGGCGACAAGGTGAAGAATCCCAGAATGATCGCGCCACTGATCAGAGCCAATGCGAGATTTATCCTGGATATAATAAGGATGGATGCCAGTGAAATCAAAAAGCCGGCCCAGATCATGACGGCAAGAATGGGCCGCATCATCCATTTGTCAAGCTTGACCGGACACGTTATAGCGATAGAGTCAATAATGACGCGACGCGGAGTGTTCAGAAAATTGTCATAATACAGTTTTGTTCGCGCAAGCAGAAGGATTCGTTCAAGATAAAGTTGAAGCGGTCGAAATATTATAGCATAGGCCGCAATTCGCATCCGGACGGTGCCGGCGGCAAAAAGGGGGGGAGACATAAGCATCCGTTTACTACCTTTAAGAGTCTGAGGGGTTTTGACCCCTTGCAGCTATGATTATGACATCTTTGAAAGGGGTTAAGGCCCATGAAACGGAAACTTGCTCAAATCCTGCGCGGAAACAGAGGGGGGGCTTTAATCATAGTCCTGGGCGTGCTGATGATGTTGATTATTGCTGCGCTTTCGGCGGTTGATACCGCTCAACAGGATATTGAACTCACTTTCAACCAACTGCACGCCGATCAGGCTTTTTACGTCGCAGAGGCCGGCCTGCAGCAGGCCATATGCAAACTGGGCCAGCACAACCTGTGGGACACCGGCTATGTCAATGTCCCTTTCGAACAGGGAGTGTACTCGGTGGCGGTGATCCACAGTGATATCGATTCAGCTCTGATAGACTCGGTTAAGATACGCTCGGCCGGTACGGTGCAGCAGGCGCACGCCAACCTGGAGGCCCTGGTCGTACCTCGCCTGTCGTTTCCATTTGGATTCGCCATGTTTGGTGATGACAGTCTTATGATGACCAATAGTACCTGCACGGATTCCTACAATTCGGACTCAGGTACGTATCTCGGTACCGTTTTAAATGAAGAGGGCGACATAGCCTCGAACGGGATAATTGAACTCACCAACGCCGCAACAGTGGGAGGAGACGTTTCCTCCGCGGATACCGGTGGGGTGTCGGTGTGTGCCACCTGTACGGCTGCAGATACGGCCTCGGGCGTGGAGCCCTTTTACCTCGAACCGATACCGGATTCCGAGTTCGTTTACGCTCATGACTATAATTCTGCTCCAGGCGGGATTTCCGGCGGTTTCACGTACGACGGGATCACCCATGATCTTACGCTGGCTACAAATCAGATCATACAACTCAGCGGTGGTACGTATTACTTCAACGATATGAACCTCGCGTCCAATTCCATCATATCCATAGTGCCCGGCGATAAAGTCAAGATATATATGACCGGCGATCTCATCCTTCAGAATAATACATCCGTAAATTCCACTGGAGTGGCATCAGACCTGCTCATTTTCTCCAGCGGGTCAATTCACACGGTAGGAATGAGTATAGATATCCAGGCGGCTTTCTACGGCCCCGATGCTGACGTAGTGATTAACAACGGATGCGAATACTATGGCTCCATCATCGCCGGGTCGGTTTCTATCGATAATGCCGCCTGCGTGCACTACGATCGGGCCTTAGGCACATATCCCGTCAGCACGACCGGTGAGATGATAATGATAGCGTGGAAAGAGCTGTAGCTACAGCCACAGCCAACAGCCACTGAATCGGGGAGCACCCCGTAAAGCGAGTTGATCAACAATCAATAATCGGCTGATCGATCACGGCTGTGGAGACCGTCCATGTACATCTTGAGATAACGGTTCTCGATATCGGTCGTTTTCGAGGTAGTCTTGAGAATGTCGCGCAACGAAACCAGGCCGATGACAGTACCCTCCTCAACAATCGGTACGTGGCGAATCCAGTTCTTTTTCATAATGCCGGCTATGTACCCGATGTCATCATCAGGGAGACCGACGATCAGGTTAGTGGTCATTACATCGGAGACCTTCAGCGAATGATAGTCACCCTTGGACTCATGAATTCTCTTGAAAATGTCTTTGTCGCTGATGATTCCGATCAGTTCGCCACTGGTGTCGAGCACCGGCAGGCAGCCGATATTGTTCTTGATCAGCAGATCCATAGCCTCGTCGATCGATGTCCCGGGAATAGCTGAGACGACCTGCTTGGGTTTGCTTTCGAGCAAGTTTTTTACGAGCATAGTACACCCTTTCTAATAAAACACTTATAGTTTTCGTTGTATGACTGGCGGCTGGAATATCACGTGCCAAAGAGCCTAGTCCTGATAACCGTCGGGGAGAAGCCGGCCAGCCCGGTTAGAATGTATCTATCCTAAAAATAACGCTAAATTCTGAAATTAGTCAATAAAAAAGGTCATCCCCGCATCGGGGATGACCTCTAAGCCCTTTACCGTTATCGGCTTGCCGTTTATTTGACCAGCAGCATAGTTCTGGAGATAATCTTATCGTCCGTCACCAGACGATACAGATAGACTCCGCTGGCCGCGTTGCTTCCATTCCAGGTGTAGGTATGGTAACCGGCCTCAAGATTGCCATCTACGAGTGTGGCCACTTTTTGCCCGAGAATATTCAGGATCTCGAGTCTTGCGTGGCAAGCGTGAGGCAGTCCGAATTGGACCTCGGTGGAAGGGTTGAACGGATTGGGATAGTTGGCTTTCAGCACGAACTCACCCGGCACCGCCTGACCGTAATCCACGGCATCTTTCCTGACACGTCCCTGAAGCCTGAATGACCAGACCTCGGACCATGGCCAGCCCTCATCGACAGCCTTGACCCGCCAGTAGTAGGTTCCCGGTCTGAGCGGGGGAGAGATGTAGTAAGTGCAGATGCCACCGGAGCACTGGTCGGCATAGGCACTTATTGCCGGCGACGAGAAGTCGGGTTCTTCATCAATCTCCACGGTATAGCCAGCCGGGCCGGAGCACTCATACCATTGAAGAGCGACGTTGATAGCATTGCGAATCCTGCTGCCATCGGCCGGCGAGTATAACGTTGGAGCTTCTACCCAGATGCCCACGAAGATACTCCAGACTTCGGACCAGCCGCCATATTGCTCTCCATCGGACGACCGGACTCGCCAGTAGTAAATGTTCTGACCCAGTTCAGGGGTCATCCATTCTGAAGCCGTTACCCCCTCCTGCTCGGCTACCGGCGAGCTGAAGTCACTGTTATCGTCGATCTGCACGTGGTACGATGTAGCTTCGGCAACATCGCTCCAATCGAGCGTTATCTGGGCCGGATCGTCAAAGTAAGATCCATCATCGGGCGACAGCAGTTGCGGGGGCGGAGGACCAAAGCCGCCTCCGTAAATCAACTGCAGGGACGGATCGCCGAGCCACAGATACATCCGGGCATTGGTGATACCATAGGTGCCCCACAGACGGATAACTTCAACCGAGGCTTCGTTCGAAGCATCACCAACGGCATTCACGCCGGCGTCGAAGACCAGAGCATACAACTGCTTATCGTAGTCGTGGTTTGGCGTAGTGTATGAAGGATCCGAGGCGCCCAGATAAGCCACCGCGGCATCATCAGCCTGAGTGAAAGCCTCTCCGATAGTGATACCATTGTAAAGAAGGTCGTTATTGAGGCATGCGATACTGAACACAACCGGTGTCAGTTGCCCGTTGTTGATTGCGGCGACATCCGACAACTCGAAATTTTCACCGTAGACGTTCCAGTACCACCAGATATTTACATCGCCGTGACCGCGATAGTTCACCAGCCGGAAACCCTCATCGAAATAGGCCACAACGTCAGCATTGGATGCCTCATCGCCGCCATTGGCGTAAGAGGCGCCGTAACAGGTGGTGAAGTCCGGGTAAAGAACACTGTAGTTGCCGCCGGTTTCGTAAGCGGTCCGGATCTCTTCCTTACACCCCTGATACTTGCCCGGAGCGAGTTCCCAGTTTGCAACTAACAGAGATTTTGTCAGCCAGTCACCGGCGGGCGGGTTGGATTCAAACGTGACACTCTTGTTGACCATGTTGATAACATGGGTGGCATTGGCCACGCAGAAACGACCGATAGCCAGATCAGCCAGCTCATCGCTGCCCTCCAACAGAGTATACCAGTAATCACTGAAGAATCCGTAGCCGGTGTATCCGGGGATATCACCTTCGTTTCCAACCAGCAGGACATACCGGATACCATTGGCGTTATACTCGGTATTGATATAGCTCTTGATAGAAGTAGGATTGGAGCCTACTGATGATATCGGCACCATGTTCGTCGCCAGGCCCTGGGTGGTCTTCCATGTGACAAAGGGCGCCATCTCATCCATATAGGAATCCTCGGCTATAATCAGGTAGTCATATGCGGCATCGACCTCGGGCGCGACTTCGAAGTTCAAGAACTCGTAGTTGAGGACACCCTTGCGGTACATCCGGTCGTATTCGTCGGTGATCGGGCGCTTCAGGGCGCCTTTGACATTGACATCACTGACCCCGGTGTATTCCAGTCTGACAGTTATTTCCCAGCAGGCCTTGATCTCGCCGGTAGCCGGATTGTACCGGAGAGGATTGACAGCGAGGTTTACCAACCTGATATCTCTCCAGATGGCGGGGTCGCCGACACTCGCCTGCGCCTCGGGGTAGTAGGCGTTCTGTTGATAGAAGGCTTTATCGATATCGAAAGTGAGACGCTTTTCTGTTTCTTTCAGGGGGGTCTGGAATGGATGCACATTGTATCCACTCAGGGTCACCTCCTTGAAATCAACAACGCTCACATTGACATTGGCGCTTCCCGGGATACCGACCAATTCGTTTATCCTCGGAATCGCGGCCTTGCCGATATCAAGAGTACTTGAATACCCTGGCAGTTTAAGTGCCTGATAGGTAACACCGTCTTCGGTCAGATTCTCTGACCAGAATCCGTAGGTGCTGAATTTGATTATTGTTTCACCGGGGTTTGAGCTGAGCACAACGGCGGAAGGCTTTTGGGGCGAGGTTGTACCGTTGATCGAAACCCAGTTCGCGTCACCAAAGGCCGTGGCGGCCGACCCGAACACGAACAGTGTCAGCAGCAAAACTGCGGACAGAAAAGTGCGATTCATGCCTCCTCCTCATTTTGTTTGGACGGCTGGCGCCGCCCTGTAAGTGGGGAAAACAGTTAAGACTACTTCATCGTGGCTATCATCTTTCCGTGGTGAGGATAATCCGATTCCGATCGGAAACCGGAAAGACCATAACACAGACGCTGTCTATGCGACGATACCACCTCCCTTCGGGGAAATTAATAAACTCATGCGATGTAATAAGCGACAATATGGTCTCTTGGTAATCCCGGTCTGGTAGTGAGGGCTAGACCCTAACAATATTT
>CP070756.1:2160320-2172425 GCA_020348905.1 Candidatus Zixiibacteriota bacterium
TAAAGCCCTACTTGGAGTCTTCGGCGGAAATGCCGTAACGGGTCATCTTATCCTTAAGACCCTTGCGAGTGAGGCCGAGGACTTTTGAAGTTTTGAGAATATTACCCCTATTTTCTATCAACGCGGCGGAGATAACATCGCGCTCAACCTTCTCGGTAATCTCCCTTAACTGACCGCGATAAAACTTGGTGTCCGATGTTTCGCTGGATGACCGAAGCAGTTCAGGTGAAAGATCGGCCACATCGATAATGCCTTCGGTGTCACAGACGACAGCGGCCCGTTCGAGCTCGTTTTCAAGCTGCCTTACGTTGCCCGGCCAGGCGCACTGACATAGAAAATCCATGGCAGCCGGGGCGATAGCAAGACGGTCGTTGGCCAACTTGATTCTCAGCTTCTTCAGAAAGTAATAGATAAGTAACGGTATATCGTCCGGCCTCTGCGTTAAAGGGGGCAACTCGATGGTGAAGGTGTTCAGCCGGTAATACAAATCCTGACGGAAATCGCCATCCTTTATCAATTCGCTCAGGTTCTTGTTGGTGGCAGAGATGATGCGGACGTTTACGTACTCAGTTTTCGACGCTCCGACTGGCCGGATCTCACCGTTTTCAAGAACACGGAGAATGGCAGCCTGGGTCGACACGGGAGCATCACCAATCTCGTCGAGGAATATCGTGCCTCCGTCGGCTTCCTTGAACAATCCGGGCTTGGTTCGATCGGCACCGGTGAAAGCCCCCTTGATATGACCGAACAGTTCCGATTCGAGCAACGATTCGGTCTTCACACCGCAGTTTTTTATGACCAGCGGTTTGTCTTTTCGGGTGCTGTTGTAGTGGATGGCGCGCGCCACCAGTTCCTTGCCGGTGCCAGTGTCACCGAGGATAAGAACCGGTGCCTCGTTGGTGCTGGCCTTCGACGCCAGCGTTAGAACCTTTTTCATAAGCTCTGATTTACCGACGATGTTCTCGAACGCGAAAGCATCGCTGATCTCGCCACGAAGCCGTATGTTTTCTTCTTTGAGTTTCTGTTGTGACAACTCCAGCAGTTCATTCTTGTCGGCAAGTTCTTTAAGCAGTAAGGCATTGCTGAGAATCTGGGCCGATTGCGACGCGATAATTCCCGCGACCCGGGCCTGATCATCGGTGAAAGTACCGCTCTCGTTGCTGCGCACCAGGCTGGTCAAACCGACCACTTCCCCTCGCGTTATCATCGGACAACATATAAGGGACTGGTATTTGCCGCCTTCGGAGGACAGTCCTGAAAAACGCCGATCGGTATCGAGATCATCAATCTTCAGGATCCGTTTTTCTTTAAGAACCCAGCCCGTAATTTGGCTGCCGACTTTGTAAGGAATAGCCCGCTCCTCAGCCTGCTGTTTTCGAACCACAGTTTCCAGGGATTCATCGGTCAGAGGTGATACCAGGCTGATGACGCCTTCGTCAGCCTCGGTCAGGCGTACCAGCTCGTTGATAATGATCGACATGATATGGTTGGTTTCGTGAACCTGGCAGATGCGTTCTATCAGTCGGTTGACACTCTGAAGTTCATCGAAGGCCGCCTGGATTTTTGTAATCTCTTTTTCGTCTGCCATCGGGTGAACCTGTGTGAAGGTGGTCTGTGTCGTCTAAAATACCGGGCATGCCGGGTCAAGTCAATGGCTAATGCGTATCGCCTCTGGCTACGTCTTATCCACCGGCCTCGTTCGTGGAACTCTCGAGTCTTTATTACAATCAGTTGCCGCTCATACAATTGCGTTATAGCTTCGACGCTATGCTGTGGTGGCACCATGCTTGCAAAGGTTAGGACATGAACAGGCACATGAGAGCGCGAGCTCGTTTCTGCCGGGGAAGGAGGTGAGAAGAGAAACCGGCAGCTTTTATCGCGAGAAGAGTCAACACCCTAACTTTTTCAAAGGAGATTGTGATGAAATTGGCAACACTTATGGTGCTCATCGTAGCTGTCGTAGTCCTGATTGTTCTGGGCTGTGACAAAAGCGTAGGGCCGGATTACAGCTCCGGCGCTACCATGGACCGGCTCCCGTCACTGACGGCGACAGATTTGCCATCGGCCGAATTTCCGCCGCCGTCAGGTCTGGAAACCGTGGACTTTGCCGGTCAAAGTCTGACCTTCTGGCCGTTCACCGGCGAGGATTTTTCGGGCAGCCCCCAGGATCCCATCAACCTGATTTTCTTAGGTAAGGCCGACCCGCGTGACATCCGGGCCGCTCTGCTTTCACTTGACGGCAATCGGCCGGACTTTCCGCCTGCTCCGCCATGGAACGCAACCTGGGATGACGCCATTGGCGATGTCCAGACCGGCTATGGTGAAGGCGAGGGCTGGGCCGGCGGCGTCATTCAATTGGCCTGCGGAGATTTCGGGCCGATTCGCTTCCACCTCAGATTGTTCAAAGTTGGCCAGTGGACCGTCGGAAATGCCCACTTCGAAATGCATATTCCGGGCACGGCCGATCACCAGGTGCTCAGCTGGGAAGCCGCCGAGCTTTTCGTGACTTATGACATTGGTCGATCCGGTTTGCTCGATCCACAGGCTCCTATGGCATACACTGACCCTATCAACCAGGAGCCATTCAGGACTATCCCTGCCATAATCTATGCCGAAGTCCCCGACCCCATTAAGGAGTATATTGGAGATCCTCCCACAACTCCGACCGGGGATGCGCTGATACTCGCTGATGGCATCATACCTATCTTCAACCTCGCCGCACAGGCACCACGGGTAGCCGAAGTGCGTGTGCAGGATTTCGGTATTGAATACGACATCGTTATTCCCAAGCCGTTCTGCGCTTCCACTCCATACGATGGTGCACAGATCAGCGGTCCGGTCAGCCTTTACCAGACAGCCGAATTGACCGAGGATGGCCGCTATAGTGTCACTTTCCGTGCTGAAGGGGAACTGACCATCGTCCCATTGGATCTTTCCACCGGACTGCCAACCGGCGAACCGCTGGAGGCGGTGGTAAAGGAGCACCATGATGCCTGGATGTCCGACCACGTGGCGTCGGCATCGGCACTGCTGCTCCAGAACATTGTTCCGGCCTCTGATCCCAACGCCGGCGCACTGATGAAACGGATTCGTGTTAATTCCAACGGGCCCGATGGATTCCAGGTCCTGCTGCGCTGCCCGGGCGACGCCGACTATGTTGATGTCACCGGGGAGAGGGTTTGTCAGGTTGACCTGACAAGAGCCGTTCCGGTGGACGTTACCACACGGTAGCACCATAAGGGGCGGGGTGTGGCGCTGCCGCGCATACCGCGTGGCGGCGCTTTTTTATTGCGGTAAAGATAATAACGGCCCGGCGATACTCTGTGAGTCACCGAGCCGTTCAGGCTTGTCCAGGATGGGCGTTGGTCAATCGCGAAGGCGGTATAGACGCAGTCCGGTAGTCAAGGGTTCGCGTTTGGGAACGTTGAACCTACGGGACGGCGCGATTCGCGGCGGCGTTGAAGTGCGGACTGGTTTCGACCTGCCGCTGCGCGCGGACAGCCAGTCGAGGGTCGCCGCCAGCACGGACATGGCCAGCCAGGCTGACCCGACGACCAGCGCCAGCGTCATCAGCAAGTCATCGCTCTGCTCCGTCAAAGACTGCCACTGCCGGGCGGCAAGGTCGTAGGCCATTTTTGCGTTTGAGTAAATCATGATATCAACCTCCCGGAGGCGGAGTAAAGTTTGACTTCGGTTTTGTCGCTATCGGAGCCATCGCTGAGCAGCAGGCCGTTGCCGTTATCAGAACCACCGGTCTCGGCGGTAGCGAAGTAGTAGCTGTCCTCGATAGCACTGGACCCGGAGTACATCAGGTTCGCTTCACGCATGCTGGTGATACTGGCGTTATGATACCCGACGCCTGTCAGAATCTCGCGCATCCGATTCGGGCTGCACCCGAACGTCAACGGCTCTTTTATGGAAGCGCACAGTTCGATCAGTTTGCGGTTGCCTTCGTAGTCGGTGGCGTCGTCGATCAGTTCGGTGGGTACGAAATCGAATGTGATGCGATTGTGCGTGCCCAGCTCGCGAATGCGCCCCAGGGTTTCGGCGATGATGGCCTCGTTCAGAAAGAGGGTCACACCTTCCCAGATGAAGAGTGTTTTCTTGTGCCGCTGAAAACCGGCCAGAAGAAGTCTTTCGGTCACCGAATCCCTTGAGAAATCGATCGAGACGTAGGTTACATTGGCCGGCAACTTGCCCAGCAGCCGACGGGTCAGCGCTTTCTTGATCAGCTGCGTGCTTTCCAGGTCAAGCTCGAACACGCGGACAGCGTGAAATTCGGACATGCGCAGGTAACGGCTGTCGTATCCGGCGCCAAGCAGTACCACCTGCTCGTAGCCCTCTTCGATACTCTGACGGGCGTAGTCGTCAATAAAGCGCGCCCTGAGGGCAATGGCTTTGCGGACCGAGGGGTTTATCACGGCCATCGCCTTGACCATCGTCATACCCACCTGCCCGGCATAGTAAGGGGCGTAGGGATCAGCGATGACTCGTTTCTCCGGCGGCAGCGACAATTCGAACGCCTTGGCTCCCGCCGACCAGCGGGCAAATAAGAACCCGCAGGGTTTCTCGATGGTTTTGCTGTATGTGGCTTGCATGATATTCCTCCTTTATGGTTAGTATTCTCTATCAAAAACCGGCTTGATTACACCCGCACGGAGAAGCAAAGGGTAGATGAAAAGCTGCACCGCAATCATGGTCAGCATCAGCCAGTAGATGATCTGCGGGGCGTCGTGGAGGAGAATGAATACCGGTATAAAAAAGATTGCGGTCAGGTAATTGGTGATGCTTTTATACCCCGGCTTCCAGTGGGTCGTGACCAGGCTGGTGATCGGGTATCTGACCGGCGATACCACCAGGAGTATCAGGATGACAGCATAGACGGTCGGAAAGATTGCCGGAAGTCTCAGAAAGTAGAACAAAAAGAGCGAGAAGAATACCGGCGGTGCTCCAACCGAATAACCTTTCTCCAGAAATCCTTCTTTACGCGAGTATTTCCACGAAGCAGCCATCGAAGCTGCGGCGACCAGAATGGGAGCCGTTCCGTCGATGAAGAGACCGGTGCGGGCAAACAGCAGCATCGGCACGAACGTCAGACCGACCAGATCGGTAATGATATCAAGAACTTCACCGGATGTGCCGGGGAACTTATCCTTGACCTTTAGCTTGCGGGCCAGGGTACCGTCGATGCGGTCCACCGCCAATACCAGTAGCAGGTACCGGGCGGCAGCAGAATATCGTCCGTCGAAGATAGCCAGTGCGGCCAGGGCGGCAAAACCCAGACCGACCAGGGTTATCACGTGGGGACAGTAGTATAGGTACTTTTTCATTTTGATATCTCCTTAGTTAAGCCAGAAAACTCTGGTCCAGTAAAAGACGGGCGCCGTGACAATGAGGCTGTCGAAGCGGTCGAGGATGCCGCCGTGTCCCGGCAACGCCCGTGAGAAATCCTTTGTCTTCAGTTTCCGCTTGATGCTGCTGAAGAGCAAATCGCCAACGGTGGCCGATAGGGCTATGACGATAGCGGCCAGCGCCAGTTGCCGTATCGAGAGCGTCGGCATCAGAAATCCGAACAGGTAAACCGCCGCCAGTGCCGTAAGGATACCCCCAATGAGGCCTTCGATCGTTTTCCCGGGGCTCAGGCGAGGGCAAAGTTTGTTGCGACCGAGGAGTTTTCCCCATAGTTGAGAGAAACTGTCGGTGGTTGCTACCATCAGCAGCATGAAAGTGAAGCTGGAACTGAAACTGCCCGGCTCGGTCAGCAGGATATGACCAAGACACGTAGCAAGCACGCCGGCAAAAAGGACAGCATAGACGATTGAACGGCTTTTGCGAGTGGAAAGGTGGCGATACAACTCATGGGCTCCTGCCATCGCAATCGCAGCACAGACAAGGGCCGTAGTCCACCAGCTTGACCAGCAGGCCAACAGCAGGGTTGTGATTACCGCAAGGTATACACCGTACTTTATCCAATCCGTTCTCTGCTGCTCCGCTCGCGTTTTGCGAAGGCAATGCGAGCAGCGAATCATGATCGCTCCGAACGCGAAGAACGCCGCCAGTATAATTAGTACTTTAGTGATCATTGGGCTCATCCTTCCAACTCTGGGGTACCAGTAGCCGGACCGACTGCCGAAGAATGCTGATATCGAATCTGGTGTCGCGTCGTCCCACCTGCCCGTCCCCGAAAAACGGCACGGGATGATCGGTTTCGACTGTGAGCTGTTTGGTACGAAACATCCGAACATCATGGCGTCCGACATGGCTGCCGTCGATCGTTCTGGCCACCGTTTCAAACGCGCGAACCAGAGAACCGAGATCATGTATTTCGAAAACATCAAGTAAGCCATCGTTATTCTGCGCGCCGGGTAAAACGAGAAACTGGTTTCCCAGGCGGGGCTGATTACCGACGATGAGTGAAATGGTTGAACTGGCGTTGGTGTCATTGCCGGAGTCAATGCGGATTCGTTTGCCGCGCCAGCCTCGACGTGAGAAAGCATAGAGGAGGGTCAGCAGGTAAAGCTTGCCGGCGAAAGCCCTCGCTAAAAACCGGCTTGCGCTGTTGCCTGTCTTGAGTCGCTCCGCCGCCAGCAAAGTCTCGCAGGGTAGACCTATTCCACCAACCGTCAGGTAATGCCAGTCATTGACGACGATGACGTCGACCTGGTGCGTCTTGCCGGCTGTGATGATTTCGCAGGCCTGCTCCGTACCGGCAGGGATACCGTGATGCCTGGCTACGTCGTTGGCGGTGCCGGCCGGGATGATCCCGAGCTTGACATCACTGCCCACGATACCGTTAAGAATTTCATTGACCGTTCCGTCTCCGCCCACTGCTACAATCCGGTCGTAGCCGTTGCGGATTGCGCGTCGGGCGAGAGTTGTGGCATGTCCGCAGTAGGAGGTTGTTTCGATGGTATTCTCACCACCGGCAAAGAACTTTCGGACGACTGGTTCGATGCTCCTGGTGCGGACCCCGTGCGAGGCCGGATTTATGATCACGAGAGTTTTCACGTTTACCACTCCTATGCCGCCTGGCGAGTTTTTCGTCCCCAGCCGGTTTCGAGGCAGAAGGCGAGTATGTTATTCAGATAGTCAGAGAGCTTTGGAACCGAGACGCCGGTGTTCCGCAGAGCTTGCCTGGTGTTGGTGTCATCGAAGGTTCGTTTCAGGCTGATATAGGGTGTGAAAACGCCCAGCTGTTCCAGCATTTTCTTCGAACGTCCGGAGAGGAACGAAGCCACCGAGCGAAACAGAACCGGCGGTAGGAACCTGATTTTCGATTTCGCCGCCAGAACAGAGTTCGAAGCGAAGTAAGCGAGGGCTTTGGTGAGCACCTGTCCGGAGGTCATCGTCTGCCCTTCACCGGCCACCAGGTTGAAGCACCTTCCGGCACCGCCATCGGAACCCAGGAAGATCGCCGCAATAGCCTTGGCCACGTAGTCGACCGGCACGACGTCGAGCGGTACATCGCCGTGACCGGGAACGATTGAAACCAGTCCCCGGCAGATGAACCTCAACGGCGTGTAAAGAACATTCAGGGTGGCGATTCGGCCGGTTCGGGAGTCACCGACTACGATGCTCGGACGAAACACCGTGATGGGCAGCCGGTCGCGAAGCTTGCCGACCTCGCCCTCGGACTCCCATTTGCTCTGCTCGTAAGCGTTGGAGAAAGCATCCGGGCTGCTGGTCTGTTCTTCCATGATTGTTCCGCGTTGTGTGCCGCAGACGTAAGCCGTGCTCAGGTAAGCCACACCTTCGAGATTGCCGGCATCCTGAGCTTTCAGGGCCAGTTTCATGACATTGAGCGTGCCCTCAACGTTGATTGTTCGTGCTGACTGAAGCGAGATGTTAAACTTGGTTGCCGCCGCCGAATGAATGATGTGAGTTATCCGCCCGGAGATACGTTTGTAATCGTCGTTGGATAGACCGAGACTATTCCTGGTGATATCACCGCAGACAATCTCGGCCCGGGTGCGAAGTAAGTTGAGGTCGAATTCTGGAGAAGTAATACGAAGAATACGCTCCAGGCGCTCGCAAGCGTCACGGTGTGACCGACCCCGGACCAGAAGGATCAGGCGGCTGGCCGGGTCGGTTGACAGAATATGGCTGGTGAGTTTGGCTCCGATGTTGCCCGTGGCGCCGGTTATGAAGATGGTCTTTTTCACTTTCGATTTCCTTTCTGGCTTTCGTCTTGTGTAATTGCATGCAGGATGCCGCTGCCAACCGGCGTGGGAAAAAGAATGTAGCAGGCTGTCTCTCAACAGCTTGCCAGTCTTGAAAGCGAAGCCAGAAAGACCGGCCAATGTATATTAGCTATCCATGACAAAATGGGCTATCCATCACCCGTTGCCCGAGACCAGCCGGTTGCTAAGAAGAGCCTCAAGAGTTAACACGCTGGTCGATTTCGGGTATACTGCCAGGGCCTGATGGAGAGCGGAGGGCTATGAGATTGGTTTCACCAACTCGGACAGTGTACTTCGTGGTTACGAGACGAGATCGGTGGAGTTTTGTCTGTTATTCAGCGAAGGTTTTGGTGCGTGATTCTCCTTCAACGACGGGATGCCTGCTTCTGTCACAACCCATCTACTACTTTGTGGTCGGAATATGTTGACTCAGAAGTCCTCTTTTCTTATATTGAATAGAACTTCAGTCAATTCCTATACCATACCTTTGGGAGGCAATTCGGTGAGATTTATCACGTCTTTTCTGGCAGCGGCTATAATCGCTTCATCGGCTTACTCGGCCACTATTGAAGTGCCTGCCCAGTATCCGACGATTCAGGCCGCTATTGATGCAGCTGTTGACGGCGACGTAGTGCTCGTGTCGCCCGGGACCTATGTTGAAAATATCGACTTCTCCGGTAAAGCAATAACAGTGGTTTCGACTGATGGTCGGGACAATACTTTCATCGAGTTAGCAGTGAGTCTGGATTACCCCGTTCCGGACGGGCCGGTCGATAGTTCCTATGTACAGCCGGCTATTACCGATTCCGATGTGCTGGCCATCGTGACGTTTACGAACGGCGAGGATAATTCCTCCGTACTCGATGGCTTCACGGTGCGTAGCTCGGGTTGGCTGCGTGGAATCTTTTGCTACGATGCCGGTCCGACGATTCAAAATTGTGATATCACCGACTGTCGGTACGGCGGAGATGGTGCCGGCATCTGGTGCGTGAACTCGTCGGCCAGGATCATCGGCAATCGCATTTACAACAATATCGGTTCCATAACGGGTGGCGGTGTCGGCGGAAGGGGCGAAGTTACACCCGAGATTGCCTACAATGAGATTTATGAGAACTATGCTCCCCACGGTCCGGGGATCGGGTTTGTCGCGCCGTCCGCCAATCTTAACATACATCACAATCTGATCAGACACAATACGTCGCAGCCCGGATGCCAGGGGGCGCTTTACATCTATGGGCAAAACTCTGACATAGTCAACAATACGATCGTAGGCAATTCGGCCAGCGGCATTACCCTGCTTGATGGCTATTCTATAAACATCATCAATAATATTGTTGCGTCGAATGACGGAGCCGGTCTGATTCCCCTGAATGCCTCCTATGATTATAACGACATCTGGGATAATACGTCTAACAACCTCATAAGTGTCAATGGAATCTCCGTCGACCCCGAGTTCGTCGATCCCGTCCTGTCCGATTTCAGGCTTCAGCCGCCATCGCCCTGCGTTGATGCCGGTCACCCGGATCCGCAGTACAACGATCCGGACGGTACCCGCAACGATATGGGTGCTTTTCCATCGGAACTCTCGGTGCTGACCGTCACCAATATCGGTGTGATGTCGGAATCACCCTCCAATGTTGTCAACCATACGCCGGTTATTGAGTGGTATATGTTCGAACCCGAGGGTTTGCCCCAGGTCGCCTTTGAACTGGAGATTGGGACGGACGCAGACTGGTCGGTAGCGGAGATGTGGGCGACCGGTGAGGTAGTATCACCGGAGATGTCGATTGATTATTCGGGCTTACCGCTCGAGGACGGTGTCACCTATTATGTCCGGGTAAGGGCCACTAATGGCGTCGAATGGAGCGACTGGGGAAACGGTATCTTTACCATGAACTCGGTGCCATCAATGCCGGTGCCGCAGTACCCGATTGAACAAACAGTCGTTAGGTTGAATTACGTCCGCCTGGAGGTTCTTAACTCCGAAGACGCCGAGGGAGACGCTCTGGTCTACGATTATGAGGTATTTGCCGACGCCGCCCTGATAGAGCTTGTGGCTGGTGACTACGGCGTCGAGGAACAGGTAAGCATCACTATCTCGGCACGCGTTCCCGGACTTGAAGCGGACCGCGAATACTGGTGGGTAGCCAGGGCTTCCGATGGATATGAACAATCCTCCTGGACGGATCCCGAGTCGTTCCTCACCGAGAGTGGAGGGGTAATCCGCGTTCCCGAGGACCAACCCACAATACAGGCTGCCCTCGACGTTTCTCTGGGCGGTGACACGGTGCTGGTTTCTCCCGGTGTCTATGCCGAAGCGTTGAGCTATCCGCCCCATGCGGTGACGGTGATCTCGTCAGAAGGGGCGGAAAATACAGTTCTGACTGCTCCTGCCGTCGAAGATATGATCAATGTCCCGGTTCCTGACGGTCTTCTATCGGAAGACACTTCAGCGGTCCTTACCGATGAGGTCCTTACGCTGGTGCACGCGGCTGTCCCAGATTCCGGCTCGTCTTTTGAAGGTTTCACTGTAACTGGTGCCCATGGGGTGCAGTGGCTGGTGTATTTGGAAACAACACTCCATTTTGAGATAGCCAATAACCGGTTTGTGGATAACGATGCCTACGATGTGATCAGATGCATGGGAAACGCCCCTATCACAGTAACCCGCAACCTGATAGCAAATTCGGCGACCGGTAACGCCGTGGTGACTATTAGTCCGCGATGCAATTTCATAAACAACACTGTCTATGGCGGAGCCCGCGGTCTCGCTATCTATGGCGAATACTCCGTTATCTTGAATAACATTGTCACCGATGTCGACTGGTATGCTATTTACGATCCTCATTACACCTCAACCGTTGACTACAACGATTTCTGGAACAACGGCTCGAACGGGTGGCCGGGCGGCAACGGCATCTCCCTGGACCCGCTGTTCATTGATCCGGAGTCTGACGTTTTTTATCTCAAGGCTGGCTCACCATGTGTAGATGCCGGCCATCCCGATCCGCAGTACAATGATCCTGACGGCTCGCGTAATGATATGGGTGCCTATTCACTTTTCGAAACCCCTGTGAGTGTTTGCGAACCGCAATTGGTCTCGGAGGATCAGACCCATGTCATATCGCATGAACCAACCATCGAATGGTTGGTATGTGGTCCACCAACCGCAACCCAGGTTGCTTATCAGATAGAAGTCGGTACCGATGCCGATTGGTCGGTGGCAGAGATGTGGGCGACCGGAGAGGTCTTCTCGAGTTCAACGTCGGTGGTCTACGCTGGACTCCCGCTTGACGACGGACAGACGTATTACGTGAGAATACGGATTTATGATGGAACGGACTGGAGCTACTGGTCCGGTATGCAATTCCGAATGAATTCCTTCCCAACCTCGCCCGAGCCCAGCTATCCGGTTTCACAGCAGCTGATTCACATCAATCAGGTGTACCTTTCGGTATTGAATTCAACTGACCCGGAGGCTGATGTTCTGGTGTACGATTTTGAGATATACTCCGATCCGATGCTGACGATTCTGGTGGCCAGCCAATCAGGCGTCACGGAGCAGGAGAATATTACCAGTTCCGACATCATGAGCGGCCTGGAGACGGATCAGGAGTACTGGTGGCGCGCCAGATGCTTTGACGGATACGAACACTCTGAATGGTCGACGGTGGAGTCCTTTCTCACGAGAGGGGCGGCCACCATCTACGTACCGGAGGAGTTTCCAACCATTCAGGATGCCCTTAACAACTGCGCACCGGAAGACACAATTGCAGTGGGTCCCGGAACTTACCAGGAGTATATTGACTTTCTGGGTAAAGACGTGGTGCTCGTGTCGTCGGGTGGTCGTGATGTTACGTTCATCGCACCTATAGTTTATTCCTCACCGGATGACCTGCCGACACCGATGGATAGCTCAAGCGCA
>CP070756.1:2172525-2205786 GCA_020348905.1 Candidatus Zixiibacteriota bacterium
AGGACGGATTCTGTCTTACATTCGCCGCACCAGCTTCATGATCGTCCGCCACTCGTCGGCGGTCACCGGCTGAATCGATAACCGGCTGCCCTTCTGCGTGACCATCATGCTCTCAAGGCCCGGCGCAGCCTTCAAAGTCGAAAGGGGAATTATATCGGACAACTTTCTTGTAAGCTGAACATCAACCATGTACCAGCGGGGGTCATCGGAGGTCGATTTGGGATCATAATACCGGCTTTCCGGATCAAGCGCCGTGGGATCGGGGTAGCCGTCGCGGACCACCTTACACACGCCCACTATCCCGGGAGGATTGGCGTTGGAATGATAGAAAAAAACCTCGTCACCTTTTTTGACTTCATCGCGAAGGAAATTCCGGGCCTGGTAATTGCGCACTCCCTCCCATTCGGCGGTCTGGTCAGGCGCTTTGACCAGGTCATCGATAGAAAAACAGTCCGGCTCGTTCTTAAACAGCCAGTATCGTTTAGCCATGCCTGCGTTCTCCTCGTAGGTCGGGTTCCGAGTCCAAACAATACCCTCGTGAGAAACCCGACAACCTCCTAGACCACATTCCGGCCGAACTGGTTCAGATTCTATTGGCGGACCGCCTGCCTACCGTCTATATTATGTCTACCGCTCGCAGTTCGGAGGTTAGAGAGGTGATTTTCAGAAACCGCAAAAAATCGAATGTCGACTATGCCTCCAAACGGCTGAAGATGGTCGAGGTTCAGATTGCCCGCCGCAATGTCAGGGACAAAGCCGTGCTCGATGCCATGCGCACTGTCCCGCGTCACCTGTTTGTGCCTGACAGCCTCCGCGACGAGGCTTACGACGACGGCCCACTCCCAATTGGATGCGAGCAGACCATTTCGCAGCCTTACGTGGTGGCCTCGATGACCGAAGAACTGGAGCTTACTCATCACAGCCGGGTCTTGGAGATCGGTACCGGCAGCGGCTACCAGGCGGCAGTCATCGCCGAGATCGCCAGGGAAGTCTACACGATCGAAATTGTCGCCAAGCTTCTCGATAGCGCCCGCGCGCTTTTCGAGCAGCTTCACTACCGCAACATTTACGCGAAACAGGGGGATGGTTCTCTCGGCTGGCCGGAGTACGCGCCTTACAACGGCGTCATCCTGACCGCTGCCGCACCGCATGTGCCGGAAGCTCTGATTGAGCAGTTGGCTCCCGATGGAATAGTGATTCTGCCGTTGCGGGGCTCGTATCCTGACAGCCAGGAACTGGTGAAGATTCGCAAGACTTCGAGTGGTCTGGAGAGAGAAACGCTTTACGCCGTCCGGTTCGTACCCATGACCGGCGAAATTGAGGAATAGCCTACCTCGAATGGCTGCTGGTAATTGAGCTTCTTCCCTACATGATCAACTTACACAACCAACCGGTGAGAATCGCCGCCGGAGTGCCGACAGCGTAGCCCAGCAGCGCCATCAGAATCGATACGGGCACAAGTGTCGGTTTATGATGCGCCGCTACAATCGGCGCCGAGGCCGCCCCGCCAATGTTAGCCGCCGATGAGATAGCCGCCGTGTGAACATCGACCTTGAAAATCCGCGCCGCGCCGACTAAGAAGAAGCCATGGATGAAAATCCATATATATCCGCCGAGCACGAACCAGAACACCGATGAACTTAGGTTCGACAGATCGGCTTTAGCGCCCATGCGAGCCACAAACAGATACACCAGGGCCATAGCTACCGCGTGCGAGCCGGGGATACGGCTGGCCGGCGTGAACGACAGCCCAATACCGAATATGGTAACGATTAGAATCTTATAGGTATTGTATGTAAACACCGGTTGGCTTTCAGGATAGGGCGGCACGAACCCTGCCAGCCACGATGCCAGCGCCGTCACCGCGAAGCCGAAGAAAGCCAGGTACAGAAAGTGACGCATCGCCATCTTGCCCTTATCGGTGGTGAGTTCCTCGGCCGCCTTGTGCATCTTCTCCAGTCGATCTTTGGAGATACCGGTGAATTTGTTGAATTTGGAGGCGAAATTTTTCGAGGCCAGCATAATCGGCAGCCATATCAGATAGACGGCATTGTCGGTGATGACAGCATAGCCGAAATCGAGCGAGCTTTCGTCCAGTTCGAATGCCTTGGCCACACCGGCCATATTGCCCGTCCCACCGATCCAGCTTCCGGCCAGCGCCGCGAAACCTTTCCATGTTTCCGGTCCCAGGCCGTGCTTGACGATAAACAGGGCTATCGGCGCCCCTATCACTACTCCCAGCGTCCCGACCAGCATCACGAAGACGCCCTTCCCCATCACCCGGACGGTGGCCAGGATGTCAACCTCGAGCAGCATAATGACCAGGAACATGGGCAGGATAGCATCGCCCATGAAATCATAAACCGGCGACTTAGCCGGAATGAAACCGGTATTGGAAAAGATAACGGGAATGACATAGATAAATATCAGTGGTGGCAGATAACTGAAGAATGTCCACTTGGTTTTGTTTTCCAGGTAAAAGAAAAACGAGGTAATCGCAGCCAGAACGGCCAGGATCCCTGCCGGTGATGATATGATGGCGTCGTGCATAGGTCCGGTTCTATATTCTAAGTTAGATTTCTTATCTCAGCTAAGACAGGTCAAGCTTATCGGGCTGTTTAACCTCGGCCGAATCGTGTGAGGCGTAGAAATACCTTATGAAGTCCCAGGCATCCTTGGCCGTATCGGCGTACACGAACAGGCCAAGATCTTCTTCGTCGATAGTGCCTTCTTCGACCAGGTAATCAAAGTCTATCAGGCTTCGCCAGTATTTCTCGCCAAAGAGGATAATCGGCAGAGGTTTGACTTTTTTCGTCTGCACCAGCGTCAGGGCCTCGAACAGTTCATCCATAGTGCCGTAACCGCCGGGGAACGCCACCAGGGCCTTTGCCCTCAGCATGAAATGCATCTTGCGGATGGCAAAGTAATGAAATTGCAGACACAGTTCCGGCGAGATGAAAGGGTTCGGTTCCTGTTCCATCGGCAGCGTGATATTGAGACCAATCGATTTGGCACCGATCTCATACGCTCCCCGGTTGGCCGCCTCCATGATACCCGGCCCTCCGCCGGTCACGATAACCCAATTGTGATTGCCGGACATCTGGCCTTCCTCTGATACCAGCCGCCCGAACTCGCGGGCTTGGTCATAATAACGAGATTTGGCCAGAACAGCCCTTGCCCGGCGCAGCTTGATTCTCAATTCTCGGTCGCGGGGCTTCTGGGCCAGCCGTTTTTCGAACCGTCTCACCCCGGCATTGGCCGCACGTGGCTCCACGATACGCGTACCGCCAAAGACAACGATGGTGGAAAGGATATTCTGCTCTTCGAACAGCATCTCGGGTTTCAATAGCTCCAACTGCAGGCGAACCGGTCGGCAGAAGTCTTCATCCATAAAGTCATTGTCGTAATAGGCGATCCTGTACGCGGCCGATTTCTTGAGTCGCTCAACCATCTTCTTCGGATCAAGGCGCTTTGGCATACAAATATATTTCCTTTCTACAATTCGACAGTTTCATCAAGCGAGGGGATAAATGTATCCCATCGGCGCTCTTTACGAATCTGGCCGGCCATCGCCTCGGAGCGGGAAGCCTCCCCGTGGGTGACAAACACCCGCTTGGGGCTGTTCTGCCACGGCTCAAGCCAGTGCAGCAATTCGTACGAATCGGCATGGCCGGAAAGACCCATCAGCTTCACCGCTCGGGCTTTCACTTCCACCGGCATCTTATGTATATACACGGAGCCGGCGCCATCAACTATTTTTCTACCCAGGGTGCCCTCGGCCATAAATCCCACCAGAAGCAGAGTGGTCCTGGGATCCGGCAGCCGGTTTATCAGGTGGTGGAGAATTCGCCCGCCCGTCATCATGCCGCTGGCCGACATTATAATGGCCGGGCCTTTCAGTTTGTTCAGTCTTTTTGAGGACTTCCTTTTTCGGTGAAGCTTCACGTTTTTCCCGTAAAAGACATTCTTACCGCGTCTGAGTTGATCACAGTGGATTGAATGATAAGACGGAAAGCGCCGGTAAATGTCAGTGACTCTAACCGCCATGGGCGAGTCGATATGGATTGGCACGCTGGGAATCCTCTTTTGCGTGATCAGCACATTAATAATGTAGGTAATTTGCTGAGTCCGACCCACCGCAAAGGCAGGAATCACCAGCACGCTTTTCCGCTTTTGAATATCGTCCATCACCCTGGCCATTTCAAAGAAAATATCCTGAGGCTCGTGGACCTCTCCCCCGTAGGTTGACTCACACACAAGGTAATCGGTTTCCGGCGGGCGGCCGGGGTCAACCACCAGCGGCGTAGAATAGCGGCCAACATCGCCGGAAAACAGGATCGAAGTTTTCCTTGAACCATCGTTGAGTTTCATCTCGACACTGCCCGCCCCGAGTATATGACCGGCGGCATGGTATCGAAACTTCACGTCATCACCCAGCTTCTTCCAGCGATTGAATATTACCGGGGTGAACTGGCCGAAGGTTTTTCTGGCATCGTCGACAGTGAATAGCGGTAGCGCCCTGGCGTGGCTGGTGGCTTTTTTTCGATTGCGGTAGTCGGCATCCTCTTGCTGAATATGGGCCGCATCCAGAAGAAGAATCTTCGCCATCTCGATACTCGGTGCGGTCGCGTATATTTTTCCTGAGAATCCGGCCTGTACCAGCCTGGGAAGGTAGCCAATGTGGTCGACATGGGCGTGGGTCAGAACGACCGCGTCGAGGTCGGAAGGGTCAAACGGCGGCGGCGTCCAATTTTTCTGCCGAAGCCACTTTGGCCCCTGGAACATGCCGCAGTCGATAAGGATCTTCCTGCTATTGACGGTGAGTAGAGTTTTTGAACCGGTGACAGTTCCGGCGGCTCCGTGAAACGATAGTGTAATCAACTCTTTTTATCCAGCGATACGCGATGACAGCCTGATTCGGGGCCGCTCAGCTACTTTGCCTTTCCTCCTGCTCGGCATAGAAATCGGCAAACGGTACGTCGGAGGGGTTGCCCAGGCAGAGGCCAAGCGATAACGCCGTGTGAATCATTTCGTGATCGACCGTTACCAGCCTCAGTTTGCCGGCCACTTCATCAAGGGCCGCTGAATCCATCTGTCCGTGTCTGAGCACCACCAGCCTTCCATACTCTCCCCGGTCGGCCATGTGAACAGCCGCCACACCAAACCGCGTGGCAAGAATACGGTCAAAGGCGGTCGGTGAGCCGCCGCGCAACAAATGTCCCAGGATGGTCACCCGGCATTCGATATTCGTGAGTCCTTCTATTTGCGACGCAACCTGATGAGAGACGCCTCCCAGCCGGATGGCATCGGGAGATGTTTTGACTTTTCGGGCTACTACCATTTCACCACCGAGCGGTTTAGCTCCCTCGCCAACAACTACGATGGAGAAAGTTTTTCCCTGCGCATTGCGAGTTCGCACGGCGTCGCAAACGCCCTCGATATCGTAGGGGAACTCCGGCATTAGAATTATATCGCCGCCGCCGGCCAATCCCGAATACAGGGCCAGCCAGCCGGCGTAACGTCCCATTACCTCCACTATCATAACCCGGTGGTGAGACTGGGCAGTGGTGTGAATCTTGTCAATCGCTTCGGTAGCTGTGACGACGGCCGAGTCGAATCCAAAAGTAACATCGGTGCCGACCAGGTCGTTGTCGATCGTCTTGGGAACACCAACAATTGGCAGGCCCTTCCTGGCCATCGCCGCCGAGGCTGCCATGGTGCCGTCGCCGCCAATGGCAATCAGCACATCCAGGCCCAGGGATTCAAAATTGCGAACCGCCTGTGTAGAGCGATCCAGGTAGACATAATCGTCATTTTGAAGCACCGGATATTTGAACGGGTCGGCGCGGTTCGAGGTGCCCAGGATGGTACCTCCCCGGGCCAAAATCCCGGATACGTTGCGGGAATCGATTTCCAGGAAGCGGTTTTCAATCAAACCCTCGTAACCGTCTTTGAAGCCAATGACTTCAACCCCAAAATCGTTCTGGGCGGTTTTGACGATGGCGCGCAGGACAGCATTCAGACCCGGGCAATCGCCACCCCCGGTCAGTACCCCGATTCTCTTTCTCAGCTTTTTCATGAGGGCCAATTTAGTTATTGGAACCGCTTAAAAAAAGAAAAAAAGAACACCGCCGGGCAATTTTGGAGCCATCCGGTCGCTTTTGACCAATAAATTCGCAAACCAGAACGCCAGTGAGGTTGTTATGAAAATGTGTACCGAAAGGGCAATAAAATAATTGTTGATTTAGGCGATAAATAGATATAAGAAATAGCCATCGCCGAGAAATCCAAAACCGTAGGCGCCAATGCGAGTTAAACAGTTTTTAGTCCTGCCCAGACTTCCGGAACGAATTGCCCCGTTACAGGAGATGGCACAGAACCTGTGGTATTCCTGGAACTGGGAGATAGTCAAACTCTTCATCCGGCTGGATCCGGAGATCTGGGAAGAATGTTCGCAGAATCCGGTTGAAATGCTCTCGCGTTTGCCTCAACAGAGGCTCGAGCAGGCCGCCGAAGACGAGGGATTTCTGGCCAGCCTCGACCGTATTTATGATAAGTTCAAGCGCTACCTGTCTTCGACCAAGTGGTTTGCCGAAAACTACCCGGACATTAATCCCGGTTCAGTAGCCTATTTCTCTCTCGAATATGGTCTCGATACCGGGCTGCCGGTGTACTCCGGCGGTCTGGGCGTCCTGTCGGGAGATAGCCTCAAGTCAGCTTCAGATCTCGGCCTCCCCGTTGTGGCGGTCGGGTTGCTGTATCGCTACGGATATTTCAGGCAGTTTCTCTCCTCCGACGGCTGGCAACAGGAAAAGTATGAAGAAAACGACTGGTATCATATGCCCGTTGAACCGGTGAAAACCGAGAACGACCAACCTCTGAAAGTGTCGATTCAACTCGATGGGACGCCGGTAAGAATTCAGATCTGGAAAGTCAATGTCGGCGTCACCCCACTGTACCTTCTGGACACCAACATTCCCGAGAATTCATCGAAGTGTCGTGAGATTACATCCGTCCTGTATGGCGGTGACAAGGACATGCGCATCAGGCAGGAAATCGTCCTGGGTATGGGTGGTGTCAAAGCCCTGCGAGCACTGAATATCCAACCGGCCATATATCACATGAACGAAGGTCACGCCTGGTTTCTGACCCTGGAGCGCATCCGCTTTCTGATGCAGGAGAAACATCTGTCCTTTGAGGAAGCCTCGCAGTACATATGGTCAACGACCGTGTTCACGACCCATACCCCGGTGCCGGCCGGCAACGAGAAATTCGACCCGGTCCTGATTCATCGCTACCTGGGTCGCTTCGTATCAGATCTCGGTGTCAGCTGGAAGGATTTCCTGTCCATCGGCAGGGTAATCCCCACCGACGAGACGGAACCATTCTGTATGACCGTAGCCGCCTTGAAATATTCAGCCTTTGCCAACGGGGTATCTAAGCTTCACGGCAGTATTTCGCGGGAAATGTGGCACAATATTTGGCCGGAAGTGCCAAAGGAGGAAGTGCCCATTACGTCCATTACGAACGGCGTACACAGCTTTTCCTGGATCTCGCACGACATGAAGGAATTGTACGAATCATATTTCGGCCTTCGCTACCAGGAGAGACCGGGGGAACTCGATGTATGGCGCGAAGCCCGGAAGATTCCCGATGCCGAGCTCTGGCGAATTCACAACCGACGCCGCGAGCGCCTGGTATTTTTTGCCCGAAAGCAGCTCAAACGACAACTGGCCCGTCGGGGCGGCTCCCAGTTGGAAATCCAGCGAGCCGACCAGCTTCTGGATCCGCAGATACTGACGATAGGATTTGCGCGGCGTTTCTCCACCTACAAGCGCGGCACCCTCATATTCAGCGACCTGGACCGTCTTGACCAGATTGTCAATAACGAAAAGCATCCGGTCCAGATACTGGTGTCCGGCAAGGCTCATCCACTTGATAATCCAGGTAAGGAGATTATCAAAACCATCGTCACCTGCGCCTCGGAAGAACGGTTCCGCAACCGCGTTATCTTCCTTGAGGATTACGATATCAATGTGGCCCGATACCTGGTGCAGGGAGCCGATGTCTGGCTCAACAATCCACGCCGCCCGCAGGAGGCATCCGGAACATCGGGTATGAAGGCCGCTATGAATGGCGCCCTGCACATTTCGATCCTCGACGGCTGGTGGGTTGAGGGATACAGCGATGAAACCGGTTTCAAGATCGGAAACGGTGAGGAATACGACAACGTCGAGACCCAGGATCGCCTTGAATCGGAGCTTCTGTACACCACCCTGGAAAGGGAGGTAATTCCTCTCTTCTACGAACGAAATGAGATAGGCCTGCCCTCGAAATGGATCGCCAAAATGAAGGCAGCCATTCATATGGCAGGCGAGCGTTTCTCTACACACCGAATGGCTATGGATTACACCAACAGGTTCTATCTGCCGGCTATCCAGGCGGCCCACAGGCTGAGTGAAGATGACCACCGACTTACGCGTGAAGTATCGGGCTGGGTGAGCCGGATGAGCTCCAGCTGGGAGAAAATAACCATTAAAGATGTGGAGATACCTGAAGTCGGCGGCACCCTCTTTGTGGGTCAGAAATTCCCGATTAAGATCGACGTCGTGTTGGGCGAGATAAAGCCCGATGACGTGGCCGTAGAAATAGTCTCCGGTCGACTCAATTCACAAGAGCAGATACTGGATTACCAGCCGGCTCGCGCCAGCTTGATCGGCGGCGATAATGGTATATACACATTCTCAGGTGAAGTCACGTGTACCGAGTCGGGCCGCTTTGGAATTACCGCTCGCATTATCCCGAAAAACGAGCATCTGCCCCATACAATTAAGCCCAAAATGATAAGCTGGTGGTAAAGACCAGCCGCTCAGACCTCCTGAACCGCCTCAAACTTCCTTCCACTAATGCTTGACAAATCCGCGTGCCCGCTATAATTATTGGTTTTCGCAAACCCAATTTCAAAAACATAATCTGGAGGAACTGATGAATCAGGTACGTAGCCGCACACTGCTCTTTACCGCAGGTGTCATCTTTCTTCTCGCTTCGATGTCGTTTGCCTTTGACTTCAGCGAGTTAGAAGAGTCGGTCAGCGAGTATCAGTTGGAGAACGGTCTGAAAATTATTGTCATGGAGCGCCATGACGCACCGGTGGTGTCGTTTGCCACGTATGCCGATGTTGGGGCCGCCAACGACCCCAAGGAATATACCGGCATGGCTCATATGTTTGAACATATGGCCTTCAAGGGAACCAGCACCCTTGGCACAACCGACATCGACAAAGAACTCGAGTTGATGGCCATTGAGGATTCAGTCTGGTACGAGTTGCGGGAAGAACGCAAGAAAGGCCGTATGGCCGACTCTACCCGTTTGGCGGAACTCGAGAAGGCCTTTGTAGAGGCGATCGAGAACGCCAATCAGTACGTTGTTCCCAATGCCTTTGATCAGATTGTCGAGACCGAGGGCGGCGTTGGACTCAACGCCGGCACCGGCAGCGACAACACCGTTTACATAATGAGTTTGCCGTCCAACAAGGTCGAACTATGGATGGCCCTGGAATCCGAGCGTTTCATTGATCCGGTTCTCAGAGAAATGTATCGCGAGCGGGATGTGGTCGCCGAGGAGAGGCGTCAGTCGATCGAAAGCAACCCTATCTCCAGAACACTATGGGGCCTTATGTCGACCGCCTTCAGAGCCCACCCTTACGGCAATTCGATACTCGGTCATATGTCCGACATTCAGAATTATACTCGCGGCGCCGCTCTGGCATTCTTTAAGAAATACTACGTACCGTCCAACATGGTCGTAGGAATTGTCGGCGACGTAAAGCCGGATAAAATATTCGAGATGGCCGAGCGCTACTGGGGTCGTATCCCCGCCAGTCCGAAGCCCGAGAGGCTGGCCACGGTGGAGCCGGAGCAGGCCGGACAGCGTACTATTGAACTCGAGGATAGAGCCCAGCCGTTGTTCGTGGCCGCCTGGCACGTTCCTCCCGCCACCGATCCGGATTGGCCCGCCGTTGAAGCTTTTGCGGACTACCTGGGCCAGGGCCGTACCTCCATGCTCTACAAAAACCTGGTCAAGGAAAAGAAGATAGCAGCGGCCTCAGGTGTACTGGCCGGCTGGCCGGGCAATAAGTTCCCGTGCCTGGTAATCGCATATGCAATACCCTCGCCCGGCAATACCAACGAGATCTGTGAAACTGAAATCTTCGCTGAAGTGGAGAAACTTCAAACCGAGTTGATTCCGGCGGAAGAAGTCGAGAAAATCAAGGCCCGTGCGAAAGCCGACCTGATTAATAACCTGTCCGGCAATCTCGGTATGGCTATTCAGCTTTGTGGTTACGAAACTGACTGGGGAGACTGGCGCGAGCTTTTCCGCCAACTGGATCGAATAAACGCCATCACCGCCGAAGATATTCAGCGAGTGGCTCAGAAGTACTTTACCAAGAAAAACCGTACCGTTGCTAAGCTAAGCACGATAGAAGGATAGTCGGGAGTGGTAATGATGATCAGGAAAACACTTATTTTGCTGACGGCCGGCTTATTAATGCCGATGCTGTTTTGCCTTCACGTCATAGCTCAGGATGTGGAAAATCTTGAGTTTCCCAAGTTAAATGAAATCAAGATTCCCGATGTCGAGAAAGTGACTCTGGATAACGGGATGCGACTGTATCTGCTGGAAGACAAGTCTCTTCCGGTCTTCAATGTGAGCGTTCGCATAAACTGCGGTACGTACCTGGACCCGGCCGACAAGATCGGGATGGCTGACCTGTGCGGTACGGTCATGAGAACCGGCGGTACCGAGACGTGGACGGGCGACCAGATCGATGAGCTGCTCGAAGGAATCGGAGCAACTGTCGAAACATACATCAACAGGGCGTCCGGGGGGGCCTTTGTAAATGTTTTGAGCGAGTATGCCGACACCGGCCTGGCCGTTCTGGCCGATGTCTTGCGCCGACCGGTTTTCGACGAAGACAAAATCGAAGTCGCCAAAATGCAGACTCGCAGCGGGATTGCACGGCGCAACGACCAGATATCCCAGATCGCGCGCCGGGAATACAGCAAGCTCATTTACGGAGCCGATTCACCTTTCGCCCGCCACCCGGAGTATGCAACCATCGAGGCTATCTCACGTCAGGATTTGATCAACTACCATATCGCTTACTTTCACCCTGAAAATATAATGATGGCAATCTGGGGAGACTTCAAAAAGAAGGATGTCATCAAGAAGATCAAGCAGCTGTTTGGAAACTGGGAAATGGGCGGTATCCCCGTTCCGCCACTCCCCCGGGTTGATTATGATTTCCGCAGCAAGGTCTACTACATCGAGAAGACCGATGTCGAACAGGCTTATATTCGACTGGGCCATATCGGCGGACTGATGACAGACGCGGACTATACCGATCGGATAGTCATGAATAGTATCCTCGGTGAGGGTTTTGGAAGCCGCATTACCGACGCTGTCCGCACCAGGCTGGGCCTGGCCTACTCAACCGGTGGAAGGTACACTTCTAATATCTCATATCCCGGCTATTTCTTCGCCGCCGCATCCACCAAGCCACAGAGCGCCCTGCTGGCCACCCGGGAAATGATAAAACAAATCAAATCGATGTTGACCGACTTGCCTACCGAGAAAGAGATGAAGAAAGGTAAGGACGGCTACCTGAACTCCTTCGTCTTCAATTTCGACACTCGCCGAGAAGTCCTTGAGAGAATGATGGCCTACGATTTCTACGGCCTGCCGGAAGATTTCCTCCAGCAGGAGAAGCAGGGAGTCGAGAACGTCACTCCCGAAGCCGTCATGGCGGCAGCTCAGAACAACCTGCGTCCCGACGAAATGGTAATACTCGTGGTTGGAAATGGCGCCGAGTTTGAGCAGCCACTGGACAGTCTGGGCCTGGGACCGGTCGATACGATTGATATCACTATCCCTCCCGCCGAACAGGAGGAGCAGGTCGAGGTTTCGGAGGGCAACGTTCAAAAGGGAATGACGCTGCTGAATAAGGCCGTTGATGTCGCCGGCGGATTGGAGAACTTCAAGAAGATCGAAGGCGTTTCGTTCAAGAGTAATATCCTCGTCGAGTCCGGTCAGCACAGGTTTGAGGTGGCGCACGAAGCGGCGATGCTGTTTGCAGGCAAGAAACGCAATGTCGTATACATGTCAGGGATCCCCGTGTATGATATTTACGACGGTGCAACCGGATGGAAAACCGGCGGTGACGGCGAGATTCGCGCCATGGACGAGAACGAGTTGGCCGAAGCCGGCCGTGACCTGTCCCGCAACATTATCAGCATCTTCCGCCAGGCCGACAATCTCCCTTATCAGGTAGTCTACGCCGGACCGGATGTGATCGATGATATCGCCGTTGAATACGTCGCCTTGATGGAAGACGAAGAAAACTCGCTCTGCCGTCTTGGAATCGACGCCGACGGCCGGTTGGTCTGTTGTTCGTTCTACGGCATCACCGCTTTCGGCCCCGGAATTACCGAAGAGATCTTCTCGGCCGAAACCGAGATTGAGGGAGTAAAGATCCCCATGCAGATTAAGCGAATCATGAACGGCCGAGAATTCGGGGTGGAGACAATATCAGAGTTTCTGATAAATCCGGAACTTCCGGAAGACACCTTTGCAAAGCCCGAAGAATAATTTAAAAATACCTGCGGCTTGAGGCCGGCTTTTCAAGCCGGCCTTTTTTATACCCTTCCGGAGATCGCTGACGGGCCTGCCATGACTTCCGCCCGTTCCCTGCCCGTAGCCAGGCGCGCGAATTATAATTATGTGCAATTGAGGCCGGTCCGCACAATGCGCGCCGGTCTTTCTGTTTGAGTGTCGTAGACACACCCTGATATACCATTATCAGACCCGGTTTTTCAGCACTCCTGCTCCGCCACGAACGTTATCACAGGCAATCGATAGACACATTTTTTGCGGCCCTCCACGACCCGGCTGGCAGGCATGAAACATATTCCGGCGTCCGGGCGTCCCTCTTTTGCACCGCCGTACAATACCGGAGGTTACAAATGATACCAAAGAGACTCGGTTACGCCGCCGTTTGTACGTATTTCATTATCAGCCTTCTCACCAGCCCCGTTGCCGGTCGAGCAATGCCCGGACCGGAGGAGGATAAGACACCCTCGGTTTTGCCGCTGACGACCGCCCCCGCTTTCGGAATCGTAGCGCATCGCGTCGGGCAAATGGTCCTATGCATCCGCAACGACGGCAACTTTGGAGCCTGCTGGCAACAAACACCGGTAGACTTCTATACCGGCGAGGAGATCCCGTCGTGCGAATTCCCAAAAGGATCAAACACCCATTATTTGTGGGGTTCCTCTTTCTGGATTGGTGCCGTTGTGAATCACGACACACTGGTTTCGACCGGCTGGTCCGGGTGGTTCTCAGTCGGCAGCGAATTCGCGCCCGAACAAGACGGCCTGGGTGAAATCGACCGGCGCGCCATGGGATCAATTGACCCCGCCATGGCCGCCGATGCCATCAGCGAAGAGGACTATATTAGCGTTTACTACGACACTCTGACAACAGGTGTGATTCCCGATTACTTCGGACGACCGCACATACCGCTCAATATAGAAGTCACCGAGCGGTCGTACGCCTGGTCGTACTCTTATGCCGAAGACTTTATTCTTTTTGATTATACCATTCAAAATATCGGCCGGGAGCGGCTCAGCGATGTCTATATGGGTATCTTCGTCGATGGAGATGTCTACTGGGGTCAGACGAGCTTGTTTGGTATGACAGACGATATCTGCGGGTTTGTGCAGGCTTTTTCCAGCAGCAGAGATGGGTGCGTGTTCTGGGACACCGTCAACATTGCCTGGATAGCCGATAACGACGGAGACCCCTATTTGGGGGCCTATAATGATAGGTCAGTGACAGGAGTGACGGGTACTCGGATTATCCGTACGCCCGCCGACTCGCTCGATGTTTCTTTCAACTGGTGGATTAGTAACTGGGACACAGAATTGGACTTCGGGCCTCGGGAGATCGCCGGAGTGGGTCGATTACAAGAAGATTTCCGGGATTTCGGTACCGGTGGACTGGGTACCCCCGAGGGAGACCGCAATGCTTACTACCAGATGCGGAACATGGAATTCGATTACGACCAGATCTACACGGCCACGATTGGTGCCACCGATCCCAACTGGCTCCAACCGACTCAATCATTGGCCGGTAACTTTGCCGATGGCTTTGACACGCGATACCTGCTCTCTTTCGGTCCCTTCGATATTGACCCCGGCGAGAGCCTGCCCATATCCTTCGCCTATGTCGGCGGCGACAATTTCCATGTCGATCCGAATAATATCAACAACCTTCCCGACAACCCGGATACGTATTACGAAAACGTCGATTTTTCCGACCTGGCCCTCAACGCTGCCTGGGCCGGGCGAGTCTACGACAACCCCGGCGTAGATACCGATGGTGACGGCTATTCCGGAAAGGTCCGCTTCTGCTGCGATGACGGCAGAGCTTACAGCTTCAGTTCAATCGATGACACCCTGGAGATTGACGGTTTCAGCAGCAACGGCTGCCAGTTAACGTGGTATGAAGGGGACGGCGTACCTGATTTTCGCGCCGCTTCACCCCCCCCGGGCCCGGACTTCTGGCTGGAGCCAAGTGTCGGAAAGATTCGGGTACGTATCAACGGCCAGCGCTCGGAAACCGCCAGGGACGTCTTTTCCGGCCGGCCTGATTTCGAAGGATACCGGGTCTATGTCGGCCGCGATGAAAGAGAATCCAGCTTCAGTGTGGTCGGATCCTACGACCGCGAGGATTACAATAAATTCGTCTGGACTGGACTCGACTTCAGGCTTTTCGACATTCCTTATTCGCTGGATTCACTGAGGTGCCTTTACGGAGCCTCCTGCGAAGACTCGCTGTTCGATCCCATGGTATACACACGCGACCACCCTTACCGGCATCCGCTTTTTGCCGATTCGCTATTTTACTTTGACGCCCAGGATTACAACGCATCGGAGTTCGGTAGCCTGACACCGATCAGGAAAATCTACCCCGACCAACCGTATCCTTCGTCGGTGAATCCGGATTCGGCCGGTGCTGATGAATTGACCGATGACGGTCGTCTCAAATACTTCGAATACGAGATCGAGATCGACGGCCTTTTGCCAACGGTGCCCTATTATGTAAGTGTCACCGCCTTCGATTTCGGCTCCCCGGAGGAAGACCTGGAAGCCCTGGAAAGCGCCATTGCCCGCAACGTCAAAATGGCTTATGCCGAGAGAACCGCCGGTGATGTACTGTCCGGGAATCTTAAGGCTTACGTTTATCCGAATCCATATCGTTCCGATGGCGACTACCGCGATACTGGCTTTGAGGGCCGTACGGAAACCGATCGTCCCGATCACCGTGTTCGGGCGATAAATTTCGCTAATCTGCCCCCCCGGTGCTCTATTAGCATATACTCGCTGGACGGCGACCTCGTTCGCAGGTTAGAACACGACGCCGATCCGGCCGACCCAACCTCGTCACACGAGACGTGGAATCTCATCACCCGCAACACCCAGATGGTGGTCTCCGGTCTTTACTACTGGGTGGTGGAGGCCGAAAACGGCAATACGCAGGTGGGAAAATTGGTCATAATCATGTGAACGTCTGGCTCCGCATGCGGCCACACAGGACGCCCGGTCTTATTCCGGCTCGTTAATTTCTCGCCAGCCGGACCAACATGAAAAACGTTGTTTTAATCCCAACAGCCTCTTATATTGCTTGCTTCAGACAGGCGTTTTGATCGATGCTAAACATTTGCTCCGGTTCAAACGTCTGTATTCTACATCGTGGTATGGCTCAGGAAGGTCGAGGGATGTCAAAGAAGGTCTTAATTGGAGCAATCTGCTCATATTTTGCAATCCTCTTTTTTTGTAACCCCGCCGCTGGTCGGGTAATACCGGAATTTGCCGGCGAGAAGGACCCTACCCTGTCGTCACTTACATTAACTCCCGCTTACGGCTCGGTGGGGCATCGCATCGGCCAGATGGTTCTGTGTCTTAATAACAACGGAACTTTCGGAACCGGCTTCTCCAACTCAACGGCCGACTTCTTCACGGGCGAACCGGTGCCTTCATGTGAGTTCCCCAAAGAGTCAAATACCAGGTACCTCTACGCGGCTGCCTTCTGGATTGGGGCCGTTGTCGGACGCGACACCCTTGTGTCATGCGCCGCCACGGGATGGTCATGGGGTAGAGAATTCGCTCCTGATCAGATCGGCATCGGCGACATCGTCAAGCGATCCATGGGGTCGATCGACCCCACCCTGGCGGCCGAGGCCGTCAGTGAG
The DNA here is from genome assembly GCA_020348905.1 of Candidatus Zixiibacteriota bacterium. Taxonomy (GTDB): domain Bacteria; phylum Zixibacteria; class MSB-5A5; order GN15; family FEB-12. The sequence continues at coordinate 2,188,838 of CP070756.1, forward strand.
GAAGATTACATCATGGTGTACATGGATACCATGACCAGTGGCGTCGAGCCCGATTACTACGGTCGACCGCATATCCCGCTTAATATCGAGGTAACCCAGAATTCCTATGCCTGGTCTTATTCGTACGCTGAAGATTTTGTCCTCTTTGATTACATCGTTCGCAATATCGGCTCAAACCACCTCGAAAATGTATACATGGGCATCTATGTGGACGCCGACGTTTATTGGGGTCAAAGCAGTGCCGGCGGTGGCTATCGCGACGACATCTGCGGATTTGTCGAGGCCCTGCCGCATGAGAGCGATGGTTGCTTATTCTGGGACACGGTCAATATCGCCTGGATAGCCGATAACGACGGAGATCCCGATGGCGGTGTTTACGGCGAGCAATCGGTGACGGGTGTAACCGGGACCCGGATCATCCGTACCCCGGGTGACTTTTTGGATGTTTCATTCAACTGGTGGATCAGCAACTCTTCCGCCGCATTGGATTTTGGCCCTCGTGAGCGATCATTCCTGGGCCGGTTGGACGATGAATTCAGGGATTTCGGTACCGGTGGCCTGGGTACCCCCATGGGTGATGCCAACTCTTACTATCAAATGCGCAACATGGAGTTCGATTATGACCAGGTCTACACCGCTACCATAGGTGCCACCGATCCCGTGTGGCTTCAGCCACTTCAGGAGCTCGCCGGTGACTTCGCCAACGGTTTTGACACGCGCTACCTGCTCTCTTTCGGGCCTTTCGACATCTACCCCGGTGAGAGACTGCCGATATCATTCGCTTATGTAGCGGGAGCCGATTTTCACGTCGATCCGAACAACATCAATAACTTGCCCAACAATCCAGATCTGTACTACGATAATGTCGATTTTTCCGATCTTGGACTCAATGCCGCCTGGGCTGGCAGAATCTATGATAACCCCGGCGTCGACACCGACGATGATGGTGATTTTGGAAAGGTTCGTTTCTGCTGCAGCGACTCGACTGCCTACAGTCTCGATTCACTTGGTGACACCATCAACATCGAAGGCTTCGACAGTGAAGATTGTGAACTGATCTGGTATGAAGGCGACGGTGTCCCTGATTTCCGTGGTGCCTCACCTCCTCCCGCGCCCGAGTTCTGGCTCGAGCCACGCGTTGGCGAGATACGGGTGCGTATCAACGGCCAGCGTGCGGAAACCGCCAAGGATGTCTTCTCGCGTCGGATCGATTTTGAGGGATACCGGGTTTACGTTGGCCGCGACGAAAGAGAATCGAGCTTCAGCGTGGTTGGCTCCTACGACCGTGAGGACTACAACAAATTCGTCTGGGATGGATCCGATTTTACTCTATTCGATATTCCCTATACGCTGGACTCGCTCCGGTGCCTTTATGGCACGTCATGTCAGGATTCGTTGTTTGACCCCCTGGTATACAGCCGCGACAATCCCTATCGCCACCCGCTTTTCGCCGACTCGGTATTTTACTTTACTGCCCAGGATTTCAACGTGGCCCAATTCGGATCGCTCACGCCAATACGTAAAATCTATCCGGAGCAGCCCTACCCATCGGCGTTGAACCCTGATTCAGCCCGGGCTGACGAGTTGACCGAAGACGGCCGTCTCAAGTATTTCGAGTACGAAATAATCATCGAAGGCCTGCTGCCTACCGTACCGTATTACATTAATGTCACCGCCTTTGATTTCGGCTCGCCGGAGGCCGATCTGGAAGCCCTCGAAAGCGCCGTTACCCGCGGCGCACAGATAGCCTATGCTGATAAGACAGCCGGCGACGTTATGTCGGGCGGACTTCAGGTATACGTATATCCCAACCCGTACCGGGCCGACGCCGACTACCGCGATCGCGGTTTTGAGGGCCGTATGGATGCCGACCGACCCGATGACCGTGTCCGCACGATCCATTTCGCCAACCTGCCGTCCCGGTGCACCATCACCGTATATTCCCTCGACGGTGACCTCGTGCGACAGATTGAACACGACGCCGATCCGAACGATCCCACCTCATCGCACGAGACGTGGAATCTCATCACCCGTAACACCCAGATGGTGGTATCCGGTCTCTATTATTGGGTAGTTGAAGCCGAGGACGGTCAAACGCAAATCGGCAAGTTAGTTATAATCATGTGAGTATTTGGCGTCACTCCGGGCGCAGTTTTCGCTGTTGACCGGTATGCGCCGGCGACACCGCATCCCAGACGGCAGATTCTGCGCGGAGCATCCCGGTCAAGGGTGTAGAGTCGTCCCAACCAGCCAATTTCCAATATCTTAGCTCTGCCGGAAGACTCCCATTCGGGACCGGCCGGCCCGGGATTTTTTGCCTGAAATATCTTGCTAACGAAATCAAAATATTGTAACTTTACGGCTTAAAACTTCAGGCGGTTTTCCGCCAAGTTTTATTTAAACCAAACCAAGAGGATGAACGTCACAACTAAAAAACTTCCAAACTCAGAGTGTGAGAACCATGAAAATTTTCAAAATCGTTGCGGTTATTATCCTATTTGCACTGTTATTTTCCGGCTCGGCCTTCGGCCGCTGGTCACTGGAACTCGATGCTAAAAACAATGCGGCTACATCTCCCCTGGGCGCTGTAGACCCGGCCTATTGCACTGTATCGCATCGCATTGGCCAACTGGTGCTGGCGGTCAGCAACAAGGGTGTCTTGGCCGGCGTAACGGCCTGGTCAGATCCAACCGACTGCATCACAGGAGCCCAAAACAGGGATGCCGAATATCCCAAGGAATCCGCTATCGACTACTGCTTCGCATGCTGTTTCTGGATTGGGGCCGTAGTCGGACGTGACACGATGGTTTCCACCGGGGCGGATGGATGGATATCCAATTCCGAGGAGTTCCGTCCCGCCTACGAACCTTTCGGAAACCTCATCTACCGGAGCATTCGCTTCCCGGAACAGCCCGACCTCTTCGAGGGTGCTATCTCCGAGGAAGACTACATAGCAGTCTACTCTGATACCGCCGCATATGTGGATGATAATGCCTGGGATGGCCTGCCCCACCGGCCTCTCAATATCGAAGTGACCCAGCGGTCTTTCGCCTGGTCCTATTCTTACGCCGAAGACTTCATTCTCTTTGACTACGAGATCAGGAACATTGGTGTGACGACCCTTGAAGATGTTTATATGGGTTTCTACAACGACAGTGACGTCGGCCTAAGGATCGACCAGCAGAGACACACCGACGACATCTGCGGATTCAGGGAAACCTTTACCAGTCTCTACGAAGGAGTATGCGAGTTCGAGGACACCGTAAACATCGCTTACATTGCTGACAACGACGGCGACCCCGAAGGTGGCATTTATACCGATATCTCCTGCCCTGACGTAACTGGCATGAGAATCGTACGTACTCCGGCCGATGAACTCAATGTTTCTTTTAACTGGTGGATATCCAACGGCGATCCGGGAGCCGATTTCGGCCCCCGTGAGCGCGACGGCATCGGCCGTTGGCCCGAGGAATTCCGGGATTTTGGCACCGGCGGTCTGGGTACACCGGAGGGTGACTACAACAAGTACTTCCAGCTGATGAACCAGGAATTCGACTTTGATCAGATTGAGTCCGCCACTATCGGGCCAACCGATGCCACCTGGCTCTATCCACCGCAGGAAGATATCGCCGACGTCGCCAATGGTTTCGACACCCGCTACCTCCTGTCATTCGGTCCTTTTGACATCGAACCGGGCCAGCGCCTGCCGATATCGTTCGCGTACGTTGCCGGGCAGGGATTCCATCAGGACCCGAACAATGTGAACAACCTCCCTTATAACCCGGATATCTACTACGCCAACCTTGATTTTTCCGACCTGGCTCTAAACTCTACCTGGGCCGGCCGGGTATATGATAACCCCGGGGTGGACACCGATGGAGACGACAACTTCGGCGAATTCCGGGTATGTTATTTCGACGTCGACAGCACCCAGGCCGATACTATCTGGTATAAAGGCGACGGGGTTCCTGATTTCCGTGGTGCCTCTCCTCCGCCGGCACCCGTCACCTGGCTGGAACCAGCCGTAGGCGGAATCAGGGTACGTTTCAACGGGTATCGTTCGGAAACCACCAGGGACGTCTTCTCCCGCATTGCCGACTGGGAAGGCTATCGAGTCTATGTTAGCCGCGATGAGCGCGAAGGAAGTTTCAGTGTGGTGGCCTCCTACGACAGGGAGGATTACAACAAGTATGTATATAATCCGGAGATGCTCCCCGAAGCCGGCTTTGAGCTGCGCGATATACCGTTTACGCTCGATTCTCTTCGGGCATTGTACGGTGACACTTTCGATCCGATGGCCCATAACCAGTCCAACCCCTTCCAGCACCCGGAGCATGTCGATTCACTGTTCTATTTCGAGCCACAGGATTTCAACGCCTCCGAGCTCGGCCGGGATACGCCCATCCGAAAGGTATACCCGGACCAGCCCTTCCCATCCAGTGAATTCATTGAAGAAATGGATCCGAGTGAGCTGACCGATGACGGCTACATGAAGTATTACGAGTACGAGCTAGTTATTGACAGCCTGCTTCCCTCGGTCGAATGGTACGTGAGCGTAACTGCCTTCGACTTCGGCTCGCCGGAGTCGGACCTGCAGGCATTGGAATCGGCCAAATCGGTCGATGCTAAGGCGGCCTATCCGCTCAGTTCAGCGGAATTGGTGCAGAGCCAGAATCTAAAAGTTTTTATATATCCAAATCCTTATAGGGCTGATGCCGGTTATCGCAGTGACGGGTTTGAGGGAAGAATGGATACGGACCGTCCCGATGACCGGGTACGCGAGATTCATTTCGCTAATCTGCCTCCTAGGTGCACAATTAGAATATACTCGCTTGATGGTGACCTTGTGCGCGAATTGGAGCACGACGTTGATCCGTCCGACCCCGAATCGACTCACCACATCTGGGATATGATCACAAGAAACACCCAAATGGTGGTCTCGGGCATCTACTTCTGGACGGTAGAAGCAGACAACGGCGAAACTCAGATTGGCAAGCTAGTCGTCATCATGTAAGACCATGATGAACCAATCGTTCTTCAAAAAGAACCGCCGGAAAGTGGTGCTTCCGGCGGTCCTTGTGTTACTTTTTAACGCCGTGGGTGCCGATTTGGCCTTCACCCGCGACGCTAAACTGGAGCGTCTCGAGAGGATTAAGGACTACTCTGTAACTCACACGTCGTCCTCCGCACCTATTATCGAGTACGCCGCCCACCGGCAGGGCAAGATGGCTCTACTTATCGGCAACAACGGAACCTTTGGATCTGAGGGAGCCAGTCCTATAGATGTTTTGACGGGCGAGAATCACCCGGCCTGCGTATATCCCAAAAACAGCGACCTGGTTTACCTGTGGGTCGCCGCTCTGTGGGTCGGAGCCGTCGTGGGACGAGATACGGCGGTGAGTGTCGGATCCGAGGACTGGTACTGCGCTCATGAATTCTGGCCCGACATGCCTCCCTTTGGCGAATTTGAGTTCCAGTCAATAAATAACTCCAGCCCGTTTTACTCTGAAGATGCTTACTCGGAGCAAGATATCATCTGTCGCTATACCGACACCATTTCCGACCGAAATGTAACCGATCCGGATGAATGCGATCCCGGTTCTCACATCCCCTTAAATATCAAGTCGACCCAGCGGTCGATGTCCTGGAGCTATGAATATGCCGACGATTTCATTCTCTTTGACTACCAGATAGAAAATATCGGAAGAGATCGCCTCCGTGAGGTCTACATGGGTATCTGGGTGGACGGCGATGTCTGGCACGTTAATAATCAGGATTCCGATCACTGGACCGATGACCTGGTTGGTTTCTATCAGTCCCATCCGGCCCCGGAGGGCTGTGGTTTTGTGGACACCATTAACATTGCCTACCACAGCGATAACGATGGTGACCCTATCGACGGCCAATGGAATGATGAATCGCCGAGATCGGCCGTCGGAGTGCGGGTGGTGCGCACACCGTCGGACTCGCTGAAGTATTCCTATAACTGGTGGATCGTAACCTACGGTGACCCGAGCCGGGATTTCGGCCCCCGCCAGAGAGAAACACCGGACGATCCTTTCCGTGACCTCGACGGCCGCCTGGGTCCCCCGGTGGGTGACGAGAACAAATACTATGTTCTCAAGCACGACGAGTTCGATTACGATCTGCTTTTTACAGCTATCGACCACAGCGATAGCGGTCGGGGATGGCTGCCTCCACCGGAAAATGCCGAGAACTACGCCGACGGCTACGATGTTCGCAATCTGCTCTCGTTCGGACCGTTCGAAATTGACCCCGGCGAGAAACTGCCCATTTCGTTCGCCTGGATCGGGGGGGAAAATATTCACGTCAATCCTGATGATTTTGAAGATTTCAACCCGTACCGGCCTTCGCTCTTCTACGAAAAGCTCAATTTTGCACCACTGGCTCTCAACTCCCGCTGGGCCTCGTGGATCTACGACAACCCCGGCGTCGATACCGATGGCGATGGCGACAGCGGGCAGTATCGCATCTGCTGTTACGATACTACCGTTTCCGACACCGGCCTGGTCTTTGGCAGGTGCGATACCTCCTGGCATAAAGGCGACGGTGTCCCCGACTTCCGCGGCGCCTCGCCGCCTCCTGCTCCCGAAGTGCGGGTTGAACCGGAAGTGGGTACCCTCCACGTGAGATTTAACGGCCTGTTAACCGAAACTACCGAGGACTACTTCGCCAAGAACGTCGATTTCGAAGGCTATCGCGTCTACCTGAGCCGTGATGAACGCCCCTCGAGTTTCTATATGGTAGGCTCGTATGACCGGGAAGATTTCAACAAGTACGTGTGGAATCTCGAAGAGGAAACATTCCGACTGTATGACATTCCTTTCACCCGCGACGAGTTGCAGTTGCTGTATGGTGACCCTCTCGGCATAGAAGATTTTGATCCACTGGTCTTCACCAGGGACAATCCTTACCGGCATCCTGATTTTTCCGATTCGGTCTACTTTTTCGTGACACAGGACTTTAATCAGTCTGAGTTCGGAGTAAACACGCCCATTCGCAAGGTCTATCCTGACCAGCCATACCCCTCTAATCTGAACCCGCAACAGGCCCTGCCCGAGGAGCTGACCGAAGACGGTCGGCTAAAGTACTTCGAATACGAGATGACGGTTGAGAACGTGCTTCCCACGGTTCCATATTATGTCAGCGTAACGTCCTTTGATTTCGGTTCGCCCGAGATCGGCATGGCACCGCTGGAATCATCGGTACTAAATAACTCTATTGTTGCCTACCCTTTGGCCTCGGTCGATGACGTCCTCGAGAACGACCTCAAAGTATACGTGTATCCCAACCCGTACCGTACCGATGCTCAGTATGAGGCGGGTGGATTTGAGAATCGTCGCGGAACCGAATCCGAAGATCGTATGCGCAGGATTCATTTCGCCAATCTGCCCCCCGTGTGTAAGATATACATATACTCTCTTGACGGTGACTTGGTGCGGGAAATCGATCATAATTTCCCTGAAGGGGGGCCGGAGGCGATGCACGATACCTGGAACCTTATTACCCGCAACACGCAGGCCGCTGTCAGCGGTTTGTACTACTGGGTGGTCGAGTCCGAATATGGCACCCAGATGGGCAAATTCGTCATAATCAAGTAGTACCACGATGTCCTGTTTTCGCCAAGGAACATACCGCCACGGGCCGCTGCTGCTGGCGGTATTTGTCATGCTTCTCATGGCGAGCCCCGGCAACGCCAGAGACATTAAATCCGAGAAGCTGCTGGCCGGCAAAAGCGCCACTGCCAGCCTATCCGCCACCGACCCGGTGGTGGGTTACGCACGACATTCTCAGGGCAACATGCAATTGATAATCAGAAATAATGGGACTTTCGGTTCCGAATGGGACAATGTCTGGGATCCGTTGACGGGCGAGAGATGGGAATCGTGCGTTTATCCCAAAAACAGCGATCTCATTTATCTTTATGTCTGCGCCCTGTGGATTGGCGCCGTAGTAGGCCGCGATACCCTGGTCTCATGCGGAACCGAAGACATGTACTGCTCCTACGAATTCTGGCCCGATATCCAACCGTTCGGGGACCCGCAGTACCAGTCGATAGACCCCACCAGCCAATACTACTCAGAGGAGGCTTACTCGGAACAAGACATTCTCTGCGAATTCACCGACACGCTCGACAATCTGGGTTTGACCAATACATGGTGGTGCGACGGCGCTACTCCGCACACCCCGCTCAATATAAAGGTGTCCCAGCGGTCAATGGCCTGGAGCTACGATTACGCCGATGATTTCATCCTCTTCGATTACCAGATCGAGAATATCGGCACCCAGCGGCTCAGCCAGGTCTACATGGGAATATGGCTCGATGGTTGCGCCTTCCATGTCACCAGGGCATGGTATCGCTACTGGACCGATGACATTGTAGGTTTCTATCGCACCCACCCCGCCGACGGAGACTGCGGTTTTCTGGACACGATCAACATCGCCTACCACGCTGACAACGATGGTGACCCGGATGAAGAAACCGGGGAATGGACCGACTTTTCTCCCAAGTCTGTGGTGGGCGTCAGGGTGGTGCGCACTCCGGCCGACTCGCTCAGGTATTCCTTCAACTGGTGGATAATGAACTACGACGACCCCACGCGTGACTTCGGCCCCCGTCAGCGAGGCACCGAGGAGGATCCATTTCGCGATTTCGGGACGCGCCTGGGCACACCTGTCGGCGATGAAAACCGGTATTATATTCTTCGCCACGATGAGTTCGACTACGATCTGCTCACGGTGGCCCTGGATCACAGCGATAGTGGTCGCGGCTGGTTGCCACCCCCTGAAGACGCCGAGATGTACGCCACCGGATTTGACGTTCGTTACCTGCTTTCGTTCGGGCCGTTCGAGATCAATCCCGGAGAAAAACTGCCCATCTCGTTCGCCTGGGTAGGCGGCGAGAACTTTCATGTCGAACCGTCCGATTTTGAATCGTTCAACCCGTACTGGCCGTCCGACTTCTATAACAAGCTCAATTTCTCCGAGCTTGCAAGCAACTCCCGCTGGGCCTCCTGGATATACGATAATCCCGGTGTGGACACTGATGGTGACGGCGACAGCGGTCAATATCGCGTCTGCTGCTACGACACCACCGTCACCGATACCGGGCTGGTGCTCAGCGCCTGTGACACCACCTGGTACCAGGGCGATGGTGTGCCGGACTTCAGGGGTGCCTCCCCGCCGCCGGCACCGAAATTATGGATTGAGTCTCAGGTTGGATCACTTCGTATCAGGTTCAACGGAACCCGGTCCGAAACAACCCGTGACCCGTTTTCCGGTGTACCGGACTTTGAGGGCTATCGGGTGTACATCGGACGCGATGATCGCCTCCCCAGCCTTAGCGTGGTTGCTTCGTACGACCGCGAGAATTTCAACAAGCATGTCTGGAACGGAGCGGTGGATGCCTTCGAGTTGATTGACCTGCCGTTCACCCGGGAAGAACTGCAACAACTGTACGGCGACCCAATCGGGGCCGATGATTTTGATCCGCTCTTTTATACCAGCACCAACCCGTTCTTTCATCCCCAATTTCCCGATTCACTGTTTTATTTCACAACTCAGGATTATAACCAGTCCGAGCTGGGCGTTACAACCCCTATTCGCAAAGTATATCCCGATCAACCCTACCCGTCGAGTCTCCATCCCGACTCGGCCCGTCCTGAGGACCTTACCGAGGAAGGTTATCTCAAGTATTTTGAGTACGAGCTTATCCTCGAGAATCTGTTGCCGACTATTCCCTACTATGTTAACGTGACGGTATTCGATTTTGGGTCACCCCGGATGGACCTGGATCCGCTGGAAACATCGGTACTCAACGGTCTCGAGATCGGCTACGCCCTTACACCCGCTGAGGCTGTTGAGGAACAGAACCTGAAAGTCTTCGTCTACCCCAATCCGTATCGATCCGATGCCCGGTATGAGATGGAGGGATTCGAAAACCGCGACGGAACCGAGGCGGCCGATCGGATGCGGCGGATTCACTTCGCCAACCTGCCCCGGGTGTGCAAGATATCAATCTACTCCATCGACGGCGACCTCGTGCGCGAAATCGACCACTACTATCCCGAGGGCGGTCCCCATGCCATGCACGACACCTGGAACCTGATAACGCGCAATACCCAGGCGGCCGTGAGCGGTCTCTATTACTGGGTGGTTGAATCGGACCAGGGCACACAGATGGGCAAGCTGGTTATAATCAGGTAACTAATCCCCGACATTGAACTGCTTCGGCAAGATACGCGTGAACAGCATGTAGCCTATCCCGGACAGGATAGCCAACGATGATATCAGGGCCCATGCTATCGCCGCATTGGACCCGAAATAATCGAGAATCACTCCCCCGTAGAGAGGCCCGAATGACCAGCCGGAAGCTACGAAGAAACCGAATATACCCATATACCGTCCCATCCTGCCTTCCGGTGCCAGCCTCGAGGTAAGGGCGAGCGAGGGCGGCGACATAAACATCTCCCCCATCGTCACCACAAAAATGGCCAGCACAAAATAAGAGAATCCCGCCAGTACGCCTACCATTCCGTAGCCGACGGCATACACGAAGGCGCCCATGGCCAGCTGCGTGGTCAGCCGGTATCTTGATAGCATTCGCGTCACCGGTATCTGCAGCAGAACCACCATCAGTCCGTTCAGTGCGTAAAGCAGACCCAGCTGGTGTTCGGTAATCCTCACCATCTCAACGGCGTATACTGAAAACGGAGCTATAAGCTGAGCTACCACCAGGTAAAGTGCGAATATCAGGATTGAGTGGCGGACCAGATAAGGATCATCGCGGATGGCCAACAAATCGGACAGCTTGAATCGTTCTTGAATAACGGTTCCGCGGGGCGGCCGCAGAAAGAACAAAAACACCAACCCGGATACAAGCGTTATACCGGATGATATCAGGAACAGTAGACCGTATGAATAATGGGCAAAGAAACCACCTATGGCCGGTCCCACGGCCCAGCCCAGGTTGCCTGCCGAACGGGTAATAGCATAACCATCGAGCCGCTTTTCCACCGGCAGAATATCCGACACCATCGCGTTTGCCACCGGCTGAAATATGGCCCCGAACACTGAGTTGACCAGCAGCGCGATTGCGATTGGCCAGAATCCCCATTCCTTATAGATGGAAACCGACAGAACAAGAAAGGCGCCGGCGCGGAATATCTGTGAATAGATGAGCAGCGTATTTCTCTCAATTCTATCGGAGACTTCGCCGCCAATCGCCTGAAACACCGACCGGACTGCCGCCATGGCCCCGAAAAACAGACCGATCTCAGACATGGACAGACCGAGGTTGGCATGGAAGTAAATAGCGATGAATGGAATTGAAACCGCGAAGCCCAGGGCACTGACGAACCAGCCGGCTGAAAGAATCCAAAGGTTCTTCTCGAACTGTTTTACAAATCCTACCGGTTTTGCAAACATAGTCCGAGGAATATAAATAAGAGATGACTAAAAACAAAAGAAAAACCCGCAGGTGGCGGGTTTGTCATACCGTTTGTATCAATACGATCGCCGGTTATCCGGTAAGGGCAGCCAGACGACGCCTGACATCTTCGGTAATATCGATCTCAACGTCGGCTTCACCCCAGTACCGCAGCACCTCTTCGAGAAGCAGGATGGCCTCGCGATCATTACCCAGGCCTTGTTCGGCGATACCGAGATAATAGAGTGCTCGAATATACCGGTGAGAGGCAACCCTGACGTTAAACTTCTGAAGGGACTGCTCTATATTTTGTTTGCCTTCCGAAAAGTCGCCTGTAAGAACCTGGAAAATTCCCAGGGCCCGACCTTCATCATAGACATTCACGTTCTTTTCCGCCGCCATGCGGTCTTTGTATATGCTGATCAATTCTGTGGTGTCAGCTTCACCATGAGCATAGAACATGCGTTTGATGTTGTCAACCACGTGCCACAGCTCTGGAGGAAGACGGCGCTGCATTTCTTCGGCGGTCTCAATTAAAACCGGTTCGAGCTCGCCGGCCCTGGTGTGGTCCCAGACGACCGCCGTCAAAGGATAATCAATCCGGGCAAAGGCTGGTGCCCAGTCATGCGACTGTTTCAGGTAAAACATGGCACTGTCTTCGTTGCCGTAGTGGTGATGGTAAGTAGCCAGCTGGGTCAGGGCATGGAAGATCAGGTTGCTGTCGCTGGTCAGGATAGCCTGCTGGCAAGCCTGGTAGGAGAACCTCAGCGCCCGCTTGAATTTTCCATCCCAGATACTGAGGTCAGCCAGCTGCCGGTAATATGCACGCAGCCAGTAGGGGTCATCACCACTGACCTCCCTCAGCTTTTCGATTTCCCGTTGTGCACCGTCGAAGTCCCTCTTGGCCACGTAAAGGTTGCTCATTCGAAAGCGGGCTGTCTGGTGGTCGGGGAATCTTGTCAACAACTGCCCCAGTTCGCCTATGGCCTCATCAACCCTATCTTGCGTGGCGTATATCCGGGACAGCATCATGTACGGTTCGGGTGACTCGGGATGATACTTCTTGATGAGCTGAGAATACTCGATGGCCTCCTCGAAAAGGTCAGCCTTCTCATAGATGGCGGCATATTGACTGAGGGCCAACTGATATGTCGGGTCAATATGTAAGGCCGTGTCAAGATGAGCAAAGGCCTTGGCCGTATCACCGGTAAACACATTTACCAGGAGGGCATATATGGCGTGGCCTTCCTTATCGTCGGGATAGCGCTTGACAAAAGAAGCCAGCTTGATAAAAGCATTGTCGAATTCCGGATCCAGCCAGATATCGGAGTAGACCTCCAGCAGATCGCGATCGCGGGTAGGAAGTTTGCCTTCATACCGCCTGGCCATGGAGAAGTACTTCGCTCCTTCCTGCTGCATATTCTGAAAGATATAACACATCCCGATTCGCATGTACGGCAGCGCAAAAGTGGAATCGATGGCCAGGGCCTGGTTGAACTCCTCAATGGCTTCGTCATAAAGCTCCAGATACATCTTGTCAACACCGACGCGATAATGCCGATAAGCTTCGGGGGAAGACGACGTATAAGTAGCCACCTTGCGGTCTTCCATATCCTTGCCGAGGTTCAGTGAAGACGCGATCTTGTAAGTGAGGCTGTCAACCAGCGTAAAGGGATCATCACCTACAACTTTTTCGCCGAATATTATATTGCCCGTAGCAATCTCCTGCAGCCGAGCGTCGATCCTGATCTGGTCGCCGAGTTTATAGAACGCTCCCGATAGAAGGTTCACCGCACCCAGAGTACTGGCCGCCTCGACGCACTCGTCGAAGGTGTGGTTGGTCTTCTTCTCCTCGGGAAAACAATCGATAATCCTCTCGCGGCTTATGATAGTTATTGCTTCCGCCTGAGCCAGGTCGGTCAGCAGAATCTCAGGAAGACCTGTCTCGAGCCAGTCCCATTGCGGATCGCCGGTCTTGTTCTCAAATCCCAGAATAGCAAGGGTGTTAGACTGGGCTTTGAGCGCGGAAGATCTACCGGGCTGGGAACTATCCAGGTAAGCCATAACGGCAACAAATACCACCAGAGCCGCAACCAGCCACAAAGATAGCTGTTTCAGCCCGAATCTCGGTGAACCGGCCGCTCTGGCTGCGGCCGCGCTGCTCAACTCCGATGACACAGTGTCGCTGGAGCCGCTGTCGAACAAGCGACGCAGGTTCCTCAAATCAACCACCAGATCGCGCGTATCCTGATAACGGTCATCCGGGTCTTTGCGCAAACATTTGTCGATGATGCGCTCCAGTTCGGGAGGAACGTTGGCATTCTTCAAGCTCGGTGGCTCGTGCCTCGCCTCGAGAATCTTGGCTATGGTGGAGACAGAGGTGGGACCGGCAAACGGAAACTCACCGGTCGCCATTCGGTACAATAGAACTCCGAAAGAGAAGATGTCTGAACGGGTGTCAATCTTCTCGCCGCGCGATTGCTCCGGGGACATATACGAAACCGTGCCCAGAATCTTGCCCGCCTTGGTTAGTTCCTCCTTTTCAACGGTTCTCGTTTTGTCCTCGGTATCACCGCTGAACGCCGGTTCGATCGGCTTGGCCAGTCCGAAGTCCAGTATTTTGGGCACGCCGTCTTTATCAATGATGACGTTGTCAGCTTTTATGTCGCGGTGGACAATATTCATTTTGTGCGCGGCTGAAAGGCCGGAGGCAACTTTCTCAGCCAGACGCACAACCGACGCCATATCGGGCTGCCGACCGCGCAGATAGTTGAACAGCGACGTCCCTTCGATATATTCCATAACGATGTAATTCAGCTCGCGCTCCGATTGCGGATCCCTGGCGGTGCTGATATCATAGATGCTCATGACGTTGGGATGCGAAACCTGGGCGGCGGTGGTCGCCTCGCGGCGGAAACGCTCCTGACGATCGGGGCTGTCAAAGGCATCTTCAAGCAGCACTTTGAGGGCGACCTTTCGGTTCAACTTGGAATCCTCGGCCAGGTAAACCTCCCCCATACCGCCTTCCCCGAGCTTCCTGATTATCTCGAAATGCGCAAACTGCTGCCCTGATTCCAGCATAACTTACATCCTTTTTATTGCGAGCATGGTTATATCATCTGACCTGGGTGAATCTTCCGCAAATTCCACGACGTCATCCACAATCGACTCAATGACATCACAGCAGGACTTGTCTCTGACCTTGCTAAACAGCCGCTCCAGTCGATCATCGCCTTAATGCGTGCCATCCAGATCGGCTTCAACCACACCGTCAGTGAAGACGAGCAACATATCGCCCGGATCGAGCTCGACTGTTTCCTCCTGCCAGTCGGAAAAGTCAAAGGCACCAATCATGGTCCCCGATGGCTCCAGGTGCTGGACGGTTCCATCCCTGCGTACCAGAAGAGGTGGATTGTGCCCGGCATTAATATAGGTAAGCCGGTGCCTTTGACCATCAATAATTCCGGCGAACACGGTTGCAAAGTCTTCCGGGGCGCTGTAATTGAATAACTGTCGCGAAACTTGCTTTACCACCCGGATGAGTTCCAGGTTGGACTCTTCGTACAGAATCCGGAAGGATGCCAGGATATTGGACATCAGCAGGGCGCCACCCATCCCTTTGCCGCTGACATCAGCAACTACGAATACGAGTCTGCCGTCAGGCAGCTTGGCCAGATCATACAGATCTCCGCCCACCATCCGGCATTGCTCCTGGAAGGCATGGACGTCATATCCCGGCAGTTGTGGAATATTCCTGGCCAGAAGGTTGCGCTGAATAGAGGACGCTCTTCTCAATTCGGCCGCGAAGATTTCCCTCTCGTGTCGCTCCCGCATTAGTTCGTAATTCAACAGACGTGATGCAATCAGGTTACCGAAAGTGGCCAGCAGATGCAGATAATCATCGTTATACTGGTGCACCGGGTTGGTCGTATCGAGATAGAGAATCCCCAGAACGACCCCACCGTCGAATAGCGGCACGGCCATAGCCGAGCCGATATGGGAGCGGATTATTGATTCCTGACGGGCAAATTTCGGATCGTCATGCGGGTCTATCAGTATGGAATTCTTCTGTTCGAGTATCTCCCCTACAATGGTGCGGGATAAACTGAATTCGCCCGGGTCCTTGCCACCCGGCAGAAGGCAGGCAGCAGTGGCAATCTCCCGGTCATTCTCGGTGGTGGTCAGCACCGCCAGTCGCTCGGCCGGAATGACTCGGTTAACGAGTTTGAGGGCGTATTCCAGCATTTCTTCCTGAGGTTCCGGAAGTACCAGTATCTTGGCCAGTTCAAAAAGGGTCGGGAGCACCTCAGGGAGGTCCTTCACCTTGGCCGGAAGCGGCTTTGAAGCTTGGTTGAGCGAAAGGAAAACCGATTTCTCAGGGTCGTTCTCAGCCAGCTTGGTTGTTCGGGGACGGCTTATGCTGCTTCCGCCGGTGTCGGGACAAATCTTGAATTCTGCGACACCGACCACAACTTGGTCGCCAATGTTCAGCCTGATGCTCTCCGAGATGCGCTCCCCGTTGACAATGGTGCCATTATAGCTGTCCTGGTCGGTGATAAAGCAGGTTCGGCCATCAGGTTCCACTTTGAGGATGGCGTGGGTCCTGGACACCGTGCCATCATTGATGACGAAATCGGAATCAGAAGCACGGCCAATCCTGTACTCACCCGGTTGCAGTGGCCAGGAATGAAAACGAATACCGTCGGTACCTACTAATCTCAACATTGGCGACTAACCTAATCTACTTTTGCCGTATTCGATTTCTATTATAACGAATTTGACTTGCAATAGTTAATGAAAAAATCGGCTATTGAGCTGAAGCCGTCTATTGGTCGGCGCTCAAAACCGCTTTGCGCCATTTCACTTAGATACCCGTGTTGCCTCAAATCGGTCAACCATTCACCGAAACCCGACGCGGCCGTCTCGTCTACAGTCTCTGCTACTTCAGCTTCCTTCAGGAGTCGCTCATTGATGGGCGAAAAAGGCCCATATGCCGGTCCAACTATGAACATCGGCAACCCCAGTCCGAGAGCCCAATTGGTCCGCTCATGCGACGGAGATACGAAATAGTCGAACAACCCGAAAAGTTTCTCGGTGAAGATATCCAGTTCGCGACGGCTGGAGTACTTGACAATAAGAGCCTCGGGGGGCTCTGCCGGTATCGGGTCGCCGGCGCCGATCTCGACGCATTCAATCTGCCAGCCTCGAAAGGCATCTCGAGCCTTGCGCAGAAATCGGCCCCGGGGCCCCGTAAAAAGGATGACCGTACCACCCTCCGCTACGGCCTGTCCGGCGGCAGTGACCAGTTTGTCGATGTGGGCCTTCGGCTCTGCACCGGAACTGAAAAAAGCACCGGTAAGCGGATTCTGCCCGTTTATGCGGAGCAATCTGGCCTGGTACGCATCGCCGGCCCGACGGACCAGGCTCGGCTCTATACACAGGCCGGTAACAATAACCTGGTTATCTTCGTATCCACCGTCAACAAAGGATTCTGCCGCCT
>CP070756.1:2205886-2225926 GCA_020348905.1 Candidatus Zixiibacteriota bacterium
ACCCACGATAAGATAGGCACCGCCTATGGCGCTATACATATTTTCAGACGCGCATCTGGGATCGGCATCCGAGGAAAAAGAAAGACAGAAAGTGGCCAACATCCGTCGGCTGTTTGATGTGGTCAAAACCGATGGCGACCGGCTGGTTATTCTGGGCGACCTGTTCGATTTCTGGTTCGAGTACAAGCACGCTATCCCCAAAGAGCATCATGAAACGCTGGTGATGCTGACCGAACTCGTCCGGCATGGTGTGAAGGTTGACTATGTTAGCGGCAATCACGATTTCTGGATGGATGATTTCTTCGAAACACATATCGGCCTTTCGGTGCACCGCGACTGTCTCAACCTCGAATACGACGGCCTTCGGCTGCATATGATTCATGGCGATGGATTAGCACCCGGCGACAAAGGGTATCGCTTGCTGAAACGAATCCTTCGCAACCGCTTCAACATCTGGCTTTACCGCAAGCTGCCGCCTGATTGGGCCATTCCGCTGGCAAAAGCGGTCAGCGGCTCCTCGCGAGAGCACACTTCCCGCCGCGATCATACCTTCGCCGCCGACTATGAGAAATACGCCCGGGAAAAACTGGAGCACGGATTTGACATTGTTGCCATCGGACATCTCCATATCCCGGTAAAGATGGAATTCCACGACGGCATATATATCAACACCGGCGATTTCATCCACCATTTCACTTACGCCCGGCTCGAAAACGGCCAGGTGTCCCTCCACAGCCTCGATAGCTAAGCTGAAGGTCAAAACGGGATTCCACCAGCCTGAACTTATGACCCTGGAGATCCATCTGCTGTTGACAGCCGGACGGGGATTGCTTAATTTTAATCAGGGTCTGGATCTGTAACTCATCTCGATTCCGACAACCACACCTTCTATTCATCACCCGGGCAACCGGCACGACCAGAACTCGCGTAATAAAAACGTTCGATCCGACCTTACGGATGCGACGGTTTAATCGCACCGTCATCATTTTAGCGGAACGAAAGCGACTTCATATAGCTGAAAAGGTGGAAAATCGCAAAGGAGGAATCGTATGCCGGTCAAGAAACTAAAAGAGTACCTTGATCAAAACTCCATCAAGTACCGAACCATCACCCACTCGACTGCCTACACCGCGCAGCAAATAGCGGCCTCGGCTCATATCCCGGGCAAGGAAGTGGCCAAGACGGTCATGGTCAAGATCGATGACAGGATGGCCATGACAGTGCTTCCCGCTTCCTACAAGGTCGATTTTGATCTGCTGAAGCAAGTCGTGGGAACGAAAAACGTGGAACTGGCTACCGAACGCGAGTTCAAGGACCTCTTCCCCGAGTGCGAGATAGGCGCCATGCCGCCCTTTGGCAACCTCTACGACATGGATGTATACGTTGCCGAAAGCCTGCTCGAGGACGAGGAGATCGCCTTCAACGCCGGGTCCCACACCGAACTGATCAAGCTGTCGATGAAGGACTACGCCAAGCTGGTGAAACCGAAGGTCCTTAAATTCTCGTCCAAGGCGCCGTAGCCACTTACGGGAGGTGTTCAAGATGAAGCTTAATGTCAAGGCCCTGGCTTTAACGCTGGGGATCCTGTGGGGCCTCAGTGTATTCATTCTCACCTGGTGGATTATTCTTTTCGAAGGTGCCACCGGTGAGATTACGCTTATCGGTAAGGTCTACCGCGGATTCTGCATAAGCCCGACGGGTAGCCTGATAGGCTTTCTCTGGGGTTTTTTCGATGGACTCATAGCCGGTGCCCTCGTGGCCTGGGTTTACAACTGGTTTGTTGACCGGTTTTCCCCAAGTCCTGTGCAGTAAACAGCGCTGAACCTGCCAAGTGAGAAGGGGACTGACTTTGCTGGTCAATCCCCCCCGTGATGAGAAGTGTGCCGGACGGTGCAGATCAAAGGTGTGGGCATGAAGTGCTATCCCAATAGCTAATAATTTCATCGCCCGCCCACTGACAACTTGTGGCAGTGGCTCTCCCCTGTTTCTGAGAAAAATCACTAATCCTCTGTTCATTTTTTGAACAGTTGCCAGTGACCGTCTTCCCCTTGGTAGGCATGCGATTCAGCAAATGCCTGAGACTACGTAGCCAGGATCGCCCTTGCCTTGCCTCAGGATGTCCGCTATCTTTATTCATACTCAGCAAGTTACGGAGGAGAATATGCCATGAAATACGGCGCACGAAATGAACTGGTCGGGACGGTAACGGAAATCAAAAAAGGGGATGTCATGTGCCAGGTGAAACTCAATATCCCCGCCGACTCGAAAATGCAGTCGGTCTTCACGGTCGATTCACTCGAACACCTGGGCATTGTCGAGGGTGACTCGGTCAAGATAGTCGTCAAGGCCGTTCACGTTCTGCTGGTGAAAGAGTAACGTATCTGGCAGAACCGCTGCCGGGTTCTTCCCTACGAGCACTATCTATGGTAGGCAAGGTCACGTGACCTCGCCTGCAACCATAAACCAGCCTGATTCCGCCCCCTGTCTTTCGTAGGAGTTCAAAATTTTGAACCCCTGCGAATCTGCAGGCATTTGATTAATCAAATGCCTACCGTTTTTGCCTTTCGGTGCTTGCCTGCCAGTTCCTTCTGAAACGGATTCCCGGCCTGCCAGCCGGTTTTGCCGGTGGCACGGAAGTGTTCGAGGCGACGGATCGTTATCTCGGTAAAGATCGGATCGATATCAAGCGTGATACACTTTCGTCCCGTGCGCTCACAGGCCAACAGCGTTGTCCCGGAGTGGGCAAAGAAATCAGCGACGAGGTCGCCCTTCTTCGATGATGCCTCGACAATACGCTCGATCGCCTTCAACGCCTTCTGGCCGTAGCAGCCGTTGACGTTTTCCTCCATCCGGTAAAAGACCTGCTGGATGTCCACCCAGATATTACCGGGACGAATATTGGGCGATTTTCCCCGCTCCAGATTCTCGGTCACTGCACCATTGACTTCTTTGTAGTAGCCGCGAAGGATTTTCGGTATGTCGGTATATTGAACTTCAAACGCCGGATTACCTTTGGTGTAGTACAAAAGCTCCTGGCGAACGGCCATCCAGTTCTTCTGCGTACCATACCCGCGCTGATTGCGTACGCTGATGAAGGAACGGGCTTCAAACGGCGTCCCGGCCATCATCAGCATAAACTGTGGCAGCGGCTGGAAATCATCGTTCTGATCAGCACCTAACCAGACGTACAGCGAAGAATCATCTGAGAGCACGCTGTAGGTGTTATCGACCCACTGCCGGCACCAACGGGTATACTCATCGACCGACTGTTTCTCGAACATGACCAGATTATAGGGCGGGTCTTGAATCGCAAGCGTGGCGCGCTTAGTTGAGAAGAGATTGGCAATAGACTCACTATCAGCCGCATCACCACACGCCACGACATGACCGTTTACCGAGTCACGCCATGTCTCGCCTTTCTTGAGACGACAGTGGGGAAGCAGGCGTCGCCTGATTTCATCGGCGTCAACATCCAGTCTCGGCAGAGCACTCCGTTCCATAAAGGAATTGAATAAAACACACGACGTGTGTTCAACAAAAAAAGCCGGGCCACAATTGCAGCCCGGCTTGATACTGGTAAGGTTCGTCTAGAACGCTACGGCGCTGACCGTGAACATCAACTGCGAGTGATTATAGTCGTAGAAGTTGTCGCTGGTCGAGCCGAACCAAACGCTCCCGTATACCTGCACATGACGGGCGAACTCATAGCCGCCGCCGAAAAGAATGGCGGCGCCATAATCGTTCGAATCGTAATCTTCATCCAGCGCCGTCCAATCCTGCGCACCAAGTCCGGCGGTAATGAAAAAGGATTTTCCCACCGGGCCGAAATAATGGTAGTAGCCAACCCCGCTGAACCCCTGGATGATGTTGATCTTGTCACGGAAATACAGAACTCCTCCGAAAGACACTTCCCAGGTCTCCGAATACAGGATGCCGTCGCGCAAGAACACGATCATGTTTTGCTCGTCCCAGGCGTAGCCAATCAGGAAATTCATGGCCAGGCCGCTCTTATCGTAGGAACCCGAAAAACCGTCGACCGAGGTCTTGGCCACCGGACCGATACCCAGGCCGCCCCCAAGAACGAACCCCTTGCGATAGCCGTCGAAAGCTGATGCCGTTGACGCCATCGCCAGGATTATCAGCGCAACTGTTAAGATTCTAACCGGTTTCATTGAGCCTCCCTTCTATCTGCTCGGTTAATTCCCGGTACCTTCTCCTGTTATCGGCAGGACGACGGAGCCAGAGAAGGTGTTTTAAGAAGGTTTTTTCCACTTATCAATCCACTGATCAATTGTCACGGTATTAGCGCCCAGTATCTGATTCGCCTCCGATGGATCCACATCCTCGCTGTTAGTTGAGAAATACTTAAAGAAGCCCAGCGACGATCTAAGCGCTTTCATCCCCGGCAACAGCGAAATCAACCGGGCCTTGGTAAATGAGATCGTTTGCGGCGTAAGCTGCGGATAATGGTGCGCACAGAATCTTGTCAGCGCCTCCATCATGGTCATCTTCTCCGGACCGAGACAGTAAAAACACTTATTCGCCGCCTCGTCCTTTTGAAACGCCGTTGATACCTGGCGAGCGTAGTCCGAAACCGCCAGCCATCCGATCTTGAGCGGCTGCTCACCCACTATGGCGGCCCGACCTCCCCGAACAAATAAAGGCAGGGATTCAAAAAACCACGACGGCCTCATGATCGTGTAAGGAATGCCGGATCCCATCAGCGCCTTCTCGGCTTTCACCTTGGCATCGAGATATATAATCCCCTTCTCTTCTCCTTTCGATGACGCCCCGCTGATCATGCCGATCCGTTTGACCCCCGATGCCGCCGCCACTGCCGCCACATAAGCCGTACCATCGATCTCTATCGACTCGTACTTCTTCGGGTCGTAGTGGGCACTCAAGTTGAGATAGACATACTCGTGTTGTCCGATTGGTTCTTTCAATGATTCAATATCGGTTACGTCACCGTGCACAACCTTCATATTCTCTCCAACGGTCGCCTTCGCACGTTCCGGATTGGACGACATGATCGTCACATCGAAACCGTCCTGCGCCAGTTGTCTGGCCACCGGAAGACCCAGCATTCCGGTACCGCCAATAACGAGTACACTTTGGGCCATATTCGTCCTTCCATTTAATTCGCGCCGTCGCGATTCAATTGTAATTCTATCAGTGTTAGTAATTTATAAACCGACTCTCATCATCGCAAGCGATCATGCCCGGCATAAGAAAGACGTCACGGCGTAACCCATTGCCTATCAGTATCTTAAAATAGGGCTCCAAAAAGACCCCATATTAATTTGATAATCTTCTAATATTTTGTATTATAGGCTGTTATGGATGACAAGATCCTCTGGGCGCCCTGGCGAGCGAAATTTATCCTGGCAGAAAAAGAGAAAGGATGCATCTTCTGCCGACGGCTGAAGATGAAAGATTCGGTCAAGAACCTCGTGCTCTACCGGGCTGACAAGACGTTCATCATACTTAACAAGTTTCCGTACAACTCCGGGCACACCATGATCGTACCAAAGCGTCACGTCGCGCAGATCGAAAAATTGAGCGATGAGGAGGCGCACGAGTTCTTTGCACTTACGCAAAAGACGGTCGCGGCCATCAAGAAGGTCCTCAAGCCGTCGTCGCTGAACCTCGGTATGAATCTCGGACGGATTTCCGGCGCGGGAATACCCGGTCATGTACACATGCACGTGGTGCCACGATGGCACGGGGACACCAATTTCATGCCGGTCATAGGCAAAACCAGCGTGGTGTCGGTGCCGCTGGAACCGATCTACAAAGCCCTGAAGAAGGAACTGGCCCGTTCATGAGTCCGCGAAGAAAAATGCCGACCAAGGCCGAACTCATTCGGCTGCAGAAGCTGTACAAGACCGATGAAAAGATCGGCGAACGGCTCGGTGGCGTTCCGGCTTATCTCGTGGCATACTGGCGCCGCAAGAAGAATGTCCCCAAGCATTCCCTGCCCAAGTTTTCCGAAAAAGAAATTCGTGACCTGTGGGAGAGGTTTGGCGATGACGACAAGTGCGGCCTGGAACTGGGCATCTCCAAGGCGGCCTTTTACAACTGGCGCAGGCGTTACGGCATCAGGGAAAAGCCGGCCTTTCTCAAGCTCGAACAACTCGAACTGAACTTCCCCGGCCTCAAGCTTCACCCGGCTCTGAATTCACTCTACGGCAAGAAGACGATGTCTCAGAAGATTCTCGCCCGGGCTGCTCAGCTTGAAAAGGCCGAGGTCGGCCAGACCATCCAGATAGAACCGGACCTGGTCGTCTGTCATACCAATGCCGGGCAGATTATCGATGACTTCAAAAAACTTGGCAGCGAACTGGTATGGAACCCCGGCCGGATTGCTCTCTCACTGGCCAATTGTTCCGGCGACGGGGATGATGAGAAGATCTCCGAGGCTCACCGCAAAATTCGCGAATTTGTCAGGCGTCAGGGGATCAAGGCCTTTTACGATGTCACCGAAGGCTCCTGTCACCAGGTCGCCCTGGAAAAGGGGCAAACCCTGCCCGGAAACGTCATCATCGGCACCGATCCCTACACCGCTTCTTACGGCTGCATCAGTGCCATCGCAACTGGTATCGACACACAACAGGCAGCAACGGTATGGTCCACCGGCCAGCATTCCTTCGAGATACCCCCGGCCGTCAGGATCGACATAAACGGAAGGCGTGCCCGCGGTGTCTACACCCGCGACATCGCTCATTCAGTCATGCGCCAGCTATCCGCAGTCGATATCAACGGTCGGGCTGTCGAATATTACGGCAACGTACTCTCGCGGATGACCATCAGCGAGCGATTCACTCTGGCCAACCTCACCGTCGACATGGGCGCCATATCCGCCGCCTGTGCCTTTGATTCAATCACTCGCCGCTTCCTGACCGGGCGCACCTCGGCCCACTATACTCCCATCATCGCCGACAAAAACGCCGAATACGAACAAATATACCAGATCAACATAGACCACCTGACACCGCAACTGGCCCGGCCGGGCAGCGCCGACGACATAAGGCCGGTGACCGAAAGAGAAGGCCTGGCCGTCAGCCTGATTGTCCTGGGTACCTCCAGCAACGGCCGGTTCGATGACCTTCGCGTGGCCGCCGAGATTCTCAAGGGAAAACAGGTCAACTCCGAGTGCCGGCTACTGGTCTACCCCGCCTCGCGTTCGGTATACCTGGAGGCACTCAAGAAAGGTCTTGTGAGAGTCCTGGTCGAAGCCGGGGCGGTGGTCATGTATCCCGGTTATTGGGACTGCTCCGGAATCGCCGAAAGCCTGGTGGCCCCCGGCGAAAGAGTGCTGATTACGGCCAACAACCGCCTGGTTGACCGCATCGACGCCGAGACCTCCGAAGTTTACCTCTGTTCACCCGCCACCGCGGCCGCCTCGGCCATCAACGGCGCCATCACCGACCCCGCCCGTTACGTCAAGTAAAGCGGCGCCGATATCCTGACGACTCCAATCTTACGTGAACTTTTTGTTTCCTTGCCTGTTTATGATGTCACAAATCAACGCAGCCAAATAAGTAAAAAAGGGAGTTACAATGGAACGCAATGATGTAGTCAAAATCAAAGGCAAGCCCGTCACGCTCATGGGGACCCCCCTCAAGGTCGGCGACAAGGCCCCCGATTTCACCCTGCTGGATAACAGCCTCAACCCGGTCAGTTTTTCCGAGTCTAAAGGCAAACCACGGCTCATTTCAGTCGTCACCTCGCTCGACACCGGCACCTGCAGTATCCAGACCCGGACCTTCAACAAAGAACTCGAAAAACTCGCCGACAAAGCCACTGCCTACACTATCTCGGCCGACCTCCCCTTTGCCCAGGGTCGTTTTGTAAAGGAGAACGAGATTGAAAAAATCCAGGTCCTCTCCGATTATCAGACAAACTCGTTCGGCCGGGACTATGGCCTGTTAGTCAAGGAGACGCGTCTTCTGGCTCGCGCCGTCATCGTCGTCGACAAAAACGACACCATTACCCATCTGGAAATCGTGCCCGAGGGAACCAGCGAACCAAACTACACCACCGCCCTCGAAGCCCTTAAAAAAGTTCTCGATTGATACGCAGGGTCATTAGAGGGGGAATGAAACACCCCGTCAGGGGTGTTTTTTTATGGGTTCTGCTCTTCCCCGGTACCGGCGTCCACCTCGGCATCGGCCCCTTCAACCGCCTCGGCTTCTTCCTTCTTTGGCGGAGATTCCAGATGCCGCGAGAGGGGCGTGAAAAGAAATAAAAACAACACCAGCCCCGGCAAAAAGATGGGAATATACCTGACCCACATCGGCACGTTCACACTCGGTTCGTCAGGAGGGGGCGATGACGGTTGGCCGTGCTTCACCCAGCCTCCCTCACCATCGGGCTGCCAGTAATCTTCGCCGGACATAAAACCATACGACGGTCCGTAGATGCCCTGAAGGATAAGGGACGGTACCAGATACAGCAGGACGATCACCATCAGAAACAGCACTTTATTGCGCATACCGTATTAAACCGTATCGAGCCCTCCATGTCAACCGGACCGGGTCAATTAGTTTCCGATTAAATTCGTTTGCCAAGCAAAGCAGGCCGGCTTATAATTTGATAAATCCGAGGAGGTATCATGGGCAATCCCTGGCACGATGTCAGCCCGGGCGAGAACGTCGAAGAATCCTTCTTCGCCGTGATCGAAATCCCCAAAGGTTCCAAGAACAAATACGAACTGGACAAGAAAACCGGCCTGCTGTTGGCCGACCGGGTCCTGTACAGCTCGGTTCATTATCCGGCCAACTACGGTTTTATACCGCGAAGTTACTGTGACGACGGCGACCCGCTCGATGTGCTGGTCCTGTGCCAGGAGTCAATCACGCCGCTGTGTATTGTCGAGTGTCTGCCTATCGGTGTGATCACCATGACCGACGAAAAGGGTCAGGATGACAAGATAATCGCCGTACATGCCAACGACCCGGCTTACAACAGCTATCACGACATCTCGGCCCTGCCGCCTCACGTCATCAAGGAATTACAGCGCTTTTTTGAGGACTACAAGATACTGGAGCACAAGGAAGTCAAGATAGACACCCTGCGCGGACGCCTCGACGCCGTCAACAGCATCAAGGATGCTCTGAAGCTTTATGCCAGTTCCATAGACCGGCTCAAAGCGTCAGGTGAAGCGTGAGCAGCCCGCCCATAGCGAGGAGACGAATATATGACTGAGAAGAAAAAGCTTTTCCCCACTCTGCCGTCGCTGGTCGGCAAGAAGGTATATCTGCGGCCCGCAACTTCGGACGATGTCGTCAACGCTCATCACTGGTTCATGCAGTCGGAACCGCAAATGCAGTGCTGCGAGCCTCTCCCCTTCCAGACGCCGTCACAGGCGGCCGAGTTGCACCGCAACAGCCAGGGCAATGACCGGCAGCTTTTGACCATTGTGCTCAAGGACGATAAAACTCCCGTGGGGCAAGTATCCTTCTTCGACTTCAATGCTCTCAACCTCTCTGCCGCCCTGGGAATTATCATCGATCCCGACCAGCGCCGTAAAGGATTCGCCGGCGAAGCTGCAAAACTGCTCATCAAATACCTTTTCAAGTATCGCAACCTGAACAAGGTCTATGCCGAAACCGCCGACTTCAACAAGGAAGCCATCGCGCTTCTGGAATCAGTGGGTTTCAAAAAAGACGGTACGTTGCGCCAGCATTACTACTACAACGGCGAGTACCACGATCGACTGGTATATTCTTTACTGCGATTCGAAATGGACTGGTAGGTGGTTTCTTTGCTCACCCGTCACGGCGCCAGGGTCTGTTCTGATGGCGTCCATGGCGATCGTCACGGTTATTCCTGCCCCTGAAATCCCGCTGCCGGTTGTCCTGTCTCTGGTAGTCCTGATCTCGTGACTGTTCGCCCTGATTACCGCTCTGATCTCCCTGGGGCTCTTGCGGCTGCTCCGGCTTCTTCTTCATGAACGGCAAATCGGGGATGGGAGGAAGCTTCCATTCCTTCTTGGGCGGTTCTTCCACGGCCGGCTCGCTCTCCTCCACCTCCGGCGGGGGCGGAGCGTCAAGCGTAATCTCGCCGCTGCGGAGTCCGGCAACCGTATCGTTGAGCTTCTTCAACTCCTCCCGCGCGCGCTGGGCAAAATCCGGTCCGTTGGATGCATACAGAACCGAACGGCAAACATTGATTACAGCCAGTTTCTTGAAATTGTCGGTTCCGTAAACGGCCGCCTTCTCCAGCGAACCACCCTGCGCTCCCACGCCGGGAATTAGCAGCGGCATATTCTGGGCAATAGAGCGAAGCCCCTTGAGATGTTCCGGCTGGGTGGCCCCCACCACTAACCCGCAGTTGTTATCTTTGTTCCAGTAGGCCACCTTTTCCGCCACCACCTGGTAAAGAGGTTTACCCTCAACTACCAGATGCTGGAAATCTTTCGAGCCGGTGTTCGATGTCAGGCATAACACGAAGATGCCTTTATCCTCATATTCAAGAAACGGGCGCATGGAATCATAGCCCATGTACGGACTGAGCGTTACCCAGTCGGCCTTCCACTTTTGATACATCGCCTCGGCGTAAAACGACGCCGTGTTACCGATATCACCCCGCTTCCCATCGAGAATCACCACCACCTCTTCGGGCATGTGCTCGGCAATCGAGGTCAACAGAGAGATGCCCTCCGCTCCCTTATTCTCATAGAAGGCCAGGTTTGGCTTATAGGCACAGACCATATCCTTGGTGGCCTCGACAATCTCCATCACGAAATCATACATCCCCTTGATGCTCTTGGTGAATTCGGTTGGCATCCGGCGGGGGTCAAGATCGAGGCCCAGACAGATTATGGACTTGTTCTTGCCTTGTATTTCTTCAAGCTTTTCAACAGCACTCATCAATATTTCCTTACTTTGCCTGTGAGTTCGCCAATGGAACTCAATTTCTTTCTTTTAAGATATGCCTTCAATTCACCCAGCATCCTCACCGGCACATCCGGTTCAATAAAGAGGGCCGTCCCTACCTGCACCGCCGTTGCCCCGCACAGGAAAAACTCCACGGCATCGGATCCGTTCGAGATACCGCCGATACCGATGATAGGCAGGCGGCACTTTTCATGCACCGCGTTGACCATTGCCAAGGCGACCGGCTTTATGGCTGCGCCCGTCAGACCCCCCTTGTTATAGGTTAGTCTCGGACGCCACGTTTCGACATCAATGGCGGTTCCAACCAGCGAGTTGATTACAGCCAGGGCGTCGGCGCCGCCCTGCTCGGCTGCCGCAGCGATGGTAGCTATCGAAGTTACGTTGGGAGACAATTTCGCGATCACCGGACGCGGGAAGACCTTTTTCACGGCCGCCACCAGCTTCTCGGTCATTACAGGGTCAGCCCCGAACTCCATACCGCCCTCATCGACGTTGGGGCAGCTAATATTCAATTCGATCATGTCGACCCGGGCGATGTCACTGAGTCGACCGCAAACCTCAACATACTCGTTTAAGGATGAACCGGCTACGTTGACAATTACCCTGGTTTTCTGTTTTTCCAGAAACGGAATCTTGTCAGTAATGAAGCAATCGATCCCGACATTAGCCAGACCGATGGCGTTGAGCATCCCCGAGGCAGTTTCCGCCGTTCGTGGCGGCGGATGCCCCAGGCGCGGTTTGAGCGTAACCGATTTAGTCACCAGCGCACCAAGTTTTGACAGCGGATATACCTTTGCCAGTTCCTCACCATAACCGCAACACCCCGACGCCGTCATAATCGGGTTGGCAAATTCGACACCAGCGAAACTGACCCTCAGATCAGGGCTCATAGGGCCACCTCGCCGATTTCAAACACCGGACCGTCCCAGCACACGCGGGCGTGTCCACCTCCAACAAGAGGCACGACACAACCCAGACAAATGCCAATACCGCACGGCATAGGCGCTTCCAGAGAAATCTGACCGGGGACTTTCAGTCTGACACCCAGCTCATTGGTCGCCTTTAGCATTCCTTCCGGGCCGCATCCATAAAGGCGCAGGTGTCTGTTCGGGGCCCGGCGAACAAACTCCTCAACCGGCCCGGTGACAAGCCCTTTCTCACCAACGGAGCCGTCTTCGGTTACCGGGTGGAATCTGACTCCCAGCTTCCTTATGCGGGAGCGTTCAATCAGATCGGCCGAGGACCTGCCACCATAGAAAAACTCGATCCGGCGCGGATCATGGCCCCGTTTGACCATCTCTGACGCCAGGTACAAAAGAGGCGGAAAACCAACTCCGCCCGCTACGATCACGGCCGTCTCACTTTTTCTTGGCCATCGAAACGGCACTCCCAGGGGGCCGAGCAGGTTTACGCGGTCTTTCTCATGAAGGTTACCCAGTTGCCTTGTCCCCCGTCCGACCACCTTGAAAATTACCTCGATCTCGCGCCGCCGCGAAGATACGCCGGCAATCGACATGGCCCTGCGGAAATATATCTCAGCCGATGGAATCTGAATGTGAACGAACTGGCCGGGACGGCACTGGTCAACCCGGGAATAGGTCCTGAAGGTGGCCGAAAAATAATTGTTTTTAAGATCTCTTTTCTTTATTAGAAGCGTGTCTTGGCACGATGGTCTGGTCATCGTATGTGTTCCGGCTTTCTCACTTCGAACTTGTACACCATCCAGGTTTCCTGCTGTTCCTGAGGGATTCGGAGTGGATCGAATATCATCGATGCTACGGCCTCACTTGCCTCTCGATTGATATCTTCGCTATCGCAGCGAATCTTCAGGATATAATCCACAACTTCACCCGAAAAATCAAGGAAGATTTGGAAATACAGGTCTCCTTCAAAGCCAATACGATAAGCCTCAACCGGATAAACGAATTCTTCCCGGATCTCTATCGGCTCCACCGGAACGTTCCGAAGTCTCTCGCCATTGGGACCTATGTAAACGGATTCCAGCGGGTCTGCCGCTAAACTGGTATCGCTCTCGTCGGCGAAATCCCGCAATAACCCGTCATCATCGCGACCTCGCCGCACCTGGGTGGTATCCTGGCCTATTTTGCGAACCACCGTGGTCACCTTTCGCGTCACACCCATTCTTTGCTCAGCAACTTTAGCCCATTCAGATTTCGGATTCGCCTCGGCGAACGCCGAGTAGGCATGGTACACCGAAGAGTCTCCCGTACTCTCATACATCTCCGTAAGCCAGATTAGACTGAACTGAGCCTGGGTGTAATGACGAGAATCAGGGAAACTGTCAACAATGTACTGGTAGTAAGCCCGAGCCGAGTCTACATTCTGCTCGTCAACCAGGAAATCCTCGGCCCGCCGGAGATAGACGGCGGCATAACCCGTATCGAGCTTACTGCCCAGGAACTCCAGGGCCTCCAGTGCCTCCGGCACATAGTCCGAACGTGGATATAGACGGGGCACGTCACGCATAATCTGGTATGCCGTAAAACGATCGTCCTTGTGCTCACTGTACATATGCGAAAGAGCAATCATCGCTTTGGGCGCGTATGTAGAGGTCGGAAATGAATCAATCACATACTGCATTTCAATCATAGCCGAGTCGGGCTTGTTCAGATTCAGCCAGTATAGTTCCGCCAGCTGGTACTGGGTCCTGGCCGCCGCATCGATCACCTCCTGGGAAGCGGTAGCGCCCGGCCTGGCGCTTTGCGTATACGTTTCAACCTTTCCGATATCCGATGAGCGTTCCAGGGCGTCCTTGGCAAAGTCGGAGCCCCGGCTCAACCTGACGGCCCGATCATAATACTCTTTTGCCTTTGGAAGATCATCATAGTCAAATTGATGGATGAGACCGAGACGGTAGGCGGCCTCCCCGGCCACAACCTTGCTCTGTTCCTGTTCGAGTACTTCCAGATAAATGTCTTCGGCATGACTCAGGTCGTCGTCGTACTCATAGCCGCTACCCATGAGAAGTTTGATAACGCTCAGTGAGTCATAGTAAGCCTCGTTATCAGATAACCTCCGAAGGTAATCTAACCCTGATTCAATCCGCATCAATCGAAACGAGGATCGGGCGGCGTTGTACAGCGCGTGATACTCGTCATCCTTATCAGGTGACAGGCCTAACATCTGAATATAAGCCCCCAGCGCGTCACGGAAATTGTAGCCCTCGAAATAGCTGTCAGCAATCATCCTCTGGGCCATCTTCTTTTCATCTTCCATCCCCAGGGAATCCCTCACCGCCAGGAAATATTGCCGCGATCGTTCGAAATTCTTCTCCCTGAAGTGGTAATTACCAAGAGCTATCGCCGCTTCGGCCTTGTACGACCTCTTGACATCCGAACCGAATATCCCCTCGAACAACTCCATCGCGCCCTCCTCGTTTTTCAACTCCAGCTTGGCCTTGGCCAGATACAGCTCGGACTCATCGGCAAACTTGGAATCGCCATAGTTGGCGAGAAGCTCACGAAGGCGTCGCTCCGATGCACTGTACTTTCTGACGTAGAAGTAAGACACCCCGAGCACGTAAAGGGCATCATCGTAGTACTTGGAATTCGGGTAGTTCTCAACCACCTTTAAGGATTTGTCGATAGCAATCTGGTAGAGGTCTTCCTTGACGCGACCGCCCTTAAGACGGCTCTTGCGGCGAGTCCTTTCGGCCTCATCGAACGATTTTTTGGCATTGAAAAAGGTGTTATAATATACGCATCCTGCCAGAAGTCCCAACACCAGTGCCGTAATAACCGTTAGATTTATTCTGTAGCTTGTCCGGAGCACCTATTCCACCTCTATCCTACTGGTAATCCTATGGTTATACGGAAAGTCACGGCTGTGGATGCATCTAACTGGAGGTTTTTTGCTTTTCGAGTTCCTCAACCAGCAGGGGCAAAAACTCCCCCGATCTGGCGACCACGTGAAAATCGGCCATGAAGCTGATCGGGGTCTCCTCAACGTTCACCTCGACCAGGGTGGCGCCACTTCGCTTGGCGATTGGAGGCAAAGATGCCGCCGGGTGAATTACGGCCGATGTTCCGACTGAGAAGAAGATATCGGCCTTCTCAGACTCCTGAAAGGCCCGGTTTATAACCTGAGGATCCAGCATCTCTCCAAACCAGACCACATCGGGACGAATCTTGCCGCCACAGCTTTCACAGGTGGGTATCG
Organism: Candidatus Zixiibacteriota bacterium; assembly: GCA_020348905.1. Classification (GTDB taxonomy): domain Bacteria; phylum Zixibacteria; class MSB-5A5; order GN15; family FEB-12. Next base: position 2,220,970 of record CP070756.1, read on the forward strand.
CATCAGGGTGGATTTCCAGCGATGGATCGCAGGGCTTATTACAGTCAACACACTTGTTTCGATGTATGTTACCGTGCAGTTCAAGGATTCGCTGGGTCCCGGCCACCCGGTGAAGATTGTCAACGTTCTGGGTTATGAGAGTGAAATCGTCGCACAACGACTCCAGCCTCGTTATGGCATGATGACCCGGATTCGGCTCGACCCTGGACATCAATTCGCGGCGCCAATTGTACCATTCCCAAACGATTTTAGGGTTGGCGATAAAGGCCTCCATCGTGGCTAACTCCTCCGGCCGGAACTTTCCCCACAATCCGTCCTTGCCGCGAAAAGTAGGCACGCCCGACTCGGCCGACATCCCCGCACCCGTCAGCACTATACAGCGGCGACAATTGGCCGTTATACTGGCAATCTGCTCTACCACAGGGCCAAGATATGAAGGAGGCGGAAAAAAGACAAAAGAAATATCATTAAAGCTAAGCAACTGTGCTGTTTCGCGATAAGTCACGATGATCGAGTCATCGGCTTACGGTGGAAATAGAACGCATAGCCTGACGAACATCACTGAGGGACCCGGTGAGGAGAGCCAAAGACAACTCGGTCGGTTCTTCACTGAGCTTCAGACGGTAGCAGTTGACAAAGGTCGTTCCCTGGTAAACTTTCTCAAAACCGCCTTCCGACAGCGAAACCGTAAAGATTGGCAACTGCCAGATCTCTGCCGGTCTGTCCGACTCGAATGCCAGGCCGATATTGCGGGCTTCATCGGCGACAGCAAAGGACCTAACATCTGTGTGAACCGCACTTGTATCGAGATACGAATCACCCGGCCGCTCATGATCGATCAACACATAGCGGTCCGGAGCGTGACCGGCCTGAAGATTGAAATTGTTCTCGATTCCAAACACAACCTCGACCGGCTCTCCCTTTGGGCTCGATATTTCATAAGTGACCCTGACCCGACCGCTCCCGGCGTCGAAACCGAACCGTTTGAGCAACCTTAGCTCAATCAGGCCGTCCGGTTTCCAAAGGTGCCCGTCACGCGACAGTATCAAGTCACCGGACTGCTCATCGAGGGTGTACTGGTAAGCTTCGAGTACAAAATCTCCATCCTCGCGAAATTCACCTGATCGGAAAGCCTCGAAATCAACCTGTCCGTTGAAGAAATGGTCAATAAAGCACCGTTTAAGATACCAGTCCTCTATGAGCAGCTCTTTAAGCCCTTTCTCCTTGGCCAAAACCAGGTCATGAATAGAGGATGTCTTGGCCGATTCCCCCGGCGCGACCGCCTCGTCCAATTTGAGATGATAGCCCTCCTTGCGACGGGTGAGGGTATCCGTGATCGAAAATGCCAGCTTATTTATTGATAGTTCGACCAAAGTGCCGCCACGCGACGGCTTAAAGACCGCCGTCAAATCAGGACTGGAAACCCGAATTTCATCATGACCGTCGGCGTCGAAATCACTGATGTGAATTTGATTTTCCTTCTGACCGGAAAGTTCAATTAGAATGCTCTCGGCCTCCACGAGATTGGCATATATCGCCTGGCGGATATGCGGCAGGTACAGCCCGCCGAAAACTCCGTGCCAGTAAGGGCAATTGCACTGACCGGCATACAGGCGATCCCGCGCGATATTTAACTTCTTCTTGTGACCCGTACCCGACTTCTCGAATTCCGCCAGCCGCTGTGAGACAGCCATCATCTTCTTGTGCATGAGATTGGCCTCTTCATACTTGGCCAAAAAACCCCGCCAGTGACCGCCCCGAACAAAACGGCCTTACTGCTCAAGCTTGCCCTTCTGCTTGAGATATTTCTCTAACTTTTCATACTCGACGAACGCCTGGGGAGGCAGCGACCAGTGCAGCATCTCAGCGTACGAAGACGACGGCAGGTATGCCCTCCCGGCCGGCCGGGACCGCGCCGCGTCTCTCAGTGGGACCACCTGCAACCAGTCAGCATTATCGTCGAGCGCCGCAAAAAGCTCTTCGAGCCAGCCGTCTTCATAGCAATGCTTATGCGTCTGGGGCCAGCTGCCGAATTTCTCCCCGTCGTCGGCGTATATTACCAGGCCCGACGGGTCCGTATCGGCCAGCCTCTTTAACTCTTCTATGACTTCCTCAATCGTTCCAAACGGTATCAAATACCTGAGCCGTTTTGATATCGGAAGCAACGTCACGCGATAATTTTCGTGTTCGGTCACAAATGGTCCGGTCAACTGGCTGTGCTCAAAACCGGCATATATGAAGTGAGTGTCATCGACCGGGAGATACTTCACCCCGGACCGCGCCAGGAGCTTCGGTAGATGCGGCTCCCAGATTCGCTCGGTCAACCATAGACCTTCAGGTTCAGTGTCAAAACGTTTCTTCACGTACGCGTTAAGCTGCGCTATCTGACCCTCGGCATCCGCTTCCGGGATGGATGTCAGGATCGGCTCATAAAAACCGCCCGTCATCAACTCCAGCCTGCCCTGAATGACGAGCGCCTTTACCTGCTCCAGGTAATCGGGATGGTGTTTCTCCTGCCAGTCCCAGAGGATTCCCGACTGATGAAGCGAAATACTCAAACCGTGCTTCTGAAATACATCCAGAAACGACTGATAGGCTTTCTGGTGGGCATATTCGAAAACATGATCAAAGTTGCCTACGGGCTGATGATTGTGCAGCCCAAAAGCCAGCCGGAATTTGCCCATCTGCTAAAACAGCTCCACTTTCAGATTTATATATTTACGGGGATTCTCGCGAATGTCGTTGATCAGATCATCGATATTGTCGGCGGTCTTGCGAAGGTCGTCATAAAGGCGCCGGTCTTCCATGAGAAGCTGCAGCGTCCCGTCGGGATTCTCAAGCTGCTGCGCGAAGTGGCGAAACGACGTCGAAAGTGTGTCAAGCTGCCCGACAAAATCCTCCAGCTTCACCGTCATCCGATCTACCCGGGTAGCCGCCGAATCGACCCGCTCGGAATTGTCCGTTAACATCCGGTTGAGTTGTCTGGAGGCCTTGTAAAAATTATCAGCTGTCTGATCCAGCCGGTCTTCATTACGCTCCATATAGTCAGCCAGTGACGCTGTCACCGATTCCAGGTTGTTAACGGTGTTGTTGAACTTCTGCAGCGAGGAATCCGAACCTATCGACCTCTTGAACGAACCTACCAGCGACCGCAGCTCGACTATCATCTCCCCCATCAACCCCAGTACCTCTGGAAGCCCGGTATCGTAGACTCCGTCGACAATCCCGCTGGCATCGAAGAGCACTGAGTCCTGGCCGGGGTCAATGGCAATAAACCTCTCACCCATCAACCCCAGGTTCTTGATAGCTATCACCGCATCGCGTCTCAGGACTACGTCGCGTGACAGCTGCAGTTCGACTACAACACCGCGCTCGGTCAGTGTCAGTTTACTCACTTTCCCGGCGCGGACACCCGAAACGGTAACCTTGTCGCCCACCTCGAGCGTACCAACGTCGCCGAACCGCACCTTGATCAACTGAGCATGCCTTTCCAGCTGGTAATCGCGCAGCCAGTACAGGGACCCGCCCAGAATGATGATGCCGATTAAGATTATAATCCCGACTTTAAACTCTATGTCTTTTGACGCCATACTCTATTCTTATCGGTAACCCATTACCATTTGTTAACTTAACTGGAGAATATAGTTATATTGACTCCGCGATGGCAACATAATTATCCCAGCGAAAACGGTGGATTTCCCCCCTTTCCACAGCCTCTTTCACGGCACAATCCGGCTCGTGGATGTGGCTACAGGGATTAAAACGGCAATTTTCCGCAAATGGTTCAAAATCCGGATAATACCCGGCCAGTTCCTCCTTTTGGACATCCCACAACCCCATCACCTTCAGCCCCGGCGAATCAACCAGGTACCCACCCGATTTAAGCTCAAAAAGCTCAATCGCCGAGGTAGCATGCTTACCCCTGTTGCTGTATTGTGAGATCTCCTTCGTGGTCAGATTCAAGCCTGGAATCAACTGATTCAGAATCGATGATTTCCCCACCCCGGAATGCCCCGCAAACAATGTCCGATGCTCGGCAAGGTACGCCTTAAGTCGATCGAGTCCCTCCCCCGTCTCGGCCGATACCGCGAAAACATCGTACCCAAGCTCTCTATATGCCGACAGGATTAGCTCGTGTTCATCCGTCGGGCCGAGATCAATCTTGTTGACGACGATAAACGGAATCATCTGTCCCGCGTACGCGGCGATTATGATCCGGTCCACCAGCCCTGTCTTCAGCGGCGGTGACTTAACCGAGGTGACAATCGCCAGCCGATCGAGATTAGCCGCTATTACCTGAAGTTTCCCCTCCATTCCTTTGGCCGGACGGGCGAATACCGTCCGACGCTCCAGCACCTTCTCGATAGCCCCGGCCTTCTTGTGGCTCCTGCTGAAAAGAACATCGTCACCCACCGCCACCGGGGTAGTGGCGTCGGCTTCTTCCTTGACACTACCGCGCACCTCGCACTTAAGTCGCGAACCGTCCTCGGCCCTCACCTCGAAGCGTCGTCCGCGCGTGGCAACCACGATTCCCTTTTCGAATTCATTCATACTGTTACGAATCTAAGCCCCTCACTGAGTTATATCAAGACTTATGTAAAACCGCCGCTTATCCCCGTCTCAATCCCATTATTGCCTTATACTTTAAAATTTTGTATCCTCCGGTAATCGATAATGTATAATTTTCTGGAAACACCATGATTGGCAGTCTGATCACCAAAATATTCGGCACCAAGCACGAGCGCGATATCAAGAAAATGATCCCGCTCGTTGAAGAAATAAACCAGTTCTACGACCAGTTCGAGAAGGTCTCCGACGACGACCTCAAGGCCAAAACCGACGAATTCAAACAGCGCCTCGAAGCCGGCGAAACCCTCGAGGATATCATGACCGAGGCTTTTGCCGTCGTCAAAGAGACCTGCCGTCGCCTGATGGGCCAGCGGTGGGATGTCGTCGA
>CP070756.1:2226026-2242129 GCA_020348905.1 Candidatus Zixiibacteriota bacterium
CGACGGCACGTGCGGCATTCATGAGGGGATACGAGGTATTCTTCCCGGTGGACGGCGCGGCGACATACAACGAGGATTTCCATAGAGCGACGCTGCTGAATCTCTGTCACGGATTCGCCGAGATGGTGTTGGTCGACGAGCTAATAAAGGCCTGTGATTGACAAGATGGCGACTGAACAGATAGTCATAATTGGAGGCGGTCCGGCCGGGATCGCGGCTGCAATCGAACTTAAGCGGCAGGGACATGACCCGCTCATTTACGAGAAGAATCGGCTCGGCGGCCTTCTGGTCAATGCCAATGAAGTGATCAATTACCCCGGCTTTCCTGATGGCATTGACGGTATCAGTCTGGCCGACATCTTTAAGCTGCAGGCCGAGCAGGGAAGAATAAGAGTAATCAACAGCGATGTCACCGAACTTGAATTTGACGGTGATGAATTTCGGGTCGCGACGACCACCGGCTCGGTGAGTGCTAAATATGTGATTGTTGCTTCCGGTACCCGCCCTAAAACGATTGACAACCTCGCTGCGGAAACAGATGTCCGTGAGAAGATCGTATACGAGGTCTATCCGATCAGGGACGCCGAAGGAAAGAGGATTGTCATCATCGGCGCCGGTGATGCCGCGTTTGACTATGCCCTTACTCTGGCAGAGAGAAACGAGGTCACCATTCTCAACCGTGGCAGCGAGGTCAAATGCGTGCCGCATCTTTGGGAGAGAGCCGGAGCATTGGAATCTGTCACCTATATGGATACTACTGCGGTAATTCCACCTTGCGGCAGTAGTCCGGGCGGATTGTCGCTGGCCTGCGAAGGACCGCAGGGCAGGTTTGTAATAGAGGCAAATTACGTCTTGCCGGCGATCGGTCGGACGGCTGAAACTGGCTTTTTGACAAAAAACATTGCCGAACACCGGGAATCACTTGAAGCACGGGGCCTGCTGTACTTTATTGGTGACGTCAAAAACGGAAATTGCCGCCAGACCGGGATAGCGGTTGGCGATGGAATCATGGCCGCCATGAGGATAAGCCGGCAGCTTGAAAGAAAGATGAAATGAAACTGATTGGATCGACTGGCCGGGAAGATTTGGCCGTTGTTTATATTGCCGAAACCTCAGATGGAAAGGCAATCGAGTTTGTGGAGGCACTGCAGCCGCCACTACCGAGAAGTGAGAAATGGGTGGTTATCGTTTCCACTCTTTTTGGCTGTCCGGTAAAATGCTCGATGTGTGATGCCGGTCATTTCTACGGCGGCAAGCTTTCGAAGGATGAGATTCTTGCCCAGATAGACTTTCTTGTCAAAAAGAGATACCCCGATCTGCAGGTAGGTTCGGTCAAATTCAAGGTTCAGTTTGCCCGCATGGGCGATCCTGCTTTCAACGCAAGCGTCCTCGACGTGCTCGATGAGCTACCTTCCCGATATGATGCCCCCGGGTTAATGCCGTGTCTTTCGACGGTGGCTCCCCGGGGTACAACGTCGTTTTTTGATCGGCTGCTGGATATCAAGAAGAAGCTGTACAAAGACAGATTCCAGCTGCAGTTTTCGCTGCACACCACCGACGAGTCGCTACGCAATCGCATGATACCGGTCAGAAAGTGGACGTTTGGCGATATAGCGAGATACGGCGAACGATTCTTTGACGAGGGGGGAAAGAAAATTGCCCTCAATTTTGCGCTGGACAAAGATGCCCCGGTTGAGGAGGCGGTGCTGACGCAGCACTTCGATCCGGCACATTTCATAATTAAGATAACTCCCCTGAATCCCACTTACCGGGCCATCCAGAACCGTCATGAATCATACCTCGACCCGCTTCGGCCTTCCGATGGACAGGGACTTGTTGAGAGACTCTGCGCGACCGGCTACGAGATCATTCTCAGTATGGGCGAGGCCGATGAGAACCACCTGGGCAGCAACTGCGGGCAACTTGTCTTAAACTACATAAGTCAGGCTACAAGCATTCCCGGCGCCTATTCTCTGGCAGAGCCCGGCCTGTCAGCGACTCTTTCACGACCGCCGAGACTTAAGTAACCTTTGTCTTTAACGGCGGCCTCCCCGGACATGGTCTATATGGCTATGAGTATCCATATTATACAGTTAGCCCCGCTGTCATAAATATCCGCTGGAATTTGCCGACATTAATAATTGACGATTTTGTCACAAATGTGCTCTGGCGAATCGTAGAATTTTTGGCGAGGCGAATTCCCAACTGCTTCTGAGATTCAAGCGAGCCTGGTGAGAAACGGCTACGCGCGCTGCGCCTTTCCGACGCGGCCTCTGGGCGCGGCCGGGGAAGAGGGGATGCCAAAAACCAACACAGACAGCGTTTAAACATCAACGTTGGTATGCAACGCATCTTTTGTGCGTGCGGGAGTAATATCATGAGTCTAAGTAGAAGAGAATTCCTCGAACTGATGGGTTGTACCGCCTCGGCTGCGGTGATACCGGGTATCCTGCATTGTGCCGGGATTCCGGGGCCCGTCAAGCAAGCCCTCGCCGAGGAATTACAGAGAACCCAGCTTCCCGTAATCTGGATTCAAGGGCAATCGTGTGCTGGCTGCTCCGTTTCAACATTGAATACGGTTCATCCGGATATCGCTGAGGTACTAACCGAGACCATCAGTCTGCAATTTCATCCCAATGTAATGGCGGCTGCCGGCGACCCGGCCGTTGAGGTCCTGGAGCGCGCCATAGCCGAGCAACGCGGAGAATTTGTTCTGGTGGTGGAAGGTTCCATTGCCACTGCCGAGGGTGGTGCCTACTGTCAGAGCGGAGAGCGTAAGGAGCATCCCGTTACCGCTGAGCAGTGGGTCAGGAGCCTGGGAGAAGCGGCTAAGGCTGTTCTGGCTATCGGGACCTGCGCCTCATTTGGAGGTATCCCGGCGGCCCGGCCGAACGTGACCGGTGCCAAGGCGGTGCAGGATATCATTCCGCAAGCCACCATCATCAATATTCCTGGATGTCCTTCTCATCCTGATTGGGTCGTGGGAACGGTCGCCCACGTGGTTCTTTACGGATTGCCCGAACTCGATGAGCACCGGCGGCCGAAGATGTTCTTCGGCAAGGTCGTGCATGAGCAGTGTGAGCGACGGGCCGATTTTGAAGACGGCCGCGTGGCCGAGGATTTCGGTCAACAGGGATGTCTCTATGACCTGGGATGCAAGGGTCCTGATGCTCACTGTGACGCGTGCATTCGCGGATGGAACAACAATGTTAACTGGTGCATCAGGAGCGGGTCGCCATGTATTGGCTGCACCGAACCCGGTTTTCCTGATTTTTCCGGCGGAGGTCTGTATACAAAGCTTCCGATCGAACGGACCTACGGAATCGACTGGTCGGGTCCTAACGCGCCTAAACCGGTAGTTAAGAGCTGACCACGTTGACTGTATGAAACGTTTGAAAGGAGAAAAAAATGAGTAAGACCATACAAATCGATCCGATGACCAGGATTGAGGGTCATCTAAAAGTCGAAATCGAGGTGGACAAGGGCAAGGTAACCGATGCCCGTTGTTGCGGTGAAATGTTCCGCGGCATCGAAAAGATCCTTCACGGGCGCAATCCCGTCGATGCCAACCAGATAACACAGAGGATATGCGGCGTGTGCCCGGCCAGCCACGCTCAGGCCTCCAGCCTGACCCTGGACAGTGCCTTTGGTGTAACCCCTCCCGACAACGGCCGGCTTATAAGGAACCTGGTGCTGGGGTCAAACTACTTGCAATCGCACGTCCTTCATTTCTATCACCTGGCGGCGCTGGACTATGTCGACATCACCGCTATCCTTAAATATTCCGGCAAGGACCCGGAACTCAACCGGGTCAAGGCCTGGGCCCAGGCCGAGCTTGATAGCGGCAAAGCCAACCCCGTAGCGCCTTTCCTGCCCCGGTACGAGGGTGACTATATCGCCGATACCGACGTCAACATTTCGGCTATCGCTCACTACCTGAAGGCGCTGGAGATTCGCCGCAAAGCCCAGGAGATGCTGGCTATCTTCGGTGGCCGGATGCCGCACAATGTTACTATCATGCCGGGCGGTTCATCCGAAACCGTGACGGTCAATAAGATTGCCGCCTATTCTTCGCGGTTACGAGAAATCAAGGACTTCGTCGAGAATGTCTACATTCCGGACGTGCTGGCAGTGGCCGGTTTGTATCCACAGTACTTCGCGATTGGCCAGGGCTGCGGCAATCTTCTCTCTTACGGTGTCTTTGAAGAAGATGCCACAGGAAGCGAAAAGCTGTTGCCGGCCGGTACCTACGTCAACGGCGAGGTCAAGGCCTTCTCGGAAAGTAAACTGGCCGAGTACGTGGGCCACTCCCGGTACTCGTCAGGCACCGGGTATCATCCTTCGAAAGGGGAGACCGAGCCGGATATATACAAGGATAAAGCCTATTCGTGGCTCAAGGCCCCTCGCTATGATAACAGTGTTGTGGAGGTTGGCCCTCTTGCCAGGGTCGGCGTTGCCCATTTGTGCGGCGCCAGCGAGACTCTGTCGGGAATGGTGAACGACACACTGGCGAAGTTCGATGCCGGCGTCGGGGCTTTATTCTCCGTGCTTGGCCGTCACGCGGCTCGTGCGCTGGAAGCGAAGATCGTTGCCGATCGTTGCGCCGAGTGGGTAGCCCAACTTCAACCCGGACAGCCGGCCCACACCAAGTTTGAGATTCCTGCCGAGGGTCAGGGAATCGGACTTACTGAAGCTCCCCGTGGTGCGCTGGGCCACTGGATATCGATCAAAGACAAGAAAATTGATCGTTACCAGTGCGTTGTTCCTACTACCTGGAACGGTAGCCCCTGCGACGACACCGGCGCGAAGGGACCGATGGAGCAGGCGCTCATTGGAACCCCTATCGCCGATGTCGAGAATCCCATCGAGGCAGGCCGTGTGGTGAGGTCTTTTGACCCGTGCATTGCCTGCGCCGTGCATGTCATAACGCCCGATCGTAAACTGGTATCTGAATTCCGGGTGGTGTAAAGATGCTGGATCGGGAAAAGACAGACCGCCCGAAGACGGCTATTCTGGGCGCCGGTAACATCCTGATGGGTGATGACGGTGTCGGCGTCCATGTCGTCAATGCCATGAAAGAGCAAGGAGGGTTGCCCGACGGTGTTGAGCTGATTGATGCCGGAACGGCAACCCTCGATGTGCTCGGCATGCTCGAAGGGGTAGAGCATCTCATCATTATCGACGCTGTGAAGAGTGGCGCGGCTCCCGGCACGATTTACCGGTTCTCACCCGATGAGGTATCGGAGACGTCGTCTCGAAAGGTTTCCCTCCACCAGATAAGCCTCTTGGAAACCTTAAACGCGAGCAAGATGCTTGGAGTGAATCCGCCGCGAGTGACTATCGTTGGAATCGAACCAAAGACAATCGCGGTCGGCAACTGTCTGTCAAAAGAAGTAGCCAACCGGATCCCGAAAATCATCGACACCATCAGGTCGTTGCTCGAGGAACCCATTGCGGTCGGGTGATCCCGGCGGCGTTTATATCATTTGCTTAACTGTTGCGGCGGTTTATCAGGGCAGGCGCCTGCCCCGGAGCTGCCTCAATCCTCTCTTGTTTTCCGAATCCGAATGAGTTATTGTATGTCAGCCGTATCTACGTCTCCGGTAAACTCAGGAGGACAAATCATGCGCCAATCGAAGCATTCTGTCGCGTTGATTATTGTTTTAGCCCTGTCGCTGTCCAGCCCGGTCACCGTTTCCGCGATGGACAGTATCGTCGCACCGCCTGCTACCGACGAGCGAGTCGTTGTCGATACCCTTCACGGTGTGGCAATCGAAGATCCTTACCGCTGGCTGGAAGACCAGAATGCCCCCGATACGAGGGCCTGGATCAAAGCCCAGAATGAATACACGCAGTCATTCGTCGCCAAGTTCCCCGGCATGAATTGGATAGAAAACCGCCTTTCGCAGCTGCAAAGAGTCGATAAGGCTGAAATTCCAATTGAGCGCGGCGGCAAATACTTCCTTCGCAAGCGATCGGCCGATCAGGAGCAGTACCTGATATGTGTCAGAGACGCCCTGAACGGCGCGGATAAGGTTCTTGTTGATCCGCACCGGTTATCCGAGGACCTCGGTTTGAGTGCTGAGATTGGCGACATTTCCGCCGACGGTAAACTGCTGGCTTACGAGATTCGCAAAGGCGGCGAAGATGAGACGGTTATTCGCTTTCTCGATGTAGAAAGTGGAGAACACCTGCAAGATTCGCTGCCGCGGGCGCTGTACTTCGGGATCTCCATAAACGCCGACAACAGCGGCTTCTATTACGTCAGGATCGACCTCGATGGAGGTCGCGTGTTCTATCACCGCTTTGGCTCGGACCCGGCGTCGGATGAGCTTGTATTTGGCGGCCAGTACACGCCCTCGGAGTGGATGACGATAAGTCAGCCCGAAGATCGGAGCTATCTGCTGATACGTGTCTCTTTCGGTTCCTCAGGAGACAAGTGCGAGATGTATGTCAAAGATGTTCTCAATGATGGACCGATTGTGACGATGGTCAAAGATGTCAAGGCGGGTTTTTACGACCGGTTGGCTGATGACCGCATATATATCATGACAAATTATCAGGCACCCAACTGGTGCCTGTATGCGGCGGAGGTAGCCAATCCTGCCATGGACAACTGGCGTTTGATTATCCCCGAGCGAAAAGACGCTGTTATGGATGATTGCGGTGCTGTTGCGGGAAAGCTGTTCCTCACCTATCTGGAAAACGGTGGTTCGGAGGTCAGAATCTTCGAAGCCGATGGTAAGTATACTGGTGAACTCAAGCTGCCGGCGTTTGGGACGGTCAGGAGAGTGGCCGGAAACTGGGAGGGAGATGAAGCTTTCTACAATTATTCGTCTTTTAATATGCCCAAGACGATCTATCGGCTTGATATCAATACGGGGGACAGTGAGGTGTGGCACCGGCCAGAGGTGTCGATTGACAGCGACAAGTTTGAAATTAAGCAGGTCTGGTATAATTCCAAAGACGGTACCAAAGTGCCGATGTGGTTGGCCCACAAGAAAGATATCGTCCTCGACGGCAGCAATCCTACCTACCTCACCGGCTATGGCGGATTCAACCTTGGCGTGACGCCGTCGTTCAGGGAGACGTATCCGGTGTGGCTCGAGATGGGAGGGTTGCTGGCCTACCCGTGTCTTCGCGGCGGCAACGAATTCGGCGAGGAGTGGCACCGGGCGGCGACTTTTGAAAATAAGCAGAATACCTTCGACGATTTCATCGCGGCGGCCGAGTGGCTGATCGAGAACAAGTATACTTCTCCGGAAAACCTGGCCATCAGAGGCGGCAGCAACGGAGGACTTCTTGTTGGTGCTGTTATGAACCAGCGCCCGGAGCTGTGCCAGGCGGTTATTTGCACATACCCGTTACTTGATATGCTCCGTTATCACAAGTTCCTTATGGGGCCGTACTGGGTCACCGAATACGGCTCAGCCGACAACCCGGATCACTTTGACTTCATCTACAAGTATTCGCCTTATCATAATGTAAAGAAGGGGATCGATTACCCGGCCGTGATGTACGTCACGGGAGATTGCGACACGCGGGTCGACCCCCTTCATGCCCGCAAGATGACCGCCCTTATGCAGACGACGGTCGGCTCTGACATCCCGGTCTTACTGCTGTACGACACCGAGGCCGGCCACGCCGGCGATGTTGCTGTATCCAGAAAGGTAAGAGAACTCGGGACCCAGTTGGGATTCCTGGCGTGGCAGCTGGGGCTGGAACCTTAGGGTCATCGTTCTGGTCAAATTCCGCACAAGAAGGGCCGTTTTGCCGGCCCTTTTTTCTTATTCAGGGAGCTGCGCTTAACCTCATCTGATGGCACGTCGATAGAGAGATAAATACGAGTATTAAGGACACCAGAACAGGAGGGCTACATGAGGAGCCTCAAGTACAGTTCATCGATTCTGGCCTTGCTGCTGATGGCGGCCATCTTAGCCAACTGCGGCGGCGGACCCAGGGAGCCGGGTCGGTTCTACGCCGACGACTTTGATTTCTCAATCAAGTTTCCCGAGGGCTGGGAAGTAATCAGAGAGGCTGACGGTATCACCATATCAGCCGTGAGCCCGCTCGATAGCGAGGATGACATGCTGTACGAGACTATCAGCGTCAGTGTAGAAAATATGTTCGTGGCGGTCGATCTGGACGAATATTTCGAAGCAATCAATCGAGTCTCCCAGTCAGAGCTGTACTTGTTTGAACTGGAGCGGGTCGATGATGTGATGCTGGGTAACACTTCGGCCAAGAAAGCGGTTTTTAGCTACGTCGAGCAGGGAGAAACCATCAGGAGCATGGGATACTGTGTGGTAAACGGGCGCACGGCCTATCTGATTACGTGTATCTCGGATGAGTATTCTTACCCGGCTTACGCGGGAGAATTTGCCGCTGCGGCTGAGAGCTTTCGATTCGAATAAACCAACCGAGCTTCCGATTTGAGGCCGCCAACTGGCGGCCTTTTTGTTTGAGCGACCGGGAAAACTTGCCGGGTGCTTTACAGTTCTATCTCACTGCCAAGCCCGAGCTCACTTGCCCTGGCAAGGACACGATCGGCCGCAGCCAGGTCCTGCACCGCATTGCCGACCGATTTGAAAACGGTTATCTCGGTGTCCGACTCGCGACCGGGACGTTCACCGGCGACAATCTGACCTATCTCGCCATGGATATGAGCTTCATTTATAGTGCCCTTGTTGAGCGGCAGGATTATGTCTCCCGCCTCGCGGAGGCACCCCTCTTTTGAATCAACAACCAGTTTGGACCCCGCTATGGTGTCGGTGGGTATCTCGGCCTGATCCGGTTTGTACGAACCCACGCCGTTGATATGAACTCCGACTTTGAGTTGATTGTGCGCGAACACGGGAACAGCCGAGGTTGTTGCGGTACAGATAACATCAGCTGCTCGAAGAGCCTCAGCTACGTCGACAACGTCAACTTCGATTGACAGATACTCACTCATTTCACGTGCGAAGGTCTGCGCCCGGTCGTGATCGATGTCAATTACGAAGGCGTGCTCTATCTTTCGAACGGCGCACACAGCCTCCAGTTGAGTTCTACCCTGTGTGCCGGCGCCGAAGATTGCAGCGCACCTGGCGTCCGGTCGGGCCAAGAGATCGGTGGCCAGACCGGAAGCCGCCCCGGTTCGCAGCGCAGTAAGATAAGAGCCGTCCATAACGGCCAGGGGAACGCCGCTGGAGGCATCAGCGACTAAAACGGTAGCATGGATCAGCGGCAGGCCGCGTGAAGGATTATCCTCCGATACCGTGACGAACTTCAATCCGATCTTGCCGGTGTATGACAGATAGACCGGCATAAAAAGGGCGGTAGCGCTATGTTCGTGAATCTCGGTATGTATGCGTTGAGGCACTATAGCCTGTCGGCTTGAAAGGTGCACGAATGCCTCGCGCATCGCCGCAATCGCATCTATCATGGGAAGGCTGCGTCGGACATCATCGGCCGTGAGGTATCGTAATTTTCTTTTCTGCAAAACGCTTCCCCGTATTCAGGATTCAGCGAAGGATGAAACCGTCGCGCAAGGGATCGTTCGGGTCGATAACAAACTCGTGGCGACCGGTTATGTATGCCCGGCCTTCGACCTCAGGTATGATGGCCGGATGCGGGCCGAAGTTAGTCTGGCTTACCACCCGGCCGGTGAAGGTACTGCCGATTATGCTCTCGACCACGATGGGCTGGTTGATATCGATTTCCCCCCGGGCGTGATGAAGCGCAAGGCGAGCACTGACCCCGGTGCCCGTAGGACTTCGGTCAACCTCGCCTTCGGCGAAGATGCACACGTTGCGTGAATCGGCATCGCCGCTCAGGGGTGGTCCGATGAATATGGTGCCGTAAAGGAAGTTCAGATCCTTTTCAAAGGGATGTTCTATAAGCCGGCTTTTCATCACGGTCCGTTTGATGTCCATCCCCTTTTCGATCAACAGCCGGAAATTCTTCGGCGTCAAATCCAGACCGAGCGTCTCGGCCTGAACGAAGGCATAGAAAGCTCCGCCGAAGGCTATATCAAATCTTATCGTGCCCAGTCCGTGCACATCGACAGCTTCGTCAAGTGTGAGAACGAACGAAGGGACATTCTGGAAATAGACGCTCGTTACTCTCCCATCTTTCAGTCGGGCGTAAGCCGTTACCAGCCCGGCAGGCGTGTCGATACGAACGGTTGTGACAGGCTCGACGGTTCCAACCATACCTGTCTGAACGGCTATTTTGGTGACAGCGATAATACCGTGGCCGCACATCGTGCTGAAACCCTCGTTATGGATAAACAGCACTCCGAAGTTGGCCTGTTCGGTAACGGGAGGAGTGATGATGCAGCCGTACATGTCGGCGTGTCCGCGCGGTTCCCACATCAAGGCGGTCCGTAGCTGATCCGAATTCTCTTTTGCGAAGCGGCGTCGTTTGAGAATCGTGTCACCGACAATGGCCGGCCAGCCGCCAATAATTACCCTCAGCGGTTCACCCTCGGTGTGAGCATCGATGGTTGTTATCCGGGTCCAATCCGACGGCGGGCGCCAGCGGTGGGCGGAATCGAGCATGGCTGAGAAGTCATCGGCCACAGTATCCTCCAGGTGTGGCAGTTACACGGATGGTGTGCTTGATCAATTGAGTCCGTGTTCGGTGCGTTTGATTATCTCGTTTTGCAGATCCTCGCCGAGATCTACAAAGTAATCGCTATATCCCGCTACCCGCACGATCAGGTCGCGGTATTTCTCCGGGTTTTTCTGTGCTTTACGAAGCGTATCGGCGGTCACCACGTTGAACTGGATGTGATGGCCGTCCATGGTGAAGTATGCCCGTATCAGGTGGCGCAGCTTCTCCAAGCCATCTTTTGTTTCCAGCACGTGTGGAGTGAATTTCTGATTCAGCAGCGTACCGCCGGTGCGGATGTGGTCAATCTTCGAGGCCGATTTGAGCACCGCCGTTGGCCCATGGCGGTCGGCCCCCTGCACGGGGGATACTCCTTCTGAAAGCGGTTCGCCTCGCTTTCGGCCGTCGGGGGTAGCTCCGATAACGCTTCCGAAATAGACGTGACTGGTAGTCGGGAGCAGGTTGATTCGGAAATGCCCGCCCTTGGTGTTGGGGCGGCCGTCAACGGCCTTGAAAAACAGTTCAAACACCTGCGTCATTATTTCATCCGGGTAGGAATCATCGTTACCGTATTTCGGTGTCTTATCAAGCAAGGTTTTCCGGAGGTCGTCGGCGCCTTCAAAGTTGGTCTTGAGATTGTCGAGCAGTTGCGGGATAGTCATGTTCTTCTTGTCGAAGACGTGGTACTTTACAGCCGCCAGGGAGTCAGTGATGCTGCCCAGCCCCACCCCCTGTACGTAGGAGGTGTTGTACCGGGCGCCGCCGTTGTTGTAATCTCTTCCGGTGCTGATGCAGTCGTCGATCAGGATGGACATAAACGGCGCCGGCAGGTGCTCGGCCCAGAGCCTTTCGATGACGATATTTCCTTTTATCTTGATGTCAATGAAGTGGCCCAGTTGTTTCTGAAATGCCTCCATCAGTTCGTCAAACGATGCGAACCCGGCCGGGTCGCCACTCCTGACACCGATCTCTTTGCCTGTCGCTGGGTCAAGGCCGTTGTTAAGGGTGATCTCAAGTACTTTGGTCAGGTTGAAATAGCCGGTGAGAATATAACTCTCTTTGCCAAAGGCTCCCGTCTCAACACAGCCGCTGGCACCGCCGTTGCGAGCATCCTTGACGGTCTTGCCCTGACGCACCATCTCCTGAACGATGGAGTCGGTATTGAAAAGCGATGGCTGCCCGTAGCCGGTCCGAATGATTTCAAGGGCGCGGTCGAGCAGGCGGTCGGGGCTTTTCTTGCTCACCTGCACCATTGAGCTTGGCTGCAAAAGACGCATCTCCTCGATCACATCGAGAATCAGGAAGGTCAATTCATTGGCTGCGCTATCGCCGCTTTCGGTAACGCCGCCCAGATTGATCAGGCAGAAATCGGTGTAGGTGTTGCTTTCCTGGGCCGTAACGCCGACTTTGGGAGGAGCCGGTTGATTGTTGAACTTGATCCAGAACGACTGCAGAAGCTCCCGGGCGGTTTCCCCGGTAAGAACACCTGATTCGAGATCGCGCGAATAGAACGGCAGCAAATGCCGATCAAGCCTGCCCGGATTGAAGGAATCCCAGGTGTTCAACTCGGTGATGACGCCCAGATGCACAAACCAGTAGTATTGCAGGGCCTCCCAGAAACTTCCCGGCGCGTGAGCGGGAACCCGGTGGCAGATGCCTGCCATCTTCTCCAGTTCCTTTTTTCTTGCCGTGTTGGGTTCAGCCTTGGCCAATCGTTCGAGCTTTTCGGCATAACGCGACGCGTATAACATAAGCGCGTCGGCAGCGATAGACATTGCCTCAAGCTCTTCTCGCTTCGCCAGGGCTTCGGGGTCCTTGTAGAAATCGAGCCCGGCTTTGCTTTTCTCAATCTCCTTTGTGAAATCAAGAAAGCCCTTGCCGTAAATCTTGTCGTCCAATACGGTGTGACCAGGGGCTCTCTGTTCCATGAATTCGGTGAAGATGCCGGCCTCGTAGGCATCTATCCACGCTGAATCGACCTTTTTGAAGATGCGATCCCTGATCGAGCGCCCTGACCAGAACGGTGCGATCACGTCACGCTGTAGATTTCTGGTTTCTTCGCTGACGGCGAATGCTACCTTCTCACGCGAATTGAGAATGTCGAAGTCTTTCATGGTGTGAGTGCATATTTCCGGGTAAGTCGGAGTCGCCTTCGGGGCCGGTCCTCGTTCTCCGACTATTAGCTCACCATTGTTGACACACAACTCTTTATGCTCCATGAGGTATTTGAAGCTCATCGCCCGGGCTACCGGCGCCGATAGCCGCTCAGCCTGACCGGTCTGGTAGAAATCGGTGAGCAACTTGGCCCGTTCCATAGATATCACCGGTCGGGCAGCCAGGCTCTGGTCACGAAGCTTCTTGATTCTGTCGTTCAAAGTATGCTAGCCTCCTACCTTGACTTCGTATCCCAGGGGGGTAAAACGATTGACCACGGTCTCAACATCGGCTTTTGTCAGAGATGGGAGTTTACCCAGCCGGTCACCCAGACCGAACCGGGCGCGCTTGTCGGCCCCGAACTGATTGTAGGGCAGCAGGCTGATTCCCCTCAGGTCCGGCAAATCTTCCAGAAAAGAGTAAATGGCGCTTAGATTGTCCTCAGTGTCGGTGATATCAGGAATTAGCGGGATGCGAAGCTGCACCTGCGCACCGCGGTTTACGAGCCAGCGGAGATTCTTCAACACCAAATCGTTTGGGACACCGGTGTACTTCTTGTGCTGGTCGTTATCCATTAGCTTGATATCGTACAGAAACAGGCCGGTCAATTCGCAAATTCGCTCAAAATCCTCGGTGGGGGCGTAACCGCAAGTGTCTACGGTTGTGTGCAGCCCGCGGTAATGGCAGGCCTCCAGCAGGG
The DNA here is from genome assembly GCA_020348905.1 of Candidatus Zixiibacteriota bacterium. Lineage (GTDB taxonomy): Bacteria > Zixibacteria > MSB-5A5 > GN15 > FEB-12. The sequence continues at coordinate 2,239,474 of CP070756.1, forward strand.
CCTTAAGGAACTCAGGTTGAGCCAATGGCTCCCCACCCGAGAAAGTCACGCCGCCACCAGACTGATCATAGAATATACGGTCCTTATCGATTTCCTGTATAACCTCCGATACCGAAACCGTTCTGGCTTTCTCCGACAGTCCGCCGGCGTCGCCATCGCCACCCTCCGGATTATGGCACCACCAGCAATCCATGGGGCAGCCCTTGAGAAACACGGTGGTGCGGATTCCGGGGCCGTCGTGGATGGCGTACTTCTTGATATCAAAGATGGTACCGGTCATTTTCAAAACTCCTGGTCGGCGGCAGTGGGCCTTTGTTAACCAGATTTGCCTGTCTGAGAAAAATAATAATAAAAAGCCGCCAACTTCGCTACCAAACTCTTGGCCTGTTCCGTATTGAGTATTGTCGCTCGATTGATAATAGGAGTATACCGCTCCATTTTGTATCGTTTCGCGGGGCCTGGTCAAGCGGGCGGCCTCACCGCTGAAACCACACCGTCGAAAAGCATATCGGGAATCAGGTAAAAAGCAGGGATTAGCAGGCTAAGAAAACAACCGGCTTTAGGAGAAAGGGGGTTGCGCTGAAGTAGAGCCAATATGGTGTCCGGCTGAAGGGTCGTAGGGGTGAAGGTAGTTGTTTAAGCACGAGTTAGCAAATACATGAAGAATTTCTAAATGAGGAGTATCCCAGTGAAAGCTCTTGAGAAAATGCCGACAATGAGAACGGTCGTCGCTGCTGCTTCGTGTCTCGTGCTCGTGATGGCCGGTGCAGTCTTTAGTCAGGTTCCTCTCGATCCGCTAACCCTGACTAAGTATCTCGATCCTCTGCCGATTCCGGGCGTCATGCCCCAGGCTTCGACGAACTACTATGAAATCGGCATGTATGAGACCACTCAGCAGCTTCATAGTCAAATTCCGCCCACCACGGTATGGGGTTATGGTACCAGCGCCGCTACGGCGAGTTTCCCCGCGGCGACCATCGAGGCTACCCGCGGCGTGCCGATACAGGTGCTCTGGACCAACAATCTTCCCACCACACATCTTTTTGCTGCCGCCCTGGATACCACCCTTCACTGGGCGGATCCTGAGGGGCCAGGGGTTCCCGCTGTGGCCCATCTCCACGGCGGAGAAAGCGAGCCGCAGAGCGATGGTCATCCCGAGGCCTGGTTTACGCCGGGATTTGCCGAAACCGGGCCGGGCTGGCAGCAGCAAGTTTATAATTACTATAATAACCAGGAGCCGACCACCCTGTGGTACCATGACCACGCTCTGGGTATGACTCGGCTAAACGTATATGCCGGTCTGGCGGGGTTCTACCTGTTGAGGGACGCCGCAATCGAGGGGCCGATGAACCTGCCGAGCGGAGCTTACGAGATTCCCATGGTTATTCAGGACAGGATGTTCAACACCGATGGTTCACTGTTTTATCCGACGGTTGGTGTTAACCCGGAGCATCCCCAGTGGCAGCCGGAGTTCTTCGGAAACACTATCCTGGTTAACGGGGTTGTCTGGCCGTATCTCGATGTAGAGCCGCGGAAGTACCGTTTCCGTATTCTGAACGGCTCCAACTCCCGGTTTTACAGCCTTCAGCTGGTCGACAGAACTACTGATACGCCGGGTCCGGCTTTCTACCAGATTGGTTCTGATGGTGGCTATCTGGCGGCGCCGGTGATGCTCAACGATCCGGCCGATCCGAACGCCCCGCGGCTTCTGGTGGCTCCCGGTGAACGTGCCGACATCATTATCGACTTCTCCGGCGTGGCTCAGGGAACCGAGTATGTGCTGGATAATAACGCCAGGTCGCCGTTCCCGAAAGGTGCCACACCGGATCCGCAGACCGAACGTCCGATAATGAAGTTCAGAGTTGTGTTGCCGCTTGGCGGAACGGACAACAGTACCATTACCGCCAACAACGTCATTCCAGCCCTTGGCCCGGCTTCAGTAACCAGGACCTTTACTCTTAATGAGATCATGGGTGCCGGCGGTCCGCTGGAGGCGTTAATCAATGGCCAGAAGTGGGGCGGAACGCTTTACGAGTTGCCGGAGTTGGGCGCCACGGAGATCTGGGAGTTTGTCAACCTGACCGGCGACGCACATCCCATTCACCTTCACCTGGTTCAATTTCAACTGCAGAGTCGACAGAAGTTCCGTGTAAATCAGTACACGAAGGCATACGATGCTGTTAATCCGGTGTTGCCGACCGACAATCCGGTAGCGGTCAGTCCGGCTCCGTACTTAAGTGGTCAACCGAAAGGTCCAAATCCAAACGAATCAGGATGGAAGGACACTTTCATAATGTACCCCGGTGAGGTGACAAGGGTTATCGTGCGCTTCTTACCACAGGATGGTACTCCCACGTTCCCGTTCGACGCCACTGCGGAGCCCGGCTATGTTTATCACTGCCACATCCTGGAGCACGAGGACAACGAGATGATGCGGCCGTTCAAAGTGGTCGCTCCGGCAGCCGCAGTTGCGGCGAAACCGGGTGATGTACCCGGTGATTATGGATTGGCCCAGAACTACCCCAATCCGTTTAACCCCACCACCGAGATATCTTTCGCGCTGGCGAATCCCGGTCCGGTTTCACTGACGGTGTATAATATCACCGGTCAGAAGGTGGCCACACTGGCCGAGGGTCACTTCGGGGCGGGTGTTCAC
>CP070756.1:2242229-2265743 GCA_020348905.1 Candidatus Zixiibacteriota bacterium
AGCCGCAATTGGTTTCGTCGATATCGGCTATCAGACCCACATTGAGCAACAAGTCCTTCCGGACATCCTCCCACGAGCTGGCGACCGGCAGGCAATCGAATTCCTCCTCGACATTCTCCTGGGCATAGGGCACCATTTTAATGTACTCGGCGCGCATGCCTATTGACACCGGGATGCCTTCGAAAGGTATGCCTGCCGCCCGGGTAGTGGTATACGGTGAGAGGCTTATTTCGGTTCTCTCCTGGGTAGACACGACCGCGTCACGGTATTCGTTCTCCTCGGCAATTATGCGCTCGTAGACCTTGTTTCTCAATCGAAACAGGATAGCGTCAACTTTCCAGTAGGGGTAGTAGAGCTGTTTCAAGTGCATCCCCGAGCCGGTCAGGGGGAGCGATCTTTTCTTTAGGAAACGATCGATAGAAAACCGAGCCTGTCGCCGATCAACCCTGGACTGTATTAGATAAGCGGTCGGGATATCGGGCATGACTACCCGGTGGACTGAGCCGCAATGGTTGCACTCGAGAACGAAGAAGTCGGAATCGAGATCAAGTGCCCCGCCGCAGCCGGGACAGGTAACCTCGATGAAGAAACCGCCTTTACTCTTTTTCGTCGCCGTTGCCATCTACCGCTTTCCCGCATTCGCCGCAGAACTTCGACCCCGGGATAAGCTCCGCAGAACAGTGCGGACAGGACTGCTTGGCATCCAGTTGATATCCGCAGTGCAGACAGAAATTGGCCTCGGTCGGGAGATCCGTTTTACACGCTGGGCATTTGTTCAGGGCGAACATCTGGTGCCCGCAACGATAGCAGAAGCGCGACTGCTCGGGGGTGTCGGTATGGCACTTAGGGCAGGTTACGGTGGCTACCGGCTCACGCTTGAGTTCGGTCTGTTCCGGAGAAAACGCCTTGGCCATCATGCCCGGAACCATAAGGCCCACGCCGGCTCCAACGCCGATGCCGGCCCCGGCCCCGGCCGTTCCGCCCGGCGCACCCAGGCCCTTGGCCATTTCGAACTTGAGAAACTTGTCCAGATCACCAACGGCTTCCATACCGGACCGCTTGTCAATAAGCTTCGACACTTCTTCGGGAGGCGTGATCGACGAGATGTAGAAATCAACCAGTTCCAGCCCGTATTTTTCGAATTCGTCAGTCACACTCTGCTTAAATTGCTCGGCCAGTTCAGTGTAAATAGCCGGCAAATCCAAAATCGATTCAAGATTCTCGCCCAGCATATCGTTGAGGCGGGCGATGATTACATCTCTAAGGTAGTCCTGAATATCAGCCGTGGTATAGCGCGACTGCCGTCCCACGATAGTATTTAGAAACAGGACCGGTTCCTTAATGCGCATGGTAAAGGCCCCATGGCCCCTGAGGCGAATCAGGCCGAGCTTACTGTCTCTGAAGGTGACCGGATGCCTGGTCCCCCACTTCAGATCGGTATATACTTTCAGATTGACGAAGTAGACCTCGGCCCTGAAGGGAGAGTTAAAGCCAAACGGAAAAGCCAGTAGTCGGGTCAGTATGGGAATATTCAAAGTCGAAAGGGTGTGCCTGCCGCATGTGAAAGAGTCGGCGGCGTGGCCGTCCTTGAAGAACATGGCCATCTGGCTGTCACGCACAATAAGTTGTGCACCAAGTTTGAAATCGGCGGACCCGGTCTGCGGAATCCGGTGGATCATCTCGTCACCGGAGGGATCCATCCATTCGATTACCTCAATTAATAGAGACATGATTTCTCCTGCACAGATATATTCGCGGTTTTTCATTATTTTCGTCAGATTGGAGGAATTCTTAATCGTCGTTTGGGCGCGATGCGGCGCCCGCACTATCAACCCGAAAAAGACCTGATAAAGTTATCAGCGGGAAAAATAATTTGACTCTTTTTGCCTGTAAGTGTATATAAGCTATTAAACTGTGTCATTATACCTGAAGAGGAACTCACCTTATTATGAACATAAAGCGCCTGCTACTGTTGATTGTGCTCTCGGCCATGCTGCTTGTAGCCGTTCAGATTGGCTGTGATGACCTTATTACGGAGCGAGTTGAGATTACTGAAGCCGGCCACCCCATTGCCGATTTTGGAGCAGTTTCTCCATCCGTCCGGTTCTGTTGTGCTCCGTGCGAGGTTACCTTTAAGGACTCCTCTGATGGCCCCCGTCATGTTTACATCTGGTGGTTCGGTGATGGCGACTCTCTTATAGACTATCTACCGGAGGACCCGATTGATTACGTGCCGCCGGTCCATACCTACGAAACCGCAGGCATATATACTGTTGCCTTAAAGGTGATCGATACCGTCCTCAACACCGAGGATATTGAAATAAAGGATAACTTTATTACTGTGGGCACACCGAGTACGGACTTCGTAGCCCTGCCCGGTTCGGGCTGTGCCGGCCTGGAGGTTTCCTTTGTGCTGAACGAGTACAGTATGATGACAACATACGAGTGGGATTTTGGCGACGGCAGCCCGACGACATCCACCCTCAACCCGAAACATGTGTTCGAGGACACAGGCACCTTTACGGTGACCCTGACGGCGACCGACGATTGCGGCGACCAATCCAGCAGCGCCGATATAGTGATCGGGCAGTGCCCTGAAGTCAAGTTCGGAGCCGATGTGACCGCGGGATGTCGCCCGCTTGACGTACAATTTCAGGATTCCACCGATCTGTTTGGCAAAACATACGTGGGACAGCTGTGGCTCTTCGGTGATGGCGGCTCCAGTACAGAGATCAATCCGACCCATCTATATACAGCCGCGGGGAGTTACACCGTCACCCTGTCTGTTGAAACCGATCAGGGAGAATCCACGGACTCCATTGTAGGATTTATCAACGTTGCCGATACGACCATGGCCGCTTTCAGCATCGAGGGTGATGAATCGTTTTGCTGGTCGCCGTACCGACAGTTCCAGGTGTATTTTCAGAGTCATTCAGTGGGTGCTTTCGATAGTCTGCGATGGTATTTCGGGGACGGTTTCACCGACACCGGGTCGCATCCTATTCATGCCTACGTCGATCCCGGTTTCTATACATGCACCCTGGCCGCCTATGGTCCCTGTGGCGCCGACACTCTGGTTAAAGATAGTTTCATCATCCTGTCGGACGAGATTCTTGACGAGAACACGGTGATCGTAGTCGACACGACCACCGGGACCGGTGACATCGCCAGCTCTTTCACTTTTTCAGACGGATCCACCACCAGTGTCATAACCAACTGGCAATGGTTTCTGGGCTCCACCATTGTAAGCAATGCAGCTTCATTTGATACGACTCTCGATACCGCCGGGACGTATAGCGTTTTACTCGTAACCTCCAATGACTGCGGTAGCGCCTCAGATGCTATTGTCCTTGTCGTTCCTCCGACACTGTAAACCAGGTCAAGCCACCCGAAAGGTGAATACACAAAAAGCCCGCCGGCAGGCGGGCTTTTTTCAGCGGCCGGAGGGCCGAATCTAGTCAGCCAGTTCAGCTTTGAATTTCTTCGTGATGGCCGGTACAATTTCAAAGGCATCCCCCACAATGCCGTATGAAGCGATATTGAAAATGGGGGCATCTTTATCTTTGTTGACTGCCACAATAACCTTGGAGGTTTGCATCCCGACCAGATGTTGAATGGCACCCGATATGCCAATGGCGATATATAGCTTCGGATTAACGGTCTTTCCGGTTTGGCCCACCTGGTTGGAATACTCGGTCCAGCCGGCATCGACAATCGCGCGCGAAGCACCGAAAGCACCTTTCAGCACCTGGGCAAGGTCTTTCACCATCGGAATATTTTCGGTTCCTTTGATACCGCGTCCGGCCGACACGATCACATCGGCCTCGGTCAGGTTGACCGATCCGGCTGATTCGGCCTTGACTTCTTTGATAGACATTTTGGATTCCAGCAGCGAGGCGTCGACACTCTCTTCCACAACCTCGCCGGAGCCATCTTTGGATTCCGGGTAAATCTTCATCCTCAGAGTAACGAGATATGGTTTGTCACTGTCAGTGGCAGTAACCTGGGCGATTACCGACCCGCCGTGACTCGGCCTGGTCACCACCAGACTGTTGCCATCGAGACTGACAGCGGTCGCCTCAGAGGCCATGGGTGCCCCGAGACTGGCAGCCAGCCTTGAAAACAGGGCCTTGCCGTAAAACGACGCCAGCCCGAGGACGATGTCGGGCGAATATTTTGAAATCAGATTGGAGATGACTTTGACATAGGCTTCGTCGTTGAAGTTTTTCAACTCCGGGTGCGATACCGCCAGAACTTTCCCGCCCCCACGGGCAGCCAGTTCGGATGCCAAAGCTGAAGCGTTGTCCGACAGAATAACAGTATGAATATCTCCGCCAAGTGATTTTGCTGCCTCAATCAGTTCATATGAAGCTGCCGCCAGTTTACCATCCTTTTGTTGAGCAACCGCAAATATCTTCATTTCAATACCTTACCTGAATTCACATGGTTGATACTATAACTTCGCAGAATATATATGAGCTTGCGGCTTCAAGCAACGATTTTGAAGCTCTGAAATGTTTTTTTTCAACCTGAGTTCTACTGACCTCTGTCATCACCATTGACTTGCCCTGGAGATGTAATTGCTGAACTCCTCTTCCATGTCAGCCAGAGTCGCAACCTGAAAGAGTCTCGGACGCAACTCGCTGGCACCGCGAAACCCTTTAACATACCAGCCCAGATATCTTCGCATCATTTTCATGCCCCGCTCTTCACCGAAGTGTTGTACAACCAGGCGGGCGTGGTTACGGGCCATGTCGATTCTATCGCCAATTTCCGGCTCGTCAGGCAAATTCCCTGTTTCGAGGTAATGGTTGATCTGGGCGAATATGAAAGGATTGCCCATAGCCGCGCGCCCAACCATTACGGCGTCACAACCGGTCTCTTCGAACATCCGTCGGGCGTCCTGCGGTGATGCTATATCGCCGTTGCCAATCACGGCTATGTCGACGGCCTCTTTGAGAGCTTTTATCGCTGACCAGTCCGCCTTTCCTGAAAATCCGCTGGAGCGGCTTCGGGCATGAAGCGTGATTACTTCTGCCCCGCAGTCCTGAGCAATGTGGCCAACTTCGATGTGCACCGGGTTGTCCTCGTCCCAACCGGTTCGGATCTTGATGCTGACGGGGGTGGATCGGGCACCTTCGACCGTAGCGGTGATGATATCACGGGTGAGCTGGAGGTCTTTGAGCACGGCGGCACCACCATTCTTTCGCACGACCTTTCTGGCCGGGCAGCCGAAGTTTATATCAATCAGATCCGGGCTGAATTGTTTCGCGGTAATTTCAGCGGCTCGTCCCATGACATCGGGGTTGGCCCCAAACAATTGAACCGCAATTGGTTGCTCGTTTGAGCCAAATTTCATCATGGACAGGGTTCTTTTCTGATTGCGAATAATCCCTTCCGAGGAAACCATTTCCGTAAAAGTCATAGCCGCTCCGGCATTTATAGCCAGGGCTCGGAAAGGGCCGTTGGACACCCCCGCCAGGGGAGCCAGAATGGCCGGATGGGGGCGGTTTAAGTTTCCTATCCTCATGCCGATAATATAATTAAGTCGATACCCGGCAACAAGGATTTGAAGCATAACGGGAGCGTCGACAGATACTTCGTGCATACAATGAAGAGAAGACAAACGATAACGTATATTGAAAGGGTCGTTCCATGGCCGAGATAATCGTAAAATTCGATGACAAGGTAATTGAGAGAATTGTTACCGAAAAGAAGCGCCTGAGTATTGGGCGCACCAAGGACAATGACATTGTCCTGGAGAATCGGGGAGTGTCCCGAAAGCACGCCCTGATTGAGTTTAACGACAAGGCCGCAATAGTCATCGACAACGAATCGCTGAACGGGACTTTTGTCAATAATCGCAAGATTACTGAAGAGGTTTTGCGCGACGATGACATCATTACCATCGGTAAGTACTCCCTGATATACCACAGCGAGACCAGCCAGGAGCACGATACCAGCGCCGATTTTGACGGGACGATGATCCTGAATACCAAGCGCCAAAAGAAGCTGCTTGAAAACGACCGAATGGAAAAAGAGATAGTGTCTAAGTACGGCGGATCGGTATTGCTGGGCGAGGAGAACGCCGAGTTTTCGGAGTTCAAGCTCGACCGAGATGTTGTCACCATCGGAAAGGCCAAGTTTGTCCACATCAAGGCCAAGGGGTTCTGGATTTCGGCTATCCAGGCCAAGATCGCCAAAGAAAATAGTTGCCATGTGCTGACAAATTTGGGTAAAAAGGGAAAGACACTGGTTAACGGTGAGCCGGTGACCATGTGTAATCTCAAGAACGGCGATTTGATTACGGTCGGTCGCACCACTTTCAAATACGTGGAGGGAACCAAGTAAATGAAACTCGCCTTGATATCTGACATCCATGGTAATCTGGAGGCATTAGTTTCGGTTCTGAACCACGTCGAGAAGCAGAAAGTTGACAGGATTCATTGCCTGGGAGACGTTATTGGCTACGGTAGTGATCCCAGCAGTTGCCTGGAGCTGGTTAACAACAATTGTGACATCAGGATCATGGGGAATCATGAATTTGCCGCGCTCGGCATGGAGGATATCGACGATTATAATCCAGCCGCTCAGAAGTCGGCTATCTGGACCAGGGCCCAACTATCCGACCGAGAGAAGGCCATGATTGCCGAGTTTGAGATGTCTCATACGCTTGATGATATACTGCTGGTTCATGCTTCGCCCTTCGAGCCAAAAGAGTGGCACTATGTTCTCAATGCCGAGGCCGCCCTGGAGGCGCTTGAGTATCTGGATGAGAAACTCTGTTTTTTGGGGCACTCGCATGTTCCGCAGATTTATGCCGAGCGTGAGAATGATCTGCCCCGTACCCAGGTCGGACACGATTTCCTTCCCGACGATCAGAGTCGGTATATCGTAAACGTAGGCTCTGTTGGCCAACCGCGCGACAATGATCCCCGTGCCTGTTACGTCACCTGGGACAGCGAGGAATACGAGGTTCTGTATCACCGGGTAGATTACGATATAGAAACTACTCAGGATAAAATGAGTCAGGCCAACCTTCCCAGGATGCTGATCGCGCGCTTGAGCATGGGTCGATAGAGCGAGGACGCCATGAATAGATACGCATCTTACATACTTTACTTAGTGATTTCAATCGTGGTGGCCCTGCTTTACCTGAACGGTTTCCGTCCGCTGGACAGTTTTCAGCGTTCCGTTAACGATTTCCTGTGTCGTTTTTCGGCCTCGGGCGGCAACAGACCCAATATTGTGTTCGTATCCATCGATGGACGTGCTCAGCAGGAGTATGGCGATTGGCCTTGGAACCACGATTTGATTGCGGACTTGCTCGCCGCGACCGCCACCGGTGAACCAAAGGCCATAATAGTTGATTTCGTTATCAGCGAGGATGCCCGGCAGGATTCGGCCGGATTCACCGACGTTCTGGCCGGACAGTTAAGCTGGATCGATAACGCTGTAATGCCCTACGACGTCGCTCTGACCACCTTCAGGAGTAACAAAACCCACAACCCGAAATACCTGTTCGACTATTCCATAACGATCGATAACGCCGTGGGTATTATGGATGATGAAGATGCCTGCCTGCAAGTGAGGAAAGTATTCCTTCCGGCTGAGAAGGTACTCGAGAGCAATCCCCACCTGGGCTTCGACTACACCATGCCCGACGATGACAAGGTCTTACGTCACCAGTCGCTGGTAATGAATTATGACGGATACTATTATCCCTCATTAGCGCTACTGGGAGCGGCCGTTTATATGGACATTCCACCGCATGAGATAGTGGTGAAAGAAAAGCAGGAAATAGCTCTCGGCACCAAGAGGCGCCTGCCCATCAATGACAGGTCCGAGTTATTCATAAATTTCTCCGGCGGCCGTGCTTTCAAGCGTTATTCGGCGGCGGACATTCTCAGCGAAGAGTTTGACCTAGGTCAACTTCAAGGCAAGATGGTCGTTATCGACTTTGAGGATTTCTCAACCGGCCAGACGTTCCGGACCGCCGTCAGCGAACAGGCGCCGAAATCATCGATTACGGCGACCGTCGCGGAGAACATCATTAACGACAATATTCTCACTCCGAAAAACGATCTGGGCTGGCTCAATCTACTGCTGATTTTCGCCATCGGCGGTGTATGCGCTTTCGTGATGCCGCAGGTTTCGATGCTTTACCGGGCCGTGATTCTCGGATCGGCTTTGTTCATCCTGGCCAACGTCAATTATTTCCTGTTCCGTTCTTTCAAGGTAATCGTCGACATGGTTTATTTTGGGGCCGAACTGGTGCTGTTCATGCTCGCGTCGCCACTGCTGGATACTGATTTCGTTAAGGGCTTAGATGGCGACAAGAAGAGTAAATCCAGATCCGGGGTACCCACCGTCAAGCTCGAAAAAGCAGCCGACAAGAAGGAACCGGCCCCCGCGGTTAGAGAGATTGCCGCAGCGCCGGGTGATCCGGAAAATCAGGAGACGACGGCTATCGATGGTGATGAACAGCTTTACCCGGCTGACCATCAAGCCATCGACATTGACGGTGATCCCGATGAGACGATGGTGACTCCGGGCACAGATCCGACCAGAGTCACTGAAGACTCAGGCGAGGTAGAACAGGCACCGCAAATGGAGCAAGAAGAGGAAAGCGTGGTCAAGGAAGGCACCGGTCCGGAGATTATTTCACCAGACGATTCACAATCAACAGCCGTCGATGATTCCGGTGAGATCGAAAAACGCCCCGAAATCGGATCTATCACCGGTAACTTCACCGGAGTGGAAGTCACTCATCTCGGGCGCTACCAGATTACCGGCACTCTCGGTAAAGGAGCCATGGGCCACGTTTACAAGGGTATCGACCCGGCTATCAATCGACCGGTGGCACTCAAGACGATTCGCCTGGATTTCGTGAACGATCCCGACGAGATGGAGGAACTCAAGGAACGGCTGTTCCGCGAGGCGCAGGCCGCCGGAAAACTGTCGCATCCGAATATCGTCACGATCTACGATGTCGGATCGGAAGGACATCTGCAGTATATCGCGATGGAATTCCTGGAAGGTCAGACCCTGGATGAGATGATCAAGAAGAAGGTGAATTTTAATTACCGCATAATTGCTCAGATAATCATTCAGATATGCGGCGCCCTGGAGTACGCACACGAGAAGGGTATTGTCCACCGCGACATCAAGCCGGCCAACATCATGGTTCTGAAGGACTACCGGGTCAAGGTGATGGATTATGGAATCGCCCGGATTGACTCCAACTCCATGACCAAGACCGGCATCGCCATGGGTACTCCCAATTATATCTCCCCCGAGCAGCTTCGCGGGCTTCCCGTCGACCACCGGGCCGACATTTTCTCACTGGGGGTTGTCTTCTACGAAATGTTATTGGGACGGCGGCCGTTCAGGGGCGAGAATATAACATCCCTGATATACTCCACCCTTAACCATGAACCGGAAAAACCGTCGAACGTCAATCCTCAGATTCCGCTGCTATTCGACCACATTATCGACAAGGCTCTCAAGAAAGCACCGGCTGAGAGGTACCAGCGAGCCAATGAACTGGTGGCTGACCTGAATGAATTCGTAGCTTCATTTGTAAGTTAAAAGAAACGTGCTGGATTGGTAATACAAAGAGCCGCTGCCACTCAGGCAGCGGCTTCATTTTGAGCCTCGTAAACCCGGGTCAGGGCACCCGCATCCGGCATCAGTCCTTCTTCTCGTCGGACAGAATATCCTCTGCCAGCGACAGGGCCACGCCGGAGAGCATGACTTCCACTCCCAGTTGCGTAAAATCGGATGATATCAGCTCCCGGTTAAGTGCGGCGTACAGCGAACATGAAGCGCCTCGTTCGACGACCAGTCCCGAGAGGCGATCTCCCGATTCGGAGACGAAAGTAATCTCCCCCAGTTCTTCGGAGATAACGTAACCCGTACAGTTGTGAAGCTGCAGATGGGAGTTGCCGGTGTAAACAACCACGAGCATGCCACGGGTTTTCCCGAGGCTGGTCTCCGGGAATATCTCAAGCGACAGGGTTCGCTTTTCCTCGCGGTTGATTACCTTCAGCCGGAACTTTTCCTGATCTTCGGTTATCTTCTCGGCACCAAGTATGCCGCCGATCTTTTCCGCCTGACTCTTGTCAAACTTCTTCTCTTTGGCAGGCTTGTTATTCATGTAAGGAAAATCAATCTATCTAGTTGTTCTTCTTATCTTTGTCGTCTGAGGCCGGGGGCTCGTCCAAAGAACCCTTCAACTCTTCGGTCGTGTCTTTCATCGCCCGACGAAATTCTCGAATTCCCTTTCCCAATCCCTGTGCGATATCGGGCAGGCGCTTGGCCCCAAACAGGAGCAAGATGACCAAGAAGACGATCAGTAATTCCCAGGGTCCCATACCAAACATTAGCACACCTCCTGGTGTATTAGTCTATGCTAAATATACCACCATCTAAAATAAATGATTACAAGTAAAACAACCAGCACCGACATAAAATTAATTTTCAGCTTCAAACCAAAGGTGAAGGAAATCGCGTAGAAATCGACTTTCACGGTGTCGAAGCCGATGACGATTGACTTGGTGAACACGGTCTTGGCGGCACCGGCCGGTAAAAAGGTCCCAATTATGTCCCCTACCAGTCCTCCGATTACGGCTCCCAGAACCAGGGCGACAATTATGAAGGTCAACTCACGCTTTTTCACGCTTTACCTGCCAGATTTGATCGGGTAACCACCGAGCGCACCGATTCAAGCACTCTCAACCCATCTTCTGAGCCCAGAATATTCTCCACCGCTCGCTCGGGATGGGGCATCATTCCCAGCACGTTTCCCTCGGTGTTAACGATACCGGCTATGTTATTGATGGAACCGTTGGGGTTGGCTTCATCGGTAACATTTCCCTCAACATCCACGTATCGAAACACCACCTGGCCGTTATCTTCCAGTTTTCGGACTTCATCGTCGAAGTGATAGTAGCTTCCTTCGCCATGGGCGATCGGGATTTTCAGCACCTCGCCGACCCGGCAGGCATTTGAGAATCTGGCGGTGTTATTTTCGACCCTGAGGTGGACGAACTTGCAGCTGAACCTGAGATGCCGGTTACGAATTAGAGCCCCCGGCAGCAGGCCGCACTCGGTCAGGACCTGAAAACCGTTACAGATGCCCATGACGGTACCACCCGACCGGGCGAAGGTAATGACCTTGTCCATAATCGGCGAGAACCTCGCTATGGCCCCTGCCCTGAGATAATCACCGTAGGCGAAACCACCGGGTAATATGACGACGTCACTGCCCATGAGGTCATGCGATTTATGCCACAAAAATTCAACCTGCTCACCAAGGACAAACTTGACCGCAGCGTAAGCATCGTAGTCGCAGTTAGCACCGGGAAACGTCACCACGCCAAACTTCACTGGGGCTTCTCCACCGTATAATTTTCGATAACAGGATTGCTGAGCAGTTTGGCACAGACCTCGTCGATCTTGCGGTCGATGTCGGCACTGTCGCCTTTAATTTCCAACTCAAAGAACTTGCCCGAGCGTACGGCCAGGAAATCGCCGTATCCCATCTGCATGAGGGCCTTGTGAATTGTTACGCCCTGCGGGTCCAGGACACCATCCTTAAGTCTGACATACACCGTTGCTTTTTTCGAATCACTCATCACTTATCCCCCGGTCGGTTTTCCTCCTGCCGTGTGGCCGGCCGGTAACTTTGCCTACACCTACGTAAAACAACCTGAATACCTCCCTGCCCATCCCGAACAATATATACAAAGCACAAACCGGAAACAACAACAGTCTTGGCTTAAATATGACCACGATACCGGCCAGTACCATGATTATCAATTTGGTCTTATTCTGCGGCGTGTCAAAATTGTCAGGGAAGCTATCGTACTGCACCTGGGAAACCATCAGGAAAGCAAACAGGATGATCATCGAAACCAGCCACTCCCCGTATTCGAGTCCGTCCCAGAGATAGTATGAAAAGATGATAAACGTTACCAGCGTGACGGCGGCGCCGGGGACGGGTAGGCCCAGAAAGTCCTTTTTCTCTTCCGTATCAGCCAGGAGATTGAATCGAGCCAACCGGTAAGCGGCGGCCATGATGTAAACGATCGATATCACCCAGCCCCATTTGCCAAGGCTGTTGAGCTTGATGGCGTAGACCAGGGTAGCCGGAGCTACCCCGAACGAGAGAAAATCGGCCAGGGAGTCAAGTTCCACGCCGAACTGCGAAGCCCCACCGCTCAGGCGGGCAATCTTGCCGTCCAGGGCGTCGAGAAACCCGGCCAGAATGATAAACCAGCAGCCAACGGTGATGTTACCTTCAAAGGCGGATAGAATAGCCAGGAAACCACAGACAACATTGCCCATGGTAAACGTGCCTGGAAAGAGACCCCTATATCTCGACATTCCTTCCCCTGGCATTGTCCTTTGTCTCCGATGATGATATTTCCCGCGGGAGATAGCCAATAACGCTCATACCGGCTGTAACATGCTCGCCGACACTGATCGTAATGTCACTGGCCGATGGCACTATCACCTCCGCCCGCGATCCAAATTTGATAATCCCGAACCTCTGCCCCACCGCGACTTCGTCACCCTCGGCCAGGTTGCACACGATTCTCCGGGCAATCAACCCGGCGATCTGCTTGAATATAATCTTATGACCCTGACTCGTCACCATGCCTATTTCGGTCTGTTCGTTGAGATGTGAAGCTTTGTCTTTGAAGGCTGCGAAATATTTACCCGGATTATATGCGACATAATCAATTCTGCCCGAGGCCGGCACCCGGTTGACGTGAACATCAAATATCGACAGGAATATGGACACTTTCTTGGCCGGCCCGCCTACGTACGGATTCTCGGCAAGATTCTCGATGGCAATCACCCGGCCGTCGGCCGGTGCCATCAGCAGACCGGGCTGCGGCGACACATCCCGATTGGGATCACGAAAGAAAAAGACCGTGAAAATGGTCAGGATACCGCAGATGAGGCTCAGGACAAAGGCGGTTTTGCTGTCCCAGCGGGAAGCCGCGAGAACCAGGCCGACAGTGAGAATTACACCGGCCAATATGATATACAAACCTTCACGTGCTATCATCGTCCGAACACACGCTTAAAGATTTTGCCAACGTTTTTGGTGTAGTATCGCAGGTCAAAGCAACTGTCAATCTCGGCCTCGCTGAGGTACTTGCGTATATCGCGGTCCTTTTTGACCAGATCCCGAAACGATCCCTTACCTTCGTGGGCGGCCATAGCGTTACGCTGGACCATTCGGTATGCTTTGTCTCGGGAGCCGACCGGGCCCGTAAGAAGCAACAGAAGGCGCTGGGAGAATACCACGCCACCGCGGTAGAAGATATTTTCTATCATTCTTTTCTCATTTACGACCAGTCCCTTGAGAAGTTCATTGAACTTCTCCAACCCGTAGTCGAGCACTATGGTGGCATCGGGAATGATAACCCGTTCCACCGAAGAGTGGGCGATGTCGCGTTCATGCCAGAGCGGGATATTCTCCATGGCGGCGACGGAGTAGCCGCGAAGCATGCGGGCAATTCCGGTGATGCGTTCAGCGGTGATGGGATTTTTCTTGTGGGGCATAGCCGATGACCCTTTCTGCCCTTTGGTAAAACCTTCGGCCATCTCGCCAATCTCACTTCGCTGCAGGTTGCGTACCTCGGTGGCAAACTTCTCCAGTGAAGAGCCCAGCAACGCCAGGGCACTGATATAATGGGCATGCCGATCGCGCTGGACTACCTGGGTACTGACCTCGGCCGGACGCAGGCCGAGCTTTTTGCAGACTGCCGTCTCAACACGGGGATCAAGATTGGCAAAATTGCCGACCGCTCCGGACAGCTTGCCAACCGAAACAGCCTCGGTGGCAGCCTTGAATCTTTCCCGTCCCCGGCTCAACTCGGTGTACCAGACAGCGAACTTCAGTCCTACCGTGGTCGGTTCCGCAAGAATCCCATGGGTCCGGCCCATACAGGGCGTCGTCATATATCGACGGGCCAGCGATTTTATCTGCCTGAGCGCCGTGGAAATTTTCTTGTCAATAATCGCCGCCGCCCGTTTCATCAAAAGCGATAGCGACGTATCGAGCATGTCCGATGACGTCATGCCGAAGTGCAGGTACCTGGCCTCCTCACCGACATACTCGGACACGGAGGTCAAGAAGGCTATGACATCGTGATTCACCTCTTTCTCGATCTCGTTGATGCGGTCGACATCGAACCTCGCCTTCTTGCGAATGGTCGTATAGGCCTTCATCGGGATAATTTTCAGCTGTGCCATAGCATGGGCCGCTTCCAGCTCTACCTCAAGCCAGGTTCGGAATTTGTTCTCTTCCGACCAGAGCGCCCCCATTTCGGCGAGGGTATAGCGTTTAATCATCAGCCTTTATTCGCTTTCTTATAATCGGCTATGAACTTTTCCAATCCGATGTCGGTCAGGGGATGTTTGATCAGACTCTTGATAACCTTGAACGGCATGGTAATCACATCGGCACCCAGCAGAGCCGCCTCGACGACGTGCATGGGGTGTCGGACCGAGGCCACCAGCACCTCCGTGCTGAAGTTGTAATTGTGGTAAATAGCCAGAATCTGGTTGATCAGTTCCATTCCGTCGGTGGAAATGTCATCGAGCCGACCGATGAATGGCGAGACGTACGTAGCTCCGGCTTTGGCGACCAGGATGGCTTGAGAGGGGCTGAATACAAGCGTGGCATTGGTCATGATACCGCGTCCGCTGAGGGTTCTGATGGCCCGCAAACCCTCAAGAATGGCGGGAATCTTGATGACGATATTGTCGGCGATCTTAACCAGCTCCTCGGCTTCCTGTACCATTCCATCATGGTCGGTGGCAATTACCTCAGCCGAGACCGGGCCACTGACAACCTGGCAGATTTCCTTAAGAAGATCCCGGTAGGGAGCGGTTTCTTTGGCGGCCAGGGAAGGATTTGTCGTCACTCCGTCCAGCACACCCATGGCGGCAGCCTCTTTGATTTCAGCGACATTAGCGGTATCGATGAAGAACTTCATGCTCTGTTATCCCTTATTGTAGCCCACCGACACCAGATACAATCCCTGTGCCGGAGCCGTGAATTTTACCCTTTCGGAAGTTGAGGATTTTATAATATCCTCAAACCGGTCTAAAGTCAAGTTTAGCTTATTCTTATCCACTTCGAGCGTGGACAGGTTTAGCATGGCCCCTACCAGCGAGCGGATCATACTGTGCAGAAAGCGATTACCCCGTATCTCGAACACCAGAAGCGGACCGATTCGCCGCCAGGTGGCCGAGTCAATCCGACAGATGTTATTTTCTTTTCGCGATGAAACTACACAGAAGGGGCTGAAATCGTATTCGCCAACTATCAGGTCGGCGGCCTTCCTGAGCCGCTCAAGATCTACCGGGCGGGTATATTCCCACCTGTAATCGCGATACAGCGCTGATTTTTCCGTGCCGACGAGATAGCGGTAGCGCTTAAAAAGCGCATCCCGACGGGCATCAAAAGTCACAGGAACCGGTTCGGAAGCCAATATTCGAATGTCGTCGGGAAGGTAAAAATTAAGGGCTTCTTTATAGCGGTCGGCCTGGAGATCATGTTCGATAACGAAATTGGCCACCTGCCCCAGAGCATGGACGCCGGCATCAGTACGTCCGGCAGCGATCAGCCTGGTTTTCTGGCCGGTGGTTTTGAAGATGGCCTCGATGATTTCATCCTGGATCGTTCTCGGCCCCGCCTGTGATTGCCAGCCGGCGAAGTTGGTGCCCTTGTATTCAATCGTGAGTTTGATATTCTGCTGATTCATAGACTAACGAGTGATATAGAATAGCGCAACTATCATGGCTGATGAAACAACGGCAAACAGCCATTCTCGCGGCCCGAAACGGCTGCGGGAGTAAAAGGTTCTCTTGTATCCACTGGTATAGCCCCGGGCCTCGATGGCAAGAGCGAGTTCATCGGCGCGCTGAATAGCCGCTACAAAGACCGGAATAATGATGCTGGTGGTTTTACGAATTCGATTGACAATGGGACCCGCGAAGCTAACGCCGCGAATTATCTGGGCATTCTTGATGGCGGTGAACTCCTCGTAAAGAATAGGAATGAACCGGAGGGCGATAAACAGAATGAGCGCCAAATCATAAACCGGTACGCGGAGTTTTCGCAGCGGCCCGAGCATCTTGGTCATAGCATCGCCCAGCTCAGAGGGGGAATTGGTCAGTGTGACGAGAAAGGCGACGGAAATAAATATTACCAGCCGAAGGGAATAGAACACCGCCATATCGATCGCCCCGCTGGTGATTCTGATTCCAAGCAACTCCGCCACTACAGCGGTATCTTTGGCGGAAAACAGCAGATGATACAAGAAGGTGATTGCCACCAGAACCAGTACCGGCTTGAAATTGTTGGTAAGCGTCTTCTTGCCTACTCCTGAGAGCAGCAAACCGCCGAGGAGTGAGACAAGTACGGTAAGATAGAATATCAGTGAATCGGTCAGCAGAGCCAGTATCAGGACCAGGGTAATGGGCACTATTTTCGCGCGCGCATCGAGCCGGTGAAGAAAGGAATCAAGCGGGCGGTATTGCCCCAAAAGTATGGGTGTGCTTTGAAACATTATGCTCTTCTATTGTTTGGACAATATAGGTGGCTTCGGGTTTGATGTCAAACCGATGCTTGCCGGCCCGATGGCGGGTCTTCTCTCCGGGCCGCCTTAAGAATCGAGCATGATTCACAGCCGGACCTGGCTCTGCGCTGCCTCAAAAGATGTATTACCACGTAAGCCACCGAGATAAGCAAGGCCCCAATTACAATTATTTGCTGCCACCCAAAAGACATCACAGCCCCACCCAGATTAGAAGTTGATAGACAGTCATAGCCGAGACGTAGGCCAGCACGGTCATGTAGGCGAAAGTGAAAGCGGAAAAGGCCCAGCGATTGGTTTCCTGTCTGATTGTCACCAGGGTCGCCCCGCACTGACAGCAAAGCGCAAAAAACACCATTATTGACAAGGCCACCGGTATCGAAAAGACCGGTTTGCCTCGGTCGGGTCCTTCCTCCCATACGGCGTTACGCATTTTATCGATCAGCGACGTTGACTGCCGGTCTATTTCGCTTCCCAGATTATAGATCGTGCCCAGCGTGGCGATTATTACTTCCCTGGCCGGAAACGCTGCCAGAACCGATACGGTAACCTTCCAATCCCAGCCCAGTGGTTTGAACAGCGGTTCTATCCGTCTTCCGGCCTGACCCAAATACGACCCTCTAATGCGCTCCCCGGCCTGCTGGTTGGCCAACCGCGTAAGCGCCGCCTGGTATTCCAGTCGAAGCATCGCCAGCTGGTAGTGCTGCTCAATCAGGTCGGCCAGCCCGGGATGCTCTGCGTTGAGAAGCCTTCTTGTTTCCTGGGGGTCATTCGAGTCCATCAATCGCTCAAATCCGGAGACAATATCACCCGCTAACTGCCTTTGGTTTTCAGGTGTCCCGGCAGTTAGCTCTGCGATACCAGCTTTGACAACCGTAGTCTTTTGTTCATATGCGGAGGTAAGATCTGCTTCCCGACCGGCATACTGTTCACTTAGCTCCGTGGTTCGGGGATAGTAGCTGAGAGCCCAGACTATAATTGTGATAGCCAGAATTATGGTCCCGGCTCGTATCAGGAAGGCCTTAACCCTTGTGAACACGCGAATCCCGATCGACCGCAATGTGGGTAGTTTATACGATGGCATTTCCATCATGAAGGTGCCGCGTTCAGCCTTGAGGAAAGTCTTCTTCAGTATGAAAGAGACTATCACCGCCGCCGTGATACCCAGAAGGTACAGCAGGGTGAGCACCAGGCCCTGCAGGTTGAAAATGCCAAGGTAGGTCTTATATGGAATGAAGGCCGCGATCATGATTGCGTAAACCGGCAGGCGTGCCGAGCACGTCATTAACGGCGCCACCAGGATTGTAATGAATCGCAGTTTACGATCCTCTATCGTTCGAGTGGCCAGAATCCCCGGGATGGCGCAGGCAAAAGACGAAAGCATGGGGATAAACGACTTGCCTGATAACCCGCACCAGCGAAACATCCGATCAACCAGAAAGGCCGCCCGAGGCATATACCCGGAATCCTCCAGCAGGGCAATGAACACAAATAGAATAGCGATCTGCGGGATGAACACCAGCACGGAGCCAACCCCTCCGATCACACCATCAGCCAGCAGAGACCGAAGCGGACCCTCACCAAGACCGCCGTGCACGGTATCGGCCAGCGAGGAGAACAGTCCGTCAATCATATCCATAAATGGCGCCGCCCAGGTGAATATCGACTGGAACACCAATATCATCACGAGGATCAGCACGATTGGCCCCAGCACCGGGTGAAGTAGATAGCGATCGATCTTTTCGGAGAGAGTAAGATCGCTTAAGCGACTGGCTCGTACCGCCACACGGTACAACTCCTCCGCATGTTTTGTCAGCGCCTGCGTCTCGGCCACAACCAACGAACCGTGTTTCTCTCGTATGCGAAGACGGCCGTTTCTCAGGACGGCCTCTGCGGCCGACCCCTCCCTGGCAATAAATTCACGCTCAGCCGGACCGTTCTCGTCAAAAATTATCCGTAAGTACTGTGCTCGTGACCGATGGTTGCGGCCGGAAGACTCGGCGAGTTCTTTGATTAGCCCTTCGGTGACACCGTCGAATGTCAGCCGGCGTTCCTTGGGTGACTGCGTCGCGGCCCGCGCTGCCTCTCGTTTAAGTGGGTCGATGCCCCGGCGTCGATTTCCGACCACTGGAACAACCGGTATCCCACCCAGCCTCCGTGACAGTTTCGTGGGGCTTACCCTGATACCGTTGAGCCGAGCCAGGTCCATCATGTTGAGAGCCACCACCACCGGGCGACCAATTTGCATTATCTGCAGCAGTAAGTACAGACCCCTCTCAAGCCGCGTAGCGTCGATGACACAGATAACGGCATCTGGCGACGGTTCACCTTCAAGCTGGCCGAATAGAACCGAGGCAGCAATATACTCATCAGGAGTGAAAGCCGATAACGAATACGACCCGGGGATATCAACAAGCGTGAATTTGTGGCGGGGATTGTCGGGCGCTTCGAAGCGACCTGAGACTCTCTCGACTGTTACACCGGGGTAGTTACCGACCTGCTGATTGAGGCCGGTCATGGCGTTGAAGATGGTTGTCTTGCCGCAATTAGGGTTGCCGCAGATAGCGACCACACCAGAATACCGTGCGCTTCTGCCAGGGGCTGTTATCATTGCATCGCACCCGGTCTTAACGCTCCGGATTCACGATAACCAGGGCGGCCTCGGAGCGGCGCAGGGACAGACAACACGACCCTATTTGTATTTCCATCGGATCACGAAGCGGCGCATCTCTCAGGTAAACAACCGATCTGCCAGGGACAACTCCCATTTCCAGCAGACGACGCGATACCCGCGATTCATCCGTAAAGCCGGTGATGATTCCTCGCTGCCCCGGAGACATATTGCTCAATGGTGTCATTTGGCCGTTCCTCTATCGCTGTGGTTCCATTGCCAGACCCAGGGAAGCTTCAACCTCCCGCAGACGCCCCGCTTTTGTCTTTTTCACCTGCCGCCCCGCGACACTCTTTGCAGACCCCCTGGACCTCTATCTTAAAACTCTCCGGAACGAACCCCCTGGTCTTTGCGGTCTGAGACAATAATCCCACCAGTTGCTCGACAGTGATTTCCGTGACCGTCTTACACGAGGTGCAAAACAGGTGTCCATGCGGAACTCTGGTGACGCGATCATAGCGAGTTATACCGTCACCGATATTCACTTCCTCGGCCAGCCCAACTTTGCAGATCAGTTTCAAATTCCTCCACACTGTCGCGTAACCGACCGAGCTGTCTTCCTGCCGAACCTTATCGTAAAGCTCATCAACCGAAACGTGCTCACCCATCTCGAAAAACGAGCGAAAGATGAGTTCCCGTTGCGGTGTCATCTTGAATCCCTTGGTTTTCAGAAACTCCTTCACAAAAATCCCCATACACTAAATGAAAACGATTTTCATTTTCAAAGCTATCGTTAATTATCCGAAAGTCAAGCGATTTCTATAACAATTTCCCGGGTGTAAGGTCAAGACGTAAGTTGTTTAACTACAATGGATAATGGTTGAGCCAACACCGTCGTTGAGCAACCACGGCATTAACAGGATTAAAAATATCCCGAATCCTCGATTTTAGCTTCTGCCGGATGGGTGTGTACGGAAAGGTCGAATGACTACTTTATTAGTAGCATTTTGCGGCTTTGCGATGAGGTTGCCCCGTTCAGGCGATTGAAATAGACGCCACTGGCCACCCGCTGACCGCTATCATCAGTGGCATCCCACTCAAACTCATGCATCCCGGTCGTGAGATGACCGGTGAAAAGTGTGGTGACCTTTTGCCCGAGCAGGTTTACCACGTCGAGCGAAAAGTGTCCCGCTTTGATCACTGAGAAGCTGATCGTGGTGGTTGGATTGAACGGGTTGGGGTAGTTCTGGTACAGTCTGACTTCATCCGGAAGCGACTCCCCCTCATTGGAATCGAAGCTGGTGACCAAGCTGTATTTCTCTTTGGCACGTGCGGCGTTGTCATACAGCTGATACAGGTCTCGGCCGGCTATCAAGGCGAAGGCGAGTTCGGTCGACTTTTGCTGTTCCATCATGATTGGTGTCGACGTGATCATGGTCATCAGGTCACCGGAGAGGTACTCATCAACCTGGCCGGCACCTGACGTGGCCATCAGCAGTTGTTCATCGGTGAAACCGGTTTTGGTCGATCCGTTGTCAAACGACTGGAACGATGAAACATTTTTTAGACCGACAATTCCAATGTAAAGACCGGCCTCATCGGTCTGATACAGAAGATTCCTGGCCTCATCGAAACGAATGACGTCAGTTTCGGACAGATCGAAATCGCTGAAGAAGCCCAGGTGAAGACCTGAGATTATTTGCGGCGAGTTGTTGGTAAGCGTGTATCTCACCATCAGCAGACCGCCATCGTCGTCACCGTCAAAGTGGACGGTCTCCTGCAGTATGGCTACCGCTACTTCTCCTGTGGCGTCGGCAAATGATGCCGTCCGGTGCACCCCGTCATCCGGACCAATCCATCCATCCGTCAATTGCCTTACAGGCGAAAAATCGGAACTCTTCAATTGTCCTTCCTCGTCACGAATGGAGGTCACCAGCCGGCCATCCTCGGACGTCAGGATGAGGCCTGCTTCATACAGGATGTTGCCACTGTTTTCAAAGCAAAAACCATCACCCTGCACGTTGTAAATCGAGCCGGGTGCGAAACCGAACTGACCGAAATCGGAAACCGACAGCCTGATCTGCCCGTTGTCGTGAGTAGCGATTTCTCCCGCCGGCTCCAACCCTGCCACCAGGGTGAAACCCAGAGTGTCAAAGTCATCTGCCGTTTCACTTGACAGCAGCAACTCGAACGGTATTGGTTGCCCGTTGTACAGATTCGAATCGAACCAGATCTCGAAAGGTGTCTCGTTTGCTGACATAGTTGCGCCACCGTCAAAATAGAAGTCAGCGGTGGCATTTACCACTACCACACCGGTTTCTTCAGCGCAGGTGATGGTGCCTCTGAGCGAATCATAGCCGGAAGCGTTATTGTTCAAAACCAGCCGCAATTGGAACAGCTCCCCGGGAGCGGCGATGCCGTCGCCGGAAACCTCATACCCAACCATCTCCAACTCCTCGCTGACAGGAGTCGGTACGTAATCGAGAACCCGCGAGGCATTAAGAAAGCCGTGCCCGTAAGCATTATCATCACCGGCTGGTCCCAGATCTTCAGCAGCGGCCAGAAAGGCGTATTTGATTTCCTCCACTGTGGCATCCGGATTGTACTGCCTCACCAGCGCCACAAGTCCTGCCACGTACGGAGCAGCCATCGAGGTGCCCGACTGGATATAATAACCGCCGCCTTTATACGACGAACGGATATTAACGCCGGGAACGACGACCTCGGGTTTTATCTTGGTGTTATCGCAGGACGATGGCCCTCTGCTGGAGAACGGGGCGATGATTTTATTATTGTCAACCGCTCCCACCGCAAAGGAGTTAATTGGAGTGGTAGCTCGATCGGCGGGACTGCGCAGGGTTTGTGGATCCGGCCCTTCATTACCGGCTGAGAAAATGGTGACAATGCCGGCCGCCTCGACGTGATCAATCATGCCCCAGAAGGTGTCGTCACACGGTAGAAAGAGTCCTTTCGGAATTCCCCAGCTGTTGAGGATCACATCCGGCACATCGTGGGTGGTGTTGTCGTCGCCATCGGGATTCAGAGTCCACTGAAAAGCTTCGATAATATCAGCCAGAGTCATACTGAGCGTTCGTCCCTGGTCCACCACTCCCGCCGTTATCCATTCTGCTTCGGGCGCCACACCGAAACTGTCCGCCTCCGCGGCACCTACCATTATCCCCATGGTATGGGTGCCGTGGCCGATAGAATCGTAAGGAAGCACGTCCGGGGCAACTTTCGAAAACCACGACGATGACAGAGAACTATGCGTGCCGCGCCACCTGGTTGACAGAGCAGGATGACTATGTTCTACGCCGGTATCGAAGGAGCACACAAGCCGGCCCTTGCCTTTCAGACCTCTATTCCAAAGTTCGGTGACTCCCAGCAGATTCAGTTCCGCGGATACACCGGCTACCGACGTCGTGAGAGCCGGTACGCTGCTTACAGGAGGTTCATAGGTAAGCAAGGCGTTCTCGACCACCAGCTTGACTCCATCGAGTTCTGAAAGACGATCCAGGCTGGAGACGACCACCCTTGCCTTGACCGCTGGAACGATCCAGTATTCGGCAGTAACCGCGCCAGAACCGGCCGAAATGTAGGAAGCCACCTGGCTCTTCCCCGGGGCCTGGAACGACTTAAGTTGCTTTACCATCGCCTTGAGTCTGCGAGCGCGGCTCAAAACGGATGCGGTTTTCAGTCGGGTGGTCGTTTGCTTGAGCTCCTCATCATCGAGGAAAACGAGTACCTCGATCAGACTGTCTGTACCATGCCCATAGCTGTACTTCTCAGCTACCTGTTGAAGTCCGGGTGACAGTGAACCGGCCTGAGCAGTCAGGGCAGCCGTTATCACCAGTATCAACGGGATAAACACAATTTTGAACTGTTTAGACAATGGTAAGTACTTCCTTCCAACGTGGGTCCAGACGCAGTAAGAGCAACGGCTGTGCCCCGGCTTTTTGACGATATTCACGGTCGACAAGCCCGTCGTCAGTAGTGGTAAGCTATTGCCAAATAAGGGGATGAGTAGGGCGGCCCGGAAAGAACTACCGAACCCTGGGTGAGCAGAATGTTGCAGATAGTGCAAACTTTAGCAACATCTTCGTGTTCAGCAGTACCAGCCGGAAAAAATACTTGAAGCACCGGCCGCCTGGTTTTTCTATATTGTTTGCCATGGGATCGTGGCGGCGCAACTTACCAGGGCGGCACTCCGGGCTGCTTAGCATCATCATCCTGGCGCTGATCCTGAAAATCGTCTACCTGGCGACCTATCAGGACTTG
>CP070756.1:2265843-2281084 GCA_020348905.1 Candidatus Zixiibacteriota bacterium
GTCAACCGTAAAGGTCTTACCCACACTCTTGCTTTTGAGAGCCCGGAGTATTAGTCTTAGCAGCATGACCGATGACAGAGACAACTCGGCTGAATATCCCATTGACGGGACCCTCGATCTCCACCTCTTCGCGCCCGAAGATACCAGGGAGGTCGTATTGGAATACATAGATGCATGCCTGGAGCGCGGCATTCACCAACTGCGAATCGTTCACGGTAAGGGCATAGGTGTCAAAAGAGAAATCGTTCATTCGCTACTGGCCAAACATCCGGCCGTAGCAAAGTACTATCACGAGGGGGGAAGCGGCGGGGGTTGGGGAGCAACGATCGTGGATCTCAAGAAAGAATAAAGCAAGCGGTCATGCAAAGCAGAAGCCCTCGACCGCGAGGGCTTTTGCTTTGGCGGTTCGGTACTGCTTTCAGCCAGCAGGACCCTACCTGTGTAGCCAGACTCTCCAGCCATTATACGCTAGAAGAGCACCCCGAAGCATATAGTGAGGCATCCCGTTCTTCTATTTGGGCTGTCCGGCACGCTGACTAATAAATGATGTCATCTGTCCGTAGATATCTGAGGTGCTGCGCCGCCAGACACTATCGCGGAGAGGGACAGACTTCGGTTTCTATATATAATAACGCGCGGCACTTCTGCAGTCAAGCGAAAACATTAACAATAAACAGGTTAACACCGGTTTGGTATGCTGTAACGTCCAGGGGATTTACTGTTTGACTCTGGCCAGAACTGATTCGAAGGGATTCAAACGCAGCTTCCGGGGCTTCTGGGGAAGGCCGGGAAGAGAGAACTCGTAATTGGGGCGGTTGATGTAAATGCGAATATACGCCCGGCTTCCTTCGTCAATCTCAATCTCCAGTGGCACATACATTTGGAAATCCTCGGATACGCCGGTAGTTATCACCGTGCAGCGTGCCGTAAAAGTGCCCCCATCATCCTTCTCCACATCATATGAAAACTCGTAAGTCGGCAAGTCGCTGCGAAATACCCACTGATCGAAAAACCAGCCCATATCGATGTTGGTGTATTTTTCAGTAAGTTGACGAAGATCCTGAGTACAAACGCTGCTGCCCCGGTTGGCTCCGTAGAACTCTTTCATCATCGACACGAAGGTATCCTCTTTCATCGTCTTTAAATCTATGAGGAGATTGCGCAGCATGTGCACCACCAGGGCCGCCTTCTTGTATATTATCAAGTCATAGTCGCCCGGAGTTTCGGTGCTGGAGGTGCGGTAGCCCAGGGCTATCGGGCCGGCTTCGGCACCGCTTCCGAAAAGATGCTGACGAGCCGAGAAAACATCGCTGCGGTAATCTTTGATGCGGTCGAGAAACTTGTCGTTGCCCGCCACCGCCTGCAGATACATCAGAGCGCCGTACTCCGCGAACCCCTCGCTTAGCCACTGATCGTGATACGTTTCGTACCCGACCCCAACACCCCACCACTGGTGGGCCGTTTCATGGGCCCGGAAAACGCGGTCGTTGCCCCAGGCATCAGTGTTTATCCAGGTGTGGTAGCCCAGGTGCAAAAAGCCGGGGAAAGCCTCGCCGTGCGACATCAGGATTTCACCGACGGTCATCCGGTCGTAAGGATAAGGCCCGAAGAATTCCTCGAACACCCGCATGGCATTCATGATATCCTGCGCCACCTGGTTTTGCATATCCTTGCCCGAAGGCACCATCTCAACCGCCAGCAGGCGCCCCAATTCCTGGTGCAGGTCTTTGGAGAAGTACACGTCGATCGGAACCAGGTCATCCTCTTCAAAGGTGTATTTCTTCAGCGTCCCGATATTGAAAGATACGTTCACGGCAGGTGGGACGACCTTCCATATCGAAAAAGTTGTATCCTTTACATTCTCCTGCGAGGAGAGTTTGCCGGTGGCGACAAAAGTATACTCTTTGGGGGTCTTGAAATTCAGGGTAAACAAGGCCTCTTGTCTGTACCCGTAGCGCGGATACCAATCCGCTCCGGCTTTAACAACACACTGTCCCGATTCTTTTCGGATGATGTCGCCCCGGTAGAAAAATTTAAGGGTGATAAATTCCCGATGATCGAGCGGCCGGTCAAAAAACATGTAGATTGGCCAGGACTCTTTCTCCCCCGGACCGTAGCGCACGAAGGCAACCTGCTGACCGGTCGAATCCACAATGCTATCAACCTCAAGCTCCGGGTGAAGATCCATCCGCAGCGCCCGGGTCGAGCCGATAAGCACCTCGAAATCCAACGCTGCGGCAGCTTCGAAATCCATTCCGCGACTGATGCGAGCATCGATAATGTAACGGTCGGTCCTGATGCGGTCCTTGTGCATCCCGTTGATATTGATGCATCCTGGATCAACATACTGCGTGTACCGGCACACCGTCTCCATGAAACTCACTCCGGGCTGAGCGAACTTTTTCAATAGCCTGACTTCTTCCCGCTTGTTCGGATTGTAAATGTAAAAGACGCGTTCACTTCTGTCCGGTTCCACATTGAGAAGCATAAACGAACCCTGCCCCGGGTGGACAAGGTTATCGAGCGTCTCAAAAATAAAGCCCCGGTGATCCTTGTCGGTGAGTTCTTCGAAGACCCCGCGCGCTCTGTTTCGTTCACTTTTCGAAAACAGTTCTGCGGCCGGAACGCAGGCTTCAATGATTGTCGAATGAATTTCCGGGCTGAACAGCATCAACATTTTGTCAAATGAGCGATCAAGCGAATCGGTATTGAAAAAGCGAACGAGCTGCTCTCTTTCGATGTCGGCGGGAGGGCGGTATCTCAACTGTCCGGCTCCCTCAAAGTAAGCCCCGAAGATGATCTCGGTCGAATCGATAACGATCGGCTCAAAGAATGCCAGCCGACCTCCAATGAAAGTAACGGAGATATCTTTATGCTCCAGCACCAGGGTATCGACAGCCATTGTCGTAGCCGTGTCAAGCTCCGGCCGATACATGGCCTGGAAAGCGGTCAGCAACTCCTCAGACGCAGCCCCGGCGGTAACCGAGATCGGTCCGATCAAAAGAAGAACTGCCATCCCCGCTGTGAAAATCGCCTTTACCGACAAAGAGGGCTCCTTACACCATCGTTACGTGCCCGAAGGCTTATAATTGCGTACGAAGTTTATACGTTTACTCAGGGCGGGATGACTGTAAAACCAGAATTCTATCACCGGATGTGGGTCTGGATCGGACAGGTTGAAAACCGACAGTTTATCAAAGGCGATTTCCGCCGACTCGGCCGACACCCGGGATATATCCATGGCGAACTTATCCGATTGACGTTCCATGTAGCGGCTCACACCGTTGGAGATCGGTTCCATCAAAAAGGACAGAATCGTGACGAAAATGATTATCAGCGGCAATGATGCGATATCCTCCAGCCGGTCGAATTTGAAGCGATGTTTGAATCGATCTATCACCGGAGAGATGGTTCGGCTGGTTATCCACAGGGCCAGAGTAATCAGGATAATAGCCAGAGCCAACCCCTTCCATATATGATGCATCAGGTAATGCCCCATTTCATGGCCCATGACGAACAGGATTTCATCGCTTTCGAAATTGTCAATCATGGTGTCGTACAGGACGATCCGCTTGGTGGCGAACAGGCCGGTAACATAGGCGTTTATTTTGCTGGATTGCTTCGAAGCATCGACCTGGAAAACATCGGAGCCCTTGATGCCTGCCTTCTCTGCCAAGGTCAGGATCTCCGCCTCCAGAGTCTTGTCCTTAAGCGGTTCATACTTGTTAAACAGCGGAGCAATGACCACCGGCGCGATCACTATCATGAAGACGGCGAACGGCATCGCCGCCACCGAGGCCCACAGCCACCATTTTCGAGATCGGGCAATGACCCAGTAGAGAAACCAGAGCGGCACCACGCCCACTATGGCCGTAACAAGCAAACTCAGCATATCCTCGGCAAACCACTCTCCGAAGGACTGGTTTAAAAAGCCGTACTGGTTCTCAACGATAAAGCCTCGATAAAAATGAAAGGGAAAATTAAGCAGATAATCTACGATCAGAAACAACACGAGAAACAGCCACACCACCAAAAACTTCTTTTTGACCACGCCCGCCCAGTCTCGCATCCGGGCCGAGAAGCCGGTGAACAAAATCAAGGCCATAAGTCCAAGGGTCACAAAGAAACCCACGAATCTCCAAATGTTGACGAATCGGGAATAGGAGATCAGTTTAGCTCTGCGCTCGGGTGACATCGGGTACATGGTACCTGCACCGGAGCCGACGGTATCGGTCTCCTGCTGGTCAGACAACGAATCGGCTGTCACCGCCGGCTGAGTGGTGTCCGTCGCGGCTTCCGGGCTGTCCTGGGCAATGACAGGCTGAACCATAAAGACGCCGACCAGCAGAAAGAACAGTGCTGCTAAGCTGGGCTTGACCATTGACATTCTTCACCTCTCTTAGGCTGATGTGTTTCAACTAAATAACTCCGCCTGACCGCTACCTGTCAAGGGCATAATTGCCACGGCAGAGTTTGCGATAGTGACCGGTAAGATGATGGTTTCGCCAAAAAAAGGCTGCCACGAAAGCAGCCTTTTCGATTCATCTGTGGCGATTAAATCAAGCGACCGTCACTTCCTTACACAGGTAGACGTCCTGGATGGCGTTGAGAAGTTCAACACCCTGCTTGATCGGCTTTTGGAACGCCTTGCGGCCCGAAATAAGTCCGGTGCCACCGGCCCGTTTATTAATCACGGCTGTCCGCACTGCCTGGGCCAGATCGGTGTCGCCGGCCGAAGCTCCGCCGGAATTTATCAGACCTACCCGACCCATGTAGCAATTGGCGATTTGATAACGGGTCAGGTCGATCGGGTTATCGGACGTCAGTTCATCATAAACCTTCTTGTGCGTTTTTCCAAACTTCAGGGCCGTATAGCCACCGTTGTTCTCCGGCTGCTTTTGCTTGACAATGTCGGCCTCGATAGTCACCCCGATATGGTTGGCCTGCCCGGTCAGATCGGCTGACACGTGATAGTCCTTATCCTTTTTGAACTCCGAGTTACGCAAATAACACCACAGTACCGTGAACATACCCAGTTCGTGGGCCAGTGAGAACGCCTCGGTCACCTCCATCAGCTGGCGCATCCCCATATCGGAACCGAAATAGATCGTGGCGCCCACGCCAACCGCGCCGAGGTTAAAGGCGTCTTTGACCGAGGCATACATGACCTGGTCGAACTTGTTGGGATAGGTCAGCATCTCGTTGTGATTGATCTTAAGAATCATCGGAATCTTGTGAGCGTACTTGCGCGAGATTGCCCCGAGCACGCCGAAGGTCGAGGCCACCCCGTTACAACCCCCCTCAATGGCCAGTTCCACAATCTTGGCGGGATCGAAGTAGTCCGGGTTTGGCGCGAACGATGCCCCCCCGGAATGCTCGATGCCCTGGTCCACCGGGAGTATCGAAAGATACCCCGTGCCGGCCAGACGGCCGGTGTTAAACAGCCAGTTCAGCGATCGCATCGCCGCCGGCGTGCGATCGGACTGGCTGACCACCTCGTCGAGAAAATTCGGCCCGGGCAAATAAAGGCGAGACTTCGCAATGGTCTTGCACTCGTGCGTTAACAGTCCCTTTTCATCGCCCAGCCACTGTTCAATCTGGCTAATCATTCTAATATCTCCCTGCAATTCGGCATTTAAATATAGAGCACAATTAACTCCCTCAGGCCGCAAAAGGCAAGAATTTCTGAGCCCTTCTCTCCATGGTCGCGGGCACAAACCTCAGTCAAGAGAATGCCCGTCAGGCTTCACAGCCCAACGGGCACAGATGGAGAAAAATCTCTGGGCCTGTATCAGATCTGGAACAGGTACTGTAGTTTCATGAAAAACTGTCGCGAAGTCAGACACGTTTCTTTGTCCGTCCCATTCACCCCAAGGTCTTCAAAAGTGCAGTAATCATAGGTCGAACCGAGGTAAAAAACCGAAAACGGGCTTAGGCGATAGGTCAGAAGCGGGTCGACATCAAAACTCTCGTTGAAGTTGTTGTATTGGCCCACCAGCCTGAGCGATAACGCCTTGGTCACCTGAAGGCTCCAGCGGCTCCGGAGGATGTAACCCTCGTAAAGTTCCTCGCCGGTATCAAGGGCATCTCCCTTCACGTACGTAAACGAATTCTCGATAAAGAGCCGATCGACCGGTTTCAGATCGACCCAGGCGTTGTAGTATGTCTCTTTGCCCATAATCGGCGGGTCCTCGCTCTGGGCCACGGTATTACTGTAGTTGACAGCCCCCCCAAGCGATATGGCCTCACTCGGGTATGTGTGCAGGCATGTGTGAAGCATCCAGACATCATCGAAATCAATACCGCCCCATCGCTCGGAACTTCTCGCATAAAGGGAGTGAGTACTGGTCTGAGCCTGCCGGAATTTAGCTTCGAAACCAAGCTCAGCTATGCGCTCTCTTTTCCCCCAGTCATGATCACCCCTTGAACGCAGGCGCAGGCTGGGGCAAACCCACTGAAACAGCCCTTCATCAAAGCGCAGCATGTACTCGGTGTACAGAGTAATGCTTCGTTGATCGTTCATAGGCTGGAAACCATTGGCAGTTCGGTAAGTGGGGCTACGCTCAAGATAGCCGAGATCGACATACCAGTCACGGGTGTTCCGCGTCACCCCGAAATAGTAAGCGTTACCCCAGAACGACTCCCCGTTGAAACCGGCGGTGTACTTGCCGTCGTCGAAAGTGCTGTTGTGAAAGTCCGGATCATCTTCGTCGAATGTCAACACGGAGTCTTCCGGTTCGGCTGCATAGGTGCCAATAACCTGCCAGTCCACACGATACTTCTGCGACAGCGCTATTCCCCCGTCCAGGCTCAGCACCGACCCCACCCCGCCGTCTTCGAAGCGCCGGTCGGTTATTAACAGGCCGGCATGTGAGTTTTCGCCGAAAGTCCGCCTCGCCCGCAGGATATTGGAGGTGCTTTTACCGCCAAGCAGTATTTCGCTACTTTCGGCAAAGGGAAGGATTATCGGGCTGTTTTCGTCATGGGCTACCAGATACGCCACACTGGTTCGGTCCTTGCGAGCCGTAACCTTGGCCGTGAAATCCGGATCGTTTATCGAGCGCGTATAAACGGCGTTAAATATGGTCCGGAACAGATCGGCCCCTTCCTGAAAGTAGGGACGCCGCTCCGGAAACGACAACGCGAAGTTGGTGTTGACATCGACCTGGGCGGCATCGGCCTCAACCTGGCTAAAATCCGGGTTAAATGAAGCCTCGGCCATCACATCCGAGGTTATCGCGTACTTCCCGTTGAGTGAAAGCTCACCGTCAGGGTCTTCGTTATCGAAAGCAGAAAAAGGATCATCCGAATCGACCAGCGCACCCGACTGATAACCTACGAAAGTCGGCATTATCTCAATCCCCTTGCCTGGCTGAACATCCCGTATCCCCGTGACCGTTCCCCACTGGCAGGGCCAGCAACTCTCGTCGCGGTCGTAGGCGGCCCAGGAGTATTGTCCGCGAACATCGCGGGGATGGTTACGCCAGAAATCCATTTTCCAGACCTGCTCCGGTTTGTTGGGAAACCTCAGGCTGGAGAAAGGAATGGCCATCTCAACCTGATACCCCGAATCGGTGATCTTTCCCCCCGATTCCCAGATAAGGTCATAGCCGCTGTCCTCCCCGTAGTTTCTTGACCAGAGCAGGTCGCCCTGTATCCCGTACGGATTCAGATTGAGCTCGTAAAGCCCAGGCCGCATCGCCGTAAGTGTCAATTAGCAGGCAGATGTTGTCGTCCTGCCAGATGCGGTCCCGCTCGCACAGCGAAGCCCTGATGGTAGCGGGATCATCGTAGCAGATGAACGCTACGTACAGCTTGTCGGAGTCATAAGTGATTAGGGCTTCTGTGTTTACCGGGGGGCGGGTCTGGTCGCCGGGTTGATGTTCAGCGAAGTTGTCGGCTTTCGCCGCTCTGAGCCAACCCGGGTCGCTCAGATCGCCGTCAATGGAGATATTTCCCTCAGCGGGCTGCGCATGCAGCGTTGGATTATAAACGGGTGCCCAGTCTTCCCCGGTTTCAGCACCCAGCCTGCTTGCGACTACCAGGAAAATGAAGACGAGAAGTGTCAGCCCCCGCAGATGGTCACGCTTGATCATAACGACCCTCTCCGTGCTTGTTAATTATCACCTAAGATACAGAGAGTCAATCGGATGCCTCTCTCACCACATCAATGTAGATTAATCTACGAAGGTTTTCGGACATTTGTTTCGTTTGTCGCGGTTTTTCTGAGGAACATGGCCGGTTGACTCTTACGGACTGACAAACCGGCCTGAATCGACCATTTAGCCGAAAAAGTACCCGCCGAGCCAGATGGCCCGGCGGGTACCGATGGAGAAAAAATCCTGGATAAGCCTTATATCTGGAACAGGTACTGCAGCTTCATGAAAAACTGTCTCGAAGTCAGGCAGGTCTCCTTATCCGTGCCGTTGACACCAAGGCCGTTATAGGTACAGTAATCGTAAGTCGAACCCAGGTAGAAAACCGAAAATGGGCTGAGGCGATAGGTCAGAAGCGGGTCGATATCGAAACTCTCGCTGAAATTGTTGTATTGGCCGACCAGTCTGACCGAAAACGCTTTGGTGACCTGAAGGCTCCATCGGGTTCTCAGGATGTAACCCTCGTAAAGTTCCTCGTCGGTTTCCAGAGCGTTGCCCTTGACGTAAGTATACCAGTTCTCGATATAGAGCCGGTCGACAGGTTTCAGGTCGAACCAGCTCGACACGTATATTTCCTTTTCCATCACCGGTGGATCTTCACCCAGGGCCGGCTGGTGCGAGTAGTTAATCGAACCGCCAAAGGCAACAACCTGGCTTGGGGTGGTGTTGAAACAGGTGTGAAGCATCCACATGTCATCGAATACAATCCCGCCCCATCGCTCCGAGCTTCGGTTATAGCACGAATGCGTACTGGTCTGAGCCCACCTGAATTTCGTCTCCAGGCCCAGGTCGACAAACCGCTCCTTGCGATCTCCGACAAAATTCCAGGCATTACCCAGTTGCAAGGTGGGTATAATCCACTGGAACAACCCGTCATCAAAACGAATCACATACTGCGAGTAAAGTCTCACACTCCGCTGATCGTTTTGCGGCTGGAAACCATTAGCGGCCCGATAAGCCGGACTGCGCTCAAGATAGCTGAGATCAATATACGAGTTGCCCGTTTCGCGGTTCACCCCGAAATAATAAGCATTACCCCAGAACGACTCCCCGTTGAATCCGGACGTATGCTTCCCATCATCGAAGGTACTGTTGTGAAACTCCGGATCATCCGCATCAAAGGTCAAAGACGAATCTTCCGGTTCCGCCGTATACGTCGCAATCGCCTGCCATTCGAAACGATACTTCTGCGAAAGCGATATGGCTCCATCGGCACTCAGCAGGCTGCCCGAACCACCTTCCTCGAACCGTCGATCTGTCATCAGTAAGCCCAGGTGCGAATTTTCGCCGAAGGTTCGCCTGGCCCTTACTATATTGGAGGTACTCTTTCCACCGGGCAAAATCCTGCTGCTTTCTTCGAAAGGCAGGATGATGGGGCTGTTTTCGTCGTGGGCGACCAGATAAGCCAGACTGTTACGGTCTTTGCGGGCCGTAACTTTGGCCGTGAAATCGGGATCGTTAATCGAGCGGGTATAGACGGCGTTAAATATCGTTCGGAACAGATCGGCCCCTTCCTGAAAATAGGGGCGTCGCTCGGCGAATGAGAGAGCGAAGTTGGTGTTGACATCAACCTGGGCGGCATCGGCTTCAACCTGGCTGAAATCCGGGTTGAACGATAATTCGGCCATGATATCCGAGGTTATGGCGTACTTGCCGTTGAGTGACAACTCACCGTCGGGCTCTTCATTATCAAAAGCGGAAAAGGGATCATCAGAATCCACCAGTGCTCCCGACTGATAACCCACAACGGTAGGGATGATTTCGATACCGCGTCCGGGTTGAACGTTTTCAATCCCCGTCACCGTACCCCACTGGCACGGCCAGCAGTTCTCATCACGGTCATACGCGGCCCAGGAGTACTGTCCGCGAACGTCGCGGGGATGGTTACGCCAGAAATCCATCTTCCAGGCCTGCTTCGGTTTGTTGGGAAACCTGAGGCTGGAAAAAGGGATAGCCATTTCAATCTGGTAGCCGGAGTCAGTGATTTTCCCCGCGCTATGGTATATCAGGTCGTAGCCGCTGTCTTCTCCATAGTTGCGTGACCACAGGAGATCACCCTGAATACCATAGGGGTTGACCGCCAGCTCATAGGCCCAGGCAGCGTCACTATAGGTATCGATGGCCAGGACTATGTTGTCATCCCCCCAGATTCGATCCCTTTCGCATAGCGAGGCGCGAACCTGAGACGGATCGTCGTAGCAAATGAACGCCACGTAGAGCTTATTCTCATCGTAGGTGATCAAAGCCTCGGTGTTCACCGGAGGCTTGGTCTGGTCACCGGGCTGATGCTCGGCAAAATTGTCGGCTTTGGCCGCGAACCTCCAGCCTGAGTCATCGAGATCACCGTCAATCGATATGGTCCCCTGGACCGGTTCCGCTTGGAGTGTCGGATGGTAAACGGGAACCCATTCTTCTTCGATATTGGCGCTCAGACTACTCGAGGCAAGCAGAATGAGAACAATCAGGAGCATGCTGAGCCGTAAAGGAGGGCTGTGCCTGGTCATAACGCCCCTCTCCTTATTTTCTAATTAACACTCAGGCGAAAAAGAACTAATCTGATGCTTCTCTCTCACCACATCATCGTAGATTAGTCTACGGCATGTTTTGATGAATTGTTTCCCCGGTGGTACTTTTTTGCGTCGGTTTTCGGCTCCTATCGTTCCGGCAGAACTGCTAATTTGTACCCGGGCTGCCGGGCCGACGAATCTGATGCTCAGATTCTGAAGAGATATTGTAGTTTCAGGAAGAACTGTCGCGATGCAAGGCGGGTCCGGGTATCGGCGCCATCCGACCCCAGGCCGTCGAAACGGCAGTAGTCGTAAGTCGAGCCGGCGTAGAAAACCGAGAACGGGCTTATCTTGTAAGTAATAAGCGGATCGATATCCCACGTTTGATAGAAATCGTCGTATTGTACCACCAGCCTGAGGGACAATTCGCGGGTGAACTGGTAATTGAGCCTGGTTCTGAATATGTGACCCTCAAACAATTCCTCGCCGGTGTCAAGATCTTCACTGCGGCTGAAGTTTAACTCGGGTTCGATCAGAAACTGGTTTACCGGCTTTATCTCCGCGGACGCGCGAAGACTGAGCTGCTGACCTTTCACCAGATAATGCCGTGCCACCTGGTGTCCGTAATTTATCGAGCCTGACAGCCCGAGACGATCGCTGAATTTGCTGTGAACGCAAAGATGCGCCAACCAGATATCTTTAAAATCGATATCGGCCATGCGTTCTTCACCCAGCCTGATCGAAGGGTGTATATTGGTCTGGCCTTTGACATCCGCATCCAGCGAAAAAGTAATCGACCTTTCCTTAAGCGTTCCGTCGAAATTCCAGAGACCAAGTACCTGAACGTACGGATAGAAGGCGTCCACAAAGCTGCCGATAGAGTAGAAATTATACGCCGCAAAAGCATCTACCCGCTTCCAGTTGTTTCGCGGCTCCAGACCGTTATCGGCACGAAAGGTCGGACTGCTTTCGCGGTAACTGATATCGAAATCTACGTGTCGCGAGCGTTCCTCGAGATTGACAACCCAGGCATACCCCGAAAACGACTCGCCGTTAAAACCCATCGTATACTTATCATCGTCGAAGGTAGTGTAATGGAATACCGTGTCGAAGGGGTTGAAGGTGAGCGAAGAGTCATCCGGCTCGGAGGTGTAGCTTCCGAACGCCGCCCATTGAACGCGGTAATGCTTGGCCAGACGAACATTGCCGTCGGCCCCGTACAGCGTACCGGAACCGCCGTCATCGAGACGGCGATCGGTGAAGATGAGGCCCATTTGGGTGTCCTCGCCAAATGTCTGTCGCAATCTGAAAATGTTCGAGGTGCTTTTTCCAGCCAGAAGGAAGTCGCTTCGTTCCTCGCTGGGCAAGATAATAGGGCTGTATTCATCGCGAGCGGAAAGAAAGGCCATGCTGGTGCGATTGAAGCGACCGGTGAATTTCCCGGCAAACTCCGGTGCGTTAATCGAACGCGTATACACGGCACTAAACCAGGTGTAAAAGAGTTCGCTGCCCTCTTGAAAAAACGGTCGCCGTTCTGGATAAAAGAGGGCAAAGGTGGTATTGACATCAATCTGGGCGGCATCGGCCTCCACCTGGCTGAAATCGGGGTTGTAAGTGGCTTCCAGGATGACATCCGATGAGACCGCATACTTCGCCCCAAGCGAAAGCTCTCCGTCGGGATCGTCATTTTCGAAAACTGAGTTGGGATTATTAGCTGATACCAGAGCGCCTGACTGAAAACCGATTACGCTGGGCAGCAATTCGATGCCATAGGTCCTTTTGGATATCTGTATGCCGCTGACGGTGCCCCATTGGCATGGCGAGCACGACTGATTGCGATCGCGCGCTGCCCAGGAGTATCCACGCAGGGTTTCACGGGGATGATTGCGGTAGAAATCCAGTCGCCACACCTGATCAGTGCGGTTGGGGAATCTCAGACTACTGAAGGGAATGGCTATTTCGACCTGGTAACCGGAGTCGGTAATCTTACCGACCGACTCCCAAATCATATCATAACTGTAATCCTCGCCGCCATTGGCCGACCACGATGCATCCCCCTGAATACCGTACGGGTTGACTTCAAAGCTGTAAGTCCAGACGGCCTCGCCGTAGGTATCGATGAGAAGAACCACGAAGTCGTCGGAATAGATGTTGTCGCGTTCACAGAAGGAGGCGCGAATCGAAGTCGGATCATCGTAGCAGATAATACCAACATACAAGTGACTTTCGTCAAACGTGATAAGGGCCTCGGTGGCGACAGGCGGCTCGGTCTGGTCGCCCGGCGTTTCCTCGCAGAAGTTTGTCGCAACCGCAGATCCCCGCCAGCCGTCGTCGCTCAAATATCCGTCTACGGCTATGCTGCCGACCGAGCGCGAAATCTCCAGCGACGGTAGAATATTGGGTTTAAAGACCTCGGCTGAGGCCGTTCCTGCTGCCGGCAAGCCGATAATGAGTAGCGTGGCAACTGTAGAGGTCACTAATCTCGGCATCTTCATGGCGTATTGATTCCTTCCATCTGTTGGCGTCAAACAATTGTCCCTCAAGGGGCTCAATCCAATTATGAGGCGGTATGGATGCATCCACCCAATTTGATGGACGAGCCAGCCCAAATGAGCGTTGCGACGAAAAACAGCGAACGGAAATATTACTTAATGTATCAAGTACAATGTTGGCATTCAGCAGCCGTCACTTCATCTCCGCCTCGAGAACTGTTACGGCCTGACCGAAGATTATGACGCGATCACCGGCAACCTGCAGCTTCAACTCACCTCCCCGGCGGGAAGCCTGGTAAGCTGTCAATTCGGTTTTGTCCAGTCGCTCTCCCCAATAGGGCGCCAGACAGCAGTGAGCCGAGCCGGTGACCGGATCCTCGCTAATTCCCATACCCGGGGCGAAGAAACGAGATACAAAATCATACTTCGTATCTTCAGCCCGGCTTGTCACGATAACTCTCTTTCCTCCTGCCTTCAGCACAGCGGCTATGTCAGGCGCCAGGTCACGTACAACCTGCTCTGATTCAACCTCGACCAGGTAGCGCGTTTCATTTTTGCCAACATAATCCGCCGAGGTTCCAAGAGCATCCAGTAATCCGGCCGGAGGCGCCACCGCCCTGGGTGGTTCGGATGGGAAGTCCATTCTTATCCAGCCGTCAGCCCAATCGGCAGTTAAAACACCCCGGTGGGTGAAAAAGCGCACTTGCTGATCGCGTCTGAGAATACGCTGCTCCCAGAGAATGTGGGCCGAGGCCAGCGTAGCATGACCGCATATCTCGACCTCCACTACCGGGGTGAACCAGCGCAGATTGTATCCGTCCTCCGTCGGATAGAGAAACGCCGTTTCGGAGGCGTTGATCTCGGCTGCGACGTTCTGCATCCATTGGGCGGAAGCCGCCTTATCCAGGATACAGACGCCGGCCGGGTTGCCGACAAAGGGCCTACAAGCAAAAGCGTCTACCAGATATATCTTCTGCACCATGGCATAGCTCCTTTCCTTGCTTGGCGGCGGAATTTCTTATACCTGCGAGACCCCTGGCGGAGTGCCTTTACGTAAAAGGCATCGTTCGTAATTACGCGGAAACAGGCCCGAATGTTTCATTTCAACATCCGCCAGCCTCGAACCAAAAAAAAGCCCCTTCGAAAAGGGGCTTGTCGATTTTGCGAGCTTCACTCAGGCAAAAGCCTTAAGAGCTTCCTCGCGCGTGTCATAGTGCTCAAATACCGTTAACAGGCGCGTGATTGTCAAAATAGACTCGATCTTGGTGATGTTGGCCAGCACCAGCCTCCCGCCGGCATTCTTGACGGTGGTCAGGGCCGAAATAAGCATACCCAGACCAACCGAATTCATCCAATCGACCTTGGTCAGGTCGATTATGATATTCTTCTTATTCTGCTGGATATACTCGTGAATCCGGCCGTGAAACAGGGTGGTTTCCTCGCCGCCCATAATCTTGCCGGAAACATCTATGACAACGATGTCCCCTTCCAAGCGATCTTCAAACTTCATACTGTTTCCTCTAACCTTTATTAAATGATTCTACTGCCTGTTCAACACTGTCGTAGCTTTCAAAAACCGTATTTAAGCGTGTTATCGCAATAAGATTTTGAATCCGCGTGATATTGGCCAGCAC
This sequence comes from Candidatus Zixiibacteriota bacterium, assembly GCA_020348905.1. GTDB lineage: Bacteria > Zixibacteria > MSB-5A5 > GN15 > FEB-12. The sequence continues at coordinate 2,280,633 of CP070756.1, forward strand.
CATCCGTCCGCCGGCATTCTTTACGGTGGTCAACGAGGAAATTAACATCCCCAGACCTACCGAACTCATCAACTCGATTTTGCCCAGGTCAATTATAATCGAGTTCTTATTGAGATTGACGTATTCATGTATGCGTCCGTGGAAGCGAGTCATGCTGTCGTCATAGGTGATAACCTTTCCCGACAGCTTGAATATAACGATGTCTCCCTCAAGGGAATCTGAAAATTTCATCAGGATAACCCTTTATCTGCAAGAAACGGCTCGCGTCAGGGATGTTTTGATAGTGGATAACCCCAACTGCCTAAGCCCTGTAACGCCAAAATACATAAAGGGTTTCAAAAATCAAGCGGTTTTTGGTCCATCATCACCGGCCAGCGGACCCCCGTTGGCCCGGCTCAGCCCACCCTAGTCTGAATCAATTCGGCTGAATTAATTCCGGGCCGCTGCTATCC
>CP070756.1:2281184-2288105 GCA_020348905.1 Candidatus Zixiibacteriota bacterium
ATTTCGGGCTTTGGCAATACTCTATGTCCGGCTTTTTAGCTACCCTAATTGGTGTGATGGTGGGCTAATATGCGAACCATTCGTGGGATATACCAAAATTGAATTTCTCGGCGCCGTCATCTGAGTTGTAGGCGGATAGTTGCCACGTAAAGTCGAGGGCGAAACCGGAGAAGAATCCCCACGGGATAAAGCGCCCTAAACTGAACCCGATTTCGCCGTAGGGGGTAGGGGCTATCCGGATATCTTCGTCGCCCGGGTGGTGAGGATTGCCCTTGAAATCTGCCCAGAACACACCACCGTAGATGCCGAGCGACAACGGAATGCTTTTGATGAGCGGCAGGCCGGTCTTTTGAAAGAGTTTTCTCCCAAAGTAATGGCTGGTGTAGGCGGCAAAGACCCGGCTTCCGCCGAAATTGTTTTCGCTGAGAGTGTGCATGAACAGTCGGCGTTCAGTCAGGCCGGCATCAAAATCAACCACGAAGTACTTCTGCGGTGGCAGATCCCGGTCGGAGGCCCCTGCATAAAGATACAGCGCGCTGCGGCCCCATCCGAAAGTCCGCCAGGTGTGCCGCAACGAGGCATAATAGCGCGTGAAATCGAAATCGTTGTCAATCAGGTTGCTCGAGGCATACTCGGCGCCGAGTTTAAACCTCGTGTAAGACGGTGATTCCAATTTCCGGTCCCGCCCCTTGCTCCGGAAAAGTTGCCTCGAATCGTACTCGAAAGAGGCTTCCAGCGAGCGCAGATCGCCCTCGACAATGGCTGGATTGGGACGGTGCTCTTTGGAAATTCGAAACAGACTGTATTCAGTGTTGTTTTGGATTGAGCGGTGGTCAAAGTCGTTATAACTCAAGGTGAGTCTTGTCTTATCCCATAACTTCGTTCCGACCGCCACCGAATACCCTTTCTCCCGGTAATAGTCGTAGGAGTCGGTCTTGTCCAGAAGAGCCATAAAGGTAGCGTTACCGTTAGGGGTAGCAAAAATGGTCGGCCGGGTACGAACCTCGTCACGATATATCACGCCAGCCGAAATTTTCCGCCGTTTATCAAAAAGGTATTTGAAACCGTATTCGTGCTGCCAGATCCTGGCGTCGAAGGCATACCCGGATTTAAACCGCAGGTCCACCCTGTCATCGATTCCGTTAAACCTTAACCCGGCTCCCAGGTAAGCACCTTCGACACGATTGAAATGGAAAAAGTCCTGGGCTCCGAAGGCAACGGCCAAAGCACCCAGCGACAGGGTCGCCAGTTTCTTGTGCCAGGGTTTGTTGTGTTCGGTAGAATCGATGTAGAAGTAGCCCCGCTTTTCAAGGTCGGTCAGTGGCATGAGCCGACCGGCAACCCACTGGATCGAATCTACATCATCGGCAGCTTTATCAACCTCGAGGGTGTACTCGTTGAAGATGGTATCCTCGATAATGCTCTGAAAATCGTAGTTGTGCAGAGACGCCTGATAGTCGACCGCAAGGACGGGAATACCCGGAAACGATATATTAAATACCGCCGTAAACTGAATCAGGGTGGGCATCCAGTACTTGCTGTCAAACTCGGTGTATACCTGCCGGTAAGTCGGGTCAAAGACGATCTTGCTGTCGAATCCCTCACTCACGGTCAGATCGACCCCTACCACGGCGTAGCTGGAATCGGCGATTTTGACAGTCCCTACGAAGAGAGGGTCGATGTCGTTCTTGGGTTCGATTTCCAGCACGAATATGGCCTGGCTGTCGACATAGGTCGTGTCGAGCAGGTAATATTCATAATAATCCAGCGCATCGGTGGCGGTTGGCGAGACAACGGCGTAAGGTCCAAAGTCGATTCGGTTTTCGTTAAAATTCAAAATTTCGCCCACCGTCATGAGGTTTCCTTCGGCCGGAAGATTCGCCGATTGCTTTCGAGCTTTTATGATCTCCTTGTGTTCATCCGGATACTGCCAGTAAGCCGTCACCTGTGATTCGGCAATAAGGAAATAGCTGTTTGAATCGACCTTCGCAGTGTCACGGGCCGAAAGCTTGGTGTAGGCGTCAAAACTGTACCTTTGGATATGAGACAACAGTTGTTCTTTGCGGGCAATCGCTTCGACAATGATCCGCTGGGCCGCATCGTACTGACGGTCGTAGACTTTGATCGGGGAAACCTCGATAAGGGCCGGTTGAAGCTGAACGTCCAGCGATATCTCTGAATCGTCGACCTCGACCATGGCGACTTCGGAATAGTGCGCCACATGGCTGAATTTCAGTTCGTATGAGCCCGGGGGCAACCTGAGCAGATACTCGCCTTCATTGTTGGCACTAACTGAGTAAGATGTTCCGCTGGCCTGGACGGTGGCAAAGGGTACGGGGTCATTGGTGGAAGCATCGCGGATGTGACCTGAAATGGTTCCTCCCGTGGCGGTCTGGACGCAGAAAAAAAGTATCAGCGCTGCCAAAGCGCGAAGCATAGAAATCCCTTATTATGGCTTTTCCCGGTCGTCTGATTTGTTATACAATACGTACAGTCGAACGTCTCAGCCGAACATAAGTTCGTCGATATTTTTTGTTCACCTGAAAAAAGTTGACACGGCCAGCGATTATTTGTCACTTTGAATAAGTTCGCGCCGTCCGGATGGGCCAGCGGAACATTTTTCTCGTGGCCGTGTTTGGTAGGTAAATTAAGCGGACCGACCGGGCGCAGAGATTTCAAATGAAAAATACCATCTTCAGTTATATCCAGTTAACCAAGCCTTCAATTATGCTGCTGGTGATGTTCACCGGGGCGACGGCGCTGGTATTGGAGGGGAGCTTTTTGTCTCAGCCGGGTCGTTTTATACTTGTAATGATAGGGCTGTATTTGACCGGTGGTTCAGCTAATGCGCTCAATCAGTATTTTGAGCGTGAGATCGACGCTAAAATGACGCGCACCTATAAGAGGCGTCCTTTACCGCTGGGTAAGTTGACTTCGACTGGAGCCTTGACTTTCTCTGCAGGCATCGGGCTGGCGGGGGTTCTGATATTTGCGGTCTTTTTCAACTGGCTGACGGCGCTGCTGTCGCTTGGTACGATACTGTTTTACTCGCTTTTCTACACGCTGTGGCTCAAACCGAACACCGATCAAAATATCGTGATTGGCGGTATCGCCGGAGCGATGGCCCCGGTCGGTGCCTGGACCGCCGCCACCGGCACGATGGATATCGTTCCGTGGATTCTATTCGCCATTGTTTTCCTCTGGACGCCACCGCATTTCTGGGCTCTGGCCCTTTACCACAAAGATGATTATGTCAGGGCGAAACTTCCGATGATGCCGGTCGTTCGCGGTGATCGAGCTACCCTGAAACAGATCATGGCTTATACCTCCGTCCTGTTTGGCGTAAGCCTGTCATTGCTGCTTTTTGGAGGCGGCTGGATTTACCTTGTCGCCGCGCTGGTCCTGGGGGGTTTGTTTATACGCAAGGTGATCGCGGCCTTCAGGTCTCCGTCAACCACTGTCCTTCGGGGTGTATTCGGTTATTCGATTCTGTATCTGTTCGGACTGTTCACGGCAATTATCGTTGACGGATTGTTGCGGAATGCTTGAGAAATTGAACCAGACTGGTCAGGTTTACGGTCTTATTTCGGGGAACAAAAGCGGCTTTTAGGGGTTTTTTGGTGTGATTTTCCGAAGTCGAGGCAGGGTCAAAACTTGTTGCGCATGCCGGATAGGTCATTCATTATAGAGTAATACACCTGAGATTCGGGAGGCAGCAGGTGGATGTTGCGCAGAGGCGAGTCATTTCCATCTATTCTTACGACGGAGCAGGGGACGTGACGAATCGACTGGCCTTGCCGCCGCAGGAAATCACTGAGCCTGTAAACTGAAGCATGGATTCTGTAGTTGGCGCAGATTTTTCCCAGCTGGACCAATAAGCTTCCGGTGGCATTAGCCTCCGGCGGTGTCATTGCGGCAATGGCCGTGGTGGGTTTCTTCTGGTACTACGGTTCACCGAAGTATACCGATGTCGGCTATCGTCCCCGTCAGCCGGTACCCTACAGCCACAAACTTCACGCCGGTGACCTTGGCATTGACTGCCGCTACTGTCATTACTCGGTTGAGCAATCGGCTTCGGCCAACGTCCCGCCAACATCGGTCTGTATGAACTGTCACAAATTGATTTTACCTGAAAGTGAAAAACTACTGCCTGTGCGGGAAAGCTGGGCCACTGGCGAACCAGTGAAATGGGTGCGCATCCACAAGATTGGTGAATACGCTTATTTCAATCACAGCATTCATGTGAACCGCGGGGTCAGTTGCATAAGTTGCCATGGAAACGTGGCGGAGATGGAAATAGTCGAGCAGAAGCAACCGCTCAGCATGGGATGGTGTCTTGATTGTCACCGCAACCCGACTCCGCACCTGAGGCCGGTTGAGGAAATTACCAACATGCGCTGGGCGCCGCCTGATGATCAACAGGATTGGGCGGCAAGGATAATTCAGGAAAGACAAATCGCGCCGCCGGAAGATTGTTCGGCGTGCCACCGCTGATATATATGAGCGAATCGAAAAATAAAGACAGAGCCTTCTGGCGCAGTTTGGACCAACTGGCCGATACACCTGAATTCAGGGAGTTTGTCGAGCGCGAATTTCCCCAGGGCGCTTCGGAGATGGACAACGATTGGAGTCGCCGCAATTTCCTTACCCTGATGGGAGCTTCGCTGGCCCTGGCCGGTCTGGCGGGGTGTCGTCGCCCCGAGCAGAAGATAGTACCTTACGTAAAGCCACCGGAGGAAATAATTCCCGGCATCCCGCAATACTACGCCACCACCATGCCTTTTGGAACGAGCGCTTACGGGTTGATTGTCGAGAGTCACGAGGGACGCCCGACCAAGATTGAAGGCAACGCGAAACATCCTTCTACTCTCGGTGCCTCGAATGCATGGATACAGGCATCGATACTTGGCCTCTATGACCCGGATCGTTCGCAACGCGTCATGCGCGACGGGCAGGAGAGCAGCTGGGATGATTTCGTGACATTCTGGAGAAACCACGCTCAGAAGTATGATGCCGCCAGGGGAGAGGGTTTAGCTGTTCTCTCGGAGTCGTTCGCCTCACCAACTCTGGCACAACTGAAGTCGCAGTTCGAGAAGCGTTATCCAAAAGCAACCTGGGTCACCTACGAACCGATTAGCGACGAAAACATCTATCGAGGCATAGAACTGGCGAGTGGTGAGGCCGCTCAGCCCATTTATGATTTTTCCAGAGCTGACGTCATTCTGTCGCTCGGTTGTGACTTTGCGATGACAGAGAGTGAAAATATCACCGGAGCACAGGGGTTTATCGCTGGTCGACGATTGGAGTCGGAACGAGACTCGATGAATCGCTTGTACGTGATCGAGGCAGGATTTTCGACAACAGGAGCCATGGCCGATCATCGGCTGCCCGTGCAAAACAGCCGGATGGTTGGTTTCGTGATGGCGCTGAGTCAACGCTTGAGAGAAAGAGGTTTGAAAGTTCCCGACTTCGGGGCAATAGAGGCGCTTCCTGATTCGGTGAAGCAGTGGATTGAGCCGCTGGCCGAGGATCTGTTGACTGCGAGAGGCCGCTCGCTGGTCGTGGCGGGTCGCCATCAGTCGCCGGCTGTCCACGCAATGGTGTTTGCCTTGAACGAGGCACTCGGCAATGTCGGTGATTCGGTCACGTTTCGCTCTATGGCAGATACGACTATTTCCAATCAGCAGCGGCTAAAACAACTGGCCGAAGACATGCACGCGGGCGAGGTTTCAACACTGATGATGATAGGCGGAAATCCATGCTACAACGCTTTCGCTGATATCGGGTTCGCGGAGGCGCTGAAGAAGGTTGAAACGAGCGTCCATCTCAGCCTCTACCATGATCAAACCTCGCGCGAATCCACCTGGCACATTCCACAGGCGCACTATCTTGAAAGCTGGTCTGACACCCGCGCCGTCAGCGGGGCACCGGGAGTAATGCAGCCACTGATAGCGCCATTGTTTGGCGGTGTAGGCGAAGTAGAGTTTCTCAACCTTGCCGTAACCGGCGCTGACGAATCCGGTTATGACATTGTGCGCTCGACCTGGAGGACAACGCTGCCCGGTTCAGAATTCGAGCGTAAGTGGCAAGGGGTACTCCACGACGGCGTCTTTGAGGCAGGTACCTCAAGAAAAGCTACGCCGCGAGCAAACTTCGAAGCCGTTAGAGAGGCTGTTGAGTCGGAACTGAAACGTTTTGGCGATGCTCCCGGTGGCACACAAGAGTTCGCATTTGCCGTTTCGCCATCGGTGTACGATGGTCGCTATGGCAACAGCGGCTGGCTGCAGGAACTTCCACATCCTATCACCAAGCTTACCTGGGATAATGCGGCCCTGATCAGTCCAAAGACTGATGATGAGCAGGGTGTTATCAATGGCGACATGGTGAAACTGTCCTACCAGGGTCACGAACTTGAGATGCCCATCTGGATAGTCCCTGGCATGGCAGACAGCACGGTGGTGCTGGAGCTTGGTTACGGGCAGGAGAATCTCGGCCGGGTGGCCGACGGTGTGGGATTCAACACCTACGCCCTGCGAACATCTGATGCGATGCACTACGGAACGGGTCTCACGATGACCAAGACGGGAAGAACATACCCTCTGGCCAGCACGCAGGACCACGGCAGTATGGAAGATCGTCCTCATGTCAGAGAGGCCACCCTGGAAGAATATCGCAAGCATCCCGATTTCGCACCCGAGGCGGTTCATCACCCACCGCTGGTATCGATGTGGGAAGACCATAAGTATGACAAAGGGTATCAGTGGGGAATGGCGATTGACCTCACCGCCTGTACCGGATGCAACGCGTGCACGGTGGCCTGCCAGAGTGAAAACAACATACCGATCGTGGGCAAAGAGCAGGTCAGTAACGGACGCGAAATGCACTGGATCCGGGTCGACAGGTATTTCACCGGTGATATAC
>CP070756.1:2288205-2292192 GCA_020348905.1 Candidatus Zixiibacteriota bacterium
ACAGCCCGGGTGATGGACGAACGATACCGCACCGCCCAGTCGATTACCGGCGAGGTGATGTTGAACGGAATGTTCCCCACCAGTTTTAACGACCCCGGCGGAGGTGTGTAATTCAAAAAATCCTGATTCAGTATTTCCAGATTGGAGTGTTTTTCGGTCAGCTTCGCCAACCCCGCCATCAAATCGCGGTCAAACTCTACCGCAGTGATCGGTGCACCGGAAGCTGCCAGGGCCGCCGTGAGTGCGCCACGTCCCGGGCCGATTTCTACGATTCGCTCGTCCGGTTGCGGATCAATAAGCTCGACCAGCTTTTCAACAACTACTTGCGATCGGAGAAAATTCTGTCCCAGTCTTTTCTTGGGTCGATAACCCGTCATGGCTCAGCCCCCGAAGACCTCTACCAGCCCAAACAGCTTCTGGCAGTTTCGGTCCACCCTTTTTTCCAGTTCGGCCTTATCGATGCCCCTCAATTCGGCCAGCTTCTCGTAAACATGCCTGACCAATGCCGGGCGATTGGTTTTGCCGCGAAACGGCACCGGTGTCAGATATGGCGCATCGGTTTCGGCAATGATCCTATCAAGCGGCACCTCCGCTGCCACCCGGGCCATACGGGAGTCCCTGTAAGTAATGACACCCCCCACTGAGATCGAGAATCCGAGTTCGAACACCCTTTGAGCATCATCAACCGAACCGGGGAAGCAGTGAAAGACTCCCCCCCGCAGGTCACCGGCATAATCGCCGACGATTTCAACCGTGTCTTCGAATGCTTCCCGGGTGTGTATCACTACCGGCAACTTAACCTCAACGGCCAATTCCAGAAAACGCCGAAATACCTTTCGCTGGACCTTGCGCGGAGACAGATCGCGGTAGTAATCAAGGCCGATCTCACCCACCGCCACCACCTTCTTTTCGGACGTCATAGACTTGACCTTATCAACGACATCGTCATCGACAGTACTGGCATCGTGTGGATGCACCCCTACTGTGGCCCACACCGGCCCCAGCTGCCGAGCCAGGTCGACGGAGGTTTGCGAGCTTTCCAGGTCGGCACCAATATTGATAATGGTGCGCACCCCCGCCTTGACCGCTTCGTCCACAAGCTCGGTGACGGTGCCGCACTTATCGATGTAGTTCAGGTGACAGTGAGAATCTATCATTAACTGACCCTGGAGCCGGGTGGCAGATCCTTATCCGGTATCAGCAGGGCGAGCTTTTTCTTTTTCGTAGCGGCCAGCAGCATACCGTTGGATTCGATACCCCGGATAACGGCCGGCTTTAAGTTTACGACCACGATAATTTTCATGCCGGTAATTTGCTCGGGTGTGTAGTATTCAGCCACCCCGGCGACAATCTGGCGCTTCTCGCTTCCCAGGTCTATCTGGAGCTTGAGAAGTTTGTTAGCGCCTTCTACCACCTCGGCCGCCTGAACTTCCGCTACCCGCATATCCAGCCTGGCAAATTCGGTAATATCAATCAGACCGTCTGTGTCTTCCATCGTTTTTTGCCCTCCGGCTTGAACGGTTTTGGTTTTAGTTTTCAGCCTCGGGAAAATAGATTCATCGATTACTACTTTCGAACCTGGCTCGATCTCGAAAAATTTCCGGGCGTTGTCAAGCGTGAGGGTGCTGTCATCCAGAGTGAACACCCGGCGAATCTCACGCATCTTATTCGGCATGACCGGAAACAGGATTACTGAAACGATCCGAATGATTTCGCTACAGGCGTAGAGAATTCCGCCCAGTTCTTTCGTTTTGCCCTCCTTGGCCAGCACCCAGGGCGCCATGTCGTTGAAAAACTTGTTGGTTGCCCGCACCAGATTCATGGCTTCGCCTATGGCATTTCCCAATCGAAAGTGTTTGATATGAGTGTAGGCACTGTCGGGAAGAGCCTCAGAAAGACCCAGCAATTCCTGGAGCCCCTCGGCCTGCTCGACCGGCTCGGGCATCTTACCATCAAAATTAGTGACAATCATCTTAGCCACACGCGAGACCAGGTTACCCAGATCGTTGGCGAGATCGGCGTTGTATTGAGTTACAAAGCGTCTGGCCTGGATGTCACCATCAATACCGAATGGATACTGTGTCAGCAGAAGGTAGCGTGTGCCATCAGCGCCGAATTCTTCCACCATGTCATTGGGATCGATCATGTTGCCCAGCGTCTTGGACATTTTCTCACCGTCCACGGTGAAGAACCCGTGCAGATAGATCACATTCGGCAGTTTTACCCCCGCCGCAAGCAGCATCGCCGGCCAGTACAGGCAATGAAACTTGAGAATGTCTTTGGCCATAAGGTGAACAATCTCACCTGAATTCCACCACTTGTCGAATTTCTGCTGGTCGTCCGAGTAGCCCATAGCCGAGATATAGTTGGAAAGGGCGTCGACCCATACGTAAGCCATCTGGCTGTCATCGAACGGTAAAGGGATACCCCACTTGACCCGCTCGCGGGACAGCGAGAAATCCGGCAGGTCCTGATTGATCAGACCCAGCACCTCACGACGGCGTTCTTCGGGAAGGATTAGCAGCTCGTTCGATTCAATCCTGTGCTTGATTGTGTCCAGAAAAGCCGTGAGACGGAAGAAGTAGTTTTTTTCCTTAAGTTTCTCCGGCGGTTTATTGTGATCGGGGCATACGCCGTCTACCAGATCTTTCTCGGTGATGAACTTTTCACAGCCGGTGCAATACAGGCCCTCGTAATAATCGGAATAGACCACATCCTTACCAGCGCCGGTTTTGGCCGTCCGCATGGCATCGAGAATCTTCAGCACCGCTTCCTTGTGACGTTCCGAGGTGGTTCGGATGAAATCATCGTACTCAATGGAAAGATTCTTCCAGGCGACTTTGAAAGTTTCGACCGTTCGGTCACAGAACTCGATCTCGCTCATGCCCGCCTGCTGAGCCGCCTCGGCTACTTTACTGCCGTGTTCGTCGGTTCCGGTCAGGAAAAAAGAATCCCTGCCGGCCAGGCGGTGAAACCTTGCCAGCAGGTCGGCCGCAATGGTGGTATAGGCATGACCGATGTGCGGCTTGTCATTCACATAGTAAATCGGTGTCGTTATGTAAAACGGCCTGGCCAAGGTGTGTCTCCCTCCTTAATCGTAGCTAATTCTGTTTTTCCGAATCATCGAGTTTCTTCAACTCCTCCTGTGTCTCGGCATCTTCGATTTCCTCCCCGACGGCCGCGGCGGGAGGATGGACTTCCGCTGCACGTTCCGCCTCGATCTCCAGTATATCGTCAGCTTTGGCGCGAACGATGACACCTTCACCAACCCGTATCATGGCTTCCTCGTTGAAGACGTCGATTTTCTCGATTATGCCTTCCCCCATTCTCGCCCTGACTTTACACCCGGCATGCGGGAACATGCGCTTGCAGGTTTCATAGGTTTCCGCCTCGTACCGCAAACAGCACAGTAGACGACCGCAATTACCGGATATCTTTGACGGGTTTAAGGGAAGATCCTGCTCCCGCGCCTGCTGTGTTGAGATAGGCGTGAACTCGGTAATAAAGGCGTTACAGCACTGCTCCAGACCGCAGATGCCCACGCCACCCAGGCGACGGGCTTCGTCACGCACACCTATTTGTCTTAACTCGATCCTGGTCTTGTAACGGGCGGCAAGGTCCTTGACCAGTTCCCTGAAATCCACCCGGTGGTCGGCCGTGAAGAATACCGTCATCTTGTTACCGTCGAATTGCCATTCGACATCGACTACCTTCATATCCAGGCCGTGTTTGCCAATCATTTCGATCACTTCCGTCTCATGCTGAATTTCTTTCCGACGGAGTTCTCGCAACCTCGCCATGTCATCGTCACTGGCTGGTCGGAGAATGGACCTCGGTTTGGCGGTTTCCTCAAAATTCATCTCGATCTCGATTTTCTTCGAAAGCAGACCGATATCTTCACCTCTCTCAGCCTGAATTATGACGTGATCCGAAAGGCTCAAGCTGTGATAGTATGTATTAAAAAAATACTCCTTGCGGGAGCCTTTG
>CP070756.1:2292292-2306545 GCA_020348905.1 Candidatus Zixiibacteriota bacterium
GAGAGAGTAAGACTAACAGTGTCAGGAATGTACACTGCCGTGAATGCCGACGGTAACACCATCGAGTGCCCGTTGAGCTGCTCAGGTTATGTCTGGATAGTAGCCAAAGGCCGCCACTAGCCTGTGCTACCTGTCCGGTGGATTTAACCACCAGACTGCCATACAAATCGCAGTGCGCCGTCAGACCAGAAATCTGGCGGCGTTTTCTTTCCGCTAAATCTGTGGATTTTGGCCCGCTCCTGATAACAAGGATGCTCCCCTTCCGTCCCCGGAATGCCGTCTAATATCGTCCGATTCCCCCATAACGGACCAAACGGTACATCATACAAAAATTGTCATGATTCGCTTCGACCGGCTAACCCCTTTCTCAACATGCTTTTAGCAGCTCAATGTTCATTACAGGCACAGCCTTTGCGATATGGTATGGCCTGAAGCAAGCAGCAACTTGGTTTGAACAAACCCCTAACCGAAGGAGGCATAGTTACTATCGATTAACTCATTCTACTCTTGATTTTGGGAACTGGAGGTAATGAAATGGAAACGACACTTACTAAGACACTGAAGACGACTATTACCCTATTCTGTCTGCTAACTGTTACGTTCTTCGCCACTACTGATCGGGCTCTTGGCCAGAGCATGACCATCTGCCCGTTCAAAATCGTACTCAACGCTCTCGGGAAAGCTGAAACCGTTCAGGCTGTGATTCCTATTGGGCTTCAACCAGGGTACATGTTCTCGTCCTGCAACGCTACTCTCTGGATCAATAATGAGGTAATCGCTGAATCAAACTATGCCCGTTACTGCTACATCGATGATAACTTGCTGGTGTACTTTGACCGGCTCGATGTGTACACTAATCCGGTACTGGAGGAAATGGCTGGATCGACTTATACCGCCACTGTTGCTGGCGACATGGTGCTGGTTAACGGCGAAGGTGATGAGATCTCAATCCCCTTCGAACGCATCGACCAGGTGCTGATTGTCGATCCGGAGAAAAAGTAGAATCCGGTTGGTGGCGGGCAGGGGCTCCCGCCGCCATGCCCAACGCGGCTGTGGATATTTGAATGTTCAAATAGCTCGCTTCCGAAGTTGGGGTTTTGGGGAACCTGTCTCACAAGCTTGCTGCTCGAGGTAATTACTCCAACAGGGTGACCCCCCGGTCGTTGCGGCCGGGGGGTTTTTTTGTCACCTCCGCCGGGCCGGATTTCAGAATTGACATTCATCAGCCTGTATCTATTATTGCCCGCATGTCTGACCGGACCCTCAAGACCTCTCGAAACAACACCCTGGCCCACATCGGCCTTTTCTATACCGCCGCCATCTGGGGTTCCACTTTCTTCGTGGTCAAAGATGTCCTTTCTTCGGTCGACCCCGTCATTCTCGTCGCCTATCGATTTCTCCTGGCGGGAATCATTCTTCTCGCCTACCTTCTCGCCAGACGACAACCTATACTCGCGGGCATCAGACAGGCGGCCTTTTTGGCTGTCATACTATACCTTCTGTACATCCCGCAGACAGTCGGTCTGAAATTCACCACCGCCTCAAATTCCGGCTTTATCACCGGTCTTTTTGTTGCCTTTGTACCAGTTTTCCTGCGCACGATTTTCCGACGCACCCCTACCCTGATGGAAGTTGTCGGTTCGGCTGTCTCCCTCATCGGATTGTGGGTGCTTACGGGCGGAATGAAAGATGTGAATATCGGTGACATGCTCACTCTCCTGGCCGCTGTGACATACGCCCTGCACGTTCTTTACTGCGACAAGTACATGAAAGCTGGAATGGATCCATTCATTCTGACCTGTCAGCAATTCCTGATCGTCGGACTGCTTGCGCTGGTAACCGGGCTTGTTCTCAGGTTACCGCTTAGCGTCGGGTCGACCTCGGCCCATTGGGTTATCGTCTTCCTGGCCGTCTTCCCTACCTTGTCCGCCTGTGTCATACAGTTGGTGGCCCAGAAAATATTATCTCCTGTCAGAGTGTCTCTCATCTTTGCACTTGAACCGGTATTCGCGGGCTTGTTTGCTTGGACGCTCGGCGGCGAAGAAATCATCAGTCACCGCGCCCTCGGGGGAATGTTGATATTTATCGCCCTGATTCTATCCGGCTTGCCAACGCCCGCATGGGCCAAATACCTCACGAATCGATGGCGGCAAGCCTCCATCGATTGATAACGGCACGTATCGATAACATAATTTAAAACACTTTCGACCTTGTAGTCGTCCCATTAGTAGACTCACCGCGCTCGCCCGACACAACCTCACGGAATCACATACTGAAGGAGGGTTTATGAAAAGACTGATTCTGGTTGTCTCGTGCGCTCTGATAGTGGCCCTGGCCATACTATCTTGCGATAGAACATCCACCGACTCAGTCGATGCAACGCTGGTCACAGAGAAATTCAAAGGGGCCAACTATTTTCCTAACAATGTTGGGACCGAGTGGATTTACCAGGTGCACGACGTCTTGACTGGCACTTACGATACGGTCACTGTGCTCATCGTCGCCGAGGATGTCTGGCAGTCACTCGACGTCACGGTCTGGGAGTACTGGTGGCGCGACCGAGTCGATACGCAGTTTGTCGCCGCGGATGAGGATGCTATTTCCTTTTACTACAAGGAATTCTCTTTGCCAGTAGCTAAGTACAACTTACCGCTGGTCCACGGTGACAGTTGGGTTTACCCGCATTGCTTCGGCCTGGCTACCGCGTCTGTGTTCTATGTCGACACCTGCCCTGCGCAGGCGGGCGATTTTGAACGCTGCTTTGAATACTACACGCATGTCGAAGGTGTCGCGTGGGATGATGACAGCTACTACAACGGCTGGCTGGCTCCCAATGTTGGCCTTGTATATGGCTCGAGAAGCGAGGAATTCAACTACAGCATGATCAGCAAGGACATTTGGGTGTTACTCGAATACAAACGGGCTACAGGACCCCGTTAACAAATCTAACAGGGAAGTTAGAATTCATCCTCAGCCCCAGTTTGCTTATGCTGCGCACTGGTAGCCCCCTGTCGCCCGGCAGGGGGCTGGTTTATTGCACTAAGCCATTGGTATTATTACATTTACATCGCCGTGGAGGATCTGGCAATTCAAACCGAAGGATAAATAAACCCCAAAAAAGTGCCGATAATATATCTATGCCTATTCCATCAGTATATAAGCGATTGGCAATGAGACTCCAGCCCCGCAAGAGGCTGCTATGGAAGCTCTTCGCTGCCGGCGTGGGATTTTGCGTTGTCGCGATAATCTGGGCCTACTCTCCAGCCAAAATCGGAGACATAGACCCGTTCCTCAGGCTGGCCCTCATTGTGACTGTTGCCGCGGCAGGCGCCGAACTGGCCCTGGTTTCATTTAGCCTTATTTGTGTGCGATACTGGTTCGGTTCGCCCACGGCTGATCCCGATGCCAGGAAGAGCAAAGCTCTGTGGCCCGGTCTCGGTGACCTTGCCTTCGGCGTCTCCGACTGGAACGCATCGCTCGCTTTGGCTTGCTTGCTCGTAGCGTCCCTCGGGTTGGCTTTCGGACTGGTCCAGTACGGCCTGGTGCCAATCGTCGCCATCATCATCTGAAACAGATGTAGGGCGGGTCCGTCTTCGAACCCGCCGACGTTCCAGACAAGACGTAGGGCGGGTCCGTCTTCGAACCCGCCATCACCGCAGTCAAAGGAAATCAAAATAGAGCGCAAGGGAAGTAACGCTAATCACTCGCTCCGCAGGGAATCGACCGGGTTTGACGTGGCCGCACGATACGCCTGAGCGCTGACCGACACCAGCACTATGATATGTGCCAGCAAACACGCCAGCAGAAACTGTGAGATTGTAAGCTCGGCATGATAGGCGAAATTCTGCAGCCATGACTCCATCACCCAATACGCCACGGGCCAGGCTATCAGGTTCGCTATCACCGTCAGCAACAGATGCTCTTTCGATAGCAGCCCCGCCACACTGGCGGCAGTGGCCCCCAGCACCTTGCGAATACCTATCTCTTTCGTTCGTTGCTCGGTCATAAACGAGGCCAGGCCGAACAGCCCCAGTCCGGCGATGAAAACAGCCACCACGGCCAGACTGCCCGATATGGTGCCCAGCCTTTGAACCGGGTTGAAGCGCCGTTCCAGTTCGTCGCTGATGAAGTAATAATCGAAAGGAAATCCCGGCGCTATTTTTTGCCACACTTCCTCGACCGAGGCCAATTGGGCGGAGATATCTCCAGGATGAAATCTCATTACCAGGTTGCCGCTTTGACCGGGCACCAAGGCCAGTACCAGCGGGCGAATTCGTCCTTCAAGCGGCTCAAAATGAAAATCTTTGACGACGCCCACGATTTGCCCGACCGAATCGCCATAAGAGAGGCTGGCGCCGATGGGTGACTCGATTCCCAGCAACCGGACCATCTCTTCATTAACCAGGTATCCTGACATGATATCGGACCTGAATTCTTCGGAGAAACTACGTCCCTGAACAATCTCGATGTTCATGGCTTCAATCAGACCAAAATCGACGAAATTCATGCATACCTGGACCTCTTCATCGGGGTCCCTGCCGTCCCATCCGACCAGCCCGGTGGTCCATCGCCAATACGGAAACGAGGCGGCCGAACCGCCCACGTCCGCCACCACCTGGTTGCGACGCATCTCCTGCTTCAGAGTCGAGTACAGATCGCGACATTCCCCCATGAGCGGCACGTTGATGACACTATGCTTTTGGTAACCGACATCTTTGTTTTGGAGGTAGTCGAACTGTTCGAATATTACCGTCGTTCCTACAATCAACGACACCGAACATGCTATCTGGACAATAACCAGAAGCCTCCGAAGGGTCAGACCCTTCTTGCCGGCCTTCAGTCCCCCCTTGAAAATGCTGATCGGCTTCAACGATGACAGGTAAAAGGCCGGGTAGGTTCCGGCTACAATACCGATAATGACGGCGAAGACAAGCGCGCCCGGCAGGAAGTAAGGTACCGATAAGACATTCACCAAGAACGGTGCACCGGTCAGCGACGTGATATGAGGTATGGCGATTTCGACCAGTGCCACGGCTATCATCAGTGAAAACAGGGAGATGGAAATCGACTCGCCCAGCAGCAGCATCACCAGGTTCTTCCTGGTTGCTCCGGCAACCTTTCTGACACCAATCTCTCGTGCCCTCTGCGACGATCGCGCCGTTGCCAGATTGACAAAGTTGATGCAGGCCATTACGATAATCAATAGGGCTATACTCGCGAACACATACACGTAGCTCCTGGTGCCTGACACGTAGAAATAGTGGTCCTCAAACCGCATCAGCGAAAGTCCGTCTTCTTCGCCCTCTGTGCGTCCGGCAACGAACGATGAAATCTTCTTCTCCAGCTCACTGGCGTTCGTGTCACCTCCGAGTTTGATATAGGTCGAGGGGCTGTACCATCTCCAATCCATATCCCATCCGGTGATTTCCTTGGCGAGTTGTATGCGGTATTGAAAAGGAACCAGGATATCAAACTGAAGGCTTGAATTGGCCGGTACATCTGCGATAACGCCCGTAACCGTAAATAGACGGCTTTGATTCATGGTGAGTGCTTTGCCAACAGGATCATCGTCGCCGAAGTACTTTCGGGCGACGCTTTCGGTCAGAACGAGCGAGTATGTGTTTTCTAGAGCTGTAGCCGGATCACCTCTGAGTATGGGGAACGAGAAGATCTCGAATAGAGCCGGATCAGCGGCCACGATATTTTCTTCATAGAATCGATTACCCTCATTGCTCAGAAGCGACACGCTGAACGGTTCGAACCTCGTAGCCGCCTCAATCTCCGGAAACTGTTCGGCAAGGGCAGCCGCCAGGGGCGCCGGCGTGGCAGGGTTCATTGCCGAATGACCCTCGGTAAACACCCTGTATGTGCTCTGGACGTTGGCGTGGAAGGTATCGTAGCTGCACTCTCCGATTATCCACAGACTGATAAGCAGACAGCAGGCTGTTCCAATTGCCAGACCGGTGATATTGATTGCCGATGAGCTTTTATGTCTGAAAACGGCTCGCGAAATCGTTTTGAGGTAGTGCCTGATCATCTTCGTTCCCTGCCTGTTTACGGACCTTTACAGCAGGAAGTCTGCAAAATCTGAGCCAATTGTTTTATGTCACCTTTCTGTAGCGCCTTACGTCTCACTCTAAACTGTCCACATACACGAAAACGTTACACCTGGTGTTCGTTTACGCACACCAAATAAGAGACCCTTGTAGGTCGAAATCCCCTGCCCGTTAGGGTCAGATATCATAGGGCGGGTCCGTCTTCGAACCCGCCATTCCCTGAGGCAAAGAGAAAAAGCCCCTCATCTTCCAACGAGGGGCTCCATTTGTGTGCACCCACCTCCGAACCGCTGCCGAAAAACCCTCCGGTCAGCCGGCTCCGCCTGGGCAACCCCGCAACACACAAAAGGATCTACTTACCGCTGCTACCTTCCGGTCCTGACGGGGTTCACAGGCTTATGTTGTACGGGACCCAACCATCAACGCTGCTTAACCATCGGAATAAAACGACCGCTAAGCCCTCGGGTGGGAATTCAACCCCGGTATAGCGGATTCCGGGTTACAGGGCACCGCTAACTCCCCATCTAGCACAGACATAGTCTGATTTGTCGGTGGGACGGCTCTGCTGACATTAAGGTGTCTCAGTCCGTAGAGTAGCTGTCCCAGAAATTCACAAGCCGCCTCCTCCGGGAGCCGGCCGGTATCTTTAATGGAGCAGATCGGGATCGAACCGACGACCTCCACGTTGCGAACGTGGCGCTCTCCCAGCTGAGCTACTGCCCCATACTTATCCTTATCTGGCTTCCAATAATAACCAAGCCGAACCGGCCTGCCAAGTTGTTTTTTGCGACCGAAAAAACTTCGTATCCGGGACAACATTGCACCTCTATTCTCGTATACAAGACCAAGAGTTAAAAGGCGATGGACAAGGCATTCAAGAACAGGACGAAGGAGCACTTCTTTGCCTTGAGAGAGAAACTCGAGGCGTTACCCATTGCAGATCGGGAATCAACGTGCGCCCTGCGACGGTGCGCGGCCATCAACTCCAGTGCCATCGATATGTCAGGCATCGACCCCGTTTTCCTCGAGATGGCCCCCGACCGAATCCCGGATCGAAAATGGGAGAGAATCTCCTCCGCTTATCAATCGGCTATGATTGAAACCCAGGCCCTGCTGCAGGCCTGCGAGCGAATCGAAGAAACAGCTGCCTCCAAAACGCCTCTCAACATCACCTTCCTGCTGCAGCTCCATCGCTCCGTCTTTGAACGAACCCAGTACAGTGCCGCCGGTAGATTTCGCTCTTCGAGAAACCTCCCGTCACTAACCGGCCACGAACTACCGCATCACTCGCGATTGCCCGAACTGGTCGACCATCACCTTTCCTGGCTCAATCATCGCCTGAGTATCTTCAGCAACGTCACCATGGACAATTTCCTGGAGATGTTTCATATCGCTGCCGAAGGTATCTACCGTTTCGCCGACAGCCTTCCTTTCGAGTGCGGCACCGGGCGATTCGGCCGGGCCGTCGGCGATTACGTCTTCCTGTTCACCGGCCTTTACCACCTGGTTATAAGCTACGATAAACGCGATGAATATGCCGACGTGGTGAGCGGGTCCGCCATCGACAATCTCGCGCCGCTTGTCAATTTTCTGGTGGCAAGCTTCGCCGCCACCCTCGACCGAATCGATGGTTTCGTCCAGCTTTCCCAACAGGCAAGCCAGGACGTCTGCCGAAAGAACATTAGTTAGAAGCTCTTTCTCTCAAGCCCACCTTCCAACCAAAAATATGATTCCCAGCCCGGTCGTTTTTTAGTATATTGGCGACCTATGAGCTATCTGGTCCTTGCCCGCAAATATCGCCCACAGACGTTTACCGATATTGTCGCCCAGGAACACGTCACCAAAACGCTCCAGAACAGCCTTAGAAACGACCGTATCGGCTCTGGATATCTATTCTGCGGTCCACGTGGTACCGGCAAGACCACCACCGCCAGACTGCTGGCTAAAGCCATGAACTGCGTCAACGGCCCTACTGCCGAACCCTGCAACGAATGCCCGGCCTGCATCGAAATCACCAAGGGGGCATCGCTTGATGTGCTCGAAATCGACGCCGCTTCCAATACGGGTGTTGATGATATCCGCCGCCTGCGCGAAAACGTTCGCCATTCCCCCACCGGCGGCAAGAAACTCATCTACATAATCGATGAAGTCCATCGTCTTTCCGGCCCGGCCTTCGACGCCCTGCTCAAGACACTTGAAGAACCTCCTCCCCACGCCATGTTTATCATGGCCACAACCGAACCCTTCAAGGTCCCCGAAACCATCCTGTCCCGCACCCAGCGTTTCGATTTCAAGCGGGTCGCCGTTAAAGACCTCACCGAACACCTCAAGAAGATTGCGGCCAGTGAGAAAATGAAAGTTACCGAAGCGGCCCTGAGGATGGTTGCCCGCAAGGCCGATGGTTCCGTGCGCGATTCACTGTCGCTGCTCGATCAGATCGCCGCCTACACCGCCGGAAGCATTGACGAACAGGAAGTGATCGAGGCCCTGGGACTGGTCGACCGCAAATTCCTATTCGATTTCGCCACCGCCATCGCTTCCAAAGACAGCAAGACTTCTCTCAAGCTGATAAAGCACCTTTTCGACAGCGGCGTCGATCCAAAAGACTTCGTCGCCGAGTTGCTCGAACACTTCCGCGTGCTCCTGGTACTTTCCACGGACAAAGAGTCCGGTGATCTGCTTAGTTTCGGCCCCGAGGATCTGGCTGAATACTCCGAACAGGCTGATTACTTTTCCGTGGGTGATCTTATCCGCCTTATGAAATGCGCCGCCGATCTCAACGCCGACCTGAAGGACAGCGGACTCGATGGACGCCTGTTGCTTGAAATGACCGCCGTAAAAATGGCTGAGATGGAGTCCACCGTCAAATTCCAGGAAGTGCTCGACGCTATCAAAGAGGGTGCGCCCCCTTCTCAGGGCGACGTCGACCTGTTTGGCCAAACCGAAAAAAAAAAGAATGACGCCATAACCGAACCGGTCACCCTCGTCCGCAAACAACCCGAGCAAAAAGAGATACCCGCATCTCCCACGCTGGTTTACACTCGTTCGATAAACCTGCCTATCCTGAAGTCCGGCTGGGACAATTTCTTAAGTGTGCTCAGACAGAAAAGACCCATGCTGGCCTCCCAGCTGGGACTGGTTGAGTTGCGCGAGGTTAAGGAAAACAAGGTTTTGCTCGTATATCCCACGTCGGGTCAGAACTCCAAACTTATAGTTGAAAAACCCGACAACCTTGGCTTGATTACCGAAACCTTAAGGGAGCATTACAAGGCCAACTTGAAAATACGGTTTGAAATCGACCACTCCGCCAAACCACCGCCGATGGTCGATCAGGCAAAGAACAACAACAACGTCGACGTAAACGAAATAGTCAAAAATTCGCCGCGAATAAGACAATTGATTGAGAAATTCGACGGCGAAGTTATTGGATCTAAGAAATTGAAAGAGTGAAGCAGAGATAAATCGTAAGGAGAGTACTATGTCTAAAGGTGGGCTGGGGAATATGATGAAACAGTTTCAGCAGATGCAGGCCAAGATGGAAGAGATTCAGGCCGAGCTGGAACAGACCGAAGTTGAAGGGACCTCCGGCGGAGGTATGGTCAAAGCCGTCATCAACGGTAAGCTCGACGTCACCTCGATAACTATCGATCCCGAAGTTGTCGACCCGGACGATGTTGAGATGCTTCAGGATTTGATTGTAGCCGCTATCAGCCAGGCCAAAGAAAAAGCCCAGCAGCTTCAGCAGGAGAAGATGTCCGCTCTGACCGGAGGGCTCAACATTCCGGGACTGAATCTTCCGTTCTAACGGAGGCACAAGATGTTCAAATCCGCCGAATCAGTGGAACGCCTGGCCAATCGTTTGGCACGTCTGCCGGGTATCGGACGCAAATCGGCCGCAAGGCTGGCTTTTCATATCCTGAAGCTGACCAAGGAAGAAGCTTTTGAGCTGGCCGATATTATCCGCGAGGTAAAAGAAAAAGTCGGCTTCTGTTCGGTGTGTAACAATATCTCCGAATCCGATCCCTGCCGCATCTGTGCCGACCCCGAGCGCGATAAAACCGTCATTTGCGTTGTCGAGGAAACCTCCGATGCCGCCGCCCTTGACAAAGCCGAGGGTTTTAACGGAATGTTCCACATCCTCGGCGGACGCCTCTCTCCCCTCGATGGCATCGGCCCCGATGACTTGAAAATACAGGAACTTCTCGACCGTCTGCAGGCCGGCGAGGTAAAGGAACTGATCCTGGCCACCAACCCTAATGTCGAAGGCGAGGCAACTGCCATCTACCTTTCCAAACTGTTCAAGCCGATGGGTCTGAAGGTCACCCGTATCGCACGGGGTCTGCCGGTCGGTTCTGATCTGGAATACGCCGATTCCATCACTCTTACCCGCGCCCTCGAAGGCCGCCAGGAATTTTAACTTGGCAAGTTATCATGACGAACACATCTACTCACGCTGTCACCGGAGCTTTCGGGTATACCGGCCGATACGTAGCTGAAAGACTCCTCGACCAGGGACACAAGGTCATTACTCTCACAAATTCGCCCGACCGCTTCAATCCCTTCGGATCTCAGGTTCAAGCCATACCGTTCAATTTCGACCAGCCGGATGTTCTGGCCCAATCACTTCAAGGCGTAAATGTCCTCTACAACACCTACTGGGTGCGATTCAATCATCGTCTGTTCACCCACGCTGATGCGGTCCGGAATACGCTGACGCTTTTCGAGGCAGCCCTGAAAGCAGGTGTGGAACGAATTGTCCACGTCAGCATAACCAATCCCTCAGAAGACAGCCCCCTTGAATATTTTAGCGGCAAAGCGCGACTCGAGACGGCCCTGAAATCTTCTGGCCTGTCGTACGCTGTCCTAAGACCGACTGTAATTTTCGGGGCCGAGGATATCCTCATTAACAATATTGCCTGGATGCTTCGCAAACTGCCGGTGGTTGGTGTCTTCGGCGACGGCCGCTACCGTCTTCAGCCGATCTATGTTGAGGATATGGCCGATCTGGCCGTGCGCGAGGGTATGTCAAGAACTAACACTGTTATCGACGCCATCGGGCCAGAAACCTTTACCTACCGAGAACTCATCGAGACAATCGGCAAGATTATCGGGGTTACGCGACCCATCGTCTCGGTGCCTCCGTCAATAGGTTATCTCACCGCCCGCATACTTGGCTGGTTTGTTGGTGACGTTATTCTCACCCGTCCGGAGATCGAGGGATTGATGGCTGACCTGCTTTATACGGATTCGCCGCCGGCTGGAGCAACCCACCTGACGGACTGGGCCGTGAAAAACCGGGATCGCCTCGGACGGGCCTATGCCAGCGAACTCAGACGCCGCAAGAACCGCCGAGCCTCATACGCTGGTCCACCATAGGGCAGCCCTGTTTACTCGTGCCGGAGCGAATCGGCAGGATTGGTGCGGGCCGCCCTGAAACTCTGAATACTTACCGTAGCCAATGTAACAATCAAAGCCGCCAGACCGGACGCCACAAACACGTGCCAGCTGATCGATATCCGGTAGACAAAATTC
The DNA here is from genome assembly GCA_020348905.1 of Candidatus Zixiibacteriota bacterium. Taxonomy (GTDB): domain Bacteria; phylum Zixibacteria; class MSB-5A5; order GN15; family FEB-12. The sequence goes on from CP070756.1 coordinate 2,303,881, forward strand.
TCCAGCCATCTGTTCATGAAGTAGTAGGTCACGGGGACAGATACAATCGATGCCACGACCACCAGCCAGACATACTCCCTCACCAATATGCCGACTACACTGGAGGTGGGCGCTCCAAAGACCTTGCGCACTCCGATTTCCTTCGTACGCGCGCGGCTAACAAATAGTGACAGGCCGAACAACCCCATACAGCAGATAATCACAGCTATAATAGCCGCGTAGGCGACGATCTTGCCAATCCGTCTCTCATCGACGTACAAATACGGTATCTTTTCGGCGTACGAATAGAAGCCATCGGGATCTTCGGGGAAATATTTCACCCACAACTGGTTTAACTGCTCTTTGACCGTTTCCATCCGGCCCGGCTCGATTCGCACGGCCATTTCCCCGACATAGTCGGTGGCGTACTTGATAATAAGCGGCCCAATAGTCTCGCGCACGGAATGGAAGTGAAAATCCTTTACCACCCCGACCACCGTCCCTACCTGCGAGTATGTATTACCCACCGCCCCCTCAAGACCCAGAGCTCTCACCGCCTCTTCATTAAGAATAGTGTTTCGAAAATCAGGTTGATCCATCTCCGAGGTAAAATCGCGTCCACCCACGAGGGTCATTCCCATGGTTTCAGCAAAGCCTTCATCGACAATAAAGCCCTCGACCAGGACCGTGACATTCGGGTCCGACGCCGAAGCCACCCGCCTCAATGAGCGGCTGTCATTGGGGGGAATGAAGGAAGCCGCAGTAACGCCGACAACACCGGGAATACCGAGAACCTCGTTTTTCAGAAGCTCGTACTTACGTGGAAAGTCATCGTCCCAGGGGGAACCAACTAGGAGATTTTCGGTATCGTACCCGGGATCGCGTTTCATGGCGTAGTCAACCTGAAGGTAAACTATCGCGGCACATGACACGAGGGTACTGAAGACAATCAATTGTATTATCACCAGCGTTCGCCGCAAACCGAATCGTCCCGGACGAATAAGATATCGCTGCCCCAGAATCTCGACCGGTTGCGCCGAAGACTGGTAGATTGCAACATAAGCTCCAGAGAGCAGACCGGAAACCACCGTAAGAGCCACCGCTCCCAGTGTAAATTGCCAGTTGCCTAACAGGTCAATGGTGAGTCTCGTTCGGAACAGGTCGTTGACAAGGGGCAGCCCGGCTTCCATTAGCCCTATAGCCAGCGGCAAAGAAAGGACAGCCAGGAGAACCGACTCACCCAGCAGTTGAATCACCAGTTCCGTTCTGGTGGCTCCCACAACTTTCCTTACGCCAATCTCACCCAGACGAGACACCGCCTGACCGGTGGAGAGTATGACATAGTTTACACAGGCTAGAATCAAAATGGAAACCGCAATAACAACGAGTATGTATATGGCTGTCATATTGCCTGATACATACGGGTTGTTGGCCATGTGCGACGAATGGAAGTAGATGTCTTCCAGAGGCTGAAGTTCCAGACTAACCATGACATCAGGAGCAAAATGCCGCTCCGAAATAGCCGTAAGACTCTCCTGAATACTTTTCTCTGCCACCGACCCGGAGAGCATGACGTAAGTGGTAAACATGCTGCCATTGTACCAGGAGTCATCCAGATCCAGCTCCGTGGCCGCGAATATTTGCTCCACAAACTGTTTACCGACCTCGATAGAGGCAATAAAAAGAGCCTGAAAAGTGGATTTTCTGGGAAGGTTTCTAATGACGCCCGTTACCTGAAGTTGGTGTGGCTGATTTCCGGCCATCACCGACAAAGCTTTGCCGACCGGGCTTTCGCCGGGGAAGTATTTGGCCGCCGCGTACTCTGTGAGGACAACCGAGTTGGGGTTCTCCAGCAGCCTCTCCGGGTTGCCTTCAACTACCTCCAATGAGAAAATTTCGAATATCTCCGGATCGGCACTGACAAAATAGTACTCAGGCGTATACTCTTCACCGAGCATGACCAGGGCGTTGTATACCCGAAAAGCCCTGGCGACGACATCGACTCCGGAGATTTCCTCCTTTACCACCGGGCCCAGCGGGAATGGCGTCTGAGGCTCAACAAATTCCGCAAATTTATTGTCGGAGATAATACGGTAGATACGCTCCGAGTTCTTATAGGACGTATCGTAGCCGATTTCGCCGAGAACATACAGAAAGATCAGCAGACTACAGGCAAGCCCAATAGCCAGCCCCAGCACACTGATGAGACTGTGAACCTTGTTGGTCCGAATCCTGCGGAAAGCGAGTTTGACACAATTTTTAAGCATGGTAGTTTCTCTACTATCTCAATTGATCCGGTGTCTATCCCGGTCGGGGCCAGATTCCCCTCAATGCTCTGCACAGACATGATGCGGGGGTTGGCCCAAAAATAAAGGTGGCAGTCGCTTAGAGCAAGGTTGAAATCTGTGACATTACCAGGCCCTCCCGACCGTCATCATACGCAAATTTGTGATAAACCTTTAACCCGCCAACTCGTATATTTAATAAATGTAAGAGCTATTGGGTCCAGAAAGTCAAATAATGCAAGTCTCCGATTTTGAACATTTCCGCGACCTCCTGCTGACAAGGCAACAAACCCTTACCGAGTGGATGAACTCCGAGGGTACCCTTCACGGACAGGAAGCCGAGGCCGTCCGGGGCCTTCTAAACCAGATCAAAGAAGCCCTCGGGCGCATTGAAAACGGCT
>CP070756.1:2306645-2330128 GCA_020348905.1 Candidatus Zixiibacteriota bacterium
ATTGGGCTTATACGTTTCTGATCATATCGTGATCAAATTTGAGCTTGCGACGCTGTCGGGTAACGTGTTGGCAGAAATAGCGATACAGAATCTCCAAGATGGGCATTTACTCTCAATAACCTGGTAAATCTGAGATGCCACACCCTTCTATGCCGGACATCTCGAACGCCGACCTGCCTCTGTCCTACTCGTGCCGAAGCACTTCCACGGGATTAGTTAGTGCCGCATTGACAGTCTGCATGGTTACGGTGATTACCGTCTAAACCCCTGTAATACCCATACAAAAAGCCCCTTCGATACCGAAGGGGCTTAGCTCCTTCAAACGAACTGCTCAAACTTGTCTAATGACTGACTCGCATATCAAATGACGGTTGCCCTGCTATGGCCTTTCCCGCGACAGGGGGCGGGAGTTGCGAAACATAGTCGATCGAGGCTTCCAGCAGACTGCGCGCATAATTGAAATTGTGGATTCCTGATGACTGGTCCTCTTCAACGAACACCCAGTTGTACAGGGCTCCGGCCAGATTGGCATCAGCGATTGTAGTGTCAAACTGGCTGCCTTCATCCAGCACAGCCTGTATCTCGAGCAGTATTTCCAGCGAATCAAGCAGGCCGTGGATTTCAGTCTGGTAACCCTCGATGGTACCGTCATTGTCATAGTCGGCATCAGCCAAGAAGTCGTATTCCTCGACGTCTTCGCCGTGACAACTGCTCGCGGCGCATACTCCGGCAAGATTGTCCTCCACACCGTCAACGTGCATATTCCACGAGTGGCCACCCAGCACGTAGCCTGCGTGGGTACGAGGATTAGCCATGTGGCAACCAATGCAGGCTTCCTCCACCTGATTGACATGAGGCGAAAGCGGGAATTGATAGTCTTCACCCGGGAACTCCCAACCGTTGGTTCCGCTGATCATATCGGACTGGTTGCTGTGATGCGGCCCGAAGCGACGGCTGACCTCCATGTCGTCAAATATGTCGCTGGTGACGTCAAAGCGCGCATGGTGACAGGCAGCACATTGATTGGCGTCACCATGGTCGAAAACATAGCCGTTTTCCAGCACGTAGGGGTCAGTCTGACGCACTTCCAGTGTCCCGGTGCCGTGCGGGTCATGACAGGTGAAACAGCCGATCGCCTTGGCGCTCTCAAACGGATCATCGGGCAACGTACCGTTTTCCAGGTAATACAGGTAGCCGTCCTGGTTGTGGCACCTGCCGCAATCAGAGCCGCCCCGGTTCGTGTAATCGACATTGGCGCCTGACGCGTGGGTGGAGTTGACCCATTCGCCCTGGGCCTGGTCCAGAAGGCCAGCGTGGCACTCCAGGCAGTCTTCACTGGCATTATCTACTCCCCCATCACCGCCGGAATCGGAAATCTTCCGTTCACATCCGGGCAAAAGCAGCAGCAGCAGGGCCGCGCCGATCACGGCTGACTTTAGCTTATCCATGATTCCTCCTTTTTTCCTTACTTCTCGTCCTCATCGATATCTCTATAGATCATACGAGAGACTTACTTGCACAACATTATCGGTATAGTACTCGGTATAAACCGGTGACGGATCATTGAAATTGTCGAAGTTGTGAGAACTGTACGTTGCCCGAAGCCCCCATCCTTTTTCAAATTTGTATTGTCCCGAAAACCTAACCGAGAAGCCCTCTATATCAAGATCGCGGCGGCTGCGAAGATAGGTGCCGCCGAATCCGAGAGTGGTGTTTTTGTACTCCCTTGAGGTTACATCGCCCTTGATTATATGTTCGTTATATTCAAATTCACCTGAACTGTTAGTGTACTCGCCGGTCCCGTAGGTATAAGAACCAACCAGGGTGGCATACTCGGGAACCTCAACCGACAGGTCCGTTGCCAGCCGCATGTACTCTACCGAACTGCCGATCTCATCGTTGTCGGTCTGACGGCTCTGCAAGCTGAATCGGGCCCAGCCATACCCTGTTTGGTATCGAACCGAAAACCAGCCACGCCTGAGCTCGGTATTGCCGGTGAGAGTCTGACCTTCATCAACATTCAGGTCGTCGCTGCCATACCCGGCTCGCAGTTTCAGGTCGTTGATTGGCCGCCAGTAGGCTGTAACGAAATACGCGTTGCCGGTCAATTCATCAGAGACGTCATCCCGCATACGATACCGATACCCGACCGTAACACCGCCCCGACGGACCCAATTCTTGCCGGCATAGACGGCGTGAGTAATGTTGTCGGTCTCTGACAGGTCGCCGGTTCGCCGGGCGCGGTCAAAGATGAAGCTGTAACGGACTGAATAGCCTTTGCTAAAGCTTAAGCGAGCCCCACCCCACAGCGTATGTGCCCTCAAAGTATCAGGACGACTGTCGAGGGCAACCCGGTAATACTGATAGCCACCGTTAAGTATCAAGTTCTCGTAGTCGGGAATGGGTACCGAGGCCGAGGCCCGGAATCGCTGGGTATTACGATCATTGAGAAGGTCCTCGTTGTCAGTGAAAGTCGACCCTCGATACTCCACCTGGGCCGTACTGCGAGCACGCCGAACTGTAAATCCAGCGTTATAAAACCAGTGAGCGTAGTCAACGCCATCACCGGCAGCAGCTTGTTGAGGTTCGAACAGGGCGAGCATATCGCCTGTTTTCTTGGTTAGACCAACCCCACCAAACACCTTGAGCCACGGTCTGGCCCGCCACCAGATCTGGCCGCCGCTACGATGGCGTTTGGTTCTGGTCTCTCCGTCGAAATCATACTGCCGGCGGTAACTGTTATGAGTGAAGCCGACACCCCACCGGCCGGCTTTCGTTGCCCCGACCGAGAGATTTCGATTTTCCAGGGTTGCGTTGCTGATATTGGCCGACAGGCTTACGCCGTTATCAAACAGATATGAAAAACGCTCCAGGGATATTTCCAGTCCCTGGTACAAATTGAAGGTACTCTGGTTGACACTGTAGTCACCCTCGCGATCGAGATAAAGGTATCCCACTCTGACGGTACCGTCGTATTCATCAGCCGACACCGTAGCCGCCAGCAGTACCAGCGAGGCGATAGCAAAGCTAACCAGAAGACGCTCAATGTACTTCATAACGGGTCACCTTCTCATCGATAGTAATGACAGAAACAGCCCTGAGGGCCGGTTCCCAGTTTGTCACCCAACTGCGGATCAAGCAAGTACAGGTTATCGTACGAACCGTGAATCTCGCTATGGCACGCCACGCATGCAAATGCAGCCAAATTTCCGCCATGCGCCGTTGCGTGTCCCGGCGGCGCCATGTGACACTGCAGGCACAGTCGGTCATCCGGCTGGGTTAAAAGTCGATCGTTCGAGCTGCCATGCGGCGAGTGACAGGCAACGCAGCCACCGCCCTCGGGCGTGAAAGAACTGGTGGCCTCATGTTCAAATAGAAAAGGGCCAGCCTGCTGCGGATGGCATCGTGAACAGTTGACAGCATCGCCGTGTCCATAGTCGGGCCCGCTACCCTGGGCGAAGCCGTGACAGTCAATGCACCCGACGTTCGCACCGATCAACGGATGATTGGATCTCCGTCGAAAATCGTTGACGACGGCGACATGACAGGAACCGCAGAAACTACCCGCCGCATCAATCAAGAGCTTGTCATTGGTACCGTGAACACTGTGGCACGAAGTACAGGACACGTTCTGGCCCACGTGCGGGTCAAATCCGATGGTTTGCGTCTGCAGGTGGGATTCGTGACAGGTAGTGCACAATTTCTCGACCCGAGCCGCATCCATCACCGCCGGGTTATCGATTGTCCCCCGGTCGGGTTCATCGAAGTGAGTCTCGACTCCGGCGTGGCACGATACACATTCAACAATAGTGGCCGGTTTGTCGATAGTCGAGGCCAGCCGATGCGCCGTCGAAGCAAGACCTTTATCGTAATCCTCGTGACAGCCAAGACAATCCTCATCGGCCGCAGCAGACCCTTGAGCATACGGCACGCCGGCGGGGACAAAAACAATGATGCCCGACAAACCCAGAACAAGCGAGCAAATGCGGATGATTTTAAATAGCCCCAACATACGTCGTCTCCCTTTACAGAGAATCAGATCTCTTCGGAACTTCGCACGTACGCCTAAGCATATTTATTGTTAAAATCTACGTCAACAAGAATTTATCATGCGTGCAGAGTAGGCAAAACCAGGCGGAAAGGGCCAATAACACCACCCGCCACCCCAGCAAGGTGACGCAACTTATTCATAAACCGTGACTTACAGCATGGCGCCGCACCAACGTGACTCGACGGGTCGATTTCCACCTCATTTCTCCGGGGGCGGTAAGGAAGCGGTTGTCAGCGGGGATCGAGGTAGCGCAGCATATTATCACCGTACTTCCGGATATGTTTGCCCGGTTCCGGCGAATCAGGACGCAGCCTGGCCCAGTCAATCATCCACAGCATCAGGTTGGCATTAAAGCCGGCAATGAACAAATCCAGATAGCGTAACTGCGATTGCGGTAGAGTGCGAATCACCGAGTAACCTTCCAGGAAAGTGTCTCTGATCTGTGACTCGCGCTTGGTACCCTGCCAGGGACTGAGCGCGAAAGCAAGGTCGTGCAACCAGTAAGCAAGACAGCAATCATCAAAATCAATAACGCGAGCCTCTCCCCCCTTGAACAGGACGTTGGTGTTTATGTCAAGATCAGCATGAACTAATCCAAAGACCTCCGGTCCGAGGCCTAATTCATTCATGGCGGCTTTCAGGTCGTCGATCACTGCTCGAAAGCATTTTCTGTATTCGTCCGGTATTGCCTGCCAGAGTTCCGATGCCGGGAATTCAAATCGGGCGGCATTGGAAAACAGGCCGTCCCAATCACGGCGGGGACGCGTGAAACCCTCGGAGAACCTCCATTGGGAAGCGTGCTCGTGGAGTTGCGCCATGAGTCGTCCCCACGCTCTAATATGCCTGTCTGTGAGTCTCTTTGATATGAATCGCCCATCCAGCCATCGGAGGACAGAACACTTCCGGCGCATTTCTTCCTGACCGGGGATCGGCAGTTCAACTACGAGATTTCCATCTTCCGCCGGCACCGGTTCAGGGACGGGAGCATCGATATCGCGACGCAACGCCGAGAGCCACTGCAGTTCCGACTCGATAGCCGCGGTAGAATGATAGTCCATGTGAACCCGCAGAACGAATCGTCCGGGGGCGAATAGATTGCCGCTGGACCCGGCAGTTTTTCGACGCGGCAGGTCGACACGATAAATGGCGTTGCCTTCATAGGCCAGGAAAGTGAGACGAGCATCCTTCAGGCCAAACAGCGGCAGTGCCTGCTGCGCCAGTTTCTGAAATCTTCTGATTCTTCCAAGTCGTGTAGTCTGTCCCATGCACTCACCATAGCAGTAGTAAACTGACCCTATGACTGGTAAAAGCACGACCGCGTTCTAAGGATAGATCACGCTTCCACTTTTGATTACAAGAAAAGTCTGCTCAAGATTCCCGATATCCTCAAGCGGATTCGCATCGACAACCAAAATATTGGCCTGTTTTCCCGGCATGATTGAACCCAAGCGGTAGGAAACACCGAGCCACTCGGCCGGGTAGATAGTGGCGCCTTTAATAATCTCAGCCGCGCTTACGCCGCAATCATTCATCAATTGCATCTCAGTGAAGGTTGCGGATGGGTCATAACCATCCTGACCGACGAACATCTTAACTCGCGTTCGGGACAGTTCGGTTACAAAGTAACGACTGACAGCAGCCATACCGGCCACAGAAGTTTTTATCATCTGCTCTACCTGTTCCGGCAGCGTGTCGATCCCCATCCCGTTTCGGGTCGCCTCAAGAGCATTTTCCTCCATGGACTCCAACACGTTAAGGGTCGGGCACAGATAAACCTCGTTTTCCGTCATTCTCGCTGCAAGCTGTCCGAGCCGCTCGAGCGATATCGATTCAGTCCCCATCGCGGCTACTTTCGTCATAAACATCCGGCAGGCAGCCTGGTCGGCATCGGGGCCGATCAACCTGTCGTGTTCCTCTTTCAAATCGTCGCTAAGCACCACCGGCCACGGCGCCTTGGCGTGCTCGATACTTGTCACGCCCATCTCGATGGCCTTATCCATCGGTATCCAGTGAAATAGCGGTGTTCCCGGGTCATGAACGATTTTCAGGGAGAGTTGCCGTGCCACCTCAACCAGATGCCCGTATACCGTGCTGTCGCATTTGTTAAACGTCTTAACCAGACGAGCCCCCTGCTCAGCAAGCGTGGGCAACAGCGAGTCAACATCCTCAATGGTATTGATTGCTGCCGTAAAATCGGGGAAGGTGTCGTTCACGCCCTCCCACAGCATGGGACTCTTCTCCAGCATCGGACCGGTATAGAACATTTCCGGGCCGATAATCTCCCCCGTCTCTATCCTTCGCGCCATCTCGCTCACAACATCAATGGAGCCGCCCACATCGCGAACCTGCATTACCCCGCGCTCCACAAAGGCCTTCAGGATACTCTGAAGACTATCGTCACCGTGCCTCGTCAATTCGGTCATGTGAATGTGACTGTCAAACAGACCCGGCACAGCAAACTTGCCGCGGCAATCGATCTCACGACCGCGGAAGGGTGCATCCCAGATCTTTCCCACGAATGAAATGGTGCTCCCCTCGATAATGATATTCTGAGCCGGCATCATTTGACCGGTTCCGACATCGAATATTCTAATGTTGCTGAGCATTAGTCGTTGATTCTCTGCTCCCTGGTCGGGTTGAGCTGCGGCTGCGGCAACCAACTGGAGCATGGCCAGCATGACAATGGATACTCTCACGGATTCTCCCGGTGTTACTTGAGATTTCGGATATCAAATGCGCGAAAGCCGGGCCGTAGCGGACCCGGCTCGCCTGCCTGTTACGCACAGGTAATTTATAGTGTTGTTTTACTCTGAGTCAAGCATTGATGGCAGGATACGTTCGGACCTCCTGCCATCAAACTACTTCGAGAATACCGATCACATATTAAGACTGTACGTCACCCCGAGCACCGGAAGCATCGGGAAGGCCCCCTCGACCTCCCGATCAATATATACAGTGTTGCCAGCTCTTCTCAAACTGTGGTCATACCCACGGACATTCTCGCGATCCAGTATGTTGACAACCTCCAGAAAGGCCGTCAGGCGACCGCCCCAGAAATCGAAATAGCGGTTGATCCGAAAATCGAGCCGACTGTAAGCCGGGTATCTCATATCCAGAAACTCACCCTGATTTATCCAGTAGACTGTTTCCCCATTGACCCGAGCCGAGGCCAGATACACCCCGGTATAGGGCCAGCCGGTATGATAATTCCAGGCCAGGTTAAACTGCCACTTTAATGTTGGACGGTAACTTAGGTCTAAATATACAGTATGTCTCTGGTCATACGGGTTCGGGAAAGTTTCGTTATACTCTATATCGACCCCCTCAGGAATTGACCAATCGCTGAAATTGATTCTCTCGACCTGGTCCTCCACAAAGGCGTAGGCATAGCTGGCCCACCAGGTGAATTTGCTGCCTTTTTCACGTTTCAGGTAAAACTCGAGTCCTTTAGCCACAGAATTCTCCCGATACACGATTATCCGGTCGTATTCAAACTCCGGGAAGACATGAAGTTCATCGAAAGTGTTGCGAGGTTCCGGTCTCAGGTCGGTGTATTTCTTATGATAGGCTTCAATTCTAAGGCGCACCCCGGTACCGAAATCGTGTTCCAGGCCAATCGTCTTGTGTTCGGCCCGCTCGGCGGGGAAGAATTCCGTAAGGCCATCGCCGACGTAGAGCTCGTCGATTCGTTGAGCCTGATAGTAATACCCCCAGCCACCCCGAATGGTGGTATTCTCGGCGGCCTGGTAGGCTATATTGAAACGAGGTGAAAACACTTCGTCGCCGGTATAGGAATGGCGATCGAACCGTCCGCCAAGCTCCACCGTAACAAACGGAGACAGTTTTGTACGATGCGACAGATAGAGCCCGACCTGGTTGCCGGAAGGTTCCAGCGATGACTCCACCGTATCGATTCGATCCAGCTCAACCGTACCGTCATCCCGGTAGAAGTAAATGTTGTCGGTTCCCGCATAATCATACTCGGCCGATAACGCTCGCGTGTCGAACCCTGCCTTAAGCATATGTTTGTCCGAAATCTCCCATAACCAATCGGATTTGAACCCGACAATAGTGAACGATTGCTTGTCGTTGACCTTGGCTTCCTCGAGCTGCTCCTGCGGCCAGAAACCGAAACCGAACCGATCATGCTTAACCTGTCCGACTGAAAGGACAGTGTGACCGAACAGCCGTTTGTGAAGCTGAGACTTTAGATTAAGCCAGGCGTAGGAATTGTCGTAACTGGTTATGATCGTATCAGCATCGTTGTCGTCGTTATCGATAATCTTGAATCGGTCCCCGGCGTGGAAGATGTGCGCGGAAAGAATCTGGCTGCCATTAAGCTGGTACTGTGTCTTAGCAATCAGATCATAGTAAGTGGGTCTGAGCTTTTCACCTTCACCGGCGATCTTGAGCAGAACATCCAGATAACCGCGTCTGCCTGAAACCATCCAGGAACCCTTGTTGTTGGCAAAGGTACCTTCGGTCATTAGCCGGGCGTTCATAAAACTGACTGCTGCCGCCACTTTTCGCTCCCCGGTGGGTGGGTGGTGACTTTTGATATTGAACACACCGCTGGCCCGGTCACCGTATTCGGCGGTAAATCCGCCCGTAATCAGCTCGATGCTCTCTATAGCGGAAGCATCGACGGCACTCAGAAGGCCACCCTTGAACTCCTTGAGATGGAACGGCTCATAAAGTTGAACGCCGTCAAGGGTGGTCAGGACCTCCTCATGCTCTCCCCCACGGACGAAGAACCTTGAGGAGAAATCCTCGGCCGACACACCGGGAAGCCTCTTTACCGCCCGGTAGAGGTCCTCGCCCATCTGGGGCGTTGTCTCCAGTTCCTGACGCGTGAGGCTCTGGCTGGCGGCCGACTCGGTACCCATAATTGCGAACCGTCCCGGCGTTACAGTAATATCCTTGAGGTCATAAGCCTTCTCGATCAGCCCGGCCGTGATCTGCGTAGGCTCATCGGCGGATACCTCAACGCTGTCAATGCTCTGCACCTCGAACCCCAGGTGGCTGATGCGAAGGGCGTATGCACCGGGCTCCAGATGATCGATTACGAAACGACCCGAGTCGTTGGCGATGGCCCCGCCAAATCGATTAACAAGGAAAACAGTGGCCCCGACCAGTGGCTCACCGGTGGTCTCACTGACAACGATACCTTCGATTCGTCCCTTGCCCTTGCCTGCCTGATCCGCTGCCATTGCTGTTGTCAACGCTGCAACACAGACTGCCAACAACAATACTCTGATTATCGCCTTCATTTTTCTCTCCCTGTCAAAATACCTGTTATGCTGTGAATGACGCTCGTGTCGGGCTATCGTCCTTATAGACGATACGGCATTGGGATTGTTTCAGAATATCGAACAACAGCGCAAGAATGAATCCTCCGGCGCTGCGCTTCTTTCGTCGTAACAAAAAATGGCCCTTGAGACAAGCTGCGTTCGCGTTTTCGAATAGCCCGATGTCGGGTCGATTTTTGCCCTGATCACAGTCCCGGGCATCACTTCCGAGGCGCGGGTTCCGGCGAAAAGCGCACCTGAGACGGTCGTCTGTCCATATGGCTTTCAAACGGGACCTGTTGAGGATCAGGACACAGCCCACGCCCACTGTACGCTATCGACCATAGCCTGTCTCACAACCGAACACCGGCAGCACCTGTTGTCACCCCTAACCTGCTGTCGCACCGCATATTACCAGCACGGCACAGGCTTTGCGTAACATCTTCCTGTAACACAACGTACCTCAGAATAACGGTGGCACAAGGAAGGTTTGACCATGTACAAGCACTACTGGAAAGTGGCCCTGAGGCACACACTGGCCCATAAGGGCAATAGTCTGATAAATGTGGCCGGACTCGCGATCGCTCTGGCATGCTGTCTATTGATTATGCTGTGGGTGCTCGACGAAGTCAGCTACGACCGTTACCACGCTAACCTGAACCGTATTTGTCGCCTGGGGCTTAACATTACTCTGGGAGGCAATGAATTCTCCGCTCCACGCACTAATTTGCCAACAGCACCTATTCTGATCAAGGATTACCCGGAGGTAATCGATGCGGTCCGTTTTTATCCGTTGGAAAAGACCACGGTGCGGGTCGAAGATAAGATGTTTACGGAAACGCAGGCATTTCTTTGCGACAGCTCGATTTTCGATATTTTTTCCTTTCCGCTGATATACGGCGATTCGGCCCGTGCCCTGACGGCACCTTATTCAGTCGTCCTGACGCGCTCGGTCTCCAGGAGACTCTTTGGCGACCAGAATCCCGTTGGGAAACAGATCGTTCTGGAAAACGACGATATGAACAAAGATGACAACTTTGTTGTCACCGGAGTTGTTGAAGATGTCCCCCCCAACTCGCATTTCAAGTTCTCTATTCTGTGTTCAATGTCGACCGCCTACGCCAAGTACGGTCCGGAGATCGACATCTGGCAGGGTTTCAACTACTTCACGTATCTGCTGCTGGACAAGAACGCCACGCCGGCGCAGGTGGAAAGCAAGTTCCCGGCGCTGGTAGACCAGTACATGGGCGAGAACCTCAGAGAAATCGGGGGATCGATAAAGTTTTGGCTTCAGCCGCTTTCCGATGTCTATCTTTACTCCAATTTTAATCCGGCCCGTGAGATTGGCACCAACGGCAGTATTCTGCATGTGTATATATTCAGCATTATAGCCGCCTTCGTCCTGCTCATCGCCTGCTTCAATTTCATCAACCTGACCACGGCTCACTCGCTGACCCGTGCCAAAGAGATTGGGCTTAGAAAAACACTGGGCGCCGACCGTCCAAAACTGATGAGGCAGTTTCTCTTTGAATCGGTTCTCTATAGCTTAGCGGCACTCATCATATCGATACTGATCGTCGAAATGGTGCTTCCCCGCTTCAGCGCAGTCACGGGAAAGACCCTGTCTCTAAGCTACCTTGACCTGCCTCTGCTTCTCGTCACGATCCCGGGCCTGGTTTTGCTGGTAGGATTGCTCGCCGGCAGCTATCCGGCTTTCTATCTCTCACGGTTCAGACCGGCTTCAGCATTAAAGGGGATTTGGGATACCCCGGGACGTAAATCCCGCTTTCGCAACGTGCTGGTTATTTATCAATTCACTGTTGCCATCGCCCTGATAATCACCACCGTTGCCGCCTACGAGCAGGTCAAGTTCATGCGGCAAACGGAGCTGGGCTTTGACAAAGAGCAAGTCGTGGTCGTCAAGGATATCATCACACCGACGGTAGCGAGAATGGCGACGATAAGACAGGAACTGACGGCAGTAGATGGAGTCACCACAGTTGCTTTCTCCACATCGTTACCCGGTGAACAGACATCACATGAGTTATACTTGCCGGAAGGTTTCGATGAAAAGGAATCCCTCTTGATGAGCGGCTTCCAGGTCGATCCCGATTTCCTGCCGGCCTTTGGCGTTGAATTGGCCGCCGGCAGGAATTTTTCACCCGACTTCCCTTCCGACTCCGCGCAGGCCTGCATAATCAACGAAGCGGCCGTCCGGCGCTTCGGGTGGGAAAACGCGGTCGGAAAGACAATCAAACATAAGATTAACACCGATTCCGGCCTGGTCTGGCAAGAGAAATCCGTAATCGGCGTTGTTAAAGACTTTCATTATACTTCCCTTCACAGCACCATCGAACCCTTGTTCATAGAATACGTTACCAGTAGAATGGACCTGATTACGCTCCGGATCGAGTCAGCTGATCTGGCCGGCACCATTGCCGGGCTGGAGCGCAACTGGGGCAAGGTAATGCCCGATCGGCCCTTTGAGTTCTATTTTCTCGACGAAAAGCTTGACAGCCAATACCGGGCCGAGCTACGCCTGAGCAGTCTTCTGCTGGCTTTCACGCTGCTGGCAATAGTTACCGGGTGCCTGGGGCTGATCGGACTGGCGCTTTACATGGCCGAGCAAAGGACCAAGGAGATTGGAATCCGCAAGGTACTGGGAGCATCATCGGCAAGCCTTGTTCAGCTGATGACAAAAGAGTTCATGGTGCTGATTGTGGTTGCCAACGCCGTAGCCTGGCCGGCGGCTTACTTCGTATCTCAGTGGTGGCTTGAGAAATTCGCCTACCGTATTGAATTGAGCTGGGGTCTCTTCGTGCTCTCCGGCATGACAGCCCTCGGGATAGCTTTGATTAGTGTCAGCTATCAGGCGATAAGGGCGGCGGTGGCTAATCCGATTGACTCGATACGCTATGAATAAATCCCAAGGGGCTCGCCGAGTTGGGCGCTTTTGCTCTCTTACTTGTCTGTCTCGGCCAGCACATCGTCCATAGACTTCAGGGCCGCCAGGTAGCGCTCCTCACTGAACGACACGAGTTTCGCGATCGCCTGCTCTCTATCGCTCTCAAGCAATTCAGCAGCAGAGGCCTCAACCTCATCTCGCGTTTCCATCGTGCGGTTATCATGTTCGAATTGTGCCCGTCGAGCCGGTTGTCCCAGAGCGGCATAATTCGAATCGACGTGGTGGCTGTAGTTGCAGAATTTCAGAAATGCCGGTTCAAAATCCGATGGCCGTTCAGCGGTAATCATCCGGCTGACGAGAGCACTGTCGGGAACATCGGATTGCGTGTAGTAGGCATCAGGGAAACGATCCATTCCAAAATAGAAGGGCACGAGATAAGAATAACACGGCTTGCCCAGAGACAACCAGTAAACAAAGCCGACTTCTTTAGGTCGGTCAGCGCGCAACTCTGCTACGAAACTCATCTGGCTGCGGCGGCTGCAGGTCGTCATAAACTGACTTTCGTGGGGACTGGAAATCTCCGATGGTAGCTGGTACAGGGCGGTGTTTTCGTAGTGGTGTCTGAGGATCTCCATTACGTCCAGGACACCCATCTTTCTATCCGCCTTAAGTGAAAACGGCAGGTTAGCCCAGTTAGCATGAACGGTATCGTTTACAACATATCTCAGACCTGACCACTGACGGCAGACGTTATAGGAAGCCGCAGCAGCACCTGAGTCAGCGTAGACTCCGGCAAAGTCGAAGACCGAATCTTTGTCGGGGTCATACCAGTCGCGTGAGGTCGCGTAATCCACAAGGTCGGCGGCGGCAAGAAAATTCAGCGTGTCGGCCAGGTCTATCTCGCGGACCGTGTAGCTATTGGCGATTACGGCCACGTGATCATCGGGCACGCGCCGGGCCAACCAGCGGCGTCCCTGGATGGCACAAAACACCCAGCCCTCGTCGGGATCGCATATTGCGTACGTTCTTCCCGTGGAGTAATAGCCAAATTTCTCGACCAGTTCACCTGCCAGTTTTACGCCTTCGCGTGCCGTAGTCGCCCGTCGTGCAACCAACCGGCGCAACATACGGCCGATGCCCTCTTCGGTAAGATCGGACGTACCCTCGCGCGAAGGACAGCGGTCGGAGGCAATGGTCACACCCCATTCGTTAAGGAATCCATCGCAGAAATCCTCGCCGGGCACCTCCGACCAGATGCATGCCCAGGTTTGCTCGATTTGGTTCAGTTGGCCTCCCCGCGGCAAGGTAGTTATCTCTCCCGGTTCATGCTGCTTACGAGGAAGTTTATGCTGGTTGATCACCGGCTGGGGACTGATGTCTTCGGTATGCCCCAGCATGACATATCCGTTAGCAGAAGCACTCTTGCCCACAATTATGCTGGAACACGCCCAGGTCTCAATAGTATTAACGGAAAATACCAGCAGCACGATAATGGCAGCACTGCGCATGACGATTGACTTGATCATCGCAAATCCTCCTCATCCTTGACATGTAAACATATATGTAATTACGCCAGCCACCGCGCTACGGTTTCAGATGGGTGCGGAGAACCCAACCTCACCTACAGCGTGAGAACCATAATCCTCTCTTTACCCTCCCATCTGTCCGTCATTACAAAACCCAGTTTGGCATAAAAGCCGGACGGGTCGCCGTCACCGGGAACAAAACTCAATTCTATTTTCTCGGCACCTGGAAGGGTTCGCACATATTCGATGATCTGCTCCATAGCGCGAAGGCCATAGTCGTTCTTCTGATGATTCCTGTCTATCATGAATCGCCACAGGAAGTATTCGTGTTTGACGGTATCGATATGGAGCATCACGAAACCCACTGGGATTTCATCGGCGTAGATGGCCCGAAACCAGGCGTGTTCGGAGAAATGCGCCTGGGCTATTGATTTGGCGTTGGTGGCTACGAAGCCCTTCTGGTTGTCGGCGACTTCAAGAGCGAGGATTGCGTTCACCGTATCTGCAGTGACTTCCCTGAGAGTGACTGTCGCTTCAGGCATGACCTATGATACGATGCTCAGCTTCTGAGCGCAAGGACATCGAGAAAGCCAGCCTCTCCGGCCAGCCGGACTGCCCTACTTCACCTTCGCCGCAACCTCGACAATCAGGCTGGTCGACAGACGGCTGCGATCCACCATGCCCACAAAACGATCCCCGTCATCAACCACCGGAAGCTTCTCGGTGCCCAGATCTTCCATCCGCTCGAGCACGGCTTTCTTTTCATCACCCTTCTGCGTGGTGAACTCGGCGCTTAAAAAGCCTGGCAGTTGTTCCAGGGCTCCCCGGTCAGACTCATTCAACCAGTTGGCCATATCTCTGAGGTTATATGACAACGAACGCTGGTCCGATGTAATCAGAGCTGCGAGTATGCGGGCATCGACCATGCCGAAGAAAGTCCCGTCCTCGTTATTTATGACCAGGTACTTCAAGAATGGAAAAGCCGTCAATTCCACCAGGTACTCTTCTATAGCCGGTCCGTAGTAACCGCCGTGCCCCAGGGTGAACACCAGGGCCTCAACCTTTCTTTCGATCAACCAGGGGATTTCTCCCACACCGCCTTTCGCCCCCATTTCGACTACGTCAACAGGGATTTTCTCCACCTGTTCAGTAATGGCCGCTTCGGCCGCCTCCGCAAAGGCCGCCTCGATTTTGAATCCCCCGAATTCCAAAACCTTAACCTTGCCCGAGAGGATCAGCCAGAAGGCGATGGGAATCAGGGCAATCATGATGTCGGTATTGCGAATGTCCCAGCGCCCGCCGGTGACACTCCTGAGCATCACGATCAGCATAATAACAGCCACAAAAATGACTATCAATAGAGTCAGGGTACTCATAAGCCTACCTCCTGTAATTGGTTTTATTTGCTATGGAACGTATCTAATCTATGCCCCCTTGAAACTATACTCAGCCCCCCTGTACCTGACCGGTCCAAAAAGTCAGTCAGGCAAGCCTCTCACCGAGGCACCTAACCTCCCCATCAGGACCTGGGAGAATTCTTAAGTCGAACGCGCAAATCTTTGTAATCACCCCAGTCGAAACCAAGCAGGAATTCGACTCCGGCCTCAACGCCGCGACGGAACAGATCCACCTTGGCATCGTCTTTCATAAAGAAATCAAGCCAGTTGTGCTCGCCGGTCCGGATGAACGTCACCAGGTGCTCGTAATCAGGATTCTGTATCAGAAAATCGTAGTCGGCGCAATGTCGCGCTGCATCGAACACGCCTCCCAGCAGCGAACCGAAACTCTCAACCTCGCGGGGACGCATTCTCTCAACCCCCAGCTTGACGCCGAAGGTAGGTGCCAGCGGTGGCGCCTCATCCGAATGAAACAGGGTGATCGGGAAATTGGACATGATACCGCCGTCAACGAACACTACCTCTTCGGGCAGGTGACCGTCGTAACCGGCATGTTTATCCCACAGCCTGGCGGCCTCCAGTCCCTGGGGAATCTCTTTAATCCGGTAAGGTTCAAAGAAGGCCGGGATCGACATAGACGCTCGCACGAAGCAGGCTGGATTTACCTGTTTGTACTTCCTCCAGTACAGAGGCGCCATTTCCGGAAACACTACCTTGGTCTCGGTCGATATGTCGGCAGCCACCAGGGCCAGTTTGGCACCGGCCTTTCGGGCCGAGATCGCATCCCCGTCGCGGGTGTGCAAACTCGGCGGCTTCATCTGCTGCTCCAGTTCCGCAAGGGTGGTAACCCCGTACTTTTTCAATTGACTGGTGAGCCATTCCAAAAATGTTTTGCCGGGATTCAGTCCCAGACGTTCGGTCAGGTTGTCTATTACCTGCCACCCTTTCAGCATCAGTCTGAGCTTGCCCGCCTTGTTGACCATAGCCCGGCAGAAATCTTCCGCATCATCGTCGCCGTCAACAAAACTGAACATATCCAGTGCGGCAAGTATTCCGAGGATCTTTTCACTCTTGGCCTCGTTCGGACGACCCACTCCGGCCACCAGCAGTGCATTTATGGCCCCGGCCGAGGTTCCACCCACGCCCAGGAAACGAATACCGGCTTTCTCGAGGGCATATGTATAGCCTACCAGGGCAATACCGAGTACACCGCCCCCCTCCATGACCAGATCAACATACTGGTGGCCCTGAGCATCGAGGATGTCAGAGACTTTGACTTTCTTGCGAACGAATTTCTGATTCAAACGGGTAATCTGTTTGACCACCTGCGCGTCACTGACAAAGTCCTTAATCTTCATGCGTCCTCTCCCGGCTTTACGATGAATTTCACATGTTATTTCGAAGTCACCTTAGTATCAGAACAGTGGTGTTATTGGATTCTTTCTTTCCCCTTATCAGGAAGACCAACTAAAACCCTACGAACGCGGCAGTACCACCACACTCCTTAATCCGCTCGGCAATCCAGAGTGCCCATTCTTTTGAGTACCACCAGACTATACGTTCACTCTTGTCATTCATAATGGCTTTTTCATCTTCCATAGTCCGATTATGTCCGGGTTCACTATTAAAAAGCTCCGTAAGACAGTCGACAACGGTTGTGTCGCTCGGCTCCCAGGTGGCACGCACGTAGTACCGATCACCATCAATTGACGCCGTGGGCACAACCGCCGCCGATTTCGAACCCTCCTGAATCTGCATTTTGAGCTGTTCGATCTTCTGTTTGTCCTCGACCGAGCCTGTCTCTTCGGCCGCCATAAGGATTGCCGACGCCTTAGCCGAATCCGTCCTGAGCAATATCTGTTGGGCTTGCTCTGATTTCTCAGCATCCTCTGATTTCAACTGCTCGGCCAGTATGCCTTCAATATCACAGCGCTCATCGGCAAGCACGCGTGCCTTGTAGGCCAATTCCTTATCGCTGTGTCTGGTCAGGTCAAGAAGGGTCTGCGCCATCGGCTCCTTGTCGGTATTGATGCGAGCGATGATTCGAAGGGAATCATCATCAAGCGCCAGCATCCGGTCAATAGCGACAATCTTGCTGCCCACATCACTTCGTTCGTCCTGAAGCACCGTCACCGGATCGAAGCGCGCCGAGCTGTCACGCCGGAAAGGAACCTGATGCCGGAACAATGATTGTTCCCCCTGCTCTGCCGCCCACACAATATTGCCGGATACTGAAGCATGCTCACCGGTCGACGATATTCGTTCCAGAACATTCGTGTGGAGACTGTCGGACCAAACCACCCGGTATTTCGACCCTGACCCGTCCTTACAGCAAACCTCGAATTTCTGAATATGGCCGCCGCCCTTGCTGTAATAGACATCCAGCATCCGGGTACTGGGTATGGACCCGTCCTGTACAAGAACAAATTCTTCGTCTCTCATCTGCGGCAACTGCTCCAGGTGGGGATGAAGAATAGGTCGGAAATACATCTCCATCGAAGAGACCTGCTCGTGGTCTTTCAGATCTACGATGCTGCCGATGAAAACATGATGATAAGTTTGATTAAACATCCACCACGTGACCGAGGCAATAACCAGCACGACCGCGAAGACGAATGTCCCGATATAGATTCTTCGGTAAGTGGTCCTCTCCTCGCCTGTGGCCGGGGGTTCGCTCCTGGTGACCACCTCATGATACGCTTTTCTGGCTCGCTTGCTAATGACCAGAGTGAACAGAACCGCAAACAGGAAGGGGCCATACTGATACGACAGCTCTGTTATTAGTTGGACAAAATCCATGTTCGCCTCACTTCTTTCTGCCCGTTGGGCATTGTTCTCAGCGCCCGGCAAGTGAGGGCCTTATGGCAAGGGAAGATTGAGCCGAGCCTGACCGGCCCATACCGTCCTGCGGCGCTTTGCCGTTTCATTACCTCCGCGACGCTTTACCTGCATCGCCGACGCTGCTGGCGCGCGGATACACTTTATTTTCGCAGCGGGTTGATAATCAAATCGCTGCCGACTGCCCCAAAAGGATTCGACGAAGACGATGTGATGGAAAAAGCGGTCAAATCCTCCCGCTACAGGAACAATACATTCCACCCGAAGCACACGCAAGCCATTTTTCGGGGCAACGTTCCGGCCCTGCGATCCAAGCGATCAGCCGGCTGGACTTATTTCAGGGGGAGGCGTGACATTCTCGATGCATTCCCAACCGGCCACGGTCTCTATATACCGGTTGGGATCGGTACCACGGGAGAATACCAACATCATGTGACGAGCGAGGTTTTTCTCATTTTCGGACAGCTTACCGGGGTCCGCCCGACCCAACTCGGGGACGGTATATTCGATAGTGCACCCTCGCGGTAGTTTGCGGCCGACAAGCATCTCGTGCCCATCGGCCGCTACAAAAGCGTGCCGGTTCGTATCGTAACGCCAGCCGGGTTTTAACTTGAGTCGCAAGTGCGGTCTTATTCCCCGGCCACGATCTTTGGGTTCCTTATTCATACTACCGACAAGATACCAGATTACTACACATATCTCAAGGCCCTGGGCAAATTCGGCTGAGGGCCAATATGCTGGCTCAATGGCACCCCCACTCCGGCCACCTGAGGCGTCCCGGTCCTGATAAGCAGACTGCGCACCTGTGACGGGGTAAGCGGACGACCCCGCCGGGCCCACGCCCGGCTTTGAATACACGCCACGGCCCCAGTAACAATAGGCGAAGCGCTGGAGGTACCCGAAAAACGATGGGTATACCAGCGATTCCTGCTCCTCCCGCCCTGGGCGTCGCCGTATCCAAGGGTAGTTACGTGCCAGCCCCAGGCCTGAACATTGACTATGCGACCGTAGTTGGAAAACCAGATTCTCGAGCGCGGAACATTGATGAACCCGTAATTCTGGAAATAGTCAAACCAGTTGGTGGGAGGGACTCCCGCCCCAACGATAATTGCGCCCGAGTCTTTCTGCAATCCGGTACCCCTGAAAATATTGAGGTTAAAATTCTCATCGCCATTGCCCGCAGCCTCGACAACCGTAATACCCCGATCGGTGGCAAAACGGATTGCTGAGAAGATGTCGTCCCAGTACTGCATGGCAACCCACCGGCCCATTGGACCACTGCCCTGCAGCTCAATCAGGATTACATCGCCGCGCCGAAGGTATCTGGCGGCTCTCACGATTGCCTGAGCCGTGTTCCACACACCTCCGATAACAGCCGAATGCGTCACAGCCCTGGCCCTGTGGGCAATACCCACGGTGCCGATTTCGCTCGGTTTCGACACTATCTCGCCAAGTACGGCTGTGCCGTGATTTTCCCATCCCAGGCCGGGGATGAGATCACCGCCGATCTTGCGCGTACCTCTCGGGAGGTCTTCGTGCCGGAAGTTCCAGTTGCCCTCGATATCACAGACCGTCACGCGCTGCCCTATGGCCTTGTGTGATCTCCATACCTCCATGGCGCCGATGCCGTTTGGCGGCGAAGCCAGATACCCCTGGGCGGGTTCAAAATTGCGGCTGCGGAGGCTGGCTCCCGTAGGCAGAGCGGCCGGCACCGGCTGCGGCGCAACCATCGCTTTCCATACCGATTTCGACCGGTTCAGTCGGTCCGCCAGAGCTTTCGCATCGGCATCTTTCCTTGGAACTACCTGTACGAAGCCACTGTGAGCAAATGACGCCGTCACGGTTTTGGGCATCCTCGTCGGAGCCTTGGTTACCCGCTGCCTGATCTCGGTATCCCTCAGGCCGAAATGCGATGCGACCCGCCGGACTCGGAACGTACTCAGGACATCATTCAGAGCGCCAACAGGTCTTTCAACATCAGCCGGCCCGGCAAAACCCCGCGACGAAAACGCAATCTTACTATTGTGCCGCAATTCCACGATCACATAGTCGCGCTTCTTCACCGGCGTGACCCCGGGGCTTACGTACCCGGCGTCGATTTTCCTGCGTACCATCGATCTTCCTCCCGTTAAAGGTTTAAGAGACTGGGATTATTTGAACCCCAGATTACAATGGATACTAACCTTATCTCATCGGTGAACATCGACCGAGTCAGTTAGTGGAGAACGTAAATGATTGCAGCCCCTGCAGTACTCCCCAACAGATAATGCAAACCCGCCCTTTTGCTGTCAAGCCATTTTTCGCGCCGGTACCTTCAAGGCCAGCAGCATATCAATAAAAACAATCGCGGCACCGGCAATGAAAGTAACCTCGTGACCGAACGTGCTCCAGAGAACACCGCCCACGACCGGAATTACCACCGCCGTGATATGATTGGCCGTCATGCCAAATGATAAACAGTTGGTCAGGTCCTCGGCCGAGGCAATCTTACGAAGATACGACTTCAGGGCTATCGACGAGCCGAACAAGACATGATCGATAAAATAAAACCCGATCAATACCGGAAGATAGGTAACATAAGCGTAACCGGTAAAGATGAACACCAGCAGGAACGAGCACCCCACCAGCACCGTCCTCTCACCAACCCTGTCACTGAGACTACCCAGCAGGCGGTTGGTGAAAATGGTCAGGGCGCTGTTGAGCAGCATGATGGTAGAGATGGCCGTTATACTCAGGCCGTGGTTCTTTACCAGCAGGAAGATGGCAAAGGTGGTGAAGATGTGACGTCGGCAGCCGCGCATGAAAGATAGTGAATAGTACAGCCAGTACTTCTTCTTGAGCCGCACCTTGCGTTTCTCTTGTTCACCCCGGTTCGAGGGCAGGGCTATCGCAAGGTAGAGCCCGATAGCAATAACACCGGCAGCGATAATATAAAATGTTGCCCGGAAGTCCAGAAAGAAAGTCAGCGTGAGCACCAGTCCGGCGCCCATCAGGCCCGCCAGGGCTTCATATGACAGAAGCCGTCCCTGAGCACGACCGAGTTCCTCCGATTTGGACAGCATCAGAAGTTGCGACGAATTATTGGGTTCGAAGTAGTGGAAGCCAAACGACATGATAACAGTGGCCAGGCCAAGTACCACCAGCGACGGCGCCAGCCCGCATAGCAGCAATCCCATGCCAATCGTCACTATCGAAACAGCAGCGATCTTTGACTCGGTGAAATACAGTGCCAGTGCACCGGCCCCAAAAGCCAGCAGACCGGGAATCTCACGGGCAGCCTGAATCAGCCCCACATCGGTAGGCGAGGCATCGAAAACCTCCACGGCAAAGTTGTTGAACATCACCCGCCAGGCATAAAAGCCGATATAGACAACGACCGCGGACAGGGTAACGGTGAAAACGGAGATTCTCTTGATGCCCAGCGCCATAGTCCGGGTAAGATAAGGCAATCCGTGGTAATATCAGAGCAGAAAACAGCGACCGGGCGGCTTTTTTATTGTTTGTCCCACAGACAAACGACAGCCGCCTGTCTTCTCCGTGATCAATCTGAATTGGCGCAGCCGATAGATATGCGGCTTTTCGAAAGGAAGAAAAAAAAGCGGCCGAAAGTTCCTGAGATGTCAGGGCTTTCGGCCGCAAAACGGGCAGCAGTATTAATCGCCCCCTGAATGGGTCGGTCTGGTGCTATCAATATAGACCGAGGAAGTTGAGGACCTGGGGGCACTGTCGCCGGAGTTCCTTGCGAATCTTGATCCTGGCCCGATGAAGATACCATCTCACCGTAGCTTCGGAGACATTCATGCAGTTGGCCACCTCATCGATGTCGCACCCCTCGATATCGCGAAGGACGAATACCGAGCGCTGTTTTTCGCTCAGCGAGTTCGCGGCCTGCTCGACAAACCACGAAATCTGACTCCTTCTATAATGTGATTCCGGGTCGGAAGTGGAGTTGTCGGTGGTTTCGTGGAAATCTTCCAGCGGCTCGTGACGATGCCGCTTGTGCTTTCGCATGTAGTCAATGGAGGCGTTTACCGTGATGCGATAAAGCCAACTGTAGAACTTCTTGCTGGCATCGAAGCGCCAGACATTGTCATACATTTTGACGAAGACTATCTGGGCAACATCGGCCGCTTCGTCATAGTTGTTGACCATTTTGTAAGCCAGCGCAGCCACCTGCCGATTATAGCGCTGGACAAGTTCACCAAACGCTTCCTGATTGCCTTTTTTGATCTTTGCGATCAGTTGCTTGGCGTAGACCTCATCCTCGTCTTCGCCATTGGTGACTTTGTTCGTAATTTGAGGAGAACTCGACTGCCTGGGCGGCAGCCCTGAAAGACCTTTGCCTCCCCTAACCCTTGCGCCGGGCAAGTTTCTCGGGTCGCTCGGAAGAGCCTGACTCATAGGCGTGACTCCTATTTTGTGCCTTTTCAACCTATCAAGTTCAGGTGCTTCTGGCTCGCGCCGTTAATGTCGCAAGGTCATCAGGCGAGATGCATAGCGGCCCGATCAGACATCATGTGGCTATTCTTATAAAGGTTCTCCTTGTTTCTCACGGGAGAGAGGGAAGGGCCGACCTTGTACACCCCCTGGCCCTTGGCCCTCGCTCCCGGCTTGTTCTAACCCCCCGTATATTGGAAGTAGTTCTATTGCTTCTGCGGCCTCTTTTCTTGAAGCGAGCGGATTTAGCCTTGTTCGCCTCCGAAAATTTTCTCCTGTATGTCGCTATGCGCCTCCGAGCAGGCAGGTTTCTCCATCCTCAATGCGCAAGTACATTAGCAAAGTAACTTTTACGACCTCTCTTGTCTTTTTTTACACTGTAATTATCAGCATTTTCAACGTTTAATCAAGGGGGTATTATAGGGGTCGTATAGGGTATAACTCGTCACCTGTAGTATCGGAGCTGCTTACAAGCACCCGGAATCCTCATGGCCTGCCTAACGATGAATGCTCCAACGACTTAAGGTGGGTAACAAGGTTTATCTTCTGATTGGATATGCCCAGCTTCTTCCGTATCATCTTCCGCTGCTTGAGGACCGTTTCTACCGCCGTGGTAAGAGCTTCCGCTATCTGCTTGCTGGTAAAACCACTCTTGATCATCTGACATATTTCCAGTTCCCTGGGCGTCAGGTTGGAAAAGTCCGACTCAAGGGTGCCGATAAAAGGCGACGTAATATCGCTGAGACAGTTTCGAAGCAAGGCCACAAAATACCCGCCCTCCGGATACGTCTTCTGTTCGAGCGCTTTAAGAATCGGAAGGGCCATACGGTTGATATTAAGGTGCATCTGTGACGCCATTCGCTTCTTCTCATCCTCGATCTGGCCCAGGATCTCCTTCAGGGCGGTGTTCTTTTCCCTGAGAGTCTGACGCTCGACCTCCAGCTCCTCATTAACGGCCTTAAGAGCCTGCTCCGCCTGGCTCAACCTGGTTATATCCCGGCAGGTGTACAGCGTCGTCCCGCCACCGATGGTTACCTGCTT
>CP070756.1:2330228-2338813 GCA_020348905.1 Candidatus Zixiibacteriota bacterium
GTGCCGCTTCTATGTCCTGCCAGAACACGTCGCAGGCTGACAATCTTTCCGGCCAAAAACAGAAGGGACCATTTCTCGGTCAGCCAACGCCTGGCCCCAATCCTGAGTTATTCGCTCCCGGGCTTATTTCGCGCGGATATCATGAGCTCGGCATCACCATCTCTCCCTTAGGAGACGAGTGCTTTTATGTAACCGCCAACAACAAGTACCCTCAGTATGTAATCATTCACGTAAGGCGTAGCGGCGAGACATGGTTGCCGCCGGAAGTAGCTTCCTTTTCTGGTCACTATTCGGATTACCGCCCCTATTTTTCTCCTGACGGTACAAGACTGTATTTCTCCTCGGTTCGGCCGGTTCCGGGCGATACCGTCGAAAACTCCAGCTATGATATCTGGATGACAGAGAAAAAAAGTCAGGGCTGGGCCGAACCGGTTCATCTTGGCTTTACACTTAATAGTGCTAGTCCTGAAATAAACCCGGCCGTCTCATCCACCGGCACAATCTATTTTCAGTCGTTGGCTGAACAAGAGGGACACTTTGACATTTATTACTCAGCGCTTGAGAATGGTGTCTACCTGCCCCCTCAAAGACTCCCCCGCGAGATCAACACCCAGCATAACGAAGGTGGGCCGTTCATAGCACCCGACGAAAGTTACCTGATATTCCACTCCAACCGGCCCGGCGGCATTGGCAGAAGTGACCTTTACATAAGCTTCAGGAAAGATGACGGCACATGGTCAGCATGCCTGAATCTGGGTCTTCCTATAAATACTCCGGAGAGCGAGACTATCCCCTATGTGTCTGCTGACGGAAAGTTCCTGTTTTACACCAGCTTCGCAACCTGGGATCCTGATATCTATAAAGGCAAGACCTTCGAGGAACTGATGAATCTGTATCAAAGTCCAAAAAACGGTACCGGCACTCTTTACTGGGTAAAAGCAGAATTCATAGCGGAATTGCGTGGGGCATTGCCTGAATGAACTCTTTGTTCCACAGCTGTAAATGAATCAGTTTAGGCGAGGTTTAAGACGGGTGCCCGCATCTATCTGGTCCTGGAACCGGTTAGAGCCGTCGCAAGTCCAAGCAGAACGTAGACACTTCCGGCAAAGTAATTCCCGGCAGCAGAGCCGCCTCCCCGTTTGAGATAAAGGTGGCGAAGCCACGCCGCTGCCAGAGCGTAAGCACTTCCTACCCCGACCGCCATCACCTGCGACAGCAACCACAGCAGAAGGATCTGAATCAAAGGATAGCCGCGTGAGGGATCCACGAATTGTGGCAGGAAGGCAAAGAAAAACAGCACTGATTTCGGATTAAGCACCCCCACCGTAAAACTCTCCCAGAATGCCGCCATGCCTGTCTTTGGTTTTCTTGCCTCCGTTACCTGTCCTGCTTGTCTCTGACGAAATCGACTGATGCCCAGGTAGACCAGATAGCCGGCGCCGGCGTATCTCATAATATCGAACGCTATCACCGATGACGCCAAGAGGCCGACCACCCCCAGCGCCACCGCCAGGGCATGTGGAAACGTCCCCAGGGCCAGACCATACACAGACATGAGTCCGGCTCTTTTCCCCTGGTCGAGGCTTCTGGTAACGGTATACATGACCGCCGGGCCCGGCACTATCAGCACCAGGAAATTGGCAGTGGCGAATAGGATCAGTGAGGTTGTATCCGGCAGATAGGGCATGTCAGGTATCCCTGAAGTCAGAGGTTAACATAGCATATAGAACGGTAACAAAGATGAATTGTTCCACTATGTGATGTCACTGTGACAAAAACGATGAGCGCTGCGGGAGCCGGATCCGCGAGTATGGGCGTTACTGGCGCACTATTCGGCTTGATGTGCACTATGTGCGCCGGTGCCTGATTTGACACTCAGTTGCCGACGGCCGGGATGATCCTGTACTTGAGGATCTGCTGCTGCTGCTGCCAGTAATCCGGCTGGACGAAGTAGTCCCCGGTCATGACGACAATCATTTGAAACTCCTCGAAGATCCAGATGCCATTGCCACCGTTACCGAAGGCGTAGTAAACATCAACGCTGCCAACCGACGTCGCCCACTGGTATACCCACCAGTTGTATCCGTAATTCCCGAGGTAGGCGGTTGTCGAGCGCGCCACCCAGTCTTCCGATACCAGACGGTTGCCTGCCCACACACCACCGTCCATATACATTTGGCCGAACTTGGCCATATCGATTGGCCTTATGGCGAGCTGCGCTGATATCATCGAACTTGCCACCGGATCCCAGGTGCTCCATTCGTAGTACTTCATGCCAAGCGGTTGGAAGAGATTCTCAGTGGCGAACTCGGGCAATGACATCCCGGCCTGACGCTCGATAACATGACCGGCCAGACGGTCATAGAGACTCCTGTAGTCGATTGCCGTTCCCGGCTCGGAGACAATCGGCAGGTCAAGGTAGAACTTGATCCAGTCCCTCGGCCCGACATCGTATCGCCATAGATCGTAGTCCTCCCCTTCAAGTTCAAATCCGCCGGTCATGGTGTGCAGGTGCTTGAGGCTGACCTGCTCTTTCCACGTTGACCAGTTATCAAACGAATCATACTCCGGGAAGAAAGGATAAAGCAGTTCATTCTCATCGACAATCAAGCCCCTGTCAATCGCGATGCCCATCAGGCACGAGGTTATGGATTTCTCCGCCGAGTAGATGTTGTGGGCGCTACTGCGATTGGCTCCGTTGAAATAATCTTCAAAGACCAGCTTTCCATTTCTTACAATCAAAAGGCTGTTTATCTGGGGATAGACGCCCGTCTCGATATCGTTTGCCACAGCGCGAATCTCCACCGCATCGATATTCTCGCCCACCAGGCTACCGGTTTCCCATCCATCAATCTCGAGACCGGCTACCTGCACCACAAATTCCTGAGAAACCTCGCCACCGAGGTTGCTGGCGACAACAGCGACCCTGGAGTCAAAGGGACTGCTCGATGAAGGAATCCATGAGATCAGACCGCTTACCGGGTCAATCGTCATACCCACCGGTGCTCGCGATAAACGGAATGTCGGCACCGGGTCGCCGCTGGCAACGACCGAATAGACATAGTCCTGACCAAGCGTGGCACTGATGGGTGGCTCTGACGTTATGACGGGACTCACCGGCAAACCGGAGACCGTAATTATAAATGTCTGCTCGGCCACTCCGCAGGAGTTTGCTGCTTCAACTACGACGGCAGAGTTCGGGTCACTGTCGGGTGCCGGCATCCATGAAATAAGACCGTCAATGGAATCAATGGTCATGCCAACCGGGGCCTCTGCCAACCGGAAGGTAGGCCGGGGGATACCTGAAGCGATCACACGATAAGTGTATTCCTGGTCGAAAACTGCTTCTGATAGTGGCTGGGAATCTACGGTCGGGCACACGAGCGTATTTTCCGGCGACCTGTCACAACTCGCCAGGAGTATTGTGATGATGCCCAGACCCGCGAAGGCCCTCACTGCCCGCGATGTCAAACTTATTCCTATTGTTACCTCCTTGGCTCGATTGGGGCAGACCCATTATTACTGAAATACGCATTCAGAGGCCAAAGGTTCAAGGCAATCCCGGCGGATATATTCGCGGCGACCGGTATTAGAAGTGTCGAAATGGATGTAACATAGTACCTGCTGACGAGGGCTAAGTCTTTGATGCTAAACGGGCTTGTGACTCAGCCTAAGTCCAGCTTGACCTGACCCCTATTAATGATGTAAATTCGGCTATCTTGAATTGGAAGCAAATGTTTGGGAAAACCTAAGGAGGAGAGATTGACTTCGTTTACATTGACCGATGAGCAATTGGAATGTAGAGACTTAGCAAGAGATTTCTGTCAGAAACGCGTCAGCCCCGTCACCCGTAAGCTGGATGAAGAAGGGCTACCCGACGATTTGATTGCGGAGATGGCGAACCTGGGCTACCTGGGCTGTTCCATTGCTACCGAATACGGAGGCATGGGGCTCGACCCGTTCGCGGTCTCATGCATAATTGAGGAATTTGCCAAGGCCAATGCCGGCCTGGCAACCCTGCTGGCAGCTCACCTGAGTCTCGGCTGCAAAACCATGGAGCTGCACGGAAGCGATGAACAGAAGAAGAAATACTTGCCGCTGATGGCCAAAGGCGCTATTACGTCCTTCTGCCTCACTGAACCGAATGCCGGAACTGATGTACTCTCAATCAAAGCCAAGGCTGCGACCGAAGGAGATCACTACGTACTCAATGGCGAGAAGCAGTTCATTACTTCAGCCGATATCGCCAAGTTCTTCGTCGTATTCTGTAAGACCGATAAGGGCCCGACCTGTTTTATCGTCGATGGCGACAGCAAAGGTCTTACGGTTGCTCCCCCGGAGAAGAAGCTGGGAATACGCTCGTCAAAAACGTGCCCGGTACATTTCGAAGATGTGACGGTACCGGCCGAGAACATGATCGGACAACCCGGCAAAGGTTTCCGTGTCGCCTTGAGCGTTCTCGATTACGGCCGGCTGGGAGTTGCCGCTGGAGCACTTGGCATCGCTGAACAGGCTTTCGCCGAAGCGGTTGATTACACCCAGAACCGGGTGCAGTTCAACCAGACCATCTCCAGCTTTCAGGCAACTCAGTTCAAGTTTGCCGATATGAGAATTGAAATCGATGCCTCCCGTTATCTTCTCTACCACGCCATTGCTGTGGAAATGGCTGGTAAGCGGTTTTCGATAGAAGCTGCTAAAGCTAAACTGAAGGCGTCCGAAACGGCGTCTGCCGTTGCTGACGAGAACATACAGATGCATGGCGGCTATGGCTATACCCAGGATTACAACGCCGAACGGCTGTGGCGTGATGCCAGAATCACCCGTATTTACGAAGGAACTTCTGAAGCAATGCGGATGATTGTCGGCGGCGATTTTCGTGTGAAAAAAGAGAAGTAAGCGCGACCGTATATTAGCGATTTCTGCCCGGGTTCGAATATCAGTCGCATCCGGGCTTACTGTATTAATATGTGGATTTGTCTTTCAGACTTGTCAGCGCTTCAAGCACCCCACGACCGATTGTGTGGGCCTTGGTCGAAATCCGGAAGCAGTCTTCACGGTTCGCGCGCGGATCCACATCGCCGACCTTCTGACCGGAACATACATGAAGACCGTTGTGTAGCATGCCGCGGATCATACCGTCAATCTCACTGACGATCGGCAGCCCGGACACCTCACCCACACGCTGCCCCACCTTTACCATATCGGTGATCCGGCAGTGCGAGGTAAACTTTCCATCGCCCGGCGACCGTAATACTCTCTGATGGGTAAAGCCATTGACCGCCGAAGGAGTCCCGGTGTCACGCTGCGTATGACCGGCATAAAGAACCCGTCCGAGATCATCTCCCCGGTTGGTCTCCACCGCTGCGTGGCAATTCTGCCCGGCCACAAAACCCGGACCCAGTCCAATCACAACGGGGGCCATATCGCGACTGCTATCGATGTTCTCCTTGAGCATACGACCGTCGATGACAGCCAGCGGAGACAGATCTGCCAGACGGCGGGCTTCAGGATCGACAAGCAGCGGGATCAGTTTGTTTGAGACGGCTTTAACGGCTTCGTTCACTGATTGAACTAAAGCAGCAGTGACATTTTCTATTGTGGCTCTTTCTGCATAGAAGGCTTCGGCGTAACAAACGTAGCGCCTGACGAAACAGGGATTGGGCTGCTCAAGGGCGATGACTTCATAACCTGACGTAACCAGTTGCCTTATCACTCCCGAGGCCATCTCCCCTGCGCCCCTTACAACGACTCTGTTTTCAGCAACCGGCGGCATCAGCGTTTACTTCGCGTAACCCCGTTCTTAACGGCTATCAATTCGGCCAGAATTGAGACTGCGATTTCGTAAGGACCTTCCCCTTTTATGTCCAGGCCAATCGGAGCATGAACATTATCCAGCTTCGCTCTGTCCACACCCGACTGCTCCAGGAGAGAGAACAGTTCAGCGACCTTGGATTTCGATCCTATCATTCCCAGGTAGGCCGTATCCTGCCCGATGGCCTGTTCCAAAATCAGCCGGTCACATTTGTGCGAACGGGTCACGATGACAACGTAGCAGTTGTGGTCAAGCGCGGGAAAGTTCTCCCGGTATTCCGGGTCTGTCTTAATCACAGCCACCGGATGGCCGTACTCGCTCAATATATCCGGGCGATCATCAACCACCGTAATCAAGAACTCGGAACCCTGCGCCAGCTTGACCAGATCTCTGCATATATGCCCCCCTCCAAAAACAATCAGCCTTTTAGGACTGCCGTTGACTTCCATAAACACCTCCGCTTCGCCTCCGCACGCCATCCCGGTAGCATCTTTGCCGGTCCTGGTGAAGCTGTACCTCTTAAGCAGGTGGTCCTTTCCTGACTCGAAAAGATGCAGACAATCCTCAATGACCAGCTTTTCAAATGTGCCGCCGCCTATCGTATCCGAGATGGAACCGTCGGGAAAAACCAGCATCTTGGCGCCCGGCGCCCGTGGCGATGCTCCTGCCGTTCGAACGATAGTGGCCAGTACAAACGGCTGACCAGTTTTTCTCCGGTTATATATTTCCTCAAAAATATCCACTAATTGTGGCCCTCGGTTTCCAGTAATATACGATAATCATCTTTGCTATCGATATCGATTTGTGGCGTATCATCGACCAGCCTCACGAGATCGTCGCGGTAATTAGAAACTAACTCATCGCCGATGCGATCCCCGTTGAGAGAGAGCAGAGCATCGAACACGCGCTTGTCGAATATGATTGGGTGACCGCGAACCTTTGAAGCCTCGACATAAAGAATAGCCGGCCGATCCGTTCGGAATCGCTCGATAGCTTTGTCGATCAGGTGGCTGTTTACTCCGGGCTTATCTGCCACCATAAACAGGGCCGCATCGGCCTTACCGGCGATGGCCTTAATGGCGCATTTGATGGATTCCGCCCGCCCCTGGCGGTAGTCGGCGTTGTAAACGAACCTTGTCCTGTTATCCGTATGGCTCGCCAGAACCTGTTCGATCAGGTCGCTCTCAAAACCGGTAATAATTACTACGTCATCTACCCCCGAATTCATCATTTGCGTGAGGGTTTCCTCGATGATAGTACGGTCTTTGTACTTGAGCAGCAACTTATTGACCGCGCCCATGCGCGAAGACATCCCTGCGGCTAGTATTACGCCGGTGATGACCATTATATACTTTGCCTGAATCTAGTCATAAGTAGGTTACAAGTATAACAAACCGGGGTCCAATGTCAAGGAGGGTGACACGCGGTAAAAAGCCGTTGATTTTTCGGGCCGGTGTGATATATTCAGGGCTAAGTTTTTGATGGGTTTTTTAATCCAGAATCGCTCATATGTTTGAACGCAAATCATCGCTTCCAGCTTCCAAAGGAGGACGTTTGGATGGATCTGGGTCTTGAAGGAAAAGCCGCCATTGTAACCGGCGGCAGCCTGGGAATAGGAACGGCCATAGCTCTCGACCTGGCCCGCGAGGGCTGTAATGTGGCCATCAACTACCGTCGCCATGACACCGAGGCGAAGAAAGTCGTCGAGGAAATCACGGCCTTGGGAAGGAAGGGCCTGGCTATAAAAGCCGATGTCTCGAGTTATACCGACGCTCAAAACATGGTCGATACGGTTATCAAGGAATTCGGCAAGCTCGACATTATGGTATGTAATGCCGGTATCAACTGGGACGGGGTCATCTGGAAAATGTCCGAAGAACAGTTCGATCAGGTCATCAATGTAAATCTGAAAGGATACTTCAATTATAACAAGGCTGCGGCTATCGTTTTCAAGGATCAAAAGGGCGGCAGGATCATCAACATATCATCGATAAACGGCCTCCGGGGCAAGTTTGCGCAGACCAACTATGCCGCTTCCAAGGGAGGCGAAATCGCCATGAGCAAGTCTCTGGCCAGGGAGCTCGGTAAATTCAACGTCAATGTCAATGTCGTCGCCCCGGGTATGGTGCTGACCGACATGGCCCGCAGCATTCCACCCGAATTTCTCAACAAGGCCATCGATGAAACGGTTCTGGGACGTATCGCTACTCCGGAAGATGTCGCTTATTTGGTGACGTTTCTCTGTTCGGACAAAGCCCGTCACATCACCGGGGAAGTTTTCAAGATCGACGGCGGTCAATACATTTAGGAGGAAACGATATGGCCCGAGTGGGAATAATTGGGATAGGACACGGACAGTTTGGCCGCAGAAGCGACGCCACCGTTCAGGAACTCGCT
The DNA here is from genome assembly GCA_020348905.1 of Candidatus Zixiibacteriota bacterium. Classification (GTDB taxonomy): domain Bacteria; phylum Zixibacteria; class MSB-5A5; order GN15; family FEB-12. The sequence continues at coordinate 2,338,438 of CP070756.1, forward strand.
TTCGAAGCTTTTCGGGAAGCCGTTGCTGACGCGCAGATAGACCCGAAGGATATCGATGGTTCCGTTATCGGTTCTGTTCCGGAATATCACAAACAGCGTTCGCTCCCTGGCGTGGTGCAGGAATACCTGGGACTTAACCCGGTCCCGACCTGGCTTACCGAGGTTGCCTGCGCGCCCGGCAGCGCCGCTATTCGCACGGGATGGATGGCGATACAATCTGGGGCACACCGGCTGATGGCGATAATCGGCTGTCAGAAGATGACCGAACTTTCCACCCCCGAAATTTTGGCTCTCATGGGCCGGGTAGGTGAAGTGCAGTGGGAGTCGGTTTTCGGTACCACCTTTCCAGCCTACTACGCCCTGTTCGCCAAGAGCC
>CP070756.1:2338913-2372578 GCA_020348905.1 Candidatus Zixiibacteriota bacterium
GTAGATCAGCAGGTTGCCGATGTCGGTGAACGCCCCCTCCTGAACCGTGACACTGCCGCGGTTGACAACACCGACTGAGAACTCAATAAAAGTCTGTGGAAACAGGTTGTAGCCGAAGTAACCCTCGAAGTAGACGTTTACACTGCTGATATTCGTTTCCAGCCGGCTGAACTCATCGATGCTTACCAAAAGTTCCGGCGGGTCTTCACCCGCATTCACCCAGGTTCCCAGACGGCCCCCTATTTGATGGCGGCTGTTATAAGGTGAGAATGTCTCTTCATCCGTATCCTGTGCTATGGTCGAGCCGGCGAATACCGACAGCATAATGAATGCGACCAACAGATTCCTAACCAAAAAACACCTCCGCTATCTTGTAATATTCCTTGTCTATCGTCTTGGCTTTCTTCATCGCCGACACCAGCGGTGTGCCCACAATCTTTGTACCGCGCAGGGCCACCATCTGACCGAATTTCTTCTGCTTGATCAGGTCGATAGCGTGAATACCGTAACGCGTCGACAAAACCCGGTCGAAAGCGGTTGGTTTGCCGCCGCGCTGAATGTGACCCAGGATGGCGTTGCGGCACTCAAAACCGGTCTTCTCCTCGATAATCTTCGCCAGGATATACGCAATCCCGCCCAGGCGGACGTGGCCAAACTCATCCTTTTCAGGCTCCTGGAGGATATAATCTGATTGGCCGCCGTCCTTTTTCAGCCGCGCCCCCTCTGCCACCACGATAAGAGAGTATTCTTCGCCACGAGCGTGTCTTTTGACAATGCCGGTGACCAGCTTATCCACGTCAATTGGATACTCCGGCACCAGAATCATGTGCGCTCCGCCGGCAATCCCCGACTGGACCGCAATCCATCCCGCGTGACGCCCCATTACCTCAACCAAAAATACGCGGTTGTGAGCCTCTGCGGTCGACCTCAGGCGGTCGATGGCCTCGGTGGCGATATTGACGGCGGTGTCGAAACCGAATGTCTGATCGGTACCGGCAACGTCATTGTCAATGGTCTTTGGCACACCGATAACTTTGATGCCTTCCTGGTGAAGTCTCGCGGCAACTCCCAGGGTGTCTTCGCCACCGATCGCTATCACCGCATCGAGCTTGTATTTCTTGAGGGTCTTCTTGATCAGCTCGATTCCCTTTTTGTGCTTGAAGGGATTAGTCCGGGAGGTCTTAAGAATCGTGCCGCCTCTTACCTGGATACCGACAACGTCTTCGATCGTTAATGGCGCTATAGGACCGCCTTCCAACAGTCCCTTCCAGCCCTCGTATATGCCCATGATGTTATACTTGTACTGGTTAAGACCTTTGTAAACAATGGCTCTAATGACTGCGTTCAATCCGGGGCAGTCACCCCCTCCGGTTAGGACGCCAACATTCATAGGTACTCTTTTCTCCCGTTGCAAAGGTTAGGTGACCAATATATCAGCGCTCGGGTCAAAGTCAAATTAATATCCGCCAATACCCACCTATAACGTGTTGGACAACAGTCCGGTTCAGTTTTCTGCCGAGCCGCGGTCGGGATAGAGAATCAATCGACTCGACCGATAGTCAAACAGAACTCCAAAATTCTCCAGAACCAGGTTCCCGATATTCCCTGCCAACTCCTCCGAACCAACCATCCCGGCGGCCGAGTCCGGCAAGATTACTCTTAAAGACTGCAGCAAAATATCATCTATGCGAAAAACCGCCGCGTAAGCGGTGCGTCCTGACACCGCACCCCCAACACCACCGAACAGGCTGCTGATATCGCGGATATCATCGAGCTTTTGCTCGAGCTGGTTTCGCAGTACAAAATCCCGGTGAAGGACTAGCCCGAAGGCATTACCCAGATCGACGACGAAATCCCCCCCGATACCGTTGACTTCACCGGCCACGGTCGGAACCTGCATTGTAAGATGGAAAGGTATCACTATTCCGCCGCTGTCGGGTTGGAACGAATCCGGATTGAAAATTGTCAGGGTGGAATCTGCGTAGTCCACCAGGATTGGCAATCGAGACAGGAAATCATAGCCCAGCAGGCCTCCGAATTCTCCCTCGCCAGGTTCTTTTGACAGCTTGCCAAGGTCCACTTTCCCCGCCACCTGTCCGTAAAGCGTAAGCCCGCCTATCTGCAGCGAGTCGGTCCTCACCAGTGTCACATCTGCGAATCCGCCTACACCCATCGCCGGGAGGCTGCCCACCGAGGCTAAGCCCAGGGCATCTGCGACCGGAGCGTGAAGGATGTTTGTCGATGAGCCGGAATCAAGGATCATCCAAACCCGGCTCTGCCCGTTAATAATGACCTCCAGCCGGATGTGCCCGTGGGCGTACTCGAATGGGATAGTTAGTCGATCAACATCCGATGGAAATCTGTAATCTACTCTCATTTCCGACGGCTGAGAGAACACCTCCTCGGCTACCGGAAAATTCACCTCCACTGTGTCAAGATACATCTCTGTCGTCAGGCCGGCCTCCGGTATCTCTGCTAACGTATAGAACGGAGTCAGGACTCCTGACACCTCCCGGTAGTCGTCGATATACGTGAGCACTTCTAACTGGTCCAGCCGCGTTTGAGTAAATCTCCTCAGCCCGGTAGTCGTGTCGAAATAGACATAGATGGAATCCGTTCCGAAGGGAAAGAAAGCTATTTGGTGATAGACCTCATCTTCTGTCGCCACTAATCCCAGGTAGGCTGCTTCACGGTCGAGGCTGTCGGAGAACAGGCAGGCAAGGGATTCAAAGTAGATCGTCTCCAGCATCTGCTGTTTGGCGTATCCCTCCACCACCGATACCTGACCGTTGAGATCTCTCTGCCAGGCGGTTTCGCCATCGTAGCCCTGGGCCAGGCTGAAAGCCTCAAAGGTTGCCTCCATGTAGTAATGGTCCGGAGGAACGAAGTACTGGACAAACGTACCCTGCTCTCCGTTGAGCGTCATGGTACCTGAAGACTTAACAGACTCGGTGCTGATCAGTGCCTGGAGGGCGCGTTCCCCGCCGATAGATCTCAACAAGATAGCTCGCACATCCTGAGCCTGTGAGGGTGCGCCGAGAATGAGACTACACAGGATAAACGCGACAAACCGCATACTCCCTGCTACGTTTATACCGGGGTGATTTTCATCTGGTCTCATTGAGGAAAATTTCGACTTCATTACTGGACTGACGTTTTCGAAAAACTTAAATTATTCTGAATTGTCCGGTTATGCAACTAAAGGTTTCATGAAAAACTTTATCCGGAAATACCCTTTCTTGAGCGTTATGGCGCTGGCGATGGTGCTGCGACTGGTGGCCATGCTCTTTTCCAAAGGCTATATGGCATCCGATGACCAGTTTCAGACCGTTGATATTGCCTACCGCTGGTTAAGGGTAGGCATCTGGGATGTCGACGGCAACATGAACTGGAGCCGCTACTCCTCCGGCATTATTTCACGGTTCCCGCTGTACAATATGTTGCTTTATCTGAACATGAAGGCAGTCATACTGTTGGGATACGACTCGCTCGACCGCATTATGTATGGCGTACGCCTGAGCCATGCCTTGTTCTCGCTCATCGGCGTGGCTGCGGTTTACAAATTGGTCGAGTCAGCCACCACCTCGAAAACCTGGGCCGCGATAGCCGGCCTGGTGATGGCCGCCCACTTCGCCATGCCCTTCCTGGCAGTCAGGAATCTCATAGAGATGTTCGGTGGGACCCTGTGGACCGCATCTCTGCTCTATCTGTATAAGCATCGCTCCGACAACAAGCTCGCATTCCTGATGATATCCGGTGTACTCGCCGGTCTGGCGTGGATGTTTCGCTTTCAGATGATCTTTGCCTTCTGGGTCGTTCCGTTGATTTTGTGGTACGAGTACCGGAGATTGCTGCCGGCCCTGTACTACGGCTGTGGGGTTATAGCTATGATACTCTTGGCAGGCCTGGCCGACTGGATGTGGGTAGGTTCTTTTCTGGGAACCTCAATCAATTATGTTCGCCAGGGTCTTTCGGAAGGAGCTTTGTATTCCACCAGCCATTTCATTTATATGGCCGTCATCGTCGCTTATTTCATCCCACCGGTCTCGCTGATCGTAATGTACTTGGCACTCCGACGTCGATTCTGGACAAGCCACCTCGCCCTGACAGCAAGCACAGCGGCTTTTGTGATTATTCACTCTCTTGCTGCAAACCGGCAGGAACGATTCGTGATACCAATGCTCCCCGCTCTGATTGTAGTATTCGTTCTTGCCTGTCACCAGCATCATCAGCACTCTGGTTTCTTCCGCAGGCATCGCAAGCTCAGCTTGGCTGTATTAGCTTTCGCCTTAACTGTAAACATCGCTGCCCTTGGGCCTCTAACCGTCAACTATGGTCACAAGGGCCTGGTCGAGCCGCTGGTCAAAATCGAGCGACTCAGCTCATCTAAACCGGCCGTACTGTTCATGTCCCCGGAGAAATCGAGAATTTTCCCCGTTAGCTATGGCGGGTTTGATTTGATTGAAAGGACATATGTTTATGGGTGGGGTGATCTGGATTTGATCAGGGATTCGTCATCAGAGGAGCGTCGATTCGATTATTACCTGCTTTACCCGCTTCGATTCGATGACCTGGATCGCTACAAAGATTCGCTGATCAGCCGCGTCGGACCCGTCGATTTGGTTTTTCATGTTGGACCGTCTTCGATCGACAATATCTTACACTACCTCAATCCCCGGCACAACGTGACGAACGAGGCCTGGGCATTCCGTAAGGCCGACCCGTAGACACCGGCGTGTTACCGCTGAAGACCGACCGAGCGGAGACAAAAAGGCCGGGACATAAACTACCCGGCCTCTGGTGTAATTTCTTTACCTTCTAAGCGCTAATGTACTTGCCAAGAATGTGGCCCATTCTGGAGGTCATCTTGGAGTTTGGTAAGACCTCGGTGGCACCGGCGGTTTTAGCGGCTTTCATCTGATCTTTGAGAACGTGAGGAGAATAGCAGACAATGGGAATCGCCTGCGTGGCGCCGTAAGAGCGCAACTTGTTTATTAGTGATGGAGCTTCGATTCCGTTCAGGTTCAAATCGATGATTATCAGGTCCGGTCTCAATTCCTGAGCCTTGTTGAAAATCTCATCAGAGCGGATAGCCTTGATTCCTTCCGCCTCCATGCCGTCAAGGATGGACATTATCTTAGAAGTGAAGATCATATTGTTGGCGGCTATAATTACCTTCTTGTTCATGATCTAGACTCATCCCTAAGAATTTATCGTTTATACGATTATCTATATCCGTAGTTCGCTGGCAACGGATAATATAATAAATTCGCGTCCAAATGGAAAGGGTTCGCTTAAAAAAACTTGAGGGGCACTCGCATTCCGTTATTTGATTGTACTGCAACAGGATAGCCGTTGGCCTTTTGACCTTGACAGCCCCGGGTGAAATCCGTATCATAGCTTATGCCACTAGGAAAATTTCAGGTTGAGCGCATTGCCCCCATTGCCCGACTGAAGTTGTTACCCCGAAAAACTGATAAGCTTGCCCTCGCACTGGCCTCTGTGTTCTCCTGTCTGCTGAAGTTTGAATGGCCCGGTCATGATATGGCGTCCGGGTACGGAGCATCTTTGTTCGCGCCGGGAGGGGTGAGATAATGGCCCACAGGGTGCTGGCAGTGATACCGGCCCGCCTCGGATCAAAGCGGTTTCCTCAAAAGGTGATATATCCTTTTCACGGCAAACCGCTTCTTTCTTACGTCCACCGGCAGGTGCTCAAGGCAAAGAGGATCGACCGCGTGGTTGTTGCCACCGACGATGAAACCGTGGTCGCCGCCGCCCAACAGTTCGGAGCAGAAGTCATCAAAACCTCCCGGCGGCACCAGACCGGGTCGGACCGGGTTGCCGAAGTGGCCGCCAGGCTGGGTGGCACCATCGTGATTAACGTGCAGGCCGACAACTTTGGGTTGAAACCAACCGTCCTCGATACTCTCGTCAAGCACATGATTGCCCACCGGCAAATCCGGTTTGCCACTCTGGCCCGCGACATAGACAATGACAGGGACCTGTTTAGCCCGGATCTCGTTAAAGTTGTAATTGATGCCGGCGGCAATGCCTTGTGGTTCTCGCGTCTTCCGCTTCCCTATCTGCAAAATGCGCGGCGGAAGAAACGCTGCTGTGAGTTTCCCTTTCTCGGGCACATCGGGGTATACGGTTTTCGACGGGAAGCGCTCAGACAATTCGCGTCGTGGAAGAGAACACCGCTTGAGAAAGCCGAATCGCTTGAACAGCTGCGCATACTCGAACACGGTGAAAGTATCCGGGTGTTTAAAACGAGCCTTAAGTCGGTGGAAATCAATAGTCCGGACGATTTGAAAAAGTTAAGACGTATATATAGATAAGGGACACTATGTCTACAAAAACGAGGTATATATTTGTGACCGGTGGGGTGGTGTCGTCACTGGGCAAAGGAATCGCGGCTTCCTCGATCGGTCTGTTGCTGAAAAAGCGGGGACTTAAGGTCGCCAATCTCAAGTGCGATCCGTATCTCAATGTTGATCCCGGCACCATGAACCCGTTTCAGCACGGCGAGGTGTTCGTTACCGATGATGGTTCCGAGACCGACCTTGACCTGGGACACTACGAGCGTTTCATTGACCAGTCGCTCGGAAAGGATCACAACGTAACCACCGGGCAGATATACAATACTGTCATAACCCGGGAAAGACGTGGCGACTATCTGGGAGCCACCGTCCAGGTGATTCCGCACATCACCGAAGAAATAAAAAACCGTATCAAGAAGCTTGAAAAGGCGGAAGACAAACCGGACCTGACCATCGTCGAGATTGGCGGCACGGTCGGCGATATCGAATCGCTTCCGTTTCTGGAGGCCATCCGGCAGATGGGCCAGGACGAGGGTCCTGCCAACGCCATGTTCATCCATGTTACGCTGGTTCCCTATATACGAACAGCCGGCGAGTTCAAGACCAAACCGACTCAACACTCTGTACGGGAGCTGCAGTCGATAGGAATCCAGCCCAACATGCTCCTGTGCCGGTCGGCCAAGCCGTTATCCGAGCCCCTGCGCCAGAAAATTTCTCTGTTCTGCTCGGTCCCCACTAAGGCTGTTATTTCGGCCGAGGACGCATCGACCATATACGCCGTGCCGCTGGCCTTCCACTCTCAGAGAGCCGATGACATCATCTGCGAGCACTTTGGCCTTGATGCGCCCGCACCGGATCTTGATGAATGGGAAACGATGGTAGAGAAGATAACCAATCCCAGCCGGCGGATAAAAATCGGTATCTGCGGTAAATACGTCAATCTCAAGGACGCCTACAAGTCGATTATTGAGGCCTTTACTCACGCCGGTGTGTATAGTGATGCTGAGGTCAACCTGGTATGGGTCTCCTCGGAGGATATCAAGCAGAGTGGTGCTGAAAAGTTTCTTCACGACCTCGATGGACTGCTTATTCCCGGCGGGTTTGGTGAACGGGGAGTCGAAGGCAAGATTGAAGCCATCAGGTATGTAAGAGAAAAAAACGTACCGTTTCTCGGAATCTGTCTGGGCATGCAGTGCGCCGTCATCGAATACGCGCGCAACGTGTGTAATTTGAAGGAAGCCCATAGCTATGAGTTCTACCGAGAACTCAAACATCCCGTGATTCACCTGATGGCCGATCAGGAGGGGGTAACGGAACTTGGCGGAACTATGCGTCTTGGAGCGTATCCCTGCCTTTTGGACAAGAACTCGGTGGCATTTGAGGCATACCAGACCGCCGAAATATACGAACGGCATCGCCACCGCTACGAACTGAACAATGCCTATCGCACCATGTTACAGGAAAACGGATTGGTCCTTTCCGGTCTGTCACCTGATGAACGCCTGGTAGAGATTGTCGAGATATCCGATCATCGCTGGTTCGTGGGAGTGCAGTTTCACCCTGAACTGAAATCGCGGCCGACTCGACCTCATCCACTCTTTAGGGACTTTGTCAAGGCCTCGGTAGAATACAACCGGCACAAAGCAGACCGGACACTAAACGAACCGGCGTCATCGACGGATTATACCAGATCTAAGGGCTAACATTATCACCCGCCACCTTTCGATGCACGTTTGGACCGTGGGCACGTCAGTAAAGTAGAATTTTGTACGGAGGGAGCATGAAAAAACTGTCATTGGTAGTAACCCTGGCGGGTTTGATTTTCGGTTGCGGTGGCGATAAAGGCACCGATAGCCCGTTTATCGAGAACTTTACCGGCACCTACGTGGTGCGCGATGTTACGGTGGCCATGCAGATGAAAAGGGACTCGGTGACCTTCACTATTACCGATGGCCTGACCTATTCTATGAGATTTCGGAAGGTAAGTGACATTGACGATCTCGACTTCTGCGGCTGCGACGGCCGCCTGGAGAGATATACCGGTAATCTTTTCACCTTTGTCCCCCTCGTGAACATAGGCTCCAATTGTGACACGCTCCGAATCCCTCGGGGTGATTTCAATGCCGATTACCAGACACACAGCCCGGAGATTTATATCGAAAAGACTATCGGGGACTCGCTTTTTCAAATGGTCGTGATCAGACAGTGACCCAAGTCACTTCTCCCGTCGTCATGCCCGGCCTGGTCCTCCCCATTACTGTTCTTCCCAAAGTCTACTCTGTCAGCGGTGAGTGGTGCCGCGACTCTCAACGCTCTTCTCTTACTTTCAAGACAGAATGATATCAGCAGCATTGCTATCCTATCTCACCGCTTTATCGAAATGCCCGGGAGCTGTCGGATCGAATCCTAACCTTAACGGGCAGTTGGGCTTTTAACTGGTATCGAAACCGGGCAGTCCTTAGCGCCTGAGCTAATAGCAGTTGACATTATCAAGCCATTTACATATTGTTTGAAATCTGATTAAGCAACAAACTCCGTGAGGACTGTACTTTAGATATGAGACATTCGGCAATTCTGTTATCGGCTATGCTGCTATTGGCGTCGGTCGGTCCGGGTGTGGCGCAGGAAGGAGCCCAGGAACCGCTCGTCATAATGATGCCGTCGGAGACAGAGGGACCACCGTTCAGTCGCCCCATCAATCCTGACCTGTATATCGTTCGGCCCGGCGATGAGCTGCAGGTTACTTTTGTAGAGTCGCAGCTTCTGTCAATGACTCTTGCGGTCAATCCGGAAGGAATGATCGTCGACAGGACAGTGGGCATTCATGACCTCTCGAATAAGACTCTCACGCAGGCGCGACAGATTCTGGGCGAGGCCCTCAGGTTACTATATAACATCCCCGGAATCACGGTAGGCATCACCAAATCGCGCTCCGTTGCCATCAATGTTACCGGGGCTGTGGCGCAGCCGGGGACCTATGATGTTTATACCAACCGAAGAGTGTCGGAGGTCTTGGAGATGGCTGGTGGCATCACCAAAGAAGGTTCCTCTCGATGGATTCTCTTTACCGGCGGCCCCAATGCCGTGAAGGTCGATCTTGACCGTGCCGTCTATCTGGGTGACCTTGATTCCGACCCCTGCGTCTACGCCGGTCAGACTATTCACGTGCCTAATAAATCGGAGAATACCGTCAATGTGGTGGGCGAAGTGCGGGATCCCCGCGAAATCGAGCTTGTGCCCGGTGATGATCTGGCAACACTGCTCGATCTGGCGGGTGGGGTGCGCCGAAGGGGAGACTCGACAGCGGTCCGAATCATCGGTGGTTCCGGCAGCGGCTCACGCGATTCTTTTCGATCGGGAGACATTATATCAGTACCCCCGGTGGCCGATCATCCTGATGATCTTGTAGTGTCGGTATTTGGAGCAGTTCAAGAACCCGGAATCTACAGTTTTCAGCGCGGCATGACGGTCGGGGACGCCGTGCAAGGTGCGGGTGGCCTCCTTCAGGACGCCAATGCCAGCTTTTCAACCGTGTTTCGTCGTCCCAGGCTGGACCCCGAAGGCAGATTTACATACGACAGATATCCGGCATCCGACCTGCCGGGAACCGGAGAGGCATTCGCTTCCTTTGAACTTGAGCCGGCCGATTCACTCTTTGTGCCTGTGAGGGTGGGGTTCGTGATGGTCATGGGTGAAGTTCTGAATCCCGGAAATTATCCGTTTTCTGAAGGACGAAGCGCCCTGTATTACATACAAATGGCCGGTGGCTTTCTTCCCACCGCGAACAAGGAAGAGATATACGTGTTCAATCCGATTTCCAAAATTACCACCGAGAGTTCACCCGGCGTTGTTGTTCGTGACGGAAGTCACGTCAAGGTCTATATCCGGGAGGAACTAAAATGACCGGTACCAACTCAAATAACTTCTGGCTTTTTCTGGAACTGCTGGCCACCCGTAAGCGTCTGATACTGTCAGTAATTGTAATAGTCACCCTGGTGGCCGTGGTGGTGTCCCTGGTTCTGCCCAAGTGGTATACCGCCACCGCTCTCCTTCTCCCTCCAAAAACGGTTTCGGTTCCGTTCAGTAATTTAAGCGACTGGTCGGAAGCACTTTCTCTCACCGCCGGTCTCAACCTTCCCGTAAGAGCGACACCTTCGGATATATACTATCGTATGCTCAAGAGCCGGGCCGTGACTTCCCGCGTTATTGAGACCTTCGATCTTGCCGAAAGGTACGATACCGACAACTACGAAGAAACTTACCTGGCTCTTATGGAATATGCCCACATAAGCGTATCGGAAGAGGGTTTGATCCAGGTCGCGGTGGAGGACAAAGACCCCAACGTTGCTGCTGGTATAGCCAATTCTTTCGTCGAGGAGCTTGAAAACGTCAGCTCGGGTATTGTATCCGACAGAATCAGCAAAACAAGGGAATTTCTCTCCGAAAGACTTGAACAGGTTAAATCGGAACTCGATTCGAGTCGAGCGCAGCTCGAGGAATTCCAGATGAAGCACAAGGCCGTTGACTTCGATGAGCAGACCCGGCTGGCCATTGAAAGGGCGGCTGCTCTCAAAGTTAATCTGGCGGAAGTTGAATTCGAGGCTCGACTCAGCGCCCTCACGTTGGGTAAAGATAACGTTGAAATGGTCAAGCTCAATCGCAAGCGCGAGATTATCCAGGATCAACTGCGACAACTCGAAACCGAAAATTCCGATAGTTCCTTCTTTTCCTTGCCGGTAGCCGCGATACCATCGCTCCGTGGGGAATACGAGAGTTTATTCAGCAAGGTCGAGGTAGCCGAGGCTCTGTATTCGGTTCTGCTCGAGCAAAACGAACAGGCCAAGGTGAGAGAGTACGAAAACCTGCCCTCGGTATCTGTGCTCGACCCTGCCCGCCCGCCGACCATGCGAAGCTGGCCCCAACGGAGTCTGATTGTTGGAGTGTCAGCCGGATTATCTGTTATTTTCGCCATATTCCTTGCCGCTGTCATGGAATACTTCTCGAGGCTCCGCCATACCAATCCCGAGGATTACGAGAAGTTAATGCACTTCGTAGACGCTTTTTTTGGATGGCTCCCGGGCGTTAAATTCGTTGATGCCCCCCCTCAAACGACCCCTCCCGACCAGAGAAAGAGGCAGTACAATGTCGACGTCGATAGTTGATTCATCGGCCCGGCTCGGTTCTGGAACCGGTACAGGTGAATTCTGCTATATCGGCCGAAACGTTCAAATCGGCTCCGGCTGCGTTATTGGACACCGGGTTGTGGTTCACGATGACACCGTCATCGGCGACAACGTCCGCCTGGACGATGGCTGTGTTGTTGGAAAGTTGCCCATGAAGGCTGCCATATCAGCTACGACCAAGGAGCAGAATCTGCCTGCCTGCACCGTTGCCGATAACTGCATCATTGGTACCAATGTGGTGGTTTACCGGGGCGCCGAGATTGGCGAGCGTGTCCTGATAGCCGATCAGTCGACGGTAAGGGAAAACGTCAGCATCGGCAAGTACACAATCGTCGGGCGCGGCGTTGCTATAGAGAATTTCTGCAAGATCGGTCAATATGTCAAACTGGAAACTAACGTTTACGTAACCGCCTACTCCGAGATCGAAGACCGCGTGTTTATGGCCCCCTGCGTGTCGACCTCAAATGATAACTACGTCGGCCGGACCGAGGAGCGCTTCAAACATTTCAAAGGTGTCACGGTCAAGAAAGGCGCTCGCATAGGCGTCAACGCGACCATCCTTCCCGGCAAAGTGATTCACGAGGACGCTCTTGTTGCCGCTGGCGCCGTTGTTACCCGTGATGCCCCATCCCGAAAGATAGTCGCCGGCGCTCCCGCCAGAGCCATACGCGAGGTACCAAGTGAGCAACTTCTCGAAAACCAGGGCTGGAAAGATTGAGGTAAACCATACATGCCAATACCCCTTTTGGATTTAAGCAGACAATACGCCTACTTGAAGCCGGACCTTGATCAGGCTGTCATAAAAGTCCTTAGCCATGGTGGGTTTATCCTGGGGCCCGAGGTCAAACAACTCGAATCAGCTGTTGCCGAGTTGTGCGACGTCAAATATGCGGCCGGGGTGGCATCGGGTACCGATGCTCTGCTTCTGGCCCTGCACGCGTGCGGAGTGGTGGACGGTGACGAAGTCATTACGCCGGACCTCTCGTTTTTTGCCACCGCCGGGGTTGTTTCGCGTCTGGGGGCGAGGCCGGTCTTCGTCGATATCGAACCGGATACTTATAACATCGATCCCGAGAAAGTTGCCGCCGCCATCACCTCAAAAACCAGGGCCATTGTGCCGGTACACCTGTTCGGGCAGGTGGCCGATATGGACCCGATTATGGAGATTGCCCGTCACCACGGTATCAAGGTTGTCGAGGATGCCGCCCAGGCCATCGGCGCCCGCTATAAGGACAGGCCGGCCGGCTCCATCGGTGATTACGGTTGTTTCTCTTTCTATCCGTCAAAGAACCTCGGGGCGGGCGGGGATGGCGGCATGATTACCACCGATACCGATGAAAATATCGATCTGCTTCGAATCCTTCGGGTGCACGGAGGTCAACCCAAATACTATCACAAAATCATCGGCTATAACTCACGACTGGCGACCCTGCAGGCTGCGGTCTTGTTGGTCAAGCTTGCCCACCTGCAAACCTGGTCCGAAAAACGAATCGAACATGCCGGAATATATGACGAGGCCTTCCGTGATATCGATGCCGTCGTGTGTCCGGTCGTAAAAGACTATTCGACTTTCCACATCTACAATCAGTACACTATCGCCGTCGAAAACCGTGACCGCCTGATGGCCGAGCTGAAGAAAGCGGAAATAGGCTTCGAGATTTATTACCCGGTTCCGTTCCACATGCAAGAGTGCTTTGCCTACCTCGGATACGAGCCGAACGACTTCCCCGTCGCAACTCGGGCCGCTGCGCAGGTAATCTCCCTGCCTATCTACCCGGAAATGACCCCATCCGAGCAGGCTGAAATTATAGCGACAGTTGAGCGAGCGGTGTCGTGACCTTCTTCAGCAACCGCGATCCGGCTGTGAATGTTCAGCATCTCAAGTAGGGGGAGACGCGGGTGGGACTTCTGTCTTCAGTAAAACAAAACGTCAGGATCTGGGTGAAGGCGATCCTGCCGGAATCGGCTATACAGGCCCTGCGAAGGACCTCCCGAAGACTAACCTCTCCGTCCAGACGCGTAGACCGCGATAGCCTGCCGCCGATTCTGGTCGAAGATCTCGTCATGGACCTGAAAAAAGCTGGAATAGAGCCGGGCGATGTCGTCATGGTTCACTCGTCGTTATCACGGATCGGAAACGTCGCTGGAGGTGCCCCCACCGTCATTGAGAGCTTACAGCAAGCTGTGACCTCCGAAGGCACCGTAATGATGCCCTGCTACAATTCTGCCGATGAGGCTTTCCGTCGCTCGAAGAAGAACGATCCGCTGGACCTTCGCACGGCCCCGTCGGCCGTCGGAAAAATTACCGAGGTCTTTCGGACGTCGGAAGGGGTTATGCGAAGTTCACACCCGTTCTCTTCGGCCTGCGCCTGGGGAAAAAACGCCGAATACCTGACCTCGCAGCATGCCGCCCATCCGAATGTCTGCCATGCCTCCTCTCCGGTGGGGAGGCTGGTCGAGCTCAAGGGCAAAGTTCTCGGAATCGGCATCCCTATCGCCCAGGGTCTGGGAGTTGCTCACTATCTCGAGGATACCTGGGACGGCTTTCCCTTCGAGGTCCATTCTGATACCGTCACGGTCACCTACATTGACGCCGAAGGAACAGAAGTGACCCGCGAAGTGTCTCGCTACGACCCGAAAGTGGCTCGTACCCGCGTTGATTATCCCGATGGCCAATGGATATGCGAAAAACTTACCGAGCACATGATCCGCGTGGGCGTGATGAACGTCTTCAAATTCGGGCAGGCCGACTTGTGGATTATGGAAGCGCCAAAACTGTATCAGGAAATGAAGCGCCTGGCGCGGAAAAATGTCACCATGTACTTGACCGAGGATAAACTTGCCGATGAGAATCGGGACATTACCACCTGGTAGCTAATATGTCACTGCCGTCGATTTATTGTGTCGTCACCGCCGATTATGAGATCTTCCTTGGAAGAAATTTCCTCAGCCACGATGAGGTCCTCTTCCGGCCGGCCTGGCGAATGATGGAAGTTTGCGAGGCCCGGAGCGTTCCGGTAACGTTCTTTGCCGACGTTTGTTCGGTATGGGCGCATCGGGCTCATGATGAACTTGCCGGCTTCGTTGACTCATTTGAATCTCAGCTCAAAGCGGCCGTGGAGAGGGGTCACGATGTTCAGCTGCACCTCCATCCGCACTGGCTGAACTCAACCTACCTCGATAATCAGTGGCGTGTCTCCACCGAGAAAATGTATCTCTATGAACTGGGTTACCATCAGGGAGAAAATACCGCCCCGTTCATCATCAATGCAGGTGTCAAGTACCTCGAGGACCTGCTTCATCCCACAAAATCAGACTACCGTTGCCACGCCTTCCGTGCTGCCGGGCTCGCCCTTCAACCCGAAGAAGACAAACTCATCGCGGCGTTACTTGCTGCGGGAATAAATGTTGATTCCAGTATTGCTAAAGATATCAGGCTCAAGATGGATACGGTTAATATCGACTACACCGGCATGCCGGGAACGGCCAACTGGTATGTGGATCCAGACGGCGGACTGCGACAACCGCGTGATAGCGGTCTGC
The DNA here is from genome assembly GCA_020348905.1 of Candidatus Zixiibacteriota bacterium. Lineage (GTDB taxonomy): Bacteria > Zixibacteria > MSB-5A5 > GN15 > FEB-12. The sequence continues at coordinate 2,353,960 of CP070756.1, forward strand.
TGGAGGTTCCCATCGCCACTTTTCAGAGCGGTCTGACCTCTCGTATCGGCTTTCTGATCCGCCGCGCCCTTTCAGTTTCGATGCGTCGCGGTGCGAGCATCTCCCGATCCGAAAAGCAGACCAGGCTAGCCAATCTTATAAGCCTGCTGCGCTACAACTTGCGCTACATTGGCACCAACCCGTGGTTCCTACTGTCATGCGACACCAAAGGCGTTAACCTGAATATGCTCCTCCGCGGTGTGGATAACTACATTGACGGTCACAGTGAATCGGACATCATTTGCTTATCTATGATTAACCACCCCAAGATGATGTTCAGGCAGCAATTTGACCTCCTGGAGAACCTTATAGATTCGATGCGACAGAAGTATCAGGACCGAATCTCCTTCGTCACCTTTGGCGATGTGCTTTCCCGCGTCAAGAGAAAGGCCGGGTGATGATATGGCTGGAAAACGTGTTCTGCTTTTTGGCTGGGCCTCAAAAGTTCAGGTGCACCTCTTCCGCTGGGCTCGCGGGCTAAAAGAGCGTGGCTACGACGTAAAAGTAGTCGCCCTGGGTGGTACGCCTATCGAAGGCATCGAAACCGTGAACCTTCCGCGAAAAGGTAAACTGTCTTATTTCCGCCAGGTACGGGCGGCGGTGAATGAAGCCCACCGGTTCAAACCTGACCTGGTCCACGCTCACTACGCGACCGGTTACGGTTATTGGGCCTATCGGACCAATATTAAGCCGACAGTTGTTTCAGTGTGGGGAGCCGACGTTATCGACTTCCCGACAGTCTGGTACAAAAGAGCCTTGGTGAGAAGAGTGCTTAAACGCGCCACCCACATAACCGCTACCAGTCAGCTGCTCAAGAGAAAGACGCTCGACATCCTCCCCGGCTCAGGCAATAAGATCACCGTCATTCCCTTCGGCGTCAACCTTCCCGACAACCAGCGCCCCATGCCGGACACACCCGTCAAAATGTGCTTTATCAAAAACCACAACTGGAAATACGGTCCTGATATATTGCTCGAGGCAATGGCGCAGGTTAAGAAGACCTGTCCACACGTCAAGCTGTCAATGGCCGGGACAGGAGAACTCAATGAGTATCTCAAACAGATGGCTACCCGGCTCGACATCAATGATGTTGTTGACTTTGTCGGTTTCGTGCCTCATGATAAAATGTACTCCTTCATAGCCGACCATCACTTCATGGTGATGCCGTCGGTCTCGGAGTCGGAATCTTTCGGGGTGGCCGTGCTGGAAGCCGGCGCGTGCGGCAGAGCCGTTCTGACTTCAAGGATTGGAGGCGTACCGGAGGTTGTCGTCGACGGAGAAACGGGACGGTTGCTTCCGCCGGGTGACAGGGACAAACTGGCCGAGGCTATTATCGAATTTGCCGGCAACCCGGACAGACTCCGCGGCATGGGCCGGGCCGGGTACGAATTCGTCAAGGAAAATTATACCTGGGACAGGTCACTCGATCTGATGACTGACCTCTACGATCGATTACTACATGAAAAAAAATAAGACATTGCGCCGCGTTCCCCTCCATGACATAAAACTGTCCGGTCAGGCAATAAAGCATGCCAATGAGACTCTGAAGTCCGGCTGGTTGTCGCCCGGCCCTAAGGTCGCCGCCTTTGAAAAAGCCCTGTGCGAGATGATGCGGACTCGCTACGGGGCAGCTGTAGCATCAGCTACGGCCGGCCTGGAACTGGTCCTGACCAGCATAGGTGCTCAACCCGGCAAGGAAGTTGTCACCACTCCTTTGACCTTTGTTGGTACCATAGAAGCCATTCTGTCCGCCGGAGCCACGCCGGTCTTTGCCGACATCGATCCGCAAAGCTTAAATATCGATCCCGACGAGGTATTCCGCAAAATTACCCACCATACTATTGCTGTCATGCCGGTTGATATAGCCGGCTACCCGGCCGATTACCGCGTGCTGAAAAAAATCTGCGATACCAAATCGGTCCCCTTGATTGCCGATGCCGCCCATTCTGTCGGAAGTGCCTACCGTGGAAAACCGATACCCGGGCACACCGATGCTGCTGTGATATCATTTCATGCCACCAAAAACCTCACCTGCGGTGAGGGGGGTATGGTCCTTTCAAAACACAAGGCCATCATCGATGCTGTCCGTATAATGTCACGGCACGGCCTGACCTCAAGCGCCTACCAGCGAAAGAAAGCCGCCCGGTGGGACTACGATGCCATGTACCCGGGCTACAAGGCCAACATGTCGGAGGTCCACGCCGCTATCGGCCTGGGTCAACTGTCTGTCTTCCAGAGCGATCAGGAAAAGCGCAGGAGGCTTGCGGGGCGATACATGACCGGACTGTCCGGTCTGACCGAGTATATCGAACTGCCACCACAGGAGAAACACTGCCGGCATGGCTGGCACCTTTTCATAATCAAACTGCGCCTTTCCCGGCTGCGTATCAAACGTGATACTTTTATAGAAAAACTGGCCGGATACGGCGTCGAATGCGGCGTGCACTATAAACCGATTTTCGAGCTGTCGTACTACCGGGAAATATTGGGTGAAACCGGCCAGTACCTCCCCAACGCAACCTATGCCGGCCGGAGAATAGTAACGCTGCCTCTCTATCCCGGCCTGAAGATGACTGATGTCAACTACGTTTGCGAGTGTATCGCAAAGGTTATAAAGCAGTACGGCCGCAAGTAGACCGTTCGAATCCCAATTGCCAATCCTTTATGCAGCCTCTTGTCTAAGCCGGCTGGATGTATTAATTTCAGGTTATGCCGGCCAATCTGCCACCACAATACTACGAACTCGAGCGCGAGTTCAAGGCTGAACGCGACCCCCGGGAAAAACTGCGCCTGGCCGAGGAGCTGCTGGCTATGATGCCCAAACACAAGGGCACCGACAAGCTCCAGGCCGACATGAAGGCCAAGATTTCCAAGCTAAAAAAGCAGATCGAGGGGGGCGATAAAAGTCACGGAGCACGTCAACTCACTGCTCACGACCACATTGAAAAGGAGGGCGCCGGACAGGCCATTCTTATCGGTCCGCCCAATTGCGGCAAATCCTCGCTTCTGGAAACTCTCACTCACGCCAAACCGGTGGTGGCCGATTACCCCTATTCCACCCGTGAACCGCTGGCAGGGATGATGACTTACGAAACGGTTCAGATTCAACTGATTGACACCCCGCACGTCTCGCCTGAATCATACGAAAACTATCTCTCCGGGCTGATTCGCAATGCCGATGTCGTCGTGCTGGTGGCTGACCTCGAGGCCAGGACCATGGTCGAGGATTTGAGATTCCTGGTTGATAAACTCGAAGAACGCCGCATTCTGCTCAAGCCCGAAGTGACCAGACGCCCTGACGATCCGCGCTTTGCCTACAAGAAAGCTTTTATTTGTGCTCACAAGGAATACGAAGATGAGGACGGGTATAAACGTGCCGCACTCAAAGAGATGTTTCCTGACTTTGCCCTGGTGGCAACCTCGATAATCGACGATGACAGCATGGAAGCCTTCAAGAAAACCGTATTCGATGCGCTAAACATCATCAGGGTATATACCAAACCGGTGGGGCATGACCCCGACTATAAAGACCCCATCATCCTGCCGATCGGCGGCACCGTTGAAGAAGCCGCCATGACCCTCCACAAGGATTTTGCGCAGAAGATGAAATATGCCAAAATCTGGGGGGAAGGGAAGTTCGAGGGTCAGCGCGTCCAGAAGGATTTCGTTCTCACCGACGGCGACATTCTGGAATTTCATGTTTGATAAGCACCGATTGGAGCCACATACGTAGGGCAGGAGCCCTCTTTGTCTCCTGCCATTGAGTCTGACAGCCCCCATATCTTATTACTTGACATCGCCTATCTACAACACCACTTTTGACGTATGGAACAGCCCCCCCAGTTCAACTTCATCGATGTCCTCAGGGCCCCGGCCAAAGCGCTTTCGGCCAAGAAAATCTTTGTGATGACCTTCTTTATCTGCCTGGGCCTGGTTGTTTATGACATCTTCACCTATATCGCCCTGGCAATCGATGGTGAGCGTCTCAGCTATGTCTGGTCGGTTTACGGCATGGCGCCTTTCTACAAGTATGTCTATGGCAATATCATTGCTCAAATAGTATTCGGAGTCGGTGCTGCCCTGGCTGTTCTGGTGGTGATGATGGGTATTTTCGGTGTTGCTTCCATGGATATCGAATCCATCCGCGGCAACCGCTTCTTCGGACCGTTCAAGGCTATCGGCTTCAGTTTCCGTCGCCTCGGCCAGATATTCCTTTCCGAATTTGCCATCGTGGTGTTTCTGATTTTTGTCGTGATTCTGTTTGCCATCTTTGGACTGATCTGCCGCATTCCCGTCATCGGCTCCTGGATATACGCCGTATTCTTTGTCGTCCCCGGCTTTGTCATCGCCATCTTTACCGTGTTCATCTTCTTCGTGCTGACTCTATCGGTGGTGCTTTTACCGGCAGTATCAGCCACCGAGCGCCATGGCGAGGCCTTTACTTCGATTCTGGAAACCTTCTCGACCATCATCCGCCAGCCTGTCCGGTGGGGCATTTATACCGCCTACACCCTTGTGGCCGCCAAAATCTTCAGCTTTGTTTATGCCTATTTCTGTTTCCGGTCGGTGCAGTTTATCGGCTGGGCTTCCAAGTTCGGCGGCGGTGAAAAGATGGATCACCTGATCCGTTCCGGCCTTTCGCATCTGCCAATGAAGTCGGACCTGGCCAGGGAGACTTTTAACTTCTTCCCCGGCATTGACTGGGGGGTTGAACTGGCCCGATGGTCGCGCGGCGGCGGTGAGGAGGCGGTGGGGCACCTGATGGCGTTTATGCTGTTTCTGATTTTCGCTTCGATACTCGGCTACTTTATGGCCACGATTGCGGTGGGACAGGCGCGGGCATACGTGGCTATTCGATATATCAAGGATGACTACAGTATCCCCGACGAGAAACCTCTCTTTTTCGAAGACGAGAATGTCAACCCCCCGATCGACAGTCCGGGGGACGACGCCATTTAGGCCATATTCCGGGAGGGTCTTTCGTTGAATTTGCTTCACGTAGGTCGAAGTCCCTGCTCGAAAGAGACCCCGCGCCTTGGGGAGGTTTCGATACTTGACTTTAGAGTGAACTGTGTTCGATAACTCCGTAATTAAGAAAACCGGTCAGTGGTGGAAATTCCTGCTGGCGTATTTTGGCATATTGGTAGGCGGCGTGGGAATGATCTACGGTTTCCCGAGGCTCGATCAGGAGTACGCACTGGTCTGGGCGATCGGCGGCTGGGTGCTCACATTTGCCAGTTTCGTCTTCGGTTGTGTATCTATCCGATGCCCGGCATGCAAAGAGAAATGGATCTGGCGGATGTTCTGCGAAAAAGAACACCAGTGGGGGATACCCTGGTTGCTGGGCCGCGATGACTGCCCCATATGTAAACAGAAATTCCACGGCGAGTTGGTATAGCCACCATGACTGAAATCCTGTAACCCACAGCTTGCTGTGGGATTATAACGACTGAAGAACCGAGGCTCGAAAACATTCGTAAACTACCATGACTGAAAACCACAAACCAGTCGACTGGGGCGATGATCATTACCGCCACATGCTGACCGCCATGCGGAAATACCTCTGGCGCGATGATACCCTGAAAATGATCGCGGCCTGGCTGAATCTCAAGCCCGGCATGACGGCGGTCGATGTCGGCTGTGGCCTGGGTCACCTGGGCTATTCCTTCTGGCCGTTTTTCGGTAAGGGCGGAACTTACATCGGCGTCGATATCTCGCCCAGACTTCTCGATGACGCTCAGAAAGCGGCCCGCGAATGGGTAAAGGATGGAACCGCTTATTTCCTGAATGGCAATGCCACCAATCTTCCCGTAGCCGACAACTCCGCCGACATGGCTATGGGCCAGACACTTCTGATGCATCTGGCCGATCCGGTTAAAGGTCTTTCGGAGATGGTGCGGGTGACCAAGCCGGGCGGGTTAATCCTCAGTATCGAAACCGACCTGCTGTCATCGGCGCTGAACAAACCCTGTTCGTCGCTTCCGCCACTGAGTATCGAGGAGCGACTGCTGACGTTTAACATTCATCTCCACTGCCACAAAGGGAGAATCGAGCTCGGTCGTGGTGACAGCAACACCGGTGTGATGGTGCCGCACCTTATGTACGAGCAGGGGCTGACGGATATCGATGCCCGGCTGGCTGAAAACACTTTTGTTCTTCATCCACCTTACGACAGCGAGATAATGCAGCATCGCCTCAATTCCATCCGCAATCAGCATCTTGATCCTGACCAGACCTCGTTTCTCGATGACAAGCTCAGGGAGGAATTCCTCGCCGGGGGTGGTAATCCGTCCGACTTTGACCGATACATGCAAATTCACGACCGTGCCCGCAAGTTGACCGCCGAGCAGATCGATAAGGGTGAGTTTTACATGGTCGGCTCCAGCGATGTCTATATCGTCAAAGCCCGCAAACCAATGTAGGGTAGGTCCGTTCCTGTCCCAAGGTTCGAGGGACTGGTCCCGAACTTTGAGGGATTCGATTCCTGCCAGCCAACTATCACAAGGCGAGTTCGCAGGCACACGCCGCGGCGTGTGCCTACGAATGCTCGCATGTAGGGGTAGGCATTTGATTAATCAAATGCCTACGAGAATTCAGATTCATTGTCAGTCGAAGCCCGACGGGTGCCCCATCCGTCCTGTCCCGCGCTCCGCGGGATTGCGGTGGGTTTAGATTGGCGTAGAATCCGTCGTGACCCGGCCCCCCGTCCCAGATTCCCTACAAAGTCACTGCGGATTATTCACACCTCGCGACTAGTGTATAATTACATCAAATATCTGGAGAAACACTATGTCTCGCTGTCCGATTCGTACTTTGCCTTTCAGCCTAACTTCTTATTTCCCAACATATACTGGGCCGCGAATTCGGTGGATTTTTAAAAATGAGCAAACGGACCCAGATCGGGGTAAACCGCATGTGGTACATCAGGATACGGCGAAATTCCGGTAATCCCTTGTTTACCGCGTTTGTAAAGAGTAGTTTAGAACATGGGCAAGCTTACGCAACTGCTGCAGTTTGGCTATGACTGGAAAATCAAAAAGTCCGTCTGGGTTACATCGCTTCCCCTTGAAATCTCAATCGAGCCGACCAATGTCTGCAATTTCAGGTGCACTTTCTGCAACCAATCCGATCCGGACCATTTTCAGCGCGTTGCCAAGTCCTACCTGTCTGTTGAAAACGCGCGGAATATCCTCAAGAAGATTCGTGAATTCGGCTACGACAAGACCCTGCTTCACTGGACGCTCGATGGCGAGCCGTTTCTGAACAAAGATTTTGACGAGCTGTGCTTGATAGCGAAAGAGTTCGGCTTCACCGACCAGTATTTCGCCACCAACTGTCTTCTGGTGACTCCCGAACGCGCCCGCACCCTGCCTGAAGGCGTCAATTACACCTTCACCATCGACTACTGTGCCGACCCGGAGTATTTCGAACGTGTCCGGGGTACCGCCGGGTCTTGGGAAAAAATAAAAGACAATATCACGCAGATGCTTCTGGATGATTCATTGTCGCGCATCAAATTCGTGGTGTACGATATATCGACTTTCGAAACCACGGATGCTGCGAAACTAAAAGAATCTGCGGCGAAGTTACGCCGGTGTTTCCCGACCAAAGGCCGGATCAAGTTCCTCAGTAAGACGTTCCACAACGCCACCGGCCTGCTCGCTATGCCGTCAGAAGACCGCCCGACAAACCGCTACAACCTTTGCCCCTATCCGTGGTCCAGCATGAGCATAGCCTCCAATGGTGAGGTAGTGGCCTGCTGTCGCGATCTCGACCACAAGACGGTTGTGGGGAATGTCTTCGAGGCTTCGCTCAGCGACATCTGGAACGGCCAGGCCTATCAAAAACTTCGCCGAAATCTCGTCAACAAAACCCCGTATGCTAACGCCGCCTGCGCCGAATGCGATATGCCTTTCGACAAGAGCAAGTTCTCGGCCAGGAACATCCTCAGCAGTGTGGTCAACAGGCTGCAGTTTTTTAAGTAGGAAATCTTCCTCTGTCATTCCTGCTGGGCCAGACTATTTCCGTTGTCCAATAAGGCAATTGGCTTTATATTAGCCGTCGATAACCGTGGAACACCCGCTATTTCATTTCAACGAACGATGCGGCGAGCTTGATGATGTCTACGGCGTTATCGGGCGGGCGCTTTTCATAGCCACTCGTTTCGAGCGCAACTGCCGCGAGCTGAGTACCCTCGTCAAGCTCAAAGGCAGCGCTCATCTGATGGTCGATGATCAGACTTTGGGCGAGCTCTGCCACCGCATGCAGGGGAAAGTTGTCTTCAAGCATGTCAAAGAGTTTGCCAACCACCTCGAATCACCTCTGGAGTTGGTACAGACGCTCTATAAGGCCAAGCACTCGCGCAACTATATCGCCCACGAGCTGGCGCCGGATTTCGACCATATCGACAAGCTCAACCCGGTCGATGCTTACCGCGTTATCACCGAAAGCATCGAACCGCACATCCGTAACCTTGCCGTTGGCGATTGCCTGGTCCTCTACGCCGCCTGCCAGATCAGGGGCAGTGAGGTCCCGACTGGGCAGGAAATCGAAGGTTACGCCGATGCCGTAGTCAAGTGGGTCTGCGGCTGCCGGGAGTGACAATGAGAACAGTTCGGTCCATAAGAACGATGCAGAACGTTTGCCGGGAAGCGACTGCCAGGGGAAAGCGCATTGGTCTGGTTCCCACCATGGGCTTTCTTCACGAGGGTCACCTGTCGCTTGTCAGGAGAGCACGGAAGTTGTCCGACCTGGTGGTCGTAACGATATTTATCAACCCCGCCCAGTTTGCTCCCAACGAGGATTTGAAGAAGTACCCCCGCGACGAACGCGGTGACCTTCGAAAGATCCGGGATGCGGGCGGCGACGTGGTCTTTATCCCGAAGCGGGAAGATATCTACCCGGATGACTACGAGACCTATGTGACGGTCGAAAAACTGACCACCGCCCTCGAAGGCGCCTCGCGGCCGACTCATTTTCGCGGTGTCACGACTATCGTCGCCAAGCTTTTCAATATTACCCGACCCGACGTGGCCGTGTTCGGCATGAAGGATTACCAGCAGGCCATTGTTCTGAGACAGATGACTAAGGACCTTGGCTACCCGGTCAAGTTTGTGGTCGCCCCTACCGTCCGCGAGGCCGACGGCCTGGCCATGTCCTCGCGTAATAAGTACTTTACGCCGTCCCAGCGTACGGAGGCGCGATGCCTGTTTTTCGCCCTGCGAACCGCCCGCGAGATGGTAAAGGCCGGCATTGCCGATTGCCGCAAAATCGAAAAAGAAATGCGAGCCGCTATAAAGGCCACCTACCCGACAGCAGGCATTGACTATATCGCTTTCACCGAGTTCAGCACTCTCCGGCCGGTCCAGGAGATCAGGAAAGACACAATCGTGTCGCTGGCCGTCAAAGTGCACGGCGTCAGGTTGATTGACAATATGAAGCTGCTCTAGTTGCCGGCAGTGGCAGGCTTTCTTCGAAAAAAATCCTTCCGCTACGCTAAAAGGTGTTGACGACCGCATTCCACGGTGTTTATTAGCCGGAAAATTGGGTGAGATGAGGATTGAACTAAATGACGGACCCGACCAAGATAAAAATTGAATCGCCGGGCGTCAATGTGGCGGTGGTAAAGAAGGACTACGACGGCTGGAAATTCCTGATACTGAAGCGGGCCGAGGGCGAATCTTACGGCGGTTTCTGGGGTTTTATGACCGGCGGTAAGAAGGGTGATGAAACGGTCGCACAGGTGGTCGTCCGTGAACTGAGGGAAGAAACCGGCCTCGTTCCGGACAGCATGTGGGCCTCGGAGTACGTGGTCCAGTTTTACGAGCCGGAATACGACGCAATCTGGATCTTGCCGCTGATCGTGGCGCTGGTACCGGAAGATGCCGTGGTGGAGTTGTCGCAGGAAAACAGCGAATACCGCTGGCTCCCGGCAGGCAAAGCCAGACATCTGGTAAGCTGGAACAACCTTGTCAACGCCATCGATCGCATAAGCGAGGAACTGGAGATCTTTCCGGCTCGCAACTGGGTCCAAATCACCGCCTGACCGGTTCTTGAAGCCTGGAGCACCGACCAAAAAATCGGCCCGGGGTAGTGGAACTTTCTGCCCTGTATCACGTTAATGGCTGGGGGAGAGATAAGGACCGGTTGGCTAAAGTGCTTGCCAAAAGGCCAAAAATTGCTATATTTTCTCCCTGACTTGAGGAGTTTAGCCGGAAAATGTTGATCACAGTCTGCAAATCGAAGATTCACCGCGCCACCGTTACCGACGCCAATATGGATTATGTAGGGTCGATTACCATCGATGCCGACCTGATTAAGAAAGCGGACCTGATTCCATTTGAAAAAGTACAGGTGGCCAATATCACCAACGGGGAACGATTCGAGACGTACGTGATCGAAGGCGAGGCCGGGAGCGGCGTGATAGCACTCAACGGTGCTGCTGCCAGGAAGGGCAATATTGGTGATCTGGTTATCATCATCGCCTATGGCCACCTCGAGAAAGAGCAAGCCGCCAACTATAAACCGTCGGTGGTTCATGTTGATAAAAACAACAAACCAACCTCCGCATAGCTCATATCTCCGTCATCAAACCCTCATAGCCAAAGCAGGAGCACTCTAAATGGCTCGACCCCGGGCAGCAATTGTTCTGGCCGCTGGAAAAGGCAAACGGATGAAATCCGAAATTCCCAAGGTCCTCCACCGGATCCACGGCCGGTCTATGATTTCAATGGTCATAGACACCCTTGGTGCCCTCAAGTTTGATAAGATTGTGGTCGTGGTGGGATTTAAGGGGGAGATGGTTGAACAGGAACTCAAGGACTACCCTGTGACAATCGTCTGGCAGCGGAAGCAATTGGGTACGGGCCATGCCGTGATGATGGCCAGGGACGCCCTGGGGGACTTTGACGGGACTACGTTGGTGGCTCTTGGGGATGTACCGTTTCTGTCGAGCCAAACGATCGAACAGCTTTTTGTCACACACGATCGAACCGAAGCCAAGGCAACTTGCTTGTCGGTTGTTCTCGACGACCCGACCGGATATGGTAGAATCGTCCGCGAGTGTAACAGCGATATTCTGCAGGAGATTGTCGAGCATCGAGACGCCTCGGAAGAAATTCTGGAAATCAATGAAATCAACACCGGCACTTTCTGCTTCGACAATCGCCTGCTATTCGACACTCTCACCCAGATCGATAACGACAACAGCCAGGGCGAGTATTATTTGACTGACTGCGTTAAGATTTTGTACAGCAGTGGCTTTCGGGTCTCAGTGACAACGGCCGCCAATCCCGACGAAGGTATGGGGGTAAACTCGGCCGAGCAACTGGCAGAACTGGCTCGTAAATTCGAAGCCGAAAAATAATTTTGCTTCCGTTATTAAACCAAAAACGGCTCGTATTTGTTATAAGATTATAATGGTCCACTACGGCGGCCGAACGTGATGACCGATTTTTATGTTGACCATCCGTCTTGGTCGCGCTAAATTACTGGTGAATGGATAGATGGGGAAAATGATCTGATGAAAAAACTGCTGGCTATATTGCTCGTGCTTTCGTTTGTTGGAAGCGCCTGGGGGCAACTGAGTGACGAAGCAGCGCTGGATGACGTTAGTCGCACCGCTGCCCTGGGGATAAAACCGGCAGTATCACCCTTTTCTCTGATCGACCTCTCACGCGTCAAGTGGTCGCATAGCTATTCGGTGGGCTTTTTCTCCGGTGGAAATTACTCCGGCTCGGCGGGACTTTTCAGGACCAGTATGTTCTATGAATTCTCGCCAAAGTGGTCGCTCTCGTTGAACCTGGGCATAGCCCATAACCCTGGAGCGATCTGGGGCGACGGCGACGCCAGCGGCACGCTTCTGCCGGGTTTCACTCTCGACTACCACCCGTCGGAGAAGTTCCGTATGAGCATTGGGCTTCAAACCTACAGTGGGTACGTTTCCCCTTACTATTACCGGCCCGGCTACTGGGATTATCCACTGGGACGCTAAAAAGCGAGGAATTCTTATAGTACAACAATCCCGCGTTTCCTTCCTTCTGCCCACGAAGATTTGTGTGGTAAATTCCCTTAAAGTTGTTGCGATAGATTATTTGGATGTCTGCAAAGAGCTATAAGAAGCGATTCAAGCCAGGAGTCATTGCGTCGGTCGGGCTTGCCGTTGCTGCCCTGGTTACGGCGATCCTGGTGTTGACACTTACGGTTCGGGTAACCAGGGGTGTCAGCCGCACCGTGGACACTCCCGCCCACCTGATCAGGCTGGAGCTTCTAAACGGATGTCAGAAAGCAGGGATAGCCAGGCAGGCTGAACAAATGCTTTCCGGTTACAGCGACAATCAGCTCGAAATTGCCGTAATAAGCACCGGTGATTTCGATCTGAAGAAGGTAACTAAATCCTTCGTGATCTCACGGGACAAAGACATGACGCCATCGATCCTTTTGGCGCGCCTGCTCGGTATCGACGAAGCCGAGGTGACCTATAAGCCGATGGGCAACAACTATCGACAGGTGACGGCGACACTGGTTCTGGGCGAAGACTTTGCCGCGGGGTTGATATCGCTGCCAAAGCTCTCAAATAAGGAGTAGATAACAGAAGCGTTGAAGAAAAAACTCTCACCCCTCGCACTGGCCCGACTGGCCGGTCAGCTGGCTCTCACGAAAAAGGGCTTTGACGTTAGAATCCTGAAACTCGAATCGATCTCGTCGGTCTGCGATTATTTCGTAATCGCGTCGGGTGAAGCGGACGTCCACACTAAGGCGCTTGGGAACGCTATCGTGGACGGGTTAAATGAGGCCGGATACAAGCCCTACCATAAGGAAGGAATGAACGAGGGAAACTGGATTTTACTCGATTATATAGACGTGGTTGTGCACGTATTTCTGGAGCCGACCCGACGCTTTTACGCCCTGGAGAAACTCTGGGGCGACGCGGAGGTCGAGCAGTTGGCCGATGAAGGAGTGTCAACATCGAAAGCAAAGAACGAATAAATAGAGGTATGAAGACATGGCTACTGAACTGAGCGATCTCAAAGCAAAAACAATCGCCGATCTTCTAAAGATGGCGGAGGAGCTTGATATTCCCGGAGTGTCGGGTTTGCGGAAATCAGAGCTCATCTACAAAATCATGGAACACGCCTCCTCCAGCGAAGGTAATATCCTTGCCGAAGGGGTACTGGAAATCCTGGAGGAAGGGTACGGTTTCCTGCGTTCGCCCGACTACAACTATCTGCCCGGACAGGACGATATTTACGTGTCGCCGTCGCAGATCAAACGGTTCGATTTGAAGACCGGCGATATCATCTCCGGCCAGGTGCGCCCGCCCAAGGACAACGAGCGCTATTTTGCCCTGTTGAAAATCGAGGCGGTCACTTTCGAGGACCCCGAGCAGGCTAAACACAAGACGCTATTCGATAACCTGACGCCACTGTACCCGGAAGAGCCGTTTATCACCGAGCTTCAGCCCGAAGGATTGACTACCCGCATCATCGATCTTATGTGTCCGATCGGGAAGGGCCAGCGTGCCCTGATTACGTCGCCGCCAAAGGCCGGAAAGACGATCATTTTACAGAAAATCGCCCAGTCGATTACGGCCAACCATCCCGACGTGGTGCTGATCGTACTTTTGATCGACGAGCGTCCCGAAGAGGTTACGGACATGAAGCGCTCTGTAAAGGGCGAAGTGGTGTCATCGACCTTCGACGAACCGGCCGAACGACATGTCCAGGTGGCCAACATGGTCCTGGAGAAATCAAAACGGCTTACCGAGCGGGGCCATGACGTGGTCATTCTCCTGGACTCCATCACCCGGCTGGCCCGCGCTCACAACGCTGTGGTACCGCACTCCGGCAAGATTCTCTCCGGTGGTGTCGACTCCAACGCCCTTCACAAACCGAAGCGGTTCTTCGGTGCCGCCCGTAATATAGAGGAAGGAGGTTCGCTTACTATCGTTGCCACGGCGCTTATCGAAACCGGCTCGCGAATGGACGAGGTCATTTTCGAGGAATTCAAAGGCACCGGTAACATGGAAATGGTACTGGACCGTCGCCTGTCCGATCGACGCATATTCCCGGCCATGGACATCAACCGGTCCTCGACGCGTAAGGAAGAGCTTCTGATTGACGCGGAGACTTTAAACAAAATCTGGATCCTTCGCAAATTCCTGGCGGAGATGAACCCGATTGAGGCCATGGAGTTCCTTCTGGACCGCCTGAAAAAGACCAAAAACAACAAGAAATTCCTCGCCTCCATGAAAGACTAGCGAAGCTGGATTTGTCGGGGAGACGGCTGAGAGAAGCGGCGCGTTTCGGTCCGTGGAGGGACGGATTATCAATGGGGAGGCTCTTACAGATCCAGTATTGTCAGGGGAATGATCTCAAAACCGGAGAATTTAGAATCAAGGTGCCCCACAGGCTGCTGTGGGATACTATCATAGTAAGACCTCCTCTATACCTGTCAATATATTCATCAGAGTCATATGTCAGCCATCAGCGCTTACCGTCCTCCATTTTAGAATTGAAATCCGGCGTTGAACTTTTTACTATTTTTCTAAAGCACGCGTATAGGCGGTTAGAACGCCATGGATGACTGTGTTATATGAGTGACAGGACCGTCGTAAACCTCAGCAATGTGTATCTCACCTCTGACCGGGGATTTGAGGTTTTCCAGGATTTGAACTTCAGCCTGAAGGCCGAGCGATCAGCCATCATTACCGGCGCGGCCGGAAGCGGTAAGAGTCTGCTGGTGGAGCTTCTGATAGGCCGACGTTTCGCTGATAGCGGCTCGGTTGAAGTGCTGGGGGAGGCCCTGAACAAACCGGGTCGACGGCGTATCATCAAGCGCGTTCGACGCCAGATCGGCGGCGTGGGAGGTATATTTGCCCTGGTGCCATCGTACACCGTTTCGGAGAATATCACTTTTCCGTTAGTGCTTGGTGCGGCTCGCAAAAAAGTGCGAAAAGAACGCCTTATGAAAATGCTGACCGAGTTTTCGCTTCTCAAGCAGGCTGGAACGCTTCCACAGCGTTTGACGAGAGTAGAGCACACGTTGGTTCAACTGGCGCGGGCAACGGTCGCCAATCAGCCGCTTATTATCATTGATGAACCCCTGGCAGGATTGGACCAGAAGACTTATGAGCGCATATACGAGTACATGGTCAAGCTGGCTCTGTCGGGCCGGTCAATGATAATACTTAGCGGTGAAACTCTCCCAACGAACTTTCCCAATACCGACCGGTACCAAATAATGAATGGAGCCCTGGTGTGATCCGGATTCAGCATATACTCAAAGAGTTCTTCCGCAATGTCTACCGCAACCCCGGTACAACGTTCAGCGGTTTTCTCTCGATGGCACTGCTGTTTCTGCTGTTCGACCTCTTCTGGGTAGCCGCCCAGACCTCGGACAGGTTTTACTCTGACCTCATATCTGACCTTCAAATGGAGGTCTTCGTTGCCGAGGCTACCGCCGATACGACCCTTCCGGAAATCCAGGAAGTCATTTCTGGGATCGAAGGGATCACATCAGTTGATTACGTATCCAGAAGCGACGCTCGCGAAGAACTGACAGCTCTGGTTGGGGTGGATTTGCTGGTTGGATACGATACCCTGAATCCACTTCCCCGGTCATACATAGTGTCATTCGCGAGTGATCTTCTGACGATTGGCGGCCTGACGGCGACGGAGCAGAAAATCACCGCTATCAAAGGCATTTCTCATGTTTACTACAGCCGCAGCTGGCTCGACAAAGCCGAGAAAACCCGGGGCGTACTGCAAAATGTCGGCATGATACTGGGGGCTGTAATTCTACTGGCAGTGCTGATTAGTTCGGCCAACAACATGCGCTTGATGACCCGGGCCAGAGCGACAGGCTTTCACCAGATGCGTCTTCAGGGGGCTGGTGGACTGTTTCTGGCATTTCCCTTTCTGTTTGAGGGACTCATACTGGCCGGGCTCTCAGCCGCAGCCGGTTGGCTGACCCTGTTCTACGCCCATGGCAAAGTGGAATTTACACAGTTTGAGATTGTCTTCCCGACCTCCGACGAGATACTTATTTTCTGCGCACTGGCCGGCCTGCTGGGCGTGGCCAGCGCTTATGTTGGTATAAGAAGATTCCTGAAGCTTTAGGATGGCAATGCGATTATACATCACGGCTGGCATCGTTATGGTGCTTATCAGTGTCGCTGCCTTTGGAGACACCAGGGATGATATCCTGATCCAGCAGCAGGAAATGGAGAAAATCAAAAGCGAGGTGAAGCGAAGCCGCGAGAAGCTGGACTCATTGAAGCAGAGCGAAATCGGTATACAACAGAAAATTTCCGAGGGTGACCAAAAGCTGGCTACGGACAAAAAGGTAATTTCGCGCCTTAACCGTGAGCTGCGTCAGCTGCAGCAGAAGATTGAGGAAACATCACAGGAACTCGACGACCGACAGCTCAACCTGGAACTAACTCGCCGCCGATACCTTGGCAACATCAGGCAATTCTACCTTACCGCACATAAGCCTGCGGAGATTTTCTCAGAGGACCCCAATGAGGAGTTAGTTCTGCACCGTCAGGTGGTCTATCTGACATCGCTGGCGAATTTCGAGTCGGGCAATGTCGACCGGGCCTCGGAGTACCTCACGCAGACGCTGCAGGCTCAGGATGAGCTCACCGGTGAAAGCCGGAAAGTCTCGAGGTTGAAAAAGAGCCGGGAATCATCGAGCGCCCTGGTCGCCAACGCCAGGCAGAAACATCAGAAGAGTCTGGAAAGAGTCCGTCGTGAAAAGACGGAAGAGGCCGACCGGGTGCTGATGCTGGAGCAGGCGGCGCGGGAAATGGAGGCCATTATCGCCCGGCTTCAACAGGAGATGGAGGAGCGTGTTAGCCGAGAAGGGGTTACCGGTGGACCGTCGGTTTTTGCAACACTTAAAGGTCAGCTACTCCCGCCCTGCAGGGGGGAGGTAACGGTGCCGTTCGGAGAGTTGACACACCCGGTAACGAAGTTAAAGTCGTTTTCAGCAGGTATATCCATCAATACCGGGCCGGGGCAAAAAGTGGTGGCGGTGGCGTCGGGCACGGTTGCTTACGTAGGCAATTTGCGCGGCTACGGAAATTTCATTATAATCAATCATGACGACCGTTATTACACGACCTATGCCGGACTGGGCGAGATGCTGGTAGGCGTCAACGAGTACGTTCTGGCCGGCAACAAAGTGGCGTCGGCGGGCGATGACGGGATAGTGAAGTTTGAGTTGCGCGAAGGACGCAATCCTCTTGACCCCATTAAATGGATAAGCATTGACTCCTTCTGATAACATCGTGTACAATAGCCGGGCCTGGACAGTACTGTCACGATCGTTTCAACAGGGGCGGGCGGCAAACACCTATTTGCTCTTTGGACCGGACGGCACTGGTCGATGGCTGCTGGCGGTGTCGTACGCCGCGTTGATCAACTGCGAAAGTATCGAACGATTCGGCGATGATGGGGGTCATGCTGTACCGTGCGGAAAGTGCCGCAACTGCAGGAATATTTTTGGCCTTCGTTTCGAGGGCATTCACGTTGCCGCCCCAATCCCTCCCCATGAGAATAAACTGGATAACGCGATAGATTTCACCAATGAATTCCTGGACACCAAGAGAGCTGAGCCGTTCAGTATCCCCGGCTCAGCGGCTTCGACCAACATCCCGGTGGCGCTTGCCCGCGATATAAGAAAACGTCTCTCGCTGAAATCGACCGAGGGTGTAAGGCGGGTGGTCATATTCTATCAGATGGAGAAAATGTTAGCGGCTTCGGCCGACGCGCTGTTGAAGATAATCGAGGAACCGCCGTCTGATACAACTATCATGCTTATCACTCGCAATCCGGATACGCTCTTGCCGACCATTCAATCGCGGGCCCAGAGGATCAAGGTCGATCTCTATCCGCCCGACACGATAGAGAAATACCTTATCGAGAAGTATGATCTGTCCGAGCGCAGGGCGAAGTTGCTCGCGCGTATTTCCGAAGGATCTATCGGACGTGCCGTTGACGCAATCGAAAGCCCGGACGAGGATGAAATATCCAAAAGAGGCGTTGCCTTTCTGATTTTCAAGTCGCTGTTTGTTGATGCCAGGGCGGATACGCTGGCCCATATGAACGAAGTCCTGAATTTCCGCGACCGGGGGGAAGCCGAGGAGATTCTCAGGCTGTGGCAGTTGCTGATCAGAGACTGTGCCAGCGTGGCCATTACCGACGATGACAAAGATATCGTAAATGTTGATTTTGCACCCGAGATCAAGAAACTGTCAGGCTATTTTGGTAATCCGCACCTGCCGGCGTGCATGGTGGAAGATATCAAAAATGCGCTTGCCGATATGCGGCTCAACGTGCATATTCAGGGCGCATTGATGGCGCTGGTATTGAGGTTGAAGACCCACATTGCGGCGCCTAACTGACTATATAATAAGCACTAAGCTGCTAAGGAGACTTCTGTGGCCGAGCTTTATCTAGTTGAATTCAAAGGCTCCCGCAAGGAGTATTTTTATAATACCTACTATCACAATCTCAGCCCGTCGGAGTATGTTATAATCCAGGCTGAACGGGGTGAGGATCTCGGACTGCTCACC
>CP070756.1:2372678-2395897 GCA_020348905.1 Candidatus Zixiibacteriota bacterium
CGGGGGCGAACCTGGCGAAGCAGTGGAATGATCACGGTTGGTCCGGATACCACCAGTATTGCTCCGATCAACAGCGCTGTTTCTAACTCGAGACCGGCAATCAGGTATGCCCCGGCCGATGCGAGCAGCCAGGTTACCAGGATACCGATCGTGACCAGGTTGCGGATGATCGCACCGCCTTTGCGAAGATCGCTGAGTTTTAAGCTGAGACCCCCCTCGAAAAGAATGATAGCCACCGAAACCGACACCAGCGGGAAAAGCGTTTCGCCAAAGACAACGTCGGGCCTGAGAATTCCGGTTACGGGACCGGCGATTATGCCAAATACAAGCAGAAGTAGAATGGCCGGAAGGTGCAGCCGCCAGGCCAGCCACTGAGCCAGAATGCCCAGCACGACTATACTGGCCAGGCCGATTAGAAGATGTTCCCCCAATGGCTCTCCCCTGCGCTTATTCGACTGTCACCGATTTGGCCAGATTTCTCGGCTGGTCAACGTGACAACCGCGCATCACAGCAATATGATAAGCCAGAAGCTGCAGCGGAATGATTGACAGCAGCGGTGTCAGGAAACGATTCGTTTCGGGAATATAGATGACGTGGTTAACCCGCTCGGCGATTTCCTTGTCGCCCTCGGTAGCGATAGCAATGACATTACCGTTGCGCGCCTTTACCTCGGCAATGTTGGACATGACCTTGTCGTAGACCGGGTCCTTCAGGGCGATAACCACCACCGGCATGTTTTCGTCGATAAGGGCTATCGGTCCATGCTTCATCTCTGCCGCCGGGTAACCCTCGGCATGAATATAGGAGATTTCCTTCAGCTTTAGGGCGCCTTCGAGAGCGACCGGGTAATTGAGGCCACGTCCCAGGTACAGGAAGTTGTTGGACTTGTAATATTCCCGGGCGATTTTCTCGACCTGGTCGGAGGTCTTGAGAATCTGCTCCACCTGGTCAGGAATATTTTGCATCGCCTCGATAATCTCCTGTCCGGTCTGGACCGACATCTGCCGCATCCTTGCCAGCAGAGTGCCTATCAGGCTCAGCACCATGACCTGCGAGGTAAAGGCCTTGGTGGAGGCCACACCGATCTCCGGTCCGGCGTGAATGTAAACCCCGCCGTCGGTCTCCCGGGCCATAGTCGAGCCGACCACGTTGACGATACCAAGGCAGGTAATGCCGCGTTTCTTGGCCTCGCGCATGGCGGCCAGGGTATCGGTGGTTTCACCTGACTGACTGATAGCGAACAGAATATCGTTCTTGCCTAAAATAGGAGACCGGTAGCGGAACTCAGAGGCGTACTCGACATCGACCGAAACGCGGGCAAGTTCCTCGATCATGTATTTTCCGATAAGCCCGGCGTGCCACGAGGTACCGCAAGCGGTCAGGATTATTTTTTGAATCTTGCGAAGCTGATCGTATTGAAGATTAAGACCGTTCAGGCGCGGCATACCCTCGTCAAAGCTAAGCCTTCCCCTGATAGCGTTCCTGAGCGTAGTGGGCTGCTCGTGAATCTCCTTGAGCATGAAATGGTCATAGCCGCCCTTTTCAATCTGGTCGAGCGTCCAGGTAACCTCTTCGATCTGGGGTGTGATCTGCACATTCTGGATGGTGGTAATGCTGTAATCATCGGGCGTAACCGTGGCGATTTCGCCGTCCTCGAGATAAACGACCCGGTTGGTATGTTCCAGCATAGCGGAAACATCGGAGGCCACAAAGTGTTCGTGGTCACCCAGACCGATCACCAGGGGTGATCCCATTCGGGCTGCCACCAGCACCCCGGGGTGCAAAGACGACACCACTGCAATACCATAGGTACCTTCGACCTGATTGAGGGCCGTACGCACCGCTTCTGTCAGACATCCTTTGTAGTTGAAGCGAATCAGGTGTACCAGAATTTCGGTATCGGTTTCGGTTTTAATTTCAAACCCTTTCTGTACGAGGAATTCCCGCAGGGTACGATAGTTCTCGATAATACCGTTATGCACCAGGGCGATCTCTTCGGTGGCATCGGTGTGAGGATGCGCGTTAAGCTGGGTCGGCTCGCCGTGGGTTGCCCATCGCGTGTGGGCGATACCGTGGGTGCTGCCAATATTGTTGCCGGCCAGCAGTTCCTCGAGCTTTTTTATTTTCCCCGCCGACTTGGCCACCATCAGACCCGTGTCGGTCAGCAGAGCGATACCGGCCGAATCATATCCGCGGTACTCCAGCCTTTTTAGTCCCTTGACCAACAGCGGCATGGCCTTTTGAGGTCCCACATATCCAACAATTCCACACATAAGTATTTTCCTGCTTTCTAACTGAAAAATCCCATTACATCGCGCGACAGTTTAGCGGTAAGGGTCTTGCTTGTCGTCTCAACAATAAGACGGTAGATAGGTTCCGTGTTAGATGACCTTATCTGGAGCCATCCCTGCTCAAAGTCAAACCGCAGTCCATCGCGCCGGTCAACTCGATGTCTGCCCAGATGGCGTCGGGCCTGTTTTTCAAACTGCTTCAGCCTGCTGCTGAAGTTCTTCTTGAGCTGACCTTTGGTTTTTATATTGAAATATTTCGGGAAGGTTCCAACCTCCTCCGACAGGCTCTTCTTACTTGTTGCCAGTTGCGACAACACCAGCACCGCCGCAACGAGGGCATCACGACCGGCATGAAAATCCGGGTATATGACACCACCGTTACCCTCACCTCCGATAACGCCATGCGTTTTGCGCATCATTTCCACCACGTTGGATTCACCAACCTTCGAGTAATACACTTTGGACCCGAACTGTCGGGCGACATCTTCCGTCACTTTTGAGGTTGACAGGTTTATTACGGTCGGTCCCTTCTTCTTCGACAACACTGCCTGCACCGCGATGGTCAATGTTAACTCTTCACCGATAGCTTTACCTTTCTCATCGACCAGTGCCAGACGGTCGGCATCGGGATCGCAGGCGAAACCCAGGTCGGCCCGGTGTTTGCTAACCGCCCGGCGAAGTTGCCCGAGGTTCCTGGCCACCGGTTCGGCGCCGCGGGTAAATCTGCCATCACCGTCGCAATTCAACCTGATGACTTTTACTCCAAGTCTTTCCAGAAGCAACGGTAGAGCCTGTGAACCGGCGCCATTGACAGCATCGACGACCACTTTGAACTTCCTTCGCCTGATCGCTGAGCGGTTTACTAGCCTAAACTTAAGGGTGCGCTCGACATGTTTTTCAACCCAGCCCGGCTGTTCCGTGACTTTGCCCAGTTTATTAAATGGCTTATGTGACGTGATGTCGCTGTTGAAAATCTTGTCGAGCCTGCGATACTGATCGGGCGTAATGAACTCGCCCCGATCATTGAAAAACTTCAAAGCATTCCATTCAGCCGGATTATGAGAGGCTGTAACACATATACCGCCTCCGGCGCGAAGTTGTTTGACGGCAATTTCCACCGTCGGCGTGGGGACTATACCGATGTCGACAACATCGATTCCAACCGAAACCAGGCCTGATTTCACGGCCGGCAAGATCATTGCACCTGATGGGCGGGTATCCCGCCCCACCACGACCTTGCCGCGCCCCAGCAGAGTTCCGAAAGCAGCCCCGTAGTCCGCAGCCAGAGATGGGTTCATACCTTTGCCAATGATGCCCCTGATGCCGGATGTCGATTTCACCAACTGTTTTTGCGCCATGGTATGTCTATTCCAGGTCCTCTTAATATTATGTACTGCTGTCAACGAATGAACTGATAGTCGTGACCGGTGTTAACCCAGGGGCAGTCTGAGCCGCCGGTCAACTTGATCAATTACCAAGTCTTATACAATTTTCCAGCCCTGCGAATATACTCCTTACACCATAAATCGTTCTCAGTCATAGAACATAGCCAGACCGCCCAGAGTTCCAATCCAGATATGGCCGACCATATCGACCTCAATTACCCGTATTGTGTTGTCCGGCAAGGCGCTATTATCGGTGCGGTAGGTCGTCCAGGTAGTCCCGTCAAATCTGGTCAAACCACCGGCGGTCGCGAACCACCTGTCCCCATCAATGCCTACCGCTACCGCCAGAATTACGTAGGAGGGCAGGTCGCTATTCGACGAGCTGTAACTGGTCCAGCCGGAGCCATCGTATACAAAGGCACCAACCTCGGTAGCGAACCAGATATTGTTATCGTGGACTTCGATATCGGCTACGGCCGCC
Source organism: Candidatus Zixiibacteriota bacterium (assembly GCA_020348905.1). Lineage (GTDB taxonomy): Bacteria > Zixibacteria > MSB-5A5 > GN15 > FEB-12. Next base: position 2,376,837 of record CP070756.1, read on the forward strand.
GATGTAAATCCGTCGCTGGCATCAAAGTGTTCGAAATTTACACCATCGAACCGGCTTGCGCCGCTCAGATTATAGCCTATCCACAGATTACCCCCGGCGTCAAGGGCGAGAGCATCAATAGCGTTCGAAACCAGACCACTGTTTGATACATTGTAGTTCGTCCAGTTGGTTCCGTCAAAATGAAACAGGCCTCCAGCCGTACCGAACCAGTATTCGCCATCACCTATCGCAATATCACTTATCGCCTCAGCCGTCAGGCCGCTATTGGTATCGGTGTAATTGACGAATCCGGATCCGTCGAAGCGGCTCACTCCATCGAAGTGCGAGCCTACCCACACGTCGTCACCACCATCGACGGCAACGGCGCTAAGGTCGTTGCTCACCAGGCCATCGGCGGTGTCATACGTTTCCCAGATCGTCCCATCGAGGTAAGCCAACCCGTCAGCAGTCGCGATCCACCTTTGAGCAGCCGATGCGAAGGCAATGTCACTGATATTGTCCGATGGCAGGTCACTATCGGCCGAGGTGTAGATAACCCAGTTACCGGCCAGGTCGGTTCTGGCGCTGGCGACATTGGACAGTTCCGACCAATTGGGCACTTCGTCGGCCGTCTTCAGCGCAAAGTAATAAGTAGTCAGAGGCGCCAGACCGGTTACAGTGTAAGATTCCGGCTGTCCGCCAACGGTGGGGTCAGGCGGATTAAGGACCAACGTGGCCTGCTCCCAGTTGCTTGCCGTGATGGCCACGGTGGCATAACGAATATCATAACGTCTTGCTTCTGCGACGTTGCCGTCGTCACCGGGAGCTGTCCAGCTGAGCACGAGGGTGGTTCCCGTTGGTTCGCCGGCCGCCAGGTCAATAACGGCTGCAGGAGGAATATCATCATCAGACGGATTCGGCTGAACCGGGTTGTCGTCGTCGGAACATGACATCGCAAAAACTAAGGACACAAACAGAACCAGAATGAGTAGCCTTGAAAACATCTTCATCTCTCCTGCGGCTTAAATCATCTTTTCAAATCGCCGTTGGCCGGACCCGTCCCGATAATGCTTACCGCTTAACGCCGGTGAGTACCGCCTTCATGGCGGAATGGATATGCCCGTTGCTGGCTAATATCTCTTTATCGAATATAGAATATTTTCGGCCATCGATGCGAGTCACCTTACCACCTGCCTGCTCAACAATCAATATCGCCGCCGCCGTATCCCAGGGATGGAGATAATACTCCCAGAATCCGTCGAACCGCCCTGCCGCCAGCCAGCACAAATCAAGGGCTGCTGAACCAAGACGCCGGATGGCCTGGGCCTGTTTGATCATCCGTGCGAACATACCCAGATTGTTCTTGCGCGCCGTCGAGACATTGTAGGCAAAACCGGTCGCAAGCAGCGAGCGTTTCAGGTTTTTCTCCGATGACACCCGGATGCGCTTCCTGTTAAGGAAGGCGCCCTGACCACGGGCCGCAGAGTAAAGCTCGTGTTGTTCCGGGTCATACACTACGCCGGCGATACTCTGACCTTTGTACTGCAAACCTATCGAAACCGAGTAAACCGGAAATCCGTGAGCGTAATTGACGGTCCCATCGAGCGGATCGACCACCCAGCAATACTCCGAATCCCGCTCTGTTCCGGTGCCCTCCTCGGCCAGGATGGTGTGGTCGGGATACCGGCGCTCCAGATTGGAAATAATATATTTTTCAGATTTCAGATCGAATTCGGTGACGGGATTGATACTGCCCTTGTAATTCACTCGTTTGGTACGGTAGAAGCCCCCGGACAGTATTTTGCCCGCCCCCAGAGCCAGTTTTTCAGCAAATGCGAGATATTGTCTGAGTTCGGATTTCGTTGGCATCATCCTCTACCCGCCGGCGACAGCAGCTTGAGAGTCGGCTGATATATCCTGTTTTTTGTACTGCAACTGGTACAATTTATGGTATATACCACCCTTTTTCAACAATTCTTCGTGTTTGCCCATTTCTCTCAATTGGCCGTGGTGGAGGACTACAATTTTGTCCGCTTTTTCGATAGTGGATAGCCGGTGGGCTATGATAATCGAGGTACGCCCTTTCAGTAGTTCGTCGAGGGCCTTCTGAATCAAGGTTTCTGTTTCGGTGTCAACCGAACTGGTAGCCTCATCGAGAATCAGGATTCCCGGATCGAAAGCCAGCGCCCGCGCAAAAGACAACAGTTGTTTTTGACCGGTTGAGAGGGTCGCGCCCCGCTCTTTGACCTCGGTGTGGATAGCACCTTCCCGACTCCGGATGAATCGATTGAAGCCTACTCTCTGCAGAGCCTGCCTGACAGCCTCGTCGGATATATCAGTCCGCCGCAATCGTACGTTGCGGGCATAGTCGCCGCTGAAGATATAGACATCCTGCAAAACCAGGCCCATCAGGGACCTGAGACTTTCGACCGGATAGTCTCTTATGTCCGTTCCGTCGACCGATATAGAGCCCTTCTGGTAATCGTAGAACCGATACAGGAGTGATATAAGCGAGGTCTTGCCGGCGCCGGTGGCTCCCACAATGGCAACTTTTTCACCGGGGGCGACAGAGAACGATACGTCCCTGAGGACCCAGTCCTCCCCTTTGTAAGCAAACCACAGGTTTTTGACATCCAGACCGCCTCTGAATTGCGTCGGTTCTCTCGCATCGAGGCGGTCGGTGATCTGCGGCGGTGTATCGAGCAGCTTGAAGATTCGCTCGGATGACGCCATTGACGCCTGGAGGATGTTGTACTTTTCAGACAAATCCCTGATGGGATGGAAGAACCGCTCGACCAGATAGATGAATAGCACCAACTCGCCGTAGCTGAGAGTACCCATATTTATCATGCGGCCACCGTAATAGAACAGCAGGCCTACCGACAGGGCACCGATGATTTCCACGGTCGGGTAGAACACGGCATAGTAGACTACCGATCGGAAGTGAGCGCCGCGCAGATCCCGATTGATATCGTCAAATTTGCCATAGGTGGCCTTCTCGCGGGTGAACAACTGCACGATACTCATTCCTGTGATATGTTCCTGCACGAAGGCATTCAGGCGGGCGACCTTTAGCCGCACAACGCGGTAGGCATCGCGAGCCCTGGCCCTGAACACGAAAGTGGCCACTATCAGCAGCGGCAGTGACACAAATGTCACCAGCGCCAGCTTCCAGTTCACGTACACCAGGGCAGCAACAAAGAACACCAGCATGAGAACGTCACCGATAATGTTCACTACCCCGGAAGAGAACAGCTCGTTGAGAGTGTTGACATCATTGGTAACGCGGGTAACCATCCTGCCCACCGGGTTGCGATCGTAGAAGCTTAGGTGAAGCCGCTGCAGATGCCTGAACAACTGCATGCGTATATCATGCTGGACTTTCTGCCCCAGCCACACCGTGACATATATCTGGGCATAGCTGGCCAGCAGAAACACGATTATGATACCCATGTAAAGCAGGGCCAGATTGGCGAACCCTTCCATCTTGCCCGTCATAATGTGATCGTCGATACCTGTTTTCGTGATAAAAGCGAGCGAGGTCGCCAGCAGGGCGTTGATGACCAGCAGCAGCACGGCGAGCACAATGACCCAGCGGTAAGGCCGGGTGTATTTCAGAAGTCGCCTCATCAGGCTGGCATCGTAGGCCTTACCGAGAATTTCCTCTTCGTGGTATCCGGTTGCGGCGCTCATAATTGCTCCAGTTCCATCTCCAGCAGTTGCGATCGATACAGCTCGGCATAGCTACCGTTCAGGCGCATAAGCTGCTCGTGGGACCCCTGTTCGGCGATCTTACCTTCATCGAGATACAGTATAACGTCGGCGTCTTTTACCGATGAAACCCGGTGTGAGATGATAATCGATGTGCGCCGAGACAGTACCTGTTTTATTCTTTCGTTGATCTGATGTTCCGTTTCGGTGTCCACCGACGATGTAACATCGTCGAATATCAGAATGCTCGGCCGACCCAGGATAGCGCGGGCTATAGCTGTGCGCTGTTTCTGGCCACCCGACAGGGTGATGCCGCGTTCTCCAACAACGGTATCGTAACCGTCGCGAAACGAGTCGACGTCTTTGGCCAGGGCCGCTATCTCGGCCGTTCTTGTGATTTCATCGATGCCCGATACGTCGCGCCCGAAGCGTATGTTTTCAGCGACCGTATCGGAAAAAAGAAAGGGTTCCTGGGTAGCAAAGCCGATCTGACGGCGCAGCGCAGCAAGCTTCCACTGATTTATATCAATGTCATCGATAAATACCCGACCGTCATCGACCCGGTACAACCGGGCCAGGATAGAAACCAGGGTCGTTTTTCCAGAGCCGGTCATGCCCACCAGACCGATTGTCTGACCGGGCTGGACCGTCAGATTGACATTTTCGAGTACCCTGTGTCCGTTATAACCGAAAGAGAGATTCTTAAATTCGATCTTGCCTTTCATTGGCTCACCGTAATTTGACCCGTCGCCGTCACTCACATCGGGCGGAGTGAACAGAATTCGATTGATCCGCTCCAATGATGCCTTTCCGCGCTGGTAGAGCGAAGTCACCCAGCCAATGGCTACCATAGGCCATAGAATCATGGCCAGGTATCCGAAGAAGGCCACGATATCACCCAGGGAAAGTTCATTGCGCATGATTTCCATGCCGCCAAAATAGAACACGACCAGGTACGAGGCCGATGCCAGCAGCCTCATGGAGGGGATAAAGAGTCCCTGAAGACGAGCCAGGGCCATGTTCAGCCGGATGTAGTCAGTTGACAGCTTGCCAAAATTCTCGATCTCGGGCTCTTCCTGCCGGTAGGCCTTCACAACCCGGATTCCGGCCAAATTCTCCTGTGCCGTAGCGGTTACCTCGGAGAACTTCTCCTGAACTCTCATCGACCTTCGATGAAGCAGATTCCCGATTTTGTTTACCGCCACAGGAAGGATAATCAGCGGTATCACCGCATAGAGCGTCAACCGGGGCGAGAGATAGACCATAACCGCAAAGGAAACGGTAAGCTTGATAATGGTATCGCTGATATACATAATGCCCGGCCCCAGCATCTGCCGAACCGCCTCCAGATCGTTGGTCATGCGGGCCATCAAATCGCCGGTTCGGGTACCGTGATAGAACGAAGGTGACAAGGCCAGCAGATGAGCGAAGATCTCGCCGCGCAGATCGTATTCGATATAGCGCGACATCCAGATTATCGTGCGACGCATGGCGAAGCGAAAAACACCTGAGAGGACCGCCAGTCCGAACGCAATCGCAACGTATCGCAGTATGACCGAGTCGGGACGACCGGCTTCGAGGGCATCAAAAACCAACTTCGAAACATAGGGCACCACCAGGATGAGGGCGTTGGCCATTACTACGGCTACACCTCCGGCATACAGGTAGCCCCGGTATTTTCTCAGGTATTTCGTAACCGTCGAAAACTGCCGTTTGGAATCGTTCGAAATGCGGGAATCTGTGGTCATGAAGTATAGTCTAACATCAACGCAAGAGTTTCGAGACTTATAACGTCCAGTGACGTCAATAGTTCAAGATATTGGCAAAAAGATGGATGGCATCGATGTCCAGCCTGGTTATCAGTTCCAGTAGCGGCAGACCGCAGAAGATAATCTGACCGTCACCAAGCCGGGAGACCGACAGCAGGGAGGCCTGCTGGGGCGTGATCAGGACTTTTTCAGCCGGTGAAATTACTGCCGGGGAAACCTCTTGTTTTTTGAAGAAATTAGATAACAGGTTCTTTTCGGAAATGGCATACGGCCGACTAAGTACCCGTGCCTCGGAAATGAGATTGGTGATCTCACTTTGATCGACAACCTCCACGGTGGGTACGAACGATACCGGCAGAACGTCACCGGGCCAGTCCTCGGGTTGTCCGAAAATCACCAGCGATCCGCCCTGACGGAGGTAGTCTTCGAACCGTCCCTTCATTAGCGTAAGGGACGGGTAGTTCCTGTACGAAGCGGAACCGATCAGTATGACGTTGTAAGCATCCAAATCGGCGGTGACCAGCGATCGATCGGTCAGGGGCCGATAGGTTGCCCCTGTCATACGTAAGATATCTTCCAGCAGGCCGAGCGAATCAGGCAAGAAGCCCACCTTCACCGTATCCGGTACAGAGCAGGACGCGATTCGTATCCGGCTGGTATCGGCGGCCACCAGTTTATTGTCAACCAGCAACTCGACCGTCTGGATCTGAATACCGAGCTCAAACAGATTCGATATCGTGAAAGGTATGCGCACCGTTTCCGATAACATCCCCTTTTCCAGCTGAAGGTCCTTGCGATAGGCTCCGGCGAACAATCCGCGCGGTGTCTGCAAGTTGAGCCGGACCACACCGGAGTAGTTGTAGGGTTTTTCAATCACGGCCTTAAGGTTGAGATTGGAGACGACCCGATCGACCTCGAGGTCCGGAAAGGGTTTGACAAAATGAAAGTCCGGCACAAACGTGATGTTCAGGTCCGGCGCCTGCCAGATGGGGAGTTTGCTGGTAAACACCAGCGGAATCTGACCGTAAGCGACCTCGACCGTGAACTCGAGCGAGTCCGGCGTTTTACCGTTCAGGTGGGCCCGATCAATCTCTACAAAAAATTCCTTCGTGAATGATTGGTGAGGTGCAATAGTAACAGATGACGAGTCAAGTTCCACGACGGTGGTATCCCAGTAGGGATGAAACTTGAAGCTGTTGATATCGACTTCCCTGGGTCCGTCGGCCGAAACGGATGCCAGAAACTTGAGCCGCGGCCCGTGGGGAGAATCGCGGAGAATGATTTTCCCGTCCCAGTTAATGCCGACAGCGCCCAGGGCGGCACGTTCGGCCCTGTGGAGCAGGCGATGGAGATAGGCCTGGTATTCAGGAATATCTTCGACGGAACGCTTGTGTCGGGTCAACTGCATCAGTTCGCGGTAACCGTCAATGATAAACGCTACCTGTCTCTGACCGACCGAAATTTGCGAGGCATTAAAATAGGTGATGAATTTCTTGGCCTGTTTTTGAAAGGTCTGCTTCATGGGACCGTCGGCAAACAGGCTATCAATGATCTCAGTCAGCCTGAACGGACTTATGCCCGCCATCAGGTTGTTCTCCCCGGCGGTAATGGGCAGGTTCGTCTTGACCGGCTGGTACCGAATGACCCGGTCGGTTCGATATTCTTTGAGGTTGAACCATGGCAAAAGAGACGGTATCTCCAGCGCCATGCGGTCCCGGTACCGGTTAAGCAGTTCGCGGCCGTTGAGGACAATCGAGCCCTGACGGCCAGCCACATCCTGCCCCGCATTGAATTTCCGGTATATCTTCAGGATATTGAATATCCGTGCCGCCGGATCTGAGAGATCGAGGATCGCTGATTTAACCGATTCAAGTCGCGGGTCGTGTCCATTATCGGCGAATATGACTAAATCCGGAAGGCGATCACTGAACAGCTTCGCCACCAGTTCGGCTGCACCGGCGGTGTCAGCTTCCGACATATGAAGGGTGTTCAGATAAAGTTCTTTATCCTCGAGGCTCCGGGTAATTGTCTCAGTGCGGCTGCGTTCCCGGGTCGTGATCAGGTCAACCCGGCAGCCGAACATATCGTTGAGGTAGTATACCGCCGGCCAATCTATCGACCTGGGGTCGTCGAAAACATAAACTGCCCGCACGTCACAAAGACCGTACCTGACCGCGTCAGCGCCGCTGACGGATGTGAAAATGCACAGGGCGGTCAGCACGGTGGCCGCGATGGCGCCGTGCCACCTGCGGCGGCAGCGGCACACTCGATAGGCTGTTTCCATAATTCAATTATATCGGAATTTCAATTACGATGTCAATTTTTAAACTGAGTTCCCCTTCTCGGCGACCGGCAAGGCCGATGAACAGACTCTTTTAAGGCCTACTCGATTATCTCTTCATCCTCAGCGCGCCAAGCGGGGTCAACAATACAGAGAAACTCGAGCTCGGACGGACCGGTATTGACCAGCCATTGACATGATCCCGGCGGTATATCTACGCCATCCCCCGCCTCAACCGGCCGCACTTCGTCGTCAATATGCATCTCACCCCGCCCCGAAACTATGTAGTACACTTCGTCGCTCTTCAGAATATGCTTCAGAGACGACTCACCCGCGGGCAGGATGGCATGGGCCAGCGAATAGCTACCGGAAAACGGGTAGTCACGCCCGGGGTGCAGAAGTTCTCTCAGGTGAGTACCGTCACCGGCGACAATCAGCGGACAATTTTTCAGCTTTCGCACCAGCATCTGAAAATCCTGTAGTTAAAACAAAAGCCGCCTTGCGGCGGCTTAAGTCGGTCAGATGATTTGATTTTCTCTCAACTTGTTAAACAGTTTGTCGGCGATCTCCTCGGGAGTCTCCCCTTCGATCATCTCTCCTTTCGGCCTCGGCGGTGGCGGAGACACTTTGGTCACCTTCGTTTTCGAGTTGCCGCCGATACCGGCACCGTCAAGCTGAAGGTCGGCTGCGCCCCATTTGGTTATCTCTTTCTTCTTGGCGGCCATCTTACCTTTCAGGGACGGCAAACGCGGTTCATTGATCTCTTTCACTACCGAGACCACCGCCGGAAGGCTCAATTCGACCGTATCATAACCATCCTCGGTAGTCCGGTAAACAACCGCTTTCGAACCGTCGACCGACTCGAATTTCTTCACGAACATTGCCTGGGGCCAACCCATGTGGGCGGCCACAGCGGCCGGTACCTGTGCCGAATCAGAATCTATGGCCTGCTTTCCAGCCAGCACCAGGTCCGATCCGCCGATCTTTTTTAGTCCGGCGGCCAGAATTTTACCGAGTGCTTGCTGATCGGATTTGTCAAATATCTCGTCAGAGAGCAGATAGGCATCGTCAACGCCAAGAGCCAGGCAGGCTCGAAGGGCCGATTCGGCACGGTCGGTTCCAACCGACATCACCGCAACGTTGCCGCCGTGTTTTTCTTTCAGCCGCAACGCTTCCTCCACGGCGTACTCATCAAAAGGATTAACTGTACCGGGGCCTTGAGGCAGGACCACCTCGTTAGCGGCCTGGTCCACTTTTATCAGGGCAATTTCCGGAACCTGCTTAATTAAGACCACTATATTCATAACGTCTCCTGTATACCGCCTGAAAACTCAGATTACTCGTGATTTGTCTGGGGAATATTATACAAACCGGGCGGCTTGTCAAGTACGGCGGTCATCGAACCAGCCAATCAAAGAAGGCCCGCTGATGGCGGGCCTTCTTGACCTAATCAGGAGCCCGAGTCTGTCTATCTTTTTCTCCGGGTGGTTTTCCTCCGCGTAGCCTTTCGCTTCGGAGCGGCTTTCCTCCTGCGTACGGCTTTGCGCTTCGGGGCAGCCTTACGTTTCGGGGTCGCTTTCCTTCGGGGGGCAGCTTTCCTGGTAGGCTTGGCCTTTCTCAACTTCAGGGCGCGGGCCTTGGCCTTGACCGACGCCACGCTCCTTCTGAGCATCTTGGCCAGTTCGGTCGCTGTTTTGGCCTTGTACGCTTTCCGGAGCTTTGTCACCTCGGCAGAGGTCCAGGCCTTGGCCCTTTTGCGCACTGCGGCACGTTTTGGTTTGGTTTTACGGGCGGGGTTTCTTTTCACCTTGCGCATTGAACTACTCCTTGATAGGGGTTAAGTATCAGAGGAACAATCGTCCCTGACAAAGATTCTCCTGACAGATGCAGCCTTTCTGCTGAACGCACTCCCGACAATATCATTGTTGATAGCGACTGTTGAAAGTGTTGTCAACTTCAAAAGAGAAAGCTTCAATAAGATGGTTCGATTAAACTGAAGGGATGGAATCGTTTCGATTGTAGAGAACAGTTACGAGTTATCCTGATAGTTCTCCAGTGCCATAGCGGCAGCTTTTTGTTCGGCCTCTTTCTTCGACCAGCCGATGCCCGTGCCGATACTCTTATTGTTCACGTAAACTACGACCTTGAACTCCTTCTCATGGTCGGGGCCCTTTTCCCACACAACATCGTAACGCGGCATGCCGTTACCCCGGGCCTGAATCAGTTCAAGCAACTCACCCTTGTAATTCTTCTGTGATTCATCGGAAGTGATGTCTTCCTTTTTCTGATAGATCAGGCGCATGACGACATCACGGGCCGCTTCAAGACCCCCGTCGAGATAAACCGCGCCAATCACGGATTCAAAGGCATCGGATATTATCGATGCTCTATCCCGTCCGCCCAGGCGGTCTTCTTCGGGAGACAAAAGGATATAGTCATTGAGCTTTATTTCCCTGCCGACGGTGGAAAGAGTTGTTTCGTTCACCAGCATGGCTTTGATCTTGGTCAGGCGCCCCTCGCGAAGAGAAGGGTGATCACGAAAAAGCTGGTCGGCGATAATCAGTCCCAGAACCGAGTCGCCCAGATATTCAAGCCGTTCGTTTGAGGGGCGGTGATCCTCGGTCAGCCGGTGATATGAACGGTGGGTCAGGGCGAGTTCCAGCAGCGACTCGTCGCGAAAGTGATACCCTACAATTTGCTGTACTGCCTCAAGATTCTTGGCACATTCCGACGCGGGCTTGATGTCAAATATACCTGTTAAGTATTTCCAAAAAGTCATTTATCCTGAGTTGTCAACCTTGCCGAGAACGATTGTAACATTGTGGCCGCCGAATCCAAAGGAGTTGGATATGGCGTGGTTGATGGAACATTCTCGCTTATGGTGAGGCACATAATCCAGATCACACTCGGGATCCGGGTTATCAAGGTTAGTAGTTGGATGCAGGATCTGATGGTAGATGGATTTAGCCGTGACCAGCATCTCGATGGCACCGGCCGAACCCAGCAGGTGGCCGATCATCGACTTAGTTGAATTAACGGGGATCTGGTAGGCGCGCTCACCGAGGACCTCCTTAATGGCCTTCGTTTCGGCGACATCGCCTAATCCGGTAGAGGTACCGTGAGTGTTGACATAGTCAACCTGGTCTCCGGATATCCCGGCACTTTTCAGGGCGAGCTCGATCGATTTGCGGGCTCCATAGCCATCGGGATGCGGCGCGGTCATGTGGTAGGCGTCAGCCGTCGAACCGGCACCTTTGACCTCGGCGTATATCCTGGCCCCCCGCGAAAGCGCGTGCTCCAAAGACTCCAGAACCATTATAGCGGAGCCTTCCCCCATCACGAACCCGTCGCGCTCCTTGTCAAATGGCCGCGAAGCTCGTTCGGGCTCATCGTTGCGCGTCGAGAGAGCTTTAGCCTGGCAGAAACCCGCCAGAGCTGTTGGCGTAATTGTCGCCTCGGCGCCACCAGCTATTACAATATCAGCCTCGTCACGCCGAATTATATGATAAGCATCAGCGGCGGCATGGGCCGATGAAGCGCAGGCCGATACCGTAGCGTAATTGGGACCTCGAAAGCCGTAGCGAATCGAAACCAGTCCGGCGCACATATCAATAATCATCATCGGAATAAAGAACGGCGATACCCGACCGGGGCCCGAGTCCCTCAGCAGACTATGCTGCTTTTCGAAGGTGCTGATGCCACCGATACCGGAACCGATGACCACGCCACACCGGTCAAGATCGACGGAGTCAACATCAATCCCGGAGTCCCTGATAGCCTGTTCGGTAGCCGCCATAGCGTACTGTTCCGACAAGTCCATCCGGCGGGCTTCCTTTTTATCCATGTACTGGGAAGGATCGAATTCTTTGACCTCGGCGGCAATCCGTGCCGGGTACTCAGAGGCATCGAAGCGGGTTATCGGCCCAATTCCGGACTTCCCTTCAAGAAGGGCATTCCAGAATTCATCCAGGGCATTACCCACGGGCGTCACCAAACCCATCCCTGTGATGACTACTCTGTTATTCATATTCTTTTCTGTTTCTGTGGCTAGACTTTGTCAGCCGGCTATTTGTTCTCCGAGTGAGCCGCGATATAGCTAATGGCGTCTCCGACCGACACAATCTTCTCGGCGTCCTCGTCAGGGATCTCGATAGAGAACTCCTCCTCGAGGGCCATAACCAGTTCAACCGTATCGAGCGAATCCGCTCCCAGATCCTCGACAAACTTTGCGCGATCTGTTACCTGAGTGGCTTCAACACCGAGCTGCTCAACGATGATTTCCTTAACTCTTTCTTCGACTGACATGGAATAACTCCTTTTAGATTTTATCTACTATTATGCTATTGTCATACCGCCATCAACAGCCAGAACCTGACCGGTGATGTATGAGGCTTCGTCGGAAGCCAGGAAGAGAACCGCCGAAGCAATGTCCTCGGGAACACCCGGACGCTTTATCAAGACCCGATCCAGAAAGGCATTCTTGGCCTGTTCGGGAAGCGATGCGGTCATATCGGTGGCAATGAATCCGGGTGCCACCGCGTTTACGGTAATACCGCGGGCCGCCAGCTCTTTCGCGGCCGATTTGGTCAGTCCCAGTAGACCGGCCTTGGAAGCCGAGTAATTGGCCTGACCGGCGTTTCCGTCAATACCAACTATCGAACTGATGTTGATAATACGTCCATACCGCTGCTTCATCATAATCTTAGCGGCGGTTTTGGTGACAAGAAAGGAACCTTTCAGATTTATGTCAAGTACCATATCCCAATCTTTCTCGTCCATCCTTATCATTAGCGTATCGCGGCAAATACCGGCATTGTTAACAACAATATCAACCTGTCCGAATCTCTGTCGGGCCTGCTCAAAGAGGTTTTCTACGTCGCCCAGACTGGTAACATCGGCCTTGATACCCACTGTCTCTCCACCGATCTCTCCGGCGACCTTCTCAACCTGCTCCTGCTCAAGGTCCGATATAACCACCCGGGCCTTCATGGCCGCGAATTTCTCGGCGATGGCTCGGCCTATGCCTCGCCCCGATCCCGTTACCAGTACCGTTTTTCCTTCAAAATCCATCTGTCCCCGCTAAGCTTTGCCCGTTGTAAAGTTTTCAATATCCTGGCATGTATCAAGATTCACGATTGAGTCTGGCTTCATATCACGTTTGGCCAACCCGCTCAGCACCTTGCCCGGGCCAATCTCAATAATCGACGTGACACCATTATTGACGAGGTAATTCATCGTTTGCGACCATCTTACCGGCTCGGTAACCTGCTCTACCAGCAGTCGTCGAATGTCGTCACCAGTCATGACCGAACTGGCCGTCACATTGGCGACAACCGGCACCGAGGGATTTGCTATCGTCAACTGGTCCAGAAACTGCGCCAGACCTACCTTGGCCGGTTCCATCAGAGGCGAGTGGAAGGCGCCACCTACCTCAAGCATTACGGCCCGTTTGGCCTTGGCTTCCTTGGCCAGCACCACGGCCTGCTCGACCGACGGCACCGCACCGGAAATGGCAATCTGTATCGCCGAGTTGAAATTGGCAGGGATGACCACGCCCTTTTCGGACGCCAGCCGGCAAATATCTTCCACCTGAGCCGAATCCAGACCCATTATAGCCGCCATAGTGCCCGGGTTGGCCTGACATGCGTCCTCCATCAAAGAGGCACGTTTGACTACCGCCCGGATAGCGTCCTGATAGCTCATGGCGCCGGTGACGGCGAGAGCGGCATACTCTCCCAGGGAATGACCGCAGGCGTAGTGGAACACCGGCAGGCGGTCACCCAGGACAGTGAGAATCGAAAGAGCGTGCAGAAGAATGGCCGGCTGCGTGAACCTGGTGCGCTTGAGCTGTTCGGCCGGACCTTCGAACGAGATCGCGGCTATATCGGTCCCGATTTCCTCGCTGGCCAGGGAATAAAGGGCTCTAACCGCATCCGAAGATTCATACAGGTCCTTGCCCATGCCCACGTATTGCGAGGCCTGACCCGGAAAGAGAAGTGCCGTCTTACTCATATTACCACCTTACCAGAGCTGCTCCCCAGATCAAACCGCCGCCAAAAGCCACCATCAGGACATTGTCTCCCGGTTTGATCTTTCCAGCGCGATTTGCCTGATCCAGGGCCAGCGGAACCGAGGCCGCCGAGGTGTTGCCATATTTATCTATGTTGATATAGACCTTTTCCGGGTCTACTTTGAGTCTCTTGGCCAGTGCGTCAATGATGCGGATATTAGCCTGATGAGGTATAATCATGGCTATGTCCGAGGGTTTCAGGCCCGCTTCATCCAAAACGTTCTGCGCGGCCCGGCCCATCTCCTTGACGGCAACTTTGAATACGTCCGACCCGTTCATAAGAATCTTGTCCCGGCCGTCGAAGCTGAAATCGGGGCTGTAGGGATTGACGGTCCCGCCGACCTCGGCCCACAGCAACTCTCGCATGTTTCCATCGGATTTCATAAATGTGGACAGCACTCCTCCCTCGCCTTCTTCGCGGCTCACCACGGCCGCCCCGGCAGCGTCACCAAAGAGGACGCAGGTATTACGGTCGGCGTAGTTGGTGAAGGAAGATAGCTTTTCAACGCCAATCACCAAGGCCTTACTATAGCGCCCTACCTCGATCAGCGGAGCGGCTATTGACAGTCCGTTGATAAAACCGGTGCAGGCCGCAACAATGTCGAAACCCACCGCGTTGGGAAGGTGCATCTTTTCCTGTATCACACAAGCTGTCGAGGGCAGACGGTAGTCTGGGGTGACGGTACCAACGATCAGCAAATCTATTTCATCACCGGAACATCCGGCCATTTCCAGGGCCTGCTTGCTGGCGGCTACAGCCATATCGGAACTGTGGCAGCCGTTCGATGCGATGTGTCGTTCCCGGATACCGGTGCGGGTGACAATCCACTCATCGGAAGTGTCAACCATCTTTTCAAAATCAGCGTTCGTCAGAATGTCGGGAGGTACATAGGATCCCGTCCCGATTATTTTCGCTCTTATTGTTTGACCCATTATTTTGTCCGAAATGATTTGTTATAAGCTCGTCATGAATGCGCTTCTTGATTTCCTTGGCCGCCATCTCGTAAGCCAGGGAGATGGCGTTGGCAATGGCCTTGGCGTTGGACGAACCGTGACAGATGACAACGATCCCGTTAACACCCAGAAGCGGAGCACCACCGGATTCGGCGTAATCGAAAGTGTTGCGCATACGCTTCAAAAATGGAAGCAACAACATAGCTCCCACCCTGGAGAAGATGTTAGTCTGGATCTGGCGCTGGACAGATTTCACCAACATCGGTTTAATCGATTCCGCGAACTTCAGAAGTATATTCCCCGTGAAACCATCGGTTATGGCGACATCAATTTTACCGGATAATATGTCGCGCCCCTCAATATTGCCAACAAAATTAATCTTCGATTTTTTCAAGAGATTCTGGGCGTTGAATATCAGTTCGTTGCCCTTGCCACGCTCTTCACCGATCGACAGTAAACCCACCCGGGGATGCTCCAGACGTGACACCACCGATGCGTATACCGAACCCATTACGGCAAACTGAGATAGGTGTTGCGGTTTGCAGTCGGCATTGGCGCCGACATCAAGCACCACCGTAGGCTTACCGGCCGAGGTTGGGAACAGGGCTGTGATAGCCGGGCGGGTGACCCCTTCTATCCGTCCCAGGGTCAAAAGCGAAGTAGCCATCACTGCCCCCGTGTTTCCCGGCGACACAAAAGCATCGGCCCCGTTGCCTTTGAGCAACCGAAGGCCGACCGAGATGGAGCTGTCACGCATCCGTACCCCGTCGGTCGCCGATACGTGCATAGGCACCGTATCGGAAGCGTGCTCAACAGAAACGTTTGGAGGTAAATTCTCTGTAACTGAAAGAACCTCGTCGATCAGCTTGCTGTCGCCGACGAAAATGAGGTGCATCGTCTCACCGATACGGCGCGCGGCGTCGAGACCCCCCCGGACAATGCACTCAATGCCGCTATCGGCGCCCATTACGTCGAGGACAACAGTATGTTTCGCTTCGGCTGTCATGACAGCAATTAAATCTGTTATCCTTACGATTGGTTCCCGGGGATTTTATACTTCCTTTACCCCAATTATCTTTTTGCCGTTATAGTAGCCGCAACTGGTACAGACGTGATGAGGCAATTTGGGGTGGTGACACTGGGGACATTCGCCCACGCTGGGAGGGGTAAGTTTCCAGTGGGTCCGGCGCTTACGTCCTCTGGTCCGCGAATGTCTTCTTTTTGGCAACGGCATCGGTAGTTCCTTTGGTTTGCTAAGTTAATCCCGACAATCTTCGTAACGCTTCCCAGCGCTCGTCGGTCTGTTCCGTTTTGCAGCCACAGGATTTTTCGTTGAGATTTGCCCCGCAACTGGCACAAAGCCCCCGGCAGTCCTCGGAACACAAAGGCTTCATGGACATCGATATAATCACGGCCTGGCGCACCATATCGGTGACATCGGCCTGAAGGTCGCCGCCCTCGAAGAAGATGTAGTCTTCGTTGTCCTTTACGTCCCGGTGATTATCATGCCATTGTTTCGAACAGACGATGAAGTCGGTGGTATTGGCCAGTTCCCGGTCAAATTCTTCAAGACATCGCGCACAAGTCAATCGAACTGAGGCTCTTGCCTGCCCCTGGCAGAAGAACTCCTCCCCGGATTTCTGAATATCGAGATCCAACTGGGCATCGTTTACCTGCACGACACTCTCGTAGTCAATAACGACCTCTCCCGGCTGTGCTCTCAAAGAGAGGTGGGCGGGAAAGTTCTCGAACTGGCGTAAGTCTAATATCATAGCCTAAAAGTTTAAAGAATCGGGGCTCAAAAGTCAAGCAGAAAAAAACCGGCAAAGCCTATGTCCGGCAATAGATTATAGCGGTTTAAATGTATCGTTTGCGCGACCCGAAAAATCAGCGAATCTCAGCGCCCCCGGTTGAAAACGACAATTTCGTGGATAACTCGGTCACTGATAAATCCTTACGGCGTTAATGAGTGTCGCGGTATACCTTTATGCGGTTCTCGGCCCTCTCCATGGCGGCGTGAACTGCTTTCATTTCCGCATCCGACTCTTCCGGGCCGGCAGTCTTAAGAGCTTCTCTGGCCCTCTTTCGGGCCGCTTCGGCACGCTCCAGGTCAATATCATCGGCGAATTCGGCGGCCTCGACCAGCAGTGTGGCCTTGTTGCGCGAAACCTCCAGAAAGCCGCTGGACACCGCCAATGTATACTGCTTGTCGTCAGTATCCTTGAATTCGATCTTGCCTGGTTTGAGCGCGGTTATCAACGGCGCGTGGTCGGAAAGAACCCCCAGGTACCCTTCGCTGCCGGGTACCACCAGAGATTTGATCTCGGCTTCGTAGAATATCTTTTCCGGCGTTACTATCGACAGATGGAACATACTTATCAACTCTTTGACTTCTCGTAGTTTTCGAGAACTTCGTCCAGACCGCCCACCATGAAGAACATTTGTTCTGGTATGTGATCCAGGTTACCTGAAATCAGCTCGTCGAATCCTTTAATGGTATCCTCAATCTTCACGTACTTGCCGCTCTTTCCGGTGAACTGCTCGGCCACAAAGAACGGCTGAGAAAGGAATCTTTGAATCTTTCGGGCCCGTTGTACGGTCAGCTTGTCATCCTCGGCCAGCTCATCCATACCAAGAATGGCGATAATATCCTGAAGGTCTTTATACCGCTGCAGAATTTTCTGAACGCCGCGCGCCACCCGGTAGTGATCTTCACCAACGATGTTAGGGTCAAGGATTCGCGAGGTGGAATCGAGCGGGTCGACGGCCGGATAGATACCAAGTTCGGCAATCTGTCTTGACAACACGGTGGTAGCATCGAGGTGTGAGAAGGTCGTCGCTGGTGCGGGGTCAGTCAGGTCATCGGCCGGGACATAGATAGCCTGAACCGAGGTAATCGAGCCGGACTGGGTCGAGGTAATTCGTTCCTGAAGGTCGCCCATCTCACTACCAAGGGTCGGCTGGTAACCCACTGCCGAGGGCATTCGTCCCAGAAGCGCCGACACTTCTGAACCGGCCTGTACAAAACGGAAGATGTTATCAATAAATAAAAGGACGTCTTGATTTTCCTCGTCGCGGAAATACTCGGCCATGGTCAGCCCGGAAAGACCAACCCGTAGACGGGCGCCGGGAGGTTCGTTCATCTGCCCGAAGACCATTGCCGTTTTCGAGATCACCCCGGATTCGGTCATCTCCAGCCAGAGGTCGTTCCCTTCGCGCGTCCGCTCACCCACGCCGCAGAAGACAGAGTATCCGCCGTGCTCGGTGGCGATATTGTGAATCAACTCCTGGATAACGACCGTCTTGCCCACTCCGGCACCACCGAAGAGACCGACCTTACCGCCCTTGGAGTACGGCTCAAGCAGATCTACGACCTTGATACCAGTTTCGAACAGTTCCGTTTCGGTGGACTGTTCTTCGAAAGACGGGGCCTCGCGGTGAATCGGCAGACGTTTGACATCGGCCGGTAACGGATCGCCGTGGTCAATCGGTTCACCGAGCAGGTTGAATATACGGCCCAGCGAGGTCTGTCCGACCGGCACCGATATCGTCGTACCGGTATCAACGGCTTCCATGCCACGCACCAGACCATCGGTTGAGGCCAAGGCCACGCACCGGACGATACTGTCACCGATGTGCATGGCGACCTCAACCGTCAGGTTGATGTTCTTTTCCTTATCGGTGATTTTGATTGCGTTCAATATATTTGGCAGCGAATCGGCGTCGAATTGACAGTCAACCGTGGGGCCGATCACCTGCACTACTTTTCCGATGTTTTCAGCCATCGAGAAATCTCCAATCTATATCAGACATTCTTTTTTCATAAGGTTACTTTAACGCCTCCGCACCGGAAACAATCTCCAGAAGCTCCCTGGTAATCTGGCCCTGACGGGCCTTGTTATATTGCAGGGTCAGGGTGTCAACCATCTCTTCGGCGTTGGAGGTTGCGTTACCCATGGCAATCATACGGCTGCCGTGTTCGGAGGCAAACGACTCGGCCAGCGCTATAATCAGCTTGGAACTGGTGTAATCGGGCAGGATAGCACTGTAAATGGCCTCGGCCGAAGGTTCGAATATGTAGTCGATATTGTACCCGGCACCCTCTTCCTCATCGGCCGGTCGGGCCACCGGCAAATAGCGCTCGGTGGTAAGACGATACTTGACCGTCGAGAGGAATCGGGTAAACAGAAGTGTGATTTCGTCGGTCTCACCCTTGAGAAACCGCCACGTTAACAGCCGGCTGATGTCTTTGGCCTTTTCGTAATCGATCGATCCGCTCCAGTCGCCAAAGTATTCC
>CP070756.1:2395997-2420173 GCA_020348905.1 Candidatus Zixiibacteriota bacterium
ATCTCCAAAAAGGTCAAGCTTGAAATATATCCCAAATTGCACCGGGCGGCAATCACAATTAGCCGATACAAACGGCTCTTATTTAAACTGGAACCATGAATGGGCACAGTAGTTTAACTTCTGGAGCGGTGGCGGCACTTTCCGTAAGGGAAAAAGGCCTTGACTTGGATGTCAAAAATGTTACTTTTTGCAGCTTAACTTTAAGCTGGTAAATAATTTCTATAATTTGGAGGATAATGATGTACGCCGTTTTCAAGCTCTCCGGTGTTCAATTCTCCGCCGAGGAAGGCGATGTCATTAAGGTCCCGCTTCAGAATGCCAAGCAGGGTGATAAGATTGATATTACCGATATCCTGCTCGTTAAGGATAAGGGAGACACCATTATCGGAACTCCCTACGTACCCGACGCCAAGATCAAGGCCGAGGTTCTCGGTCACGGCAAAGATGACAAGGTTCTGGTTTATAAGTATAAGCGGCGCACGAAATATCGCCGTCGGCAGGGGCACCGCCAGGATTACAGCGAAATCAAGATCGCCAAGATTTCCGCGCCCAAGAAACAGAAATAGGAAACGCGATGCCTGAATCCGGAGCACGGATAGCTCTCATACTAGTTGCCATCGTAGTAGTTGCCGCCTGCGCGGCAGACTGTCAGCAGGTTCCTAATGTTGTGGAAGTGGAAGTGGTCGGCAACCGGGTCGCTTCCAAGTCTCTCATACTGGGGGTTTCATCCGTAAGCATCGGCTCTCCCCTGTCACCTCTTGTCACAGCCGAAACGATTCGGCGTCTCTACGGTCTTGGAATCTTCTCCGATGTACGCATCAATGCTGAGGAAGTCACCGGCGGCCTCAAGGTTTACATAATTGTGGATGAGCTACCCAAGTTATCCGGCCTGGAATTTGAAGGTAACGACAAAATCAGTATTGGCGATTTGAAAGACAAACTGGGGCTTGGCGTGGGGGGATACATATCGCCTTATCTAATCGAGAAGAAGAAGGTTGAGATCAAAGACCTCTATGCTGAGAAGGGCTATTTTCAGGCGAGCGTCACACCCTCGCTGGAATACAGCCTGGATTCGACGGAGGCCATCCTCAGGTACAAGATCGACGAGAAGGACAAGGTCAAGGTCCAGCAGGTAATCTTAACCGGTAACGAGAGGGTGCCCTCTGAAGAAATCATCGGAGTGATGCGTAACCGCAAACGCGGATTCTTGAGAAGCTCCGATTTCGCCCAGGACAAGTACGACGAGGACCTGGAAAAGGTCATTGCCGAATTCCACAAGAACGGTCACATCGATGCATACCTGATTTCCGATTCGATGACCATTGATACCACCATCAACCGGATGACGATCTACCTGCACGTCTACGAGGGTCCGCTCTACTATTTTGGACAGGCTTTTTTCCAGAACAACAACGAGCTGCCATCGAAGGCCCTTGAGAAGCTTCTCAAATATGACGAAGGCGACATTTTCAATGCCGAGAAATACAATGAATCACTGGAACAGCTTTTCTCAGCCTACTACGACATCGGACACTTGAATGTTCGCGTGTTCGATGAAAGGACCACGCATTCTGATTCAATAATTGATATCTCTTACGACATATCGGAGGGGCTTCCCTCCCATGTAGAGCTGGTGCGCATTGTCGGCAATACCAAAACCAAGGATAAAGTCATTCGTCGGGAGATAAAGATGCTTCCGGGGATGAAATTCAACCGCCAGCTTTTGATTCGGTCAGTGCGCGATGTAATGGCCCTCAATTATTTCAACAATGTTGTACCAACCCCAATCAGTTTGCCCAGCGGCGATGTTGATATCGAGTTCGAGGTGGAAGAAAAGCAGACCGGTCAGATTTCAGCCGGAGCAGGTTACAACAGCCAGGACAAACTGGTTGGTAACCTGGGTATGGGAATCCCCAATTTCCGTGGCATGGGTCAGAGCCTGTCGTTCAACACCGACTTTGGCAGTCGGCGCAATTCGTTCTCGATATCGTTTACCGAACCCTGGCTCTTTGGCCGACCGACCCTTATGGGGAGCGATCTTTACACCCTCAACCGGCGATGGTTTACCGACTATACCGAGGGACGGCAGGGCGCGTCGATTCGCCTTGGTCGAAGGCTCCGTTGGCCCGACAACTACTTCCGGGTCGTTACGTCATACCGCCTGGAACGAGCCCGTTATTATGATTTTGAGGACGATTTCGTTTTCGATAACTCCTATAAAACGGTTGTATTCCATCGAAGCATAGAAATCGACCCGGTGTCGCTTTTGCCGGATACCACCAACACGATCATGGATACGGTGTTGCATTCGGGTTACCCGGGTTCGATTCTCCAATACAATGAAGAATGGAACTCGGCCTCAAGAATTGCCGTAAGTATTACCCGTGATTCACGCGATCTGCCGGAGTTCGCCACCTCTGGTTCAAAAATAAATTATACCTTCGAGAATACCGGTGGACCGCTCGGCGGATATTGGAAATACCAGAAGCATTCAGTTTCCGTGGCCAAGTTCTTCCCTCTGTTCTGGAATTGGGCGCTGGCGGCGAAGGTGCAGTACGGTGTCGTTACATCACCGGGAGGCGGTGATGAACGAATTCTGTTGTCGGATCGGTTTACACCCGGTGGTACGGCGTACGACGGCATAGTCAGGGGTTACGATGATGGTAGTCTAACTCCCGACTCAATCGTTACCCAATCGGACACTGTTTATTTCTACGATGACTCAACCGCGCAGTACGGAGTGGACAATCCCGACAGCACATCCGTGGGGGGAAGATTCCTGACGCGCGTGCGCGGCAAGTATATGTTCATCTCCAACATCGAACTGCAGATTCCGTTAGTTCAACAGCAGATCTACGGTCTGTTGTTTTTCGATGCCGGTAATTCCTGGCTGCGTAAAGAAGATATTAAACTGCTTACTGACCTGTACCGGGGGGCAGGGCTTGGCTTCAGGGTAGTTGTGCCGGGCATCGGCACCATTGGATTCGACTTTGCCTACGCCTTTGACCGGGTGAGAGGACAGGATATAGGCTGGAAGGGTCACTTCCAGATAGGCACCACATTCAGGTAACAATACAATAATCCAATATTCAGAGGATGTATATGCTTACATTTAAAAAAGTTTCATTAACGGTAATATGCGCGCTCGGCGTACTGGGTTTGATGGTATCATCGGTCGGTGCCCAGGGAATGAAGATTGGTTTCGTCAAAGACGACGTCATCAAAGAAAAATATGCCGCCTGGCAGCGAGCCCAGGAGCAGTGGGAGCTGGAGTCCCGGGCGTGGGATGACGAAGCTCTGGCCAAACAGACCGAGATTGAAGATCTCGTGGCGGAGTACGACAAGCAGAAGCTGATCCTGTCGGATGAGAAGAAGAAAGAGAAGGAAGCCGCAATAAGGGCCAAGCAGGAGGCCCTGGACGCATACACGCGTCAGATCTACGGACCTGGCGGCACCGCCGAGCAAAAGCACGCCACTCTACTTCAGCCTCTACTGGAGAAGGCGACCGAAGCAATAGAGGCCGTAGCGGTTGAAGGCGATTACGATGTTATATTCACGCTTCAGAGTGGGTTGGGCTATATCAAAGAAAGCTACGACGTAACCGATAAGGTTCTTGAACAACTTGAAAAGCTCGACCAGTAGGATTGAAGTAACTCTGGGCGAACTTGCCAGGAGAACACAGGCCGAACTGGAAGGCGATGGCGGTATCCGAATAACGGGTGCCGCCCCAATAGACAAGGCGCAGCCCGGTGATATAACCTTCATTGCCAATCCGCGATACCTGAAATACCTTGAGACGACCAGAGCCTCAGCAGTAGTTCTCGACAAGGAAGTTCCTCGTCCAGAAATAGCGGCCCTGCGACACACGA
This sequence comes from Candidatus Zixiibacteriota bacterium, assembly GCA_020348905.1. Lineage (GTDB taxonomy): Bacteria > Zixibacteria > MSB-5A5 > GN15 > FEB-12. Next base: position 2,399,867 of record CP070756.1, read on the forward strand.
ACCCGTATCTCACATTCGCTCATATAATCGATATTCTCTATCCGGATGAAACAGAAGTTCCTGTTGGTGTTGACAAATCGGCCGTGATCGAGAGAGGCGCCAGCATATCGGAAAAGGCTTGCATCGGACCACTGTGCCACATACGCGAAGGTGCATCGGTCGGTGAGGGTAGCCGTCTGGTATCGTCAGTGTACCTGGGCCGAAATGTCAAAATCGGCAAAGACTGCCTGATTTACCCCGGTGTACATATCATGGACGGCTGCACACTGGGTAACAATGTCATCGTGCACTCGTCGACTGTCATCGGGTCAGATGGTTTCGGGTTTGCTGAATCGGAGAGCGGACTGAAGAAAATCAAGCAAATTGGCTGGGTTGAGATCGAGGATGATGTTGAGATCGGCTCGAATTGTTCAATTGATCGGGGTGCATTGGGACCAACCCGGATCGGCGCAGGTACCAAAATCGATAATCTGGTTCAGATTGCTCACAATGTCGAGATCGGTCGCAGTTGTATAATCGTCTCGCAGGTGGGGATTTCCGGCTCGACCAAGCTCGGCAACGGCGTGGTCCTGGCCGGTCAGGTGGGCATTATCGGGCACCTTGATCTGGGCGACGGTGTGATGGTTGGCGCACAATCGGGAGTGGCGAAGTCGGTCCCGGCCGGGAAAAAGGTTTTCGGCTCCCCGGCCCGGGACATAACGGAAACCAAGCGTATCGAGGTCGCGCTAACGCGACTGCCGGAACTTCTCAAGCGAGTCAAGAAAATCGAAGACAAGCTATCGGACTAGCTCAGGTTCTGAACCTGTTCTCAATCGAGGCAGTCAGTCTCCAGTTTTCTTCCATCTTCTCAATCATTTTAAGGGCTCGGGTATATTCGTGCTTCAGCGTGGCCTGACGGATATCCTCAAGCAGATCCCACTGCTGGCGGTTGATAATCTTCCACTGCGCCACCGAGCTTCCCAGAAAGCCTACAGCGTAATTGAGTTCGGTGGCGACATCTTTGAGGTGCTGATTGTTGGTATCGAGTCGCGAGGTTGTCGTCAGATCTCCTTCCGACAACTGCTTTACCCTGCGGTAGATTTGACCAGCCGCCTGAGCGCTTCTAAGCATGGGCAGCATCGACATTATTCCGATTGCGGTTATAGTCGCCACCACGGCGGAAATCATGTACGGCATGAGAGTGATGGCCGTAAGTTCGATTTTGCTGTAGACATCGTCGATAAGATCAAAATACATCTTGTGATTGTAGTAGATAATTGTCGCTGCTGACAGGATTACTGCGGTACCGGCCAGGAGAACCACACGCCCATACTCTTGAAACCATCGGTACCGCGCCCTCAAAACAGGTGAGTTCATCACGTAGCTGACCATGACACTTCCTCCTATGTTATCCGGCTCCCCGCTGTAACTGAAGATATCTTGACTCATCGATTCTCTTTTCGGAGGAAAAAGCGCGCGAGTTTAGTATAGCTTTTGCTGATTCTGCTGTGCGGATTATAAACACAACAGAGCCCTGCTAACAATAGCTTACAGGGCTCCGTTTGACTTGGATCAGAATTTGCTCAGAAGGGCAGGTCGTCATCGCTTTCGGAGGTGTCAGGAGCCGGTGGCGCGGCATCCTCGGGCGGGGCCTGGGAGAAGTCTTTCTCGTCGGCACCAGCTGCCCCACGACCGCCTATAAACTGGAAGTTCTGAACGACAACTTCCGATACGTATCTCTTGTTACCTTCCTTATCGTCGTAACTTCGGTTGACGATGCGTCCCTCAATGTAAACCTGTCGACCCTTGGCCAGGTATTCCTTGATGACCTCGGCTTGCCGGCCCCAGGCGACGACATTGTGCCAGGTGGTTGACTCGCTCTTTTGGCCATCCTGGCCTGTCCATCGCTCGGTCGTAGCGAGTGGAAAAGTGGTGACGGCCTTGCCGCTCGGCGTATAGCGCAACTCGGGATCTCTTCCTAAATTGCCTATCAGAATAGCTTTGTTTACTGACATGATTCCCCTTACTGATTGTTAAGAATAACGTTGCGCTCAATATACATCGGGGGCCTTCCCCGTGTCAAGCTCACCGATATTTTGCTTGATGGCTCGATATTTATGCTTTATCGTAATCCCTTTAGGGAAGGCGTGAAGATGACCAAAGCCATTGACGCCGAGAAAGCTGTTACCACAATCAAAAGATTCATCTCCGGAAAGTTGCTTCAATCGGGGCTGGACGGCTATGTCGTGGGTCTCTCGGGTGGCATTGATTCGGCGGTGTCGGCCGCCCTGGCAACTGAGGCGATTGGCAAGGACAAGGTCCTGGCGGTACTGATGCCATACCGCACGTCTTCGGAAGACTCGATAACCGACGCCATGGAACTGATTGGGCAACTTGGCATTGCCTGCCGCAGGGTGGACATATCGGCGATGATCGACGCTTATTTCGAAGAAATCGAAGCACCCGGTCAGATCCGACGGGGCAACAAGATGGCCCGGGAGCGCATGTCGATTCTGTTCGATGTCGCTTATGAGACCAATCGTCTGGTGCTCGGCACCGGCAATCGAACCGAAATATGCCTGGGTTATACCACCTGGTACGGCGACGCCGCCTGCTCCATCAACCCGCTTGGCGAGCTTTACAAGACCGAGGTCCGACAACTGGCTGAAAAGCTGCACATCCCGGATTCCATCAGGAACAAGCCACCCTCGGCGGACCTGTGGGTGGGGCAAACCGACGAAGGTGAGATAGGTGTCAGTTACGATCGGATCGACAGCCTGCTGCGAAGGCTGGTTGATGACGGTGAAAAATCAATGGCCAAGCTCGAGAGTGAGGGTTATGAGCGGACTGACATCAGTCGTGTAGTATCTCTTTTGAGTCGATTCTCATTCAAGCGCCACCTGCCCGATATAGCTCCCCTGGGCCGCAGCTCCGTTCCGGACAGCATCCAACTGGAAGAATAGACCCCATTATGGAGCCTTTAAAAGGTAAGATATATCTTGTCCCGACTCCGATCGGTAATATGGGTGATATCACGCAACGGGCCATAGAAGTACTTGAGTCGGCTGATCTGGTTGCCTGCGAGGACACCCGTCGCAGCGGCAGTCTCTTGAAGAAGCTGGGCCTGAAAAAGAAGCTAATCAGCTATCACGATTTCAATGAACAGAGGCGCGCCCGCAGGCTGGTGGAGCAGATTCTGAAAGGGCTGTCGGTAGCAGTTATTACCGACGGCGGCTCGCCGGGAATTTCCGATCCGGCTTACCGCATTGTCCGCCGGGCTATCGAAAGCAACGTGGAAATCGTTCCCCTGCCCGGGCCCACCGCTGTGATTCCGGCCCTGACCGCCTCGGGCCTGGGCACCGATCGGTTCTTCTTCGAAGGGTTTTTGCCTAACAAGTCTACCGCGCGGCGGAAGCGACTCGAAAGGCTGAAAGACCTGGAACACACCCTCGTATTCTATGAGTCACCCCACCGCTTAAGCAGGACTCTCAAAGACATGTTAGAAGTAATGGGCAACCGTGAGATCTGTGTCGCCCGTGAGATAAGCAAGAAGTTCGAGCAGTTTGTCCGTGGGACAGTGACAGATATATTAGCTGACTTAGAAGTCAGAGCCATTAAGGGGGAAATCGTCATTGTAGTATCGGGGAATAAGGTTTAGCCTTGACTGACATAGACAAAGCGCCCGCAGTACGACTCGAAGTCTACTGCTTCGACCGAGTGGTTCTTGGCTACTGTTTGTTGATGGTAGCGTTACTTTTGGCAATCGGTCGCCCTCTTACCGAATATTTGGACGAGATTGTCTTCTATGCTTCGATGGCCGCTATTTCGGCCCTGATTATTGGTTTTGTCCGGCCAGAGCGAAACCGGTTTTTGCGGCTCATTCGTCTTCTTTATCCAGGCCTGATGTTCACCTTTTTCTACCGTGCGACGGGTGGAATGATGTTCCTTCTCTTCGACGGTTTTTACGACTGGCAGCTGACAGCACTTGAGAAGGCGATTTTCGGTTTCTATCCCACCATTTACATCGATCTCCACCTGCTCAATGTATGGTTGAACGAGATTTTCTCGTTCTGTTACTCGTCGTACTATTTTATGATTCCGGTCTTTTTGCTTACTCTGTTTTTCAAAAAAGAGTACGAGGTCATCAAGAGCTTCCTGGCCGCAGCTTGTATGACTTTTTTTCTTTCTTATCTCTTGTTTTTTCTGTACCCTATCGAGGGACCGCGCTGGCATTTTGCCTCGGAGTACATAAATGCCGTTGAAGGACCGGTTTTCAGACAAATAACCGAGTTCTTCATCGACAAGGGCTCCGTGCGCGGTGGCTGCATGCCGTCTTCACATTTCGGGGTGGCCCTGGTAATACTGATTTACTGTTTCCGGTATTACCGACGGTCGGCATGGGCATTGACATTGCTCGTCGCAGGGCTCGCCGTCGGGACAGTGTGGGGACGGTTCCACTACGTTTCGGATGTAGTGGTGGGCGGATTGATCGGGATTGTGGCCGTAATTTTGACATGGAAATATTGCCCGATTCCGGTTGAATCGCGGCATAGTGATAGCAAAACCAAGGAGCCAGTAGCGAAATATGCACCCTGAACTATTCAATATCGGCCCTCTTCCCGTGCGCAGCTACGGCATGGGTCTGGCAATCTCGTTTTTCCTCGGTGTATGGTACGTCAAGTATCTGACTGCAAAGTACAACAGGCCCTTCGAGCCGTTCTTGACAATCGCGTACATCATAATCGGCGGTGGCGTCATCGGCGCCAGGTTGTTCTATGTTCTTACTCATCTGGACGATTTTTCCGGCAACTGGCTTAGCAGCTTTAACCCGTTTCAGGGAGGAGCCTTCGGCATCGCCGGATTGAATCTCTACGGCGGGGTGATCCTGGCCCTGATGGGCATCTGGATTTACTGTCGCGTTAAACGGATGTCAATTCTGGAGGTCTTTGACTTCTTCTCCCCCACACTCGGGATTGGCCTGGCAGTTACCCGGCTGGGCTGTTTCCTGAATGGATGCTGTTTCGGTACTCCAACCGATCTGCCCTGGGGGGTCAGCTTTCCGGTAGGATCCATTCCCTATTATGTCTTTGGTCAAGCCCATCTGCACCCATCGCAGATCTACAGTTCACTATACGGTCTATTGCTTTTTTTGCTGCTCCATTTCAAAATGCAGAGCAGGAGATTCAACGGCCAGCTTATCGCGATAATGTTTATGGTTGAAGCTGCTTTCCGATATGTTATCGAGTACGTGCGATACTACGAGAGCGAGATGCACCTGTCGCTGTTTGGAATGAACCCCACTTACAACCATTTGATATCAATAGCACTTTTCCTTCTGGGAGCTGGCATATATATCACGCAAAGGAAAAGGGTGCTCGAGTTAGAAGAACCATCCAATTAATGAAACGGTGGCCGAGCCATAATTGGCACGGCCACCGGTGTATTCGCATCAAGCTGGACAGACTATTATTTCAGTCGGTCTATTCGTCACCGCCGGAGGTGGTGTTCCTGATGGTAGCAAAGTTACCAACAGTCCAGCCTACCATGTCACTGGTGAACTGCACCTTGACGAGTTCGTTGATGGTACCGCTGACCTGTCTGGTCCAGGTAGCGCCGCCGTCTTCGGTGATCATCACCACGCCTCCCGGTTCATCGGGATCTTCGAAGCCCCAATTGAAGCCGACGGCCCAACCTCTCATGGCGTCAAGAAAGAACACATCATTAAATCGCTGAAATGGACGAGATTCCTGAAGCGTCCAGGTGTCACCGCCATCCACAGTGTGAGCGATAAGACTGATCTTGCCCACAATCCAGCCAGTCATATTATCCAAAAAGTACACGCCATAGTACTCGTTGGGAGGATACGAAGTAGTAGGCCCGGTCATCGGTTCCCAGTTAGTGCCACCGTCCGTCGTTCGAACCATGGCATCCTCCATACCAACCGCCCAGCCGTTGGATTCGTCAACAAAATGCACGGCCATAAGGTTTTCTTCCGTGCCGCTGGTCTGCTCCTGCCAGGTCTCGCCACCGTCGGTAGACTTGAGAATCAGGCCGCGGTAACCCACGATCCATCCCGTGGTACTGTTAGCAAAGCAGATGTCGGTAAGGGTGTCATTGGCTCTGTTGGTGGAGATGATTTCCCATGTATCACCCATATTAGAGCTTCGCATTACGAAATAGTTCTGCCCCAGCACCCACACATCGCTTCCGACAGCATCAATAGCGGAAATCATCGAGTCGCTCATACCCGGACCGCCAGTCTGAGCTTCGTAGATTTCGTTCCAGGTATCCCCGCCATCGGTAGTACCGATAATGAACCCCAGATCATATGACGCGCTACTCACGTTACCGATTGCCAATCCGTTCTGGTCGTCCATGAAAACCATATCGACCAGATTTGACGAATTGTATTTCGACGGAGCTATTTGCTTCATCCAAGGCGGGATGTACAGACTACAGGGTACCTGTCTGGGTGACTCCAGCATTTCGGAGGAACTCAGCACGAGGGTATCCACATGGCTGCCCGAGGTAACCATCGAGAGGTCCACTGTAACCACAACAGTATCCGGTGTGGTTCCCGAGAAGTTGGCGAGGTTCAACCAGTTGGAGGACATATCAACGTCATAATCCCAGTTGCCCCAGTCCTCACTCTTGATTATCACGGTGTCCGGACCGGGCGTATCGGTGAGAGAAGTCGCCGAGAAGTACAGGTGAGATGGCTCAACCATCATGTTTGGCTGCCGCGGTAAAACGGTATAAGTCACGGGGATATTATAAGGCGAATTGCCGACTCCCGATGCAGTGATAACAATCCGGTCCTCGTAAGTCCCAACCGGCAGATTCGGAACATCGAAAGAGACTGCAAAACTGTCACGGGTGGTTCCGATCTCACTGCCCGCAGCGTTACTCAATTGCAGCCACGATTCGCTGCAGCGGAAAGAGAAGTCCATGTTGGCGTGGGGTTCACAATCCACTTTAACCAGGAAGTGGTCCAGATTCGAGTACCCCTGAACACTGGTATCGGCGATCTCGGCCGGCCAGGCGATCAAATTAGTGGGTGATGATGAAGTGGGCTCGTCGTCTCCGCCGCAACCCACCATGAATAAAGCTGTTAACAACATGCTCGGTGCGATCAGACACAACGCAGTTAAACCCAGTTTACTACGTTTTTGGTGCATATCAGTATCCTCCTATCCTCAAGAAAGCTAACATGGGCGGTTTTGGCAACCTTTGTTAAAAGAAAATGCGGAAACACACTACTAAGCGGACACTATTCCTCCGCTTTCTCGCTCGGAATTCATTTATAGGACGTCTTTACGAGGCAGGGCGTTGAAAAGTTACGTGCTCCTGACTGGTTTGGAGGCAGACTCTGCGAATGCGACGGCACCCGGGCCCAACGCGGTTCCGGGTGCCGTGTGTCTGAGTTGGCTATCGGACCAGTTCCTCCAGCTGAAACCGTTTATAAATACGAGCGTACTGTCCACCGTTGCTTATCAACACGTCATGCGTCCCGGTTTCAACGACAGAACCCTCGTGGAGCACATAGATCATGTCGGCGCGCTGGAGTGTGTCTGGCCGATGTGTGATCAGAATCGATGTCATATCGGGCAGAACCTCATGCAGCCTTTCCCACAATGCCGACTCAGTCCTGGAATCCAGGGCTGAAGTGCAGTCATCGAGGATAAGGATTTTCGGCTTGCCGACCAGAGCCCGGGCCAAACCGAGGCGCTGTTTCTGGCCGCCCGATATGGACATACCGCGCGTGCCTATAAAGGTATTCAATCCGTCCGGGAAAGAGTCGATTTCCTCTTTCAACTGGGCAACTTCAACGGCCCATCTGAGAGTGTCCTCGGAAACCTCTTCACGACCCAGAAGAATATTGTTTCGCACGGTATCGCTGAAAAGTACCGGCTCCTGTGGAACATATCCTACGCTGCGTCTGAGGTCCTGGATGCGGAACCGACGCAGGTCGTGTCCATCCAGATGAATGACTCCGCCGGTCGGGTCGACCAGGCGCGGCACCATGTTTACCAGCCAGCTCTTTCCGGAACCGACTTTACCCACCAGCGCTACCGTAGAGCCAGCCCTGACTTTGATGGACACATCATCAAGTATGTTCCGTTCCGACTTTTCGAAGGCGAAACTGACCTTCTCGAAAGCCAATTCACCTTTTACGTCACCGTCGGCCGACCGGTCGCCCCCATCGAGCACCATCGGGTTCACCTTTCTCAATTCCTCGAGGCGGTTGATCGAAACAGCCGACTGACGCGACTTGACCAGGAACTGACCGATGTCAAACATCGGAAAGACCAACCAGACGGTATAGAATATGAACGACCCGAGCTTGCCTCGTGACAGGTCCGCCTGCATTACGAGATAGCCTCCGGCCACCAGGATAATAAGGATACTCAACTGCCAGATGTACATGTACAGCGAATCGATAACGGTGGAGGCCTTGATCGATGAGATCTCGGCGCTTCGACGGTCCAACGCCGCTGTCTCGAACTTCGACTTCTGAGCCTTTTCGCGAACATACGCCTTAATAACCCTGATTCCGGAAAAACAGGCTTCCATAATGTCATTGAACCTCGATATGCGACTCTGCAGGTGGTCATACCTCTTGTCGAGCAGTGACGAGCTCTTGAAGAATATGACAATCAGTACCGGCAGCGGCCCTACCGCCCAGAGAGTCAGCACTGGATCGATGGTTATCATCATGGTCACCGTAAAGGCCACCATCAGAAGCGCTTCATAGAGCCGGAATATACCCGAGCACGCGAACCACGAGAGCTTCTCGGCGACGTCATCGGTCATCCTGGTGACCAGATCACCGGTCCGGAACCGGTTAAAGAAGTCCGGACCTTTGTAGGTGATGTCATTGAAGGCATCCTGCCGGAACAGCCACTCCAGCTTGATATTCATCCAGGCCCGATGAGACTGTACAAAGGCGTACAGAAGGGTGGCTGACAAACCGAGCAGGATGAAGCCAAGACCGAATGTCAGATCCGGGGTCAGGCCGATTTGATGCCCGAGTCCGGCCATGTGCCGGGCCAGCCAATCGGAAGGTACTTCGCCGGCATCGAGGAAATCGACGGTAAAGTCAATCATCCTCGGTATAGATACCTGAAACACTGTCTGGACCGGTGTCAGAAACAGCAATACAAACAGAACGTACGGGTATCGCCGGTAGTATCCCCAGAACCATTTTATTTTATCAAGCATTAGTTAGTACTCCGTTTTTATTCTTGAACTGCAGGTGGAACAGTTTGGAATAGTAACCGTCCCGCAGTATCAACTCGGTATGGGTGCCTCGTTCGATAATCTCACCGCGCCTGATGACCAGGATCTGATCAACGTCGAGGATAGTCGACAACCGATGCGCGATGATTAGCGAGGTTCGGCCCTCCATAAGTTTCCGAAGCGAACTCTGAATGGTCCGTTCCGTTTCAGGGTCAACCGAACTGGTGGCCTCGTCCAGAATCAACACGTCGGGATCGAACGCCAGAGCCCGGGCAAAGGACAGAAGCTGTCTTTCGCCCCGGCTGAAATTGGATCCCTTCTCGGACACCTCGGTACGGTAACCATCCGGCAGCTTCTGAATGAAGCGGTCGGCCTCTACCGTTCGGGCCGCCATCTCAATCGTCTCCGCGGCCATGGTCGCGGATTCCAGCGAAATATTGGAGGCAACGTTCCCCGGAAACAGCACAATATCCTGTAATACCAGAGCCAGTTTCGACCTCAGTTCATCGGTGGCCATATCACGGATATCAATCCCGTCAACGGTGATCCTTCCCTTTTGCGGGTCGTAGAGACGCAGCAGAAGGGCAATAACGGTCGTTTTGCCGCCGCCGGTAACACCCACCAGGGCGACTCGTTTTCCGACCGGGATCTCGAAGGTAGCGTTCTTCAAAGCATAGTTGTGGTCATCGTTGTATGAGAACGATACGTCTTCGAATCGGATACCTTCCTTAAGCCCGGCCCACGCTATCGGCTGGGCAGGTTGCGCCAGCTTTGATTTCCGCGACAGAAGGGCGAAAATACGCTTGGAACCGGCTACCGCCTTCTGGAAGGTCGACAGTTGCTCCGACGTGCGCCAGATAGGCTCAAAGGACCGCCAGATATATATAATGAACATCAGGATCGTCCCATAGGTAACGCCCAGTACCGGACCGAGTATCAGGACCAGGCCGATTTTCACGTATTCAAAGAAGAAAACCAGGTTAAAGAACATCACCACGCTTATGTTTACAAAAGCGTCATCTTTGAATTTGGCCTCGTTGGCCTTGAAGACACGACGGCGAGCGTATGCGCCTTGATGGAATATTTGAATGATCGACATTCCATGGATAAATTCCGTCAAGGCCGCCGTAACCTCGGCCATCTTTTTGCGCACCTCCAGAAATCTCGGCGTTGTTTTGCGGTGAAAAACCCACAGCAACAACCCGATTACGGGAACGCTAACAAACAGCGCCAGAGCCAGACGCCACTCGGCGTAAAACAGGACGCTGTAGATACCCAGCAGGAGAATAGCGTCTCCCACCAACATCACCACGGTGTTGGTGAACAATAGCCTGAGGGCCTCGGTATCGGATTCAACGCGCGCCATCAACCGGCCCACCGGGTTCTTGTCGAAGAAGGCAACATCGAGCGAGAGGATATGGTGAAACAGCTTACGCTTGAGCGTCAGCATCACATCCTGCCCGATGATCTCCAGTTTGACCCGCATCAGGTACTGAAGGCCGATCGTCGAAATCTGAATCAGGCCTATGGCCGCCACGGTCAACAGCAGACCTCTGAGGTCGCCATCAGCGATATTGACATCGAGAGCATGCCTGAGCAAAAGCGGCCACAGCAGCGAAAAACCGGTGGCTCCGGCAAGAAGCACCAGGCAGATCGAGAGACCCGAAGTATGCGCCTTCAATAGCGGCAGGAGTCTGGCAAATGCTCTCCGTGTTCCAATTTGTTTTTCTTGCTCATTGATCTTTTCGTATTCGAAGAAATCTGCTGTCATCTTACTTGTCCTTGCCTTTGTGGTTCACGTTCCCGCCTGAAGGCTCGAAGGATATATCACAAAAAAACCCGCCGAACCTTTCAGTTGCGGCGGGTCAAATCTTTATGTTCCAGTTACACTATGGGCTGGATGCAATACCTCCGCCGCGTACTTTCCCCTGAGGGACATTTCTGAATGTCAGATAGATAATATTCATGTAAGAAATCTCTCTTGTTTAGTTTAGTAAATCACAAACCTACTTTACGTACGCGGCTTTAGGTTGTTTCCCACTATAACCGATGTTTTTGACCTTGTCAAAACTTTTTTTAACAAGCCGGCAAAAAAATCGGACCATGGTGACATCTATCGACTATTAATGTGGCCCGATGAGACCTCAGGGAAACTCTTTGACAAAACCGGGCTAATTTACGTTTATTATAGGTAGTAGCACCTCAAGAGGATTATCTAATCGAAGCCAATGCAGGCATCATCACAAACCGGGAAGGCATTATGAGACTTCAAGATAGACACTATATCCGCTGCCTGATCACAGCCATTTCCTTGCTGGCGCTGGCCGGCTGCGGTGGTGGCGACGATAATCCGGTTGAACCGGAAGTCAATAACCCTCCAACTATCGCTTCCATAGAGGTGAGGCTTGGCCCGGATGTACTGGATCAATCGGAATACGAGTCGATTCCCGTCGGACAGATGCTCTCGATCACGTGCACCGCTTCTGATCCGGATAATGACCAGTTGACTATGACATGGTCCACCAATCTTGGTAGTCTCAATCGTACTGACTCCAGTTGTGTTGAGTGGACCGCCCCCAGTACCGCCGGGACGGCTCTTCTGATGTTGGTGGTTTCTGACGGCGAACTGTCAGATCAAGACACTACCCAGTTTGTGGTAGTCCAATCAGCCACGCTCAGTGGAGGCATGGTCTCACCGCGTAACGGCGTGGCCGGCACTACTTTCAACTATCAGGTGATCTTTAATGATCCCTCTAATCAGGCACCCAATTCGGCCGAGGTAGTCATCGATGGACAGGCTTACCCGATGGCGGCCCTCACCGGCGAGCCAATCGGCGGGATAACTTATGGCTATCCGAAGTCGCTGGGCAGCGGCATGCATGAGTATTACTTCCGGTTTACCGACAGCCACGACAGTAATATTGTTTTTCCATCCGGGGCATACTGTATCGGCCCGGTGGTCAGCGATCCGGGCACACTCCTCGGTGAGGAGCTCGTACTAATAGATGAATTGTCCAATGTCTCACTGGAGGCTTTTGACGAATCCAGCGTGACCCTCACATACACCGGTACCCCTCCTCAACTCAATCCGGGCCACATTGTCGCGGGCTCGGACGAGGAGAGCTTCCTGAGAGAGGTCGTTTCAGCTGCCACGACAGAGGGCCAGATCACCGTCGAGACTACACCGGCCACCCTCGGCGAGGTCTTGCGTACCGGAAGCAGTGATACTGTCGTCACCTTTGCCCTGAGCCCGGCCGAGCCACCGGTCACCGTGGCCGGTGGGGGGATCACTCTCACCGACGGTGTCTACATAAACGCTGATATCATCGATATTGACAATATGGTTCTACAGTCCGGTACGGTCGGGTCGGCCGAGGTAACGGCCTTGATTACCGACGGCTCGATCACGTTTGAGCCGGATTTTGACTACGCCATAGCTTTCGAGGGTGGTAGCCTCACCAATTTCCGTGCCCTCGCCGACGGCGAGTATTCGTTCAGTTTTGATGTGAGTGTCGTTACCGATGGCCCGGCTGTTACCTCGACCCCAATCGAGGTTGCAATGGTCAGGATCAATCACTCCGTAGTTCAATATGTCGACTGGTTCCCGGTACGTCAGGAACTTGTGATGACCTTCATAGCTGGCCTGGAACTGGAAACGGAAATAGCGGGTGAGGCTGTTTTCGGCCACGAGGGTGTCAGCACAATCAACTACGGCTCGGTGTATAACGGCACCAGCTGGACGGATTCCGCAGAAGACACCGACGCCTACTCCGGACACTTTACGAACTGGACCGACTATGGAGATTTCCGGGCCCGAGTGTACATAAGGCCGGAAATAGAAGTGAAAATATACAGTGTGACGGGAGCATATCTGGATGCAGGGATATATGCTGACTTCGACGGCACCGTCACCACCGATCCCTCCTGTCACTGGGCCCAGTACGGCGGGACATCAGCCTCATTTGAGGCTGTCGGTGACGTGCTGCATTCGGATCTGGCCGACTACCAATCAGATTTGGTCGAGAGCGAAGTGACAATATTCGATCAGGATTGTTTTGCCACAACGTTAACGGCGGATGAGAGTGCGCTCGGTGGAGCCGGCGTCGATGAAGGACTATGCGTCGCGGCCACACCGGACGGTGGTATGGTCGTGACCGGTTCAACCAATTCAAGGGGAGCCGGCGGTTATGACGTTTTCCTGACGAAGCTGAATTCTTCCGGATCGGTAGAATGGGATTCCACCTACGGCGGCATCGGCGACGATTTCGGTTACTCTGTCATAGCCACGTCGGATGGAGGATATGCCATCGCCGGTCACACACGGCCACCCGGAGCAAGCGAGCTGGAGGATGTAGGTGACGTATACGTCATCAAGACTGATGCTACCGGACACACGGTCTGGCAACAGACGATCGGTGGGGGACGTTGGGATGCCGGGCACTGCATTATCGAGACATCCGACAACGCAGTGCCCGGCACTGCATTATCGAGACATCCGACAACGGTTTTGCCATCGCGGGGCGAACGCGGCCTGACGTTGACCCTCCTCCACCCTGTGATCTTTATCTAATCAAGACCGGTTCCAACGGCGACACCGCATGGACAAAAACTTACGGCGGTTCTGGGTCAGACCGCGCATATGCGCTGGTCGAAACGACCGACGGAGGTTTCGCTCTGGCCGGATATAATGGTTCGTATGGTGATAAGGAACTATATCTGGTCAAGACGAACCAGGATGGCATCACCGACTGGGAAAGGGTGGAAACGGTGACCTCCGGTGATGACTGCGGCTACTCAATAGTAGAAGCCGAAGACGGTGGGCTGGTTGTCGCCGGATTGACGCCGCTCGATCCATTCTTGATTAAGTTCAGGCCCTCAGATGGCGGTAAGCTTTTCGAGAGAAAAGATCTCGGTGGGCCATCCTTGGATGGGTTCTACTCGGTCATGGCGACCGCCGACGGCGGATTCCTGATGACCGGTTTTCTGCAGAACGACTTTCTTGCTCCCTCTGACGTCTATCTGATGAAAACCGATGAACTGGGCATCGCTGAGTGGCATTACCGGCTGGGAGGAATCGATGTCGACGAAGGCCTCTCAGTCACCGGGTTGGTTGGCGGCGGATACGCTGTGGTCGGAAAAACTCTTTCATTTGGCAGCGGCGACTGGGATGTTTATCTGATTAAGCTTACCGAGAACTAACCGTCAGCGACTAACATATTCGTGGTAATTGCTCTCCGACGGGCATATCGACTATGCGCCAGCCGCCGATACGGGTCATCATCGAGACCGTTCCGGCCTGATCCGATATCACTTCACCAATAACAGTCGCATCTTTGCCGAGCGGATGCGATTTCATTGCCTCCAGCACCGTCTCAGCCTTATCTTTCGCAACGACCGCTACCAGTTTCCCCTCATTGGCAACATAGAGCGGGTCCAGCCCAAGGATCTCACAGGCGCCGGTGACAGCCGGATTAACGGGGATCTTATCCTCGCGAATACGGATACCTACCCCTGACGCTGTGGCAAACTCGTTCAAGGTAGCCGCTAATCCGCCCCGGGTAGGATCGCGCATGGCGTGCACATTGGCGCCACCTGCCTCTATTATCTGCGCTACGAGCGGGTTCAAAGCGACGGTGTCACTCTCAATGGGTGTCTCGAAACTGAGACCCTCCCGCTTTGACATGACGGCAATGCCGTGATCGGCAATTGTACCGCTCAGAATTATGATGTCACCGGCTCTGAGATTGCCCGATGATATGTCAAAATCGTGCTCAATAAGACCGATGCCAGCGGTATTGATGAATATCTTGTCCCCTTTTCCCTTGTTAACCACCTTTGTATCACCGGTGACAATTGTCACCCCGGCGGCCTCAGCGGCTTTTTTCATCGAGAGGACGATTGTCTCCAGCTCCTTAAGTAAAAAGCCTTCCTCGACGATCATCCCGGCACTAAGATGCAACGGCGTGGCGCCATTCATACAGATGTCGTTGACGGTGCCGTTGACGGCCAGTTCACCGATATCACCGCCCGGGAAAAAAATCGGGTCGACCACAAATGAATCGGTCGTAAATGACAGTTTTTGTCCCCCAATATCAATCACTGCCTGATCATCCTGCCTGCGCAGCGCCGGGTTGTCAAAGGCCCAGACAAAAAGTTTACTTATCAACTCGTTCATCATTCTGCCACCGCTGCCGTGGCTCAACTGAATGGTGTCAAGATTGGTAATGGGCAGCGGACAACTGAGATCTTCGGGCTTCATACTTTTTTTCATAATGTGCTGTCTCTCCGGCCGATCATTCTACCTTCGGTGATAATTATAATAGGCAGCGCAGGCGCCCTCGGAAGACACCATCGTCGCCCCCAGTGGACTTTGCGGCGTGCAGCGCTTACCGAATTCCTCGCACTCGTGGGGTTTTTTCAATCCCTGCAAAATCAGGCCACTTATACACTCCGGCGGTTCTTCTACCCGGATGTCGCCCAGGTCGAAGCGTTTGTCGGCATCGTATTTCTCAAATTCGGGACTCAGGGCAAACCCACTCTGCGGAAAACTGCCTATCCCCCGCCACTTACGGTCAGTAGTCTGAAAAACCTTGCTAATAAGCTCCTGGGCGGGGCGGTTACCTTCGCGCTTGACTACCCTTGTATACTGATTTTCGACCTCGGCGCGGCCTTGTTCGAGCTGCTGTACAGCCATGAAAATACCTTCGAGTATATCAACCGGCTCGAAACCGGTCACCACAATAGGAACTTTATATTTCTCCGCGATGGGAACGTACTCCTCCCAACCCATGACAGTGCACACATGACCGGCTGCCAGAAAAGCCTGAACCCGGTTCTCCGGTGAACTCAGCAGTGCCGTCATAGCCGGAGGAACCAGCACGTGGGAAACCAGCATCGAGAAATTGTCGATCTTCTGCTGATAAGCCTGCCATACTGTCATGGCAGTGAGCGGAGCCGTTGTTTCGAATCCTACTCCAAAGAAGACCACCTGTCGGTCGGGGTTTTCACGGGCAATTTTGAGTGCATCAAGGGGCGAGTAAACCATCCTTACATCGCCCCCCCCGGATTTAACCATAAAAAGGTCTTGCTTTGAACCGGGAACGCGAAGCATATCGCCAAACGAAGTGAAAATTACTTCGGGGCGCGAAGCGATGGCCAGGGCTTTGTCTATCATCTCCAGCGGCGTTACGCATACCGGGCAGCCGGGGCCGTGAACAAGTTCAATTTGCCTGGGTAACAGCTGGTCAATTCCGTTCTTGATGATGGCGTGGGTTTGGCCGCCACACACTTCCATTATTACCCACTTCCTGGTAGTGGTGGTGGCTATGCCGGCCAGCAGCTTCTGAGCCATTACAGGATCGCGGAATTCCTCCAGATACTTCACTTATCCTCCCCCCCCGGCTTAATGCGGGATGGGCCGTCGAGCGGCATGCCAAATATATCAAGACCCTCCTCGGCCGCTTTTTCGGTCATTTCATCGAACAGTTCCAGCGTCCTTTTTGCTTCTTCTTCATCGACTATGCTCAACGCGAACCCGGCATGGACGATGACATACTGCCCGACCTTGACCTCGGGAACATATGCCAGGCAGGCGGAATTGATCGTTCCAGCATAATCGATGCGACCCATTTGAATTCCATTCTCCTCCGAAACCTCAATCACTCTACCCGGTATGGCCAGACACATTCGTCGTGAATCCTTTCTCTTTTTGGCGTTATCCCTTATCAGCCTCAAAACTGGCGTTTCCGATTACGATCTGCCCGAGGGCCAGACCACCATCGTTAGGCGGCACCTGGCGATGTTTGAGCACCTCGAACTTCTCTTGCTTCAGCCTCTTGACCATATACGCAGTGAAATATCGATTCTGGTAAACACCACCGCTGAGTCCCACCAGGTTTATCCCGGTCTTTTCGCGGGCATCGTTGGCCGAAGATATAAACAGTTCGGCCAGGCTGGTGTGAAACACGCTGGCAAGCTCGTTCGGCGAATTCTCACTGATGTAACGGTCAACTAACACACGGATTATCGAGGCGACGCTGAGTGGTCCTTCGAGCTTACCGCCATCGATTGCAGAAACCGGTGTCGCATAATCGGCGGTGGCAGCCATTTCAAGTTCGATAGCAGCCTGTGCCTCAAAATTTATCTCCTCACGGATACCCAGCAGGGCCGAAACGGCATCGAATAGCCTGCCGCAACTCGATGTCAGGGGGCTGTTCAGACTCTTATCTATCATCTGAACAATAAGCTGCAGGTCCTTATCTGCTATCTTTTTGATCAGAGGCAGATTCAGATTCATGAAGTCCATGCCATAGGTATGATACAGGTGGCTGACGGCCATGCGCCAGGGTTGTTTGATGGCCGCTGTAGCACCGGGCAAGGACACCGGTTCGAGCCAGGCATGACGCTTGAAATCATGAACATCACCAATCAGTACTTCACCGCCCCAGATGGTTCCATCGGTGCCGTATCCGGTTCCGTCGAGTATAATACCGATGGTCGGTTCAACGACGCCGTTGTCAGCCATAACCGATGCCAGATGTGCGTGATGATGCTGCGCGGCCACCTGGGGAAGATCTTGTTTCAGAGCCCACTTGGTGCTCAGGTATTCGGGGTGCATATCACAAGCGATACCTTCCGGTTGTATTTCAAGTATTCTTCCCAGGTGCTCGATGGAGTCCTCAAAGAAGCTGAACGCCGACGGATTGTCGAGGTCCCCAATATGCTGGCTAAGAAATACCTGGTCGCCGCGCGAGAGGGCAATGGTATTTTTCAATTCACCGCCGACAGCCAGCAGATTGAGGCCAGTCTTACCGTGTAGAAAAACCGGTTGCGGAACATAACCGCGCGAACGACGGATTATTTGCGGAACTTCACTTGACATCATTACAATGGAGTCATCGCATCTTTGCAGTATCTCACGGTCATGGACTAAGAAGTAGTCAGCAATCTCGCTTAAACGGTCCCTAGCTTCGTCATTGGCAATAGCTATCGGTTCCTCGGAGAAGTTGGCGCTGGTCATTATCAGGGCATCAAAGTTGCCCCGCAGCAGCAGGTGATGATGAGGACTATAAGGCAGCATAAAACCAAGGCAACGATTACGGGCAGCGATTTGCTCAGGAAGCTCACAGTCGGGCTGTTTTTCCAGCAGAACTATGGGCCGGGTGTAATGACCGAGCAGCGCCGCCTCTTCGTCACTGACACGGCAGAATTTGCGGATGCTGTCAAGAGCGGGAGCCATCAGAGCAAACGGCTTTTCCGCCCGGCCTTTCCCCAACCGAAGGCGTTCGATCGCATCCGCGTTGCGAGCATCGACAGCAAGATGGAAGCCTCCCACGCCGCGAATAGCTACAATCTTTCCAGCTTGCAGCATCTCAACCGTCTGTTCAAGGGCGTTATCGACCCACTTATTGCTGTGTCGATCCAGCAGCATAAGTTTCGGCCCGCACTTTTCACAGGCGTTGGGCTGAGCATGGAACCGGCGATTCGATGGATCATGATACTCAGCCTCGCACCGGGGACACATCGGGAAAACCTTCATGGAGGTCAGGGGTCGGTCGTAAGGGATACCTTCGACAATAGTGTACCGGGGACCGCAGTTGGTGCAATTTATGAAAGGATATCGGTAGCGACGGTCAGCCGGATCAAATAATTCCGTCAGACAATCCTTACATACGGCCACGTCAGGCGATATAAGGGTGGACGGGAGACGGTCGTAGCGACTTTTCTTGATACTGAAGCTCTCGTCGCCGCAAGGGTCGATATTCTCCACCCGGCAATCGACGACCCTTGCCAACGGAGGCAACTCACGCAAGAGACGTTCCCGGAAGCGATCGAGCGAATCAGAGGCTCCTTCCACCTCAATAAGCACTCCGTCGCTGTCGTTGACCACAAAGCCGGTCAGCTTTAATTGTGCCGCCAGCCTGAAGACAAACGGCCTGAAGCCCACCCCCTGGACTATTCCATTGACCCTCATCTTGCGGCGGCTTGTGGCGGTACTTTTTGTGTGAGACTTATTCGTCATCGAAACTTGCCGCTCTATTCCACCTGCTTCTTCGCGGATACCTCGTCTTTGAGCCAATCGACCCACTTCTCCAGACCATCCCCGGTGCGGCAGGAGGTTTCCATTATGGTAAGGTTGCCGTTGATTTGCAGCGCGTTGGCTTTGACTCGATCCAGGTCGAATTCCGAGGTCCCGATGAGATCTGTCTTATTGATCACCATAACCGACGAGCGCCGAAACATGGCCGGATATTTCAGTGGCTTGTCGTCTCCTTCGGTAGTACTGATCAACACCACTTTCATATCCTCCCCGAGGTCATAACTCGATGGGCAGACCAGGTTACCAACATTTTCGATGATGAGCAGATCGGTGCTATTAAGATCCAGCTGGTCCAGAGCCTTCGCTACCATCATGGCATCGAGATGGCAGGCCCCTCCGGTGACAATCGGTCTGACAAGTTTACCACCGGCTTTCATCAGTCGGCTGGCATCATTATCGGTTTGGACATCACCGGCCACCAGGGCAATCTCGAGTTCATTACCTAACGACTCGAGGGTTCGCTCCAGCAGGCTGGTTTTGCCTGAACCGGGGGAACTCACCACATTCAAACAGAGAATATTTCGCTCGCTCAGATCCTGCCTGATCTGACCCGCTATGCGGTCATTTTCGGAAAGGACTTTCTTCTCAATACTCACTTTTTCAGTCATATTCATACTTCCACATCATATTTCGTCAGTTAAGCATCATCAACTTCAATATAGGTGATATCAAGCTCCTCCCCGTGCTCGACAGTAAGATCAGATGAACCGCAATCGGGGCACACGAATACAAAACCCTTGACTTCGAACATCGAGCCGCAACTGGAGCACTTGCCCGTAACCGGCACATTCTCGATTTCGAGCCTGGCTCCCTCCAACAGCGTTCCTGTCGTTATAGCGGAAAAACCAAACTCCAGCGCTTCGGGAACGATATCAGTCAGAGCCCCTATTTTCAAACCTATAGCTGCTACGGACTTAAAATCCCGCTTCTTTGCCTCGTCCAGGACGGTATTGACGATTGAATTCGCGATGGCCAGTTCGTGCACAGCG
>CP070756.1:2420273-2479592 GCA_020348905.1 Candidatus Zixiibacteriota bacterium
TATTCAACCGGATCATAGCCTCCCTCGTGCCACGGATGGCACCGCAGCAGACGCTTGACCGCATAAACGCTTCCCCTGACCGCACCATATTTACGCAGCGCATCCTCGGCATAATGCGAACAGGTGGGATGAAAACGACAGCTGTTTCCGAAGATGGGGGAGAGGGTATAGCGATAAAAGTATATGGCAAAGATCAGGGGGTAGGCCAGGATGACCGATAATTTATGCCCGATCGTTAATGAGCTTGAATATTCGAATGATTTCTGCATTGACAAAATCAAAATCAGGTTCGCCGACATTCAGCCTGGGGAGAACCGCCAGGCTGACTGTATCCTTCAGACAATGCCGGTTAAGTCTGACCGCTTCCCTGATGTGTCTCTTGAGCCGGTTGCGCTTGGTGGCGCTGCCGTATTTCTTCGAGACAAGAACTCCATAGCTAAAATCATCGCTCTTTTGCCACACCAGGGAAAAATAATCCCCAGAGATTCTATTGCCGGCCTTCAAAAGGCGGTCAATATCGGCCTGGCGTTTCAGGCTGCTTCTCCGGGGCAGTTTATTTCTTTCGAGCAACTTTAACAGTCAGTCTTTTTCTACCCTTAGCACGACGTCGGGCCAGTATCCGGCGACCGGCTTTAGTGGCCATCCGCGCCCGAAAGCCGTGATCGTTGAGCATTTTTCTATTCGATGGTTGATACGGTCGTTTCATTGTATGATAACCTCAAAAATCCAAGTTCGGCAATATAACAAAAATACACCCTCCGTCAAGAATATTAATACCCGCCTCTACCCTCGCTAAAACCACCCGAAATTAACGACAGTTTCCCCTCGGAGAGTTTGCGCCCGGCGAAGAAATCATGCTTATTGTGCGTAATGATACCTGGGGTCTATAACAAGGAGTCATATCAAAATGGTCCAAAGAACTTCATGGATTCAGCGAAAGTTCAATTTCGATTTCCCGGTAGGCCTCCTGCCATGCATCCTCGAGCGCCTGCGCGGTACACCTGTCAGATTGGAAGCTATAATCAACCAGCTTCCCCCCGATATCCTGATCAAGAAACCCGAAAGCGGTTGGTCGATACAGGAAAACGTGGGGCATTTGACTCAAGTGGAGGGTCTATTCGATGGTCGGCTGGATGATTTCGATGCCGGGGTAGAGGTACTCCGCCCGGCCGAAATGAAAAATATAAGGACATCTGAGGCGAATTACAACGCGATGGAGATCAAGGACGTGCTTGCCGAGTTTCGCTCGGTTCGCGAGAGCTTTGTAAGTAGGTTTGAGAAGATGGATGAGGCCGCGGCTGGCCGGTCGGCCCAACATCCCCGTCTGGAGATCCCGATGCGGGTGGTCGATAACGCCTTTTTCGCCGCCGAACACGATGATTACCACCTTGCGGTCATAACCGAACTGGTCCGGAAACTGGCATAAACAGCACGGACTTGTTCCCGTGCCATCGGGATTTCCCGTTGGGGCTTCCGAATGTTCCGTCAAGAATGGCAATATCGCCGCCTGCCCTCGCTGAAACGCCCCCTGACGCGCACGGGTTTCCCATCGGAGAGATTGCGCCCGGCGAAGCAATTGCTTATTGTGCGTAGACATTGTTGAAGCCTTGTACAAGGAGTTATATCAGGATGGTCGAAAGAGCCAAATGGATGGAGCGAAAGTTCAATTTCGATTTTCCGGTGGGCCTGATGCCCTGTATTCTGGAACGCCTGCGCGGCACCCCGGTTAGACTGGAAGCCATAATCAACCGGCTTCCCGGCGAAATCCTCACCAGGAAACCCGACAACGGATGGTCAATACAGGAAAATGTGGGTCACTTGATACAGGCCGACGGGCTTTTCGAGGGGCGACTGGATGACTACGATGCCGGAGCAGAGGTTCTTCGGCCGCCCGACATGAAAAACACAAGGACGTCCGATGCCGATTACAATGCGATGGACATAAAGGACGTCCTGACTGAGTTTAGGACTGTTCGCCAGAGCCTTATCAGCCGTTTTGAGAAGATGGATGAGGCCGCCGCTCTCCGGTCGGCCCGCCACCACCGCCTGGACGTTACCTTTCGGGCAGTCGATAATGCTTATTTCGCTGCCGAACACGATGACTACCATCTTGCGATCATAACCGAACTGGCCCGTAAACTGGGATAACGGGGGCGGGTTCGTCTCCCGTCCCGAGCTTCGCGGGGTTCGAACCCGCCGTGGTCAATTTTCAGACAAATTATGGGGCAATTCCCACACTTATCATCCGCATTTACCGTGCAGATCCGGCATCCTGCCTGTTATTTCACTGCAGCACAATAGATTACATTCTGAGAACTGGCCGGCATCGAAATTGCCATTAGCTGCAAGTCACATCGAACGGTGTGGCCCGTAGAAGTTTGACTGAGCAAGTAAGCTAATATTCGGTCTGTTCTGGAGACCCGAAAACCGAACATGAACTGGGAACACGACGATGATCCGTTTTCCTTTACAACTCCCAAGACCAAGCTTCATGAGTGTAGTACCTCAAGAAAAGGAGTGCTTTATGAGCACGATGCGACTCCAATCCGAAGGTGGAGGGGCCCTGGTTATTGCTATGGCGTTGATGATAATGATAGCTCTCATCAGTATCATGGCCCTTGACAGAGCCAACACCGACATGGCTCTCTCGCACAACGTATCGAGCCAGGATGCTGCCTTCTATATCGCCCAGGCAGGCGCCAAGCGCGCATTCGTCGATATAAACAAGGATAATGATTGGCGTGATGGTTACACCGACGAGCCATTCATCAATGGAATCTACTCCGTCGTACTGATCGACACCGCTACCGATGCCACGCTTGATGACACAGTAATCATCAGGGCCGAGGGCGCCAATATCGATGCCATCTCCCGCGTGGAACTCTGGACCGCTCCGGAGTACTATTACCCCTTTACCTATGGCATGTTCGCCGGCAACGGCCTGAGTTTCGACCAGTCCACCTGTACCGACTCCTATAACTCGGACTCCGGCACCTACTTCGAAACATGGCTTGAGGATGAAGGCAGTATCGGCACCAACGGCACCATCACTACCTCGAAACTGGTGACGATTGGCGGCGACGCCACAACCGCCATTGGCGGAAGCATTGACATTGGCGTTGGCAGCAGTGTACTTGGCGATACCTCGACCACAATGGATTCGGTCAAGCTCGATATCATACCACAGGAAGAGTACGACTGGGCCCGGGACAATAGCGACGCCATTTCGGGCATGTCCGGCTTCGACTACACCTATGACGGCGTAACCAAAACCTTGACTACCGAAGCCGGGGGATCTGTGGTACTTCAGAGCGGGGTCTACTTCTTCTCGACGATAGACCTGGCTAAGGAGTCGAACATCGTGCTGGCGCCGAGCGCCAAAGTCACCATTTATGTAATTGGGGACATTGTCTTTGGCCAGGGGTCAACTGTAAACGACGAGGGTATGCCGGGAAACCTGCAGGTTTATTCCCAATTCGGGTCACTTCAATTCGACCAGGACAACGCCTTTTACGGCGCCTTCTATGGGCCCAACGCCGTGATTCAGTATGATCAGACCACCGAGGTATACGGCTCGCTCGTCGCCGACTACATTCAGCTCGATGCCGGCGCCTGTTTCCACTACGACCGCAATCTTGCCACGCTCACACATAACAAGACCGGCCGTATGCTGGAGATCGCCTGGAGAGAATTGTAAGCCCACGCGAGGTTCCGATCTCGACAGTTCATACATGATTCATTACCCCGCCTTTCGGCGGGGTTTCTTTTTGGCCTGGGTAGGCTTTCCGCCTGATTTGGATTCCTGAAAACAGCCCTTGTCAGAATCCTGACCATATCCCTTTTGAAACCGTCAATCTCGCCGACAGATAGTAATAGAATCTGGACAGGCGAAATTGAATGACGGCTCAAACGGTACTACCAAAACGCCAGCCGGTCATCGCGGCTCTGCTGGCTCTGGCCGCGCCCGGTCTGGGGCATTTGTATTGCGGCAAACTGATGCCCGCGATTGGCTCGGTTTTGGCGGCAATTGTTTACGCCAACATCTTCTTTCTGCTCCTGGTATACCAGGATGCGCAACCGAGCCACCTGCTGGCTTACCTCATCGCAGGACTGCTGGTCTATCTGCTGCATGCCGGTCATGCCTGGCGGATCGCCCGGCGACAGTCAGACGACCTTACCCTTCGGCCTTACAACCAGTCGTATTACTACGCCGTCTGGTGGCTGTCGGTGGCCACCATCGGCTTCATGACCGGCTCAACCTTCAGCGATTACCGCACCTACCATACGCCGTCGACATCGATGGAAAGAACCCTGCTTTACAACGATCGGTTCGTGGTAGACCTGTCAGCTTACCGGTCAGCCGATCCGGCCCGAGGCGACGTTGCCATTTTCCTTTGCCCTCGCGATGGAACCACCCTGTACCTGAAAAGATGTATTGCCGTTCCCGGTGACACCGTGGAAATAGTAGGCAAGCGATTGTTCCTCAACGGCGCCGCGGCTCCGGAGCCGCTGACAATTCAGTTTACCGATACGACCTCAACCGGCGAACCCATGATCCACCCCAAATTGCCCGGTGGTATCGACAGCCGTGACAATTACGGCCCGCACTTGGTACCGGAAGGTCAGTTTTTCATGATGGGTGACAACCGCGACAATTCTCTCGATTCGCGCTACTGGGGGTTTGTTCCGAAGGACCTGATTCTGGGTAGAGTCATTCGCATCACTTACAGCTCCAAGCTCAGCCGAATCGGTTCGCTTGTCGAGTGAATCCGTTTGGACAGTTCAAGCTCAGATGTAGGGCGGGTCCGTCTTCGAACCCGCCGTTTTTTCGGCAGTTCTTGTAGGGCAGGATCCCTGTGATCCTGCCAACCTGAAGGTAGTCTCGATCTTCTTTGGGTTTTTCCGCTAATTGCAGGAGCCTCACCTGCCCCTGGTTCACCTTCAGATCTCCAGCCCGGCAATATATATCAGCGTGTAATACACCCCCACGAGGATGAAGATAGCCCCCGTAATACGCCGGGCCCAGAGCTCGAAACGGGTAAGACGGTCGAAAAATTCCCCTACATACCTCGCCCCCATAGCTATCAAAACCGCCACCACGACCACCGGCAAGCCGGTTCCCAGGCCGTAAACAAGCGGAAAGAGAAACTTCGAATTGTGCGTGACGGACAACGGTATCAAACTTCCAAAGAACAATGCCGCCGATACCGGGCAGAACGACAGAGCGAACAAGATCCCAAAAAGCCCCGCCCCCCAGACACCATAACTCTCGATTCGCTTCTGAGTCGTGCTGCTTATCCCGAAAGCAGGCAGGTTGATCGGAATCACACCCAAAAGCAGTATCCCGACAACAACCAGCAACGGCCCAAGGATGGTGTTTATGTGTTTCTGAAGGACGTGCGACAGGTCGGGTATCGACAGCAGGCTCGCGACAAGAATTACTCCCAGGACAAGATAAGCCAGCATCCGGCCCATTACGTATACCAGTCCGGACCAGAAAGCCACTCGTGGTTGTGCCACCCGGTTGGAAAGGTAAGAAACCGCCGCTATGTTAGTGGCCAGCGGACAGGGGCTGATAGAGGTCAATATTCCCAGCCAGACAGCCGACAGCGCCCCCATCACGAATGAATCCATCAACTCTCCCCGAGAAAAGCGGTCACCTCGTCCTGTATGTACTTCATATAAGCTTCTTTATCGCCGCGCACGAACTGCCAGATCTTATCCAGATTCTTCCACTTAACTTCCTCGTCGCCTTTTCTCTGGGACAAAATGACCGATTTGGTATAGAGCTGGTAATCTTTGCGGAAATGTTCTTCGTCCGGTTCGTCGGTATTGACCGGCCGCCAGACAAGCACTCCGGACTTCAGTTGCTCGGCAAACCCGGCCTCAATCGCCTCCTGGGTATATGACTCCAGCTTTCTGCACGTTACGCACCGTCGTGTGCCGTGAAAATAGTAGGCAATAAATTCCGGCTCACGGATCTCAGGCTCACCCGCACTGGTTGAATCTTTACTGGCTGCCTTCGTCGCCGTTAAAGTAGTGTCAGCAGCTTCTTTGTTGATCTCCTCAGCCGTGACTATCACAACTGCAAACAGAAGGAGTAGAACCGTCAGGACACTAGTGATCACTCTGGTTTTCATTTTCTATATCCTCTCACTCCGATAATATGCTTTTCAATTCCGCTAACGGCGGCACTCTGCCGAAAACTTTTACGACGCCATCCACAACAAGGGCCGGTGTCATCATTACTCCAAGTTTCATGATATCACGCATGTCGGTCACTTTTTCAAAAGTGTATTTTATGTTAAGCTCCATCGCTGCTTTTACCACGTCTTCGGCCAGTTGGTTGCACCGGGGGCATCCGGGACCAAGCACCTGAATCTTCTTCATATTGCTAACCTCATTATCAGAAAAACGCTCCGTAGGTCACACCGCTAATGGTTGCCATCACAACCACCAGAGCCACGAAGACCACTGTCTTTTTGGTCCCCATGACACTTCTTATAACTAACATATTCGGCAGCGAGAGCGCAGGTCCGGCAAGTAGCAGCGCAAGAGCGGGACCCTTTCCCATGCCATTACCCAGGAGTCCTTCGAGTATGGGAACTTCAGTCAATGTTGCAAAGTACATAAACGCCCCCGCTACCGATGCAAACAAATTTGCTCCTAACGAATTCCCTCCCACCGAGTTAGCCACCCAGCTTGAAGGTATCAAACCTTCCTCGCCCGGTCTTCCTAACAGCATACCGGCAATCAAAACGCCAAAAAACAGCAGCGGCATGATCTGTTTGGCAAAAGTCCAGGTTTCGCTCAGCCATTCCCGCGGCTCACCCGGAGTTGTCGCCGTTATGACCGAAAGACCTATAACCGCCAGCACAAACGGCACCTCCGGCTGCTCCAGCCAGATACCGGCCGCTGCGGTTACCACTGCAACCACCACAATCTTCCATAGCTCCAGCCTAAACCACAGCACCAGAACCAGCGCAAACAAGGCCGATACGACACTGGTAATGATCCACTTGGACGAATAAATCGCGGCCCACAGGCCGCCGGTGTCGGATGGTTTCCCCCAGGTGGCGAAAACCAGGATGGCCACCATCGAAGCGAAATAGACGACATTCTGCCACAACGGTCGGCTGACCTCCGGCTGGGGCATGGCCGCCTGGGCTTCGATCTTCTGCTGCTCTTCGCGGCGAAAAATGATGTGCATGATAATCCCGATAACGATACTGAATACCACCGCGCCTATCGCCCGGGCGATACCGAGCTCAAGACCGAGGACTCTCGCCGTCAGGATGATGGCCAGTACATTCACGGCCGGTCCGGCATAAAGAAAAGCCGTGGCCGGTCCCAGACCAGCCCCCATACTGTAGATCCCGGCGAAAAGCGGAAGTACCGTGCACGAGCAAACCGCCAGTATGCCTCCGGACACCGAAGCCACCCCGTATGATACCACCTTATTGGCCCCGGCTCCGAGATACTTCATAACCGAGGCCTTGCTTACAAAGACAGCGATAGCACCGGCGATAAAGAAAGCCGGTATCAGGCAAAGCAGGACATGTTCGCGGGCGTACCACTGGGTCAGGCGGAGCGCCTCGAGAAAGGCATTGTCAATCCGCGAGGATCCAAACGGCAGGTAATAGAAAATAACGAATACCGCAACGATTATAAGCAGCGGCCTGATTTCCTGTTTCAACGTCAAGGTGTCATCCCCTGAGCCATTTCACTTTGACTCTATCAGCGAAATGTTCTCTTCCGCCGTCGATTTCAGCACCGACTCAACACACCCGAAAAAGTTCAGGATGCACGGCGTCTTCAGATAATAAAAAACCTGCGTTCCGCGCTTTTCGTCCTTTATCAACCCGGCATTCTTAAGAATTGACAGATGTTTCGATACGGTCGAGGTGTCGGCGCCGATCATCTCGGTCAGTTCGGCCACGCATCGCTCGCTACGCGACAGTTCATCCACGATATACAGCCGGGTCGGGTGAGCCATGGCTTTTATGATCCTGGCTCTGGCCTCGAACAGAGCCTTCTGTTTCTTATCCATTTCACCTTCCTTACGCAGTCATCAGATATTTGGCAATATAGCCAAACAGCCAAGAATGGCAACAAGAACTTTCGGTCAACCTCAATCCTTAAGTTGTTGTCATGGTTCACCTTAAAAACAAGGCGGCCTACGGGGTGGCCGCCCGTCCGAAAAGTCAGAGTTTCGCGCTGTGGTTACTGGTCATACCAGATGCTGACGTTATCCACCCCGATATCCCAGAGCTGGAACATGAAAAACATCTCCGGGTCTCCGAAGAAAAAGGTAATCTGGGAAACATCGTTTATAACGGTATTCCAGTCAGCGTCATCATCTCCGGTACTGTAACCGGACATAATCTTCCAACCTTTGGGAAGGGTCGTGCTGTGCGAAGGAATATCGATTTCGAATTCCTTGAACAGGCCGTTGGGCTGCGGAATCGGTTTGGTTCCGGTCCAGAAAGCCAGCACGTCATCGCTGAAGTCATACGGTGTACCGTTCTCGTTGCGCAAAAGCAGGCTGAGCGGCCGTCCACCCGTGGCTGCCGCCCCGAAAATAGCGATATCGACCCCGACTCTCGTCACGTTTCGGTCACGATAGTTGCCGGTGAAGATTGACGGTTCACCGATTGGCGTACGCAGTTGCGGAGCGTATGTGTCCAAGCAACCATGCTTATCGCAGGTAGCGTGCAGAAAAGCTCCCGGATTGCCGTCTTTGGGCTCGATGACTTCAATGCGGTTATGGGGGTTACCGAAGAAGCTCCAGCCACCCACGTTCGAGTGCAGGTCGAAGGTTTCGACAAAGGTAGGTTCGCCGACTGCGCTCCCAACGACTGCCTGTGAAATGTCACCGGCTGCTGTGATCTCTGCAGGGCCCATTGAATTCTCGTCGGAGCAGCCCAAGCCCATCATCAGAATGGCCGATACGAGCAGCACCGCAAACGCTGTTGCGAAAAAAATTCTTCTCAATATAATCTCCTTGTTGTTAGATGTTGTGAATGTGTACAAATGTTCTGCATTTGCTATTGTTCGTACCAACTGACGCTGCCACCCCGGACAATGTTCACCCGGGCGCATATGCTGCCGGAGTGGTCGAATGTTAATAGGATAGCGCGGCTCAGACGTCCTACTTAATCTACTCCCAGCTTATCCGCGGGTTGTCCAGACCCAGTTCCCAGGTATGAAAGATATACCAGAGATCCGGACGGCCATAAGAGAACTCAAGGTATGAGACATTCTCCATCAGCGCCCGCCAGGATTCGCCTGGCCGCTGACCGTCGCCATCATCGTACCATTGAAAGAAAGTCCAGCCTTCGGGAAATTGGCGCCACTGCTTCGGGTCTTCCTGCGACGGGATGTCGAAATCAAAAGACTTCCAGCCGGGTTCGTTCAGAGTCACCGCACCGGCAACCGCTTTCATCGGTACATACTTCGACGGAATCGTGGCCTCTCCTTCAAAAAAGGCCCCCCAGTCGTCATCAAGATACCCGGCGGTACCGTTGTCATTCATCAGGACAACGCACAGACGGCGGGAGGTTGGGTCTCCATCATAATAGATGCTCCTCAGATCAATGCCCACCGAGGTGACGTTTCTCAACCGGTAATTTCCGGTGAACATCGATTCCATTCCAAGCCTTGTTCCGGGGTGAGGCAAAGCCGAAACAACGAGGGGATCGTGCAAATATCCGCCCGGATTTCCACCTTCGCGTTCAATAACGTACGGATGGTTCGTGTAGAAAGACCAGCCACCCTCATTGCGACGGGTATCGTAAGGCTCAACAAATGTGTTGACTTCATCGACGGCCTCGAGCGCTGCCTGACTCGATGTCGGCCCCGCCGGATCCATCGAGCCCTCGTGCGAACAACCCGGGCCAATCAACAATACGGCCGCCATCACTAACAGGGCGATGGCTGCGATGCGCGATGTTTGATTCATTAATAGCTCCTGACTTATCTTATGTCATTTAGTTGGCGCTGTACGGCTAACGCGATACCGCTTAGCCGCTAACAAAAACCTGCTACACTATTTTGTTTCGAGCCTTTTTACGTCGAGGCATGTACAAGAAACACTAAGCAGTAACTCGGAAACTTGCTGCTAATCAATCATATATACTGAATTGTCCACGATTTGTCAACGACGAACCGCAAGCTGGAAGGGGCCTCGAGTTCTCTATATGTCCAGCAACGATTTGGCCCGGTCATGAAGCGCCGCCCGATAGTGAAGGCCGCCGATTGGCTGGTCGCGCATAATCTCTGAAAACTCGGCGAACTCCGACAAGTCCGCCAGGCGAACTTCCTTTATCTCTTTGGTGTCCGTGAAATCAAAGTCACCGCCCGTATACCTGGCCTGAAACACATACGAACTCCAGCTTATCGCCCGGCCGTCGCGCGGCACCAGCTCAAAAGCCACCTTGCTTATCAGCAGAAACTTTTCCAGCTCGATCTCACAGCCGGTTTCTTCACGCGCTTCCCGCTTGGCTCCCTCGATAAACTCTTCCCCGCGGGCTATTCCACCCGATGGCGCCCGGTACATACCCGGGGGGTACAAATGCTTGGCGATAACGACGATCTTGCCATCCTTGACAATATAAAGAGTGACATCGTGAGCGCGGTCGCCTTTTTGTGAGGATTTTATCCGGTCGTACTCTTTTTCATCGACCGGAATCTTAAACTCGGCCCGCTCCGGCTGCCCGAACCGCTCTATAAGCTCGTCGATTGTTTCCCGAGTTATATACATCGCTTACAACAGAGCTATTATCTCCGTTTGCATCGGCACCGTCGTTACCTCGACTCCGTCATGACCGATCAGCACGTTAATCTCCGAGCGAAAACCAACCTCGTCCATGTAGATACCCGGTTCAATTGAGAACAGGTGTCCCTTTTGAAGTCTACGCGTATCCTCGGTTTCGAGATTGTCGATATTAGGACCGGATCCGTGAATATCGCTGCCTATCGAGTGTCCCGTCCGGGAAAGAAAATTCTCGCCGTAACCGGCGTCGACAATCACCTTGCGGCAGGCATCGTCCACCTCGGCGCCGTAGACGGGGCGGTTGTCGATATGTTCGCGAAGGTACGCCACCGCCGTGTCTCTGGCCTCGATAACGATTGAGAAAAGACTGCGATACTGGACCGGTATCTCATCGGCCGACCCGGCGTACGCCACCCAGGTGATATCCGCATATACACCGTCAGGGTGCTTCAATTTGCCCCACAAATCGATCAATATGAGGTCGCCTTTCTTAATGGTCGCCGACTTCCCTTCCGCTGGTTCATAATGCGGGTCGCCGGCGTGGCCGTTGATGCCGACGATCGGTGTCTCGATTGTGTCCATATCGTATTCTTCAAACTGACCGAGGATAAACTGCGCCACCTCGTACTCGGTCACTTTCTTCTTCCCCTGCAGTTTTTCTTCAATGAACTTGAAGGCGTTGTCTTTTATCTCAAGCACGTTATTGGCGGCGATGCGATGAGTCGCCATCTGTTCCGGCGTCAACCGCGCCAGGAAATTGGCCACCAGGTCGGCCGAACTGACTATCTCAACCTCGCAATCCTTCACCAGTTCAATGGTCCCGTAGTCGACCAGACCGATATAGGGAAGGCGCCCTTTCGAGGAGTATTCCATGGCGATGCGACTGTAACCCTCGAGCAGAGATTCCAGCTCCTGTTCCAGCTTGCGGTATCCCAGGCAGGGGATGATTTTGCCCGGCAGGCCCTCGAACTTGCTTTTTTCCAATGCGTTGACCAACCCGGTCGGTTCACCCATGGCCGGAATAAAGTAAAACGACCGCCGGGTAATCATCCCGGAGAGTTTGAGCATTTCCACCGCCACGTTGTTACGGGCGTGAAAATCAGCCATCAGCCAGCCATCGAGCTTATGCTCGACTAAGTACTCTTGTATCTTTGCTATATCCATATTGGCCTTTCGGTTTCGCATATTCAACTGCTACCACCAAGATAATTAATCCCAGCCGCAGTGTCACACGCTAATTATTTTGGAAGAAACTTTCCACAATTCTGTATAGTAATGTACATTCAACTCAGGACGGGAGGATTTGAGTGAGAAAGTACCTGCCACTTTTAGCCTGTGTGCTCGGATTGATTCTCTTGTTTGCCCATGCGGCCATGGCCAGCGAAATCTTTCCAACGCTGATTATCCGTTCGGAGTTTCCAGAAAAGCCCGCCCGAGGTGGGCAAGTAACGATGCTGCTTTATGTTTCCCCAGAACATGAAACAGAACAAGAGCCTGGACCAAAACAGCTTAACGTTTCCGCGAAGTGCGGCTTGAAAGTCATGGGATACGAGGCTCTGGGAGAAAGCGAAACCGACAATGACGAACTTTCGTTTGCCGTAAAAATGTGGATACCGGACAGGGATACTTCAATGGTTGTGGTGTCAATCCACGACCGGCGAGGGCTCGGCATGATCTGCCGCACGTTCATAACCATCGGCGACACCCTTGAGATATATGAGATCGGGCAGCCGGCAATGCGCAAGATAGAATCCGAACGCAGGCAGGAACTTTTCGATAGCACTGTGAAAGAGGCCACAGACACCTTCTCCGACAGCCGATCCGGAGGGAAGGTCGTGGCCAATGTTAACTATGTTTCCAAAGATGCTAACACCGCCCGGCTCGAACAATGCACCCAACTCAGGGCACCGGGCATATCAAACGAAGTCCACATCACTTTGGCACCGTTCAACGGAGCTCGGGTACAAGGCGACACTAGCTGGACTCAGTACTACCCTCCAGGGACATACCAGGAACTTGCCTTCAGGCACGCCGAACACACCCGCTGGTACGATGTTGCTTTTCCTTCCAACGACACCAGCGGCCTCGTTATGACCTTTGTGTACGGCCCCTTCGAGCAAAAGACAAGAATAACTTTCGCTACAACCGGCGACACAACCGAACTATGGCTCGGCAGGCCTGAGGTACAAATGCCGATGTACCGGTCACCACGTACCGACGCCTCACTGGTTGAGAAATACCCTTACTTCTTCGGCGACCAGTTCCGGACCCGGGGATACAAGATAAAACTCGACTCCGCAACTATTCACCAACACCGACTGGAAACTCAGAAGAGAAAGATGTTTGAACTAATCTCTGAACTGGAGCAGCACGCCTGCACTACCGGGTGCGAAATCGTGGTGACCGGTAATCAAATCTGGATTCGCGATCAAGGTCAGTCTATTTTCCATTCTGTGAAAGAATCCGAGCAGTCTGAATGTAAAGCTACTGTAGTCTTGGACCTCCCCAAGCCATCAGACTACGATTTCGCCAGCAAGCTCGTGCCTCACCTTGTACGGGCGGAACAAACTGGGAGTTACCGGGCAACCGTACCGGCTGACATCATCTGGAAACTCATCGATCATGGAATAATTGTGTTCGGTCGCACAGAGTCGTCGCCGCCCACCGAACCCGGCGCGGTCGAAGGCCCCAGGCGAGAGCGTATAGTTGTCCGGATGGATCCAGGGCCAGTGCATGAATACCTTGAGCGCATGCGATCAATAATGCGACCGATGGAACGCGAAGGCTTCTACCACCTCCGGGTGCCTGCCGGCATGCTCCCAAAGCTGGACAAGCTCGGCATCCCGTACGCCATCTACCCGGAATATCCCGACAGCACCGAACCCAAATCAGAGGGAGATAATTAGATGAAAAGTTACCCAAGTACCTTTGGTATTCGTCTGTGTTTAGCAACACTGTGCATTTGTGCCTTCTGGATTACTCCAATTATGGCAACAACGAAGTCCCGATTTGTATCCGATAAAAAAGTCGCTGTTGATTATAAATTTTCAGACCGGGATACCGCCACCGGCAATGTCCGGATTGACATCAACATTCGCTCCGAGCAACCCCTGGGAAACACGCGTATTCACATTACACCCTGGTATGGGGTGATGGTCAGTGGCGATACGTTGTGGCAGGAAAACCTGACCGCAAACAACGAATTTACCCTTACTCGAAATCTTTTCGTCCCGCCCAACGACACCTCGGGCGTGGGCATTACGATTGAAAACAACAGGGTCTGGGGCAGTTTTGCGCTGCTGAATTTCTTTGTCACGACCGCTGATACGCTCGAGATCTTTGATGACCCCCCCTGGCAGATAATGTATCAATATCACCCCGGCGAATTGAAGCGATCAAAGTATGGTCCTTTTGAACTTCTTGTGGCCCGCAAGCCCCCAACGGAACAAGTAAGTCGTATCACCCTGCAGTTTGCGGTTTGGACGAATCCCGACCGCCTCCTCGACGTCTGGTCCGAGCACGGCCCCTGGGGTAAGGTTCACACGACTTTCGTGCCGGGCAACGGTATGATTGCCCTCGGCAATACGGCCTGGATTGAACGGCACCCGAACAGCGGGCTCACGCTCAAAGAGATAGAACTTGACCTTGAGCGTGGTGACACCTGTCAGGCTACATTCATTACCCGTTTTCGAGACTCAACCGCCTCGATTGATCTGTTCTTTGTTAACACCTGCGATAGTATCTCCGCCTGGGCCGGACACCCGGCAGCCGATGGCCAGCCGATCATGTATAACCCGCCTGAATGGAAATACCGAACTACAAACCCGGCGGATTGGAGAGACTGGCTGGAAGACACCGTGTTCATTAGGCGAAAGCAGGAAAGACTCGAGGCCCGCTGGCAGTTTAACATGGAACAGATGGCAAAGGATGGCGAAACTCTCTTTTCAGGAAATCTGCAGCACCGCGAGGTCGAGGGCCGGTTCTGGCAGCGAAAAGGCGGCGAATACGAATTCACTTCCGTGCCATGGCAGCCTACTGGGGCCGTCGACTCGGCTGCGCAAAATGATCCGATGCTGTACCCGCTTGTACTGGATATAAGAGACCGGGGGGAACACGAATTTATTGAAAGCTTTGTTCCTTTTCTTACTTCGGCAGGGTGGCACGAAGTGTATTACGCCTCCATGCCAATGGATGCCGTGGCCCTCTGTTTGGAGCGACGCATAAGAGTAATGGCTGCCCCGCAACACTACCCTGAGCTTAGGACGGTCGTCGACCTATACCGGCCTCTGCGCAATCGGCTGATGCCCCTGACTGTAACCGATGAAGAAAAACGGGTGCGCTCTATCCACCTGACCTTTGACCTGAGCAATGCCGATGCTTATGATTTTGTAAGCTGCATTTGCGATGATTTGGAGAGCCTCGATCGGGAAGGCTATTATCACGGCCTGGTCCCCTGGTTGAACTTAATCGACCTGCGCCAGCGCCAGATAAACATCGCTCTTTACCCGAATTATCCTTCTGGTCGGTAGGGCAGGGCCGTCTTCGAACCTGCCTGACAACGCTTTGTGCCCGTTGATTATTCCGGTTCAACGGGCAACCCCAATTTCCCTACAAACCCGCCCCTGCTTGTCATGGCCACCCCATTTTTGATACAGGAAAGTCGTTTTCACCAAAAAAGTTATGACGCCAAAACAAAAAAATAAGCAAACGAACCCAGATCGAGGTAAACTCCATGACATACATAAAGTTACATCAACAAAACACCCGGCGGGTGCAATCCGGCTTGATTAGGCCTAACCGATATGCTAACTTAACCTTTCGTATGCCTCGCAGAATCGTCATAACCGGCGCCCCGGCCTCCGGCAAGTCGGAATTCATCGAAAGACTCAAAAACGAGCCCCAATTCAAAGATTTTGTCTTTCTCGATGAGATAGCCCGGCAGCTTCTGGAACAAGACCCCACCTACCGCGAGCGATGGGCCGAGTTTCACCATGAGGTCTACCAGAAACAGCTGGAAAGAGAAAACTCCCTTGAGGGGCGGTCGTTCATCACCGACCGGGGAACGGCCGATGCCTTCGCTTTTCACCCGGAAACAGCCGCCCACTGGGGAACTACCATCGAAAACGAATATCGTCGCTATGACGAAATAATACTGCTGGAAAGCACGGCCCGTCTGGGCGAACCTTATTACATTCAGGACGATGTGCGGACGGAGTCAGCCCAGGAGGTCATGAAACTTGAAGAGGCCACCATCAATGTATGGAAGGACCACCCCAACTTCCATATCGTGAGGGCCGAAGTTGATGCCGAAGCAAAATACGAGAAATTTCTCAAAACTTTGCTGCGGTTTTTACGTGAATGATAAGTAATTCACAAATAAAGCGATAATTCGTCTATAAAAGTAAAAAATCTCGGCAGGGAGGTTTCCGTGAGGACCTTTAGAATCTTTCTAACTGTGATCTTATGCCTGACTTTCGCCAGTGTTGCCGCTGATTCGGAATTTATGGAGAAATT
Source organism: Candidatus Zixiibacteriota bacterium (assembly GCA_020348905.1). Taxonomy (GTDB): domain Bacteria; phylum Zixibacteria; class MSB-5A5; order GN15; family FEB-12. Next base: position 2,436,562 of record CP070756.1, read on the forward strand.
CAAATCCGACTACGGCACACTGGATTTGGACCTTCTAAACAACCTCGGCGAAATCGCGACGGTAGAAAATTTCGTCTACCAGAAAGATATCGCCACCTTTACCTTCGAGGAGGGGAAAATCCACCTGCTTCGCTATGTCGATGACCGCCCGACCACGGCTATCTTCACCGGCAAAGGCCGGGCTGAAATCAGTGTCCCGTCGCACCTTGAACGCATGTCGCTGCTGGCCGTCACAAAAGACAGTGTCGTCAGTCAAGAGTTCGAGGTTTGCCTGATGCGAATAGCCGATGATTTCGACCTGAAGCTAAAGGAACAGTTCCCGGTCGAAGAGAAAGAACTCAAGTGGAGTGACTTCACCAAGATGAAGCAGGCCCAGGGAGAGGTCTATTTCAGGCCGGTCATTCAGCACCGTTACGACAACTACTTCCAGCTTCTGCGCTCCCTTTACGAACGCGGACCCGACGGCTTCTTCTGGATAGACTTCAACCGGTACAACTTCTGTTTCGATCCCAACCGACCCGAACAGGTGGTCGTATCGTACGAGTTTGAACCGGCCGACAAACTGGCCACCGACGCTGTCTGTTTGCCGCGCGCCGAACTTCGCCCGGCTGCCGACATCGAGCTTTCAGATCTAAGCTACCCGACCACCGCTGTCGATAAGCAGGCCCGGATTGAAATGGGAGGGATAGACGGTACCAAGATCGAAGGCGCCGAAGCCCGGATGAGAGTTGTCGTCAATTCCGACAGTCTTAAGTACGTCTCGACCTTTCTGCATTTCAATCTGAAGGAGGATTCAATATATTTCGACGGTCAACCGGTGGACTACCATCGTCGCAAGGATTTCAACTTCATCGGGATCATTCTTCCGAGGTATTATTACCGGGGGGACACCCTTACTTTCACATACTGGTCTAAAGGGAAAGAATACGGCTACGCCCTGCCATACGTTGAAGATCCCACCCCCTCGCCGCACTCCTTTACCTTTATTACACCGAAGGGCTTCAACTACCTGATGCCCGGGATGGGTGAGGTAACCGAACTGAACGGCAAACAACAGTTCCAGGTGATACCCCAGCAGTCGTACGATAAGTTTTACTTCCAGGCTTACGCCTCCGGGCACGATACCCTGAATTACGTTTCCGATATCGGGATTACCGTCAACTTCCTCAAGGCGAAGCATATCACCAAGCGGATGGACTGTTTCGTCCCCGACGCGATCTATGAAAACACCATCATGGATGCCTTCAACTACATGAGCGCCCGGGTCGGCCCGCCGGCCGGGACTTTCGAGATTTATGTTTACCCCGAAAACTACTACACCATGCCCGGCCTGATCGAGGTACCGAAGATACTGTGTTACGACGATGGCGGCCTTCCGGCTTTCGGCGGTTTCAACCTGTTTGCCGGTTACTCGACCGCCAAGCAATGGTTCGGCAATCAGCTCAAGCCAAAGTCCGAACGTGAATTCTGGCTGCGCGACGCCGCCTCGGAGTATCTCAACCTGCTGTTCATTCAAAACAGCGTCCCCGGCGGCGCCTATTACACCAACCTGCTCAACCGGCGCGACTCGCTCTACACTTTCTTTAACCACAGCCGCGATCGCCCCCTCGCCACCGGTTTGCGCACCGGAAGCGTCGTACGCTGCAACAAAGGCGTATGGCTGTTCCATATGCTGCGGTATCTGATGTTCGACATTGAACGGCAGAGCGAAGACAAATTCTTCCGCTTCTTCTACGAGCTGTGTATGACCTGCAATAACACCAGGTATACCAACCAGGCCTTGATCGACCTCGCCGAGAAACATTACGGCGGCCCGCTCGATTGGTTCTTCAAACAGTGGCTCTGCGGTATCGGCTACCCGGAATACGACGTCGAATACACGATTGAGCAAAAGGACGACGGCTACTTCATAAGCGGCACGGTCAAATCGAAAAACGTTACCGATCAATTCCAGATGCCGGTCATGATGAGAGTCCAGGACAAAAGCGGTGAGTCCCAGTTTCTCCGCGAAAACATCGAGGGCACCCTGGACACCTTCGAGCTGGGGCCTTTCGCCTCTGAACCGGAAGAACTGGTTTTCAACGAGCTTTACTCGGTGCTGTCGAAGGACAAGGTAAGCAAAAAATAATAAGGGAGGCGCTCCTCCCCCTGACCATTCAAACGCTATCACACAGGATGACCCGGCCACCGGTCGGGTCATCTGTTTGGTTGGTGCTGCCAGGTTGCCGGGCAGGTGAAAAGCTCTGGACATGTAAACACGTTTAGATTACACTGCCTTTATCATAGATTCAATTCTCAAGAAGTTTTAGATAGTTACCGCTTAGTATGAGCAAGAACACCGACCGGCTGCCATGGCACCTAACGTTGATAGTCCTGGCACTGCTGTTTGCCGTGGCAGTAATCGGTCCGGTAGACCAGTTGTGGGGTCTGAACTTCCTCAAGTTCTACAGCAGCACCCCATTGTTCTTCATTCTGCCGCTTCTGGTCATCCTGTCGTTGCCTCCGGTATCTTCCTGGATATCCAGGACCCTGGCGAGCCTTTCATATCACGATGAAGGTCGCACCGGACGGCTGATTATCGCCGGCCTCGTCATATCGCTGCTGGTAACGGCAGCCGGGCTGCTGTTTCCGTCAGCCACCTACTTGCTGGGCGACGCCCATCTGCGCCTCAACCAGATCGCCGACGGAAAGCTCTTCCTCCCAACCGAACTCATCGACTTTCTGCTGCACGCCGTCGCCTACAACGAGATTTTCCAGCCGCTTGGATACAATTCTTACGACGCCTACCACGTTATCAGCGCTCTCTGCGGCTTTCTGTTCACCCTGGGTGTGTTTCGCCTGGCCCGGTATATGGCTCCGAAGCAATTGTGGATCACGTTTCTGCTCACGTTGTCCTCGGGAGTGCTGGTTCTCTTTTTTGGATATGTCGAGAGCTACTCCCTGCTGGCCGCTATGCTGCCTCACATATATTTGCTCGGCCTCAAAGTGATTGACGGCCAGTCTAAGATTAGATGCTACATCGTACTTTGCACACTGGCCGTGTTGGTCCACGTGGTAGCCGCGGTCATCCTGGTGCCGAGCGTCCTGCTGCTGTTTCTGGTCAGGCGCCATGACCCGGCAAGGCGAGGCAAGAAAATGACTATCACCTTGATGAGCGCCATCGCGGTCGTGATTGTCGTAGCATACATACTTCGATACTTCGAGTTCGGCAGTGTCAGCTTGTATCTGATGCCCTGGTTCGCACGTGCGGATTTCCAGCACGGTATTTTCACCGCTAACCATTTCTTGAATATTTTCAACTGGCTTTATCTGGCGGCTCTTCCAGCTTTGTTCCTGGCCCCTTACGTGCTGATCAGAGAGAGGATGGCAAGTTTCTACGCCAACCGAAAAACCCTGTACGCCCTGTGGGTTGTCATCCCATCACTTGCTTTTGTCTTTTTCTTCACTCCGCAACTCGGTGGACCGCGAGACTGGGATCTGTTCTCGCTGGTGATGTTTCTGTGGACGCCTTCGATGCTGACCCTTTATCTTTCACAGGCCGGCAGACGACTACCGGTCCAGACTGTCCCTCTGGCGGTTTTGTCGCTGACGGTGACGTTGAGTTTCGCAGCTGTCAACAGCAACGTGACGACCTCGGCGGAACGTTTCTCGGAAATTCTCGAAGTCTCCAAGTTCAAAAACCTTACCAAAGAGTACCGGCTTTTAGCCATAACGGCTCGAGTGCAGCCGGAGATTCAATTTCGCGAGGTTGAGTTTCTCCAGAGGGCATGGCAGCAACCGCCATATACCTTCAGTGATTCGGTTGGCGTGCTCACCGACCTGGGTCTGGCCTATCTGGGAAAGGGGGACAGGCAGCGTTCTTACCAGTACATCATGCAAGGCCTCCAACTCGACACCCTCAGCCTGGGCAATCATCAGAACCTGGTTCTATATCTGAGGAAGTACGGTACCCGTCGGGACGTGCTGGAAACGGCCAGGTTGATTGAGCGCCGATTTAGAGGGTTTGCCCCCGGAATGATGACGGCGGGAATGACCTACTGGGAGGCGGGAGATGCCGAAAGCGGTGGAAGGTGCCTGCAACGGGCCTACGAACTGGATTCAGAGGATTACTACATAATACTTGGCTACGGCAGGTACCTGCTTGATGTCGGCGAGAGCAGGAGTTGTATCGAGGTTGTCAGTCGCGCTATCGAAAAGAACCCTCAGAGCTTTCAGGCTCACTACATTACAGCGTCCGCTTATCATCAACTTGGAGAGACGGAGCGGTCTTTAGAATTTCTCACCAGAGCCAGGAACCTTCAGCGTTCTCAGTCTGAATCACGACTGGTTCAGGCACTCGAAGAAAGGCTCCGCAAATAAAAGCGGGCGGAAACGGGAAGTTTCCGCCCGGCGCAATAGAGTCTGAAGAAGCTACGCTTCTTGCAGGAGGGTCAAATAATGGCTGTATGTTTAGGGTTAAAGCAGCGAATTTAGCAGCTGTTCAATGTCCGACATCAAAAAGGGCTTGGCCAGAAATCCGTCCGGCTTTACACTGCCGCTCTCGACCGTCTCACCGTCGACCGTATAGCCCGAGATGAGCACCACCGGAAGTTTGGGGTATTTTTCTTTCACTTTCTCCAGCAGTTCCAGGCCGGTCATGTTGGGCATACGCATGTCCGTGATGATCATCAAGAAATTACCCCGGTCGAGCTCTTCGAGGGCCTCATTTCCATCTGATGCACGGACTGACTCGTAGTCAAATACTTCCAGCATTTCAGCCAGCAGCGTAGACATATTCGGATTGTCATCGACTATCAAGATTGCTTTGGCCATAGTTGTCACCTTCATCTCTACTTATCGGCAGAAAAAAACGGAAAATTATTAAAAAACGCTGTGGCGCTTGAGATGCTGGCTCGAGCCAGCCAGAATCTCAGCCTGGACGGCGGCTATCCCTTTGCGGTACATGGCGGAAACGGCAAACGCGCGTTGATCGTTGTCGGAGACCGGACAAAAATCCGGACAGATGTCTATCTTGTTATATATCAATAGATAAGGAATTCTATCAGCTCCAATTTCGGCTAGAACCTCTCGCGTTTGCTCAATCTTCTCATCGTGTTTGGGGTCGGAGCAGTCGACTACCAGGAGCAGCAAATCGGCGAGGCTTACCTCTTCGAGGGTGGACTTGAACGACTCGACCAATTCATGGGGAAGCTTGTGGATGAAGCCGACCGTATCGGAAAAAACGACCCGGCAGGGATATCCGGAGGACATGACCCGGGTGGTGGAGTCCAGGGTCGTAAAAAGCATGTCTTCGGTTCGTACCTTGGCCTTAGTCAACAGGTTGAACAGGGTGGATTTACCGGCATTGGTATAACCTACCAGGGCCACCTTGAACAAGTTCTGGCGCCTCTTGCGCTGAACAGAACGCTGTACGCCCAGTTTCTCCAGACGCCGTTTGAGGTGAGCAATCTTGGTGCGTACCTGCCGCCGGTCTATTTCCAGCTGGGTTTCACCCGGCCCTTTGGCGCCAATCCCGCCGTACTGGCGCGAGAAGTGCACCCAGGCCCCTGTTAGTCGCGGCAAGGTGTATTCCAGTTGGGCCAGTTCGACCTGAAGCCGTGCTGCGGCTGTTCGTGCCCTGGTGGCGAATATATCCAGTATCAGGATCGGCCGGTCGATCACCTTGGCACCCAGTTCACGTTCGAGATTTCGCTGCTGGGCTGGATTGAGCGGGTCGTCGAAAATCACGCAGTTACCGCCCTGGTTTTCCAGCTGCTCTCTGAGTTCACGCACCAAACCTTCGCCGACATAGAAGGCCGGGTTCGGACGAGCCCTGGTTTGCACCCGCCTGCCAATCACCTCCGCATTGGCCGAATGGGTGAGCTGGGTCAACTCATCGAGCGAGGCTTCGATATCGTGACGGTAACGAGAGTCTCTGGCCAGCCCGACAAGGATAGCCTTTTCCGTTTCTCTCGGCCCGTATTCGATTACCATACCTGCAATATACGGGAAAAATCAGGCATTTCCAGAAAAACGTATGGTGGTCCAAGTCAGTCTCTTTTTTTAGCGGCCGGGCAAAAAACCGATTGCAAATAGAACAGTTTTTGTTACCTTACGCCCATGTATAACGAAACGGTGATGGATCACTTCCAGAATCCTCGCAACACCGGCGAGATTACCGATGCTGATGGCGTCGGCAAGGTGGGCAGTGCCGAGTGCGGCGATATCATGATCATGTATATCAAGGTCAAGGACAACAGGCTGGTCGACGTTAAGTACAAGACCTTTGGATGCGCTGCTGCCATCGCGACCGGTTCTATCGCATCGGAAATGCTCATGGGAAGAACGTTGGAGGAAGCCGAGAAGCTGACCAGCGAAGAAATCGCCGACGCTCTCTTCGGCCTGCCGGAGAAGAAACTCCACTGTTCCCTTTTGGCGCCTGATGCTATCAAGGCTGCCATCGCCGATTATCGTTCTCGTTCTACCAGTGAGTCTTTCTCGGTATAATCACGGCCGCCCCGTTTACTTATTCCCTTGAATAATCATCGCAAACGGCGGTATTATATCTGGTGAAATCTCGCAACAAGTTGCCTGGAGATAACAAAATGCATCAGCTTAGCTATCGTTGCCCGAAATGCGGCAATACTGCCTATGAAACCGGGGAGATGCGTGCGGCCGGCGGGTTCTGGAGCAAGATTTTTGATGTACAGGGCTCGAAGTTTAGCCGTGTCACCTGTGCCCAGTGCAAATACACCGAGTTCTACATGGCGGATACCAGTATGCTGGGCAATATATTCGATTTCTTTACAAATTAGGCTTCCCGGACTTACTCTTCTCACTCAGGGGAACGAACAGGATGCAGGGCTCTCGAACCTAAGGTGTGAAAGCGACCATGAAAGTCAGTACCCGGTTGACGAGGCTGTCTCCCGAAGGACGATCATAAATCTCTTTCAGGCCACGCGTGAAACGAAATTCGAAGGACAAGGTTCTCTTCTTGATAGCAAAGTCTATCGCGACGCCCACAGCCACGCCATAGTCGCTGGTAGCAATATCGAACTCCTCTATTGGTTCGGCTACGTGATCCTCGTAAGAAACGGAGTGGCTCACATTCCAGGCAACGTACAGACCTGCCAGGAGGGCGGGATTCACCCGGGCGGTAAGCCGTGGGGAGAACTTCACCATCATGGGTAATTCCAAATAGTCCAGCGATAGTTTTCCCTCAACCGTGGTCAACTCAGACTTGTCGACCAAGGAGAAGACATCGGTGACAGCCCCTTTCCTGACGAAATCCAGCTCGAACTGATAATCGAAGTATCGAGTTACTTCGCGGCTGGCGCGAAGACCGAAGAATAGATTGGACAGGTAATCATAGCGCTGTGAGCCTCTTTCAAACTTCGCCCTGGTACCCCCGAGGTGGAGTCCCGGCTTGTACCTGCCGGCCGCCGAGACTGCCGATGCGGAAACGACTGTCGCAGCTAATGTGCCGATAACAAATTTAAATAGGAATTTTTTCATTCATTCCATCTCCTCTGGCAGCCCTATGGTCCACAGGTCCCGCCAACGCAACCGACCTTTCGGAGCACAGGCTATTGTCTCCTTCGCACCCTTAGAAGTATATGGCGGTACCTACCGAAATACGTAACCAACCATTAGAGTTGCAGCACCGTTGCGCACGTCGGCATCCCAGTCCATTGCGACGATCCGCTTGACGCCCAGAGTATACCTGGCATCAAAGGCAAGCATGCCCTTACCCACCTCCATGTCGAATCCACCACCAAAGGCTACGGCGAAATCTATCGTCTTGGCCGGCACGCTCACTGGATCAGGCCAGACACCGACCTTAAGATCGTCGGTTAAGCTGTAGGCAATCGCGGGACCCGCGTAGAAGCCGGGACGGAGTCCCTTGTCGGTGGCATAATAGCTCGGCTTATCGGGTTTTTTCGGTTTAATCGGGAAAACAACCCTCAACAGTAACGGGACTTCGAGATAGCTCAAGCTGACGCTGCCCGAGTCAAGGAAGCTGGACTCCTGTATGCCACCTTTCATCACGAAGAGGGCTTCCAGTTGTACCGCCAGATTCTCGTTAAGCAGATACGTGGCAAAACCACCTGCTGCGAAACCCGTTTTGTAGTCGCTGATTCCAACATCGTCGCCGCGAAGATTGCTAATGCTCATCCCGACCTTAACTCCTTTTTCAAAGCTCCCGGCCAATGAGGAGTTCACTGCCAATGACACGGCAATGAGACATCTTACCGTGGTTATAACGGCTTGCTTCAAGATGAACCTCCCTTCAAGTCAGGTGCGATGACTTTCGACTCTATCGAGTTGCCAAGCGACTACCTCTTATAGCCTATCCTGCGAAGAAAATCCTTTCGCTCGGCTTTGTCTTCTTCGGTTTCAATTCCCAGCGGTGCCTCACCGTCAACCACGCCCAGCACCCCGCGGCCCTGATGTGTTTCACCTACAATCACTTCCAACGGATTGGCGGTGGCGCAAAAGATCCGGCACACTTCATCGACTTCCTTCACACGCCGGAGAACGTTGATCGGGAAACCATCCTTCATATAGATGAAGAAACTGTGGCCACAGGCCACATCGAACGCCGCCGTGGAAGCCAGCTTGACCAGATCCTCGTCGTTACCGTCGGTTCGTATCAAACGTTTCTGCGAGGCTTCGCAGAAGGCGATACCGAACTTGAGTGAGGGTGACGCGGTCACCAGAACCTCGTAAAGATCTTCGACCGTCTTGATGAAATGGGAATGCCCGAATATAACGTTACAGTCAGCCGGGATGTCGACCTTTACTATCTTACGCCTGAAATTAATCTCCATTTTCCACCTCGAACAATTCGTCGTTAATACCGCCGTTAATGATCGGGTTGCGGTAGTATTCCGTTCCGGCGAACTTAACGCCGAAGAAAAACATTGCTTTACCCTTCCCTTCAATATTGAACTCGCGCGGCAGCCAGAAACCTTCTTCGGTGGCACCGTAAATAATCGTCATGGCCATCTGCTTGAGCCTGAACATCGCCTTTTTAACCAGCTTGGCCGGACTGAAGTCAACCCTCACAAGGTTAAACGAGTCGGCCTCAAAGTAGTAATCGCCGTTGATTCGCGTGTCAACTTCCTCAATGGATTCGACTCTGAAATGGTGACAGATGTACCCCTCTATCTCGTCCGCGGTCACCCCCTGGTAAGTGATCTCGTAATGCTGGCGCTGCTCGGGATAGAAGGGCTCCAGCATGGAATACGAGATGTCTTTTGTGCCCCGTTTGCGTTTCTTTTCTTTGCGGCTTTTGGCTTCCTTGTCCCGATCTTTCTCGCTCTTGAGTTGCCCGTCCTTGTAATATTCCAGGTAGTCCTCGAAAAACAGGGAGGTATCAAGGAAGTATTTGACATATACTTTCTTGATGAAACGGATCTTCTCGCGAAATTCCCCATCTTTCTCCTCGCCCTCGATATACTCGGCGTCGAAGACGACATCATCGATTTGCTGACCCTGCCTCTGTTCAACTGTAAGGATTCGTTCAATCAACGCTTCTGGATCGATGCCGTTATCTGTCTGGGTAGAGGCGACGTAAGGCAAGCCAACGAGAATGAACAGGCATATTACGATTATCCCTGATCTGGTCACACTCATCTTTTCTCCCCCTCATGGATCTGAACTTCCTGTATAGTGTCCCCTTTCACTATCTGGTCTACCACCTCCATGCCGACCAACACCTGTCCGAATACAGTGTAACGACCGTCGAGGTGCGGCAGCGGGGTATGAGTTATAAAAAACTGCGATCCGCCGGTGTCTTTGCCGCTGGTAGCCATACCAACCGTTCCCCGGCGGTAAGGCTCGTCAGAGTATTCGCAGCGGATAGTATATCCCGGTCCGCCCCAGCCGTTGCCGTCGGGGTCGCCGGCCTGAGCAACGAAATTAGGGATTACCCGGTGGAAGATTATGCCGTCATAATAACCGTCTTTGGCCAGTTCAATGAAGTTCAGAACAGTTAGAGGCGCGGCGTCGAAATACAACTCCATTTCTATCTCACCATACTCGGTGACAATGGTAGCGTAGGGATTGAAGGCGTACTTCTCGATGGCCCCGACAATCTTGCTCAAGCTCAGCCGGGTGTTGGCCGGGGGAACCCTGGAGGAATAATCCTGCCCTAGTTGCTCGCTATATATTTGGGCCGCTATCTTGCGCACATTGAAGTCTTTATCGAGGATACCGTAATTCAGAATTTCCCGGGCTAAAGTGTCGGTGTTGTTCTGTTCCAGAAACGGCGTTGTGCAGTCGACAATCGCCGCCCGAATTTCTTCATGAGGCTGATCTTTGCCGGTCATCCAGTTGTTCAGGCGGGGTAGGTAACGAGAAAGCTCCCGGCTCTTGATTTCACCGATGGCTACCACCGGCAGCACCCAGCAGGTATCGTCAAGAGCGTTATTGAGGTAGAAATCGACGTTTCCGCTATCCAGCTCCACCAGTCCGCCAAAAGCTGTAAGCCGCACCAGTTCGCCCGGATCGTTAAATAACACGGCCAGACGCGGGATAATGCTCTCCGTTCCAATGAGGGTGTAAGCCTCGGCGCACGCCGCCAGTATCAATGGATCGTCAAGAGTTTGCAGCGAGTCAATCAGGATGATTGAGCGGTCTTTCTGCACTGTAGCCAGGTACTTGATGGCAGCGGCTGTGACATTGACAGTGGGGCCGGCCGACAGGATTGCGTTTACAGCATCGATACCCTCCGCGTTCTGCTGCCGAGCGAGAGCGTCGATCATAGCCACCTTCAACTTCTCGTCGCGCTCGAGACTTAACTTTCTAACCAATTTAGACTTGGCATCGGGGGTGGTCTTTCCGGCCAGAGCCGAAACGGCCTGTGTGACAACCCGGGGATCGCTGTCATTGAGAGCAATTGTCAAATAATGGATGGCCTCGTTCGAGTCAGAACTCCCGAGACCGCGCACAGCCAGGGTCCGTACGTACGGATCGGCGTCGGCGATGTGCCTGACATATACCTCGGTAGCTTCCGGCACTCCGAGTCGTGCCAGGGCGTACAAGGCCGCCACCTGCACCTCAATGTCGGGTTCACTGTCGGCCAGAGCTATCAACTGGGGAGCCCTGCTCGTAGCTCCGGCCCGAAACAGGGCCATGCAGGCAGCCTCTCTGACCTCAGGCGACGGGTGCCCCAGGAAATCCGCCAGCATCTCAATCTCGTTGGTCATGCTGGTGTCGCAGAGCCGACCGGCGGCTTCTACCAGCCGGACAGTGACTTTCGAGGGCTGGTCGAGAGCCAGATCGAGAAGGTCGTCGGCGAAACGTGTCTCGCCGGTGAGGCCGATCGCAAAAGCGGCTTTTCCGGCGACATCCATGCTGCTATCGGACGTAATCAGATCGTAAAGCAGCTGGCCGCTGCCTGAACCACCTATGCGACCCACAGCCAGGGCGGCCCGAGCCCGAATGTCCGGATCCGGGTTCTCAAGAAATTCCTTCAGTGCGGGAGTAATTTCTCGGCGATCTTCAAAACGAATGATCTGGCCAACTTTCTCAGCAAAGGTCCTCTCACGGAGGGTATCATAAAGGTAATAGGCGGCCACTGCGAACAGCAGGACGACCAGAAGAATAGCTAAATTTCTCATGGAATTCCTCATTTTGGACGAAATCTAAATTCCAGCCGCAAACTCGTCAATGTTAAAACGGGCAGCTCCAAAACCGCTAAGAGGTCAGACGAATCCCACCGCTTGTGTCCTGATATGACCGCATTCGCAGCCGACATTGCCGGAAATGCTCTTCACTACATCAATACAAAAAGCCCCCCGCTGCCAAAGCAGGGAGGGCTCTTGGTGAGAGAACATCATCTGGAGTGCTTTTACAGTTCTGTCCAGATAAATGTATAATAAGCACTTGCCGGAACACCGCCAATATTGGCATAGTAGCTCTCTATGCGGAGTTTATACACCACCTGCCCGGTCTTAATGAGATATACATGAGATTTGGAGGTGAGCTGGTGGGTCTGGCCGTCGTAGTCATACCACTCGGTAAGAGCCGAGCCGGGAATGTCGGGAAACAGCGGCGCACCGGGAGGCTGCATAACGAAAGCGTCTATGTCGGTCGGGTCGGCCAACTCAGACCAGGCCAGAAACGCGGCGCAGTCGCCGGCCCCGTTCGGACCACTGTTTTGCATAAGATCATAGGAATAGAAGGCAATGTCCCAATCCACAGAGTTTGCCGGGTCAGCCGGTGTAACGGCCTGCCCGGACGAGAAGTCAAAGTAGCCCGTATTGGCGCCAACATTTATCGATGCCTCGACGCAGGGGCCCGGAAGACTTCCTGAACCGGCGGTGCCCTGATAATAGTACTTCAGATAGACCGTACCCATGTCGGGTGGCTGGGCCGCCCCGACCATCGAATCAATCTGAAATTTGACGTAATGATCGCCGGAGGCGTCCAGCATCGAGTAAACATACTGGTTGGCGGTAAGCTGGTGCGTTACCGGATTGTAATCGTACCACTCGTCCATGAAGTAATCGATAAAGTCGCTGACCCAGGTTACGCCAGTAGTATCATCGATTGTCACATCGTCGTAGCTGACAGCGCCGAGGTCAACGCCTACAACATCGCCGTTGTTAACGGTCGAGGTCCCGCCGTTGAGCTTAACGACCTCTCGCCTTAAGCCAATATCCCAGCTGTCGGCGGCTATCTTGGCGACAGCGCTTGTGACAGTGTCCTTGGTGGAAAACGAAAAGTACATAAAGGCGTCGTGATCCGAGGCATTGACGCTGGTGCTCCAGTAGCCGCCGGCTTCGTTCCACGTCGAAGTAGCGGTGTTGGCCGGTGTGTTGTTGGCGGGCGGTGCGACCGGATTGTTGTCATCATCGCCGCAGCCTGCAACACCGAGCACCAGCACCAACAGGGAAAACACGATCAAAAAGTGTTTCATCTTTCTTTCTCCTTTAGTATCACTATTTATTGCTAAAACTGAATTTCAAACCTGCGAACAACTGGAATCCCGGCCAGTAGCCGTATTCAACATCGGTTTCGTCCAGGAGATTTTCCATCCTGAGGAAGGTCTCCAGGCCGTTTTCGAATCGCTTGAAGATACTCAAGTTCAGCCTGGTTCGGTGAGGGGCAAACTGCGCGCCGCCTTCGTTGCCTCCGGTATTGGACCGCGGTACCCACAACTTGCGCGACTGGTAGTCGCCCCAGAAGCTGGCGCCGACATTCCATCTATCAATCAGCCCGGTAAAATAGAACTTGATGGTATGGTCGGGGCGATTGATTAGCTTTTCCTGCGTTTCCAGGTTGCGGGTGTACAGGTAGTTGTATGAAAACGACAGGTCAAGCGAACTCGACAGACGGATCCGCGATTCCCACTCAATACCCTGCGTTATGGCCGATTCGATATTCTGGTAAACATAAACGCCGCGCCAGTACGGATCAGGAAATCCGACCAGCGTGAAATCAATAAGATCCTCGAGGTGGTTGTAGAAATAGGTGAGCCGGTGAAGGCCGATGGTACCGTAGGAAATCTCGGCTGATATGGAACTGTTGATCGAGTTTTCCTGCTTTAGCTCATCGAAGGTCAGTCCGCCCAAATCGATGGTTGCGGCGTCGACCGCCGAGCCTCCGATAACGATGTAGCCGGCGGCGGTGTGGTCAAAAATGAAGTATTGCTGCTTTATCGACGGCGCCCTGAAACCCCGTCCGACAAATCCGCGGAACTTGATCGACTGATTCGGCTGAAACATCACGTTCAGTGAAGGATTGACATGGCCGCCAAAGGCACTGTGATTCTCATACCGTACCCCGGAGACAAAATTCCAGGCCCGGTGCGGGGAATACTCGTACTGGAGGTAGCCGGCTGCCGAGTTATCGGCCTTGGCCTCATCAACTACCTCATCTGATTTAAGATCCTGATAATTGTAATCCAATCCGTACGTGGCTACATGATTCTGGCCAATGACATAGTTGGAACTGTAGGCTGCTTCCAGAAACACATCCTCAGTGTTGGAGGTGTCGATCCAGAACTCGTCACTGTACTTATTCCAGTCGTGGTCATAGTAGGTACCGAACAGGCGAAGCTTCATCGAGTATCTGTCGCCTGACAGGTAATCCACTGTTGCCGAAGCCTCGTATCGCTTGTTGACTTCCTCGTCGTCGTACGAGTAAGTGGTGTCCTCAAGGGCGTTCTTGGCTACAACCTCGGACTCGATCCACTCGCGATTCTCACGCATCAGACGGCTGGAACCGGTCAGGCTCCACCTGGGGGAAAACCGGTGACGCACTTTGCCGGAAAGGTTCCAGCGGTCGATCTGTTCCTGTCCGTTGGTATGGGGGGTGCTCGGGTCAAGATCGAATCCGTCGGTCGAAAAGAGCTTGCCGCCAAGGGTTATACCGGTCCTGTCGTTACCGTACTCTAAATCTGCGGAAGGATTGAAACTGGTATGGCTGCCGTAATCGAAATAGAGCTGACCCTTGCGAACATCGGTAGAGGGTTTCCTGGTGATGATGTTGATTACGCCGCCCATGGCGTCGGAGCCGTACAGCGTTGAGCCGGTCCCTTTCACAATTTCAATCTTCTCGACATTGTTAAGAGCGTACTGGCTTAGATCGATAGATCCCCTCACGCGGCCGACAGCCCGCTCGCCATCAACCAGAATAAGAACCCGGTCGCCTTCAATCCCACGGATAGTTGCTCCCTGACCGGAGAGATCCTCATTTATGGTGATTCCTATTGAAGAGGCCAGAGCCTCATCAACCGTAGTCGCACCCGTCCGCTCGAAATCACGCTGGGTGACGACCTCGGTCTGCACCGGGACATCCTTTAGAAGATGCGGGGTACGGGTACCGGTCACGACGACATCGTTTAGTACCCACGGAGACGGTTTGAGTCTGATATCAACATTACCCTGGCCCGCCACTTCAACAAGGATCGTGTCACTGATATCGTAATTGATGTGGGTGGCAACAACATGGTACCAGCCATCGGCCAGCTTCTTGAAACTGAAAACCCCATGGTTGTCGCTGGCTGCAACCTGACTGGTTTCGACAATCCGGACATTGACATCCCGGATGACGTTTCTGGTTTCAGAATCTATGACCCGACCCTTGAGCTCTCCGGCCAGCGCGGCACCACCGGCGGCAAAAAGCAGAAGCGCCATAGCAACCGCGACTAATTTCGACATTTTATACATTTTTCAACTCTCACCAAATGTTCAATCAGCCCAAAGTTAGAGCTACGGCGAGAGGTGTTTGTCATGAGACTGTCATAAACAATACAAATTTTGTTCTTTTTTTCACAAAATTTGAATCGGCGGATCTGTAAAATGGACCCTGAAAGGCCAAAATAGGGTGCCATCCCCTTTTGGGACAATCACTTAGAATATTTCTTGGCCGCTTTTTCGAATGGCCGAGAGGTGCGCTCTTTTACGAGCTTGCGAAGAGCCTGTATATCTTGCGGGGTCAGCCGGTTCAGTTTTCGAGCGAATTTACCCGCCCTGATCTCCTCGTAGAGCAGTCCCATGCGCTTTTTGACCGACCGGTCGATGATTTTCTTGCCTGCCAGCGCCGAGCCATACCGGGCGGTTACCGAGATACGCTCAAACATGCCCTCGATTCCATACTGTTTGATGAGGCTGATGATAAGGTCCAGCTGGTAGGCCACTTCCAGGTAAGCGTTTTCGGCGGGCAAGCCGCGCTCCACCAGAACTTCGAACCCGCTAAGAATCAGTTCCGACAAGCCGCCGCATAGTACGGCCTGTTCACCGAACAAATCGCCCACGGCTTCATCGGCGAAGCTTGTCTTCACCAATCGGTTTCGTTTGAAGCCCATGGCCGCTGCGAGAGCATGAGTCGTTCGGGACGACCGACCGGTGTAATCCTGATGGACGGCCCAGAATGCCGAAAGCGAGCGATCCGACAGGTACTTTTCGCGGACCGCAAGGCCCGGGGCGAGCGGGGCAATCATGATGACATCACAGTTTTTCGGGGGGGCTACAAAGCCGAAATGGACCGAAAATCCGTGAAGAAAGATCAGAGTGCTGCCCGGATTGAGGTTCTTCTCGATATCCTGCTTGTATATCCTTCCGTGCAGATGGTCGGGCAGAGCGATGCAGACATAGCTGGCAAGCCTTGTAGCCTCTCGAGCCGTATAGATGCGGCGGAAACCGTCGCGTTTGGCTCTGACCCTGGAGCGGGACCTGCTTTTCAGTCCGATAACAACCTCATAGCCCGAGTCGCGAAGGTTGGCAGCGATTGCCTTTCCCTGAGAGCCATAACCGAGGACGGCTACCACGCCATTTTTTGTTTTCGCCGGAGGCATAAATCGAATATAATAGCATGACAGGGCCATGCCAACAGCAACCTTCGGAAGGAAAGATGAAGAAAGAACACTACGCGGCAGTCTGCCAACTGGTTAGATCGGCTCTCGACGAGGATATCCGCTCCGGAGATTTGACATCACTGGCCTGTCTTGAGCCGGGAACAATCAAAGCCAAAATCACGGCCAAGTCCAGCGGCATCCTTTCCGGAACTGAGCCGGCCCTGATCGCTTTTGATATCGTTGATTCAGCCAATGTGGTAAAGCCGATGAAGAAGGACTCGGAGGCTTTCGAGTCCGGCGATGTTATCATGGAAATTGACGGCTTCAACCAGACCGTGCTTACCACGGAGCGCACAGCACTTAACTTTCTGGCCCGTCTGAGCGGCATCGCAAGCCTAACCAATCAGTTCGTTCGGAAGATTGCCGGTTCGTCCTGTCGCATTCTCGACACGCGAAAGACCACTCCCGGGTGGCGATATCTGGAGAAGGAGGCGGTGGTGCATGGCGGCGGTTATAATCATCGCTTCGGGCTTTACGACATGGTGCTGATAAAAGACAACCATATCGCGTCCGCCGGTTCAATCGCCGCGGCGGTCGGGAAAACCCGGGCCTTTCTGGATACGCCCGAATTTCGCCTGCAATTCAAAGCCAGGGCTGATGACATTGACATCGAGGTAGAGGTTGAGAGTGAGGAGCAGGTTGCTGAGGCAATCAGGTCGGGTGTGAAGCGATTGCTTTTGGACAACCAGTCACTGCCTGACCTGGCGGCGTTGGTCATAGCGGCAAGAAAGCTCGATCCGTCGGTAAAGCTTGAGGCGTCGGGCAACGTTTCGCTCGACACGGTAGCAGCGATAGCCGAAACCGGCGTTGACTATATATCCATCGGGGCTATTACCCATTCCGCCCCTGCGAGCGATTTCTCCCTGACAGTGATAGATTAGTGCCCCATGTCACCTGAGATCGAAAAACTGGCCGACAAGCTGCTTTTGAAAATCAGGCGGCGTCCGGGCAAAACTGTCTCATTGACCAACCTGGGACAAACTCTCAAGGCTGAACCTGATGAGCTTCGTTCCGCGCTAATATTACTGAAGGAACTTGGCTACAAAATCAGAAAGCAGAAAAATACGATCAAGTTCGTGGCGCCAGCCGATTCGCTCACGGATATCGAAATCGGTTATCAATTGAAGACCAGAGTCATCGGACGGAAGATTTATGCTTACCGCTCGGTGAAGTCTACCAATGATATCGCAGCCGGAATGGCGCAGTCGGGTCAGCCGGAAGGTACCATCGTAACCGCAGAAGAACAGACGCGGGGGCGCGGGCGGTTGGGTCGTTCCTGGCACTCGCCGCCCGGATGCGGCATATACGTATCGATCATCCTGAGGCCAAGATTCAAGCCAGAAATGGCACCCGGCCTGGCTGTGATGACGGCCCTGGCTCTGGCAGACACTATCAGCGAAGTTAGCAAGGGCGAAATCAAAATAAAATGGCCAAACGACATTCTTATCGGTGGCCGCAAGGTGGCCGGCATCCTTACAGAGCTATCGGCTGAAAAGAAGCGGGTCGAATACGTTGTGATCGGAGTAGGCGTTAACGTGAACCACAAAACCGATGATTTCCCGTCCGAATTGAGCTCCATCGCGACTTCTCTCAGGATCGCCAATCGTCGTAAGGTCGGCCGGGTCCACCTGCTGAAACGATTCCTGGAAAACTTCGAAAAGGAGTACCGCCGCTACCGCAAGGGTCAGTTGGCAGCATCTCGGAGGAAAATCCGCCGTTACTCGTCGCTGCTGGGTTCATACGTTCGTCTGCGCTTTGGAAATAAGACAGTAGAGGGCATTGCGGTCGATATCGACCATACCGGGGCACTGATTATCGAAAAGGACAGCCACAGGCGCACGATAACGAGCGGCGAGGTTACGGTGGTAAAAGACAGGGGCTAACCAGGCCAAACGCTTACGGCATTGTTGAGGAGCTCCGCGTTCGGTTCATGGCCGCCACAATCACCGGAATAATTACGATCTGAATAATAATGCCCGGCAGGCCGGCAACGATGGCACCGCTTGAGGAAAAGAAGACTGCTGCCGTGTAGGGTAATTCGATAAACATACCCAGCACGAACAGCCCCAGCCCAAACATCAGTCTGCCGAACACAAGCGCCAATAGCAACGCCAGGTATATGTTCAACCGCAGTTTCCGGTATACGACGCCGGCCACAAATCCGTAGATAGCCAGTTCCAGAGTCATGAGCGGTACGGCGTAGGTGGGGGGCATGCTGGTCAGAAGGAATGAAATACCCGGCGCCAGGACCCCCACGGCCAGCCCGCTGACCGGGCCGGCCAGAAAGCCCGCCAGCAAGACCGGGATATGCATGGGCAAAAAGACGCGTCCCAGCAGACCGAAGGCATGGAAGCCGACCGGCAACAGAACAGCCAACGCCAGAAACAAGGCGATGTAAGTTATGAATCTGGTTTTGGATGATAAGCTGGTCACGGAGGCAAATTACTTCGAATTCACCGCGATAGCAAGGTAAAGACCGGCGTGATCCTCTATCGAAATGTCGTCAAACTTGCTCGAATTAAGCATGCTGCGAAGGTGTTTTTCCGGCGGGATGGTATCATGGCCAACCGCTCCCCCGATGCGATGGTGAATCTCGTTCAGTTCTTTTGACGATATTAGGTGGATTATGAAGAATCTGCCTTTGTTTTTCAGCACCCTATGGGTTTCGTTAATCGCTGTTTGCTGATCCGAAAAATGCGGGAAGGCGGAAAAAGCGACGACCATATCAAAAGACGAGTCGGCGAACGGCAGGCGAGTAGCGTCGGCATCCACCACATTTACATTGGGGAACGGGAAGTTGCGGTGAGCCTGCTGGGCCATCTGATAAGAAAAGTCAACGCCTGTCACTGAACCGGTTTCGGTGACCTTTCGCCGCAGCATATCAAACAGAATTCCGGTGCCGCATCCAAGATCCAGAACGTCCATGCCCTTTTTAACGCCCAGATTGTCAACGATGTGCGACAAGCGCTCTAAGTCTTCGGCGGTGAACATCAAATCCCATTCGGCCGCAAGTGCGTCGAAGAATTCCTGATGTTGGTCGTGCATAATGCCCCCAAAATAGTCTGGCCTCCCCTGCTGTCAAGACATTTCAACTTATACCCGAAACCGGGCGGCGTTCCCGGCAGTTCCAGATTGCATAGCCAAAAAGTGACTTAGGAAACTGCTTTTACTATTTCATTTGCTCTCGGTTTTTGTATATTACAAGGCTAATCCGGCGTGAGTTTGAAATGGCAAAAAACAACGATAAGTACAAAGCCAACAAAGAGTTCCTGCAGGTCAAAGGAGCGCGGGAGCACAATCTTAAAAATATCGATGTAAAAATCCCGCGAAATACGCTCACCGTTATTACCGGTCTTTCCGGTTCGGGCAAGAGTTCACTGGCATTCGATACCATTTACGCCGAAGGCCAGCGTCGCTACGTTGAGTCGCTTTCGGCTTACGCGCGACAGTTTCTGGGCCTTATGGAGAAGCCCGATGTAGACTTCATCGAGGGGCTGTCACCGGCGATCTCGATTGAACAGCGCGGCACACCGAAAAACCCCCGCTCCACGGTTGGCACGGTGACCGAGGTTTACGACTACCTGCGGTTACTCTTTGCTCGCATCGGGGTGCCTCACTGCATCAAATGCGGCCAGCCTATCACCCAGCAAACAGTGGAACAGATTGTGGATTCGGTTCTTACGTTTGAGGAAGGCACGCGAATGATGGTCCTGGCGCCGCTGGTGCGCGGCAAAAAGGGAGAGCACAAAGACATTATCGAGGAGGCCCGCAGGGAAGGGTTCGTGCGACTTCGGATAGACGACAAGGTAATTGAGGCCGATAGCGATATTGAATTGGACAAAAAGAAGAAGCACACTATCGAGGCGGTCGTTGATCGGCTGGTAGTCAAGAGCAAGTCCAAGCGACGGCTGGCCGACTCGGTAGAGACAGCGCTGAAGATGGGTCAGGGGACGGTTTTGATAAATATCAAGAACAAAGACCTGTTGTTCTCCGAGCAGTTCGCCTGTCTTAATTGTCACATAAGCTACGAAGAACCAAGTCCACGTATGTTCTCTTTCAATTCGCCCTTCGGCGCTTGCCAGGTATGCGATGGCCTGGGGCAGCGCATGGAAATAGACCCCGACCTGGTGGTACCGGATACGGCCCTTTCGATTAACGATGGCGCCATACGACCCTGGGGCGGGGCCGAAATGTCCAACTGGTACCGGTACATGCTCTAGGGTGTGGCCCGACATTACCGTTTCAAGTTCTCCACGCCTTTTGAAAAACTGAGCGAAAAGGTTCAGAAGGTAGTTCTGTACGGTTCCGGTCGAGAGCATATCGAGTTTGAGTTTGAGCATACTTCCGGCAAAGGACGGGGTTCCGGTGTGTATGAATCCACTTTCGAAGGTGTCATACCTCACCTGGAGCGAAGGTATAAGCAGACGGAGTCCAACGGTGTGCGCCAGTGGATAGAGAATTACATGTCTATCAGTGATTGCCCCGCCTGCCACGGAGCCCGACTTCGCCCGGAGGCATTGGCGGTCATCATTGACCGCGAAACGATCGATTCTATCACCGACATGTCTATCAAACAATGTCTTAACTTCTTTAAGAACATCTCGCTGACCAAAAGACAGCAGATGATTGCCAGGCAGATTCTCAAAGAAATCAAGGAGCGGCTGGGCTTTCTTTGCGATGTCGGACTGGACTATCTGACCTTAAGCCGCGCGGCCTCGACTTTATCCGGTGGCGAAGCTCAGCGAATCAGGCTGGCGACCCAGATTGGGTCGCGGCTTGTTGGTGTTCTTTATATCCTCGACGAGCCTTCGATCGGATTGCACCAGAGAGACAACCGGAAGTTGCTTAACACCCTGTCGGAATTGCGTGACATCGGCAACACCGTCCTGGTGGTGGAGCACGACCGCGAGACGATTGAAAGCGCCGACCATATAATCGATCTCGGTCCGGGTGCCGGGGTGCATGGTGGCCAGGTGGTAGCCGAAGGAAGGCCCGGCGACATAAAGAAATGCAAAAAATCGATCACCGGTCAGTATCTCACCGGGTCTCGCCAGATAGAAACGCCGGGCAAGAGGCGCAGGTACAACGGCAATCTTATCCGGCTTGTCGGCGCAACCGGCAACAACCTGAAAGAAGTCGAGGTGGAGATACCGCTGGGTTGTTTCGTCGTGATCACCGGTGTCTCCGGGTCGGGCAAATCAACCCTGATTAACGAAACTCTTTACCGCATACTGGCCCGAGAGTTTTACAGCAGCCGGACGACGCCGCTGCCTTACCGGAAAATCTTCGGCCTGGAAAACGTTGATAAAGTCATTGATATCGACCAATCCCCGATAGGGCGCACTCCACGCTCCAACCCTGCCACTTATACCGGTGTCTTCACTCACATCCGTGAGCTGTTCTCCGGTCTCCCGGAGGCCCGGGCGCGAGGTTACCTGCCCGGCAGGTTCTCTTTCAACGTTAAGGGCGGTCGGTGCGAGGCCTGCGAAGGCGACGGCATCATAAAGATAGAAATGCATTTTCTGCCGGATGTTTATGTCCCCTGCGAGGTATGCAAGGGAAAGCGGTATAACCGCGAAACGCTGGAAGTCACCTTTAAGGGCAAAAACATCGCCGACGTGCTCGACATGACGGTCGAGGAGGCCCTGAAGTTCTTCGAAAACATACCGCGAATAAAGAAGAAGTTGATGACCCTTTTCAGCGTAGGGTTAGGATATATCCGCCTGGGCCAGCAGGCCACCACCCTGTCGGGAGGTGAGGCCCAGCGGGTCAAGCTGGCGGCCGAACTCTCCAAGGTGGCCACCGGCCGCACCCTTTACATTCTCGACGAACCAACTACGGGGCTCCATTTCGAGGATATTCGTATGCTGCTGAAGGTCCTCAACGAGCTGGTGGACCGCGGCAACACCGTGTTGGTAATCGAACACAATCTGGACGTTGTCAAAACAGCTGACTGGATTATCGATATAGGCCCCGAAGGCGGTGACGATGGGGGAGAAATAATTGCTACCGGTACGCCGGAGGAAGTCGCGCAGGTAAGAACCTCTTATACCGGACAGTATTTGAAGACAACATTGAAAGTCTGATCCGAAAGGTCACCGTGCCAGAACTGCCGGAAGTTGAGACAGTTGTAAAGGGTCTGAGAAGGACCGTTCTTGGAAAAACTGTTCGCAAGGTAAGAGTCCAGGCCCCACCGACGTCTATTGTCGTCAGCCCGTCATTTGGAAACCGCCGGTTTGGCCGGATAATCGAAGGGAAGACAGTCCTGTCAGTTGACCGGCGCGGCAAGAACATTCTTATCTCTCTGTCCGACGAAATTGTTCTATGGGTACACCTGAAGATGACCGGACATTTCTTCCTGCCAAGTCGAACTCAACCTCTGGACAAGCATGACCTTGTGATCTTCGACTTCGTTCCACAAGCTACCTCCGGCGACCGTCACCATCTTAGATTCAACGATTATCGGCGATTCGGAAGGCTTCGCCTGTTTTATGAAAGTGAGCTATGGCAACAGGAAGGGCTCGCAGAGCTTGGCCCGGAACCGCTTGAAACCACGCCGGAGCAGTTTATTGCGCTGTGCAAATCCACGCGGCGCATGATTAAACCGGCCCTCCTTGACCAGGCTTTCCTGGCCGGACTGGGCAACATATACGCCGACGAGTCCTTGCACGCATCGCGCATACATCCGAAACGCCTGACATCATCGATCTCCACCAGAAAACTGGCCGAACTCCACGGTAATATTCAGCGCTTGTTGAAGCTGGCGATCCGAAAAATGGGCACGTCAGTGGATTCCTTTTCTGGAATCAATGGCCAGCCGGGACGGTTTCAGAAATACCTGAAGGTCTACGGCAACGAAGGCGACCCCTGCGAGTTTTGCGGAACCAAGATTATCAGAGAAAAGATCGGCTCCCGGTCATCGCATTTCTGTCCGCGCTGCCAGAGAGCCCCGGGATATTAGACTTAAGGATTAGTTGTCCACCGGCCGGCTCCCCCTAACCGATTCGGATACCGCTCTCGTAATTGAAAAATAGAAGCGCCTTGCTTTCAAAGCTGAAGCTGACGGTCTGTTCCGGGGCGTAGGGTTGTTTACTCCCCGAGGCCACCAGTTCAGTTTCGCCAAAGAGCAGTTTTACGACATACTGTTCGCCGAGATACTCGCACGACTGGACGATGGCGCTGTAATCCCCACCCGGCGCAATCTCAATAGCCTCAGGCCGCAGTCCCACCAGTAAGACGGCCTGCTCACTCTCAAGGTAGAAATCGGTTACGGGCAGCCCAAACGGCAGCAGCAAACCATCGTTAACGCGGCTCGGGACAATATTTATCCCGGGGCTGCCGATAAACCGGGCTACGAAGACACTGTTGGGATTATTATAAAGCTCCTCGGGGCTTCCGGTCTGGACCAGGCGGCCATCGTGAAGCAGCGCGATTCGGTCAGCCATGGTGAGAGCTTCTGCCTGATCGTGGGTAACATGAATAGTGGTAATACCCAGTTCTTTTTGCAGCTTCACGATTTCCTGTCTCATCCGCGTGCGCAGGTCGGCATCGAGATTGGATAGCGGTTCATCGAGCAGAAACAGGGCCGGCTTTCGGACGATCGCGCGCCCGAGGGCGACCCGCTGACGTTGCCCCCCGGATAGTTGCCCCGGTTTATCCTTCAGCTTATCGAGCAACCCGAGCAGTTCTGCTACCTGGGTGACACTCTTGGAAGTTTCCTCCTTACCTGTTCCGGCCACCTTAAGCGGGAACGCAAGGTTCTTCTCCACCGACATGTGTGGATACAGGGCGTAGTTCTGAAATACCATGGCAACCTGACGCTTCTTTGGCTCGAGATGATCAATACGACGGTCGCCGAGAAATATCTCGCCGGCATCAAGTGCCTCCAGGCCGGCAACCAGCCTCAGCAAGGTAGATTTGCCGCAGCCCGACGGTCCCAGCAGCACCAACAGCTCGCCGTCGCCTATCTCCAGCGAGATATCATCCAGAACCTTGAGCGACTGGAACGATTTGGATATTCTCTTAAGAGTAAGACCGGCCATATCAGTGGATCTCCGCAATCTCGCCGTCCACGATGCGATAATTGCGACTGTTCTCTTTTAGAAAATCAGGCGGCTCGACCGCTGTTGTCAAGAACAACTGCTTGTATTCGGTGAAAGCACCGATCAGTGCCCGGGCGCGCTTGTGATCTAACTCCGCAAATATCTCATCGAGGAGCAGGATCGGATAAATACCCCGTCTTTCTCTTATGAGATGGTACAGGGCAAGTTTCAGGGCGATAGCCGCTGTCCGCCATTCCCCCTGCGAACCGTGAGTGCGCGCCGGGAGGGCATTTATACTGAATGAGATGTCATCCCGATGCGGCCCTATCAGACTGCTTTCCATTATCTGCTCCCGCTCGGAGAAATCTGAAAGGGTTTGCCTGAACGTCGCGGCGATCGTATCAGCATCGCAGACACCGTCGTTTATTTTCACAGAAGGTTGGTACTGAAGATCAAAACTTCCCCCGCCCGAGATTTGCCGGTAGTAGTCGACCGCCCGCTCCTGAAGTCGGTCGAGGTAGCCACGGCGATCCATGATGATGGCCGCGCCATGCTGTATCATCAGGTCATTAAACGGAGCGGGGTCAATCTGCCTTTTTAGAGCAGCGTTTTTCTGACCGAGCGCTTTCTGGTAGCTGATCAGCGAGCTGAGATACTTTTCGGAGTACTGCGAGAGGTAGATGTCTATGAAATTCCGCCTCATTGACGGCGGCCCGGATAGAATTTCGCTGTCTTCCGGCCCAACTGCTACCACCGCGAATTTATTATATAACTCGGCCAGTCGTACCGCCACTTTGTCAATGGTGGCTTTCTTGCGGCCAACCCGCTGACAGGCAACGGCGACTGAATGGGTGGTCTCATCGCTGTGAACCGTGCCCTCAATTCGATAGAAATCACTTTCCCGGTGTATCATAACTGCTTCCAGGGCGGCCCGGTGCGAGCGGCCCAGGAACAGCACGAATATTGCCTCGAGCAGATTCGTCTTACCCGAACCATTATCGCCGTAGAAGACGTTAACGCCATGTGAGAATTCAAGCGTCAGCGATACCAGATTACGGAAGTTAGTAGCAGTTATTGATTCGAGATACATTGGACGACAAAAAAATGGCAGACAATAATGATATTACCTGCCATTCGCATTATTCCAAATCCAAACAGTGTTAATCCGCAAGCCTCAGCGGCATCACGAGGCAGAGATAGTCATCTTTAGGTATGTCCGGACTGTAAACCACCCCGGCCGCGACCGATGTCGACAGTTCAAACACCGCCTCTTCACTGTCAAGCTTGCCAAGAATATCATTTATGTAGTTGGCATTATAACCCAGTTCAATCTCGTCACCGGAATAGTCACACTCAAGTACTTCTTTGCCTTCCCCGCCGACATCAGCATTGGTCGTAGAGAGGGTCAGGGCATTGCCCTTCAGAGCAAATTTGACCTGATGAGTAAGAGCATTCGATAGAATTGATACCCGCCGTACTGCCCGGGCCAGGTCCTCTTTGGAAACAACTAACTTCTTATCATTATCGGTGGGGATAACTTGCTCAAAATTTGGATAAGGCCCTTCAATTAAGCGCGAGGTTAGAATAATATCGGAAAGATTGAATATAATATTGTTCTCCCCGAAAATTATTCCAATACTCTGACCTTCCTGACCGATGAACTTCGGGATCAAATTCAGCACCTTCGGGGGAACAATCACATCATCGTACAGGCCCTTCAGCTTAGTGTTCTCAGCTGTCATCTTGGCCAGCCGGTGACCATCGGTAGCCACCATCTGCATCCGGTCGCCCTTTGTCTGCCACAGCACACCGTTAAGTGCCGGCCGTGTTTCATCGTCGGAACTGGCGAAGGTAGTCCTTCGTATCATAGTAACCAGGTGCTCAGCGTTGATCTGGATTTCCTTCTTGGTATTAACGGCAGGCAGCTTTGGAAATTCATCAGATGGGACCGAAGCAATCTTATAGGATCCATTTGGGATCTTGATCTCCACTCGCTGCGCTGTGGCTTCGAAATTTATCTCCGATTCCGGTAGCTCCTTAATAATATCAAAGAGTATCTTGGCCGGTATACAGGCCGAGCCCTTTTTGCTGACTTTGCAGTCAATCGAGGCTGTAATTGAGATATCGAGATCCGTTGCTGATATTTTGATCTTGTTCTCCAGCGCCTCAATTAAAACATTCGTTAAAATGGGCAGAGTAGATTTACTGGGTACAACCTGGAGAATGTACTGCAGATAGTTCGCCAGTTTTGACTTTGCTAAACTGAATTTCATCTATCAAATCTCCCGATTAGTTTTCTCCACAACTGGTGTAATATAATACTCTATATATGTCTAAATAATAAGTATTAATTACTCTGTTGATTTGTTGATAATATCTCAATGTGCTATGGTGGCTACCTAATACTCCTTATCACACAACAACTTAGATAATATAGATACTCTTAAACAGTTCAATTCTTTGTCTACCAGTTACTAACATCAGGATAGGCTTTTCCACATCGGAAGTCAAAGGTATTCTATTCAGGTCTTTTCCACAGAGAAACTCACAGCTTTTCAATACAGCAAATCAGCGGAAATCTTGTCGATTTTCTGTCTGAGCGAAGAATCCATTGACATCTTCTTCGAAATGAGATCGCAAGCGTGGATAACAGTTGAGTGATCGCGTCCCCCGAATGAATCGCCGATTACCTTTAAAGAATTATCCGTCAGCGACCGCGATAAATACATAGCTACCTGTCTTGCAAGAGCTATCCTCGAGGTCTTCTTCTTTGCTCGCATCATTTCCGGTTCGATCCCGAAGCATTCCGAGCTCTTCTTCTGAATAGCTTCAATAGTTACTTCAGTCTTGCGTTTTGAGAAAGCGTCTGATAACAACTTTTCGGCCAGGTTCAGGTCTACCGCCTCGTTTTTCAACGAAGCATAGGCCAGTAACCTGATCAGGGCTCCCTCGAGTTCACGAATGTTGGTCGAGACGCTGTCGGCTATGAGCCTGATTACATTTTCGGGCACGCTGATTCCTTCTGTCTCCAGCTTTTTGTAGAGAATGGCTGTTCGGTTCTCCAGGTCCGGCGCCTGGAGGTCGGTGACCAGTCCCCAGGAAAAGCGAGACAGCAGCCTTTCCTCCAGTCCCTTGATCTCCTTGGGGGACCGGTCCGAAGTGAGCACAATCTGCTTGCCAAGGTGATAAAGGGTGTTGAAGGTGTGAAAGAACTGCTCCTGGGTAGACTCCTTGCCAGTGAAGAATTGAATGTCATCGATAATGAGGACATCCACATCACGATAAACCCTGGTGAAATTCGCCGTCGAACTGTTTGAAATCGACGCAATGAAGTCCGAGGTGAACTTCTCCGAGGTTGCATACATTACCCGCTTGGTTGGAAACAGTTCCAGGATACGGTGACCTATGGCCTGGACGATGTGGGTTTTGCCGAGCCCGGTTCCGCCGTAAATGTACAACGGGTTGTACTTGGTCATACCCGGTGCTTCCGCCACAGCTGTTGCGGCCGCACAGGCAAACTGATTGAAATCACCTACGACCAGAGACTCGAAATTGTACTTGCCGTTCAAGTTGTGCTGGTGGTTGCCGATCGTTCCGGTAACCGGACTTATGTCCGGTCGTCCCGTGGCACTCAGTTGCAACGACGTCTGCCCGTCCTCGTCGGGCGGCTTGTGAATAACATAGGCAACCGAGTATCGCTGACCGGAAACCTCGTTAAGAGCTTCTTCAATCAAGTCGTTGAAGTGCGCCTTGATCCAGTCGGCAACAAACTGATTCGGAACCGCGACATTAAAACTTCCGCTACTGCCGGGCTCCCCTCTGGTGGGTTTCAACCATGTCTTGAACGATTGCTCTTTGACGCGACGTGAGAGGTAGTTGAGGCAATCATTCCACTGGCTCGAGTTAGTTACTCTTTCCTGCAAAGCTAATTTCCCCCTCGTGGTTGTCCACATATACATTCATAATCTTTTAGCTTATGTCTAAATTGGTTACAAAAAAAGCGCTATCAGCCCCGATAAAGTTACTAACACAGTTATCAACAGGTGTCAGCCAATAACACTTTTGAAAGGCAAAGTGTGGTATGACGTTGCAAAAACGCCGAAGTGCTTATCCACACCTTATTAACATGTTGCGGCCTGCTTAATTTCATGCTAATTAATAGACTCGACCTGTATGGTCGTCAAGCAAGCGAGTGCAAATTTATAAGGCTATTTTTGAAGCAGTTGCTCGATAGAGCCTTATACGAATGACAAAGATGGGCCAAAATAGCGTCGAGGTTAGAAGTGTTACGCATTAATTTCTTCAGCGAAAAAACTTGGTTGTTAACAAACACTTATCAAAGCCATATTCTGATCACGTACATCGGGTAGTGTTATAGATAGATTTGTTAGCGACAGCGGGTGCGCACCCGGGAGGTCAGTAAGGGGATGAGTAAATGAAGCGTTGTTCAGCACTAATAGTGTTGTCTTTCACGTGGTGGTTCTCATCGCAAGGTTTATGCGTAATACCCGCAATAAGTTTATTCTCGGTCATTACCGGAGCCAGGGCAACAGTCCTGCGCTACGGCCGGTTGCGCTGCAGTCGTGAGCGGTGAGCACGTTAGCGATCGTCCAGCCGGCTTTCAGGCAGGGTCCTCATTTAGCACTATGCAAGCTGCCACAGGTGGTGTTTTCTTATGCCGCCAATTCGTATAACCAGTACAAGTAGCTGGGTAAAAACCATGGCGGCCGCTACTACGAAAGGACTGATGATCGGTATCAGCGCGCTGATGAGAACCAGGTGGGTGACGGAGCCGATGGCAACCGAATAATTGGCGTAGCTCTCGTGTCCCAGCGCCGCCAGAAACGGATAGCCCAGAAGAATTGAAGCCATCATGAACGGCACGCCCAGTGAGAACAACCTGAGAATCTTACTGGAAAGCTCGAAACCGGCGCCGAATATTAACCCGATGACGACGTCACTCAGCAGTAGCATCAAAACGCTCAGAACAACCGCGGCCGCGACCGACACGTAAAACACCTTCCTGAATAACGGTACATTGGATCTGTTTGCCATGTACGGATACAGGGCTTGTACGAGCGGCATGAACGCGTTGCGCATGGCTACAAACAGTTTCTCTGCTGCGGCAAAGTATCCAACCATTTCATTGCTGGTGAAAAGTCCAAGTATAACTGTGTTAAATGAAGAGTCCGCCGAGGCCGCAACACGCGACAGGAAAAATTGAGAACTTCTTCTGAAGTTGTCCCACATGTCGGCGATTGCGGGGAACTGAAGTTTCACTTTGAACTTGACTATCGCAATCACCATACTCAGAATGCCCGCTGCCACCATGCCAATCGAATTCAGCAGCGGGACAATGATATAGTCGTTTTCCTGGTGAACGAAGATTAACAACAGGATGATATAGATAACGCGCCCCAGAATGGAGAGGACGGTAATATACTTCATTCTTTCGATGCCCTGGAAAAACCAGATCGGGTACAGGTAGTTGCCAAGGACTGTTCCGTACGTCAGCAGATAAACGGTGGCATCGGCACTAAACTTATCAAAGAGGTAGACCAGGATAAGCAAAATGCCGAACCCGGCCACAAGCAGGACCGACTTTATCACCATGACTGAACTGAATATCACGGAAACCTTATCCATATCGGCCCGGGCAGCGGCGATGTCCCTGGTGGCTGACAGGTGGAAGCCATAGTCAGTGAGGATGTTGAAGTATGAAATGACGGCCTGAGCGAACACTATCAGTCCGAGTTTTTCAACGCCGATCACCCTCACCAGGTACGGCAGGATAATCAATGGCAGCAGATAGTTAGCCGCTTGAAGTATCGAAAGCGAGAAGAAGTTATGCAGCAGTACCCTGATACCCATACCGCGATACTTGTCGAGGCTGTTAAGGGCCTTATCTCGCCATTGACTGAAGAAACCTTGATCGTTGTAGTTATCCAAATCCATGCTGGACTGACGCCTGGTTCACGCTTACGGAATTTGCCGGTACGGAACCGTTTAACAGTAACATCTCACCGAAACGGAGTTTTTCAATTATACATCAACGGGTTGCGTATTGCAACTGCGGGATTAGCTGTAGCCGTCTTTTCGTCAAAATATCTGATGGCCGACAGGGCCGGGATTATTGTTTTTGGGCAACTTCTGTCTTACGGTGGAAGAACAGAATTTTGATGAGCAGGTATGTGATTGAGCAACTAATCATGGCGTCGGCTATGTTGAACGTCCACCAGCGGTCCAGCTGGTAGCCGAAGAGGTTGATATCAAAAAAGTCGATATCAATAAAATCCACTACCCTTCCCAGCTGGATGCGGTCGATGATGTTTCCGACCGCTCCACCGGCTATCAGGGCTAATGGTACGGTGAGCGAGGGGTTGTCGCGGTGAGCGTAGATGTAATAGAGCAGGAAGAGGAGGATAAGAATCGATGACACCAGGTAGTAGGCCGGTGACCCGAAGTTCGATCCCATGGCCCCGCCCTCGTTGTAGACCAGGGTAAGCATAAAGAAGCTGCCCAGCACTTCCGCGGTGGGTTTCTCGGAAAGATAATTGATGGCCCAGGATTTTGTGGCCTGGTCGGCCACGACCACGGCAATGAGGGCAATGAAGGGTGCGAGTAGCTTTCTCAACTTACTTCCGACCGGTTCTCTTCTTGTCCTCTTCGGCAGACTTGCAGTCAATGCACAGCCGGGCGTGAGGAACCGCTTTGAGTCTGTCGATTCCGATCTGTTTACCACAGGTCACGCATTTGCCATAATCGCCCCGATCGATTCTTCGCAGGGCCTCGTCGATATGGTACAGAAACCGGCCCGACTTGGAGCTGAGCATAAAAGTCAGCTCGCGCTCCATGGCATCGGTTCCCTGATCGGCCATGTGGTAGGAATATGAAGAAAGGTCTCCGGTGGATTCTTTGATGGTTTTACCCAGCTTGGTGTTCATCGCGGACAATTCTTCAAAGAGGGCCTTTCGCTTTTCCAGAAGAAGCTGTCTGCACCTTTCTAAATCGGCTTTCCTCATTTCTTCTCCGATTTAAGATCTCTTTTCTGCACCGCGATTGCGGCATTTACACCGTTTATGTTCCACAGCTTGCTACCTTCAAAAGACTGGCTATCAACATACGTAATCTGCGTGGCCAGGGTTTCCCGCCTGATAAACTCGTCGTGTTTCCTGGCCGCCGCAACCAGCCGGTCGGAGGAGTTCAGGTGAATCTCAATCTGGTCGGTCACCTCAAACCCCGAAGTCTTCCGCATGTTTTGGACCTTGTTGACAATCTCACGGGCGAAGCCTTCGTCAATCAGGTCATCAGTGAGCCCGATGTCGAGAGCGACCATCACGTGGCTTTCAGCCTCTACCGCAAACCCCTCGACTTCCGTCTTGACTACGTCAACCTCGTTGTCGGTCAGTTCAATTTTCTTGGAGTCAACCGCGAATGTCAAGGATTTTGTCTGGAGAAACTGCTTGACGGCATCGGAATCCAAAGCGGCCACCCAGGCTGCGGCGTCTTTGGCACTGGCGCCCAGTTTGGGGCCGGCTGCCTTGAAGTTCAGTTTAGCGGAGTAGGAAACGTAGTCATCGAGGCTCTCTTCGGCAACAATCTGTTTGATGTTAAGCTCGCCTCTGATGATGTCCACATAACCCTCGAGTCGCTCGATCGAAAGCCATCCCGGAAGTTTGATCAGAAGTTTCGAGAGCGGTTGGCGCACTTTCAGGTTTCGTCTCGATCTGGCCGCACGTCCCAGCGACACAATTTTCTCCGCGAGATCCATGGTTTCTTCGAGTTGAGGATCGATTTTGCTTTCATTGGCCTCCGGGTAGCTGTCCATATGGACCGATAAAGGCAAACCATGCTTTTCGCGGTCGGCACCCATCAACTGCGTCCAGATGAGCTCCGACAAGAACGGTGTCACCGGAGCCGTAAGCCGGCAGACGCCGCCCAGTACCTGATATAGAGTCAAGTAGGCGCGCATCTTGGAAGGGTCATCGGCCTTGGCCCAGAACCGTCGGCGGGTGTTGCGGACGTACCAGTTAGACAGTTCTTCAATAACGAACTGCTGTATAGCTCGAACCGGGCGCGTGATTTCGTAGTTATCCAGGGCCTCGGTGGCGTCTTTCACCAGGGTGTTATACTTGGAGATTATCCACCGATCAAATCGCTCCGGCTCGCCGGCCTTGCTCTCCAGGAAAGCCTCGATGCTCATGTTTTCGGCCGCGGCGCGCTCGGCGACATTATCAATATTGGCGTAGATGGCGAAGAACGAGTAAGTATTGCGCAAAGTGTCAAAGTATTTCCGGATTACTTCGCTCAGTCCTTCCAGACCAAACCTGGTGGGCAGCCAGAGGTTGGATGTCGAAACCAGATACCAGCGGACGGGGTCGGCCCCGTACTGGTCGACTGTCGTGGAGGGATCTATAACATTGCCCTTGTGCTTGGACATTTTTTTGCCTTCGTGATCGAGTATGAACTCGTGCACGACCACGTTCTTGAAAGGCGCCTTGTCGAAAAGCAGGGTGGATATGGCCAGAAGCGAGTAGAACCATCCCCGGGTCTGGTCGACTCCCTCGGAAATGAAGTCGGCCGGGTACTTCTGCTCGAATTCCTCCTTGTTTTCAAACGGGTAGTGCCACTGAGCGTAGGGCATGGCTCCCGAATCGAACCAGACGTCGACAACCTCCGGGATACGGCTCATGGTGCCGCCGCATTCGCAACGCAGCTTCACCTCGTCCATCATCGGCTTGTGAAGGTCCACGTCATCGGGAAGCTCCACTGCTTCTTTGCGCAATTGCTCTATCGAGCCAACCGCCCGCTCCTTTTTGCATTCGGGTTTTTCGCAGATCCAGATGGGAATGGGAGTTCCCCAGAAACGCTCGCGGGATAATGACCAATCGACGTTGTTTTCCAGCCAGTTGAGCATCCGGCCGCTCCGGATCTCGTCGGGATACCACTTGATGTCGTTGTTGTTGTCGATCAGCTGCTGTTTGAACTGAGTCGTTTTCAGATACCAGGATGGCTGGGCGATATAGATCAGCGGCGAGTCGCACCGCCAGCAGAACGGGTAATTGTGTTCGTAGAGTTCCTTCTTGAACAGCTTGCCCGATTTCTTCAGATCTTCCAGGATCACCGGATCGGCATCCTTGACGAACATCCCTTTATAGGGTCCGGCAAAGTCTTTGAAAATGCCATTGGCCTCGATTGCCTGGAATACCGGTAAGCCGTACTCCAGGCCAACCTCGTAGTCCTCGGCGCCGAACCCCGGTGCGATATGGACGATGCCGGTACCATCCTCAAGGGTAACGAAATCGGCGTTGATTACGAAAAAGGCCTTGTCGATATCGTCTTTGAAGGTATCGAACAGGGGAACGTATTTGCGCTTGAGGAAATCCTTGCCCTTGTATCTTTCGATGACGTTGACCTCGGCATCGCCGCCGAACGTCTTCCAGACCAGGGCTTCGGCCAGGACCATCTTCTCGCCCTGATATTCTACCAGCACGTAGTCGGCATCCGCCTTCATACACAGAGCTGCGTTGGAAGGAAGAGTCCACGGGGTGGTTGTCCAGACAAGATAGGAAAAATCGTCGTCGGCCGCTTTTACCTTCACGTAAACCGAGGGGTCCTTAACAAGGTCGTATCCCTGGGCTACCTCGTGGCTGGATAGTCCGGTCTCGCAACGGGGGCAGTAGGGGATGGTCTTAAAGCCTTTATAAATCAGGTCGCGATCGAAAAAGTTCTTGAGAATCCACCAGACCGTCTCAATATACTCGTTGCGCAGGGTGACATAGGCGTCGTCGAGGTCAATCCAGTACCCGATGCGGCGGGTGAGCTGGGTCCACTCGTCCAGGTATCTAAATACTGATACCCGGCACTGCTCGTTGAACTTCGTGATGCCATACTCGACCACCTGGGGTTTGCTGGTCAGCTTGAGCTGCTTCTCGACCTCGATTTCAACCGGAAGGCCGTGGGTGTCCCAGCCGCCTTTGCGATCGACCCGGTAGCCTCGCATGCTTCTGAAGCGACACACTAAGTCTTTAATAGTGCGCGAGATAACGTGATGAATCCCGGGCATTCCGTTGGCTGTCGGGGGACCCTCGTAGAACACGAAATGCGGCCGATCCTTGGCCTGTTTGTTGGCCTTTCGGAAGACGTCATTCTTCTCCCAGAACTGGAGAATTTGCTCCTCAGCTTTGGGGATAGTGAAGTTATCTTTTAGCGGATCGAATGGCATCTTATATATTCCTCAAATAACCAACCAATTTAGACCATATATCGGATTTTGTAAAGGGAATTGTAGGCGGCTCACCGTGCCGAACAACCCCGTATATCGGGCTCACCCCGCCAGTTTCTCAACTTCATCGACCTGCCGGGCAAACAACTTTAGGGTGGCCTCGAACGGAGCGGCGGTGGTCATGTCGACGCCACAGGCCTTCAACAGCTCGATCGGATAATCCTTCCCGCCCGACTTCAACAGCTCAAGATACCGATCGATAATGCCGTCTTCTCCGTCCGAAATCTTGTCAGTCAGGGCCTGTGAAGCCGCATAGGAAGTGGCGTACTGGTAAACATAGAAATCCAGGTAGAAATGCGGTATCCGGCTCCATTTGAAGGCCGACAACTCATCCATTGTCAGAGCCGGACCATAGTACTTGCGGGTCAACTCGTCCCACAGTTCGGTCAGCATCTCAGGTGATAGAGCCTGTCCCTGCTCGACCCGTTCGTGTATCATCAGCTCAAAGCGAGCATACATCACCTGGTGGAAATACGTCGCAACGGTGTTGTCAATATGCCGGTTTAGCAAATACAGCCGGTCCTTATCGTCTTTGGCCTTTTTCAGCAAATGCTGAAGCAGCAGTCCTTCGTTCAGGGTCGAGGCAACCTCGGCCACGAAGATGGAGTACTGGGCCTTCGGGAAAGGCTGGCTGGAGTTGGACAGGAAGCTGTGTATAGCATGACCTATCTCGTGGGCCAGGGTAAACATATTATCAACGGTGTCATTGTAATTCATCAAGATAAACGGATGGACAGTGTAACTGCCCCAGTTGTAGGCGCCGCTCGTCTTGCCGGCTGTCTCGTAAACATCAACCCACCGCGAGGAAAAAGCTTCGCCCAGTTTTTCCTGATATTCGCTGCCCAGCGGGGCCAGGGCGTCGATTGTATTCTTGACCGCCTGATCGTAGGGAACCTCGAAATCTCTCTCCGGAAACAGAGGGCAGAGCATATCGTAAGGGGCAATCTGGTCGAGCCTCAAAATCTTCTTTCGAAGAGCCGTCCACTTATGCAAACCGGCCAGGTCTGCCTCGGTGGCATCTAACAGGGAGTGGTAGACCGAAGTCGGGATGTTGTCGCCGTCGAGCGAACTGTGCAGGCAGGTTTCGTAGCGGCGGGCACGGGCATAAAACACGTTCTTGTTTACCTCGGTGGCCAGTGTGGCTCCGATGGCGTTGATATGCTCCTTGTAGGCCGAATGAAAAGCATTGCTGGCATCACGCCGTACCCTGGCATCGGAGGATTCCATGAATTTGGCGAAACGCTGCTTGGTAAGCTGAACCTCGTTACCCTTGTCGTCTTTGATGGCGGGGTACTTAAGGTCGGCATCGTTTAGCAGCGAGAAGATCATATCCGGACCCTTGGCAACCGTCGAGGAGAGCGAGAGCAATTCTTCAACTTCCTCGGTGCGGATGTGTTGGCGGGACCGGATCAGTTCGCGGATATAGAAATCGTACAGATCGGTTTTTTCGAACTGGGCGGCCATCTTCAGAAGCTGTTCATCGCCAAGCCTTAGCAGTTCCGGTTCAATAAATGAAAAAGCGGCGTTGGCCTGGGCGGCAAAAAGGGCCATGCGCTCGGTCATAGACTGGAATTTTGATACGCGCGTATCCAGATCGCTGTTGAGCTTAGCGTACTGGAATAATCCGGAAACGATTATCGACAGGTTGGTTCGCAATTCCAGACAGTCGAAGAGGGTCTTGGGTGATTCGGCCAGCTTGCCAGCAAAGGCGCCGGCCTGCTTGACCATCTCTTCTGATTTGCGGAAATCGGCTTCCCAGGCCTCGTCAGAATCATAAATGTCGGTCAGCTGCCATTTATACTTGTTTTCGATGTCCTGTCGTTCGGCAATCGAATGCGGAGATTTTTCTTTATTAGACATGGTATAACCTTTCAGATTAGTCCGGACAATTGGACTGAATAAAGGGATAAAAAGGCCGTTACGCAAGCACCGTAAGCCTAAAACGATGTCATGCAAATCGGCTTCTGCTCGGTGGCGAACAGTCGGTGGAGCGGCTCGAGAAAACTGATGTTCGATATTCTTGCCGCACCGTAATAGTACAGCGACTTGAGGCTGACCGCGCCGAGAATCAGCGAGGAAAAGTCGGCAATGTCCAGCTCCAGCGTAACATCCGACCGCGCATTCTTCGTCTTGATCTCCGGTTTGCCCTGGCTGAAATGAACCACCAGGGTCGAGTCATTCTCTTTTAGAAAACTATCCCTGATTCTTAGCTTGAGTCTGAGGCTCTGGCCGCCGAAATCGTGATTCTCGAGGATTCTGAAAACCTGCCGGATATTGAGCACGCGATACATAATTCCCACCCCGGATACATGACTCTCGTGGTATACGGGCTCGAACAGATTGCCGGTATCGTTTCGGGGATCCCTCATGTAGTGGTAGAAGTCAGGGTCGTCGCTATGGAAGATTACCCGATCTATCTGGTCGGACTGGGTATTCAGAAAGGCCATCAGTTCTGATAGTGCCCGGGGCGTCTCATAGACCATTTCGTGAATATTGATGAGGTTGTCCACGAAATTGTCGGGGTTTCCGCGCTTAAAGCTGAATATCATATATCCCTCGACGCGTCCGTCCTTCTTGTAACCGACATACTTGGTGTTCTTGGCCAGCTCGTAGCGTATCTTACGATTGATCAGGGTTTCCTCGATCATACCGGTGTGGCGGTTAACGTAGCGGTTGTAGCAATCGTTGACCGCCTTCATGTCGGCTTGGCTCAGGTACTGAATGTGTTTCTTGCTCTTGCCCCGGGGAAGATCGGCCGGTTTTACCCTGTAAACATGGTTGGTCGATCCCAGGCCGCAACCCATCTGCTTGTAGAAATCCGGTCTGAAGGGCCACAGCACGGCAAAGGGCGCCTCGCGCTTCCGGTAATGCCGGAAGAAGAATTTCATCAGGTCCCGGGCGACATGCTCTTTCTTATGTACCAGGCTGACACAGAGCGTGCCACCGCCTCCTGCCAGCACCTTGTTGCCGAAGAAATTCATGGTGTAGTCATAGAAAATCAGGCCGCCCATCAGTTTGCTGCCGTCGTACATCCCCCACCACGACATCCGCGTATCCTTGCGACGTTTTTGAAGGCGCTCCAAAACCCGTTTCTTGTCCTCGGGGGTGATGACGGCCAGACCGGGGTAAGCATCGGCCAGGACATCGATGAACTTTTCCATGTCCTTAAACGGAATTGTCTTGATTTTATTCATGATTAAATTCGGGAATCCTTGCCGCTATTTATCGTTATCCGGATATATTCACTTGTATACGCCCGTGATTCTGGAAAGTTGTGTCGATCGACGGACGGCTCGATCATCATTCTACATTCGTTTCAGGCAGCCCGCGATCAGGGCGCGAAGTTTTGGCTCGGTTTTCGAAGCTGCCCCGATCACGTCATCAAGGGAGCAGGGATGCATGTTATCTGCCAGACCCATGTCGGTGATTATCGAGAAAGCCAGGATCTTGATACGCTGGTGGTGGGCGGCGATCACTTCCGGTACGGTGGACATGCCGACTGCATCGGCTCCGAAGCCGCGTAGCATGCGATATTCCGCCGCCGTTTCCAGGCATGGCCCGGTCAACCCGACATAAACGCCGACTTGCAGAGGAAGGTTTTGCTGAAGGGCGACCTCCCTGGCTATCTGCTGGTACCCACAGTAGTAGAGATCGTACATGTCCGGAAAACGGTCGCCTATTTTGTCGTCGTTGGGCCCTATAAGAGGGTTGCCGGGGAAGAAATTGATGTGATCTTTGATGAGCATGATATCACCCGGCTTGAAGTTGGGATTCATTCCTCCGGCAGCATTGGAGACGATAAGAGATTCGATGCCAAGCCGCTTCATCACCCGTATCGGAAAGGCAATCTGTTGGAACGAATAACCCTCGTAAAAGTGAAACCGTCCCTGCATGCACACTACGGGTTTACCTTCCAGGTTGCCGAACAGGAGTCGACCGGCGTGTGATTCAACCGTTGAAACCGGGAAGTGAGGGATTTTGTCGTAATCGACCGTTCCCACCATATCGATACCATCGACCAGCGAGCCCAACCCGGTCCCCAGGATGATTCCTGTTTTCGGTTCAAAAGAAACCTGGTTTCGGATGAAGTTGACGGCCTGGTCAAGTTGTTGGTGGAGTTCTTCTATGGCTGACATTGTAATTCTCCCGTTAACAAAGGTGGTTGTTCGCATTGACCGGTGCCCTTTGCACCGTAAGGTGTTTATTGCACAAATCGCGGCTGAATGTCAAAGGAAAAGGGTCAAACAAAAAAGGACCGGCGCGGAGGGGATTCCGTAGCCGGTCCTTTATCATCGGTGGGAATTTGCTTAGCTTTTTTCGGCTTTGTCCATTTCTTCTTCGAACTTGGTTACAACACCGTCGAGTGCCTCAGCCAACTCGTCATGTGATACCCCGGCCTTGGCTTTGTCTTCTTCGGTAGGCTGGTCCATGTCGATGGCGTTGTGTTCGGTGGGTCGATCCTGGACGTCAGGAGCCAGACCTTTGGAGTCCTCTTCCTGAGTATCGCCGTTATCGCCACCTTCGTCGTCCCCCTTTGCCTCGGCCTTTGTCCGAGCGGCCTTTAATTCTGCTTCGGCAACCTTGGCAATGAAGCCCGAGGGAACATCCTCAGCCGTCTTGTCAGTTTCGATGATCGTTCCCTGAGGCGGCGCAGGACCAAAGTCCTCCGGGTTAAGATCTTCGACTTTTCGCTCGGCTTTCGTCTTGTATTGTTCCAGGGCAGCGGCCAGTTCGGGGTCGATTGGCTTCGGCGGCTCGGCCGGCTGCTCAATTTCCTCCTCAGCGGCCACTTCGGCCTCAGCAGCATTGGCTTCTTCGGATTCGATGGCTTTGTCTTCAGGCTGATCAGCGAGCGTTTCCACCTTTTGGCGGGTAACGTCCTCCGATTCGGTTACCTCAAGACTTTCCTCCTCAGGTTCATCTGCTGTTGAGGGTTCCGCCGCGGGTGCCGGCTCTTTAACTGGCGGGACATAGCTGTCAGCGTCGCTTTCGCCGTGGATATCCTTCTTGATGTCAGCAGTGGCGATCTCATCGATCATGTCCAGATGAGAATTCATCATGCTTCGAAGTTCGGATATATATGAACGCTTGGTTTGTTCGAGTTGGGCCAGTTTTTGTTCAATGGCAGCGATCTCGCGTGCATGCGATTCCTTCTGTTCGTTAGCCTTGGTGCCGGCCTCTGCCAGTATCTGTTCGGCTTCCTTTTTGGCGTTGGCGACGGTAAGGTCGGCGTTGCGACGGGCATCGATCGCCGCGTTCTTGATCGAATCCTCAAACTCCTTTAAAGCAGCCAGCTGGGTCTTCAAAGTGTCGGTTTCCATCGAAAGCTTCAGATTCTGCTGTCTTGCTTCTTCCAGCGCCACCGCGACCTGCTCAAGGAAATTATCCACTTCCTCCTTGTCGTAGCCGCGCATCTGGCTGGGGAATTCATAATTTCGAATATCATTTGGGGACAAATCCATAAGCCACTCGCTTATCTAATTGGTTTTTCTTTCTAACTTCATTTATTACCGGTGCTTCGACAAACTGTTCGAAAATCGAGCAGTTTGCCCGCACACCGCCTCTATTCTATTATCGTAATTCTGGGGGAAATATTGAGGCGAGGCTCAATTTTTTGTTTTCATAAGACGAAAACCAGCTTGCTGCTTTGAACTGAGAGGATTTGTCTTAGCCGTGGTGGGAGGATTGGCGCGGTCCGAAAAGAGCACTGCCGATACGAATCATGGTTGCCCCTTCGGCTATGGCCAGCGGGAAATCATCGGTCATGCCCATTGAAAGCGTGTCAAACTGTTCTCCTACAATGTCTTGCCCTCGCCGATAAAGATCTCTGCACTGGCCGAATGCAGTTCGGATTGTCTCATCATCGTCAATCAGTGGTCCGACTGTCATCAAACCGGCAAGGGTAATATTGCTAAAATCGTTCACCTTTTTCACCAGGTCGAGGCACTCGTCTGGTAGTACGCCGTATTTCTGACTCTCGCCGGAGCAATTGACTTCGATCAGACATTCGATCGTGCGGTCGAATTCCCCGGCGCGGCGGTTGATTTCCTCGGCGAGTTTTAGCGAGTCAACCGATTGGATGACATCAAAGAGTTGAACAGCCTTCTTTACCTTATTCGTTTGCAGATGTCCGACCATGTGGAACCGGGCAATGGGGCCCACTTCCAGCAGTTTTGGTTCGGCTTCCTGGATGCGACTTTCGCCGATGTTGTGGATGCCGGCGGCCACGGCCATCTTGATGATTGCCGGCGGGTGTGTTTTGGTGACGGCGACAATGATGATATCGTCGGCGTCGCGGTCGTACTGCTCGCATGCTTCAGCAATGCGACCATGCAGTTCCATCAGATTTTTGGCGATATTGTCTTTCACGCTCGGTGGAAATAAAAGACGGCACCGCCTTTATTGGCAAGGAAAATATCACGGCCCGGCGGGTTTCGATGTGATATGGCCCCGCTCTTTGGCGCGCTAAGCGGTTGCCACGGTAGAGGGAATCTGCTCGGTAACTGGTTCGTAGAACTCCGGCACGGCCGGTTTAGATCCCGGTAGAAGCTCCGGGGATGATTCTCCGATGAAATGCGACTCCAGCCCGCTCACGGCTTCGTCAACTCGAGTGAAGAACGATTCGATCGTTGATATAGCCTGATCTCGTGAAAATGCCAGAGCTTCTTCAGAAAAACCCAGCTCCCGGGCGACCAGGGTAAAGAATTCGTCAGCCCGACTCAGCAGTTGCTGTTCGGCCTGGTCGAGGTAGGCGTCGACAGCATCAAAAAAAACGGCCATCATCTCGGTTGTGCCACACTCGGCGACGTCGCCGGCGCTTTCGGTGTACGGTTCAAGGTTTGCCTGATCGGTTTGTGCCATCCGCTCCGTCTGGACATTGAATCGGTTCAGCATGGCGAAGCTGAAACTGTCATCCATGCGGTAACGGAGGGCGAATTTATTTACCGCTCGCTGATAAGACTCGCCGGTCTTGACATCCATGGAACGCTGGATTCTCAGCGTTTCGCGTGAAAACGACTCCAGCGCGAAATCGCGAGTATGGTAGGTGAAATTGGAGGCACTGCGCGCTTTGAGCAAATTGGTTTCTCTGAGATGACCGTCACCGAACCCCCTCTTGTGACCTCCGGCCTCGACTATCTGCTTGCCGCTAATGTCCATTGCGGCCTTCAGTCCGAATCCGGCCGCCGCCAGTTCCTCCAACGATACGGGCTCACCCTCGGCAATCTCCTGGGCTATGGAAGCGATGGCTCTCAGCTGGAATTCTAACCTGACCTCGTAATCGAAATGGGTGTGATGTCGGAAGCGATATGGTTGCGGCGGGGCCGTCTCATCTGAAACCGGGTCTTCCTGCTCAGGCCCGACTGTATCACCTTCCTCTGCGGCGGGCTCATCCGGGTCGACCGCCATCGTGCCAGCGGTGTTGGGCTGATCACAAGCCGCATTCTCGTCTGCGACGGCCGGGTCGTTGTAATAATTTGACGGTTCGTAGCTGTCTCCTCTGTCGCACGGTGATTCAACTTCGTGTTCGGGTTGGTCGAATGCCGCCAACCGCAATTGCCGAATGGATGAGTTGTGAGCAAGCTCCAGGTAATGATTTCTGAAGTTGTCAGCAAGAGTCGTGAAGAAATCGAATATTCCCATATCGCCCTCAGTCTTTTTAGCCGTTGGATACCTGCATCTATTATCGGCAGTAATTCAAACGGCCTTGATGAAATGGCCGACAAAAGTCGCATTCCGTCGAGCGGTGTGAAGCTTGACAACCGGTTTTTGTTTTGTACCTTTACGACAGTTCAGAGATCAACATTCAAAATTGAGGAAATACCCATGTCACCGGTTCATCCCGACACCCTGGCAGCCCTGAGCGCCGGAATCCAGTCCGAGGTGGCCAGCTATGTATTCTACCTGGAAGCAGCCAAGAAAACCGAGGCCAGCAGCCACCGGGAGGTTCTCGAGAAGCTGGCCCTGGAGGAGAAAGAGCACTTTCACGTTCTTGAGCGCCAGTACGACTCGCTTATACGTAGCGAGAAGTGGATCAGCACGGCGGACAT
Source organism: Candidatus Zixiibacteriota bacterium (assembly GCA_020348905.1). Classification (GTDB taxonomy): domain Bacteria; phylum Zixibacteria; class MSB-5A5; order GN15; family FEB-12. The sequence continues at coordinate 2,479,285 of CP070756.1, forward strand.
TCTCAAGCAGAAAGGGTTGCCCGACATAACCGAGGATATGAGTCACGAGCACCGGCAACTGGTAGATGAGGTCACCGGGGCCGATTCCATGGAAAAAATCCTCGATATTGCCTATCGCCTCGAAGAGGATGCTTATAAGCTTTTTGCTTCGGCTGTGGAGAAGGTTGACTCGGAGGAGGGCCGGAAAATGTTCGAGCAGCTATCGAAATTCGAGCAGGGTCACATGAAGATGATCTCCGAGATGCGAGCCGCCCTCATGTCGTGAGGTTTCACTCGCAAAGGCTGACCGAAAAAGCCCCCGTCCGGGG
>CP070756.1:2479692-2484436 GCA_020348905.1 Candidatus Zixiibacteriota bacterium
ATTGATGTTCTGGTAGAACACAACCAGATCCCAGTGCTGGTTCTGCAGATGGCGGTACTTATAGTAACTGTCCAGCGAGGTATGAGCCCTCATGGCCATATTGAAAACCTCGACCCTCTGGCCCGTCGCTGCCGCCAGCCAGGTATAAAGCAGTGAATCGATGTGGGCGTACTCATGGCTTATCACCGAACCACCAAGAATCAGCACCCTGAAATCTGGTGCTCGCTCGTTATCCAGGCTCTCGTCAGCCACTCTCAGTTCGGGATAGTAATGGTATATGAACTCCTGCGGTTTGAAAAAGGAGGTGTCGTAGCGCATGACCAGGAAGAGGCGCCCGAAAATCTCCAGCAGAACCGCCAGATACACTACGTAGAGAAGTATACTCCAGCGACGTTTGGTTGGTCGGGGTTGTTTCGGTGTCTCGTCCGGTGATGGCATCACGTATCCCAAACAGGCAAAAGCAGTTATTCTTACAGGTTCTGCAGCTTTCTATTGTCTATCGGTTGCCGTCAGTCTTAATGAAGACAAATATATGGCTGTAGAGTTTACAGACAAGAAGAAACTCACCTGATTGGTAGCGTGCCCCTTGTATTTGTAGCAGTGCTACTTACGAACACCCGCGCTCAAGAAAGCATCTGCTGACTTGCATTATGATTTCAGATGAAGTGGTGTCGCGACGCCCGGTAAGTTACCACCCATGGGTGGTTTTGCGGTTGGCGAAGATTTTCCACAGGTAGCCGACCACCAGGCCGCAGACCGCCCCGACCACGATCGAGATGACCAGTACGGTGGTCAGGTGCTGGGTGTCCTGGAGTCCGACGGCGTCGGTAATGAAGGGATACAATAGCCCGTAGGCCGCGCCGATGGCCGCCCCCAGCCAGACGCATCTGTTGGTTTTCTTATCCATATTAACCCGGACCGGGTTTCTCCCTGTTTACCCAAAATACGCACCAGTTGAATTTTTTGGCAACAAAAAAACGGGCGGTCAAGGACCGCCCGTCCCCTTCATCCTGCAATTGAGCACAGCAGGTTAAAACCATTTCGGCACGAACTTGTACCCGTAACTGAGAACCCCGTGATGACCCTCATCCTGGATGCGCCGGAACTCCACCCGTACATCCATTCCGATCTTGACCTGCTCAACGTCGCAATCGGTCACCTGCGCCATCAAACGGGTACCGTCAGTCAGCTCGGCAATAGCCAGCGCGTAAGGAGCCATGTCCGCAAACTTGCTGGGAGCCACGCGAATGACGGTATAAGTTACAATCTTCCCTTCGTCGGGCAGCTTGACGATTTCCTGCTCGGTGTCACCCGTTTCCGGATCGACCGTACGTTTCGGGAAATAAGTCTTGCCGCTCTTTTTGAATTTGGAAGCTTCCAGTCTGTATCTATGCTGATACTCGCGCCAGTTTCTCGAACTAAACATCGTCATCACGCCACCTCCATGATATGAACCACCGAGGATGCGCCCGAACCACCCATATTCTGGGTCATGCCCACTTTAGGGTTGTTGGGAATCTGGCGGCCGTTCTCGGCCTGCCCGGTCAACTGCTTGTAGACCTCGACCACCTGGGCGACGCCGGTTGCGCCGACCGGATGGCCTTTGGACTTAAGCCCGCCGGAGGGATTCATGGGGAAGCGGCCTTCGAGCGAGGTATCACACGCCAGGATGGCCTGACCCGCTTTGCCCGGCTCGTACTTACCGATCGACTCGGCAACAACGATCTCGGCAATAGTGAAGCAGTCGTGCACCTCGGCGAAATTGACGTCATCGATCTTCTTGTCAGCCGCTTTCAGCGCTTTCTGAGTCGCAATGGTAGCCGCCTTAATCGTGGTCATGTCCTCGCGCTGGGCCAGAGCGATCGTATCCGTACCGACAGCACTGCCGGTGATCTTGATATACGGTTTGCCGAGCTTCTTGGCCACGTCAACGGTTGTCACAATCACAGCCGCAGCGCCATCGGTGATGGGCGAGCAGTCAAGGATATGCAGTGGGTCAGCGATCAAAACCGATTTAGCCACACCCTCGGCCGTAATTTCAAACGGATACTGCGCGGACGGGTTCCTGGCGCCGTTACGATGGTTCTTGACCGCCACCATGGAAAGCATCTCACGAGTCGTGCCATACTTCGCCATGTGAGCGTGCGCCATCATCGCATACAGGCCGGGGAACGTCGCGCCGTGGAATACCTCGTATTCCTGATCGGCGGCGGTTGCCAGGGCGTAGGTGGCATCATCGCCGGAAACATCGGTCATCTTCTCCACTCCGGAGGCCATGACGATATCCGACATACCTGAGGCCACGTCAATATAAGCCGCGCGAACGGCCATACCACCCGAGGCACACGCCGACTCAACGCGCATAGCGGGCAGACCGCGCATACCCATGTAATCGGAAAGGATGGCGCCCAAGTGTTCCTGTCCAACAAACAATCCACCGGACATGCATCCTACGTACAGGCCGTCGAGGTGATCGACACCCGCATTCTTTATCGCCGCCAGAGCCGCGTCGGTGTGAAGCTCACGCATTGACTTGCGCCAGACCTCACCCCACTTGCTCATGCCGACTCCGACAATACAAACATCTCTCATCGTCGTCACCTCCTAATCATTCTTCCGGATTTTGCGACGATACTTGGCGTACGTGCCGTAGTCGACATAAATCACGTTTTCGCTTAGCAGTTTGCGGGTATGGACCGCCTTGTCGCGGACCTCATTAATGCGGTCGGTGACTTTCCAGATGAAAGCATCGCTGCCGGCGCCGGATCCATAGGAGCACATGAAAATCAAGTCGCCCGGCTTGGCCACATCCAGCGTAGCGGTCAGGCCAATCGGGGAAGCACCGGAATAGGTGTTACCCAGCGTGGGCGCCAGCCAGCCCGGATCGATCTGTTCCTGCGTGAAACCAAGCATAAAGGCTACCTTCTGGGGGAACTTACCGTTGGGCTGGTGGAATGTTGCATAAGCAAAGTCCTTGGCCTTCATGCCTGCCTTGCCCAGCAGCGCTTTCGAGGCACCAAGGGTGTGGGCGAAATAGGCCTCTTCACCGGTGAACCGTCCCCCGTGCTGGGGATAGAACTGGTGCTCACGACGCCAGAAATCGGGTGTGTCAGTCATATAAGAATGAGTATCCAGACATTCGGCGATCAGGTTGTCGGTCCCCATAATGAAGGCGCCCGCACCCGCCGCTGCGGAGAATTCGAGCGCATCCGAGGGAGCTCCCTGCGAAGTATCAGCTGCGATCGCCAGGGCATATTTCATCTGCTTGGCCTCAACATGGCTCAGGGCAACATACATGGCCTCCGAACCGGCCTTGCAGGCAAATTCAAAATCGGCGCAGTGGATATGTGGCGTGGCCCCGATGGCCTCCGCCACCACCGTGCCCGATGGTTTGACGGCATAAGGATGGGATTCCGAACCGATATAGATGGCCCCGATATCGGCCGGATCGACCATTTCGGCCCGGGCCAGCGCCCTTTTTGACGCCTCGACCGAAAGAGTTATGGTGTCCATGTCCGGCGGTGGCACCGATTTCTCACGGAGCATCAGCCCTTTCTTGTAGCTGGGCGCGTCGGCTCCCCATACCTTGGCAATTTCTTCCACTTTGATGCGGTGGCGGGGTAAGTGCGCACCGTATCCTACAATACCTGCCATAAGTACCTCAGTTTTGTATGGTTAGTTATTAGTCTTCGTCCCGTAAAGTCACGGTTGGCAATTATTAAAGCGCAAAAATAGCCTAATTTCGCGAAAAAGACAAGCAATACCGGCAAAAATATTTGACCGGACGCCATTGTCCGGCAAGCGACTCCAAAACCGACAACCTGGGCGCATGATAAAACTTGCCAAACCCCGCGCCACAGCCGATAAATGCACCATGCGAAAACTCATCTTATTCATATTTACGTGGTTACTGGCATCCGGGCTGTCCGCCCAGGAGGCTAAAACCGGCCTTGACAATAATACCGCCTTTTACGAAGGCGAATCGCTCAGCTACATTATTTCCCCGCCGGAGAATTTCGTGATGGTTGAGCACGAGGCCGAGGTCGACGGTTACTCGTTTGCGTTCATTCCCGATGGTGAGCGCTACGATTCAGCCCAGGTCAGAATCGGCATCAACATTTTCAGAATCAAAGCGGATAAAGAGAAGTCAGTTACCCTCGACGATATCATAGCCGAGGACACTACCGCCCTGAGAAAGCACTTCGGCGAGTCATTGATAACGTATGAGGTTGATTCGGTGGTAACCAAGAGTGGGCATGCTATCCGTAGCCTGTACCTCAACGACACCACCCGCTTCATCCCCAATGCCATGATATCGTATTTGTACGGCGGCACCGAGATACTGATTTTCGATCTAACCCTGGTGCTCGATTATCCCCGCTTCATGGCCGAGCAGCATTACATGGATTGCCTGAAGAAACTCAAGATACTGGTGAAAGGCAAGCTGGAGACGGGCTGACGGGATTGGGCTAATTTGGATTACGAACGTAGGCGTTTGGTTAATCAAACGCCTGCGTTTTTGTTTAGGTGATTTGGTGGCAGCTCAGATACTTTATTTCTCAATCCCCAGGTTCAAAGGTAGAATACTGACAGAAAGTCCACCCTACTCCTCCCACTCTTCCAGCAGCTTGCGCTGCTTCTCGGTCAGGTTCTTCGGTATCTCAACATTTACGGTCACGTACAAATCACCCTGTTTCCCGCCGATGGCAAGGCCCTGACCCTTCAGGCGCATCTTCGTCCCTGG
>CP070756.1:2484536-2490367 GCA_020348905.1 Candidatus Zixiibacteriota bacterium
GAGTACGAGCTTGAAAAATGCGAAGGTGTCGTGGTCGACCAGGTAATAAGGCCTACCGGGCTGCTCGACCCGAAAATTGTGGTCAAGCCGCTTTCTACCCAGGTTGATGACCTTCTCGAACAGGTCAGGCTTCGCCGCTCACGGACCGAACGGGTGTTGGTTACTACCCTCACCAAGCGGATGGCCGAGGACCTGACAGAGTATATGAAGAAGATGGGTGTTCGGGTCCGCTACCTTCACAGCGAAATCGACGCCATTGACCGGACCGAGATTATTCGCGACCTGCGCCTGGCGGAATTCGACGTGCTGGTCGGCGTAAACTTGCTCAGGGAGGGGCTGGACTTGCCCGAGGTTTCGCTGGTGGCCATACTCGACGCTGACAAAGAGGGCTTCCTGCGCTCGGAGCGTTCGCTTATCCAGACGGTAGGGCGGGCGGCCCGCAATAAGAATGGCGAGGTCATTCTCTACGCCGACAAGATAACTGATTCCATGCAAAAGGCGATTGAAGAGACTGAACGAAGGCGGGCCAAGCAGATTGAGTACAACCGAAAACACAACATCGACCCGGAAACGATATTCAAAACCCGCGAGGAAATCCTGCGGTCGACCCGCTTTGCCGACGCCAAAACAGTGGAGGAAAAAAAGTTTGAAAAACCGGATTATTTCGATACTATGAGAAAAGAGGATCAGGTCGCCTTCATGCTCAAGGCCATGAAACAGGCGGCCGATAATCTGGACTTTGAAACCGCCATGTTAATCCGCGATGAAGTCAAAGAAATCAAGGCCGAGCTTAAAAAAGGAAAAAACAAAAAACGATAGCTCTTCGTCTGCATACAAAGGAAATATCATGCTCAGTCGCACCTCTAATAACCGTTTAACGCTTATCGTAACGATCCTGTTCGTGTTGATGATGGCTTCCGCCTGCGAGGAAATCGACGTATACACCGTCTCGCAGGTGGAAGAGGTCGAACGCTATCTTGCCGACAGTGAAATTTGTACCGAATTGTTCAGAGATCACGGCCTGACTGGCACAATTACCTACATCATTCCGGGAAACGACACCGTCTATACCGACATCGTTGATTCCACTAAACGCTCGATAAGTGTTCGCCTCGATCCCAATGAGCTTCTCAACCTTGGCATCGGCAGCTACTATTATGCGACTGCTACCATCACCAACAGTTTGTATGGAAAGCTGCAAAAGCAGATATCCGGCCGAGTCGATGAGGTGAATTTCACAAGGTTCCTGCAACGGAAGGCCTTTCTGGTCAAGCTTGGCGACAACAACCAGGCCTATAGTGGTTGGCTGCTTCAAGGTGTAAACCTGGGTGATGCCACCAGATATATAACTGTGGCCACAACCTCCGGAGATACGCTGGAACTGGAATACCTGACCGGCATGTATATTGGCGGCGGGCGAGTTGAGGACCCAAATGACGACGACTATTTCGATGTGGATGATATTAAGACCATAGAGAAGGGCGCGCGGATAACCTTCGACGGCTGCGGGAAGTACCAGGTGCTGGCCAATTACGAGGCATCATCTGGCTACCTCACCGAAAATGTGACCGAAGGTCACACCGACAGTTCCTGTTTCAGTGACTCGGTGCTTACCTCTACTGCCACCAACTACTTCTGGAACAGCCTGTTCGTCCGCAGCTTCAACCGGCCCAATGACAGTACTCTCATAACGACCGAATCGTTTATCCCGTATATCATTTCGGACTGATACCTTATCCTCTGCAACTGCTTTTCGGCCAGTTTCAAATAATGAACCAAGGCATCCTCTGAGCGGTTTATTAAAATAAGTATCCCGGGCCGATACGGGAGAAGACTGCGAGGATAAACGATGATTCACATACGACCGTCCGGCGCACGCGGCCAGACAAACTTAGACTGGCTGGACAGCCGACACACTTTTTCATTCAATACGTACCGCGACCCGGCGCACACTCACTTTCGCAAATTGCGGGTGATAAACGAGGATAAGGTCAAACCGGGTATGGGTTTTGGGACGCATTCACACAGCGATATGGAAATCCTTACCTGGGTGCTTGAAGGTGCCCTGGAGCATAAGGACAGTCTTGGCAATGGTTCCATTATCCGGCCGGGAGATCTCCAGCAGATGACGGCGGGGACGGGCATAATGCATTCAGAATTCAACCATTCTCAGACGGAACCGGTACATTTCATGCAGATCTGGGTGTTCCCAAACGAGAAAGGCCTCAGGCCGGGCTATCAACAGTTAAGTTTCGGTCGTGATGAAATGCAGGGCCGATTGCTAAAGATAGCCTCAGGGCAGAACAGTGATAAAGTCGTTCACATCAATCAGGATGCTGAGCTTTATGTGGCCGTGCTCCAGAACGGTGATCGGGTCCGACACAGCTTTGGAGAGAACCGCCACGGTTGGATTCAGGTTATGCGCGGGGCTACCACCGTCAACGAGATCGTGCTCGAGGCCGGTGATGGTGCCTCTATCAGCGATGAGTCCACGATTGAGATAGCTGCCGCCCGGTCGACAGAGATCATGCTGTTCGATCTGGCCTGACGGGACCGCCATAGGCTAAGCCCGCCTTTTTTTGTTGAATAAATGCCGGTTGGGACGGTAGTATATAGAAATCAATCAGTTAACAACAGTATCGACGTAAGGAGGTCTTATGGACAAGAGGAAAACTCGTCACCTGCCGCTACTGGTCATACTGGCGCTGTCGCTTACCATGGTAGGATGCGGCACCCAGATCGATTCGGGATACCGGGGCGTATTCTACTACAAGTTTGGCGACGGCACCGAGATGGGCAAAATCTACCCCGAAGGATTCATCTGGCACCTGCCCTGGAACACGATGTTCAAGTACCGGATTCAGCTGCAGGAACAGAAAGAGAATCTAATGGTACTGTCTTCGGACGGCGCCACTATCCGGATGGAAGTGTCGATTCTCTATTTCCCGCAAATAGGCAAGCTCGACTCCCTTCAGGTCAGTATCGGTCAGAACTATTACGATGTGGCGGTGGCTCCCAGCATTCGGGGTATTGCCCGTGCTGTGGCGGGTCGCTATAAGCCGGAGGAAATCTACTCCACCAAGCGCGAACAGGTCAATGCCGAGATTCTCGCCCAGCTCAAAGAGGCGGTCGCGCCAAAATTCATTGTCATCGAAAACGTGCTCGTGCGCGACGTTGAAATTCCGGCCAAGATTTCCGAGGCTATCAACTTCAAGCTGACGGCCGACCAGGAAGCCCAGAAGATGCAGTTCACAATCGAGAAAGAAAGGCTCGAGGCAGAGCGCAAGCGCATCGAGGCAAAAGGTATCGCCGATTTCCAGCAGATCGTTTCAGCCGGTATCACACCTTCGCTGCTGAAATGGAAGGGGATTGAGGCAACCCTGAAGATTGCTGAATCACCTAATACTAAAGTTGTTATCGTTGGCAATGATGCCGGCAGCCTGCCAATTATACTTGGCGGCGAGTAAAAGCCAGGCTGTACCTGACATCAATCCCGAAAATAGTTGCAGGGGTTCGAAATTTCGAACCCCCGCACAAGTAAGGGCAGGAGCGTGAATTTCTTAGTCACGCTCCCGACTACACTCCCCTCGCCCCGCGTACCCACAGGGTCCTCCTCACCCTGCGCGTTCCTTCACACCCTAATCTTCTTCGTAACGCTTCTTGATCCGGTTGAGCACGTCCGGGTCGGCCAGCGTAGTGGTGTCACCCATCACCTTACCCATAGCGATATCGCGCAACAGGCGGCGCATTATCTTGCCCGAGCGGGTCTTGGGCAGATCCGGGGTGAATATTACCCTATCCGGTCTGGCAATAGCGCCAATTTTGCGCACCACGAAATCTTTGAGATTAGCAATAAGCTTGTCGTTGATATCGATATGGTTACCCAGTGTGACAAACGCCGCCAGGCAACTGCCTTTCAGCTCGTGGGGAATGCCCACCACGGCCGCCTCGGTCACATTGGGATGGGCCACCAACGTCGACTCAACCTCCATTGTAGATATCCGATGTCCGGAGATATTGATCTCATCATCGATACGGCCCAAAATCCAAAAGTATTTGTCGCCGTCAATCTTGGCGCCGTCGCCGGGGAAGTACATTCCCGGCCATTTTGACCAATAGGTATCCACAAACCGCTTGCGGTCGCCCCAGATACCGCGCAGCATCCCCGGCCAGGGTTTAGTCACGGCCAGGTAACCGCCGCCGTTAGTGGTCGGCCGGCCGTTTTCGTCGACTATCGCAGTTTCAATGCCGGGAAAAGGCCGGGTGGCCGAGCCGGGTTTGGTGGAGGTTACGCCCGGCAGGGGAGTAATCATAATGTGACCGGTTTCGGTCTGCCACCAGGTATCGACAATGGGACATCGCTTGCCGCCTATCACCTCATGATACCACATCCAGGCCTCGGGATTGATCGGCTCACCCACAGTCCCAAGCAGCCGCAGGGAACTCAGGTCGTGTTTATCCGGCCAGTCGCGGCCCCATTTCATGAAAGAACGGATAGCGGTGGGGGCGGTATAGAAAATGGTTACCCCGTTATCTTCCACGATTTGCCAGAAGCGGTCCTGGTCGGGCCAATCCGGAGCGCCTTCGTACATGACCTGCGTGGCGGCATTGGCCAGTGGGCCGTAGGTGATATATGAATGTCCGGTGATCCAGCCGATATCGGCCGTGCACCAGTAAACATCATCTTCCTTAATGTCAAAGACATATTTGAAAGTACTGTAGACGCCGGTAAGGTACCCGCCGCAGGTATGCATTATTCCTTTGGGTTTGCCGGTAGTGCCGGAGGTGTAAAGGATAAACAGGGGATCTTCGCTGTCCATGTAGACCGGCTTGCAGTAGCTTTCGGCCTCCTGCATATGGCGGTGATACCAGTGGTCGCGACCTTCTTTTATTCGAAGCAGGAAATCGCCGCGCTTGACAACGATTACGTTTTCCACCGATGGGCAATCAGCCAGGGCGATATCGGCATCATGTTTTAACGGCAGAATCTGCCCGCGACGGAAAGAACCATCGGCCGTGATAAGCATTTTCGCATGGGCATCGTTGATGCGGTCCCGCAATGATTCGGGGGAGAAGCCGCCGAAAACGATCGAGTGAATAGCGCCAATCCGGGCGCAAGCCAGCATGGCCACCACCAGTTCGGGAATCATGGGGAGGTAAATAGCGACCCGGTCACCCTTTTTGATACCCAAGTTCTTGAGAACGTTGGCGAATTTGTTGACCTGACGGTAAAGTTCGTAGTAAGTGATGGTCCGCTTGTCGCCGGGCTCACCTTCCCAGATGATAGCCGCCTTGTTGCGGGTATGGCCGGTGATATGGCGATCCAGAAGTGATTCAGTGACGTTGAGTTTGCCGCCGACGAACCATTTGGCGTCGGGCGGATTCCAGTCCAGCCCCTGCCGCCATTTCTTTTTCCAGACCAGTTCCGAGGCCATGTTTTCCCAGAACCCGACCGGGTCGGATTTGGCCGTGCGGTAGATGTTCTTGGTCCTGGCGTGAGCCTGTTTGGTGAAAGTGGGTGGGGGGGTGAAAGTACGTTTTTCTTTAAGCAGGTTGCCGATGTTGACGATTTTGGCGGCTTTCTGCTTGCCCGGAACAGTCTTGGCCATCTGTTCGCTCCTTTTGATTTACACCTGACGGGTATAGTAACTGTAAAAAGTACGCTGCATAGGTCTATTTTGTTAACATAAGCGCGGGGCGAAAAGTTTCGGGGCCTGTCTAGCTTTGTAGGTCGAAATCCCCTGCTCGACAGAGTCCTCGCGGAGCGGGGAGGTTTCGACACTTCGACTGCCGCGGTTGCCCAAAAACCCCCTCAGTCCCCCTTATCAGGG
>CP070756.1:2490467-2497454 GCA_020348905.1 Candidatus Zixiibacteriota bacterium
ATCAATGAATAGGAATTGGCACAAAGCATAAGATAAACAGTATCATCGCCAGCCAGCCGGCGAGTTGAGTTTTCTTGTCCGGGGCAATATCTTTTTCAATTACGGGAGGATGGAAAGGTCGCTTGAAAAGTGCCAGGACAAGCCATATCCACCAGCCGTTCCACTGCCAACCTAATATAAAGAGAAATGCCAGAAAACCGGCCGCGAGATAATGCTGGCCTTTCCCGAACAATCCGTAGCAAATATGTCCACCGTCGAGTTGCCCCAAGGGGAGCAGATTTATCATTGTAACCAGTAGCCCAACGTGGCCGGCCAGGGCCACCGGTGAGAGATCGAGAACCATTCCGGCCGGGATTTCTCCGACCACGATCCCTTTCAATACCCAGGTGATAAGGGAGTCACCCCAGATTAGAAAAGAGTTATCGGGACCTACCGGACGGGAGGTCGAATATCCCCAGATCAAGGCGACGAGGGCGGGCAGGGCGCCAGTCAGAGGGCCGGCGGCCCCAATATTAATCAGGTCGCTGCGGTTTCGGATAGGTGTGCGCGACCGGATAATAGCGCCAAAGGTTCCAAGAAAGGTTGGTGCCGGAATGAAGAAGGGGTAACTCATAATCACCCCTCGCCGGTTGCCAGTCAGAAAATGTCCCATTTCATGAAGGAGAAGAATAACCATAAGTGTGAGAGTAAAGGGAAGTCCGGTGACGAGGAATGAGGGATGGGTGAGAAACGCCTCACCGGACTCGCGCCAGGTGGCGGCGATCAGAACGGTCAGGAAAGTCAGAGTAAAAAGCAGGATATTGACCAGAGGCGGACGGCCGAGCCGAAGCGGCAGGGATACGGCCGTTATGCGATAATGCTGCTGATCTCGTTCGATTTTGATTCTGACATGAATGGCGGCCAGGCGGTTATTTAATTCTCGTTTCCAGCCCCGCCGGCGAAGAAGCGGGTTTCCCCAGAACACCACTTTGTTATCAGCCGGTCGGTAGAGGGTGATTTCAAAATAATCCGAGATGATCTTAAAAACCGACGTGGCAAAAACATCTATATCCAATACTTCGGGCATATGACGATATGGTCAACGGTCAACGGCGCCGCCAATACAAATAGTACGCAATGGCGGCTGCCGAATTCATGATAGGGCAATAATAAGGGTAAAAAAAAGGGAAGCAAGGTAAAAACCTTGCTTCCCAAGAATCTATGATTCGGACACCAACTTACGGAATCGGGGTTTCGGGTAGTACCCAATCACCGACAGGTCCCGGACCGGATCCGAACCAGTAGTCAACCATGTAATATACGTCGGCCATGTCGACAGCCCCACTGTTGTCAACATCGGCCAGATGCTCAAACAGCGGTTTTGGACCTGGATCACCTGCGACCAGGTTGAATTCTGCGACAACATCGGCCAGGGTTATGGCATTATCGCCATCGTTATCACCACGGCCGAAGCCAGCCCACTGGTTAACTTTGACAGCGAATGCCTGGAAGAAATCGGCATCGTCGACAATGCTCTTCTCTTCGAAGCCGAAGAAATAGAATCCGACTACGGCTTCGCCATATTCAGCATAGTCGCGGAAGTCGAAGCCCATCCAGACTTCGCGGTCATCTGATTCACTCAAAGCGTCACACGGGATTGCCATATCAATACCCGGCTGAGAGGTCTGACCAGTGAAATTCCTCATGTAATAGTAGATGGAATCGAGGAAAATGTAGTCATCTTCCCAGCCACCCTGCTGGGCATCAATGGTGTGAACGTTATAGAGTCTCTGTCTATTATTGAGTTCATTCGGAGCCGTGTACGGGATAGTACCCTGACCCCAAACCTCAACCGGATCGGTGTCGATGCACGATTGACCATAAGCGATGGCATAATCTTCATTGAAGTAGAAGATATCGAAGCCATTGTGCGTGAGGTCGTAGTCGTTCATCGAACCGACGCCGATACCAGTCAGCGCGCGATTGTTGCGGTTGGTAATCCGCATCTTCTTAATGACAAAGTCACCAAGCTCAGCGTGCTCAGCACCGTACACCCACTCATAGATCTTGAGACCGATGGTCAGGTCGTTGTCATACGGACAGTCGACATTATCCCACGCCCAGCCTTCGAGATCGCAGTTGAAGTCGATCACGGAGTCGATGTAGGCAGAATGGTAGACTGTGCCTTCGACAGGGATATAATCGTTGGCACCATCATCCCAGATTTTGCCGAGTTCCATATGTTCACCCTCTGGCGGGCAGGTACCGTAGAGATTGGCATCCGGCAGGATTGAATTCCAGAAGTCGTTCGCGTCAGCGCCGTGCCAGCTCTCGAGGTTCATGGCAATCCGATATTTGGCAGCACCAAAGATCAGACCACCCTGCCAGTAGCGAGCGTCATCGCCGTCGATATCCCAGAACTGATGAACCTGGTCAGCTATCATGCTGTGGTTGAAGACGGGACCGAGATTGGGAGTGTCACCGAATTCGATGATATCAGCCGCTTCCAGACAGCCACCGATAACGCCGAGGACAATAATCGGGTCACGGTCAGGGCTGTTGATGAAGTAGGTATCATTCGACGATACGGTGGCATAGCACCAGTGCGGTCCACGGGTAACCAGGCTCGCTTCGACGTCATAAGAGACGTCAAAGGTCTCGTCAGGAGCTATGTCGAATGTTGGTGTGGTCAGGGCCGTCAACCAGGCAGGTATGCCATAAGCAGCTGCAGAGCCGCTGGATCTGGCCTGAGCATAACCGGTCTCCATGTAAACCTTGGCATCCGACGGCTGATTGTGAGCCGCGTAACGAGCCATGGCGTCATAGTCAATGTCGATCATGGAACCGGCAATACCCTGCAGTCGGGTAAGACGGTTGGGATCGACCGCTATGGGACCTTCCTCGAGGACATCGTCTTCATCAGCGTCTTCGTCCACCGAAATCGTACCGGTGAGGTTGGCGCCTCCGTTGTTCATGAAGACATCCTCAAAGGTAACCGATGTTGTCGTCGGTTCAACCGGCTGGAAGTCTTCGTACATCAGGAAGCGCAGACGCGGACGCGGTCCTTTGGTCTCATCATTGGCGAAGCAGAAGACGTCACCGTTACGGTTGGTCATGACGACGTAACCGTCACCGATGGCCGTTCCGCCACCTCGGTCGAGCAAGCTGTCATAATAGGTGTACTCGAACTCAATGGTACCGTCATCAGAGTTGACAACCATGAAGCGGTAATCCATGTTCGGCTGATAGATCATATCATCCTCGAGCGTACGACAGTCAAGAGCACCTTCAACCCAGTTGATGATCTTGAACAACACGGTATCGGTACGCCAGAGAATTTCGCCGGTGTATTTATCGTGGGCGTCAATGGCTTCCCATTCCTGAATCCAGGCAACCAGCGATGTGATATAGACCGCGTTGCGGTCGATCATTATGCCGGTGTAGCGGGGGAACTTACCTACCACGCCCCAAAGGATATTACCCTCGGAGTCGATCTTGTAGTAGGTACCGGACGGTTCACCGTACATCTCGGTGTTATACCCGGCGATGGTATACATAGAACCGTCGACATCGACCGCGATCGGGCCCTGGAAGATTTCGGTAGTGACATTACCAAGAGTATCACCATCGATTTCGTGACCGTACATGTCCTCTTCCTCGACCGTCCACAGGACGGAACCATCGGCAGCATTGATTGCATACAATGTACCGACCAGGTCGCCGAGAGACGGGTTGGTACCGTCAGTACCGACGTAAAGCACATCGACACCGTTGGTGGATAGAGTAGCAGTCGGGTCACCATCCAGTTGAACCGGGTTGGTGGTCCAGTTGGCCCAGTTGGCACCGGTGGCAGCTTCGAGAGCATAGAGCTCACCAATATGCGTGGTAAAGTAAACAACTTCCGTGCCGTCCATATCAAGAATGGCCGGAATCGTGTAGTCAGTATTACCATCGAAGTTGGTCGTGGTAATGTTACGACTCCAGATTTGGGCTCCGGTGTAGATATCGAAGCAGCTGAAGCTGCGCCGCGAACTACCACCGAAGTATATCTTGCCATCTTTGGCCAGCGGCGAGTTGTTGAAGTTACTACCGCCAATCCACGGGTGGCCAACGACAGTCCACATAATATTGGGACCGCCCAAGCCATCACCATTGATACCATAAGCGATCAGACGATCTTGGTAGGGAACGACGACGATGGTATCATAAATGATGGGACGGCCAAAAGTACCATGGGGCAGACCGGGTGTAGTCGGGTGGCCCTGGTAGTCCCTCCAGAGAACCGTCTGGAGGTTCTTGGCGTCGCCAGTATTGTTGTTGGAAGCGGCAGTACGACGGCCATCGTGAGCGCCCTGAGGCCAGTCTTCGGGATCACCACACTCACGCTCCGGCGGCTTCTCGCAGCAGAACATAGCGTCGATATACAAATGCGACGGGTGATAGTCGACCCAGGAACCATCGTAGTCATATCTCAAAAATCCCTGGGCGTCGCCGCATTCATCGTCATCACCCACGGCATAGTAGTCATAACCGGCATCATAGGCCTTCTGGCTGACAATACCGACCCAGAGCGGAGTTGTCGTCCAGATACCGGCCGCGGAAACGTCGATCACGTTCCATCCGGGGTAATTGACATATTCGCCCACTTCGATAGTGGTTTCGTACAGAAGCGTGCCGGGAAGACCGGCATCGTGCCCATATTGGCCACCGTCGCTGTCATAAATCCTGACATAGGACGCATAGTTATAGGCATCAGCCGGATTACCACCGTATCTCTCTATATCATCGGTCTGGATACGGACGCTGGCAAGCTGGCAGCCGTTGGTGAAGAACGGCGTCACCAGTTCGAAACCACCGATACGGCCATTAGCGCCCCCATGGGGCATGCTGTAAAGATAGTATTCGGGGCAGTATTCCGAAACCCGCTGGCATAGATCGAACATGCTCTTGCAGATGTGGAACTTCGTGGCGATGTTACGGTTCGAACCGGCCCAGACGGTTTCACCAGAACCCACCGGGTAGTCGACGAGGGGATATCTGCGACCGAAATAGGCACAATCGCCGATACCGTCGTCCATCAGCATGGCAATGGTATCGCCTTCCTGGAAGGTGTCATAGTCGACTCTGAAACCGACATAGTAGGTTTCTGAAGGACTGAAGACGAAGTTGGGCTCGAATCTCTGCCAGTCCGGATAACCGGCAGGGTCGTCCCAGTCAGCGAAGGCCTTGGTGTCGGACCAGAGATCGTTGGTCG
The DNA here is from genome assembly GCA_020348905.1 of Candidatus Zixiibacteriota bacterium. Taxonomy (GTDB): domain Bacteria; phylum Zixibacteria; class MSB-5A5; order GN15; family FEB-12. The sequence continues at coordinate 2,495,701 of CP070756.1, forward strand.
TATCGGGAGCGCCGGTTCCGTCATCAGCCCAGATAAAAGCATCTATGCCGGGAGCACCCAGCGTCGCCGGTATATACAGGCCGACTTCGAACCATACCAGAGTATCGCCGGCACCGTGCCGTACCAATTGGGCCTGTGTATGACGCTGATAATAGCCATAATCAGGAAGGGTGTAGATATAGATATCGGCAACCGGGCAGAAATTCTCCTCGGTATAGCAATCCGTGAACGGACGGTAAGCGCAGCAATAGTCGACTCCGATGGCCAGACAGGTTTCCCAGGCAGCGGTCCACCAGTACCAATTTAAAGGATTTGCGACCGGGTCGTAGATACGCATACGCGTGCGATTTACCAACGAGTGGTCGTTGTTGTCCTCGGCAATCCAGAGCTGTCCCGAGGCGGGATTATAGGCGCCACCCACCACGCTGATACCGACGTGGAAAGACTCACCGTCTTCGAAGATGAGAGGTCCCAGGCTGGTCAGGTCTACCGTGACGTAATCGTCCGTGACCGGCAACGCAGCATTGGGAACAACAACACTTCCTAACAGGTTGGCAGGTCTACCTTCACCATCGTCATCCCAAACGCATACGGCCATGTCCGGAGTACCAACAGTAGCGGTACCCCACAGGCCGATGCTTGCTGCCAAAAGGGTGCAGGAATAGTTTTCGCTACCGAGGTTGAAACGCCCATTGATTGAGTCAATGACGTTATAACCACCGGTTCCGAAATATGGATCTGTACCTCCGACAGGGTCGCCATACCACCAGTCGCCTTCAGAATAGTCCAACTGGTCACACCAGTCCGGGGGCCAGTATTTTGTTACCGGACCGAACGTGGTTTTTGAACCGGGGAAGTCTATCTTTCCAGCGTCTGTGAGTATGGGCATCGACCTATCTCCAGAGAAATCAATTTCCTGGAATTCGTAATGCACGCGACCAAGGTCGCCCCTATCGTCGGAACCTATAACCGCACCACTCAGGACAAATAAAAACCCGAAAGTAAGTACTGCGATTAACAGTTTCTTAGACATTTATTTCCTCCTTAAAATTCGGAAACAACAGAATGTTCACCATGATAACACTCTTTTAATGATCGGCATATGAGTCAAATATTTCATCGACCTTATTCAACCTGTTGCCGAACCCAAGAATGTTCACCCGCGGTTTGTCTAGGGAAGGAATGCGGGCCGAAATCAAAATGAACGATTCTTAGATTCCTACTAACGGAGTAAGGAGTTAAAACTTTTCTCTAGCTGTCAGTTTCCTAGAGAGGTTGACGAATAACTCCAATTCGTCGTGTTTTTGACGCAGCACGAAAACTCTTACAAAAGACTCAAAGCGGTTAAAACGTCACCTCCTAAGCTAAATAGCAAGAAGTTGTAATTTTCAGGTGAAACGACAGCAGATATTCACACCTAACGGATGTACCAGAAAACAGAGGTTTTCTGAGGGGCATGCATAAAGCATTAACGTTAGAAACGTTAGCAGTTTTAATTAGGCGACCCCTGCAAAAGAACAAGCGCTGCTTGCTCATGCTTGAACTTTTTGCAGTACATCAAGGGTCAGTAAAGAGGTACTAACCTTCGGTTAACACGGGCAAAAACGGCTCATCGCCCTTAATAACCGAATACACACGCTCGGGAATATAATAAGGAATTATGATATATTGTCAAGGGTTTTCTGGGGCCAGAATGAAATATTTTTCAGGTGCAAGTCCTCACAGGATAAGGGTTCACGGCGCATTTGAACTTG
>CP070756.1:2497554-2504952 GCA_020348905.1 Candidatus Zixiibacteriota bacterium
CGCCAATGCTCTGTCCGATATCTATGCCATGGGCGCAACACCGCTCACGGCCCTGAGCATTGTGGCTTTTCCTTCCAACATGGGAGCACGGATCCTCACCGATATTCTCCGCGGAGGATCGGACAAGATCGAGGAAGCCGGGGCGGTTGTGGTGGGCGGTCACTCTATCAAGGACAAGGAACTGAAGTACGGTCTGGCCGTAACCGGTATAGTACATCCTGACGAAGTTATGACTAATGCCGGCGCCCGGGCCGGGGACAAAATCTACCTGACCAAACCGCTCGGAACCGGCCTCATAACCACCGGAATCAAAAACGACATGGTATCCGATGAGATTACCACAATTGTCGTGCGGCAGATGTCTCAACTCAACCGGAAAGCGGCCGAATTGATGATGCTTTTTGGTGCTCATGCCGCCACCGATGTGACCGGGTACGGTCTGCTGGGGCACGCTTATGAAATGGCGTCCGCTTCCTCGGTGACAATCAGGATCTTTTCGGGTCTGTTGCCGTTGCTTCCGGAAGCTCTTGAACTGGCCGAGGCGGGCATGATACCTGGCGGCGCCGGTGCCAATCGCGAATTTCTACAAGACAAGTATGCCATTGAAGGGGATATTGAGCAAAATCTTGAGCACGTCATGTTCGACCCGCAAACCTCGGGAGGACTGCTCATAGCTATGGCTGAGGATAGCTGCGACAAGTTTGAGCGGGAACTCGAGCAGGAGCACGTCTTTGCTCAGCAGATAGGTGTCGTTGAGGCAGCCGGTCGATTACCCCTGATAGTCGAATAGTTTTTCGAATAACCATGAAGATTTTCGGTCGCAGCGCCACTGTCTATGTTCTCACTCTGCTGGTGCTCATCATCGGCGCTATCCTCTGGTCAACCGACCTGACCGTCGACCCACCCACCCGTTACTGCGGCATGGGTCAGTCTCTTTCGACAGATCCCGCCTGCTGCGTCTACCACGCTCGTAATGAGGTCATCTTCGGCGAGGCCGACCCGTTTAACTACCCCCGCTGGATAGTAATTCAGCGATCCATGGTATCCCAGGTCGCCCGCGTCTGGTTCTCCATCGCCGGAGTATCTTTAGAACAATCCAACGCCGTCGGAGTGATATTGTTATTATGTTCTCTGGTCTTCTTTCTCCTTGCCCTACAGCGCCATCATCGACCCTGGGTAAGCCTGGTCGTGGCGGTATGCTATATGGTCAACATCACGCTGATAGTGCACGGTCGCGTACCCTACCTTGAGAACGGGCTTATATTCATAATGTCGTTGCTCTTCTTTGTTTATTCGCTATGGGGCGACCGGATTTGGGGGCTCTGTCTATCGGGGGCCCTTGTTTCAGCCGCGGTATTGATGGGAAAATTATTCGGCGCTCTGTTATTGCCGGCCCTGCTGATGACCGTATGGTTCTCCGACAGGGAAAATCGGATGAGGAAAGTCCTCTCAGTGGTCGGCGCCTCTGCCGCAGCGACAGTGATTCTGTATCTGATTCTGTTCGGTGCCAAGATATCTCTGGTGTACGCCTATTTGCGCGAGCAATCCTATGGAATCAAGGGATTCCCGGCCGGCCTCACCTCCCCATGGGCATTCCTTGAGCACCTGGTGTCATACGGCTTTGGCAATCGACTGTTTCCGCTGAGTTGGGACTTGCTGTTATTCTTGTGGGCGGGAGGTCTTCTTTTGACCTACCTGTTGATCCACGGGCAGTTGCCGCAGCGTATCTCGCGTATCAGCGCCCTTTCCATGTTTTCAGTCGGCTGCATATTTCTCGGTCTGATGCCTCAGAACTATTCGCCCCTCCGCTATGCCCTCATTCTCATTCCGCCTCTTTTGATGGTCTGTTTTACTTTCTTCGATAGTGCCCGCGATACCAAAGTGACAGGTCCGAAAGAGGCTTCATACGTGAGGTTTATCGTGCTTTTTCTGGTGGTGTGGCAGGCCCTGTTCCAGATAGTCGGAATGGCGTTCTTTCTGAACAACACTCCCATACGGATGCTGACCTGGAGCACACTACCGTTTGCGTTGGTAATAGTCTACTTCCTTCGTCGTGCGATGATCCGAAGCAAAAGGCCGGTGGGGAGGAGGGTGATTAACATAACCCTGGTGGTAATGATCCTGTTTTCTTTGGTGGTGAATGCCTCGAACGTAAAAGGCTGGCTGCTTACCAACCCCAATCGGACTATTGTGTTGGCCAACGATGACCTGGGCAGGATCCTCGGAGAGAACGCAGTGGTTTCCGGCCCGTACGCTCCGGTTCTGAGCCTTGAGAATGATCTGAAGTCGTTTGTGTATTATTTCGGTGTAGCCAGGGTGGATTCGTTGCTGCTGCGACAATATCCCATAACCCATCTGGCGATGGACGAATCCAACTGGGAACTTGCAGTTAAGGACTATCCCGAGTTGGCAAGTGTGGTACCATCCACAGTCTACTGGATTCGTGACTACGGTGTGAAGATATGCAACATCAGCAGGGTCTTCGGCAACGAAGAAGCCGCAACTTACCAGGAAACCGACTTCGAGAAGGCTGCCCGGTATTATCATGATAAGCAATTTGACAGCGCTTACGTTACTCTTCAGCAATTTCGTGCCGTCCAGCCGAACTGCTGGTCGGCCGACCTGCTATGGGCGGAATTGCTGATAAAGTTCGGCAAATACCAGGAAGCCACCGGTGTGCTAACCGGCCTGGCTAACCGCCATCCTGCAGACTATTACACCAACTTAGTCTGTGGTCGGTCTCTTCAGATTATCGGGACGATCCAGAGAAACAACTATTTGTTGACAGCGGCCCAGAAATACTATAGAAAGGCGGTTGAGAACAACCGGTTCAAGGCCCAGTTCGCTATGCGCCTGTTCCAGCAGACGCAACAGCAATTGAACGAAAGTCTGAGGTCCGCCACTCCCTGATATACTCCCGGAGGTGAACATGGCTCGCAAAACCACTCGAAATAGAATTATCTTTCTCGTCCTCACGGTATTGATTTTTGCCGCCGGTCTGGTTTTCTGGCTATATGGCCTCAGTGCCGATCCGCCTTTGTATTTCAGTGGCATGGGGCAGTCGCTCTCGACTGATCCGGCTCAGTACGTTTACCACGCCAGAAATAAGGCCGTCTTCGGCGACTCAGATCCGTTCGATTACCCTCGATGGCTGGTATACCAGCGATCGCTTACTTCACTGACAGCCTATATCTGGTTTTCCTTAGCGGGTGTATCGCTCGGTAACGCCAATGTCGTTGGAATTATTCTCTCGCTGGGAGCTCTAATAATCTTTCTGGTCGCCGTTTTGCGTTTTCATCGACCGTGGGTAGGCGCGGCTGTGACCGTCTGTTACATGATGAACATAACCATGCTGGTGCACGGCCGCCTGTCATATCTCGAGAATGGACTGACCTTCATTGCGGCCCTGCTGTTTCTGTTCTATAGCCAGTGGGGTAAGAAAACATGGGCGCTCGTCGCTTCGGGTGCCCTGGTGGCGGTGGCTATGCTGCTGGGCAAGCTGTTCGGTGTGCTCCTGCTGCCGGCCCTGCTTCTAACGGATTGGTTTTCGGGAGAGGAAAAGCGGGTGCGAAGAGCTGTCACGATGATTGTCAGCTTTGCCATTGCCGCAGTTATTCTCGTGTTCGTGCTATATGGGACGAAGCTGTCGGCCGTGTATGGATATTTTGGCGAGCAATCGTACGGCTTGCGCGGGTTTCCGAAAGGTCTCGCTTCACCCTGGGCTTTCTTCGAGCACCTGATTTCCTACGGTTTCAGAAACCGGTTTTTCTTTCTGGATTTTGACCTGCTCGTCTTTATGTGGGCCGGCGGGGCTCTGTTGACATATCTGATGGTGGGCGGCTATCAACTGAACCGGCTGTCGCCAATTGTGCGTCTGTCAATGTTCGCCGTACCGTGCATATTTCTGGGGCTTATGCCCCTGAACTACTCCCCGGTGCGCTATGCCCTGTTTCTTATTCCTCCGATAATCGTGTTCTGTTTCGGTCTCATGGATCACATGCTGGCCAACCCGCCGCCTGAGACGAGACAGGCCGGGTGGGTAAGATACATCCTGATTCTTTTGCTGGCCTGGCAGGCCTTGTTCCACTTGGTAGGAACAGTTTTCTTCATTGACTACGCGCCAATTCCGATTCTGACCTGGGCCACTTTGCCCGGGGCCATAGGTATTGCCCTGTTAGTTCGGTCGATGCTGAATCGCCGTAAGATAGTCGTCAGCAAGAAACTATTGTATATCTCGCTGGGAGTGGTGCTACTTTTTTCCGTCGGGTTGAATGCTTATCGCATCGGTACCCGGGTGCTGGTAAGTCACAATATCAGCATAAAGGAGGCCAACGCCGACCTGAGGGGAATTGTAGGCGACCAGGCGGTGGTTTCCGGACCTTATGGGCCGGTTCTGACGCTGGATAACGACCTGATGTCGTTCATACATCTTTTTGGCGTCGCGAGCGTCGACTCGTCCCTGTTCCTGCGCTATCCTATCACGCACCTTGCTATTGATACCTCCAACTGGGCTGAAGCTGTTAAGTGTTATCCGGACCTGGAGGGGATGAAACCGATTACCGCCTACTGGATACGCGACTATATTGTGAAGATCTGTAATGTGTCGAAATTTTTCGGCAATCCTGAGGCTGCCCGATATAGAGAGACGCTGTACGAAAAGGCCGTGCAACATTACTTCGCGGGGCACACCGATAGTGCCGTATTCGCTCTTGAGACTTTTATGAGGGGCCGTCCACGCAATCGTTCTGCCAATATGTTCTATGTAGAAATGCTGTTGGCCGCAGGGCGCCTGCAGGAGGCGGCGGTGGCTACCAGGCAACTGGCAGCACGTCACCCCTCTGATTATTACACCAATCTGGTTTGCGGTCGCTCTCTGCAGATTATCGGTCTTTTGGTCAACGACCCAAGCCTGGTCCAACTGGCCGAGAGATATTACGAGAAAGCCGTGCGCAACAATCCCTTCAAAGCCTCATACGCGCAATCTATATGGGATCAAACCCATCAGATGTATAGCGGCAAGGGCAGGTCTTCCGGAAACTCACCGTAACCCTATTCCGGACCGATCGTGAAAGCAAACGTTTCGACAGACCGTCTTATCGTCCTGCTGATTGCGGTGATAGTTGCGGTTGGTTGTATCGGATGGATTTCCGACCTTTCCGCTGATCCGCCGACATTACTGATGGGTCTGGGCCAGTCGCTTTCGACCGACCCGGCCCACTGTGTATATCATGCCAGGAATAAGGCCCTGTTTGGCGACTCCGATCCGTTCGATTATCCTCGCTGGGTGGTTTTTCAAAGGTCAATCGTATCACTGGCGGCATATGTCTGGTTTGCGATCTTCGGTGTCTCTCTTGTTCAGGCAAATATGGTCGGCGTTTTGCTGTCGCTGGTGGCGCTGGTGTTTTTTATCCTGGCGGTGGCCCGCCATCACCCGCCCTGGGTTGGCCTGGCGTTGGCCGCATGCTACCTGTGGAATATAACCCTGATTGTGCACGGCCGTGTGCCCTACCTTGAGAACGGTCTGATGTTTGTCATGTCGCTGCTGTTCCTCATCTATTCCTGGTGGGGTGATCGGCTGTGGGGCATCTGTCTGTCCGGGGCCGTGGTTTCAATAGCGATCCTGACGGGAAAGCTGTTTGGCATCCTGCTGCTGCCGGCCCTGCTGTTGACGGAGTGGTTTTCCGGTCACGCCCAACGGACCAGGAGAATTCTGCTGTCCGCTGGAGCATTTGTCGTTACCACTGTGGTATTAGTGCTCGTCTTATATGCTACCAATTTGTCGTCGATGTATGCTTACTATCGTGACGGTGCTTACAGTCTGCGTGGTTTTCCTGAGGGCCTCAGTTCGCCCTGGGGATTTTTCGAACACCTGGTGTCGTATGGTTTCGATAATCGTCTTTTCCTGTTGAGTTGGGATCTGCTCGCGTTTTTGTGGTTGGCAGGATGCCTGCTAACCTATCTTTGGATTCGCGGCCAGCGACCTGAGAACCTCTCGCGCATCAGCTCTCTTTCGATGTTTGCGGCTGCGTTTATAATTCTGGGTTTGATGCCTCAGAACTACTCACCCCTTCGCTACGGTCTGATACTCATCCCGTCCCTTCTCATCCTCGCCCTTACTCTCATCGATCACGCTGGCCGTATCAAGACGTCGGATCCGGCGAGCGTCACCTATGCGAAATTATGGCTGCTTCTTCTGATTGTCTGGCAGGCCCTCTATCAGGTAATCGGATTGGCGTTCTTCTTAAACGATACGCCGACACGGATGCTGACCTGGAGCACCCTTGCGTTTGCGGTCTTACTGATCTACTTCGTTCGTCACCTGTTGCTTCGATGGAAAGCGCCCTTGAGCCAGAGGTCACTCAACATTATCCTCGCCGTGATAATCCTCTTCTCGATGCTGGTAAATGCCCGGAGCATAAACCGGTGGTTTCTGGCCGACCGCAGCCGCAGCATCGCAACGGCCAGTGAGGATCTGGCAATGATTCTTGGTCAGGTGGCGGTGGTCTCGGGCCCATATGCTCCAGTACTAACCCTTGATAACGATTTAAAGTCGTTCGTGTATTACTTCGGTGTGGCCAGAGTGGATTCCCTGCTGCTGAAACAACATCCGATTACCCACGTGGCCATCGATTATGCCAACTGGGAAGAGGCCGTGAATGACTACCCCATTCTCCGAGGTTTATCCCCCATCACATCTTACGGAATCCGCGACTACGAAGTGCAGATTTACAGCATATCCGCTCTGACCGGCAACCAACAGGCCGGTCGGTACCAGCCGAGCGCCTACGAGCGTGCCATCGCTTACCGCAATCAGGAGCAGTACCACCAGGCTTTTGCGGAAATCAACACTTTTCTGAACTATTATCCACGGAGCTGGTCAGGCAACGTCCTCCTGGTAGAACTGCTGATGCGGTCGAACCAGTTTGACCGGGCAGCCGAGGTTCTCAGCGGGCTGGCCAGCCGACATCCCGATGATTACAGCACTAACATAATCATTGCCCGTTCCTATCAGGTTATGGGGACCAGGCAGAATAGCAGCAACTGGCTCAATCTATCGCGCCGTTACTATGATAAGGCGGGAGGTGATGACCCGTTTAAGATCAAGAACGCGCGACGGATCTACGAAATGACCGCCGAGCAACTGAAAGCCGGTGCTGCTTCACCCGAGAGCAATCCTTAGCCCAGGCTTTTCTCGACGAACTCCCAGTTGATCAGGTTCCAGAACGCTTCCACGTACGACGCTCTGGCGTTGCGGTAGTCGATGTAATAAGCGTGCTCCCAGACATCGCAGGTGAGCACCGGTATAAACCCTTCAGCTATCGGACAGCAGGCATTGGGGCCGGCGAGAATGTCCAGTGAGCCACCGGGTTTGCCGATCAGCCAGGTCCAGCCGGAGCC
>CP070756.1:2505052-2520105 GCA_020348905.1 Candidatus Zixiibacteriota bacterium
AATCGTGCCCTCGCTTCACCCCGAAGACTCGATTGTTGATGAGAACCTGAAATTCACCATGGGCCCGATTGTGAGAGCGATTTTCTTCGGCTCACTGGCACTTTTTACCGTTATATTCTTTTGGATGTTCAGCCTGGCCCGAAGGGTTCAGGCGGTTTATAGATTTCAGCTTGATCAGGAGGACTAAATGGACGGCAATTACATAGCCCTGGCGGTTACGCTGGTCGTATGGATCGGCCTGTTTATGTTTTTGATGAAACTCGATAAGAAAGTCAGGAAGATCGAGGAGAAGATTCGATGAAAGCCAAATACATCATCGGCGGTGCCATCATTGTACTTTTCATGGTCTGGGGTACTTCGGCTTTTTTGAAAACGACCATTCAGTACGTTTCGATCGAACAGGCGGCCAAAGCCAGCAGTACCGTGCAGGTCATGGGGAAGATCGATTTCGATAAAGTTAATTATAATACCGAGCAGTCCCGCCTCGAGTTCGCCATCTACGATGCCGAGGCCGAACAGAAGGCCGGCGCAGTTTCAATGAATGTCGTTTACTACGGCGTTGTCCCCGGTAACTTCGACCAGGCCACTTCGGTCGTGCTCAAAGGAAAGAGCGCCGGCGACCACTTCGTAGCCGAGCAGATGCTGGTCAAATGTCCCTCCAAGTACCAGGGCGATGACGGCAAGGAATACCAGGATATAAAGAAACACAACGAGGCGGTTAAGGAGGCCGGAGTCTAAACATGAGCGACAATGCCCCCGGTGATCTGCTGATTCTGCTCGCGTTCGCCTTCAATCTTCTGGCCGCAATAGGTTTTCTTCTGGCAGCCAGGGGAAAGCGCGACCTGGTAAACCTGGCCAGGAAAAGCTACAATTTTTTCACGGTTATTACCGCCCTGGCGGTGGCGTACCTTTTTTACCTGTTTTTCACTCACAACTACGCCATTAAATATGTCTATGAATATTCGGACAGTTCTTTATCGTTTTTCTACCTGATGTCGGCTTTCTGGGCCGGACAGGAAGGTACCTACTTACTCTGGTTGTTCCTTAACGCCCTCTTTGGCTACATCATAATCAGGAGCGGCAATAATTACCGAAACTGGGCGATGGTTGTCTTTACCTCCATCAACCTTTTCTTCCTGCTTATTCTGATGAAACTGTCGCCGTTTGCCATGCTCGATCATCGGCCCGCTGACGGCGCCGGGCTAAATCCGCTCCTCCAGGATCCCTGGATGGTCATTCATCCACCCATCATATTTGTAGGATACGCAATGGCGGGAGTGCCGTATGCGATTGCGATGGCGGCATTGATTGTCGGTGACTTTTCGCAGTGGCTCAAAAAGGTGTTTCCGTGGGTTGCCATTACGGCCTTGATGCTTGCCGCAGGAAATATCCTCGGTGGGTATTGGGCTTATAAGACGCTCGGCTGGGGCGGCTACTGGGCCTGGGACCCGGTCGAGAATTCGTCCTTTATTCCATGGTTCGCATCTCTAGCGCTGCTTCATGGGATGATTATCGAAAGGCGAAGCGGCGCTTTGCGTAAAACCAATATGTTGCTCACGTCATTCGTGTTCGTTCTTGTTGTTTATGGGACTTTTCTGACCCGGAGCGGTGTGCTGGCCGATTTCTCAGTTCACTCCTTTGTCGACCTGGGTATCAACCAGTACCTTGTCGGCTTTCTGGTTTTTTATGTTCTGTTGACCTTGGTGCTTTTTGTCCCCCGGATCAAAAAACTGGGCCATGTCCCGCTGAAATACAATTTTTATAACCGCGAATTCATAATCTTCTCGGCGATGGTGCTGTTGTTTCTTTTTTCAGTGGTGGTGCTGTTCTGGACTTCGCTGCCGATTCTGTCGGGTCTGTTCTCAGATGAACCACGGGCCGCTGACCTCGCTACCTACAACGACTTCGCCCTGCCCTTTGCCATCGTCTTTTCATTGCTGTTAACAGTGTCACCGTTTCTGAATTTCAACAGCTATATACCCCGCAACTGGAAGCGAAAACTCACTGCGACAGTTTTAGTCGCTGCCGTTGTCGGTTTTGGATTGTTCTATTTCTTCTTCGATGCCGGTCTTGCCTTTGCCGGTGTCTTCACACTGGTCCTGACCGGTTTGACAATGTACCTGTTCAAGTCCGACCTCATTCGCTCCATTGCACCATCTATAATTGTGTTCACGCTGGTAATAATTGCCTCCGCCCTTCTTAACATTGATAGCTATCTGTACATCTTCTTCTTTGCGACGGCCGCTATGGCTGTTACAGCCAATTTGCTTTCCGTATTCAGCTTCCTTCCCGGCAGGTGGAAAATCATGGGTGGTCAGCTTACTCACCTGGGTTTCGGGCTGATGATTATCGGCGTTCTGGCCTCATCTGCTTTCGCTGTCGACCAGAAACTGGTTCTGCCAAGGGGAGACGCCGGGCAGGCCTATGGCCTGTCAGTTTCATATAACGGGATGCAAAACAACATTTCCTTCCCCAAGAACAAGCTGCTCCTTAGCTACGAAGAGCAAGGCGAGGTTGTGGATATCGAACCGCAGTTATACTTTTCCGAGCGGCTCAACGGTATCATGAGAAAGCCGTACATTCAGCGGAATGTTCTCTACGATCTTTATTTCTCACCGGAACAGGTGCAGGAGCTCCACGAGCACGACGGGCTGGTACTGACCAAGGGCGAAAGGACGAAGCTCGAAGACTATCATTTTACCTTTAAAGGTTTCGAAATGCCCGAGCATGGCAGTGGCTCGGAGATGACGGTGGTGGCCGATATTGACCTTGAGTACAACGGCAACGTATCGAACATCCGGCCGGCCGTGGCCATCTCAACCGGTCCCGGTGGCCGCGAAACCACCGATCTCCCGGCTCAGTTTGGTGACGACAACCAGTACACCGTGTCGATCAACAGAATTATCGCCGATCAGGGCGCCGTCTCTCTGATAATTCCGGGTCTGGCCGAAAGCGGCCCGCCCGATCGCCTTATCCTGGCAATCACCAGAAAACCGGTTATAAATCTGGTCTGGATTGGTACGACTCTGATATTGCTGGGTACGCTGATAGTCTTTATCCGCCGACGCCTCGAAATGACAGCCTGATAGCCTAAACGCCCTCAATCAAGCTGACCCCGATAACTGCCGATTAATGGCCCAGGAGCTGTTATGAAGCGGTTTTTGCCATCATTGCTTTATCTATTTCTCTGCATGAACGGCTCGGGGCAACCGGTTCCCTTCGATCCCGGCCGGGGACTGGTCGTTGTCGAGGTGACAATTGATGGTCATATCACGGGCACCTTCGGTATCGACACCGGTGCCGACCGCCTCTACATTGACCGGACTTTCGCAGAGAAAAACGGCTTAAGCATCAGGGAAAACTCGGGAAATATGGTTGTGACCGGAGTGGGGGGAACCTCGGCTATGGCTGCCACCGACATTCGTTCCCTTCGTCTGAGTCGCCGCGAGACATTGTATAACCTCTCGGCAACTGTCGTTGATATGCAGAAGATTGGCGGGCAGACCGCCGGGAAACCACCCGATGGCCTCATTGGATTTGATATTTTGCGGCGCTTCTATGTGACCGTTGATTACCCTAACGGTACCATGGAACTCATATCGCACGAACCGGATTTTCTGACGTCGGGGGAATACATCACTTGGCCCTTCGAGCAAGAACGGCACCTGATGCTGGTAGATGTCCTTTTCGATGGCAGCGTCCGGGCACCTATGGTCTTTGACTTCTGTGCCTCTCTAACTACGCTGGAACCATCGCTGGCCGAGAGGCTGGGGTACGTACCTGATCAATCCGGCTGGCTAATTATCGACAGTATGGGGGAAGGTGATGTTGTCGTAGAGGATGTCCAGGCTGCGGTGATTGACCATTCCAATCTGAAGCGATCCGGTAGCAACGAATTTCAGGGAATCCTCGGGGCCAGCTTCCTTTACCGCTCAAAAATCACGGTCGATTATAAACGGCAGCGAATCTACTTTCACTAATCTCTATCACTTTTCGCATTCGTACTTGACATCACACCGATGGGGTATCATCTTGGAAACACATCGTTACGGTGCCGTCAACGGTGGACGGGTAAAAGGGAAGACGGTGCGAATCCGTCGCAGCCCCGCTACTGTGTCGGTTACTCTCAGAGCATAATGCCACCTGTGATTTACGGGGAAGGCGCCCTGAGGGGTCTGAAACCGGAGCCAGGAAACCTGCCGTAACCGAATCATCACGTCTGTCGTCAGCGCGGGCTGACAGGTGACTGTTTGCCCGTTGGATGCGCTGATGGCAAGCAAAGGAGAATGCCGTGAAGCGCATTTTTTCTGTCCTTTTTCTGGTTGCGGTCGGTGCGATGGGACCCGGCGCGGCCTCTGAACCCGCGGTTGAACCGCCGTCATCCGATGTAACAGAACTCTCGGACAGTATCGTGGTCACCGCTAACCGGGTGGGAATGTCAGCCGGTGAATCGGTCTGGCCGGTGGTTGTGGTCGGTCCTGCCAATCTTAAGGCCGCCGGAGAACTGGAATCCGCTATCGATGGCCGGGCCGGGCTGGATATTCGAAACTATAACGGTTTCGGATCGCTTTCCACTATGTCGAGCTGGGGTGTATTCGCCCGTCACGCACTGCTTCTATACAACGGTCGGGTCGTCAAAGACTATTCCCTCGGCGGTTTCAACCTCTCCGATTTCAGCGCCAGCGAAATCGAACGGGTGGAAATCCTCAAAGGCCCCCAGTCCGCCTTTTACGGCGCCGATGCGGTCGGAGGAGTGATCAACTTAATAACCCGCAGTTCGCTTTCCAACAAGGTTGATCTTTCGGTGAAAAGGGGCACTCATAGCTATGGTGAATACGACCTCCATGTTTCCCGCCGGTTGGGCAAGATTGGCATATCGGGACAGGCCCAGTACGCTGCGAGCAACAACAGTCGGTCCAATGCCGGTAGCGAACGGACCGTTTTCAGTCTGCGGAGCGATTACCTGTCGACCGATGGTAAGCATCGCCTGGCCGTTTCGGCAAGATACTTCAATGACAGCCTCGGCGCTCCGGGTCCGAAGCCGGCTGAGAAATATATTCCGGTCTATGGAGATTATGAGTCATCGTCATTGTACGATCACCAGACAGATGAGAATTACTCGGCCGATTTACAGTATCGCTTCTCCGAAGAGACTATCGGCGATTTCCAGTTCGATCTCTTCTGGGAAAAGAAGAACCTGGTCTACAATTCTCTTTACAGCTACCAGCTCGATTATTACACCCACGATGATCCCGTGGCGCCGGTCGATTCGCAATATAACGTGGATTCTGTCGATGTTACCGGCCATTCAGTATACAACAAAAGATCGCTGGGAATAACCGGCCGATATATAAGAAATATTCACAACCTTCAGGTAGCAGGGGGTGTTGACTACCTCTCCGGATCGATTCGCGGCACGACCTATGACGTTACCGCCGGCACCAATATTGTTGGACCGTTCGCCCCCTATGAATATGGCTACGACACCTATAGTTTCTGGAAGGGTGGTCAGGATCAATTTGATCTGTGGTCCAACGTGATCGCCGGTGCCGAGTCGGGACCTCAGGTCGATGTCAGCGGACGTCTACAGTTCGTCAAGGGACGTCAGACACAGCCGTCATATAACGTGGGGCTGATAGTGCCGGTGGAGGCTTGGCTTAGATGGAAGATTGGTTATGCTTATGCATTTAGACTGCCTTCAATTGCGGAGCAATTCGCCGAGGAAGTTCTCATTGCCGGCAACGACGATATCAACCCGGAAACCTCCCGTTCAATCCAGTCCAGCCTTGCCCTGACTTGCCCTGGAGGCAGGCTAAGCGCGCGATGGACTGTATTCCACCAAACGGTCGATTCTCTTATCCAGTATCAGATGGACCCCGGCACGTATTTATATATCCCGCAGAACGTCGACCGTTTCAAATCGACCGGTCTTGATATTGATCTTGGTTATCGCCACTCCGGACAACTGTTGTTCAGTTGGAGCGGCGTGATTCAGAAAGCGCAGCAGACATACTATGGGGGAGAGGATTACGTGGACGCTTTCTATGTCCCGGATTTCAAATGGCGCTTTGATCTATCCGGTGAGTGCCAGCGGTTCACCTATGGAGCCAATCTCAGTTACACCTCGGATCGTTCGAAAATTGTCAGCGGCAACACCAAGATCATCGAGCAGGTATACGAGTTCGGGATCTCCCTGGGCGTGACGGTTACGCCCGGCCTGAGTATTAGCCTGTCGGGACACGACCTCACCGACCAGGCCCGTCCTGATCAGTTCGGCTTTTCCATCTTCGATGGCGACTACCCGTCGCCCGGCCGACGGTTCATAGTCGGCCTGCGGTACGGCTTGCGCTGACGCCCGAGCTACCATGGTTTCGTAGTAAACGTAGGGCAGGAGCCGTCTTCGACTCCTGCCACCTACCTGAGCGAGGTCTAACCGGTTACTCACTCACAGGATACGCCAGACCACCGGAGCTCGTGAGAAACGTCAAGAATACATCGAAATACCACTCACAAATGAGGAACCTTTTGAGCAGTTGAGCGATTAAAGGGGTAGCAAGCATACGGGGGCATAGCCGCCGCAGGTATTTCATTCTTGTTGACTTCCGTTGACCCGGCTGGTATATAACCGGCCCCGAAGGGTTATAGTACTTTTTTGTTCCATAGGAAACCAATGGATAAATGGCATTTCGAATACGTTCTCAACGCCGATGTTGATAACGCTATCATGTATGAGAAGATTTACGGTGTCTGGAAAATCCAAACCGCCGAGAGCTACAATACCGACTACAAAGAAGAAGCCAAAGAACTGGTCAAAAAACCCTGGGCAAAGCTGATCGACCTGTCCAACTGGAAGACCGGTTCTCCCGAAGTAATAGAGAAGATCGGTGAGCATCTCGAATGGTGTCGGAAGAACAACATGATCTGGTCTGTCAACATTATTAACAACCCGGTGACCTTTTCTCAGCTTCAGAAAATGTTCTCCCGTGGCGGCACCAAGAACATCTCCAAGACATTTCGTACCCGCGAGGAAGGTGAACGTTTCCTCAAGCAGCAGGGGTTCAAGGTTCGGTCATCTAACGATGCCAGGTTCTCATAGCTAAATAGACGCGTCTGGCAGAAAATATCCGGCCCGGGTAGTTACACCCGGGCCGGTTTCGCATAGTCTGAACTGCTTGTCTATTTAAGGTACTTGTCGAACCACCTGGCTATCCATTCCAGTCTGGCTACCCGCCGGTCAGGACGTCCGTGACGCGACAGCCCATGCGGTTCTTCCGGGAAACGCACCATCTCAACCGTCTTCTTCATCACTTTCAACATGGCGAACATCTGCTCAGCCTGCTCGACATTGCATCGCATATCATTCTCACTGTGAATAATCAGAACCGGCGTTTTGATATTCTTGAAGTACGTCAGCGGTGAACATTTCTCGTAGTTGTCGGGATTCTTCCAGGGATGACCGTCAAACTCGCGTGACAGCGACCAGCCGATATCGGAAGTTCCGTAAAACGATTTCAGCTCAACCACTGAGCGCTGAGTAACGGCGGCCTTGAAGCGATTGGTATGGCCGATGATCCAATTGGTCATATAGCCGCCGTAGGAGCCGCCCGTTACACCCATTTTCTTACGGTTGATGAATTTCTGCTTCTCCAGATAATCGGCAGCCGCCATGCAATCCATGTAATCCAGTTCTCCCCAGCCTCCCGAGATGGCCCGCGCCCAGGTTTCACCTCGACCGGACCCGCCACGCGGATTGGTATAAAAGACAACGTAGTTTCGAGCGGCGAGATATTGCATCTCGTGGAAGAACGTATGGGCATACTGCACTCTCGGCCCGCCGTGAATCTGGAGTATCGAGCGGTATTTGCGATTCGGGCTGAAATTCGGCGGGTACACCAGCCAGCCCTGAAGCTCGGTACCATCGAACGATTTGAACATCAAATCCCGGGTTATGCCAAGCCGCACTTCTGTCTTCAAAAATGAGTTGAGTGTGGTCAGCTTCCTGGCCCTTTTCTCGCCGCCGTAAGAGGAGGGGCAGGCCATGATCTCGCCCGGGTTGTTGATATCTGCATGAATCAGGGCCACCGTCTTGCCTTTGCCATTCAGCGAGAAGCCTTTTACATGGCACTTTCCGCTAAAGACTCTCGTGGGTTTACCTCCGCTGGATGGCAGGTAGAGAATGTTGGTGTTGCCGGTGTCGGACGACACGAAGTAGATACGCTTGCTATCGGCCGACCAGAATATCGCTGCTGCCCCGTGGGCATCAGATGTGTCGCAGATCGACTGATCGTAAGCACTCCGGTCGTACTTTGGCATCAGGTTTCTCGCCCTGGGACGACCATTGACACCAACCTTCCAGATGTGAGAATTGGTCCCGCCCCAGTCGTCGTCGGGATTATCATGTCCCACGTAGGCAATTGTCTTGCTGTCGGGCGAGAAAACAGGTGCCGCAAGCGGGCCGGCCGGTGTCGGTATCCGCCTTTCTTTGCCGTCCTTGAGCGAACAGACGAACAGGTCCTCCCTGAGAAGTTCGATATCCGGGTCTTTACTCCTATTGGACACATACGCGACCCAACGCCCGTCGGGGGAAACGGCAGCATCGACATGATCACGCTGACTCCTGGTAAGCTTCGTCAACTTGCCGGTTTGAATCTCGAATTTGTATATATGGTACCTGTCTTTCGGGAGGTACCCCTCGGCATCGAGACGATACCATAGTCTCGTTATGTGACGGTATACCGGCGGTTTCTTCTTTTGCTTCTCATCCTTTATAAAATGGGAATCGTTGTACCTCAGACAAAACACGAGGTATCGGTGGTCCGGGGTCCAGTTCAGGTTACCTATTGAGCCCTCCACCTCCATCAGCTTCTTCTCGGCTCCGCCGGTGGAGGCTATAAGATATATACCGGTCTTCTTATCGCGGGTGGATATAAATGCTAACTGCTCGCCGTTGGCTGACCATACCGGTTGTCTGTCACCGTGGTCGCCGTAGGTAAACTGGTGGGATTCCCCGGTGGTAAGATCGCAGATGAAAATGTTTGAGAAGTACTTGTTTTTGTCCCGATCCATTCGCTCTACCGAGTAGGCAATCTTTGTCTCATCGGGCGAGATTGAAACTGAAGTGGGAATCCTCAGTTTGAACAGGTCTTCGGCTTTTATCGGGCGACCTTTGGATACTCTACCGGAAGCCTTCTTCATCACTTCCCTTCCTTTTGCTAACCATTTGAATAACAAGGAAATTATGTTCTATTTCCGCCGGGAACAAGCGAAAAAAGTGGTATAAGGTCACAACCCTGGCTTTGCATAACGGTGGGATTTCAGTTTACCTTTTTGGCGAAAACGCATATTTTTCGGGAAGCATTTTCACTTCAGGGCTGTTAAGAAAAGAGATAATCCAGACAGTACCGGGGTCTTGTGCCCGTAAACGGAGAGGAGAGGTAACTTTGGACGTTCTGGCTATAATTGACAAGGTTCAGCAGTCATCATTGAAGGTAAAAACAAGGCCCAGGGAAGACGAACCGCTCGAGGAATACTCGGGCAAGACACCGGCGCAGCTTAAGGGGATGCTCTACACGATGCTGAAAGCCAGGCGGGTTGAGCGGGAGGAGAAACTGCTGCTGCGAAAAGGGTACAACCGCTTTTTTATCGGCTGTGGCGGAAAAGAGCTGGCCGATGTTTGCTTCGCCGAGAATCTCCGAAAAACCGACCCGTGGGTGGGCTATTACCGAAACAAAGCCTTTGATCTTCACCGCGGCTCTACTCTCGAAGATAAGATGCTCGAGGCCACCGGTGACGCCCGCGGCAAAAATAAAGGCCAGCAAATTCCGGCTCACCCCGGTTATCCCGATCTGGCTATCCTGCCACAGTCCTCTCCGACCGGTGCTCACGCCCTCGAGGCAGCCGGTTTGAGCGAAGCCATCAAACATCCCCTGCCAATCTCCAAACAATCGCACTATCCCGGCGGGGCTTATCCGCAGGATGCCATCACTACCTGCTGTATTGGTGAGGGTTCTACCTCGGAAGCCGAGTTCGCCCGTGCTGTCTTTTATGCCGCCTTCTACAAAACGAGGTTCATCGCTGCCATCTACAATTGCGGGTGGGCCATTTCGGTATCGGTGGAAGAACAGTTCCCCGAAGGTGACCCAACCACACCGTACGAAGGTTACCAGCGCTTCGGCCTGAAAATTATGCAGGTCGATGGTACCGACATTAAAGACTGCCTGGCAAAAGTCGCCGAGGGCATAGAATACACGCGCGCCGGCAACGGACCGGTACTGATGAACATTCGAACTACCCGCGAAGGTTCTCACTCCGGCTCGGACGACCAGGCGTTCTATATGGATCCGGTCGAACAGGACTGGCATACCTATAATGACTGTATCCTGAAAACGGCCAATGCCCTCATCGAGGACGGCATCGTCAGCGGTGAAGACGTCGCGGCCATGTGGGATGAGCTGGATAAGAAGGTAACCGAAGAATCGCAGAAGGCGGTGGCCAGCTTCCAGCCCAAGACCACCGAGATGATTCTGAGCCTGGTCCAGACTTACGACTTCGACCGGGCAAAAGCTACCTGGAAGAAGTTCCGGGAGGCGTCCGGGGTCGATCGCAAGGCAAGATTCGCTGAGTTTCATGAAAAGGGCTATTTCGCTACCCCGGAACTGCCCGAGAATGTCGGTCCGATGACGATGCGCTTCGCCATCAATTACACCCTGTTCGATCTGTTTATGCTTTCCGAGGACGTCATCATGTTCGGTGAGGACGTGGCCGATTTCTCCGGTCACATGGTCGAGGAAATCGAAAAACAGTCAAAGCTCAAGGGCAAAGGCGGGGTCTTTCTGGTATCGAAGAATCTCCAGCGTGCCTTCGGTAACGATCGCTGCTTCAACACCCCTCTCGATGAAGCCGGCATATTGGGCCGGGCCGGCGGTCACGTTTACCAGGGTCGCCGTCCAATACCGGAAATTCAGTTTCTCGATTATATGTCACCTGCCTACCAGCTGCTGAAGGATCGCATCGTCACCACCTACCAGCGCTCGGGCGGTCTTTTCAAGATGCCGCTGACAATTCGCACCACCTACGGCGGGTATAAACAGGGTGCCGGTGCTTTCTGGCACTCCGAGGGAAACCTGGGGACCTGGATGAACATCCCCGGCTTGCTTATCGCCGTACCCTCCAATGCCTACGACGCTGTCGGGCTTCTCAAAACAGCCTGGGCCTGCGATGACCCCGTGCTATTCTGTGAGTCGGTTGCCCTGTACAATCGACGCGACTGGGAAGGCGTCCCGATCGAAACCCCGGTCCCGGACATTGATGAACTGATCCCGTTTGGCGTGGCTAAGGTCTACGACGAACAGAATTCGGATATCGGCATCATCACCTACGGAGCTACCTTCCAGATGGCCCGCAAGGCGGCCGAGATTGTCAAAGAAAAGGGCATTCACGTCCGCCTGGTAGACCTGCGAACGGTCAAGCCGATGGATGAAGAGGCCATTATTCAGACGGCCAGAGATTGTGGCAAAGTTCTGGTGGTAACCGAAGACCGCTTCCCCGGCGGGACCGCTGCTACGATTTCCTCGGTAATCACGCGTGGTGAGGGACTGTATTACCTTGAGGCGCCAGTCAAGCTGGTAACCGCTATTGATGCCAGGGTGGCCTATGGCGTCGACGGTGACAACGCCTGCTTACCTACGGTCGACAAAATAGCCGCGGCGATCGAAGACCTGAATAACAACTATTGAGCTGAATTAAGCGAAACCAGTTCGCGCAGCGCTCCCTGTTCGGGAGCGCTGTTTTTTTGCCGGCGAAACGAAGATACGAATTAGCCTGCCAGCCTCCGTGTGTGCTCACGAACCTCAGGTTCAACGATAAGAGCAATAGCGGCAATAAGTTACGGGCGAGTAAAGTTATTTCAGGATTTCAACCGGTCGCATTTCCTGCGACGTCAAGATTTGAGGATCACCCCTTTATGCCGACCCGTGACGCATCTCTCTGAGAATCAATGAGATATATTGGCGATTTCCCTGCGGCATCCTCTTGGCATGAATCTTGTGCAATTGAGCAATAGTTCCTTATCATGACTTCGAGAATGTCGGGAAGAATAACAGGGTCTTTTTTGTATAATTAGGAGAAAGACGAGATGGAGAAAATCACCCGGATGCTCAACTTGCTTTCAGCTGCAATTATGCTCATGGCCGGATTGTATATTCATTCGGTTTTTGGGTTGCTTCTGACGCCCGCAACGGTGGTTCTACTGTGGATGGGTATAGTGCTCTACGCCATTTTGCAGGTCGAATTCGGGTACGGAGTTATACGGAAACATATTGCTGAAATGATGCGTTAATACACTGAAATTATTCTCTTGACATTACTGTTTTAGTATATATTTTTGTTGTCTTAATTGAAGTTATGATAAGGAATTATGTTTTGAGAGGTCGTGTCAGGAACCGAACATTATCAGTTTTTGCGGTCGCGATTTTAGTCGTTGCACTCGCTTCCCTTGTAAGCTCACAGAACATCAAGCCGGAAATCGAAAACGCCATCCAGATCGGCGATACCACTCTGGCCATCAACCTGTTGGACCGGGAGATCGATATCGACCCGTCCAATCCCTGGAATTACTACACCAAAGGAGTGATTTTCTACGAGCGCCAGCAATATCAGCAGGCAGCCGAACAGTTCGAAACGGCCCTTGACAAAAGGAGCAAACACTACGAATCGCTGTACCAGCTGGGCTTGTGCTACCTCAAAATGGGCGAGCTCGAGAAAGCCCAGGAAACGATGGAGGAAGGCCGTAAGAAAGACAAGAAGAACAAACACGTCTTTGAGGACGGCTACGGTGAAGTGATGCTGGCCATGGAGAACTGGCAGGAGGCTGACCGGGCCTTCCGCCAGGCCATCGTGGGAGATTCCACCAACCCTCAATACCATATTCACCTCGGTGACGCCAATTTTTATCAGGGTGTACCGGCTCTGGCTATTCTTGAATACGAAAAGGCTCTTGAGGTAGATACCGGCTCCCTGGAAGTCTACTACCACTGGGCGGAAGCCTGCCTGGAAATGAAAGATTATACCTGCGCTATTGAAAAGCTCAGGATCGTGCTTACCAAGGACAGCACCCATGCACCGGCCTGGATGAGAGCCGGCGGCATATATTTCAGAGCGGGGCTGTCATCGCGCAATCGCAATGACCGCAGTGACCGTTTCAGAGACGCCATCGGATCGTACAAAAGATACCTTGAGCTCTCGGGAGCCCAGCCTGACGCTTCCAATGTACGGGTCTTTTTTGAGATGGCCATGTCCTACTCAAACCTGGGCGGTTACGAGGACGCCGCCGACTACTTTGAAAAAGTCCTTGCTGTCCCTATTGAACCCAGGGACATCTATTTCCACTACGGGAAAGCGGTATGGTACAATAAAGACTATGTCAAAGCCGCTGAGTTGCTCCAGAAGCACCTCGAATGGGTGGGGCAGCAGGATGAATCCTATAATTCTAATGTTGATGAATCCGAGGTCTACCAGTTTCTTGGTGACAGCTATTTCTACCGCAAGCCCAAAGAATTCATGTCGGCTATCCAGTATTATAAGAAATCACTTGATGGCGATCCCAACCAGCAACGGATACTGAATAACATTGCCGTTGCCTACCACAGCGTCAAAAGTTACGCCCAGGCCCTCGAATATTACGACAGGCGAATTGCTTTGGGCATTGACTCAACTTCCGCGTCTGTATATAAGAACGCCGGGCGTTGCGCTCTCAGTATAGCGTATCAGGACGGCGAGGAAGACGAAGAAGATATTGACGACATCGATGAGGAAGAAGTGGCCCCGGCTGTGACTGCCAACCCAGACGTGAATTATTTCCAGCTGTCCGTGGATTATTTCCAGCAATATCTCCAGTTTGACGACAAGGACCTCGATGTCCTTGAAAGGATTGCCAGTACTTACCTTTATCACATGGCTGACTGTACCAACGGGGTCAAGTATTATGAACAGGTTCTGACGGTCGATGCCAAGAATTGCGACGCTCAGAAGGCGCTTGGCTATGCGTACTTCGGCGGGATCTGTACCAAGAACTACTCCAGAGCTCTCCGTTATCTCCGGCAGGCTCAGGATTGCCTCTCGGCCAGCGGCGGCGAATGTGCTGATCCAAGCCTTTCGCTGTGGATCGCCCAGTGCTACCATTTGAGAGCGGTCGAAAAGACGGAGCAGAAGCAAGATGGCACCGATGACTTCCGCAACGCTCATACGTGGTACTCACAAGTGCTTAAATGCGAACCGGGCAATCGGGAAGCCAAAGAGGGGCGTGACCAGGTTGAATACGAGTTTTAGTGGCTGAAATTTATAGATTCAAAGAACATTTATTTCGGGAGTTTTGATGGCTGCAGAAGAAGGCAAGGACAAGAAAAATACTACCAAGCCAATATCCGAACAGCAGCGGTTCAAGTATATTGGATTCGAGGTCTTTCCCGGCAAGCCTAAAGACCTGTTTAAATCCGACGCTGAGAAGAAGAAATACGTCGGCGACGTGATGGCCAAACGTGAAAAGGGCGAGACTCTCAGAGATCAGTGTACCCTACTGGAAGAACGCGTCTCGTTCATCGATCGGATGGTCCTGACAATTGCCTCGGTAGTGATTATCATCACCCTTTTTATCCCCTGGTACGCAGCTTACAACGAGATTGTCGAGGAGACCACTGAACCGGTGGCAACTGAGCAGGTGGCCGCGGTCACCGATAGTCTGGCTGCCGGTGATACTCTCGCTGCTGCCGCAGCAACCGGGTCCGACATCACTGCCGAGCAACCCGTAACTGCGCAGGAACCGGTCGGCGACAGCGCCTTACAGGCGGCCCCGACAGAGACTCCGGAGGTCCGTGAGGGAGTCATCAGAGAAGGCGCCGCTGAAGAGGTTATCCATGGCTACGTTGCCAAGAAAAAGGTTCACAAGGAATATGCCCGTTTGTCCGGGTTTGGCTCGCTCATCGGCCTCGGCTCGGTCGGGTCGCACGTGTTCTCCTCCGGCGGGGTGCTGGTGATTACCGCCATCATCTTCATAATCT
>CP070756.1:2520205-2535550 GCA_020348905.1 Candidatus Zixiibacteriota bacterium
ATCGCATCGGCGGCCTACCGCGCCATCAGGGCGCGCAACGTTATGGCAACCTTTTTGCTGCTTGCGGCGCTGATCGTCATGCTGAGATTCAACCCCTACTTCGGACCGGTTTCGCCTTACGTTAATAAAGCCTCCAATTGGCTGATGAACGTGCCTAACCTGGCTGCCCAGAGGGCGATCATCATTGGTGTTGGTCTCGGTATTGTGGCCACGGCCTTGAAGGTAATTCTAGGCATCGAGCGCGGATACATGGGGAAAGGATAAGGAGCGCAGCTATGGATATATTTGAAAAACTGATGAATCTCGACCGGCGCTGGGTGTTCCTTTTCCTGATTGTTGTCTGCGTGTTAACATATGTGTCAGACTTCGAGATTCCCGTTCTGGTGGAACCCGAGGTCGAAGCCATCTTTGACTTCGTCGACACTCTTCCGGCTGGTTCGGCGGTGATGATACCGATTGATTATGATCCCGGTTCTCAGGCCGAACTTCACCCGATGACCTACGCCATTGTCGAGCAATGCTGGCGCAAGGAAATCAAACTGATCTTCTCAGCGCTATCACAAAACAGCCCCGGTATGGCCGACCAGGCCATCCGGGATATCTCGGATTCACTCAAGGTGGAGAAAGAATATAACGGCGTCGTTTATCCGCCGAGGGAGATAGTCAACGGCATTGACTACTGCTTCCTCGGTTACAAACCTTACCCGGCTATCATCATTCTGAGTATGGGCCAGAACTTCCGACTGCCCTTCCCCCTGGATTACTACGGTACGCCGCTGGATTCCCTGCCGATGATGAGAGACATTCAGAACTACGATGACCTGGCCTGCGTCATAGACATCTCCGGCACCAACTCCACCGATTACTGGATATCGTATGGCCAGGGTCGCTACGGCTTCCCGCTGGCTATCGGTGTCACCGGTGTCAGTACCGCCCAGTATTATCCGTTCTATGGTTCGGGACAGATATTCGGCATCATGGGGGGTATGCTGGGAGCAGCTCAGTATGAACAACTGGCCGACAACCCCGGACTGGCCAAAGACGGCATGCGGGTGCAGTGGTCGGCCCACATGATGATCATTGCCTTCATTGTCTTAGGCAACGTCGGTTACTTTGTTAGCCGGTTCAGAGCCAGAAAACGGGAGAGGGGGTAAGCATGGAATTCTCAACATTTTTATGGACAACGTTCGCTGCCTTCTTGACTCTGGCGACCTATTCGTTCCTGTACAAGGACAACCCGTTCTACAAGATTGCCGAGCACATCGTCACCGGGGTGGCGGCTGGATACTTTGCCATTCTGCTCTGGCATAATGGACTGGTGCCGAAACTGTGGTTTCAACGGCTTGACGATGGCGACTGGTTTGTGCTGTGGCTCAATTCCTCCAGGCCATGGTATCTTATCCCGGCTATCCTCGGCATCTTGATGTGGACCCGGTTCTCCAAGAAGTATCAGTGGGTTTCAAGGTGGCCAATGGCCCTGTACATTGGCATCTCGGCCGGAATCGCCGTGCCTCTGGAGATGTCCAACCGAGTCAACAAGCAGCTATACGACACTATGGCCGATCTCGACTGGGCCAATTTCCTTGGTCAAGGCACCTATGCCATGTTCGACACCACTTCCGGCCTCTCGCAGTTACTGATCGTAATAGGTGTTGTGGCGGCTTTAGTATACTTCTTCTTTTCGAAAGCACATACGGGCGTCTTTGGAGCTGCCGCCAAACTTGGCATCTGGACATTGATGATCGGTTTTGGAGCCTCCTTCGGTTTTACGGTAATGGCTCGCATTTCGCTTTTCATTAACCGCTTGCAGTTCCTCGGAGGGTGGGGACAAGAGGCGTTCAATGCATCCGGCACTACGCCCAACGCAAACTTCACCCCCTGGTTCCAGGTTTTCTTCTGGTTGCTGGTAGCGCTGGTGGCTGGCTATGCCACCTGGGAGATTATCTCCCATATCAAATCGAAATCGGTTTCGACCTGATATAGACCGTAAAGAGACCGGCCAAAATCCCATCGCCTAAACAGCGATGGGATTTTGTCCTATGCCATTTTGACGCAAAACTTTGGCGCAGTTAGTGCGTATAATTTTAGTAACCCGACCAATTGTATGTCGATGTCGGAGTCGTAAATGGGGTATTATTTGATAGACAAAGGCTTATGCGTACGTCATTTCAGCAGTGTAACCATATGCTTTATAGCATGTTAACTCTCAGTTAAAATGCCCGAAAATTAACTTGTTAGTCATATTAAACTTAGCGCAAATAATCTTAAAAAGATGAAAAATTTTCCTTGACAAGGTTAAGCAAGGAGGTATAATTAGCTTGGTGGTGGAACCAGGGTAGTAAGACACACAAAAGGGTAGTCACTTTTACACAGGGAAAGTGAGGTAGTTAATGGCTCGGACGAAACGAGGTACTCCAGCCAAAACCATCACTACCACTCAAGCAAAGTCCGAAGGGAGAAAAACAAAAAGAACTGGTAAGCTATCGACCGCTGAGGCGCGTCGAGAGTATCAACGTCGCTATTACCAGATGCACAAGGAAAAAGCCAAGGAGTACCAGCGTCAGTACAACTTGACTCATAAGAAGAAGGCTCGCGGCGGTCGAGGCAGGGCGAGTTTCATAGCACCACGGGAGGTGGTCCGTTCGACCTACAACACGACCGATATCATGCACTCTCCGGTCGAAAAAACGATTCGAATTTTGGAGAAGATAATCAGGGGCGAACGGTTTTTCACTATGTAAAGGTAAGCTCGTCACAAGTTTGGGCGATTGAGAAAAATGAACCAACTCAATCGCCTTTTTTATTGCGTCATGGGTCTTTTTTTGATAGATTCCCCCAAAGTTTTGACTAGAAAAGTGAGGAAGACAGGTATGTCCGCCAGAAAAGCAGCTTCCGCCAAGACCTCCGAAAAAAAGAAGACCAGAAAAGGAAGCTCCAAGAAGCCTAAAACCAGAACTAAGCCGGCCAAATCAGCCAAATCCGGCAAGAGCCCTCGCCCGAGAAAAGCAGCTGCCGCCCGGTCGCGATCAGCGGCTGCCCCGAAAGTACCATCCAAGAAATGGTATTATTTCTTCGGCGGAAAGAGTGCTGAAGGCGACGCCACTATGCGGGATTTGCTGGGCGGCAAAGGCGCTAACCTGGCCGAAATGTGCAACGCCGGAATACCGGTTCCGGCCGGATTCACAATTACCACCGAAGTATGTAACTTCTACTATGACAACAACCTTGAGGTGCCCGCAGCGATCGACAGGGAAATGGAAAAATATGTCGCCATGGTCGAGAAGGCCACCGGCACGAAGTTTGGTGACCCCGATGATCCCCTTTTGTTTTCTGTTCGCTCCGGAGCCAAGTTCTCTATGCCGGGAATGATGGATACCATATTGAATCTCGGCCTCAACGAGCAAACGGTGGAAGGTCTGGGTAAGAAAACCGGAAACCTGCGCTTTGCCCTCGATAATTACCGGCGATTCATTGCCATGTTCGGTAATGTCGTCCTGAGCATTGATAAAGATCTTTTCGAGAACGTCATTACCAAGAAAAAGGCTGAACGCCGTGTTCGTCAGGATAGTTCACTGCAGGTGAACGATCTCAAGGACATCGTCAAGAAGTTCAAGCAGATTATCAAGAGAAAGTCGGGTGAGCCGTTTCCCGACGATCCGTACGACCAGCTTCGCATGGCGCGCGATGCCGTGTTTCGCAGCTGGAATACACCGCGGGCGATCTCATATCGCCGCATGAACGATATTCCTTCCGACCTCGGCACCGCCGTGAATATTCAGGCCATGGTGTTCGGAAACATGGGCAATACTTCCGGCACCGGTGTCGGTTTTACCCGAAATCCTTCGACGGGTGACAACGAGTTCTACGGCGAGTACCTGGTGAACGCTCAGGGTGAGGATGTCGTGGCCGGGGTAAGGACGCCGCAGCCTATAAGTCAGCTTGCCGAGGAAATGCCCGATGTCTTCAAGAAGCTCAAATCGATCACCAACCGCCTTGAGAAGCATTACCGAGATCTGCAGGATTTTGAGTTCACCATCCAGGAGGGTGAGCTCTACATGCTTCAAACTCGCGGTGGAAAGCGGACGATTCAGGCTGCTGTCAAGATTGCCGTCGATATGGTCAATGAGAAGCTCATTACCAGGGAAGAGGCGCTTACGCGCATCGAACCAAAGGCTCTTGACCAGATGCTCCATCCCAGTATAGATGACTCGGCAAGCTTTGAGGTGATTGCCCGGGGGCTGCCGGCCTCGCCGGGAGCGGCCTCCGGAAAAGTGTACTTCACCGCCGACGATGCTGTGCGTCATGGAGCCAACCATGCCGTCATTCTGGTGCGTGAAGAGACCAACCCGGACGACATCGAAGGCATGAACGCCGCGGTGGGCATTCTTACCGCGCGTGGCGGCATGACCTCTCACGCCGCCGTCGTAGCCAGAGGCATGGGAAAATCCTGTGTCTCCGGGGCCGAGGCCATTCGTGTCAACGCCGAGAAAAAACGCTTCCAGGTGGGCAAACTGGTGATAAAGGAAGGCGAGGTTATCACCATCAATGGCTCCAATGGCGACATTATTATCGGTGAGGTACCGACCATCGAGCCGGAACTATCCGGCGAATTTGCCAGCTTTATGTCCTGGGCTGACGAAATTCGTCGTCTGGGAGTTCGAACCAACGCCGACACACCGCGTGACGCCCAGCAGGCTATCAAGTTTGGTGCCGAAGGTATCGGCCTGTGTCGAACCGAACACATGTTTTTTGCCGAGGATCGGATACCGATCGTGCAGGAGATGATACTGGCCGACTCAACCGAGGAAAGGCAGGCTTCGCTGGACAGACTCCTTAACTTTCAGAAGAAGGACTTTAAGAAGATCTTCGAAGCTATGGGTGGGCTACCCGTGACGATTCGCACCTTGGATCCGCCCCTGCACGAATTTCTTCCCCGTCGCGCCGAGATCGAAGCCAGGATCGAAAACCTCGATCGTAAGAGCGACGAGTACGAAGAGGATCTGGAGCGTCTGAAAAAAGTCCTTCGCCGGATTGATGAGTTGAGCGAGTTGAACCCAATGCTCGGTCACCGCGGTTGCCGCCTGGGAATCGTATATCCCGAAATTACCGAGATGCAGGCAAGAGCTATCCTCGAAGCGGCCTGCGAACTGACGAAAGACAGAAAACAGGTTCGTCCGGAAATTATGATACCACTGGTCGGTCATGTCAACGAATTCAAAAACCAGAAGGAGATTGTCGACCGGATAGCCAAGGAGGTCATGCATCGAAAGAAGGTCAAGAAGCTCGAGTACCAGGTAGGTACCATGATCGAGATCCCTCGGGCCGCGCTAACGGCTGATGAAATCGCCACCGAAGCGACCTTCTTCAGTTTCGGTACCAACGACCTGACACAGATGGCTATGGGTTTCTCCAGGGACGATGCCGGGAAGTTCCTGAACTGGTACGTCCAGCACGGCGTCCTGCCGCACGACCCGTTCGTCAAGATTGATCAGGACGGCGTGGGACGGTTGATCGAAATGGGCAAGGAAAAGGGGAAGGCCGTTAACCCCGAGCTCAAAGTCGGAATATGCGGCGAACACGGTGGCGACCCGGAGTCAATTCATTTCTGCGATAAAATAGGGCTCGATTATGTCTCGTGTTCGCCTTACCGCGTACCGATAGCGCGTCTGGCTGCGGCCCAGGCGACCCTGAAACAAGATCAAGCCAAGAAAAGGAAGAAAGCCTGACCGCCACGAATGAACATCAAAAGCCGCCTCATGAGAATGGGGCGGCTTTATTTACACCTTACCCTGCCTGAGAATCGTTCCGGGCGGTTTTCTTAGCTTGACTTTTTTGACAAGAATATATTGATTTTTCGAAAAGGAATTGTCGATATAATGCATAGGGTGAAGACCACGGCCTGATAAACCAGCCGTGCGCGGCCGGGCGCGGATACCCGTAAACCATTATATAAAAAAAACTTATGAGAGACAAGCTGGATGCAATATTTAAGCCTCGGTCGGTTGCAGTAATCGGCGCCTCGACCCAGAAGGGCACTATAGGTCGTGAAACTCTTCACAATATCCTGGTAGCCGAGTTCAACGGAAAGGTCTTTCCGGTCAATCCCAAGGCCCCCGTCATCCATTCCATAAAAGCATACTCCACGATTCTGGACGTTCCCGACGCCGTCGATCTCGCCATCGTGATAGTTCCCAAGCAGCATGTTTTCAACGTAGTCAAACAGTGTGGAGAGAAGGGGGTCGGCGGTTTAATTGTCATCACGGCCGGGTTTTCCGAAGTCGGACCCGAGGGGAAGAAAAGAGAAACCCAACTTCTGGAAATTGTTCATGAATACGGAATGCGAATGATCGGCCCCAACTGCTTCGGAGTTGTAAATACCAAACCGGAAATCAGCCTTAATGCTACCTTCGGGAAGACTTACCCGAGGCCCGGCCGGATTGGCTTTATTACTCAGTCGGGAGCGATGGGTGAAGCGATTATGAGCCACGCCAACGAACTCGGTATCGGTTTTTCTTATGTGGCTTCAATTGGCAACAAGGCCGACATATCCTCCAACGACATTCTCGCTTATCTCAAGGATGACCCCGACACTGACATTATCCTCATGTACCTGGAGAATTTCGGCAACCCCCTCAATTTCACCCGAATTGCCCGTGAAGTGTCGCGGATAAAACCGATTGTGGCGGTGAAATCCGGTCGAACCAAGCTTGGCGCCAAGGCTGCCTCGTCGCATACCGGGGCGCTGGCCGGGCTCGATGTTGGCGTCGATGCCCTGTTCGCTCAGACGGGAGTTATGCGGGTAGACACGGTGGAAGAGTTGTTCGATGTAGCCGCAGCCCTGTCCAAACAGCCGTTACCCAGGGGAAATCGCGTTATCGTCGTGACTAACGCCGGTGGCCCGGGTATTCTGGCGACCGACGCATTGATAAACAACGGTATGGAAATGCCACCCCTGTCACCATCTACCGTCAACAAGCTCAAGAAATTCGTCTCCGCCGAAGCCTCGTTTTCCAACCCTATGGACCTCGTAGCCGGAGCCGGAGGTAAAGAGTTCAAGATGACTCTCGACACCGTTAAGAACGATAAGCGATATGATTCCATAATTCCCATCTTTGTGCCGCCCGTTACCGTTGACCAGCTCGAAGTGGCGCGCAACATTCACGAATCCGTCCACGACACAAAGAAAACCGTTCTGGCATGCTTCATGGGCGCGGGTGAAACTTCGGAGGGCATCGAGTATCTCAAGGAGAACAATATCCCGGTCTATATATTTCCCGAGGCAATTGCCAAGACCCTTGCCACTATCTCTACCCACAAAAAATGGCTGAGCAAACCGAAAGGTAAATACCGGTCGTTCAAGGTTGATTCAGACCGGGTCCGCCAGTTGATCAAAGACGCCCTCGACCGCGGCGATAGAGCCGTGGTCGGCGAACGAGCCATAGAAATTCTGAAAGCCTACGGTATTCCCGCGGCTGGCTACACCTATGCTTCGAGTTCAAAGGAAGCCCTGGCCGGGGCCAACAAGATTGGATATCCGGTGGTCATGAAGATAAATACCCCCCCGATTCTGCATAAAACCGAGTTCGGCGGTGTGCTGGTTGATCTGCGAACGGACAAAGAAGTCCGCGATGGCTTCAACGAGTTGCGAAAGCGAACGGGCAAGCCGCAGCCCGGAGAGAAATTCTCGGTGGCCATGCAGCGAATGATCTCCGGCGGTATCGAGACCGTCATGGGCATGACCATTGATCCCTCCTTTGGACCCCTGATCATGTTTGGATTGGGCGGTATATACGTGGAGGTTATGAAGGATGTTTCCTTCGATATCAACCCGGTCACCGACGCCAGCGCCAAAGAGATGATTCAGTCCATACGCTCCTATCCGCTTCTAACCGGCTTTCGGGGAGCCCCGCCGGTTGACTTAGCCATACTCGAGGAAACCCTGCTGCGATTGTCACAATTGGTCAGCGACTTCGACTGCTTTGCGGAAATCGATATCAACCCCTTTATGGCTTCTCCGGAAAAGGATATGTGCAGGGCCGTCGACGCACGGTTCATCATCAAAGAGTGCGTCTTGTAGGCCGTCAAGTCCCGGGATTCCGGCGATTATTGACTTGCTTCGACGACCGAAGAAGGTATCTTCTTCAAATCGGAAAAATGGCTGAAGGTGAACACTTAATACTCTTTTTGCTGTTGCCTTGTTTTTTTTTCTGTTTTACCATTCGAAAAAGGTTAGAGAGTTGTTAGAGGTAATTTGGGCGTGCGCTACGAAGTAAAATCAATACCGGTCTGGCCGGTCGTCAAGATAGCATTCTTTGTCAACCTCATCGTCGGGTTCCTGGTTGGCTTATTATTGGGTGTGCTGGCTGTACCTTTCGTGGCGGTGCTGTCGACGTCACTGGCATATGACACCGCTGACCTTGACCTCGGTGGCGCATCGGCCGGCATAATGATGATTATGCCCTTCTTGAGCGCCCTGTGGTCGGCTTTTTTTCTGACCCTGCTGGTGGTAATAATGGTCCTGGTTTATAACTTGATGGCGAAGCTTATAGGTGGCGTAGAGCTTCACCTGGGTGCTGCGGAGTCGGACGTCCCGTCGGTGAGTTCGGATGAGCCACCCAAGCCTCGCTCAACAGCTCCGCCTGTCAGCCGACCACCGTCCCCGCCACCGCCGCCAGGTGTTTCGCGGCCCGAGCCGCCGCCTCCAGTGATAAAACAGGAACCTCCGGCTCAGCCGGCTACCCCTCCACCGGCGGAGCCATTGGAACCTCCAACACGGCCGCCGGGCCCGGATAATGAGGGCACTGCCGTTTAGCTGTGGGTTATACGCCGATGAGCCACGATTCCGTAAGAGTACGCATCGCGCCGTCACCAACAGGATATCTGCACGTGGGCACCGCCCGAACGGCAATCGCCAACTACCTGTTCGCCCGTCACGCGGGCGGGCAATTCCTGATCCGAATCGAGGATACCGATGTTGCTCGCAGTGACCCGGCCCTGGTGGAGCCGATTCTATCTGCCCTTGAGTGGCTGGGTTTGAAGTGGGATGAGGAAATTGTCTACCAGTCCCGACGGCTTAACCTGTACAAGTCTGCGACGCAGCAGATTCTCGACAGCGGCCATGGCTACCGCTGCTTCTGCACCGCCGAACAGCTGGAACAGGATCGCGAGCACGCTCGGAAAGAAAAACTGCCCCTGCAGTACAATCGACGATGCCTGGGATTGACCGCTGATGATATCAAACAAAAGCTCGACCGCGGTGAAAAGTGCGTGATTCGCCTGAAGATACCCGACGGTGAGACGACCTTCACTGACATGGTCTCGGGTCTGCTCCGACGGGGCAACGAGGAGATCGAAGATTTTATTATCGCCCGCTCTGATGGAACTGCGACCTACAACCTGGCGGTAGCGGTGGATGATCATGAAATGGGAATTACCCATGTTATTCGCGGCAACGACCACATCACTAACACCTTCAAGCAAATTCATATTTATAACGCCCTGGGTTATCCGGCGCCAACTTTCGGTCATATTCCCCTGCTCCTGAGGCCGGACAAGAAGAAAGTGTCCAAGCGTCTTGGAGACAAAGACGTCGGAGAGTATCGCCTGGAGGGTATCTTGCCTGAGGCCATGTTCAATTTCCTGTGCCTTCTGGGATGGTCACCCAAGACCGACCGCGAGATCTATTCCACCGATGAACTGGTCGAGATCTTTGATGCCGATTATTTCAATACCTCCAACGCTATCTTTAACGAAGAGAAACTGATAGCCTTCAACAGGGAACACCTTATCAGGAAATCCGACCACGAACTGGCAACGATGGTGGCACCTCTGCTGGTCGAGGCCGAGCTTACAACAAAATACTGGCTGGAGACGAGATGGGATTATCTTCGAGCTGTAATACGGGTACTCATCGATCGTGTCAAGCGGCTGTCGGATTTCGTATCAATGGGAGAGTATTTCTTCATTTTCGATTACTCCTATGACCCCGAGGCCGACCAGAGAACTTTTACCCCGGACTCGGCTGCCCTGCTGGGCGAGTTGGCGGACCGCTTTGAGAAGTTGGACGAATTCACGCTTGAAAACACAGAGACAACGCTAAGTCAGATGGCTGACGACAGCGGTATCAAAAGGGCCAAACTGATCCACCCGACTCGACTGGCCGTATCCGGTGTGGCGGCCGGCCCCGGTTTGTATGACATTCTGGTGCTGCTCACCAAACCGGTCGTTATCGAAAGGATGAGAAAGGCCGTAACATATATCGAAAATAAGAACAAGTAATTACCCGAAGGAAAAGTATGACCGAATCGAAAAAGAAAGTTGCCGATGTTCTGAAGATGGCAATCAAGGGCGAAGAAGATGGGTACTACTTCTATAATCTGCTCGCCGAAAAAGCCACTAATGCAGAGGCCAAACGAAAATTGGAAGGACTGCGTGACGATGAGAGTCGCCACAAGGCCACCCTCATTGAAATGTACCGCAAGTACGTCGGTGGCAAGGTTGGCGACCTGCCCGCCAAAGGCTTAACGGCCCTGGCCGAGGTTTTTCAGAAGGGCCAGCTCGAGGAACGCAAGACCGAGATGGATTTTATCACTCTTGCTATCGAAGCTGAATTGGCCGCGACTAATTACTACCAGCAGGAAAAAGAGCTTGTCAACGATGATTTCTTCCGCAATATATTTGATCAGTTGGCCGAGGAAGAGCATCGTCACTATGAGTTGTTAATGGCCGAGAAAGAGGCCCTATCAGGAAATTACTTCTGGTTTCAATACGGTGATACGTCGCCGCAGGAATATTAGACGGATTTCACAGCGCGTCGCAGAAGGAGTATTAGATGGAGTATGTATGTGAGGTTTGCGGATACATCCATGACGGAGAGGATCTGCCTGATATGTGCCCCGTTTGTGGCGCTCCCAAGCACAAATTCAAGGAATGGTCCGAGGATGACCCGGATTTTCTTACCGATGAAACGGTAGAGGGAGAAGGCGACAGTTTCGAGAGTGACCTGTACGGGGATTATGAAGAATGACTATTGACAAAAAGCAGCACGTTCAACAGGAAACGGTCAGGCTGGAAGTGAATACGCCCGCGCCGGATTTCACGCTGCTGACACACAATGAAGGAGAGCTTAACCTGGCCTGGTATAAGGGCCGTAAGAATGTCGTCCTGGCCTTTTACCCGGGTGACTGGACGCCGGTCTGCGCCACACAGATACCGGAGTACCAGAAGGTGATTCATCGCTTCGAGGAATTTGACTGCCAGTTGTTGTGTATTTCTGTCGATTCGGTTCCGTGCCATAAGGCCTGGGCGAAATCCCTCGGCGGACTGTCTTTTCCGCTTATGTCCGACTTTTATCCTCATGGCGAAGTCGCCCGGAAGTATGGCGTGCTGACCGAGCGGGGATACGCCGCACGGGCCGTCTTTCTGATAGACAAGAAGGGAGTCATCCGCTACATCGAGCACGTTGATCTGGCCCGGGTGCCCGACAATGAAAGGCTTTTCGAACAGCTGGCGGTACTGGAAGGGCCAGCCTGACCGAAAAACCCAGGCCGTGAACCTTCGGGAGTTCCGGTTGTTATTCTCCTTAATAGTTTGGTGTGACAGAAGCCACCCTTATCGACCGACAACCCGGTTACCGGAGGCCTCATCCGAGCACAGGAAATGAATGTATGAGCAACAATCGACCTGAATCAGAGAAATCGCAGTCCGGCGGTGAGCGCCGAGAAGGGGCCGAGCGCACCGGTGGCGCCTCGAATTTTATCCGCGAAATCATTGACGAAGACCTGAAGAATAAGAAAAACGACGGTCGCGTCCACACCCGGTTTCCTCCGGAACCTAACGGCTATCTGCACATCGGCCACGCCAAGGCTATCTGTCTTAACTACGGGATCGCCGAGGACTACGGTGGCAGGTACAACCTGAGGTTCGATGATACCAATCCCATTAAGGAAGAAGCCGAATTTGTTCAATCTATAATCGAGGACATTAAGTGGCTGGGGTATGACTGGGAGGACCGGCTCTATTATGCCTCGGATTATTTCGAGCAACTCTACCAGTGGGCCGTCAAGCTGATAAAAGACGGTAAGGCTTATGTTGATGACTTGAGCGCCGACCAGATTAGAGAGCACCGGGGAACCCTCACCAAACCGGGTAAGGAAAGTCCCTTCCGAAACCGCTCCGTCGATGAAAACCTGGACCTGTTCGAACGCATGAAAAGCGGCGAGTTCCCCGACGGTTCCCGCGTTCTGCGGGCGAAGATAGATATGGCCTCGGGTAACCTCAACATGCGTGACCCGGTTATGTACCGGGTACTTCACGCCGCCCATCACCGGACTGGCACCGAATGGTGCATTTATCCCATGTACGACTGGGCTCACGGGCAGTCTGATTCGATCGAAGGTATCACTCACTCCTTGTGCTCCCTTGAATTTGAGGACCATCGACCACTGTATGACTGGTATCTCGATCAGTTGGGCGTTTACCACCCTCAGCAAATCGAATTTGCCCGGTTAAACCTGACCAACACGGTGATGAGCAAGCGCAAACTTAGGGCACTTGTTGAGGAGGGTCATGTCGATGGCTGGGATGACCCGCGCATGCCCACCCTTTCCGGTCTGCGCCGAAGGGGCTATTCACCGAAATCTATCCGGACGTTTCTTGACCGGGTTGGCGTAGCCAAAAGAGACAGCGTGGTGGATATTGCATTGCTGGAACATTGCCTCCGCGAAGACCTCAACAAAACAGCCCCGCGCGTAATGGCTGTCCTGAGGCCGCTAAAAGTCGTCATAGAGAATTATCCCGAAGGGCAGGTGGAACAGCTTGAGGCCATAAACAACCCCGAAGACGCCTCGATGGGTACCAGGCAGATTTCATTCTCGCGGGAGATATATATCGAGCGCGAGGATTTCCGCGAAGAACCCTCGAAGAAATTTTTCAGGTTAGCTCCCGGTCGGGAAGTACGCTTGAAGCATGCTTACTTCATCAAATGCGAAAAGGTCATTAAAGACGACAAAACCGGCGATGTGATCGAACTCAGGTGTACTTATGACCCGGGCACGAAAAGCGGCGAAGCTCAGGATGGTCGAAGAGTCAAGGGAACGTTGCACTGGGTTTCGTCGGCGCACGCCGTTCCGGCAGAAGTGAGAATCTACAACAGTCTGTTCACCAGGGAAGATCCGGAAGAGGATGAAGATTTCAGGCAGAGTTTGAACCCTGACTCTCTGGAGATAATATCCGATTGTATGATCGAGCCCGGTCTGGCCACGGCCGAGCATGGCACCTGCTACCAGTTTCTCCGACACGGTTACTTCAGCGTCGATACGAAGCACTCGAAGCCGCAGAAGCCGGTCTTCAACAGGGCCGTGTCGCTTCGCGACACCTGGGCCAAAATCGAGAAAGCTGAAAGAAAAAAGGTGGGTCAATAATGAGC
Organism: Candidatus Zixiibacteriota bacterium; assembly: GCA_020348905.1. Taxonomy (GTDB): domain Bacteria; phylum Zixibacteria; class MSB-5A5; order GN15; family FEB-12. Next base: position 2,533,632 of record CP070756.1, read on the forward strand.
AAAAATGAAGTGACGTTACTTTCGATAGGAAAGAAGTCGCCGGCCTTCAATCTCGAGGCCTCTACCGGCGGCAAACTATCGTCGAGAGATCTCGAAGGTCGATTCGCTGTCATCGTATTCCATCCCAAGAATAATACTCCCGGGTGAGACCGCCAGCTCGCAGGATTGGAGCACTACCGGTCTCGGTTCGAGGCCACCAATACTAAGGTACTGGCGATCAACTCCGCTTCGGTAACAGCGCATCAGAATTATGCTCGAAAAAAAGGCTTCAATTTTCCCATCCTATCCGACCCTGGCGAAAAGGTTCTGGCCAAATTCAAAAGTCAGAAACCGACCGGTAAAGGGGTCCTTAGGACGGTATACGCTCTTGACCCGAACGGAAAGGTCATCTTTGCCGAAAGGGGACAGGCCAGTTTCGAAGAGGTACTGAAAAGGATCGAGACATTGAGTTGAGTGGATGACAGCAGACGGTAACGATATATACGATGTTACTTTTGTAGGGGCTGGACCAGTTGCTCTCTACGGCATGTATTACAGCGGTCTGCGCCGAACCAGGACAAAGGCCATTGACATGCTGGGCGAAATTGGCGGCGGGCTCATGGCCCTCTACCCGGAGAAGTACATTTACGACGTGGCCGGGTTTCCCAAAATTCTTGCCAAGGATCTCGTGGCACAACTCAGAAAGCAAGCCGATCAATACGAACATAGTTACTGTTTGGAGGAGAAAGTAATCGGGATTGAACGTCTGCCCGACGGTATAATCCGGCTCACCACCGACCGGGCCGAGCACCTGTCCAGAACGGCCATCGTTTGCGTTGGCCTTGGCGCGTATATCCCGAAACGATTGGATATTCCGAACGTCAGAGAACTGGAGGGGGCGGGTGTCTATTACTTCGTCAGACGTCTGGAGGATTTTCGTGATAAAGACGTTCTGGTGGTGGGTGGTGGCGATTCCGCTTTCGACTATTCCATGATGCTTCAGCCGGTAGCGCGGTCGATCACCCACATTCATCGCAACGATTTCTTTTCCGCTCACGAGGATTCAGTAAGGAAAGTCAGAGAATCGCCGGTAAAGCTGAAATACCCCTTCTGGGAGGTTAAGCAAATTGAGGGGGACGACTGGGTGCGATACGCCACTATTGTCCAGACCCAGACGGGCGAAGAAGAGCGATTGAAAGTAGATGCTATTGTATTTAATATCGGATTTATCACTAATCTGGGGCCGGTTTCGGACTGGGGACTTGAAATCGACAAAAACGCCATCAAAGTCGACAGCCGTATGCGTACAAACATCGACGGTGTTTTTGCCGCCGGTGACATTGTTACTTACGATGGAAAGCTAAAGTTGATTTCAACCGGCTGCGGGGAGGTCGCTATTGCTGTCAATAACGCCAAGCATTATATTGACCCCGGAGCAAAGGTCAGCCCGGGCCATTCCACCGACAAGCACGAACTGGTTATGAGAAAGATAGCCCGGGAAAAGAAAAAGGCTGACAAGAGCAAGAAAGAATAGAATATGTATTTTTCGCTCCCAACCGAATATCGCGAAGCTACCAACGAGGATCTGAAGGATAGAATAGCGTCCGCCAAATCGCGTCTGGGCAGGAAACTGGTTATTTTGGCCCACCATTACCAGCGGCTGGAGGTGGTCGGCTTTGGTGATCATGTCGGTGATAGTTACGGGCTGTCGAAAATCGCGGCCGAGCAGCGCGATGTGGAGTCGATTGTGTTTTGCGGCGTGCACTTTATGGCCGAATCGGCGGATATATTAACCGACGAATCCAAAAATGTTTACCTGCCCAACCCGCTGGCCGGTTGCCCGATGGCCGATATGGCCGAGATGGCCGATGTCATGGCCGCCTGGGAATATCTCGAAGAGTTCGGTGGCGATAAAACTTTCATGCCTATCTCGTACATGA
>CP070756.1:2535650-2539447 GCA_020348905.1 Candidatus Zixiibacteriota bacterium
GGCCCGACGCTGCCGGGCAAAGTCGACCAGCAAGATGGCATTCTTTGTCACCAAGCCCATCAAGAGCACAATTCCGATCAAGGACATGATCGAAAAGGCGGAGCCGAACAAAAACAGGCTGACCATAGCGCCGACAATGGCGAGTGGCTGTGACATCATAATCGCCAGGGGATCGACAAAGCTATTGTACTGGCTGGAGAGAACCAGATAAATAAAGATCACGGCCAATATCAGCGCGATGAAGATATTCTGGAAAGATTCAGCCATGTACTCGGCTTCGCCGATGGCCGTCATGGAATATCCCGGCATCATATTAATGGAATCGGCCACGGCCATGATATCAGCGCGGACATCACCAGCCGGTCTGTCAGTGATACCGCCTGAGATACGTACCTCGCGAATGCGGTCAAATCTTTTGATTTCGGATGGCCCGGAGGCTCGTTCAATATTTGCAATCTGTTCGAGCGGCACAACGTAGCGGTCACGACCTTCTACGTCCTTCATGGACGGAATCGGCAGCATCCCGATGCTGCGCAGATCCTGCCGGTAGTCTTCGGCAATCTGCAGGCGAATATCGTATTCTTTGTCGCCCTCTTTATATTTCGAAACAATATCACCGTCGATATACTGCCGCAGCACAGCGGCTACATCGTAAGCGCTAACGCCCAGATCGGCGGCCAGGTCGCGATTGAGATGAATTTTCAATTCCGGCTTTCCGGCTTCAACGGAAGACTCGACATCGACGAGACCCTGAATATGCCGGGTTCGCCGCATAAGTTCCTCGCCATATTCTTCCAGTTGACGAAGGTCCTGCCCCCGTATAGAAACCTCGACCGGTCTCCCCCCGCCGTGTTCCGGTTCCAGGGAGACGATAAAGAAATATCCGGGGATATTTCTCAGTTCATCCCGAAACATTTTCACCAGCGAATCAGCACGAACTTCTCGTTCTGCTTGATCGACCAGGTTGACAGTCAACATACCGGCGTTGACGGGGTTGGTTCCGCCGCCGATGGTCGTCATGACACTGACAACCTCAGGCCGAGCTATAATCATTTCCTCAACGGGTTTGATCCTCTCAATCGTCGTCTCGAGTTTATCACCGGCCAGACCTTCAAAAGATACATAAAACATACCTTCGTCGGTCTGGGGAAGAAATTCGCTACCGATGAATCGAGACAGGAATAGGGATCCGACAAATGCCAAGGTTGCAAAACAAATGGTCAGGAAGCGGTGTCCGAGACACCATTTTAGAGAAGGACGATACCAATTTTGCTGGATGTGCCTGAACAGGTTGCCGACCCCCTGCAGTCTCTTGTAGACCTTTGTCTTTGCCACTTCAAGTTGTGGCTTAAGAAAGCGTGACGAGAGCATGGGTGTTAGAGTAAAGGCGATGAACAGACTCACGGCAATTGCAAAAGCTACGGTCATCCCAAAGGCATAAAAGAACCGGCCGACGATTCCGGACATGAAGGCAACGGGCAAAAAGACGACAATAATCGAAAAAGCAGTGGCCGACACTGCCAAGCCGATTTCGGAAGTCGCCTCCCGCGCCGCCTGCATGGCCGATTTACCCATTTCCATATGGCGATAAATATTCTCAATTACCACAATCGCATCATCGATTAGAAGCCCCACTGCCAGAGATAAGCCCAGCAGAGTCATCATGTTGATGGAAAAGCCCAGGGAGCGCATCAGTGTGAAGGTGGCGATAATCGAGATCGGGATAGCCAGGCCGCTTATGATTGTCGTTCTGACGTTAGCCAAAAACAAGAATATAACCAGAACCGCCAGTGAACCACCCCAGATAATATTGGTAATGACTTCGTGGACGGCATCTCTGATAAACCTTGAATTATCGGAGGCAACTGTAATTTCCATTCCGGGTGGGAGCTGCTGTTTTATCTTTTCCAGTTCAAATCGTACATCATCAGCGACCTGCACAGTATTGGCCCCGGACTGGCGGCGGATTTCCAATCCGACCGCCGGATGACCATTAAGGCGCGAGGCGGACAACGCTTCCACCTCGGTATCAACCACCTCAGCGACTTCCCCCAAGCGCACCATGCGGCCCTGAGGGGTAAGTATTACAACATTGCGTATTTCCTGTATCGAGGTAAAACGGCCCATAGTGCGGACAATCCATTCGCGATTGCCGTCGACCATGCGACCTGCGGGAATTTCCACATTGGCCGCCCTCAATTTGGTGGCCACCATAACTGGTGTCAGGTCGAAGGCTTTCAGGGCCTCGGGATTAATGCGAATTTGAATTTCCCGCTCGGTGCCGCCCACAACTGTTGCGGCGCCGACGCCATCGATGGTCTCCAAGGTAGGCCGAATGACATCATCGACGAATTCGGTCAAATCCCGCTTGGACTGCGGACCCGAAATGGCAAGCGAGATGATTGGCTCGGACGTCGGGTCATACCGCTGCACCACCGGTTCTTCGATATCTGCCGGCAGGAGGTCACGAATCGTGGCCACGCGGTCGCGTGCCTCGGCAGCCGCATCAACACCCTCGGTTTCCAGGGTAAATTCGATAACAGTAAGGGAAAAACCTTCGTAGGCGGTCGATTGAACATGTTTGACCCCGGCAATGGTATTGACCGCGTCTTCGATCTTCTTGGTGACGTCAACTTCGATGGTTTCGGCATCAGCCCCCGGGTAATCGACGGTAACGACGACAAAGGGGAAATCGATGTCGGGGACTAGATCGACCGAAAGCGCGAAATACGATGTAATTCCCAGCACCAGCAGGGCGGCCACCATCATGGTGGCGAAAACCGGTCGGCGAATCGAGACATTGGCCAATATCATAGACTCGCCTCCCGCACTCTGGCACCAGGAGTGAGATTTTTCTGACCGACAACAACTACACGCTGGCTGGGACTGATTTCGGCCATGACTGCAGAACGGCCATCACCGGAAGCCAGAATATTTACGGGCACCAGTGATACGGTATCGGAATCGACAAGGTAGACCAGAGCCTCCCCGGATCGGTACAGAATGGCGTCGTTGGGAATAACCAAGGCCAAGGCAAGAATTTTAGTCTGGATATCCGCAATAACGTACATGCCGGGAGCAAAACCTTTTGGCAGATTGTCAAAACGACATTCGACTTCAAAACTGCGGGTTACAGTGTTGGCAGCATCAGCGATGGCAATGATTTTTCCATCCATAACCGTAGCCGAGTCGATCGGTGATACGACGGAGACCTTCTGGTCGACCGCCAATTTCCCGATCTGCGAGGTGGGAACCTCGAGAAACAGTCTCAAAGCAGCCACATCAGCCACCTCCACCAGCGGCGTCCCGAGGGAGACTTCGTCACCGCCACGGACATGAACGTCGGTAACAACGCCGTCAAAAGGAGCCCTGATTTCTATTGTCTGGGCGGCGGCCTCATAATCGGCTTTGGCTACTTTATACTCCGTCTCGGCACGGTCAAGCTGACTTTCCGAGATAGCTCCGGTTTCATACAGGGATCTCATCTTGCTATACTGCTTTTCTGAATTGAGATAAACTGCCAGAGCCTGGCGATATCTCGAAGTTACTCCACCCGGATCGAGCATAACCAAAAGCTCGTTTTTTCTTACGGTACGGCCGCGGCGAGCCGGAATTTGCGATACGGTCGAGGTTACCTTGGCCGGGATCAGTGTCTGGCGGTCACCCTTGAGGGTTCCCCCGATACGGACGGTCACCGGAAAGTCTTCGGTGGTAATTTCATCCGTAACGACGGTAACTGCTGGCCGCTCGGAGGTGTTGGCATCATTGTTTCCTCCGCCGCACCCGGCCATCAGATA
>CP070756.1:2539547-2550182 GCA_020348905.1 Candidatus Zixiibacteriota bacterium
CCAACCAAAGCAAAGGGCTTCCTCGACGGCGTCATCGTAGTCAAGGGTGGGTTTACCGGATTGCTTTTTATAAAAGACCAGCCAGATGCCGTTGCTTCGGTCGTGATTCTTCTTCAGCCACTTTCTCCACCGGTCGCGACTGTCTACGTACACTTCTATCATGGTATTGATACGGAGTGATAACAGCCATGTTTCGAAACGTCATTCATATTGTATAGCATCGACCGGATTGGTAGAGGCGGCTCGCAGTGCCTGGTAGCCAACTGACAATAACGCTATAACCAGAGTAAAGCTTCCGACCATTACATACGTGCCGAGGCTGATGTCAATATGATAAGCGAACTCGGTCAGCCATTCCGACATGACATACCAGGCTAAGGGCCAGGCGACGACGTTGGCCACCGCCACGAGTATAACGTACTCTTTGGACATCATGCGGACGATGTTGGTAATAGACGCCCCGAGTACTTTTCGGATGCCAATCTCTTTTGTTCTTTGCTCAGCGGTGTAAGAGGCGAGACCGAACAATCCCAGCGCGGCGATGAATACGGCCAGAGTTCCGAAACAGACGGCCAGATTATTGACCTGCTCCAACGATCTGTATTGGGCGTCGAACTGGTCGTCGAGAAATGTATATTCAAAAGGATGATTAGGTACAATTTCATTCCATGTTTGTTCAATGGAAGCCAGGGTGGAACTAATATTGTTGGGTCCAATGCGTATTGACATAGTGTTTATTCTTCCGAACCTCGTAGCCCCGGGAGGGTTCATGGTTAACACCAGCGGCTGAATACCGTCACTCAAGGGGCGGAAGTTGAAATCCTTGACTATGCCGACTACTTCGCGCTTCACATTCCAGACATCGATGTGAGTTCCCAGAACCGGGGATCGGTTCAGGGATCGGGCCAGGGTTTCATTGACGAGGCAGGCCGATTGTTCGTCGGTAGAAATGTTTTCGTCAAAGTCGCGACCTTCGATCAGCTCCAGGCCGTAAGTCTTCGTAAAATGATATTTCACAAAGTTGAAGCTGACATCCCGCACTTCGTCGGGTTCCAGGCCATCCCAGGTCACCGAAGTCTCCATATACCAGTAGGGCAAAGTATTGGTGGCGGCTGTCACCGATTGTATGGCCGGATTCTGTCGCAGTTCGTTCTTGAGGGCGGCGTAATTGGCTCGGCTCTCACCCCGGAGACGGATGTTGATAACATGTTCCTTGTTGTAGCCGACATCCCAGTTTTTCATATGACTGACCTGCAGGTAGATCACGGCTGTTCCAATGATCAGAATGGCCGTCAGTGAAAACTGAAGCACCACCAGCACTCTTCTTAGTGTAAAATGCCGGCTGGTCAAGTTAAGACCCTTTCTCATGGTCTGTACCGGGTGAAAGCGGGATAAGACGATGGCCGGATAAATCCCTGCCGCAAGCGTGGTGGCAAGGAGGATACCGATGCCGGTTATGACTATTGAAGGATCGCCAAGAAGATTAAGAGAAAGCCGGGTTTCAAAAAGGGAGTTGAAAAACGGCAGGAACGTGTCAACGAGAGATAAGGCCAGGGCAAATCCGATCATCATGAGGAAAAATGATTCACCCAAAAACTGCGCCACCAGTGCTCCCCTTGAAGCCCCGATTATCTTTCGTATGCCGGTTTCCTTGGCTCTCATTCTGAATCTGGCGGTTGACAGGTTTACGTAATTAATGCAGGCCATCAGCAGAATGGCGAGGGCAATGGATGAGAATATCTTTATGCCTTTGTTGGTTTCAGAGAATCTCAAGTATAAGTCGTCGATGTTAATGGATGAAAGGGTGACTTCTCTATCATCATAAAACTCTTGAATCAGCCCGGAAATCTTATCGGTGAGGACCGTGCTGGTTATTCCAGGCTGTACCTTCGCTACGGTCCTGGTGCTTACGAAATTCCACGCCTCGTACGGGAAGCCTTCGGCAATAATATGTTCTCGCTGGTAATCGATGGAAACCAGCAGGTCGAACTGAAAACTCGAGTTGGGCGGAGTGTTCTCAATGACTCCGGTAACAGTATATTCGGCCTCGTTGTTAATGGTCACTGTCTGACCGATGGCCGACTGGTTTCCGAAGAACCTCGCTGCCATCTCTTCGGTGATAACGACCGAGTTCGGCTCGGAAAGAGCTGTTTGCGGATTTCCCGAGATGAACGGAAAGGAAAGTATCTGAAGTATCTGCGGATCCGCTGCCATGAGATCTTCGAACGAATCCAGCGATTCGCTGTTGACCAGGATTGCATCGCTGCCGGTCATCCGTGCCGCATACTGTATTTCGGGGACGTTCTCTTCCAGATAGGGTGCCAGGGCGTTCGCGCTCACGAAGTGGCCATTGGACAGGATCGCCTGAACGCGCTGGGCATCGGGGTAATGTTTATCATAGCTCTTTTCGTTGAGTATCCACAGGCCAATCAGCATGCAGCTGGCGATACTTACCGCCAGGCCGGCCACATTGATGAAGGTATATCCCTTATGTTTTCGGATATTGCGCAGGGTGATTTTCAGGTAGTTTGAAAGCATCGGTCACATTCCCGTAATTTGATGTTTAAAGATACGAAAAAACGGTCTACTGTTACCGACTAAAATAGAGCAAATCCGGGGCCGACATTGTTAGATATTGATATACAATAGATTATGCCGGCCCCAGGGGAGGCTCGGTGTCCGGTTCTGATACAGCGACTGTCCGTGGTCGGGCAATTCTCCGGCCTACAGAGTCGCACGCGAACTCAAACGACCTTCTCCCATGCTTCCAGGGCGACGTAGTCCTTGAAGCCCATCTTGTCGCCGTAGAGGGTGTGGGTGGCCTCGTTCCAGGAGCCGACATAGGCGTACTTCGCATCCAGTCGCCTGAGTCGGCGGAGACCTTCGGTCATAACGGCGCTGGCGAGACCGCGCCGCTGGTGATCGGGGTCAGTCCCGACCGGCTCGAAAACACCGGTATTGGAAACGTCGTCAAACCAGACGGTACAGAAAGCGGCGAGTTTACCACCGGGTGCGACCGCTACAATGTCGAGATCGCGACGATACAGTGGTGCTTTCTGAATGTTGTGATACCATTGCCAGCCCTGGTACGCCTCGTCCGGCTCATTCGGATGAAAGGCGCGCCACGATACCCAGCTTCGGGCCGGTAGCTCGTCGGTGTCGCCCAGGGCGCGAACAGTATAGCCGTCGGCAATCGGAAACTCCGGGATGGGAACTGACATGCATCGCCGGCGCTGGCATTCATTTCGTTTGCTTTTGGTGTAACCGTGCCGCTTCAGGATTTCCAGCCGAAGGTCATCACTCGGCTCGGTCCAGATATGATGTCTCTGGTTGCTGTCGGCGGTAGGTACCGTCAGATGCTTCGCGGCGACAGAAATCATCTGCTCTTCCAGTTCCCGCGTCCGGTAGTCAGGGTGCACCTGAAGCCAACAACTGCCCGGAGCTTCGCGGTTGAGCACCGCAGCTATGTCGCCTTTAGGAGTCTCCCATATGAAGACGTCTGTTTCCAGTTGTCCGTCACCCATATTCAAAATACCGTGCCATCGCCAATAGTCAAAACGCATAACCTGCCAGCTATGCTCCCAGTAGTCATTTAGTACAAAGACATGGTGCAAGAATTCGCGGATGCCTTGATAATCCGAGTCAGTTTTATAGTTACGCACAGTAAGTTTCATAACTTGCTCCTAAACCTATTCAAGAATTGTAAGCTTAATTCGCCCTGTGCGGTTTACACCGTACAGCGCCATGACTGGACGGACCACTCCTGACGGCCGGTGGTCCTGTTTTGAGGGTGTTTTTAAAGGATCATTGCTTATAACCTACCGGTTGAGGTAGCTTACGATAGGTTGTCTGCCAGGTTTCACTCTTTCTTGACGTCCTATGCCGGTAAATCCAGCCACCCCTTAGAACTGATCTTCGATCGATTTGGCGTGCGGTGCTTTAACGTTCCCGAGGTGCTTGGTGGTCTTGTTCTCAATCAGTATCGTCCAGCAGTCCTGGTCGGAGCTTACCCGGTGTTTCACTCCCCTCTGGACGATAAAGAACTCACCTTCATTCATGTCGAACGGTTCCTGGCTTTCAAGGAACATTCTCAGCTTTCCTTTCAGGACGTAGAAGAGTTCGTCTTCGTCGTCGTGGGTGTGCCAGGGCGTATCTTCCCCCTTCATCTTGGCCACCTTAATATAAACGTCGTTTACCTCTCCAATGATTTTCGGCGAGAAATAGTCCTGAAGCCGTTGTGCCAGCTTCAGTACGTTACGCTCCCCGGTGTCCGCGAAAGTCGGCTTGTGGTTTGTCATAATACGAACGGCCCTTTCGTTGGTCGGATGAATTGAAGATGCTTCCTTATACGCTCCGTACGTTTCGATGTTTCGGGGCTGGTGTGGTGAAATTATGTTATCACCGAAATCAAGCTTCTTCCTCTTCGGTGCGCGCGCGGATTAGTGAGCAATAATCGTCAATCTGACCCGAATCGACACTGTGACGATTGAGCACGTTGGCGGTGATTCTGACGGCCGCCTCCCGCTCGGCAGGGATTACATCGTTAGCCCCGGCCGCCAGAAGCGGCTGTATATCCAGCAGGTAGTAGGTTCGCACCAATATCATCAACTTCGGCGCCAGCGCCCGGGCGACTTTGATGGCTCGTTCAGTAGCTCGCTGGTCGTTTATCAGCAGCACCAGTTCGCGTGCGTATACGGCCCCTACTTTTTCAAGAACATCGATGCTTGTTATATCGCCGAAATAAGCGTGGCCCACTTCCTCTGATGCTTTTCTAACGTTTTCAACATTCAAGTCGACGACGACATAAGGTATCCCGCCTTTCTGCAGAGCCAGAGCCAGTTCGCGTCCGGCAAAGCCATAGCCGCCGATGATGACATGGTCACGCATCTGCCGGACCTCGGCGGTGACTTCTTCGGCGGACGACACTTTCATAAAGCGCGTGAGCCCGCGCAGGCGGCCGACTCCTGCTGCAAAATGTGGAGCATAAGTGATAGCAATAGGTGTAAGGAACATCGACAGCACGGCAGCCGGAATCAGGCTTCCCTGGAGTGATTGATCGACCAGGCCGGTACCCTGGCTGGCGAAGAAAAGTACCAGTGAGAACTCGCCCACCTGGGCCAGTGAAATACCGGCCAGAAGCGCCACGCGCAGGGGAAGTCGCAAGATTAAAGCAGTGAGGAACACGATTACCGCCTTGCCGGCCATGATGGCTATCAGTAAAATCACAATGGGAATGATGTTTTCCAGGATTGCGGGCGGTGCCAGAAACATCCCCACCGACACAAAAAACAGACTTGCAAATATCTCGCGAAACGGTATCAGATCGGCAAGGGCCTGGTGGCGATACTCGCTTCCGGCCACTACCAATCCTGCCAGGAAGGCGCCGATGGCAAGCGATGCTCCCGAGCTGGTAATCAACCACGCCGTTCCGACGCAAATCACAAAAATAGTGAGAATGAAAAGCTGTCTCTCCCTGGTCTGGGCCACCAGATTCAGAACCCGGGGGACTATCAAACGAGCGGCGACCAGGACACCAACGACAATTGCGATTGATTCCGCCGCCGTGATCAGGAGATCCATGCCGGCCGTATCGGTGCCAACCAGAAGAGGAATGGCCAGCATCATGGGGACCACGCTAAAATCCTGGAACACCAGTATGCCAAGCGTGAGGCGGCCGTGAGGGGCGTCAACCTCGCCTCGCTCCTGCAGTCCCCGCAGCACGATCGCGGTGCTTGACAGGGCAACCAGGAAACCAACGAATAAGGCGGAATTGCTCGGCAGGCCATAGAATCTCGAGGCAGCGTATGCAATTATGATGGTGATGCCGACCTGCAGGAATCCCCCGGCCAGAATAGGTCTCCAAAGGCGCCTGAGTTTTTCAAGCGATAGCTCCAGCCCGATGCCAAACAGCAGCAGTGCCACGCCAACTTCAGCCAGGACCTCGACCTGGTGGATGTCGCCTACAAACCCCAGTCCCTGAGGACCGACGATAATACCGGCAAGGATAAAACCGGCCGTAGACGGCATATTGAATTTTCGGAAGACGGCGACAATCAGGACACCGAACCCGAGAATGACGACAAGATCTTTAAGATAAACTAAAGCTTCCATAGCCTATTTGAAAGCAGCACAGGCCGGACCGATTTGGCCTAAGCGGCTAACTGCCCATAATTTAGGCAGCTGAGCAGTCTAACGCAAATCATTTGACGGAATTGGTGAAGCGCTAATACCACTCGAAACGTTGCCAACGTGTGTCAAGTTTTATTGACTTAATGAATATAAAACTTGACACGGAGTCAAGTTTTATTTACTCTTCTCATCAAGAAGTAACATAGGTCACGGGGAGAAAATGAAGACGCATTTGAGGAAATATCGCTTTGAGCATGGGGAGTTGAGCCAGAAGCAAGTGGCGGATATGGTATCAGTCTCGAGGCAGACCATTGTCGCCATCGAGCATGGAAATTACAGTCCCTCGGTTAAGCTGGCGCTACTTCTGGCTCGGAAATTCGGTACGACGGTCGAGAGCCTGTTTGAGTTGGAGGAGAGTGATTATGTTTGACAGAGACGCGATTTTCTGGTGGGCGACGGGCATTTTTCTGGTCAGCCTGTTGCTCGCTCTTTTGGTGAGCACGTACTTTGTTTATGGAATTATCCTGGCCTACCTTCTGCGGCCGGCCTTACACTCGGCGGGCCTGGCGGATAATTATGCTGACGAGAGACAAAAGCAGATCCAGTTTCATTCCGGAAATATAGCCTTTGTTGTTTTGATAATCGCAATCGCCGTAATGGCCGTTCAGGCTGAGCTGAGCGGTGAGACGATCGATACTTTCGCGACCCTACTTGCCATAGGTCTTGCCACCAAGGCGATTGTTGGAGTGATAATGGTTCGCGATTATCGGGCGGCCGGTGTACAGATTACCATTTCATTGGGGCTCATCGTCACTGCTTTTATAGTTCTTGAGGCCGGTTTCTCAATCGGAACTATAATTGGCGCTGTGATCGGAATTATGATTAGTATGGTCGGGCTGATCGGTATTGCTTACCCGAGGGTGCTCGGGGGACTGCTGGTGGCGGTAGCAGCGGCTATCTGGGTCATGATTGGTCCGGGATTTGTAGTTGCGCTGCTCTTACCACTTCCGCTCGTTGTTGCCGCTGCTTGCCTCTTTCATAGTAGTAGAGGCGGGGTGCACGCCGAGTACACCCAGTCTACGACACTCAAAACTTATTTCAACAGGAATTTGACAAAACTCCTTGGCCTGGGTGGCCTGGCATTGGCCAGCCTGGCTCTGGTGGGGCAGATATCCGAAAAGGAAATCACCAAATACCGGACGATGGATGAGAGCATCATCGCCGTGGTCGAGGTTGAAGGCGTGAGTTGTCAGAAGGGTGCGCGCTATTATGAGGACGGAAACCTGAAATCGTGCGTGCTGGCGCGTAAGGACACTTTGTCCGGCCAGCCTCTGCCGCTGGGAACGACCGTTCACCTGACCATGGAGGGAACACTGGATTGGTGTTTCCTGCCGGAGGATACGTATATCCAGGGCCACTTGTGCAAGGGTCGCGGCCACAGTTGGTCGACGGCCTTTCACCCCAACGGGAGGCTGAAGCTGGCCTGGCTGGGCAAGGACGAGATTATCCAGGGGATACCCTGTGCGGAAGCCAGTTTCTGGGGGGACGTCTTTGGCGGCGGGGCCGGCACTTATTTTCATGACAACGGCAATCTGTCGCGCTGCAGGTTAGCTGATGATATAGTTATTGAAGGACATGCTTTTGAAAAGGGCGATCACGTCAGGCTTGACAGGGATGGTAAACTGGTTGCCGACGCGGCTAATCCGAGAAGCTGACGATTGCCGGGCGAATCATCGAGCTTTCGTGAAATTCGGGATTCCTGCTTGTCGCGCCGGGGAAGGTCATATCGGCAACCATACCGATGGCGATTCGTAATATGTTTTATACGAATATGAGAAGAGTGGTAAGGTGTCGGGAGATATCATGATTCGTAGAGCTACAGCTTCCATAAACGGCGTTCGTTTCTTCTACCTTGATACCGGGACTCACAAACCGGTGATGCTATGTCTGCACGGGCGGTGGGGAAGGGCTCTTACATGGCTCAATTTCATTCGACGGTACGCGGATCGTTATCGCATCATCGCTCCCGATCAACGGGGGCATGGACTCACGGGCAAGCCTGACGGGGGATACTCTCCGGCTGAGATGGCCGATGACGCTTACAATCTGCTTAAGCATCTTGGTTGTGACGAGGCCATTGTGGTGGGGCACTCCATGGGAGGCAAGATTGCCGCTTTTCTGACCGACCGTCATCCCGAGATGGTGAAGGCGGTGGCCATTCTCGATGTAAGCGCTATCGACACCGGGGAAGAGCCCCTGACAAGTCTGTCGTCGGATGATGATGGTTTGACAAAAGACTGGCCAACGCCGTTTGCGACATATGAGGAGGCAGTTGATTTCCTCAAGCTGACTTTTGAGCGCGAGACAGCCGTACGCTACTTCCTCGACAGCCTCGTGGAAACGGTCGAAGGTTTTGATTTTATGTTTTCCAGAAAGGCTCTGGCCGCAATTCATGCCACGCGAGGGGACTGGCCGGACATTTTGCCTCGCTTGAAATGTCCGGTATGTTTGGTGAGGGCGACCGAGAGTATATTCTTCTCCTCAGCCCAGGCCAATCAAATGAGAGAGCTGATCCAGGACTGTACTTATTTCGAAGTGTCTGATTCTGACCACATGGTTTATGAAGATAACCCGGAGGAGTTCGATGCCGGGTTTGATGCTTTCCTGAGCGAGAGCCTACGGTAATGAACGTCGGCTGGTGAGAGCGGTTGCCGCCGTCGTGAGCCATGCTAACGAGACTATTCTGCTATATTGTACTCCAGAAGATTCAATCGGAAGGTAGTATCAGTCCCTGTTAAAACATACCGTCTCGACAATCCAAAATCGCGGCAATAGTACTCGTAAGTGGTGATGGTGTCGTTGTTGTTTATATCCGTATTGGTCACCTGCGCTGCCCACATGAATATTGTATCGGTACTATCAATTCCAATGCAGTCCACGTAGAGAGATTCTATCATTGACAATCCCCAGGAATCACTGGCGAACCCATCGGGACTGCGATCCCAGAATTCTCCACTGAGGGCCGGGCTCTTTATGAGCAGTTGCTTCAAAGGATCGATGGGATTGCCGGAGTTGTCCTTACACGTATCGTCGATACCGCACACGTATCGGAACAATCCCGAATCACTCCAGCGGTAGTACTCGAAGATGTACGAATTGGGTGGGAAATCCATGGTACCCCACTGGGCTTTATATATCAGGGCATTATCATCGCCACGGACGGTATCAACAATCGTACGTTGCACTACTCCTGCTGCGGTTTCGCTCCGTGAGAGATATATCCACGTATTGCCGATTTCCAATGGGTAGTAAGAGGACAGGTCGATGTAATTCGGGTCTGTCGTATCTGTACTTTCGACACTTTTCTTATCCCCGCCACAGGAAACAAGCGCCAGCACCAACATGAATGAGATTACTCGATTGATAATGTTTCCCTCCTTTAGTGAGCCAATTACAAGATAAGGTAAAGCAGTTGGGGGTCAAACAAAAAATGGATAAGTTTGCATGAGTTAGTTATATCTCATGTTGGAGAGGTCCTCACCTGGACGAAGGACAGAGCTTACTCAGAAAACAACTGGCGCAGTCAGGTCTTCGAGCCGGGCAGAGGGAACGGCCGTGAAGAATGAGCATGTGGGATAAGTCGATCCAATCCTTGCGGGGGATAATCTTCATCAAGTCCTGTTCAACTTTGATGGGGTTTTTCTCGGTGGTAAATCCCAGTCGGCGGCTTAAGCGACCGACGTGTGTGTCGACCACGATCCCCTCCGCAATACCCCAGGCGTTGCCGAGTATAACTGAAGCGGTCTTGCGGCCGACGCCCGGCAGTTTGGTCAGTTCATCAAGAGTACGTGGAACTTCGCCACCGTGCTGTTCGAGCAACGCGCGCGCAGAGTTCCTTATTGACTTAGCTTTGGAATTGTGAAAGCCCGTGGTGAAAATGTCCCGAGCCAGCTCATCAAGATCGGCATCGGCGAATGATTCGATGCTGCGATATTTCGCAAACAGCGGTGGTGTGACCATATTGACCCGTTCGTCGGTACACTGGGCGGACAGGATAGTGGCCACCATCAGTTGATGGACAGTTTCATGTGAAAGGGAGGTTCTTGCACCGGGGTAGTGCTTCCTGAGTAGTCTGATTATGGCCTTGCCGCGTTTGATTTTGTCGTCGAGTTTCTCCCTGGCCATGCTTTACTCCCCTTTGTCGCAGGATAGAATGACGACCCGGTCGATATCGTTGAGGTCCTTCAGAATGACGATGGATTTGTAGCGGTCGTCGTTTTCGGTGAGTGCAGTCACGCGGGCAGCCTGGTTGTACCCGATTTCAAACATAATTCGTCCGCCGCTCGCAAGGTAATCGGGACTATCTCTTGAAATGACCTTGATGGCATCGAGTCCCTCTTGTCCTGATGTCAGAGATATTTTGGGGTCGGCGAGCACTTCGGGAGGAAGGCTCTTGTATTCCTCGTCGGATATGTAAGGGGGGTTAGCGACAATCAAATCGAAGCG
>CP070756.1:2550282-2567595 GCA_020348905.1 Candidatus Zixiibacteriota bacterium
GATTAGTACCCGATCCAGCGACAGCGGCTTTTCGATAAAATCGTACGCCCCGGAGCGGATTGCCTGCACAGCCGTGTCAATATCGGCATGACCGGAGATCATGACGATAATCTGACGGCTGTCCTGTTCAAGTAATTCCTTCAGCAGGTCAAGACCGTTCCCGTCGGGCAGGATGATGTCGAGCAGAATGACATCGAACCCGGCCGCGGCATATTGCCGTCCTTGTTCAATATTTTCTGCTGTGACGATGCTATGCCCGCGCCTCTCCAGGGCCGATTTGAGCGAGGTTCGGATATTCTCCTCGTCATCTATGATTAGTATCCGTGGCATGGCAATATTATTGCTCTCAAATCTCCAGTGCGTAGCTCACCATAAACATAAGCGAGAGAGTCCCGCTCCGCAATTGAAGCGCCGTACCGTCCGGGTGAACCAGCGCCGCTTGACCTTCGGGAGTTTCGTCATATCCCGATGTATTGGTAAAGGCGTTACCAAAATCACCAGAGTACCGCCCCTCCACCGCAAACCCATAACGATCCAGTTGTAAATCAAGGCCAACGCCGATGACCATTCCGAGCTGAATATCGGAAGCGTTGTAGAGGTCCCAACGGTCCAGCGTACGGTCCTCTGTGATTGTCTCGCCCTCACTTGTGGTTTCTGTGAGTCTGACCTCAAATTCGCCGGAGACTGCGAAAGCGATTGACGGGCCGGCTATGATATAAGGGTTGAGGTTGGAATGGAGCTCTGGTCTTAAACGCAGGAGGACCGGAATCTCGATATAATCCAAACGGACGATGAATGAGTAAGTTGACATGGTGTCGGTGGAGGGTTCGGTATTGAAGAACCTGCCGCCTCTCTTGCCGTAGATCACCTGGGCCGCTACGGATAACTTCTCGTTGAAGTTAAAGCGTGCGAGAGCTCCACCGGTGATGGTGTTCAAGGTCCACTGGTCATCGTTATCGAAGGCCGAATCAGCTTCCTGGCCAAAGAATTTGGAGGCGTTCAATGCGAATATTGGCCCCAGTTCAATCCTGTGACCCGCCTGCGCCGGTGTTGCGGCTGCCGCCCCGATTAAGAGGCCTATCAGTATTACACAAGTAAGTTGCTTCATCTGTTGCTCCCTTCCGCCCGTTGTGGAATATTAAACCTGACTCCTGCGCCCTTGTCCGATTTGTTATATAGCTCCATCGTACCGCCATGGTCGTGGACAATACGATGGCATATCACCAGCCCCAGTCCGGAACCGCCTTCTTTCGTCGAAACATACGGCTCGAAACTGTCAGCCAGCTTATCATCGGTGAATCCCGGCCCGGTATCCTCGACAGTTATTTCAAGACTTGCACCTTTATCGGCCAATGTCACCGATACGATAGAATCCCCCGAGGCCTCCAGGCCGTTCTTGATCAGGTTTATCAATACCTGTTTGATTGCCTCGGGATCGAACCTGAACGTGGTAAGCTTGCTCTTATTGTCTATACTGACCCGGCCGGCTTCTATTTCTGATTTATACAGCGTTCGAATGTCATCCACGAATTGCGCGGCTTTTACCTGGCTGATCTCCGGCGCTCTCATGCGCGCAAAACTGACGAATTCATCGAGAAGCTTGATAAGCCGGTCCAGCTCGCTCTTTATCGTCCGTGTGGTTTCATCGAGAACTCTGTCAAACTCAGGAGCTTTCTCTCCGTGCGAACGGCGGAGATCATCGACACTGATCGCTATCGGTGTCAGAGGATTTTTTATTTCATGCGCAATCTTACGTCCTACCGTCTGCCATGCGGCAATCTTCTCGGTCGTGGCCAGTTGTTTCTGTGTTTGTCTCAGTTTGAGCATCATGTCACTGAACGAATCCGCCAATTGCGAGAACTCACCTTCTTCGTACGCCATTACCGGGGTGCCAAAGTCACCTTCGGCGACTCGTGCCGTGGCCGAGACCAGGTTCTCGATCTCACGTTTGGCCTGCCCGGTGACATACATGCCCATGGCAATCGCCAGCACGGCTGCGACCAGGGCCACGATTCCCGTGATAGAAAGCAGGTTGAAAAAAATCGGCTTGTCCGAACCGGGGGCAAAAGTGGCCACCAGATAAAAGCCCGGCGACTCCGACCCGGCCAGCACCGCTTGGTATTTGCCTTCCGACCCGTACAACAAGCCTTGATCCATGGCCCCAAAAACAACAGCAGTATCCAGCGGTATGTGTATGCTGACATCGGCATCCATAAACAGCGCCAGCTGTTGCGTGAACTGCTCATCGAGATACTTTCCCGTGTACAGGGCAACATCGGCGCTGAGGGGTGCCAGGAAAGCCGAAGCCATGTGCGCTCCCTCGAGGTCATACTCCAGCGTCTCGCGGATCTGGACGGCATCGGATGAGTCTGGCCATCGCTCGATGTCGAGCTGCTGACCCAGAAGGCCGGGGCGGTGATAAGTAGCGAGCACGTTACCGCCGACATCAACCGTCTCCATGAAATCCAGTCCGTAACGACGCGGATCCAGTTCGAGTCGTCCGCTTCGGCCCGATTTGACGTTTGCTAATGCCCGCTGCAAATCCGGCGAGTCTTTAAGTTCGGTTATCTTTGCTGACAACTCCTGGTTGAGAAGAGTTTTGTAGGTGTAGTATTTCTGGATGCCGCGATGAGCCCGAAGTTCATCGGCCGACTTTAGCTGTTCGGTGGAATAGAAATATATAACCGCCATCACCAGAAGCGCGGGAAGCACGGCCACGGCGACCAGGTACAAGCGTATGCGCCCGGAAAAAGTCATGGCCGGTCCTCCCAATCCGGTTCGGGAAGGATAATCTTTTTCAGGGACGCGATATCAAGATACCCGCTTTCATCGAAACGAGCGTTCCTCAAATTCTTCCCGGCCACGAAGTATATGGTAGGTCTGAAGAGGGGAAACACACCCAGTTCCGACTGCAGGGTCCGGTCTGCCAATCGGCAGTAGTGCATCATGGCAGCAGTGTCTTCGGCTTTCTCGGCTCCGGCAATCTGGTTGTTCAATATTTCCAGTGTCTCTTTCAAAGATTCTTCTTCCGGTTTAGTATTCAACAGTATTCTGTACACGTGCCGCAGGCCAGCCGCTGGATTGTCCAGGTCCGCGGGTATAAAGTTCAACAGGATGTCGCGATCTTTCAGTTCAGATTTCACTTCCACCTTGATTTTGTCGCGGGAGAGAACGTCCGCAAAATAATCCGCTACCTCTTCCAACCCTGGGCTACGAAAACCGATACCTACTTTCTTTGGCCGGTGACGGTACTTATTCAAGAGCGTCTGGCCCTTTTCGGGATCGTATGGGTAAGCTCGCTCTGAACCGGTATCTGTGGGATAGAGGCGATTCACCGGCGATGGCGGTTCACCCTGAAAGAAGGCAGGCCACAACCGGCCCACGTCGAAGCGGTAGTACAGCGAGGTTGTCACGAACCCCTGCTCGTTCATCTTCTCGGAAAGATTGGGAACGATGACCGCCACAAAAGGTGCCGGGGAAGATATAACTTGAGCATGTTGACTTGTATTTTGCGGAGGCATCGATGCCGAGAAGAAACCGTCGAACTTATCGGTCTCATAATCCGACTGCATAGTCTTGGGCAGGTCGCCAACGACCGGATTCCCGCGGGTGGTAATGCTCAGATCAAAGTAATAGCTGACTGAGTCGAGATATACCCTTGTATAGGCGAACTCAAGTCTAACAAGGCTCCACCAAGGCACTCCATAGCAGCCCAGCTTTATACGTGAAGTGCTGTCCACCGCGGCCGGCTCGATGAAAGCCCCCAACTCTGCAATGGCAAGCGTGTCGGAAAAGTCCGCCGCCGGTCGGCTGAGGCTTACTCCCTGATATGAGAATTCTATCTGCCCGCTGTGAACGGTATCGGCTTCCTTCAAGATTACAAACCGGCACCCGGGATAAATATCCTGTTCCTCACCGGCCCCGAAATAGAACCGCTCCAGTTTATACTGCAGGATCTCGCACTCAATCCCCTCGCCCGAAACCGCGTTTCCAGACAGAAGAATCAGCGCGACCACAACCGCTGCCAGATGCCCCTTGATTAGTAACAAGATTTTATCCTCCAACCAGTTATACAATTAACCAACCTCAAACGTCCACAACAAGATAATTCTGCCATCCGGCTGATGTGTTTTTTTTGACACAGATAACCTCCCGATTATCAGACAAATAGCGTTTCGGTACACTTCTTTGTGTGTCAAAAGTGACACATTCTTGACGGTTTCTGCTCCTGTCGGCCTCGTAAGCCGTTGTCGTTCAACGGGCAATTCAACCGGCACCAGATTTGATATAACCCTTTCCAGAACAAACCTAATGAAAGGAGTGGACCATGAAACTGGCAGTAACCTTCAAAACACTGAGCGTTCTGGCGCTGGCGAGCCTGATGTTTGTTGGCTGCGGCTCAGACAACGAGGCTGCCAATCCGGGCATCGCCCACGAGATCGTCGACAGTATCTCAACGACTGTCGCGCGCAATCTCAACGAGGCAGAGCTGGCCACAACGACACCTCTGGATCCCGATCAGCCGGAGGAGGTCAAAATGATTACCGAGATCGCCGACGTTCAACTGGTCGGGTCGAAGCTCTATGGCGTTTTCAATGGCGGCGTCGTGGTATACAACTTCGAGGACAAGACCTACGCCGTCATCCCGGCCGGAGAGAAATTGAACGCCGTTGCCCTTCACGAAGAAAAAGTCTACGTCGGTGGCGACAACCTATACACTGTCAACGATTCAGTTCTGGAAGCGGTAGAGGAAGATTTCGAAGGCGTCATCACCGACCTCTACAGCTATGGCTACCGCCTGATGGTTGGCACCGAAAGCGGCTTGTACTCGACCGGAATCTTTGGTGATGAACTTCTTTTCGACGGTATAGAAGTCTCGGCGATGGCAGCTGATGAAAGCGGCCTGTGGGTGGGCACGCGCGGGGAGGGGCTGTATCGCTGGGACGGTGAGGAATTCCAGAAGAGATACCTTCGCCGCGATACCAGCCTGTTCGATATTGTCAACACCCTCGACTTCAATCACCGGCACCTCTATATGGGTACCCCGAACGGCTTCCACATTTTTAACGGCGGAAGCTGGCAGACCCTCACCAATCTGGATGGCCTCCCGGCTGACAACGTGACCGATGTCGATGCTTCGCAGTGGGTGGTTTATCTCAGCACCGACGGTGGTGTGATTTCCTACTTCAACGGCGATTTCATACCGGTCAACAAGCTCGAGGAAACCTGCGCCACCGCTCTCGCCGTGGAAGGACGCAAGGTAATAGCCGCCACGGACTATGATGGTATCATCATGAAGTCGGGCAGTGTCGTCAAGACCATCGTGCCCGCCGATGCCGGGATGAATTTCAACATCCTCAGCCTTATTCCGTAGTCTTTCTTACGCTCCATGCTACTCAAAAAAAACCCCGAACAACTTGTTCGGGGTTTTCTCTTGCGGCAATTGAGAGAGTCACTTCAATAGCAGCATTTTCTTCGTTTCTAAAAAGTCACCGGCCGTCAGGCGGTAAAAGTAAAGTCCGCTGGCCACCGGATTGCCGGTTTCATTGGTGCCGTTCCACATGACGGTTTTCTGGCCCGCTGATTCCTGCCGGTCGACCAGACAGCGTACCTTCTGTCCAAGCAGGTTGTAAACCTGCAGCTGCACCCTGGCAGGTTTCGGCAAGTCATACATAATGGTCGTAGTCGGGTTGAACGGGTTGGGATAGTTCTGATGCAGCGCAAAGGTACTGGGCGTTACGGTTGGTTTGACCAGAGGTTCCTCCGGACCGGAATAAGCCATCAGTTCATCGAGCGCCGTCCTGAGGGCAATTATCGCGGGGCCGCGCTCGAACATCGACAGGGGTATCTCGAAGTAGACGTAAGAATAAGCCTCGCTGAAATATTTCCAGGCAACCGGTCGACCTTCCGTCTTCATCGACTTGGTCTGCTTGCGACAATCGTAAGTGTAGATGACTTCCGGTGCGTCGGACGTCAGATTTACAAAGCTTGCGCAGGGTATGCCGGTAACGTCGGTCACGGGCCCGTTCTGCGAATTGGCGTGTTCGACCGTACGCACCGAATCCCACGGCAGTTGCGGGTACTGGTGCCGGCCGTGAGCACCAACCATATCCCCGTATACCGTGGTGCTCAAGAATGGCCATTCGCATTCAGTAGTAACCCTGCTGTCGATATGGAACCAGTTAGCGTAGGCATCATCGTAATCGTACGCATTAGCCGTGTAGTCGATAGTGTCGCGCACTCCCAGGTCGCCCCAGCGGCCGAATATAATCAATTTCCCGCCAATCGACATGTAATAAGCCAGGGTATCGAGAACACCGTTTTTGTACAACGGGCTGACCCCGATATCGTCGTATTTACCCGCCTCGGCTCCCACCACCATAACTCCGTGACCGACCATGTCGATCAGGTCCAACTGTGGCTCATCGAAGGGGTACTTGGTCGCGAGGGTGTCGCAATAGAGGTCGTAATCATAGGGCTGCAGCGCCTGCTGCAGGAAAACTCCGGTTTCGTATGCGCTGGCGAAGTCGACAGTATAATTGCCGGTGCGGTTGACCGCCAGAATGCGGTTGGGATCCAGAGTAGCCGCTCGCGACTCCAGAGTGTCAATGGCCTCGGAAGAGATCCCGTCGATATCCACGGCCTTGACAAAGTAGCTGTGAAGGTCCTCACCCAGGCTCGGGTCATCGTCAATATATATGGTATCTGAGGTTTCTACCGCCAGCTCATCATCGCGGAAAAGAGCGTAGTAATCGAAATCCAGTTCGGTGTTGTTGCCTTGCCAGGTCAGCTGAATAGCATGTCTGACCGGCATAACCGCAAGGCCTTCGGGCGGCGCCGGGATTGACGTTGGGGTGCAGTATATACTGCGATAATAAGGCGGAGACTCTTTGCCATCGGTGTCGACAGCCTGGACGCAGAAGCCGTGTTCCATACCCTCGACCAAACCGGTCACCAGGCAGGTCGTGTCGGTCGCCGGTACGTATGTCGAGTACCAGTTGTAAGGAGGCTCCACCTCCCAGCAGCTGACCCGGTAGTAGGACAAATTAGGCCACTCGGCTGGGTGCCAGACTAACTGCATCGAGTGCCCGTCACCCCCCTGGCGAAGCCCGGCCGGGGCGATGGCCCGCGGCGACACGGCAACAGTGTACACCGTGGCCAGGTTGGCTTTTACCATCCGCGTCATATAATCGAAATTCATATGGGTGGTGCTGTCTGCCGGGGTATGATATACCCAGGACCATTCAAATTCCCTGTTGGAGCAGACATCGATTCCGGAAACCTGGAAAGCAAAGTGATCGGAGCGGGTGCTTGTACCGGAATAAACACCATTAATGCCGGCGTACAGGAATCCGAATTCGCGCCACATAGCGGCATAGGCAATTTCCTGACCATAGTGGAGCGCGGCAAAAGCATCGTTCTGTTCGGCGGCAATCATATCCATATTGTGCATGTAGATGATGTCCTGGTTGTTGAAGATGGCATCCTGTACGTAGTGATACGCTCCCAGCAGCCCGTCTTCCTCGGCATCGAAAGCTACAAACACCAGCGTTACCGGCAGGTCTACATCTTTGAGAATTCTGGCGATCTCCAGTACACAGGCAACGCCCGAGGCGTTATCGTCGGCACCGGGAGAAGAAAGTACGGCGTCGAAGTGAGCACCCACGACAATATGCTGTTCCGGGTAAAGCGTGCCCGGCTTGCGAGCAATGACGTTGTAACCATCAACAAAGTAAGCCGGAAAATAATGTAGCTCTGCGTCCGAATAGCCGAATTCAATGAACTTATCGCGGACCCAGAGCCTGGCACCGGTGTTGGCCGGCGAGCCTGATGTACGATAAGGAAATGTCTGCAGCTCCCAGGTATAGGAATAGAGTGAATCGTAATTGACCTGATCCACCAAAATATCACGTAAAGCATCTACCTGGAGATCCAGCAGGTCCAGGTCGACCGTCGGACTATACTCGATTGTCAGCCGTTCGTTGCGAATCGGAAACGTTTCGGGAGGGGTGCCCGAAGGCGATGTTGCATCCGGTTTTATCAGAAGCAACCGCACCTGTTCCGCTTCGAAAAGCACCCGGTGTTTTCTGGCGTTCTTACGGTCCAGGCGATTATCGAAAGCCAGCTGTTCTTTCGATACGCCCGATGCCAGCAGTTTAAAATCAAGGCTGGATTGTCTCAGTCGCTCCGCCGCAGCACCGTCGGCCATAACAACGTAACCACCTTCGGCCTGCACGATCGGTTCCACTCCGGTACTGCGAAGCTTCTCGGCATCGGCGCTGGAATGAAGATTTACTTTGAACAGGTCGTCGGCGAATCCAAATTCGAAGGTAAATAATAGCGCAAACAATACTAATAGTACTCGGCGCATCGTAGAGCCTCCCTGTAGGTTATGCATTTCGCAACCATTTAGATGATGTTACAAATGGACTGTGGCTGGTAAACTAATTTGTAACCAATCTGCTACGTAATAAGGTGTACCCCATAAATATAACTAATTATCTTCGTTTGAAAAGGCCTAATCCCGCTCCTCGCGGATGGACCTCGTTATAGGTTGCTGTACAATAACTTATCGCAACAACAACATCTTTTTGGACTCCTTGAAGTTCCCGGCTTCAAGGCGATACAGATATATGCCGGTGGCTACCGCTTGGCCGCCCTCGTCGGTCCCGTACCAGAAAACATGGTGGGTACCGGCGTCTCTCCGGGCGTCGACCAGGGTGGCTACCTTCTGTCCAAGTATATTATAGACCGCAAGCGTTACATGGGCCGACTTCGGAAGCGAGTACACTATCTCCGTGCCCGGGTTAAACGGGTTGGGATAGTTCTGGCGCAGCGCGAAATCAGCCGGTAAGGCCGACGGCTTGGCCAACTGCTCCTGGGGTGCTGGTCCCGCCATAAGCTCATCAATTGCCAGGCGAAGAGCCGCGATAGCCGGGTCTCGCTCAAACATCGAAAGCGGAATATCAAAATACATGTAGCAGTAGTCCGTTCCGAGATACTTCCATGCCACCGGCTGACCCTCGGTCCTCATGGATTTTGTCTTCTTGCGACAATCATAGGTGTAGATAACCTCAGGTAATTCCGATGACAGGCTCACAAAGGTCGCACAGGGGATACCGGACACATCGGTGACCGTTCCGTTCTGGGAGTTGGCGTGTTCAAGCGTGAGCAGGGAATCCCAGTACAGTCTCGGGTAATTGTGATCCTTGCTGTGAGCACCGACCAGGTCGCTGGTGACCACGGTAGACAAAAAGGGCCAGTCGGTTTCCGTCTGGACCCGGTAGTCGATGTGGAACCAGTTGCGGTAAACATCGTCATAATCCCATGCGTTGGCGGTATAATCCACCGTGTCGCGTTCATAAAGATCACCCCATCGACCAAATACGATGACCTTGCCACCGATTGACATGTAATAGGCCAGGGTATCGAGAATACCGTTCTTGGTCGCTGGACTGACACCGATATCATCGTATTTTCCTGCCTCGGCGCCGACCACCATCAGTCCGTAATCGACCATATCGACCAGGTCGAGTTGCGGAAGATCATGGGGATACTTCGTCGCCAGGGTGTCGCAATAGTAATCATAATCATAGGGCTGAAGTGCTTCCTGAAGGAAAAGCCCGGTCTGGTTAGCGCTGGCGAAATCTATGATATAGTTGCCGGTGCGATTGACTGCCAGGACACGAGCGGGCTCCAGCGCGGCGGCCTTGGCCCATTGTGCCCCAACACCTACCGTGTCAGAGTGATTACCGTCGGTGTCGACCGACGTTACATAATAGTAATGCACGCCTGTATACAGGACCGGATCGCTGTCAATGAACATGGTATCCAGCGTCTGGGCCACAACCTCTCCGTCACGAATCACGGCGCAGTGGTCGAAGTCCAGCTCGCGATTGTCGTAAGCCCAGGTGACCCAAACGGCATCACGAATAGGAAGTGCCATGAAACGACAGGGTGGCAATGGCTTTGACAGAGGTAAGGCATACTGGCGCCGGTAAAAAGGCACCGACCACATCGCGTTTGCGTCCTGTGCCTGTACGAAGAAACCGTACTCGACATTTTCGATCAAACCGGTTACAAGAACACAGGTATCGCTCACCGGCACGGAAACCAAGTTTAGATTCCACGGAGCGGCTGTCGGATAATAGCCTACCTGGTACTCGACGATGTTCGGGCATTCGTGCGGATGCCAGTTTGGCTGCAGCGACTGTCCGTCGCCTCCCTGCCTGATTTCGGCAATCGTCATCGCCCGCGGTGACTGGCTTACGGTGTAGGCGGTGGCGAGAGTGGCTTTCACCATTCTGGTCATGTAGTCAAA
The DNA here is from genome assembly GCA_020348905.1 of Candidatus Zixiibacteriota bacterium. Classification (GTDB taxonomy): domain Bacteria; phylum Zixibacteria; class MSB-5A5; order GN15; family FEB-12. The sequence continues at coordinate 2,560,604 of CP070756.1, forward strand.
ATTAAGGTAAACGGAGCTGTCCGTCAGCTGATGCCAGTGCGGTGAAAAGATTTTCTCCTGGACCCCCAGCGCATCGTAGCCTACGTTCCCGAAGGGCTCGTCGTCGGACAGGGACCAGCCGATGAGATCGCCGTTAATCCCCACATGCGTATTGGACAACTGATCCCACAACTGTCCATAGCAATATTCCCAGTCGCAATACAAATCGGCTCTGGTGTCATTGGTTTCATGAGCGATCATGTCAGCGTTGATCATTAGCACAATATCATCGCCGCGGGCAACGGCCTCGTCGGCGTAGTGGTATGAACCGACCAGCCCGGATTCCTCGGAATCGAATGCAACGAAAACGAAAGTACGATCGGTATCAATGTTTTGCAAAACTCTTGCAATCTCTAAAACCAGGGCCGTACCGGTGGCGTTATCATCAGCCGCGGGACAATCCGGCACGCCGTCAAAGTGTCCTCCGATCACTATCTGCTGATCAGGATATACCGTTCCCAGCTTCTTGCCAATTACGTTATAGCCGGTACATGGTTCGGGCTCGCTCACCCACTGGTAGCTCTCGAAAGGATCGATCTCGATCTGGTCACAACCGAACTCCACGAATTTCGATTCAATCCAGTCACGGGTGAGGTGGCAGGGATCGGTGCAGGTGAAGCGGCGGTAAAACGCCTCCAGTCGAAGCACGAAAGATTCCAGTGAAGCCTGGTCCACCAGGGCTATTATCTGTTCGATATCCTCCGAATACGAGGCCGTAAGGTCGGGCACCATTTCGGGCGGTGGCGGTCGAAATCGTACTTCCACCTTCCGCTCCGGCAACGGAAATAATCGTAAGCCGGCGGTTTTGAACACCGGGCTTTCAGCAGCACCCCGCAACAAATGAAAAAGGCCCTGCTCAAACAGTACGTCAAATTTCTGCAACTTTCCTTTGTCAACTTCCTTGCACCAGGCCAGCTGCCCACGATTGAGATTGGTGCCAAGAAGCACGATATCCAGGCCGCTTTCCTCAAGGGCCTGTGATTTCGCGCGGTCAGCTAAAACCAGATAGCCGCCGCTGACCGCCCTCAGAACGTCGGTCTCAAGATTTTTCAGAATCTCGGCGTCTCGGTGACTGTGAAGATTGACCTGATACAGGTTATCAGCTACCGCGGCCGATGCCATGACGGTAGCCACAGCAACGAACAGGATTAAGTTTCGCATGATTCTCCCTCCAATTGTATCTATAAAGACGACAAAAATGTCCGTTTATCAAGTCTTTTCTGGCTGTATTTCGTAAGTTGAGAGCGCTGTTCCAGCGGGCCCTGACGCCCGGAACAGCGCGAGCGACGGACACTATTTCAAAAACAACATCTTCTTCGATTCCTTGAAGTTTCCGGCTTCAAGGCGATACAGATATATGCCGGTGGCTACTGCCTGGCCGCTCTCGTCAGTCCCGTACCAGAAAACATGGTGGGTACCGGCGTCCCTCTGGGCATTGACCAGTGTGGCTACCTTCTGTCCAAGTATATTATAGACCGCAAGCGTTACATCTGCCGCCTGCGGAAGCGAGTAGACTATTTCCGTGCCGGGATTAAATGGATTGGGATAGTTCTGATGCAGAGCATAACTTCCCGGCAACTCGTCTTCATCCACGACCGGCTCGTCGGGCGGTTCGGGATCATCGGTCAGATCATCGATAGCCTGATGAAGGGCGACTATGGCCGAATCACGTTCGAAAAACGACAGCGGGATCTCAAAGTACACGTACCGGTAATCGTCTCCCAGGTATCGCCATGCCACCGGTTGGCCTTCCATAGGCAGGAGAGCATCGCGCGAACGATAGGTATAGAGCACTTCGGGCTCAGATGAGTTAAGTTCTACAAACGACGCATAGGGGATACCGGGAAGGTCAGCGACATCGGGCCGGCAGGCATTGGAATGGGTCAGAGACAACGATGAATCCCAGGCCAGGGGCGGATAGTTACTGTCACTGTTGCTGGCGCCGACCAGGTCACAGGTAAATGTTTGAAGCGCGTAGATCCATAGGGTTGGTGTCGACGCCCGGCGACCGATGTGGAACAGATCGTGATAGGCGTCGTCGTATGTCACGACTGAGCTTCCATAGTTAATATACTCAAGAGCACCGTGGCTGCTGCCCCAGCGGCCAAATATGATGGCCCTGCCGCCGATTGACAGGTAGTAAGCCAGACTATCAAGGTAGCCGCCCTTGTCGGGATTGGCGCCGATATCGTCGTACCCGGCCGCTTCGCCGCCAACGATCAGCATTCCGTAATCGACCAGATCATATAACTTTAAACGGACGGGATCATCGACAACGGTGTCGCAGGTGGTATCTGCGATATAGTCATACGAGAAACCCGACAGAGCCTGGTGCAGAAATGATTCGGTTTCCGCCTGATCCACCAGGTCCATGATACCGGTCGTGGAGCGGTTTATCGCCAGAATACGGTCGGGTTGAAGCATGGCCGCCTTCATCAATAATGGATCGGACCCAAGCGTGTCTGAGCCAATTCCCTGGTTGTCGATGGCCATAATTCGGTAATGATGAAGGTCCGACCCCAGGTTGGGGTCATTATCTGTAAAATCGTTATCCTCAGTTTCAGCTATAATCTCACCGTCGCGAATAACGACACAGTGAGAGTAATCGAGATCGGTGGTGTCGTAGGTCCAGGTCAGCCTGACCGATTCGAATTCCGGTAAGGCGACGATATTTTCGGGCGGGTTAAGAATGCTGTTTGGGATACTGTATGCACAATCATAAACGGGGGATGTGAAGCCCTCGAAATTGTACGCGCGCACAAAAAAACCGTACTCTTGGCCGTCGGTGAGTCCTTCGACAACATAGCTTGAAAGCGACGGCGGGAGGTCGATTGACGTCACCAAACCCGTATCGGCAGTCGGAAAGTGGGAGAGGCAATAGTGTTCGACCTCTGCGGGGTCAAGCGGTCGCCAGTTGACGACCAGTGATTGACCGTCATTAGGGTCCAGGATAGACATAATCCGCACCGTCGGTGGAGCGTATCCGATTGCGTAAGTGGTGGCCAGATTTGCCTGAACCATCCGGGTCATATATTCGAAATTCAGATGAAACGAATTGTCCTCGGAAGTATGGTAAACCGCTGAAGGAACGTACTCGTGGCAGAAGCAGACAACATAGCCCAACTGGGCAAACGGGTAGTGATCCGACCGGGTGCTCGGGCCTGACAAAATTCCGTCGATGGCGGCATACTCGCCGGCCATCTCCACCCAGAGAGCCGCCAATTTCTCGTCCGGTCCGTGAAACAGAGCCGCCTCTCCATCGTTTCCCTCGGCGGCGATCATATCCATGTTCAGCACTCCAATAATGTCGTCTCCTCTGGCGAAGGCCTCGTTGGCATAATGCTCTGCGCCCGCCAGGCCGATCTCCTCGGCATCGAAAGCAACGAAGATAACCGTGATCGGTGTTTCAACATCTTTAAGGACCCTGGCGATCTCCAGCAGGCCCGCCACACCGGAAGCATTATCATCGGCTCCAGGACAATCTGCAACGCCGTCAAAATGAGCCCCGACGACGAAATGCGTTTCCGGATAAACAGTTCCCTCCTTGCATGCTACCACGTTGTTACACTGTATCGCTCCGTACATGAAAGGATCCAGCCAGAGCGAATCATAACCGAATTCGACAAATTTGTCGTAGGTCCAGTTGCGGACCGCCGTATTTGCATCGCTGCCGACCACGCGTCCGACATAAGCCTCCTGTGCGGCGACGTAGGCAGATAGTGAGTCCTGGCTGACCTCATCAATCAGGTCCTGGAGCAGGTCATTCGGCAGCATCGAGGCTTCCAGGGCGGGACGAGGTGGATAATATTCGATCGATAAGTGTTCGTTCATCAGGGGGATGAGATCGCCGGGCTCGCCGGAAGCCGTCAGCGGATCACCATCCAGCAAGAACAGGCGTACACCCTCGGACTCAAAAATGACTCGGAACCGATCAGCGTTTCGGTTGTCCATATGCCGGTCGAGGGCCAGTTGGTCTCGTCTTATATTGGAGGCCAGCAAAACAAAATCAAAACCCTGTTGCTGAATCGCCTGGGATTGGCGGTGATCGGCCAAAACCAGGTAACCCCCGTCCACCCACAGCAGGGCCTCAACGCCCAGCCCGCTGAGCGACTCGGCTTGCCCGGTACTGTGAATGTTTACTCTGTAGAGATTATCAGCAATAGCGGAGGTTGTTGTACAACAAAGAAAAAAGAACGTAACCAGGAATCTCTTCATAGTCAGTGCTCCCCATCTGCAGCCAAACCGGAAGTGCAGCATACAAACAATATATGGAATAATGGCGATCCGCGAAAGGCTTCCAGATCGCGAAATTATTTCTTATGATCGGCGTTATTAGTGCGTCGCTCTATTTCAGCAGCAACATCTTTCTCGATTCAATATAATCGTCCGCTCTTAGCTGGTACAGGTATATGCCGGTGGCCACCATCCGGCCGGCTTCGTCGGTTCCATCCCACCGGACCGTATGGGTGCCGGCCGTCTTACGTTCGTCGACAAGCGTTGTTACCATTTGTCCCAGTATATTATAGACCGACAGGCGCACATGCGCCGCCGCCGGCAGCGAATAACAGATATCTGTCATCGGATTGAACGGATTGGGATAGTTCTGACTCAGGGCAAACGAGTTCGGAGTGTTGCCGCCTTTGGATAGATCCTCGGCAGACTCCGGACCGCCCATCAGATCGTCAACCGCTTGCCTGAGTGCGGCGATAGCCGGTTCGCGCTCAAAAAACGACAGCGGAATGTCGAAATATACGTAGGAATAATCCGGGCCAAGGTAGCGCCACGCCACCGGCTGTCCTTCGGTCTTTTGCGACTTGGTCTTCTTACGGCAATCATAGGAGTAGATCACTTCCGGTACATCCGAGGTAAGACCTACAAAACTGGCACAGGGAATACCGGCCACATCGGTCACGGCACCAGCCTGGGAGTTGGCGTGCTCCAGTGTCATCAGTGAATCCCAGAACAAATGAGGATAGTGGCGATCCTTGCTGTGCGCTCCTACCAGGTCACAGGTTACAACCGTGCTCAAAAATGGCCAGTCAGTCTCGGTCTGTACGCGGTGCGCGATATGAAACCAATCGTGATAGGCATTGTCGTAACAGGCCCAGTTGTGAGCGTAATCGATTGTGTCGCGAACCCCAACATCGCCCCACCGTCCGAAGACAACCAGCTTGCCGCCGATTGACAGATAATAAGCCAGTGTATCCAGTATACCCCGGCGAAGCTGCGGATTGTCGCCGATATCATCGTACTTGCCCGCCTCGGCCGCCACTACCATAACTCCGTAATCTACCATCTCGACCAAATCGAGCTGGGGCAGTTCATGGGGATATTTGGTGGCCAGGGTGTCACAGTAATAGTCGTGGTTGTAGCCTTCAAGGGCCTCCTGCAGGAAAACGCCTGTCTGGTAGCCACTGACAAAGTCGATTATCTGGCACGAGGTCCGGTTGACAGCCAGAATTCGGTCGGGATCCAGCGTCGCGGCTTTGCTCCAGGCCGGCGCTATTCCAACCGTGTCAGAGCAAATATCGTCAAGGTCCACCGCTGTTATATAATAGTAATGAAGTTCGGAACCCAGTGCGGGGTCACTGTCTATGTAGAAGGTATCAGGGGTCTGTCCTACGACTTCGCCATCGCGTATGATGTCATAGTGGTCAAAGTCCAGCTCCACATTGACATCGATCCAGCTCAATGAAACGGCGTTCGGCAAAGGTAGTGCCAGCGCCCCGGGAGGAGCAACCGGGACAGAGCTGGGTGTGCTGTGAGCATAGATATACTTGAAGGCGGTGCGGCCCTGCGCATCGTAGGCCTGAACATAATAGGCATACTCCTGGCCTTCGACTAAACCGTCCACGGTGTAGCTCGACTCTGTCGAAGGCACATCCACCGTGACGGTAGAACCGGGCGAGCCGACCGGAAAATACGCCACGGTGTAGTGGTCGATAGCGACCGGGTCATTCGGTTCCCAGGTCAGAATCTGTGAATGACCGTCACCCGGCTCCAGAATGGACGTTATCCTTATGGGGGGCGGATGTTCGCTGATTGTGACTGCCGTGGCAAGGGTGGCTTGAACCATCCGTGTCATATAGTCGAAATTCATATAAGCGATACTGTCGTAGGGGGTGTGCCACAGCGTAGAGAAGTAGTCCTCCTGCACGAATATGGCATCGAACCCGGCCTCCCAGAAAGCCCGCTGGTCCGAAGCTGCTCCACTGAGAACATCAGTAACAGCAATGCCACAGTATAGATTGGCCAGCTCACGCCAGAGTAGAGAGTATACCCAGTCCGCCCCGAAATACACGTTGGCCCCATCAAAGTTTGGCAGATGGGCAATCATGTCGAGGTTGATCATCAGAACGATATCCTCGTTTGCTTCAAGCGCCTCGTCAACATAGTGATAGGCTCCGTGAAGTCCGGACTCTTCGGAATCGATCGCAAAGAAAACAATCGACATAGGCGTCGGCACATCCTTGAGGATGCGAGCCATCTCCAGTACGGCCGCGGTGCCCGAAGCGTTGTCATTGGAGCCCGGGCAATCGGGTACCGCATCAAAATGCCCGCCAATGATTATGAACCGATCGGGATAGACGGTCCCCGTCTTGCGGGCAATCACGTTATAGCCCGGAACCGGAATGTACGTCCAGCACTGAGCGCCGATAAAGGGATCGATATCAACCGCATCGTATCCGAACTCCTCGAACTTCGCCGCAATCCAGTCGCGGGCGGCGTAATTCTCTTCGGTGCCCGTAAGCCTGACCGAGTAGGACTCCAGAGCAAGAACGTACGAATAAAGAGAATCCTGGTTTACCTGATCGATCAGCTGCTGGATGTCCTGCAGGGTTGATGCGGAAAGATCCGGCTGGGCTACCGGCGAGGAAACGGTGTATGAAATCTCGATATGTCGGTCGGCCAGGGGATAGATATTGGTCGGTTTGCCGGCCAGTGCCAGGCGG
>CP070756.1:2567695-2593265 GCA_020348905.1 Candidatus Zixiibacteriota bacterium
GCCTTACCGATGGCTACATGTCGGATCTGGCTATGTACGGTGGTGATCTGGCCGTCGCCACCGAACGCAACGGCGTCTTTGTCTGTGATGTTGGGGACGATCCTTTTAACAGGGACATTACCTGTCAGCAATTTACTCGCGAGAATTCCCTGCTGATCTCTAATAACACCCGTGGCGCGGCGTATTCGCCGGAAGGGGAACTTTATGTGGGTACAACCAATGGTCTTTCCCGCTACGATAGTGGCATCGACCGCTTCGTAGACGTCGATCTTCCCCCGGAAGTCAGTTCCAATGTCAGCGATCTCGCTTTTGACGGTCGCGGCAACCTGTGGGTCGGTACCGCCGAGGGTCTGGCTTACGTGGACGCTTCGACGGGGGACGTGGAAGTGTATAATACCCTTAACAGCGGCCTCGTTTCGGACGAGGTCAATAGTGTCACGTTTGACCGGCACACCGGCGACGTGTACATAGGAACCACCTCGGGGTTCTCCCTGATATCGTCTGAAATAGGTCAACCGACATTTGATCTGGAGCAGGTACTGGCTTTCCCCAATCCCTTTATCATCGATGATTCGGATGACCGTTTGTCGTTCAACTTCGGTGAAAGCGGTCAGGTGCGCATTTTTAACGCCGCCGGCGAACTGGTTCGAGAGACAACTGTAATAACGCCGTGGGACGGAAAAAACGAGGCGGGAGAGGATGTTGCCTCCGGGGTATACATCTTTGTCATCACGGACCGTGGGGGGAAAGTGGCTAAAGGGAAATTTCTTCTGGTTCGACAGTAATGCAAATCCTTAGACATCAGTTAGCCGAACTTCCTTTCGGCGAAATTGAACCCCTGGTGAGAACCTCTTTCTTTGCCTCGCCCGGTTTCCTGAATCTATGGAAGGTTCGCGGTGGGACTCCCGTGGTCTGGCTTGTTCGAATGGACGGTGCGGTAGCAGCCGTATTGCCAGGTGTGGAATTCGGTCGAGGTTTCCTGAAACGATTTCACTCGACTCCCAATGGCTGCTACGGGAAGCTGTGTCTGGCTGACGGTGTCGACCCCAGGATTCAGAAAGAAATTGCCGACCGAATCTTGAAGGCCGTTGGAAAGTCGGGTTATATAAAGACTTTTGTGAACGACTACTATGGCTGCTTTGGTGATTGTTCTGGATTTGACGTCAAGATGTTTGAAACCCGACTGGTCGATATTTCGGATCCCCAATGGGAACCTCCCACCAAACAGGTGAGAAAAGACATTCGCGTGGCGGAAAGAGAGAACGTGATACTCGAGCGTTTCGATGGTGTGAAACATATGTCCGGGTTTCTGGCTCTGGTAGGACTCACTGAAAAAAGACTGCGTACAAAGCACAAGTACCCGGAGGAATTTTATCGGGCATTGGCCGATCTATCAGAAAAGGACGATCGGATACAGTGGGTCTGGTGCGCGCATGAGAATCGCCCGGTGGCATCGTCAATCTTCCTGGTGGAAGGTGACAACCTTCTTTCTTGGCAGATACACTACGATTTCTCGCTGTCGCATCTTCAGGCAACCAAACTGGCCCGATTTGTGACCGCCCGGAAGGCAGCCAGCACGGGGGTACGATACCTCAATATGGGGGTTTCTCACGAAGGTGCCGAAGGGACAGATAGCTTCAAGCGTCGCTGGGGCGGCGAGATGCGTTCTTACCGCTGCTATTTCGCGAGATCGCTATTGGGCCGGCTCTCATGAAGAAGGAAGGACTGCGCATACTGCTGTTGGCGGACGCCGGCAGCTTTCACACAGAGCGATTCGCGCACCAACTGAAATCGCAGGGTTGTCGTGTGCTGACGGCTTCGCTGGAAGAAGGAAGGATGCGCCGGGTGCGACTGAGGCGGCTGGGGCCGGTGAAATCGTTTCACTACCTTCTGGCCGTGCCACAGGTGAAGCGTATCATCAAAAGGTTTCGCCCCGATGTTATCAATGCCCATTATGCTTCAGGCTATGGGTTTATAGCGGCCCGTGCTGTGGGTAAAGAGGGTCCACCGATCGTCTTGAACCTCTGGGGTTCGGATGTACTGGTGGTGCCGCACAGATCGGCTCAGCACAGGATGAAAGTGCGCATGGCCCTCGAAGGAGCCGACTGCGTTGTCGGGGATTCTCGTTATCTGGTTGAGAGCGCGAAGGACGTCGGCCGGATACGGCGTAGCGAAGTTATCGCATGGGGTATCGAGCGGAAATTCATGAGCAAGCACAAAGCCTGCTATGACCTCGGAAAGCCCCTGCGCATAATAACTCCCCGAACGCACGAAGAGATTTACGACAATGGTTTTATCCTGGATTCTCTGAAGGCCATGGTGGCGGCTGGTGAGATCACCCTCACGTTTCCGGACTTCGGATCATTGGCAGCCCGTTTCAAAGACCAGGCCGGAAAATTACTGGACCACGGGGTGCAGCTGTACACGAAAATGGGAAGATCCGAGTTTCTGTCGTTTTTTGCCGAACATGATGTTTGCCTGTCGGCGTCGCGATCGGATTCCACGCCGGCCTCGCTGGTTGAGGCCATGGCCCTGGGTTTGATACCGGTAGCGGCAAGAACGCCGGGGGTTGCCGAATGGTTGACTACCGAAACGGGCTTCACATTCGAGCCGGATAACGCCGGTGAATTGTGTGGTATAATCCGGAAATTTACTTCATCATCGGATACTCTTGAAGCGATGCGGCGGAGGAATCTTCAACGGGTCGAGCGTGAGGCCATCTTCGAACAAAACGTGGCACAGCAACTCGGAATAATGACTGAACTAGCCGGGGGGTCGGCTTGAAATCGAACCGGGTCCTGCTCGTTTGTTATTACTTTCCGCCCCAGGGAGGGGCGGGAGTGGGAAGACCCCTGGCGATGTACAAGCACTTTCCGTCCTTCGGTATTGAATGTGACGTGCTCACGGTGAAGCCGGTGGCATACCGTCAGTATGAACCGGAACTTTTACGCGATCTTGATACCAAAAGAATATACCGCGCCGGTTCTCACGATCCGCAACGGCTGATGTATATGCTGGGTGTCAGGAGGGTCAGGGATGCCGCTATCAATCGAGGTCGGCGGGTGACCGAGTGGTTTTTTCCCGATCCGAAAGCCGGCTGGGTCAGAGCCGCCGTTCGACTCGGGCGGACGCTGGCAACGAATAGACACTACCGGTGCATTATTACAACCTCGCCGCCGATATCCGCTCATTTGGTTGGTCGCGCCGTCTCGACAGAATTCAACCTCCCCTGGATTGCCGACTTCCGGGATTTCTGGACAGGCTACAGAGCCGAAGATTGGTTTGCCAGCGGTCGGCAGGTGCGAAGGGCAAAAAACCTCCTTGAGGATATTGCGGGCCGGTCTGCTACCATGACAGCGGTGAGTCCTGCTATAGCCGACTACCTGGGAAAGGGAAATGTTATCTACAACAGTTACGATGATGACCGCGCGAAGCTCTGGAAGTCCCCGGCACCGGGCGACTATTTCATCATAGGTGTGCTCGGTACACTTGACGAGCTGCGTCCGATCGAGCCTCTGTTCGAACTGTTATCATATGTTCGCCGGCATCGACCGGACCGGTTCGAAAAAATCAGGGTTCGTCTGGTCGGTAGCAACAACTTGCCCGAGTTCGAGCCACTCGTGGCGCGGTATCAGTTAACGGATCGAGTTGAATCATTTGGATCACAGAAGCGTGAGAGAACAATCGCATTGCTATCCGATGCGTCAATGTTGTACATCGGCCTCGCGCCCCCGCACAACACCTGGCTGGTAACCGGGCGGGTCTTTGATATGCTGGCTTCCGGCAGACCGATTCTGGCGGCGACTCCACAAGAGAGTGTTTTGGGTCGCCTGCTGAGCGAAACCCGGAATAGCTGCCTGTTCGACGAGAACCTTTGGGCTGAAGCGTCGGATTACATTGTCGCCAGGATGGCTGAGTACGAAAGAGGAGATCTCCAACTGCACTCTGTGCCAACGTATGCCGAGGAATACTCGTCAACTAAGATGGTCGAAAAGTTTGCAGGACTGATTGGTGAGATCTCGTAACGGGGGTGTCCGCTAGCGGAGCAATACCATCTTCTTGACATCCTTGAAATCGTCGCACTCAAGCCTGCAGAAGTAAACGCCGCTGGCGACGTCTTTCCCCGTTGGGTCGGTGCCATCCCATTCAACCGAATGTCGCCCGGCTACCAGATTTCCATCCTGTAAAACTGCTACTGCCTGGCCGAGGGTGTTGTATACGATCAGCCTGACCTGAGACGCAACGGCCAGGTCAAAAGAGACGGTGGTGGACGGATTGAAGGGGTTCGGATAATTCTGGTGAAGCGAGAATTCGCGGGGCAGAATGTCGGCCTCATCCTCCGCACTCGTTATAATAGTCGTTTGGAAGGAGACGAATTTTACCGCAAAGCCGGTCTTTATGGCCGCGATGGTGTATATTATGTTCTCCTCCAGATCACAGGTGACGTTCACGCTGCCGTCACTGCCGGTATTGCCGCTGAAAAGGACTTCTCCTTCACGGCTGAGAATCACCCGGCAGCTGTCTACATCGATTTTGTCGTTTGAAACCGTGACGGTTAGATTGGCACCTTGTTCAGAGACTTTGATCGAGAGCGAATCGGGCACATCGGCGTAAAGCTTCAGCGTCGGATCTCCAAAGTAGTTTAGCCCTTGCACCTGGTCCCGGTAATAAGGTAAGGCCAACTTGATTTCATACAAGGCTTCAGCGGCAGCGCGACCCGGGTGTGCAAACACAGAGTCAAAAAAGGCCGTGTGAAACAAGTAGCTGGAACCGACCCATCCCCACCGGGAATTGGCTATGAAGCCGACTGCCCCGGCGTCAGCCAACCCCAGCAAACATTGCACCAGGTTGGGTTGCGGATAGTTGAACGGCGGCTGGTCTTTGTCAAAGGCGCCGTTGTCACAGGCCAGCGAATAATAGAATGAAGCTTTGCCGTTGGGTTCCAGATTCTGGGCATTGCCATGTGTGCCGCCACCCTCCTGAGACATGAAATAGGATTTGGGCCACTCATTATACAGAGCGGTTCTGACTCCGAAAGCCTGGTGATCACCATGGGCGATAATGTTCACAATCCCGTAACCAGTGGAAACGACCGGTATGAGTTCCGCAGCAGAAGCATTGCAGGGGTTGGGATCAGCCCCGGAGTTGAGTTCAAGGCCCACCGAAGTATCGATATCAAAGTGGTCCGGATAGACAGCTGCGATTCGGCCGTGCTGGCCGCCATCGTCGTAGTCTCGCATCTGGTCAGAAGAGAAGAAGAAGGCTCGCCGAAGGTAATCGAAATCACCGCCGCCGGGATTGGTTTCATACTCGATGAGCTTTTCAGTGTAATGGCTAACTTCATCCGGGCTGTTGAAAGGTAGTCGTCCAACTGTCAGTTCCGGGTAGAAATCGGCTTGATCAACATACTTCTCACCCCACACGCCGTCACCGTCAGAGTCCCAGTCGCCGGTAAGGTCGGCAAAATATAAATCGCATATCTGGAGAACCTCCGCCGCCGGCTGGCTGCTGGTCGAGTACGGGTAAGCGTATCGAATCGGCAACTGGGTTTCATCGCCGGCCAGAAGAACGTATTTGCCACCGTCTCTGTGAAATTGCTTCAGTCGTTCCCTGAGACGTTCGGAATCGTCCCGGCCTTCGTAGGACCCCAATATATCATCGATCAATTCGACCGTGGTATTAATCCCGATCGAGTTTCTGTACCTTACCAGCTCGTCGGCCGCGTTCAGCAAAGGGGACGATGTAACGATAAGATATACTGCTGCTGAGGTCGGTGATTCAAAGAGTGGAATAGACGGATCAAAAGGCGTGACATCTGCAGCGCCGGGATCCAGACTGAGATCGGATGGTAAAAGTTGTCTCGTGCCGACGGTAACGCAGACCGACCGATTGAACCAGCAGTTGCCGCGATCGTCGATGTTCACGGGTAAGGCCAGAATACTCACCCATTGCTGCTCCCCTATAGTAATCCGGTCGACCAGGTGAATTGGCTCCTCGCCTAACTGCCCTTCGCTTCTTAACTCCGATAACGCCGAGGAAATTGTGTTCGTGCCTGTGGTAGGCATGTCCTGAAAAACCTGTTCCTGATTCACAGTGGTCAGCAATTGTCGCCCGGTGACCTGCCAGGCGATATCAGCAAGGCTCTCTGAAGGGCGAAGTTCCGCGTAGTACAATCGTCCCGGCAACTTCGCTTTCATACCGACTGAAACCGACGGGAACAGCTCATATTCGATCAAGCCGAAATCATGAGAAATAGTGAGACAGGACCTGTCGTAAGTGAGGGTCGGTGTCTGTCCAGCCCATCCTATCGAAGCCATCAGGGCTAACATAAATAATGTCTTCAGGGTCAGTTTCATAGCCAGTCTTTCGTTTCAACCTGAACTGGCTAACAAGAATGCAATCGTGCCGCCTGAATGGACTTCTAAGGGGCACCTGTCTTACGTCGAGTAAGTTGCTGTGATTAGGGCGCTTACCGCTCTTGGATGGCGCCTGATCTCGACCGGATCTTGAAGCGATGATATTTCTTATGGGGATAACTCGATACTTTGTCGGGGTTTTATAAAAACAAACCGTTTGTCAAGAGAAAATTATTCTCAGGTGAGTATTTCATCGGCAACGAGTTACTTCTTGATGAAAATATATCGTTTGTTATTCATTGTCATTCGGCTGCTTAGGGACACTCTTTTTTTAAATTTGACCAAAAAAACAACTTGACTTGTGTGGTAAAAATGTGAATAATGGTGGTGCTTTTGGTATAAAGTGGTGGAAAGTGGAGGAAAGCTTGAGCGGTTTCTACGGCCAGTATCAGACAACCATGGATGACAAGGGGCGTTTCGCTCTGCCAGCCAAGCTTCGCAGTGTGCTTGGACCCGATGACAAGCCACTTCTTGAAGGGAATCTAATCATCACCAAGGGGTTGGAGGGTTGTCTTTCGCTGTATCCTCAGGGAGAGTGGGCCGAAATCCAGAATCGTTTATCTTCCTTGAATTTTACCAAGAGAGACTTTCGTTATTTTGGCCGTCGATTTTATTCGTCGGCCTCGGTTGTCTCGCCCGACCGTAACGGCCGGATTCTGATCCCGTCTCACCTCGTCAGTGAGGCGTCGTTGAAAAGGGAGCTTCATGTGATTGGAGTGAATCGCTGGATCGAGATCTGGAGTCCCGAACGCTACCAGTATTATCTGGAGCAGTACACCGGGAGTTACGAAGAAGTCGCCGAAAGACTGTTTTCCGGGGATGGACACGAGAGCGAGTAATAGCGGGCACGAACCTGTTTTGGTAAAACAGGTGGTTCGCTACCTCGCCACTGAACGCAATGGAGCCTATTTAGACTTAACCGTTGGTCCGGGCGGACATCTCAAAGCTTTAGGTCAGGTCTTATCACGAGATGCTCGGTTGTACGGACTGGACAGGGATGCCGCGGCGGTTAAGCTGGCGTACAAAAATCTGCAGGGATCCCCTCAACTTAAGGCAATTATCTGCGCCTCTTACAGCGAAGTCGAGGCTGTGGTGGCGAACTTCGAGGACCGGAAGTTCGATGGAATTCTTCTCGATCTGGGGATTTCATCGCTTCAGTTAGACGATCCGCAACGGGGGTTTTCGTTCAGGTTCGACGGCCCGCTGGATATGAGGTTTGACACAGGGTCGACGGGACCGACGGCGGCGGATCTGATAAACACGCTGAGTGAAGAACAGTTAACCGGAATTATTCGCAGCTTTGGCGAGCAAAGGAGTGCCGGCCGACTGGCCAGGGCCATCGTTAGGGAAAGACAGAGAAAGATGATCCTCACCACCGCCGACTTCAGAAATCTTATACTACGCACCATCAAGACGCCCCAGAAGCACAAGCTGCTGGCGCGTGTCTTTCAGGCCTTTCGCATCGCCGTCAACAACGAACTGGAGAACCTGGCTATGGTGTTGCCCAGGGCGGTTGACCTTTTGAAGGTCGGCGGTCGCCTGGCCGTCATCTCCTATCACTCGCTCGAGGATCGTCCGGTCAAGCAGTTTATGCGCGAGCGGGTCAGGGGATGCACCTGTCCGGATACCTTTGACGTTTGTGTGTGCGGTACCAAGCCTTCCCTCCGCCTCGTTACCCGCAAAGCAATAACGGCGACACCGGAAGAGCAGCGGACAAACAGCCGGTCGCGGTCGGCCAGACTCAGAGTGGCAGAGAAGATAACATGAGAGAAACGGTTCGGAAATTTAAGGAAACGGTCGAGATCAAGTCCTCGGTTTTCAACCGTCTCCGTTCGCACCGCTATTTCCCGCTGACGTTGCTGTTCAGTTGTCTCTTGCTGGCGGCCTGCGTTCACATCTGGCAGCGGGTGCGGGTGGTCGAACTGGTCAAAGAGGTTTCCGCGTTGCAGAAGGAAAATGCCGAACTGCTGGACACAAAAAAGAAAATCTACTCCGAGGTGGCGGCCCTGTCGACTGCCGCACGCATTGAGCGATATGCGACTGATACTCTTGGCCTCCGGCGCGTGAGCGCCGAGCGACTGTTTACCCTGGTTCCTCATCAGGCTGTCTATGAACGCCCCGATGATCTGGAGCTTATGCTGCACGCCATCAACCGTGTGGCAAGGGCTGTTCCAACTATAACAGAAAGCAGCGCTTCGGCAAGAGGCGTCGATGACTTGAAATTCGATACCGTGACGGTTATTGGAGACGGCAGATGAAGCGAACCAAACAGGAGAAACTGAGGCTGGGACTTTTCTTCGTACTTGTCTGTGGTTTCTTCGCGATAGCGGCAGGCCGCCTGGTTCATCTCCAAATAATCCTTTCTCCCAAATACAGCGCCATCGTCGACGGGCAATCTTCTGGAAAGCTGCCAATTCCCGCTTCACGGGGAATCATTTACGACCGGAGCGGCCGGGTGGTAGCCAACAATGTGATGAAAAGCTCGCTCTACGCATATCCGACCAGTGAGACCGAGTTGAGGCAGGTGGCTGCCTACGTCGAGAAAGTATTCGGTCTGGAGCGCGGCACGGCCCGCAGGAAATACGGTTTGTCAGTTGAGCGGTTCCGATGGATAAAACGAATGCTCCCTGACGAGCTGGCGGATAGAATTGCGGCCGAGGCACCGGCCGGCCTGTCGCTTAGGAAAGAGGCGCAGCGAGAATACCCGTATGGCCTGATTGGCAAGCAGATTCTGGGGTTCGCCGACATTGACAACAGGGGTCAATCGGGAGTAGAGCTGTCGTTCGATTCATTGCTTTGCGGCAAGCAGGGGTGGGCCGATATACGCCGCGACGGCCTTCGTAATACCTATCGCGTGAAAGAGCAGGCGCTGGTAAAGCCGCAGCCGGGTCGCTCACTCGTATTGACGATTGACTGGAATCTGCAGGAGATAATCGAAGAGGAACTCCGGCAGGGTGTAGACGAACATAACGCGAAATCGGGCATGGCCGTTTTCGTCAACTGTACAAACGGCGAAGTGCTGGCCATGGCTCACTACGATCCGCTGGAGAAGAATCCTCACAAGCCGGTTAAACTGCGCGCTGTCAGCGACCAGTTCGAACCGGGCTCAATCCTGAAAGCGTTCACCGCCGTGGGACTGGTCGAAGAGGGACTGGTTAACTACGGGGACAGCATCTATTGCGAACAGGGTAAGTGGAGGGTCGGGCGACGAACGGTACACGATGACAAAGAACATGGCTGGCTGAGTTTCAGAGAGGTCGTGGAGTTGTCCAGCAACATTGGTATTGGCAAGTTCGCCATTATGCAGGGCGGAGAGGCTTTGCTTCAGACCCTGGATAGATTCGGTCTGGGCGACAAGACCGAGGTGGGTTTACCGGGTGAAACGGCGGGCCGGTTAGCCAAACCATCGCGCTGGTCTGATTATAACATTGCGGCGCTGGCCATGGGACATTCGGTGGCTGTCAATGCTCTGCAGATGGCCAACGGTTTTGCGGCCATTGCCAACGGAGGAACTTTGTACCGTCCTCAGGTGATTCTGGGGCAGGTTGATCGGCGCGGAAATCTTACCCGCCGCTGCCGTCCGCAGGAGCTGCGCGCAGTCCTGTCAAAGGCAGCAGCCGACACTCTCGCATCGATTCTACGGGGTGTTGTCGAAGACGGCACCGCTGAAGCCGTAAACTCACCGGTGGTCACGATTGCCGGTAAGACCGGTACGGCGCAAATTCCGGATATCGCCAACCGCCGTTATTTCTGGAACAAGTACATGTCCAGCTTTGCCGGCTTCTTCCCATGCGAAAAGCCGCTGGTGGCAGGTATTGTTATTTATGAAGATCCGCAGCCGGTTCACTACGGGGGATTGACAGCCGGGCCGGTGTTCCGGAAAATTGCCGAGCGGTACAGTATCCTGCACCCCGACCTTTTTACTGCTCCTCAGCGCATGCTTTCCGAGAACTCCGATCGCTTCGAAAATACTACTGAAATTCCCGACCTGGTGGGTCGGACCCTGCAGCAGGCTCAGGCTATTGCGCTGGAGAATGGGCTTGAAGTACGCTGCGGTGAGATGTCGGGAACGGTCGTGTGGCAGTACCCCGCCGCCGATCGACTGGCCTTCGAAGGAGATGAAGTTTTAGTGGTGGTAAGCCCGCAGTCATCCGACGGCGCTACCATGGCAGATTTGTGCGGTCTTTCGATCAAACAGGCATCGGCCTACCTGGCCAGGCTTGGTATAAAATTTATGGTGAAGGGTAACGGTCTGGTGGTGAAACAGTCCATTGGACCCGGTGAGACGATAAACGGCAAGAGTTTCTGCCGGCTTGAATGCCGACCCGAGACAGGAGGCAAACATAAAACTCAACGAGCTGACAGGGCAGCTGAAACAGGCCATGATAAACGGCAATCCGCAGGTTGAGATTGAGAACGTGCAGTACGATTCTCGTCTGATTAAGCCGGATGGCCTATTTATCGCCGTCAAGGGATTCAAGCAGAATGGTTATGATTTTGTCGATCAGGCCACCAGAAACGGCGCCGTGGCTGTTATGGGTGAACGCTCTGAAGTCCACGGTATCGACACCCATGTAACCGTACCCGATGTCCGTAAAGCCATGGCGACAGTCGGCGCGGAGTTCTATGGATATCCCGGTCTTAAGATGACAGCCTATGGAGTGACGGGTACCAACGGCAAGACCACCACCTGCTACCTGCTGAAGAATATCCTCCGGGCTGCCGGTGTGGTCACCGGTATGGTGACTTCACAGGTCTACGACAACGGCAGCGAGTCGTTCCGGGCCGAGAGGACGACGCCGGAGTCGTTGGACCTGCAGCGTCTACTCGCCCAGATGGTGAGGAATGATTGCACCAGTGCCGTGATCGAGGTGTCGTCGCATGCCCTGATCTTAAGTCGCGTCGAGCATATCGACTTCAAAGTAGCTGTCTATACGAATATCACCAGGGACCATCTCGATTTCCACAAAACGATGGACGAATACCTCCGGGCAAAGTCGATGCTGGCCGAAAGAGTAGCCGCGGCGAAGGGTCGGGTTGTCGTCAATCTGGACGTGGCGGAGTTCAGACCGTTGCTGAAACTCAAGCAGGCAACAGTGACCACTTACTCCCTGGAAGACAGTGAGGCTGATGTCTATTGCCGTAGTTACGATATACGGCCGGACGGAACTTCGATGGAATTGGTGACTCCGGCCGGCAGCGCGACAGTAGACTACAGACTCGCCGGCCGGTTCAATCTCGCCAACGGTGTAGCGGCAGTGGCTGCCGGTGTAGCCGGTGAGATTGACACCGCGGCAATTGTCAAAGGCCTGGAGGCTGCGTCCAGCGTTCCCGGTCGCTTCAATTACATCGGGTGTGGTCAGCCATTTGCCATATACATCGACTACGCCCACACGCCAGACGCTATTGAGCGGTTGTGCCAGTCGGCGCGAGAAATATCGACAGGACGATTGATGATTCTCTTTGGTTGCGGCGGTGATCGCGATCGGGGCAAAAGACCGTTGATGGGCAAAGCGGCGACGGAGCACGCAGACTACGCCGTCGTTACGTCGGACAACCCGCGCAGCGAAGATCCCGCCGACATAATCGAGGACATCAAACCCGGATTGGCCGGAAACAACTATGAGATTTGTCCGGACCGAGCCGAGGCGATAGGTAAAGTAATAGAAATGGCCGAACCCGGCGACGTTGTTCTTTTGGCAGGAAAAGGTGACGAGAATTACCAAGAAATATTGGGGACGCGACATCCCTTTAGCGATAGCGAAGAAGCAATGAAAACACTGGCCCGGCTGGGCTACAACCAGGTAGATACCGAACGGGAGAATTGATAAGCTTGCGCTTTACAGAACTGGCCGCCGTCACCGGTGGAAAACTGCTGAATGATGACCGGGCAGACCAGAATTTTCGCGGTGTGTCGATAGACAGTCGCGCCGTCAAGCCGGGTGAATTGTTCATTGCCATCCGGGGTGACAAGCACGACGGTCATGACTACATCGAGCAGGCGGTCGGCAATGGCGCCGCCGGCGTCATCGCCGAAATCTCGACGGCACGAGCGCAGGGTATCACCGGAGACGCAGCTGTCGTGACCGTGGCGAACAGCCATCAAGCCATGATCGAAATGGCAAAGCAGTATCGCAACTCCATCGACGGCAGGTTCGTGGGAATTACCGGTTCCAACGGCAAAACCACCACCAAAGAACTGACCTTCCGGCTGATCAAGAGCGTGGAACCCAGGACCTTCTGCTCTCCCGGTAATTTCAACAACCTCTACGGTCTGCCTCTATCGTTGTTTGCCGTAGAGAACGACGCCCGGGTTGTCGTTCTTGAGATGGGCATATCGACAACCGGTGAAATGCCGCAACTGGCCGAGATAGTCCGTCCCGATGTAATCGTTATTACTAATGTCGGACCATCTCATCTTGAGTTTCTGGGTACGGTTGAAGCGGTGGCGCAGTCAAAACTTGAACTCGTACGGCAAGCAGCGGCCGGCGTACCCGTCATCATCAACGGCGATGACGTTCTGCTGGTTCGCGAGACGAAAAAAGTGCGTCGCGATTTTCTCACCTTCGCCCTGGATTCCAAAGCCGATTTCACCGTGGACAGAATCGATGTGGACAAGGACGGCGCCAACCTGGTCACAATTGAGGGCAATGTTTTGAGGCTGCCACTTTCAGGTCGTCACCAGGTTTACAACTTACTGGCTGCCTACGCGACGTTCCGTACCCTTGGTTACGAGTTCGCCGGAATTGATACCGGTAGCCTCTCTCTTGAAACGGCACCTATGCGCGGTCAGCGAATCGAAGCCGGCGGCATAACATTCTTGTCAGACTGCTATAATGCCAACCCGGATTCGGTCAGAGCCGGCCTGAAGGCCTTTTTCTCGACCCCAACCGGCGGACGCCGCGTGGTGATACTCGGTGATATGCTTGAGCTGGGGGTCGAATCCGAGCGGTATCATCGTGAAGTGGGAAGGCTGCTGGCGACCGAGCAGTTTGATAAGGCCGTTATGGTGGGAGAGATGTCACGATTCATGATTGACGAAGCCGTCAAAGCCGGCGCGGATAGCTCTCTGTTTGAACATCACGATAGCGCGGCCCGGGCGGCGGAGAGAGTAAGAGAATTTCTCAAGGCCGGGGATTTTGTCTATGTCAAAGGATCCCGGGGTGTAGGTCTGGAAGTGGTGCTGGAAAAATTCGGTGTTACCGAGGAGTAGGACTGATGCTGTATCATCTGCTTTACCCGTTGACGAAGTACATAAGTGGACTGAATCTCTTTCGCTACATCACCTTTCGCACGGCCGGGGCTACCGTGACGGCCATATTTATATGTCTGATTCTCGGTCCCATGTTCATCAGACTTTTGAAGAAGTATCAAGTGTCAGAGAAAATTCGTGACGAAGGTCCCGAAAGCCATCGTCAGAAAGCCGGCACCCCTACTATGGGTGGTCTCATTATTCTCTGCGGAGTGGTGATACCTACCCTGCTGTGGGCCGACCTCACCAATTTCAGTGTCCTGATGGTACTTCTGGTGACGGTATGGATGGGGTTGATCGGCTACATGGATGATTACTTAAAGGTGGTGAAAAATCAGCCGCGCGGTATGATTGGCCGCAAGAAACTGGTAGGGCAGATTCTTCTCGGGCTCATTTTTGGTTTTTTCCTGACGTACCTGGAACCTTCCAGTCACTACGATGCCACCACTGACATACCGTTTTTCAAAAACTACGTTCTGAATTTGGGCATTCTCTATATACCGTTTATCATAATCGTGATCACAGGGTCGTCCAATGCCGTCAACCTGACCGATGGCCTTGACGGTCTGGCGATAGGTTTGTGTGGTATCTGCTTTCTGGCTTTTGCTGTCTTCGCTTACGTGACCGGCCGGGCGGACTTCTCGGCGTATCTCCAGATCGACTATCTTGCCGGTGCCGGTGAGCTCTCCATCTTTTGTGGAGCGGCCGTGGGGGCAGCTCTGGGCTTTCTGTGGTTTAATACTCACCCTGCCGAAGTATTCATGGGCGATACCGGCTCCTTGTCCCTGGGTGGGGCGCTGGGGGCGATCGCCATTCTTTTGAAAAAAGAACTGCTGCTGGTTATTATTGGCGGTGTCTTTGTTATTGAAGCGCTCTCAGTGATACTCCAGGTAGGTTCTTACCGGTTTCGACATAAAAAAAGAATTTTCAAGATGGCGCCGATCCATCACCATTTCGAGCTGGCCGGCTGGCCGGAATCAAAAGTGGTGGTGCGTTTCTGGATCCTTGGCGCCTTGTGTGCTCTGTTAACCCTGGCAACGCTGAAGGTGCGATGACAGTACAGGAACGAATCAAAAACCGTAAGATTGGAATTATCGGCATGGCCCGATCCGGACTGGCCGCTGCCATGCTGGCCGATGAATTCGGCGGCGAGCCGTTTGTGTCCGACTCTAAAGACGAGCGACTTCTGGGCTCACAGGTCGAACGGCTGACCGCGCTGAAAATTCCTTTCGAAACAGGTGGACACAGCGATCGTTTGCTGGGTTGTGACTATCTCGTCGTGTCACCCGGCGTTCCGCTCGAGATAGATGTCATTTCCAGGGCCCGGCAACAGGGCGTCCCTGTCTTTTCCGAGATAGAGTTTGCCTCCTGGGCATGCCGGGGTAAAATCGTGGCCGTGACCGGTTCGAACGGTAAAACCACGACCACGACGCTGATCGGCGATATATTCTCGGCGGCCGGATTTGATGCTTTTGTTGGCGGCAATATTGGACTGGCGTTTAGTGACATTGCTCTCAAGGTTCCCGAGGAAGGCCTTGCTGTTATCGAGGTTTCAAACTTCCAGCTGCAGACTATTGACCAATTTACACCGGATACGGCTCTGATACTGAATCTGACTCCTGACCACCTCGATCGCCACGCCACCTTCGACGATTACAAGCGGGCCAAGTACCGGATCACCGAGAACCAGAGTTCCGAGCAAACCTTAATTGTAAATCTTGACGATCCGGAAATCGTCGTAGATGATATGGCTACCAGGGCCGCGGTGCGTCATTTCACAACCGGTGACCACTCTCAGGCGCTAAGCTTCGTGCGCGGTGATGTGCTTTACGCGAGGATTGACGGTACCGAGACACCGGTCATCGAGTGTTCGAAGATTCTCATTCCCGGCCCGCACAATCTTCAGAATGCCGCTGCGGCGGTATCGGCCGCAAGCCTGTACGGTGTGGGGATCGATGTCATGGCAAAAGTGCTGGCCAGTTTTCCGGGCGTCGAGCACCGTCTTGAAAAAGTCGGCCGTGTGGCCGGTATCGATTTTGTCAATGACTCCAAAGCGACCAATGTCGATTCGGTCTGTTTTGCCCTGCGTTCCATAGATACCTCCATTCATCTGATCGCGGGCGGGCGTGACAAGGGCGGTGTCTTTGAAAAGATCGCTGATTACGGTCAGGGCAAGATAAAGGGGATCATCGCTATCGGTGAGGCCAGAGACAAGATATTCAGTGCCCTGGGACAGACTTTCCCGGTGCAGTTCGCCCAGACCTTACCCGAAGCAGTAAAACAGGCTTTTGGCTCGGCCTTCCCCGGCGAAACGGTGTTGCTCTCGCCGGGATGTGCCAGCTTTGACCAGTTCGAGGATTTCGAACACCGTGGCCGCGTCTTCAAAGAAGCGGTAGCCGAGCTGAGGAACGGAAAGAACGAGAATGAGGCGCTTACGCAAAGATAAAAAGATGGATGAGAGCATCCTGCTGGCCTACCTGGTCATGTTGGCCATAGGGCTTGTCATGGTTTACTCAATATCGTCAATCATGGCTGAAAGCAGGTTTGGCTCGCACATGCACTTTTTCAAGAGCCAGTTGATCTGGGCCCTTATTTCCATTATGGCTATTTTCATCATCACGCGTCTGGATCTTCAAAAAATATCGGTCTATTCCGCACCGGCCTTACTGGCAATACTACTTCTGCTGTCGTTAGTATTTCTGATGCCAGCCCGAAACGGTGCTCACCGATGGTTGATGGTCGGACCCTTCACGGCTCAACCGTCGGAGCTTTTCAAATTTATGATGATATTCTACCTCGCCTTTTCATTATCGAACCAGAAACGGAATCTGGGTGATCTAAAACAACTGCTCTTTCCGTACGTGCCGATCATCGGGCTGGGATTGCTTCTCATTGTGCTCGAACCGGACCTGGGTACAACCATCGTTATTTTCCTGACCGCGTTGGGGATGTTCTTTTTGGCCGGGGCGCGGATGAAACACCTGCTGGCCGGTTTTGTGCCGTTGGCGGGACTGGCCTCCTTTATGGTCCTTGTGATGGGTTACAAGAAAGACCGGATTATTGACTACTTGAATTCGGTTGTTGACCCACTTCAAGGCAGTTACCAGGTGAAACAGGCGGCTCTTACTCTTGGCTCAGGCGGAATCTTCGGAGTGGGATTGGGCGAGGGACGACAAAAACTGTTCTTCTTGCCATATCCGCACACCGATTTCATTTTCGCGGCTATCGGGGAAGAGGTGGGGATGCTCGGGCTTCTGATAATCCTCAGTCTGTTTTTCTATCTACTATGGCGCGGACTAAAGATTGCATCGGGCCAACCCGACCGATTTGGATACCTGTTGGCTGCCGGTATGACGCTGTCATTGTTCATCAACATCGCTATCAATATCGGTGTCGTCACGGCGCTGCTTCCGGTAACCGGTTTACCGTTGCCGTTTCTGTCATACGGTGGATCCTCGCTCCTGGTATCCAGTGCCGCGGTTGGGGTGCTGCTTAATCTGTCCCGGAGGGTGGTTACGCGATGAGAGAGGCACGCCTCATATTCGCCGGAGGTGGCACTGGCGGACACCTGTTTCCAGCCATCGCCATAGCCGATCGGGTCAAACAGATGCTCGAAAATAAAATGACGGTAAAGATATTGTTCGTTGGCACCAAGAGAGGTCTTGAATATCGCATGAGAGAAGATCTCGGCTACCCGCTTCATATCGTAAATATGCGAGGTATCATCCGGGGCATTACCCTGCTTAACCTGCTGGTGCCGTTCGTGGTGCTGATGGCGCTGATAAAATCAGCCAGCCTGCTTAAGAGCTTTCGACCGGACGTGGTCATCGGGACCGGCGGGTATGTTTGTTATCCGGTGTTAAGGGTCGCGGCCTTCAAGGGAATAATAACGCTCCTTCAGGAGCAAAATTCGTATCCGGGAGTGGCTACCCGACAGTTGGCGGGACGAGCCAGGAAGATCTACCTCGGTTTCGAGAAAGCCCGGGAATTTCTCCGCACCAATGCTGAAATAATCGTAACCGGTAACCCGGTGAGGACTTCGATTGCCGAAGGCGACCGGGAAAACGCACTTGAACATTTCGGGCTTTCACCCGACCGAAAGACCATTCTGGTACTGGGCGGGAGTCAGGGTGCCCGCTCGATCAACAATGCCGTTTTGCATAGCCTTGACAAAGAAAAGCTTAACCAAGGAGTTCAGATACTGTGGCAAACGGGGAGAAGGGATTACAAGGAGGTTGAGGAAAAGGCAGCAGAAAAGACTTCGAACTGCGCCCTTTTCCCGTTTGCCCATCAAATGGAACAGGTGTACGCCGCGGCCGACCTGGTAATCGCCCGGGCGGGGGCGCTATCGCTGGCCGAGATCACTGCCTGTGGCCTGCCGTCTATTCTGATTCCGTATCCACACGCCGCCGGCGATCACCAGAAAAAGAATGCCGAAGATTACGTGACGCGCGGTATGGCACACATGATTGAAGAGAAAGATCTGGCGATCATTGACCTGATATCCGAAGCAACCGACTTGCTTGGTTCAGATAAATATAGGCGCATGAGGGAGGCTATTGCTGCTGAAGTGGCCGGGCGCAAGCCCGCCGTGGACGTGATAGCTCAGGATATCATTGACCAGATTGCCGCGATGAAAAATGTTGGAGATAAGGAGTGAAATCGAGCCTGACCGACCTTGGGCCCCTTGAGAACTTTGGAAGAGAAACAATAATGTTTGGAAAAGTCAAAAAACTCTACTTTGTCGGTATTGGTGGAGCGGGGATGTCCGGCATCGCCGAGATTCTTCACAATCTTGGCTTTGAGATCAAGGGGTCCGATAACACTCCCAGTGAAATCACCCAGTATTTGGATGGTCTGGGTCTAACGATTTTTGATGAGCACCGATCGGAAAATATCCGGGATGTCGATGTTGTGGTCATATCCTCAGCCGTTGGTGAGGACAATCCGGAGGTGGTCGAGGCACGTCGACAGGGTGTACCGGTTATCAAACGAGCGGAAATGCTCGGCGAACTTATGCGACTGAAGTTTTCCATCGGTGTCTCCGGAACTCATGGTAAGACCACCACGACATCGATGATCGGCAAGATTCTCCAGCATGGAAAATATCACCCTACCCTAATAGTCGGCGGCGTCGTGGCCGAGCTCGGTACCGGCGCCGCCCTTGGAAGCGGCGATTACCTGGTAGCCGAGGCCGATGAATATGACAAGTCGTTTCTATCAATGTTCCCGTCCCTGGCGGTCGTAACCAACCTCGAGCCGGATCACCTCGACTGCTACGACGACATGGATGATCTGATAGAGTCATTCATAACGTACATGAACCGGGTGCCGTTTTACGGTTCGGTTATCATATCGGCTGATGATATGAATCTGTCACGAATCCGGTCGCGCATCGCTCGTCCTTACCAGACCTTTGGTTTTGAAGCCGAGTCTGATTTCCGGGCTACCGATGTATCGATGGAATCGAGTCGGACGGTTTTCGCTGTGCATCATCGAGGGGACCTGCTTGGCGAAATTATTATCAAGGTGCCGGGGATGTTCAACGTAGCCAACGCCCTGGCCGCAGTCGCCACGTGCCGTGAACTGGATGTACCCTTTGAAACCATCGCCGACGGCCTGCTGACTTTCACCGGTGTCAGCCGTCGATTCGAAATAATCGGCGAGGCCAACGATATCGTGGTGGTTGACGACTACGCCCACCATCCATCGGAAATCAAGGCCACGCTTGAAGCAGCGCAGAGCCTGTACCAGCGCCGGGTGATAGTCATATATCAACCGCATTTGTACAGCCGAACCAGGGATTTCAAAAGCGATTTTGCCCGGGCTCTGTCTGTGGCCGATGTGTGCATTCTGACGGATATATACCCGGCCCGCGAAGAGCCGATTGAAGGAATATCCTCAGCCGTGATTGCTCAAGAAGCCAGCGCACTGGGGCTCGGCAGATTTGAATATGTGGGTGCGAAAGAAAACGCGATTGAAAAGATAGTCAGCGTTACCCAACCCGGAGACCTGGTGATAACGATGGGTGCCGGTTCGATAACGCTGATAAAGAATAAGATTCTCGATGCCCTGAGGTAACTGGACTGATGCTGTATTCGAGAAAAATAACGCTGATGCTGATATCGATAACGCTGATCGGCGTGGCCCTGCTTGTCAGTGTGAACTACACCGACGCCTGTCGGCTCAGCGAGGTTACTCTAAATCATACGCCAATCGAAAAGTGGGATGAGGGCCTGGGTTTGAAGTCCGACGCGCCAATTGTGAGACAGCCGATCGATAATCTGGCGGCATCACTGATTGAAGCATCCGATGTCTTCAAGGTGGACATCTCTTATCGTCTGCCAAATCGAATTGATGTCCGCACCAACAACTTCAAGCCGGTCTGCTTTCTCTTGGATGCCGGTAGCGGGAGGCTGTTTGGGCTGACCGAACAGGCCCGGGTGGTCTTGCTGGATAACTGCGACCTTGACTGGGAACACCCCATTATTACATCGGCCATGGCCGGTCCGGTATTCGGTCTGTGCAGTGATGCCCGGGTCGGGGTGATCGTCAGGCAACTCCAGTGGCTGCACCGCAATAATAACGATTTGTACCGGCTGATTGATGAAATCGATCTTGGCTACGAAAGTTACGTACAGGTCGCCCTTTCGGGTTTGCCGTATCGTCTAAAAGTGCGGGCTGAGAATTTTCATAAGGAGATGAACGAGTTTGTGACCTTTGTCGGCCGGTTTGCACCGGATCTGGACGGCGTCACATCAATCGATATGCGTTTCGATGCTATGATAATTTGTGCGGGTGGGAAGAGTTAGAATGACAAATGAAAACATCGTTGCCGCTCTGGATATAGGTACTACTAAGATTATCTGCCTTGTGGGCGAGATGGATGATGAAGAACGGATTTATGTTATCGGTCACGGTCAGTCGCCGGCCGAGGGGCTGCGACGGGGAATAGTAGTCGACATGGAAAAGACAGTGACATCGGTAAGAAAAGCAATCGAAGACGCGCAAATGGTCTCCGGCACCGAAATCGACCGTATCACGGTCGGTATTGCGGGCGAGCATATTCGTTCCATAAACAGTCACGGTGTTATCGCGGTAGGCCGCTCGGACAATGAGATAACTTCTCAGGACGTCAAGAAAGCGATCGATGCCGCCAGGGCCGTGGCCATTCCGGTCGACCGTGAGATCATTCATGTTATCGCGCAGGATTTCTCGGTCGACGACCAGGGCGGCATTAAGGACCCGGTCGGGATGAGCGGCGTCAGGCTGGAGGTTGAAGCTCACATCGTAACCGCATCCGTTACCTCGGCCAAGAACATCTTCCGGGCCCTGGAACGGTGTCATCTCGGGGTGGATCACATCGTTCTGGAATCGGTCGCCATAGCGGATGTGCTGCTTACGGCTGAGGAAATGGAAATGGGGGTTATAGTCGTCGACGTTGGCGGAGATATCACCACCATCTCGGTTTTTTACGATGGCGCTATCAGGTATACCGGCGTCAGTTCGCTGGGCGGTAAGAACGTTACCAGCGATATAGCCATAGGTCTGCGCACCACCGTGGACCAGGCGGAAAGATTGAAAGTTCAGTACGGGGCGGCTCTGGCATCAATTGTTGACCCGGAAGAGATGATTACGGTACAAGGCGCGGTGGGCCGCCCCGATAAAGAAGTTTCTCGTAACGTGCTGGCGTCGATAATAGAACCGCGCATCGAAGAAATATTCTCGCTGGTACTGCGCGAGATAAAGAAGGCCGGTATCAGTGATATGCCCGCGGCCGGAATTGTCCTTACTGGAGGCGGATCGCTGCTGGCCGGAATGACCGAACTGGCCGAACAGATTTTCGATATGCCGGTACGCCTGGGTAGCATTGGCCGAATAGAACACATCCCCGACGAACTGGATAATGTACGTTATGTGACGGCGCACGGACTTTTGCACTACGGTTTTCGCCACGAGCCGTTGAAAGGCGGCCGGAGCGGGCGGTTACGGGGATTTTTGAAAAGATTCGAGAATTGGATATCAAAGCGTTTTTAAAAGTTCATAGGAGGAACTAGCCATGACAAACAACAAGCACAAGTTCAGCTTCTCCGAGGAGTTGATTGGCTACGCCAACATCAAAGTAGTCGGAGTAGGCGGGGGCGGCGGCAATGCCGTCAATCGAATGATCGAGGCCAAGCTGCGGGGGGTGCAGTTTTTGGCCATCAACACCGATGCCCAGGTGCTCGATCAGAACCGGGCCGAAAACAAAGTACAGATCGGCGGCGACATAACCGGCGGTCTGGGTGCCGGTGCTAACCCGGAAGTCGGTCAGCGGGCCATCGAAGAAAATCGGAAAGAAGTCGCCGAGGCAATCGGTAGCCCAAATCTGGTCTTCATCACGGCCGGAATGGGCGGTGGCACCGGAACCGGCGCCTCACCGGCGGTGGCTGAGATCGCCAAGGCGGCTGGAGCGCTGACGGTGGCAATCGTTACCAAGCCGTTCATGTTCGAAGGCCGAAAGCGAATTCAACGGGCCGACTATGGGTTGACTGAACTGAAAGCCAAAGTCGATACGCTGATTACTATTCCCAACGAACGGCTGCTTGAAATTGTCGACAAGAAGACCGCCCTGACCGACGCCTTTGCGACGGCCGACGAGGTCCTTTACCAGGCCACCAAGGGGATATCGGACCTGATTACCGTCCCGGGGCTGATCAACTGCGATTTCGCCGATGTCCGCACGGTTATGCTTGAGAGGGGGGATGCCCTCATGGGTACCGGCTACGGCAAAGGCGATGAGAAAGCGGTTGATGCCGCCCGCGGCGCGATTTCATCACCGCTTCTGGAGAACGTCTCGATCAGCGGCGCCCGGGGCGTTCTGATCAATGTCACCGGCGGGGAAGACATGTCGCTGTTCGACGTGAACACGGCCACATCGCTCATCTACGAAGCGGCCGGCGATGATGCCAATATCATTTTCGGCGCCGTTATCGATCCGGGCATGACCGATCAGATGCGGGTGACTGTCATCGCTACCGGTTTCGGCGGCGGGCAGGAACTGATCAAGAAAGTCGAAAAGGAAGTCGATGAATCCAAACCGGGCAGACCGATGGAACTGTTTCCCGAACACGTCGTTCCGTCGCAGCGCCCGCACGAGCGTATCATCGAGCCGGCGCAAGCACTGGCGAGTAAACCCGATGATGAAGTGAAAGAAGTATTTAAGTCGGACGCGACCGACGACAACGGAGGCAATGGCGGCAACGGCCATGGTCTGCGTAACCGGGTGCCGATGTTCTCCGAGGACGATCGGACCATTCCGGCTTATATCCGAAGACTGGAAGACAACCGTTAAGACAAAGTTCTGTGAACTGATACAATAGATGAAAAATACCTGGCATAGAGCTTAACTGCTCTATAAACTGGTTCCTCCACGATACCGCCGGTCCACCTACCCTACCGGCGGTATTTTTTTGTCCCTGTAACAGAGGTTAGGTTGCCAGGGTTGTCGGAGCGGTTTATATTCTATCGTTGCATCTTATCGTATACCCATACCGGAAGGGAGTCCGCGATGAAAAACAATATCGGCATAGAATTCATTGAAAGGACCAAATATCGCCATCTCAGTGAATCCGACCAGGCCAAAGGTGTCGAGCAACCGCCGCTCGAACAACCGTACACGGGCGAAGGTAAGCATATCGATCTGCCCGATCCAAAGACGCTGGATCTGCCCGACATAGGCTTGAGAAATGCGATTGAACGGCGGCGAAGCCATCGCACGTTCTCGAGGCAACCATTGACGATGGACGAACTGTCGTATCTTCTGTGGTGCACCCAGGGCGTTCAGCGATCGGCAAGCAAGACTCAGAGCGCCGGGGGGTTTGAAACCCTGCGTACGATCCGAACGGTGCCTTCGGCGGGAGCACGACATGCCTTTCTGACCTACCTGTTTATCAATCATGTGGACGGCATACCATCCGGGTTATACCGTTTTGTTGCCCTTGAGCACAAGCTGGTCGAGGTTGATCTCGATGATGCGCTGGGCAAGGAAATCGGGCGCCGGTGTCTCGATCAAACCTGGATGGCAAACGCCGGTGTGATATTCATCTGGGTCGCCGATGTCTATCGTATGGCGTGGCGTTATGTCGAACGCGGTTACCGTTATATGCTTTATGACGCAGGTCACGTCTGCCAGAATCTGTACCTGGTAGCCGAGTCGATCGGCTGCGGGGCATGTGCTATAGGAGCCTACGACGATGACGCCATGAACGAACTTCTTAACCTTGACGGGGTCGAACAGTTCGTAGTCTATGCTGCCACCGTCGGTAAGAAGGCATCGACCTCATAATCATAACCCGTTTGGCGTTTAGCACATACCTACCAAGTATGGGAGAAATCCCATACTTTTCCCCGGAAATTTTGTGCGTTGCCGAAATCGTTGACGTAACATATTGCGGCACAATAGCATAGTTTCCGCCGACAATTTGGCACAGGCCGTGCTGCATAATAATCCGGCATGGTATAACTCACACGCAGTGAGGAGGCACCTATGGCAGTGAATATGTTCAACGATTCGATCACCAGCACGATATCGTTCTACATTAATATGTCGGCCCGGAACATGTATTCGTCGCTGGAGAAGTTGTCGTCGGGATTCAAAATAAATTCCGCAGCCGACGGACCGGCTGACCTTACCATATCCGAACAGCTCCGAAGCCAGATTGCATCACTCAACCAGGAAATTGAAAACACCAACAACCTGATGTACAAGTACGAAACCGCTTCCGGTTACCTGTCCGGCTATCGAAGCCAGTTGACTGAACTTCGGACTCTGGCTGTCGGCGCCGCAAACGAAGGGTTCAACAGTGAGGATGCCCAACAGGCTTATGCCACCGCGGCCGAGAGCATGGTGAACTACTATAATGATGCCGTATCGAATGCCCAGTACAACGGCGCGGCGCTTTTTGACGGCGGCGAAAGATCGCTGGGTGAATTGGCCGCCCTTGAAGGTATCGATCTGTCATCGGCCGAGGCCGCCGAGGCATCGATTGAGATTATCGACCGGGCCGCCCGCGAGGTAGATGCGCTTCAGGTGCAGATTGGTTCGACTCAACGTCACCAGTTGGAGTCGCACCTGTCATCGCTTCGCATCACCAGCCAGAATCTGCAGGCGGCGGAGTCGACTTTGCGTGATACCGATTACGCCATGGAGTTTTCGAATTTCATGGCTCAGCAGATAAAGTTTAATGCCGGGCTGGCTTTGCTGAGTTACGCGAATCTCAGTTCCAGTACGGTATTAGGGTTGATTAAGTCCAGTTGAGGTTCCATCCAAAACCCCCTTACTGCTATAGGATAGCGATACTGCGTTGGCCGCCGGGTTCTGCTCTCCCGGCGGCTATTTTTTTGCATTCGCAGATACCGTCAGAAATTTCGGTGTATTGTCATGTCTGTCATGCGTTTTGCCCCGATCTGGGTTCGTTTGCTTATTTTTTTGTTTTACTGGATCTCCTCTCGGTGAATGCGATCATTATTCAATGCATTAACCGTATCCAAGGTTATGTGCCTATTAAGTTTATCCATTTCAATTCGTTTGCTCATTTTCTTGTCTTTGCCGGGAGCTGTGCCCGGTGAATCTTCAGCTTCATCAGGTCACGTCCGGGCGTACTCCTTCCTTAAGATGTGGGCCGCGATGTATCAACATTGATTGTGTGGGGAAATTGTCAGCCGGTTTGTAGGGGTTCAAAATTTTGAACCCCTACGTGAATTGAAGATTTCTCGGGGGCCTCGAAATGACAAGGGAGAAATGCGGTCGATCGGACGGGTCGGGCAGATGAGGACATCTGCCGCGCACGGAAGAGCTGTGCCCGGTGAATCTTCAGCTTCACCGGGTCACATCGGGGTAGACTCCTTCCGTATGATGTGC
>CP070756.1:2593365-2601676 GCA_020348905.1 Candidatus Zixiibacteriota bacterium
GCGCTGTTAAGAACAAAGCCCAGATGGATTGGATCAGACCAACTCTGGCCTTTCTTCTCCGTCACCCAGATATCATGGCTGGAGTTTTGGACGGTGTCACCGGGAAGGGGCCGGACCGAGGAGAAGAACAGTCTTGTACCGTCAGGAGAGAAATAGGGGCGGTAATCTGAATAGTAGCCGGAAAAGGAAGCTACTTCCGGCGCCAACCACGCCTCGCCGTCACGCTTTACGCGAATGATAACATACTGAGGATACTTGTTATTGGCGGTTACATAAAAGCACTCGTCTCCTGAGGGAGAGATGGTGATGCCGAGTTCATGATAGCCGCGCGAAACAAGTCCGGGAGCGAATAATTCAGGGCTGGGGCCAGGCGTTGGCTGACCGAGAAATGGTACCTTCTGTTCCTGACCAGAAAAATTGTCGGCCTGCGACGTGTTCTGGCAGGACATAGAAGCGGCACACATCAGGACCGCCAGGATTATCAGTTCTTGAATTCGCATCTGGCCCCTGTCATTTGTAAATATATACGCAAGAAATAGCCATCTGTGATTCCTTCTGAGCGGGAGCGGGTTTCATCGTTTACTGCCGCCCTGGCGAAAATGAACCCCCCGGGCAACAACAGGCAACTGAGGGCGTATATTGTTTTATTGGCAAGGTTATTCAGTTCTATTGTTTTGAAAGGAGTGGGCTTCGTTGAAGTGCTCTTTAATTATAGCAGCGGCTTTTGAATTTGCGCTGGTGTTTTCCTGTCTCGGGGCGACTCGGGAATGGCCTGTTTTGAAAGGTGACTACCTGGGACAAACGCCTCCCGATTCGGTGCCTGTGATATTCGCTCCGGGGATGGTCTCGGTTCAGGGAAGATATGAGTATGGACTGGCAATATCGCCCGATGGTCAGGAGATATTCTACACCGCCAGCCGACCGGGAGACGGCTTGATGGTGACCCGTCAGATCAATGGCGTATGGACTGAGCCTGAAGTCGCGAACCTCCGCGGTGATAACAGTTGGGAGTTTGAGGCGTTCTATACCGCTGATGGCCGGAAAGTGTTCTTTTCGTCGATGGGCGAGGACCGAAAATCGAGGATATGGTTTGCCGACAAGGACTCATCGGGCTGGGTAAAAGCGGAAATTCTCGATTCTCCGGTCAATTCCATCGATGTCTTCTGGGCGACGTTTACTGCCGATGGATCAATGTACTACACAGATGTGAACAACTCAAAGATCCTCAGGTCGAGATTGACAGAAGGAGAGTATCGGGAGACGGAGGATACCGGAATTCCATCGGGGGCACATCCGTTCATCGCCCCCGATGAGAGTTTCATGTTGTTCAACAACGATGGAGATATCTATGTCGCCTTTCTTCGAGAGGATGACAGTTGGGGCGAGCCGCGTTTGTTGGGAGATAAGATAAATTCGTCGTTTATGGAGACGTGCCCGTCACTATCGCCCGACGGCAAGTATATTTTCTTTAGCCGGTATAATGATCTGGAAGGAAAGTCGGATATTTACTGGGTCAGCAGTGATATTATCGAGCAGGTCCAGCAGTCTTCTTCGAGATAGCTTTACAACCGCACAATCTCTTTATTAACAGCGAATTACATGCGGCAGATGGCTGCTGCGGCCCCTGCCAGCAGAATTTCCGCGTGGCAGGATATGCCTGAACCTTAATCCTCACTTCTGCGTCTGTGCAGGAAACGTCTGACTTCCGGGCCAGACAACCAGCTGGAAACACCAATTGGGAGTCGCCAATGTGCTACCTAAAGTACCTTCTTATACTAATCGGGCTGCTCATAATTCATAAACCAGCGGCGGCGGGAGAGGCTTCGATTAAGGACGGCAATCCATCGAGCGCCAGTGACCCGCCATTTGTGATTCATTACGGGCTAAATGACAGTCACGGCCGCAGCTGGGTGAGGGAAAACAGCGAAGGGGTGGTGGGCATCACTTATTTCGAGCTTTTCGAGGCTGATGATGATCGCGGAGTGCTCAGGTACAGGACAATTTCACCCGACGGCTCGAAGACCACCGATTCTGTGACAACGGGATGGCGGCTGGAAAAATCGGTTCTCCTATACGATGCCCAGGACGAGCCCCATATATTCGTAGCCCGATCGGATGACCTGGACCAGGTTATCGATCACTATTTCAAAGGCAACGATGATCGATGGAGAAGTGAGACAATCATCCACTTCAATAGTGAAGGGGGAAAATTCATCTACGAGCTTTCAGCGGACACTGGTCCGGATCAGTCCTTCCATCTGCTGATATTGAAGACGCGCTCCAATGTCGACTCGGATGATTTCATGGATGCCTGGATTAACTCGAATCTGTACCACCTCACGAACGCCAGCGGTAGCTGGGAGAAGGAACTGGTTAACCACTACGATATGCCCTACACCTACGATATGTGTATCAAAACCTCCATTCGTCAGGATATGAAGGTGGACGCTGACGGCTTCGTCCATGTGGTTTTCGGAGTGCAGATCAGCGACCCTTCCCACCTGATGTACGCCACAAATAAGACCGGGACCTGGGAAATAGAGACCGCCCTGACCAATTTCTACGGGCCCGTGGATGACGCCGGATGGTTTCCTTCGTTGTGCCTGGATAATGACGGGGTACCCCATATCGCCTGCGTATACCTCAATCGAGTTTTGACGCATTCGGTGATGTTCACCAAGTTATTGCTGCTGAAGCGGCTGGGTCCGGGCAACTGGGATCGAGAGGTGGTTGCAGAATATGACGACGGGTACTATGGCGCCGACGGCAGGGATTACACGGGGGCATTGTGTCATCTGGTTTTTGACAGTGACAATACTCCACATGTAATTTTCTCGGACATCGCCGCTACCCATTGGGACTGGCAGCGGCTGAACGTGGGAAATATACGATACGGAGTTTACCGGGACGGCAACTGGGAGCTGACGACCATCTATCGCCAGCCGTTGCCGGAAGGCTTTTTCGATGCTACCGAAATGCTGTGGATGTGCCTGATCGTTTCCGACAAGACCAACACCGTACACGTTATCGGGCAGGAGATAGAGGTTACCGGCGAGTTTGAGTATACCTGCCGGATGCTGGAATTTTCCTGGACCGAGGGTCCAACAGACACCGCCGGAGATCCGGAAAGCTCCCTGCCAACCGAATTTCATTTATTCCAAAACTACCCCAATCCTTTCAACCCTGGCACCAGGATAGAGTTCGACTTGCCCCGCCAACAACGGGTCACGATGGCGGTCTACAATATCCTCGGGCAGCAGGTCAGCACCCTGATTGACAACGAGTTGCCCGCTGGCAGTCATTCGGTCGTCTGGGATGGTACTGATTCGGCGGGAAAGACTCTTCCGAGCGGTGTCTACTTCTACCGCCTTCAGACCGGGAATTCCGCCGAGTCGAAGAGGATGGTGCTTTTGAAGTAAGTTTTTGCCTTACAATACCTTGTCGGGGTTGGTTCCTTCCGGGCCACTGGCAATGGGGCTAGCCGGAACAGTAGAAAAAAGCTTGACAGCAAGCAATAAGCCGACTATATTATTCCACCATAAGAGAAATAATAATTAAAGGATAAGGGTCCGGTGAGAAACTGCGAAGACATCCTGATCCAAATGGGTTTCTCGAAGTATGAGGCGGCCGCCTATATCTTTCTGCTTCAGCATTCGCCGGCTACCGGCTATCGGGTTGCCAAAGGCATAGGTACATCGTACTCGAACACCTACAAAATTCTGCGATCGCTGGAACAGCGTGGATATCTGTTGCTTGAGCAAGGGACCCGCAACAGGTATCGGGCTATCGGCATCGATGAACTGACTGAGATACTGCAGAAGAATTTCCTCCAGCATCGCGACAGACTGGCTGAAGCGTTTCTTGATTTGCCACGAGTTGAGAGTGATCCATCCATTTATCAACTCAAGACGGTGGATCAGGTGTATGCCCGCTGCGAAAAGATGCTCGGTGAGTGCCAGAAGCGGGCTCTGTTGGAGATATTCCCGGAGCCCCTGGAAAGACTGATGGGGACCCTTGAGGCGGCGTCGGCCCGAGGCTGCCAGATAGTTGTCAGGATTTATCGTCCCGCGCGGATAAAGGGAGTGACGACCGTTTTGAGCCCCTATGCCGAGCAGAACATTGTGGCATGGGACTCCCAGTGGCTGGCCATTTACATAGATGGCCTGCAATATCTGCAGGCGGTACTCGCCAATGGCGGTAAAGCAGTCCTCCAGGGTGTCTGGAGTGAGAACCTTCTTTTCTCACAGGCATTCTTCAGTTACGTGAACTCAGATTTGCATCATTACGCCTTTCAGTCAATCATGAAGTCGTCATCGTCGCTGGAGGAGGTTCGCTTATCATATGAAAAGCTTCAAAAGGAGTTTCCCGTAGGGACGGACATGGGTTATCGAGCGCTTCTTGCCAATCTTAAGACTGCATATCCGGGTACGCCGTGAATCTATAAACAATGTGGGAGTTCGATTATGATAGTACCATGTCACGTTGGCTGCAGGATGCCGTTACTACTTTCGGCATTCCGCTTGCTCTGCCCACTGCTCATATTGTTGTTGTTAATGCATATCACAGTGGCTGCCGAGTCGCCCGAACAGTCCGCTCGCAAAATCAGCCGCGCCAATTTCAAGCTGGCCGAAGACTGGAGTGTTCAGAAACAGTTTGAACGCACAAAGGACTTATGGATTGTCCCTACCTGGCTGCCCGGTGAGAACAAGTTTTTCTACCGTTACGCCAATCGGGAAGAGAACAGCTACTATATCGTGGACGCTGAGACAGGGGCCAAGGGTCAGCTGTTCGATCGGAACAATGTAGCTGAACAGCTACAAGCATTGTCTGGACAGCAATATGACTTCAAGCAACTGCCAATCAGGCGGTTTGAAATCAGAGCAGAGGATTCAACAATGATGTTTTCGGTGGAGGAACGCCAGTACTGTTACGGTCTCGTGAGCGGTGAACTGCAACCGTGCGACACTTCAACAGAAACACCTCCCCCTGATCTTATCTCGAATTCTCCCGACGGCCGGACAGCAATTATTCTGCGCGATCACAATCTGTTTCTGAGGCCAGGCGACACGGATGCTGATTCGCTGATTCAAGTAACCCATGATGGCGCCGAATACAATGACGCGTTCGCGATCATATGGTCACCGGATTCCCGGTTTTTCGCAATTCTCCGTGAAGACTGGACTCGCGTGAAGGACCTATGGCTGATTGACCCTCTGAGTAATCCACGGCCAACTCTGGAAACCTTCAAGTGGCCGATGCCCGGTGAAGATGTCGAACAATATTCGCTTTGGACCTACGACTGCGAATCCGGCAAACTGGTCAAGATCGAGACTGATCGGTGGATCGATCAGACTCTATTCCAGATCGAGTGGAGCCCGGATTCAAAGGAACTCTATTTCATTCGTTTGAGTAGAGATTGGTTTAAGCTGGATCTTTGCGCTGCTGATCCATCGAATGGTGCGAGCAGAACATTGATTGAAGAACACGGCATTCGCCAGTTTTATTACCCGTATCGCCCCCCGTATCGAATCCTGCAGAACGCGGGCGAGCTTATCTGGTGGTCATGGTCGGAAGGTTGGGGTCATTATTACCTGTATTCTACTAACGGAGAGCTGAAAACAGAGATCACGGAGGGTCCATTCAACTGTGGAATGACGGTCTTCTGCGATGAAGGCGACAGAATTCTGTATTTTATGGGAAACGCCAGGGAGGCGGGCCGGAATCCGTACAATCATTACCTGTATCGGGTCAACCTGGACGGGTCGGATTTGACACTCCTCACACCAGAAGACGCAGAACACGTTATCTACATGAGCAATTCAGGTGACTACTTCGTAGACAACTATTCGCGACCCGATTTGAAACCGCACGCCGTGTTACGAGATAATCGTGGGAATCTGGTAATGGAACTGGAGACTCCCGATATCTCGCGGTTGGCGGAGGCCGGCTGGAAAAAGCCGGAAACCTTTGTGGCTCGGGCGGCCGACGATTCGACCGAACTGTGGGGAGTATTGTACAAGCCGTTTGATTTCGATTCAAGCATGAAGTACCCCACAATTGTCTATGGCTACCCGGGCAAGGAATCGGAATTCATTCCCCAAAAGTTCTGTAATAACAGTTGGATAACGGTTGTGAGTGTAGCCCTGGCTCAGTATGGATTCGTCGTGGCCGTATTTGGAAATCGGGGCGGTACCACAGAAAGGTCCTATCAGTACTACGATTATGGTTGGGATGATCTGCGGGACTACCCCATCGCGGACAAGAAATACGTAATGCAACAGTTAGCAGAGCGATACGACTGGATCGATATCGACCGGGTTGGAGTGATGGGTTCCTCATCAGGAGGCTTCTTTGCGGCGGCGGCTATCCTGACCGAACCTGATTTCTTCAAGGTGGCGGTGGCGAAATCAGGTAATCACGATAATAACCTGTACTATCATCATTGGAATGAGCGGTACGGAAGGGTGACAGAGGTTGTCGACGAGACCGGCCGAATTACTTTCGAATCAAAATCACCGAGCAACAATGAAGTAGCAGGGAATTTGAAAGGGCGCTTATTGTTGGTCCAGGGAGACTTTGATTATGCTGTACCCCCGTCACAGACTTCGCGGCTTGCCAACAGCCTTATCGAAGCCAACAAACGGTTTGACCAGTTCATAATCCCCGGGGGTGATCACTTTTTTGGAAAAAACTGGCAATACCTGATTCGCTATATCGAACTGTACTTTGTGGAAAACCTAATGGGTGATGACAGATGGTCCGTTGACATTTTCGGAGTTGCGGATACCACCCTGTTCGAAGAATAACTATGGCTTGTGAATGGTTCAATCAATACCTGGGCAAGCTGAGTTCGCCACATTATTTACACGTACTGCGGCTATGCTGCTGATCGAGGAGATGTGCTATGAATAAGAATTCCATACCCATCTTATGTCTGGTACTAATAATCTTGGTTAAAGTTTCTCCGTCCAGAGCTCAGGAGTTGAATGAGAATCTCGAGTTTCTTTCACCGCTTATTGGCTCCTGGGAAGGTTATTTTGAAGATCGGGACAGACAGGGGCTTCTCTTGACGATGTCATGTGAGGCCATTGTAGAAGGAAACGCGCTCCGAATGCAAAGCGTCTCGGGCGGTATGGGCCGGAGGAATCTGTACTATTGGGATCCTGAAAAAAAGCAGGTTTTGTATCTGGTGTTGACAACCAACGGTTACGTCGGTTCGGGAATCATTTTCAAGCAGGGCGATACTATTTTCGAGGTAGGCAGGCAAATCGCCCCGGATGGCACGGTCAATGAAACCAAGAGCGCCTGGGCAATGGGGCCCGAAGGCCAGGTGATTACACAGGCTTACACCATGAAGGAGGGCAAATGGCACCCCGGCCATGTTATCGTCTTCGTAAAGCCCGGTCAGAGCAAGAAATAGATACAAATTACCATCATGTTGGCAATCAGGGGGTTAAATATTGCCCCATGCGCCACCCAGTCCGGTGACCTGTAAACAGGCTGGTTTGGCGCTATTGGCTGGAAAAAGTGGTAAAAGATGGAAGCGGCGACACCTAGAGAGTAACCTTACGTAAGCCTAAGTGTGAGCATTTTGCCAATGAACTTGAGTCAGGAAAGGGGTAGATATGAGATTCAAGTTTGTACTGAGTATAGTGATCATCGTCGCGATCTGCGGTTCCGCCTCTGGTCAGGTCCGACAAAATCTCGTTCAAGGCGACATTGATCATGGCTTCTATGTGGGCTCTTCAATAAAACTCACCGAATTGGACGGTGTTTTTACGCCGATACCCGGCGCTCGCGCGGGACTGATTATCGATCGCACTTTTACAATCGGCGCTGCGGCCTACTTCATGCTTGACAAGAATGAAACTGACTTCGTGGTAAACGATAGAGCCGTGGAAATCCTGCTTACTTACGGTGGCCTGGAATTGATGTACGCCGGCAATTCAGATCGTCTGTTTCATTATGAGGCCGGTACGCTTATCGGCTTTGGCGGGCTCAATTATACCGATCGCGGGACGGATCTGGATCTTCCCAACAGCAGTCACATCTTCGTCCTGGAGCCAGAGGTAGCGGTGGTTCTCAACGTTACGGACCATGTTCAGGTCTCGTCGGGATTGTCGTACCGATGGATAGCGGGTAATCTTGAAGAGGAAATTGTCAAAGGCAGTGACCTCAGCGGCCCGACCCTGTCTTTGATGTTGTCTGTTGGAGCCCTCTGATTCAGTCATATACCGTCTAAGCACCCTACTCAACAGATATGGCACAAGATGGGCCTGACGGTCACTCACGCAGGCTCGACATTTTCGCA
>CP070756.1:2601776-2612158 GCA_020348905.1 Candidatus Zixiibacteriota bacterium
TAGTTCGCGATCCGACCATGGAAGCCAACCTGCTATCGCGACTGGCACCTTTGAATCAGAAGATCATCTTTGGCCTGATGATGCATCCCGAGGTGCTGGCCCACGTGAGGGAAGAGCGCCTGCTGTTTTTGGCCAAGACCGCGCCGCAGCAGGTGGAGCTGCGCGAATACTACGACCTCCAGGAGATACGCAACGACCTCAAGTTCTGCCGCGGCCTTTTCGTCCGACAAGACTGGGAAACGGTCGATGTTACGCGCCGGGCCATTGAGGAAATATCCATGGAGATTCTCGACAAGGTCGCTGCCAACAGGTAGGGCTGTCGGCCAGGGTGCATCCTGACCATCCTTGATACATTTCCCCATCAGTAAGAGCCGGAGTAGAATCAGCGCTCAGACGTGACTGCGCAGCATCAACTCTTTCGGGTGAGGATTGAGGTAGATCTGGTCCCGGATATATTCGATGTCGTGCAGCTCGACGTAGTGCCTGATTAGCGTAAGGGGCACTACCAGCGGCAGCAGGCCGGCGCGATAATCCTCAATGCTGGCCAGAATGCTCTTTTTCTCCGCCGAGGAAAGAACCTTCTTGAGAAATCCCATTATGTGGTGGAGTACGTTGATGTTCTTGGTGGTGGTGCTCTTTGTCTTGAGGGCTTCCATAAACAACGAGCTGTACTCTTCGCGCAGGCGGTCGGGTGGCGTTTTCTTTGATGCCGCTACAACCTGGCCTAGGGTCTTATAGTGTTTTGGACTGTGCGCGAGGAGCAGGTACTTGTGTTGTGTGTGAAAGCGGACCAATCGACCAAGAGTGAAACGTCCCTTGAACAGACGGCGCAGGCGAGAGAAGGCAAAAACACGGACGATGAAGTTCTCCCGCAGTTTGTGATCGTTTAACCGCCCTTCTTCTTCGACCGGCAGCAGGGGATGGTGTTTTAACAGCGACGCGGCGAAAAGTCCGATCCCCTTGCGTTGCGGCATCCCGGAAGGATCGTAGATCTTGACCCGCTCCATGCCACAACTGGGGGAGTCTTTCTTGAGAATATAGCCGCACAGATCGGACAGGTCGCGCTTGCGGACGCGGCGTTCGGAATACTGAGTCATCTGTGAAGTCCAGTCCTTGCCGGTCTTGGTACCCTTCATCTGCGGGGATTCCACCGGACCCACCAGCCGCACCGCCTCACGCGGCACACCCATGCCAATCTCCAGTTCAGGACAGACCGGTACAAAGCGGAAAAAGTCTCCCAGGATGTCGGTTATATAGCGATCATGCTTGTGCCCGCCGTCGAAACGAACTTTCTGACCCAGCAGGCAGGTGCTGATGCCAATCTTTATCAGCTCATCATTCTTCTTCTTGGCAGGCATAGTACCATAGTCTCCTGTGCTCGGATTGAAATGCCGAACGGATTGAAGTCGACGTTTTGCTTGCGCCTCTCAGAGCAAATATCATTAATCTTCAATCTAAAACAAGTAGATTTCACAGGTGTTTCTCTGGTTGACTTACTGGACTGTCAGAATTGTAGACAATATGGAAACGAGCAGAAATTTGCCTAAGTGGGCCGTCAAGCCAGCGTGCGTCGACTGACAACTTTCCTGATAGATGCAATATGCTCCGGGGTGGTGCCGCAGCAGCCACCGATAATTCGTACGCCCGAGTCAAGCAGTTGGTCACAATTTGCGGCCATGAATTCCGGCGTCTCCGAGTAGATCGGTTTTCCGTCGACGATAGCCGGCAGGCCAGCATTCGACTGAATAATAATCGGCAGGGTGGTATGCAGGGCAAACTCGGCCGCGATTTTGGTCATGTTCTCGATGCCATTACCGCAGTTGGAGCCGACGATGTCGGCACCGGCCTCACCGAGTTCCTTACACGCCTGCTCGACACTTACGCCCATGATTGTAAGAAAACCTCGAGGTGTTTCATCAAAGGTCATGCTGGCACTTACGGGAGTAGAAGGCGAGAGGTCTTTGGCTGCTTTGACGGTCAGAATCGCTTCGTTAATATCGGTCATAGTCTCAACGAAAACGGCGTCGACAGCCTCAGAAAAGATCGCCTCGAGTTGGCGCCTGAACCCGCCGGATACTTCCTCAGGTCGGCAGTCGCCGTACGGTTCCAGCAGCCTTCCGCACGGACCGACGGAGGCAGCAATGTAAGATCGGTTGTCGATGGCTTGCCTTGCCGCGCGGATGGCAGCCACGTTAATTTCTTCAGTTTTGCCGTCGAGACCATACTGCGCCAGTTTGAGTGGTGAGCCACCGAAGGTGTTGGTGCTGACGATGTCAGCACCCGCCCCGGCGTAAAGAGCCGCGATTTCAGTCAGGGTTTCAGGCTTTTCAAGGTTGATCTTCTCGGGGCAGTCACCTGATTTCAAACCTCGTTCGAACAGCATGGTGCCCATGGCGCCGTCTGAGACGAGTATCTCGCCTTTGCTCAAGCGCTCCAAAAGCGGGAGCATCTCATTTCGCTCCTGTGAGATCCTTAACGCGTTCCACGGCGCTGATACCGTCGAAACAGTAAGCATCGGCCCCTATTTCTTCGGCATAGTCAGCCGACAGGGGAGCGCCCCCAACGATTATTTTGGTTTTGCCGTAGATACCCCGGTCTTTGGCTAACTCCACCACCTTCTCCATGACCGGCATGGTTGTGGTGAGCAGGGCCGACATACCGATAACCTGGGCGCTGTTCTTCTCGGCTTCGTCAACGAATCTTTCCGGAGGAACATCCTTACCGAGGTCGATAACCTCGAATCCGGCGCCTCTGAGCATAATAGCGACCAGGTTCTTGCCGATGTCGTGAAGATCTCCGTGAACGGTTCCGATAACCACTGTGCCCATGGTGGGCAGAGACTCTCCCGTCATTAGAGGTTTGAGAACGTCCATCCCGGCATACATGGCCTTGGCGGCCAGGAGTACATCGGGAAGAAATATTTCATGACTCTTGAATTTCTGCCCGACGACATTCATTCCGGCGATTAGCCCGCGGTCGAGTATCTCTTTTGGCGCAAGCTTTTGTTTGACAGCCTGACCGGTGAGTTTCGCAACAGCTGCTGTGTCACCTTCCTGTAGACTTGCTGAAATCTGGTTAAGTATTTCCATCAAACTTCCTCTATAACCTATTATATCGCTATTTTTCTTTCACTGCCCTGATTCTGTCGCGGCATGAACGGGTTCGGCACTCCACACAGAATTCAAAATCATCTTCAAAGACGAATATTTCTCTCTCGCCGACTATTATTGCGCCGCTGATTGATTTGAGCGGCTCCATCAGGAAGGAATCGTTAAGGCTAATGCCGATTTCTTCCGGCCGAAGAGTCTGGAACAACTTTTTCTGGGCGCTCACGTGCCAGCCGCAGTAGCCCGGGCTGAACTGGCAGGTGGAGTGCGACGAGGCCAAACGATTCTTCTTGAGAAGGTATTCCCGGTGAGACTGTTCCACCTGGTTGGCCAGAAGCTCGGTGCCCTCGGAGGCGGTCGAATCGAGCATGGCCCCCTGGGCATAGTCGCCGCTTTCGAATAGCCGTCCGATTTCGGCACAAATAGTCTCGCCGATGGTTACCGCGAAAAGAGCAAAACTGTCGGCGCGTTCAATGATGTCATCGAGCGGAGTGTCGTCGGCGTTCAATCCCTCGCCGGCATAAATCGGCTTGAATTGGTCGCCGGTGATTTCCATAGTCACCGCTGACGGACGGGCCAGAACCATGAATGACGATAGCGCCTTACGGGCCAGATCTATGGTTCGTTTGTTTGCCTTGACCTGGTCCGGGATCCCCTGGCCTTTTAGGACTTTCTCAATTGACGGGTTGATTTTCTCAACGGGAATGTCGGCAATTTTTCTCATCATGTCGCCCGGGGTAATCCGTCCATTCCGTATCGCTGCGC
Source organism: Candidatus Zixiibacteriota bacterium (assembly GCA_020348905.1). Taxonomy (GTDB): domain Bacteria; phylum Zixibacteria; class MSB-5A5; order GN15; family FEB-12. Next base: position 2,605,649 of record CP070756.1, read on the forward strand.
CTCGGCCTCCATAAGTCGGATCAACTCGGCCATGGTCTTTTCGTCGAGTCTGACAGGTTTGTAGTCGCCCAGGATTCGCTCAACTTCGCGATGGGCTCTTTCGGATAGTGTTGTACTGCCCTCCTCCTGCCATCGTGACCGGTTGGCGCGGTCGATAGTCGGACCCGGGAAGTAGATCTCTTCCTTCAGGTAACGCCGGGTATGGTCGGCGATAAGCAGGTGCTGTTCTTTGAGCAATTCCTCAAACAGCGGTTGCGACGGGAAATCCTCTTTCGGTTCGATACCCCTTGCCATTCTTGATGTCATACCGCAAATCTCGTTATCCAAAACGAGCTTTTCGAGGCTGAAGCAGCTCTCGAAATCGAGCATACCGGGTCCCGATATATTGTTTATTCCGGCAAGAACGGCCAGTGTGGCACCCATCGAAGATTCCAGACCGGCCTGGGCATCGAGTTGCTTGGCATCGGCCAGGCCGATATAAGCCTGGGTGGGCAGGTTAAGACACTTACCAATCTCGTTGTAGGCGCAGTCTATCATCATGGTGCCGATAGCTCCCATGGGTGTAGTTTCGTACCTGATATCAAAAATGGCTGGAGAGCCACCGTAGAGAACCGGCGTGCCCGGGTTGGAGAGTTGACTGATGGCAAGACCGCTGAGGGTCTCGGCGGTGTGCTGTATTATGGAACCGACCAGGGTTACCGGAGCCATGAAGCCCGAAAGGGGCATGGAGATATATTCAACGGGAATTTTCCATTGGGCGCAGTCAAGCAGGTTTTGCGAGGTTACATCACTCCACTTGAGCGGTGATGTCGGACAGGCGGAAAAAACCGTCAGCGGCTTGTCGGCTAATTGCTTGGCCGAGCCACGGATGGCAAGCTGCATGTCCTTCATGATATCGAAAGCCTCGATGGTGAAGGTACCGGTCACAACCGGTTTTTCACAAAACATCAGACTCAGGTACAACCGGTAGCTGTCAGATATTTTCTCGTGTACGTCGCTCGGGATCATCGCCGTGGATTGGGAGGCGATGTGATTCATGGCTGTCATGAGTTTGGCATATTGAACGTAATCGCCGGTGAGCGGCCTGCGAATCTTGTTGCTTTGAGCGTCAAGGATGTTGATAGCAGTGGAGCCGGGGGTGAAATTGGAATTGAAGCCCGACAGATCGACAGCTTCTTCTCCAAGGGTATCATATAACTTGAATGAATCGGGAGCCGATTTGAGCGACTTATCTATTATGTCGTCGGTAAACCAGACGTGGTTTTTGGCCTGGTCGACCCTGGCGCCGTGGTCGCCGAGCAACGATAACACCGTGTCGTTATGTATTTCGACACCGAGTTGGCAGAGCAGAGAGCGAGCCTCGTCGATAATCTTCTGTATCAATTCGTCTGTGAGAAACCTGACACTTGGCCGCACGAAGTATCTCCTTTCCTTGTTAGACCGGGGGTCGTATGGCGGTTGCGAGTAAGCTAAGAGTGATCGGTATGAACGGCAAGGATTTTCTACCGGTCAGTCGACCGGGAGTCTGGCGCCATAAAACAGGTCGTCACCCCAAATCGAAACCCGGCGCGCGAAGGGTGACCGCCTAATGCCAGCCCTGACGATATTGTGTACCAGCGTGACGGGATGGCTGTAAGGACAGACTTTCATGCACAGGCCGCAGTCGGTACCTATGCTGCGCCAGTAGAACAGGCACTGTTCGGCATTCAAACTCCACTTGGTTACCCCCCGGACATCGGTCTTATCTCCCTCGGTGATAGCAGCAGCCGGACAGTTGGTGGCGCACTTGCGACATCTGGCGCAGAAATCCTGTACTCCGAAGGTGATGGGTTGATCCGGCCGGAGGGGCAGGTCAGTGGTGACCCCGCCCAGGCGGATTCTGGCTCCCAGCTTTGGCGAAATGAGATAGCCGATACGACCGAGTTCTCCGAGGCCGGCATCGTGAGCAACAGCGGGGAGTATGATCTGGTAGTTGCTTCCCGCTATGTGGGCCCGCGCAGAATAGCCCAGACTTCGAATATACTCAGCCAGTTCGATCGATGTCCTGGCCGCCTGCAGATACCGACTGGCGGTCTCTTTGGTGATCGGCAAATTGGGCGCATGATTGACTCTCTCGTAGGCCATCTCGAGCGTGAATACAATGGCATATTTGTGCTTGTTGTCAATGGGGGCACCCCATGGCTCCGGGCCGCGTCCGACATGTGAGTAAACAAACATCGGGTTCAATACCGCTATGCCGACATCATCGGCACCCGCGTCGAGGACTCGCTTTTTTATCAGCGAGGTTGCCTGATCGGGTCCAAGCTGCTGTTTATTCCCGGAAACGTTGCCATCGACAGTCGTTGTCAGTCGCTCCAGCCGGTGGAAGATGGCATCGATACCCGGGGATATTACCGGATCGTAGTAGCGACCACCCGGTTTAAGCAGTTCCGGCAACCGGCGTATCCGGTCGTCAGCTTCTTTGAATTGTATCCTGGTGGCGTAGTAGTCTTCGTAGCGGGGCGTGTGGGGTTGGTACTCTTCCCTGGAAAAGACGACATCACGCTCGTCAAAACGCTGTGATATTACCCCTATCTGCAGAGGCTCTGACTTTCCCACTGGCAGGAAAAACAGGACCAAGAACAGCACAACCAGGGCCACCGCTGCGACCATGACCAGACCGGGTAGGGTAAAAGCAAAATAGGCTCCGAACCAGAGCAGCGCGACCAGCATGACCAGAGAGGAGCTGACCGACGCGGCGCGCGGCTGGTTTTCCCGAATAGAAGTAAGTGCGAACAGCTCCAGCAGGATACAAACCGCTCCGCCGGTAATAAGATAGATGAAGTCAAGATAACTCATGCGCACCCGAGCTGTGACATACGCAATGTTAGGCAATAATTGATGCCGGGGCAAGATATTAGAGGATGGTTTTTAGTTTACTCTTGGTCGGCTTTCTTATAATATGGGCTATACACCGCGACGGGACGGAAAGGTTGGGAACATGCTTAGAGGACACACCTTGGGTGCGGTCTGCCTGCTGACACTATTGCTGACAGTCGGTTCACAAACGCGGGCCTGCACCAGCCTTCTTGTAACAAAAGGGGCTTCAACCGACGGTTCAGTTATGATTACCTACACCTGCGACGGGGAATTCCACCCACATCTTGAGCGCGTGGCGGCAGCCGATCACCAGCCCGGCGATTCGATCGAGATAACCAACCGGGATGATGAAATAATCGGGAAGATAGCTCAGGTGGAGCATACTTATGCGTCGGTGCAGTTGATGAATGAACACCAGCTGGTTATTGGTGAGACGACTTTTGACGGTCGCGAGGAGCTCAAGAATCCCGATGGACTGCTCCGTTACTGGGACTTGATAGAGCTGGCTCTGGCCCGCGCAAGAACAGCCCGGGAGGCCATTACCGTTATAACAGAGCTGGCCGAGAAGTACGGTTATCGGTCTACCGGTGAATCGATCTCAATCGGCGACCCTGACGAAGCCTGGATCCTCGAAATAATCGGTCCCGGTCCGGGAGGCAAAGGGGCTGAGTGGGTGGCGGTAAGAGTGCCCGATGGTTATATCTCGGCCCACGCCAACAAGGCCCGAATCGGCGAATTCCCACTGGACGATCCCGAGAACTGTGTCTACTCGGACAATGTCATTTCTTTCGCTGTCGAAAAGGGCTACTACGATCCTGAGTCGGGTGAGCCGTTCCGTTTCTGTGATGCCTATTGCCCCGCCACACCATTCAATCTCAAGGTCTGCGAGGCCAGAGTCTGGAGCCTGTATCGGAGAGCGGCGCCATCACAGAAGTTCTCACCGGATTATCATCGGGCCGTAGCCGGTGCCGAGCCGTATCCGCTGTGGATCAAGCCCGATAAGAAACTTTCCCTTTCAGATGTTATCGACCTGATGCGGGACCACTACGAAGGTACGGAGTTTGATATGACTGAAGGGGTCGATGCCGGGCCTTATGGTTCACCCTATCGATGGCGGCCGCTGAAGTGGAGCGTAGATGGTACTGAGTATTGCTGGGAACGGGCTATATCGACTCAGCAGACCGGTTTCTCGTGGGTGTCTCAATCGCGTTCGTGGTTGCCGAATCCGATCGGCGGGGTGCTGTGGTATGGGGTGGACGACACTTACATGACCTGCTACACGCCGCTCTACTGCGGTATCAATATCGTGCCGGAGTCGTACACGATCGGCGAGCTGAGCGAATTCTCATGGAACTCGGCCTGGTGGGTGTTCAACTTCGTTTCCAATTACGCCAACCTGGCTTATTCGTTCATGATGCCGGAGATTCAGGCGGTGCAGAGTGAACTTGAAACGGCCTGTATTGAACAGCAGTCAGTGATTGACAAGACGGCGCTGGGTCTCTACAAGTCAGATCCACCGCAGGCCGTTCTGTTTCTGACGAATTACTCCATCGGTAACGCCGAGAGAGTAGTCACGAGGTGGCGTGAGCTCGGGGAGCATTTGATAACGAAATATAACGATGGTTACATGAAAGATGAAGAGGGTGACCCCCAGGATAAAGGTTATCCGGAACGATGGTACCAGCGGGTCATAAATGAAGACAATAATAAACATCGGCTCCAGCCGTCAGATACAGCCGCCGCCGACTGGAAACTGGTGGACTGATAGTGGAGACGGGTGATTAAGGGAGAGCGTGAGATGGTCAGGATTTTCTTAGCGACAACTTCCGCAACGATCTTACTGTGTTCAACCGCGTTGGCCCAGGAGGACACGGTAAGGTATGTGCCAAAGCAACTCGATCCCGTGAGCGAGGAACTTAGAAAGCTTCGAGAGGAGCGCGAAGACGCCCGCGACAGTGTGACCGACGCGATTCGCGACCGACAGGACGAGCTGGAGGAGCAGGAGAGACTAAAGCGCCGCTGGATCAAGTACGATTTAAGCAATCTGGTCATCCCGGAGTCGCCTGGGGTGTTTCCATCGCAGTTTCATTTTCCGCCATCGCGTCAGTACTGGACCGGAACCTGCTGGAGTTTTTCGACCACATCGTTTCTGGAATCGGAAGTGCACCGTCTCCATGGCAAGAAGATACGTCTGTCGCAGATGCACACGGTTTATTACGAATGGGTGGAGAAGGCGCGAAGGTATGTGCGCGAACGAGGGGAGTCACGGGTTACGGCCGGCTCGGAATCGAACGCGGTTTTTCGCATCATGAAAATGTACGGGGCCGTGCCGCTGGAGGCCTATCCCGGCTATATCAGCGACCCAAGGCACGATCACGATGAGATGGATGACGAGATTAGAGAGTTTTTGTGCTATGTCGATGACGAAGATGTGTGGGACGAGGATTTCGTGCTGGAGTCGATAAAGCTGATTCTGGACAAGCATATGGGTAAGGTGCCAACGTCGTTTGAGTACGAAGGAAAGACGTACACGCCGAAGTCGTTTCTCGGCGAAGTGCTGAACCTGAACTTTGACGACTACGTGTGCATAATGTCAACGCTGGAGTTTCCCTTCTATACGTTGGGCCCGTTTGATGTGCCCGACAACTGGTGGTTCGACAGCAGTTATTACAATGTGCCGCTGGAAGAATGGTACGCGGCGTTCAAGAGCGCCGTAGAGAATGGTTATACGGTGGCGATTGGGGGAGACATTTCCGAAGCGGGTCTGAACGGCCTGCAGGATGCCGCCATTGTACCGGATTACGATATCCCGCAAACTTACATAAATCAACATTCGCGTGAATACCGGATGTCTCAGAAGAGTACCACCGATGATCACGGGGTCCATTGTGTGGGATATGCCGAGATAGACGGCCGGGACTGGTATCTGATTAAGGAGTCATCGAGTCGTGGCCATTGGGGAAAGCATACCGGGTATATGTTCTACCGGGATGATTACGTGCGGCTGAAGATGATGGAATTTGCGGTTCACAAGGATGCCGTGCCGGAGCTGTTGGAAAAGTTTGCGGCGGTGGTAGAATGAAGAATAGGGAATAGAACAGGCCACACTCTGCCGGAAAAGTGTGGCCCGTCAGAACTCCTTGCCGATAGCGTAGCCTTTGCCGAGGTTCTTACCGATGCCATAGTACTTGCGCACGGTGGGCGCAAACACAATCGGGCGAACCTTCAGCATGTCCGGCAGGCCACCCTTACCCATCACGGAATCATCAGCCTTGACATCGAGAATCTCACCCACAAATTGGGTGTGCAGACCAAGCTCGAAAGTGTGAATGACGCGGCACTCGAGCACCAGCGGGAATTCCTCGACATAAGGAGCATCGACCAGTTCGCTCTTGACCGGAGTCAGGCCGGAAACCGAGAACTTGTCCGAGTCGCGACCGGAGGCAATACCGAAATAGTCGGCTTCGCGCACGTGGGTATCGGAAGGGACGTTCACGGTAAACGCCTTTCGTTCCATGATACTTCCGAAGCTGTAAGTGGCTTTACGCAAAGAAACGCCAACACAAGGGGGCTGGGAGCAACAGACACCGCCCCAGGCAGCGGTAATGACGTTTGGTTTGCCTTCTTTGTCGTAGGTGCCGATAACCCAGA
>CP070756.1:2612258-2661833 GCA_020348905.1 Candidatus Zixiibacteriota bacterium
TCCCGCCCGGTCGACAACGGTACGTTTGATATTAAGCAGCTCCTTACCGTCACGGATGTCCTCCCGGTCGAATAGATTCGGGCCCAGCAGTCGGTGAATACTCCCCATTGCCAGAATCTGCTCGCGTGAGTGACCGAAAAGATCCCCCGCCCGGGGGCTGACGTAGGTGAAATTACCCTGGTCATCAGTTATCAAAAGGGTATCGGAAATCTGATTGAGGATCACCCGGTGCAGCTCTTCCGAGTCTCTCAGCGCCTGTTCAGTGGTTCTACGGACCCTGGCCTCGCGGGAGAGTTTCTCGTTGATTGATTTCAGTTCTTTCGTTCTGTCTTCGACCCTCTTCTCCAGTTCCGCTCTTGCTTTAATGAGTTCCTTTTCCGCGTGCTTCCTTTCGGTCACGTCGCGGGTCATAAGTATCACCGCCGTCACTTTCTTGCCATCCGTAATCGGGGCCAGGCGACTCGCATACCAGATCGTTCCATTGTTCTTATCGTCCGACTCAATTTCATAGCGGTCGGGTTTCCGGGTGCGGAAGACTCTCTGAATGGTGCGAAGTACTTTCTGGCGATGCCGGGCCTGTATGCATTCAAAGATACTCTGGCCCACCATGTCCTCCGACCTCCGGGCATTTGGACAACGATTCACGAACAGTATGCGTGCCTCCCGGTCGACCAAAAAGATGGTGTCGGGCGCATTCGCCACCAGTGACCGCCACCGGTCCTCCGACTTCTTCAAGGCCTCTTCAGCGAGCCTTCGTTCCGTTACATCGAGCGAAAACTCGATGATGCTGGCTACGTTACCGTCGTCATCAAACACCGGGTATCCGTGAACCTCGTAGTACCGCTGTTCACCGAAGCGGTCGCGATGAAGGTGTTCTACAACCGTTGGCGTCTTGGTTTCCTTGATAATATCAATCGGGCAGGGTATGCCGCTTTCGCCGCACGGGCGCCGGCGACGGTGCGTAACCGCAAAGCATTTCTTGGAACCGTCGAGCTTGGTGATACCGGAGGCGGTATTGGCCAGTCTTACACTGTGGTCGTTGGCATCGATAAGACAGAATGGGTGTGGCAACGACTCAAGCGCCAGTTGAAAAAGCCCGTACCGTTCATCACGACTGCCGAGAACGCTGGAACCAGCCAGAGACGTCCCGCCCGCTTTTGATGATATCGAAATGTTATCCTTCCCAACCCCTCTTTTTCGTCCAACGCCAATTCTTGATTTCGTCAAGCCAGCCCCTTGGTTTGCGGTCACAGTTGCCCCACCCGTTAAGGCCCTTCGGACCAAACAGGTACACTTTGCCTTCAATTATGACATAACATAGCCTGTTTTAGTCTACCTGTCAAGCAGTTTACGACCTTACCGTCATTGATACAGGACCCGGCTAGACTTTGACCGTTAGCCAGCGCCCCCGTCGGTAATAGAGGTAAAAGGCAATCGATGACAATACCGTAGCGGCCACTATTATCCACCAGATAGCGTCCTGATTGAAGTTGAACATTTGAGTGAGAATGAAAATTGGAAGCACCTCAAGTACCCAGGAGTGTATGATATTGACCACCATGGTGGGAGTATTCAATCCCACTCCCATATGAATCTCTTCTGCCATCAGAAAGGCCCCCAAAAACGGAAAGCTAATTGCGAATATCCGCAGCATCGTAACTCCATAGCCCAGGGTATCCGGGCTGTCGAAAAACAGCAGCATAATTGGTCTGGCAAAAACGAACGTGGCAATACCAAAAGCCACCATCAGACCTACTCCCAGAAGTATGGCCTGGTCGGCCGTCTTTTTCGCGCGCTCGTACTTCCGACTACCCAGATTGTGACCGATGAGCGACGACAACCCCAATCCGATACCAACCAGTACCATCAGCCCGAAATGTGTCACCTGGTTACCTACACCGTAGGCGGCCACCACCTTCGTGCCAAAAGCGGCGATTAGCGGCGTGATAACAAGCCGTGCTCCGGAAAAAGACATCTCCCCCAGCCAGGTTGGTACACCGATTTTCACAATTTTCCACATCGATGCTGTCGATATACTCTCTTTGCCCCTGACGTGAAGCCTGACATTGGTATGACCGCTATAGAAAAGATACAACCCGATAGCAAACGTGATGGCGTAGCTGGCAACCGAAGCTATGGCGGCGCCCTTAATGCCCATAGCAGGTAGGCCAAAGTAGCCGAACATAATAATCGGATCGAGCACCATATTAAGGATATTCGAGCCAATCATCAGGTACATCGCCATCTGTGGATTAGCCACACCGCGCATGGCCGTATAAATAGAGTAGGTGGCAAACATAACGCCCATACCCACAAACATTATCCGGCCGTAGGCGATACCCTCAGACAGGGCCGACCCCTGAGCCCCCATCAAGACAAGCATCTTACCCACGAAGAAATATCCGATAACGCCAAAGACAGCCCCAAAGACCAGTTTGAGCAGGAGCGTTTCCTTGATCGCTTTTTCGGCATTGGCGTAATCCTTCTCGCCGTAGCGCCGCGAGATGATGGCCACCGAACCGGGCCCGACCAGTTGATTAAATGAAAAGAAGAACCACAGGATAGTGGCAAAAAATGTCACGGCGGCCACCCCGGCTTCCTTTTCCGGAAGACGCGACACCCAGTAGGTATCGACAAACGAATAGATATTCTGGCTGAGAAAACCAAACATCGACGGCAGACCCATCTTCATGATGGAGCCGATAATTGATCCTTCGGTATAGTCAGCGCGCTTTTTCTCTAAAACTTCTACCATACAGTTATCTTAGAAAGTCACCACCACACTTGTTGGTCGTCTTCAATGGTGAAAATTCGTTCCTCTTTGTCTGAGCCTTCGGCCACCAGCCAGTACAGGCCGTTGGCCGGAATGTTTTCGAATGTTAGCGGCGTGTCACCTGCCACCGATGCTCCCAGCGGCTGCCAATCATTGTCCCAGTAGAACAGCTCATAGCTCTGCCCGGGCTGTAACGTTGAGGTGGCAACACCATCGGTGGAGATTTCCTGTTTACGTGCCGTCGTTGCCGTTAGTTTCACTGAAAGCATATTACTTCGGTCCACCGACAGATATTGAACTTGAGATTCATCCTTCAAAATGAACGGTGGGCCAAAGGGAGCGATTTTGTCATTGAGATAGAGAGCCGGAAGGTATGCGATGCCGGTTCCCATATCTGTGAACACGGCGGTGCCGTCGACAATTCTTCCCCAGTGAATCGCTTTCCAATCACCGGAGTTGAAAACGCACAGGTAGGCAATATCGACCGAGTCAGCAATTTCCTCTTCGAACTTTATCACGACATCCGACACTGTCACATAATCCGATGTGACGTCGACATAGTTCTTTCCTGCCAGCCAGCGCGGGACGTTCTCCTGCTTTCGGTCCTGAAAGATCAAATTCTGCGGCTGAACGCTGTATGTCTTTCGATACACTTTGGCCAGCTTGTTGGCCAGCCGGTATTGGCCGGGGTTGGCCTCGGCGCCCATAAACGGGACGACTTTGCCATCACCCGTCACGATAGCGTTCCAGGCGTGATTGTTGCCCGAGTTGGCCCAATAGGGAGTGTAATCGCTGGTCACGGCAAGACCGTTAGCCCTCATGGCGTAGATGGTCAGGTTGGTCATATCCTCGCAACGTCCCATTTTGTTCTTGAGCATGTCGGCCAGGCCCTGGTCGGTGGGATGGTAATAATAACGCGGGTCAAACTTGAACCACGATTTCACATCGTCGTTTATCAGGGACGCCGCCTCGAGAGGGTCGGAAGGATTCGCCATGGCGGTCTCAAGATTCTCATACTTAAGCCAAAAAAACTCGCGCCACTCTTCCAACGGTTCATTGCTGCCACGATAAGGTAACACGTATTCGCAGAACTGTTCGAAATTCAGCCCCTTAGCCCACGGTTTCTCTTTCCATGCCCGAAAAGCGTAATCGATGTGATTGATCAGGAAATCCGATTGAATGGCAGGGAGGTCGTCGAATCTTTCATCCCGTCGATAATCAAGCTCTCCCCGGTTATCTTCGATGATTCGCACAGCTGCCTCAAGCGAATCGTAGTTCGGGTATGATAGAACATCAAAAGGCACGACGTCCCCGGCGGTATCGTGCAACACGTAGGTGACGTAGCAGTGACCTTCCATGTTCTCAATCAGGAAGACCGCCGCGTCATGTTTCTGCGGATCACCCTCATAGTGCTTGAGCACTTTTTCCAATTCAGGACGATTATCACCGGCTGCTTCGAGGGCTTTTTCGAGAGCCGGGCTTAGACTGACTACGGAAATAAGGATACTTGAAATCAGAGAGAACGTAAGAGAGAACATCATTCCTCCTGAGCGATAGGCGTGACTTTTTCGGCTAAAAGCTACGCCATGGCACAGGATGGAACAAGGTCTTTTTGATTATCGGTATCACAAAGTCGGTTATCTACTCTCCCTGGGCACCAGGCGGATCTCTTTGCAGGTGTCGTTCGATATCTGCTTCATGACAATACTGTCCAATGGCATCCTCAGACTGAACATGCCGGTCGGATTCCGCTCTGGTTCACCGCTGGTGCCGCTGCAACCGGGGTTCAGCTGCGTTAACTCCATGCCTAATGCAAGCACATATATGCCTGCCGGTTCACACAACTCTTCGCTTCCGGCGGCGTTCCACATCCAATAGTATAAATCGCTGAATCGCCACACTATTGGAAATTCCATTGTCACCTGACCAGGTGTACCGAACCCGGTGGAGAAAGAGTAAATTCCTTCATACTCACCAATCGTGGTTATAGTGCCGCCCGACACTGATACCGGAACTACTTCCGTTCCACCGTTGGATGAGATTGTTATCTGGCCGTAGTATGTACCGGGCAGCATTCCTTCACGATCAACCAGCACAGCGATCTCATCGATTTCATCGGTGGTCGTACCACTGAGCGGCCCAACAGTCATCCAGTCGGCATCCTTGTCTACCGACCAACTCAGGGTCTTCCCACCCACGTTTTCAATCTCCAAGGGCAACGCATCGCTATGATAACCAAAGTCCAGACTGGTCGGGGTAACTTGTAGAAGCGGATCTTCGTTAGGTTCAGGCACCAAAAGAATCTCTTTGCAGATATCGCCGTCAATCTGTGTCATGATGACACTGTCCATTGGCTGCCTTATTGAAAAAACGCCGGTCGGATTGAGGTCAGGGTCCGCGCCGAATTCGTCACAGCCATCATCCTTCTCAATGAATTCTACAGTGCCGTCTAAGACGTACGTTCCTCTCGGCTCGCAGATAAACGGTCCCAAGGAACCGGCATTGTTCATCCAGTAGTTCTTCCCGGCGAATCTCCATGTTATTAGATATACATGAGTGACCTGACCGGAGGCGCCGTAATCGGTTATGTAATGATACCTGCCCACGTAATGACCTATCAGCGGCGGCTGCGATGATACCTCGGTATTCGGCTCAACCGCTATCTGTTTCTGAACCGTCGTTATGGTGCTATCCGGCCCTGTACCTTCACTGCAGGCAAGCGTAACCACTAAGGCCAGCAGGAACACGCCCAGACTTATCGATATGGCAACGCGCATAACAATCCCTCCAATTTGGTTTCTTCAGTAATAGTGAGTCTCAGTATCAGTTATCAATGAAAAGTGCTGCGACACGCGGACCCCAATAGTATACCACATAATCCATTATTTGTCAAGTGGTTGAAAGTGCAATAAGAAAGTGGTGGGGGGAGGATTCGAACCTCCGAAGGCTTCGCCGGCAGATTTACAGTCTGCTCCCTTTGGCCGCTCGGGAACCCCACCAACCTTTGAAAGATATCGAAAACCTGTCGGATCAGGTCAGGCCATAATATACAAACAATATCGAAAAATCAATCTAATTTTTGAGCGTCTCGAAGTGCCATACCGACGGAAAGCTCAGTCTCGACGCAGCTTGTCCAGATAGTCCCGATACTCGCCGGCAGGCATATCGTCAGCCAGCTGCTTCAGTTGTGCGGCAGTTATGTAATGGTTGCGGAAAGCGATTTCTTCGGGGCAGCCTAACTTGCGACCGGTGGTCCGCTCAACTGAAGCGACATAGTTTCCCGCCTGGAGCATACTGTCAGCCGTCCCGGCATCGAACCAGGTCACCGAGTCTTCTAACAACTCCAGCTTCAGATTGCCCCGGTTAAGATAGACCTGATTGACATCGGTAATCTCGAGCTCCCCCCTGCCCGACGGCCGCAGACCCCGGGCAATTTCGGTAACCTGCGAATCATAAAGGTACAGGCCGGTCACAGCGATATCTGACTTAGGCTTGTCAGGCTTTTCTTCGATTGAGACAACGTGGCCGGAGCGGTCGACTTCAGCTACTCCGTACTCCTCGGGTTCATTGACACGAACGCCGAAGACCAGGGCACCGCCGTCAAAGTCGGCCGCCGCAGTTCTGATCTGTAGCGTATCACAGAATACATTGTCACCCAGAATCAGCGCGACGTTGTCGCCACCGGTGAATTCTTCGCCGATCAGAAAGGCGTTGGCGATACCGCGCGGATCATGCTCAGGCTTATAAGATATCTTCACTCCCAGCTGACTGCCGTCTCCGAGAAGCCGCTTGAATCGATCAGAGTCTGAGGCATTGATAATAAGCAGAATGTCACGGATGTTCATATCCATCAGCACCGACAGGGGATAATAAATCATGGGTTTATCGTATACTGTCAGGTGTTGCTTGGAAACCGCCCTGGTTGCGGGATAGAGTCGATAGCCGTGCCCACCGGCCAGGATAATACCCTTCTTGACGGACTTCTTCACGATAGCTCAATCCTCCCCTTGCTTGATGTACCCTTTGATCCGAAGGTAATCACGCAGGGCCTCTTGCCACGGCTTTATCTGAAGGATGCCACTCGCTTTTGAGTTGTCCATCGAGCAGTACTGCGGTCTTGTGGCGGCTGCATGAAATTCGGTGTAGGTAATCGGGCTGATTCGGGCCTGCAGCCCGGTCAGCTCGAATATTGTTTCAGCGAACTCAAACCAGCTGCATTCGCCGCTGTTGCAGGCGTGATACAGGCCGTAGTCCGTGACTTCATTTTCTACTATCGCCCCCATAAGCCGGGCAACATCCTCGGTGTGGGTCGGCGACATTATCTGGTCATCGATAACCCTGAGTTCTTTGCCCCGCCGCGCGGCATCAATCATCTTTTCAACGAAGTTCACATTGGGGTCATCGCCGGCTGTATCTCCGAACATCGACGACACCCGCAGGACGAAATGTTTCGGGGCGTAAGCTTTGACAATCATCTCCCCCGCCAGTTTTGAAGTACCGTATACATTGAGCGGTCCGGGTAGATCCGTCTCAACGTAGGCGTCCTGTTTCTTGCCGTCAAAAACGTAATCGGTACTGAGGTGAATCAGGGTGATGTCGTGTCGATCACAATACTGCGACAGGTCAAGCAGCAGTTCGGCGTTAATCTTGAAACTCTGCCAGGGGCTTTTTTCACATTGATCGACCTTGTGGAAAGCAATGCAGTTGATTACATAATCGCTCCCGACATACTTCTCCAGCGTGGGTTCGACGGTGTCGATGTCAGCATCGAACTCGGTCCGGGTCAGCGAGGTCACTTCAATCGGTGTTTCGGCGAAGACCTTGCGAATCCCGGTACCCAGTTGTCCGGCCGCACCAAGCAAGAGTACTTTCTTCATCCGACTGCTCATTCAATATCGAGAATCCCTCCATACTTCTCGACATCTCTTATGATCTTGTACCAGTAAGTCAGGCTCTGATACCATTCGAGGGTAATGGTTTCAGGAGTTCGGTCGATGAGTTTTTCTTCCAGGGCGTCAATTATTCCATTGACTCCCTTTTCTACCGTCCACCCGGGTTGCCAGCCCAATGTTTTTTGTATTTTGTCAAAACTCAGCCGGTAGCTTCGGTTGTCCGGGTCGCCGTACCATTCGATCTCGATCTGCCGTCCGGTCCTTTCGCTCACGGCGTCAAGCACGCGCCGGGCGAGATCTTCAATCTGAAAATTATTATCATTGCCGCCCACGTTGAATATCTGACCGTTGACCGGCCCGGAATCACATTCAAGAAGCATCAGCATAACATCGGTGGCATCCTGAATGTGAACCATCGGCCGATACTGTTTGCCGTCGCGCATGAGGGGTAATCGCCCGTATTTCCAGCAGCCGTAAGTCATCCCGTTGACGGCCAGATCGAAGCGCATGCGGCGACTGAAACCGTATACCGTCGCCTGGCGAAGTACGGTCACCACGAAGCTGTCGTCGACCATCGCCAGGACTTCCTGCTCCGTCTTCTCGTTGGCGCTGGCATAGACCGTCAACGGATTGGTGGGCGAGGTCTCATCCACAAGCTGATCCTGGTAGCCATAGATGCTGGCACTGGACGGCAGGATATAACGTCGGCATCCGGCCTGCCTGGCCAGTCGGGCGCAATTGACCCGCCCGGTGTAATTGATCGCCCAGGTATGGTCGCGGAAGAGCTCGGCACTGGGGTCATTGGACAGGGCAACCAGATCTATAACGTAATCGACACCTTTGAAATTCTCCGGGCTGAGCTTCCGGGAATCCTCGACAATAACTTGAAGTCGGTCATTGGCCGCCAGTTTGTCTTTTCCGAAGAAGAACCGATCGACGGCTCTCACATGATAGCCGTGATTCAGCAGCTTTTCCACCAACACGCTGCCGATGTAACCCCCGGCGCCGGTGACAAGAACGGTTTCCATCAACTTCCTTCGTACACGAAATTGTTCTCAACCCCGCTGAGATCAGGTGCCTGTCGGTCGCGCTCGGAAAGAATCGGGTCGGACAGCGGCCAGTCAATCTTTATCTGAGGATCGTTCCAGCGAAAAGCCCGGTCGAACTCGGGCGCATAGTATTCATCAACCTTATAGCAGATTTCCGTGTCATCGGCCATAGTGCAGTATCCGTTGGCAAACCCCTTCGGTATAAACAGCAGCTTCTTGTTCGCGGCCGAGAGATCATGGCCGAGCCACTTACCGTAACTGGGACTACCCTTGCGGATGTCGACCACAACATTCAGAATCTCACCTTTTACAACCCGAACCAGCTTCGACTGAGCTTTCGGGTGAATCTGATAATGCATGCCTCTGATGGTTCCCTTCGCGGTGCTCAGCGAATGGTTGTCCTGTACGAACTCAGCGGTGATACCAAATTTCT
Source organism: Candidatus Zixiibacteriota bacterium (assembly GCA_020348905.1). Taxonomy (GTDB): domain Bacteria; phylum Zixibacteria; class MSB-5A5; order GN15; family FEB-12. Next base: position 2,621,406 of record CP070756.1, read on the forward strand.
CGAATTCCTTTCGGACGTAACACTCCATAAAAAAACCGCGGTTGTCATCGATAACCACCGGTTCAATAAGCAGGACCCCCTCAAAGCCGGTTGTTGAGCACTTCATTCCCGATAATTCTCTCCAATGCGTTACCAGACTGAATATTTAGGTTTTTGAGGCTGATGACAACTGATTTTGCGGACAGAGTTGGAAAAAAGGCATAAAAAAGTGGCGCCCCGCAGAATCGAACTGCGGACACACGGATTTTCAGTCCGTTGCTCTACCAACTGAGCTAGGGCGCCGGTCTTTCGACAAGGCTGAACTGCCAATTTATTATCAAATCGACTGTTGTCAACCTTTAATATTATCGTCGACGAAACAAATATTCCTTGGTGGTGGAACTGAAGAGCGCATAGAGCGCAACAACCGACAAAACCAGCAGAACCAGGTTTTCATAATGCCTGTAACCGACCACCGCCCCGATGATGATAAGACAGTTGACCACCACCAACCCGTAATATCCCCAGGCTTTCAATTCCCGGTAGGCAAAGGCAAATGAAATCAGGACCAGGCCCAGGATAACAAACAACATCTGCTCGCCCAGGTTATCAGTGTTTCGATCGAGAATATCCAGGATGATAGACACCCCGCCGTACAGTATAAACGCGGATGAAAACGCAAAACCGTACCAGGCGGCTATTCTATAAGTGAGAGGACGATCGTCTTTCTTTTTTTCCGGCATAATGGTACTCGCTGGTTAGCTGTTCACTTCCCCCAGGAGACCGGCTCCGATAAACCCGGCATCATTGCCGAGGGCCGCCCTGGTTACTCTCAGCTTTTCTACGGCGGAAGAGAAAGCCCGTTTCCTAATTTCTGTGGTGACCGCCTCAACGAATCCCGCGCCGCCATCGGTGATACCGCCCCCAATAACCACCACCTGGGGATTTAGGAGGTTCACGATTCCGGCCAGACCAACCCCCAGATAAGTGCCGGTTTCATCAATAACCTCGTTCGCAATTTGGTCGCCCTTCTTGGCCGCGGCAAAGATCTTCTTTACCGTCAGGTTGTCCAGCGACCCATCAAGTAATTCATTAAATACGGGCGATAAGCCATTATTGAGACGAATCTTAATTCGTTCCATCATCGCTCCGGAGGAACAGAATGATTCAATGCAGCCGTAATTACCGCAGGCACATTTGGGACCATCGATATCAATGGTCATGTGACCGAGTTCCCCCGCTGAGGAGCTTGAGCCGCGGACCACCTGGCCGTCGATTATGACGCCGCCGCCCACCCCGGTGCCAACCGTAACGCAGACTACCGAGCGGGCACCCATGGCGGCTCCAAATCGGGCCTCAGCAAGAGCCATACTGTTGACATCATTATCCACGTAAACCGGCATGTTGAGTCGCTCCTTCATGATGGACCCGATCTCCATGCCCATCCAACCCACAATATTGGGAGAGGGGCCTATGACCTTACCGGTTTTGAAGTCGACCGCTCCGGGCGAACCAACCCCCACCCAGTTGACGGTATAATTTTCCTCGGCCGCAAAGTAGAGCAATCGCTCCGCTATATTTGTAATAAGATGCATCAGCGGCATGGGGCCTTTTTCAGCCATGGTGGGCCGCTGCTCTCTGATCAGCACCTTGCCGTCGCCATCGAACAGGCCGAATTTAATGTTGGTGCCGCCGATATCTATTCCGGCATATACCCGCTGTTCCGACATGTCTTCCAAGAAACTAAAGGACTAAACCAGGTATCAAAAACGTAGTGAATTGGCCGGTACATGATAGCTGTAACTCACTGGTATGTCAAGGCAAAACGCGAGCGGTGGGCGTCGCTCGGGGCGTGCGATCAGATACCCAGTTCCTTTTCAAAAATGGTATAAGTTCGCCGGCAGGGATAGTCTGCTGAATCTCATCTGCTTTCAGCCACTCCTTGCGATCGGCGGTTTTCTCTGCTTTTTCCCTGCCGTCGGTAAGATTCTTAATGGTAATGGTTCCGGCCTCAAACTCGTCCGAGCCGGCAATGACGACATAGGGAATACCAACCCGGTCGCCATACTTTATTTGTTTGGTAAGGTTCTTGGTGTCACCCGAAAAGATCTCCGAGGGAATGCCCTCGGCCCGCAGGTCATGTAAAATAGCCAGGTAGTCCGGAAGACGCTCCTGGTCCATGACAGTAACGAGAACTTTCGAGGTCGCTTGCTGAAAATCGAGGGCCTTGAGTTCAATCAACGCGGCCAGTAGTCGGTCGATGCCGATTGACGATCCAACCGCCGGGATAGAGCGCCCCAGAAACCGGTCCACCAGGCTGTCGTATCGCCCGCCCGAGAAGACCGCTCCGTATTCCGGCAGGTCGAGCAGGCTCGTTTCAAAAACCGGGCCGGTGTAATAACTCAGGCCGCGCACGATGGTCAGGTCGATTTTCACTTTCGAAGGGTCGATCTGCATGCTGTCAAGATAGCTTTGAATCTGGCGCAGATCGGCGATCCCCCCCTCCGATGCGACAATATTACCCAGAAGTTTCTCGGCACTTTCCAAAGCATTCTCTCCTTTGGTCTCGGCCACATCAAGGAAGTTCTCTAACTGCTTGATCTGGTCAGTAGCCAGCGCCAGCCCTTTTATCTTGTCACCCGACTGGTCGACCCGCCCCGGCCCCAGCTCCAGCACAACCGCTTCTCTCCCCTGGCGCTCGAGTTTATCGATGACGCGCATCACGTCCTGAGCCTTATCGGGCGGAATCCCGGCGTATTCTATCAGGCCGTTTAAGATCTTTCTCGTCGAATAGCGCACTTCAAAATTGCGAATCCCCAGGTGTTCGAAGGTGGTAACCATAGCAGCAATAATCTCGGCGTCGGCCAGCAGGTTACTGGTACCCACAATGTCAATGTCGAACTGCATGAATTCGCGAAACCGCCCCGGTCCGGGCTTGTCCACCCGCCATACATTACCGTACTGATAGCGACGGAACGGCAGGGGTAGATCCGGATTAGAGGCGACATACCTGGCCAGCGACAGGGTGAACTCATAGCGCAACGCCATGGCCGTCTCCTCCGGTCCAACGAAACCGAAAAGTTCGGCCAGGGACTCGTCGTCGTAGTGCGGACCCAGGAGCGCTTCGGCGGACTCCAGCGATGCGGTCTGGAGCGGCAGAAAGCCCATCAGCTCGAAGACCTCCTTGACTCGGGCGATCATCTGCTCACGGGCAATCTCCTCCGCCGGCGGGTAATCGCGAAAGCCCTTCAAAACCTGCGGCTTGACCCTCTGTTTCTTTTCTTTAGCCATCCTGTTGAATCGTCCGCTGCAATAACATTCTGAAAGCACTAATTTAGAGTATTCAAAGCTAATATGAAAAGTTTTTTGTTTTGACTGGCAAATATTTTTCCGAGCCGCAATTATGCGAGTAAAAATTCGTGCGCCTCTTGCTTTTTGGACCCGATAGCATATTTTGCATAATTTCAACGAAAGGAGTCTCCATGAGGTCATCCAGTTGCCTGCTCGCACCAGTCGTAATTCTGTGCCTGTTAGCGGGCCCGGTCACGCTTGCTGCCGATGGCGCGATTGTTCCGTCACTGATAAATGAGTATGAACAGCAACTTGATTCGCAACCCAACAACAGGGCCATCATCAACGCTGTCACCGCCAATGATATCAAAAACATCTCCGTCAACCGGGACATCCTGGTCGGACATAACAAGTTCTTCAATCACGAACTGAAAGGCACCGATGTTATCGACCAGAAGTCATCCGGGCGGTGCTGGATATTCGCCGGCGTCAACGTCCTGGCGCCAAAGGTCAAAAACAAGCTGGATCTCGATGACTTCGAATTGTCCGAAGCCTACTTCGCTTTTTACGATAAACTGGAAAAAGCCAATTTCTTCCTGGAGCGAATAATCAAACTGCGGGACCGGCCCATCGACGATCGTTCCTTGCAGATTGATATAGAGTATTTCTTTGGCGATGGCGGCTGGTTTCACTTTTTCACGGATATCATCAAAAAGTACGGCCTGGTTCCTCTATCGGCCATGCCGGAAACCAAGCAGTCGACCTCAACCGGTAACTTCAACCGCCTGACCAAAAGCATTCTGCGCAGCCATGCTGTCAGGCTCAGGCAAATGCACCAGGATGGCAAGACCGAAGATGAGCTTCGCGAAGAAAAGGAGAAAATGCTGGCCGATGTTTATAAGCTGCTGGTCTACAACTATGGCAAGCCGCCCAAAGAATTCGTATTCCGCTACGAGCATGAAGTGGACTCGGTTTCTCGCTTCATTGAAAAGAAATATACCCCCAAAAGCTTCTATGAAGAGTTCTACGGCGACGACCTGCCCGAATATGTCTGCCTGGTAAATAATCCGGCGATAGAATATGATCAGCCTTACCTGCTGGAGGCCAGCCGTAACGTCTGGGAAAACCCGGACTTCCTGGTTCTCAACCTTTCGATCGAAAAACTGAAAGAGTACACTCTCAAGTCGCTCCTGGACAGCCAGGCGGTCTGGTTCTCGTGCGACGTCGGACAGCAGAACCTGAAGGACTCCGGCATTATGGCCGACGGCATCTACGATTTTGGTTCAACCCTCAACACGGACTTCGCACTCAGCAAAGCTGATCGCATTCGGTTCAAAGAAGTCACTCCCAACCACGCCATGGCCATCCGCGGGGTAGACACGGCTTCTACCGGTGAGCCGACCAAGTGGCTGGTCGAAAACAGCTGGGGTACCAAATACGGTGACGAAGGTATCTGGTACATGTATGACTGCTGGTTCTCCGAATACGTGCTCACGGTGGTGGTGGACAAGAGCCTGCTCAGCGACGAGGATAGACGTAAGTTCGAGAAGAAACCAACCGTAATAGCCGACTGGGAACCATTCTTCCTGGCACTGAGAAATCTGGATTGATAATATTGTAGTATGGGCATTGTTGAAAAACTGACGTCCTTCGTTCCGGCCGATCGAATATCGACCCACCCGGATCATTTGGCCGTGGCGGCTCACGACGAATCTACTCTCGAAGCTGTCACGCCTCTGGCAATCGTCTGGGCCGGAAGCGCCGATGAGATTGCCCGCATCGTCAAGCTCTGCGCTGAAGACGGCGTCCCCATTACCTCCCGTGGTGCCGGCAGCGCCCTGGAAGGTTCAACCATCCCCTGTGCCAACGGTGTTGTTCTCGATCTCAGTCGCATGACGGAGATACTGGATTTCTGGCCCGATGACCTTCAGGTTCGGGTCCAGCCCGGCATCATATACGACCATCTTAACGAATTCCTCAAACGCGAAGGTCTATTTTTCCCCCCTTCACCCGGGGGTTCGGGCGACGTTGCCACCATCGGTGGGATGGTATCGACCAACGCCAGCGGCATATATTCGGTCAAGTACGGCGGAACCAGGGAGTACGTACTGGAACTGGAGATTATCACCGGTACCGGCGAAAGATTCAAGATCGGCAATAGAGCCGTCAAACGCTCCAGTGGCTACAACCTCGTCGACCTGATATCCGGCTCCGAAGGTACTCTGGCCGTGATTTCGGCCATAACGATCAGACTGGCCGGGCTTCCGGAGGGTCGGCTCCAGAGCGCTTTCAGGTTCAACAGCGAGGTTGAAGCCGCCAGAGCAGTCTCCGAAATGGCCCGCTACGGACTGGACCTGGCGGCCGTGGAGTTTCTCGACCGACGAGTTATGACGGCCTTGAATAAACTGAAGGACTACGGCCTCGAAGAGGTGCCGACTTTGTTTCTCGAGTTCCATGGACCGGACGCCACGGTAAGGTCTAACGCCGATCTGGCCGGGTCGATTTGTGAGGAAAGCGGCGGTTCGGCCCTGCAGCTATCCGACGGCCAGCGTCCATGGGAAATCCGGCATTTCGCAACGGACGCCATAAAATACTGGCAGACCGGATTGACAATCGTCCGCAACGATATTGCCTTTCCTATCTCGAAGTTGCCGGATATGGTCGAATTCTGTCATGACCTTGGCGAGGCCAACAATCTCCCCATTTTCACCTTCGGCCACGTTGGTATGGGACTTCTGCACGCGCTAATCCTGGCCGACAAAGAAGACCCGGCCCGGTGGCAGAAGGCCGCCGACATCAACGACCAGATAATCAGGAAAACGGTTGAACTTGAGGGCACTATCTCGGGTGAACACGGCATTGGCCTGGGTCACAAAAATCTGTTTGAACTGGAGCATGGCACCGCTGTGGATCTTATGCGTAAAATCAAGAAGCAGTTCGACCCGCATAATATCCTCAATCCTGGCAAAATCTTTGATTTATAACCTTTTATTGGACAGTATGATAGTGTCGCTACTTAAACAATCACTATAACATCGACGCTGCCTGCTCGAGTATCGCCAATCATGCCGATGACCGCAACGCTTGAAAAACAAAGCAAGTTCTGGCAACCGGGCCTGACCTGACGCCAGATCGACCGCGGGATAACTCTCAGCAGGCGAAGGTCTTGACCGGGTGTTTGAACTTTGATATATTGAGCCAATCCATGGAACAATTTACCGGGAGAGATTTATAATTTCATGAATATGGCCACGAGGATTACTGCAACTCTATTCATTTGTCTTTTGCTGGCAGGAGGCGCTCATGCCGAGGCATCCTTGCGATTCTCTATGAATCGCTTCGATCTGGGCTCGATTCCCCCTAACTCGGTTGTTTCGCATTACTTTTGGCTCCGGTCGGCGGGAACTGACACGCTTGTGATCGAAGAGATCAAGACTGGCTGCGGGTGCACCCTTATGCCGCTGGATAAAAACTGGATCGCCCCCGGTGACAGCATGAAAGTTGACATCTGTTGGGACGTCAAGGGGAAGATTGGCGCGTCCGGGAGTTACCCTTATATATTTACCAACGCTCCGGACGGACCGAGCCGCGTTTATTTGACAGGCACGATTGTCAAATCCCCTGATTCACTCCGGCCCGTTTCCCTGAAACCTTACATTCTCGACCTTTCCCGCTTTCGCGAAACTTCGATCGATAGTATCTCCTTCGCCATCCGCAATCACAGTGAGCAGGATATTACCCTCTCCCGGTTATCGTTCGACGTCGTCGAGTGTGAGGTGATACTCCCGGAAATGGTGGCCGCCGGGTCGGTTGCCTATGGTCGCATTAAAGTCAAAGAAGAATTTCTCGATAAAGAATTCAAGAGATCGTTTACGCTGAAATTGAACGACCAGAAGAATTCAAGAATCACAGTTCCGGTAAGAAGGAAAATATACTGACGGGACACGCAATACCGCAAGACATCAGAAGGACAGATAAGACAATATGAAGACACTCCCATTAGCGATGATGATCAGTTTGCTGCTGATGATAATGGTTGGCGCGGCTTTCGGCGGCCCGAACCTTACCATACCCGAGTCGGCTTTTGATTTCGGCTACGTTCCGCAGCACTCCAAGGTAAGCCATATTTTCTGGCTTCATTCAACCGGTGATTCGACCCTGCAGATCACCAAGATAGTGCCTGGCTGAGGCTGCACCAAGGCTCCGCTCGAAAAGAGCGAGCTCGCTGTCGGTGACAGCACCCGGTTGGAAATAATATTCAACACCGGCAAGTATAAGCGCAAGATAACCAAGAAGCCGAGGATCAACACCAACGAAGGCCCGCCTGGAAAGAACGTACAAATCTCAGCCTATATCGTTGAGCGGCCCGACTCTACCTATCCGGTGAGTATCAAGCCTTACAAACTGGACCTGACCCAGTTCGGCGAGAAGGTCAGAGACCAGGTTAAATTCAGAATCACCAATGTCTCGGACAAGAGTGTGAATACATCAATGATCGCAACGTCAAGCGAGTATTTCGAGGTCGACCTGCCGTCTTCCGTCGGGCCGGGGGAGTCGGCCGAGGGTGTGCTTAAGCTGAAAGAGTTTGCCCTGGATAAGGAGTTCGAGAAATCATTTACGTTTGATCTCGACGACGCCCCCAAAACACGATTTACGGTACCGGTAAGACGCAAACTGCGTCCCAGTGTGCAGCAGGCCAGGGATGCGCAGAAGAATGTCGATTTGCGGGGCGACAAAAAAGGCGATGGTTGATTCGAAGTGACTCATTGGAAATACAAAGGCCGCCCGAGCGGGCGGCCTTTTCATATTTACAGGTATCTCTGATCAATCTGGAACGTCAAGCACCCCCTGATCAATTTTCTCCTGCCAGTCCCGACTGTACACCTCACCGTACACGTTCGAATGAACGAGACGATAGTCGTCGCTGCCGGACCAGTCCTCAAACACGAACACTTTCCCTTCGCCGATCGAACGGTAGTGCCAAATTTCGTAAGCATTACCTATTCGCGGCGCTTCGTTATCATCTCGCTCATCCCAGCGCCCGTAGGTGAGGTATATTCGTCCCCGGTCACTTGCCCAGCCATTGGAACGCTCACGGTTGGTTGAGAAGATTTGATTGCTGAACCGATATCGCTCAATAAGATCGCGTCGGTTCTCTACCAGGGGCGTGGCGGGATTGATATCGTGCTCAGCCCAGAACTGGGCCAGGTAGTTCATCTTGCCGGAGTCGGACAGGCCCGTCAATACGTGGAATTCCTCCGGAACGAGAAGATACTTGACCATATTGACGTGGTCCTCAATGTCCAGGTCGGCATCGTCATAGTCAACCTGATACTGAGTCGTCGCGGCGGTCAGGATGGCCTGCGGAGACACGATGTGAAATGGTGTCAGAATGGTGTCAGATTGCCCGTTATCCAGATCAGTGGCGACCACCCTGATGTTATAAGATCCGAAGGGAAATCCAGTCACGTCGATCGACTCGGCGATGACCGCAGATTGCCCCGGTTTCGCGGTCACCCTGGAGCCCAGGTTCTGATGGACACTGTCTCTCTGGTCAAGGATAGCCAGGGACAACTGATAAGGGGTGGGGTCGTCCGGTAAATAGAGAAGGCCGTATATTTCTCCGTAAAGGTACACGACCGTGTCACCCGGAGTGAAAATCGAAACCGGATTCGGGACCACGTAAAAGCCGTTCTTGCACAGCCTCGGGTTGTACTGGGGACCACCTTCTCCGATGTATCGCACGTCGTAGGCTACCCGGGCACCACCGATTTCGAGTTTACCATGGTGCGGGGGCTCGGCATGAACCCGCTCAAGAAAATATTCGCCTGTTCTCTTGCTGACGGCGTCGATGACAGTCAGGCGGGCCGAATAATCGCCCGGCGGCACCATCATCCTCAGGCTGTTAAACACGCGATAGTCTCTGAGATCTGCTTCCTGCTGAGAACTGACGCGCATGGAGAAATAAGTGGCCACCGAATCGATAGCGTGACCCGTCGAATCCAGCAGATCGACCTGAGCGAAGACGCGGGCAAAGAGCCCGTTGTCAACCGTATCGGGGACAAAAAACGAAAACTCGTGGCGGTTGACCGAGAAGGGGAACTCCACCAGCACCAGCGAGTCCAGGGCCGGGTTATTGCTTACCACGACACCGGCGTAGACTGCCAGACTCTCTTCTGATTCGATGGCTGCGTCAATGGATGTGTTGAGGACGCCGACCGCTAAAATCAAGGTTGCCAGGAATCTCCCGGCCGTAATCCAAATGTGCTTCATCTAATAATCCGGTCCTAATCCCAAACCGTCGTAGGGATAAATGAGCCGAAAATCACCATCACCCGTTTCATCTATAAATACAAACTTCCGATAGCGAGCATCACGATAGTAATGCCATTCCTGATAAGGTAAGCGGTTTTCAACGAACGGATAATCCTCCACCTGATCCGGTTCACCGTAGACTATATAGACTCTCCCCCGGTCAGTTTTCCATCCCGAGGTTCTCAGGTAACCGAAATTTTCGTTGGCAACGTGAACCCGGCGGTAGAACTCTGTCTTCGTCTCGTTTTCCGGCGTACCTGGAGTCGGGTCTCTCGCCAGCCAGAAGGCGTTAAAAGCCTGCAGACGATCTTCATAGGTATCTTGCTGTTTGAGCCCTTCAATGTCGCTGGGTATGGAGATTATCGAAAGTTGCCCCACAACCGACTTGAAGTCATGAACCAGCAGCGATCGCTCCGACCATACCAGTTCAAAATACTTGGTCTTGGAGTCGATCTTCTTGTCTCGTCGCCCGACCAGCGTTACATCAAGCCTGAATTCGCCGGGTCGCAGCTCGTCCATGGATATCTCGCGGAACTCCCGCAAAACACCATTCCCCATTTGCCTCGTAAGCGAGTCACGATACAACATACCGTGAGTCGCATGGCGCAGCTTGGTATCTATCCTGATGGAATCGGATTCTGCCTTGCCCTGATAGACCTCAAAATAGAACAGTAGCTTCAGAGCATCGGAGCTACCGTACTTATGTGACACCGATGGCACGAGCGTGAAGTCCCCCTTGTCGAACTTCGACTGCTCCTCGCCAACCGCGCTGACAGCCTGGACCAACTGGATGTCCGACAGACGAGGGCTTTTTTCAAAGCGATACTTCAGTTTCTCTTTGAACTTGCGCTCCACCAACTCATCGGAATTGGGGTCGCTAAGAATCAGCTTGATCTCATACTTGTCTGGATCCAGCTCAAAATTGACCTGATTGGTACGGTAATCGAACCTGGATTTGGCCTTCTCGTCGGTAAGTACTCTCACCCGTTTGGTCTGCTTGAAGGAGTCAATCAGCTTATCTTTCTTACCGTAAACACTTACTGATATTTCATAATCGGCAGCATAACCGTTGCCCTGACGGTAGAAATTCAATGCCGCGTTATAGATCTGGTAGTAGACCTCGAGGCGGATTTTGCCGGGAGTAGCCGAATTGAAGGCCGCATGGTCGACCAGGAAAAACCTGTCCGCCGAACCTCTGCCCAAAAGGTCAAACTTCGAACCTGCGGGCACAGACCCGGCCAGAGTGACTGTCAGGGCTGCAATAATGATGAGAACCGGTAAACGCTTCATCTTATATATATTAACGTCCATAGGTTAATGCAGTTCCAATCTAAGTTGTCGCCATCACAGCCTGCAACAAAAAAGACGGCATCAGCCGCCTTTTCGTGTGAATAAACGCGGAATTTATTCGTACCTCAGGGCCTCGATCGGGTCCAGCATGGCTGCTTTGACCGCCGGATAAACGCCTGATACAAGGCCAACTGAGACCGAAACAACGAAGCCTACGATAATCCACGGGATCGAGACCGAGAGCGGGAAGTTTAATATCCCGTTGATTATAAGACCCAGCAGAACCCCGAACAGGACACCGATAACACCGCCGGTGCCTGACAGGGTCATGGCCTCAGTGAGAAACTGCAGGATTATATTCGAACGCTTGGCCCCGATCGCCTTGCGCACTCCGATCTCGCGAGTGCGCTCGGTAACAGAAACCAGCATGATATTCATGACCCCTATTCCACCGACCATCAGACCTACCGACGTTATGACGATGGTCGCGATATAGATGTACTTGGTGATGTTGCCCGTGAACTCCTTGAAATTATCCTGGGTGGAAAGGGCGAAATTGTTGGGCTTGTTGAAGGGTACCCGACGGTGGATACGCAGGGCACTGATTATCTCTTCTTTGGCGATTTCGATGTTCTCGTAGGCATCGGCCCGCACCCACAGGGTCAGGGCCTCATCCCAGGGATGGAGCTTCTCATGGGTCGAAAGCGGAATCAGAACCTTGTTATTGTCCCGGCTGTCGCCGAAATTGGACTCCTGCTTGTCCAGCACCCCGACCACCTGAAACTTATTCCCGTTTACACGGATTTCGGCCCCAATCGGGTTCTCCTCCAGAAAGAGGGTCTGGGCTACGTCCCAGCCGAGAATGCAAATCATCCGCCGGAACTGAACATCCAGATCGGTTATAAAGCGCCCCCTGGACACGGTCGAGTTGGTTACCTTCAGAAAGTCCGGCCAGGTCCCCATTATGTAACTACCGTTGCTCTTTCGATTGAGATATTTGACATCGTTGCCCCCGCGGTTAGCCCAGTGGTTCTGAGCGGCGACGGCGTCAACGTGAGGACAGTTATCTCTAATCGCCACGGCTTCGCCCACCCTGATATCGGGCCTATTTCGCTCTTCGTCTGAAAGGTCCTCGTAATCGGTGTTGAAGGGGTACTTTTCGACGATAATCGTGTTCGATCCCATGGCGTCGATTTCCTGATCCATAGCGCCATCCAGACCATCAACAATCGAAGCCATGCCAATGACAGAGGCGACCCCGACCATCACACCGAGGATGGTCAGCCCCGCCCGCAGCTTATTTTCTCTGATGGCCGAGAGGGCCAGCAAAATTCCGTCTTTTACTTCTACCCACGTCAAAAACATGATCACTACTCGTAGCTGAGCGCCTTTATGGGATCCATACGGGCCGCCTTGAGCGCCGGATAGATGCCAAATATCAGGCCGGTGCCGGTCGATATCGACAAACCGGCGATAATGGCCAGCGCCGAAGGTGTTATCTGCATATCAATCATTCCGACCAGCGCTTCGGCTATCACATATCCCAGAAATATGCCGACCAGACCGCCACTCAGCGTCAGGGCTAAGGCTTCAAACAGAAACTGAGTAAGGATGTGGCGCCGGCGGGCTCCCACCGACTTTCTGATTCCGATCTCCCGCGTTCGCTCGGTAACCGAAACCATCATGATATTCATCACCACAATTCCACCGACGACCACCGATATTGAAGAAATACCGACCAGCCCCATCCGGAATATCTTGGTCAAACTGTTGAGCAGATCGAGAATCGAGTCGGCTGTTACGATATCGAAATCATCCGGCGCGTCAAAAGGAACATGACGCTGGGCGCGAAGGACCATTCTGACCTGGTCCATGGCATCATCAAGCACATCCACTGACTTGGCTTTAATGACCAGGCTGAGACCACGGCGGGGAAAGCCGAACTGCTTGCTGAACACCGATAGCGGGATAATCACAAAATCATCCTGGCTATGCCCGAACATGCTTCCCCTCTTCTTGGCCACACCAATCACCGTATACCGATTGGCGCCCACCTTGATTTCCTTCCCGATCGGGTCCAGGCCTTCGAAGAAGGTCTCCCTGATCATGTCGCCTATAAATACTACCGGTCGCCGATACAGGTCGTCTTCATACGATTGAAATCTTCCCTGAGCGACCTCGAAATCAACGATATCGACATAGTTGTAGGTGGCCCCCAGCACGAAAATATCTCTTAATGACTGATCACCGTATTTTATTCGGCTTGACTGAAACGCTCGAGGCGAGATCTTCTCGCACAAATCACAACTCTTCTCGATGAGCTCAACGGCGTCAAAATTGATCGGTTTGCGCTTGATCTTTTCCCAGTACATTTCTTCGGAAGTGATTATGGCGATACGCTGGACGATGAATGTACTCGGCCCCAACCGGCTGAGATCGTCCTCAATAGCACCGGCCATCCCTTCCAGGGCCGATATTATTGTCATTACCGACGTCACGCCGATAATGATGCCCAGCAGGGTCAGCCCGCTGCGAAGTCTGTGAGCCCGCAGGGCGGACACGGCTATACGGAACAGGGATCCGATTACCATAGACTAATGAACACCATTTCTCTGATGATCCGGAACAATGATATCCTCGGCAATTTGACCATCGAGAATCGAAAGCACCCGGTGAGCGTGCTGGGCAATGTCTTTTTCGTGAGTGACAATAATGATAGTGTTGCCCTGGTGGTGTAAAGCATCAAGGAGCTTCATGATCTCGATCGACGTCTTACTGTCGAGGTTGCCGGTCGGCTCGTCGGCCAGCAGCAGCGACGGATCGTTAACTAATGCCCTGGCCATAGCTACTCTCTGGCGCTGACCGCCCGAAAGCTCACTGGGCTTGTGCGTTACCCGGTCGCCAAGGTCAACCCGGTCCAGGGCATGCAGGGCTTTTTCTCTTCTGGTTTGAGCGGAACTGCCATTGTAAATAAGAGGAAGCTCCACGTTATGCAGAGCCGTAGCTCTTGGCAGCAGGTTGAACGTTTGAAAAACGAAACCGATCTCGCGATTGCGAATATTAGCCAGTTCATCATCGTTCATCTGACTTACCTTACGTGAATTCAGGAAGTACTCCCCCTGGCTTGGCGTATCCAGACAACCAATCAAGTTCATCAGCGTGGATTTCCCGGAGCCCGATGGTCCCATGATGGCAACATACTCACCCTTCTCGATGGTAATCGACACCCCGCGAAGGGCGTGTACCTCCTCGGTACCCATCTGGTAGGTTTTCCACAGATTCTTGGTTTCTATTAGCGGCATAACTTATCTTTCTCTATAGCTCATTTGTTTCCGGTGATCTCTATGTTATCGCCGTCCTTGATTGTTCTGAGTACACCGTAAGGGCCCGACACAACCGAGTCGCCTTCCGCTAGATTCTCCGTAATCTCAATGTTCGTCTGGTCGGCGATGCCGGTCTCTACGGGGACGAACCGGGCCTTACCCTCCCTGATCACAAATACACCCTTGAGTTCTTCTCGCTTTCCTTCACTTTCAGCGGCGGTATCGGTGGCCTCAGCCAGAGAATCCTGGCCTTCGGTCAGACTGTCGGTACCGCCCTGCGCCTGGTCGCCCTCGGCCGCCTGTACTTCAGCAACAACAGAGGATTCTCCCGATGACTCCTGGGCCATCTCCGCTCCGGCGCGGGCTCGCTCCAAAGAGTCAATATCAAACGAACGCATAACAATGGAGCTGTATGGAATCGACAGGGCGTCCTCTTTGCGATTGGTGATGATATCAACCGTAGCCGACATGCCCGGACGGATACGCACGTTAGGATCTTTGAAGATGACCTTCACATTGAAATTGGTCGACTGGTCCTGTGTCCCCATTCCGGTAAGCAGGGCGGTGTTACCGATTTCAACAACTGCACCGTCGAAGACGGTATCGGGAAAAGCGTCAACCTCAATATCGGCCAGCTGACCCAAATCGACCTTATTGATCTCCGTCTCGTCAACTTCCACCTCGACCTCGAAAACGCTCAGGTTCGAAATGGTCATCAGGGTCTTCCCCTGTGTAAAAGCCGTCTGAGCCGGTGCAATCTCTCCCACCTCGCAGTCGACAAAGGTGATGATCCCGGGCATGGGCGCCACCATCTTGGCCTTGCTCAGGTTGTCCGCCTGCTGGGCATACCTTGCCTCCAACTGCTTCGTCTGGGCCTGGGTCGCCTCGTAGGTTGCCCTGGCGTTGAGATATCGGTATTTGGCGTCGTTGTAGGCGGTCTCGGAGGTCAGATTATCCTTATAAAGTTTCTCCTGCCTCTGGAATTCCTCCTCCGCCTGGTCATGGCTGGCTTTGGCTCCGTCCAGTCGCGCTTCACCCTCGGTCAAGGCGTATTTGGCCTGGTCGAGTTCGGTGCGAAGGCGGATGGTATCAAGTACCACCAGAAGGTCGCCCGTGTTAACCCGGTCGCCTTCTTTGACCAGCAGGGCCAATATCTCACCGGACACTTCGGCGGTGATATTCACCTTGGTCTGCGGCTGGATTCTGCCGGAAGCCGAGACCATCTCAACCAGTTCGCGTCTGGCAGCCTTCTCCGCCTGAACCTTCGTGGTCCGGGTTGTATCGGAGGCAATGTTCAGGTATATAATGACCCCGACCACTACTACCACGCCAATGATTATCAACAGTTTCTTCTTACTCATTTACGCCTACCTCATAGTACCTTTATACAATATTATACAATCCAGTTATCACATTTTACCCATGGCGTTCTCGAGTTGCGCTATGGCGAGATTAAAGTCGAAATCGGCTCGGATTTGCGATACCTGAGCCTCTATTAGTGAAGCCTGGGCGTCGAGCAGATCGAGAATCGTTGCCGCTCCAAGGTTGTATTTCTCCTGGGTGATCTTGAGGTCCTCGGAGGAAGCCTCGACCGTCTCGGCGGCGACCCGCGTGGCCTCTCGCTGCTGTTCAATCTCAAAGTAGGCCGTCTTTATTTCCCTGGTCACCAGGTTACGGGTATCGGCCAGACCGGCCCTGGCATTATTGAGGTTGACCCTATTATTGGTAACATAACCTTCTCTATTGAAGCCATCGAATATATTCCATGAAATTGAAAAACCCCACCGGCGGGTATTCGACGAATAGTCGAAGACAGCCGGGAAAGCCTGCGTGCCGTTGAACTTGGTGAACGAATATGATGCCCACACGCTGGGCAGATATCGGGCATAGCTTTCCTTGACTCCCCGGCTGGCGGCCGACACGTTCGAACGCGCCGCCAGAAGTCCCGGCTCGTGTCCCATGCCGTAGGCAATCGCTTCATCCACAGTCCCCTCGAACTCACGAACCGAGTAATCGGCCGAGAATTCCATCTCAGTATTGGGGTCCAGACCTATCGTGTATGCCAGGCCGGCCTTGGACGTGACCACTGCGTTTCTTGCCCGCAGCAGCGCCAGCTGTTCGTTTCCATAAAGAACTTTTTGTTTGAGCACATCGGAACGCGAGGCTGAGCCCAACTCATAGCGAGACTGGATCAGTTTCAGCTGCTCTTCACTACGCGCCACCGCGCTCTCCTGCACTTCGACACCGCGAACGGCAGCCAGATAAGCATAGTAGGATAGCTTGACACTATATATGAGGTCTTGCTCAGAGTTGATAACGTCCAGACGGGCGGCATTCCTGGCCGCGCGCGAACTGAAATAGCCAAACCAGTTACTGAGGTCAAAGACCGACATACGGGCAGACAGGTTCAGACTTTTGCTGGTACCCAGGTCCTGCTCATCCACCGGATCCGGCGGCTCAATATCAGTTTCTTTCCCTCTACTATAACTATATGAAGCGTCCACCCTGGGCAAGAAAGCACCCAGAGCCGAACGCTGCTGAGCCTTGGCTAAACTCTCTGCTCCCCTGGCAGCGATTATCGATGCCCTGTTTTGAAGAGCAAGTTCAATACAGTCATCCAGTGTCAGTTCATTCCCTTGAGCAGAAGCATTGACGCTTAGCATCACCGCAATCGCGATGACGAGAAGAATCTTACCCGATACGAATTTCATCTAATTACTCCTTTAGAAGATCGCTTTACCGATTGCCGTAAATACCACGTGCAAGATTGATAACATACCTACCGATAGGACAGATATTACGTATCCTTTGTTGCGGGGAATGCCATAAATAGCCGCAAGTCCTATACCGGCCGCGATTATTTCCCATATAATGAACAAGTCGATCTTCGACAGAGCTACATACAAGATGCTGTCGGGACCCTGGCCGGCCGCCAGAACACCCAGCGAGAACGAAACCAGCGCTGACCCTTTGGCCAGCATCATTGGAATGAGTAAAAGCGATCCAACGGCAGGTATGACGCTGGCGTACAGCATCACCGAAAGAATCTGTTTGAACCGGGCCTTGTGACCCATGAAAAAATTACCCACCAGCGCCGCCAGGGCAGCCGCCACAAGAGGCATCAGAAGCAAGAATATGGGGCCGCCGATCATTGTCTGCATTTTCAGAATCTGCTTGATCTGTTCGGTGGGCGGCTGTCCCTGCAGTTGCGCCTGCAGCTGAGGTGACTCCAACTGCATCTGCAAAAACAGGTCAGCTAACGAAACGAAGAAAATCGTAAACAAGATAGCCAGCAGTATGTAAGGAACCAGCACTTTCGGTTCGTTTCTCAACTGCTGGAAAAAGGCTGCCGGCTGGTAGAATACCTGAACTATTCCCTTAAAAGACAGCCCCTTGACACTCTGTTGCGGAGTAACAACTTCCGCAGAATTCGCCTGCTCCACGCAAACCTCCTCTTGTTCCTTCAATTAACGAAGATACTGTTTAAAAGTTTCACGGGCTCGAGTCTTCGAAATGCAATACCAAAGATAATATCTAATATTCAAAAAAATAAGGAAAAAAGGGATATGGTCTAAAACATATCCCTCAGACACTATTAATGAGGTCACGGATTAATCAAAACAGATACGGCCCCACGACCAGCGATACGATCGCCATAAGTTTAATGAGAATGTTCATCGATGGACCGGAAGTGTCCTTGAACGGATCACCAACGGTATCACCCACTACCGCCGCTTTGTGTGCATCGGAACCCTTGCCACCGTGGTTTCCGGACTCGATGAATTTCTTGGCATTGTCCCAGGCGCCGCCGGCATTGGCCATCATCAAAGCCAGCATAACGCCCGACATCGTAGCTCCCGCCAGCATACCACCGAGACTCTCTTTACCGAGAACACTACCGACAATCAGCGGAGCCAGGATAGCGGTCAGGCCTGGTAAGACCATTTGCTGCAGGGCGCCCTTGGTGGCAATGTCCACGCACCGGCTCGTGTCCGGTTTGGCTTTACCTTCCATCAGACCAGCAATCTCACGAAACTGCCTTCGCACCTCATCAACCATCTTGGAAGCAGCACGCCCCACCGCTTTCATCGTTAAGGCGGCTACAAAAAATGGCAGCACGCCACCAACGAAGAAGCCAATCACCACCCTGGGCTTCAGAAGGCTGATGCTGTCGAGACCGACTGCCGACGAATACGCCGAGAATAGAGCCAGTGCCGTGAGCGCCGCCGAACCAATGGCAAATCCCTTACCGATGGCAGCCGTGGTGTTACCCAGTGAATCGAGCCGATCGGTAATGGCGCGCACATCCGGACCAAGTCCCGACATTTCTGATATGCCCCCGGCGTTATCGGCAATCGGACCGTAAGCATCGACCGACATCGTAACTCCTATCGTCGCCAGCATGCCGACCCCGGCGATACCGATGCCGTACAGCCCGGCGAAGGAGTAGCCAGTATATATGGCGATGCATATCACAATGATCGGAAGCACTACTGACTGCATTCCCACGGCCAAACCGGCTATAATGTTGGTAGCGGAACCGGTGAGCGAAGCTTCCGCTATGTTGCGGATCGGCTTGGCAGCTGTATAGTACTCGGTCAGAAGCCCCAGTATTATCCCTGCCAGATTCCCCGCCAGAATAGCCCAGAAAATCTTTTGATCCAGTCCCAGACGATCGATGATGACCCAGGAGGCAACCAGCATGATCACCGCACCCACATACGTGACCAGCCGGAGAGTGGCGGCTGGATTCATTCTTGAGAAAACCCACACCGACAACACCCCGAGAATGGATGCCAGGGCCCCGAAAGCCACGATCATCAACGGCAACTGCATGTGAGCCGCCCGTTCCACATCTGGAATAACAGCCGAGGTCGCACCGATAGCAATCGTGGCGATGACCGAACCGACGTAGGACTCAAACAGGTCCGCCCCCATCCCAGCCGTATCGCCGACATTGTCACCGACATTGTCAGCTATCACCGCCGGGTTTCGCGGATCGTCCTCAGGAATACCGGCTTCAACTTTACCAACCAGATCGGCACCGACATCAGCCGCCTTGGTGAAAATGCCGCCGCCGACACGGGCAAAAAGAGCTATTGACGAGGCTCCCATGGCAAAGCCATTGATGACGCTGGCATGAGCCGGAGTGTCACCGAAGAAGTAATAGGCAATACCTACCCCGATCAGGCCCAGCGAAGCTACCGACATCCCCATCACGGCGCCCCCGGAAAATGCTATCGATAGGGCCGCAGGTTGACCGGAATCCTTAGCGGCCGCGGTGGTTCGCACATTGGCTCGAGTAGCCGCCTTCATGCCCAGAAAGCCGGCGAGCATCGAGCAGGCCGCTCCGCCCAGGAAAGCAAACCCGGTTTGGAGCCTTATTTTCCACGCCAGCAGGCCAAAAACAACTATTATAAAGAGCAGCAATATCGAATATTCCCGTCGTAAAAACACCATCGCGCCGCCGTGAATTACATCGGAAATCTCCCTCATTAGGTCTGTCCCGGAAGGCTTGTTCTTGATAAACGTATACAATATCAAGGCGAAAGCCAGACCTACCACACCTATAACGGCGGACATTAAACCCGTACTCATTCCTAACACTCCTGTTAACACACTATTTTAAAACAAGTTACAACTGTCTAACGGTAAAAAATTAGCTCCGAATATATCGGTTTCAGCAAATATTGGCAAGTTAAAATTGAGCTGGCAGGGCCTTTTTCGACATAAACAGAAACGCCGGCGTGGTAAACCACGCCGGCGAAATTCAACTGATTAAATAGCGATTAGAAGCGCTCCATCTCCACCAGGATCCAGGGGAATCCCCGATACGGATCGCTGGTATCCTGCATCCAGCCTCTCAGCACAAACGACTGCACCGCGTTCGGGTCGGTTACCTCATTGCGGGTATCGGGCAGCGGACCGATGAACGGAATCAACGGGAAATTAGTGGTATCAGAGACAAAATTGTCCGGTTGCAGCGAGACGAAGATGCGGCCAGGATTACCGCCCGCCAGATTTGGCACGAAACAGGGTGGATCAATGCCACCGGGCAAGTTCTCCAGGAAATCCTCACCGGGATACGGTGGTACCCGCGTACTTGCCACATACGGATTACACTCATCCGGAAGACGTACGTCGGCAAAACACCCGGTCGTCAGTATGCCGCCCTCGGTCTCTTCGACCGGGTCGCCTAAAATCACCCAGGCCGGCAGAGTGATCCTGGACGTCACTGCGTCAGGGTCAATAGCCGGGCATGCGACCCAACCTTTATACTTCCAACCATATTCACTCAGGACCGGCAGCGCGAACTCGTCATTCTCTTCGCCGCCCTGAGTAAACTGGTCATACGTAATCCATCCAGAATCGACACCGAAGATCACCCCGAGTGTGGTAGTGTAATAGGGGGTGTCAACCAGTGTGTCCAGAAGAACGTCGAAGCGAATCACCGTGTGCACGATGGTATCCAAACCGCGAACCAGAGCGGTGTCTTTCAGGTAAATCGAATTAGTGTCGACCGCGGATACTACAATCATAGTCGTGTCACCGGGCGCGTATCCGTCCAGGGTGTCGGCGGTGATGTAGGAGCTATCAATCGAGAGAGTATCGTTAAGGCTCCTCAGCACCTCGGTATAAGTCGAAAACCAGACCGAATACCCGTCGGTAACCGGATCCAACCCGGCTGAATCACCGAACGTGCCGTCGGACGGTGACTCCATGTTATACCACAGCGTGGCCGCCCAGAGCGAATCGATCTTGGGAAACCTCATCTTGACCGTCTGACTGGACGTCATATCCATTAACATAATTGGACCGGGAGAGTTGGTATTGTCGTCCGGGTAGGTTTCCACCGAGACGAAGATGGTTGTGAAATCCATCACGTCGTGCCCAGGAAGAAGTGGTTAGAGTCGGCCCGCGGGGTGCCGTCCACCTCGAGAAAACGGGTATTGCTGAAATCGTACCCGAACTTCGCCAGCGGAACGGTGTCGCTGGCATTGGCAACCCACAGCTCATATACCATACCGTCAGGATTCGTGGGCAGCTTGCTCGGATTGAGCGTGATGTTGGTTCTTGTGACAGGTGTGAGGACGTCTTCGGGTTGATCGCAACCCCAAAAAATGGAACTAGATATTAGGGGTAATATCAAAAGAAATAACAGGTTATTGCGCTTGAACATCTATTCCTTCCTCCTCCGGAGCCACCGGGATATTTTTGAGCCGAAATTTACAAAGTCTGATTATAACGTTCCGTCAGCGCGGTTGTCAAGTGCTTATTTACATAGATTTTATCTCAATGGTAAGGGACGTCCCGCCGGCGTGGATTATCTAAAGAAATCTCCCCCCGGGTCGATAATTTATGCAAATAGGCCTAAACTATTTGTGGGAGATATTTCCTTGGCAGTTTGTTCCAATTGTCACGCCGAGCAGCCGTCCAATGACGTAAGATCTTGTATATTTTGCGGTTACCCTGTCGTGGGCGAGAGCGGCTCGGATGAGACCCGGAAGGACGACGAAACCCTGGATATTATGGCTACCGAAGCTGATGAAGATACCCGGGAATTTGTTGGGGGGCAGAAAGCATGGGGCGCCAAGCGCGATGATGATCTGGGCATAGAATCCACTACCGATTTAATGCAGCAGGAGGCGGAGCGAACGGCCTCTTACGAGACGGCCGATTTCGCGTCGGACTACAGCCCCATTGGCGACAGTACTCCACCCCCTCCTCCCCCGGCCGAACAGGACGAGCCGAGCGCGTTCTCCAGACCTCATCAGTCACCAACCGAAACCGGCGGTGAACAAGCGCCCGATGAAACCGAGAAGTTCGATAGCAACGGCGTGCAGAGACTCTCGGATGATGACATCAAAGAGATTCAACAGAATCTATACGGTGGCAATTCCCATCTGAAGGACCAGGAGAAATCGGAACTGGTCAAAAAGCTCGATACGCTTGATGGAAAACAGGCCGTCAGCCAGGCGGCCAAAGCCACGGCTGCTGGTAAATCGACACCGGGAAAGGCTGTGTCCCTGGGCCGGAAGCCAAAGATGGCCAGACGGGGCGCCGGCATTGCCTATTTCTATCGAAACTTCATCCAAATCACGGGAAGTCACAACCTTATCACCAATGACGTTCTGACACTCAACGACCGAGAGTATCTTTTGAAACCCAAGAAATTCAAGACACCCTATGTAATTGGCGGTTCGGCGGTGGTATTTGCCATATTCCTGATTGTCCTCGCCTCGGCCCTGGCACCGAGCTCGGAGTCCGGCAATGGTACACTGGTTGGAGTGGTTCTCGACGAGTACGACCAGCCTTATATTCAGGGGGCTACCATATCGATACCCGAGCTCGACGAGCAGGTCACATCTGACCAGCGCGGCTTTTTCACGGCCGGATCGCTCCCGGTAGGTACTTATGTCATAGAGTACGTCCTGGGCGGCGAGGTCGTCGGAACCGATCAGGCCAGCATTACCGATGACGAGATCAGAATGATATTCCTGCGGCCGCAGATCGGGGATTACAGTGAATCCGTGGCAGAGCCTTCGGAGCCTCGGGCGGAAGCGGTTCAAACCAGCCCTCCGCCGAGGAAACCGGAGCCGTCCCCGGTGAAAAGAGCCGAGAGTGCACCTTCCCGAACGACCACCAAACCCGCCAGTAAACCGAGGACATCCACCTACAGCAAAGTGACTCTTGATGCCAACGTTCCCAACGCTCGCTTTGTCCTCGATGGTTCGGTCCTGGGCGCAGGCAACCTGACTTACTCAAAGATCAAACCGGGCACACATCGCTATAAGGTCTCCGCTGACGGCTACAAAGCTGTCGAAGGCAGACTCACTCTCAGCCCCGGTGAGAACAAGCAACTGGAAGTGGCCCTGTCTCCGCTGAAGCAGCAAAAGAAGGCCGCCTCCTACAGCTCCGATGACTATTTCCACTCCGGCAAAGCCGCTTTTCAGCAGAACGATTTTAACACGGCCGTGGCTGACCTGAGTCAGGTCATAAACAGTAAACCAAGTCACGCCGAGGCTCACTACTACCGGGGCGAGTCATATAAAGCCCTGAAGTATTATCAGAAGGCTTATGATGATTACGTTCGGGCCGCCGAGATCTATCAGATAAAAAAGGAGTACGGCCGGGCCATAACCTGTTACAATAGAGCCGTGGACGTCGACGATAAATCCATTACCGCATACATTGGCAGAGGCAGCCTCTACCTCAAAAGAGGCGAGGAACTGGCCGCGATAGCCGACTTCGACAGGGCCAGACAAATCGATAAGCGCAGCTTCCAGGCTTATTTCGGACTGGGAGAGGCCAGGTTTAAGCAGCAACAGTACAAAAAGGCGATCGATCACTTCAAAGATGCGCGATCCATCCACGATGAGGATCCGCTGGTGCACCAGTACCTGATGCTATCGTACATGGCGTTGGCCGACTACAAAAACGTCAAGAAGAGCTATGACAAGTTCGCCGACATCGCCACCGACGAGCAGATGAGACGCTTTAAGACTGATCAGAAATACAGTGCCGTTATCCGAGTGATTGAGTCGCAGTAGACTTCAATCATACCATGGCGCCAAAACTTAATTGCTGGGAATTCAAAAATTGCGGCCGCGAAAAGGGCGGTCTCATGGCCTCCACATTGGGCGAATGCCCGGTACCCTCGTATATGAAATTCGACGGGCTCAATGACGGCATCGGGGCCGGCCGTGCCTGCTGGATGGCGCCACACTCACCGCTCAGATCAGAAACCGGTCAGGGGGCCTGTTCTTCACGATGCTACAGCTGCGAGTTCTACAAGCGGGTCGTTTTCGAGCAGGAAGAAAAGGCCTGCTTCAAATTCTCATCGTCCCGAAGATCCTGACACACCAACCCCACTGCATAGCTCCCGTTAGAAGAGGTAGATTCCATCGCCAGGTCCAGTCGGTCGCACCCTAAGAGCGCCGCACCTTCGCAATTGTTGTTGCCCTCTGGACGAATTAGGCTTATGTTCGTCAGATACGAAAATATCAATTGCTAACTTCGGGAGAATCTTATGCAATTCAGACTTACATTTATACTGTTAACGGTAACAGCTATGGTCCTGACAATCGGCTGTGGTAATCAGGGCCGGATGGCCGACCAGGCCGCCACCAAAGTCGCTTCTGTGCTCGACGACAGTAAATACGTTGCCGACATCGCCACCTTCCTCCAAATCGGCGAAAACTACCCGGCCGGCCTCAGCCTGGACGGTTCTGCCGTCTTTTTCCAATCCGATATGTCCGGAGTCGACCAGGTATACAGAATCACCGATGAGGGCTGGCCGTACCAGCTCACCACCTTCGAAAGCGGTATCGACTTCTTCTACCTTTCCCACAATGCTCAGATGGCTGTGGTCGGAGCGTCAGAGGGCGGATCGGAACAATCGCAACTCTATCTAATGGATACCCGCACCGGCCGCCTGGCGCAATTAACCAATTACGAAGACACCAAGTTCGGCTACGTGTATTGGGCGCCCGATGATAAAAAGATCTTCTATTATTCCAACGAGGAAAACCGCCGCGATATGTTCATTTATGAAATGGACATCGCTACCGGGGAGTCGCGCAAGATATTTGGCGATACCGCCACCGTGCGCGGATGGAACTCCATTCAGGACGTCTCCGAGGACGGCAACTTCCTGATTATCTACCACGGCGTCTCAAACGTAACCAACGATCTCTATCTGTTGGATCGCGCCACCGGCCAGTACCAGAAGCTCAATGAGGACGGAGGAAATTTCGAGTACTTCTCGGCAACGCTGATGCCTGACAACCAAACCATCTGGCTGAGATCCAATGGCAACGACGACGGCATCCTGCGGCTGGCCCGGATGACAGTTGGATCCACCGAGTTGGAGTTCATTGAAGACGGCTGGCTCGACCCGCGGTGGGAGCTGAAAGTCATGAAGATATCACCGGATTTCCGAATGATGGCTGCCATAACCAACGAGGATGGTTACCAGCGCATAAAATTGCGCGAGCTTGACAGCAAAAAGGACCTGCCGGTTCCCCCGCTTGATGGAATCATCGACGACATTTATATGGATTACAACGGAAACGTCCTGTTCTCCTTCGAATCACCCACCAGGGCCCCGGATGTGTGGCTCTGGAACCCTAATAGCGAGGAGCTTAAACAGCTGACTTTCGCTCTTTATGCCGGCATCGACAGAACCACCTTCAGCGAACCGGAGTTGATTCATTATGAAAGCTACGACGGCCTCGAAATCCCTGCCTTTCTCTACCTGCCCCCGGACTATAAAGAAGGCGAACAGATACCTTTTGTGGTATATGCTCATGGCGGCCCCGAGAGCCAGTTCCGGCCAACATTCACCCGGACCTTTCTGTATCTGCCTCTCAACGGGTATGGTATCCTGGCTCCTAATCCCCGCGGATCATCCGGATACGGGCGTGAGTACCGCGACCTGGATAACTACAAGAACCGCCACAAATCGCTTAAAGACTACAAGGCCGGCGTCGACTGGCTGTTAGAGAACGGTTATACGCGTAAAGGTATGCTCGGAATTCGCGGTGGATCCTACGGCGGGTTTGTTGTTCTGGGAATGATCACCGAATATCCGGATTTGTTTGATGCAGCCATCGACATGGTCGGTATCGCCAATTTCAGAACCTTCCTGGAAAATACCAAACCCTACCGCCGCAAATACCGTGAAACGGAATACGGTCCGCTTACTGATCCGGAATTTCTCGAGTCGGTCTCGCCCCTGAACAAAGCTCACCTTATCGAAACCCCCCTGCTGGTCATTCACGGTGAAAACGACCCGCGCGTTCCGGTTAGCGAAGCACGCCAGATCATACAGGCTATCAATGACCGGGGCGGCGACGTGGATTCGCTTATCTTTCCCGACGAGGGTCACGGTGTCGGCAAACTCGTTAACGTGATTGCTACCTATCGCAAGCAAGCGGAATTCCTTGACCGCCACCTGAAAGTCATCGATACCGGAGTCGAAACCGATTAGCGTCGTTCATGGCGCTGGCCAAAAACGGTTACCGGCTTTGTCAGAGCGAACCGAATGGTTCGCTCTTTCTTTTGCCATCTGCGGAGATTAGCTATTCACCAATTATCTTGATAATGACTCGCTTGCGGCGCTGGCCGTCAAACTCGGCATAATAGACCTGCTGCCACGGCCCGAAATCGAGCTTGCCGTTGGTAACAGGCAGGACTACCTGGGAACCGATCAGGAGATTCTTCAGGTGCGCATCACCGTTGTCTTCCCCTGTACGATGGTGCCGGTAATCCGGCCCGAACGGAGCCAGGTTGTCCGCCCATTCGTCAATATCGGCGATCAGGCCCGACTCCGCGTCATTGACGTAAACCCCGGCCGTGATATGCATGGCCGATACCAGAACCAGACCCTCCTGGATGCCACTCTCGCTCAGCGCCTTCTCAACATCGGATGTGATATTGATGTATTCGCGTCTTTTCCGGGTGTTAAACACCAGGTACTCGGCGTGACTTTTCATGGATCCTACCTCTCTATACCAGATACAAAGAGACCGGGTAATACACGCTGGCAATACCCGGTCTCCATCTGTACTGTCGACTCGTGATGTCGGTAATTTTACTGTACGTAATCGATCCAGGCGTCTATCGAAAAGCGATCCGCCAGTTCATTTTTCAGAATCTTAGCCTCGGCCAGTGTTTCGAATGAACCGATTCGCACCCGATAATAGGTCTGGCCTGCAACGGAAGCCGTTGTCAGGTAAGGTTCATAACCCCGCTGCACGTATTTATCGATGAGGTATTCAGCGTACACCCGATCTTCGCAGCCGGCCACCTGAACCGTATAGCCTGACCCCATCGGAGCCGATGGCGGCATGTACTCGACCTCCTCTCCTACAGCAGAAGCATCGGCCAGGGCCTCCATGGTGTCCGCCGGGGCTTCAACGGTTTCCGCAACCGTATCCTTCTGACCCAGCATTTCTTGTTCAAGCTCAGCCGCTTCTTCCTTCTTCTTGGAACAGCCGAAGATTAGCAGAAACATCAGCAGACCCGGTATCACGAATTTATGAAAATTCATATTACCTCCCGTTCATTTCTATGACGGCGCGTACCCCTGAACTCACGCGCCGGATATGGGTTTTAGGGGATAGTAAAGGCCGCCAAATCACCTTGTCAACTTTTAATACCGGACTTTTTGGGGAAAATTATTTGTTGAAAATGAGGTTGAAATTGTATAAAATTTGTAACCATTGAAGGGACACTCATGCGCGTTCACGAGTCAATATTGGAACTCATCGGCCATACGCCGCTGCTGCGGTTGAAAACAGGAATACCCCCCGATGGCCCGGCCGCCTATGTCAAACTTGAGTTCTGCAACCCCACCGGTTCACTCAAGGACAGAATCACCTACTACATATTGAAGAAGGCCATGGATGAGGGTCGTCTTAAACCGGGCGATACCGTCATCGACAATACCTCCGGCAACACCGGTTCCGCATTAGCTATGGTGGCCTCGGTGATGGGACTGAAGTCTATCGTCACAACACCCGAGAAAACCAGTAAAGAGAAAATCGATCTTATCAAGTCATATGGTGCAGAAGTCATAATTACACCCGAAGTCGAAGATCATGATGATCCCGAGGGGTTTTTTATGGTCGCCCGGCGGCTCGCCGAAGAAAACGGGTACTTTGACCTCAACCAGTATCATAATCAGGATAATGTCGAAGCACATTATATAAGCACCGGTCCGGAGATCTGGGAGGACACCGGTGGCCGCATCACCCACTTCGTATGCGGAATTGGCACCGGTGGCTGCTTCTCCGGTGCGGCCCGCTTTTTAAAAGAAAAGAATCGCGACGTACAAAATATCGCGGTTGACCCTGAAGGGTCGATATTCGCCGAATACATCAGGCATAACCGCGAAATCAAAGGTTATGCTTACAAGGTGGAAGGGATCGGCTCCGATGTTGTCACCGGGGCGCTGCACCCGCATCTGGTCGACGAGGTCATCACCGTTTCGGACAAGGATTCATTCAACCGGGCTCGACTGATTGCCCGAACAGAGGGCATTTCGGGCGGGGGTTCATCCGGCGCGGTCGCCTTTGCCATGGAAAAGATTGCCGCCAACCTGGGGCCGGAAGCTCTGATAGTCGGTATATTTGCCGACGCCGGCATTAGGTATCTGAGTAAGTGTTACAATGACAACTGGATGCGGCAGCATGGCTATCTGCCGGAAGTGGAGGTTAATTGACAGTAATGAGAAAGTCACTTATCACATCAGTTGCTATCGTGGTGATGGCTCTCAGTGTGCCTTTACAGGGCGAAGACTTTGAATGGGAAGCGTATGATTTCGGGCATGTGGCCATCGACTTTGACATCTTTCATACCTACGCC
This sequence comes from Candidatus Zixiibacteriota bacterium, assembly GCA_020348905.1. GTDB lineage: Bacteria > Zixibacteria > MSB-5A5 > GN15 > FEB-12. The sequence goes on from CP070756.1 coordinate 2,649,974, forward strand.
TACGTTAACAATACCGATCGTCCGCTAAAGATTCTTGAGGCTGAAGCCAACTGTGATTGTACCACCATCCGTCTACTCGACTCGCTGCTCGATCCCGGCGATACCGCCTTTATTGAATTGACTTTCAATACCCGGGACTACTACGGCCCGACCTCCAAGTCGTTCACTGTGGTGACTGATAACACGGAACTGCCCAAGATGAAGTACTTTTACCTGTCGACCATAGGCCAGTGGTTTCACGGGATGAAGCCAAACCCAATGTCGCTTTTCTTCTTACCGGGAAAGAAGAGCCAGAAGGTTTTGATCCCCAACAGAGCCTTTGACCGGATCAGGATCAATCAGGTGGAACAGTACGACAGCACCTTTGTCGTCAAAGCAGCAATTGAATCGGCAGACAAGAGCGATTTCCTCGTGTTGGAGGTCAGCCCGGCTGACAATTTGTCCAAGGGCACGTTTCTAAGCAGCTTCACTGTCGAAATCGAGCTGGCGGGAGAAGAGAAACCGGCAGTTTTGACCTTTCCGGTCAAGATCGTTAGATACTGACCATTCGACGGCGAACAATTTGATTAAAAAAACTTGACAAAACAGACGATTATCCGATAATTAGATAAGGGAGAAAGATTTCCGAGGGTGACTCTCTGCTGTCCCTGGGTAGTTTCCTAGCCCCCTCTACCCAACCAGAGTAGCGCCCTCTTTTTTTCAGCAGACCAAATTCATGCAATGAAAAAGCCGCCCCGAAAGGCGGCTTTCACGCTATCTTTTGAGCCTGCTTAAAGCGGCTTCAACCGGCCTTCTCGATGCAGTCGACCGGGCAGACAGCCACGCACTGAGGGCCATCGTCCTGATCTTCGCACTCGTTACAGGTCTCGGGGTTAATGACGTAGATATCACCCTCGGAAATGGATTCTGTTGGGCATTCGGGCAGACAGAGTCCACAGGCGGTGCATTCGTCGTTTATGGCCATTGCCATGGTGCAAGCCTCCAGCAAATAGGTTCAGTCTTAATTTCGGCGGCTAATATACGCACAGGTCAAATGCAATGACAAGGAAAAATTTATGGTCAAAAAAATATTTTGTTTTGTGAACGTGGCGGCATGCCTGAGGCCGTCCCGATGATGCCGAAGGTCATGTTATAGTGAGGAAACCGGGACAAAAAAAAGAGGCGGCACCCGGATTCGAACCGGGGAATAAAGGTTTTGCAGACCTCTGCCTTACCACTTGGCTATGCCGCCTAAAAAAAGCGGGAAACGAGACTCGAACTCGCGACAGCCACCTTGGCAAGGTGGTGCTCTACCAACTGAGCTATTCCCGCTGCTAAATCCATACGAAATATATGGGCAAATCCGGGGTTGTCAACTGAATTTAGATTCGCCCGTCAAGGGGCTTCCGCCGCTCTGCCACGCATCATTGCCTCGGCCTGAGCCTCCACCCGGGGCAGGTACCAGGGTACCAGCCGGGCCAGCCAGTCACGATGAATGGCGGCCTTATCATTATTTCCTTCCGCCAGAGCATACTTGTAAAGCCGGGCGTGAGCCATGAAAAGCAACGAGTCGACCGCTATAACCGAATCCAGCAGGGCAACCGACCGGTCGTGTTGCTTGGCCACAGCGTAGCTTATCGCCTTATGATATGGAAGATAGATGTATGCCGGTCGGGGTGACACCTCTATCGCCCTGTCAAACAGTTCTATCGCCCGACGCTGATTGCCCGATCGATAAGACTCAATTCCGGATTTGAAATACTCGACGAAAGCTAACGGATAAGTGGGTCTTTGTGCTGTTTCGAATGGCCGGAATTTCTTGAAGGCCAGGCCGAGAACGGCCGACTTCAGGGTCGCCTCTTCCTCATCCAGGACCCACCCGATACCCCGGTAGCACTCGAGAAACGACCTGTATAGAAGCAGTGATTTCTCGGCCGGGGCTGAAGGTTTCATGCCGGTTGAGAACATAATGTAATCCGGCTGCAGGCTCAGGATATAGCCGGAGTTGTACTTGCGTTCCTTCCAGGTCGAGGTCATCCCGACCGCGTGCGGCTCAGGGTGTCTGGCCACCGTAGAATCTGTCAGCCCCAGCATATCTATAATGTGGTGACCCGGAAGCCGGTATCCGAAAATCCCTATGGTCGACAGGGCAACCGAAAAATTGGTAGGATCGGTGGCAGCCATCCGGTCGGCCAGATAGCCCATCTTGTGGGTAAAGGCTCTCTCAAGCATGTTGTATTCCAGCACGAACTTGCGGGGCAGCGCAAATGTCCCGACAAGCAGCAGAACGGCCGACAATACGATCGCGGCCATGCGTGGGTTTTTTCTTAACTTGCCAAAGGCAAGCCAGGCTGACCCGGACAGAAGAACAGCATTGACGCCTATCAGCGGCAAAAAGAACCGGTGGACTTTCAAAACGTCGCCGCCTACTCCCACGATGTAAACCATGTATATAACCGAAAACAGCAGGACTGCCCTGAATCCGGGCGAGATCTTTCGGTAGAAAAGAAAAGGCACCACCAGCCCGATGCCGTAGAATCCATAATGACCGAGAAAGCGCCCGGTATATTCGAGTCCATCGATAAGCCGGTCAGCAGTCAATGCCGTTTTCGCATAGAACGGATTCGGAAGTATCGAACCATAATAAAGAAACTTAAAACCCAGCATTGGCAGTAAGACCAACAGTGCCGCTAAAGCACACCCTCCGGCAAATAGCGGTACGCGCCTGGTTTCAATGGCTTCGATAACCACCAGGATAAAAGCCACCAGGGCTCCTTCGGGACGCAAAAGCACCGCCACCGTCAGGGTGAAAACCAGCAGCCAGTTTCGCTTCATAAACAGAAACAAAGAGAAGAATGCGAAAAAAGAGAAAGCGGCGGTTTCCAAACCGGCCGGCGACCAGTAGGCCAGTGATTGATTTATGCCTACCAGGCAGACTGCCACCCATCCGAAAATTGAATCTCTTCCGTGAAAAATCAATTGAGCGACCAGCAGAGTCAGAACGATAATGCCCGCACCGAACAGAAACCCGGTGATTTTCGAAACCGCTATGTAGCCAAGGCCCAGGGCCCCCCACAGGATCATGTAAATCACCCAGCCAAAATTCGTGAAGCCCTCGATCCGTTCGCCTATGTTATACACCAGTCCGTGACCGTCAAGGAAGTTCGCCACGTAGCGATAAGAAATGTAAGCGTCGTCCTGGGTGAAATTGAGTCCGTAGCAGAAATAGGCGTAAATCAATAGAGCCGGAAGAACCAGCAGGATTGTCTTACGATGCTTTCTCATGCTATGAGGTAGGCCCGGCGTTAATACTGACGGTCGCACGTCTTTTCAACTCCCTCGAAATATATCAGTGCGCGTTAGAGTGCCAATCGTATATGCCTCAACTTCCATTCACCGTTAAGGTTTTCGTCCTCCCACAAGAGCTGCCGTTTCCCGTTCCAGCACGGGCACTAACCATGGCACAAAGGCTCTGAACCACCGGCGATGACGATCAGCTTTTTCCCGCTGATTGGTCAGCACGGCATGCTTATAAAGGACGGCGTTCGCCAGAAACACCATCGAGTCCCGTGCGGCAACCGAGTCAAGCAGTGCGATACCCTCCTGCTGCCTGTTTAAAAGGATATAGCAGAATCCCAGGTTGTACTCAAGATACACATAAGGTGGCAGCGGAGATACCTCGCGCGCTCTCTGATACGACTGAACCGCCCGGCCATAGTCACCCGCCATGTAATACTCCATACCTTGCTTGTAGTTCTCGACAAACTCCAATGGGTATTCCGGCACGAGCCGGCCTTCGATATCCTTGACCCGCTTGAAGACGGAAAAGGTAGGACTGTTCGGAAGCGAAGGATTTACCCAGCCGATTGTGCGATAACTGTCAAGAAACTGGCGGTACAGATGCAGGGCCATCTCGGCGGGAGCCGACGGTTTGATGTCGGTCGAAAACAGGATATAGTCCGGCTTGAGTCCAAGCAGATAGGCAGAATTGTGCCTGCGCTCTTTCCACGTCGATGAGGTCCCGGCCACGGGCTGCTCGGAATGTTTCGCGATTGTGGAATCGGTCAAACCAAGCATATCGATAACGCGATGACCGAGCAGATTGTAGCCAAAGATCCCGATAGTCGGAACCGCTGCCGAAAACCCGGATGTATCAGTGGCTAACATTTGCTTCGAGATGAAATCCATTTTGGAAGTGAGTCCCTTCTCGAGGTTGTAGTACTGATGTACAAACCTTCGGGGCAGCATATAAGTACCGAACAGCAACGCTACCGATGCGATCAATATTACCGGGCGGCTTGCCCTCTTCGGTAGTCTGTCCGCGACGAGCCAGACCGCGGTCGAAAGAACAATAGCCGAAATGCCGATCACCGGCAGGAAGAACCGATGAACTTTGAGCACATCCCCCCCGATCAATACCACGTAGACCATATAGATTACGGTGAACAGCCACACCGGCCGGAAATCACGGGGAAGTCTCCTTTGCATAAACAAAGGCACCAGAAGACCCAGTCCGTAGAAGCCATAATGTGAGAAAAACCTCCCACTATATTCCAGGCCGTCCAACAACCTCCCGGCCTCCAGCCCGGTTTTGGCGTAAAACGGGTTTGGTAATATTGAGCCGTAGTAGTAGAGCTTGAACCCGACATACGGCAATGAGATCAGTAGAGCCAGACTCGCACAACACAACGAATACACCGGCAGACGCCGGCGTTCGATGGTTTCGATAACGAGAACAATAAATGCTATCAGCGCCCCTTCCGGACGCAGCAATACGGCGGCCGTCAGGCTGAGAGTCAACAGCCACGAACGCTTGAGGTAAAAGTACAAAGACAGCATAGCTGCGAAAGCGAACGCGGCTGTTTCCAGACCGGCCGGGGACCAGTATGCCAACGACTGGTTCAGCGCTACCAGGTAAACGGCCGGCAGCGCAATAAGATATCCGTGCGAATGACCAACCCGGCGACCGAGCAGAAATGTCAGGACTATTATGCCGCCGCCCAGGATAAATCCGGTTACCTTTGATATGACGATGAACGGCGCCCCTAAAGCACCCCAGAAAATCAGGTAGACGATCCAGCCAAAATTGGTGAAGCCTTCAATCCTCTCCCCCACATTATATACAAGGCCGTGCCCGTCCAGAAAGTTGGCGACGTAACGATACGATATATAAGCGTCGTCCTGCGTGAAGTCCAGCTGACGACAGAAGTAAGCATAGACAAGCAGGGCCGGCAGAATAAAGAGGATTGTCTTGATATACTTGTTCAACTATCCCACGCAGTTTTTAACTGTTCGAAAGCTGCTGAAACAGTTCTTCGTATTTCCTGGCCGACTCATCCCACGAATAATCCCTCCGCATACCCGCTTTCATGATTTTGGTCCAGACCCGCTTCTTGGAGAACACTGCTATGGCGCGCTCTATGCAGTCAAGCAGGGCTTGTGCGGTGTATTCTTTGAATACAAACCCGGTGCCGGTGCCGTTATGGGGGTCGTAATCGTCAACCGTATCCGCCAAACCGCCAACCTCACGGACAATTGGCACGGTTCCATACTTCAGAGAGTACATTTGATTCAAACCGCAGGGTTCAAACTGCGAGGGCATCAGAAACATGTCACAGGCCGCCTCTATCCAGTGGGCCAGCCCGTCATCGAACGTCAAACAGGCCCGGAGCTTGTCGGGATAGCGTCGCTCAAGGTCTGCAAAAAGTTCATGATACTTAGTATCGCCGGTCCCCAGCACAATCATCTGCAGATTCATGGCGAACACGGTGTCGGCTATCTCCTCGAATAGATCGAAGCCTTTCTGATCGGCCAGGCGAGAAATAATACCGATAAGCGGAGCCCTATCACGGATCGGCAACGAGAAACGGCGAAGCAACTCAACCTTGTTGGCCCTCTTACCGGACAAATTGGCCGGGTGGTAATTGTGCGGGATTTTTTTGTCCCGCGACGGCGACCATATGGAATAGTCGACACCGTTCAATATTCCCGTCAGGTCATCCGCGCGCTGCGTCAGCACTCCGTTCAGACCACAGCCCAACTGTTCCGTCTGAATTTCCTTCGCATATTGCCGGGATACTGTGGTCACCTTGTCAGCATGCATAATACCACCCTTGAGGAAATTCACCTTCCCGTAGAATTCAAAGGGGGCCATGGCAAAAAACTGTTCCGGCGGAAGATCGGTCTTGGAAAAAGTCTCCTCGCCGAACGCGCCCTGGTAAGCCAGATTATGTATGGTCAGGACCGTTCTGGAACCGGCCAGGGACGGATCGTCTTTGTGGGTGGTCTTCAGATAGGCCGGAATCAGGGCCGATTGCCAATCGTGAACGTGGATGATATCGGGAGTCCAGTCCAGCGCCCCGACCGCAACCAGCACAGCTTTAGTGAAAAATATGAATCGTTCATCATTGTCTGTGTAGTCCTCTCCGAGCGCGTTATCGCGGTAAAGATCCTTCCTGTCGAAAAACCGATCGTTCTTTACGAAGTAATTCACCAGCGGAATTCTCTTCTCCGCCACGTACTCCAGGGTCAGTGGATATTTTCTGCCCCCGACCAGGACCGGCGAAGACAATTGCTGCTTTCTCACCAGATTGATCTGTATGGTGAGATTCCGATAGCGCGGAATAAAAACCTTTAGCTCGTGGCCTTTTTTCGCCAGAGCCTTGGGCAGGGCGCCAACAACATCGCCCAAACCCCCGGTTTTCGCGAACGGAACCGCTTCGGACGATACTACCAGTATCTTCATCGAGTGTTATTCTCTGCCGGCAGCTTCACTGCTAATCTGATCAGCGACGTCGCTATCGAGGACTTTTCGCAGAAAACCTGCAGCATCTTCGGGCGACGTGGGATTAATATAGAATCCTGAACCCCACTCAAATCCCGCTACCTTCGTCAGCTTAGGAATAATCTCTATATGCCAGTGATAATAATGATGGTATTCTTTGGAAACCGGCCGGGTGTGAATGATATAGTTGAAAGGCGGATCATTGAGCGCCAGTTTCAATCTCAGAAGAATGTCCTTGAGGCACCGCGCCAGAGTCGTGTAGTCGGCGTCACTCATTTCGACAAAACTCGATTGATGTGATTTCGGCACCAGCCAGGTCTCGAACGGGAACCGCGGAGCGAACGGCTGGATGGTCAGAAATGCGTCAAAATCGGCCACGATTCGCTCCTTGTCACTCAGCTCCTGTCGAACGATGTCACAATAGATGCATCTCTCCTTGAAATCATAGTAGCGCTTGGCGCCCTCCAGCTCCTCGGCCACCCGCTTGGGTATTATCGGCGTGGCGATCAGCTGGCTGTGCGCATGTTCCAGAGAAGCACCGGCCGCCTCACCGTGGTTCTTAAAAAGCAGGATGTACTTCAACCGGCCGTCGCGTTCAAGATCGGTCATACGCTCGCGATAAATCCACAGTATGTTACGTACCTGCTCGACTGTCATGTCAACGATGTCGCAAGCATGGTCGGCCGTCTCGATTATCACTTCGTGAGCCCCGATGCCGGCCATCTTGTCATACAGCCCCTTCGGCTCACGGTTGAGACCACCCTCCACTATAAGGGCCGGGTATTTGTTGGGAATTACGCGCAATGTCCAGCCCGGCTGGTTAGGCTCAGAACCCGCTTCGCGGTAGGCCATGATCTCCGGTGGAGTAGCGTCCTCGTGACCCGGGCAGAATGGACACATGCTGACGCTGTCCCGGCGAGAAACCGAACTGAATGAAGACGGTCTTCGCCCGCGCTCGGTCGATATGATCACCCAGCGCCCGATGATAGGATCTTTTCGTAGTTCCGGCATCTAGTCTCTCATATCAATGCTGTATCAATTTATAACACGGTTCAACCATTGTCAATATACTACGGCGACCGCTCGCTCTACTAAAGTTTCAGTATACCCCTATCACTGGTCGTTGATTCGGCCACCGCCTGAAGCAGCGCAATTTCGGCGTTGTTCATCTGATAGCCTCGCCGCCGGGTTACCACCTCGGCCGTCTGAAGCGCCTTCCGAAAATCGTGGGGGACAAAACTGCCCGTGGTTCCCCAGCTGAAAGGTGCAATCTCCCTGTCACTGACGAGCAGACCACCGAAAATGTTGCAGCAAACGCCGATGTTGATTCCGGTGGTCAGAAGGGTACCGATACCGAATTTGGTGTGGTCACCGATAAACGAGCCAACCTTGTTCGAACCCGTGTCCACCGACACCCCGTTAAGGGTGACCTTGATGTTGGAGTAGTTGTTCTTGAGATCCGAGTTCGTTGTCATAGCGCCAAAGTTCACCCATGACCCCACATAACTGTGACCTATAAAGCCGGCGTGATACTTATTGACATAAGATTGGAAGATCGAATGCTCGACCTCGCCTCCCACCCGGCAGGTATGGCCAATTGAACAGGCCGTGATCTTACCCGCCACGACTACGCTGTTGGGACCGATATAGGCCGGCCCGTAGATGGCAGCGTGTGGTTCGATTCGACAGTTACCCCCTATATAAATGGGACCGCTCGACGCGTCAATAACCGCCCCGGGCATTATCTCCACATCGTTGCCGAGGTAAACCTCATCCTGGGCCACCCAGAAGACACCGTCGTGAACTTTCGCCGCGTGCGGTCCGGTAAGAGTGTCCTTCAGGTTCTCGATGTCAGCCCGGATTTCACGGTCGATGTCCCCCATCATTTCCCAGAGGTAATTGTACAGTGTTGCCGAAGTGTCAAAATCGGGAATATTGCCCCCCTCTTTCTCGAGATGCTGCTGGTAATCCAGCGGGGTCGCCACTTCGGGCATATCCCTGAGAGCGTCATTCTTGAGAAGAATTCCAACCGTCTCACCGTTGTTCTGGTAAAGGGTGGAGATCCGCGACTCGCCAACCAGCTTTGGCAGGTCACCGTAATCCCTGATGCGACCGTTGAGAAACAGAATATCCGTCTCCCGCTTTTTGATTATGTTTACCGGGTGGTTCTTCTCGGTGTCGGCCAGCCAACGGGCCAGCTGCTCCCGGCAGGCGAATACGATATCAGCATCGGCAAAGTAGTGAAGGCATTTCATGTAAAAAGGGACGACCCCGGCCCTCAGGGTGTAGGCCGGGCGTAACTGACTGAGAGGCAAAAAATTCGTAAACTTGCTGTCTTCGTATATACAAATCGTCAATGGCATGTTTTGCTCCGTATATGTGTGTTTGCAGTTGATTTCGATCCGGAGGCCGGACCTAACGTCAAAGAATCAACATTTTTGATACACCAAGCAACAATTTTTTCGGCCAACGCCGGCCTCTTACGTTGACGTGGTCTGCCTTATGTGTCTCTTATGTCCCCTGTAAAAAAAGCCTAACAATTCTGCATCATAACTGTTAAATTGTGATCAGATATAGAAACAGCTTAGGAAAGCAACTACCCATGTTCGAAGTCACCGATTTAGCCAAAGATGAGCTTACCAGGGTACTGGCCTCTGAAACCGCCCGCAACAAGCAACTGGTGATTTACTTTCGAGGCTTTGGTTGAAGCGGCCCGTCGCTGGGACTGGCTCTGGAAGAGTCAACAGAAGGTCTGGAAAAAATCGAATCCAACGGCATCACGGCATGGCTCGACAGCAAGTTGAAGGCCATGCTTGATGGGCTCGGAAAACTGTCCATTGACTACACGCGGGATGCCAGCGGAAAGGCGGGATATTTGCTGACTACGGGCGACGGTGACTGCTCCAATGGCTGCAGCAGTTGTTAAGACAACCGGCGCCCTGCTGGTTGACAAACTTGCACCAAGTATCGGCACTCGAATCGCGGTTTTCTGTTAGTCTCTACCCTATCCTTTGCCCCTATCTCCCAAAAAATTAGCCAATTTACTCTGTAATGACTTGACTTTCCAGTTGCAGTATTTTATATGCGATGTGAATTGTTTCACTAACTACCAGTTTGGAGATAACAGAAAGTAACTTTTGTCCAATTTTTGAGGAGTTGAAGATGTCAAACTTTGTCGACGCAATTATGGCTGATGTCAAAGCCAAGAATCCTGCCCAGCCTGAATTCCACCAGGCCGTTCAGGAAGTTGTTGAGTCTCTCGAGCCTGTAATTGAAAAACACCCCGAGTATAAAGAAGCCAAGGTCTTAGAACGTATAATCGAGCCGGAACGCGTCATACTGTTTCGTGTCCCGTGGGTCGATGACAAGGGCAAGGTACAGGTGAACCGTGGTTTTCGCGTTGAGTTCAACAGCGCCATCGGGCCATATAAGGGCGGCCTCAGATTCCACCCCAGCGTAAATCTGGGCATCCTGAAGTTCCTCGGATTCGAGCAGGTATTCAAAAACAGCCTGACCACCCTGCCTATGGGAGGCGGCAAGGGCGGTTCCGACTTCGATCCCAAGGGCAAATCGGATAACGAAGTGATGGCTTTCTGCCAGAGCTTCATGAGTGAACTGTTCCGGCACATCGGTCCCAACACCGACGTTCCGGCTGGCGACATCGGCGTCGGCGGCCGTGAAATCGGATTCCTTTACGGCCAGTACAAACGACTCGTCAACGCCTTTGAAGGCGTCCTGACCGGCAAAGGTATTAACTGGGGCGGCAGCCTGATCCGACCGGAAGCCACCGGTTACGGCACCGTCTATTTCGCCGAGGAAATGCTCAAGACCCAGGGCAAGTCGTTTCAGGGAATGCGGGTGGCTGTCTCCGGTTCCGGTAACGTGGCCCAGTATGCTACCGAAAAAGTGAACGAGCTGGGCGGCAAAGTCGTGACCCTCTCTGACTCAACCGGCTTCATCGTCGATGACGACGGTATCTCCGGTGAGAAGTGGGACTTCGTCATGGACCTCAAGAACGTCCGCCGCGGCCGGATCAAAGAGTACGCCGACAAGTTCAAGAGCGCCAAGTATCACGAAGGTATCGGCGTGTGGAACGTCAAAGTCGACGTGGCTCTCCCCTGCGCTACCCAGAACGAACTCAATGGTGACGATGCCAAGGCCCTGGTGGACAATGGATGCCTCTGCGTGGCCGAAGGCGCCAACATGCCTACCACTCCCGATGGTGTCGACGTCTTCTTGAAGAAAAAGACCCTGTTTGGTCCCGGCAAGGCAGCCAACGCCGGTGGTGTTGCCGTCTCCGGACTGGAAATGTCTCAGAACAGCCTGCGTTTGTCATGGACCCGCGAAGAGGTCGACAAGCGTCTCCATGACATCATGATCAACATCCACAAGGCTTCACTCGAGGCCTCAGAAACATACGGCGTCAAGGGCAACTATGTGGCCGGCGCCAATATCGCCGGGTTCATAAAAGTCGCCAATTCGATGCTCGATCAGGGCGTAGTATAGACGACACCGCAAATTCATTCTGATAGAGCTTGGAAGGCGGGGCTAAGTATAACCCCGCCTTAATTTTACCTGCTTTTTGATTGATTCTCCCCTGACAGCCCGTATATTGATAAAGAGGACCCGTAATGACTCAAATCAGGCCTGAAGACCAGCTTTTGAGGTACGAGTCGAAGTTTCTGAACTTCGACACTCTGATGCAGTTCAGGGTGAAGCATATCCTTCTCGTATCGAGCTCGTATGACTCTTATGTTCTCGAAGAAGATGGACAGCTGACTGACCTTATTTACAATGAGTACCTGGAACTCAATTTAACCATCACCCCCCACGTAAAGCGGGCCTCCAATGCCCGGGAAGCCCTGGAAATACTGAAAACGCAAAGCATTGACCTGGTGCTCATTTTCAAACGGGTCAGCGATATCGATGTCCTCACATTCGGTCGCAACGTCAAAAAGCTCATTCCCGGAATGCCGGTAATTCTCCTGGCCTACCATGAACGTGAACTGGCCCCGATGCTTTCGCAGGACTACACTTCGGTAATAGATCAAATCTTCATCTGGACCGGTGACGTTCGCATCCTGCTTTCCATTATCA
>CP070756.1:2661933-2692859 GCA_020348905.1 Candidatus Zixiibacteriota bacterium
TAATTTGTCTAACTAACCCTTCGTACACCTGGCTCACTGAGCCTGGCGACGATAAGAGTGTGCTGCCCTGTTAGAATTTTTTCAACTACCGAGGAGAACTTGGACGGTGTTAGCATCTGTAAACTGTAAGAGTGCCAGCAGTCTTTCTCTCCCAAATCAGCGTAGTTGTTTTCTTCCTTTCTTCTCGGCATTGCAGAACTCCCTATACTCTGTTTTCCCCCCTACCAGAAAACCGAATGAAGTAGCTGCTCAATACAGTGGTTAGTGGTAAAACAGCAGGGAATCGTAGTTACTGCGGGTACCACCTCCTCGTTCTAAAGGCCCAAAATAATGTCGAAATTGTCCTAAATGGACTGGTTGTAGTATTTCCCTCATAATATAGGCTTTTGACATACACCTAAGAGGCAAGAACCTTATATAACTTCTTAATAGCTCTATGCTTATAAATATTCACAACCTGCTGAGTAATGCCCAAAACATGGGCGATTTCGCGCTCGGTCTTGCCAGCCAAATAGTACTCTATTACTTGCTTCTGCCTCTTTGATAGACTGTTTCTGATATGCCATTTAAGCCTGGAGCGGAACTTGTCAAATGAACGGCCGCTTATCTGATGACCGTCGACTGAGTGATACGGTGAACGTTCGTTGGCAAATGACTCCAACAACAGTTTGTCGACAAGGATCTCCGCATACTCGTACTCTTTTTTGCTGGCCATACCCAACTTACCGGTCAGTAGGTCAGTTTGTATTTGTCTCGAATCTTCTTTAGTTCTTGAAGAGAGATTGCGAACTTTTGCGATGTCTCTTCCCGGATTTCGTCGATCGCGATACGTCGTTCGTAGGTTGATAGGTCTTCGGGCAGGTTGGCGTATCGCTTCTTATAGTATTTCAGAATCTGTTCATGTTTTGAAAGCTGTGATTCAGATGACGATTCGGCCTCGCTGGCGCCGTCCGATGTTACTATTTTCCCTGAAAGGGAGTCAATCCGATTCTGCTGACGATCCGCCAGCGCTTCAAGTGAATCAATCCGGTACTGGTAGGTGATATCCTTCTGTACAAGTGAGTCGGCGAAAGCCAACTGCTGCTCAGCGACAGTCAGCTTGAGTGACTCGGCCTGCTTTTCATACTTGTCCAGGTCGCCCGCCGCGTTCAGACGTCCCTCCTCGAAATAGGCTCGACTCCGGTCGTGCTCTCGGGTCGTCTTCAAATAGCTGACCGCTATAATCAGGGCCAACAGCAGCAAAGCCAGCAGTACTTTTTTCATCGCAAATTTCCTCAAGTGCAACTTTACGATATTCGCACCCGAATTACCTGTCAAGTTTGAACTTTGGGGCGAGCCAGGGCCGACGTTAGTGTTTGAGTCTCAGCAACAAATAGAGCCAGGGCCGCAACATCGACCACCAGCCGGTAACCGGCCTTATCTTACTGTAGCTTTCCCTGTCGCCTGGATACACCATCGATACCGGAACTTCGGTTATCCGATAGCCAAGTTTGATGACTTTGATATGAATATAATATTCCATCTCGTACCGGTTAAGCCAATCCTGATTCATATCAATTTCGGGCCGGTCAAGGATTGCCGTCCGATAGGCGCGGAAGCCGCACGTGATATCTGTTCCCCCAGTCCCCACAATCAGGCTGGTTACACAAGTCAGGGCTCGGATGGCGAGATTTCGAGCCCAGGGCAAATTCGGCGACGCTCCCCCCTCGAGGTATCTCGATCCCTGTACGTAGTCGGCTCTGTCTTCCAGAATCGGCGTAATCAGGCGGCAGATCTCGCTCGGCAACATTTTACCGTTCCCGGCCATAATCACCAGTACTTGAAAACCCTCCCGACGAGCGTATTCGACAGCGGATCGAATGGCCGCCCCAACTCCGAGATTACGCTCGTGACGAATAATCTGCACCGAGGTATTCTCAAGGAATGAAGTGCTTTGGTCGGTAGACCCATCGTCAATCAGAACCAGGCCGTAGTCACGCTCGACCGGGAATTGTTGCCAGAGACGCCTAAGCCTCTCCCCTTCGTTATAAGCTACAACCGCTACCAGGACTTTACTAATCAAGATTCTCCCCGTTATTGCTCGCTAAGCTGACCGTCCTGAAACTTGAATCTCAATCCGCAATCACAGGTGATCGGCGATGAACTGTCAGCGGCATCAAGTGTACGGGTGCACCTGCAAATGTATGAAGAAAACCGAGCCGGGTTCCCATACCACATCGTAAAATCCGGAACGTCTTTGGTAATCACGGCCCCGGCGCCAATGAAAGCGTACCGCCCAATGGTATTACCTGCCACAATTACGGCATTCGCCCCGATAGTGGCTCCACGCTTTATTAACGTACGGTCAAAGGACTCTTTGCGGACCCTGCTTCGGGGACGGACGTCATTGGTGAATACAGCATTGGGGCCAATGAAGACATCGTCTTCAACAACCACACCGTCGAACAGGGCCACTGCGTTCTTGATCGTAACGCGATTGCCAATTACGACATTGTCCTCGATGTAACAGTGGTCGCAGATATTGCACTCAGCACCGATCCTTGCGGTCTGGCCAACATTGCAGAAAGCCCAGATTCGCGTGGCCCGTCCGATATCTTTGCTGGCCACTAACGCCGTTGGATGAACGTAGAATTCCTCGTCACTCATTGTCAGCCCAGCTTCACCAACTCTCCGTTCCTACGCATCGATCTGTTTGCCGCTTCGAGAATACGCACCACCCTCAACCCAGCCTCGCCACCGGTGAGCGGTGCCCGTGGCTCCCTTATGGAAGTCACGAATTCCCGGCTGACTCCCTTAAGCGCCTCGGTGAGGTCCAAATTCGGCGCCAGCATATCACCGGTACGATATTGTACCAGAAGCCGGTATATCTGCTCCTTGTCCTGCGAGATGTCGACACCGCGGTCGTATACCTTCACCTTCTCGGATGGCTCCATGTCATCATATATAACCATCTTCTTCGAACCGGATATCAATGTCTTGCGCACCTTGACCGGTGCCAGCCAGTTAACGTGAATATGGCCCAGAAGGTTGTTATCGTAATAGGCCGAGATATAGGCCATATTCTCGATTCTATTATCAAAGTGAGCCATACCGGTGGCGGCAATCGCTCGCGGTATCTGGCCCAGCAGATAATCCATTATGGAAACATCGTGCGGTGCCAGATCCCACACAACGTTCACATCGTGCTGAAACAGGCCCAGGTTCACTCTGGTGGAATCGAAGTAGTATAGTTGCCCGAGCTCGCCAGAGTCTATGAGTTCCTTTATTTTTTTTACAGCTCCGGTATAGACAAAGGTGTGGTCCACCATCAGGCAGAGTCCAGCCTTATCGGCGGTATCGATCAGTTTCTTGGCTTCGTCTACCGTGGAAGTGAAGGGCTTCTCAAGCAGCAGATGCTTCCCCGCCTTGAGAACCTGCTGTCCAAGTTCATAGTGAGTGGAGACCGGAGTGCTGACGATTATGGCATCTGTAATCGCGGATTGAATTACTTCATCGGCACTGGTGGTGAGTAATTGCAGTGAAGGGTATTGCCGCGAAATGAACTGAAGTCTGTTTTCTCTGATATCACAAACACCCGTGACCGAAACGCCATCAAGCTCATGACAATTCCTGATCAGGTTCGGCCCCCAGTAACCGCAACCGATAACGCCTATTTTCAGGTTCGATGAAACCACAGTTTCCCGTCGCTAACGTCGGCAGCCACAACGGCTCTGGCTTTCAGTCTTCCGCGAGGGCTCCCGTCCGCACGGTGATGATTCAGGTGAGTGATTTGGCAGTTAATATAACCCCTGGCAGGTCGCGCCAACAGTGATTTATTTAGCGAGACTAATCCTCTTCGGCAGCACTCTCTTCGAGGTCTTTAAGCGACAAATGCTCTTTTCTGAGAAAATAGAAGCCCATCAGGGTCACAACAATGTATTGTGCCGCGTGTAACACAAGAGCGCATGAGAGCGCACGTTCATCGGTAATTCCATAAACGCTCAGCGATAACACCACACCATAATGGTAGACACCAAGAAAACCGGGAGTGGATGGAGCCAGAATGAGAACCGATACAACCACCAGCAAGACAAAGGAAGCATCGAGGGGAATATCAAAACCGAAGGCTTTGAAGACGAAATAGTTGGACAGCCCCATCAGAATCCAGATCAGGAGAGTCTGCAGACCGACATTGATTACAGCTTTCATATCGGTCAAGAAAATCAGACCGTGCGAGAATTTGACGATAACGTTCTTGATGAACTCGTTGGCGCGGTCGGGCAGGAAAAACAGGTACCTGGTTAGTACATTTCCTACCTGGTTGGGTCTGAGGGCCAGTAACAGCATCGACAGCAGTCCGACCAGAGCAATAGCGATGGCCAGTTTGGTGGCTGCGATCATATTCTCTTCCAGATGGCTGCGCAGACTGGCCGAATACGAAACAACCGCCCCGAAAATCAATAGCAGAGCAACCAGGTCAAATACCATCCGTTCGACAAAGATCGTTGCCAGCGAAGCTGATTTGGTGACACCCCTATCCTGACTGGACAGTGAGTACGCCCTGGCGAACTCGCCCAGCCGCAACGGCAACACATTGTTGGCCATGAATCCGATACAGGTGGCGGCGATAAGATTCGAAAATTCAACATGTTTTATCGGAGCAATCATAAACCGCCAGCGGAAGGCACGCTGATACATGGTGAGCATGATTATCAGTATATTGGGCACCAGCCAGAGATAGTCGGCCTCCTTTAACGCCAGGATTAGCTTTTGCATATCGATATTACGGAAAAGCATCCAGATCAGCACACCCGACACGGATATTCCGACTATCACGTAGATCAATTTTCTAACTCTGACGGTCACTATTCTCTCCTGCAACTTCAAGCAGCAGCCGCTCAAACTTCCGGGCCGCTTTGTCCCAGCTAAATTTCTCGGCCCACCTGAGTCCACCTTCTTCAAGGCGTCCTCTTAGAGAATCATCGGTGAGAACCGCCAACAATTTATCGGCGAACTGATCGATATTACCGTATTCGTAGAGGAAACCCGTTTCGCCATCGCGCACCGAATCCCTCAGTCCGGGCGAATCAGCCGCTACCACAGCCGTGCCTACCGAGCTGGCCTCGATATTGGTCAGGCCCCAGCCCTCTTTTAACGACGGCAATACCGCCACATGTGAGCGCCTCATGCGCTCCACCTTTTCTTCTGTAGACACAAATCCCGGGAACTCGACATCATTTTCAAGCCCAAGCGACTTTGCCTGCGATCGGAGGTTACCCAGATAGTCACCGTTGCCGACCACCATCAGCCGGGCATCGGGAAGGTGCGCCTTTACGACTTTAAAGGCGCTGATGAGATGCTGTACCGACTTGTACTTTTTGATCCTTCCCAAATACAGGATGGTTGGTACCTCATACTTGCTGACGGCCGGGTCATGGGCATAAAGCTGACGATCAATTCCACAGTGAATAACCGAGATATCGCCGGCCGGAATTCCCCGCCGGACGATGTCCTTCCCGGTTGACTCGGAGATAACATTGAAGGTCAGACCCCTGTAAACCGGTACCAGCGGTTTCTCGGCCAGATATATATATGTGCCCAGCACGAAGTTGATTTCATGAAAGACCGTGGTCGCAAACAGATGCGGCACAACCACCAGCGTCTTGAGGTCAAGATACAAAGGCGTATAAAACGGAATTTTGTTTATGTCTTCGACCAGTATATCGAATTTCTCGTGCCTGACCAGTTTTCTCAGATGAAAAGGTGCTATAAGGTTAAAGCTGTAACGGTTTCCACGACGGATGATTCGTATTCCCTCGACAGTCTCTTCGGACAGGCATCCCTTGAACCCCGAACAGAACAGGGTGATGTCGTGACCGAATCCGGCCAACCGCCGCAGCAGTTCTTCCAGATGAACCTCTGCTCCCCCGGCGTACGGATTTTTCAAATCGTTCCAGTTGAGGGCCAGTATTTTCATAAGTTGCTTTTATCAACCGTGTCTGGTCGATTCAATTGTGAATCGACATTCTTCAGAAGCTGTTCAACTTCATGATCGTCAGGATTATGCACCAGCCATGTGGCCAGCGTTTGCCGAAGTTTCATTATTTGGCGGGATTCATAATAAACCCTTAGTAGGTCCTCAAAAGGAGGCCGATAGTTGGGGAAGTCTGCCATAACCTCCGACAGAATCCGGGCGGCCTGTTCCATCTCACCCTGTCTGACCTCCAGACGCCCCATCAGCGTCCTGAGCCACGCTTTATCAGCATAAGGTGATTCGGCCAGCTGCCTGAGTTCATCCCGCTTAGCCTGCTCGGCATACAGAGCCGCCAGGTAGTTTATTCCATTACTGGAATAAGGAATGAATTCTATTCCCTTCTTGATCAGCCATTCTGTTCGATCGAATTCGCCGGCGCTCATCAGGGTGTCAGCTACCATCATAAAAGACGTAAGGTAATTCCGGGTCAATCTCAGAGCCGTTTCGGATTTGTATACCGACGGATCAGCAATCGACCTGAACCGCATTTTATCCGGATTGGTCAGCAGGTCAATCGAAGCTTCAATATCTACCGTAGCTACTCCCTTCGAGGCTCCCAGATGCCAAGCCATACCGCGCAGGGTGAGCATGGAGTCAATCGATTGGCCGTGAAATCTGCGACCCGAAGGCGGCACAGTGATGGAGAAATTTACCGGGCGCCGGCCAAAGTTGGTCGCGACAATTTCAGATACCACCTGATCCTGCAGGCGATGCACGTTTCCGTGCTGGTCGCGAAACACCTTCAGCGAATCGATATCACGGTCACTCCATCTCAGATCGATGCCAAGGGTCGATTTCAGTTGCTTAATATACCACCGGGCGTTGGCCAATGACAGATTTACCACATCCACGTCTTTGCGTATGCCGTAGGCTTCCTGTAAGCACCAAAGCGGAAAAGTATCATTGTCACCGGCCGTAACCAGCACGGCGTTAGTCTCGGCAGAAACGAGTATGTTCCAGGCATAGTCGAAAGCGATATAATTGCCGGTACGATCGGCAAGTTCATAGTTTCTTCCCACCGTGTACGACGGCAACAGAAACAGAACAAGCAGAACCGCGACGATCCCCTTCTTGAACATGCTTGTCAAGGGACTTAACGAGTCTTTGACAAAGTGCACCACCCCCGTCAGACCGATTCCAATCGCCAGCCCGAAAAGAATAAAAGCCGGTGTAAAGAAGTAATCACGATCGCGAACCTCAATGTAATCCATACCGGTCACAGGGTGCTGCCTCGTACCGTCAGCAAAATTCATGTACAAGACAAGCCCTACCGACGCAAACAAAATGAGAAGCAGCATCGGAACACCCGACTGAGAGCGTCTTCGCACAACCTCCCACAAACCGTAAAGACCAAGTATGAAAAACGGCACGAACCTGGGACCCGAAAGACCGTACTGCTCCTGGAAGAAATTCCAGAATCCCATTCTTCGGAAGTCACCGAACTGATTGCCCCACTCTCCCCTTCTTTTGAACATCCGCGATGTCATCGACTGCGACCCATACTGCTTGCGCTCGATGTAGTTGATGGTCGCCGTGAGATTCTCGGATGGGTTGTTTTCGTTGATTACCGGCTGACGAGCTGATCTCAGGGGTATATACACATGCGTAGAATACCCAATCACCGATACCAGGACGATCGCAAGTGCCGTTTTCCAACTGGGCGATTTGAATATCAACCCGACCAAGGGAATAATAATGAGTGCAATGATTACACCATAGAACATTTCCATCACACCCAGTATCGTCATGGATACGCAGACAGTAGCGACCAGTATCGGCCAGTCAAAGAAACGACGCAGCCCTACTACCAGAGCTAACCCCGCTACGGCCGTGATCATAAGAAAAGCCTGGTATCCCTTTATATCGAGCAGGAGCACCAGAGTCATAATGCCGGCCGCCAGAACAAACAGCGATGCCATCAGGTACTGACCGCGTTTCGCGGGAACACCCCTGCGAAGGACGTAGTGACTCAAGAAATACAGGGCCACTATCGTCAGTGCCGCCAGCGCCAACGCGCCGATTATGTTCAAAAACCGCATGCGGTCGGTCACATTTGCCGCATCCGCACCGATGCTGAGAGCCTTTATGCCTAAACCGGCCAAAGGCAGAATGGACAGTAAGAAGCCGACGCCAACCATCAGATAGAGGGAAGGAATCTTCTCAAACGAAAAGATATAAAAGAGATAGAACACAAACACAATAAGCACCGGGACGTAGTACGGAATCTCGCCCGGTCGTGAAGACAGCGCAAAAACCAGATATAGTTCAAAGACCACAAACGTGCCGACTATATACCAGACCCGGGACGGAATATCTTTCTTGAGAATGAACAGGCAGGCAACTGCCGGAATCACCAGGTAGGTAGTCATGTGCACTCCAATGCCGGCGAAGGCAACAAAGAACATCAGCACCAGAACCCGCTGGCCGAACGGAGTACCTATGTTATCGCGGTAAATGAGTCCCAACCAGAAGACAGCCATAAGCATCATCATGGATAGCCCGTAGACCTCGGTTTCAACCGAATTGTTCCAGTTGGTCAGACTAAAGGCCAAAAACAGCGCCCCGGAGGCTGCGCCGGCATAAATGAGCACACGCTCAAAGAAAGAACTGCCGGGCCCGAAGCAGGCCCGCAGAATTCGAACGGCGGAAAGATATCCGAAGACGGCCGTAAGCGAGGACGGTATGACCGAGAGCATATTGGACCTCACGGCCACATCGTCGGAAAACGGCAACAACGTGAAGACACGTCCAAGCATGACGTACAGCGGGGTACCCGGCGGATGAGGGACTCCCAGTATGTAGTTGCTGGCGATGAATTCACCGCAGTCCCAGAGCGACAGCGTGGGGGCTTTAGTGAGGCTGTAAACCACCAGGGCTACAAGCCAGACGCCGGCAGCCACAACAGCATTGACGACATCGAAATTCCTATGTGTATTCGTCATAAGCTTATCAAACAGGGGTCACCGGGTTGGAACTGGGCCTTTTTCCACTGATTTCTGTCGCCACAATTCACCGAATATAACAGGTTGCAAATTCAACATCAAACAATTTAATAATTGCACACACTCGGGCTGTCTTCGTTCCGATCAAACTTGCTGCTCACGCTGCTTTACGTACTTATCGAGGATGCCGTTTACGAACTTCGAGGATTCAATGGTCGAGAACTTTTTGGCCAGCTCAATGGCCTCGTTGAGAACCACCTTTACCGGCGTATCCGGCACCATGTCGAGTTCTGTTATTGCCATTCTCAAGATGTTGAGATCAATGGCCGCAATTCGATCCAGATTCCAATTCTCGGCGAGCCGTGCTACATGTTGATCGGCATCTCGTCGGTTGCTGATTACCAATTGAAGCAAGTTACGCCCGAAGGCCAGGTTTTTCTCGTCAAGCTCATGTTCGCGCGATATCTCTCCGTAGGCTTCCTCCGGCTCGGAGCGGCCGTGGTCAAAGGCGTACAGCGATTGCAGAACCAATTCGCGGGCGAGCGTCCGGGGCGATTCTTTCATTACTTCTCAAGAGCGTCATAAAGATTCACCATTTCCACCGCGGCTTCAGCGGCATCCCAGCCCTTGTTGCCCGCCTTGGTGCCGGAGCGCTCTATCGCCTGTTCCAACGTATCGGCCGTTACCAGGCCGAAAATTACCGGCTTACCGGTATCAAGAGCGATTCGGGCGATTCCCTTCGACGCCTCGTTGCTGATATAGTCAAAGTGCGGGGTGTCGCCGCGAATTATGGCACCCAGGCAAATGACGGCATCGTACCGGCCTGAATGAGCGAGCTTCGAGGCTACATAGGGAATCTCGAAAGCTCCCGGCACATAGGCCAGCGACACATTCTCGTCCTTAGCCCCGTGGCGGCCGAGGCAATCAACCGCGCCATCAACAAGCTTATCGGTCAGAAAGTTGTTGAACCGGCTGACCACCAGCACGAACTTCCGGCCGGCGGCATCAAGTTTACCTTCATAAGTTTTATACTTCATCACTCAGTCTCCATAAACTTGAGATTTAGTAAATGTCCTAACTTATCCCGTTTAGTTTCGAGGTAGCCGAGGTTGAAACTGTTGGGGTTGACCTGAATGGGTACTCGTTCGACAATCTCAAGGCCGTAACCTTTGAGACCAATAACCTTTTTGGGATTATTGGTCAGAAGCCTGATGGAAGAAAGTCCAAGGTCGGCCAGAATTTGCGCCCCGATACCATAATCGCGCAGATCAGGTTCAAAACCGAGCTCTTCGTTGGCCTCAACCGTATCGCGGCCATTATCCTGAAGTTCGTATGCCAGTATTTTGTTGGCCAGCCCGATCCCGCGTCCTTCCTGCCGCATGTAGAGAATTACCCCAAGACCCTCCTTATCGACCATTTCCATGGCCTTATGCAGCTGGTTGCCGCAGTCGCACCGGCTTGAACCGAACACATCGCCCGTTAAACACATGGAATGTACTCGTACCAAAACGTTCTTTTTGCCGCAAATGTCGCCTTTGGTCAGAGCCAGGTGATGGTGATCATCGATATCGGACTTGTATAGATGCAGCTTAAAGTCACCGTGCGCCGTGGGCAGCTGAACCGACGCCACGCGCTTGACAAGCTTCTCGGTTTGGTGACGGTATTCTATCAGGTCGCGAATGGTGATTATCTTCAGGTCGTATTTCTTTGCGAACTCCATCAACTTTGGGACGCGCTTCATGGTCCCGTCATCGTCCATTATCTCGCATAGAACACCTATTGGCTTCAGACCAGCCAGCCGGGCCAAGTCGGTCGAGGCTTCGGTGTGCCCGGCCCGCGACAGGACTCCGCCCTCCAGAGCCTGGATTGGGAAGATGTGACCCGGACGAGCAAGATCTTCGGGCTTACTATTATCATCCACAATGGTCTGAATCGTAACTGCTCGGTCATACGCCGAAATGCCCGTGGTGGTGCCGTTGACGGCATCCACGGAAACAGTGAAACGGGTACCGAGCTTGGCGGTGTTGTTGTCCACCATAGGATGAAGCTTGAGCTGTTCGATTCTCTCCGCGGTCAGCAAGACACATATTAAGCCTCGGCCATGAGTAGCGAAGAAGTTTATGGCCTCCGGGGTGACCTTCTCGGCGGCCATTATCAAGTCGCCTTCGTTTTCACGGTCCTCGTCATCGACCACGATGACATACCGGCCCACCCTGATATCCTCAATTGCTTCGGGTATGGTGTTGAATTTATATTGATCGTTCATAGCTACCATCCACTCTCTTTCAGTTTTTCCCTGGTAAGGCCACCAGGTTTGTCCTTCTGTATCATTTTTGAGACGTATTTTCCTATTATGTCAAACTCGATATTCACCCTGTCACCTTTCTTGAGTTGCTTCAGGTTGGTGAGCTCGGCCGTATGGGGGATAATATTGACTGACAGCCACCCGGGTTTGACCTCGTTTATGGTCAGCGAAACCCCGTTGAGCGCCACCGAGCCCTTGGCGACAACCCAGGCGTCATATTTTCGGTCAAAGGCTACGGCGAACTCTATCGACTGTCCTACCGGTTTCTGATAGTCCACACGGGCCGTGCCATCAACATGCCCGTTGACTATATGGCCGCCAAGTCGATCACCGGCTTTGACGGCGCGTTCGATATTGATCCGCGATCCAACCCGGTAGGAACTGATTATTGTCTTTGAGATTGTCTCCTGTGAAACCTCGGCCTCGAATGAAGAAGCGTCAAATCCTGTCACCGTCAGGCAGGCACCGTCGCATGATATCGATTCACCAACTTCCATCGTGACGTCGGCCAGAGAGGATTCGATAGTTAAAATGCGGTAATTCCCACGAGCGCTAATCTGCTTGAGTGTTCCTACGCTTTGAATCAGTCCTGTGAACATTTTCTATTCCTATCTTACGTACCCGACCAGAATTCTGTCCGGGCCGCTGGAAAACTCCTGTACATCCCTCAGCCTAATACTCTCGGTTACCTTTCGGATGCCCAGATCGCCCAGACTGCTCACTCCGTGTCCGATGAGCACCGGTACGGTAACCCAGATAATCTTGTCAACCAGCCCCTCGCGCAGGAACGAGGTCGCCAGCCGAGCTCCACCTTCAACCAATATGGACTGGAGGCCGAAATCATAAGCTTTCGAAACAAAATCGGACAGGTCCAGATGCCCCTTACGTTCCCGCTTTATGGTCCAGTGGATCGGGCTGTTGGCACTTTGCGATCTGGGCAGGTGATTTAGCGACCTCGCCGTGGACGCTACGATAGTCTTGAAATCACCGTTTTGGCCGATCAGATTTGCATTAGTCGGAATATCATGAGATTCTGATACGATTATGCGATATGGGTCGGGGCCAGCCACGTGTCGAACGGTGAGAGCGGGATTATCTCGCCGGACGGTTTCAGCTCCAACAGCTACGGCATCAACTTCGGCTCGCAGCCGATGCACAAACCGTCGCGATTGCGTCGACGAGAGCCACTTCGAATCGCCTGTCAGAGTGGCAATCCGGCCATCAAGACTCTGAGCCAACTTGAGTATAACGTACGGTCTGCGGTTGCGATGGTAGCCGAGGTAAATATCATTCAACCGTTCCGCTTCGCGTCGAAGCAGCCCGGTCTTAACTTCTATTCCCGCCTTCCGCAGGCTGCGAACACCTTTACCGTTAACGAGCGGGTTGGGGTCTCTTACCGAGACGATAACTTTGGTGATACCGGCCTCGATAATGGCGTCAGTACACGGGCCGGTGCGACCGGTGTGGCAACAGGGCTCGAGGTTGACATACAGCGTTGCCCCGCGGGCCTTGCGGCCAGCCATTCGGATGGCACCAACTTCTGCATGCTCTTGCCCCGCGGCCCGATGAAAGCCCTTACCCACTATTCGGTTACCTCGAACCATAACGGCACCGACGAGGGGGTTTGGTGACGTCTTGCCCCGACCTTTCTCGGCAAGCTCAAGGGCCGTGGTCATGAACTTGGCTTCGGCAGCATCTGCCATAAAAAATACCCCAAATGCACTTCGGGGCATAGATCGAGAGATATACTCTCGCCTGATCTTCTCCCATCCGGACTATACCGTCGGCATCTGGATTTCACAGATTCAGCCAGGATTCTCCCGGCTCGCGGGCTTTAACCGCCGGTCGAGGAATTTCGCCTCGCCCCGAAGACTTATTTTGTACGTAAATATATGGGCCGCTGTTGAAAAGGCAAATCTTTTTTTTAGGGCTTGCCGGCAGCAAGTTTCACAATCAAGGCGTTGATTTCCTCAAGATGGAAGGGTTTGGCTATCACGGCCTTTATGCCTTTCAGGGCCACTTCGTCATGATTTAGCTGGGAGCCCCAGCCGGTGATAAGAGCCACCGGAGTTTCCGGCTTCTCCTGCTGAATAAGTCCCGCCAGGTCCAAGCCGGACATACCGGCCATACCCAGGTCAGTAATAACGGCATCAAAATGCGCACTTCTGAATACCTCCAGAGCCGAAAATCCATCGGCGCAACAGGTCACAGCGTGGCCGCCAATACTCAGCATATCGGCCAGAACTTCACGGATCTGCTCGTCGTCATCGACCACCAGAATACGTAGATCCCGGATATTCTTCCCCTGGTGAGTGATATCCGAGTCTTCCCGCTCCGAGTCAGCAGGAGGCAGTAAGACCTCAAAGATAGTCCCGGATTCAGGTGCGGACTGCACTGTAATCTTACCCCTGTGGCGTCCAACTATACCGTGTGCCATAGCCAGGCCAAGACCGGCGCCGCGAACCTGCTTGGTTGTGAAAAACGGATAAAAAATCTTCTTTCCGAATTTGGCATCAATGCCTCTACCGTGATCGGCGATCGTAATCCGGTAATTCCTGTTGGCTCTTTCCAGGACCACCTCGATACTGCCGTTTTCATAAGAATGCTCAACGGCGTTCTCGATTATCTTTTCCACAACCGTTGTTAAATCTCCCGGCGAACCGTCCACCGGCGCTTCCTTGACTGCGATTTGCAAATCCACCCGGACATTCTTCTGCTGGGCCAGTTTTCGCCACTGCGGATCTGATCGACTGGCGTAAGCGGTAATCAATTGAACCAACTCAACCCGCTCAGGCTTCTTGTATCTTGTGCTGGTACTGAACTCCTGAATACTGCGAACAGTCTGGGCGCCCTCCAGCAGCAGCTTCTCGACCTTGACCAGGTCCTTTAGTTGATCTTCTTCACTGGCCTTGAGTTTCATCAACTGTACCCGGCCTATTACCGCCCCCAGGATATTGTTAAAATCGTGGGCCATGCCGGAAGTCATGTCAGTCAGGGCGGCCAATGTTTCAGCCCCTGCCAACTGGTCGGATGACTTCTTCAGCAGCCGCTGGGTTCTGCTCATGTCTCTCATCATAAGCATCTCTTTGATCATAGTACGCGCCAGAGAACCAAAGGCTGTCAGGACCTCATTGCCCTGTTCCGACACAGCTGAGGTCTGAGGCGGCAAAGCAACAAGAACGATATCGAACTTTCGCGTATTTCCCAGCAGCGAGGCCAAGACAGGTGATTCATTGGACCGGTTGATATCCCTCAGATTGACCCAGATGCTGTCAGAATCGCCCTCTGGACCCGTTTGGCAGCAAAGCTGGGCCAATCGCAACTCAAGCGAGTTTAGAATCGACTCGGCCCGGGCTTTATCTGCCAAACTGTTCTTGATCTGGATGACCCCTGAATTCCGATCCCGGTAGACCAGACAGAATTCCAGGTCAGGAAACATTGCCCGAGCGTGCTCTATCAGAATGGGACCCAGGGCGGTGAGTTTTCGGCAGCGAGAACCACGCTCAAACATGGTGGAGATGTTTCTCAAAATGGCCGAAAGAACATCGGAAGGATTGGAGTGTTTGGGTTCAGTTGCGGTTTCGGCTGGCGGCTTGTCTTCCGCCGAGGGTTCGTGGCAATCTTTTTCCGATTCCTTCAGTGTCTTCATCAGGACCTAACGTTTCCGCTGGCAATACTGGCAATCGAGCGGCTTTGAAACCTCTGCCATCAAAGCCTATTCCGGCAAGTTAGCCGTTACATATTCGCTGATTCGCCTGGCCGACTTATCAATAATCGACAGGCACCTGTTCAGATTCTCCTGGCTGGGTTGCGGGCCTGATCGCAACAACTCAACCGATCCCATTATTCCTGACAGCGATGATCTAATCCGTCCCCTGGTTTGCTCGACCTTGCGCGACCTCGTCGCGGAATCGGTATCTTCGTCCCCCGTCACGGCCGGCAGTTGCCTTATTCGGTCCAGCTGTACAGCCGTAGCGATCACGGCTGCGACGGCGGTAACGAACTGAATATCGCTCGGCCGGAATTGGTATCGGCTCCAGGCCCTCGTTTCAGCCAGACTAATCACACCCAGGGTCATCTCGCCTACTCTGATTGGAACCAGGAGGGCCGAATTCAATTCAACGCCAAAGGCCTGCCGCTTCTCGGCCTCGGTCATTTTACGGTCGGTACTTTGCTGATTGATCATCATTGGTCGACCCGTATCGATTACCAGTTGATGGTACTGCATAAGTGACAATATCATCGAACCCCGGGCCGGTATAACCGACTGCGAACTACGGGCGATCTCCAATGCCCTTGACTGCAGAAATGGCCCGCGATTATCGACCGTGGATAATCTGACAACGCTGGGTTTCAGTTCAGTGGCGATGATTGCGGCGGCGCGCTCGAAAACATCGTCATAAGTCCGTGCGGCCGTTACATGGCTGAGGAAGTTGTTCAGGATGTATCCCCGGCGCTCTCGAGCCTTAGCCTCCAGGCGATACCTTTCAGCAACCGCAACGCCGGCTACGGCGGGAAGTACCGCTTCAATATACTGGCATCGCTGTCTGGTAAAATGGAATGGTTCGCGCGAAGCAACCGTCATGACACCTTCGACATTGACGCCGTGCTGAACGGGGTGCAAAATAAGCGAACGATACCCGTTCCGCGTTATAATCTCGTCCACCTGCGCGGTCACCTCGTCATTGAGATCGTCAAACCGGAGTGTCTCTTTGTTGCGATAAACGAAGTTCGTGGTCGAAGGCGATTTGGCAAAATCAATATTCGATTCAGTCAAAAGGCCGTCGGCCTCACCGATGGTATAGCGGCACGCCATGCCATCGTCGCGGACAAAGGTCAGGCTGAAAAAGTCAACTGCCATCTGCTTCCTCAGGCTGTTGACAATCATGGATACGTTTCCGTGCGTGTCGGAACGATAATCAAGGTGCGAAACCAGATGGGCATACCAGCGTTTCAGGTCTTGCCCGAAATCACGGGTTCTTTCCAGCAGATCGCGGCTAACCGCATTACCGATAATGTCGCCGGCAATCTTGAGATTCATGCGGTCCTCATCGCTCATGGGAGCGGTTGGATTAACCCATAACATGAAAAACGCAACGAGACGCTTTCCGGCCGAAACCGGCACTATCATATCGGGTATTGTGACACCATCCGGAAGCTTGTCGACTACTCTGTCGGGATGCAGGTCGCCACACCTTGGAAACTGTCGCAAAATCCGCTCATTGAAAATGACCTGCGCCGGTTGACCCGACGGAACATCAGTCGGGTCGTGCCAGGCAACGCCAATCGGTGTTGACTTTCTCTTCGGGTACACGTAGACGGCCCCCCCGGCCAGTCGATATCCATTGACCATGTGATCCAGGGCGTTCTCAAGTATATGCGGCAGACGAGTTTCTACCCGGAGAAGTTGCTCAACCTTCTTGATAAATTCCAGTTTTTCAATCCTCTCCCGATTGTATTTGCGGTAAGAGCGTGACAACGGTACCCAGCTGGTAACGCCGCTGATCAAGAAAGTCAGGCCGGTGATAATTCCTATCCAGAAAATGAGCCTGAAGAACAGAAGATCGGACAGAAACGGCACCGGACGAAGAAGCCCCAATCCACTGTAGATTTTGGCCAGTGAGACGACCGCCAGGATTGTGAGGCCGGACACAATATGCCTGTAACTTTCCCGGTCTTCGGCTGTCAGATAGCGCCTGAACCTCGAAACGGCTATCAACGCCAGCAGGAAAA
The DNA here is from genome assembly GCA_020348905.1 of Candidatus Zixiibacteriota bacterium. GTDB lineage: Bacteria > Zixibacteria > MSB-5A5 > GN15 > FEB-12. The sequence continues at coordinate 2,678,927 of CP070756.1, forward strand.
TCAAGGCGACAACAAAATCAAATATCTGCACGGGTGAATCCCTCCTGAACCGGCTAAGTTATTACCACTATCTAAATTATCGGCAGCTTAGAACGATTCGTTAGGAACCCGTGGCGAGGGTCGATGACCACTTATGTGGACACTGGCCCATATGCGGACAGCGGCGTATATAATGTGATACTTTATAGTGATGTCGCAACTGCTTGTCAGTCCGCCCTTTATGTGTGCGCCCACTGCGTGGCACCTGGGTTGCTCTAATGTAAGTGAAACAGTGTCAATCCTCAAACCTTCGAGGGAGGTACATCAATGAAGAGAACAATGATGGCCATCACCACGGCGGCAGTTCTGGGCCTGTCACTAATCATCTGGAGCGGGTGTTCGGAAGATTCCACTACCACCAGTTCCAGCGACGATTGGACGGCCAGTTACGCAGTATCGCCATACTTGCCTCTCGTACGGGGTTTCACCTCGATATACGCGGTCACCTACGCCAACGGGTCAGAGTCAATGATCCGACTTGAAATAGGCCGACAGGTTCAGGCCAATGGCGTGAGTGTGGTAGAGTGGATTTCAGACGACGGTACGGTACTGGATACTGGCTATGTTCGAGCTACCGACGACGCCGTCTATTTTTACGATGGGCTCATTACTGAGGCTGAGAAGATCCTCGACTACCCCCTGGAGGCCGGCCACACCTGGCTTCGCTTCTCAGATAGTAACGACGGTGATGACTTCACCGACATCATTACCGGGTACGACGATACCTCGTCGACCGATGACGGCACGAACGCCAAGGTCTTTCCGTCGACCGGCGAAAACTTGATGACGGTGCTTGGCCGGGAACAACTTGAGCTTTCCGATGGCAGTCTCTTCGTTAATGCCGTAAAGGTATACAACGAGAACGCCGCCTCTGGAAAGAAGAATTACTATTGGTTTGTTCAGAATGTAGGGCTGGTCAAGTACGTCCTTGGAGCCACCGACAACCACTATCCCAATGGCGAGATTGTTGGTGAATTGATAGACTACGGTAACTGAGGGCAAGAGCCTCGAATTGATTAAACCGGACTTATGGTCCGGTTTTTTTATCTGGTAAACAGATCCGGATTTATGATTCTGCGATAATTCTTGAAATGCAGCTTCGCGACAACGGATAATACCTTCATACCCTGATCGCGAACCAGTTCCCTTCCCGCCGCATCTACCGCCGGGGCGGCTCCCCTGGGTAGAATCCTATTGAACCTGGCTGAAAGTTTATCCAGTTCACGAATGAACCTTGCCCGGGCCAGAATCGAAGCGGCGGCAACCTGGGCAATGCTCTCGCCACGGACTATCTGTTCCAACTCAATCCGGTGCTTTTGGTTCGACAGCGCACTCTCAATCAGTTCGGCCTTTCCAAACTTATCGGAAATGGCTACATCGGCGGAGTGCTTGGCCAGAAGTTGATCGATAGCCACAGCATGTCCCTCGGCCAGCAGCTTGTTGAGATTTCTTATTTCATCGTACTTCTTGTTATAGGACTCTGGTGAGATTACCACCAGGGCGTGAGGGTAACTCTGACGTAACGCGCGATCGAGGTCCTGAAGTCTGCTATCGGATAGGAGTTTGCCGTCCTTTACACCGAGGCTTTTCAGACGCCCCAGTTCAGCATCGTCAGCCAGAAAGGAGGCGATTACGAGCGGTCCGAAGAAGTCACCTTTGCCGGACTCGTCTATGCCGATCACCCGGCGTTTCGGACTCATGGTTCAGTTCGCCCGCTCCAGGTATTCGCCGGTGCGGGTATCGACTTTTACCTTATCGCCTTCTTTGACAAAAGGCGGGACCTTGACGGTCAAGCCGGTGTTGAGCTTGGCGGGCTTGGTAATATTGGTGACGGTATCGCCCCGTGCGGACGGCTCAGTCTGTACTACTTCCAGCACCACCGAAGTGGGAATGTCTACGGAGATGGCCTCATTATCCAAAAAGAGAACTTTGTACTCCTCGTTTTCAAGCAGGTACCACCTGGCATCGCCAAGGTTATCAACGGGTATCGAAATCTGCTCAAAAGTCTGACTGTCCATGAAGGTAAACTCGCCGACATTTTCATAGAGATACTGCATCTTCTTTTCTTCCATGTCGGGAGGTTTGAACGAATCGTTACTGGAGAAGACTTTCTCAATCACGGCTCCAGTTTTGATATGCTTAAGCTTCGTACGGATATTGGCTTTGCCCCGCCCCATCTTGAAGTGCTGATATTCTACCACATAGTAGGGCTCGTCATCGACCAGAATTCTCAGACCGCGACGAAAATCAGACGGTGAATACATATCTCCTCCTGTAAAAAATCGCCCCAAATATAATACAAACAGGGACCAACCCAAGGGATTTTTTATGCTTCCGTGGTCGCTCGTTTGTGCCCGGAGGGTCGCGGGTCGGGCTGTCTTTGCGGCAGTATCAGGGTAAAAGTCGTTCCCTGCATCGGTTTCGACTCAACCGTCAGTCTGCCCTGGTGCAGGTCGACTATTTTCCTGGCAAGGGGCAGTCCCAGACCGGTTCCGGAGGGACGCGAGGAAAAGAAGGGTGTGAATATTTTGTCCAGATCCTCGTCAGAGATCCCACAGCCCTGATCGGTGATCCTTATTGTGATGTTATCAGATTCGATACTGTATACGACGTCGATGGTGCCCGGCAGGCCACCGTAAGCATTGATGGCGTTCTCCAGCAGGTTTGCCAGAGCCTGTTTCAAAAGCAGACCGTCTACTTCGACCTCTAAACCCCGGTCGACGGAATTTTCAACTGCAAATTCAATATGTGCGTTCTCCGGTCTAATCGTGAAAGTTTCAACCAGGTCGCTTATCAGCGCGTTGAGGTCAGTTTTCTCGGCAGTGAAGTCGAAGGGACGCGCGAAGTGCAGAAATCGGTCGACCAGTGTTTCTGCCTCTTTTGCCTCCTCCTCGAGGGCGTTTACGGGGTCGACTTCGAGACCGTGTTTAACCAACCGCTTCTTGAGCAGGTGGCTATAACCGGCCATGGCGCCGATAGAGTTTCGAAGCTGATGAGCCAGGCCTCCAGCCATCTCACCCAGTGCGATGAGGCGATTCTTTGCCTCGACCTCTCCTCTGAGCGATTTGATTTCAGTAAGATCATTAAACAGGACCGATACGCCGACGCGGCTGGACGCGAAATCGTCAATTGAGGAAAGAGTGACGCCCAGGCTCAGGGTACGTCCGTCGGGCATCTTGATATCGTACTCGCGGTAGGACTCATTTTCTTCCGAGTCCAGCATCGGCTTGACGCCTTCGAACAACGGGGCGCAGAATTCAGGCAGGTGATGGTACTTACGACCTACATACGCGTCCGGGTCGATGCCGATAATCCTACTGGTAGCCTTGTTGATCGACAATACGGTGCCATCGCCGTCGACCATAATCACCGCCGAAGATATCGAGCGCAATAGATATCGGTTGAAAAGCTCCATCCGGTCAGCCTTGGCCTGGATGGCGTCGTTGAGAATCAACAGCTGAGCTTCCTTCTCCTTTAACTCGTCAATTATGTTTTGATACTCCTCGACGATGGCTTCCACCTCATCCTGACGTTCGGTCACTTCACGGCCCGCGATAATAGCCTGACGCTTGAGCTTTCGGAATGGCGACAGTATCAGTCGGAACAAAACCAGGTATACTACTATGATGAGCAAGACCACGATCACGTTGACGACTATGAGGGTCTTGCCTGAATCTTCGAGATAGGCCAATTCCGGAACATGTTGTGACAGCACGAGCAGCCGCCCCCCGGAGGTTTCACTCAGGCGATGAACGTAAAAATACTCATCTGCCGTACCGCGTATCAGAGTCCGGTTCTGCGGTGGTGCCACTCTAATCGAGACGCTGTTGCGTAGCTTGGCGAGGCTGATATCGAGTTCTCCGTTTATCACCCGATCCAGAGCTATGCCAGCATCGGACGATCTGGTCGAGGCCAGCAGGATTGCCTGATTCAGCCCGTGCGCATGCTTAAAAGCTTGCTCCTGCTCGGTATTGAAGGCGGTGAGTCCTTCCTTCAAGACGGTTCGCCCTATTGACAGCGCCGAGCGATTAAGCTCCACCGTTACGGTACGGCGTTTTTGGACACCGGCGTGATAGATGGTCAGGTTCGACCTGAAATTCATAATTAGCAGGACAAAGACGATTGCCAGAAGGCCCAGGTGAACGGCCGGTTCAAACTTGCTTTTGGTAATTTTCATGGCTCTAAGCCATATATCGGCAATAAATTAGCACAGTTGAGAGGGATTGAAGGCGTCAGCTGTAGAGGAAATTGTTAACGTAAAAGCTTATTATCTGGTCACCGTAGCAAATAGCCAGAATTGCCGCCAGGGCAAGAAAGGGCCCAAACGGTATCATCCGCTTTTCCCGAAGCTTGGATGAGAAGAACATTATCACAACTGATACGACCAGGCCAATGAAAGCTGAGGAAATGAAAATGAGAAGGACCTTCTGCCAGCCCAGAAAGGCGCCGAGCATGGCCGCTAATTTAATGTCACCACCCCCCATAGATTCTTTCTTGAAAAGCCAATCACCCACAACGGCTATAATCCACAGAGACCCGCCTCCGACGAGCATACCGATCAGTGAATTCACAATGCCCATTCCGTCCGGGACAAAAGAAACGGCCAGGCCCAGGACTATTCCCGGCAGCGTGATGGAATCGGGTATTATCATGAAATCCAGATCGATAAAAAACACTACCACCAATACCGAGGCCAAGAAAGAATAGATGAAAAACTCCGGTCGCAGATTGAACTGCCAAAAGAAGTAGAGATACACCAGAGCATTGAGTGATTCAATCAACGGGTAACGAAACGATATCTTTTCCCCGCAATAGGCGCACTTGCCGCGCAAACCCAGGAAACTGATGAGCGGAATATTATGATACCACTTGAGTTTTTCGGAGCAGGCCGGACAGATCGAGCGCGACCAGAAGAACCCTATCTTGCGCGGCAGCCGGTAGATGACGACGTTGAGAAAGGAGCCGACCGCCAGCCCGATAACGCCCACTGTTGCGAAGCTTATAATTTCCATTTCAAGACTATTATCGGCAGAAATCAGATTATCTCAATTCACCGAGCCGGCTCATGACCAGAGCACAGACTACCGGTCCGGCGGTTTCGGTCCTAAGGACCCTTTGCCCGAGGCTCACAACCCTGATGCCCCTGGTTTCGGCAAAAGCGACCTCGTCCTCTGTGAATCCCGACTCAGCACCAACAATCACGTTGACCCTCTTAAGGCCGGCCTCAAAGTCAATGTCGGCCAGGCTGCATGCATTATGAGTAGGATGAAAAAGCAGGCTCAGCGAGTCAGGGTCGATTTCCCGGAGATAGTTTTCAAAAGCGATTGGATGGGATATATCCGGGCGGTAGCTGCGGCCGCACTGCTTCATGGCAGCCAGAGCGACTTTCTCATACCTGCGAATCTTCGTGCGAACCCGTTTGGGGTCTTCAAGCTTTACCTTCGACTTCTCGGTAATCAATGGAACAAGTCGCTTCACTCCAAGCTCTGTCCCCTTCTCGACAATCGTATCAAACTTGTGACCGCTGGACAAACCGCTGGCCAGAGTCAAAACCACATTGGGTTCGCCAAGACTGCGGGTGTGAGAGTGAATCCGTACCGTAACCACACCGCCGCGCTTGATATGAGCAATGGCACCCCGATAAGCGTTGCCCAGACCGTCTACGACAACAACAAGTTCGCCCTTCTCCAATCTCAGAATCCTGGCGGCATGATGGCTTTCCGTTTTTGACAGAGTGACTTCAGAGTCGACAATGTGTGATGCCTCGGCAAAGAAGAAAGGATGTCTCACGAGCCTCCTCCGCTTACAATGAAAGTGCGCCACTCGTTGTCGTCGACTACATTGAATTCTTCCAGCCCGATCTTCATCAGTTGGGCCGATACTTCCATTTCGTCCTGCTCAAGCAATCCGGCCAGAACCAGGTAACCACCTGAGACAGTTAGTCGCTTAAGATCGTCAAGCATATCGAGAATCGTGCTCTTTATTATGTTGGCACAGATGAAGTCGTAGGGCAAGTCGCTACGACAACAGTCTATGGAGCCGTGGACAATATCGTGTTCAGCCGCGACCTTGTTTATAATGAAATTGTCGCTGCAGTTTTCTACGGCCAGTATATCGTAATCAACGGATTTTACGTAAGCGGCACCCATCTTGTCGGCTAGAATTGATAGAATCCCTGAGCCGGAACCCAGGTCAAGGAAACGCATTCCGGGCTTGAAGTACTCCCGTATGGCCTTTAAGCAAGCACGCGTAGATTCGTGACTTCCGGTTCCAAAAGCCATTTTTGGTTCGATGATTATATCGTAACGGGCGTCATCCGGCTTCTCCTCCCATGGTGGTCTGACGGTGACATCACCTGCAACCGTCATGACCTTGACTGATTGCCGGTATTGATCCTCCCACTCGACGCTCTTCACGATTCTCTCAGCTACTTCCGGCATAGCCGTCAGGCTTTCTCCCATACTGATGAGACTGGAAAAATAAGTTGACAGCTTCTGGTCGTAGTCATTCTTCTCGTTTTCAGGAAGATAGAATTTGATGCCGGTTTCGCTACTACCGTCCTCCTCCTCCAGAACGAGCCCTGAGCAGATGTTATCGATAATGAAATTGCAGACGGCGTCGCACAGACATCGCGGAACCGTTAAGGTGATTTCCACGTAACTTCCGGGCGATTGGGACAAGACCACTAAACCCCCAGCGTTTCCCGCAGTTTCTCAAAGAATGATTTGTTGGCCGGCGGCGGCTTGAATGATTCCGATTTTGACAGCTTATCGAGCAGCTCCTTATCCTCCGGTGCCAGCTTGGTCGGCACCCACACAATCACCCGCACAATCTGGTCTCCACGCCCGCTGGAGTGTAAATGGGGGATCCCCTGCCCACGCATTTTGAGAGTTTTGCCGGGCTGGGTACCAGCAGGGATTTTAATTTTTGCGTTGCCGTTCAGAGTAGGGACTGATACCGTACCGCCCAGGGCCGCCGTCGTGAAAGAAATCGGCAATTCGCAAATGATATGGTCACCGTGGCGGGTGAAATGGTCGTGGTCGGCCTCTTCGAAGACAGCAACCAGGTCGCCCGGTTCGCCGTTGTTGGGAGCTACATTTCCCATATTCTCGATAGTCATATAGTTTCCGGACGCTACTCCCGCCGGGACACGGACTGTGACCTGTGATGTGCCCCGAACCCGGCCTTCCCCCCGACAGGTTTTGCATGCATCGGCAATTATCTCACCTGTTCCCCGACACATGTTGCACGTGGTAACTTGCTGCACCGTTCCAAGGAAGGTACGCGAGACAGTACGAACCTGGCCCGCCCCCCTACATTGCGGACAGGTCTTTTTCGAGGACCCTGCCGCGACACCGGAACCTCCGCAGGTGTCACAGCTGACCAGCCGCTTCACCTTTACGGATTTCTCCACCCCTTTGGCGATCTCCTCCAGCGTCAACTTTATGCGGATGCGCAGGTCTTCTCCCCGGTTGCGACGGCGCCGTTGTCCACCCCCTCCCATCCCGAAGAACTCATCGAAGATAGAGCCTCCACCGAAATCTCTCATAAAAGCCCGCAAGGCGTCGCCCAGGTCGAAGCCTTCGAAGCCTCCGAAGCCCCCGAATCCAGCCCCCTGCCCGACGCCGGCATGACCGAACTGGTCGTACGCCTGACGCTTTTGCGGATCCTTCAGAATCTCGTAAGCCTCCGTGGCTTCCTTGAACTTATCCTCCGCTTCCTTATTGCCCGGGTTTCGGTCAGGGTGATACTGCATCGCCAGCTTGCGATAGGCGGATTTCACCTCGTTTTCACCGGCACCCCGGTCAATACCGAGGATTTCGTAATAGTCTCTCTTGGTCATGTAACTCCAGGCTAACTCTTATCGTCATCGACCACTTCAAAATCAGCGTCAACAGCCCCATCCCCTTCGTCGGGTTTGCCTGCCGCCTCTTGCTGTTTCTGACCGGCATCGGCCGCGCCCTGCCCGGCTGCGCCGCCCGCCTGCTGTGCCTGGGCCTGTTTATACATCTCTTCAGCAATCTTATGAGAAGCCTGCATCAGTTCGTCTTTGGCTTTAGTAATAGTCTCCACCGAGTCACTCGACATGGCCTCCTTCACTTTGGCGATAGCATCCTCGACCTTCTTCTTCTCGTCGTTGGATATCTTGTCGCCCAGTTCTTTGAGGGTTTTCTCGGTAGTGTAAACAAGGTGGTCAGCCTCGTTACGCGCCTGAATAAGATCGGCCTTCTTAGCGTCCTCGTCGGCGAACTTCTCAGCGTCACTTACCATTCTATCAATCTCCTGCTCAGACAGACCCGAGGACACCTCGATCCGGATCGATTGCTCCTTTCCGGTCGCCTTGTCCTTGGCGCTAACGTGCACGATGCCGTTGGCGTCGATATCAAACGAAACCTCAATTTGCGGAATGCCTCGAGGGGCCGGTGGAATACCAACCAGATCGAACTTACCGAGGGTGCGGTTGTCGATGGCCATCCGGCGCTCTCCCTGAAGGACATGGATCGAGACCGCTGTCTGGTTATCATCGGCGGTGGAGAAGATTTGCGACTTTTTGGTCGGAATGGTGGTGTTGCGTTCTATCAGCGTGGTCATCACGCCACCGAGCGTTTCAATCCCCAGTGACAGCGGGGTAACGTCGAGCAATACAATATCCTTCATGTCCCCCGAAAGGACACCCGCCTGGATGGCTGCACCCACAGCCACCACTTCGTCGGGATTAACACCCTTGTGAGGCTCCCGCCCAAATATCTCTTTGACCAACTCGATCACTTTCGGCATACGCGTCATACCGCCTACCAGAACCACCTCATCGATATCCGAGACTGATAGCTTGGCATCGGCCAGAGCCCGTTTACACGGCTCGACAGTCCGTTGTATCAGGCTGTCGGTCAGCTGTTCGAACTTCGAACGAGTCAGTGTAAGATCAAGATGCTTGGGCCCGCTCTGATCAGCCGTCACGAAAGGAAGATTTATATTGGTCTGGAGGGTGGATGACAATTCAATCTTGGCCTTCTCAGCCGCTTCCTTCAGGCGTTGGAGGGCCATCCGATCCTTGCGAAGGTCTATTCCCTGGCTCTTGAGGAACTCTTCGGCCATCCAGTCAATAACGGTCTGGTCAAAGTCATCGCCGCCAAGGTGGGTATCACCGTTGGTTGATCGAACTTCAAAAACACCATCGCCAATCTCGAGAATGGAGATATCAAACGTCCCGCCACCCAGATCGTATACCGCGATCTTCTGATTACCCTTCTTCTGAAGACCGTAGGCCAGTGAAGCTGCCGTTGGTTCATTGATAATCCGAAGCACTTCCAGCCCGGCGATTCGCCCGGCATCTTTGGTGGCCTGACGCTGCGAGTCATTAAAATACGCCGGAACGGTAATGACCGCCTGGGTAACCTCCTGACCAAGATAGCTCTCGGCTGCCTTTTTGAGGCCCTGTAAAATCATGGCCGAAATTTCCGGAGGCTGATATGATTTGCCACCGGCCTCAATCAATACCGCGCCCTTTTCATTCTCGGTCACTTTATAAGGAACAATCTTTTCCTCGGAGCTTACTTCACTGTGCAATCTACCCATGAAGCGCTTGACTGAAAAGACGGTGTTCTCCGGATTGGTTACGGCCTGGCGCTTGGCCGCCGCGCCGACAAGACGTTCACCGTCTTTGGCAAAAGCCACCACCGACGGCGTCGTGCGAGAGCCTTCCTGGTTTGGAATTACCACCGGCTCCTGGCCTTCGAGAACCGCCACACATGAATTGGTGGTCCCAAGGTCAATTCCAATGATCTTTCCCATGATCAACAAACTCCTCTCTTATTCATCAACTTGTTTTTTCTTACCACTACTGACCCCGACTTTGCTGTGCCGAATCACCCTCTGACCCTGGCGGTACCCTCTGGTCATTTCCATAGCCACCATACCCTCTTCGAACTCGTCGCTCGCGACCTGCATTACGGCTTCATGCAGGTTTGGGTCAAAGGGCTTACCGACAGCATCGATCGCGGTCACATCGTATTTCTCCAGCAGCCTAATCATCTGATTAAGTATCAGTTCGGTGCCTTTACGGAAGGAGTCAAAATCGGTGTTTTCCTCACTGTGATTGAGAGCCCGCTCGAAATTGTCAACCACCTCAAGAAGCTCGACCAGAATCGCCTCGCTGGAGGCACGGGCCATGTCTTCGTACTGACGGGTGATACGCTTCTTGTAGTTTTCGAAATCAGCCGCGGTACGAAGCAGCTTGTCCTCCAGTTGGTCAACCTGCTGCCTGAGGCGGTCCTCCTCACACAGCTCCTGTTCATCCGAAACAGTTTCCGGAGTTATTTCCTCGCCCTTCTCAACTTCGCCGGCTGCGGGTTCTTTTTCCCCCTGCCGGTCGACATCAACCTCTGGCTGCTGTCTGTCAGTACCGGATTCACCATGCTGCTTCTTTGCCATTTACTTCTTACCCTTCTTGTCATCCATTCCGGAAAGCATCTCGGTAATTGTTCGGGCGGTATACTCTACCACCGATACCAATTTGCTGTACGCCATTCTGGTCGGCCCGATTATTCCAATCGTCCCGGAAACCTTGCCGACTTGATACTTGGAAGTAACCAGGGAACAATTCATAATCTCCTTGAACTTGTTCTCACTGCCAATAGTGATAATGAGCCCTTCTTCAACCGCCTGACTGAGAAAATCCGACAGCACCCGGCCATCCTCGATCATCTTGATAATGTCTGATACCTTGCGAAGGTCCGCGAACTCGGGCTGCTGGACAAGGTGGTCGGCACCGGCAAGATGGATATCTTCCGAGCGCCCCTCCGTCCATATTCTATCCTTGGAGTCGATTATCAGCTTTATGAGCTTGCCGTGACCGGAAAGATCGGCCAGACGTTTCGATATCGTTTCCTTAACCTGCCCCAGGGTGAGTCCGGCCAGGCGTTCGTTAAGAACCATCTCAACCTCGCGAAGGGCCGAGTCTGATATGTCCGCCTCTATTTCGATAATTACACTGCGGGCGAGCCCGGATTGCACCACCACGACCACCATCAACCGTTCGCCGCTGATGGGAATCAGACTGATGGCCTTCAGAACACCCTGTTCAAAACGAGGGGCGATTGACACACCCAGTTGATTGGTAATGTCGCCGAGAACGCGGCATGTCTGCCCGAGAATCTCGTTGACCCCTCTACCCTGTTTAAGAATTGATTTCTTGATATACTGTTTTTCTTTTTCGGTCAAATCTTCCGGCTTGAGCAGGTAGTCGACGTATACGCGGTATCCAAGGTCGGTGGGTATGCGTCCGGCGGAGGTGTGAGGCTGATGAACCAGACCGAGTTCTTCCAGATCTTGTAGGGTGTTGCGAATCGTTGCCGACGAAATGCCCATCTTGAACTTGTTGGCAATGACGCGGGACCCGACCGGATCAGCGGTGGCTATATAATAGTCGATGAGATTGCTGAGAATCTTCTTTTCGCGTTCTGTCAGGTTTTCGAAGGCCATAAAACCGTCCCTGGACCACACTGCCATTTTGGCAGCACTGCTGGCAGAGTGCTAATAAATTACGAATATTCTAACAAATGTCAAGCTTAAATGATTCAACTGGTCGTGCTTTCAGGGATACCGGGGCTTGTTTCGTGAAGGGAGCGGCTTAAGGAGAACCGGAGCGCTCAATCAGCACTTCGTTTGTAAAGCAGGTAGCTGACGAGGCGAAGTCCGGCAAAAACAAATACCATGGCAATCAAGAACCAGGGGATGCTCCCCGTCAGTACCCGTTGAACAATCATGCCGATCCAGACGAGGCCAACCGCCATCAAGGTGATGCGATTGGCCTTAAGCCAGTGAAGTCTGTCATGAGAGTTCATACCGAGCAGGTCCATTTCACTTTTCATCGGACTCCGCCCTACGGTTTGGTCTTCTTCTCTCTCGGATCGCCTTCCGTCTTCTTCTGTTTCAGGTTCTCCTTGCGGTCGTCGATACCGTTGTTGTTTTTGTCTTGAAAATCGTCGTATTTTTTCTTCGGCGGTTCGGTCTGTTTTGGTGGCTGAGGCTGTTGCGTCTGATCTTTGGGTTGATCGACCTTCTTGTCGACGACCTTATCGGTCGTGTCTTTCTTGTCTTTCTTGTCCACCGCCAGGACGGGGCTGCTGACAGAGAACAGAAACAGCAATGCGAAAATGTATATCGTTATTTTTCTCATAGCTCCTGAACCTCTGTCAGCAATATATGCAGCCTTTCAAATTGTGGCAACAAAAAAGGCCTTTATTTCTTTTTCTTCCCGCCGTCCTTTTTCGTTTTGCTGGACGATCCTTGTTTCTTCGGAGTTGAGGATTTCGTACCGGACGACTTGCCCGACTTACTGGTCTTGGAACCAACCGAAGATTTCTTACCACCGGACGACTTGGCCTTCGAACCGGAACTACTCTTACCTACTTTGGCCTTTCCGGAACTCGGCTTGGTGCTCTTGGTCGATTTCTTGTAGCTACTCGAACCGGACTTCTTCTGATAGTAACCGGACGACTTACCAGAGCTGCTTCTCTTACCGGCCTTCGAGCCGCTGCTCGACTTTCCAGAAGTCGAGCTGCGGCCAGAAGATTTATAGCGAGCCGAGGAAGAACCGCTGGATTTAGGTTTAGACGTAGTCCGGCTCTTCAACCCGGTAGATTTCGACGATTTCGAGGACCCGCCCCTGTCAATCGATTTACCCTTGATGACCGGCTTTCCCGGAGTGCCTATCGTTTCGTAGCCGCGATCACCTTTTACCATCTTGGCAGAGCCGCGAACATATTTCTTTGATAGGGTCTTCTTCGCGGCGCCGTTCATAACAACCTTGCCGCCGACAACCGGTTTGCCTTTTGTGATGATCGGCTTGGTCTTGAATTTCGGATATCCGTGCGTGACAGGGTCGCGGTATCCTATCAGGCGGACGTCTTTATATTTCGAGACTATGGCCGGCGAAGTCACCACAACCGTGCGGTCAAGAATAACCGTATTATAACGGGTCACGTGCACCGGATACTCCCAGCAATATCCATAGTAGTCATAGATCGTGAAGGTATGCCAGCCGACATAGATCCTCGGGATGTACAGCGGCGTGACACCCCAGTAGATACCATTGATGTACACCGTCGCACCCCACGGATAGTCGATGTAGACATTACCGCACACTGTCCAGCTCGGATAGCGAGGATAGTAGATGGGGCGATAGTATTCCGGTTCCCACTCATTGATATACAGAGCCGTTCGGTCAAAGGCAAAGCGCTGGCCGTCGTAGCGGATGAAATACTGACCGTTGATGTAATCCATGTATTCCAGACGATCGTCCCAGTCGCAAACCAGGCCCGAAGTTGGATACCAATCGGGAATCGGGAAACGCTCGCGCGAGGCAATAATCTGAACGTTTTCGACTCCGTCGGGACCCGATATGACCAGGTCAAAGTCATCGTTTCCGTCGGGCATATGATAGGTCACGCCTCCCTGCAGGAAATTCTCATCACCGGGTGAGTTCGGGAACAGCAGATTGACCCGTCCCCGACTGTCGATAGAATAGATGGCCACGAAGGCGTCGCGATTGACACGGAAATTAAGCACGACGTTATCACCTTCGTAGAACTCGTTATCCGCGTGATTGGTCCAGATCTCCACATCCAGATAGCGATCGATCTTGAGTCTGTCGAAGTACTCCGGATCGGCTTCGTCGATCTGGAGGGCCTTGGAGGCCGGGGCCACAATGACAGCCAGTAAAGCCGTCATGCCGAGTATTTTGTAAAGGTTGCGTAACATTTTGTACACCTTCCTTTCATTGTCCCCATAAGTGTTATTAAAAGTTCTTTATCAGGTAATCGGGACCATGCTCCGGCTTAACCGCAGTCGGAACCGCCGGTTTCAGCTCCGGGTTACCTTCATCGGTTTGGTA
>CP070756.1:2692959-2739661 GCA_020348905.1 Candidatus Zixiibacteriota bacterium
CGCTCGGAATTCCGTTTTCGCGAAGGTGGCGGGTTCGGATCCCTCGAAGCTCGGGATACAGACGGACCCGCCCTACGAAGAGCTGTTGTTGCTCAGTACAGCCGGGCGCCGAGGACAGCCGGGTGGACCGGGCTGACCAGCGATATCCCGCCGCCTTCGCGGTCGATACCCAGCACCAGTACCTCAGACATATAGCCGGCGATGTTCTTCGGCTCGAAATTCACCACCGCCAGGCACTGCTTGCCCAACAGTTCTTCGGGGGTATAGTTTTCTTTGTACCGTCCCGATGACTGCTTGATGCCTATGTCCGGCCCGAAGTCGATTTTGAACTTATAGGTAGGGAACCGGGCGCGCTCGAAGTCTTGTACTTCGATGATCTTCCCGACCCGGATATCGACCTTTTCAAAGTCTTCGAATGATATTATGTCACTGCTACCCAAAGTTGCGGCTCCTGCTAAAAGGCAAACTTGTCCATCGATATTATTTCATTGATCTCCTTGCGTACCCGCGGAGACTCGTCCTTAGTGCGGGTGCGTTCGTCAAGAAGATCAATTGGGCCTTCATACCCGAGCGATACCACACACAAGACATGGTATTCATCGGGAATATCCAGCGCTTTCTTTACGGCGGGGGCGTCGTATCCGGCCATCGGATGACCCATCAACCCTTCCTGCACTGCTCCCAATAGCAGCGACAGAGTCGCCATGCCGCTGTCGAACTGATAGTATTTGACGGGGTCATCCTCGCGACTGTAATCATCGGACTCGCGGGCACAGACTACAACGAGCACCGGCGCTTTGGCCGCCCAGGCATTGCCCTTAGCGAGGGCTGTCATCAGCTTTTCGTGTTGCGCCTTATCTTGAACGAATATGATCCGCCAGGGTTGTTTGTTGGCGCACGATGGTGTCCAGCGAATTATTTCGAAGATGCGATCGAGTGATTCTTTGGGGATGTCTTTATCCAGATAGGCGCGTTTGCTGTAGCGATCGAAAAAGATAGTGTACGGCATAGAAGTCCCCCCTGTATTTGTGAGCGCGGGCCATGCCCGGCTACTGGTTTATGGCTACTTTGACCTTATAACCGGTTTGATTTAGAAGCTGTTCCTGGCGCGAGCGTATTGACTGTTCGGTCATTTCATAGTCGGGCCCGACATTCTCTATCATAATTGAAGAGGTTGCCGATGCGAAACATCCGGCCTTAAACAAGTCACCCTCGGTCTTGAGGTACTCGTACACGAACCCACCCATATAGGTGTCGCCGGCTCCGGTGGCGTCGACCAGATCAATCTCGTAGGGAGGGATATCGATAAACTGGCTGCCGTCATAGATGATCGAGCCCAGCTCCGCCAGTGTGACGATGACGAGTCTCGGTCCCCACGACTTGATGATCTGGGCCGCCTCGTAAGGATTCTCCCGGCAATTGACGCCGGTCAGCACCATTCCCTCGAGTTCGTTGGGTTTGACTATGTCGAACATACCCAGAGCTTTTTCGATGCCATCGACTTTCTCGTGAAAAATACGGCCGCCGTCATCGGCACCGCGCAACAGCCCCTGTGGATCACAGAAATACAGGCCTTCGAAGTTCTCGCGAATTTCCGCTATCTGCTCAAGAGAAACTTCACCCAGTATCGGTCCTACCATGACGGCCTGGGAGTCTTTGTACCATTTTTTTTCGATGTTGGCGATGTTATCGGCTCGTCCCAGCAGGTCAAGGGTACGGTTGCCGAAATCATCGTAATATACAAGCGAGAAGCCGCCGGTTTCGCCCGATGGCGTAATCTCATATTCAATATTGAATCGCTTGAGATCAGAGATAAATTGTTTTTTGTAATCATCGCCTACTGAGCCAACCAGCCTGACTTTCTCCCCTATTTTCGATAACGCCAGGACGGCGTTGGTCGAGCACCCCGACAGGATTCTGGTTTCAGTGTTTACCTTTTGCGTTCTTATGTAATCATAAACGGGGTTACCGATAGCCGTTATCAAGGTGGGTCCTCACTTCGGTTGAGCGTGAAAGCCATTGAGTATATCGAAAAGGGAATTTTCACGATGATGGTGCTTTATAATCAGGCTGGCTTATCAGACTTCCTTTTTGTCGCCGAGGATTTTCCGGGTAAAGACCAGTCGCTGAATGGCGGTGATGAGCGACGTCACACCCACGACTATGAGGGCAAACTCCAGCCAGCCGCCGCGAGGCCACGTACCTGTCGGCAAAAAGTGTTCGGCAATTGACCCGGCAATGATAAGGATAAATTTCTCCAACCGTCCCATGATACCGACGGCACAGTTTTCGATCTTCCCCAGTGACTCCGCCGCGGCCCGGGTGTAGCTGGCTATCATCATGCCAAAAAGGGCGAACAGGCCCCACCCGGGATGGACCGCCCCGGACATTGTGATTCCGGCCAGGATGAAGAATTCGCCGTAGCGGTCGGCAACATGATCGAGAATACCGCCAAAGACAGTGCCCATGTTGCCAGCCCGAGCCGTGGACCCATCGAGCATGTCCGTAAACGAGGTCAGAACCATCCATACCACGCCCCAGATCATCTCCCCTTTCCAGAAGTAGATGCCGGACACAATTCCGCACACCAGTGACGCGGCCGTGATGAAATTGGGCTTGAGGCCAATCTTCACACAGGCTCGTCCGAGAAAGAGCGATGATTCTTCGTAAAACTGTCGTTTTCTCTGGTTAATTCCCGGCAAAAGCAACTACTCCCTCAGCTTTAAGAAAAACCAAGTCAAATATATGCTCTTTTGGCAGGTGCGTCAACGGTCATCATATTTATTTAGAATGAGGCCAACGCTTTACTTCACATCCCCTTACGCAACCGGTAATCCCTGTTTGACATTTACTGTTCCGGGCCGGATATTGACCGAGATGTTTATTGATTATGTTGAAATCGAGGTCACCGCGGGCGATGGCGGCCATGGCTGCGTGGCGTTTCACACTGAAAAGTTCATACCCAAAGGCGGGCCTGATGGCGGCGACGGCGGCCGCGGTGGCAGCGTCATCGCACTCGCCGATGCGAATCTGCGTACCCTGCTGGACTTCCGCTATCGCCGGAAATACAAGGCCGAGAACGGCCAGCCAGGCGGCGGTGGATTGAAGACCGGCAAGTCCGGCCAGGACACGATCCTTCGCCTGCCCGTAGGTACCCTCGTCACCGACCTGTCAAGCGGTAAGACTCTCTTCGACCTCGATAAACCCGATACCCGGTTTGTAATAGCAAAAGGCGGCAAAGGGGGACACGGTAATGCTTACTACAAGTCGCCGACCAATCAGGCTCCCCGCAAAGCTCAGGATGGCTTGCTTGGTGAGAGTCGCAAAGTGGCCCTGGAGTTGAAGCTGCTGGCCGATGTGGGCCTGGTGGGACTGCCCAACGCCGGCAAATCCACCATCCTATCCTCTTTCTCTCAGGCCCGTCCCAAAATTGCCGACTACCCCTTCACAACCCTCACCCCCAACCTGGGTATCGTGAAGCTTCGCGATTACAAGTCATGCGTCATGGCCGACATACCGGGTTTGATCGAGGGTGCCTCGGAAGGCAAGGGGCTGGGTCACCAGTTTCTCAGACATATTCAACGCACTGCCATAATCGTGTACGTTGTCGATGTTAACGAGACAGACATAGCTAAAACGCGGGAAATCCTGCACAAGGAGTTGGTCGAGTTCGACCGTCAATTGGCCCAGCGTCCTTCGCTGGTGGTCGTGACCAAGATCGATACCGTCGACGAAAGTGATTTAAAAGGTATTTGCAAAGGTCTTCCTGAAAGTTATATTTATTTGTCAGCCGTTACCCGACGCGGTGCCGACGATTTTTTAGAAGCAATTGAGAGAGAACTTGACCAACAAAAAGCCTGAAGAAAAACTGGTTGACGCGATTTGTTTGTTGGCCGTACCTGGTGTCGGTCGCGGGCGGTATCACAGACTTGTCCGTGCGCTGGGTGGTGCTTCCCGGGTTCTCCACGCGTCGAGTCGCGAACTGGAGAGAGTGGCCGGGATATCTACCGCCGTGGCCAATGAGATCAAAAGCAACTTTGATCCCGAGCAGGCCCGTCAGACAGCTACGCGGATAGTTGAGCTTGGATGGCAGGTGCTGTTTCCGGACCATCCTGATTTCCCTAAAGGTCTTCTCAACATTCCCGAGGGTGACATCCCCCCGGTCTTGTTTGCCCAGGGGGAAGTGTTATCCGACGCGAGTGCCGTTTCCATTGTCGGTACGAGGCATCCGTCCGAAGAGGGCAGGTTGTTCGCATACAACCTGGCCGGTTCGCTGGCAAAGGCCGGCATAACGGTTGTGTCGGGAATGGCCGAAGGTATCGATTCAGCCGCTCACCGTGGGGCAATCGATGCCGGCGGCAAGACGGTAGCCGTCTGGGGATGTTCGCTTGATATCGTGTACCCTCCCTCGAACAAGAAGCTGGCTGCACAGATCAAGAAGAACGGAACGGTTTTCTCCGAGTATTTACCGGAAACCACTCCCGACCGTCCCCATTTCCCGGAACGTAACCGCATCATTTCCGGTCTCTCCGAGGGCGTAGTAGTGGTCGAGGCAGGTATGAAATCGGGAGCCCTTATCACGGCCGAGCAGGCCTTGGTCCAGGGCAGGGAGTTGTTCGCGGTGCCGGGACGCCCGGGGGCAAAGATGAGCGAGGGAACCAATGAGCTGATAAAGAAAGGCGCCCGGCTGCTGACCTCGGTCGAAGACATATTCGAGGAACTTCCCCGGCTGAAAGGTAAGGTACTCACTAAGAAATTTCGGCAACTGCCCGATATGACCGACATCGAAAAAAAGTTGGTGGATCGGTTCACCGAAGGTCCGCAGCAGATTGATGATCTCGCCCGTCAGGTGGGTCTGCCGGTGTCTGAAGTGATGGAGTTCCTCCTGGCTCTCGAACTCAAAGGCGTGGTGCGGGAACTTTCCGGCAAGCGGTTCGTCCTGTGCGAAGAGATGGCATGATCAAACAAACTGTCAAGATAGTCAACAAACTGGGCCTGCACGCTCGTCCCTCGGCAATGCTGGTCACCGCCGCCAGCAAATACGAGTCGCAGGTATTTCTTACCAAGAACGGACTGCGGGTTAACGCCAAGTCCATTATGGGTGTGATGATGTTGGCTGCGGAACAGGGTTCGGAGATCACGGTCGAGGTGACCGGTTCGGACGAAGAGGCTGCCTTAAAAGAGCTTTTAGAGGTCATCGAATCCGGGTTCGGCGAAATGGACTGATATTTGGCTTGCCTTTGTAATTGATCCTCCGTTACATTACTAATCGTCAATGAATTAGCTGTCTCGTTAGGGCTCAATCTTGATCGCAAGACGCACTATCATAAAGGGTACGCCGATATCCGGCGGTGTTGTACTTGGCCACGCCCGGGTGGTACTTCCCGGCGACGTCGAGTTTGCCGAGATTGCCGTTCCGGCCTCGCGCGTTAATGATGAGATCGCCGCCCTGGAGGAGGCGGTCAAGCTTACCGTTGCCGAAATCAGCGACCTGCTGGAATCAGCCGGTAAAAAGATTGGTGGGCCGGTCGCCAGGATTTTCGACGCCCAGTTGCTGATCGCTGACGACGAGCAGTTTCTCGATCAGGTCAGACATGCGATTCGCTCACAACGCCGCAATGCCGGGTTTATCTATAACAGCCTGGTCAAAGAGACAACGGCCCCGCTGAAAAGCTCGCCCGATTCTTACATGCGCCAGATGGCCACTGATATCGAGGCTGTGGCGCAACGGGTCCTATCGCACCTGAGCGGGCACGACAAGAGCGACCTGAAATTTCCGCCTAACACCATTCTGGTCGGAAAGATGTTCACACCGGGCGACGTCCTGAGCTACCGGCAGCGAAAAGCGGTGGGGTTTCTCGTAGGTGAGGGCGGAGCCAACTCACACATGGCTTTGATAAGCCGTGCGCTGCGGCTACCGGTAGTGGTCGCCAAGAACGCTTATTTTGAGATTGCCAATGAAGCCAACCTGATAATTGACGGTACCAGCGGAGAAGTTATCGTCAATCCGTCTGACGAGGACTGGACCGAGTATCAGAAACGCAAGAAACGTCAGGGTCCGGCGGCTATCGCCCGTGTTCGCAAGCTTACCGAGATTCCGCCCGTTACAGCTGACGGTAAAGCCGTTAATGTAGGAGCCAATCTGACCCTCCGCGGCCCGGCTGACGAGGTTCTGTCGGAGCAGAGAATTCCTGTCGGGCTTTACCGGACAGAGTTTTTGTACCTGGCTCACTACGATTTCCCCGGCGAAGATGAACAGTTCGAATATTACGACCAGATTGCCGAGAAGTACGCCAACTCATATGTTGTGTTTCGAGTATTCGACCTGGGCTATGATAAGCTGGTAGCCGACGCCGATTGGCCTCATGAAGACAACCCGGCTATGGGCTGGCGCGGCATGCGCGCCATGCTGGATATGAACCAGATATTCAAGACCCAGGTGCGGGCCATCCTGAGAGCATCGACCAGAAAGAACATCAAGATACTGCTGCCGATGATAACCGACGTTGCGGAATTGGAGCAGGCTCGAAAGCTGATCTCGCAGGCAAAGTTCAAACTCCGCAAGCAGGGTATCGCTTTCGACGACTCCATTCAGACCGGTATTATGATTGAGGTGCCATCGGCCGCAATGACGGCCGATACCCTGATGAAGAAAGCCGATTTCGTTTCCATTGGCACCAACGACCTGACTCAATACACGCTGGCGGCCGACCGAACCAATAATCGCGTTGCCTGCCTGTACAACTCCTTTCATCCGTCGGTTCTCGGATTGATAAAGATCACCGTCGATGCCGCCCGGAAACACGGCAAACCGGTTGCGATTTGCGGTGAACTGGCGGGCGATCCCCTGGCCCTGCCGCTTCTGGTCGGGCTCGATCTGGACCTTTTATCGATGAACCCGGCCCGAATATTCGACATCTGCCGGCTGATAAGGAAAGTCGATTCCGGCATGGCGCGGCACTTATTGGGTTCGGTTCTGGCTAGCGAAACCCAGCCACAGGTGATTCACAAACTTCAGACATTCAAGAACGAGCTGGATAAAATGAAAGCCATCAGAAGAAGGAAATGATGCTTTGTCCATATTAAACGACATCGAGAAGATTCGCGCCGCTGATCCCGATAATATGTATAACCGCATTTTCGATTTGCCGGAACAGGTGGCTGATGCTGTAAGGATCAGCAACAGCTGGGAAATCAATGCCAACGACTTTGCCGACATAAAGAACATTGTCATCGTCGGTATGGGTGGTTCAGCTATAGGGGGCGACCTGGTACGGACATTCCTGTCGTCGAAGCTGCTCATCCCGTTCGAGGTCTGCCGCAACTATGCCGTGCCGGAATACGTGGATGATGAAACGCTGGTGGTGGCTTCGTCGTACAGCGGGAACACCGAGGAAACGCTGTCGGCTCTTGATGACGCTCTGCGACGCAAGGCCATGATTGCCGCCATCTCTACCGGTGGTCTGCTTTCCGACGTATCCTCACTCAACGATTTTCCGCTGGCCCTGATACCTGCCGGCCTGCAGCCCCGCGCCGCACTCGGATACTCCTGCGTTCCGTTGCTTATGTTTCTTGAGAAGATCGGCCTCATAAAAAACGTCGGCGAAGAACTGAACGAAGTCATCAACGAGCTAAAAAAGCTGCGTGAGCAGTACATCGAGGATGCCGTGGTTGCCGAAAATCCCGCCAAGCAGCTTGCCGAAAAGATGCATGGTCGTATCGCTATTGTTTATTCCGGCCCGACTCTCACGGACGCGGTGGCCCTGAGGTGGAAGGGCCAGATCTGCGAGAACTCAAAGAACCTCGCCTTCGCCAATCATTATCCCGAGTTCAATCACAACGAACTGGTCGGCTGGTCGCAGGTGGTAGAAAAGCACGTCGATCATCTGATTGTCATCCAGTTACGCGATCGCGACGACCACCCTCAGGTGGCAAAGCGAATGGATATCGTCAAGGGTCTGATCGAAAAGCAGAAGGTGGAGGTCTACGACGTAGAATCATCGGGCAGGACCCCGCTCACGCGCATGTTCAGTCTTATTCAGCTGGGTGATTTTGCGTCATACTACCTGGCTATACTCAATGAGGTTGACCCGACGCCGGTCGAGGTGATTGAGGCCCTGAAAAATATGTTGTCGGAAAAATGAGCGGTACCGCCTCTGCTGTGTCATAATCTGGCCCATCGCCAAACGATGGGCTTTTGTATTTGTGAAATTTGACGGTCGAAAGGCCCCGTTTTTCGCCCGATTGCGGCCCTCCAAAAACTCGTTGACAGCTTTTTGATAATTTGTTATAATTAGATGCAGTTGGGATGCGTAGCATATCCAATTTTTCAGTGCCCACTGTATACCCTCCGCCACACATTTTAAGATCGATTAGAAGCGTACGTCTAAAAGAACCTTTAACCAAGGAGTTCAATCATGAAACGCTTAATCGCGGTATTGGCTCTTTTGCTGATACTGCCGGCATTTCTATGGAGTCCGGCGGCATTGGCCAAAGACATCTACTATACTGAAGGGGATGACCACCCCTGGGGTGAGGAAGAAGGTAACGATGAACCCGGACGTCATCGTCACTCCAACAGTGAAGAAGCCGAGGCGGTGCTGTGCGGGTACTTGCCAGGCGATGTCATATTGACAAGCCAGATCTTTTTCGATGATCTGCGCACATTCATTTTCGGACCCGACCAGATCAAGACGGGTTATCCCAGCGAAAGAGACACATATCTCGACCATACGAGAAAAGCATCTTTGAAGTAGAGTAATCGATAGTGAGGATGAAAAGTATGAGTAGCGTAGAAATTTGTCAGTCGATGGAGCGCTTCATGGCCTCATTGATTGACCAGAAGAACTATGCTGAAGCGATCAAGTACTACGAGTCAAATCGTAAAGACCTTGATCGAATCGGCGGTTCTCAGGCGGGGGAGATCATACATCTCGCCGCCAAGGCCTACGCTTCCCTGGCTCACTTACCGATTGCTCTAAAGGTTGCGCGCACGGCGCAGCATCTTGTCGCGGAAGAAGGGGACAGCACTCTTCTGGCAGAGATCTTCGTGACCATAGGGAGAATTCTGCGCGACATGAGTGAGTTTAAGGAAGCGGAAAAGGCTTTCCGAGATGCCGAGTCAATATTCCGCCGCAATGACTGTCTGGAGGGTCAGAGCCTGGCTCTCAATCAAATGGCCTGGCTGTTCTTCAAGCAGGCCGATTACACCAATTCGCTGGCCGCCCTTATGGACGCCATAGAGATCGACCGCAAGTTGGGCGATAAGAGAAAACTGGCTTCCATGATGGGCAATATCGGCCGCATCCAGACCTTCATCGGCGACTTTGACGAGGCCCAAAAGAACCTAACCATTAACCTGGATTTGTCACAAGAGTTGAATGATACTCTTGAAATGGCCAAGGCCTACCTGTCCCTTGGCTATATTCACGTCCAGAAGACGGAGTACGACGAAGCCGATGAGGCTTTCAGCAACGCCTACCCGCTTATTATCGAGTCGGGCAGTCGTCGCGACGAAGCCATTTACCTGACTTACCTTGGCGAGCTGCGGTATCAGTCGGGCCTTTACGAAGAATCTCGAGAGATTCTCAATAAGGCTTTGACCCTAACGCATGAGCTGGCACCCAACAACACCCTGGAAGGTCGCGTCTTGCGACACCTGGCCGAGCTGTCGCTCCGAATGCGGGAACTGCGCCAGGCCGAACGGTATTGCGCACGTTCCTGGACCATGATGGAAAAAGCCGGCAACAAAGTTGAAATGGGCGCTTTGTGTAAGATCAAGGCCATTTTGGCCGAGGCCAAAAACCGCGACCGTCAGAGCCGCGAGATGTACATCAAGGCCATCGATCTGCTGAGCGATGCCAAGGTGCGGTTTGAGAAGGCCGATGCTTTGATGGCCGCCGGCCGCTCCAAGTTGTTCTCGCAACGGCAAAGACTAACCTATTTGTTCCGCGCTGAAGAGATCTTCGCCCGGATCAAAATAGGGCACCGGCAGCGCGAAGCCGAGCGATTGATTGACGATCTCGATCCACGAGAAGGCAAGCGGGCTTCGGACAGTACCGATTCCCTCAGCGTCTGCCAGGAAGACATCGATTACCACACCACCTGTCCCGAGATTCTGCAGTTTAAAAAGCAACTGCCGCTGATCGGGCGTTCCGATCTGCCGATTCTGCTGATGGGTGAAACCGGTGTGGGTAAGGATCATCTGGCACGTTACTTCCAGCACATAACCCGGCCCGGGCGGCCTTTTGTTGCTATTAACTGCGCGTCATTGCCCGAGACGTTGCTTGAGTCGGAGCTTTTTGGCTACCACCGGGGAGCTTTCACCGGCGCGGAGAAGAACAAACAGGGTCTCTTCGTGACCGCGAACGGAGGTGTCCTGTTTCTTGATGAAATCGGAGACATGCCCCTGGATCTACAGACGAAACTGCTGGGCGTGCTGGAAAACCGTCGACTGATTCCGCTGGGGTCGACAACGGCGGTTGACCTGGATATCAAGATTGTGGCAGCCACCAACAAGAACCTTGAGCAGATGGCCGAAAAGGGCTCATTCCGGCGTGACCTTTACTATCGCCTCAGCGGCGTATCCTTTGAAATACCGCCGTTACGCGGGCGAAAGGGGGACATACCGGTCCTGCTGGATCTATTTATGAGACAGTGTGGGCTGACAGACCCGGACACCGATCTGCCATCCGAACTCATCCGCCAGTTCGTTGAATACGACTGGCCCGGCAACACACGGGAACTGTTCAACAAGGTCAAGCGCCTTGAGGTTATGGCCGAGATGGTCGCCGAAGGGGACCTGGTGGAACTGGCCCGGCCGATGTTCGGAGGAGATTTGCCATCTGATAACGGATCCCTGTTCGATCGCGTCGAAGAGTTCGAGCGGAAGATAATCTCCGAGGCTCTTCTGGCCGCACAGGGTAATAAATCTGAAGCCGCGCGGATACTTGGCATTCATGAAGCGACCGTTCGAACCAAGTTAAAGCGTTACGGACTCAGTGCCGGGAGGTGCCATTAAGAGTAGATAGTCCTGCACGGTACGATTTAATGGACAATCTGAACTCCGTTTATCCTCATTCTCCACCGAAAGGGGGAGAAAACCGGTAGGGAGAGATTTCAATTCAATCGTATCGCTTTACGATTCCTTACAATACTCCTTGGTTAGCGGTAAGCGTTTGTTTTACAGACGCTTACCGTTTTTTTTCGATTGCCGTCACTCGTACAATCGTACGAGCAGTTCCCTGAAAAAAATAGAGACAAATCAAGCGACTGTCATTTAGCGCGTTGTAAATCAGGTACTTAATATTGCCCCTCACTGTTAAGGATGGCCGCGGCATACCGGTTGCTATATGAAGGGTGTCATTTTTACTCCCAATATGCTGTTGTTTGTTTGGGATTTCTTTTCTCTTTGGTGTAGCCACCCGCGCGCGAGGGGAGCGCGGGTGGTGTTTTTTGTCCCAAACCGGCGTATGACAGTCGGAAGCCGGTCTTCTGACCATAATTAACCAAATTCAGGCGCTCTCAGACTGCGAACATTGACATTCCTCTGATCGGTTCGTATAAGATATAAAGGCCGTTAGATGAGGCCGGACTCATGGCAGGGAGACAAGACTCATGCGCGACATAAAGTGGTATTACTGGGTGGCCTTCGTACTCGGAGGATTGGCAGTCGTAGCAATTGTTTATATCGTACTTCGATCTACCGGCGCTTTGTACAAGATAACCCCTCGCAGGAATAGATGGGTTGAGTACGAAGAGTAGTTTCCAACCCGCACGGTGAAACCGACCCCCGGGGAGGTATCATTCCAGCTGAATTGTTAGATATATGCGATGCGTAAAGGACAAAGTGGTCGTTATAACCGGTGCTTCAAAGGGTATCGGAGCCGCCGTGGCACGAATCTTTGCCGCCGAACAGGCACGGCTGGTTCTCAGCGGGCGAAACAAGGCGCGTCTGGAAAAGGTCGCCCGGTCGCTGGATCTTCCGAAAAATCGCGTCACCACAGTCGTGGCCGATGTATCAAAGCTGGTCGGCATGCGGAAAATCATCAGCACTGCCTATCGCAAATACGGTGTTGTGGATATCTTCATCAATAACGCCGGGGTCGGACTGCGTGACACGGTCATCAACACCACTGAAGAAGAGTACAACCTGATGATGGATACCAACGTCAAGGCCGTATTTCATTGCTTCAAGGAACTTCTCCCCCGCATGATGAAGCAGGATTTCGGTCAGATAATAAATATATCATCACTTGCGGGCCGAATGGGCGTTCCCGGCCTTTCGGTGTACTCAGCCTCGAAGGCGGCTCTAAATGCCTTCAGCGAGGCCGTAGCGGGCGAAGTTCGTAACGAAAACATAAAGATCTGCGTTCTGTCGCCGGGGTCAACCGAAACCGATTTCGGT
This sequence comes from Candidatus Zixiibacteriota bacterium, assembly GCA_020348905.1. Lineage (GTDB taxonomy): Bacteria > Zixibacteria > MSB-5A5 > GN15 > FEB-12. The sequence goes on from CP070756.1 coordinate 2,705,366, forward strand.
TCCGGTCTAAGAAGAAGGCGATCCCGGGCAGCTTCCGGCTCGACCGTCAAGCTTACCGTCGAGGAAGTTGCCGAGGCGGTGCTGTTTCTGGCCAGGCAGAACCGCAATGCCTTTACCTCCATGGCCGATATCAGGCCCCTGATCACAAAGAAGTGATCACAGCCGAATGAACCGGGCGCTAACCGCCGACGAATTCTTATGATACTGAGACAGGTTGTTGACCTGTATTGTTAGTGGCACAGACAATTCGGGTTGACAGGTTATCACTGATGGAGTATTTATGTCTCTGTAATATCGATCGTCGAGTGCTTGTCAGTGAGCAGCACTTTTCAGCCCTGACGCTCGATCAACCGCTACCAGACCTGCCTGCTCCAATCCTGTGACAGCGCGGCGGGAGGGTTAAAGAACCTGAGGAGAAACAAGCTATGGTACGAGCACTAAGAATCGGTGGATTGGTGGTGGTTACTGTCACAGTGACAGTGGCCCTGGCCTACTTTCTCGGAAGCAAGGTCGGCGGGTATATCGGAAAACAGCGGGCCGAAAGCCAGTATCTGGAGAAGAGAGCGGCTCAAACCGAGGCGGTACTCGCTCTGGCCAGGGGGCTTGAGATAGGTACCGTAATACCCAATCACATGTTCGTGAATCTCGACGGCGACAGCATCAGTCTCCATTCTTTGCTTAGTGAAAAGACCGTGCTCTCGATTGTTGCCTCCGGTTGTGCCGGGTGCGATCACCTGCTCAAGACCATCGCCGGCGCTGCCCCTGATTCCACCGAGCACGGGTGCTTTGTTTTCATCTCGGAAACCGGTTACCAGGACATGGTTGAGATACCGGAGACGTACGGGTTGTATTCGCCGGTGGTATATGATGAGGAAAGTGAGTACGTGCTTCAATTTTTCGAAACACTGGTCTATCCCACTGTCATAATAGTGGATCGTACCGGCCGGATCGAAAATCTGCTCATAGGCAGCCTTACAGAAGGCGAGATCAAAGAGGTGATCGCCGCCAACAAGGGAGCCTAATCGGTGTCCAGGTTCTACCGCAAGGAGATCGTCATCCCGACGGTGTTCCACCCCACCGCTATACTCCTCGCTGGAGCCGCCTCGTACCCGGAGGTACGCAAAATACGCTCCTGGCTTGGCGTTCAGACCTGACAACCCGCCAGGAGAGTCGTCCCTGTCGCAGAATATGCCGCGCGCCAGCGGAACGAGGAAATTGACTACCGCAGAACCCGTGAAATCCGCAGCGGTGAAACTTTTGACCCCTCGTGTCGTATCGTAAAACATACACCCTAGCAGATTACTGTGACGGAGGACGTTTGAGAAAGACTGTTATATTGGTGTTTTTGGCCGCTGTTCTGGCCGTTCCTTCGGCCCAGGCGGGTGACTTTCTTAAGTGGATAACAGGCCGCAGCGGCATCGAGGGGTCCGGCGACCTGGTTACCGATACACGCAATCTCGGTGATTTCTCGAGAATTGAATCTACCGGCAGCTTCGACATTTTTGTCACGGTGGGCGAGGGCCAGGAAATGACTATCACTTTTGACGATAACCTCATCGACCTGATAAAGACCAGAGTGCGAGGCAAAACCCTGAAGATTTACAGCCGGGATTCATATTCCTCGCGGTATTCGTGCAAAATCGACCTGAAAGTGCCCTATCTCGAGAGCATCAGACTGTCGGGCTCTGGTGATGTTGAGATCTTTGACCTTTCCGGAGAGTTGTTCGAGTGCAGTATTTCGGGCTCAGGCGACATACGGGCTGATGGCGAGGTCGAGGAAGTAGACATACGAGTCTCCGGTTCCGGCGACGTGGATACCCGGGAGTTGATAGCCCACGAAGCCTCGGTAAGAGTCAGCGGTTCAGGTGATGTGAAAGTTTTTGCTTCTGAGTTTTTCGACGGCAGTGTATCGGGTAGTGGTGACATAGATATTTATGGTAATCCGGAGCGCATGTCCAGACACGTTTCGGGCTCCGGAGACATAAGAAAGAGAAGATAGCCACTCCCTCGACTTCATACTATCTCGTCTGCTGAGCACAGCAGCACTCCTGTGACGGCAGGTCTTCGGGCCTGCCGTTGCCCATTTTTCCGGGGAAATCGCTGTTGAAAAAACCGTTTGGAGAAGTCTCTTTCGGGCATTTCGGCAGGTCGCCTAATTTGTTGTCGTACAGCTACATAGATTGGCTTTTTTGCTTGCCAAAGGGTTTAAAAAAGGGTATTATTCATAAGTTGAATGAGGACTGAAATGTACGAGCAAAACCCACGCGGCAAGGTGCCCTCTGACAGGTTAAAAAGGCACCCCAAACCAATCTCAGGTGTCATTGGAAAGGTTATAGCCTCACTGGGCCTATCCGGCAGTTACAACGGCTGGCAGGTCGTCAACAAATGGCCGGAGATAGTTGGAAATGTTATCGCCCGCAAAGCCACTGCTGTCAGGTGGGAGGACGGATGCCTTTTCGTGGAAGTGCGCGATGCATCCTGGAGACAGGAACTGGCGATGAAGCAAGACGAATTGCTCGAGAAGATTCACAGTTTGCCTTACGGTCGATCGGTAAAGGAAATTCGGCTGGTACGCGGTATGAAAGGACCGGAGTAATATGGCTACGGATGTTGATAAGCTAAAGAAACAGAAAGATCCGATTGTCGGCCACAAGTACGATGCCACCACCATCAAGGTGCTTCAGGGGCTCGAGGCGGTCCGACGCCGCCCTGCCATGTATATCGGCGACACCGGTCAGCGCGGCCTGCATCACATGGTTTACGAGGTGGTGGATAACTCGGTCGATGAGGCCATGGCCGGCTTCTGCACCCAGGTGGTGGTGGAGATAGGCAAGGACGGGTCCATCACGGTTACCGACAATGGCCGCGGCATTCCGGTTGAACTGCACCCCGAACAAAAGCGCTCGGCCCTCGAGGTGGTTATGACCACGCTTCATGCCGGTGGGAAATTCGATCACGAGAGTTACAAAGTGTCCGGCGGTCTGCATGGCGTGGGTGTTTCGGTAGTAAACGCGCTCTCCGAGTGGTGCTGGGTTGAGGTTTGTCGCGATGGCGAGGTATATCGACAGGAGTACGTTAAGGGGACCGCCAAGCAGAAAGTGAAGAAAATCGGCAAGCGCAAGAAAAGCGGCACCAAGACGTGTTTCTTCCCCGATGCCGACATTTTCAGCAAGATAGAGTTTAAGTTCGATATCATTGCCTCCCGGCTGCGGGAATTGGCCTTTCTTAACCAGGGTCTGGCACTGGTACTGAAAGACCACCGGTCGGATAAGGAGGTGACCTTTGCTTACAAAGGCGGTCTATCATCGTTCATCGATTACATCAACGAGAACAAAACGGCCGTCTTCAGAAAGCCAATCCATTTCAAGGGAACCAAAGACGGGGTCGAGGTAGAAATTGCCCTCCAGTACAACGATGGTTACTCGGAATCGGTATACTCTTATGTCAATAATATCAATACCATAGAGGGTGGTACTCACTTGACGGGATTTCGCACCGCCCTTACCCGGTCAATCAACAACTATTCGAGCAAGTATAACCTGGTCAAAAAGAACGGTATCAGCCTGGTTGGTGATGACAGCAAGGAAGGCCTGGCGGCGGTTGTTTCGGTAAGAGTACGCGACCCTCAGTTTGAGGGACAGACAAAAACCAAGCTGGGTAACTCCGAGGTCAGGGGTATTGTTGAGGCCATCACCAACGATCATCTTGGCTCTTTCCTCGAAGAAAACCCTTCGGTAGGTAAAAAGATTGTCGAGAAACTGGTTCAGGCCGCGACGGCGCGCGAAGCGGCCCGTAAGGCAAAGGAACTTACCCGACGTAAGACAGCGCTGGACAGCGCCGCTCTTCCGGGGAAGCTGGCCGACTGCTCGCTGACGGACCCCGAAGAATGCGAATTGTACATAGTCGAGGGTGACTCAGCCGGAGGTTCTGCCAAGCAGGGCCGCGATCGTCGCTACCAGGCCATCCTGCCACTGCGAGGAAAAATCCTTAATGTCGAGAAAGCCCGCATCGACAAGATCTTAAGCAATAACGAGGTGCGGGCTCTGATCACGGCCCTGGGCTGTGGGGTCGGCAATGATTTTGAAGCCGCCAAGGTTCGCTATCATAAGATTATCATCATGACCGACGCTGACATCGACGGGGCTCATATCCGAACCCTCATACTCACCTTCTTTTTCCGTTACATGCGCGACCTAATCGACATGGGTCATATCTACATAGCGCAGCCGCCGCTGTTTCGGGTCAAGCACGGAAAAACGGAGCAGTACGCTTACAGCGATGAAGAGAAGGACAGAATCGTTAAGACCATGCCTTCGACCGGAGTTTCGATCCAGCGCTACAAAGGGCTCGGTGAGATGAATCCTGAGCAGCTCTGGAAGACAACCATGGATCCGGAAACCCGGACCCTGTTGAAGATCACGCTCGATGACGCAGCCGAAGCCGACCACCTGTTCAGCGTCCTGATGGGCAGTGAGATAGAGCCCCGGTCGCGTTTTATTCAGGAAAACGCCCAGTATGTCAGGAATCTTGACATTTAGTCCCAGCTATCTGAAAGAGCATATGACATCAACAGCCGGCCCATGGCCGGCTGTTTTTTTGGAAACCTCAACAGTATTGCGGTTGTTTTTAAATCACGAACGAAGACTATCGGGATCTACTGCAGAGTACCGGCTTGTAAGGATAAGCCAAATATTGGACCATTAGGAGCAATCTCCCTCTACTCCTATCCAAAAAAAGGGCGGCACCCAACGGCGCCGCCTTTATTTCTTACGCTCCATCGATAGACGCGTGCCTATTTCACCTCCGGGCAGTCGGCCAGTTGGTCAGGGTTGCCATGCGAATACATCACCCGCGCGATGCATGAAAGATCGCGGGCATCGATTTCACCGTCCCCGTTTACATCGGCCTCCTCCAAGCAGGGTGGTTCAGGACCATCCTTGAACATATATTCGATCAGGTAGTGCAGGTCGAGCATACTGATGGTTTCGTCCGGGTCACCGTCGACATTCCCCCTGACATCGACACAGCACGATGAGGGATCCTGATGAAAGTAATAAGCGCCTATGTCGCTTATGGAACCGTCCGGATCATTATAGGCGGGGTCCGGGTAACCGGCGTCAAGGCACGGGGAACCGTCCAGAAGGTGGTAGTCACCGCCTGAGGCATCGATATACATCGGATCCGCCGAGATGTCACCAACCCCCACCACTGCATAGTAGGCGTAGTTGGGGTGGTTGTTCCAGATATTGTTGTTGGCAAACAGGTCGAATTTGAACACCGGATCGGAAACAGCCACTCCATATGCCACGGAATTAGTGATTATGTTATTAACCACCGTGGCGCCAAGGGCGATAGTGTAAATACCGCGGTTATTGCGGTTAAAAGTATTATTGATGATACTGGTACCGCTGGTGCCGTTTCGCAGGCCGATACAGGCTATACCTCCGTTGTCATAAAAGACGTTGTGCCTGATCAGCGACGACGTATACGCGCATGATATCACTTCAATGTTGAGACCATCGAGGGGAATGTTGTCGTGGAAAATGTTCCCCTCGATTGTTGCCGAGCAGTTCCTTAGAAGCACCGTGCTGCTATAGCGGCCACCATAGAGCGTGAACCCCCGCAAGACCGCCGTACCGCCGGTGACGTCTGTAATGCGGATGGTTAATCTGTTGTCAAGGGGTGGAGTGATGAATGTGAACCCGGCGCCGGCTTCGCTGACAAGTTCAACGGCCCGCCCGCGAAAGTCAACATTCTCCCGGTAAGTTCCGGGCGCCACCAGAACCGTATCACCATCGCCGGCAGCGTTGATGCCCGCCTGAATTGACGGCTGATCTGATGGGACATTGACCACCGTAGCGACAGATGAGGACGTGATGCTGAGTGCGGCAAACAGCATCACCATAATTGCTACCGAATTCTTCACGATTTCTCCCGACTAACCGGGGCCGAAGTATATGGTACTTGAAGAGCAGCCTGGCTATAGGTTAAATATAATAGAAAAACCCAATTAGTCAATGTAAATAGGGGCCGGATAAAGCATGCAACAGTTTGTCTTACAATCACATAGGGTCAAGCGAGGGACGCTTTTTCACTTCACCAACAGCATTTTTCTGTTCTGCAAAGCCTCCTGTGACCGCATACGGTAAAAATAGATGCCCGTTGCGACCGGCTCCCCCGATTCGTCATGGCCGTCCCAGGCTACCCGGTGGGTCCCGGCCAGTTTCACCTCGTCTACCAGGGTCCTGATCTGCCGTCCGAGCAGATTGTAAATGGTAATCGTTACCCGGGATTTTTCGGGGAGGCTGTATTCGATCGTGGTGGAGAGGTTGAATGGATTGGGGTAGTTCTGCGCGAGACTATATTCCCGTGGCGGTCCGCTTTTGGGTTGATCATTAACATCGGTCGTGACGGTCACGTCCAGAACCAGAAAGCCCAAACCATCGGCCACGAAGTTGTACTGACCTGAAAGGTCGAGTCCGTTGGCATCACCGGGCGTGTTGTAGCTTTGGGCCAAAGTCGGGATATGAGGATTGGAGACATCAATTACCAGCAAACCGGCTCCGGCAGCAGCCATGTGAGCGTAGTTGCCTGATACGGCTATACCATAAACCTGGTCAGGGGCGGTATACCTCGCGACAAACGATGGTGAGGCGGGGGTTGAGATGTCGAGAATCAGCAGGTAATAGAGGCCCTCCTGAGCCCATTCGGCCAGGTACAGGTAACCTCCGGCGACATCAGCATCCAGTACACTGCCGATCGGCGAATATCCGCCGATCGGAGTGGGTGCGGAAGGATCAGTGAGCTCAAATACTTGCAGGCCTTCGGTGAAGTCCACTACATACAGATAGTCACCAATGACACTGACGTGATGAACAGACACGAACTGCGGGCCAAAGTCGCCAATCGAGTCGGGTACCGATGGAATGGAGACATCTACGATAAACAGGTCGCCGCCGAAATCAGCCACGTAGGCATAATCGCCGTAAGCTGCGACATCGTAAGCCGACCCCGGGGTATCGAACTGCCCCGTCACGGTGGGATTGGTCGGATCGCCCACATCGACTATGGTCAGGCCAGCCTGGTCGTCGGCAACAAGGGCATAATTGTTATAAACAACTACGCGCGTCGCCTGTCCATCAGTAGTGCAACTGTCGGTCAATACCGGTAAGGCAGGGTTGTGCATATCGAATATCCAGATGTCCCCCCTGGCAGCCACGTAGGCATGGTTGTTGATGAAAAGGACGTCGTTAACGAAGCCCTTCGTGCTGTACTGTCCGGAAAGTTCCGGTGCGGTGACACTGGAGACATCAAATACCTGAAATCCGGCCTCGAGAGAAGCAACACCGGCCGCGCCGCTAAAGACGGAAACACCTTCCGGACTGGATTGTGTTCCGCATTCACCGACCAGTGCAGGTGTGGATGCTTCCGAGACGTCTATTATCTTGAGGCTGCCAAGTCCGTGTGTTACGAAGGCATAATCACCCGCTACAACAACGCCCCTTGCGTTGAGGTCGCTGGTGTATGCTCCGGCCGGTCCCGGTGATGTCGGCTCCGTTATATCGACAATTTGCAGACCATTTGCGCCAGCCGCCATGAAGGCGAAATTGTTCGATACATCAAGTCTCGATGCGCTGCCGGGGAAATCATAAGAACCGACGATTGTCGGTGAGGTGGGTTCTGATACGTCTGCCACCTGTAAGGTGAAGTAGTCGGCAATATAGGCGTAATTCCCTGATACAACCACATCGAGTGGCGTCCAGGGTGTTTCACAACTGCCGGAAAACGATGGCGCAATGGGATTGGAGATATTAACGATCACCAAATCCGTCTCATCAGCGACATAGGCATAATCGCCGACCACCGCCACCCCGCGGGCGTTGCCCGGTGTATCGTACGTTGCCACCAGAGCGGGCGTGCCAGGACTGGAGACATCGATAATCTGCAGTCCGGCTTCACCGTCGGCGATATAAGCATACCCCCCCGCCACAGTTATATCATAGGATTGCCCGGGCGTGTATCGCATGGCAACAAATGACGGAACCGCCGGGTTGCTGATGTTGATAATCATCATGCCGTACACCAGCACACAGTAAGCATAGTCGCCATCGATAGCGACATCGTACATACTATTCCAGAGGTCGCTACTCACATAGCTGATTTCGATTTCATCAGCAGCTTCTGATCGATGCGCGGCCAGTGAGACCGCAGCCAAAGCAGCAGTTATCAAAAGATATTTTGAGATGCTGGCGGGCAATCTCGCGGCACACCTCCGTGGTTGGTTTATTTCGACGGATCTCGCTTCGGCGTTTCCTGAGGGGGATCTATGATCTCGTCCGGAATTTTCACCCTGGGACGAAAGAGACCAAGATACTTCTGATACCAGGCCCAGTCCTTTTTGATACCCTTCATATACCTCTTAACGCGCTTGTCTCGCTCCAAAGCGACCGCGTCAAACTTCTCGATTTTGAGAAGCAGTATTTCGACCGATTCACGTTTTTCCAGTGCCGATCGAAGGTTATTATAGTCCTTGAAATTGAAGATCGTCTGAATAACCGGCTCGAAGAATACCATAACCTGCGAGGCGATGAAGTTGAGCGGTTTGACCGATTCCAGAAACAGGATGGCCGGTACCGCCATGCCTCTTTCGACGGCCTTCTTGGCCAGCTTGTCCAGCACCGCCTCTTCTTCGGCGGGAAGAGAGGTGTTGTCCGGGTCGGGGATATCGACATTACCTTTGAAGATACTCATTTCGATTCCTCTTCCGTGCTGACCTTCTCATCGGTCGTCTTGCCGATGTGGTTTTCGACAAACCGGATGACATCTTTTTTGTTGTTCTCAAAAATCAAATACAGCCCCCGAAAATTCTCCAGTCGTGACGGCCTCACAAACGGCGAGAGCAGTACGCCGTTTCGGTCCGGATAGAAGCTGCGATACTGAGACCAGTTCTTGTAGACGGTCTGCGTGGTAGATTTGACCATAATGCGCTTGTCGCTTAAGCGATATTTGGTGGGAAGATAGAACCTGGCCAGTGAGGCAAACAAGACCACCAGAGCAAGAGTACCAAAGGCCTTGGATTCGGTAGTGGCGAAGACCAGGAAACCAACCACCAGAATAAAAACGGTAACGGCCGCGGCTGCGATCGGCTTGCGCTTCAGCGGATGAGTGGTCCAGGCAAGCACCTCGCCTTCGTCGATCTCCTCACCGGCCCGGGTGGTGGTTTTTTCCTCGTCGCGATCCGACATAGCAGAAGACCATCGTTATTTTTCATCGATGTGACGGTAGCGCTCCTTCTTAACCGTCTCCATCATTTCCAGAAGGTCCTTCGGTTCAATCATCTTCTTGTCAATGAGAACCCTTACCAGGGCTTCCTGGGCCAGGTTATTGGACAGGGCCAGCTCCTCGAAAGTGATGTCCTTCTCTTTACCATCCACTATCATCTTGAGGGCTACTTTCTTTTGTTCCATAGCCAGAGTTCCTATGTTAAAGATCTGTTCTTGTCAATCGCACGTTCCCGGGCCCAAACTGCCCCGGGCTACGGTCTGTTGGTTTCGATCTCTTCGGACGTCCCCGGCTCATCGGTGATGAGAACCGGTAGCTCCGCCTCGATCCGATACAGCGGCATTTCGATGTTTTCACGATGCTCGCCGAAAGATATCATCCCCGATGCTCCTTCATAATTGCTGACCACCCTGAGGCCATTGGAGATGTCATCCCGGGTGGCCCGATTGCCTGAAAGAGCACTGAAGACGAGATTAGCAGCATCGAAACCCAGAGCCGATAAGCGTTGAGGACGACTGCCGTAGCGACTATCATAGGCTGCGGCGAGTTTCATATATTGTTCTGACTGCCTGCCCTCGAGAAAAGGAGAGCTGAAAACGGCACCTTTGGTGATGTCATCGCCAAGTTTGTAAACCACGTCGTCTCCCCAGCCGTCGGAGCCCAGATAGAAAGCGTTCAGATTGTAAAAGTTCACCTGAGGTATCAGCTGCCTCAGTTGCCGGGCATCACCCGGCATAAACAGGCAGTCGATGTACGCCGGCACCACGTCGATAGCCAGGGTATCGCCGTCGGCGTTGATATAGAAAGCCGAATCTTCAGGTTGTCCCAGCAAGATAGCTTTTATGTCGCGAATGTAGACGCCGAAATCGGTGTCACGGGGACGGTAGTATTCAACCGCTACAACCGTTCCGCCAAGTCTTTTGAAACGCTCGGCAAAAGCTCTTGTCATCCGCAGGTGATCGGCCGCCGTGGACGAAATTATCGCCACCGAGTCGGCCTGCATCTTCCTGACGGCATACTCGGCCAGGGTGATTCCCTCAAGCTCTATGTTGGGTGCCAGTTGATATGATGTCAGGGATAACCTCGTCAACCCCGCCTGAGTGGCGGCTGGAGCTATCATGGGCAATGAGGAACAGTTAAGGACGGCCGATGATACCATTGCCTCATCGCTGGTAAGAGGCCCGATAACAACATCGGTCGAGGTTGACTTAGCTAATTCGGTCATTATCCGGGCGGCTTCCACCGCCTCGCCCCTGGAATCGTAAGATGCCAGTTCGACGCTCCTGCCCGTTTCGCTGCGGTATACCTCGGTTGCTATGACAGCCCCGTTATATATCTCCTGCCCGAACGACTGAAGCTCACCCGACAAAGGCAGCACCAGGGCAATTTCCAGTTCGCGGTTGGCCGCTCGGGCATCATCACCGGTCAGGTCGGATGCGTCAACCTGCTCACCGCAAACGGCCAGCAGGCCGTTAGCCCGGGATATTTCACCTCTCTGAAGGTAAATTTCCGAAAGAGGTCTTATCAGGGCACAGGCCTTAGCGGCAGGGAGTTGTTCAAAGTCCACCTCACCCAGACTAACCGATGCTGCACCCTTGAAAGCACCTACCAGAGAAGCTACCAGCAGCTCCTCGAGATAGGCATCACCGGTAAGTTCGTAGGCAGCCAGATAAGCTCTCACGGCCCGATTTACGTCACCCTTCAGATACGTTGCATTTCCGAGAAAATGGTAAGCGTGCGCCAGCGAGGACGATTCAGGGAAACGGGTGATAAAGTAGTTGAAGCCGGCAGCCGCGGCATCGTACTCACCCAGGTAATAGCGGGCTTTGGCGCGATTGAATATGAACAGGTCTATGTTGGCTGAATTGGGGAACCGCCCCTCCAGTTCCTGAAAAACCCGAGCGGCGTCAAACCAGCTCTTTTCACGCAGAAGCCGCTTTCCCCTGGCATACAGCGAAACCGCTTCCTGAGAGTCGTCGATGTCCTCGGCAGAAACCTGACACACCAGAGCCGCACTTACAATAAGAGCTACGAATACGGTGTAAAATCTTGACGCCATTTATAGCGAATATTTCCCAAAATCTTCCGGATTTATCTTTTTCAACCTCTCGCGTAGCGATTCAGGATCGGTGGGCATAGCGGTCGATTGATCGGCCTTGTCCTCACTAATATTGAAGAGATCCTCGTTAACGTAAATCTTGGCCTTTACTTTCAGGGCCAGGGCGATGGAATCGGATGGACGGGCATCGATCTCGTAATTCTGTCCGTTCGAGGATAGGTGGATTCGTGCGTAGAAGGTCTGTTCGCGCAACTCCGTTATCTCAATGCGCTCAACGGTTGCATCGAGGGTGTCGATAACGTCCCTGAGAAGGTCATAGGTGAGTGGCCGCTTTGATTTGACCCCGGACAGTTCCATAGCAATTCCCCAGGCTTCGGCGTGGCCAATCCAGATCGGCAGTACCTTGTTGAGTCCGGTGGGGGCGAGGATAACCACCGGTGAATTGGTGGTCATATCCAGGGCCAGGCCCTCGATCTTGGCTTCGATCATTTTCATAATGTTACGACTTCTTTACAACCCAAAGTTTGAGGCTGGCTACCACATCTTTATCTATCTTGACCGGGACCGTGTAAACACCGAGCACTTTTATCGGACTTTCCAGTTCGATCGCCCGCTTGTCAACGACTATGCCCTCTTTCTCCAGCATGGCGGCGATGTCAGCTGTAGTAACCGAGCCAAACAGCTTGTCATCTTCACCAACCAGAACCTCGGTTGAAAGTTCCACCTTCTCAAGACGTTCCTTGACGACCTCGGCTTCGCGGCGGCGCTTGCGATCAGCCAGCCCTTTCTGTTTGGCAATCTCATCGACCGCTTTCAGATTGGCCTTGGTCGCGGGAATTGCCAGATTTCGGGGAAACAGGTAATTGCGCCCAAAGCCGGCCTTCACTTCGACCGTCTGTCCGGCCGACCCAATATCGGGTACGTCCTCACGCAGAATAACTTTCATGTTATTTCCTTTCGCACGTATAAAGTACGTTATTTTTCTTCCAAACTCAACTGCTGAACTTTCCGCCAATCGACAAAACTGTCAACAAATCCGAGAAAGGCCGCCGCAAAAAGTCCGATAAACTGTGACATCAAAAATATGATATAAAAGGTAACCTTCAGAAAGGCAGAGAATTTGAACTTTCTCAAATAGAACTCTATGAGGGCCAGGCCAGTGATCGAATAGAACAATGACAGAAAAACCAGAATGTTATCCGCTACCAGCTTCAGCGGATTGGACCCGACCAGCCTTATCAGGATGGTAATAATCAGCACGGGAGTGACGGCAAACGGCATTTTCCAGCGTATGAACGGGGCAACCGTCTTCCCGGGATAACTGTTCCGGTCCAGTCTCCAGTTGAAGATCAGATAGGCAATCGTGAACGGAAAGACAGCCCCTAATACTGTCAAGGATGGGATGAGTCTGACCAAAGCCTTGAGCGTCTTTTCGGTGCTGTCAAGACCATGGCGAACAGCGTCGGCCCCATAGCCCAATGTAACAAGATTCTGACGGGCATCATCCACCATCTTCTCGAACATCCCTTGCATTACCGACATCATTTGTTGCCACATTGGAAAGTACTGGGCAATTGCAAATGCCGCGACGAGCAGAAGACTGAATAGAAAAACCCTGCTCTGGTCGAATCCGGATTGGCTGAATCGTCCGAGGACGGTACCTGCGACTAATATCATGCTCCAGCCGGTAATCAGTGACCACAGGTCAGCCAGTCCAGTGAATGAATAGCTAATCAGAAATGCCAGCACGCCCGAACTCCATAAAAGGTAGTTACGATTAACAAACGCAAGGCGGGCCACCCCATAGTATACATAGATCGCCACAATGTAAGCCAAGGTGGAGACAACGATGCTGGCCCCGAGACTCTCGGGATTCGAAGCCAATCCGGCCAGGATGGAATATGTGAACATCGCCGCTACAATCAGGTAGGGCTCCCAGCGGGGTTGGCGACCGGCCACGGCCTTAGGAACAGCTTCTTCCGGAGTTTTGCTATCGGTAAGATTCACTTTCAAAGGCCACGATGGCAAGAATACGCCCGCGCTTGATGGCGGTTGTCAGCTTCCTCTGGTGGAAGGCGCAGTTGCCGGAAATTCTTCTGGGTATAATCTTGCCCCGCTCGTTGGTAAAACGTTTTAAAATGCGCTCATCTTTATAGTTGATGTAGTCAATCTTGTTTTCACAAAACCGACACACCTTTCTTCCTTTTACCATCGCCATTATTTCTATCCTTTCATTTCATTTTCGGTAGTTTAAGAAATGGACCAGGCTGTGCGATTGGTCTACAGCTCGTCCTCCTGGTCCTCTTCCGGGGCAGGTTGAACCTTGTCCGGCTCATCGGCAGCCGCCGGTTCGTCACCGGAGGTACCGCCCTCTGCCTGCTCCGTTTCCGCCGCTGTATCCTTCGGCGTTTCCTCGGTAACCTCTGGTTCGGCAGCAGCCGGCTCGTGAGCGGTCGGTTCAGATTTTTCGGGCTCCTTGGTATCGCCTTCCGGGGCTCCGACGAGCTGACTCAGGTCGCCTTCGAACCGCACGGTCAGGTGACGAATGTAGGATTCATTGAGCATATAGTGACGCTGCAGCACAGGCAATACCGACACCGGTGCCTCAAAAATAAAACTGGCATAGTAACCCTGGGTCAGCCCGTTGATCTCGTAGGCGAGCCGGCGCGTACCCATGTGGTCCTCGTACTGGATTTTACCCTGATTTCTTGTGATCAGATCGGCAACCTCCCGAACGTGACGGTCGATTGTCGCATCGTCGGTCTGCGGGTTAATGATAAAAGTTGTCTCGTAAAGGTTCATCAAATATCCTCCCTACGGACGTTGGTTTAAGGTTAAACGGCCTAGCCGGGGATATTGGATCCAGCTAAGCAGGGTCTCGGTTATATAGTGACATGGCTTCTTCGAGGCCGTGCTCGATATAATGGACGACCGCTTCCGAAGCCGTGGCAATCATTTCTTCAACAGTTTCTTTCTCGTGTGGTTCGAAATCTCCTAACACGAATTCCGTTTTCCCGGTATTCTCGGGCCTGGGGCCAATCCCCATCCGCAGACGCGGAAAATCCTGAGTGCCCACCTCCTGTACGATTGAGGCCAGACCTTTATGGCCGCCATCCGAGCCGGAGCCGCGGATTCTTATTTGCCCCAACCGGAGGTTAAAGTCGTCGACGAGAACAATCAACCGGTTAAGATCCAGGTCATATTGCTGTAAAAGAGCCCGGGCGACGATCCCTGAACGATTCATATACGTTTTCGGCATCGCCAGAATAATCTTGCCCGATCCTGTTATTTTCTCGGCCCAATCAAACTGGTCGGTTCCAAGCTGGAGTTTGAGTCGATATTTTTCAATCAGCTTCTCAACGACTCGAAACCCCAGGTTATGGCGGCTGGCTTGGTAGCGCTCGCCCGTATTACCCAGGCCAAGTACAAGTGACAACATCGGTTGTAGCCGACAAATCGGCAGGGGGTATTATAACATAGGATAGATATTTGTCAAGCGATATTTATTTCGGCTCGGCGGCAAAGCAATTAAAGAACAATGAGTTAGAAATCCGGCCGGGCCGGCGGAAGACCTATCCGGCGGTGTCCAACGATCATTTCAGGGTGAAGCGATAGCCGGCCCCTCGAACCGTCTCAATATACCTTGGATTGGCCGGATCATCTTCAAAGACTTTGCGGAGTTTGAGTATGAAATTATCGATAGTCCGGTTCGTTGGATAAATGTGATAGCCCCAGACGGCATCCAGAAGCTGATCCCGGGTAACCACCTGGTCCTGACGCTCGACCAGATAACGCATGACCATACATTCCTTGCGGGTTAGGTCGCAGGCTCCCGATGGTCCGCTGGCTTTGTAGGTTCTGAAGTTGATATAACGCCCGTCAAACTCATAGGCATCATCGACGGTATCGCCCGATGAAAGCCAGGCCTGCCGACGGAATATACCCTGAATCCTGGCCAACAGTTCCGAGACGTTAAAGGGCTTGGTGATGTAATCATCGCCGCCTGCCAGAAGGCCCTCCACCTTCTCTTCAGTCTGATCGCGGGCGGTAATGAAGAGAATTGGCACGGTCGACCCCCCGGCGCGAATTTTCTTACACAGAGTCAGTCCGTCCATGCCCGGCAGCATGATATCCAGAAGCAGCAGGTCGAAGTTGCCCCTGTGGTATTCTTCAAGGCCGTGTTTGCCGTTGTCGACCTGGACCACCTCGTAACCCTCTCCCTCGAGATTGATGGTCAGCCCGTCGGCAAGGTGGGGATCGTCTTCAACCAGTAGAATCTTCTTCATCGGCGTAGCCAGCTTTCAGTTCTATGTGAAACTCGGTTCCTTTTCCAAGTCCCTCGGAATGCGCCGTTATTTTGCCGCCGTGGGCGTTTATGATCTCGCGGCAAAGGTATAGCCCGAGCCCGCTGCCGGGGTGATTCCGATTGATTTCCTCCCCCACCCGGTAGAACCGCCCAAAGACAAGGCCCACATCTTTTTTTGAAAGCCCAATGCCGTTATCGGCTATTCTCAGACAGATTTTCCGGCCTTTTCGAGTTAACTCCACGTTCAATCGGACGGTCTCCTTGTCGTTGTAAATCAACGAGTTTTCTAAAATAGCCTCAATCGCCCGCTTCAAGGCCAGCCGATCACCATAAACGTCTATGTTGTCCTGGAAATTCTGGCGACTAATCTCAACGGGAGCCTCCGTTGGATGCCTTGTCAGGCTGCTTAAACCTTCCCCGACCAGTTCGCTAAGGTTCAGGCGCTCCCGATTCAGGTGGTAACCACTGCGCTCGAAGCGTCCCGCCTGTAGAACATTTTCTACCAGTTTTTCCAGCCGGTTGGCGTCCTCACGAAGTCGCGTTATCACGCCGGCTTTTTTTTCTGCGGGGATTTTGGCCGACTCAAGGGTATCCAGATATATCTTTATCGATGCCAGCGGCGTCTTGAGTTCATGTGTCACGGCCATCAGAAAATTCTGCTGATGGAATTTCAGCTCCTCGGCCCGGACCAGCGCCCGGTAGATAAGCCAGGCTCCTACGCCAACCAGCAGGAGCATAAACAGGCCTTCGGAGCCGACCATAATCTGGCGTCTGATCTCCTGCTGATGGACCAGATCGACAAAGCTCTGATCGGCGCCAAGTTCGATGGCCATCTGGACCTTCTCATCAACCAGCCGGGCCATGAACACCACCCACCAGGTGGCCTGCCCTATCAGCACGATGGTGATCGCTATAAAGAGGATCAGTGCGCGTTTCGGACTGAGATTGAATTTACCCATAAAAGCCTCAAGGGATTATAACAACACCAATCTACAAAATGATCGGGTGAGGGTAAAACGATTTAATGTCGATTGCCAGATTCCGTTTGAAGAAGTTTCCAGTGCCGCGGATTCGTTCTCCGGGCCGGAGAGGGTGGAGGATTCGACCTACTTTATGCCAAGCATGATCAGCAGCTGGGGACAATTGCGCATAAGCTCCTTGCGTACTTTAGTCCGCGCTCGATGAAGATACCAGCGGACGGTGGCCTCGGGCATGTTCATGATGTTGGCTACGTCGTCTATCTTACACCCCTCGACATCGCGCAAGATAAAAGCGGAGCGCTGCTTGTCGTTGAGCGACTTGGCTGCCTCGTTTATGAAATTGCTGATCTGTTGTCGGCGGTAAGAAAACTCGGGGTCGGCCTGAAGGTTTTCAATTGTCTCGCGAAAGTTGTCGAGCGGTTCATGACGATGGCGTTTGTGCTTGCGAATATAGTCAATGGCCGCGTTTATGGTGATCCGGTAAAGCCAGGTGTAGAATCTTTTCTTTTCGTCGTAGCGCCAGATGTTCTTTGACATCTTGACGAAGACTATCTGAGAAATATCGGCCGCCTCGTCGTAGTCATTGACCATCTTATAGGCCAATGAAGCCACCTGACTTCTATAACGATTCACCAGTTCGGTGAACGCCAGTTTGTTACCCCTTTTTATTTCCGCAACCAGCTGCTTTACGTATTCTTCATCCTTCTCGTCGGCAGGTACGCGGCGGGTAATGGCTTTTGAAACTGTCCCTTTTCTCAATGTTCCCAACCCGTCTTTATTCACGTGCAAAACACAAAGTTGAAAGGGGTTGTTCCGAAAACATAGCCGCGAGGGCTTTTCTTCTAACCAGTTTCAATGGGAAGTATCCGCCGTAGTTCGATGGTGCTGGGAGAGTTAGTGCCTCGAACTTACTGACTGAAAAGGCCGGTTCTGGCAAAAAAAAATCGCCTATTAGGCGATCTGACATAATCCGGAGGAGGTGGGCGTAATCAGCTCATATCATTGAGAATGTAATTTCTCGGATTGTGAAACTTGCCGTTGCGAATGACTTCATAATGAAGGTGAGGACCGGTGGAATAACCGGTGGAGCCCATCAGGCCGATTACTTCGCCCCGCTTGACCTTCTGCCCCGGTTTCACCTTGAACTGAGACAGGTGACCGTAGCGCGTCCTGAAGCCGTACCCATGATCAACGACAATGTATTTGCCCATCATGTTATCAGTACGCGTTTGAAGAACTTTGCCATCGGCGGTCGCGATAATCGGAGTGCCCGTGCGGCTGGCTATATCTACCCCGCGATGCATCTGCTTGTAACCGGTGAAGGGATCAAACTTCATACCGTAACCGCGAGATACCCAGCCCTTGGTCGGCCAGATAGAGGGCGTGTGGTCAAGTCGGTTTTTCACTTTCAGTAGAGATTCTTCGATTTCGCCGTACTTCTCCAACTCGAAACGGGACAGGCGAAGGATTCGGTCTACCTCAACCTCCGTGGCCACTGCGTCCTTCTCCAATTCCGAGGTACCGGTGAGATCGGGTCCCGACGGTCCACCCACACCCAGCAGCCGCTCTTCCTCATTTATTTCGGGCAGGTCAAAGATGGTGCGGATTTTGATCTCCTTCTGGACCAGTTCATTGTAGCGCTCGTTGACCTCAACCAGGTTCCAGCGCAGCTGTTCATATTTCTCCTGGAGGCGGGCGTTTTCGGCCCGCAGGCGCGCCAGCTCCGCCTGGTCAACTTTGGCGGAGAAAAACTCCGCCGACAAAAAGAAGCTTCCAACCAGCAGGGCCAGGACCGCGAAAGCGCTGACGTAAATCAGCACAACCGGTATGTTAAGCTGCTTTAAGATTCCCATTGAATTGGGAATCAGCATAAGTGTTAATTTCTTTTTTAGTACCGTCAAAACTCTCTCAAAATGCCGACAGGAACTGTAAAGTCTTAAAAGAACCAGTACCCTTCGGAAAGCTCATCTAACAAGCGCAGAAGGTATGTCCCTCTAAGCGTCCTGTCAAGGTTTAAGTTCCCGCTTACTTAATCAATACATACTCTTTTTTGAGTACTTTGTTCACTATTCTTGCCAGCTTTTCCGATTCCAGGCTTTGCAGACTGTAAAGGTGCCAATACGTTTTCTTCGAAAGGCCAGGCCTGAATTCCTGTTTCTTCTCACTATTAGCCACTTTGCTTACCCTCCGGACGCCGGCTGCCCCGGGCAGGTATATGGCTAATACCATATAATTATCGGGTAACAGCCGATTTTGGTTTAGGCCAGTTTCGCCACAGGTGAAGGTGCACATACTGTGCCGACCGCGGATATTTGAATTCCCAACCCAACAAAGAAACTATGTTATTGTTAAACAGTCACTTGTGGCCGCGCGGCGGGCGCCCACCTGATGCTCCGGGGGACTTAAATCGGCTCCAATTGTCGAAATTTTCCAACAGTTGCACAGCAAAGGGCCATACCTGACCGACTCGCAGCAGTGGAGCTGATCGAACCGCTGCTCAAAATCTATACAGGGACCTGCCAGCAGACTGGAGAAGTGCGCTCGCTTACAACGATTGACGGTGCCAGCGATATTGGCTACATTCGGAAGAAATATCACTCAAAAGGGAATAAAGAATGACTGAAGTCAAAGATATGACGGTATTGATTACAGGTGCATCGTCGGGCATAGGAGAGGCCTGCTCGAGGCGGTTTTCGAAAGAGGGAGCCAGGGTCATCTTGGCCGCCAGGCGATTGGACCGACTCAGATCCCTGGCCGCGACACTCCCGAGCGACTGTCTGCCACTGGAACTCGATGTGAGCAACCGAGACAAAGTTACCAAGACCATAGCAGGGCTCCCGCCGGAGTGGCGGGATATCGACGTTCTGATAAACAACGCCGGACTCAGCCGGGGTCTGGACCGGTTCCACGAAGCCAGCCTCGACGACTGGGAAGAGATGATCGATACCAACATCAAGGGACTACTGTACCTCAGTCGCATAATCGCCCCTCTCATGGTCAAGCGCGGCCGAGGACATATCATCAACATCGGATCCATCGCCGGGCACGAGGTCTACCCGCGGGGCAACGTATATTGCGCCACCAAGCACGCGGTTGATGCTATCACCAAGGGGATGCGACTGGATCTTGTCGAAACGCCCGTAAAGGTTTCAACAGTCGACCCGGGTCTGGTACAAACCGAGTTCTCAATGGTTCGTTTTCGCGGCGATGTAGACCGGGCTAAGAGTGTCTACCAGGGATACCGGCCGCTGGGCGGCGATGACATAGCCGATGCTGTTTTCTGGATAGCCTCCCGTCCCGACCATGTCCAGGTGGCTGAAATAGTAATATTTCCCTCGGCTCAAGCCTCAGCTGCGGTGACTCACAAACAGTTCGAATAAAACCTGATTTTTGAACTGCTCCAGCCTGATTCACTGGCAACAAAAAGGTCAGACCCAAAAGGCCTGACTCGCAAAAATCACTATCTGTCATCACGAACATGGCAGCTAGGAATACGGTCCCCCGTCAGATCTTATGTCGTATCCTCTCTGTTGGTCATAGGTGGATCGGTAATATTCGTTTCGATAACCATCGACCGGCCTGAGCTGATCGAGCCAGGCAGCCTGGTCGTTGCGCTCGCAGACTATCATCCGCTGTTCGTCCACCTTGTGCTTGGCCCGGTGGTATTTCAAGTAGATTCGGCGATGGTCAACACCGTACACTTCTATCTTACCTGATTCGTGAGACATACCGTACTTAAGCCGCTTGGACAGCCCGGAGCAATATTTTTTGGCCTCCTCGATCTTGTGATAGGCCTCCACAATAGGCACCGCGTAAACCTCGTTGCCGGCAGTAGGGCGGCACTGAAAGACGTAATACTGCGGTACGCCCATATAGGACAATTCATTCCAGAGAGTAGCCATCACCTGCGGGTCATCAGACACGCCCCTGATAATCGGGTTCTGGTTCACGCATACGACCCCAGCTTGAAGAAGGCGGTCGACAGCCTCGGTGGCTTCGGCGGTAAGCTCGCGGGGATGATCAAAGTGGCACATGATATAGATTCGACGGTTAGGCAGAGAATACTTGCTGAGCACCTCTATCAGGTAATCATCGTTGATAAACCGGAAGGGGTTAAAAGCCGGCATCTTGGTCCCGATACGGATAATTCGCACGTGATCGATCTGGTCCAGAGCGGACAGAATCTTTTCCAATCGCGGGGTAGGAAGTATCATCGGATCCCCTCCAGTCAAGAGGACATTGTTTACCTCGGGATGATGGCGAATATACTCGATTCCCGGTCGAATATCATAGACCGCTTCGTCGTTATCATTCATAAACAGTCGCTTGCGAAAGCAGTACCGGCAGAAAGAGGCGCAGACCTCGTTTACCAGAAGAAGCACGGTGGACTCATACTTATGCTGGACACCTTTTCTGACCGTGACGGTGTCCTCCCTGCAGGGATCCAGCTCCCCGGCAGACAACAGCTCGCGGTCGTGGGGTATTACCAGACGGCGAAGCGGGTCGTTGGGATCGTTGAAGTCGATCAAACTCAGATAGTAATCAGTGACTCTGAAGGGGTATTTTTCGGTCACTTCTTTCAGCCGGACTCTGTCGCCAAGGGGCAGCTGGGGAACCTTCTCAATGTTATATATAGCCCGTGCGCGTCGTCTTTTCCTGGTCACATCAATGTGACTTCTGGTTTCCATACAGACCTCCTTTCCAACACCGGAGTCTACCAGAGTAGCAAACACCAGAAAATCGGCGCTGAAGCATGTTGGTGCTTATGAGGCTGCTTCAAGGATTCAATGGGCCTTACTAGGCGGCGGCCGCAGACGGCCTGGAGGAGCTAAACAGCTATTAACACTTCGTAAGCAGCCCCGGTATTTAGAAGATACCAACAAAAATACGTATTGGCAAGCGCAGATATTCAAAAAAACCCGCCTTTGAATCGCCAACACTTCGTGATATTAAGCGTAAGTTATTGTTTTAAAACTATTTGGACTGCAGAATTGCTGATTCAACAGCCACCCTCAGGGACGCCTTAAGGTACAATAAAGTACTTGACAATACGTTAAAGTCAGTACTAATTGGCGAAAACCTTATCTGAAGAAGGCTTATATGGACTACAAAGAAGGGCTTATTAAGCGAACCGAATTCTTTACCACCGCTGAACTGGCCAAGAAGCTTAAGATGAACGTGCAGGTCATCACCCGGAAGGTTCAGTCGGGTGAGATTCACGCTTACAAGATTGGGAAAGATTGGCGTATACCCGAACAGTCAGTACATTCGTGGCTCGAAAGGCACTCTAACCGTAAGAACCTCACAGCCCGCCAAAAAGTCTTTTCCAATTTCGTCAAGGATGACCACATCGAGAAACTTCCGGCTCAGCGCAGTAAGAGAAAGTACCTGCTGGAATACATACTGGCTCAGTTCGAGCCTAACCGTCTTTACTCCGAGGCGGAGGTCAACCGCACCATAAGCCGAATCCACGGCGATTTTTGTACCGTTCGCAGGGAGTTCATTTCCGAAAAGATGATGGACCGGGTGGACGGCAAATATCGCCGCCGGACCTCGTACCGTTTATCGGATTGATAAATGAAACGCTCCCGCCCCGAAGACCGAGAGCACCGGCTAAAAATCATTATCTCCCGTAATCATTGGCCGGGCTAGGGACCTGAAGAGCCGGCCACTCCGAGCAGACTCTGGACGTAAGGATCCTGCAGGTTTCTTTTGAACTGAGCGAATTCCTGAACGACCCTCCGAGCCTCCTCAAAACGACCATTTCTGGACAGAACCGTCATTAGCTTGCGAAAGCCATAAGCGTTATTCGGGTGGACCTCGAAGGCCTCCATCAGCAAGGCGATACCGTCCTCAATCATGGCCTGGTCGTTTCGTCTTCGGCCGAGTTCGGCCTTGGTCAGTCCCAGGTCCTGCATATAGAATACATTTTCCTGGTTGCTCTCCAGAAAGGCGGCAAGAGTGTCATGAAGCTTGTCAAACAATGCCTCCGCGGCAGCGGTATCCCCGGCCCTTTCATATTCCTGTATGAGCAAGAGGCTCAATTGCCAGTATTCGGGATAAGCCTCGTTTATCCTCTCGCCCAGTTTTATCGCCTGCTGGCTATATCCGCCCGCAACCAGGTGGTCAAAGAGCCTGACCGACATCAAACCCACACTCATAAAGACTCCGGTAGCGTTCTCATCGCGGTATACTCTGGAGTCGGCAAAGCCTTCGTATCGATACTTATTCATAAACAGGTCAAGGCCGACTTTGACATCCACTTTAGAAGCCGAGGTGTCGCGGTCCAGTCGGTACAATAGACCCGTGTAGGTGACGCGATCGCGGAGATTCAGGGGTGACTCGGCATATGGCGGCGCGCTGAAGTAAATCGGTTTTTTCCATTTGTTCTCAATTACAATTTCGTCAACCATCATGTCCTGGACCTTGACAATCCGGTCGCCGAACTGCGACGGTGTGAGAAAGGTTCTCCGGCCACGAGGTCGATCGACAAACGGCTTGAGCGGTTTGCTGGCCACCAGTCCCGGCCTTATCTGATACGGATGCCACAGAATCTGATCGTCGTCGAGCGAAATCGGCACGTCATAACGGTTTTTCATTTGCTCAACGTACCAGTCCGTGTTGAGCAGCGACAGGTTAACGACCACCACATCTTTTCGATAGTCATATACTTCCTGCAAACACCATAGCGAAAAGGTGTCGTTGTCTCCGGAGGTGAACAGGATGGCGTTTTCGTCGCAGGTGTCAAGCATGTTAGCGGCATAGTTATACGGAACGAAGTTATCGGATCGATCGTTGATATGGTAGTTGTGGCCAAGTGAGACCGCCGGCAGAAGTACCAGCAGCGAGGAAACCCCGATCGCCAGTTTCTGCCGGGCCAACCCGGCCTTGCTGAACCTGTTCTTGATATACTGCATGATGCCGGCCACGCCCATACCCATGGCTATGCCGAAAAACACGAAGGCCGGCGTGAAGAAGTAATCGCGGTTTCGTACTTCCAGATAGGCGTCGCCGGTATCGAAGTTGTACTGGGTACCATCGGCAAAGTTCATATATAGCACCAGACCCACCGAGCAAATCAAGAACAGCGCCAAAAACGGGATACCTATCTCAAGTCGTTTCTTGATGGCGGTAACAATACCGATGATGCCCAGAACGAAAAATGGTATAATGAATTTGCCGGAATCGGAGTACTGTTCTTCAAAATACGACCAGAAGCCCATGTGGGGATGACGGCCAAATTGATTCGACCACAGGCCCCGTCGCTCGAACATGCGATCAACCATGGAAATTTGGCCATATTGCTTGCGGTCGAGGAAATTCACGAAGGTGCGCCAGTCGCGGGAAGGGTTATTTTCGTCAATGCGGGGGTTATGGGCCGACCTGATAGGCACGAAAGCATGGACCGAGAATCCCAGAAAGGCCACAACGACCAGGATCAGGCCGGTTTTCCACTGCAGGCGCCATTTGTATTTGTGCGACAGAATACCCAGTACCAACAGGGCTGCCACCGCGATGGGAGTGATTATTATATACTTGGAGAAGGCCAGCATAATTGAGCTTACCGACCCAACGGCAATGAGTATGGCCCAGTTAATTTTCCGGTATAATACGACCAACAGTGCCAAACCCAGCACAAAGGTAAACAGGTAGAACATGGCCGGGCCGCCGCGCCCGTCGGCAAAAACCAGAACGAGCAGCAGTTCCACTATCAAATAGCTACAGATGAGCAGCCAGTCGCGGGCAGTGGCTTCTTTTTTCAGGATGAAGAAGATGGCGCAGGTTGGGACTACCATAAACACGGTCATGTGAACACCCACCCCCAGCAGCGCCAGATAGATAGCAAGTATCATCATTCTTGTGCCGGTCACCGTGCCGCGGGCTTCGAAGTACTTCAAGGTCAGCCAGACAATCATAACCGACAGCGCCAGAGCCGTGCCGTAAACCTCGGCCTCAACCGAGTTGGCCCAGTTGGTTTGGGAAAAGGCCACAAACAAGCCCCCGGCTATGCCACCAATGTAGGCAATAAACCTATTGAGCGGGCTAGAATCATCCCTGGGGAAGAAATACCTGATCAGTCTGACCGTTAACAGATAGCTGAACATGGCCGTAAACGCCGACGATACCACCGATATGTAGTTGATTCGGTAAGAAATGTCCTCCACAAACGGTATCAGAGAAAAGACGCGGCCAAGGATTACAAAGAGCGGGGTCCCCGGCGGATGAGGAATACCCAGGATATAGGCACAGGCGATGAATTCCCCGCAATCCCAGAAGGAAAACGATCGCTGAACGGTAAGTGCATAGACGACAAAAGAAACAGCGAGGACGGCAACGGCTATAATGGCGTTGGTCCTGTCAAAAGGCTCTTTATGGACATTATTCATTCTGGTGGGATTCTCCATGTAAAGCTACTATCCATTATACCGATATAGGTAAAAAAGTATCAATCTTTTAACAGATTGATAAACAGGAATATAATACCTGTAGTTAGATTCACAACCTTAAATTTTTTCCGACTGCCGCTCCCGCGGTCAGGGAGGGAAAAATGTTTGTTTGGTGTAGCGTTTTATTCGTGCTCGGAATATTCGCTTTCGTAGACTCCATTTTCAATATGGGCAATATCTTTCGGCAGGTCAATTCGGTCATGTTCATGCTCATTTCGCTGGGACTGCTCATCCGAACCACGACCAAGGCCAAGACCCGCACCAAGGAAGAATACGAAAAGCGCATATTCGATCTTGAAAGTCAGCTGAAGGGCCTCAAATCAGCCCGTGAGAAGCTTGGCAGCTTCTAAGATGAACCGACCGCTTGCTCGAGCTGGCGCATTTTCTGCCTGATGGCCGATGCGAACGGAAAATTCGGGTAATCTTCCAGCAGCCGGCGGTAGATCTCTTTGGCCCGCTCAACCAGATCCACCTGGCCGCTGTAAAGGTCGGCCTTCATTTTCAATCCATACGGCAGGTAATAAGAATCCGGAAAGCGTTCAGCCAAGCCATCGACAAAATCGATCGCCTGTGATGTGTCGTCGCCGTCAAGGCTTATTTGAGCCAGTTCGTAAAGGGCCGCATCAGCCAAAACATGTTCCGATTGCTCTGCTATCAGACCCAGCTTCTCAACGGCCGAGTCAATAAGGGCGCGGTGTTCGAAGAGCATGGCGTTAGAATAGTCATATAGAATTTGAGGGTTTCCCCGCGCCTGCTCAATCGTAAACAGCAACTTGACGGCATCATTAAAATACATCCCGCGGGGAAAATCCACGGTCAGCTTGTTCAGAGCCGTCTTGCATGAATCGATTCGCTTCTGGTAAAAGTAAATAAGAGCCAGATTGAACTGAACCTGTTCAACCAGATCCGGTTTGAGGTTTCTGGTCAGGACGTTCTCGAACTCGCTGCTGGCGCGGTCGAGATCACCCTGACGCAGGTAACACTGCGGTCGAGCAACCAGCGCCAGGTCGTACGAAGGGTGGGTGGTATACAGAACCTCGACAGAGTCGAAATAGACAATGGCGCGATCATATTCAGCCAGTTCTTCAAGATACGTCAGACCGATAGTATACAGGGCGTGAACCCGGTCGTTGGTTCTCATTGACAAGGCGTACGCGCTGTCCAATACAGCTATGGCCTGATCATATCGGCCCAGCCGGACCAGGGCGTCGGCAAACACGAAATAAGCATCGACCCGCACCGAAAGTGTATCCCGGTGAGCAGTGAAATACTCGCCCATGCGCACGGCCTGTTCATAAAGTTGGCGCTCGTAGCACCTTCTCATATAATTCAGCAGGCTTCGTCCCCCGAAACCTTCCAACGAATCCTGGCTAACGGTGAACTCGAAGGCCTTCTCATACTGACCTGATTTCAAATAGTGAGAGGAGAGAATTCTCACGGCCCGGGGAACGCTGAACAGATCCTTCTGTTCAAGCAGAGCCGCATGGACAGCAGGTTCCGACTCACCAAAATTGAGCAGGGCCATCAGCTTCTTCTCGGCCTCATTGCCGAGACGGGTGGTATCAGCCAGTAGCGAATAAAACTCCAGGGCGGCTGCTTCATATTGCTTCTGTCTCTCCAGCACTGCACCGCGGTGAATAGCAAACAGAGTGCTGTCGGCGGTCAGCAAGCGAAGACTATCAATAAAGCTTAGCGCCGCAGTGTCGAGATTGTTGCCAACCATGCTCTGGATGACCGTTTGATAGCGCACCAGGTTACTCAGGGCCAAATTCGAAGCTGCCGCCAGGTAAGCCTCGCGTGCCTCAGCGACTTTGTTCCGGCGGGCCAGAGTCTCGGCATGAAGCAACTGAAAATTGAAGTTATCCGGATTCAATTTGAGGTGGCGCTGGATAATCTCCTGCGATTTCTCATAGTGCTGAAGCTGGTCATAGCACTGAACCAGAAGAGCGACTATTACGCTGTTGTCCGGATAGCTTTCATAGAGAAGCTCCAGCATCGCTGCTGCACCTTCATAATTGCGATCACGCATCAATTGGCGACAGAAAGCAACTCGGCTATTGAGTTCAACCAGTTCACGGGAGGGTGTCTCGTCTTCGGATAACCTGGCGCTGTCGGGAGGATCTTCTGAACGCACTGCCCCGCCGGTTGGCAGTAAGATCAAGACTGCCGTAGCGATACATAACCTGGTCAGGTGCTTCATCACTGTCCAACCGAAGATTCTCCGGTACCATTGTCCTGCCGGATCAGGTTCATCTCGGCCTGAAGCAATGCCCGGAAATAAGCCTTTATCTGTTCTTCATACTGGGGGGGGTAGCTGTCACCCAGGTACTGACGTAGCCGGTCCTCAAGCTTCATTCTATCATTGAGAATATCTCTCGACAGTTGCGGAGGCACATAAAAAGCCTGGTTCGTGGCCGTTTTGGACTGGCGCTGTTCGGAAAAGTCCTTGCGATAAAGCGAGCGACTGGCCTCCAGCATCCGAGAGTAAATCTGCAACTGCCGGTCGATTACTTCCGACCCGGGGTTACCGGAGGATAGGGCTTCTTCGATATCCTTCATGGAATTGGCGATATCATCGAGACGACCCAGAATCTGCCGGGAACCGGCGAACTCACGATTCAGGTCCTCCAGTGACTTTCGAATCGTTCCCTGTTCACCGGCCAGCCTCTGAAGCATTTCCCGGTTGAAGGCCCCCTGACCCGGTTCGAGGTTGAATCCGGAATTGCCCAGTTGCTGCTGAGTCTGCTGATTGAGCCGGTTTTGCTGCTCGGCTAAGCCCTGAAGCATTGAGGTGCCTTTGCTGCAGCTCGACCCGCTTTGCGATTGCTGCATTTGATTGAGTGACTCCATCAGCCTGATCGAAGCGCGGTTGAGGTTGACCATTGCCTCACGCTGGTTGTCTGCCGCTCGTCTGCCTTGCTTGGCATCGAAATGCTGCATGGCCATATCCATGTGTCGCGAGGCGCTCTCTATCAGCCGGCTCAACTCCGAGGCCACGAACGGCGACTGCTTTCCAAGCTCACTTATCCTGCCTTGCAGACCGGAGACCGCGTTGGAAAGATCCTGCTGTTCTGTTGCCAGTTCGCGCAGCATCATTGATTGCCGACTCATTTCAAGAGCCCCCTCCAGTAATTCTTCCTGCATCCGCGACAGATTGTTGGCGTCTTGCAGAGCCATTTCCATCTCCTTCTGGAAGGCCTCGTTCTGACCGCCTTTCATGGCCATCATTTGCTGCTGCATGCGGTCGATCATTTCCATCAGCTTGCTATAAGCCTGCTTACCCTGGTCGGAGGCCTCGTCTCGCTGCTGTTCGCTCAAGGCCCCGGCCATGTTTTCCATATTCTGTCCGGCATCGGTTTTAGTCACGGCTTCTTTAAACTGCTGGAATTCAGCAGCTTGCTCCATTTCAGCCTGCCGGGCCAGTTCATCCATCTCACCGGCTTGGTTCTGCAGTTGCTCGAGGGCGTCTTTGAGCTGACTTTCATCATCGCTCAGATCTGAAAGGTTGTCTTCGCTCAGGGTATCGGTCTGTTGGTTTATCTCTTCTTGACGTCGGGCAATCTCCTCAGCTTTTCGAATCATGGCTTCCAGCGCCTGCTCGAGCTGCATCTTCTTAAGCAGCGCAAGGGTTCTCTCCAGGCGCTCCAACAACTCATCCTGAGATATCTGGAAATCCGCTATGGCATCCTGCAGCTGTTGAGGATCCATCTCTCGCAGAGCCTCCCATAGTTTCCGCTGAGCCTCCTTCATCTCAGGCGTGGCCACCTCCTCAAAGAGTTGCTGGACCTGGGCCAGCTTTTCCAATATATCCCGGCTGAGCAGGGCCTTGTCATTAAGCTCCTCGAGAGACTTTTCCATGTCTTCAGCGATCTGCTCAATCTTCTCAACCATCTCTTCATTTTTGTCAAGCAGTGTTTCCAGTTCTTTGCGGTTCTGCCAGTCGGTCTGCTCGATTTGATTATTCTGCGCCTGAAGCTTGCGGGCCACGTTCTTGAGGCGCTGCGACAGGTCCTTGCCGGTTCGCATGATGCTTTCCGTGCTTAAGATGCGCTGGGCGTTTTCGGCCTCCGTCTGGGCGATGATCTCATCAAGCGATGGCAGCCGGGCCACATAACGCCTGGTACGTGTGACTTTGGGTCCCGATATCCGGTCGTTATCAGCCACCTCGAGGAAGTAACTCACGTAATCACCGGGAAACAGATTAAGGCGATCAAGGTCCCAGTCGAACTCAATCTCTCCTTCGGTTTTGATGCGTTCGGAGAAATGCAGCACGATCACGTTTTCCTCCGATTGCCGCCCCTGCGAGACTGTGGCATACTTCAGTACCAGCGAGGAAAAGCCGTAATCATCGAAGATATGAACCTTGAGCGGCAACATCATTTCGTCGTTGAGATTGACATCGAATCCGGGACGGACCACATCAATGAGAGGAAACTCATCCGGCACAGCCGTGATATAGTACTCGATCGGATCAGGGTTTTGCTCTCCGAGATGATCGCGCAGACGGATGTAATAGGCCCGCGAGCTGTCCACTGTCAGCGACGCGGTTGCCGCGCCGTTTTCGATGGCCATCATCGCCCGACTGGAATCTGAGAAGACCAGCTCCGCTTTTTGAACCGGCAGGTTGGTGGCCACTTTCATATTTACGCGGCTTCCCACCACGGCCGAGAAGGAACCGTTGTTTTCCTTTATGACGGTCGGAGACAGGCCGGTGTACTCCGGGTAAAATAGCGACAAATCGATTCCGGTTACCCTGGGCCGGTCAACGACATCGACTCGCTGCAATTCCGTCCTTACCCGGCCCGCCCGGACATAATAGTCAAATGACTTGTTGATTTGTCTCAAAGTGAGAGCAACAACGACCGAGTCGCCCCAATCGAATGAATGGGTCTCTGCCTTCGAGACAACGACCTCTGTTTCCTGCCAGCTGCCGCCGGCAAGCCGATGATGGATAACGGCTTGCTCGGGGAGTTTGTCGCCGTAGATTGAAGCGCCGATATCGATATCTCGATACTTTACCCATTGAACCGATCCGGGAAAAGCGACCAGATTATAGCCCAGCGGCGGGGCCACCACCGTCAACGGATTTGAATAGACCCGGTAGGAATGGGTGAACAGGCCGGGAGTTATAAGAAGCAGAATCAGCGCTATGACTGTCACCACCGCGAGGATCCTGACTGTTTTGATCAATGGATAAAACGACAGGGCGGTAGCGAAATTGATTTGTTCGGACTTTTCAACCGCCTGTTGCCGGGTGGAAGCCATCAGCTCGGGCGAATACCCCGGCGTCCTTTTCATACGAGCGAACTGGATCGCAGCAATTAGACGGCCCTTTAGATCAGGATACTTTCTTTCCAGGTCGAGTGCTACCGTTTCAATATTGCCCGAAAACAACCGCGCCAGAGCCGTCCTTGCAAAGGCCACCAGTATTGCCACAGTCGCTGCCACCAGCAGCGCAATCTTGACACCGACCGGCAGAACCACGATTCCCGCCACTGCTGACAGGGCGATCAGCATAGCGACACACACGACGGCGGTAGCCAGAATCCCCGCCGTAAAGAACAGCAGCCGCTTCTTTACCAGAGTTCGCCTGAGATTGCTGTAAAGAGTTTCGTTGGTATGTTCTTTCTTCATCGTTACTTCTCTCTACTCAGTGCAACAAGGCGTAGGTGAGTATGTTTACTCCCATCCGGAATGCTTCGAGACGCTTCTCCTCCGGGTCATTGTGCACTTGCGGGTCTTCCCATCCGTCGCCGATATCCGATTCCACCAGAAAGTATATAACGGCCCGACCATTGATGATGATCGAGTATCCCCGGGGTGGTTTATCGTCATGCTCATGGATCTTCGGAGGTCCGTTAAGAAAGTCATAGAAACAGTGATACAAGGGGTGATCAAAGGGTAACTCCACGACTTCTCTTTCGGGAAATAGCTCCGACATTTCCTGACGGAAACCCCGATCCATGCCGTAGGAATCGTTAACGAACAGAAACCCGCCGCCGACAAGATACTCTCTGAGCCGTTCCTTTTCCTCGCTTGAAAAACTGATGACGCCGTGCCCGGTGGCAAACAGGAAGGGGTAGCGGAACAGATCGGGATCCATAATGGATATCTCATACTCATTGGTGTCGACCGGGTAGTCGGTATTCTCCTTTACAAAGTTCAGGAAATTAGGCACCGCCGACCTTCCCCAGTACCAGTCACCTCCCCCTGAATAATGGAGCCGGGCTACCTTCACCGCCGATGGATGCGGGTTCCCGGTCGGCGCCCGCCCGGTTCTCGTAAGGCCATACCCCTCTTGCGATTGCGCCGGCTGACCGGCCAGCATGCAGACGCCAGCTGCTGCTGCCAGCGCAATTTTCGATGTAAGCCTGACCATGTACATAATATACAGCCAAACTGGAGCTTTTGATGAAAAAAAAGACCGGGGTCAGTTTATCCGAATGGCCAATCCGGTGCGGAAGGTGATACCGGGCATCGGGTATCCATGAACAACCTCGTAGTCCCGGTCGAAGAGATTCTCGAATCTCAGTTTCAGATCAATTTGCCCACTAATAGCATACCGCTGGTCAAAATTGACAACGACATAATCATCAAGAACTACTGTCGTACCTGCTGAATCGGAGGTCGTGTTGAAAGCGGCGATAGCCTCAAGACCTATCCGCATTGGCCCGGATGCATACTCGCCGGCCACTACCAGTTTGTCTTCAGGAACCGACAGGTTGCGATCATCCTGATTGAGGTGTATAAACGAAGAGCTGATTCCCAGGACCCCCCTGACATATCTGAGGGCGGCCTCCCAGCCGGAGTGACTGTATGAGCCGCTATTCTGGAATTTGACCAGAGGCGGCGGTGAAGGATTGGGCAGGGTCGTGATTAAGTTGTCACCCTCCCTGTAGAAAACTGCTGTCTCCACGGAAATACTGCTGCCAAACTGATTGAAATATCCGATCTCGTAAAACGCGCCTTCTTCGGGTTTGAGGGTCTCGGAATTTGATATGACGAACAACTGGGATTCGTTTATGGTCGGGTTACGGTAGGCCGTACCCACTGACAGCTTTAGCGAGCCATACTTTTCGGCAGGCACCACAGCGCCCGCCTGATAGACAAAATGATCGCCGTACCGGTCATGGTCGATATACCTTCCGCCCAGTGTGATATCGAACATATCCTTCACATCGAGTTCGACCTGGCCGTGGACAGCATATTCCTTTTCGCTGAAGGTTCCGCTTCTAACGAAGAGTGTTCCGTCACCGGCTGATCCTCCCAGGTAATTGAAAGAGACACCCCCCGACAAACTCAGGCCCCGATAGCCGGCCCGTTTTACTTTTGCGAAGATATCGAGGCCGTTATTGCGGTCAATCGACTCAAAGCCGTCGGAGAAGGCGTGCTCACCGTAGCTATTGTATAGCCTCACTGACATAAGTATCCGGTTGGCCTCTCGATCCATCCCGAATGTAATCCCGGATCGTTGAATATCACCGGTCGACCGGGAGGGATCATACACCGGCCCGGCGTCCGCAAAATCGAAGGAGGTATATCGTCCGGCAACAAACATCTCGAAGCCGGCTATACGGTCCAGCTGCACGCGGACCCCGCCGGAACGGTTGAAATACTCGTTGTCTTCCCGATGATTGTCGGATTCGATGTACTCGTACCATCCTGCCACCACCGTTTTGCCGAATCTCTGCGAGTGACGCGCGATTCCGTTGAAGGTATGATGGTTGCCG
Organism: Candidatus Zixiibacteriota bacterium; assembly: GCA_020348905.1. Taxonomy (GTDB): domain Bacteria; phylum Zixibacteria; class MSB-5A5; order GN15; family FEB-12. The sequence continues at coordinate 2,738,170 of CP070756.1, forward strand.
CCGGTGATCTCCAGGCCTGTGTAGCGATTGAGATTCGGCTGATAGAACGACTGCAGGTTAAGCACGCCGGCGATAGCGTTTGAACCGTACAGGGTCGAGGCTCCCCCCTTGACCAGTTCGGCTGAGTAGATACCGGCCCGGCGGTAAGTGTCGGGAAGGGGGTGACCGAATAATCCGGCAATATCGGGTCGTCCATCGATCAAAACCAGCGATCCCCGATTGGGTGAAAATCCAAGGCCGCGAATAAGTAATTTCCCCTGTCCCCTTGGACCCAAGCCGAAGCCGGTGCCGTTAACCGACGTCACGGATATCGAAGCATGACTGTAAGCCAAATGATGAAGAATGTTATCCTCGCCGGCAGTTTCTACTTTCTGAGGTGATATTTTCAGAACAGAGTTGACAGTTTTGGAAAGCCGGGTCGGTTCGCGCCGGCCAACAACGACGATAGGGTCGAGTTCAATCGGCTCCTGCTCACCCATAGTACTGTCGGCCGGGGCCGTCATTGTTAGCACGGATAATATTATCGCCAGCATATTCCCTCAAAGAAACCCGTCGTTCACCAACTGTACCAGTTTACTAATTTAAACAGTCCCGTCACCATATCATAGGATACGGATGACCGACCAGTGGGGACACAGTTTTTTCCAAATAAGTCATATCACGGATTGGTTCAAAAGAAAACCCGCCGGAAGCTATCCGGCGGGCTCGAAATCGATCACCAATCAGAACCGATTACTTAAACCGCTTCGGCGAACGGGCCTCCCATTCGACAACAATCGGGCTGGCCACAAAAATGGAACTGTAGGTACCCACAATCACGCCCATTATCAGGGCCAGGGCGAAATTGCGCAGTACCTCACCACCGAAGAAGAAAAGCGTGCCGACCACGAATATAACCGTGATTGAGGTGTTAAATGTCCGCGACAGCACTTCGTTGATGGACATGTTGACACACGAGGTGAACTCGCCCTTGGTGCGGAATTTCTTTAGATTCTCGCGTATGCGGTCGTAGACAACCACCGTGTCCGTTAGCGAATACCCCGCCAGAGTCAACAGGGCCGTGACAATCAGCAGGTCGAACTCCAGATTGAGGATGTAGAAAATCCCCATGACGGCCAGTACATCATGGAACGTCGCCACGGTGGCAGCGATACCGCTTCGAAAATCGAAGCGAATCCAGATGTACACAATGATTCCAAACAGCGATAGCAGGATGGCCTTCTGGGCGTCTTTACGCAAGGTTTCCCCCACCGCCGGGCCTATCAGCATCTCCTGCCCGGCCTCGGTGTTGAACGGATTGTCCGCGATTGAACTCTCTATTACACCCTTTATGCCGGCCATCATCTCTTTGGCCTCGGTTTCGGTCTGAGGCCCCTTGGTCTTGACGATGAAGGCGTTCTCCTCTTCAAAGTGGGTCAGGTGCGTGATTTCCGCGTCAGGGTAGTGCGCCGAAATAGCGTCTCGAAGCTGTTCGATGGCCACCGGTTTTTCG
>CP070756.1:2739761-2751364 GCA_020348905.1 Candidatus Zixiibacteriota bacterium
GCCACCCGTGAAGGCGAGGCCCCCAAGATAATCGGGCTGGAACTGCTGCCGATGGAAAAACTTACGGAACGGTTTAGCTGCCAGTTGGTTATAAAGGTCGATAAGCAGTGTTCCGATAAAAAGATTGAAAAGGCCCTGGCCTCAATCGAGCAGTACCGGGGAGATGCGCCGGTACTTATTGCCGCACAGGAGAACGGCTCTGAAGTTTACATCAGGTCTAAGAAATATTCAGTAAGGCCCGACTTTGCCCTGCTCAATACCCTGAAGGAACTGTTGGGCGAATCGGCCGCCTTTCTCAGACCCTTGACGAAGAAAGAAAGTTCACTTTAAATTCTTGCGATTCTTATGCAGAAACCGAAACTACTGATAATACTACTGGTGCTGGTTGGTTTTTCCGCGGCAGGCTTACCGGGTGCTCGGGCCACTACCGGCAAGGACAAGACCAAATCCGAAAATCCCCAAACCGAAGCCGACCCCAAAATTGACTGGCAGGCTTATGACATCGGGCTGAAGAAAGCTCTTAACGAAGATAAGCACGTCTTTATTGATTTCACCGCCAAATGGTGCGGTTATTGCCGTAAGATGGAGCGGGAGGTTTTCACCGACCCAAGAGTCATCGAACTGCTAAACAACGACTTCATCGCGGTGAGAGTCGATGGCGAGTCCCGAAAGGAGCTTGATATCGACGGTTACAAAATCACTGAGCGAAATCTGGCCGTTCGGGAATTTGGTGTTCGCGGTTATCCCACCTTCTGGTTTCTCAAGTCGGACGGCAGCAAGATCGGACCGATCGGAGGCTACCGTCCGGCCGAGTTCATGCTGGAAGCGCTGAACTTTGTTAAAGAGAAACGATACGATTCCACCGCTACCGAGGAGAACCCCGAAGAAGATTGATTTAGGCGGGCACTACTGTCTGATTCAGTCGGACATCCAGAGGCACGATTTTACTTGCACCTCGGCTGCCAATGCTTAATTTGTCCGGGAAGAGAATGTCACGAGGATACAATATGCTTGGAAAATTCATCACGTTAACCATTCTGACTTCGGCTTTGGCTCTCTTGACGATTTCCTGCGGCGGAGATAACCAGGCAGAGCAGACCTCGGAAACCGAAACCGCCAATCCAGCGAAAGACCCCACAGGCAACCCCGGGTCACCTGCCGGGGAAGCCCAAACGCCGGCCGTCCAGAGCGAGTTTTTGTTCACTACCTATGACATTGACGGCAATCTCCGCAATTCCGCCGAATGGGTTGGCCAACAGCCGGTAGTGCTGAATTTCTGGGGTACCTGGTGCCCGCCCTGTCGAAAGGAAATTCCGGATCTTGTTAAACTATATGCCGAGTTCCGTCCGCGTGGAATTGAAATACTGGGCCTGGCCGTCAGGGATAACCCCGACAACGTGATCAAATATTCGCGTGAACACGGTATGAACTGGGTCATGTTGATGGCTGACAATTCTCTGGCTATGCGCTATCGTCTTACCGGTGTACCCACCACGATATTCATTGACCGAAGCGGCAAAGAGGTGGGCCGCTTTGTCGGACCGAGGGACTACGAAACATTCAAGGAAGCCTTCCTGATTACTCTTAACCGTGAACCGGATAGCAGCCGCTGACGCAAATTCAAAGGGTGAGCCACACGGCTCACCCTTTCTTACTTAAATCAACAGGCTTACCTTTATGCATCTTCCCCGGTCACGAGCCGGGCTGGCTCTGAGCGGTGAAGTAGAGCCGGAACATATACCAGACCAACCCAACGGCAATCACGAAGCAGACCAGGAAAACCGCAAAGATGGACCACTGCGGCCGGAAAGGTATCGAGGCCGGATCGAACAGTCCGTCGAGGTGAATCAGCCTTACCAAATGCCTGATTGTCACCATCCCGACCAGCGACACGATCAGCATAAGCGCGGCCGGAACAAACTTCTTTTTGAAAAAGAAGTGTAGTGAACCCAGCGACAGTACAATCGATACCAGCAGCAGCCAGATTGATACGCTGCGCATAAAGGGGAGAATGTAATCGCCCATGGTAAATAAGTAGGCCAGGCCCAGCACCATGGCGGCCACCATTGCCCACAGGTAGAATTTCTTGCCGACCGCAAAGGCCGGCTCGTTGTTCTTCCCGAACAGGCCGACGAAGAAAGCGCCAACCGTCACTGCCCCAAGCAGCATGTGCAGCCACCTGAAAATGTATGCGCCAATATCCGTATTGATCACCAGCCCCGACTGGGCTGCGGCGTACAGTGACGCTATCAGCGAAGGACGCTCGGCCAGCGAGAAAACAGAACTGTAGACAAAGGATACGTATATCAGGCCGACCAGCCCGATCGTGAGATAAGTACCTGCCTTACCTGCCTTTGAATTGAGCGAGAATGACGACGCGTACAGGAAATAGTATACGACGATGGCTACAACCATGATCATCAGCCAGAACCAGGCGCTTACAATCGAAGCGGAGTATATCTGCTTTGCGAAGACCAGCTGCACAAACAAAAGGGGTGCCACACCGAAAGTTATGGTGGCGGCCATAGCATTTGGAAACAGCTTTAGCAGCGTTTGAACCGTCGGGTTATGCCACCGGGTGGTGAACTTGCCCAGCAGGACAATTATCACTCCCCCCAGAAGGAAGTTCATGGCCAGGAAATGAAGCGTCAGCGTCACGATATGAAGAGTCGTAACCAGCCACAGAGGAGCCGACAGGAAATTGTAATCCGGCAAGTTCATCGTTCTCCTCCTTCATTTAAGGACAACAGAAATTCAATCAGTGCCTCCCGCTCGACACTATCACCGGTAAAGTCCGGCATTTCCTCACCCAGATCACCGGCCATGTCCAGAATATCACCCAGGTCTTCGGCAGTTAGGCCGGAAAGCGACTCCCACTTGTCGTTGTAACCGCCCAGCTCATGGCAACTCCCGCATCGAACGTCGTAGACTTTCCGTCCCAGTTCCACACCGCTCAGTCCGTATATCTGGCTCAGATGACGGTTATCAACCCTGCCGTAGATATGCTCCGCTGTCAGAGAAGCCTCCAGTTCCGTTCCCAGAAACGGCGGCATATTACCTTTGATGACATGGGTGCCCTTCACCATGGCGGCAATGAAGGCCCGATCGGCACCGTCGAAGGCCGGCTTAAGGGCCTTGTAGTTGCCGATACTGTGACAGCTCCGGCAGGCTCGACGGAACAAATCGGCGCCGTCATCGCCGGTACGAAAGGCAATATTGCCCAGGTAGCCTTCCTGCTCAAGTTGCTCAACCGAAGCCAGGCTAACACCGTTGCCGTACATGTACCCTGAGATGACGTAGGGCTTGCGAATCGATTCTCGCAGCCACTCGTACTCGAAAAACCAGCTGATGCCGAAGATCATAACCAGTATGCCAATGACCAGGTTGTATCTTTTGGGAATCAACAACCCGAAAAGAATCAGTGCCACCGCTATTAGACCCGCGTTCCAGAAAGATCCATAAAGCGATGCGATCGGTGTCGGCATCTGCTCCAGCGCCGTTTGAACGATGCCGGATGGGATGGCGTTCCAGTACCAGTAAAAAGTCGGTACCATGATAACCAGACCAATGATGGACCAGATGGCGTTGTATCGCACCAGTACCGGTTTGAAGTCGTCAGGTTTGTACCGCGAGGCCACCAGCAGGGCATACAGACCGGCCAGCATAATACAAACACCCGTTCGCAGCCACAGTGATGGCCAGAAGGTGGGATTGAAAAAACCATCCCAGAAGTTGCCCGTTGCCAGCCAATCTCCGGGCGTCAGCATAAAAGTGATAATCCCGTTGATGATAAACAGCGACATCCAGGCCGCCCCAAAATAGACCCAGCCGATAATCATGTGCGCCTTTGCCGACATCCTGTCCCAGCCGTAGAAATAAAGCAGGGCGGCGGTAATCTCAATGACGAAAAAAGTCCACTCGGTTGCCCAGCCCCACACAAAATTGTGGATAAGGGCCTCCGTTGCCGTCGGATTGAGCAACCCGATGACGAACCAGATGCCTACACCCGTAAGCGCCCCGAACACGACCGTTACCAGAACAAAGAACTTGCTCAGCTTCCGAAGGAATTGAAGCATCAGTCGGTCGTTCTTCTTGCGCGCCGTCCGCTCGGCAACAACCAGATAAAGCCCTCCGCCTATGGCGAAATGGGAGACAAAGACATGGACAACGGCAATGACGGCCATCAAGACCCCATAGCCTATGCCCACATCCCAAAAAGGATAATCCATACGATTAACTCCCGTCCTTTTAGTAGTTTATGTGCTGAATACGGTTACGTTAAATAAAGCCGCGGACTAAGGCAAGTTTGTTTGTAGAAAAATTGAAGGGTAGGCCAAAAAAGTCTTCATTATCAGGCGTCCGGCGATGAGCGCTTGGTGAAGTATTTTATCTCGTGTTCGCAGTTGTAGCCGTTGTTTTGAAAACAGGAAACTGACGGATAGTTGATCTCTTCTATGAGGACGCAAAGCACAAGGGCTCCCGCGGCCCGCAGGAACTCCTCACCCCGGGCGATGAGTTTGCCCCCCAGACCTTGTCCGCGATAATCCGGATCAATCGCCAGACGGTTAATCCACCCCCGGCGTCCGTCAAAATTGGCTATCACCACCCCGATCATCGCTTCGCCCGAAAACAGGCCGTAGTAAACGCAGTTGGGGTTGGCCATCTCCTTTTCCATCACCTGCCGGCTCTCCCTGCCTTTCGGCTTGAAAGGCAGACCCGATATTGACCACACCCTTATTATATCGTCGTAGTCACTGATTGTGAGTTCTCTAATTTCCAGGTCCATATTTTTCTTCCAGGATCGCCTTGAGAGATTCCATTGCGAAATCCGACGCGAAAGGTTCGTCGTTCCAGTGCTCGCAGCCGGTGAAGTTTAGCGGAACACCCCGGGCCGGAACACCCACCTCGGCGGCCGTTCGCATTCCCGACGCCAGCATGAGGATGCAGGCGATGCCAATTACGCTGAGATCATCCATCTTTTTGGAGAAATACTCAATCTGCTCGGCCAGCTTACGCTTGGAGAAGACTATCTTCAGACCATATCGCTTGGCCAAATCGCCGATCTCATAGGCCCTGCAGGTCGGAAGACAGCGCTTGCAGAAAAAGCCGTACGATTTCTCCACCTTCTCGCATTCTTTCTCGTGAATCGACAAACAATCCGGCATCACAATGAGGGTGCTCTGGCATTGGTTGAATTTTTCCCGGTTCAACTCGTCGTATATCTTAAATGAGACCAGCTCAAGAAGGTATTTCTCTTTCTCGGTTTGCCTCAGATCGTTGTCATCGCGTTTCCCGGCGCGTCGAGCTCTCTCGATAAAAGGCTGGACCCGCTCGAATTCCTCGGAGAACAGATCAAATCCTTCGTCAAGGAATTTCCTGACAAAACTATCGAGCTTTTCATTGAAGTCCGGGCCGAGCCGGTAGGTAGGGTGGTTGACAGTCATGGCGACAATATAAGACAAAGCACTTCGCCGGTGGTAGGAATTTTGTTACGGCTCAATGATAGTGAGGGCGGTCAATCGGTCAAGTCCGTTCCTGGCCGCGACCGATGTTGAATCGAGCCGCAGGACGGTGATAAAATGCTGTTTGGACCGGGCGTATTCTCCCTGACGCTCCAGCGTCATCCCCAGTGCCAGATATATTGTTGCCCGACATTGCTTCTGCGGCGGGACGAATCGAAGTGCGGCGAGCAGGCTTCTTTCGGCCCGGTCGAAATCCTGCCCGTTGTAATCAAGCAGTCCCATAAGGTAATGCGCCCGCCATTCGGAAGGAGATTGACCCAGCAGGCCTTCCAGTAAAGATCGACAGCTGTCATATTGTCTTCGCTGGTAATGGGAGAGACCGGCGGCGAGCTGAAGACTCATCGGGGACCCACAGGATGACAGAAATTCTGCCGGCAGCGGCGATGCATCTTCCGATACGCCCGGTTCTGACTTTTCGATCAGACGGCCCCTGAAAACTTCCACTTTCTGGCCGCAACCAGTGGCCAGAACTGCCATAACCCACATCAGCAGACAGATTGCGAAAAAAAGCCTCATTTTACTGATTATCGGTCGAATATACCGGTCAGTTCAGAGCCAAATTTCTTCAAAAAGGGATTGAATTGAAAACCGGTTTGGTGGTATTATAGAGAGCAGAACAGAAAATTTCACAATCTCGGAGTTCCCGATGACTTATCAGCCACCACCAAAATTCTACAAAAATCCCGGTCTGGCCGCGGTCTTATCTTTCTTCTACATGGGCCTGGGGCAGATATACAACGGCCAGCTCGCCAAAGGGATTCTGTTCATCATTGCGTATACAATTTCCTGGATTCTGATGGTAATCCTGATCGGTTTCATTACCACCCCGATATTGTTTATCTACGGCATCTGGGACGCCTACAAGTCTGCCGAAAAAATCAATCGCGATATCGCCCAGCAGCCTTCACCGCCGCACGGCCCGGCCGTAAACTGAAACCAGTAGGGTCGTTGACTGCCCATCTAATCCTCGACCCTTCGCGCTCGATAAGTGGCACTTGACCTTATGCCGTCGTAACTGCTATATTCCGTTATGCTTATCGCCATCGACATCGGCAACACCACCATTGTTATCGGTCTATACAAGGATACCACTCTCAAAGATCGGTTTCATCTATCAACGCGGCCTAACATGACATCCGATGAGGCGGGATTTATGGTTGCCGGCTGGCTCGATCGAATCGGACTATCGGGCGAACAGGTGGATACCGCTATTATCTGTTCGGTGGTGCCACCCCTGACCACTACCTTCGAACAGATGGCGCGACGGCACCTGGGCTGTATCCCCACGGTTGTTTCGCATAAGCTCAACCTGCCCATAACAATAGAGATTGACCAGCCCGACCAGGTGGGGGCTGATCGCATCGCCAACGCTGTCGCCGGCTTCAGCCGATTCGGTGGGCCTGTAATTGTAGTCGACTTTGGCACGGCCACCAACTTCGACATTGTGAATAAGAGGGGAGCTTATATCGGCGGCATTCTGATTCCCGGTCCGGAAACGTCGATGACGCAGCTGGCCAGAAAAGCGGCTCGGCTGTTTGAGGTTCGCATTGAGCCGCCGGATACGGTCGTGGGCAAATCAACCGCCGGCGCCCTCAAGTCCGGCTTGTTTTATGGAACGGTCGGTCAGGTTGACTACCTGATTGACAAGGTTCTGGAGGAAACTGGATTCTCCGGTGTGAAAGTGGTCGCCACCGGCGGTTTCTCGCGCGGCCTCGACAAGTACTCAAAGCACATAAAGTTCATCGAGCCAGACCTCACCCTGGAAGGTCTCCGGCTCATAAGTGAACTGAACTGAAGCCGGCCCAATCTTCTCACACGAAGTTTAGAGCAAATCAAAGGCGCCTATCAGGCGCCTGTTAAGTTCGTATGGCAAGATTCTGCTACCTAAAGAGGATAGTACTGCTGAAAATCGATATCAAAGCCGTCCGGGGCGTACTCGCCTTTTTCCTTATTCAGAAGATAGTGCTGGTGATAATCTCCTTCGGCTATCTTCCTTATCATTTCGAGGAATCGATCGACCTCGTCACGAGTGTTGTATATCCCGAATGACATTCTTATCGTACCCGGTAATTGCGAGCGATCGCGGGATAGAATCTGCTGCTCGAGTGTTTTTGAATCCTCATCGCTCACATTCAGCAGTGATTTCACGTACAGATGGGCGCAGAAGCAACCCGATCTGACTCCGATAGCGCCCTCGTAGCTAAGGATGGCTGCCACCAGTGCGTGGGGAACGTCCTTGACGTTCAAGGATATGACACCGAGTCGTTGATCGGCGTGATTGGGGTCGCTGTCACCGTATAACACTACTTGCGGAATCTGTTTGAGTCTTTCCAGGGCATAGGCCGTAAGTTCCGATTCGTGCCTGATAATTTCGTCCCAGCCAATCGACTGGATCATCCTGATTACCTTCGCCAGTGCCACCACCCCGATGATGTCCGGGGTGCCGGCCTCTTCCTTTTCGGGAAGATCAGTCCAGTATGCCTCCTCCAGTGTAACGATATCAACCACACCGCCGCCAACCTCTTCCGGATCACCCTGCTCAAAAGTCTCCCGTTCTCCGATGAGCACGCCAACTCCGAACGGTGCATAGACCTTGTGGGCGGAAAACACAATATAGTCGAGCTTATGTTCGTCATCGCCGGCCTTCATATCGATGGGCCGATGCGGTGCCAGTTGAGCGGCATCTACCAGAATCCTCGCTCCGGCTCGGTGCGTCTCGCGGGCGAAGAAATCCAGGTCATTGATGTAGCCGGTGACGTTCGAGGCTCCGGTTATGGCCACCAGCCTGACCCTGGAGCCAAAACGCTTCAGCTTTTCGGAAAAATCCTCGGTCGAAATCGTACCGTCGGCGTTCAACCCGATATGCTCAACCCGGGCCACGCGTCGCCAGGGAAGTTCGTTGGAGTGATGTTCCATCAGGGTCGTCAATACCACGTCATCTTTTTCGAAAGGAAGTCGGTTGGCCAGCTTGTTGATGGCTTCGGTTGTGTTTTTGGTGAAGATGACCACCTGCTGCTTCAAATCAGCACCGACAAAGTCGGCCACGATATCACGCGACTGCTCGAACGCCCAACTGGATAGTTGCGACTTGAAACCGGTACCCCGGTGCACGTTGGAATACCAACGCAGAAAGGCGGTTACGGACGAAGCGATATGGGAGAAGGTTGGGGTTGACGCGGCATTATCAAAGTTAATGTATTTCTTCGGCCCATGCAGAGTAGGCACGGTGGTATCAGCTCCGAGCAATAGCGAAGGCAAATCGCGAAGGGTTACCTTTTCCTGTTCGGTGAGTATATCCGTCGGTGAAGGCATTTCAGCTCCTCATACTATTGGTACAAACAAGTGATACAATCTGGGCTAATATACAAAAGTATGACAGGAATGCAAACAGATTGACAGCAAACAGATTAGTTGGAAGTTGGCCTGGCGGTCAGGGGCCTTACGGCCACCGAAGGGAATTCTCCTCACAAGAGCTTTTGCCTGAGAATCTCGACTATTCTCGACGAGGTGTTGCCGTCCCAGAGGTCAGGGATTCGCCCCTCGGTACCGCCACCCTCCAGAATCCTGTCCACGGCAGCAGAGATTTTTTGCGGGTCGGAGCCGCAAAGGGTATTGGTTCCCACTTCAACCGTCGCCACCAGTTCGGTGGTAGTTCGCATGGTGATGCATGGAATACCCAGATACGTCGTTTCCTCCTGAATCCCGCCGCTATCGGTAAGCACTATTTTTGATTCGGCCTGCAGTTTGAGAAAATCCAGGTAGCCCAGCGGTTGCTCGATCGTCAGACCGGGGTGGCTGTTACCATCGAGAATGCCGAACTCCTTTATCCGTTTGGCCGTTCGGGGATGACATGGAAAAACCACCGGGATTCGTTCGCTGATATCAGCCACGCACTTGATTAGTCTGCTGAGAGTTTCAGAGTCATCGACATTGGCGGGACGATGCATGGTCATAGCAACGTAATTTCGCGGCTCCAGCGACAGCTTTTCAAGTATCCGGGATTCTCGCGCCGCCTTCAGGTGATTGACGAGCGAGTCAATCATGATATTGCCGGTAAAGAACACCTTCCGGTCCGGTACGCCTTCGTTGCGAAGGTTAACCAGTCCGGCATCCTCGGTCGCGAACAAATAGTCCGATAGCCGATCGGTTACGATCCGGTTGATCTCCTCGGGCATGGTGTTATCGAAACTGCGCAACCCGGCCTCCACGTGAGCTAATTTCAGACAGAGCTTGGCGCAAACCACCGATGCGGCCAGGGTCGAGTTGACATCGCCAAACACAATCACCAGGTCTGGCTTTAGCCGCATCAACTCTTTTTCCAGCTCAACCATAATTCTGGCCGTCTGATGAGCGTGGGTGCCCGAACCCACCCCGAGGTAACTGTCAGGCTCGGGCATACCGAGCTGATCGAAGAAAAGCTGGGACAGGTTATGGTCATAGTGCTGGCCGGTATGAATAAGAATCGTATCAAATCTGTCAGGTTCCTGTTGAAGCCTGTCCATCAGGGGGGCCGCTTTCATGAAGTTCGGACGCGCGCCAACCACAAGCACAATCTTCGGTTTTCCGGTCACAGTCTACCTTTCAAAGAATCATTAGGTAATACCAGCGGGGACCCGAGAAAATGCAACTATAACACCAACGCCCGAGACAGAGCAACCTTTTTGTTGTGCAGGGAGAATGCGTCGAGGAAAGTGAGACAGGCTTAGACTTTGTCGAGAAAGGCCATGTAGCGGTTGGCCCACGTCTCACGACAGTGGTTTCTGGTGACGTGCTCATGGTACCGCTGGCCGAGGTGCAAACCGTCAATCTCGCCCGATCTGAGCTTAAGAATCAACTCGCATAGACGATCCGGATCGTCGGCTTTGAACGCCAGTGCTCCGCCGGCTTTTTCCAGCTCCAAAACCGCCTCCCCGCCCGAGGACCCGTAGATTATAGGCTTGCCCGAAGCCATATACTCGAAAAGCTTGCTGGGCAGGCTACCCTTGGTTACCGGTACATCCTTCATGCTGTGAACCAGCACGTCAGCCGCCTGAAGGAAGTATGGAATGGTCTCCAGAGGCTGCAGGCCGAAAAAGCCGACATTCTTCAAGCCGTAGTCGCGAACCATGCCCTCAAGGACGCCCCGCTTCTGACCATCTCCGATGAAAGCGAAGAAGATGTCCGGTTGATCGTTGAGCTGCCGGGCCGCCTCAATGAATGTCTCCAGCGAATGGGCCCACCCCAGCGTTCCGGAGTAAAGCACGAGAAATTTCTCTTCCAACCCGAATCTCTTTCTAATACCGTTCGAGTCTGCATTAACAAATTCCTGACTCACACCTGACTTAACCGCTTCGATCTTGTTCTCATCGATGCCTATCTTGACCAGGTAGTCGGCGATCCCATCGGTGACCGGCACAATCGCATCGGCTTTGCGGTACAGGTAATGCATCATCCTTTTGACCGCACGTGTGAACAATGACCGATTCAAATTTCCGAAATCCTCGCTCGACTCCGGCTGGAGATCGCGGATTTCCATCACGAATTTGCAGCGGCGCAGCCAGCTTAGTACCAGGCCGATTACCGGCGTTGTAACGGGAGGTGAGGAGGCAATGATCAGATCAAATTTGGCCTTGATACGAAAGGAGTTAATCACGGTGGAAGTCAGGAAAGTCAGAAACCCGACCATTCTCTTCTTGGGTTGATAATTCGATGCCGGCAAAACCCAGTTGCGGTACACCTTGACTCCATCAAGTTCCTCGAAGAAGAAAAACTTGCCGCGATACTTGGGCGGAACGATTCCATCCGGGTAATTGGGCATGGCGGTAAGCACCGACACATCATGCCCGTTTCGGACAAAATGCCGGGCAAATTCGAATAGACGCCTGACCGCTCCCCTTTCAGGAGGGAAGTGCTGAGTTATGATTAGAATCTTCATAGGCCCACAGACTGCAAGTCTAAGAACTTTCTACACTTTTAACAAGATTTTTTTGAGCAGCGCAACCTTTTTTTGCCTTTTTTATTTTAAGGCTTGACTACGCAAAATTTGAGCAATATTTTTTCGTGCGAATCCGATGATGTGTCTATTTGTATAAGGGTTAACAG
>CP070756.1:2751464-2757663 GCA_020348905.1 Candidatus Zixiibacteriota bacterium
GGATCCAGGTCCAGAGTCACGCGCGGGTATACCCTGCTGGTGGTGTCCAGACCCGCCTGGAACAGCCCTCCGCTGCTGAGAGCGGTGGCGCAGTCTGATGGATCTCCAATGAAGCCAGCCGAACTGAACCGCACGGCGGTGGCGGTCGGAATGACTACCGGCTCGATTCTTATGCGGCCTCGGCTTCGCCCTTTGAGGACGCCGGTGATCGTCAAAGTATCGGAAATCAATGCCCGGTGGTTCATGTATCCGTCCACGAACCGCATCATTGCCCCGGCCAACTCTTCCCTAGCGGCGCGTTGCCAGTAGCTGTCGCTGCGAAGCGAATCAAGGCTCATATCACGGACCCGGTCACCGACGCGGTCGCCGATACTTTCATCCACCCCGGCCACACCGCTGTCAATGACGGCTGCCTCTACTGAAATTATCAATCTTTGCCCGATAAGCGAGTCGGGGTCTTCGAGACCCGCTATCTCCAGAAAGTCTTCAGTAACGATAGCCTCCGAAGTGCTGTCTCCGGAGTAAGGGGAGCCGGCCAGCAGCTGGGAATAGATCTTTGTCTGTACCGCCTCGCCCGGAAGCGCCTGTCCCCTGGTTGCTATTAGGGTATCACCGATTACAGCACTAATCCCGAACGACTCCAGCGGATAGGCAAGGTTGACCCCCGGTATTGATGCCAGGTGGTCGATGGCTGTCTGGTCCAACACCGGGGCGGCGGTTGAATCGGTCGTTTCATCTTCGTCCGGTGGATATACATGCATGGTCGAAAAAAGCCCGAGCTCGTTGAACTGCTCCGTTATCAGCTTCTGATTCCCGGCCCCGAACGATAGCATGGCCACGAAAGCGGCAATGGCTATTACGACACCAGAGATGGTGAGGAAGGCACGAAGCTTCATCCGCCAAAGGTTCCCGGTAGAGATAGCGATCAGGTCCGCAAAAGTCATGATATCTCCTCGCGGTCATCACCGGTGTCAACCAGCTTGCCATAGTCCATGCTTACGATTCGATGGGCGAGGTGACGCGCCATGTCCACATCATGCGTTGCCATGACGATTATCAGCCCCTGGCGATTCAAATCGGCCAGCAACTCGCCAATCTGGTCGGTGTTCGTGTGGTCGAGATTTCCGGTCGGCTCATCCGCAAAGAGTATATGGGGGCCTTTTACCAGCGCCCGTGCCACGGCTACCCTTTGCTGTTCCCCCCCTGACAGGTCGGCCGGTCGATGGTCCAAACGGTCGCCAAGCCCGAGCTTCTCCAGAATCTCGGTCGCTCGACGGCGACGTTCTCTGGCGGGCGTGTCATTAAAAAGTAGCGCCGTCTCGACGTTCCTGAGGGCCGTCTGGTGCGATATCAGGTTAAACGACTGAAAAACCATACCCACACGGTGCGCCCGGTAAAAGGCCAACTGGCGGCGTGTGAGGCTGCTCAGGTCCGTCCCTTCCACCTCGATTCGGCCCGATGTAGGAGTGTCCAGGCCGGCCATGAGGTTGAGCATGGTCGACTTACCGGATCCGGAGGCGCCCACAATGGCGAGGAATTCGCCACGCTCGACGTGAAGGTTTACTTCGTCAACAGCGCGGATTTCCTGGGGACCGCGACGGTAGTAGCGACACAAATCAACAGTCTGCATGAACGAATTGTGGGTCATGGCATATTGACCTATACGCCTCTTTTGAAGGCATGTTTCGGCACCCTGGCTATTAACGTATGAAGTCGATCGTCGGGCCACAAGCCATTTTACCGGGGCGTTCCTCCAAATTCTTCTTGTTGTCTTGCCTCTGGATGCCGAGTATAAATAGTATGATGAGCGAAAAGAAACTTCTCAGCTGGATTGAACTATCGCGCTCCGCCCTGAGCAAGAATATCGCTGCTCTCAGAGGTCTGACCAACGGAAAGCTCATTGCCGTTTCGGTGAAAGCTAACGCCTACGGCCACGGCTTGAGCCAGGTGGTGAGGCTACTGACGGATGATCCTAGCGTGGATTATGTGACGGTACACTCTCTGGAAGAAGCTGAACAATGCCGAGGTGCCGGGTGGAACAAACCGATCATGGTGCTCGGCCCGATACCGGTGAGCCTCGCGGCGGCTGTGCTCGAGCTTGATCTTGAGCCGGTGATTTTCAACCGGCAGTTTCTTGATCGGCTGGGCAAGATTGCAGCCAAGTCGGACCGCCAGGTCAAAACGCATCTCAAACTCGAAACCGGCACTCACCGCCAGGGCATAACAGAAGTGGATCTTCCGGCGTTTGCCGAGACATACCGGAAATATGAGTCGCTCAAAAGGCCCTATGGCGCCAGCATGCATTTCGCCAATATAGAGGATACGACCAACCACGAGTATGCCGAGTTCCAGCTGAAGAACTTCCGAAGTTTGTTGGCGGTTATGAACGCGCTCAAGATAAGACCGGACATAAGACACACCGCCTCGTCGGCGGCTGCGATCCTGTTCAAGAAGACGCATTTTGAGATGATCAGGCCCGGCATCGCCGTTTACGGTCACTGGCCCTCAAAGGAGACCTATCTCTCATACCGCCTCAAGGGTGGGCAAAACGATCTGTTCACACCGGTCCTGTCATGGAAGACCAGAATCACCCAGCTGAAGCAGTTGCCCCCGGACTCGTTCGTCGGGTATGGCTGCACCTATCGCACCACGGCGGCAACAAGACTGGCGGTACTGCCAATTGGTTACTGCGACGGCTACGGCAGGTCGTTGTCGAACCGGGCTTATGTGCTCATATCCGACCGACGGGCTCCGGTGCGAGGAAGAGTGTGTATGAACCTGACCATGGTGGATACGACCGATATCAAAAAAGTGAAGCTTGAAGACGTCGCCACGATCATCGGCCGAGGCAACGGAGAATCGATATCCGTAGAGCAAATTGCCGACTGGTCAGGCACCATTAACTATGAAGTTTTGGCTCGGCTGTCGTCGCTAACTACTCGCCTAATTGTTCCATAAGTCACATACAGATTGCCCGATAGGGCCCGCAGAAAAGTCGCCGGTGAGCAGTAACCGGTTGAATAGTAATCAGGTGGATTGCTCGAATTCCCGAAAGCAAGAGAATTTTTCTTGACAGCTATATGGCATGTGAATATACTTCTTGTGAACCATTTCACATGACTCCATGATTGGGGTCATCCAGGTACTTTTAAGGAGAAATTCTGCCAATGTCGGCCACAATTGCCAGAAAGCGAATTTCGGAGTCGACCATTCATCGGCTCTCATTGTACTACCGGACGCTGTCGCTTCTGGAAAAAGAGAACTATGAAACGGTCTCTTCCAAGGAGCTGGCCAAACGGGAAAAACTCACACCGGCTCAGGTTCGCAAGGATCTTTCTTTCTTCGGATCGTTCGGTACCCGGGGACTGGGCTATAACGTAAACGAACTCAAGCTGAAGATTGAAAGCATCCTGGGTATCGACCGGGAGTGGCGGGTGGCCCTTATCGGTGTGGGAAATATCGGCTCAGCCCTGGTGAGCTACAAGGAGTTTGCCAGGCAGGGTTTCCATATCATCAAGCTGTTCGATAACGACCAACGTAAGATCGGATCAAACCATAAGGGCATTGTCGTATCCGATATAAAAGACCTGGAGAAAGAGGTAAAGGAAGCCAACATCTCGATGGTCATATTGGCCGTTCCGGCCACGGTGTCCCAGTACATTGTTGATGATGTTGTAAAGGCCGGCGTCACGGCCATACTGAATTTTGCGCCGGTCAACTTGCGTGTCCCTCCCTTCGTTCATCTTCGCAACGAAAACATGTCCATGGAACTGGAATATCTCTCGTTTGCGATGGTGAACAACCACGCCCCCAAAAAGCCCAAGTAGGCGTTTCCTGCTGATCCGGGCTGCCTTTTTTGATTCATCCCCCGTATTGCCGCCTCGTTAAATCCGGCAACAATGGGGATCATCCAATACTTTTCAACCACTCTGTCAGACAACTGCCTGTATCACAAGACATTTCGGGCGGCACGCCTTTTGTTGGAAATCCCGTGGGCTGGTTTTTGAAACGGCGAAAGGAGTGTTTATGAAAAAGACAGCTTTAGTCCTAATTGTCCTGCTGGCTGTTCTGGGCAGCTCTGTGACGGCTGAGAGCCCGAAGCAACAGGCCGCTGAAAAGAAAGAAGTCATTCAGAGCAAGAAAGAACTGGAGGCGACCAAACATTCGCTGGATCAGTTGAGCTCGCTCGTTGACCGTTGGCACGAGGCTAACCTTGATGGAAATGAAAAGAACATTCGCCGGTACGAACAGGCGATTATCAATTTACTGATAAAGGACATCAACGCCACTTTTCGCTGGGTTGACAGAGTCGAACATGAAAAAGGGCGTGCTCGTGTGCAGGCTCGCGTCGGCGACGAGAGAGATCTGGCCGGGACGAGGATAATTCTGTCCAAAAAGCAGGTGCTGCTTCACAAGCTCAAAAAGAGCGACTGCTTCTCGTTCCGGTATCGTTTGCTCAGCGACTACCGGGATCTTCTCAGGCGAGAGCTGAAGATGAACCGGATAGAGCTGGCGGAGAATGTAAAAGATGTGAGGAGCGACGGTAAATAGGGCGTTAAAGTACACTCCTGCTCAGCATGTAGTTCGTTCGATCCTCCCAGAGAAAAGCGCCGCCACAAGGTCGTGGCGGCGCTTTCACGTTCAGTTCACGCTGCTTTCTACAAAGGTTTCCTGGCGTATACTTTCACCGACGCTACCTTGTCAGCGTAGCTTTTAACCGGTACGTCATCCTCCATGCCTTCCCGGCAGGAGCAACCGCATTCGCTCTCGGAGTGATCGCCCAGATCAGCGCACGAGTAGGTTCTCTTCTCGACGATTTTGACATCATCAAACCCGGCCTCGCGCATCATTTTCAGGTAATCCGTCTCTTCCACGGCGCCGGCGATACACCCCACCCAGGCGGAGACACTTTCCCGCACATCTTCGGGCAAATTGTACGAGACAATGTCGGATATCATCATCTGGCCGCCCGGTTTGAGCACGCGGTAGGCTTCGGCAAACACTTTCTCCTTGTCCGGCGACAGATTGATGACGCAGTTGGAGATAATCCAATCAACCTCGCCGTCGCCTACGGGCATGTCTTCCATTTCCCCCTGGCGAACCTCAGCATTGGCGACTCCGGTTTTCTCGAGATTCTTCCGGCAGGCTTCGACCATCTCGGGGGTCATGTCCAGGCCGATTACCCGGCCCCGGTCACCGACTTTCTTGGAGGCCAGAATAAGGTCAAGCCCGGCGCCGGAGCCCAGATCAAGCACAACATCACCCTCTTTCACGCTCATAAGGGCGACCGGGTTGCCGCATCCGAACGAGGTGACGCCGCTGGGTAGAACGGACAGTTCGTCGGGGGTATAGCCCGACGCCAGGGCCAAGTAGTCCTCGACCCGGTCAGCTATCTCTTCCGGCGGCGGGCCGCAGCAGCAGCCTTTGCGGCTGATGGCCTTGCCATAGTGTTCTTTGACGGCCTGTTTGATTTCTTTTTCTGGTTTCTTCACAGGTCTTGAGCCTCCCATCGATTTTCGTGCTTTGTATTTTCAAAATAACGTGTACGGGGCCAGCAGTCAAAAGTTTATTGCGCCGCGATTTTTCGTTCCGTCTCCGGCGTTGCGTCTGTGCCGCAAACAACGCAGGCCGCCTTGCGGGGCGGCCTGGTGTGCGAATAGAAGGAGCGAACAGTAGCTACTGCATTTTTAAGTCTGGAACAGATACTGAATTTTCATAAAGAACTGGCGGTCGGACAGACAGGTGAGAGAACGGGTTTGCTCGATGCCGCAATCGGAGAAGTTCGCATAATCGTAGGTGGCGCCGGCGTAGAATGTCGAGAATGGATTTATGCGATAGGTGATGAGGGGATCGATACTCCATCGCTCGGCAAAATCATTGTATTCACATACCAGTCTCAGCGACAGCTCCCGGTTAAACTGATAGCCTATGCGGCTGCGGGCAATGTAACCCTTAAAGAATCGCTCGTCCGTATCAGCGTCGTGGCTTTCCGTATAGATGATCTGCGGTTCCAGGAGCAAACGGTCAGTGAGCCGCAATTCGATCCAGCCGCCTATATCTATCTGATGTCCCATGGCCAGCTCGCTTCGCGCTATTCGGTCGCCAAAGGTGATATCGAAGCCGCCTCCGATTACCTTTGAGGGACGTGTGCTGGCGCTGAAGCTGGCTGCCCAGATGTTATCGAAGTCGACACCGCCGA
>CP070756.1:2757763-2783330 GCA_020348905.1 Candidatus Zixiibacteriota bacterium
CCTTACCAATGCCCTGACTCTTCGCACCAGGCTCGATGCCAGCGGTTCGATATTCCAGACGACTTCGGACACGGAGATAATTCTTCACCTGGTCGCCAAGTCCAAAAAGGCCACGCGGATTGAGCGAATTTGTGACGCCCTATCAACGGTCAGGGGTGCTTTTTCACTTCTGTTTCTCACCGAGGATTCGATTGTGGCGGCTCGCGACCCGCGTGGTTTCAGACCTCTTTGTCTGGGCAAGTTCAGGGGGTCATACGTGGTGGCCTCGGAAACCTGTGCTTTTGACATTATCGGGGCCAGGTACATAAGAGATATCGAACCGGGCGAAGTACTGGAGATCTCCGACCGGGGTTTGAAGTCATACTTCCCGATGAAGAAATCGAAGCATGCCTTTTGCATTTTTGAGTATATCTACTTCGCCCGTCCGGATTCGAAAGTCTTCGGTGAAAACGTGGACAAGATTCGGCGGCGGCTGGGGCGTCAGTTGGCGCTGGAGCATCCGGTCGAGGCTGATATCGTTATCGGTATTCCGGACTCAGCCAATACGGCTACGCTTGGGTTTGCCGAGGAATCCGGAATAAGGTTCGAGATTGGTCTGATCCGTAATCACTATGTGGGTCGCACATTCATCGATCCGCAGCAGGACATCAGGGACCTGGACGTCAAGGTGAAGTTCAACCCGGTGAAGGGTGTGCTGAAAGGTCAGCGTATCGTGGTCGTCGATGATTCTATCGTCAGGGGGACGACTTCAAAAAAACTGGTCAAGCTGATACGCGACGCCGGCGCCAAGGAGATTCACTTCAGAGTATCCTCTCCCCCGATCATCTCACCCTGCTTCTTCGGAATTGACATGCCAACCAAGCAGGAACTTATCGGTTCTTATATGTCGGTTAAGAAAATCGAGGAATATCTCGAGGTTGATTCGCTTCGTTACCTTTCGCTGGAAGGGATGCTGTCAATATCCTCACTGCCAAACACTCACTTTTGCTCCAGTTGTTTCTCGGGTAAGTACCCGATGAAGACACCGGAGATTGACGGCAAGCACCGCCTGGGCAAGCGGAAGTAGACTTATCGCGGCACTATTATCTCAACAAATTGATGAATTCAGGGTATGAAGCCGTCTGATAATCCGTTCTATAGAAAGGCGAACAGGGCGGCTTTCGAGAAGTCGAGCAATTGCTCCGGAAAGAGTCCCATACCGAGGGTACCGGCGGCCGTTACGATCAGTACCAGAATAATCGCCGGAGAGTACCTCACGGGTATAAAGGCGGTTTCAGATGAATCGAAGTAACTGGTCTTGACAACGCGCAGATAGTAGTAGACCGACAGGAACGAATTCATAACGCCAATCACGACCAGCGGAATGAATCCGGCCTTAACGGCGGCGGCGAACACGTAGAATTTTCCGACGAACCCCACCGTGGGAGGGAATCCCGACAGGGCAAACATAAACAAAGCCAGGACGGCTGACAGGTATGGATGGGTCTTGGCCAGCCCGGCCAGTTCCGAGAAATTCGAACGGCAGCCCGACCGGGTTTCCAGAAGCACAACGACAGCAAAACCACCCAAATTAAAGAAAGCATAAGCGACAAGATAGAACACGGCAGAGGAAATACCTTCAGCACCTCCGGCCACCAACGCCACGAAAATGTATCCGGCATGCGCAATCGATGAATAGGCCAGAAGTCGTTTTACGTTGTTCTGTCTGAGGGCAAGGACGTTCCCGACGGTCATAGTAAGAATAGCAAGGACCTGGAAAACGGTGGTGAGAACAGCGACGTCGACAAATCCATACATGAATACCCTCAACAGGGCGGCAAAGCCGGCGGCTTTAGGTCCGACCGAGAAAAAGGCCGTGACCGGCGTTGGCGCTCCCTGGTAGACATCGGGCACCCAGCTGTGGAAGGGAACGGCGGCAACTTTGAATCCGAATCCTACCAGCAGCAATGACACCCCGAGCAGCAAGTACGGCCGGGCACTGGACATTATGAAGCTAAAGTCGGCTACTATGCGTCTTAGATCCGTGGTGCCGGACGCGCCAAATACAAAAGCGATTCCCATAAGCAGGAAGGCACTGGCAAAGGCGCCCATTATGAAATACTTGATGCCGGCCTCATTAGACTCCAGCGAACGGCGCGCCATTCCGGCCATCACGTACAGGGGAACCGACATGACCTCGAGCCCCAGGAAAATCACAACAAGGTCGGTCGAGTTGGCCATAACCATCATGCCAACCGTTGATACTAACAGCAGACCGTAGAATTCGGGACGGTTTATGCCTTTAGCAGACAGGTAGCGATAACCCATCAGCAGCGCCAGGGTGGATGTCAGTACAAATATGAACTTAAAAGCAACGCCGAAATTATCGCAGGCGACCATACCGTAGAACCCGGACCCCTGACTTCCCCACTGGTTGACGGTTGCGAGGGCGGCTGCAAACAGGCCCAGGAACGCAATGACCGGAGCGGTCTTAGATGGTCCCTTGAAGAATGGCAGCACAAAGATCACGAAAGAGGCTACCAGTAGACATATCTCCGGGTAGATGATGTTAAAGTCAATTGCTGCTGACGTAATATCCATTGTACTTTTCAACTTCAGTTACGGCGACCGCCGCAAGTTTCTAAAAGCCTCAGCCTCCGCCGAAGCCGGCCGTCACCTTACCGTCTTCGACAATTACGGGGACTATCCGCTGGCCGCCGGTAAGCTCGAGGACCTTGTCCTTTGCTCCCGGGGTAGCGTTGATATCGACCTCTTCGAAGTCTTTTCCCTGGTCGGTATAGTGCTGCTTGGCCGCGGCACAATACGGACAATCTTGCTTGATGTATATAGTAATGTCACTCATCAGATAACTCCTCTGTTTGAAAAGTGACTTCTGTCTCGACGGCATCAGCCGTCGCCAGCTTGCGTTTGATTTGATAATTCTCGTCTACTTCGACAGTTGTGGCCCGACCCACCTGCGTGATTACCTGCTTCACGGCAGGCTCAATGCGCTCGAAGAGCGGCTTGGGATAAACACCGATCCAGAATACCAGACCCACCAGCGGGATGAGGATGATTTTTTCGCGCCAGTCCAGATCGAGCAGTTTCTTGTTCTCCTGGGAAGTGACTTTGCCGAAAAACACTCGCTGATACATCCAGAGCATGTAGCAGGCAGCGAAAATGACACCGGTAGCACCGATAATGCCGTAGATGCTGTTCTTTTTGAATGCGCCGAGCAAAATGAGGAACTCTCCGATGAACCCGTTGGTGAACGGCAGACCGATCGAAGAGAGCGTAATAATCATAAAGAAGGCGGCGAAGGTTGGCATCACTTTGGCAAGACCGCCGAAATCCTCTATCAAGCGAGTGTGCCGCCGCTCGTAGATCATGCCTACCAGGAGGAACAACGCTCCCGTTGATATGCCGTGGTTTATCATCTGGATTATGGATCCTTCCAGACCCTGCATGTTAAGAGCAAACATACCCAGCATCACAAAGCCCATATGCGACACGGACGAGAAAGCCACCAGCGACTTAACATCTTTTTGCACCATGGCAACCAGCGCGCCATAAATAATAGCTATAAGCGATAAGACACAGATGTACGGCAGATAGGCTATGGTCGCTTCCGGGAATAGTGGCAGACATATTCGAATAAAACCGTAGGTTCCCATTTTGAGCAGGACGCCGGCCAGGATCACCGAACCGGCCGTGGGTGCCTGAACGTGAGCATCGGGCAGCCAGGTATGGAACGGGAACAGCGGAACTTTGATAGCAAAGGCTAACGCGAAGGCTCCGAAGAGCCAGAGCTGGGCCTGATATCCAAGCGGGAGCTCGCTGATGATCCTGACCATATCGAAAGAGAATACGCCCGAGAATTTCTGATACTCGAAGAGGATGTAAATTATTCCGACCAGCATCAGCAGTGAGCCAAACATGGTGAACAGGACGAACTTGATGGCGGCATACACCTTCCTGGGACCGCCCCAGAGGCCGATGATAAAGTACATTGGCACCAGCATGACCTCCCAGAACACGTAGAACATGAACAGGTCGAGGGCGCAGAAGACACCGATCATACCGGTTTCCAAAAGCAGCATGGAGATGTAATATCCCTTGACGCCGGTGGTAATGGAATTCCATGAGGCCAAAATGGACAGAACAGTTAAAACAGTCGTGAGCACGATCAGCAGGAGAGATATGCCGTCAATTCCCATGTGGTAGCTGATGCCCAGCGACGTGATCCACGGGATGTTAACCACGAACTGCATCCCGTTGGCGACCGGATCGAACATGTAATAGAGCCAGGTCGAAAACAGGAAGGTCACGAAGGAAATAATCAGACTGAATCCCTTGATGCTGTCATGCCTGTCCTTGGGTAACAGCATCAACAAGACCACGCCCACCAGCGGAAAGAATGTCACCAATGTCAGAATTTCTCTTTCCATACTCTAATCCAGCGCCAAATAGGCCACAATCACCACCACTCCAAAGACGAAAACGGTAGCATAAGTACGAACCCGTCCGGTTTGTCCGGTGCGTACAAAGTCGGATACCTCCTCATAACGAGAGGCCAGGCCGTTGAGGAAGCCATCGATAACCACAACATCGAATACCTTCCACATAAACAGCGAGAAGTAGACGACCGGCCGTACAACTACGGCTCCGTAGAATTCATCGATGTAGTATTTGTTCAGCAAAACCTTGTGCAGAGCGGAGAACCTTTCCCTGAGGGATGTGGCCAGCTCGGTTCGCTTGTTGTAAACCACGTACGCGAAGTAAATCGATACCAGTACCAGGGCCACGGAGGCCAGCATCAGGCCCCACTCGGCGCCGGTATCACCGCCACCTGCGGCCAGGGCATGGGAGGCCGGTGCTTGTTGACCCTGCGCCATTACCGGCTCAAGCCAGTGCTCAAAGTAATTTGTCACGCCAAAGATATGCGGCATTCCAACCAGGCCGCCAATAACCGAAAATACGGCCAAAATCACGAGCGGGACAGTCATCGATTTGGGCGATTCATGTATGTGGGCCCTGGTCTCGCTATCCATGCGCTCTTTGCCATAGAAGGTCATAAATACCAGACGGAACATATAGAAAGCAGTGAGACCGGCTGTGATAAAGCCGAGAACCCAGAAGAGCGGATGTCCAAACTGAGAGGAAAAGGCCTTCCACAGAATCTCATCCTTGGAGAAGAATCCCGACAGCCCGGGAATTCCGGCGATAGCCAGAGTGGCGATGAGCATGGTGATAAACGTCACCGGCAGATATTTTTTCAAGCCGCCCATGTGGCGCATGTCCTGTTCATCGGACATAGCATGAATGACAGAGCCGGCTCCAAGAAAGAGCAAAGCCTTGAAAAAAGCGTGCGTCATGAGGTGGAATATGCCAGCCGTGAAAGCAGCCACGCCGCAGGCCAGAAACATATAACCCAACTGGCTCACGGTAGAATAAGCCAGCACTCTCTTGATATCGTTTTGTGCCAGTCCAATCGTGGCGGCATAAAGAGCCGTCACAACACCGATAACCGCCACCACCAGCAGCGCATCGGGTGCCATTATGAAAAGGGCGTTAGTCCGGGCTATCATATACACACCGGCGGTCACCATGGTAGCGGCATGTATCAGGGCCGACACCGGTGTGGGACCTTCCATGGCATCGGGCAACCACACATAAAGCGGAATCTGGGCGGATTTACCGATCGCACCGACAAACAGTAGCAGGCAAGTGGTGGTAATCAGAGCACCTCCGGCCGCAAAGACGAGCGGTGCCTTCTCGGCTACCACCAAGAAGTCCAGCGAGCCGACGCTCCAGAAGATGATAAACATCCCGAGCAAGAAGCCGAAATCACCAATCCGGTTGACGATAAACGCCTTTTTCCCGGCATCGGAGGCCGATTTCTTTTCAAACCAGAACCCGATCAGCAGATATGAACATAGCCCAACTCCTTCCCACCCGACGAACATCAACATGAAATTGTCAGCCAGAACCAGGGTTAGCATGGCGAACGTGAACAGATTCAGGTAGGTAAAGTAGCGACCGGGGCAGGGATCGTGGTGCATATATCCCACTGAATAAACGTGTATGAGAAATCCGACCCCGGTGACAACCAGAATCATTACGGCCGACAATGGATCGAGAAGGAGAGCAACGTTTACATGAAAGTCCCCTGAAGGTACCCAGGTGAAGAGGACTTGTTCGATCACTCTTAGCCCGGCCGGCATGGCCTTGAGCTCAAAGAACAGCATAACTGACAGAGCAAATGACAGAAAGACGGTCGAACAGCCTACGAATGAAACAACCGGTCTGGGCAAACGGCCCAATAGCAGTCCATTGGTCAGAAAACCAATCAGCGGGAAAATAGGCACCAGGAACAAATAATCGGACATCTTCGACTCTCTGTAATTTATCCTACCATTTTAGTATGTTGTACCGGTCGATGTTTACGGTTTCACGGTTTCGGAATAGGGTTATCACCATAGCCAGTCCAACGGCAGCTTCGGCGGCGGCAATGGTGAGAACCAGAAACACGAATACATGACCGTCGAGCACATTCAACGCCCGGGAAAACGCAATCAGCGTTAAGTTGGCGGCGTTCAGCATAAGCTCCACCGACATGAACAGTATAATGACGTTGCGTGAGACCAGTACTCCGATTACTCCGATACCGAACAGCACCATAGCAACAACGACATATGCCGACAAAGTAATCATTTCTCGCCCTCAGCCTCCTTATCAGCAATCCCATAGAGTTCATCGGTCGCGCCCGCACCCTCATCTTCAGGACCTTTTGTCATTACAACCGCGCCGACAATTGCAGCCAGCAGCAAGACACCGGCCAATTCAAAAGGATACAAATATTTGGTGAAAAGCAGGGTTGCCACGGCTTTGACCGAACCAAAGTCAACCGGTACAGCCGTCATCATGCCTATCGGCGAGTCGGCCTGCAGAAGACTGGTTCTTACGATCGCTATGAGTTCGAATACGAATAGCAGCGCCAGGACAAATTTGGTAACGCCACTTATCGGTTTTGATCCATGGCCAAAGTCTTCGCTGCCGCGCAGATTCAAAAGCATTATTACGAATAAGAACAGCACCAGGATGGCTCCGGAGTAGACGATTATAAGCACCGCCCCCAGAAACAGGGCGCCCAGCTGAACATACAGCACCGCCTGTGCCACCAGCGACAGAATCAGGTACAGCACCGACAGTACCGGGTTGCGCTGGGCAATCATCATGGTACCGCCAAAGACCGCCACGACGGCAGAAACAAGGAATATGATCGTGTCAAGATTCATCAGTGTTCGTCAACCACTCCATAGACTTTTCTAACGCGCCGGTAGATCCGTTTGAGAGGATTATCCTTTCTCGGGTGCGGCACCAGCATATCATCCTTGTCTACGATAAAGGAGTTCCGATTATCGTCGGAGAACTCGTACTCCTGGCCGAGGAAAATGGCTTCCTCCGGACAGGCCTCTTCGCAAAAACCACAGAAGATACAGCGAAGGAGGTTGATCTCGTACAGGCTGGCCCGGCGTTCACCTTTCTCGTTCTCCTCGGGCTCCATATATATGGCATCTGCCGGACAGGCCGCGGCGCAAAGGCCGCAGCAGACACAACGCTCGGTTCCGTCATCGTACCGTTCAAGATAGTGTTTCCCCCGATAACGTGGAGTCATGGGCTTTTTCTTCCGCGGGTAGTCGAGCGTCACCGGCTTCTTGAACAGGTGTTTGAATGTGACAACGAAGCCCTTAGGCATCTTCAGGAAAACGTTACCAACCGCTTTAAGCATATCATTCATAAGTTAACCTCAAAACCAACCTTTAACTACTATCAGGCCTGTTACCATAGTGTTGAAAAGGGCCAGCGGCAGTAGCACCTTCCAGCCGAAATTCATCAACTGGTCGTACCGGAAGCGCGGGAAAGTGCCCCTGAGCCATATGTAGAAGAACATGAAGATGAAAACTTTCAGGGCAAACCAGAACATGCCAATAAACGGCACCTCGTTAACGAACGGCCCCTGCCAGCCGCCGAAGAACAAGGTCGCCCCCACCGCAGAAACAGCCAGCATGTTGGCATACTCGCCGATAAAAAACATGGCGAATCGCATCGAGGAATACTCGGTGTGGTAGCCGGCCACCAGTTCCGACTCAGCCTCCGGGAGATCGAAAGGCAATCGGTTGGTTTCAGCGATGGCACAGGTAAGATAAAGTAAAAAGCCAAGCGGTTGTTTAAAGACATACCAGTTGGCGAAAAACCAGATTGAGGTGCTGGCCTGCTGGTCAACGAGTTCACGCAATGAGAGGGTGTTGGCTATAAGAATAACACCTATGATAGACAATCCATAGCTGACCTCATAGGAAATCATCTGTGCCGAGGAGCGAATGCCTCCCATCAGGGAGTATTTCGAACCGGAGGACCACCCGGCAAGAACGATGCCGTAGACACCAATCGAAGTGATCGCAAACACAAAGAGGATACCGATGTTCAGATCCGAGAGAACCATTTTGACATCATAGCCGAAGACATTGTCATCCTTGGCGAACGGAATCACCGCAAACGTGAGCAGGGCCGGGGCGAAGGATATTATAGGCGCCAGAGCGAAGGTAACTCGTTCCACCTTATCCGGGACGACGTCCTCTTTGAACATTAACTTGACCGCATCGGCGATCGGTTGCAGAAGACCGTAGGGTCCGGCATACGACGGCCCGATGCGGTGCTGAAGATGCCCGACCACCTTACGTTCCAGGTAAGTCGAATAGGCGCACCCAGTCAGAACCGCGGCCAGAACGAAAACGACCTTAATTGACGATGCAATGATAACTTCCAACATAATCGTCACTCAACCACCCTGGAGAGTTTCACGCGGTCAACTCTCCTTTTCCGCATCATAACCGACGTCACCCCGGTCGAGGCAAAGTTCCGGGGCAACAATGCCACCTCGTTGGTAATATGCTCCGAAATTTTTGCCGGAAGGATAACCTTGCCGATTTCCGACTCCACTCGGACCGAGTCTCCCTGTTCAACTTTGAGCTTTGCGGCTACCTCGAAGGAAATTTCAATATATGGTTCACTTACAAAATTCGCAAGCGACGGAGCTTTCTCGGTCAGGTATCCCGAATGGTGGGGATCATCGATAACGTAGAGGGCGACATTGTACTCACCGCCCCTGTCATCCGAAGCCGGATGCACATCTCCGAATTCATCCGGGATAGGAATGACCGACTCCAGTTTCAATAGTTCCTTGACCTGCGAATGTATCTGCTCGTCACTCTGAAAGACTTCTGTTTTCAGGGCAGCGACTATCGAATTGACGATGGCATATCCCGGCTTCGCCTCACCCATTGGCTTAACAGCCCGTAAGGCCTTTTGAGTCTTGCCTTCAAGATTCACGTAATACCCATCGTATTCGGCCCAGCTTGCCAGCGGCAGGACGACATCAGCCAGTTCAGTGGTCTCAGTCTCGAACAGATCGCAGACCACCAGGAATTCAAGTTTCTCAAGGCCTTCTTTGACAAATTCACGGTCAGGGTAAAGCATCATGGGATTGGCCCCCATAATGAAGAACCCTTTAATTTCTTCTTTCTTGATCTGCGCCATCATGGCGTCGGTAATATTAGCCGGGCAATCCGGATCATGACCCCAAATAGATGTGAGTTTGCTTTTGAGTGCTGGCTTTGGCTCCGGTAGCAGTCCCAGCTTCTCGGCCCCTTTCGAGTTGGCATATCGGGCGAGCGCAGCCATTTGCCCTTTGCTCTCCATCTTGAAGAGCTTGCGAAGATTAAACAGGGCGGTGGCGATGAGATCCCTCTCACGCGAACGAGTGATTATTTCGCCGGTGAAGAAAGTCACCTTTTTCCCTTCGCTGAGCGCCCGGGCCACGTTCCTGAGAGCGCCGATCTCAACACCGCACAGGCGGGCCGCCTCAGCCGCAGCGGCCGGCGCTATACGTGATTTCAGGCCAACGGCCAGGTTTCGGTCAACGAGGTCATCCTCAATAGCGGCCAGGCAAATACCATTTATCACGATCTCTTCGGTGCCAGGCTTATAGACCAGTTCCTGCCGGGCGACATCGGCCGACTTGACGGCATAGGGATTGATCGAAAAGACACTGGTGTTGGAGAAATTACAGGCCTTACGAATTCGCAAATACTCGTTCTGGTGTTCCTTAACGAGATCCGAACCAAAGCTTACGATCACATCGGAATCGTCGATATCGGCAATCCGGAAGGGCTGCGAGGCGAGAATCATGAAAGGCGACTCAGGATTGTCCGGCAGCATTCGATAGTCGCCGCGAAAATCGATATTATTCGACTCAAAGGCGGTTCTCATTAAGCGCGACGCGGCATAGAGACTGGCATTGTCGAGGCTGGGCGCCACCAGGGCACCGACACAAACTCCGCCGAGTTTGGCCTTGATTTCTCCGAAACGTTTACCGATTACATCCAGGGCCTCCTTCCAGCTGGCTTCAACCTGCTTTCCCTCCTTTTTGATAAGCGGCTTCTTCAATCGATCGGGAGAATTAACAACCTGGTAACCGTACCGGGTAACGTCGGCCAGCCAACCATCGTCGATATCATCATTGGGGCGCGATGTTACGCGATAAATTTTGTTTTTATGCTCTTCCTTGAAAAACAGGATATTGGTCCCTGAACTTGAGTAATTGCACACCGACGGCGTGGTCGTGGTTAACCAGACTCTTATCTTATAACGCCAATCGCTGTTAGTCAGGGCACCCACCGGGCATATCTCGACGAGGTTGCCGGAGTATGGATTATCTACTTCTTCACCGGGAGCGGAATTGATCTCGGCGGTATTGCCGCGCTCGTACACTCCGAGATCATATTCACCAAAGGCCTCTTTGTTGGCCCGCACGCACTTGTAACAGAGAATGCACCGGTTTCGATTGAGCACGATTTCAGGGCCGATTCGTTTGTCATCAAAAGTTGTCGTCATGCCTTCATCGACAAAACGATACTTCTGAAAGTCAAACCGGCTGTCATCAACACCGTGAGCGAACGTCAGGTTCTGCAGGTCGCATTCGCCGCCCTTGTCGCACGTGGGGCAATCCAGAGGATGATTCAGCAGAATAAACTCAATGATGGCCTTGCGACCCTGCTTGACGGTATCGGAATCAGTGTAAACCACCATACCATCCATAGCTTCGAGCGCACATGATACCTGGAGCTTGGGCATCTTTTCCACTTCCACATAACACATGCGGCAGGCCCCGACCGGTTTGAGCTTCGGATGCCAGCAAAAGGTAGGGACATGGATACCCATCTGTGTGGCTGCCTGAAGAACGGTGGTTCCTTTGGGTACCGAGACCTCTTTTCCGTCGATGGTGAGCGTCACCATCTGTTCGGCAATTTCCGGGGTGTCCTTTTTCGCAGTCGCTTCGGCCATATCAATCACTTAAACTCAAAGTTAGTCTTAACCATACACTTCTTGTGTTCGATGTGATACAGCCATTCATCCCGCCACTGTTTGATGGCGGACTGAATGGGCATCACGGCGGCATCGCCCAGCGGACAGATAGTACGACCCAGGATATTGCCGCAGACATCTTCGATCTTCTCAATATCGCCCGGTTGTCCCTGACCAAGCTCGATCCGGTTAATGATTTTCTCCAGCCAGCCGGTCCCCTCACGGCAGGGGGTACATTTGCCGCAGGATTCGTGACGGAAGAAATGGATGAGTTTCTTAATCACCCAGACAATACAGGCATCCTCGTTAATAACGATAATGGCACCCGAACCCAGCATGGAACCGACCGTTTGAAGAGCTTCATAATCCAGGCCGACATCTATCATGTCCGGGGTGAGAAAAGGTGTCGAAGCTCCTCCCGGGATTACGCCCTTGAGCTTCTTGTCATCGAGCATGCCTCCGCCGTATTCGGGATCGAAAATCAACTTCTTGAGATTAAAGCCCATCTCGACCTCGTAGTTGCCCGGGCGTTTGACATGTCCCGACAGAGAGAAGATTTTGGTCCCCTTGGATTTTTCAGTTCCGAGGGAGGCATACCAATCACCACCCCGGTTAATGATGTGGGGCACGGACGCCAGTGACTCGACATTGTTGACGATGGTCGGGCAGGCATAAAGTCCCTCGATAGCCGGAAAGGGCGGTCGCATGCGGGACATGCCGCGTTCACCCTCGATCGAGTTCAACAGAGCCGTTTCTTCTCCACATATATAAGCCCCGCCGCCGGTATGGACAATCATCTCGAGATCGTACCCACTACCGTTAATGTTTTTACCCAGATGTCCACGGGCATAGGCTTCATCCATCGCCTGTTCCATGCGTTCGCGGCAGTGGTCAAACTCGCCGCGGATATAAATGAACATAAGGTGACAAT
Source organism: Candidatus Zixiibacteriota bacterium (assembly GCA_020348905.1). Lineage (GTDB taxonomy): Bacteria > Zixibacteria > MSB-5A5 > GN15 > FEB-12. The sequence goes on from CP070756.1 coordinate 2,770,101, forward strand.
CTATGGCGTAAGCCGAGATTGCCATACCTTCGATAACGCCGTGTGGATCACGTTCCATAAGGACCCGGTCCTTGCATGTTCCCGGTTCGGACTCGTCGGCGTTGCAGCACAGGTATCGCGGTTTGGTCGAGGCTTTGGGGACAAATCCCCATTTCATACCGGTGGGGAAGCCGGCTCCACCACGACCTCGCAAACCCGACTTCTTCACTTCTTCGATCACCTGATCGGCGGACATACCCTTCAAAACCTTCTTCCAGGCCTTGTATCCACCGTGAGCCTCGTAGGTCTCGATCTTGTGCTGCTGCGGATCTTCGATGTACTTGAACAGGTGAAGGTCCTTATGCCCGGCTGCCTCGGCAGCATTGGTTATCACAGGTGAATAAAACATCAAGCTTTCGCCTTTAACCCTGCCAGTATTTTGTCGACTTTGTCACGAGTAAGATTCTCATGAAAGTCGTGGTTTATCTGCATCATCGGGGCGGTAGAACACGACCCCAGGCACTCGACCGAGATAAGGGTAAACAGATTGTCCTCAGTCGTTTCGCCTTTATTGATACCAAGTTTCTCTTCGAGATAAGAAATCAAGGAGTCCGCACCAAGCAACGCACAGGAGATATTATGACAAACTTGAATGAGGTACTTGCCGCGCGGTTTCTTGGGAAACATAGTATAGAATGTGGCTGCTTCAGCGATTTCCACGTTAGGAACACCTATTACTTTCGAGACCTCACGATAGATTTCCTCGTCGACATACCCCAGTTGGCGGTAGGCAACCGTCAACGCCGGCAGGATGGCCGATTTGCGTCGCGGGTATTTTGCGGCCTTTTCTTTGATCTCTTCGACCGATGTCTCAGTGAGAATCATCTATCAACTTCTCCCAGCACGATATCAATGGAGCCGATGGCACAAACAACGTCGGAGAACAACCGGCCCTCGACCAGCTTTGGCAGCGAGGCCAGGTTGATAAAAGACGGCGGACGTACCCTTACGCGATTGGGTTTGTTTGTTCCATCACCCTGAATATAGAACCCAAGTTCACCTTTGGGCGCCTCAATAGCCTGATATACACCGCCACAGGGCGCCTTGAACCCCTCCGTAATAATCTTGAAGTGGAAAATCATCGATTCCATCTTATAAAGGACATCTTCCTTGGGGGGTAGCACGATTCCGGGCAAATGGGCACGATACGGCCCCTCCGGCATGCCGTCGATGGTCTGTTGAATAATCCTGAGCGACTGGCGCATTTCTTCCAGTCGAATCAGGTACCTATCATAGGCGTCACCGTTCTTGCCGAGCGGTATCTCGAAATCGAAATACTCATAGCCACTATAAGGATTGGCTTTGCGAACATCGTAATTGACACCACTGCCACGAAGCATAGGGCCGGAAAGAGAATAGTCCAACGCATCGGCGGCCGATATTACGGCCACATTTTTGGTTCTATTTATGAAAATCTCATTGTTTGTCAGGAGATCTTCGTAGTCTTTTATGCCTTGCGCGACCTGTTTGATGACCTTTCGCACAAGCTTGTCGAAGTCTTCAGGCAACTCCTGAGCCAAGCCGCCTATCCGAATGTAGCTGGACATCATTCTCTGTCCGGAGCAGGCTTCATACACGTCTATTATGGATTCGCGCTCACGGAAAGCATACAGCAGCATCGACATGGCGCCCAGATCAAGAGCATGAGTACCCACCCAAGCCAAATGCGATTTTATGCGAGTCAGCTCGGCCAGACAGACGCGGACCCACTTGACCTTCTCCGGGATCTCGATATCCATCAGTTTCTCCACGGCCAGACAGAAACCCAGGTTATTGGACATGGGTGACAGATAATCCATGCGGTCGGTGGCCGGCAAAGCCTTGTAATATAGCTTGCTTTCCATGGTCTTCTCGATACCGGTATGAAGGTATCCAATGACCGGTGTGGCCTTGACCACCCGTTCTCCGTCGAGCTCGAGCACAACTCGAAGCACCCCGTGCGTGGACGGGTGCTGAGGGCCCATATTCAGTTCGACAGTTTTGCTGACAGTGGTCATTTGACTACCTCGGGCGGGTCGTCCTTGTTCCAGCTGAAGGCTGGCTGCTCCCAGGTCAACGGGAAATCCTTGCGAAGCGGGTACCCTTCGAGCTCATCGGGCGTGAGTATTTTGGTGAGGTCAGGATGGCCCTCAAACTCAATACCCATCAGGTCATAGACCTCGCGCTCCATCCAGTTGGCACCCGACCACAGCGAGGTCAAAGATTGGATGCGAGGCTTGTCGTCCGGCAGACGAACCTTTATAAAGAACCGGTAGCGATGATCCAAAGAATAGAGATTGTAAACGACCTCGAACCGGCCGTCCTTCTCCTGTTCGTGACCCAGCCAGTCGAGCGAGGTGATATCGGATAGATATTTTATTTTGAGGTCGGCATCATCCATCAGAGCCTGACATATGTCAACCAGGCACTCCGGCTTGATGTGGAAAGACTGCTGATCCCGAAAATTATCCTCTTTGATAAGAGCGTCAGCGAATCGCGAGTTGAGGAATTCTCTAATCTTATCTTCCATCGGACCTGTTTGTTCTCTTTTTCACAAGCCGGGATTCTCGAATGACCGCCGGCGGTCGCAGTTGTTTATCACGCGCTGCGACCCCATTCCTCACGCTTGTCTTTGAGGGATTCCTTTTCAACTTTCTGTTGCAGCTTCAGAATGCCGTCCATCAGTTGCTCGGGTCGTGGAGGACATCCCGGCACATATATGTCAACAGGGATGATGCGGTCAACTCCCTGGAGAATAGCATAGTTGTTAAACACCCCGCCGCATGACGCGCAGGCTCCCATAGATATAACCCATTTGGGGTTGGGCATTTGTTCGTACAGGGTTCTGACTACCGGCGCCATTTTCATTGACACCCGGCCAGCCACAATCATCAGATCGGCCTGCCGGGGCGAGGGTCTCATAACTTCCATGCCATAGCGGGCCAGATCGAAATGCGCAGCAAAAGTGGATATCATTTCAATGGCACAGCAGGCCAGCCCAAAACCGAAGGGCCACATGGAACGTTTTCGGGCCCAGTTGACCATCTTGTCAAGCGTTGTCAATATGATTGAATCCGGGATTTTTTCTTCTAATCCCATTTAAACGCTCCTCGACCGAGTTCGTACAGGTAGCCCACCAGTATCACCCCGACGAATATGGATATCGCCACGAAGCCGTACATACCCAAATCACGGGAGACCACCGCCCATGGGTAAAGGAAGATGACCTCGATGTCAAACAGGATAAAGGAGATAGCCACGAGGTAGAACTTGACCGGGACCGGGTCTTTGGTTGACCCGGTGGCCTCGACACCACATTCGTAAGGGTCCCCTTTCTTGCCAATCCTGGTCTTTCGTCCGAGCAGGATTGAGATGGCGGCGAATGCTATAGCCAGGATTACGGCCAGGATAAGCAGGAGCAAGATTGGGAAAAAAGTCTCAAACACCGGTGTAAATCCTTATGCAAAATAATCCGTAACTTTAGGCATTATACGAGTCTTTGTCAAGAAGTTTTGGAGAATTAGACGGATTATTTGTCTTGTTCTGCTGGCTGTTGGTCGCGGTAAGTTTTTACCTGGTAAGCTATTAGAGAGGCGCCTTTAACGCCTTATTGACAGGGTAGCCAGTAGCAATCCATGCTCGTGCGAGAGGCTCGGCTAAGGTTCAAACTCGACCTTGTAGTCCGCAAAAGGTTCGGCCCGATCAAAAAGATATAGTATATCTTGCCTGTCGAAGCCACCGTACGCGGTGGAATATCCGGAAAATCTGAGGTTCCTTTCAGCCGGTTTTTCCTCCAGCCAGCCTCCTCCCCTGACCCGGTAGGTTTCACCGTAAATTTCGTACATGTCCGGCTTTCTTACCCAGCCGGATGGTATTTCGTTGGCCTCACAATACCTCCTGACCAGATCGGCATGGTACGAATACTCTTCGAGCGGGCCGTACACGAAGTGAAGTTCGGTATCGGAGCCAATAATGACGAATTTGCTGACCTTTTTGGAATCATCCTCTGTTGGCGAGCCGTCAGCAGAATTGTCCGCCGCAAGGTTAGTGATGCTGGTTGCAGGGCTCATGAGACTACTTCAGACAGCTATTCTAATGTGGTTTGAGAAGATCCAGCCGCGGTCGCCTTTCCATGCCTCCACCCGGTACAGCCCGGGTTGAACGTCGCGAAACTCCAGGCGATCGGCATCGACTATGAGAATGTACTTGCCGTTATGAACCAGCTTGATTGTGGCCCGCGAAGGGAGTTGGATAAGTAACCGAACACCTTCGGCCGAAAGCAGGCTGCCGCCGCAGGTCACTCTGTGTGAATCAGACTCGGCGTGGAACTCAAAGTTGTCGGCCGCCCCCCAGCGCATGTTAGAGAAGAACAGGCGACATTCACGAATAGCGTCGTAGATCTGCAGCTTGGCCTGATCGAAATCAGGGGACATTTTGGTCGGCAGCAGCAAATGCGACCTCAGGCATCTGAAGTGAACCTTATAGGGAAAAATCTCCACCGTGAATGGGCCAACTTTAATCGGGAAAGCATGAGCATCGACACCGGCCAAACCAACCACCTTGCGCGACATATTGAGTTCATCCCACTTTCTCAATATCCGATCGGTAGGTCCCTGCATCGAACGACGGGGCGAAACCGACATGAGCAATTTATTATAACGGGTCAGCCTTTCCATCCATTCCGACATCTGGTTCCACAGTTCGATCCCCACGAATCCGTCCATCGACCAGTCGGTCCATGGATAGGCCGGATGCTCGGCAAGAGCGGTGCGAATTTCATCAGGATGGGCCAGGATACCCAGCGCATTATCGGCCGCTCCGGCAGCTACAAATTCGCGGGCCGACATGCGGTCCGGATAGACTCCCGGTGACTCAAAAAGCAGGTAATGGTGATGATCGTTGCGATCATTGTGTTCATAGCCAATCACCACCGGTGTGTCGCCGTAATATCCTTCAAGCCCGTTGTCACGGTTACTCAGGGTCATGTGGTCGGAGAACATCATGTACTCGAGGCCGGCCCGACGGCCAATATCGACCACCTCCTGCAGGGTCTTGGTACCATCGGATTCGGTGGTATGAATATGAATGGCGCCGCTATAAGCGTACCAGTCGCCGATCTTTTCAGGCATCGGTTCTCCCGTGAGTATCAGGTACTTTTCTGAATATATACAATCCGACTACCATCATAAGGCTCAGTGATAATACGGCAATTCTATAGGGCAGTTTGGCGTAATCGTCCGCAGGAATATCCAAGATGTCTATGATAGTTCTTCCAAAAAGTCTATCGGCATTAAACAGGTATACAATAGAGGTCCAGAGCAGCGGTCCAATAATGGCGGCTGCCCTGCCGGATAAGGAAAACAGTCCAAAGAAGCGTCCCAGTTCTGCTCTTGGGACGAGTTCCGCGAGTAAAGGGCGTGAGGTGGTCCACAGTCCTCCCAGCAGGATACCAACGACCGAACCGAAAATCCATATAACTACCTCGCTGCCGGCAAACACAAAAATGAACAATGAGACTACCCAGCCAATGATGATGAGGTTCAGTATCTTTTTAAGCGACCAGAGCTCGGCTATCTTTCCAATGATAAAGGAACCGATCACGGCCGAAACAGTCGAGATAATGAGAAACCGGGTGATATCGGCTTCGCCAAACCCGATCACGACGGAGCAGAATAGTCCTATATTTATAATTACGGTGGTGGCCGAGTCTTCGAAAAAGTAGTCTGCAATCAGAAACCTCAGGACACCGGGGTATTTCTTTGTGGCCGTCACGCCATCCCAGACTTCGCGGTAAGATTGCCTGAAACTAACCTTGCCCGGCTTGATGATCTCGGCTTCTCTAACCCACCAGAACAACGGCAGCGCAAAGAGCATAAACAGGATGCCGGTGGGAAGGAACGAGGCCTCCTTTCCCCCACCCTCAAGGAACGGTATATCAATAGAGAATACCGAGCCGGTCACGAAAGGCAGGACAATCAGCATCCCGGCGATGGAGCCGACATAACCCAGTGCAACCCCTATCCCGGACACGAAGCGGGCACGGTTCCCTTCAGCCACCGAGTATAGCAGCGAATTGTAGAACGGCTGACCGGCTTCATAGGCGAAATTGGCGACTATGAAAAGCAGCATTATAACCAGGATAGCCGAAGGCGGCACCACGGCCATGAGCCCGACCGCGGCGCAGCAGGTCACAGTGAAGAGGAAAAGGTATATCTTTTTCTTGGTGGAGTGATCCGACATCGCTCCCAGAGCGGGAAGCAGTACGGCAGCCACCAGCATCGAAATTGAGAAGGGTATGTCGAAGTAGCGGTCGTCTTTGCCCAGATCTTCGATAATGTATCGCTTCAGATACAGCGAGACAATGTTCATGTAGTAGATGGTGTTGGCGAAGTCGTACAGCGTCCAGCCGACAACATCTTTCCTCCACACGGAGGTGCTGTTGCTCATCAATTACAAACCAAGTGTATCCGAGATGGTCATCATGCCGTCACGAACAATGATCAGAAATTGCTCCAGTTCAAGCCCGAGGTTCGAGCAGGCAGCCATATTTTCGCGGGTGGCACCGGCCGCGAAACGCTTCTCTTTGAAGCGGCGCATCATGAAGTCGCCCTCGATCGATGCCAACTTCTTATCGGGGTGCATGAGTGCACAGGCAACGATGAAGCCGGTGGTCGGGTCAACCGAGTAAAGCCCCCAGTCCAGTTTGCTTCGGCAAGGTTCGTGACCGGGATGGGCATGAATCGCATACAGCATGTCATCGGGGAGATTAAATTCCTTCAGCCACTCTTCGGTGATATAAGTATGGCGGGCTTCATCGTTTTTGGTTTCGTTGTAATCCAGATCGTGAAGCAATCCGGTCAAACCCCAGTATTCAACATCCTCACCGAGGTGCTCGGCCAGTTTTCGCATGCCGGCCTCCACGGCCAGAATGTGTTTCAATAGGTTATTGACGCCGATCTTGTTCTCGACCATCTGGTAGGCCTGGTCGCGAGTCAGGTTCAACTGTGGCATAATCTCAAATAAATCGATGGGACAGGCCCAAGTCAAGCGGCATCTTCCCGCCTTACGAAGGCGCGTGTAACCACTGCCGGTTCAAAAAGCAGTCAGTCTGAGTGGGAGGGTATCAGTCGAGGAAGTTCCATACCAGGCCAAAATAACTGTAACGGCCGGGATTGATCATGTACTCGCGGGGTTCGTATTCGACTGAAAAAACATTTTGTATAACATAGTGAAAACGAAAGCCCTTGATTCCAAATGACAGCTTCATATTGGCGATGGCCTGCCGGCCGAGTCCGGTTTTTTCATAACCGTCATACTCGGAGGTATAGATCACTTCCCCGTAGGCGTACAGATCCATTATTTTCTGGGGCCAGAAGTAATGGAGTTCGAGGCCGGAGAACAACTGATATTCGGGTGAGTACGGCTTGTTTGCAATCAATTCGTATACAACCCGGTGAAAGGAGCCCCCGGACCTCAGGCGCAGGAAGTCGGCCAGCTTGAGCTTTTGCTGCAGAGATATATCGATGAAATCAATATCAGTGTTCCCGGGAGAGAAGAGTTTGAAGGCACTCCCCCCAGTATCTATGGCCACTCGATCCTGCCAGTCAATAGCATCCAGAATGGTGCCACCGGTCAGGCTCAGACGAATATTAGTGTCAACGCTTCCCAGTTCGATCAGCCCCGAGGCAACCATCTGTTTTTCTTTTTCCAGGCCCGGGTTGCCCTGATCGGCGTAGCTGCCGAGCACATTCTCGTAGACTGCGGCTCTCTGAAAATCCAGGTGCAGCTCATACAATGAAGGCGCTCGCTCGGCATACCCCGCCGATAATAGAAGATACAGGCCGCGGCTCCCGGTTGTCACAACCAGGGCAGCCGATGGAAGCAGATCAAAGCCGTCAATGTAGTGGGCGCCTGCGGTGAGGGCATATCGAAGCCCAGAAGTAAGGCGGACCATTGTCACCGTGACCTCTCCCCTGTCGCGGACATGATCGCTGCTCCCATCAGTGTAGTCTAAATGGTCGCTTCGCAACTCGACCCGATACACCGATGAGCCGCCTATCCATTCCCTTGACGTGAACAACCCCCAGCCGTTTTTGTCAAATCTTCCCTTGTAAACACCGTCGAGGTGCGATCCCTGACGCAGATACCGATAACCAATCCGGTACCTGGCGGTATGGTCGGAGTTGTGGCGGTCAAGTGACAGTTCAGCGTTACGATCAGCGCGATCGCGGGCTATGGCCACGCCGGTGCGATCAGGACGAATTACCAGGTGCCCCTCGCGGCTGTATAATTGCCCGGAGGCGGTGAAGCCGTAAGCCGCCCCAAGTGGCTGGAAGAGACGCCCGGCATAATGATAGGCATCGTCATCACGAAAGGTTTCAAAGCCATCAGCGTTGCGATATGCCACCATCATATCTATCTCCCTGGCCACCTCAAAGCGTTTCGAGTACCGGCCCCGGACGTAGTTGTATTCGAACGTACCCTGATCGACCATGAAGGCGCTCTCCGGTGTCTTTGAATCAGGATGTTTGGGCGATGTAACGAGGGAGGCGACCGCCTGGTCACCACCGAACAGCAATCCGGCCGGGCCAGGAATGATATAGCGACTGTGGTCGGCTGCGATGGGAATATCATTGAGGTCAATCAGTCCGTCCGGTTCTATTATGTGTTCGAAGGGATGCAGGACGGTTTCATTGCTGATTATGTTGAGACGGTTTCCTGACAGACCGAAGGGCTGGACGGTCTTTCGCATGGGAGTAGATTGATGATCCGTTACGATAAAAGACGGGCTAAATCGAAAATAGTCACCGGCATCGTGAAAGAACGACTGTTCGACCTGGGTGCGCGCATCGATCCTGCCCGATGTAAAGTAGGTCGTGAGGCTGTCAAAAAACGAGAGGTTGGGTTTTCGTTCAACAACTCTTTCCTGGTATTGCTCTCGCCGCTCCTGAAACTCAAGCATGGCCCTCTGTTCTTCGGTCAAGCTGTCCCCGAGGAATATGGTATCGTTGTCGGGACCTATGTAAAGGATGGAATCGGCACGGGTAGGAGGCTGCAGGGTATCCTTCATGGTAGTCAGTAGAGTATCTTCCGCAGGAGTTACTTGAGTTGTGTCATCCTCTTGACCCTGGCCGGTCTGAGAACCCAGAGCAAATAGCAGAAGAATCGTGAACAGTATACGCCGCATTAGCCGAGCCTCCGGTCTTTATACAAGAAAGCGACCGGTTTGAACAATACCGGAAAAATGATCGCATTGGCTACCAAGGCGACAGTCGACCACAGCATGCCGCCGATGAATCGCGGCCAGAAGGGCTGATAGACCCAGGCGTCAACAATACTGACGGGAAGATAGAACAGGAGCGTGCACAAACAGGAGGCAATAACCAGCGACAGGATTAGCAGTCTTCCCGAGCCGTGATGCAGTCTTTTGAGGGCAAAGAGGGCGCCAACAGAGCCGCTGAGTGCCGTCCCCACGACCTGAGCCAGAGTTACGGGTGGGCTAGCCGGTCCGAAAGGATTGAAGGTTGTCCACAAACCCATCCCAAGAGCTCCTACAAGTATGCCGGGTACAAAGCCCCATGCTACACCTGCAATAAAAGCGATAAAGAAAACGAGGTTTACATTAGGCAGATACGCCGTCCCCCAGGATAGCACATAAATAAGGGCCGCGAAAAGGGCTATCCGGGGTATCAACCTCAGGCGAGCGTTCATCGAATAACAAGAACCTTGGCTTTATCTTCCACAAGCAGTTGCTCTTGTTCGCTATCGCCGAATAAGCGCGCATAAGCGATGTAGACACCCGAGGCGACCAAGTCGCCATTTTCATTCTTGAGGTCCCATTCGCTCCAATATGTACCGCTTCGTTCGTCAGCCTGGACTATTTGACTCAGGTTGCGAACGCGTTCCCCGGCTACGTTGTAGATATCGACATACAGCGACGGGCTGCTTCCGGAATAACGCTCGCCATATAACGGAAAGCTGGTGGAATCAGTCGGCACCTGGAACTTAAACATGATCCCGTCGCCGTCAAGCTCGCTGACCACGGCCGGATTCGGGTAGGGGGCCAGAATTGTGGCCGGCAGGTTGACCAGGGTTGAATCCACCATCAGCCCGGCTGTAGAAATCTGGTAGCCGACATTGTACCAGCCGTTGGACAGGCGATAAAGACTCCGTTGCCCAGAAGCCGGTGAGATAACGAACACCATAGACCGAAATTGACTCAGATCATCGTAGTCGAACTCAACCAAATCATTAAAGCTGGCCGGGAGGGTCGACAGCTCTACCTCGGTTGAATCAAACTGATCCTCCAATTGATAGATATAGGAAACGCCCCAGTCATTGGGAAAGTCCGGGTCCAGATCAAGGCCCACCTCGAAGACGGTGTCGATGTGCACGATATCATATCCTGCGGTCGTATCAATCACTTCGGCGGAGTCGTTACAGGCCGGAAAAGCACCGTCGACGCAATTCCAGTAAGTGGTGTCGGCCACCAGCGTCTGCAGCTCATCCAGCTTCAGGTAGAAGGCGGCGTTGTGATCCGGGCTGAGCAGGTTAGCGTAGGCGTCGACCACGATGGGATCCTCGTAATTGTTGTACACGGCTATAACGCTGTCACCCTCAGGTGTCATATGATCGAGGAATTCATCGTAGGCTGCCCTTTCCTCGTAGCCGATGCCGTCGGGGGCCATCTGGGCTCGTGAACCGGTAAAGTAGTTCCAGACAGTGAACTCATTAAAAGCGGAAGCGAAAGACGCACTGCCGTTAGTAAAGCTGTCAATCACGTAAGCCGCGGCTTCTGGAAAGTGGTCGGCGTTGGCGCCCAGGTCGCGGCAGCGAAGCCATATGTCCCGAATCAGGTCCCGGTCAAAACGCTGCGACAGGAATATGGGAAAGACGACCGAGCCGTAGGCGTGTAAGTCCCAGGAGCCGAGCGTCTGCTGAATCGAGGAATACGGAAAGTTGAAGAAGCTCCACAGATAGAAGTAATAGTCGTTGATATTATCATACATCTCCTCTTCCATCCAGGTGGCTGACATCTCGATCCAGTAGGTGCCAAAGACACCATCGGGGTAGACGGCAAAATCCGAGTAGTCAATTCCAAACTGGATAACATGGAAGAACTCGTGGGCGCAGGTGACACGGACGGCGTCGAGCGGCCGGTTGCGATAAACAGAGATTTCCTGGTAATCATTATCCAGAATCTGGTAGGCTGTGGCCACCTGAGCATCGATGGTCGAGTCGAGATACGTAAGGCCGTAATACAAGCCGCCCAGATCCATCAGGTAGACATCGAAAGCATCGTCACCACCTTCCGGATAAAACCCATCGGTAGGCGGCGCGGTAAAACCAAGGGTATTTACGACGTGATCATACACCGCGTCATAAATGGCCGCAACCGAATCGGCATAGTCATCGCTATAGATAGCGTCCTGGCCGGATCTAACGAAATGAATGCGAAATCTGCCTGAGGGGGAGTCGATGGAATCGGTGAACCCGGTCGGGCGGGGTTCGACGAGAGTCCCGAGAGACTTCAGGATATCGTTGTCAAGTTTGTCGCGGTTGAGAACAAATTCGGTGACAGCCGGAGTACCGCATTTCAGTGGGAGCCTGATGCTGTCGGGGACGGTAGCATCGAGAGAGAATGCCGCCAGATGTTCAGACTGTCCAATTGCCATGAGGTAATGCTTAACGATTTCAAGTTGTCGTTGCCGGCTCAGATCTTCGGCTGCAGATGAACCAACACACAAAATAATTATCAGAATCCAAAGCAGTTTATCGCGCATCGCTGTCGCCTCGCTTTCTCTTAGCTTTCATATTTTCAAGGGCTTGATAAGGCACTTTCTGAGCTCCAATGTTGTCGTAGCGACCGTTGGAACCATGAAAATCCGACCCGCCGGTGATCAGCAGACGGTGTCGCTTGGCCAGATGTTTGTACCGGTCGATATGGGACTGCGAATGGGAAGGGTGGTACACTTCGATTCCATCGAGGCCCATCCCGACCAGAATATCCAGGTACCGTTCTTTATCATCAATGGCCGGGTGAGCGAGCATGGCCAACCCCCCGGCGTTATGTATGAGATCAATGGCCTGATCAGGAGTAAAGTTCTTTTTCGGTACGTAGGCAGGTCCGTCATAGCCGATGAATTTCTCGAAAGCTTCTTCGTAATAACGGACGGCGTTCTTCTCGCTCATGGCCCTGGCCACGTGCGGTCGACCGATCACGGCTCCTCCAGCCTGCCTCTTGACATCCTCGTAAGTTATATCGACTCCCAGTTCGTTGAGCTTATCTACCATCAGGCGACCCCGCGCGCTTCGATGATGCTGGAAACCCTCAAGAGCGGATGTCAGGCCGTTGTGCTCGGGATCGAACAGGTATCCCAGGATGTGCATGTCTTCGCCTTCGACAGTGGCAGACAGTTCCACTCCCGGAATCAGTTCGGCGTCGTCATTGCGTAAGATCTGTCTCACCGCCTGGTATCCCTCAAGGGTGTCGTGGTCGGTGACCGAGAAAGCGGCGATGCCAGCATATCTGATCAGATCCAGCAGCTCCTGCGGTGTGCTGGTTCCGTCCGAGCAACAGGTATGCATATGCAGATCGACATACGGTCTCATCTACAGTTTGCTTTCCACCCGCTTTTTCACTCTGGCCGCTATCTGCTCACCTTCTTTGATAATCCGGTTGGCTTCGCCGGTCAATTCCTCGACGAATTTTTTGTCATTTATCGACGTCAGATTGATCCTGACGTTGTATCCGGCACCATCGATCGACGCCATAGCCATCAGTCCGGCCACACCGGCATCGGTAATCGAGTTCTCGTTGCCCTTGTTGACAACCGTCTCGATCATCGCAAGAGCCTCCAGGGACTTCTTCATGACCGTCAGCGGCACCGAGGAGGATTCCTTGTTGGCATCTTCGATGACTTTATCATCTTTGGTCTTGAAAGCCTCCATGACCTTGTTGAAGGCTTCCTTGTCGGTATCGATAAGGGTTGTCAGCTCCTGCCGAAGCACGTCGCATTTATCCCGGATATCGGACAACTCGTCTTTGACGTCGGCGTACTGTTTTTTTCCGACCGAGAGACGACACACCATGGCTGACAGGGCGGCCGCCAGGGCACCCGCCGAGGCTGCCACGGAGCCACCACCGGGGGCAGGTGCCGACGAAGCAACTTCGTCATAGAACGATTCCGTTTCGCCGCCGCCAATCGAGCC
>CP070756.1:2783430-2794564 GCA_020348905.1 Candidatus Zixiibacteriota bacterium
AGTACTACCATTCCAACCATTTCATCTGTACCAACTGTAGCGGCGATCTCAGAAACGGTGCAGTTTATGTGGAGAGTGGGCTGAAATATGATTCTGTTTGTTACTTCGAGTTGTTTGTCCCGAAGTGCGCTCACTGCGGCGAACCCGTATCAGGTCAGTACGTCGAAAGCGATTCGAATACCTACCACGCCCACTGCTTCGAAAACCACGTAGGCTTCCGGTGCGGAGTCTGCGGCGAGGTAATCTACGGTCATTATATAATTGATGGCCGCGGTAACACCGTTCACTCCACCCATAAAGATAAACTGCCGAACTGTGACTACTGCGGCAGCTTCATTACCCAAAATCTCACCGGCGGAAGCCAGACCTATGAAGACGGCCGGACCGTATGCGGCCTGTGCGTGAAAACAGCCATAAACGACATAGATGAGGCCAGGCAGCTCATGGCTGAAATCATCGTCAGCATGGCCGCGCGCGGCATCAATATCGATGAAAAAAAGATTCCCCTGGAGCTTGTTGACCTCCCCCGGATGAAGCAGAAGATGTCAGGGAACTACGATGATCCGTCGGGCTTTACTACCTACAAAAGAGAGTCTGTCATTCCAGGTATCTGGTCGGTCAGGGACTTCAACATCTACGTGCTTCACGGTATGCCGCGGGCACAATGCGCTTTCACCCTGGCCCACGAGTTAATGCACGTATGGCTGTTTAAGAACGCCCCCTCCGATATCTCCCACATCTTAACCGAAGGCTCCTGTCAATATGCCGCTTCGCTGATGTTGCTTGGCCTCGATGATCCGGAGGCCGGAATGGTATGGCGAAAAACCAAGGAGGACCCCGATCCGATCTACGGCGAGGGGCTTCGGAATGTAGATGCCTACGTCCAAAGAGTAGGAATCGACGGCTGGCTGGAATATCTCAAAGGCCACACTGACCCACCCTGGTAGGCAAGCTGACACGTGCCGCCCTCTGCTTTACCTTTCTCTTTCATCCGTTGTCCGAATTGAGTATCTTCCTCTCAAACAAGCGAGGTAACCATGAGCGGCATACTGTTTTTGAAGACAAAGGACCTGAGTTCTCTCAAAGATTTCTATATCAATAATCTCAATTGCGAGATATGGCAGGATCAGGGGGATTGCGTCATTTTCAGGCACGGCAATTTCCTGTTTGGCTTCTGCGAACGCGATGAAATCGAGAACAAAGCCATGCTCACTTTTTTCTATGAAAATCGGGACGATGTCGACCGGATGTATGCTAAATTGAAGGACGTATCAGTTTCTGGACCAACCGAGAACGACAAATACAACATCTATCAGTGTTTCGTTAAGGATCCGGATGGACGGATGGTAGAGCTGCAGTATTTCAACGAACCGGTTTCCCAATATATGGCTGGTGATGACCTTATCCTGACGCGGCGAAGCATTCGCAAATTTACCGACGAGGAAATCCCGCCGGCTCTTCTGGAGAAGATACTCGATATCTGCCGGTATGCACCCACCTCGCGCAATACCCAGGGTTACTACTTCAAGGTAATCGAGGATCGCGATACGTTAGATTGGCTTTCGGAAACCCGGCAGGCAAGTACCACCCCGTTAGCCAGAGCCCCGATAGCGATTGCTATCTGCGCAGATCCTACCGTCACCGCAAGGGCCGACCACGATGCCTGTATAGCCGCCTACCACCTGATACTGACGGCATGGTTTTATGGCCTTGGAACCTGCTGGATTGGGGGGATGGATCGCGAGGACATCAAGGATCGACTGGGCATTCCTCCCACGCATTACCTGGCGACTGTTGTTCCCCTTGGTTATCCGGCCGAGCGGAACATGAAGGCTCCGAAGCGCAAACCGCTTAAGGAGTTTCTACCATAACAATTGAAGAATGTGTCCCACGATGAGCACGACCGGTAGCACAGCCACCGAACTCTACTGTCCGAAGTGTCCAGAGCGTTATGGCCTGGACAGGATCATCAATCTCTGCACCTGCGGGTCTCCCCTGCTGGTTGATTACAATTACGATAAGGCGGCAGGTCTAATTGGCCCGGAAGTGTTGAGTCGTCGGACAGGGTCGATGTGGAAATACGTCGAGCTGCTTCCCGTTCAGCACGAGGGCAATATTGTAACGCTGAGCGAGGGCGATACGCCGTTGCTGCGCTCGAAGACCATTGGACCTTCACTTAACCTTCTCAATCTCTACTTTAAAGACGAAAGTGTTAATCCGACCGGATCCTTTAAGGCGCGGGGAATGAGCGCGGCCGTATCGCGTGCGAAAGAACTGGGAATTGAAAAGTTAATCGCTCCCACAGCTGGGAACGCCGGTTCGGCGTTGGCCGCCTATGCCGCCAGAGCCGGGCTGAAATCACACATAATTATGCCCAGAGAGACTCCAAAGCCTTTCATGGTCGATTGTGTATACCACGGCGCGACAATGGAGCTTGTCGAAGGGAGCATTAAGCACTGCGGGGAGCTTGCGGCGAAGAAAGTCAATAGTGAAGGCTGGTTCTCAATGGCGACGCTTAAGGAACCGTACCGTATCGAGGGCAAGAAGACGATGGGCTATGAAATTGCCGAACAACTCGATTGGAAACTGCCCGATGTCATTATCTACCCTACCGGCGGCGGCACCGGCCTGATAGGCATGTGGAAAGCGTTCGCCGAGATGGAGAAACTGGGATGGGTGACGGGAAAGAAACCGAAAATGGTTTCCGTCCAGTCTGAGGGTTGCGCTCCTATCGTCAGGGCCTTCGAACAGGGTAAGACCGAAGCAGACCTGTGGGAGAATCCGCAGACTATTGCGGCCGGACTGCGCGTCCCGGGAGCTATTGGTGATTTCCTTATCTTACAGGCCGTTCGCGAAAGCGGCGGCCTGGCAGTGACCGTGACCGAAAAAGAACTGGTGGACGACACCAGGGAACTGGCCGCCAGAGAAGGAATATTTTCAGCACCGGAAGGCGGAGCGGTGGTGGCAACGGTGAAAAAGCTACTGGCAAGCGGGTTTATCGAACCAAACGACACCGTGATAGCCTTTATAACGGGGAGTGGATACAAATACCTGGATACGCTGGAGGCCGCTTTAAGAGGTCCAGGCAGCTAATAAGCAGTCGTTCAGAAGCTACCCAATATTTCCGATAGACATAAATGAACTGACTGATCCCGCTCGCCTTAATGACGAGCGGGTTGAACCATCAGGAGGAAAGTTATGGATTATCGCGGAACCGACAAAGATGCCCTTCAGATGCTGATAGATCACGAACTGGCCATCGCCGAGCTGTACCGTGCCTATGCCGACCGTTTTTCCGATTACCGCGAATACTGGCAGGACCTGGCAAACGAAGAAAACGAGCACGCCGAGGAAATCCGCGGGTTGATGAATCTGGTTGATCAGAATCAAAAAGTGGTTGATACGCAAGGCTTCAAACCAGCAGCGGTCAATACATCGATCGGGTATCTGCGCGATATCACCAAACTTGCCACAAACACACCGATAACTATTCGCGACGCCTTATCCACCGCTCTCGATCTCGAGAAAGCCATGATCGAACGCAAGTTCTTCGATATCTTCGACACGTCGGCACCCGAGGCACAGGCCGTCTTGATGGTTCTTACCGACGGCACCAAGAACCACGTGGAGACCATTGAAACCGAGTGGGCCAGGTTTCGTACCAGCAAAGTCTAACGACCGGGCTCGACGAGGCTAATTCCCCCCTTCAGTCGGCGCCTGAGCCAGTTTTATTTTGAGCGGTGAATGTTCCGGCTCCCACTGGCCCTTCCCGACATTCTTAGTCGCCTCGAATACAAGGTACGAGTATTTGCCATAATGCGGAATCAGCTGCCCTATTCGCGGCAGGCTTTCATAGTCTTGCGTGATGATGAACATGTATTTCTCAAAGCCCATCCAGTCCTGACCGGTGAGGATGCACGTATGGCTGCCGCGCTCATAGCTGTTACCGGCGACCGTTACGGAATCCTCAGTCAGGGATATCAGCGGCTGCAGATAATCCGGCAGTTGCCCAAAATCAAGGATAACCGCAAAAGCCCCTGGCGTTGTGTCGGCCGGCTTTGTCGCCGTGATCTGGATCGAATCTCCGGTCATGTTAAGGCCAAACTCGCGGAAATTGTCAACCGGCTCAATACGCGAATCTTCACAAATGAAGCGCTTGGATGGGTTGCCCAGAATGGCTGATATGACCGGCTCCACCTCCTCCGGGTAAAGTTTCCTGAAAAGGTGATAATCCGGGTCAACATCGAGAGTCATAGCCGCATCGGACACAGTAAAGGAAAACTCTTTCTGAGTCTGGTCGAGAACGACCGCGGTATCCAGTGAGTACCCGCCACCTGAGAATCGAAGCGGCACTTGAAGTTTGTAGCTATCGCCGCTGTTCTCGCTTAGTCTGAGCCTTACCGTGCGCGTGTTCGCCTCAGCAGAGGTAGCTTCTTCAACAACGTCGACCGCAATGACCGGCGCTCCGGTGCGCTCCACCCATTCCGTCATGATGTATGATAAGTCTTCCCCGGAGGTCTTCTCAAAAGCAACAATCCAGTCCTGCCACGACACTTTATGACCCTGGCACGCTTCAAAGACATTTTTCCAGGCCCCGAAAAAAGCCTCCGAGCCGATCAGGTTTTCGATCATGTGAAAAACCATCATAGACTTGTTGTAGCCAACCGTACGCGTTCCGGGGCTGGTTCGTGACGTGAATTCCGACAGCGGGAAGTCGTTACCTTCATTTACATAGCTCACGTACTGTTTGAGAATATTCTTGCGGTAATCGCGGGCCTCCACAGCGGACCTCATCATCTTGTATCGATAGTCAGCGCCGTACACCGTAATACCTTCGCACCAGTTTCCCTCTTCATAGTTCACAAATACCGAATTGCCCCACCAGTTGTGAAGGACCTCGTGACCCAGCGAGGTTGCGACGATGAATGGCAGGCGCAGCACCTGCTGACCAAGCAGCGTCCACCCGGGCATGCCGTAACCGGTCGGGAAGAAATTCTCCGCCACCGTGAAGCGTCGGTACGGATACGGACCGATAAGCTCGTCGTACATGCGGATGTAGTCGGCGCTGGCGCTGAGGTATCTTTCCATAAGGGAGGTATCCTCGGCAAAGAAATAGCAGTAAACGCCCACGCTGTCGGCTTGCACGTAGCCAACCTCAAATGGAGCCGCAAAGAACGTCAGGCCGTCGGACTCGAACGGATTTTCCCAGGTCTGGAATTTTCTGCCGCTGACATTGTCGGAGTCGAGCCGGTTTCCATCGCTGATACTTTCCCATGTTTCCGGGATGGTCGCAGCCAGCCTGAAATGAGCGGCGTCTTCTGAGCCAACAGGATAGAAATAAGCCTCAGAACTGAAATAGGCGCCTTTTTCATCGATGGTGGCGGTGATTTCCTTGCCAACCATTTCATTGGAGAAGCGGGTATTAGCCACATCCTGATAGAATTGCCCGCCATAAGCCAGATGAAAAGCGGCTGTTTTGGCGGTGTCCGACCGAAACAGGATGTTGTTGTACTGGGCGGTGGTATCAATTTCGGACAGATCGAGCGTTAACTCTTCGGGCCAGCCGGCGGTGTCATTTGCAGCCAAAACAAGGAATTCGACCGGATTATCATCTATGGTGAATTCCGTGACAGCGGCCCCCGACGCCAGCTTGAAAAGATTCCAGCCACCCTGAATTTCGGCGGAGCCATCTTCGATAAATTCGGCGGTATGATCTGGCACGTCGAGGGTGATCGTTAACTCGTGATTTACAAACTTCACTTCTGCGGCTTCATCGGCCCGGGCATCGGGCTGGACGCTGAGAATCAGAAGCGCCGCTGCACAAAAACTTAAAAACATTTTACGTGACATATTAAAGAACTCCCTGTTCGATGTTAGAGGAAATTTGGATACTATTATACGCAACGGGCCGCCCAAAAACAACCACAGCCTTCAGCATTCCGTTATCAAAGAAGATGACCATAAGAAAGGCCGGGGCCTTTCGGTCCCGGCCGGGAATGCCTACAGCAGTGCCGCCAAATTACTTAAGCAGTATCATCTTTTTCGACTCAACATAATCGCCGGCTCTGAGTTGATAGAGGTAAACACCGGAGGCCACCCGGTTACCGGAATCATCTGCACCGTTCCAGATGGCAGAATGATTCCCGGCAGGCATGGTTTCATCCACCAGCGTAGTGACCTTTTGTCCCAGCAGATTGTAAATGGACAATTCAACATGGGCTTTGCGTGCCAGTGAATACATAATAGTCGTTGTCGGGTTGAACGGGTTCGGGTAGTTGTTTGACAGGGTGAACTGGTGCGCCAGTTGTAGCGGCTCATCGGCCACGGCCACCGGCAGGTCAACACTGGTGCGTGCCCTTATGCAAACGTCGTCCCCGTACCCCGTGCCCATATCCAGCCAGGCAATTCCATTGCTACTGATATAAGTTGTAGCCGTTTCATAAGGACCATCACTGTCACAGCATATAGGAAAACCGTACGTGGCATCAGTAATTTTGACCGCAATGTAAAAATCTTCGCCGATGGTGATCTCGAGCGGTGAATCAAGGGCCACGGAATGGTAACCGGCCTCGGCGAACGACACATTCAACTTGCTGGCCAGCAGATTGCTGAGAGTTCCACCCGAAAAATCGTCATAAACATAGATGTCGATGTCGGTCGTCACGTCGGCTGTCCAGAATTCCACCCGGTAGAGATAGGAGGTGGCGGGCTGTACAAACTTGCACATACCCCACGAGGTTGTACCGTAGCCAATGTTCGAGTTCCACCCGGCTTCATCATAATGGAGCAGGTCTCCGTCGGTGTCGTAATCCTGCCAGTCAAAGACAAAGGATGACCACTTACCCATACCGGCCGAACCATAGGCAATTGTGAAATAGCCGGCGTCTCCCCATCCCAGACCCCAGCTGTTCTTGACTATCCATCCGCCGGGAGACGAGGGCCCGGCATGAACAAAGCTGTCGTCCCAGCCGACGATCAGCACGGCATGATTGGTACCTTCGAGGCCATCGTAGAACAACGTGTAGCTACCGTCATAGAGGCTGAGTTCGGTGTACCAGGCGTCGGCGTCTCCAGCGTACATCGAGGTATAGACCGGACCATAGTCGTAGATGTACTGTTTCAAGACAGCTTCGGCCGGGACGCTGCTCTCCGAGATAATTCGCCAGTCCAGAAGAGTTGTGCTGTAAGGACAGGCACTCTGACAGGCGACATCGGAGGCCACGTACGGATCACAGCCTTCAAGCACTGTTCCGGTCTGAGAGAGCCAGCTGGCCAAAGTATAATAGTTGCCGCCACCACAACTGGTCTGGTAGTAGTTGCACTCCTTGGCGTTATTTTCCGAAAAGTCCGGATACGGCTCTCCGTCGATGAGAAGCTTTGACTCGATGTTGGCCAGCGCCGCAAAAGCATAGCAGCTGCCGCAGAGGCCCTGACTCTTGACTGATGTAAGCGCCGACTGCGTCCGCCAGTCCCAGGCCGCGGGAACGGCTGCAGACAGGTACTGAATGGGCGCCCGACTACTGCTCAGATGGGATAAGTCCATACGCGGCGGCACGAAACCCGTGCCGGGCGGCAATTCCGAGGTCAACTGCGGCCTGAGCGGAGCGATTGACGGTGTCTCAGCATCTTCTGCGAATACCACTGAACCCGTGCAAACGAGCACCGCAACCACCAACAAAGTAAGTATTGACGTTGTTCTCATCTCTATTCCCCCAAAAACTGGACGTTATTCTCGATTCTTCTCTCGGGTCTATCCGATACTATAGAATTTCGACAGTGAGAGCCTTTACCTTAGCCGCCCTTTGGTCCAATTGTCAGACAAACCTGACATGCAGGTTCTGGCAAACTCGTTTTGCGTTGACTTATTATGGTTTGCCGAATATTATTAATCAAGTTTAACTGATTTGACGTCAGAATATCAGGTATGAAATTAGGGGCTAAAATACTGGTGTGTACCCTGATGACCGCGCCATTGGCCCGGTCGTCGATCTGGGTGCCTGCCCAGGGGCCTACCATCCAGGCAGCGATAAATTCTGCCGGCGACGGTGACACGATAATAGTAGCCGACGGCACCTATTCCGGTCCCGGAAATCGCGACATAGACTTCGACGGCAAGAACATTGTGTTGATGTCGGAAAACGGGCCGGAATACACCATCATTGACTGTGATGGGACCGAGGCCGACCCGCACCGGGCCTTCTATCTCAAGTCAGGCGAAGACACAACCGCTGTTATTGAAGGCTTTACCATCACCGATGCATATGCCGCCGACCTGCATGGCAACCCCTGGTTCGATGCGGCGGTGCTGGCTGAATCGGCCTCGCCGACTCTTCGAAATTGCATTGTCACCGCCAATGACTGTCACGGCGTTCGTTATTCGGATGCCACCCTTCACATGTATGATTGTCTTGTCGCCGACAACCGCGGCAGCGGAATCGTGTCGGATGGATGCGAAACCACCATTATCAACTGCGAAGCGTCATTCAACGACAATTACGGCGTGCTCTGGCTGGCCCAGTGGTACGGACGCGAATTTGAGATGCTCTCCTGCCTTGTCAGAGGAAACGGCTGGACGGGGCTTAACCTGTTTATAGGCATGGGATTGTTTCATGTTCAGAATTGTACCTTCGTCGAGAACCTGACCGGCCTCAACTACGAATGGAACTTCCCTAAGCTGGCTGTGACCGGACAATCGACCGCAGTGGTCGATGTCTCCACCATTGAAGACTGCATCATGGCCTACAATAGCGAATACGGCTTGGTGGCGCATGTCTGGGCGGGGGAAGTTATCGTCCGATGCAATGATGCCTACGGCAACGGCATAGAGGATTACCACGAGGTTGGTGTGGGTCCCGATGACGATTATGACAATATTTCGGCCGACCCCTTATTCTGTGACCAAGCCGTCGGCAATTATCATCTCTCCGGTAATTCACCCTGCGCCCCTGAAAATAACAGTTGCGGGACGCTGATGGGCGCCTTCGGGGTCGGCTGTGCTCCCACCGGGGTTGACGATGATAACCCGGCCGCGGTTCCTGAAAGCTACGTCCTCGGCCAGAATTGGCCGAACCCGTTCAATCCTTCAACTGACATACCATTTGAATTGCCGACGGCTGCTCACGTGAAGCTCGAGATCCTGAATTTGCTCGGACAGCCTGTGGCAACCCTTATCGATCGACCGATGGAGGCCGGGTTTCACACGGCCCGCTGGGAGGCAACTGGTCAACCCAGTGGAGTATACTTCTACCGGATCCGGTCCGACTCTTTCTGCAGCTGCCGGAAGATGGTTCTTCTGAAGTAATTACCCATTTGCCCGAACAGAAATAGGTGACCGGTACGCTGACGGTCACTTTACGGGTAACGCTAATACCCGTTGAAAGCCCCGTCACCTGTGTCGGGATTATCAGACTCGGCTAAACCCTTATTTCAAAAGAACCATTTTTCGAACAGCGCAGGACTCTTCGGTTTGAAGGCGATAGAAATAGACCCCGCTCACCACCTGGCTGCCCCGGGCGTCAGTCCCATCCCACCGGGTGCGATAGCTGCCGGCAGGCAGAATACCTTCATGAAGCACCTTGACCTGCTGACCGAGGACGTTGAAGACCGTTAACGCTACCCGCGATCGCACTGGCAGGTCGAATTCGACCGTCGTCGCGGGATTGAACGGGTTGGGGTAGTTCTGGGAAAGGGCCAGCTTGCCAGGCAGGCTGCTACCTGTAACATCAACCACCGCGGTCGCCAACATTGAGTGAGTGTCGGTATAGGTGTAGTCTCCGTTTGGACCGGCTGCCTCGTCACCGGCAACAGCGGCCATATAGAACGTAACCAGACCGACGTCGGTAGGCGGAGCAACCCACTGAAAACTCCAGTCAGTGTTGTTGGCTTTAGATGCGTCAGACCCGTCAAGGGTATGCTTTATGTATTCACGGCCGCTTACGGCAGTGGCATGCTGAGTTCGGACAGCATCGGTTACAAGTATCTCACCGACGGGTGAAGCGGTCGCGTCGAGGACGGTCAGTTCAAACCCCCAGATAGACTGACCGGAATGTTGAACGCTTACAGTGATATCCATGGTGTCTCCCGGCTGATAGCCTGCCGGGGCGGTAATAGTGGCTGACCCGCTGCCCGTATTAAGATTGTTATGACAGTCGGCGCAGGTGCTTTCACCCGGCGCACCCGTAACGGCCTCAAAGGAGGTTCCGTTAGAATACGCCCCTACCAGACCGGCCACTATCAGCATTCCCGCCATAGCAGCCAGAACGAGTCGACAGCACTTCATGCATTTCCCCCTGGATGACTTTAATAGCACACTTCATCTATTATATCGGCATAGGGCAGGTATATTTGACAAATTTGGTTTGAATTCGCGGGCACACCGAACGGCCTCGCCGAAAGACGGGTGCTCTGATGCGGTCATTCGCATGAGAAAGCCCCTCAGGCAGCGGTCTTCGCGGCCCTGAAGGGGCTTTCATGCGGTGCTTGACGGAGTGTGAGGAAGTACTCCCGTCAGCAGATTACGATCTGTTGTCGCAGTTCAACAGGTGATGCTGAAATGCGATGCGAGCTTTCTTTATTCACGGGGACGTTATGGACTGCTCTTACCACGTTAATGAAGCAAAGAATATGCCGGCCGGCAACTCGCCGCACGTCCCCTTATGACACAACATATTGGATACATATTATCGTCGATTCATGGTCTTTAATACTCTGACTGACAGCCCACTTTGTGCAATCACCTGCACCATTCTCCTTACAGCCGATTGCTCGGAGTTACACCCTCCTGGGCATCAGCTCGAAGAAAGTTCTCAATTCCAGCGTCTTATTTACCGACCAATAAGGTATAAGAAGTTAGCGAACATTTTAATCTTTATCATGATCCATAGCTATGGAGGTTAAGCATGGTATTGAGGTGGATATGTAGCGGTTTAGTTTGTCTGACAATACTGTTGTCAGCAGGTAAAGCTCAGGCCAGCATCGACGCGGCGCTGTCGATCGAGGACGGGAGAATCAGCAGTTTTTATCTGGCCATTGGCGATCACTATCGAGTACCTGAGAAAGAAATAATCATCGTCAAGAAGAAAGAGATTTCTGATGACGACCTGGCGGTGGTCTTCTTCCTGGCCAGCCGTGCCAA
>CP070756.1:2794664-2803574 GCA_020348905.1 Candidatus Zixiibacteriota bacterium
AATGTTCTCATGGTTGTTTCCGCCAACGACCAATGAATTAGTTATGTTGGGTCCGAGCCATATGGGTGCATACAGTTCTTCAACCCAGGGATTTTCTGTCGTTTCCCAGGTCTGCAGGTTATTACCCACCAGGGTCACAACACCGGGATATTCGAAAAAGCCCACGTTGATCGCCACCGGCCCCGATCCAGTGAACTTGTTGTTTGTAATCAATCCACTCGACACGCCGGCAAAGAAAATTGGACCGAATATGGAAGAACTGTTGCTGTGAAACTTGTTACCCGTGACAACAGTAGATACCTCGCCGAAATTCTCAGCCCACATCTCAACACCGGCGTACCATGATTCCGGTATCATATTGACTGTGTTGTTTGCCAGATTGAAATTTGACAAGCTGTTGGCTGGATTAGTCTGGTTCCAGAGCGCACCGGAAGTATTATAAGTTTCAATGTGAGAAACATTGACTGTTACATCACCGCAGAACCAGGTTGATATCGATTGACACTGCAAATCGGTAGTATTGGTGAATGTCACCTTTTCTTTGGGACTTCCGCCAACGTTGATGGTCGTGTTGCCCACCGCGGCATACTCCAGCATGAGAAAGCTTCCGTTCTCAAATTCGCAGGATTTGGCATTGTGGGTTCCACCACCGCCACCGAAGACTTCAAACATAAGCGGTATTTCAGGATCGCCGCCGGAGTCAAGACTGCCCTTGAAATGGACATTTACACAATCCGTACCGTAGGGATTGCCCGCACCGTACACTCCTGCTCCAAGGTTGCAGTAAGACAACAAGCCCCTTGTGGGAGGATACCAGCCAATATCCCACAAATCGGCAATCTCAGAGTCGGCTTCGAATGTCAAATCCTTCACCCCAAAGTAGTCCAGGCTCCAGACAGCAAATGTAATCGGAAAGCCAAAAGCTGGTGTGAAGGGTGTGTCACCTGGTCCCCGTACAGACTTTATAATCGTGATACCTTTTCCAGCCCCCTGTATCGTACCGTTGAAAGGCACCCCGTTGTAGCCGAATTCCCCCGGGATATCATGCCTGAGCAGAGTAGCACAAACCAAGAACGTCCCGGGCCCAAGATAAAGCGTGCCACCACTACTCATATTGGCGTGATGGATAGCTGCTTGAAGATTCTCGGTGTCCTGAATACAATCACCGGTCGGCAAGAGCGGATCATCGGAACTCCAGGCTGTCGTCGAGGCACTGGCCAGTTTAGAGCTGTTGGTTGGGCTCGCCAACATATCGCGATTCGAAGCCTCCATGAAATTGCCTGATTCTCCGCACCCGCTGATGATCAAACACAAGACCGCAAGTAAGCCCGTGAACTGCGCGAGACATATTGTGGCGGGTTGTCTTTTATGGTGAGAATAAGTACGAAATGAGTTTTTCACGACCTCTCCTCCATTGATTTTTTGGTGACGATTAAGGGCAATCAAAAGTGCCTGCGCACAGATGAGAGCTTCTCCAAATCAGACGGCCAACGCAAACTCAGCCGCCATAACCCACGTGTGATTATTCACTCTACCCCCTTCCGATTCTATCGACGATTACATATTTAGCGGAACCTGACCTGGATAGCGTTCATCAATGGAAAGAAAAACGCTAGTCAAGTTAGCACCTTAACCCTGCCGACATTCGCCATAAATACGACCGTAAAGCATACTTTATGGGTCGTGTTTCTCTCCTTCAGGCGTAAGCCCTTTTCTAACAGTTTTCTAACGGAATTAGCCAAAACAGCAGAAAATAAAGGAAAACACCCTACGCTGGAATCCTCGTAAGTAATTGATATTACTACCGGTAAGTTTCTGGTGTCTGCCCAACCGGTTAAGGACTATTCCCTTCTCAGGCTTGATTCGCCCTTATCCGCCGATTCCGGTACGGCAAATCGTTTTTCAACAACCAGCAAGCTGCCGGTTACGCGACGTGGCGATTCTAGAACGTTGGGCGAAGCGTACAGGATATTGATGTGTCCACCCCTGGAGATAATCTGAGAAAGCATGTATCACTGGAAGTATATAATCCATCCCCCAAATCCAGTCTGACGAAAATCGTGTAGGAACGGTCGCTGTCCAAAGGAAACTCCTTAAATGGGCGGTGGCGCGTCAGTTGCGAATCAATGAGTATTTCAGCGTTTATTTCCTCATTCCCGGAAAGGTCAAACGCCTTAACTGTGACGGCCGCCATGACCGGCGCGAGCTTGATCTCAAGTACCATAGCGGAATCCACGTCACAATCAAATGATTGAGCTATATATCTATCAGCTTCAGCATGAATTCGCATCTGCCCTCCGGCTCGAACATTGGATGCTGTGTCGCCCTCAGAAAATGTATCGAGTATTGTGTCCCCGATGAATGAAGTGTATACTATCCGCAGCCGGGCATCCTGGGGAAAAGTGTTTATACGAATCCGCGATTTTTCGCCGGGCAGCCCGAGCCATTCTTCAACTCTTGGCGAAAACAAATCGAACAATGATTCCAGAGGCCATGAAATCGGAATCGTATCAGCATGATTTGAACCCCTTAGCTGGCTCCTCGCCACAGCCTCCTCTCCCCATTTCAACACCCTTCCTCGGCTGGTGAAGACCCATTTATTAGTGCTGCTTTTTGACGAGTCGAAGGACAACATGGCCTGCTGATAGGGCAAATGCATTTCGAGATTTTCCGGATCCTGGGCGCTCGGTGTCGTCGAGATAATGTGAATTTCTACTTTGTGAAGCGGTAATGCGACCAGAGCCTGTACTGAAGTCAAAAAAGTCACCAGCAGCGCCGCAGCCCAGTAAGACGAATCACTTTTTAGGGTTTTCTTTTTCATGAGAGAACCGATACCGACCAAGGATACGAGTTCAGAGATTTGCGTGACACTGCGGAGCCAGCCCTCAAGAATGCTGCCGTCGAGTATAACCAGGAATAAAAACACGGCTGCAGAGAAACATAAGACTGATTTTGCGGCTTTTCTGGACATCTTTCTCCTATCGCATCACGAACTGCAGGCCCGCAAGGATAGTCCACGTGGTCAACTTCCCTCGCGGGGGCAGAACTACAGTATTATCGAAAGGCGCCGTCTCAAAACAACTAATTTCCGGACCCATCTGAAAGACATACCGGGGAACAATCTGTAATCTGAGCCAGTTGGTGACCGGCACCTCCAGCTTGCCGGAAACCGCAAGAAGGCCTCTGGATTCGCCGTCTTGCAGCCTACATTCTCCCGCATACGGCGCCTCGCCCACTTCGTACTTATGGCTTATTCGACCGTACCCCAGCCCTATCCCGACGCCAACCAGGAGAGGCAAGTTAGAGTATTGCAGTGCTGTGAAGAGCGCCCGGCCTGTCAACATCGCATTCGTGGCTGTGGTCCTGTCCCGCAGAATTGTCCCTTGTCCGAATTCCAATCCAAAAGAAAGTTCAATCTCTGTGGCCAGCCAGGAGGGAAAGCGTCTTATATCAGGTAATCTGACTGAGTAGAACAGTTCCAGGTATTCCGCAGATTTCCTTCCAAGGAACAGTCGCTCGTCGCCATGGGTGATCACTCCAGGCCGAATACCAATCCCCTTGTTGGGCCGAATATCTTGAACTCTTGCCCCCTCCATACGGTTTTTTAATAAGCTTATTCCTGCGGAAATCTCAGCCGAGGACGCCTCACCGGAAATGATTCTTTCTCTTTCAGGTCCGGAGAGACAGGCGCTCGAGTCCGGAACAACGCCCAACTCGCAAAATCGACTGAATAGGCTCAGAATGGTTTCATCCAGTAGATAGTCAAACTTCGCTTTGTTCTGTGAGCCATCGTGTATCGGCTCGCCCATAATAGGCGGATCAGTTACGTACGAATAGAGCGTCGAGACAGCACGTATCCCTTCACCAATATCCTCGATCCCGACAAGTACCAGATAGTCCGCCGATAGCTCGCTAAGAATTTCTCCGGGCGCAAAGGAAGAATCAATGAATCTATCAAAACGTTCAGTGTCTTCCATAACCTGTACTCTGACATTGCTTGTCGGCGACCCTCGCGGTCTGACCAGAGTGCGAAGTTTATTTACCATATTATGCCGGAAGATACGTGCGACATCGCGAAGGTCGTCCAATCCTGAATGCCCGACGAAATATCGCCGTGGCGATGACACTACTACTGCAATAATGATTTGAGATCGTTGAAAATCCGCCAGGATGGCCGACTTCATTCTGCTCGATGCCTGTGCAACCCGATCAGACAGAACATGTAAAGACAACGTATCCAAGACGATACTCTGGCTCAACAATATGCGCTGAGATTCGGTGTTCTTGCACAAAATATCTACGCGAATTCCCCCCTGATAACTGAAGAAACTTCCCGATAATATGTAATTGGCGAAAGTCGGAGGCTGTTTTTCAGCTTCCTGAGAATCTGAAGGACGGCCCGCATAGACTATGAATGCCTGCGAACAGGTGAGTTCAGTCCTGACCATATTGGCCAGACCCGAGGTAAGAAAACGGTTGCTTTCATCTGGGTCCTCTGCCACGAAATCGTCTATGATCACTCGAACCTTATAAAGGCTATCGACAATCCAGCGAGTGATGACCGGAACAAGCTCTCGCGCAATAAGGTCTGCGGCCCTCCTCGGATCCTTGTTGGCCGATATTGCGCTGGCGGTAAAGATCGGGATTTCCGTATCTTCAATCGTCTCGGAAAACTCTGACTTGTTCAGCGTGGCTTGCACAGTTAGCAACCCACGACCGTCAAAACGAAATATCAAGGTAACACTGTGATCTGGGTACAATGTGTCAATAGCAGACTCGTCTTCAATTTCGGGCAAGTAAACGGGAAAATCTATCTCCTGGCTTGAGAGTGAGCCCTCTATCCCATCTTTGACGCCTTGGGCAACATTCTCCAGGAACGAGTCCCGGACATCATCGCTCAGGTAGCTGGAGAGAACATTAGCGTCTGACGCGGCGCTGTCAATATATACGCGAATGGTCGTACCTGCGAAATCATAAGACGCTGCACTGCCTGCAAACAGGATCACGCCTGAGGAAAAAGCGCACAATAGAACTATCCTTTTCAACACACCTTTGAGCTTTTCTTCCAGTGCCATAATTGACTCCTCCTTTTTGCCAATGTTTGTAGCAACTACCCTCATTATAACCTCACTCCGCAAAGTTCCCGACAAAACGCGCCTAATGTCATCTTTTCCTGTCTCGCTGGAACCGATCGAAACAGCAGGTGCTTTGACTCTTATTGAAACTCACGACAGAACGGGGAAACGAGAAGGTTTCTCAGAAAGAAGACCGATTCCCCTTTTTCACGAGACAATGTTGTTGCAGATGCGAAATCAAGACGCGGTAGGTTTCTCCCAATGCACTCTAATGACAACGGACGAGCTGTGTCAAGCCAAATACGCAAAAATCATTCCCTGATCAGAGTTGCCGTCGCTGATAACCTTTCCCTCTCTTGCGTTTATCTAACGAAAAAGCAGGAAAGGACACCAAGCCCCACGCAGTGTGTTTCCCGTAAGCAATTGCTATTACTACCGGTTACTATCTGGTGTTTTCTGGAGTTTGGATTTTTGAGCGCACACATACCCAGAGCTTCACCTCCTGCGACAAACGGTTTCCAAACTACTCCAAATAAAAGGCCTTGACAATTTATTGGTACATTAGTACCATAATACCATGATAACATAGTAAGAAGGTGATTTATGTCTCCGAAACGAGATAAGCAAAAACGACAAATGATTGAACGAACCCAGACAGGCATCCGCCTGGAAAAGCGAATACTCAAAGTCCTTAAGGGCCTTGCGGCGTATCACGAAATGACTCTCGGCGATTTGATCGAAGGGATCTGTCTGCATGCGTTCGAGGGAAAGGCACCCTTCAATGAGAAGAGCCTTAAGAAGATCGACGCGATGAAACGTGTGTACGGACTCAAGCTCACGGCAGCCGACAGCCACCACCTCGCCGAACAGGAGTAGCAACCCACAATAAGCGTCCTGCCGTGTCGGCAGGTGCGAATCCAAATAACAGGAGATCAATAACAAGATGACGAAGAAAATACTTTCTGTTCTTATTTCACTATTAATTTTGATTGTGTTTTTAAATGGGCGCGGAGAAATGGATAATACCAGTTTTGAATCTAAGAGAATTATTAAGAGCGCATCTATCACATTGAACGGTGCGATCGGTGATGTGTTGCCTCTTTTTGGCGCACGCGAAGAGCAAAAATGGGCACCCGACTGGAAGCCCGAGTTTATTTATCCGAGAGACAAAAAAGATGAAAAGAACAATGTATTCAAAATAGAACACACAGCCGGGGATGGTCATCACAGTATCGTATATTATTGGGTCATGACAGAGTTTTCAGCCGAGCTGAACAAAGTCTCCTATGCCATCTTCTCAAGCCACGATATAACTACAATATCGATACAATGTAATGCTGTGAGTGATAGCTCAACTACGGCCGTTGTCGAGTACGTCTGGACAAGTCTGGATGATCACGGTGATAAATTGATTGAGCGTAAATCCGAAAGGATATTTTCCAAAAACCTGACCGACTGGGAAGATGCTATCAATCAGTATTTACAGCAATCTACCGGGTGAATTGCCGTGAACGAAGAATGATATATCTGCTTACGATATATCCGCCTGCTGTGACAATGCACGTTGCTTTGTCGTATACATTTAACCGACTTACGCTCAACATTTCAGCACGAAAGACCAATTTCGCGCAACCGTCGGACGACAATATCGTAACTACTGGTATTGATACTCTGAGTGAAGGGATAATACCATGAAAATCAGACTGATATTGCTGACAACTTTCTTCTATGCCGCGTGCCTGTTCTCGGTCGGATATGCCGACAGTCAGGACTTCACAGTAACCGAAATAGCGGACAAAGTCTTCGAGATAAAAGACACTGTCTATGGCGAAAAACAAATCGTTATAGCATCCAGCGAAGGGCTGGTGGTTCTCAACAGCTTCTCATCACAGTTGACCGCTCAGAGATTTAAGGCAGCAATTGGCGATCTGCTGAAACGGGACGATTTTTTCTACCTGATAAATATCGTCGATCGGTTGGACCGGTGTGGAGGTAATGGTGCTTATGAAGGTATTCCCATAACCGGGCACAAGGGATTCTGGGATAAGTACAAGGATAATGATTCCGCCGTAACAGCAGAAGTTAATGGCATGATCGAGATGTGGCGATGGAAGGAGACGGTCGCGCGCGAACGCATGCCTGAGCATGAACCGGGTTCTGAACGGGCAATCGGCGAGCAGAAGTGGATTAACACCTGCCAGAAGCGAGCCGAAGAACTCGAATCGGGATTCTCCCTGGTACTTCCAACCGAAACATACGAAGATAGAAAGACCCTGGAACTCGGTGATGTTACCCTCAGCCTGATCTGGTTCGGCACTGCCGGCGGTGATGCGTCAACAATAATCAAGATACCCGAGCTAAGACTGGCGATATTACCTGATGATCTGCTGTCTCCCCTGCATCTCGCTCCTTATCCCCATCCTCGATTTAAGAAGTTAGACATTGCCCGCTGGATACAGGTTCTCGAGGAATTACTGGAAGGTGAGAATCAGGTCGAAAACGTCCTGCTCTGTGATTTTCTGAATGTCGTGTGGTCAAGGGACCGCGCCCACTTACATCTGGATTATATACGCAGGCTCTGGAACGCGGTAAGAAAGGCAGATTCCGAGGGCAAGAGTCTGAGCGAGACATATGAGCAACTTTCCCTGGAGAACGACTTCGCTTTTGTCAAACAAATGCCGCTTTATCTGGACCGAGGTGACCAGTGGGTGCGACCACAGCATAACGGACATATCAAGTTGTTTTTCCTTCAGGGTAAAACCGTAGCCTCCGCGATAATCGAGGAGGCACTGCCGGATTCGCTCTCACTGGCGCTGTCACAAATAAGACGGCTCAGGGCTGAAGGCACGGATGTTTACATTGAAGAAGCGGCACTTAACGCCATTGGCTATTACCTGCTCAATGAGGAGCAGTACGCCGAGGCCATTGAAGTTTTTGAGCTCAACGTTGAAGAGTTTCCCGAATCATTCAATGTGTATGACAGTTATGCCGAAGCTCTGATGAAAAGCGGCGATATTGACAACGCAATCATCAACTACGGCAAATCGCTGGAACTTAATCCTGAGAATGACAACGCGCGCCAGATGCTTGAGGCTCTTGAGAAACAGTGAGGGATGGCGTGACCCTTCCAATCGAAACCGATCGCCTCGTTCTGCGGAGATTCACGCTCGACGATGTAGATGATATGGTCGAGCTTGCGTCGCATCCGTCAGTAGCTCAGGTAGGCAACAAGATCAGACCTATGGCGGCCGAGGTTCGAAAATACCTCGACTGGCAAAATTCGCTCCAGCCGTTCGAATTCGGTGCGTGCTTTGAACTGGGGATCGAACTCAAGTGCGAGAACAAAGTCATTGGCTTTGCTGGAATGATACGTAAAGACAATGCCCAGGCTGAGGTTGGATGCGCTCTCCACATCGGGTATCGGGGAAGAGGATATGCGACCGAAGCTGCCCGGGTTCTGATATCATACGGCTTCGAAAAACTCGGCCTGCGCAGGATTTCGGCTGATACAGCGATAACTAACATCGGCGCGCGGAAGGTGGCGGAGCGTCTTGGCATGAGGCGTGAGCGACATTGCCGGGAATCGGAGCCGCGTGACGGCCAGTTGGTCGATCTTGTGGGTTATACCATCGTCGCCGATGAATGGCGCGGCAAAGAAATTGATTAGGCGCCGGACGCCACGAAAAGAGCCTGGCGCTGAATCCCAGTAATGCATATGAAACAGATTAGAGTGATCAAAGCCCACGTCTCGGAGTTCCCGGACCCGATTAAGGTCAAAGCCGGGGCAAAGGTATCAGTGGAAGACCGGAAGACAAACTGGCCGGGTTGGCTATGG
>CP070756.1:2803674-2837368 GCA_020348905.1 Candidatus Zixiibacteriota bacterium
GATTGCTTTTTGCTGAAGTTGCAGAAGCGCTCCCGGGTCACGCTCACCAAGCGCGTTCTGTTCCTCCTCGCTCATCGTCCAGAGCTTGAAGGTATTCCAGAAGGCGAAGAACGCCAGAATGACCAGTAGTACAGTAATTATGATACGCCAGTTGTGTTTCGACATAAGATTCCCTTTCTCATCTATGTCTTGAATTCAGATTTTCAGATGCTAATAGAACGGGTAGGCAGAAAAGAGCGGTCTAACTGGTGCCGGAGGGTTTGGCACCAACCAGTGTAAATTGATGGCCCAGATCGGATGAAACCAGAAAGGCAGTTGACCTGATTGTCGATCGGTTCAATCGACCCAGCCGCATAACCGGCATGAGACCGGTTCTCATCTTATCCTGCCCCAGACGGCTGCAGTTTTTATTAAAGTCGATCAACGGCGCGGCAGTCAGGTAGGCATATGCTTCACTGTTTGGCTTGCTCGACGGGGTCATATTCTCAGGCGCCTCACCCGGCTCAGGCGCGCCGGGAGCCATGGTGGCATTTTCCGACAGGCTTACCTCTTGGTCGCTGGGGGCCTGATAAGCTTCATAAAGCCGCTGGGCGGCCGAGGCTCCATTGAGCGAAAGCGCCAGCAAAGCGATTACAATGACCAGCCATCTTGAAGCCGTAACTGCTTTTCTATAAATCTTTTTCATCACGGGTCTGACGAATATAGCCAATGCCTCAATCAAGTCAATTCAAATTTTCCGACCTTGACAATCGCAGGTCGTTGGCATAATATAACTTATTGTTAAGCAAACAAATAAGTCCTTGTCGGGGGACATAACCCTTTCCTATTCAGGAGTACATTATGCGGTCGCTAAAGCAAATTCGTTTACCGATTTATGCATTTCTCTTCACTGTTTTGGCCTTTACAATGGCAGCCGAAGCAGACGCCAAAGATCTTGTCTACCGTCTCGACAACGGAATGGAGGTCATTCTAAGGGAAAATCACAGTTCCCCTATGGTGGCCTCGGTGGTCTTTGTCAGATCAGGCAGCAAATATGAGTCCGTCTACGAAAACGGCATCACTCATTTTCTGGAGCATTTGCTGTTCGACGGCACCACCAATCTGAGTCGGGAAGAACTGGATGCCTCCATCCGCGACCTGGGAGGCATGATTAACGCCTTCACCAGAAAAGACCTGACCGCTTACCTGGTCCTGATGCCCCGGCAGTACATCGACTACGGCCTTACGGTGCAAGCTGACATGCTTTTCAATTCGATATTTCCGGAAGAAGAACTGGCTAAGGAAAGAAAGGTTGTTCTTGAGGAAATCAATCGTGATACCGATGCCTCCGGGTCCGCTGCCGAGGCGTTCTTCACCGGGAAGGCCTACGCCGGGACTGACTATGACCGACCGGTGCTTGGTTACCGTTCTTTCATAGAGAACATATCGCGAGAAGCTATCATAGATTACTGGAGAAGATATTACGTTCCGAAAAACATGACTACCCTGATTATTGGTGATTTCGATTCGGAAGTCATGAAAACCACATTGGAGACGATTTTCGGTGGTTACGTTGACAGTACTGCTACCGGTACGGCTGGCGAGTCACCTGCCGTCGGGGCAACAGTAACCGCGACGGTTCTCGGTACCACCCTGTCCGGTCAGACGGTTCTGGATACGGTGGCAAACGTGAAGTCTACCTATATCAATTTCTCATTCGATGCACCCCATCATTCCGACCCTGACTATCTGGCGGCTGATTTACTGAGTCAGTATCTCAGTATGGACGATATATCGCCGTTGATGAAAGCTCTCAAAGGCGGCAGTGAACCGCTGGCCACCGAAGCATATGTATCGCTGGCTACCTACGAAGAGTTTTCACGGTTTGAGGTCTCCGCCATAACGGAAAACCCGGACAACACCGACAAAATTGTCACCACTGTTCTGGACCAGCTTGGGACAATCTCAGGGCATTCGGCGGACAACGAGAGCCTTGAAGGCATAAAGACATCGGTTCGAACCAGCGACATATATAACTCGGAGAAACTCTACTTTCTCGCTTTTATGATCTCCCCCATGATGGCCAGCACCGGCTGGGACTTTATCCAGACCTATCCCGACGAGTTGGCCAAGGTGCAGTGGTCCGACTGCCAGCAAGCCGCCACACGATGGCTTGAGTCGCCCCAGTATATAGCCACGATTGTCAGACCTGTCGGGGAAACTGAATCCACCCCGTTTGCTCCGGAGCAGATGTCACCCGAAGAGGTAATCGCATATTTCGACACCGCCCAATTCACGCGGTACAACCTGGAGCAAGGATACCCGTTAACATTTCCGGAGACAGATTCCGTCAGCCTGACATACGAAGATCCATCAGAATATCATCGCGAGGTTCTGAGTAACGGTTTGACGGTAATCATAAAATCGAACCCGGACACCAGGGTGTTCGGTATGAACGTTATTGGCAAGGGTCGGAGTGCCAACGAGCCCGACCAAAAGGCTGGTATTACCGATTTCGTGAACCGGTGCCTGGAGAAAGGTACCGTGACCAGAAACGCCTCGGAGTTGTCGCGCGATCTGGCCAAGATTGGCGCCAATGTCACCCTTTATGACAACCCCTGGATTCCCTATGATGACCGCTATACCACGCGCCGGTTCTCCTTTATGAAGTTTGAAACCATCGATGAGTTCGCCGAGAAGGGCTTCCACCTGTTCACGGAGATGATTCTGTATCCATCCTTCGACTCGGTCGAGGTCGAAAACGTCCGGCGTTCTATGATGGGAACTCTTGGTCGTAATAGCGGCTCACCGTCCAAAGTCGCACGCGATGCCTTCTATGCGGCCCTTTTCGAAGGCAAGCAATACTCCAAGCCGATCATGGGTACGCCTCGCACACTGGCAATGATAACGGCCGAAGATCTGAGAAACCACCACGCAACCTACTACTCACCTTCGAACATGATCCTATCAATCGCGACACGCAGACCGATATCGGAGGTGAAACTGTGGGTCGATTCAAGATTCGGTCGATTGACTTACCCGGAGTTCGTTTCGACCGAATGTGAAGACCCGGAACCACTGATCGAAAAGAAGCTCACCCACACTGATCTTGAAAAAGAACAGGTCAGCATCTACCTGGGCTGTACCCTTCCCGATGCCAATCATGCCGAGGCAACATCTATAAACGTGGCCACGACGATTCTTTCCAACCGTCTGTATCTGAACCTGCGCGAGAAACAGGGGTTGGCCTACTCGGTGGGGGCGGGTACCACGCTGGATCGCAATTTCGGTTGGTTCTATACTTCCATCGGCACCGCTTCAAATAATTACCAGACCGCGCTTGATGGTATGCTTCTGCAGATTGACAAACTCAGGTTAGACGGACCATCGCCTGAAGAAGTAATCAACGCCCGAAACCAGGTGCTGGGACGCCAGATGCGGGCCGAGCTTTCCAGCATCAACCAGGCCTACTATCTGGGGGTCAACGAGTACCTTGGCCGAAGCCTGGATTACGGTTCAAAGTTCCTGGAGAGTCTCGCTGCGGTTGATGTTGAGTCGGTTCGGCGGGCGGCTTCGCGGTACTTTCGGACGGATGCTTACGTACTGGCCACTGCCGGCAAAAGACCCTGAGCCATATTGTCTTAGGTTTTTGCCAAACTGGCTAAAACCCGCGTTCTTTGCTTGACGCGCGACTGTTGCCTGCATATATTCCCCGCAATTATCAGCGGGAATAACGACATGGTTTCAATCAAAAATGGCTGACAGGCAGGTCGGCACTGTCAAAGGATTCGGCGTCAGAACACGGGCTCACGGCCAGATAATTCTAAAGCTCGTCTTACTTGCCGCTCTTCTCTACCTGTTTATCCTGTCCATAACACTTCTGGGGAGTGCATTCAAGCTCTTCGGCAAGGACTTCGCCGAGACAATCTTCCAGGCAACGTCGAGCCCAATTGTCGGTCTGATGATCGGCATCCTGGCCACGGCCGTCATACAATCATCTTCCACCACGACTACCATGATTGTTCAGATGGTAGCCGCCGGATTATTGCCCTTTGAGTCATCGATCGCAATGGTAATGGGAGCCAACATCGGTACTTCCGTAACCAACACTATTGTATCGTTAGGGCACATCGCCCGGGGGGACGAGTTCAAAAGGGCCTTCGCCGGAGCGATGTGTCATGACTTCTTTAACGTCTGTTCCGTGATTGTGCTGTTACCACTGCAGATGAAATTCAACATAATCGGACGATCGGCGCTGTTTTTGGAGGAGATTTTCGCCGGGTTCGGAGGTCTTACTTTCAGCTCTCCTCTCAAAACTATTACAAAACCACTGGCCAACCAGATCGTTATCCTTGCGGGGGAATCCGGCTGGATAACGGCTGCTATTTCTTTTCTCATGCTTATCATAGCTCTGAGATACATGGTAAAAGTCCTCAAGTCTCTGGTTTTGGCGCGGGTTGAGAAGTTCTTTCAGCGATATATCTTCCGCACGCCACTTCTGGGGTTACTGCTGGGTATGTTCCTGACGGCATTAGTTCAGTCATCTTCAATTACGACCTCGCTGGTTGTTCCTTTGATCGGTGCGGGCGTAATAACACTCTCGCAGGTTTACCCCTACCTGCTCGGGGCCAATGTCGGTACCACCATCACCGCCTTCCTGGCCTCGTTCGTCACCGGTTCCCATGAGGCGGTGACGGTCGCCTTCGGACATCTCATATTCAATGTCTTTGGCATTGCTGTGTTCTGGCCACTCAAGAGGATTCCCATCTGGATGGCCGAAGGATTGAGCGCAATTACCCTGAGATCCCGATTATACCCGATATTGTATATTTTGTTTGCGTTCTTTATAATACCTGGAGTGATAATTTATCTGTATAAATAAAAAGAGGTGTAGTGATGTTTAATAAATTCAAGGAGTTGTTCAGCTCCGAAAACCTGCTCGACACGGCCTTCAACACCACCCTGACCATGCTCGATTTCGATTACAAGATGTACGAGGCCTCCCGAAACAGCCTTCGCGAGTCAGACAATGCCGATCTGCCATTCGACATCAAGAAGACCGACCGCAAGATCAACAAGTACGAGCGCGAAGTAAGACGCAACGTGCTGACCCACCTGACCATCGCAGGTACGCAGAATCTCGTGCCAGGCCTGGTGCTGGTGTCAATTGTGATCGATGTTGAGCGGATTGGTGATTACACCAAGAACATTGCCGGTCTGGCCAAGATTCACCCGGCCCGGCTAAAAGGCGGCAAGCATGAGTCAATGCTTCAGGAGATCGAGAAGTCGATCGAGGAGAATTTCAGCAAGGTCATCGAGTCACTCAAAACCCAAGACAAAAGCGTGGCCCGCGCCGTCTTGCAGGTGGAGGAAAAGATAGCCAAGGCCAGCGACACTATCGTCAACGACCTCATTCTGGGTGAAAACAAGGATATTACGACCTCCGATGCAGTCACGGTGGCCATGTACGCCCGTTATCTGAAGCGTATCGATGCTCACCTGACCAACATTGCCAGTTCCATTGTTAATCCCTTTCCGAGGATCGGATTCAGGGAGAAAAAGAAAAACAAGAAGTGACGGTCGAGACAGGTTAGCCAGGGCTCCCTCAATCAGGGAGCCTTATTTTTTGATATTGAGTCCTATTTTGGCGGCCGGAATCAAATCCTTGCGATGGGCGATGTGGAAGATCACTCCCAGAATAATATAGATCACCGTAACCTCGAGCCGGATCTCAGCCACAATCAACTGCGATAAGAATAGCACCAGAAGCAGAAGACTCTCTGCCCGTCTGAATTTGAGGTTAACCAGCACTGCTACCCCGAACAGTGATTGAGCCGCGGTAAGAATCAGCTCATGTTGCTGAAGGTCATCCAGGATAAATGGTTTAATGAAACCACCGGAGATAGCATAGACGAGAGGTATTGTTCCCACCAGGAGGGTCCACTGATTGACCTTGGATGATATCAGAGCCTTCATGGCCGAACGGGCCGCGCCTCGAATAGTCCATGTAGCGGCCACAATGAATTCCGGCGATTCCGAGGCAATCGGCGCCAGCCACTGCACCAGTAAGAATTCGCTTATGCCAAGATGAGCCCCGGTTGCGACCAGTGACTCCGCAAACGGCTCGGCCACGAAGAAGATAACCGTCCCGGAAAAAATAAACAGTAGTATTGTCACCACCCGTCGGCGCGCCGTTGGCAGGTTGGCAACAATCTTCACCGGACCGACCATCTCCGGTTCCTCGGTGGGCATCTTCGCAATGCGCCGGGTATACAGGCCGAATAGCGTCACCAGAATAAGCGTATCGAACAGATTTAGCTCACCTTTGAGCGGAATGGTGAAAGAGTAAATAGTCGCCATAGCCAGGTAGAAGATCTCCACCCGCTGATTTTCCTCCAGGACAATTTCCTTCCTTCTCTTGACGAGGATATAGAGAAACAGAATCAGCGGCCAGCCCAATCCGACCAGCAGCCGGTTGGCGCCGGTCATGTTGGCAATGGCATAATGGGCCTGAGTGGGGTCGTGAGCCGACTTCCAGGTAAAAACGAAATCGACCGCGTATTCGGGCAGCACCGCCAGCAGGGCCAGTATAGCCACCGCCAGCGACTCAGAGATGTCAATCTGGACTGCCTCGGCCGCCCAGGAAAGAATAAAAGCACCGGCAAAGATGGCCATTCCGAAAAGCAGACTGCCAACCAGCGGCGCAAGATGGACCCCCAGTATTCCGCAGATGCATCCGGGCAGGGCCATGATAAACATCAGAACCAGAATTACATACAGATAAGGATCGATCTCGTACTTTTGGTGGTGCTGGCTCATTAAGTAGGTCTTTGAGCGGCAACGTATCCTTTTCGTCAGCCGCGAATAATCATATTGACGATATCTTTTCTAAGAAGGACACCGACCAGGTCATTCTCTTTAGTGGTGACAAAGACCCTTCTGATGTCCTTAAAAATCATCATTGCCGCAACTTCGACTATCCGTGTCTCCGGGGTAGTAACTTCGTACTCTGTTCGAAAAAGCTGCGACACCTTGATCTTGTCCTCTTGCTTCAATAGCTCCTCGAACGGCTCCACCTCCATGGAATAGTTGAGATTGGAGATGAGCGACTTGTAGTCAGGCAGGGCCGCCTTAATCAGGTCACGGTCGCCGATAACGCCGAGCAGCTTGTTGTCGGTGTCAACCACGGCCAGCGCTGACAGGCGGTCACGGAACATCAGATTGGCCACGTCCTTCAGACTATGGTCGGGTGTGACGGTGGCCACGTTGTGACGCATCACATCCTTGACCATCAGGTCTTTATCGACCGTGATGTTGGCATCGGCGATCAATTTGACCAATTCACTCTTGTGAGTTATCGCCAGCATCTTTTCCAGGTTGCCCGGAATGCGGCCAAAGGCAGCCAGACCCGACAAGGTCTGAAGGTACAGTTTGGCTATCGTTGCCGGGGTTAAAAGCAGGCAGATTACGTGCAGCGGAATGCGATCAGGCGTCTTGCCCTCCAAGCCCACCTTCGAAATTCCTATGAGAATATACAGCTCGCTCACGGCGTCGGTGCGGGCATGCGGAAACGCAAAGCCATGGCCGTATGATGTATTCTCTATATCCTCGCGCTCGTGAATGGATTTTAAGACCTCATCGTAATCCAGTTTCACTCCTTCGGCACTTATCATATCCAGCAGCTCATGGATGGCTTCATCTTTGGTTCGCGCCTTCAGATCAATATTGATACGGCGTTCCATCAACAGATTAGCGAGTTTCACGACCAACCTCTTTTTCGTTTTCTATAGCCGGGCTGTTTTTTCTGTGTATCAGAGCCGGTGAAGCTACGCCACCGGACACGAGGAATTTGACTCCCTCTTCAATGGTCATCTGGACCGGGTGAACATCTTCCTCGGGTACGACAATAACCATCCCGGAAACCGGGGTGGGCGTCGACGGCACGAAGACGGAAACGTACTTTTTGAGGTTTCCGCCGGAGCTAATTTCGATACGATTCGAAATGAAACCAAGAGCAAAGGCACCTCGCCGGGGGTACTCGACCAGAGCCACCTCTTTAAAGGAATCCATAGTGGGCATTGTCACGGCCTCAAGGAGCTGCTTGGCGGCCGAGTAGATGGGTCTTATAATCGGCATCCGAACCAGCATCCGGTCGCCCACCCGGTAGAGCCTGGCGCCAATGAAATTCCTGGTGAGAATTCCGGCCAGTATAATAATCAATATGGTGGTGAACACACCCAGGCCAAATATCGAGTAACCCAGCAGGCGCTCCAGAATCGGCTGAAGGATACCGTCGAGACTCTCGAAGAGGAATTTCAGGACGATGTAGGTGAGAATGATGGGAACGACAACCAGCACTCCGGACAGAAAATGAAGTCGCAGCGAGCCAAGGATTCTATTGACCAAAGACATTTCTCACCACCTGAACACAGGAAATACGCAACTGGATTATATTCGTCGATTTTGCCGATGTCAATGTTTTTGGTGGCTCAGCGGGGCAGAAATCCAAAGGCCGCCGAGATATCAGATGCCAGGTCCAGGACCGGCTCGGGGAATATACCGAACCAGAACACGCCCACCAACCCCATCAGCAGCACCACCAGAGAAGGCAGGGCGAATTTTATTTTGTAAGGCGAATCTTCGGTAGAGAAGAACATTTGCTTGATGACATTGGCGTAATAAAACAGTGAGAAGACCGCCGTAAGAAGGCCAACTCCAACCAGCCAGTATAGCCAGCTGTAGTCGGCATCGGCGGTCGCCATGCTGATTGCGGCGGCGAATACTTTGTACTTGGCCAAGAATCCCGCCAGCGGCGGAATACCGGCCAGCGACAGCAGAAAGACGGCCAGCGTGACTGACAGGAAGGGCGAGCTTTTGGCCAGCCCGCGATAGCTCTCTATCTGGCAGGATCCGGTCTTATCCTCGAATATGGCCACGGCTGCAAAGGCACCCATATTGGCGAACATGTAAGCGAAAATATAGTAGCCCACCGAGGCCAAACCGTGCTCGTTTAGCGAAACCATTCCGATCATGATATACCCGGCCTGGGCAATCGAGGAATAAGCCAGCATTCTCTTTATATTACTCTGGCGGATCGCCACCACATTGCCAATCACCATCGCCAGCACCGCGATCACTCCGACCAGGGTGCCCCAGTCGTTTGGGGCCTGAAGCGGATCGTAGAAAACTATCAGGCCGTTGACGAAGATCTTCGCGAAGGCGACCAGTCCTGCCGCTTTGGAGCCCACTGACAGGAATGCCGCGATCGGCGTAGGCGAGCCTTCATAGACATCCGGTGCCCACTGGTGGAACGGTGGCAGAGCCAGCTTGAAGCCAATACCGGCCACCATCATCACCACACCCATAATCAGAATAACACCGATATCTCTAATGGTAGCGTGCACCAGGCCCAGATTAATTTTCATCTGAACAATCTCGGTGGTGCCGGACAGTCCGTACAGGAACGAAAGACCGTAAAGCAGCAGGGCCGATGAAAAGGCGCCGATGACGAAATACTTCATCCCGGCCTCGACCGACAGCTTGTTGTCCTTGAAGAAAGCCGCCAGCACGAACAGCGGGATGGTGGTAAGCTCCAGCCCAATGTACAGTGAAAGCAATTCGTTCGAAGACGACAGGAACATCATGCCGACCGTGGAGAGCAGAATCAGGCCGTAGAACTCACCGCGATGGTTGACTATTTTCTGCCGGGTAATTCCAAATGAGCTGCCGATAGCCATAAAGGCGGCACCCAGGAAAATAATCTTGAAAAAGAGCGCCATGGCATCGTTGTAAAACATGTTGCCGAAGCCGCTGCCGTAGCCGTTGGCCTTACCGGGGACTAGCACGCCGGTCCAGACCAGGGCCAGAATGAGGCCCGTAAGGAGAAGTCCCAGCAGGGCCGAATACCCCACGGCTGATTCCTTTTTGCGTTTGGTCACCAGATCAAACGTAAAAACGAGCAGGGCCCACACGAAAAGAAACAGTTCGGGCAACATCAACCAGAGATTGTAATCGGGCAGCTTGAATTCCATCTACTTACCTTGCCATCAGGCTGACTAAATTTTCCAGGGTAGCCGTCATAAGTTCCGTCAACGGTTTCGGATAGACACCAATGGCCACCGTAAGCACCGCCAGCGGGGCCACCGAAATGATCTCGCGAAGGTTGATATCGGTCAATCCGCCCCACTTGGCCATGTTGAACTCGCCGAGGAAAATCTTCTGGACCATGCGAAGCATATAGGTCGCGCCCAGCACGACACCCAGAACCGAGATGCCAACCAGGACCTTGTTAAGAGCCCCAAAGGCGCCCACAAATATCATGAATTCGGAGACAAAGCCTGACATACCCGGCAATCCCAGGGCCGCCATCGAGAACATCACCATGATACCGGTATATACCGGAATCTTAGCCCCCAGCCCTCCAAAGGCCGCAATCTCGCGGGTGTGGGCGCGATCGTAGATGACGCCCACCAAAAGGAACAGTGCCCCGGTTATCAGTCCGTGCGATACCATCTGGAACATACACCCGGCGATGGCGCTCACCGATGAAAATGCCGCCAGCGCCATCATACAGTAACCCATATGCGACACCGAGGAGTAGGCCACCAGCTTCTTGAGGTCTTTCTGAGCCATCGATACCAGAGCGCCATATATAATGGCGATCACACCCAGAATCGCGATCCAGAACGACAGATCACGCAGCGCTTGCGGGAACATGGGCCAGCTGATGCGCAGCATGGCATAGGTCCCCATCTTCAGCAGCACGCCCGCAAGGATGACCGACACCGCCGTGGGCGCTTCGACGTGAGCATCGGGAAGCCAGGTATGGAACGGCCAAACCGGTACTTTGATGGCGAAGGCGATGAAGAAGAAGATAAAGCAAACCATCTGCAGCGTATGCGACATGGTCGGCCCGTGATCCAGCAGTATTACCATATTGAGCGAATGCGGCTCCGAAGTAAAGTACATGATCAGGATCGCCACCAGCATGAAGATGGAGCCGAACAGCGTATAGAGGAAGAACTTGATGGCAGCGTACTCTTTGCGAGGGCCACCCCACACGCCGATGAGAAAATACATCGGGACCAGCATGATTTCCCAAAACACGTAGAACAAGAAGAAGTCCAGGGCCACGAAAACGCCCATCATACCCGCCTCGAGAAGCAAGAAGAAAGCAAAGTATTCTTTGACGCGATTGTTGATTCCAAACGAGGCCAGCAGCGACAGGGTGGAAAGCAGCCCTGTCAAAAACAGCATCGGCACCGAGATGCCGTCAACACCGAGATAGTACTGGATATTCAACGATGGTATCCAGTCGTACGGTCCTTCCACGTATGCCAACGCCGAGGTGCCGGAGAGATTGAAGAAGTAGTCCCAGGTAATCCACATGGAAACCACCATTGGCACGACACTGATTAGAAGCGACGTCCATCTGATGGCGTTGAATTTATCTTTAGGAAGGAACATCACGATTATCATCCCCAGAAGGGGGACAGCAACCAGGGAACTCAATATCATTATTATCTATCCTCCAAAAACAAAACTATTCTTCGCCGTCAGTCCGCCGGTTAGCCTTAAACTTGATCTGGGTGATTCTGGTAAGCAGCGCCAGCAGCGTCACCCCCAGGATGAAAATTATCGTCACCGTGGGCCAACCGATTTTCAAGAACTTCA
Organism: Candidatus Zixiibacteriota bacterium; assembly: GCA_020348905.1. Taxonomy (GTDB): domain Bacteria; phylum Zixibacteria; class MSB-5A5; order GN15; family FEB-12. The sequence goes on from CP070756.1 coordinate 2,815,327, forward strand.
CTTCGAATTTATAAAGGCCGAACAGAACCACCAGAACCGCGATGAACAGGGCATAGAACTGCATCGAGCCGGTCTGCATAAAGCGCAGGATGTTTGCTCCCTGCCTGACCACCCATCCGCAGCCGTTAACGGCGCCGTCGACGATCCAGGTATCGAACCATTCTTTGATATCAGACCACTTGATTGTCAGCCAGCCGGTACCATTGACCGCTCCGTCGATCACGTTGGCATCGAACTTCCACATTAAGCCGGCGAACGCCATCACCGGATCGATGACGACCTTCTGGTATATTTCATCGAAGTAATACTTGTTGTAGAGAAGCTTATACAGCCCTTTGAATTTCTCCGCCATAGCGTCGGCCGAGATTGACTTCTTGTAATACATAAGGTAGGCCAGGTAGATACCGCTCAGTCCGACTATCAATGAAATGGCCATGAGCAGATAGTTGGCGTGCGGCTCATACGCCTCACCGTGATAAACGAACGTCGCAAAGCCCTTATGGATCCATGGCAATCCAACCCAGCCGGCGCATATCGAAAGCACCGCCAGAAATACCAGCGGATAGGTCATGTTCTTTGGCGACTCATGGGCGTGGTCGAAGCGATGCTGATCGCGCGGCTCGCCAAAGAAGGTCAAGAAGCACAGACGCCACATATAGAACGCCGTCATAAAGGCAATGGCCAGAGTACCGATCAGGAAAATCGGATAGTGTGAGGCGGCTGCAACAATCTCATCTTTGGACCAGAATCCCGAAAGCGGGAAAATACCGGCTATCGAAAGCGAAGCTATCATGAAAGTGGGCGCGGTGAGCTTCATCTTGCGAGCCAGTCCGCCCATCTCCTGAATGTCATTGGTGTGCACCGCGTGGATAACCGATCCGGCGCCAAGGAATAACAGCCCTTTGAAAAAGGCGTGCGTCATAAGGTGGAACGTACCGGCATAGAACCCGGGTGAGTGATGTCCCTGAGCAGTGTCATACCCGTAGAGACCCAGGGCCATAATCATGTATCCCAGCTGGCTGACAGTCGAATAGGCCAGAATTCGTTTGATATCGTTTTGAACCAGACCAATCGAGGCCGCCATAAACGAGGTAATCAGACCGATGATGGCCACTACCAGGGAAGCTTCGGCCGAGGTAACAAACAAGGGCATCGACCGGGCCACCAAATACACACCGGCGGCAACCATCGTTGCGGCGTGAATCAATGCCGAAACCGGTGTCGGACCTTCCATGGCGTCGGGTAGCCAGACGTGCAACGGCCACTGGGCCGATTTACCGACCGCGCCGCAGAAAACAAATATCGCGGCCGCCGTAAGTATGCCTGCCGGAATCACCCCCGAGCCGGCGATTTCGAAAACCCCGCCGTAATTGAACGTCCCGAAATAAATGCCGATCATAAACAGCCCGACCAGAAAACCCAGATCACCCACACGGGTAGTAATAAACGCTTTCTTGCAGGCATCGGCGGCGGATTTCTTTTCAAACCAGAAGCCAATAAGCAGATATGACGTCAGTCCCACCAGCTCCCAGAAGATAAATATCATAAAGAAGTTGTTGGCGACCACCAGCCCCAGCATAGAGAACAAGAACAATGACAGATAGGCGAAGAAGCGGCTGAAACGCGGGTCGTTATGCATGTATCCGACCGAATAGATCTCGACACAGGCACCAACCGTGGTAACGACCACCAGCATCACGGCCGTCAGTGGATCCACCAGGGTACCAATCTCGAGTACAAAGTTGGGCAGGTTGACGAACTTATAAGCCCACTGGAAAGGTTCATCGATGCGTCCGAGGGTCTCGATGAGAATTACCACCGACATCACCCACGCCGCCAAAATCATGGCGATAGACAGAAGCGCCGAGAACATCTCTTTCCAGCGCGTAAAGAATACGATCATGATGAACGCGAACAACGGCAGAAGCGGAATCAAGAACGTGTATTCGGTCATCTTATAGTCCTACCATTTCATCACACTGACATGATCAGTGTCAATTCCCTGCCAGTTTCGGTACAACAGCAATACAATAGCCAGTCCAACCACGGCTTCAGCAGCCGCCACCACCACGATAAATATGGCGAACATCTGGCCCACCAGGCCGTCGGTCCATATGAACTTGTTAAAAGTCACGAAATTTATGTTCACGGCGTTAAACATCAACTCAAGCGACATGAGGATTCCAATCGTGTTCCTCCTGGTGAGCACGCCAAACAGGCCAATCGAAAAGAGGATGGCTGCCAGTGCCAGGTAAGGTAGCATCATGCACTCTCCTTTCTGGCCAGTACGATTGCTCCGATCATGGCCGCCAACAACAGTACCGAGACGACTTCAAAAGGCAGCATGAACTTGGTCATCAGGTATTTACCGAGAGTCGCAATATTCTGTGAAGGTAAAGGTTCGGTGATGGTCATTCTACCCCAGACACCCTCGTAAGTCTTCGCCAGCAACATAACGGCACTTATAGCGAACGTGACACACACGAAAAATCCCACCAGGACATTCTCATTGGACTGCTGGATCTTCTCCGAGGCCAGGTTGGAAGTCAGCATGATGGCGAAAATCATCAGAATAGCCACCGCTCCCACATAAATAAGGACCTGGGCGGCGGCCAGGAACTCGGCTCCCAACAGAATAAATATCCCCGCCACCGAAAACAGACACAGAATCAGAAAAAGCGCACAGTGGAAGATATTCTTGAGGCTAACCACCATGAATCCGGACACAAGTATAACAATCGATAATATCCAGAACACGATTCCGGGCTCACCCATGACTAAGCCTCTCCCTCTTTTGTGTCATCAGTCTTTTCCTCACTGGCTTCCGGTCCGGCCTCAGCCGCTCCCGGGTTGACGGGCGCTGACGGTTTCGGCGGCTCTACCGGCCGGGTATCGCTGCCACTGTTCCCTGCCTCAGGCTTGGGTGGCGTCGGTTTAGGGGCCGGTTTCTTTTTCGGTCTTGGCTCGTACGGTACGTCACGACCCATTTCCTGAAGTTTATGCATATCCCAGACCAAATCTTCTTTGTTCTCGGTGGAAAACTCGTATTTCGGGGCCATCTTTATAGCCGCAAAATTACAGGCCTCCTCGCACAGCCCACAGAAGCAACAGATGGTATTGTCCACCTCGAACTTGACCAGTCGCCGTTTCTTATCCTCGCCGCGCGGGGCATCGATGCTGATGGCCGCTGTCGGACAGGCACGCATACAAAGCATGCAGGCGGTGCAGTTGAGTTCGCCGGTTTCCTTGTCGGACAGAAGGACCACAATCCCGCGCGAACGCTCGGGCATGGGCCATTTTTCTTCCGGATACTGAAGCGTAACGGCGTGCTTGCCGAGATGCTTGCCGGTAATGGTCATGCCCCGGACAAGTTCGACGATCCCTTTGACGATACTCAGCATAATCAGCTTACCTTTACCAGTACCACCCGGCGTGTTTCATCCATCCGGCCACAATCAGGTTAGCGAAGGCGATGGGCACCAGAATCTTCCAGGCGAACTCCATCAACTGATCAACGCGAAGCCTCGGATAGGTCCACCTGAAGAGCATTAGAAGCAAAACCACCATAAAGGTCTTGCCCAAAAACCATATCCACGAAGGAATGAACTCCCATCCCTGCCAGCCGCCAAAGAACAGGGTCACCGCAATCGCGGAAACCGTAAACAAGTTGACGAACTCGGCCAGGAAAAACATGGCGAATTTCATTCCGGAATACTCGATGTTGAAACCGGCCACCAGCTCCTGTTCCGCCTCGGGAATGTCGAATGGCGTCCGGTTGGCCTCAGCAGTGGCGGCCGTGATGTATATCATGAAGGCGATCGGTCCGAACGGGAGTCGGAATATGAACCAGTTGAACACCATACCCGATTGCGATTCAACTATGTCGACCATTGACAGCGACCCGGTGAACAGAATGACAGTCAGGATTGAGGCTACCATGGGAACCTCGTAGCTGACCACCTGGGCCGCCGAACGCATGCCACCCAGAAGGGCATACTTGTTATTGGATCCCCACCCCGCCATAAGCAGGGAGATAACCGTGAAAGTGGTGATGGCTACAATGTAGAGAACGCCGATATTGAGGTCGGCGACAATCAGGCCCTCACCGAACGGCATGACCACATAGGCACAGAAGGCAGCCACAAAGCAGATGATCGGTGCCCAGAAAAAGACCGGCTTATCGCGGGTGTCAACCAGCACATCTTCTTTTTGAAGCAGTTTCAAACCATCCATCATGGTCTGGTACCAGCCGTGCCAGCCGTTGCGCATGGGACCGAACCGTTGCTGAATGTGCCCGGCAATTTTGCGTTCCCACCACACCAGGTACAAAGCCAGAAGAGCCAGCACGCCGAACACAGTCACACCGAGACCGGCATAAACAACGACCGTAAGCAGATCGCCTTTGAAACCCAGGCTCTGCAGTAACTCGTATATCCAGGCGAACACCGGCTGCAGTTCCATGAGTATGAACGGCGTGGGGCTCATCGATCCACCTCCGGCATAATGATATCAAGGGATGCGAAAATGGCCACCAGATCAGCAATCAAACCACCGGCGCCAAAGTGCGGCAGGGCCTGAAGTTGACTGTACGATCCACCCCGGGTTTTTACTCTCACCGGCTTATCGCTGCCGTCCGAGAGAATGTATACGCCCAGCTCACCTCGCGAATTCTCAACCCGGCTGTAGACTTCACCGGCCGGGGGCTTGAACTTGAGCGACACCTTGCCTTTGATCTCACCTTCGGGAAGTCCGTCAAGAGCCTGCTCAATAATCCTTATCGATTGCTTGATTTCATCCAACCGGAGCATGTAGCGGTCGAACACATCGCCGTTCTCCCGGCAGGGAATTTCGAAATCGAAGCGGTCGTAGATCGAATACGGGTCGTCTCTGCGGATGTCGTACTTGACGCCGGACGCCCGCAGAACCGGACCGGAAACTCCGTAAGCGACAGCCAGTTCCGGAGAGAGATACCCCACCCCGATTGTCCTGGCCTTCCAGATGGGGTTTCCATTCAGCAGTGCCATGTATTCGTCAACCTTGCCATCTATTATCTTGATTGCTTCGCGGCACTTGGGAACGAACTCGGCGGGAATGTCTTTCGAGACACCGCCGATACGGATATAATTGTAGGTCAGTCTCTGGCCGCAGGTCATCTCGAAAAGATCCATGATCAGTTCGCGCTCGCGAAGGGCATACAGAAATGGGGTCAGCGCTCCCAGGTCCATGGCGGTGGTTCCGAAGAAAATCAAATGCGAGGCAATTCGATTGAGCTCGAGCATTATCACCCGCAGGTACTCGGCACGCTCGGGCACCTCAACCTGGGCCAGCTTCTCGGCCGCCAGCGCAAAAGTGTAGTTGCAGGACATGGCCGTGACGTACTCAAACCGGTCCAGAATGGGAATACACTGATGATAGGTGCGATTTTCGCAGATCTTCTCCAGGGACCGGTGCAAGTAGCCTATGTACGGCTCGATAGCGACAATCTTCTCACCGTCCATGGTCAACATCAGGCGGCACACGCCGTGCGTCGACGGGTGATGCGGTCCCATATTGACGATAAATTCTTCAGTACGTAAGGCAGACATCCTCTAAAGCTCCGGAAAGCGCACGAAGTCAGGAGCATCCCAGTTTTTCCGCATGGGATGTCCCTGGTCCCAGTCATCAGGCAGCAGGAATCTTTTCAAATTACCATGATTTTTCACATCGATGCCGTACAGTTCCCACATTTCCCGTTCGAACCAGTTGGCCCCAGGCCAAATTTCCTGCACGGAATCTATCTTAGCCCCCTCATAGGGCAATATCACTTTGAAATCCAGGCGCAGTTTTTTGGTAATCGAGGCTAGCGAATAGACCGCCTCGAATCGCTCGCCGGTATCGGTCGCGCCGAGATTACACAGAAAGTCGAACTTGAGATTTTCATCATCGCGAAGCGCCCGGGCAATTTCGAGAAGTTGCCCCGACTTGACTTCGTAAACCGGGTCGTAACGTCCGGTATCCAGGGGAGTCATCATGACCGGGTACTTGCCGGCGATATACTCTTTCAGCTGCTCAACGGTCATGCTACTTCTCCTGCCAGTCGCTAAGTTTCTGGCGACGAATCTTCTCCGAAAGATGCAGGCACCCCTCCATCAACGACTCCGGCCGCGGAGGACAGCCGGGGATATAGATGTCCACCGGCACGATGTGGTCGATGCCCTTTTCGACGGCGTAGCTATCGTAGTAGAAAGGGCCGCCCTTGATGGTGCAGCCGCCCATCGCGATGACGTAGCGCGGCTCGGCCATCTGGTCATAGAGCTTGCGCAAGCGCGGAGCCATCTTCTTGGTAATGGTCCCGGCGGCAATGATAAGGTCGGACTGCCTGGGGGAAGCGCGGAATATCATCCCCAGACGGTCAAAATCATAACGGGAAGCGCCGGTGCACATAAGCTCGATCGCGCAGCAGGCAGTGCCAAAGAGTAAATACCACAGAGATTTCGCCTGCGCAAAATGCAAAACCGACTCTAAAGATGTCGTAACGATGGCGCCACCCGGAATTTTCTCAGAGTAATAAGGAAGCTTCTTGATCAGACCCACTTCAAAGCTCCCTTTCTCCAGGCATAGAAAATGCCAAAGAACAGAATCAGTATAAATATTACCATCTCAACCAGGGCGTAAAGTCCAAGCTGGCCAAACGCCACCGCCCAGGGAAACAAGAAGACCACCTCGACATCGAAGACGACAAAAATCAGGGCGAATATGTAGAAGCGGTTGTTGAACTTTATCCACGAGGTACCGATGGGATTTTCGCCGCACTCGTCATTGATGTTCTTTTCGGGATAATGGTTGAATGGTCTGAAAACCCGGGACAGCAGGAAGGTAAAAAGAACGATTCCGATACCGGCAAAGATGAAAATTAAAACTGCCAAATACTCAGTCATTGTCTCAGTCTGCCGTCACATAGTGCTAGCCCAATATGTGACCGAATTCACAAATAATATTTGCTCAAGAAACTCCGTTTTCACTGGATGTCAAGGAAATTTTGCTTTTTTTGGCTGAGGGGGCTCGGTCAGTAGGGGGATGTTAAACAGGACCGCAAGACCCACATATCACTTTAGTAATCAGGAAGATAACACGGGCAGATGATGGGTGAACAAGAGCGACTTGGATGCTGATAGATGATGCCTCTGAACGCAGCCAACTTACTCGGCGGTCCGTTCGATCTGTCGGATCTTAAGGTACAGTGCAACCACAAGAATAGTAATAAAGAGAGTGGCAAATCCCAGCCCTTTCCGCCGAAAATGGTACTCATCGATCAATGCCGCTGAATTGGCTACGACGGAATCGGCCTTGTTGATGCCCTCGGCCGCCTTCGAGGCAACGGAGTCGGCATTGAAGGCGTGAACGAGGGTTTTGGCCTGGATCAGAGCCTGAGACACCTCCTTAAAGCGAAACTCTTCGTCGGTGGTCATCATACCCTTGTCAATCGCTTCGGAAAGAACGGAATCGGCCCGACGGTGGGCGGTGATAAGCTGGCCAATGGCATCGGCCATTGCCGAAGCGGTTTCAAATGCGGCCGTGCCGTCATCGGCGCTGTGGCACTCGACACAAATGGCTTTCTCGTCGATCCCCACCATACCTTCGTGGGGCTTGATAATCCTGTGATTGGAGTGGCAGCTCTCGCACATGGGGTACTCATTTTCGTCAAAAGCCGGTTTATGGGGTGAGCCATTGAAGAGGTCGGCTTCGATAGCATGGCAGTTGCCACAAACCGCCGAGAGGGAGTTGAAACCGGGCGGGGCGGCACCGTGATTACTGTGACAGTCGTTGCAGGCTGGGGCTCCCAGATCGTTCTGCTCGAGCAACGCAATGCCATGAACAGAAGCCTTGTAATCCTCGACCTGCGACGTGGGAATTCGATATTCTCGCATATACTCAGGATCGGAGTGACACTTTCCACAGGTCTCGATGAGGTTAACCGGGTGCGTACTCGAATGAGGCATCTTGGCATCGCCAATCTCGTGCACGCTGTGGCAGGAAACGCAATTGGCGACCTTCGTATCATTCTTGGTGAGCAGAAGAATCCCGTGAACCGAGGTACGGTACTTGTCCAATTGATCGGTGGGCAGTGAGGGATTATGCCCTCGCATATAGGCAGCATCACTATGACACCGGGCGCAGAATTGCGGTACCTGAGTATGCGACGGTATTCCCCGGTAATCGCTTACCTTACGAACATCATCCATCTCTTCCTATGATGCTTCGCAGCCGTGTCAATCGACACAGCCAAGACCTTTCTGGGCGTGAATGTGCGGCGCGATCATGTGCGAAGGCCCATCCTCGTCTTCGAAGTCGTAATGGCAACTGAAGCAGTTGTCCTCAGCCGCTACCCCGAATGGTGCGGCCAGAAGAACAGTGGAGACAGTAATCAGCGCGCGAAACAACATGGCTTTGTTTACTCCAAAATATACCCGAGCGCCGTCATCGCTATAATAAAGGCCAGCACGAGCCAGCCGAAAGCCATTAAGTAAGAGGCTTTCCGATTGCCTGCCTTACGATCCACGAAAGGCACCAGGGTCCAGATAACACCACCAATCGTGAACACGATAATTCCGAACAACTCACCTTCAATAAACAGAACGTGCGCGGGAAGCATCTTAAGGGCCTGGAAAGCGAACATGAAATACCATTCCGGACGGATGACCTCCGGCGGCGGGGCAAACGGGTCGGCTTTTGTCCCCAGCGGCCAGTGAACGGCCCCAATGCCGTCCGGAAAAAGCACGGCCAAAATGGCCAGTACATTCAGCGCAATCAGCCAGACGAGAAGGTCTCGCAGGAGAAAACTCGGGAAGAATCTTTGATATTGCTTGTCCTTTTCCGTCCTGCCCTGCCATGATATCGGCTCACTCATACCCTGACGCTGGATGAAAACCAGGTGCGCTGCCAGCAGAACAGTAAAAAGGCCGGGTAGAATAGCCACGTGGAGGCCGAAAAAGCGCCCGATTGTAGCCCCCGTTACCTCTTCCCCACCCCGCATGACGATCATCAGGTCATCGCCGATGATTGGAATTGCCCCGGCCATACCCGTTCCCACCCGGGTGGCAAAAAAGGCCAGTTCGTTCCATGGAAGCAGGTAACCGGAAAAGCCAAACATCAGGGCCAGACCGAGCAGACCGATCCCGGTAAGCCAGGTCAGTTCGCGTGGTCTACGATAAGCGTAGGTGAAAAACACCGTGAACATGTGTACGAACACAGCCAGAATCATCAGATTGGCCGACCATGAGTGTACGGATCTCACCAGCCAGCCAAACTGGACGTTAGCCACGATAAACCGCACCGATTCATACGCCGAATCGGCGCCGGGACGATAGTACATAAGCAGCAAGATGCCTGTCACAACCTGGACCACAAACAGGAAAAGCGAAATTCCGCCAAAGTAGTAAAAAATGGAATGGCCGTGGACGGGGACTTTCTTGTCACCCATATATTCGACCAGGGCATCGATTTTGAAGCGTTCGTTGACCCAGCCGTAGAGTGAATCGAAAAATCCTGACCCGGTTGGCTTTGTCGCCATCAGCTTTCCTCCCGGCTGACAAAAATCGCACCCTCGGCCTCTTTGACCGAATAAGCGGCCAGCGGCTTCGGAGGTGGTCCGGAAATATTCTTGCCGTCAAGATCGTATCGTCCATTGTGGCAGGAACACCAGATAATCCCCAGATCCGGCCGGTGCTGTACTGTACAGTCGAGGTGGGTGCAGGTGGCCGCCAGGGCTTTCAACTCACCCTGCTCGGTCTGGTAAATTATCCCCAACTCCCGTCCGTACTTGAAGTACTTCGCTTTCTTCGGATCGGCCTCGATATCGTCACGAATGAAGGACAGTTTCAGCTGCGACAGCTTCGCCTCACCGGCTGCCGGCGGTATGATAAACCTGACGATGGGATAAAAAACGGCACCCAGCGTAGCCAGAACGCTACCACCGAGTATAAGCTCCAGAAACCCCCGTCGAGTCGACTTATTGTTGTTCACACAGCCTCCATTTACGGCCCGCAGGTCGCCCCTATTTTAATCCCTCCCGGTCGCCCTGTCAACCCCGCAGAAGGAAAATCGTCACCAACTTTGACCCATTTAACAAATATTTTACAGAAATGCTACGGCCTCGATCTCAACCTTTACGTCAAGTGGCAACCGGGCCACCTGGACGGTAGACCGCGCCGGGGGGTCGGCACCAAAATGAGATGCGTAAACCTCGTTAACGGCAGCAAAATCGTCCATATCCGCGAGGAAGATGGTGGTCTTGACCACCTTTGTCAGGTCTACCCCGGAGGCAGCCAGCACCTCGGTCATGTTCTTCATGATTTGTTCACATTGTTCGGCAGCGGACTCACCGACAATCTTCATTGTCTCGGGATCGAGCGGAATGACACCGGACAGGAACACAACGGTTCCGCAGGGGACCTTTACCGCCTGCGAATAGGGACCCACTGCAGCCGGAGCCTTCTCGGTTTTGATGACTTCTCTCATTATACTTCCTCCACTGGATTGAAGAGCGAAACCTGATGATGAGAATTTAACTAACGGGAAGTCGACAAAAAACTGTTTTTAAGGCGCCGAACGGCCTTTTTGTTGATTGTTATGGTTGAATGGCAAAGAACCGGGTTAAATGTTGACCAACCCGGTCGGACCCATCAGTTCCACAAATGCCCTGAGGGCCGCATCGTCGTAGGCGCCCTTCAGAGTGAACATAATCTTAAGCGAAGGAAATGTGTCCATGGCCTTCTGGTAGACCCGCTCGGTGGTCATGGCATCGAAAGAGTCCGCAATGGCCACGATCCTGGAATATGTGTGCATCTCATCAAGTGTCAGCCCGGTAGGGTAGCCGCTGCGGTCACCCCGTTCGTGATGCTGTAATATTGGATAGAAAGACGCCGCCGGTATATCATCCGACCCGGTCAGAATATCCACCCCCCATTTGGGATGTTTCTTCATAATCTCAAACTCGATCGGGTTAAGCGCCGAGCGCTTGTTGAGGATTCGATCCGAGATCTTGGATTTGCCGATATCATGAAGCAGAGCCCCGATGCCCAGCTCGTGGAGAAATCCGCGATCGGCAAAACCCATCTGCTGCGCCAAAGCCACCGAAAAAGTCGAAACGTTTACCGAATGGGTATAGGTGTAGTAGTCGAACGATGTGATCTTGAGCAGGTTCAAAAAGGCCTCTCGCCCACTGAGAATGTAATTAATGGTGTTGCTGACCAGATCCTTCGAGCGGCGGATGTTCTCACCATAGGTCGGATTGGATAGGACATCTTTGACCAGGTTGGTTGACGTTTCATAAAGAATCCCGGCTTTCTTGTCCTCCTTAACCTTCGGATCGGTCAGGATCTTGCCGAGATTCTGCTCAATATACTTCTGGTACTTCTCTTTGCATTCGCTGGAGATATAAAGGCGATCGACGTGGTTGTCGATCAATTTTTGCCTGGTAGCTTCCGTGAACGGCAGGTCAGCCGAGCGGTATAGCACAAACCGGTTATTGACCTTTATATACAGATCAAACTCGAGTATCGAATCGACTCGAATCGAATCCAAGAATATCGCTTGATAGGCCTCACCGACTAGGAACGGGGCTTCGGTGGCTGCCATCGTACCAGTTTCCCTGTGTTTGTAAAGCTCTACCCGCCAGGGGCGGTATTTGCCATTATCTGTACTATTATCGGCAAATGAAGATTTTATATTAAAAAAACCCCCGGAAGGATTCCGGGGGCCCTGTAGGAGGGAATAAAAACAACACTAAAAACAGGAGATTTTTCAGGAACCGTAATTCTTAACCGTTTTCAACACTGAATTAAGAGAGTCCGTGATGTTGGTCAAAATCTTGGAGTACCTCTTGAGCAGTTCGGAATACTGCCAGCGCATGTGAAAAGCGTTCTCGGGAAAGTCGAATAACTCCAACAGGGTACTTTTGTATATCTCTTCGATGTACTTAATGGCGTAATAGGGGTAGTCCGGGATGTTAGGATCGCAAACTTCTCCTTTACTCAACCTCTCCTTATAAACCTCAACCCTCTCCAGGATGACGGTTCCGAAACACCACGGGGTCATAACGACGCCAAAGTTTCCTCCGTCACAGTAAAAGCGGCGTATCGTCTTGAGAAGAAGGTCGAGGATAACCGACTTGGCTCGATAATAGGCTATCGTTTCCTCATAAGCCGGCTCGATGTCCGACAATTTGAGAAGAACGTTATCGCGTTCCTTCAAGGCGTTATCATAGGTCAGCTCCAGGAAGCGGTAGAAATCATCAAAATACACTTTCGTATTTTCCGACAGCGACATAGTGTAGAAGCCCTTTTCGTCACGACGGACCCTGGGGTCGCTGCTGGCAGCCAACCGTTCCGGCGAAAATCCTCGTTGATATCTTCCCTCTAACATAGTTTCTCCTAAGTTGATCATATTCAATATCCCATAGAGCATCGAATATGCCGTGCCATAACAAATCGGCCCCGGAAGCCTTTTGGCTGCACTATGTTATTGTGAAACAAGGTGTTGCGCCCTATGTGTAAGTGTTGAACGCTTCCGCAATGAGGGCTCATCAAGAGAAAAAGTCTGCACATAATTTCGCCCGGGCGACAAAATTGTAATAAAAGGACCAGATGCGGACGATACTATTAATAGAAGCCAAATTCAGGCATTTCACGGTGATATTATCGAGTTCAGACTACATCAGATGATCAGATAGCCCATATCGACAAATTCATTCAGGTTAGAATTCAACTCTTATGTAAGGATCAAGCTCCAGCGGAGAAGTTCAATGCACAAGTCATGGCACAGCGATGACGGGCCGCGCAAGAAGCGACGCCACCACAAGAAGAAAGGCCGACCCAACGACCACGAGAACGAGGACCTGTTCTTCCACAAGAAAGACCGGCACAAGAAACACAACTACAAAGAACGAATCGATTCGATAAGACTTATGGAGGTTGCAGAATTAACCGAATCGTCATAAGAATAGTCATAAAAATCACTTTGTTTGGATAGTATCAGAGCACCCGATTCAGTCAGGTGCCCTTTTCTTCTCAGCTACCCCCCGGCCCGGGAATTCTGCTCCGTCGGTTGATTTCCGTTGACATGGCCGGTTCGAATTCATTGCTTTTAGTAACACCCAAATCTTGTTGCGGGAGGCAATCTCGCTGGCCTCCGCCCCCTGAAGAATGGGACGGGCTGGCGAATCGATAGTTAAGTAGAAAGATGCCCGGGGGCATACCAGAGCCGGACCCGGTCCTTCGGGATAGTTGGCTCATCGTTATACATCTTCGTCTTACATCGCAGTACCGGAAAAGACCGGAGAGCCTCCTACAGGACCGATCAGAACAGGTCTTACCAAAGACCCGAACCAATAATCTCTTACGGGGAGAATCAAATGAAACACGGTGAAATCAGCAAAAGCGTGGCGCGCGGTCTGAGAGTGCTCAGAGAGCGAATAGCTGAAGCGGACATCCCTTCTTCCAGTCTTGACGAGTCCATCAACCTTGCGACTTGGAACATTCGCGACTTCGGAAAGAGTCCGCGTCTAGACGCCTCGATTCATTACATCGCCGAGATCCTCAACCAATTCGACCTGATCGCCATTACCGAGGTACGGGATAACCTGACGGATTTATCCAAGGTCATGAAGATACTCGGCCCTTATTGGGATGTGGTCTTTTCCGACTATGACACTGATTCAGGTGGGAACCATGAGCGTATTGCTTACTTGTATGACAAGCGGGCTGTGACATTTACTGGGCTGGCGGCCGAACCCGAAGGTCCCCGCAAAAAAGACAAAAAGTCGAAAGAGTATTTACCAAAACTGAGCTGGTGGCGCAAACCTTACATGGCCTCGTTCAGAGCAGGTAGCTTTGATTTTATATTGCTCACTGCTCATATCCGATGGGGAAAAAAGAAGCAGGATCGCATCGCCCCGCTCAAGCTTCTGGCTGAGTGGGTACACAAGCGAAGAAACGAGGCACATGTCGTCGATAGAGACTTCATTGTGCTGGGAGATTTTAACATTCTGAAGGTCGGCGATGAACTCTTCAAAGCCGTAACCAGTAAGGGACTGATGATACCTGAGGGTCTCAAGGGAAAACATGGAACGAACCTGGCCAGGGCAAAACACTACGACCAGATTCTGCATTCTCCAGCGCACGAGGGATTGTTCACCGACCGCGGAGGCAAGATCGATTTCTACGATGGCAGTTTCGCTCCGCTTTATCCGGGGGTAAAAAAGACCGATAAGCAGTTGACCTGGGAGTTATCCGATCACTTGCCGCTTTGGATCCAGGTAAACGTCGACTTGGAAGATGTAGAAACTGATCAGATTCTTGCGCCGAAGAAACGGCGGAAGCGCAAACGGTAGTACGTTGTCGCAACGCCTTCTGCAGTTTCCGATACGGCACCATCAAAGCTTGCCCAGCAGCCCTCTCAGGTAACTCAGGCGGCGGTCTTTATCGACCTTCGTCATATCAATAATGATCTGGGCGTTTCCGGTGAGCGAGAACTCCATCGGGCAGTCGGTGGCTTTGCCCAGCGCCTCGACCTCGGAGCGTTTGAGCTTGCGGCCTTCCTCGAAGAACAGGTTGACCACACCCTGCCTGATCTTGACTTTTTCAATCTCCAGAAGCGAGGCCGCAATTTTCGCCGCCGTACCGTCGAATAGATCCATAGCGGACTGAGGCATCCGTCCGAAGCGGTCGAAAATCTCCTCACGCATCTGTTCAACTTCCTCAAGCGTCCGGCAATCGGCCAGTCTCCGGTAGATATCAACTTTCTGCTGACGGTTATTGATGTATTCGTTCGGCAGAAACATTTCGATATCGCTTTCCAGCTTGGTCTGAGGAGGTCGCTTGATCTCCTGCCCTTTGAGTTCGCAGACGGCTTCCTCCAGAAGACGGTTATACAGATCGAAGCCGACTTCCTCGATGAACCCGGATTGTCTTGGACCAAGGATGGTCCCGGCTCCGCGGATTTCCAAATCGCGCATGGCCAGGGCGAAACCCGAACCCAGATCAGAGTGGGCCTCGATAGCCCTCAACCGTTTGATGGCGTCGGCCCGCAGAAGCCGAGTTGGCGGCGTCAGCAGGTAGGCGTACGCCCGTCGGGCACTTCTCCCGACCCGCCCCCGAAGTTGGTAAAGCTGAGCCAGCCCGAACCGGTCGGCCCGATTTATTATTATGGTGTTGGCGTTGGGGATATCCAGACCCGACTCTATGATCGAAGTACACAGCAGAACGTTATACCTGCCGGCCAGAAACGCCAGCATGATGCCTTCGAGTGACTTCTCGTGCATCTGTCCGTGGGCAACGGCAATCTCGGCCCGGGGTACGACCCTCTTCAAATAATTGTACATGGCATCTATCGTCTGCACCCGGTTATGTACAAAAAACACCTGCCCCCCGCGGTCAACCTCGCGGAGAATCGTGGTAGCAATGGTGGCGGGATCAAACTCGGCAATCTCGGTGATGATAGGCAGACGATCTTTGGGAGAAGTGGTAATCAGGCTCATGTCCCTGGCACCCATCAGCGACATCTGAAGCGTTCTCGGGATCGGTGTGGCGGTCATCGATATCGTATCCACGTCGGTTTTCATCTGTCGCAGCTTCTCTTTGTGACGGACACCGAAGCGGTGCTCCTCGTCGACGATCAGCAAACCGAGATCCCGGAAGTGGATATCCTTCGACAGTAATCGGTGGGTGCCAATAACCAGGTCTACCTTCCCCTGAGCCAGTTCCTCGACGATCTTGAGTTGTTCTTTTCGGGTGCGGAACCTCGATAACATCTCCACCCGGACAGGAAACTCAGTGAGGCGCTCGCAGAAAGTATGAAGATGCTGCTGCGCCAGGATGGTGGTAGGTACAAGTACGGCCACCTGCTTTCCTTGCTCGGCCGCTTTGAAAGCGGCCCGCACTGCCACCTCTGTCTTACCGTACCCGACATCGCCGCACACCAGCCTGTCCATCGGCTCCTCGCCCGTCATATCTTTCTTGACGTCGTAAATGGCTTTGAGCTGGTCGGGTGTCTCCTCGTAAACGAAGGAGGCTTCAAGCTGCTTGAGCCAGACAGTATCCTCGCCGAACGAGAAACCGGCTTTGGCTTTTCTTTCAGCATAGAGCTTTATCAGGTCGGCGGCCATATCGGTGATGGCCTTTTTCGTCTTCTTTTTGAGTTTCTCCCAGCCCGGTCCGCCCAGCCGCGTCAACTGTGGAGCGGCATCCTTTCCGGAATACTTGGATACCCGGTTGAATTCTTCAATAGGTATATACAACCGGTCATTCTCGGCGTAAAGCAACAGCAGACAGTCCCGATTGCGGCCATCGACCTGCAGCGTTTCCAGTCCAAGGTAGCGGGCTATACCATAGTCGGTATGTACCACGAAGTCGCCCCTCGACAGGCTTGAGTAGTCGGATATGGCAACGCCTTCTTTGAATTTCTTTCGCCGGATGCGCCGGTGGTAGCGACTGAAGATTTCGTGATCGGTCAGAATGACAAAGCCTCCGGCAGGGCACACAAACCCTCCCTTGAGATCGGCCACCTCGATATTAAGGTCGTTTTCAATCTCGGCTCGCTCGGACAACAGGGCCCGCAATCTCTCGGCCTGCCCTTCACTGTCAGAAGCCACCAGATACGTAAGGCCATGGGCATGATACTCTTTGATGGCGGTCCCGAGCTGATCGATACGCGATCCAAACGCGGGATGAGGCTGGCAGGCAAAGTCTACCACGCCGGCCCGCCCGCCACGGAAGACGGTCCGGTTTATTCGCTTATAGCCCTGCAAGGATTCAAAAAGCCCCTCGACCGGCTGGTAGTATTGTTCGGGTGTCGGCATAGTTGAAAGTCGTTCCCTGAACCTCGCATAAAGGCCGGCTGCTTCTTCCATTACGGCATCCGCTTCAGTTCTCAGGGCTGGTTCCCCGTCAAGGAACAAAATCCCTTCCCTGTCGAAGTAGTCCAGAAGACATCCCTGTGCGATGCCAAACGCAACCGCCAGCCACTCCAGGCCCGGTAGTTCCGGGTCATTCAAATAGCGCCTCCGAACGTAATCCGAATCTTCTTCGGGCATAACCTCCAGATGCTGCTCCAGCGTTTCCTGGGTGACGGGTATCTCCCTTTTCGGCAACAGGCTCACCGAGTCGATTCTTTCGATTGTCCGTTGGGTGGCAACCTCGAACTTGCGAATCGTGTCAATTTCATCGCCATAGAATTCGACTCGAACCGGAGCGACGGACCCGGGCGAAAAGAAGTCAAACAGTCCTCCCCGGAGAGCAAAGTCACCAACCTCTTCCACTATGGGAACCCTTCTGAAACCTAACTCGAGCAGCCGCTCGGCCAGCATACCCATATCGGCTTCCTGCCCGGTCTTCAAATTGATCGAACTGGACTTCAGCTCATTGACGGTAATAGTGGGTTCCATCAAGGCCCGCAACGGACAGACCACGACTGAAATAGATTTCTCCAGAAGTGACGCCAGGGTGGAGATCCTCTTGCCCATGATTTCGCCCAGGGGAGCTCTGAAGTCATACGGCAGTACCTGGCGGGCCGGGAAATGCCCTACGCTGTCTTCTCCGAGGATAAAAGCGAGATCATCATACAAATCTCCTGCGCTTTCGGCGTCTCGGGTCACGACCAGAACCGGACCGAAACCGCTTGAAACCAATCCTTTGAGCAAGAATGCGCTGGAGGAACCGCTGAGGCCGGCCACCGGGATTGATGAGCGGTCTTCCTTGTTAAGACGTTGGCAAAGATCGACAAACGGCGGATAAACTGACCACCTGTCGAATATCTGGTCTAATTTTCGAGTTCTTTGCTTTGATTCGAGTTTCATCGGCAGTTACCATCCGGCAGCCGGTACGAACACGAAAGCCCCGGTTAAAACTTAACCGGGGTGTTGCTATTTCTATTTTTCGCCCGCAATATATGTAACTATCGTCTTAACACCAAGTTTAATTGCGAAAATTGTGATTGGCCAATTTGAAGCTCTTCACCCGGACAGTTCGTCCATCAGGTTCGCGCCTACCTCAATCTGATCGTACTGGCTTCCTCTTGATTCGTACAGGACGACGATGGTCACACGGCGGTTGCGACGGTCATAGGGATCCTTCTGGATCATGGGAAACTCGTCGGCGAACCCGCGAACCTCACGGACCTGACCATCCCACAATCCGGAAACTTCCATCAGACTGCGAGCAGCATTGGCCCGGTCGGCCGACAACTCCCAGTTGGAATAACCGTTATCACCGCCATAGGCCGCGTCCGTGTGACCCTCGATTACGAGCCGATTTTGCAGTTTACCCAATTCCTTTGCTATGGTAATGAGGATGATGGCGCTTTGTTGCAGCAGCTTCGATGAGCCCGGTTCGAAAAATGCGGCCGATTTCTCGGACTCGTTCAGAATGATTCGAAGGCCTTCGCTGGTGAGCTGAATCTTTACATTTTTACGCAGTCGCTGGAATGCCTCCTGTTGGGTAAGCTCATGGAGGATGGTTTTAGCAACTAGGGTTAAGGCTTTTTTCTCCTGCTCCGACGGACCTGAGCCTGCTTTCTTGTCATCGTCCAGAATCCCGTTGCTGGGTCCTTCCGCTTCGATGATATTGGCGGATCCCCTGAGTACGCCGGATTTGCCCTCAGTATTGTATTTGCCGGGATCGCGAAAATAGCCAGCCACGGCCTGTTTTACTTCATCCTTTTGACCAACCAGCCACATTACCAAAAAGAAGGCCATCATGGCCGTCATAAAATCGGCAAAGGCCACTTTCCACGCACCACTGTGATGACCCTTGTGACCCCCTCTCTTTTTCCTAATTATGATGGGCTGTTCCGCTTTTTCGGCCAATTGATTTACCTCCTCTTGGCCTTGTTACAGGCTTCTTCCAATTCGGTAAATCCCGGTCTGACGTCGGCGTAAAGAGTTCGGCGGGCAAATTCAACGGCAATCACACCGGCCACGCCTTTGTTGAAGGACAGCAGAGCATGTTTCATGCAGTTTATGTACTGGCTGTTCTGGGTAACCCGGTGCTTAAGGCTCTGCGAAAGCGGTCCTACGAAGCCGTAACAACCCAGCACCCCCAGAAATGTTCCTACCAGCGCCGCGGCGATCTTGTGACCGATTTCCTCCGGGGGACCGTCGATGGCCGCCATGGTTATAACGACACCCAGAACCGCTGCGACAATTCCCAGGCCGGGCAATGAGTCAGCGGTAGTTCCCAGAGCTTGCGATGGCATCATTTCCTCTTCATGCATGGCCGTAATGTCGTTATCCATCAAATCCTCCAGGTCGTGTGGTTGGACGGCACCGGATATAATGACGCGCATGGTGTCGACAAAAAAGGCTACGGCATGGTGGTTTTTGAGGAATTTGGGATAACGTTTGAAAATGTCGCTCTCATTGGGATGTTCGACGTGATTTTCAAGGCCGATCAATCCATCCTTGCGGGCTACGTTGAAGACCTCGAACATCATGACCAACAACTGAAGGTAGTCCTTCTTCGTATAACTACCGCTTAGAACACCTTTTAGCTGTGATAGAATACCCTTTATTACGCTCAATGGCGTACCAATCAGAAGAGCCCCCAGAGCCGCTCCGCCGATGATAAGCAACTCCATTGGCTGATTCAGAGCCAGAATTTTTCCCCCTTCGAACACAAAACCGGATAAAACACCTCCCAGAACAACAGCTATCCCGATAAATATGAACATAAGCCTCTCTGAAGCTGTTTTTGCCAACTATATGTTTTAAAAGCCTATCGTTATAATTTTCGGACGATTTGGCTTAAACCTGAGCATATTTCGGCTTTGGCCCCGGTATCGGCCATAATAGAGGCGTTTTGCTAAAAAAAACCGGGAAACAACGACAGCTATTGAGAGCGGAATTCGGGCCGGCCCACCGCGCAATTATTAAAACTTGTTCCCTTCGAATCGGTCAGCTAAATTCCCGCCATCGGTCAGATGACATTTTTCGCCCAAGAGGTTTAATGCGTTTCCTGACAGAAAAAAGGTTGCTGCTTACCATGGCTGCGGTAGCCGTTTACATATTTTATGGCCTTGCCTTTGGCTCTACCGGTGCCGAGACATCGGAGCCGGTAGACGGCGGTCACGGCGGACCCGTTCTCGATGTGCTGCTCCAACTGATGGTGATCCTGCTGGCGGCCAAGCTCGGGGGCGATCTATTCGAACGGTTCCACCAGCCGGCCGTGCTGGGCGAACTTGTCATCGGCATGCTTATCGGCAACCTCCATCTTCTCGGTCTGGATGTATTCGAACCTTTCAAACACGCCCTTACTCTTGAGATTCTGGCCGAAATCGGCGTGATAATTCTGCTGTTCGAGGTCGGCCTGGAATCATCAGTCAGAGAAATGATGAATGTAGGGCTGGCGTCTTTTATGGTAGCCATCTTCGGTGTGGTTGCCCCGTTCTTCCTGGGTTGGGCCGTGGGATACTGGTTCTTACCCGAGGAGTCGATCTATGTTCACATTTTCATCGGAGCTACCCTCACCGCCACATCGGTCGGCATCACCGCCAGGGTCTTAAAGGACATCGGGAAGATTCAGACCAAGGAGGCCAGGATTATTCTTGGAGCCGCTGTCATTGACGATATCCTGGGCCTTGTCATTTTGGCGGTGGTGGCCGGAATCATATCGGCTGTTTCAACAGGAGCCGAAAGTGTCAGCTCGGTGATGGTACTCTGGATCATAACTAAAGCGATTCTCTTTGTCGTTGGCGCCATTGTTATCGGCTCACTGGTGGTACCGCACTACTTCAATTTCGCCATAAGATTGAAAGTCAGAGGAGTATTCCTGTCGTTCTGTTTGCTGGTGTGTTTCTTTCTGGCCTTCCTGGCCGGCAAGATAGGATTGGCACCCATCGTGGGCGCCTTCGCAGCCGGATTGATACTTGATCGCGTTCATTTTCAGAAATTCCGCGAGCGAGGCGAGCACACTATCGAGGAATTGATCTCCCCCATTGCGACCTTCCTGGTGCCAATCTTCTTTGTCCGCATGGGTATGCTTGTGGATTTGACAACCTTCGGCCAGGTCGAGATTCTCGGCTTTGCTGCTGTTATGACGGTCGCCGCTATCGCCGGTAAACAGGCCTGCTCGCTGGCCATATTTGATAAAAGGACTAATCGAATTGCCATTGGCCTGGGTATGATCCCCCGCGGCGAGGTAGGTTTGATTTTTGCAGGCATAGGTGCCAAGCTGGTACTCGATGGCCACCCGGTTATATCCAGCAGTACTTATTCGGCGGTTGTGATCATGGTCATTATCACAACCCTGGTAACGCCGCCTTTGCTGAAGGTTTCCTTGCTGCGGCAGGATAAAAAGGCAGCCGAGGCCGCTGCAGCCTCTGAGGAAACAAAGAAATAGTGAGAATCCATATGGAAACTAAGAAACTAACTGCGGAGATGCTACAATTTCGATTGGGCCATGATCCAGATATCGATCCGGATTGGTTTGTGGCGCACCTCAACGATGTCATCCGATTCAATCCTGATGGCTGCTTCGCTCTTGTTGATGGCGACGATGTAACCGGCATGATAACATCCACCGTCTACCAGCAGGTGGGTTGGCTGGGTTGGCTGTTTGTCCTGGAGGAGTACCGTCAGAGAGGACTGGGCGCACAACTGATGGAAAAGGGCATCGAACACATCCGGTCCCGGGACATCAAGACTGTTCTTCTGGAGGCTGACCTCAAAGCGATTCCGCTTTACGAACGCCTGGGTTTCGTCGAACATTTCAACACCCAGCATTTCACTCTCACCAGAGGCGATTTCAAGTGCGGCCATCGTATCGCAGCACAGGTGGCTTCTATTGCCCGTGATGACCTCAATGCTATCGCCGATTTCGATCGTGGCTTTTTCCACGAGGACCGCTTGGGCCTGTTCGAAACCGTGGTATCAAATCCCACATTCCGAGGTTTTGCCGCAACTAAAGGCGGCAAAATGGCCGGGTATATCTTTGTTACCGAAGCCACCGAGAATCAGCAGGTCAGTCCGTTGATTGTCGATTTGTCCCATGAGCACGCGGAGGAAGTCGCCGGA
>CP070756.1:2837468-2840809 GCA_020348905.1 Candidatus Zixiibacteriota bacterium
CGAGGGTGATGCCGCCTGTATGACCAATGCTATTTCAATCGTGGGTACACGCCACCCCACTGAGGAGGGACGGCTTTTTGCTTACAACCTGGCGGCGGCGCTGGCCAGGGCCGAAATCACGGTCGTCTCCGGAATGGCCGAAGGGATCGATTCCGCCGCGCACAAAGGCGCCCTGGACGCCGGAGGTACCACCGTCGCCGTATGGGGCAATTCTCTCGATGTCGTCTATCCCCCCACGAACAGATCCCTCGCCAGGCGCATCAAGGAACGTGGCGTTGTATTCTCAGAATATCCGCCCGGCACGCCGCCCGATCGCGCTCACTTCCCCGAACGAAACCGCATCATCTCCGGGCTCTCCGAAGGCATCGTCGTGGTCGAGGCCGGCAAAAAGTCGGGAGCCCTCATCACCGCCGACCAGGCTCTCGCACAGGGACGTGAACTGTTCGCTGTCCCGGGTCGCCCCGGAGCCAAAATGAGCGAAGGAACCAATGCCCTGATAAAAAAGGGCGCTCGCCTGCTGACCTCGTGGGAAGATATTTTTGAAGAACTTCCCCGTCTCAAAGGCAATATTCTGGTAAAGAAATTCTCGCGGCTGCCCGATATGACCGAAATCGAAAAAAGAATCGTGGAGATGTTCTCTGCGGGACCGCTGCAGATCGACCAACTGGCCGCCAATGTCAGCATGCCGGTTGAGGAGATTATGGAGTTTCTGCTCGCCCTGGAACTCAAAGGTGTCATCCGTGAGCTCTCCGGCAAGCGATTTATGCTCTGTGAAGAATACGCATGATTAGGCAAACCACCAGGATCGTCAATAAACTCGGTCTGCACGCTCGACCTTCAGCAATGCTGGTCACGGCCGCAAGCAGATTCGAATCGCAGGTCTTTATCACCAAAGACGGTCTGCGTGTCAACGCTAAATCCATCATGGGTGTCATGATGCTGGCCGCCGAACAAGGCGCCGAGATTGTAATCGAAGTTGACGGCGCCGACGAACAAGACGCCCTCAAAGAAATCCTGACCGTCATCGAGTCCGGGTTCGGCGAAATGGACTGATATTCCTCTTGCCTTTGTCACTAAACCACAGTTACCTTACCACTCGATAACGAATTAACCGTTCCGCGGATTGGCACCGTGATTACCAGGCGAACTGTAATAAAAGGCACCCCCATCTCAGGCGGCATTGTCCTGGGCCACGCCCGAGTGATTCTCCCGGGTGACGTGGAGTTCGCAGAAATCGTCGTACCCGCCTCTCGGGTAGCCGATGAAATCGCGGCCCTGGAAGACGCCGTCAGGCTGACAAAGGATGAAATCCGGGAACTGCTGCACAGTGCCGGAAAGAAAATCGGCGGTCCGGTAGCCAGAATCTTCGACGCCCAACTGCTCATAGCCGACGACGAACAGTTCCTCAACCAAGTCAAAATGCAGATCCGTTCCCAGAGACGAAATGCCGGATACGTCTACAACGCCTTGGTCAAAGACGCCACCGCTCCGCTAAAAAGCTCACCTGATCCCTATATGAGACAAATGGCCACCGACATCGAGGCCGTCGCCCAGCGCGTTCTTTCCCACCTGAGCGGCCACGACAAATGCGATCTGAAGTTCCCGCCAAATACCGTCCTGGTAGGCAAACTGTTCACTCCCGGCGACATCCTCAGTTATCGCCAGCGCAAAGCCGTCGGCTTCCTGGTGGGCGAAGGGGGAGCCAACTCCCACATGGCGCTTATCAGCCGCGCCCTGAGACTACCGGTCGTCACAGCCAGAGACGCTTACTTCGAAATCGCCAACGATTCACTCCTGATAGTCGACGGTACCAACGGTGAGGTTATCGTCAACCCTACCGATGAGGACTGGAGCGAATATCAGAAAAGGAGGAAACGACAGGGTCCCGCCGCCATAACCCGCATTAGAAAGCTGACTCAGATCCCTCCGCTGACAACCGACGGCAAAGAAGTGCCGGTGGGAGCTAACCTGACCTTGAGGGGTCCGGCCGACGATGTCCTCTCCGAACAAAGGATACCGGTGGGGTTGTACCGAACCGAGTTTCTGTACCTGGCCAACTACGATTTTCCTGACGAAGAAACACAGTACCAATACTATCACCAAATCGCCGAGAAGTATGCTAACTCATATGTCATCTTTAGGGTCTTCGACCTCGGACATGACAAACTGGTGGTCGATTCCGGCTGGCCGCAGGAAGATAACCCCGCTCTCGGCTGGCGCGGCATGCGAGTCATGCTCGAATTGAACCAGATCTTCAAAACCCAGGTGAGGGCCATCCTGCGAGCTTCGACCCTGAAAAACGTCAAAATTCTGCTACCGATGATAACCGATGTCGCCGAACTCGAACAGGCCCGAAAACTGATATCTCAGGCAAAATTCAAACTGCGCAAGCAGGGCATGCCGTTCGACGAAGACATAGAGATTGGCGTCATGATCGAAGTGCCTTCAGCGGCCATGACCGCCGATCTCCTGACCCGTAAGGCTGACTTTATCTCGATTGGCACCAACGACTTGACACAGTATACGCTCGCCGCCGACAGGACCAACAACCGCGTCTCAAGCCGCTACAGTGCCTTTCACCCCTCCGTTCTAAAACTAATAAAAATGACTGTCGATGCTGCCAGGAAAAACAGCAAATCTGTCACGGTGTGCGGTGAACTGGCTGGCGATCTTTTCGCCCTGCCACTTTTCATCGGCCTCGACCTGGATCTCCTCTCAATGAATCCCGCCAGAATATTCGACATCTGCCGGCTCGTCAGAAAGGTCGATTCAAGCGCAGCCAGACACCTGCTTGGCTCGGTCTTGGCGAGCGAATCACAGCAGCAAGTCGTTCACAAGCTCCAGTCATATAAAAATGAACTGGACAAGATTAAAGCCATTAGAAAAAGGAAGTAGAACATTGTCCGTACTCAATGATGTAGAAAAAATACGGGCCTCCGATCCGGACAATATGTACAACCGCATCTTTGACCTCCCCGAGCAAATGGCCGATGCCCTCAAAATCGCCAACACCTGGACGGTCCGCAGTGAGGCTTTCGCAGACATCAAGAATATCGTCATTGTCGGCATGGGCGGGTCGGCTATCGGCGGCGATCTGGTACGCACTTTCCTGTCGTCAAAGATCGTGGTCCCCTTCGACGTCTGCCGCAACTACACCCTGCCCGAGTATGTCGACGATGAAACCCTGGTCATCGCATCGTCCTACAGCGGTAACACCGAAGAAACATTGTCGGCCCTGGATGACGCCCTGCAGCGCAAAGCCATGATTGCCGCCATCTCCACCGGTGGTCTGCTCTCCGATGTCTCTTCATTGAACGATTTCCCCCTGGCCATTGTCCCGA
>CP070756.1:2840909-2856854 GCA_020348905.1 Candidatus Zixiibacteriota bacterium
CCAGTACTGAAGGTATACACACGTGCCTTCATCGCCGGTGGTTATCGTCGGCGTTGCCTGAGCCGTAAATGTGAACGTATCACGCGGCTGCTCCTTGATGGTACTGATCATGAAAATTGTGCCTTGCTCGGGGCAGTCCTGCGTGAAGGGCGGTTCAATACCGCCATCCCAGTTAACCAGAACCGTCCGCGCCATAACCTCGTTACTGATTAAGTCAAAATCCCAGGTGCCAGCCAGCATGTCAGCTTCATTGGCCAGGTAACCCGCTTCACCGGGAGACATATCCGTCGGTTCATACCAGTACACCCAGTCAGTCCAGGGGTCATCGTCGCCGTCGGAAACGGAGTGCTCCCAATCACCGGAGCCGGTTTCATCCTGACCGGAACCCCAGCTTTCTAGCCCATACTGGTCATTACCCTCGAAATTTTCGCCGTAGTCATCAATAATGAACGGTACCAGCCGGACATCATCGCTTGGGTCATCGGGAGTAGCTATGCCGATGCGCCATAGTTCGAAAGGAACCCAGAAGAAGCTTTCATATTCCAAGAATTCGACAGCCCAGCTGCCTCCGACGCCTGGGTTGCTGTTCGAGCCGGTGAAGCGCATCTCGTAGTCATACCGTCCAATCGCGTCGTCATTATAACCATCCCGGGTTACGCGGTATACAAAGGCATCGTAGTCCGCCCTGGTACCGCCGCCGCTGGTACCGCCGTTGTCAGCAGTATGGAATAGCCAGATACCGTCGCCAACCTGCTGATCGGTCCCCGGATCGGCGTCGCCCGGGGTCGGAAATCCTACCGATGCCATCGCCCCCGGTACCGGCGGCTCGAGTGGGCCACCGGCATTGGCGACAACCTCAAAATTCCCGAAGCCGGGATTACCCAGAACTACGATTATTTCTAAACCATCAACCGTATCCGGGATATCCACCGGCCGATCCATGAGTACCGGTGCTCCCAATGTCTCATCGGTCAGGTGCCATACCGGACCGAGGGTCTCGTTAGTGTCAAGAACAATCTTGTAGTCATGGCCGGTCAATAGCCCCGGTTCTACAACTGTGACCGTAGCGTGGGCGCTGGTGTTGCCCTGCTGGCTGACGATCAATTCACTGGAGGCCGGTATGACGTCACTGCCATCGTCATCCTCAGCCCATACCAGAAGCTTTACTTCGATACCCAGCGGATCGGTTTCGCCGGCATCATTGGTGTGTTGGGCAGGATCAGCGTCGTTGAAGACCGTCCACAGGGTCTGGTCGCCGTAGAACAGCGGATTATCCTGGTCGTCCAGAGGCGCCCCCTGGCCCGCCGGCCAGGTCAGGTAATCGAGGTTGGGATTCGATTCCAGGCTGTCGGCGTACAGCTTATAAACTTTGAAAGCAGGATTGTCCGGCAGGAAGGTCCCGCCGGCCATCGGACCCGGGCAATACTCACTGCTGTACTCGGACACGGTGACCCTTATCTCACCGGAAACCTGAGCCCCAAACCATATGCCGGTCGCATACAGAGGGCTGGCGGTAAGGACATCTGCCTCGATGTACTCGGTTCCGATATAGGGGTAGAACGTGCCGTAGTCATAGTCGAAAAGGTCTTCCAGGTCGCGGCCAAAATTGCCGTGGTTGGTGACAAACATGAGGATTTTATTGGCGTCGATGAAAGTACTGTTGTCAATTATCATAGCGGCCGACGACATGGACGCGGCGGTTGTTTTGTCGGGCGGTGCTGCCTGGGCGGTGAGGGTGAGAGCAACAGTGGTGATAATCACCAGAATATAGCGAAAGTACATGGTTCCCCCTCCACTTGGAAAAATTTGTACTCCTCCTCCCCTGTATCTATAATATATACGGTTTGCCATATCGAACAAGATGAATCTGGAGCCATAAAGCTACTTTTCTGGAACCGGTTTCTCCGTAAAGCCTTGGGGGCTACCTACTTCAACAGCACCATCTTCTTTTTCTCAATATTATCTCCAGCCGTTACTTTGTAAAAGTACACCCCGGTCGAGGCTGGCTTGCCGCCCTCATCGGTACCATCCCAGACAACACTGTGCTCACCGGCGGGCTGCACCTTGTCAACAAGTCGAACGACTCTCTGACCGAGAACATTATAAATGTCCACCCTGACTTGCGCCCGCTCCGGTATGGTATACTGAATCGTAGTCTTCGGGTTGAACGGGTTGGGATAGTTCTGTTTGACCGAAAACTCCAGCGGCAACTGCCCGTTGACAGGTCCGGCAACATCAGTCTGTATGTCGAAAGGAAGATTCAGCACTTCCCTTACCCTGGTAATAGCATCGATGTTATCCTCACCGTGTCTGACAGCCATACGAAGCAGCATATACAGGCTGTCGCCGGGATTGAAATTAAACGGCCCGGCGTTGCCCATCATGCGTCGGTCGGATGGGGCCATGTCGAGGTCACCCTGTCCGGTTACCGGGTCGCCTGAGTGTACATAGGTCAGTACCTGACCCTCATACTCGTAGGGCTGGCCCTCCTTTGTCAAACCTTGCATGAAACCGTAGGTCTCGTCGTAGTTGTCGGGATCAGTGCCGTTGATATACTTATTGAAGCCGGTCATACCTATGTCTTTGTGATCGGGCCAGGCTACCCCGTGAAGATCGGCCGTCTCACCTGGCCACGGTACGATTGGACCCACCAGGTATTTGAAGCCGATAGAGGGAGGAGCGTATCCGTATCTATCGTCCAGGTTGTCGGAGTTATAACAGAAGAAGATGTTGTCGAGAGTATCGCATCCGACAAAGTCGTCACCTGCGAGGCCGAGATCCGGGTCGGCCCAGAATGAAACGTAGCAATCCTGCAAAACGTTGTATCCGTTATTGTATACCCAGTATTCCAGGTAGAGACACTGGCCTTTCGGCCCGGTAGTAATCTCAGGACCGGCGGTGGCAGTGAAGGTAAAGGTGTCGCGGGGCTGTTCCTTGACGGTGGTGATTCTGAAGATGGTACCCAGCTCCGGGCAATCTTGTGTGAACGGAGGCTCCACGCCGCCATTCCAGTTGACCAGCACCGTGCGGGACAACACCGGGTCACCGAGCAGGCTATAACTATAAGGCTCGGCCTTCATATCCGCCTCGTTGGCCAGATACCCGGCCTCGCCGGGAGTCATATCGGTCGGTTCATACCAGTAAACCCAGTCGGTCCAGGGATCGTTGTCGCCACCTGAAACAGAGTGTTCATAGTCACCCCAGCCGCTCTCATCAAGACACGATCCCCAGCTCTCAAGCTGGTATTTGTCGTCCCCGATATATTGTAGCGGTTCACCGTAATCGTCAATTATGAGCGGTACCAGCCGAACATCGTCGCTGGGGTCATCGGGCGTACCGATACCGGTGCGCCAGAGTTCGAATGGCACCCAGAAGACATTTTCGTAAAAATCGAACGCCTCAACAGCGTAACTACCACCAACATAGGGGTTGCTGTTGGAACCGGTAAACCTCATCTCGAAATCATAGCAACCGATGCGCTCCAAATTGTCGCCGTCAAGTGTTACTCGTGCCTCAAAAGCATCAAAGGAAGCGCGCGTCCCATCACAACTTGAACCGCCATTATCGGCGGTGTGGAAAAACCACAAACCGTCGCCCGTGGCTTGCTGGTTATCCGTCGGTCGCAGTGGATAGCCTTCAGCGTCGGTCGGAACCGGGAAACCATACCATTCCGCTGCGCCTGCCTCTGGTGGGTCGATCGGGCCGTTGGCATTGGCCACGACTTCAAAGCTTGAAAAACAGCTGCCAGTTATGAAAACCGAAATCTCCATACCGTAAATTGTATCAACAGCGCTCTCGGGGCGGTCCTCCAAAATAGTCGTGGCTGTCGTTTCATCGATCAAGTGCCATACCGGCCCCAATGTCTCACTGCTGTCGACAATTACCTTGTAGTCATGACCGGTTAATTCTGACGGTTCCACGACCCGTACCGTTACATTTGCCTGAGTCTCTCCGAACTGATTCACCGTCAGTACAGTTAGGCTGGGTATATTCTCCTCGCCATCTTCATCCTCGGCCCATACCATTAATTTGGCCTCAATTCCGAGCGGCAGCGTTTCACCGGCGTCGTTGGTGTGAGCCGCCGGATCAGCGTCGTTGAAAACCGTCCATAGAGTCTGGTCCCCCCGGCAAAGCGGCTGGTCGTTTTCGTCCAGCGGTGCTCCCTGGTCAGTAGGCCAGTTCACATAGTCGGCGTTGGGGTTCGACTCAAGACTGTCGGCATATAGCTTGTAGACCTTGAAGGCAGGAATGTCCGGTTGGAAAGTCCCGCCAGCCATCGGCCCCGGCACATATTCACTGTTGTACTCCGAGATTGCCACCCTGGTAACCCCCGAATACTTACCTCCGAACCACAATCCCGCTGCAAACAGCGGGCTGTGACGATGCAGAATCTCGCCCCCTATGTATTCGGTACCGATGAAAGGGTAGAAGGTTCCATAGTCGTAACCGAAGACATTGTAAAGGTCACGGCCAATATTACCGTGGTTGGTGACAAACATGAGTATCTTGTTGGCATCAATGAAGGTGGTGTTGTCTATTATCATCGTCGCCGTCGACATCGGCTCCTTGGTGGCTTTGTCGGGTGGCGCCGCCAGTGCTGTCAGGCTGAGAAGAATAAGACACAATAATACACACTTGCTGCGCAAAAACATGATAATCCCTCCGATTTGAGATGCTTGCGGATTTCTAATTATACCTTAAAGGTAACCCATAACCCGATTCTGTCAATGGTATATTTATAAGTCTATTTTTGCCGGACCTGGTGAATCGTCCTGCGCTCGGCGCTGGGCTGAAACTCGTTGTAAGGCAGGGATAAAAAACAAGCCGGAGCCCGCTTGGGTACGGACTCCGGCTTGGTTTTATCCGATAAGATTGCTGCTATTTCAACAGCACCATCTTCTTCTTCTCGATATTATCTCCAGCCGTTACTTTGTAGAAGTACACCCCGGTCGAGGCGGCCTTGCCGCCTTCATCGGTACCATCCCAGACAACACTGTACTCGCCGGCTGCCTGCACTTTGTCGACAAGTTTCATTACTCTCTGCCCGAGGATATTGTAGATGTCAACCCTGACATGTGCCCGTTCCGGCAAAGCATACTGTATCGTTGTTCTGGGGTTGAACGGGTTAGGGTAGTTCTGTTTGACCGAAAACTCCAGCGGCAACTGCCCTTTAACCGGACCTGCAACGTCGGTCTCTATGTCGAACGGAAGATTCAGCACTTCCTTCAGCCGGGCAACAGCATCGAGATTATCTTCCCCGTGTCTGACAGCCATTCGAAGTAGCACATACAGACTGTCGCCGGGATTGAAATTAAACGGTCCGGAACTGGCCATCATGCGCCGATCGGCCGGGGCCATATCAAGATCGCCCTGTGCGGTCACCGGATCCCCGGAATGTACGTAGGTAAGAATGTCACCGTCATAAGAGTAGGGTGCGCCTGATTTGGTAAGCCCTTGCATGTACCAGTACGTTTCGTCGGGGTTATCGGGATCGGTGCCGTTGATATACTTGCTGAAAGCCGTCATGCCGATGTCTTTGTGGTCCGGCCAGGCTACCCCGTGAAGATCGGCTGTTTCGCCGGGCCAGGGCACGATGGGCCCCACCAGGTACTTGAAACCAAAGGCCGGAGGCGGTGTGCCATATTGGCCGTCACTGTTATCGGCGTTGTAGCAGAAGAATATTTTGTCGAGGGTATCGCATCCGACATAATCATCACCGGCCGTGCCCAGGTCCGGATCGGACCAGAATGAAATGTAACAGTCCTCCAGGTCATTGAACCCCTTGTTGTGAACCCAGTACTCCAGGTAAAGGCATTGCCCTTCCGGCCCGGTTGTAATCTCGGGGATGGCGACTGCGGTGAACGTGAACGTGTCGCGGGGCTGTTCCTTCTCGGTAGTGATTCGAAAGATAGTTCCCTGCTCCGGACAGTTTTGCGTAAACGTCGGTTCCACACCGCCGTTCCAGTTGACCAGCACTGTCCGGGCCATTACTTCGGCGCCATAATGGTCGCCTACGTTTGCGACGAAGGTACCTGCCTTCATATCAGCTTCGGCGGCAAGATAACCGGCCTCGCCGGGCGAATCATCAACCGGCAATATCCAGTATACCCAGTCCGTGAAAGGGTCGTCGTCGTCACCGGAGACAGAATGCTCATATTCACCCGAGAATGATCCGCCAAGGCACGTTCCCCAGCTCTCGAGTTCGTATTTGTCGTCTCCCTCCCAGTTTTCACCGTAATCGTCAATTATGAAAGGGAACAGCCGAACATCGTCGCTGGGGTCATCGGGTGTACCTACGCCGGTGCGCCACAATTCGAACGGGACCCAGAAGACGTTATCGTCGTTGTACCACTCAATGGCATAGCTGCCGTTGACCTCCGGAGAGCTTTCGGAGCCGGTGAACCGCATCTCGTAATCATAATATGACATGTTTGCCGAATTACCACCACTGCGCGTTACACGTGTCACGAAGTCGTCAAAGGAGGTCCGGGTTCCACCGCAACTGGTTCCACCGTTGTCGGCAGTGTGGAACAGCCACAGTCCGTCACCGGTGGCTTGCTGGCCCGACGTAGGTCTTAAGGGATCGCCGTACTCGTCGGTGGGAACCGGGAAGCCCTGCCATTCGGCGGCACCTGCTTCAGGCGGATCAATGGGACCGGCAGCGTTGGCCACTACCTCGAAGCATGAAAAATGGCTGCCACTGAATATGACCACCGATATCTCCATCCCGTCAACCGTATCGACGGCGCTCTCGGGGCGATTCTCCAGGACGGTTGTGACGGTCGTTTCGTCTATTAAGTGCCACACCGGACCCAGGGTCTCGCTGCTGTCTACGATTACCTTGTAGTCATGCCCCGTTAACTGCAGCGGTTCGACCACTTTCACCGTTACATGGGCATCTGTTTCTCCGAACTGGTTTACTATCAACTCCGTCGAGCCGGGAATAATCTCGGATCCATCCTCATCTTCGGCCCATACCATGAGCCTGGCCTCAATTCCAAGCGGCAGCGTTTCACCGGCGTCGTTGGTGTGAGCGTCAGGATTAGCGTCGTTGAAGACCGTCCACAGAGTCTGGTCCCCCCGACAGAGTGGATGGTCATTGTCATCAAGCGGTGCTCCCTGGTCGGTCGGCCAGTTCAGGTAGTCGGCGTTAGGGTTTGCCTCAAGGCTGTCAGCGTACAGCTTGTAGACCTTGAAGGCGGGATCGTCCGGTTGAAAAGTCCCGCCTGCCATCGGCCCCGGCACGTATTCGTCACTGTATTCCGCGATAGCCACTCTGGTCTGGCCCTGATATATACCCCCAAACCACAGGCCCGCGCCATAGAGCGGGCTGTGGCGATGCAGAATCTCCGCTTCAATGTATTCAGTCCCGATGAAAGGGTAGAAGGTGCCGAAATCATTACCAAAAATCTGAGCCAGGTCGCGACCAAAGTTGCCATGATTGGTGACGAACATGAGTATTTTATTGGCATCGATGAAGGGGCTGTTGTCCGTTATCATCGTCGCCGTTGACACCGGCTGAGTAGTTGTCTTGCTCGGCGGCGCTGCCAGTGCTGTCAGGCTGAGAAGAATAAGACATATTAATACATAGCTGCTGCGCAAAAACATGATAATCCCTCCGATTTGAGATGCTTGCGGATTTCTAATTATACGATAAAGGTAACTCATAACCGGATTCTGTCAATACTAGATTTAAGAGTCTGTTTTTGAATGGCGAAGGTTCGGCGGTTTTGCGGGAGGTATAAGTCGTTGCGAGGCAGCAAAAAAGCCGGAGCCACCAGCAGTCGGCCCCGGCTTGATATTGTCTTAATGGCTTCGTTATTTCAATAGCACCATCTTGCGGTTCTCCTGCTTGTCTCCGGCCATGACCCGACAGAAGTACACCCCGGTCGAAGCGGCGTTGCCGCTTTCATCGGTGCCATCCCAGACAACACTGTGCAGTCCGGCAGGTTGCGTCTGGTCCACAAGACGGGCGACCCTTTGCCCGAGAATATTGTAGATATCAACCTTAACGTGCGCCCGCTCCGGCAAAGCGTACCGTATGGTTGCTGACGGATTGAACGGGTTGGGGTAGACCTGCTTGATGGCAAGCTTGTCCGTACTGGCCGTCAACTCATCCTTCGGCCCCGGAATCTTAACGTCGATATCCGCATTGAGAACTTCCCGAAGCTTCGTGATGGAGTTCAGCCTGCCGTCGCCCTGTGCAACAGCCATTTTAATAAGCACATACTGGCTGTCACCGGGATTAAGACTAAACGGTCCACAGGTGCCCATCATTCTAAGTTCGGTTGGCGAATAATCAACGTCGCCGCTACCGGTAACGGGGTCGCCGCTGCACATGTAGGTCAGCTCATCTCCCTCGTAAACGTATGGATCGCCGCTCTTGGTGAGTCCTCGCATATAACCGTAAGTGTCATACCAGTTGTCAGGATCGGTCCCGTTGATGTACCTGCTGAAAGCCGTCAACCCGAGATTCCGGTAACCCGGGATCCAGGTTCCGTCGAAATAGGCGCTGTCACCGGGCGACGGTACCATCGGGCCGTAGAGGTATTTGAAGCCGATTGCCGGAACCAGATAACCGTACCTGGGATCCACCTCGCTGCCGTTGTACGAATAGAAGAGATCGGTGAGGGTATCACAACCAACCAGGTCGTCATCGGCATAGCCCAAATCAGGATCGATCCAGAGCGAGAAGTAACAATCTCTGAGGGTCTTGCCGCCCTTATTGATAACTTTGTAGCTCAAGTAGATCGACTGCCCCTCGGCGCCGGTTGTGATATAATCGGGAGCGCAGGAAGTGAAGAGAAACATATCCGGCGGGGGCGAGGCCTTCCCGGTTGTTATCCGGAAAACCGTACCCTGTTCCGGGCAATCCTGCGTGAACGGTGGTTCAACACCACCGTTCCAGTTGACCAGTACCGTGCGGGCCATTACTTCGGCGCCATAATGGTCGTTTACGTTTGCGGGGAAGGTTCCTGCCAGCATATCGGCTTCAGCGGCAAGATAACCGGCCTCGCCGGGCGAATCATCAAGCGGCAATATCCAGTATACCCAGTCGGTGAAAGGGTCATCGTCGCTTCCGGAGACAGAATGCTCATATTCACCCGAGAATGACCCGCCAAGGCACGTTCCCCAGCTCTCGAGTTCGTATTTGTCATCTCCCTCCCAGTTTTCACCGTAATCGTCAATTATGAAAGGGAACAGCCGAATATCGTCACTGGGGTCATCGGGTGTACCTATGCCGGTGCGCCACAATTCGAACGGGACCCAGAAGACGTTATCGTCGTTGTAAATCTCAATGGCATAGCTGCCATTGACATGCGGACTGCTGTTGGAACCGGTGAACCTCATCTCGTAATCATATTCGGCGATGTCTTCCAGATTGCCGCCGTCGCGAGTAACTCTTGCCAGGAAAGCATCATAGGAAGCCCGGGTGCCGTCGCAGCTGGTTCCGCCGTTGTCGGCGGTGTGGAAGAGCCACAGTCCGTCACCGGTGGCCTGCTGGTTGGCAGTGGGCCGCAGCGGCTCCCCATTCTCATCCGTTGGAACCGGAAAGCCGGCCCACTCGGCTGCCCCGGCTTCGGCCTCCTCCAGCGGACCCGAAGCATTGGCCACCACTTCGAAATTGGTGAAGGCTCCGGTCGGCCGGTTGTCTATCACCGATACCGCCACGCCTTCGACAACCTCGCTAAGATGATTAACCTTTTGGAACTCCAGCAGCCGGGTGTTCGATGTCAGGTTATCCAGATGCCAGGCATAAGTGTATTCGCGGAAAAGAGTGTCGTTTCCCGTCACCACCGTGTCGATGTAGGCGCTGTCTTCAAATGTTACCTGGTACATGTCACCGGTCACGGCCAGCGGGTCAACCGCTATGGCGTAAACGGTAATGTTGCTGGAACCGAACTGTTGAACGTTGAGCTCGGCGGCGTGAAGGATGGTATCGGTTTCCCCGGCCGGATTCTTACCCGGCGCAACCGATGCCCATGCCGACATCTGCACTTCCACACCGAGCGGGGCGCTTCCACCACCTCTTTTGTTGTGGATGTCCGGATTGGCGTCATTAAAAACCGTCCAGAGAGTCTGATCACCCCTGATTAGCGGATCGTCCCGATGGTTCAGAGGTGCCCCCTGTTCGGGAGCGGCGTGATCGGCATAGTCGATATAGTCCTGGTTGACGTGAGCTTTGGAGCTATCTTTGTAAAGTTTGTACACGCGGTAAAGGGGGTCGCTCAGGCCGTTCGGATCGTAAGAGCCGCCAACCATCGGTCCCGGCCAGTATTCAGACTCATACTCTGATACCGCGACCACAATGTCACCGGTGGCGTCATCGATGCCGCCGAGCCAGCACCCTGCGGCATACAGCGGGCTATTCGCCAGAACACCTGAGCGGATCAGGCTGGTGTCAATGTACGGGTAATATGTTCCGTAGCCATACGGGGATACGAATATTCCGGCCAGGTCTCGCCCGAAACAGCCGTGATTGGTGACAAACATGAAGATGGTGTTGGCATCGATGAAGGTCGTATTATCCACTGCGGCTACAGTCGGGGTGCGCGTGTCCGTTTTCGGGCGCTCTGCCAGCGATGAGTTCAGCGAGATGACTAACAGACACACGGCCAGGACCAAAAGCCGGGCAAAGATGGTTGGTTTGATCTTGGTCATAATGTATCCTCCGGAAGTTGTCTTGTTTTCGTGAAGTAACGTGGTACTAAAACATGAATGTAGATTGAATATACTACATTTCCATCTTATGTCAATCGGATTGTGGCGTTTTGCCCGCCGCTGATTTCGTTGCCCATTGACAACTTACGGCCGCCAGGCCGTCAGGGGTGGATACTTGCGGGATAATAGAAAAGGCCGGGAAAGTGCTTCATTCCTTCCCGGCCTCTGTCAATTTGCCTGTTGAGTATATTACCGGTAAAACGGGTCGGTGCCGGCAGCGTGGTCGGTGGCGTCGATAACCTCCGTCACCTCCGGAACAACCTCCCGGATGGCTTTCTCGATACCGTGGCGAAGGGTGACATTGGCCGACGCACAACCCTGGCAGCCGCCACCGAGGCGCACATAGACTTTGGTGCCTTCAACATCGACCAGCTCCACCCGGCCACCGTGCCCGGCAATCATGGGATTTATCTGGTTGTCGAACAAATCTTCGATCGCCTGACGAATCTTCTCCTCGGAGGGGAGTTTCTTCTTAACATCGGGATCTATCAACGTCTGCCCGGACCGTATTCTTTCGCGTACAACAGCACCGATCTTCTGACCCAGCTCCGGCCACGGGTCGGCGACAGTCTTGGCAATAGTCAGGGTACTGCCCGAAACCATCACCTGCGAGATTCCGTCGATTTCGAAAAGCGCCTCCAATAAAGGCGAACCTTCGGCCATCTCCTTATCACGACAGTTGTAGGAACCGTCCGGGAAAATGGGCTGATCGACGATGAACTTGCAGACCTGCGGATCCAGCGAGGGCTCTCCGGTGATCTTTATTTCCTGGGTATTGTCGGTCATGAGTTGTCTCCTGTAACCTATATCGAAAAAGAATCCTGCTTTCTGTTCCTGGCGCAAATATCACACTCGCACAACTCGCGCATCCGTTCAAGGATGTAAATGCCGGTATTGTGTCCGTCCGAAAACGATATGGCCAGTCCGTATCGTCCAACCGGGTTTACACCGGTGATCTTCATATCCAGCGGCACCTGCTTGACATCGAGTGTCTTCTTGCCGGTGTTTTCATCTATACACGAAGCACAGGCGCAGTTTATTCTGAGATTGTGGGGGGTAAATACACTCTGATGATCGTCCGGCCAGGTTATCTGAAGGTTACCATCGCGCGACATCTGAATCTTCTTCGGTTCGTGCTTCAATATTATCTGGCGGATCTGCTCGGAATATTCTTTGACCTTTTCGGCAACGCCGATGAACGCTTTGGCGGCGGCGGTTTCGGTGCCGTTGGTAACAATCGGAATACCTTCTTCAGCACTCTCCATGATGGCCGGGTCGAGAGGAATCGCCCCCAGGTAAGGTACGCTGAGCGATTCAGCCATCTGTTTGCCCCCACCTTCTTTGAAGATAGCGGTACTCTTGCCGCAGTGTTCGCAGGTGAAACCGCTCATATTTTCGATGATACCGACGATCGGTACATTGACCTGCTGGAACATCCGAAGTCCCTTGTGCGCCACGCCCAGTGCCACCTGCTGTGGGGTCGTTACGATAATGGCGCCGGTCAACGACGCTTGCTGGGCCAGGGTAAGCTGTACGTCGCCCGTCCCCGGAGGCAGGTCAATCAACAGGTAATCCAGATCACCCCAGGTTACCGCGCCTATAAACTGCTGAATCATCTTCATCGCTATCGGGGCGCGCCAGATTACGGGGGTGTCATCGGACACCAGGAGCCCCATCGATATGAAATCAATGCCATGCTTTGAAATCGGTTTCAACTGACCGCTCGATATATCCGGCCTGGCGTCTTTGGAACCCAGCATACCCGGTTGACTGGGACCGTAGATATCGGCATCCATCAGTCCTACCGTAGCTCCGGTCTGTTTGAGGGCCACTGCCAGGTTTACCGAAAGGGTCGATTTACCCACGCCGCCTTTGCCGCTGGCGACGGCAATGATATTCTTGACTCTTGATAAGCCGGATTGGATGGTATCGTTAAAGGGGGACTGCTTGTCTGTGTCGCTCATTTGCTTTGCCTCGAATCTCCATTAAATCGTACGCTTTATCAGGCCCGAATTTTAACCATAGAAACACTATTAGAGCAATTTTGTTCGGAAAGTCAACCGATTTCCACCCTGTGTAACGGCAGCCCGGAAAACGGGTTGGTGGCCGTCGTAAAGCGCCGCCATTGCTCTCAAGGGGCGATTTCTTCAGCGTGAAAATATTAGCTGACAGGGTTTTGAACAAAGCGTAGATTGACGTGTATCAATCGTGGGGAGATACTATTAGTGCTTGACGGACTAAAAAGATATTTCCATTTCGAACGTCACCAGACGAACTTCAAACGGGAAATTCTCGGCGGCATAACTACCTTCTTCACGATGTCGTATATCATCATCGTCAATCCCAAAATCCTTGAAGCAGCCGGAATCCCGTTCGGCCCCTCGATGGCGGCCACCATTCTGGCGGCCTTCTTCGGAACCCTGACCATGGGCATTTACGCCCGCCGTCCTTTTGCCATCGCTCCGTACATGGGCGAGAACGCCTTTATTGCCTTCACCGTCTGCGGCGTGCTGGGTTATAGCTGGCAGACGGCTCTTGGAGCCATCTTTATCGGCGGCGTTCTGTTCACCCTGGTAAGTGCCCTCAAAATTCGAAGCTGGCTGGCGGCCGCAATTCCAACCTCGCTTAAGATATCTTTTGCGGTCGGTATCGGTCTGTATCTGACTTTTATCGGTCTTAACGAAACCGGCATCGTTACTCTCGGCGTACCTGGCGCACCGGTGCATGTGGGCGAGCTTGGCACCACCCCCGTAATCCTGGCCGTGGTATGCTTCTTACTGGTAAGCATACTGATGATACGCAAAGTCACCGGTGCCCTGTTGTTGGGTATCCTTGTCACGACGATTCTGGCTTTCGTGTTCAAGGCGGCCGAGACGCCGAGCGAATTTATCAGCCTGCCGCCGTCGTTGGAGCCTATATTTCTCGAGCTCGATATCGCCGGCGCTTTCACCTGGGGATTTTTCTCGGTGATTCTGACCGTATTCGTGATGGACTTCGTCGATACCACCGGTACACTCCTGGGGCTGTCCTTTAAGGCCGGTCTGCTCGATGAAAACGGTAATTTGCCGGAGATCGAAAAACCGATGATGTGCGACTCCACCGCAACCGTCATTGGAGCCCTGTTGGGAACCACCACCACCGGGACTTTCATTGAATCGGCAGCCGGTATGGAGGCGGGTGGAAGGAGCGGGTTTACATCAGTCGTTACGGCCCTTTTCTTCCTGGCCGGTCTCTTTTTCGCTCCTTTCCTGACGGCCGTACCGCCCTGCGCCTACGGCCCTGCGGTGATCATCGTGGGACTGCTCATGATGACGACAATTACGCAGATCGAGTTTAATGATCTCACCGAGGCTATCCCGGCCTTTTGTGTTATAGTCCTGATGAGCTTCACTTACAACCTGGGCATCGGCATCACGGCCGGCTTCGCCGTTTACCCGATCATGAAGATTTTTGCCGGGCGCATCCGTGAGGTTAACGCCGGGATGTGGATTCTGGCCGCCATTTCAATTCTGTTCTTTATCTTCTATCCCTACTAGGCATTCGCCTGCCTTTTCATTTCTAAAAAGCAGCCCCTATTACGCCGATAATAGGATTAGGGCGGACGGTATAGCGTAGCAACCACGGCAGAGACAGATCTTAAGCTTCCCCGTACCCCTTGGAAATCAATCTGTTACCTGAGCCGGAAGTCCGGCAGGGAGGTAAGGAAAATGTACCCTAAAATCAGGACTATTACTATTCTCTTAATCGTTGCGGCAGTTTTCGGATGTTCCGCTAACGCCTGGGGTCAGGATGTCAATATTCGCCCGGACCAGCAGGCTATACTTGCTAACGAAGCTCTGGATCGAACCCTGGATAAGGGCGGTCCGGTTGCTTCATGGATAGCGACCCTGCTGAACAAGGAGAACTATTCCAGACTGGAAAATGCCTATATGGACGTCGAGCAGCTTTACGAAGAAGATGTCCTCTGGGAATCCTACCTGCTTGCTGCCTACCAGATCTTTCATCCCTCCAACAAGGACATCTCACTCGAGGCGCTCAACAAATGGGTCGAAGAGAGAGGCTCCCACGTAGCCTATGCCGCCCGGGGCATATATC
This sequence comes from Candidatus Zixiibacteriota bacterium, assembly GCA_020348905.1. Taxonomy (GTDB): domain Bacteria; phylum Zixibacteria; class MSB-5A5; order GN15; family FEB-12. The sequence goes on from CP070756.1 coordinate 2,855,727, forward strand.
TGGCGCAGGCTGCCGGCAGGGCCAGGGGCGGCCGGTATATAAGCCAGACACCGAAGGAAAACCTGGAAATCATGGCCGAGCTTTGTCAGGAAGCCGCCAAAGATCTGCTGGTTGCGGTCGACAAAAATCCGCGCCTGTCACCCGCCTACATGTACCTGGTGATAATGGCCAAAATGACACCCATGCCATATACCGGACGGGAAATCGTAGACAGGTGCTGGGCCGACGATAAACGCTCATACTACGTACCGGTCAACTACCTGTCCTCGCTGGAACCGCGGTGCGGTGGATCGTATGCTCAGATGGCCGAGTTCATCGAGGAAGCCGTCCAGTACGCGCCTCTGAACCCTCGTCTGTGGACGCTGCAGGGAGAGATCGATGCCGACCGGGCCGCTTTGCAGTGGGAGCAGGGCAATTTCAATTATTCAGCCGAACTATACACCTCCGCCATGCAGTACGGTGAAAGGGTCAGCTGGCTCAGGTACCGTGCCGCCTGCTACTACAAGCTGGGGAAGTACAAAGAGGCCCTCGATGATTTCCAGCAGGTTCTTGTTTACGAACCTCGCAACAAGCAGGCCCGCGAATGGGTACCCTGGCTGATGGCTAACGTTCGGAAAGCCCAGAACGGCGGGTAAGGAGCAGTAATATGAAACTCTGGCAAAAATTCATAATCAAGTGTACCACTTTTGACACGATTGAAGATTACGACGGGGCCAGAAGGGTGCTGCGTGATGAGGTCAAAGTCTATCGTAAACACTGGCAGTTTGTAGTGGGAATGATACTCTTCTTTGTCTCCGCTCTATATTTGCTGTATGCACTGGACAACTGGTATCTACGGTTAGTCTTGCTCGCCGTGGTGGTTGGAGAAACAATGATCAGAGACGCCGTCACGGAACACCTGTGTCTGAAAATCTACAAAGACAAACTCAAGCAGCTGGTGTCGCGGCTGGAATAATAGGGTATTCCCGAGCCCGGGCAATCAAGCACTGTCGCGGATCGGCCCGGCTTACAGAATCGTTCTTGTCGGCTGGCAACTTGTATTTGTTTCTTTCACGCTAATTGCCGATATTGACCTGAGGCTGGTGCAAAGCGCAGGGGGCCGTCAGCACGAAGCGATGAGATAACATA
>CP070756.1:2856954-2873309 GCA_020348905.1 Candidatus Zixiibacteriota bacterium
ACACCGCTCCTTTATCGATCCACTCGCGTACTCTATCTTTGAATCTGGGATCGTACGGGTGAACCGAGCAGGCCATCAGGGCCCGGTTCGCAAGCCGGTCCTCATGGCAAAGCTCATGCACATACTCGTTGGCCACCCACATATGAGAACGGGCTTCCTGTCGCCGCCCGTCCTTGTCGTAGACCGGGTCAAGGGCGAGCAGGACCACCTTGTCGACCGTGGAGGCGGAGATACGTTTGATTGTCTCTTCCCGCAGAAAGTCATCGCAAACATCGTCTTCATTGACTCCCAGAAATAACAGGAATATCTTGAAGCCTACTGACTCGCGATAATGCTGCGACATACCGCCGTGTTGAGGTTGGCTGTCACCAACTACGCCGACGTGCACGTGCACATCGACAATTGTATGATCCGTATTATTCACCTGTCTGTTTCCTTAGAATTTGAGTTATGGTTACGTACAGCTCAGGCCATGGAGCAGTTCCTCACCTCAGGTCTTGTCGTTACTCCGCGTCGGCCTCAGTGTCCTCTTAAGACCGAGCAGTGATTTCAAAAGGTCATTCCAGAAGGGAGCTCCAAAGCCGATGAGGATGGCCGTGCCCAAGCTGCCCAGAATATATAGTATTATGTCTGCCACATTCTCATATTTTTCCTGCCACTTATCGCTAAGAACCAGAACTACCATTTCCTGGGGGACGGCACTCTTCATATATTCATCAGTGATGCGGTCGATTAAGGACAGCAAATCGCTCTCGACGCCTGCGGTGTCAATGGCCTGGCCTTCAGTGGCTGAGCTGTCAGTAAGATTGGCCGCGGCGGCCGCACTATCGGTTGATTCAGTGCTGGAGTCCACCGGAGCAGTCTCCTGCGACGAGCCGCGGGCACCGACATTGCCGGTGTCTGTCGGAGACGCCTCCTGGCCAGACTCTTCCCACTCCGTGTACGCCTTGTACATATTTGCCGCCGATTCGGCAAACTCCGTTACTTTGTCCGGTGGTATTGTTGCCGCGCTACGGTAGATAGCCTGAATGGGAAGGCCGACAATTGCCGCCAGCAGGAAACCTATCACGACGGTATGCCGCATGTTGCGCCGGCCTGTGGCGTATTCCAGATGACTCTCGATTAGACGAGAGTTCTCAGTAATCTTGGTGATTTCAGGAATGAACGTCTGCTCAATTTCTTGGAGCAGCAGTTTCGGATCGAACTTGACCGGCGATGCGGCGTCGTGTGACACGTCGCCCACTTTGTCTTTGTTGCTGACCCATGTGTGTCCATGTTTGGACAAGAATTCGGCGATTTTGCAGGCTGTCTCGAATTCTGCGTCATCGCTACGAAGAGAAGAGAGCTTCACCAGAAAACGACCCCAGTCCGCTGACGGCAACGCTGCCCCCCCGCCGGCTACTGATTCCCGGCGCAATTGTTCCGAGGTACGCTGCACCAACTCCGGCGCTGTCCTCTCCACAGCCACACGTAATTCCTCGGCTTCCAGCGGCATTAACCTGCCCGCCGGTCGCGCGCGCAGAAATTGAAATGGTCCACGGGTGCGCAAATAGGCAAACTCGGGTTTAGAGGCAAGTAGTTCGACGATATCGCCCAAATGATCGCGCAGCACATTTACGTAGAGCCGCGACCGGCTGCTGGTGAAGTACTTGTACATCTCCTGAACGATCTGTACTACAACTGACATCGCCAGAATCGTGGCGGCCACCCCGATAATGGTAGTAAGTACCTGGGTATCCACGGCTCCTCCCTCTTTTGATATTAATGAGAACAGTACCTATCGTCTATAAACCAGACAGGCCTTCACTATAATTGATGATGCGATAGGTGTAGTAGCTTTCCCTGCCTTCAATTAGCGGATAGGGATAGAGTCCGTCAAGTCATTAATGGGCGGCAGCAATCAAACACTACCGCAAAGGGTTAGACGGCTCACCACGCCTTTGAGAGAGGATTTAATCGCAGCCAGAACTCAAGGGGAGGCGGAAACCTCGAACTGATCGAGCTGCTCACCCAGATCGTTGATAGTCTTTACGACTATTCTATCAGGCAGGACCGAGACCTTGCAGAAATGATACTGCCTTATGAAAAGTTGACTGCATATGTATGACGAGGCCTGATCTCTCAAGGGGGCACCACCACCACCGGCGACAATGTAATATATGCCGCCGCAAAAGGACCTTTCATAGTCGTGATCATGTCCGTTGAAAACAATGTCAACGCCATACTCCTCGAATACCGGAACCAGCATGGTGCGATAGTAGACACACTCCAGGTAATGATAACCGGTGCTATAAGGCGGATGGTGAAATATCACGGCAGTATACCATACCGAGTCATCCACCGACTGTAGTTCGTCCACGAGCCACTGGTACTGCACCGATGCCGGGCCGATTTCGACACAGGAATTAAGAATGATGAAAAGCACCCGGTTGCGAATAACAGAGTACCACTGTTCGTTGCCCGGCAGCTCGAAATTGTCAAAGAAGAGCTGCGACTGAAGTTCATGATTGCCCAGCGCCGGGAAAAACTCCGCCTGAGCGCGCATATCGGCGGTGATCGTGTTAAATATATCCCAGTCGCTTGGATCGTTACCGTTTTCAACCAGGTCGCCGCTATGGAACACCACCGCCGGATGAACATCCATAATCCGACCCACCACCCTGGTGTGGGCGTCGTGGCCGGTACGACTGTCGCCGTAAACAACCAGGGGCGGCATCACGCGAAGATATACCTCGGCCGTGTCGGTCAACTCCCCATCGGAGACAATTACCGTAATGGAATCATCCGATGCGGTATCCGATGGTGTGCCGTAAAGGCTGTCAGCCTGCACCGTCGCCCAGGACGGTACGTGTGGAAACGTGATTGCCAGCGATTCGTTATCGGGATCAGAAATCTGCGGACGGAAGGTGTAGTCGATACCGCCGCTGGCATAAGAGGTATCCTGACTCTGGATAATGGGCGGGTCGTTAACCGCCAGCACCGTCAGTTGAACCGCCAGCGTATCTGCGGCCAGGCCGTCTGACACGGCCACAACGAAGCCGGTATCGGTATCATTATCGCCCGGTATACCCGAAACAGTATCGTTTGAAACGGCCAACCAGGACGGAACTCCGGAGAAGGTTACAATCGTGTCCGGACCATCGGCGTCTTCGAACTCAACCGCGAAAGTGAACAGCGAGTCTTCTGTTACCTGCTGGATAGGGCTGCTGGTAATGACCGGAGCCTCGTTGGCCGGACCCTCCGGATTATCACCGTCGCATCCGTAGAGAACCAACACAAGTGCGCTCACGGCTGGTACAAGTCTGCTGAAGCGGTTCATATGCGGTGCCTCGACTGACGGATTTCTTGAACACCCTCTCATGACAAGGTACAGGGCGGCTGATGGCGCGTCAAGTACCACCGGACCCCCCAATCTCCGGACGGATGGAACTGCGGGCTTCAATTAACATTAATTATGTCATGTTTTTGTTGATTGCAGAACATACCGATTTTAACTTCCGCCTCAGCTTGAAGTCTTTTTTGCGTCAGGGATGATATACAACAACCAATATGGAGGTGACTTATGAAGAGATTGGCAGTAGTGCTGGCAGTGTTTCTTGTCTTCGCCGTGACGGCCGGGGCTCAGGGCGACGCCGCCAGGATGAAGCCGGTTATCTATGCCGGTGGCGGGATCGGCTTGCCGTTGTCCCCCTCAGCATTTTCTGATGGCTGGAAAATGGGTATCGGATTCGGCGGTGGCGTAGGTCTTCAGGTTACACCGTACGTAGAAGTGATCGGTAAATTCTTCTTCAATACTTTTCCGCTGGACTTACCCGAAGTACCGGGAATAACGACCGATGGCGGTGACCTTCGGTTTATGGAATTCGGTGCTGACGTGAAATATATCTTCACTGTCGGCCCCGATTCGCCCGTTGGGCCGTTTCTGCTGGCCGGAGCCGGTATGGCTAACGTCAAAGTAACCGACTTTACCGTATCGGGCGACGGCGAAACCAATACCATACCTTTCGGCGATTACAGTGAAACCAAATTCGCCCTTGCCTTTGGCGGCGGTTTCGACTACATGTTCTCGCCGAAGGCCGGAATGTGGGTGGAAGGACGTTACGCGCTGGTATTGACTGAGGGTGACAGCTTCGGCTATTTCCCCATCAGGGTCGGCGTAAAACTGCTCCTTGGCGAATAACAGGCCTTGCCAGATAATAGGAAAACCGGTTCCTTAAGAGAGGAACCGGTTTTTCAATGCCCAAAAGCCGCGTCCGCCGCTCTCCCGAGCGTGTCGCTGGTCGTGCCTGATCGGGTAACCCTAAACCTCGGCAATACCGTAATCGCTCTAATAACAGGCGCTTAACTTTGTCTCTGCTACAAATGACGTTTGGTTTGGCGATTAAGAGGTTATTCCAAGATAAGTCGATGAAAGTGTATATGTGGTGTGGAATCTTCTAAAAAGGAGCCAATTATAAGAATATCTGTAACAATTACGTTGACACAGCCGTATAGAGACATAATTTCGCATAATGTCGATTTGCAGCAATTATGTTCGGCCCAATGTTCAATGTGCCGATGATTCTTCGGGGAGCTGCCGTCAATGACCGATTTTATGTAAGGACCTCCGATGAGGAACTATTCCGAAGATTTCGGACCGTTTGAAGGCACCGTCTGGATTAACACCTCACATCAGGGTGCACTGCCTCGCATGGCGGTGGAAAGCCTGCGTGAGGCGATCGAGTGGAAAAGGTCACCACACTACCTTATCGACAGCACTCTTTTCAACCGGGTACCGCAGAAACTGAGAACGGCTTTGGGCAAACTGATAAATGCTCCCGCCGAAGATATTATTCTGGGCAACTCGGCCTCATACGGACTGCACCTTCTGGCAAACGGGATCAATTGGAAACCGGGCGATGAAGTCCTGCTGGTGGACGGGGATTTCCCTGCAACCATTCTTCCCTGGCTGGGCCTGAAAAAGCGTGGGGTACAAGCCAAATTCATAAAACCGCAGAGCGGTTGTCTGCGGGCCGACGATGTCGCCGCCGGTATCAGCGAACGGACCAGGCTACTCTGCACCAGCTGGGTATTTTCATTCACGGGCGCAAAGATAGATGTTTCCGCCGTAAGCGAGGTTTGCCGGAGCAAAGGTGTAAAGCTGGTGCTTAATGCTTCTCAGGCGTTGGGGACACAACCTTTCGATGTTTCCGAGGGTCTGGCCGATGCCATCACGAGCGTCGGTTTCAAATGGCTGTGCGGGCCGTACGGCACGGGATTCTGCTGGATCGAGCCCGAACTGCGAGAATCATTTGAGTACAACCAGGCTTACTGGCTGGCGATGCAGACTGCCGACGACCTCAAGAGCCCCCAGTCGGTACCCCGAATTAAAGACGGTCTGGGAGCCAGAAAATATGATGTGTTTGGAACTGCCAATTTCTTCAACTTTGTGCCCTGGACGGCTTCGATTGAATACATAGAGAATATCGGGACTGCCCGAATAAAGGAACACAACGACAACCTGGTCCGGCACTTGATCGACCGATTGGATCAAAGCCGGTACGAGATACTGAGCCCGGTCGAGTTGGAGGAGAGATCCACTATAGTTATCGTGAGTCATAGAGATTCGGATAAGAATCAACCCGCGTTCAATAGACTTCAGGATGAGAAGATCTTTGTCGCCATGAGAAACGGCTGCCTGCGCTTCTCGCCGCACCTTTATAACACCGCTGACGAAATCGATCGAGCGCTGGACATTTTGAATTCTCTTTGAAGCAATTATGGAAAACGCACGTATGTCACAGAGATTACAGTACGTAAGATCTTCACGGAGCGACTAAGCAATGTCCCGATTGTTCAGATTCAGAGTTATCCTTGGATTTGCTGCCATCTATCTGATCTGGGGGTCCACTTACCTGGCCATTCGCCTCGGAGTGGAAACCATGCCGCCGTTTTTTTTAGCCGGCGTCCGATTTTTGGTGGGCGGTCTGTGGCTATATGCTTGGGCCCGGGCGAGAGGTGCTGAGGCTCCCCGGAAGTCGCACTGGAAACCAGCGGTGGTTCTGGGTCTGTTGATGCCGCTCGGTGGCACCGGACTGGTCACCTGGGCCGAAACGGTGGTACCGTCGGGACTGGCAGCCCTGCTGGTCGCCCCGGTTCCGATGTGGGTGGTTCTGGCCGACTGGTTGAGACCCAGGGGAACCCGGCCGACGATTCTCGTGATAGTGGGATTGATTCTGGGGTTCACCGCAGTCACTCTGCTCATTAACCCTACCAATATAGGCGGCTTCAATGAGCTTGACAAACTGGGAGCCTTCACAATAGTGGTCGCATCACTGTCATGGGCAATCGGATCGGTGTACTCCCGCTACTGCCGGCAACCATCCTCGAAGTTGCTCGGTGTGTCAATGCAGATGATAGCCGGCAGTGCAGGACTGATCATACTGTCGATCCTGACCGGCGAATTTGCCAGGCTTGACATGTCAGCGATGTCGTTGAACTCGTGGCTCGCTCTGGGTTATCTGATCTCTGCCGGTAATGTCGCCTATGCCGCTTATATCTGGCTTTTCTCGGTGTCGACACCGGCCAAGGTAGCAACTTATGCTTACGTAAATCCGATAATTGCCCTAATTTTGGGATATGTGATAGCTGGAGAGGCACTGAGCGTCTGGTCGCTGGGGTGCTCGGCGATAGTGATCGCGTCGGTTATGATGATTATCATGACCAAAGCAACCGCTGCCGATTCCGATGCCAGAGTTGGACCCTTGGAGCAAGAACAATTGATCCGGCCACGACAACCGGTAACCGAAATTGCGAGACCTGAAAGATGAACAACTCAGCAGATGCGATACGCCTGAAGCAACTCACCAGACTTCTGATGACGGAGCTTGAAAGCTCCGGGAGTCGGGCAAGGGTGGTACCGGTAGGCCGGCTCGAGAATCTCAGAACGGATATCGAGAAGCTTCGCAAGGCCGGCGAATTCGACGATCATTTCGACCGCGAGTGGTTAACCTCTTTCGAGTTCGATGTGTTGACTCAAGACCCCGATGCCCGATCGATTATCGTCGTTGCCGTCCCTCATCCCCATCTTATCGTGACATTTCACAAAGACGGGCAAAGATTGCCGGTTGTAATCCCACCGACTTACTCGGCAAAGGTCGACCAGCGTATCGAAGCTATCCTCCAGGGTGTACTTTCACCCGCCGGTTACCGCCTGTTTCGACGTTCTCTTCCGGTTAAATCACTGGCGGTTCACAGTGGGCTGGCAAAGTATGGTAAGAATAACATCACCTATGTTGATGGTATGGGCAGCTACCATCGCCTAATGGCCTTCTATACCGATTGCCCTTGCCTTGAGGCCGACTGGCAGGAAATGAAGTTCCTGGAAGAATGTGAATCATGCCAGGCATGCCGGAACAATTGTCCGACCGGAGCCATTGCCGATGATCGTTTTCTTCTTCGGGCCGAACGATGCCTGACCTTTCACAATGAACATGATGACGATTTTCCTGACTGGATTGACAAAAGCTGGCACCATTGCCTGATCGGATGTCTTTATTGTCAGAGTTACTGTCCGGTAAATCGCAAGGTACCTATTTCGGTCGAAAACGGGCCGAGTTTCGATTCTGAAGAGACAACGCTTGTCCTGTCCGGGGTAACCGAGAAAGATCTCCCGCAAGCACTGAGAGACAAGCTAAGGGAATTCATCTTCTTTGATGACCTGCCGAGGGTTGCCCGCAACGTAAGAATGTTGATCGAGATACCGGAGAATCGGGAGCGGGGCCTTGCGCTTCTGCCGGGTGAAGGAGTCTGTGATGCCATCGAATAAAACCAATAGCGTTCGTGTCCTTGGAATTGTCGGTAGCCCACGCAAACGGGGAAATACCGACATACTGGTCGACGAGGTGCTGGCCGGGGCTCGTGAAGAAGGAGCCGATTTTGAGAAGATCTATCTCAGCAAGCTTAGCATCGCCCCCTGCCGGGCTTGCGAGGGCTGCAAAAAAGCCGGCAAGTGCGTCAACGACGACGACATGCAGCTGGTGGCTGAGAAGATGAATCAGAGCGCAATATGGGTGCTGGGAACACCGGTTTACTTCTGGGGACCGTCCGGCTGGTTTAAAGCATTCATGGATCGGTGGTACGGTGTCAGAAAACAGGTCAACTTCGAAGACAGAAGTGTCATCGTCGTCGTTCCCCTCGAAGACACCAACGCTGCCACGGCAAGGCATACGGTCGGGATGATAAAGGATGCCCTCGACTATCTCAAGTCGAAAATCCTGACCAGCCTGGTTGTTCCGGGGGTCCTCAACCGGGGGGACGTCAACAGCCACGAGCAAAAACTCGCTCAGGCTCGTCAGGCCGGACGCGATGCGGTCGCCAACCACCGCCGCGGAGCATAAAGCCACCGCCTCCGCAACATTTCCGCGACGGCCTACGTAATAGTGACAATATCCCTTTTTTGAGCTAATCGCAACTTGCAGCCGAGGTATTTAATGAGAAGTCGCAACTACCTGGTAATCGCCCTGATATCTCTTACATTGATTCCGCTTGAACTGGCCTGGACCAGAATCTTCTCGGCGGAATTTTTCTTTACCTTCGCATTCCTGATTCTATCGCTGGCCATTCTGGGCCTTGGTCTTGGTGCACTGGCCCTGCGCCTGTTTCGTTTCTTCGACCGCACCAGTTATCTCGGCATTTATCTGGCCCTGGCGGGTCTTTGTGCCCTGGTTGGCCCGATTGTGGTCTTCAAACTTGGCCTTGATTTCTCCCAGATATACTCAAGCTGGTTGATGATCGGTAAAATTGCCCTTACCGTACTGATTCTGATGTCAGCCTTCTTCTTTGGTGGCATGGGCCTGGCGGTTCTGTTCAAATACAACCACCAGGATATGCCCCGTCTCTACATGGCCGACCTGCTCGGTGCCGGGGTAGGTGTCCTGGCCGCAATCTGGGCCATGAACTTCTTCGGCACCCCCACAGCTTCGTTTCTGATAGCGCTGCCTATTCTGGTCGCCTCGTTGATCGCCGGTATCGGGTGGACAAGAATAGTGCCGATCCTGGTGGCGGCAGCAGTCTTCGTTCTATATCCTTCTGCGGAACAATTGCTCGAGGTTGAGCGCGAGGAAAGGGCTCCCGTCATCTATAAGCACTGGGATGCTATGTCCAAGGTAAAGATGTATGACTACGGAGGAGAGGCGCGTGGACTGAATATTGACAATGTCGCCAATTCACCGGTCTATCAGTTCGACGGTAACTGGGATGATGTCAAACCGGGCGAAACACCGTGGGGTATCAACGTTTCCTACCTGATCCAGCAGTTCGATTCGTGCGTTTTCCTCTCCCTTGGTTCCGGAGGCGGCGGTGATGTAATGCAGGCGCTGGCCGAGGGAGCCACCGAAGTACACGCGGTTGAGGTCAACGCTCACATCAACCATATGATGGTGCATGGTGACCCTGATGGCTACCTTCCGATGCCGCCCCCGGAAGCGGATACTACGGTCGCCGATTCCGCAACTGTTGATGCCACCGACACATCATCGGCCGACACCACGGTCGAAGTGGCGGATTCATCAGCCGAATCTGAAGAACTGGCGACGTCTGACGGCGCAAATGACTCGTCAGCGGTAGCGGATACTGCCACCGGATACGTCACCTGCCCGGAATTCACCGGCTACCTGTACAATGATCCGCGGGTGAGGGTGATCACCGAAGACGCCCGGGCCTATGTCCGCCGGTTCGAGAATAAGTTCGATGTGATTTTCTCTCTCAGCTCCAATTCGTGGGCGGCCCTGGCCTCGGGCGCCTTCGCCCTGGCTGAAAGCTACATATTCACGACCGAGGCCTTTATGGACTACTGGCGCTCGCTGTCCGACAGCGGCTTTATGATGATGGAACACCAGGTTTACGCGCCACGGCTTGTTTCTGAAGTGGTTGACGCCTTGAACAATCTGGGCGTGGAGGATCCGACCTCGCATTTCGCTGTTTACGATCTTCCCCAGATGCGCCGCAAAATGATCCTGCTGTCAAAACGGCCGCTCACCGACGAGCTTCGTTATCTTGCCTTTGGTGAACTTACTCCAGAAAAATTCGAGCAGATCCATCTGCTCTACCCGCCCGCCAACGATTCGGTGGCCGATAACTGGTACAACCGGATAGTCACTGAAGGGTGGGTGAATGTGGCTGATTCGGCCCCGGTGGACGTCTCACCGGTCACTGATGACCGGCCGTTTGTGGGGCAGATGGGACTCTGGCGCAATCTCGACAGCGAGAAAATGCAGCGCCTGGGCGGATACGCCGATTTCTACGGCTTCCCCCTCTCACACATTATCATGCTGGTCCTGCTGGCGGTGATCATCGTTCTCGTTCTTCCGGCCAACCTGTTGCCGTATTTCACCAAAGGCGAGCATCTCAGGGCGGTTCCGTGGCTGTATTTCTTCTTCATTGGCGTGGCTTTTATGGCCGTGGAGGTGGTGCTGATCCAGAAGTACGCTCTCTTGATTGGACCATCGGTCTATAGCATCGTGACAATACTGCTGACACTGCTCATTGCTTCGGGAATCGGCAGCCGCTTCTCGCGCAAGATCGGCGACACCACCGCCTTTGTGTTCATCGTGGTCTGGCTGCTTCTGGATGCCTTTGTTTTCAAACAGTTGTTATACGCTGCCGGCGGATTGAGTATGTTTCCGAGAATTCTGATCTCGGCCTTGCTGATATTTCCGCTGGGATTTTTTATGGGTATGCCATTCCCCAAGGGCGCCATAAGGGCTGGTGACCTGATTGACTGGGGCTTTGCCGTCAACGGAGCCGCTTCAGTACTCGGTTCTATTGTTGTCCTGCTGATAGCCTTCACGTGGGGATTCACCATGGCGCTCACGTTTGCCGCTGTCATGTACTTGATGGCTTTTGTGCTTATCAAGTCCAGGGCTGCCTGGCGATGATTGCCGGGATGATTGCCCGGCGGTGCACAAGTAGAAGCGGGTGACGGTTTAATCAGCGGACCGTCACCCGTAATCTCGTTCCGAGCTAATTCTCGCCGTCTTAGCCCGGCACCACCTTCTTAAACACTCGCAGAAAATTACCCCCAAGGATCCTCTCAATCTCTTGCCCGGAGTACCCGCGTTTCACCAATTCCTTCGTCAAGTTCGGATAACCCGAGCAATCCTCGAGGCCTATCGGTGGCAGAGTCATGCCGTCGTAGTCCGAACCGAGCGCCACACAGTCAACGCCGGCCAGGTCGGCGACGTAGTCTATGGCATCAGCAACTGTCGATACGGTCGGCCTAACATCAGCCACGTACTGGCTATGTTCATTCCATACGTCGTTGTAAGTCGAGTACCGGCGTGCCTTTTCGTCTTCCGGCATCAACGACAGAAACAGCCGCATCAGCTCTTTTTCTTCCTCTGGATACTTTGCCCAGAACGAGTTGCTTCTTTCACGGAATTCCTCGGACAGAAACATATGGATAAAGCCAATGCCGATCACACCGCCGCAGTCGGCAATAACCCGGATCTGGTCATCCGAAAGATTTCGCGTATGGTCGGAAAAGGCCGCCGGGCAGGAATGCGACGCAACCACCGGCGCAGTGGTGGCATCGAGGACTCTCCAGAACGTACCAACCGAGGCGTGAGACAGGTCGATGATCATACCAAGTCGATTCATCTCGGAGATCATCTCACGCCCGAGTTCGTTTAAGTCATCAGGTGTCGGTTCGGTCGATTTGTGAGAAGTGCACCAGCCGGTGGACTCTTCGTGAACAATCGTGATCAGACGAACGCCCCTTTTGAACAGGTGCTCGATATTGGCCGGGTTCGATTCAAGCGCTCCACCGCCTTCGATGGCCAGCAGAGCGCTGATCTTGCCCTGCCGGTTCAGATGGAGGGCGTCATCGGCACAGTAGCAGATGCCCATGGAACCGATATTCCGGTCGAATTCTCTGTCCAGTAGATCCAGCTGGGCGTTAACGGCAGCAAGCGGGCTTTTGGCATCTTCGAACGGGTTGACACTGCAGGCGAAAACCTGAAGATTCACGCCCCCGTCCTGCAGCCTCGGTATATCGATGTGATAATCATCATGGCGTACAGAGATATCGTACCCTCGCCGCATCTGCAAAACCGTGTCGCAATGCAGGTCGGCCAGAAACGCTCCCTGGTGTATCTGCTCATAATCAGTCATTGGTGATCTCCCCTTAATGCTGTACGTTGTCCCCCTTAGCCTGGTGCAACTGGGCCATGATGGTAGTCTACGTTACTTATTCTCTTTGGTTTCGGCTTGACAATGGTCCTTTCATCGACACCGCTTGACATGCCTTATTTTCAGCGCGAGCGCAACCTTATATAGTATACGCTCGTCTTAATATAGACTCATATCTAACCATATGCGATGGATCACTTTCATGAAAAAGTATAAAATATTACCGCTCGCACTGGCGATTCTGGTTGTCCTATCGGCTGGATGCGGAGATGATGCTACTGAGCCGACTCGGCCGGAGATACCTCTTACCTTAATCCAGCGCCTTGAGGCTCTCGAGGGCTGTACGGTGGTAGAAATTGACCCACCATCCGGTGCGCACTTTGAGCGAGCTTTTCAAATCAGTATGACCCAGCCGGTCGATCATGATAACCCGGATGGACCGACTTTCACGCAACGTATGTTTCTCTCGCAATACAGTGAATCGGCGCCAATGGTCCTCGTGACATGGGGATACGATGTTGCTCGTAACCGTTCCTTTGAGCTGGCGGAAATGCTTCAAGCCAACCAGCTATATGTGGCTCACCGATACCACGGCGATAATAAGCCTGTTCCATTTAGCTGGGAGGATCTCAATGTCGAACAGGCCGCCGGTGACCATCACCGCATAACCGAACTGTTCAAAACCATATACACCGGACTGTGGGTGAACTACGGCATCAGTAAGGGAGGTCGCACGGCCGCACTTCATCGACGATTCTATCCCAATGATGTACTCGCCTCGGTAGTAGTGGCATCCCCGTTTTTCCAGTCTATCCATGACCCGCGTATTGACGCCTTCCTGTCAAACACGGTTGGTACCGAGGAGTGCCGTGACAAGATCAGGGCCCTGCAGCGCCTCGCGCTCAGCCGCCGCGAAACCCTGCTGCCACTCTACGAAGATTATATCCAGGAACGGGGCTACAGTTATACCCGGGTCGGTGGTATTGAGGCCGCCTTCGAATACGACATTCTGGAATACAGCTATATCTTCTGGCAATTCTACGTTGATGGAGAGTGCGACCTGATCCCGGATTCAACCGCCACTGACCAGGAGCTTTTTGACTACCTGCAACGTGTTTCCGGGGTGGACTTCTTTCGCGATGCGATGTGTGATGTTATCGAGTGTGCTCTTTACCAGTTCTATACTCAGCTGGGCTATTACGGTTTTGTTACCGATCACCTCGATACCCTTCTGAAAGTCGTGGGCGATGATCCCAGCTATGAATTCATGGCTCCGCAGACAGTGCCCCTCAATTTTGACCCGACCGTCATGCAGGACGTAATCCTGTGGCTGGAAACACAGGGTAATAATATGATCTACATTTATGGCGGCCTTGATCCCGGCACCGGTGCGGCCATAAATCCCGGTAGCGGTACTAACTCCATCAGTATCACTCAGCCGGGAGCAAGCCATATGGTGACTATCGAGGAACTGGACCGCCGTCAGGAAGTTTTGGATTCCCTTCACTCCTGGCTGGGAATCTCATCCGGTCAGTAGGGCAGCAGGAAGAAGGCTGGCCCCGGCCACCCGAGAGGCGCGCAGTCGGGAAAGATCTGCCTTTTCTCCAACTTACCGTATTGGCCATCTCACTAATTTACAATCACTTAACCGCGAGTAACTAGCCGGCCGTCAACCGCAAGCATGAAATTCGGCTTGACAGATGAATATTTGAGTGATATCATAGTAATATCATTATGATATCAAATGAAGGAGGATAACATGATTAAGGAACGTGAGCGTACCGCTGTATCGGGCTGGCTGATGCTGATAGTGCTCCTCGTGCTTATGGCGGCAGATATCTGGTACTTCATCTGGGCTCTGCCGACTGTGGAGATTGCGGCCATCATCGTCTGGCTGATCATTTCGTTTCTGCTGGCCGGACTGTTTATGGTCAATCCGAATGAAGCGCGAGTCTTTCAGCTCTTCGGTAAATATAGCGGTACGACCAAGATTGCCGGTCTCCGCTGGGCCAACCCGTTCTACACGAAAAGACGAGTGTCACTTCGTGTGCGCAATTTTGAGACGGGCCGCATGAAGGTCAACGACATCATTGGTAACCCGATCGAGATTGCTGCAATCGTCGTCTGGAAGGTAACCGATACCGCCGAAGCGTGTTTCGAGGTAGACAATTACGAAGAGTTCGTAAAGATCCAGAGTGAAGCGGCGGTAAGAAATCTCGCCACGCAGTATCATTACGATGCCAGCAAGGATGACGAGATATCGTTACGCGGCGGGACGGCCATAATATCTGAGAAACTCTGTAACGAGATTCAAGACCGGCTCGACCAGGCCGGCGTCAAGGTTCTAGAGTCTCGTATCAGCCATCTGGCCTACGCCCCTGAGATTGCCGAAGCGATGCTTCGTCGCCAGCAGGCCGGAGCTATTGTTGCGGCGCGTCAGTTGATTGTTGAAGGAGCGGTCGGCATGGTCGAGATGGCCCTTGAGGAACTCTCCCGGAAGAACATTATCGACCTCGACCACGAGCGGAAAGCGTCAATGGTATCCAACCTGCTGGTTGTTCTGTGCGGTGAGAGTGCGACGCAGCCGGTGATAAATACAGGAACCCTTTACCAGTAGTTGTGGCACAGCGTAAACCATTTCTGGTTCGGCTCGACCCGGATCTTCTCAAGCGCCTCCAGCGGTGGGCCGATGACGACCTGCGCAGCCTGAATGCTCAGATAGAGTTTCTGCTGCGCCGGTCGCTTAAAGAAGCCGGTCGTCTGGGTACCACCGATAAGGAGAAAAGCAGCTAAGAGCCGATCATCCGGACCCACGCAGACGCTCAAGCACCTGTACCGCGTTGGTGTTGTCAGGGTTGAGTTGAACCGACTTTTCGTAGTTGTCGATCGATTGAGCCGTGTCACCTTTCAGCAGCAGCACTTCGCCATAGCTGTCGTATACGTTAAATGACTCCGGATACTCGCGAACATTGAGCTTGAATATCTCCATCGCATCATCGACCCGCTGGCGAAAAAGAAGCTGATAACCAAGCATATTCAGTTGTGCCTCGCCGAAATCATAGGCGTCGGCCTGCGAAGTTTTCAGAAGCTCATACTCCTCAAGCGCTTGTTGTATCGAGCTCTCCACCAGCACCCGTGTCATCGGCTCGCATATCGATGGACTGGTGTCGGCCGGACCGCTCAAGTCGGTATAGACAGTCTGGATCCAGGCCTCCAGCGTGGTGGTAGGGAACTGACCGTTCCACTCCTGGAAGTCGGCCAGAAGGCTGTCGTTAATCATATCCGAGGCCGTCTTTTCATTCTCGGCTGCCTGTCGGACGAGATCGGTGGTCTCCATCAACATACGGTCATATTCTCTCAAGTCATCCTTTGTGTAAGTACGGCCATGGGCGGCGATGAATCTTGTGTCATCGGGGAAGTCGCTGATGAATCGCTTTATCTGGCTCAGGTAACCATCGACTGAGCCGCCTCCGAACAGGTCGATATAAGGAATCTCATCCGGGAAGAACATGTCTGCAACGGCTACGACTTTTGAATTCGTAAAATACACGTAGGCATCGCCATTGGAGTGACATGGCGGGATATGCACCACATGAATCTCTTCACCGTTAAAATGAATCACCAGGGAATCATCGAATCCAACCTCCGGGCGGTTGGGACTTGGAAGATCCGACAGGTAAAAGTAGCTGCCGGACATTCTGTCGAGAACATTTCGGTGGGCGACGATGGTGGCATGACTGGACAGCACTTGATTGCCGAAAGTGTGATCCCCGTGATAATGGGTATTGATAACAAGCTTCAGGTTGCCATTGCCAAGGGTTTTCAGAGTGTCGGCCAAAGCCTCAGCGGTGGAGCCAAAGCCGGCGTCGACCAGAAGAATGCCGTCTGGGCCGACCGAAGCAACCAGGTTGGTGCCGTATGGCGGTAAGTTGAACTCTTCGCCGCCCACGCATGTGATAACGTGAAGGCCATCGGAAATTTCAGAAATGCTTACAAGATTGTGGAGTACCAGTCTCTTCTTCCTTTCGAGGGTAGTGAAGCATCTTTCGACTTTAATCACCTTCGCAATGCTAAAGAAGTCTTTAATCTTCCATTGGGTTGCGAAGTACACTTTGATGATAGGGTGATCGACATATTTACGCAGCAGAGCCTTGATCCTGCACATGCTACTCGGCATAACATTGGAA
>CP070756.1:2873409-2891702 GCA_020348905.1 Candidatus Zixiibacteriota bacterium
AGTATGATGCGTAAGTTAATGGTTATTGCCCTGTTAGGTCTGGCCCTGCTGGCTTTTACGGCCATGCTGGCCACGGCGCAGGAGGCCGACAAGGAAGAGACCAAGGAGGCCGCCGGCCATGAGTACGTTGGGGCCGAAAAGTGCGCCAAGGTCTGCCACAAAGCCCAGTATACAGCCTGGCTGGAAACCCAGCACGCGAAGACCTTCGATGTTCTCTCTGATGAGGAAAAAGCGAAACCCGAATGCGGCGGAGCCTGCCATATCACCGGCAAACTGGCCGACGGTACTGTTCTTGAAGGTGCCCAGTGCGAAGCCTGCCACGGTCCCGGTAAAGACTACAAATCGCCGAAAATAATGAGCAAGTCCAAATGGAAAGGCGATCCTGAAACCTACAAGAAAATGGCCGTTGACGCCGGGCTCATCTATCCCACCGCGGAAACCTGCGCCGGCTGTCATAAGGAAGAAGGTAACCCGAACTTCAAACCTCTTGATTTTGAGAAATCGAAGGGAACCGTCCACCCTGCGGGCGAATAATGCCGGGCGAAAGTAAGTAAAATAAAGAAAATAAGTATAAAAAAAGCGGCCGCGAGGCCGCTTTTGTTATAAGGCCGGGGGATTTTCTATCGATCCCTTCAACGGAAAAGTCCGTACCGATACCCAGCGTTCATCTACCAGCGGGGTGATAAGGTCTATCGAGCTGGCATAAAACTTCTCCTGCGCCAGATACGATGCAATCTTTTCCTTGACGATTATTACCCGGTGATGCGAAATCTCGCGACCAACCGTAACGTGCGGTATGTATTGCTTGTACGGGATGGGCACGCCGATTGACGCATGCAGCCGGTAATACAATTCCGAGAGATAAGAGTTCTGCTTTACACTCCAGTAAATGATCGGCACCTGCGGGTAAAAATCGCCGACGGTGTTGAGCTCGACCAGGAACGACTGATACTTATCTGTTTCTGCCTTTATCAGGTTAGCCAATTCGTCAAGCGGCCGGTTGGACTCGAAGGGAAAAACCACCGTTATGTGAGGCGGCACCAGGTTATAAAGCGGGTCGAATTGCTCCCGCAGGGGCGCCACCGTGCTGTTTAAGGCCTGTGGCAGGTACACTACAACGGCGTACTTTGTACGACGTCGATCCTTAAGAGTGCCACTGTAGGTGAAGAAGTGACTCATCTTTCGCTTTATCGCCGACGAAATCTACTTAAAGAAAATAATTTCTATCCGGCGGTTCTTGGCCCTGCCGGCAGCGGTCTGATTGGAGGCGACGAAGTTGGTTTCACCTTTGCCGAACACCTTGATCCGCTCCGTGTCCACACCCTGCGTCACCAGATAATCCCTGACCCGATTGGCCCGCTTCTCCGATAGCCTTCGGTTAGCAACATCGGTTCCGATATTATCCGTATAGCCGTTGACTTCCAGCCTGATCTCGGGCACGAAATTGAGGATTCGTGACAGTTGCTTCAGGCGTTCACGGCTGTTAGGATCGATCTCAAACGAACCGGAAGGATAATCGATGTTCAACACCATCGGCTTGGCCAGCATGGAGAGATCTATGCATCCGAACTGGTCTACCTCTACTCCAAAAAGGGTATACGGACAATCGTCCAGACCGTCCGGCACGCCATCGGCATCGGAGTCAATCGGACAGCCGCTGGCGTCAACGTGGGCCCCCGGTTTATTGAAAGGACAGCTGTCGAGATAATCGGCAACGCCGTCAAAATCGGAATCGACCGGACAGCCGTAGATGTCTACCATTCCGGCCGCCCTCTGATCGGTTCCGGGGCAATCATCCAATCCATCACTTACCCCGTCCCGGTCCGAGTCCAGCGAACACCCCTGCCTGTCAACAAGTACTCCACGCGGGGTATCGGGACAATTGTCCAGCTCGTTGGGGACACCATCATCATCACCATCGAGAGACTGCCGCGACACGACGCTGGTGTCTCCCTCGCCCTTCACCGGCCAGGTCAGATCAGACTTCCACTCCGGGGCGGAGCCCACTCCAAAATGGAACTTCAGTGACACAGCCGAACCAATCTGCCAGCTATCCCGCGAGGACTTGACCGCCTCTTCAAACTCGGCTCCGGCCCCGGTCAGATAGTCGGCCCGAACGTCCCAGCTTAACGACCACTTTCCGGAAAGCATCAACCGGATTCCCAGCGCGCTGTTTAAGAATATTTCGGATGCCGAGTAATCAACCCATTCGTTGCGTACGCCGCGAACATCAAACGTGGTGTCGGTTATCGGATCAAGGATTTCCCACACCATCAGACCACCGCCTCCGCCAAAGTAGACGTTTAAACGATTCTCCTTCGCAAACAGCAATCTGCTGGCGGTCAGACCTATCCGGGTGGCGTTCCATTTGCGGGTGGTATAGGCCGTCTGGCCTCCGAAAGTAAAGCTGGTGGTGGCGGAGGTGTCATCATAATTCTTATGTGTCGAGAAACTCAGCTCGCTGAACCAGCGCTCACTAAGGCGAAAACCCACCGACACACCGTAATTGCTCCGCAAGGTAAATTTCGCCGAATCGCCGCCGGTTATGGTCGAGGCGCCCCCGGTTACGCCTAAATAATATTTATGGTCAAAGGCGCCAGCAGTTGAGGCGCAAAACAACGCCAGTGCGAAAAAACCAACGACGAAAATTCTGGTCAAGTTTTCAGTCATGGTATCAATAGAGCTTTCTTATCTCCACTCCGGTGTAGTAGTGGGTCAAAATGGCGTCGAACGTCCATCCCTCCCGGGCCAGGCCTATCGCCCCGCACTGGCACATACCGACTCCGTGTCCGTAGCCGCTGCCCTCAAACGTCACCCCCCTGATATTACCATCGCTATCTCTTACTATGTCGACCTCAAAGCGATCAGACGGCAATATCAGGTCGGGGTTGGAGGTGCGGCCAATTACCCACCTTATCCGGTCCTTGAGAAACCTGAAAGTATCATACTCGGTGCGCACGATCAGTTTCGCGACTCTACCACCGGGCGTCCGCTCATCGATCTTGACATCCCTGATTCTGCCGATGCGCAAATCGCGGCCACGGTCGCTGGAGAGATATTGTTCGATTCGACCTCGAAGCTGAGATTCGGTGAAGATTTCCTTCCATTGATAGTACTTCGACCACGAACACGCCCCACCATCGCTCACCGATTTGAGATAAGGCAGTTCCTTGCGATCCCAGACACTGGAGATATCATCGGTAAGGCCACCACAGGTGGAATGATAATAAGCGCTGGCGTAATCATCCTGGAAGAACAGGACGCTGCCCGAGGTTTCGTCAATCGCTTTGCTTACCAGCTTATCCTCTACCTTTATGCCCTCGTACACCTGGTCGATAATGCTCGACCTCAGGTCATATCTCTCGCTCAGATACTGTTGAAGGTGGGCCATGGCGTAAGTTCTTGCCGCTATCGCCTGGGCTTTGACCGCCTCCAGTTCGTTATCGGCCCGTTCACCTATCTCGGGTGGAACCACTCCCCTGAGATAGTCTTCGATATAGACCACGTTAATAAGCTGAAGCGACTGGCTGTTGGGCAGAATCTTCATGATCCCGCGATACCGTCTGTCATCGAGCACGATCCGGTTATTGTTGCCTCGAGGAATTATGTTGACTTCGTTCAGACGGGTCTGAATGTCGTCACCATTATGATTACTTACGCTGATCAGTTCACCGTCAATCCTGACCTTCACGGGACGGGCCGAGTAGTACACCGTCTGCTGGCCCCCGGATAGACACTCAATAGCAAAGGAACCATCTGCCGAAAGACTCGCCTCGTCTATGACATCTTCCAGCAGCACCCGCACGAAGGGAATCTTGATCACGCTGCCGGCGGATTCGTCTTGCAGGCCGGGAACGGTGGCACAACTCCACACCAGGATCATCAGGCAAACGGCGGTGCCGAGCCGACCGGCGATTTTTATCAGATTATTCAACTTTGAACCACTTCTCATGCCTCGGGCAGACCAGTTGGAGGTTGCGTAATCCTGCCCGGCACCGGCAAAAGCGATTGCCTGCGACGACCGGCGAACTGAGTTTCCATAGCTCGTGAGCGCAGGCACCATTCACCCATAACGGCGTACGCCGCTGCTTCAACAAGATCACCATCGACCCCCAGAACATCAATCATCAAGACGTCCAGCCTGGGGAAATTCTGTTTCAGTCTGTCAACAAAGAAAATGTTATATCGGCCTCCACCCGTCAAATATAATTTTGACAGCCGCTTATCACTATTCAGCAGCGGCCGGATACTTCGTACGATCGAGCGAACGGTCAGCTCGGCCGCGGTCGCCATCAGATCATCGCCTGACAAACCTGACCGGTCGGCCAATCTTTTGAGCTTGCCGGCTGCGGCGACACCGAACGACTCGCGGCCGGTCGACACCGTCGTTGCCCGGAAGGGTGGACTGGCCATCATGGTTCGCACCAGTCTTTCAGAAACATTCCCGCGGCGCGCCCGACGGCCACCGGCATCATACCGTTCGCCGTTGAGAAGCCCCGAGAGGATATCGCAAAGACTATTACCCGGGCCGCAGTCGGACGCTCGCACCCGAATACCGGACCCGGGACGCGGAAAATAGAAATAATTGGACATGCCACCTATGTTGACGATCAATCTGGGTTCCCTTGCCGATGCGAAAATATCCCGCATGGCCGAAACTGTGATAGGAGCTCCTTCATTACCCAGCGCGATATCGGCCTGCCGGAAATCGCTGACTACCGGCAAACCGGTCGCGGCACTAATGAAGTCGGGTGAGCCAAGCTGCATGCTGCCACCGATCTTATAGCCGAGCCGACGTATCTTATCAGGAAGATGGCGTACTGTTTGACCATGCGATGCTACCAGATCGATCCCGGGTCCTCGACCCATCTCTTTTATAAAGGCCGAGGCCGTCTTGCCATAGAATCGACCTACGATATTGTCGAGGTATACCAGTTCCTCCGGCGGCGTTGTCTTCGAGTCACACATATCGAGAATGCTGGAGCGAAGCTTCGGGGGATATCGTTTCCTGGCGCCCCCGATAAACTTGATCACCCGTCGACGACCCGAGGAATAGACCCTGACCACGGCCATGTCCAGGCCGTCGGCCGAGGTTCCCGAGTTGAGTCCCAGGATTGTCAATCGTTTCTTACGTAGAACTCTTTCTAGCGACATTACCGGAAGGTATCAAAATACTACCGATTTGCCCAGTTTGAATTTTATGCCCGCGATGCGATCGAGTGAGTTGACAATGCGATCTTCCGATATCTCTCCCCTGACAACGGCCTCCTTGAAGAAGTCATAGGCCTCCATAGCAGCGTCGGTGTCCTGACCGAACAGGAGCAGGTCGTGACCGGCGTTAAAAGCAGCCACGGCTCGTTCTCCCTCGCTGCCGAGGCCTTCGGCCCCCGCCATAGATAAATCATCGGTTATGACCGGCCCATCGAAGGCCAGGCGATCCCTTAACCAGCGCTCGACTATTTCTGTCGATCCGGTAACCAGGCGTGTGTCAGCGGCAGGCACTCTCACGTGGGTCGTCATAACCATATCCGCCCCGCGTTCAATCCCCGCCGCGAATGGGAGCTTTTCCCGCTGTTCCCATATCAGTTCATCGTAGCTTACGACCGAAGATTGCTTATGGGGGTCTATCTCGGCGGCGCCCAGACCGGGAAAATGCTTCAGACAGGATAGCAGATCAGACCTCTTGAAAACCTCCACCGCTTTTTGTACGAAGGGAATAACTCTCTCCGGTTTTCGGCCAAAGCAGCGATCACGCAGACACTCGTTGCGATCATTGAGATAAATATCGCATACCGGGGCCAATACAAGATTTATGCCCAGTTTTTCCAGATACAATGCCGACCGGTTGAGGTCTTCTTCAAACTTATTCAGGTCCTGGCTCTCTCCGTAGTGAGCCGCGGATGCAAATTCTGCCGGCGCACCCGAGACACGACAAACCCGCCCACCTTCCTGGTCGACCGCGATGAACGGATAACTTCCGGGACCATGATTGATTATGGCCTGAGTGTTCTTCTGAACTGCCTGATGTGTCGGACAATTGGATTTGAACAGTATTACCCCGCCGATGTTCTCCTCGCTGAGAAAATTGATGAAAGCCGACGAGGGGCTGCTCCCCGGAAACCCGATTATGAACAACTGGCCAATCTGTTTTGTTACATCCGACATAAGTATCTCCCCAATTCAATATACTCCGTTAATCAAAACTATAAACCTAAATAACGCAAACCGCGTTCTTTCCTTCGCCTTTCGCCTGGTATAAAGCCTGGTCGGCCACCGAAACCAATTCCTCCTGCGATTTGCCGTTTTCCGGGAAGGAACTCACGCCCACCGATACGGTAACCTTCAACTTGCCATACTGCCGCGCTTCGAAGACCTCGGCTTCGACCTGCTCTCGTATTCTTTCACCAATAACAGACGCTTCTTCTCGTTGGGTCTGGGGCAGAATGACCGCAAACTCCTCACCACCATAACGGGCAAATATATCCACATCCCGGATGCACCGCTGAATGATGCCTGAAAGCTTCCGCAATACAAAGTTGCCGACCTCGTGGCCGTAGGTGTCGTTGAGCTTTTTGAACCAGTCGATATCAACCATGATCAGTGACAACGCCAGATCATAACGGCTGGCACGGCGCTTCTCTTCCTGGAGCTTCTGCACGAAGTACCGATAGTTATACGTTTCCGTCAACTCATCGATTATGGTCAGCTCTTCGGTTTTCTTGTGCAGCTCCGAGTTTTCCAGGGCCAGGGCCGCCGACCGCGCTACCACGGACAACATCTGCAGATCCCGTTCGCTGAAGCTGTGCATCTCGCCGGATTCAGCCACCAGAAGACCGTTGGTGTGAGCGTGGGATGTCATGGGGACAATCATCGTGGAACGGGACCTTTTGTCAAGCGGACGCACGTCCCTCCGGCCGGAGATATCTTTGACGATGATCGGCTCACCCATCTCGGCCACTTTTCTGACCAGTTCCATGCGGGAAACGTCAATGGCCTTGAGATGATAATTGTTCTGTCCGCCGTGATAACGAGCCCGGTAATAGAAATTTCCCCACTTGTCCTTGAAAATCACGGCGTACGCTTTGTACTGGAGAATACTGCCCATGATTCTCATAACTTCCTTGACCACGCTGTCCGGCTCGAGTATCGAGGCGAGAATACGGGTATTCTCATAGATCATTTCCAGGTGAGCCTGCGATTTTTCCAGCTCCGAGGTGCGCTGGTTCAGGGTATTGAACAGCTTCAAGAGCCGCTTCTCGGAACGGCGCATATAGTCCGAGGCATACAGGATGGCAAAATAGTAAACCCAGATAAAAGCGACCCGCATCGACACATCGAAGAAATGCTCGCCGGTGAGACTGCCGTAAATAGCGAGAAAATAAACCAGCGTAACCAGAAAAGTGCCGGCCAGTGAGAACCAGAACGTTAACACGTACGCCGCTACCGAAACGGTAATGAATACCAGGGCGTAAAAGGGCGAGTGCGCTCCGCCATAAGTAGCGGTGTACATAACCAGCAGAGGAATCAGCAGGATATCATAGAAGATGGCCGATAGATAAGCCAGCTTGACATCGAACCGGCCCCTGATGGCGATCGTGAACAGCACCAGATGACCGACAAATGTGCCCAGAATGATATAAAAGAGCGCCTTGTCTTCTGCCGGCAAATTGCCGAAAAAGACAAACCAGCTGATACTGGCCAAAACCATCACCCGCGTCAGCAGGTAAATAACGTCGACGCGAGGCAGAAGGGTTTTGTGGCGATCAAGAAAAAGCTTCATCGTCGCAGAGTCCTATTTTGCCTATATATCGGCCGAATCGGGGGTTTTTTGATTGGGAGCGAGCAATTTAGCTCAAAAGGATGATCGGGGCAGGGCCCGTGTTTGGGCCAGCTTTCTAATCGAAAGCCTCATGACTCCTCCCGCCAGCAGCAGCAACAGCAGGTCAATTACAATCAGCAGATAATTCTGAGCTGGGACATAATCGGCAAACAGCTTATAAACCAGTGCTGACATTGTAGTTACAACCATTACGACAGCCGGGATGATCGTAAACCAGGTGGGTCTTTTGGCCCGATGAAGCCATACGGTGACAGCAATCAGAGTCAGCGCCGCCAGCAACTGATTGGTGGAACCGAACAGGGGCCAGATGTGGCGATAGCTGTTGGTCCAGGCAATAACAAGCATAAGCACTACTGACAGACCGGAATTAAACCAGAATTTCCTCATGTAGGCCGGCGGAGTCTCGAAAAGTGTCTTCCACAACTCCTCGAACAGGTAACGATTCAGACGGACGGCGGAGTCGAGCGTGGTGATCAGGAAACCCTCCACTACCAGAATACCCATCACCGTTCCAAACGCTATCGAAAGTCCCATCGACCCGTTAAGCAAATGACCCAGCGACAGTGCGAACGCCAGGATCGGATTTCCCTGACCCACGTCCGGCCAGGCTATGGCCATGTACTCGCTAAAACTCAATGATGAGCCGATCGCAATTAGAACCAGGACGGCCAGCAGCCCCTCCAACAGCATCCCTCCGTAACCTATAGCGCGGGCCTGACCTTCTCGAGCCAGTTGCTTCGACGTGGTCCCGCCTGCCACCAGAGCATGAAAACCCGAGATGGCGCCGCAGGCTATGGTAATGAACAGAAACGGCCATACCGGCCCCATTTTGACCGTCCCCGCCGTTATGTTGGTCAGCGGTGCCGAAACCGTCAGCCCCTGGAAGCCGGAAATAACCACCCCGACAATCATGGCCAACATCCCCAAATACAGGATCTGGACATTGACAAAATCGCGAGGCTGAAGGATAAACCAGACTGGCGCCTCACAGGCAAATAGAGTATAAACGGCGATAAGTATCATCCAGACCTGCGGCGACAGTGCCAGCGGATGATTGAAACCAATGTAGACCGAAAAGATGCAGATCGCAAAGGCCAGCGCAAAAGCCAGCCAGGTCCGCGTTCTACGCTTGGATACCAGGTAGCCCAGCAGCGGCGCCATCATGGTGATGACTATCACCGAAGTGGACGCTATTCCCCCCACGATTCCCATCGTCTGATCGCCCACGACAGTGGTGCGCAGCAACTGCTGACCGGCATCCAAACCGAGCTTGTCAAGAGGGTACAGCGAGGTTAACGAAATGGCCGTGAAAGACAGAAAAGCCGAGGTAACCAGTACCAGCATGATAATGGTGAAAATGATAAACATGGTAAAGCCGGACTTACCCAGCGACCTGCGGGCCACCTCCGCCATGGAACTGCCGCGCTCGCGGATGGAGGCAAACAGGGCCACGAAATCGTGCACCGCGCCAAAAAATATCGCCCCGACGACCACCCATAGCCAGGCCGGTCCCACCCCAAAAAGAATCCCAAGGGTCGGACCCACAATAGGACCGGCCCCGGCGATGGTCGAATAGTGGTGAGCGAACAACACCGATGGTCTGGTCGGAACGTAATCGCGGTTGTCGTTAAACTCCACCGCCGGAGTTGGACGGGCGCCGTCCTCCCCCACAGCCTTAGCGATAAACCGTCCGTAAAACCGGTAGGCCAGGATAAAGCAGACAAAAGCGGTTAAGAAATATGTCAGTACGTTCATTGTCTTTCAGTGGCGCGATGTATTTCAAAGATATTCAGGAATAAACCCATCCGGAAAACTGTTTTCAAGTATTATTAGCAGCCCCGTTTTCGATTACCGTGGGCGGCCACTGACTCGCTACGGCTGAGGTGGGCCGAACCGAGCAATCCCGCTTCCCCCTATGTAAGTACCGATACAACTGACTTGCCCGCAGACTCGATACACGTATTCATATAATACGCCCAAAAAAAACTTTCCTGCAAAATTGTTTGTACCTTTCTTGGGGTAATCGCAAGCATATATTGGCAACCCTGTCGTCGCTTTGACGTACTCTTAAATAAAATGGACCGGGGTCTTTTATGGCTATGACGACATATCGAAAAAGCACCCGCTACACGCTGGCGTGCATTTTTTTGTTTCTCTTTACGGCCTGTTCAGGCTGGTGCATAAGCTTCGAGAACGAAGAAAATATTCATATCTCCAACCTTCATCGGATTGACGACGACCTTTTTGCCTGGGGCTCCAATGTCACCGTTGACGGCTTGATCGAAGGCGATCTCATAACCGGCGGGTACACCGTTAACACCAACGGCCACACCCGCGGTTCCGAGAACGTTTTTGCCTTCAAGTTTCACCACACCGGCCGGGTCGATGGAGCTCTCAGGGGACTTTGCAACCTGTCCGAAGTGGACGGCTACGTTGGCCGGTCGGTCCTGCTGTATGGCAATGACATACGCATCGGGGAAAAAGCGGTAATCGAAAAAGATGTCGTCATTGGCGGAGCCAAGGTGCATTTTGACGGAATGGCCAAGGGGAACGCCGAGATTTCCGGAGAGTCGATCTACCTCAGCGGCATCATCAACGGCGACGTTCTTCTCAGGGGTGACAACATCAATGTTCTCGCGCCGGCCGTAATCAAGGGAAATCTCACCTATTTATCGCCCGGGGAAGCCAATCTGAAGCTCGATTCGGGCGTCATTATCCTGGGCGAAACCGACTGGCGATTGCCCGATGAGAAAGATGATTCCGAAACCGGCGTCAGCGGTTTCACGAGCATCGTTATTGAGGCTTCGCAGCTGCTGGCGGCCTTTCTCTTCGGCATCATACTGCTTTTGCTGTTCCACAAGTACGCCCTGGAAGCTGCCAATCAGCTTCGTAGCCGCTTTGCCGTCGCCACTGCCACCGGATTGTTGTCGCTTATCATCGTTGTGGTCAGTGTCCTGATCCTCGTACTGTCTGTAATCTTCGTACTGATAGGATTAACTTTGGCCCGTGGCGACGCCGCCCTACTGGGAGCGGTGGTGCTCGCCCTCTCGCTCTTGATGGTTCCGATTACCGGCTTTATAACCGTTTCCGGCGGCGTATTGTTTTACAGCGGCAAGGTCATCTTCGCCCTGCTGACCGGCTATCTCCTGCTTAGAATAATTAAACCCAAAACTACTTATCTTAGCCGGTTCCAGCTGCTGCTGGGGCTGATCGTACTATGGTTGATCTTCGCCATTCCCTTTGTCGGCCTGCTGATTTATTTCCTGGTCAGCATCGTCGGAGCGGGAGCAATTGTGCTGGGCGTGAAATATTGCCGTAAGGAATTGAACCACATTCCGCCACCGTCCGCAGCCGAACCAGAGGCGGGACCGGCCCCGGATATGAGCTGAGCATCAGTAACCGCCAACCGTCCCGCGACCCCGCGGATCAGATGCTCCCGTCATCAAGCCATCCGTTTCAATGTGCAGAAGTTGCAGATCGCTGT
Source organism: Candidatus Zixiibacteriota bacterium (assembly GCA_020348905.1). GTDB lineage: Bacteria > Zixibacteria > MSB-5A5 > GN15 > FEB-12. The sequence continues at coordinate 2,884,734 of CP070756.1, forward strand.
AGGGATCGCGTTCCTCAATAGTGTGACCATAACGGATAAGAGTCTGCTTGACGTCGATACTGAACTGACCTTGCTCAAGATAGAGTACGTCCGGCAGCCACTGGTGGTGTACGCGGGGCTGCCTGACCGTTTCAAGCGGACTCATTTTAAAGCGGGTAAAATTCAGAATGGCCTGGGCTACGACCGTGATTATCTTTCCTCCTCCCGGCGCCCCGAGCACCAGCATCGGCCGATCATGGCACATTACCAGCGTGGGAGACATCGACGACAGCATCCGTTTGTTCGGTTCTATCCTGTTAGCTGCCGCCCCCACCAGTCCGTATAAGTTGGGTACCCCCGGCTTGACCGAAAAGTCATCCATCTCATTGTTCAAAAGAAACCCGGCCCCTTCCACGACCAGCTTGCTGCCGTAAGAAGCGTTAAGCGTATACGTAACCGCGACCATATTACCATCCCGGTCGCACACCGAATAATGGGTGGTCTGATCCGATTCTGGGCTCGCCGTTAGCCCCGGCCCGACCTCGCCCGACGATGAGGCGTGTTCGGGCGAGATCAATGCCCGGCGCAGGGCGATGTAATCACCATCGAGAAGCCTCGCAACCGGAACATCGTGGAAGTCCGGATCAGCCAGGTGCTCCGATCGATCCGCGAAGGCCAGCCGACTGGCCTCACAAAACAGATGAATGTACCCTGGCGAGTTCGCCGTGAAACGTGAGAAATCGTATGGCTCGAGCAGTTTCAGGATCTGACCGAGATGGACACCACCGGAACTCGGCGGCGGCATCGAATAGATGTCAAGAGAATCGAACCTGAAGTGAATTGGATCACGCCAGATGACCTCGTATGCCAGCAGGTCCTCGGCCGTAATCACGCCCCCGAAAGACGCCATGGTCTGCTCGATATACTCCGCAACTGTGCCGGTGTAAAAACCGTCTTTGCCTCCGGCAGCAATTGAATACAGTGTTTTCGCCAGATCCGACTGTATCAGACGGTCACCCGCCTGCCACTGACGGCCATCAGGGAAGAACTGGCGCGCGGTAGGCTCAAACTCTGTCAATTCCAGCTTATAATCGTTGAGCGAACGAGCCAGATAATCATCGACAACAAAGCCGGTGTCGGCCAGGCTGGCGGCTACACCGACCAACTCCTCCCACGCCAGCGAGCCATGCCGGCTCCAAAGCTCATATAATCCGGCAACGGTACCGGGAACACCGGATGCCAGGGCTCCGACTGTGGAAAGACCTTCGATAACCTGCCCCGTGCTGTCCTGATACATCGTTTCGTGAGCCGCTGATGGCGCCTTTTCCCTGAAATCAAGGGCTTCAATTGCCCCGCTTGAGCCGTCGCGCACCACGGCGAACCCCCCGCCGCCGATATTACCCGCCTGGGGGTGGACAACCGCCAGGGTAAACCCGACCGCAACGGCCACATCAAAAGCGTTGCCTCCCTCGGCAAATACCCCCTCGCCTACAGCCGTGGCTATGGGGGCCGCCGTGGCCAGCGCCCCGCGATCGTGGTACTGGGTAACCTCGACATTGGCACAACCGAGACACAGCGCCGCCAACACCATCACCGACACCGGCAACGACAGTGCGCGCGTGGAGTAACTACCGGACATCACCATGTAAGATTGTCTTTTCTATCGCTTGTCCACGACAAATATCAGCCCGTCGGGAAATTCGATCTTAAGTGGAATGCCGTCTCTGAGCTCCTTGGCTGTCAGCCGGATGGGTTTCTCGTCCTCCTTGGCGAAGATATTTATCAGCCTCAGCTTGGCGGATCTGAATCCCGCCGACTTGAGATCGGCCTTGACGATCACTTCCTTGCGCCCGGCTTCAAACCCATCGGAAAGCTCACCCGGGGGAGGCGCCACCACGAACAACAGGCCCCGCTTCTCCCCCTTCTGAAAGGAGACATCGACCGAAGGATCGCTGCAGTAAAGATAAGATGATAGCTTTTCCCCTTCCAGCATCGATTCCACGTAGGAAAGCTTCTGGTGGTTGCCGCCTGAAGCAATGTCGAAAGTGAACAGGTAGAAGTTGCCCTTGAAACGCGAGGAACAGACACCAACCACCTTGGCATCGCATTTAACCATTTTCTTGACCTTGGAGTCGTCAGTGGAACGGATCGAACCGTACATATACCCGGGAAAAGCACCGTGCTTGTGGGTTATGGTGCCAATGCGGTAATCCACGGTTGACTTGATGCGAAAATGCTTGGCCAGTGTCTGACAGTCTTTAAAATATTCATTGTACTTAGGCATCAGGCCGCACATTATTACCGTCACCCCGGATTTAACCAAATCGATAATGGCTTCCTGATCCTTTTCGGCCATTACCTCCATCGACGGGATAAACACCAGCTTGTACTGTTTGAGGGTTTCAAAATTGCGCGCCTCGCGAATGCCGAAGTTCAGTTTAAGACGCATCAGGTCACGCAGAAAACCAACGGTGGAATCGTAAAGCAGCTTCTTGACATAGCCGAATGACTTGGGGCTCGATGTCTGGGCGATCCATGAGTAAAGTCTGTTTCCGACGACGGCAATCTCGGGCTGCGAATCCATCTGCTCCAGGCCTACCTGGGTCAAAGCCAGATTGAACTGTTTAGCCAGATTGTAGCCGGCCGAAATGGTGCCATCGTTGTGAAGGGGCGCCCCGTACCAGCGATCGCGATCAACGAACATGTAGTGGTTTAATCCCTTGAAGCCGGCCGATAAACCGGCCGCGAAATAAAAGCGACGCATGTTATTGGTGATTGGGGCCACCTCTTCTTCCCTGGCCGGCTCGCAGGCCGCGGCTCCCGATGTGAAAGACGAGGCAAAAGCAAAGCCATATTCGGCCTTCAAAAAGCGGGCCTTCACCACCAGATCAAAGTAGTTCCCCTCGGGAAAGACGTTACTGCCCAGAAACGGCGAACGATCGGAAGGCACCAGATTGTAGGCGGCCAGCAGATCGCCCTTGCGGAAATACAGGGACCGGAAAATAAGTGGCTCGACCGTGTAGGATTTGAAAATATCCTCGAGCTGATCCAGGTAAACGTTCAGAAGGGCCTCTCGGAAGCGAAACCAGTCAAGTACCTTGGGGTAATGTTTCAGGTCCAACCCTTCAAACTGGCGCGGCGGTTCGACCGCCTTGAAACTGTCATTCCTTTCCTTGTATTGAGCGTTCAGCTTCTTGATGTCACCGTAAAGACTCTCGAGAAAAGGAGGATAGTACTTCTCCAGAACATCCGGGTTGTAGTCAGCGCTGTCAGGCTCCAAAAGGCGCCCGAACGACGTTTCATAATCAAGTTCGATCATGAAGATCGGACCGCGGGGGTGAACGTAATTCTTGGTGGTCTCAATAAACGACTTGAAATAGCTGCGCAGATGATACTGAAAGTTAGGGTGAAGATAACTCGGCAGATAGCCGACCTCCACGCCGTAGTCTTCATTGAGCTTTCGCTCCTTACCCTGGGCGTCGCGAGCAAGAATTTTGATATCGTTAAACAGATAACCCGGCAAGCCGCCGTACTCCAGCTGGCCGGCCACCCATGGCCCGGGCCTGAGAATAACTTTGAAGCCAAACTCACGAGCCAACTCGAGAAATACGATCAGATCGTTTCTTGGCTCATCATAACCGCTATAATCAAAGTGCTTGTCTTCACCTTGATGAACATTCCATGGTACCGCCGTCGATATGATTCTGAATCCGGCCCGCTTGATACGCTCAAAACATATTGACCAGTACCGCTTTTCGATTCTGAAATAGTGAAGTTCCGCCGCAAACGGATGGTAAGTTTCCCTACCAATCGAGAATTTGTTTCCAATTACTCCTAACATAACGCCTTTTATATCAATAACTTAAGATTCTGTTCCGCTACGCTTCAAACCTGAATGATACCAAAACCGCCCCTGTAAGTCAATAATAAAGGTGTAATTTATTACAATACACCCACTTAGAAACTCAAACCAGCAGCTGCGGGTATATCAAAGTACCCTATAGTACCTTATAATACAATATTCCTCATCCGCCGCCCTGTGACCAGTAGGCTGACTTGAGCATAAAAAAACCCCACCCTTAAGGTGGGGAATCTTGACTTGCCGCCGGGGCAATCCATCAGCGCAATATGACTACTTCAACAGAATCATCTTGCGGGTCTGTACGTGCTCACCGGCTTCCATCGTGTAAAGATACACACCTGAAGACAGGCTGTTGCCGGCGTCGCCGGTGCCGTCCCAGCTCCTGGCGTATGATCCGGCCGCAAGCACTTCATCGACAAGCGTCCGCACTTTCTGGCCAAGCACGTTAAAAATCGCAATCCGGACGTGACTGCGATGAGGCACATCGAAAATGAGTTCCGTGGTCGGGTTGAACGGGTTGGGATAATTCTGATTGAGCGCAAACGCCCGGGGCAGATTCACATCGTCGCCCGAGGCAACGGCGGTCATCGGGTCGAATAAGGTAAACGTGTAAGGGCCGCCCCAGCTGAAATTCCCGCCCGACCCGGCCAAAATCCAGTAGCCGTTGGGAGGGTAAAAGCACGAATCCAATGTGATGGTTTTGCCGCTGTGCTCGGTATTGATTGGGCCAATCGTAATCGAAAAAGCTACCGCGCTAAAACCGTCGGGAAGACCGTGGTAAACGGCCAGGGCACCCAGCCCTATGGTATCGGCACCGACACCATCGACGTTGACGGGGCATTCGAAATAGCCGCCCGCGCCATCGAGTACATCCCATATTTCCTCCCAGGTGGGAGTACCATTGTAACAGTACTCAACATCGGTCCCGCCCCACTCGGCTCCATCGGGTGAGGATACCTCGAACCCTGCGGTAAATCCACCCGACGTGTCCGAACTCATACCTTCCAGCCTGAGATTAAACACGATGGGGGTCGAACCGTCGGCACGGATAGTGTCCGGGCCGTATAAACCTTCGACATTATCTAATGATATTCCCTGGCCACTGGCGATTGAAAACAAAAATAGAAGTGGGATGGTAACTGAAAGAAAGAACCGGGTCTTCATCTGATCAAAGCCTCCATGAAAATTACTTCGCAACTCATACCGGTTTGTGTAAAAAACCATCGAACGATTGGCAGGTACCTGGTCAGGCGGCCGCAAGCGTCCCGACGGGTCTTACCCTTCAAAGACGTTCAGCCAGAGGTTTGACCTTAACTACCAGCAACTTATGCTTCTAAAACATGCGTTACTAAAGCTAAAATAGCAAATAATCCGGTAAAGTCAACAGGAATCCCGTAAGTGCTTATTTTACTTGTACTTACTCCGTTCGGTGCGTTTCGCGGGGCTTTCTGAATTCCAGCTGGTTTTAGACCACAAAAAAACCCCGCCCCAGGGGGCAGGGTTTTTTCGTTTGCCATAGAAACTACTTGAGCATTATCATCTTTTTGGTTTCGACATGGCTGCCGGCCTGCATCTTGTAGAAATATACCCCCGATGATACCGCCATACCACGGTCGGACCTGCCATCCCACTGAGTGACATAACTTCCAGCCGCCAGTTCCTCGTTCACCAGTGTCTTGACATTCTGGCCGAGGACATTGTAAACCGAAATGTTCACATGGCAATGACGCGGCACGTCAAACTGTACATCGGTGCTGGGGTTGAACGGGTTGGGGTAGTTTTGCTTTAGCGAGAAAGCCGTCGGCAAACCGGCGCCGGCAAGACCATCCACAACCGTGCTGGGCTCAAAATCTATCTGATACGGGCCGCCCCAGTAAACCGCATCGTTAACTTTACTCCACAGCCAGTAATTGGCAGGAGTCCACCAAGTTGAATCCAGGACGAGATATTCATCCAGTCCGCCCGTAACGTTTGTTACTGTCATGTATACGGCAACACCGTCAAAGTCAACTAGAAGACCTGAGCCTCCTGCACCCGAGAGCCCGGTAAAACCAACTCCGTCGCCGGTGGCGTTCTCGAAATGGTAGTTGCCCAGGAACTGATCAAAATAAGGCGGGAACTGCATCAGCGCGATGGCGCGATCCCAGTCAAAGGGATAGTCCCAGCTCCATTCACCTGTCACAGTGTCATAATCGGCTCCGTCGCTGCAGGCAACATCGAACCCATTTGACACTGCTGTTCGTGCCTCATCGATGTTAAAGTAATGAATCGGAATAACCAGTTCCGCCACACCCGCCGCGGGAATATAACCCTCCGCGTTCAGACCCACAATCTCTTCCGGCACCACCCATACGGAGGGGTCTTCGAACTGGGCCGCAACGGTGCCGAACAACGTCAAAACCAGCACTATTGCCACAATTAACTGTTTGCTTTTCATCTTAACTTGCGCCTCCAAATATATTTTATAATTTGATTATAATTATCGATTCATCTAACCAGCCAAAAATTGGTGCTGATACTTACCCTCCCAGGTTTAGTGCCACCTATTCTTCCAGATATAGTCTTGAGCTAACTCTTGAGCCAAAACTTCGCATAAATATAATGCCAGATTGCCGTTCCGTCAATAGAAATTACTCTGGCGCTCCTTGCGTAAGCCGTTGCGCCCTGCCTTCCCGGCCCAAATCCCTCCAGGCTTCAACAGGCGGTCCGTCCGGGCCAAGCCAAAACCATCTGCTGACTGTTCACCCATTTAGCAGCAAAATTCGCTCCCGTCAGCCGCCCAGAGTCTATTCCTTGCCCGATACGGTCTTGCGCCGATCGCACCACGTACTCATCAGGCAAAAGTTTGCACTTGTTTGCGCGCTTGGTACATCAATGACGTTTGAAACGCCAGGTTGCCAAATTTTTTTTGAGCGAAACGGGAGGAAATTATTACCGTCTTCCGCCGAATTCAAAGCCGGCCGGACGCCGGAATACCTCAAAAAAACAGCCACCCCGATCAGGTCGGGGTGGCTCATTCTATCGGTCAGAACCTAACAGGATTCTGAACTTACATTCCGGCTTCAGTTACTTCTTGGGCCAGCCCGTCGGGCAGCTGCCAAGATCAGCAACGTCACCTCTCAGCAGGT
>CP070756.1:2891802-2901859 GCA_020348905.1 Candidatus Zixiibacteriota bacterium
CATGACCGGGCCGATTATATCATTGAAGATGCTTGGGTATTTCATCCTATCTCAGGGCTTCCCGCTTTTCCAACTTCATCTCATATATTGGATTATACTGCACTACGGATTCTTTATCAAGAGAGTCATCTCTGGGGACAAAAAGATCGTTAAGTACAGAGTAGCGCTGCCTCAATTGAAGTCGTGATGGTTTAAGGTCGCGCAGAACAAGGAGAAACCGCCATAACGGTATTGTCCGCATACGGCCGAGTTCCTATATTGCGGCCATGTCCGGGTTAAAGCAAGGGAGCAATCCGCTGAAAAATTGGGAGTGTAGAAATTGAAAATCAACGAGCGCTGTTATGTTGTTTATGGTCTGACGATGACCCCGCCCTGGATGGTGAACTCCGGATTCGTGGTGGGCGATAACCGGACGTTGATCATCGACTCTGGAGGCAACTACCTCTCGGCACAGACAATTCATGGATACGCGATGGTGGCCAGACCCACCAATACTCTACTGGTCATAAATACGGAGCCGCATTCCGACCACATGGGTGGCAATTGCCTGTTCAGAGAGTTGGGGATCGATGTCTATGGCCATGAGGGAATTGACCGGAATGATGATCAGTTGAAAGCGGTAAAAGAGGGCTACAACGATGCTGTTCCGGATGCCTTCAGACGCACGCACCACGAAGGTGACCTGGTTTTTCTCCATACCAGATTCGTGAACCCGAACATGCGGTTTCGGGAGGATTTCACTCTGGATCTCGGTGGGTTCGAAATACAGGTCATGATGACTCCGGGGCATACACCCGAAAACGCTTCGGTGTACGTCCCGTCGGTTAAAACCCTGTATTGCGGAGACACGATCGTCAACGGTTACGTTCCGAACCTGACCGTTGGTGGAGTCGACGATTGGCATAAGTGGCTGAAGTCATTGGACAGAATAGAACGGCTCGCTCTCGACACGGTTGTGCCGGGGCATGGCGAAGTGATGGGTGGTGGAGACATCAAAAGCGAGGTTGGTCGAACCAGGACCCTTCTTGAGGAGGCCATTCAGAGCGGGGTGGCTCCTACCGAGACCGGGTAGTCGTATTGTCACCCCTGCTGCTCTTCGGCTTCAGCAAGACGGTCATAAAAGGGTGCATATGCCCTTGTTCTATAAAGCCAACCGTGACCTGTTTTGACCGCCACCATCCCTGACGATTTTGCTGCTTCGGACAGCGGCGAAGCTTCTATGAAAGTAGTCGGAGCCCGGTTGCAGCAATTATCACCGTTGTTTTCGGAGGATATACCGCTTATTTCGAATACGATAGTCGGCCGCGCCAAAAACGGACTTGAACCGCTGGCAGAAAGTGTTATTTTGAAACATGGCGACGGACACCAGAGGCTCGGACTTCGGCCGCATCTTTGGCGAGCACCAGAAACCCGTCTACAACTATGTTCTGCGCATGGTCAAAGAGTCGTCGGTAGCGGAAGAACTAACCCAGGACATATTCGTTAAGGTGTACAGGTCTCTTTCGGAGTACCGGGGTGACTCGGCAATATCGACCTGGATTTACCGCATCGCAACTAACGCCTGCCTTGATTACTTCCGGTCCAGGCCTCACAAGAAGTCCGGGAGGACGGATTCGTTTACCTCTGAAGACCTTTTGAAGTCGTCGTTACCGAAAGACAGGCAGGAAGTGCCCAACGCTGAAGAGGAACTCATAAGTGCTGAGATGTCGTCCTGTGTGCGGGGTTATATCGATGAACTGCCCGAGGATTATCGCGCCGTTATCCTGCTCCACGATCTCCAGGGGTTTACGAATCCAGAGATTGCGAAGATTACCGACTCGACCCTCGAGAACGTCAAAATCAGGCTCCACCGGGCTCGTCGGAAAATGAAAGAGGTGTTCTCAGACAAGTGCAGTTTCTACCGCGACGAGAGAAACGTACTCCGCTGTGTGGAGAAAGAGGAAAGTGAAAACGGAGATGATCAATGAAGTGTAAGGAATTTGAAGAACTCATGACCGCCTACTTAGGCGATGATATTCCGCCGGACAAACGTCATTCCTTTGAACAGCACATTGAGTCATGTGAGAGATGTCAGGCTGAAATGGCTACCTATGAGAATTGCGCCAAATTCTTCCAGAGATTCATAAAGGACGAAGATCCTCCTGAAGCGTTAAGGAAAGCCGTTCTCGAAAAATGCGGGTGCCAGGACCCCTCCGAATGTTGCCCCCCTCCCAAGCGCGAACAATAGCTTCCTACCTTTCGCATTGGACGATATAGTCCCCGCTCAGCCCTAATTGCCTGTAGGGCAGAAGCTTGCGGGTTCACGACCCGCGAAATTCCGTGCATTTGTATCCCCTTCCAGATTTACTTCGTCCAAACAGATGTAATGAAAATCACAGCGATCATAAGAAGGAACAATTCAATGACTGACTCACAAGAAAAGAAAGCGAACGACTCGCAAGAGTCGCAAAGAATTAACATTGAATTCCCCGGTGACTTCTTTGAGGGAATGTTCAGGATGATGAGTAGGTGGCGCGGTACTGATACTGCCGGGTCAGACTGTTGTGAAACGCCGCAGAACATGTGTTGCCCTCAACCCCAGGAAGACAAGAAACAAGAGTATGTAATCGTGATAAAGAGAAAGGAGCGTTGAAATGACTATCCGAAAAAACATTGGCTGGCCGGGACGCATAGGAAGAATTGTCGCAGGGGTAATACTCCTGTCAATTGTTTCTCTCGCTTTTATAGGCCCGAGGACGCCCCTGGCACTTTGGGGGTTCCTGGGGATAATTCCGATAATCGCCGGTATCTCGGGCTACTGTCTTCCATTTGATCTGATGGGTATAGACACGTACCGCAAAGAGAGAACTGTAAATCAATAACGAGGATAATACAATGTGTGCTGAACCGTTTTTGTGGATTGTTTTTCCAATAATGTTCTTTGGAATGATGATGCTCTGCATGATATTTTTCGGGAGGAGGCGCCGCTGGCTGGGTTGCTTCCCGTTTGATAACGGGTATTCGTACCGCGAACGTATCCGCAGACTTGAGGAAGAGATAGATAAACTGAAAGGCAAATAGGCCAAGGGTAACCTTTCTCGGGATAAGGGCGTTTATGCGAAGTTTAAGAAGTCGTTTGTTCCGCTCGATAGTCAAGTATTGGATGTCGCCGAAGTTTAATACCCATGCGACTGTCCAGCAACAAAGGAAAGCCCTCGAAGGTTTCGCGAAGCTTTCATTAGTTCCCGCAAAGACTGAAGTGCAAACTGTCAGCATCGGAAATATGTCCGCCGAATGGATATCCGTGGGTGACACCCTGGAGGGTTGCGCCGTATTGTATTTGCACGGTGGAGCTTATAATATCGGTTCACTGAATACACACCGGGAGATAGCCGCACGAATTTCGAAGGCGAGTAAGATGACAACGTTATTAATAGACTACCGTCTTGCCCCCGAACATGCTCACCCTGCTGCGGTGGAAGATGTTGCGGCGGCGTATCGATGGCTACTTGGAAATGGCTACTCGCCGGAAAACGTAGTGATTGCGGGCGATTCCGCCGGTGGCGGATTAGCTATCGCGGCGCTGGTTTACCTGCGCGATGCCGGGGAACAGCTACCGGCTGCAGCAGTATGTTTATCAGCCTGGACGGATCTACAAGGAACCGGTCCGTCAATGACAACACATACCCATGCCGACCCTTTTCTTACACCCGAGTGGCTTGAGATCATGGCGAAAAGCTATGCTGTCGATAACGACCGGCGTTCGCCTCTAATATCGCCCCTGTATGCTGAACTGAGCCAACTGCCGCCATTATTGATACAGGTCGGCGGTGATGAAATCTTGTTAAGTGACTCCACTCGGCTGGCAGACCGAGCCCGCGAGGCAGGAGTAGATGTAACACTGGACGTATGGGAAGGTATGTGGCATGTTTGGCACTTCTTTGCGGGACAGATGCCGGAAGCAAGACAGGCGATGAGTGAAGTCGGGAAGTTTATTTATAAGCACATCAACCGAAATGAAGAGCGGGCGAGCGTAATCGCCCCAAATAATGAAGCGAGGAACGTATGAGCTCCGTAAAGATGATCAATGAGGCCGAGGCGACCGGCAAGACCAGTTCCATCTACGAGGATATCAAGACGACCCTCGGCATTGATTTCGTTCCCAATATGTATCGGGCAATGGCGGTCAAACCGGATTTCCTGGAGGCCAACTGGAATAAGGTTAAGGCGGTCATGCAAACGCCGGGCAAACTCGATACTCTCACCAAGGAAATCGTAGCCGTGGCCGTCTCGGCGGTCATGGGATGCCGGTACTGACTCACCGTTCATACTTCCGCGGTGCGGAAGCTCGGATTGGATGACGAGGGTATTGTCGAGCTAATGGCGGTGGTCGATCTCTTCAGCGGATTCAATAAGCTGATGGATGGACTTCAGGTGGAGATGGATGAAAAACCATGGTACGGCTGAGGTTGATAATTATGAATGCCGTGTGCATTCCTCGAAACGCAGCGCCCCGATTCGTGGGCGATCCGGAAAAGGTGTGTTGAGTACTAATCGGTTAGTGACAAGACAGGAGGTGGTCGATGCCATTCATTATGAAAGCAATCGATGATACGTCGGCGTATGAACAGTTTGAGTCCGTACTTATCGTACCGTGCAGATTTTGTCCGGCCGCGAGTGCAGCCGTCAAGAATAACGAGCCGTACCTTCAACCGTTCCTCCGACTCTTCAAAACAAAATCGTATGAGCGATTCATTGCCAATCTGAAAACCCGGTTGGAAGGGAAGGGAGTTAGGACGAGCGTATTCAAGAGCTCGTTGATTCACCAGTTCGTAATGTGCATGTGGACCTCGAGACGCCGGAAGGCTCTGAGAAAGCGCTCCGAGAGCTATGATGCCCTGGTCGTACTGGGGTGCGAGGCCGCAGTACAAAGTGTTAAGGATGCGGTCAAACCAAATCGCTGCCAGGTTCTCCCGGGTGCGGAGACCGAAGGGATCATGAGCATTAGACCGAAACTCAGCCTTTCCTGCAGTCTGTCATTGGAACTGGAAAGTATCTCTCGTTACCAGTACCTGGAAACTCAGGCAAGTTAAATTTGATGAGTTGTTTTTGAAGAATGCCGGAAAGCGAACACACCGCAAAAGGACAACGGCATCATTAAGGCGATCTGGAACAAGTATATGTTCTTGCATGATTGTCATATTACAATACCGAACTCTTCGATACAGGTACCTGCGTGTATATCGATCCGGACGATGCGTGGAAAGAACATGTAGCTGAGCTCATTTGTCATGAGACAAACGAATATTTCTGTAATAATGGGTCTATTGAACTACTTTGGTATTGACAAAATCGGGTTTCGGCATTGATTGCAGTTGGCCGCCCTTACTTTGTAAGTACTCGCATAACCTCTCCCAGCTGTAAAGTCCATAAACAGGAGATTTATGCGTTATCAAGAACGTAGATTGTAGTATGATTGGAGGTGATGCTAAGACGGGTAATTTCCCGACCACATGTGATGGCCTGTAATTGACGCCATTATTTTTACGTCGCCGCCACCGAATGATCTTTCTGCTGGTATCTGAAACCCGCAGAACAACAGGGATCAGCAGAACCTTAAGCAGAACCGCGACTAGGAGTACATATGAGACGCACCTTTATTATAATACTGTTATTATTGACCCTCTCAGCCCTGATGGTGACGACGAGCGTTTTCGGCGAAACCGGGTGGGTATCGCTGGCCGGGGCATCCTCGCCTGAGAGGCCGGTCCTTGAGGTTATCAGCTCGGATCGGAGCGAGACAATTGTAAAAGTGACACTCGCCGGATTTAACTCGGAAGAAAGGACTATTGAGGGTGAGACTTATCAGGTCCTGGGGCTGCCCGGTCATTTGAACAGTCTGGCGGCCGGCAAGCCACAAATGCCGATTATTGCTACCCTGATCGGCGTCCCCGGCAGCGCCAACGTCATCTTTTCCGTTGTCGACTCCAGACATGTTACACTGCCCGGCTATAACATATATCCGCATCAAATTACCCCCGGCGTCCTTGAAATTGACCCGGCGGTCTATTCTCAGAACGCCCTGTATCCTTCGGCCAGGGCCGAAGTCGGCGAGCCCGGCATCTGGCGCGACCTGAGGGTTGTCAGCCTCAGGGTCAATCCTTTTCAGTTCAACCCGGTCACAGGCGACCTGATCGTTTGCCCGCAAATCACCGTCAGGCTCTCATACGGCGGAACGAGCAACGTTAATGTCAAGTCTCCGTCGAACCGGCCGATTACCGGCAAGTCCCGGAAGATGTATCGCGACGCCGTGCTCAACTTTGATCAGATGGACCTCGAGTGCGCCGTTGGTTCCGACGCGTCAGGGGTCTACGACATGCTTATTATTGCCGCTGATGATTATGTTGACGATATGGCGCCGTTTGTGGAGCACAAAACCAACTGGGGCATAACAACAAAAGTCATGCCTGTTTCTGAGGCCGGCGCCAGTGAGATGAAAATAGCCGAAGCTATCTCGACCGAATACTTTGCTTCGGGTTTCGAGTACCTTCTGCTGGTCGGAAACGAGACCGACATCCCGGGCCCCATCCATAATGAAGGTCTTGCCGATTTCAGCTACACCTTGATCGATGGCGCCGATGCTTTCCCGGAGATCGCCGTGGGCCGCTTCTCGGTTGATAACGCCGACCACCTGGCGAGCATGATCCGCAAGACAATCAACTACGAGGCCAATCCACCGCAGAACGACTGGCTCAAGAAGGCCTGTCTGATTAGCGACTGCTACGGTTCCATATGGCCGTTTTTGGAGCTCTCGCTGAATATCGAGAATGCCGACATTACCGCTAACGGTACCTACAGTGTCCTTTACCCCGAATTCACGACCTGCAACGCCACGCACGAATACCTGGGAGCCGATGAGGCCGTTAATGCCGACGTATTCGAGGCTATCAATGCCGGTCAGCGAATGGTGACTTATGTCGGCCTCGGAGACGTTCTGGGCTGGCCGGACTGGAATATGCTGGATGAGAATTTCTTTGCCGAAGAGATTGCCCAGCTCAGCAACGGCGACATGACGCCAATCGTCACCAGCTTCGCCAGCCTGACCGCGAACCTTCTCGATGACCGCAAGTGTATGGGCGAAGTCTTCACTCACGATGAGTATGGGGCGGTGGCCTATTTGGGAAGGACAACCGACAACAAGCTTGATGTTATCGACATCACCGCGGAGTGGTATTACAGTCAACTGCTCTACGCCGCTATCTTCGACGAAGAGTACAACTCTATGGGTGACGCCTTTATGAGGACCGTTACTCAGCTGGAGGCGCTCTTCGGCGAAGGCGGTGGCGGTATGATCGGGTACTACATTTTGCTGGGCGATCCGACGATGGAAGTCATTTACGACCTTCAGCCGGCCCCGCCCGCTCCGGTAATCATCTCCCCTGACAGCGCCTATTCGTTCGATATGAAAGCGCCCGTCACTCTCTCATGGACGGAAGTTGCCGAAGCCATCTCATACACGGTCGAGATAAATGATGACTATGCCTTCAGAAACGAACCGCTCATGTTTATCGAAGGTGTCGAAGGTACCGAGTTCACCTTTCCTGAAACTCCGCCTGAAGGCAGATACCACTGGCGTGTAAGGGCTCATACCGAAACCCGCTATTCCGTCTGGTCCGAAGGCAGTGTATTCTATGTGGGCGTTGCCGTCGGAGTCCCTTCGCTGCTATTCCCGACCGATGGAGCCGTGCTGGAAAACTCGCCGGATCTTGAGTTCAAGTTCACCCGTGTAATAGGTCCCGATATCCTGGCATACTGGGTCAACTTCTACGATGATCCGGAGTGCACCAACCTGGCTTTGGGAGGCTATCTCGACAAGTTCATGTGCCGCGGTAAAGACTGCACCTTTCCCCTTTCCTACGCTGCCTACGGCCTGCCGGCCGGAACCGTTTACTGGCGCGTTAAGGCTATTGGCGAACTCGGCGATAATTTCTGGCCATACTCCGAAGTTTGGTCCTTCACGCTCACCGACCCCATAGATGAAGCTAAGCCAATGACGGGTATCCCGGCATCAGTTGAACTGAAAGGCAATTACCCAAATCCGTTCAACCCGGCAACCGGGATTTCGTTCGGAATCCCAAAAACCACCCACGTGAGACTGGAGATATTCAACATAATGGGCCGCCGAGTGGCCACCGTTGTTGATGAAACCATGTCCGCGGGTTATCACAATGTGACGTGGGATGGAAGCAAGGTTGGCAGCGGCGTATACTTATATCGCTTAACGGCCGACAATAAGACCCTTACCAAGAAGATGTTGTTAGTTAAATAACAGGAACTTCTTGCCTGTACCTCCCGTGGGGTTGGCAACAGAATCGTCAACCCCCTTCCATTTCCTCCGCCTTACAACCCCGCATCCGCCGCAGGGCCGGCGGCAGAAGCTCCACATATATCGCAATCAGGCAAAGCAGGTTCGCCCAGAACAGGAAAGCATAGTAGCCGTAGCCGGTGAAATCGCCCAGAAGATTGAAAAAGACGATGTTTGAAAAAACAATCGACGGCAAAAGAAGAGTTAGTGCCATAATCATTCGCGTGGGAGTAATCCGCTCCCGCCACGAACTCGCCTGAGTCCGGTCCCCCAGAAGACGCCATGCCAACAGAGCCTGGGTGAAAGAAAGAAAGACCAGATCGTGTGGCCATGACGTCTTGAAAACGAACGGGATCGTGAGGAAGACTATCTGAAAACTCCACAAATCGGCATAACTCAGGCGCGCTCGCTGTACCAGAAAGAGGAGTCCCATGTTGGCGGCCGCAATGCTGTATGCAATCACGTACAGAATCGAACGATGGTCCTGTGCGTCATATCCCATCGCGTCAGCGAGTCGAACTACGACGTGTGGGAGGAAATTTGAATGCGGGTTGGCGGCGACCCAACCGGAGTCGCGGAACGCATCAAACAGACCGCCATAGAAGCCCAGTGTACCGCTAAACCCAAGAAATACTCCCGGAATCACGAGAAGAAAGGTTACACACGCGACGGTCGCGTAAAGCAAGAACCGCATGTCACGGTTGGCTACGAACGGCGCGAGAAAAACAATTGGATAGAACTTGAAGCTTACCGCAAAAGCCAGAAGACCGGCGGCAACTGCGGTGTGGCCGCGCTCTTTAACAACAAGCATGCCCAGAATAGCCACCAGCATGAAGACGCTCACTTGACCTCCCAGAGAATTGAGTGCAATGGGGTATGAAGAGAGAGCCAGGATCACAAAGAGAAGCTGAATCGGTAGGCCGGCCGGCACGAGCCGACGAAAGAGAAAAAGGTAGAGTATAACGAAGGCAACCTGCAGGATACCCCAGATGACAAGTGAAACGTTCATCCCCAGCGAGGGAAATACTGCCAGGAGAATTGCCACGAAGGGGGAATAGAGAAATCCGTCTACTGGAAGCCCGGTGCGGAGCACTGCTTCCGCCATCGGATAGTAATATTCAATGAAATCGCAGAACTCGTGCGGGCAAAAGCCGATGATGGCTTTGAAACTCCGCCAGGTCAGGGCGTAGTAGATAAGGCCAAGTAACGTGATGCCGGCGGCACCGAAGGCGAACGGTGTGATGCGCGCGCGGGACGCGGCCCGATCGTCGGCAAGCGACCCCGCTTCGTGCTTTGAGCCGCGCCGTGTCAACAAAGCCACCTCAGGCTGCCAAGTATCCTTCGGGCCTTTGCGGCTAACAAACCAGCGGTCATATCAACCTCCGATGGTTTATATATGGAATGATTCTTGTTAAAGTGGCGGCGGACACCGAATCGCGGGGCCCATTCAGGACACTATGGGAAGGAGCCGCTGCGTTCGAGAGCGTTTCTGACGAAATGATAGTCGCTTGCCGGTGCGATGTCAAGAAATGCCCCCGATCCAACAAGGTTCAGTGAAAACGGCGTCTCCCCAGTCGAAACACGGCGGCTCCGCGAAGACGCCGGCCGCCTTGATTCAATTTGCCGTAAGTTCTTGCCGCACAACGCAAGTGGTGTCAGCGCCTGCTTCTAATGTCGTAAACCTTTGTCTATCAATAGAATTATCCAAAAGAG
>CP070756.1:2901959-2916952 GCA_020348905.1 Candidatus Zixiibacteriota bacterium
TCCATCCTTTGATCAGCGGGCCGCCGACTTTGAATTCGAAAGTGCGTCCCATGTCTTTTGAGCTCTGGAGCTTCTGGCCCGGCTCGTCGTTTTCGTCGGCGATCCAGAGGGTGTAGTGGCACTCAACGGCCATGCCATTGACAGCCTCTTTACCTTCTCCAACCACCAGATCGGCATACCTCAAACCTGATTCAGTGGTTATGAACTCCGGTTTCTTGGCTTCTTTTGTGGAATCGGGGGCCGCTTCGACCTTCTCGGCAGGCTCAGCTTTAGCTTCGGTCTTGGTGGAATCACCGGCAAAGGCGAATCCTGCCGCGAGCAGAACCATCAGCGTTACCATAAGCACGTTTCTCATTACAGCATCTCCTTACACAGAAATTAGGATAGTCTCATTTCGTTTGGCTCCGGTAGAAACCAGGCGTATTTTCACACCCAGGTCATCGGCGATGAAATTCAGGTAATCCTGGGCGTCTTTCGGCAGCTGGCTGAAGTCTGTAGTTCCGGTAGTATCGGATTTCCAGCCCTTCAGGGTAGTATAGATCGGTTTGACATGGCCCAGTTCGGCAAGGTCGAGCGGTACCTCGGTCATCTCATTGCCGTTGAGTTGATACCCCGTGCATACTTTGATTTCATCGAGTTGATCGAGCACGTCGAGCTTGGTGATAGCGATGGAGTCGACGCCGTTTATGCGTACCGAGTTGCGTAGAACAACCAGGTCGAGCCAGCCGCATCGACGCGGTCGACCGGTGGAGGCACCGTACTCATCGCCGTGCAAACGCAGTTGTTCGCCTATCTCATCGACCAGTTCAGTAGGGAAAGGTCCGGCCCCCACGCGGGTGGTATAGGCTTTGACCACGCCGATAACCTCATCGATCATCTTATGCGATACTCCCAGGCCGGTCAGGGCGCCGCCGATGGTCGTATTGGATGAGGTGGCGAAGGGGTAGGTACCGAGGTCAACATCGAGCAGCGAGCCCTGGGCGCCCTCGAAGAGTATCGACTTGCCTTCCTTGAACGCCTTAGCCAGAAGCAGTGAGATATCCACCACCAGCGGCTTGAACAAGTCCGCCAGCTTCAACAGTTCTTTGTAGGTTCTCTCCAGGTCGGCCCGCTCATCGTCGGAACCGGTCAGGTACTTGTCTTTCAGTTTGCGCTGATGCTCAAGCCTTTTCTTCAGGCGGTCCGGGGCGAATATGTCGGCTACCCGGATGCCATGCCGGGCGACTTTGTCCACGTAAGCGGGACCGATACCGCGCTTGGTCGTCCCGAGGCCCTCGGTGCCGCGGTTTTTCTCCTCGACGGCGTCGATGAGCTTATGGTACGGCAGGACCAGGTTGGCCGCCGGCGATACCCACAGGCGATTGTCGTAGCCGATACCCTGGGAGACCAAAAAGTCGAGCTCTTCCTTAAAAGCGAACGGGTCCAGCACGACGCCGTTACCGATAACACACACCTTGCCGGGATGGATGATACCTGACGGTATCAGGTGAAGAATATACTTCTTATCATCGACACAGATAGTGTGCCCGGCGTTGGCGCCACCCTGAAAGCGGGCCGTTATGTCGGCCTTTTCGGCCAGCAGATCGACGATCTTGCCTTTACCTTCGTCCCCCCACTGGCATCCGATTATTATTTTGTTCTTGCCCATATATTTCTTCAAACTGGTTAATGGTAACTTTCCACCAAATCAAATACGGCGGCCTGAATTTCTCTTTTGCCGATTCCGGTCACGGTCGAAAACGGTATGGCAGGCAGGCCGAATGCTTCCTCCACCTGCTGTACCTTGCGTTTCAGCTTGTCTCTGCTCAATTTGTCCGCCTTAGTAACGATAGCGATTCCGGGAAGTTCCTTTTCTGAGAGCCATGACAGCAGTTGTACATCCTGCTCGTTAGGTTCACGCCGGCAGTCGAGCAAGACGACCATCCCGGCCAGTCGCTCGCTTCGCTCAAGATACTCGTCGATCAACCTGGCCCAACCGGCGCGTTCGGTTTTTGACACCCTTGCGTAGCCGTAGCCGGGCAGGTCGACAAAGTAAAACCGGTCGTTGACCAGGTAGAAGTTGAGAGAGCGGGTCTTGCCCGGGGTGTTGGAAACCTTGGCCAGTTTCTTACGGCCGGTCAGCTTATTTAGCAGCGACGATTTGCCAACATTGGATCGTCCGGCAAACGCCACTTGGGGCCGGTCATCTTTAGGAATAAGGGCATACTTGTAGAATGAGCCCACGAATTGGCAATTCATAACTTTCAAAGTTAACTCTGTTTCCCTGATATTCTCAAAACGATCAACAGCGGTGACTAAAGCCGTATGCCATAGTCTGTTTGTCGGTTATGCCTGGTTCTCACAAAGGGTGAATTCAACATGGCCAGATTGAGAACTTCTCTTACCCGTTTCACGAAGTGGAGATTCAGACCCTCCATCAGTTCCGGTGGAAGCTCCCCGATATCCTTGCGGTTCTTGTCGGGCAGTATTATCTCCGAGATTCCCAGGCGCTTAGCTGCCAGGAGCTTTTCGTTGAGGCCGCCCACCGGGAGAACGTCGCCGATGAGGGTTATCTCACCGGTCATAGCAATGTCGGTCCGCACCGGAACGTCGACCAGTGATGACAGTAAGGCTGTCAGCAAGGTGATGCCGGCCGAGGGGCCATCTTTGGGAACGGCACCTTCCGGGATGTGAACGTGCATCTCCAGCTTCTCAAAGAAAGTATCTTTCAGACCAAACAGGTAGGCGTTCTTGCGGATATACGACAGAGCCGCCACGGCTGATTCCTGCATGATATCGCCAAGCGATCCGGTCAGGGTAAGTTTTGACTCTCCTTTCATCGGGACCACCTCGACTGGCAGCACGTCGCCGCCCAACTCGGTCCAGGCCAGGCCGACGGCGTAGCCGACGGTAGGGCTCGGCTTGACGTTGGTGTCGATGTATTTGGAAGCACCGAGCAACTTACGTACTCTGCTCTTGGTGAAGGTAACCTTGCGGATTTTCTTTCCCGAGGCCATGTCGACCGCGATTTTCCGAAGCATGGTACTCAACTGCCGCTCCAACTCTCTCACGCCGGCCTCGCGCGTGTAGCTGGTAATGATATCAATCAGGGCATCGTCCCTAAGTTCGATAGCCAGCTTTTTCAGTCCAAATTCGTCGATAAGTTTGGGGAGCAAAAAGCCGCGAGCGATAGCCACTTTTTCAAAGTCAAGATAACCGGGCAGGCGGATGACTTCCATCCGGTCGCGCAGGGCAGGAGGGACGGTCTGGACAGTATTGGCGGTGGTGATAAAAAGCGTGTCGGACAGGTCGTATTCCACCTCGAGATAGTTGTCGGTGAAGGTAAAATTCTGCTCCGGATCGAGTACCTCCAGAAGGGCTGAAGCCGGATCACCCCGAAAGTCCTTGCCGACCTTGTCAATCTCATCGAGTAGGAAAACCGGGTTGGAAGAGCCTGACTTTTTGATCGACTGGATAATCCGGCCGGGCAGGGCGCCGATATAGGTTCGACGGTGACCGCGAATTTCGGCCTCGTCGTGAACCCCGCCCAGTGACATCCGGACGAATTTCCTTCCCAGTGCCCGGGCAATGGAGCGACCGACCGAGGTTTTACCCACACCGGGAGGTCCAACCAGGCAGAGGATGGGGCCTTTTACTTTTCCGGCCAGTCGTATCACGGCCAGGTGTTCCAGAATACGGGTTTTGGGCTTGTCCAATCCGAAATGGTCACCGTCGAGGATTGCCTTGACCTTTTTGAAATTTACCTGGTCGCGGGTGGGACGGTTCCATGGCAGCCCCAGCAGCCACTCCAGGTATGAGCGAACGACGCCGGATTCGGCCGAATATGGATGCATGCGTGAGAGCTTCTTTATCTCTTCTTCGGCTTTGGCTCTTACGGCTGCCGGGTAGTCGAAACTCTCCAGCTTGGCGTAAAGGTCGTCAACTTCGGCCGAGGGTTCATCGTATTGCCCCAGCTCATCTTTAATCGCTTTGAGCTGTTGCTGCAGGTAGAACTCGCGCTGGCTCCGTGACATCGAATCACGAACGGTTCCGTCGATCTTGTGCTCTATCTTTTGAATCTCGATCTCTTCCTTGAGAACATCGGACAATATACTGAACTGCTGTTTGACCGTGAAGGCTTCGAGTATCTGCTGCTTAACCTCGATCTTGTGCAGGATGTGGGCGGCGATACTGTCGGCGCGATGCTGGTAGTCCGTTATCGAGGCCAGCGATACCAGGACTTCTTCGGGGATTCTCCGATTGAGCTTGACATACTCGGCGAACCGTTCGGAAACCGAACGTGACAGGGCCTCGGTGTTGCGATCGATCTTGGCGTCATCGGGGGGTACGATAGTGACATCGGCCTGGTAATAACCGCTGACCTTCTGGACCGATTCCATTTTGGCCCGGACCAGTCCCTCGACCAGGACCTTGAACGTGCCGTTTGGCATTTTCATGACCTGCAGAATGCGAGCGGCGATACCTACCTGGTAGAGGTCGTCGAATTCGGGGCTGTCGATATCGGCCTGTTTCTGCGCCACCAGCAGGACCTGCTTTTCCTTGTTCATGGCCTGCTGGAGGGCGTTGATGGTGAAATTGCGGCCGATCAGCAGCGGGTAAATCATGTGCGGGAAAACGACCACGTCGCGCAGGGGGATTACCGGCAGGAGGTTCTGGATATCGATCGTTTCGGAGTTATGTTTCAGTTTCATTCCGTCACCGGTCTTCCGTTTTCACTGCCACTCGTTTGAGGGCAACTTTGTAAAATAGGCATTTTTTTTAGATAGTAAACAGATTTTTCCGCCTGCTTCGGCCGATCCGAGAATGGCTGTTCGTATGTTTGGTTTTGTCTGGTTTAGTGCTTAAACGAGGTTACCACATACCAAAAGACCAAAAGCAGGACCACCAGGACGGCTATCGAAAGATAGGTGCGGGGGCTGGGGGGAGGCTTGATGAAAGCATGGAGTTTCTCGGTATCACGATGATACTCCCGCATTTCCTTGAGAGTGATCAGAAGTTCGCCGGTGTTATAGATGCGCTCGTCGGGTTTCTTGGCCAGCAGTTTTTCGATCAACAGAATCTGGTCACCGGGGATGCCGAACTCGCGAAGCCCGGGGAAGTCGGGCTTGAAGTTCAGGATGGCGTCGCAGAGAGCATCCTCGTCCTTACCGGTAAACGGCTGAACGCCGCTTACAAAGTGGTATAGTACCGTTCCGAGCGAGAACAAGTCGGAACGAGGAGTTATCGGCTGGTTGAGGATGTGTTCCGGTGACAGGTAATGGTAGGGCTCGTAAGGGGCCACAAATTCCGGGTTCTGCTGGAAATTCTTGAAAGGCGACAGCCCGGCATCAAGCAGGGTGACGGCGTTTTCGCCGCTGATTATGATATTGGTCGGTTTCAGGTTGCCGTGGATTAGTTTCATGCTGTGGATAGCCTTGAGTCCCCGGGTGATTTGAACGGCCAGATCCAAAAAGTCATGATCGGACTGCCTGCGCTGGAGGATGATATCCTTGAGCGTCATACCCTCGACCAGTTCCATAATGATGTAGGCCTCGTTTTCGGTCTGGCCGACCTCGTAGATGCGGCAGAGGTTGGGATGGTCGGCGTGGATGAGGGCCTTGGCAGTTGAAAGGTATTCTCGGGTGAGGTCGGGCGATGGCGGCTGACGCAGGATTTTGACAGCCGCCGGGCGTTGCTGGCTGTTGTCCCAGCCTTTGTAGACCACGCCGCTGAGCCCTTCGCCGAGCTTTTCGAACAGGTGATAGGTTGAGACTTGACGTATTTCCATATATCTATTAACGGCACGGATTTATTGTGTCTTTACCGGATTCTTGGGCTGATTGCAAGTAGCTATCTTTTGGGCGGTTAAGCCGTTCAAACAGCTTTACGTGAACGATAAGTGGCAGTAGGTGGGCGCGGCTCCTGCCAATAGAATCGAGACAAAAAAGGCTGTCGGGTTATAGCACCCGACAGCCTTTGTGTTTATTCAAAGTGCGGTTTAACCACTCACCCCATAAACGGGTAGCGATAGTTCGTCGGCGGGACGAAGTTTTCCTTTATCGCCCGCGGTGAAGTCCAGCGCATCATGTTCTGAACACCGCCAGCCTTATCATTCGTGCCCGAAGCACGCCCGCCGCCAAACGGCTGCTGACCCACCACGGCACCGGTAGGCTTATCGTTGATGTAGAAATTACCGGCCGCGTGACGCAACGTCCGCTCGGCCAGCTCGATCGCCTTGCGGTCGGTCGCGAAGATCGCCCCGGTCAAAGCATAAGGTGATGTTTGATCGCACAGATGCAGCGCCTTGGCGTATTCCTCATCTTTGTACAGGTAAATCGTTACCACCGGACCAAAGATCTCTTCCTCGATCAGCTTGAAATTCGGGTTGCTCGTAACGACGATCGTTGGTTCGATGAAGTATCCTTTCGATTTGTCGAAGTTGCCGCCGCAGAGTATCTCGGCATCCTCGGCATGCTTGGCAAAATCGATATAAGCGGCGATCGAATCAAAAGCGGCTTCATCGATAATGGCATTGACGAAATTGGTATGTTCCTCCGGGTCACCCATCTTCAGGCCCTTAACCTGAGTGACGAGATTGTCCTTGATTTTTGACCACATCGAATCGGCGATGTAACAACGCGAGGCAGCGGAGCACTTCTGGCCCTGGAATTCGAAGGCACCCCTGACGATAGCGGTGACGAGGGCGTCGGGATGTGCCGACGGATGGGCGACGATAAAATCCTTACCGCCGGTTTCGCCCACGATGCGGGGATAGGCGCGATAGTTGGCGATATTTTCGCCGACCGTTTTCCACATATTCTGGAAAACAGCCGTCGAGCCGGTGAAATGGATGCCCGCCAAGTGTTCGTTGCGCAATACGGTGTCGCCGATAGCGGCGCCCCGGGCGAAAATCATATTGATCACGCCGCCGGGCAACCCGGCCTCCTGGAAGATTTTCATCAGCAAATGCGAGGTATAGGTGGCAGTTGAGGCCGGTTTCCAGACCACTACATTGCCCATCATGGCTGGAGCAGTGGGTAGATTGCCGTTGATCGACACGAAGTTAAATGGCGTGACGGCAAAAACGAAGCCCTCCAGCGGGCGATGGTCGAGGCGGTCCCAGATCATAGGGGCATTACCGGGCTGGATTTCATAGATCTGCTGCATATAATAGGCGTTGAACCGCCAGAAATCGACCAGTTCACAGACGGCATCGATTTCGGCCTGGAAGATGTTTTTCGAGTGAGCTAACATCGTGGCAGCGTTCACCTTATGACGATAAGGACCGGCCAGTAATTCGGCCGCTTTCAGAAAGATCGAGGCCCGGTGTTCCCAGGGCATATGCTCCCAGGATTTCTGGGTTTCGACGGCGCACTCGACCGCTTTCTTGACGTGGTTTTCATCCCCCTGGTAATAGAATCCAAGCTTCTGCTTCAGATTGTGCGGGCAGAAGATATCTACTTTCTTGCCGGTCGTTACGTCTTCCCCCCCGATAACGAGCGGAATTTCAAACGGATTTTGTTTCAGCCATGCGAGTTCTTTTTCGAGTGCGGTTCGTTCGGGTGAACCCGGTGCGTAGTTCAAAACCGGCTCGTTTTGAGGAATCGGTACGCGGAAAATGCCCATATCAACCTCCATAAGGGCGCTTGGCTGCGCCACTCATTCAGACTGTTTCAACATTCATTATCTTTCAAGATTTCAGGATTACCATTCTAAACAGAAAACCTCCGGCGGGCAAGCGATTAGTGCCTGTTCCCAGCTGGAAAAAGACCATTTCTAATGGGGAATTTGCCGGTCGAGGGGGTGGATTTGGCAGACAAAAAAAATGACCCCAACGGGAGTCGAACCCGTGTTACCGCCGTGAAAGGGCGGTGTCCTAGGCCACTAGACGATGGGGTCATTAACGGTCAAATTGGCGATGTATTATACTCTTTTTGGCGTAACAGTCAAGATAATTTAGCAAATGCGACAGGCACCGCCCTCAAGGCTGCTTCCGCGACTACGAAATTCGTCTTTTGCACCGCAACAAACGCAGTTTCTGCCCCTGTTTCTCTGCGAAGAATCGCGCTACATTGGCAACTGCTCTTGCTACTTTGCTTCGCGGATCCAAGGAAACCACGATAATCTTCGTATTTGGCCGATGTCCTATCCGCTGCGGGGTAGATCTGGCAAGGATTGTCATAGCGTCCAGATAACTCTATTTACGGTATTAGCTTAAGGCGCCTCCAGGGGATGCGACGGGTACTCGCAGCAACCTTCCTGAGGTCGAACGCGGCCCTGTCAATATGCCGCAACAGGCACTGAATCACACACTACAAAAATCGATTTTTTTTTCAATAGTAGTTGACTGGGGAAAGGCTTTTTTGATTATTTTCAACAAACCTGCAGGGGTACCTATTTTTGGCCTTTTTTTGTTGACAGAAATCCAACTTTAAAGCGTATTCTTGTTAGGAAAAAAATAAGGTGTGGTGACCTTCAATTCAACTAAACAAAGGAGGTAGCTATCGAGTGTTTGTTAACGCATTTCTTTGCCTCATCACCCATAAATTAACCTCATAAAGAGATAAGGAGTAAGTGAAGCATGAAGCTTAAACTCTTGTGTATCACGTGTACCCTGCTGCTTCTATTAACAGGTTCTGTTTTTAGTGCGGTAGTCGGTAAGATTACTGGCGTGCTCACGGATGCCGAGACCCAGCAACCGCTGGTCGGTGTAACCGTGTCCGTGCAGGGTACAACCTGGGGTGCAATATCCGACGTGGATGGTCGGTACTCCATCTTGAACGTGCCAGTGGGCACTTACACACTGGTCATGAGCGCCGTGGGTTACGCAACGGTGGAGATATCCAACGTCCAGGTCCACGCCGATCTGGCCGCCTACCAGAATCGGGCCATGACTCCCGAGGCAGCCGAACTGGGTACTGTCATCGAGGTCCGGGCCGAGGAGAGGCTGGTGGTCAGAGACAAAACCACGACTGTCAATGTTATCAGACAGGAGGAGCTTCAGGCGCTGCCGACCCGCGGCTTTGAGCAAGTGGTGGGTATTCAGAACAGCGTTGTGCGTATGAACTCCAACGTCGATACCAGACAGCGTGGCGGGCGTGAAACCATGTCGAGCGGCCCGGAGCTAAACCTGCGTGGTGGCCGTCCCTCTGAGGTGGCCTACTACGTTGACGGTTTCTCTCAGCAAGACCCGCTGACCGGTATTTCCACTGCCAATATCAGCAACAATGCTATCAAGGAAGTAGCGGTGACATCGGGTGCTTTCTCGGCTGAGTACGGCCACGTGGCCTCAGGTATCGTAAACGTGGTTACCAGCTCCGGTACCAACGAGTACCATGCTGCGCTCGAAGGTGTCACCGACAACTTCCTGGAGAGTGACGATAAGCCTGTCTTCGATCACAACTTCTACACCGCCGACGTCAGCGGTCCCATCCCGGGCTTGAAGGACGGCTTCTTCTACTTCTCGGGTGAGCGTCGCTATCTCGAAGATCGGACACCTTCAATCAAGACGAAGGAGATCTTCGAGGAGTTCGGTTGGGAGGATCGCTATACCCTGCCTAACAACTGGCTGGAAGGCTGGTCTTACCAGGGTAAGATTGACTACAACCTGACGCCTAACCTGAAGTTCACCGTTAACGGTAACGGTTCGATTGACCGGTGGCAGGAGTACTACCACTTCTACAACAATCCTGCTCAGCCCGGTCAGCTGGATCACAACCGCCGTTACGATGACCGCAACCTGGGTCTGAACGCCAAGATTACGCATACTCTTGACGCCAAGACCTTCTATAACCTGAGCGGCTCGTTCTTTGAGACCGAGCGTATCCGCGGTGACGGTGTGCTGTTTGACAACATCGAAGCTTACCAGCGTTACAACCCGATTACCGGAGAGGAATTGGCCAATCCGGAATGGGATATTCATCAGCTGTTTCGTGAAGGTGACAGCCTGTACCTGAGCGGACTCGACCCCAATTTCGATCCGGATCACGACGAAGATGAATTCGTCGTATTCTGGGAGTCGTACCAGCCGGTCCTTCTCAAGCGCAAATCCTCTTATATCGGATTCAAGGGTGATATCACCAGCCAGGTGACGCCGAGCCATACCCTGAAGTTTGGTTTCGATTTCCAGCGTCACACGGTGCGTTTCCTTAACAGTGGCGATGCCACCAAGGGCTGGGGTGAAATCCGCATGAACCGTTATGGGTATGACATTGACGGCACCGAGTCCGATCGTGAGGACTTCACGATTGAAACGATCCTCGAGCAGCCGGGCGGCGTGTTGGATACCGTTATCGCCTTCGGCGCCAAGCATCCCATCAACCTGGGTGTTTACCTGCAGGATCGCTTCGACTGGCGCGGGCTGATCGTCAGTGCCGGAGTGCGTTTCGACTTCTTTGATTACAAGGCTCTCCGTCTGATCGACGTCGAAAAGCCGCTCGATCCGGACAACGAAGGTGACACCGACATTGAAAGGAACGATCTCGAGGACAGTGAGAAGTTTACCCGCTTCTCGCCGCGTCTGGGTATTTCCTTCCCGGTTAGTGACATCACGCAGCTGCACGTCAACTACGGTAAGTTCTTCCAGCGTCCTGACCTCCAGAGGCTCTACGTCGGCTATGACTTCCTGGCCGCACGTATCGACGCCGGTTCGTACTTCGCTTTCCCGAATCCGAACCTCGAGCCTGAGAAGGTCACCCAGTACGAAGTGGGCATCACCCACCAGCTGGGCGAGTTCACGGCCTTTGACATTACGGCCTACTACAAGGACGTACAGGATCTGATTGCGATCTTCCATCAGAGTCCTGCCGAACCGACCGTATACGATTACTATGGCAACACGGACTACGGCACCATCAAGGGTGTTGATTTCAGCATCAATATGCGCCGTACCCGAAACCTGGCCATGCAGCTGAAATACTCTCTTAGCTATGCCAACGGTACCGGCTCCTATGCCAACTCGCAGTTCAACATTGCGTGGAAGAACGCTCTTGGAATACCCAAGACGACTTCCCCTCTGGACTACGACCAGCGGCACAGCATCATAGGTATTTTCGACCTGCGCACCACCAAGGGTGAAGGACCGATGCTTGGCAACGTTCATCCTCTGGAGAACTTCGGTCTCAACACTGTTATTCAGGTCGCCAGCGGTCTTCCTTATACGCCGATGGAGGTCTATGACGGTGTCAGCCCGAACGCTTCCGTCCAGCAGGTTCCGACCGGCGCCATCAACTCGTCCAATATGCCCTGGACCTTTGTGGTTGATCTGAAGCTGGAGCGGTCGTTCGATGTCGGTAGCTTCAAGCTCCTGCCCTACGTCTGGGTGAAGAATCTGCTCGACCGCGAGAACATCTATGCCGTGTATGAGGGGACCGGCGAACCGAACACTTCGGGTTATCTTGAATCCGAAGAGGGCGTGGTGCGCGCATCCGATCCCCAAACTGGCGAAGAGTTTGCCTATCGTTATGATGCACTGCAGAACAATCCGAAGAACTGGGCCAATCCTCGGATGATCTTTGCCGGCCTGCGGGTATCGTTCTAAAGAAGAGGAGAGTACATTAAGATGAGAATAAAACTATTATGCTGTTTGATGGTGTTCCTGTTGGTCATTCCGGCGGCGGCCAAGGCTCCCAAGGGAGACTTCAGTGCTCCGTCTGTGGCAATCACTGACAACAGCACGTACATTGACGCCAACAGGATCCTCATGTTCGTTACCAACCATGGTAACTTCGGCAGAGACCTGGCCGGTGTTTTCGGTTACGACTACGGCACCTGGTTCCCGTATACCGGCGATACCGCGGCGATCAGCGGAAACGTCGGTAAGGCCGGTGATTTTTCACCGAACTACGCCACCGGCCTCTGGGTTGGTGCAACGGTCGAAAACCAGACCCGGGTAGTAGTGTCCGAGTACAGCAGTGAGTATGTTCCCGGACCGATGGTGAACGGAACGTTTGTTCCGGACGCCCCCGAATTCCGGGTGTACAAGCTGTACCGCGACAGCCTGGCCTCCAACCCCAACCAGGATTACCTGGATTGGCCGGTTGACCAGGGCGCCCCGGTTGATGCCGATGGTAACCCGGATTTCATCGGTGACCAGATGCTCTGGTGCGTTTATAACGACGCCGATCCGGGTGGCCACACCAACGACGCCGGCGAAACGGCTCCGCTGGGTATCGAAGTGAAGCAGACGGTCTTTGCTTTTGACCGGCTGGGTTCACTGGGTAACATGGTCTTTGCCCGCTACCGGATCTTCAATAAGGGTAGCAACGTTCTTAACGAGTGCTACTTCTCGATCTGGTACGATCCCGACCTTGGTACCGCCGGCGACGACTTTGTCGGCTGTGACACTCTGACCGATCTCGGCTTTGTTTACAATTCCGATAATGACGACGGCCAGTACGGAGTCGGTCCGCCCGCGATGGGCTGCGACTTCTTCCAGGGCCCGCTCAAGGGTCGCGAAGCCGGTGACACGCTGATCGATGGCACCCCGCTGCCCGACGGGCGGATGTGGGGCCAGGTGTACCCGGATTCAGTGAACCTGGGCCTGTCGTCATTTAACAAGTACATTAACGGTACCGACCCGGATAACTTTGACGAGACGTACGGGTTTATGCAGGGTCTGACGAAGGAAGGCGTTCCCTATGAGTATGAAGGGGACACCCTGATGTTCGTACACACCGGCGACCCGGTCACCGGCGAGGGCGACCTTGATATCGCCCCGGCCGACCGCCGCTGGATGCAGACCACCGGTCCCGTTACCTTTAATCCGGGCGATTCAACCGAGATCCTGATCGCCTTGATCGTGGGCCAGGGCAGCAATAACCTGACCTCGGTCACGGTGGTAAAGAATCTCGACGTCTTTGCTCAGAAGCTGTACGAGGAAGGCTTCAACCCGCCGGCCGCACCGGCAAGACCGGTTGTTACCGTGGCGACGCTCCCGGGCGAGATTACTCTTTCCTGGGGTGACACCTCGGAAGTCGACCCCGGTGAGTTCCCATTCGAGGGATACTCGGTCTGGCAGGGTCCGACACCCGCCGGCCCATGGGAGCTTCTGGCCACCTACGACGTAGTCAATGACCGCGAGGATGCTGTTGCGCCTCTTGTCGACACGCTGTTCGATATAGAGTCGGGCCGCAACCTGCCGATTGTGATGCGCTCGGTTAAGAATACCGGTTTGAGGTACCATTACCGGACTACCACGGACGCTCTGACCAACACGCCGCTGAGAGACCTGTCGAAGTACTACTTCCGGGTTTCGGCCTTCTCGTTTGGCTATAGCAAGCAGAACGGTGACGCCGTGCCAAATGGCGACCGCTTCCTCGAGAGTGCCAGAGACCTGACGGTCATTCCAAGGAGCCCGATAGCGGGTGTGAATCCGGAGACAATCTCCCAGGAGATCCTGCCGGTGACACATCCCACGGGTGCTTCGGACGGCGTCATCGAGCCGATCGTGGTTGATCCGGCCGCCCTGACCGGTCACACCTATCGGCTTACTTTCACGGACGGTTGGGGTGTTGTTCCTGACACTGTCTGGGATTATACAGAACTGACGGATACATGCGAGTGGGAACAGGCTGATTCAATCGGCATTGATTCATCCGTAACCCCATGGGATACGACCGATATCATTTACTGGGAACCGATCCTATGCGTGGAGACTACCCTGGTTGAGGTCTTAATGGATTCCTCGGTGATTCCTGTCTGGAACCTTGACGATATGACCACCGGTCAGAGGGTTGTTGACGGCTGGGATAACCAGGGAACCAACGATGACTTCCTGGTGGTCGACGGTATCTACCTGCGGGTGATGGGCCCGCCGCCTGGCTATAAACTCTTCGAGGTTGTAGCCAATGCCAACGGTCCACTTGACCCAACCGAGGCTGGCGCCGCCGAGTTCCGTGACTTCCCGGTCCCCACGGATGCCGCTGGCGATCCGTTGCGACCAACCGATGCGCAGCAGGCGACCGGGGACGGTCTATGGATGTTCCACACCGCCGATAACGGTGGCAGCAGTGCCGGTGGTACGCGCTACAGCTTTGCTGCCTTCATATCCCGAACGCTACGCGACGGTGGCAACGATGAGGCCCTGGGTGGCACGGATTACGAGATGCGCTTCACCGGCAGCAATGATGACCCGGGAACCGGCGGTAGTTATGTTATCGAATGGTTCAATGATGATAACGTCTTCTGGGTACCTTACGAGCTCTGGCAAACCGGTGTTGCGACTCCGGATGATCCGTCCGACGATGTCAGGCTGGTATCGTTCATCATCGACGACTGGGGACCGAATTTCGAGGGTGATGACATTTATGCCCTCGAAAGCTGGGGCTCGGGTCTGGATGCGTCCGGTTCCGGTGACTGGGAGCACTCGGTATCCGGCGGTGATGACGACCCGTTTACTGACTGGGTTTACTGGTACCGTCCGATTGACGACTCGCCCGGCGAAGCCGGCTACCTTGCGGAGGAAGCGGCAATGCTGGCTGGTGGTTACGCCGCCGATGGAGTTGATGCCGAAATTATGGCCCGAACCGTTCTAGTCAACTGGAATGGTGGCGTGGAACCGCCGTTTACAATGGACGTACCGGAGATGGGAACCATCTTCAGAATCACGACCAACAAGCCGAACTTCCCGGCCGATACGTTCTTCTTCACTGCTCCGGCTCCGCAGCTGACCTCGACCGAGACAGACCTTGACCTGATCAAGGCTGTGCCCAACCCGTTCTACCTGACCAGTGGTTACGATCCTAACCCTGGCAGTTATGCTATCAAGTTCCATCATCTGCCCGAAACGTGCACCATCAGGATTTACAATCTTGCTGGTGAACTCGTTCGGACGCTGGAAAAAGATGATCCGGCAACGTCAATAGCTGAATGGGATATCTTAACAGAAAACGGTCTGCCGGTGGCCTCCGGAATATATATCTATGTTGTGGATGCTGAAGGCTTTGGCCAGAAAATAGGTAAAATGGCTGTCTTCGTCGAGAAGGAAGTCCTTGACATTTACTAAACAAGGAGTA
>CP070756.1:2917052-2926233 GCA_020348905.1 Candidatus Zixiibacteriota bacterium
AAAAGACTCCGCCCTAACCAAGACCTATCACGTCAGCGGTTACCCAACACTGGTGTTAACCGACAGTGAGGGGACCGAGATTGACAGAATTATCGGTTATCTCGAACCAGCCGAATTCATCGAAAGGCTGGATAACTACCAGAACGGCATTGGGACTCTCGACGATCTTCTCAGCCGGGCCGATACCCTGGTCGACCGGGAACTGTTTTACGAGATCGCCGAGAAATACAAATATCGTGGCGGTGACGCCGAGGCGATGGAGTGGTTCCAGAAGGTCATAGACGAAGGAGAACCGACGGATTCCCTTTCGGGCGAGAGCCGCATGGGTCTGGCCGACATGTATCGTCGGGCCAAAGACTATGACAAGGCCGGAAGCGCCTTCAGCGATATCATGAAGGATTTCGAGGGCACGATGTTTGCCGAGTCGGCCGAGATCTGGCGGGCCATAGTGTATCGTCAACAAGGCGATACAGCGCAGGCCATTACCGCCTTTAAGGATTTCCTCAAGCACTATCCCGAGTCTGAAGACACTGCTTACGCTATCGGACAGATTGAAAAGCTTGAAGGAAAAGCCGAGGAAGCACAGTAATCAGTTTCAGACTCATTGTGCCTAAGGCATTGTCGAACATATGAACCAGGCAAGTCTCATATACGAAAAAAGCGTATCGGGACGAAAGGGATACACCCTTGCCGGAACCGATAGAGCCAAAGCCGATATAATGGCGGCTATTCCGGAACGTTTCCATCGCAGTCGGCCGGCGGCTTTGCCGGAAGTGACCGAAGGGGAAACGATGCGGCACTTTATTGGCCTGTCGGTAAAGAACCATCATATCGACAAGGGTTTTTATCCGCTGGGGTCATGTACCATGAAATACAACCCCAGACTGAACGATAAGGTGGCCTCGCTGGAGGGCTTTGTCAGCCATCATCCGCTGGCTCCCTGCAGTTCTTCGCCCGGTATTCTCAGGCTGATGTGGGATTTGTCTGGTTTTCTTCGAGAGGTTTCGGGGTTCGCGGCGATATCGCTTCAGCCGGTGGCGGGTGCGCACGGGGAATTCGCCGGGCTGCTCATCATGCGTGCTTACCATCGGGAAAAAGCTGAGAAGCGCACGAAAATCATCATACCCGATTCGGCCCACGGTACCAATCCAGCCTCGGTAACATCGGTGGGCTTCGAGTCAGTTCAGGTGAAATCGAATGAGAATGGTGTTATTCCGCCTGAAGCGGTGAAGGCGGTGATGGATGACAGCGTGGCGGGTATGATGATGACCAATCCCAATACGCTGGGCATCTTCGAAACCTACATCAAGGAGATTTCCGAGATTGTGCATAAGGGTGGCGGCCTTATGTATATGGACGGGGCCAACCTTAATGCCAATATGGGCATCTTCCGTCCGGGTGATGTTGGATTCGATATTATGCATTTCAATCTTCACAAGACCTTTTCAACGCCGCATGGTGGTGGTGGTCCGGGAGCGGGGGCTATAGGTGTTACTGCCGGGCTCGAGAAGTTCCTGCCGTTTCCGGTGCTGGACAAGGATGAGAACGGGCAGTTGTTTTTTAATTACGATCGGCCGCACTCAATCGGACGGCTGCACTCTTTCTACGGCAACTTTGCCAATATAGTGAGAGCTTATGCTTACATCCGAACGCTGGGTGGGGAAGGGCTTCGCCGGGTCAGTGAAAACGCGGTACTCAACGCCAATTACCTCAAGGTACTTTTGAAAGAGGAGTACGAGTTGCCGTACGATGTTCACTGCATGCACGAATTCGTTATCTCCGGAAGCCGCCAGAAGGCACTGGGAGTTAAAACCCTGGATATATCAAAGCGGCTTCTGGATTTTGGTGTTCATTCACCGACCAACTATTTTCCCCTGATAGTTCCGGAGGCGATGATGATTGAACCCACCGAGACAGAGGCAAGAGAGACTCTTGACTACTTTGCGGCGGTCATGAAGCAGATTGCCGGTGAGGCGAAAGAGAATCCGGATCTGGTAACTTCAGCACCTCATAATACGCCCGTGCGACGCCTGGATGAGGTTGGCGCGGCGCGTAACCTCGACGTTGCCTATCCCGAGTAATCGATTATTCTTGTTATTTTTGACCGATGCTTTTATCTAAGGGCGTCGGTTTTTTTATGATAAAGCTGGATAATGTAACATATCGATACCGTGACGAGGACCAGCCGGCCCTGAAAAGTATCAATCTCGAGATAGGGCCCGGTGAGTCGGTTTGTGTCATGGGTGCCAACGGTTCCGGCAAATCGACTTTTGCCAGGCTGTTGTCGGGGCTATTGAACGTGCAGCAAGGTCAGCTCAAAATATCATCGCCGCGTTCGCGACCGATACCGGTCGGCATGATTTTCCAGAACCCGGATAACCAGATGGTGGCCGTGACGGTAGAGAAAGAGCTGGCCTTCGCGCTGGAGAATCTGGGTTATGCCCAGTCCGATATGGACAAGTTGATAGGTCATAACCTTCAGAAGTTCAACATTGTCCATTTGAGGCAGCGTCTGACAACGGAGTTGTCCGGCGGCGAAAAACAGCGGGTGGCACTGGCCTCGGTAATGATATTTCAACCGGATATCCTGGTGCTTGATGAGCCTGAGTCGTTTCTGGACGAGGAGGGCAAGGCCGCTCTCGGAGAGGAACTGATCAATATCAAGAAACAACGTCCGTCGATGATACAGATTCACATTTCCCAGTATCCTTACGTGGCCAGCCGGTATGAACGACTACTCGTCTTTGACAGGGGAGAAGTGATAGCGGACGACGCTCCGCAAAACATTCTCGCCGATATGGATCTGTGTGAAAGAGCCGGCCTTCGGTTCACCAACCGCGCCGGACAGCGAGTGGTAATTCCCTCCCAAACCGACAGGGGCGGCAGGAGCGGTAGCGGCGCACTGGGGTCAGTCGAGGTCGACAAGATACGTTTTGCCTACAGCGACAGTGATTACGTGTTGCGTAATCTGAGCTGTACGGTTCGAGCCGGAGGTATTGTTGGTGTGGTTGGTCCGTCAGGTACCGGCAAGAGCACCCTGGGCAGTCTCATATGCGGTATCCTGAAGCCCACTGATGGCAGGGTTTGTTACCTTGACCGAAACGGAAACCTGGTTGATCCGGAGACGGTGGCCGGTCGGGTTAGCGGAGTATTTCAGCAGCCGGAGCGTCAGTTTTTTCTCCCGACGTGCACGGAGGAGATTGCGTTCGGGCCAAAGAACCTGGGTCAACGGCTTGATAGTCAAAATGTCGAGGCTCTGTTTGCGATGGCAGGCCTTGATGCCGACACGTTTGCCGACCGCGATCCGTTTACGCTTTCGGGTGGAGAGAAACGGCGGCTGGCTTTTGCGGCGGTCTTGTCCATGTCGCCGGATTTCGTGGTTTTTGACGAGCCAACCTGTGGGCTCGATCAGGAGGGAGTGGGACGCTTCATACTGCTTGCCCGGGGGCTGAGAGAAAAGGGAGTTGGTCTGGTAATCATATCACATGACGGCCAGATAATGCGCTCGCTGGCCGACAGTATCGTCTACCTTCGTAGTGACGCGGGTAACCTGGTTATGTCCTGTGATGAGTTTTTCGAGAATCCTCTGTATCGCAAGGTTGTTTCGCCGGTAGATCAGCTGGATTTGCCCGGCCAATGACCCCGGTCCAAGTTTTTTTTCCTGAATTGCTTGACACGAGCCAATAATCGCTTATAATCGCTTCAACGCGATCAGCGACGAAGGGCGTCTTCGTGCGAACCCCAGAACCTTTTAAGGTAGTCCGGTGAGGCTACTAAAGGTGAAGCGATGAATACAGACCGGCCCAGGCCCGCACATTCAAATCCGCAAATATATAGTTTTCATAAAGATATCAATTATTTCGTGAACGCTCAGGAGGTGTTCTTTGCCTGCCAAGACTGAGGTGATACTGACAGAGAAGAAGATCAATCGCGCCCTGACGAGGATTGCCCATGAGATTCTGGAGCAGAATCCCGACGCCAAGTCGCGAGTGGTCATCGGAATAATCACGCGCGGGGCATACCTGGCCAGAAGGATCGCAGCCATCATTGAGGAGTTGGAGGGAGTCGAGATACCGGTTGGCCTTATGGATATCGGTCTTTATCGGGACGACGTTCACTCGAAGCTGGATCAGCCGGTAGTTGAACGAACCGAGATACTTTTCGATGTGGTCAACCGTAATGTCATCCTGATTGATGATGTGTTGTTCACCGGTCGGACGGTGAGGGCGGCCCTGGACCAGATAGTTGATTTCGGTCGTCCGCGAACCATCCAGCTGGCGGTGCTGATAGACCGGGGGCACCGGGAACTTCCCATAAAGGCGGATTACGTGGGGGTCAATATACCCACGGCCAAAGAGGATCAGGTCATTCTTCACGTGACCGAACGTGATGAAATCGATCAGGTTCTTATCCAGAAGGGTAAAGGCGCCAAACCCGGCGCCGGCAGAGGTAAGAAAGGAGGCAACGGATGAGCCGCCTCCATTCCAGACATCTGCTGGGATTAGAGAATGTGCCCGAAGCGGATATATCACTTATCCTCAAGACCACTAACTCGTTTCGCGAAGTCATCGATCGCACCATTAAGAAGGTACCAACCCTTCGCGGTATCACCGTTCTCAATTTGTTTTACGAGCCATCGACGAGGACGCGGATATCCTTTGAGCTGGCAGAGAAGCGTCTGTCGGCGGATACCGTTAACTTCACTACCTCGACGTCGTCGGTGAAGAAAGGGGAGTCACTTCGCGATACGGTTCAGAATATCGAAGCCATGAAGATCGACATGGTGGTGGTCAGGCACAGCTCGCCGGGCGCGCCATATTATCTTACCCGGTGCATGGATGCCAACATTATAAATGCCGGTGACGGTGCTCATGAACATCCCACCCAGGCTCTGCTGGACATGTACACGATCTGGAAGAAGTATGGTCGTCTGGACGGTTTGAGGATCGTTCTGGTCGGCGACGTGAAGCACTCGCGGGTCATCCGGTCGAATATCTGGGGTCTTAAAACAATGGGAGCCTCGGTAGCGCTGTGCGGTCCATCGACGCTGTTACCCTACGAGGTCGAGAAATTCGGCTGCGATGTCTACACCGATATTGACGAGGCTCTGGACGGGGCCGATGTGGTGAACGTAATGAGAATCCAGCTTGAGCGGCAGCAATCGGGTTTGTTCCCATCGCAGCGAGAATACACCAACCTGTTCGGGATCAACAAGCAGAGACTAAAGTTGCTCAATAAGAATTTCACAATCATGCATCCCGGTCCGATGAACCGCGGGGTCGAAATAACCAGCGAGGTGGCTGACAGTGGTAATTCGGTGATTCTCGAGCAGGTGACCAACGGCCAGGCGGTTCGGATGGCGGTGCTGTACCTTCTGTCCGGGCGCAAAGAGGAGGAAGGATAGAAATGGCGAACAAGAAATATGATTTGGTAATCGCCGATGGCCGTATAATCGACCCGGCTCTGGGGTTTGGCAAAGATGCATATATTTTCATAAAAGACGGTCTTATCCAGAAAGTGGTGACGCCTACGGCGGCGGTGAAAAAGGAAGTTAAGAACCTGGACAGGAGTCAGGTTATAGACGCCACCGGGAAGCTGGTGGTTCCGGGACTGATTGATATCCACGTCCATCTCCGTGAGCCCGGTCGGGAAGATGCCGAGACAATCGAATCAGGGTGCCAGGCAGCGGCAGCCGGGGGATTCACTTCGGTCTGCTGTATGCCCAATACCACCCCCAGGATTGACAATCAGGAGACGGTAAAGTTCGTTCAGGACAGAGCCAAGGACTGCGATGCCAGGGTGTACGTGGTGGGAGCGGTGACGAAAAATCTCGAAGGAAAGGAATTATCGGAAATCGGTGACCTGGTAAAGATTGGTGCGGTGGCGATCAGCGACGATGGTAAATATCCTCAGAACCCGGAGATAATGCGGCGGGGTCTGGAATACGCCAAGATGTTTGGAATCCCGGTAATGCAGCATGCTGAGGATCAGTATCTTTGTGCCGGGGGAGTTATGAACGAGTCGTTTCAGTCGACGCGTCTGGGCCTGAAAGGCGCTCCGGCGGTGGCCGAGGAGATAGCTGTTCTGAGAGATATTGCCCTGTGCCGGTTCACGGGGGCCAGGCTTCACATACAGCATGTTTCGACCCGGCAGGCCGTGGCGGCGATTCGAAAGGCCAAAGCTGAAGGCGTCAACGTTACGGCCGAAGCGACTCCGCACCACCTGGTGCTGACCGACGAAGAGATCGGCAAGGAATTCAACACCAATCTCAGGGTTAATCCGCCGATTCGCACGACCGATGATCGCGATGCGGTCATAGAGGGTTTAGTGGATGGCACCATTGATTGTATCGCCTCGGATCATGCGCCTCATTCGGAAGAAGACAAGGATTGCGAGTTCGACCTTGCTCCGGCGGGTATGATTGGTCTTGAAACAACGCTGGCACTGGTCAAAACATACCTGATTGACAAGGGATACCTGAGCTGGGCCGATGCGATTCGCAAGATGACGGCTAACCCGGCACGGATTCTCAGTCTTCCGGGGGGGTCGCTTGCGGAGGGGTCACCGGCCGATATCACCATTATCGATCAGGACAAAAAGTGGACCGTGAAAGCCGATAAGTTCCGATCCAAGTCCAAGAACTCACCGTTTATAGGGTGGAAGATGAAGGGGCAGGTGTATAAGACATTGCTTGGAGGGCGGGTAGTCTTCGAGCAATAGTTGAGGACCGACCATGTTTCAAAAGATACCGGAGCGAATTACTGAGCAGATGCGGCGCCTGGAGGCCATTGACACCAGGGACCGGCTCGATGGTACATCGCGTGATGAACGTCTTCGGCAGATTCCCCCTGAAACCGGCCGGCTGCTTTCAATCCTCGCGGCCAGCGCTCCTGAGGGCAGGATTATCGAGATTGGCACCAGCGCCGGTTATTCCGCTCTTTATCTTGCGCTGGCATGTCGCGCGGTTGAGAAGCGCCTGACGACATTCGAGGTGCTGGAGACAAAGGCCCGTATGGCCGAGGAGACCTTTCGTCTGGCCGGGGTAGATGATGTCGTTGAGGTCATAGTGGGGGACGCTCGCAAACATCTGGAAGGTATTACCGATATCGCTTTTTGCTTTCTGGATGCCGAGAAAGATGTGTACTCGGATTGCTATGATCTGGTCGTACCGAAGATGGTGTCAGGCGGGTTGCTGGTGGCCGATAATGTCATAAGTCACGCTTCCGAGTTACAGCCGGTGGTGGACAAGGCTGTGGCCGATCCCCGGGTGGATGCGGTGGTGGTGCCCATCGGCAAGGGGGAACTAATCTGCCGTCGGTGCTGAACGATTTTGTTAGAACAGGCTCAGATTTGAAATTGACGAAGTACTTTTTTGCGACGCATATAACTCGGGGAGGTGCAATGATTTCCAGACTGCTCGGATCATTTTTAGTCTTTACCGTTCTGTTGGCTGACGCTGCCTGCGCCGGTGAGAAGCTGGTTTATGCTGTAAGGCATAAAAGCTACGATCAGGCTATCATAAAGACCGAGGTCTTTTCAATTGACCCGGAAACCGGTGAAAGAGAGCTTATTCTTACCGATGAGATCTCTCCATCGGCGACATCTGAGCCCCTGCTTATATACAGTTTTCCAGTTCTGGCCGGAGGAGAGTTTTTTGCCTGTGCCACCGAGCGAGACCGGTATGCACGCCCTATTCGCAGCACTGCTGCGTTCTACGAGATATCAATCGACGACACATGCGCCTTTCGGCAAATAGCTCCGGTATCCCGTACGGCGCCTTTTGAAAGCGTTTGGATGAACTCGGACGGAACCCTGACCTGCTCAGTGAAGTGGCTGGACCAGAAGCAGTACATTCTCATTCACAGCACATCAGATGGCCGGCTGGTACGCCAGATCGACGCTTCCGATGTCTTTATGGATTGTTATGCCTCAAGCGTCGGCTGGCTGCCTGATAGCGATACGCTGTTTTTCTCATTGGAAACCGGGGACGTACACGTGACATCGGAAGAATCCTATGAGAAGGTGGGCACCTATCTCATGGATGTGAACAACGAGGAGGTCATCCGGCTTGCTGCCCTGCCGACCAGCGAAGGGTACTATCCACCCGAGAACGTGCGCATGATTGGTGTCCTGCCTACAGGCGAGTACGTTTTTGCAATGATGGAGCGCAAGAAAGATGTTCCCATGGAGTTCAACAAGTTGCTTTTGAAGGTCGATGGCCTGGGCACGGATGGCGTGCATACGGAGGATATTAGCTTTGGCGAAGAAGCCAAACTGCCCGTGTCACGCGCCGTCAAATATCTAATATCTCCGTCAGGGAGATTCATCGCGGTTATCAACGGGTTGACATCGGTGGCGGATACCTCGAAGGAGATCTGGATTAAGGATATGCCGACCGGCGATGAAAAGGTTTTATTTTCACTTCCGATTGACGGGCTCAAGGGTCCTTTGATGGGGTTTGTTGGCTGGCTTGAATCGCAGTAGTGCACCGAGGAAGATTTGGCTCAGGAATAAGGGGTTCATTAAGTTGAACCCCTTATGTTTTGCTTCGTGTTGAGCTGTAACTATTGGTGTCGATAACGTAGTTCGGCCGCCGCTTCCTTGATCTCCGCCAGGTCACGGACCATCTCGCTCCAGCCATACCACAGGGCATAATCCGGGTTAGCGTGGAAAGTTCCCTGGAAGGCCCGCATACGATGTTTGAGATGCATGACGAAGAGCTTTTGCTCGATAGGCGTAGGGGCATCGTGAAAGGTCAGCAGGTCCGGGAAGGGTGCGGCGTAGCTTTCCGGTTTTTCGATAATTCCGTCGGCATACAATCCGGCAATGACGGCGATTGCCTCGGCCAACAAGCGATCTGTTTCTCTTATCATATCATCGCCCTTGGCCATTTCGGCTTTAGCAAAATTATCCGAGTGACAGTCACTGCAGACTTTCAGTAGTTTGGCACGTTCGGCGTCGAATGCTTCCTGCGTGAGCCGGGCAACATCGGCTGCCTTGACAACATCGAGCCGCGCAGTGGGGTTGCCTTCGAGATCAAGAACTCCCAGGGCCTGCAGGATAGTGACCTGGTCGTTTTTCCACTGCTCGTTTTCCGGCAGCGGCAGACGAACCGCTAAAAATCCCCACGGCGTGCGTACTTCGTGGTTTCCGCCGGACATATGGCAGGTCTGACAGGTCG
>CP070756.1:2926333-2935096 GCA_020348905.1 Candidatus Zixiibacteriota bacterium
CCGGGGATGGCCACGGTGCCCCCCCGGGCCGCGGGAAACAAGGTATCGATGACCCGCTGTCCGGTGACCAGGGGCCGGTTCACAGGCAGCCGTTCAGTCACGGGCCTGGGAGTACGGATCGGCCAACGCTGCATCATGGCGATCGCCCGCTCTCCGCCTTCGGTCTCCTTTTGAGAAAAGACTGGGCGCGTATTCTGATCGGATTTGTCGGTCTGCTGTGCCTTATCGATTTTCCGTTCGGCACCGGCCTGGGGGTTTACACTTTCTGGGTTCTTCTTCGCACCCAGGCGCCGGAAGTTCCGGTCAATCAGGAAGGCAAATTGTAGGGACCGGGGGAGGATACCAGCCAGAGGTAAATAGTTCTCCAGTGCGGAAGAATAAAGGCGATGTGACATACCTCGCCTTTTTGCGGTACTCAAGTCGCGACCGTTAGCTATTGCCCGACTTCCAGATCGATGAATATGGTGCTGTCTTCGGTGTTGGTTA
The DNA here is from genome assembly GCA_020348905.1 of Candidatus Zixiibacteriota bacterium. Classification (GTDB taxonomy): domain Bacteria; phylum Zixibacteria; class MSB-5A5; order GN15; family FEB-12. Next base: position 2,926,820 of record CP070756.1, read on the forward strand.
TGACTCTAACATTAGCCGGCTCGAATCCGGCAGCGATCAATTGAGCCCGGATCTGGGCTTCGATCTCCGCCGGCGAGGCAGCTTCATCGACAGAGATGGTGATCTGCTGCAGGTGCTCCCGCACCTGGGCATACAGAGTCCCGGACACCCGTCTTTTAACGGGAGTTATAACCGGTTCTATTTCTGCTTCGGTCAGGGCACGAAATGCGGCAGCCGCCGTCATGGCAGCCTGTTGATCCGGCAAACCTTTCAAGTCCCAGACGGTACGAACGCCGTCAGAGTTGAAATTGGCGGTCACATGGTCGTAACCCAGGGTGGACAGGGCAGCAACGATCTGGTTGGGGTCTACTGATATTTCGTTACCGATATCAGTGAAAGACACATTATACCCGACCGTCTTGGTGTAGGGGAGTGGGACCAATGTCATAAGCAACAAGATGGCGACGGCGGTAATTACGGTCAGGCCTGTTTTCGGGTGTGCGGTCAAAAGGTAAGTAGCTCTGGACATATGGGAATCCTTCCAGGATGCTTGCTGGGCCGCTTTCGCGTTTACTCTGGCCCGGACCAGCGGCAACGGCGTAGTGTCTCCCGGTTGGTGCTGACGCAGAGCGTCAAGTGACCGGACCAGGATTCGCTCGGCATCATTCGGATCAGTCCGACGACGGCTGGTTTTGCGAAATAGCATGGGCGGCTCCATTGGTTGTTAGTTCTTCCTGTTTGTTAAGATAGCGTTCGATTTCGAGACGCATCTTCCTTCGCGAGCGCGAGAGTCTGGCTTTAATAGTCCCCTGGGGACGCCGGAACAGCCTGGCTAATTCAGCTATCGTCCAGCCTTCAAGTTCATGCAGGCAGACCAGCGCTCGTTGTTCGACCGAGAGAACGGCCATGCCCCGTTGCAGCCATCGCCGGGCGGCGTGAACGGCGGCCGGATCCGAGCCGCTATTGACATGCTCAAGCTGTGGCGTCATCTGGACCCGCCGCCGGCGCCATGGTCGGCGGTAGTGGTTTCGACACTGGTTAATCACAATCCGGTAAAGCCAGGTTCGAAATAAACCGGGGTCCTTGAGCCTGTCAAACTTCCGTATCGCCGCCAGGAGCGAGTCCTGATAAAGGTCGTCCGCATCCTCGCGGTTGGCCGCCAGTTTTCGGCAGAAAGCTTCAGCACGGGCATGCTCGGGCTTTAGAAGCTTCCAGAAATCACCGGGGTCGGTTGACCTTGAGTCGTGACGGGGTTTTATCAAGTGCTGCGGCATATTAATTCTCTCTATCGTTCGGTACTTAGACACGGGAAACCGGCGAGTGGTTGCCGGTCGAATGAGAAATTCAAAAAAAATCAGAAAAGGCCTCAAAAAGAAGCCTCTTTTACAGGTTGTCAGGGGTGACTCTTCAAACCGGCAGACGCCCGCGGCCATCGCCGGGAAATCCCGCCGTTAGAACAGAAAGTCGTAGGTGATTCCGAACGAGGGCATGGTCCCGAACCAGTCCTCGTTAACTTTTTCAATCGACAGAACTCCGTCCGTTGAAATCAGGGCATACTCGTAGTTACGGACGTTTTCAGCCCCCAGCACGTTTATCACCTCAACGAAGGCCGTGATAGTGCCCCTTGAGGTGAAGAATTTACGATTCAGGCGCAGATCCAGCCGCTTGAATGATTCGTGTCTGCCCTGCCAGGGATCATCCGCTTCGAGGACATACACCCGGTCACCGTCAATAGTCCGGCTGGCAAGGTTGACTTCGGTGTAAGGCCACCCGGTGTGGAATTGCCAAGCCAGGTTGAATTGCCAATTCAGGTTAAAGCGGTAATTCAAGTCGAAGTACAGTGTGTGCAATTGATCGTAGGGGAACGGGAACTCTTCATCGTAGTTGACCTGGATACCGTCGTGCAGATAATAAAGGTTCTTGATGTCATCATCTACTTCAGACAGCGAGTAGCTGAACCACCAGCTTATTTTCTCGCCAATATCTTTCTTGATGTACGCCTCGATCCCTTTGGCTCTCTTTCCATTGTAGGTGACTCGCACCCGGTCCTCTTCGAGTTCCGGAAAAGTAACCAGTTCGCCAAAGATATTGCGATATGACGGTCGCAGAGACTCGTATTTTTTATAGAAAGCGTTTAGCCTGAGATTCTCGCCGGTCTTGAAATTGTGATCGAACCCTATCACAAAATGCTCCGCTCTTTCGGACGGATAAAAGTCGGTCTCGCCGTCCTGAACACTGATTTCGTCCATTCGCTCGACCTGATAGAAATGGCCCCATCCTGCCCTGATAGAAGTGTTGTCCGAAAGGGTAACGGCCAGGTTGGCTCGTGGCGAGACGTTGTCATCGTGGGAATATGAGGTGTAGTCATACCGGACGCCGAATTCGCCGGTCAGGAAGTTAGTGAAGCGAATGCGGTTGGAAAGATAACCGCTGACCTTGTCGCCTTCCGGTTTTATGGCAACGACGTTGGAGTCAACCTCCAAAAGCTGGTAAGGCGGTACCCAGCCCGGCGAATACTGGTAAGTAAACAGGTAACCGGAGTAATCATAATTGGCCGACATATGTTTGAGATCAATCCCGGCCCGAAACAGGAAGTTTCGGGTCGCCTCGAACTCCCAGTCATTCTTGATACCGAACAGGTCGAAATTACGCTTGTCACTGACCCACATTTCGGGGACCATGCGCTCGTTGTCGAAGACCTGACCCACCCTGTCGTGGCTGACCCGTCCGACCGAGGCAATAGTCTTGGCGATCAGTTTTGATGACAGGTATGAATCGAGAGTGACCCAGAAGTAGGTGTTGCCATATGAAGAGAATAAAGTGTCACCACGGTTATCGTCTTCCTCGATCAGCGCTCCCCGGTACTTCAGGTCATCGCCGGCTCTCAGGAAACTGGCGCTGAGAATCTGCTGATTGTTAAGTTTGTAGCGCACCTTGCTGAACACATCGTAATAGCGCGGGCTGACCTCCTCGTCGGGGCGGATCAGCTTCAGTATCAGGTCGATATAACCGCGTCGGCCGGAAACCAGCCATGAGCCTCTCTTATCTGCAAAGGTTCCTTCGCTTAAGAAGCGGGCATTCATCAGGCTGAGTCCCAACGAAACCCGGTTGCGATCGCCGCTGGCATTTTTTGTTCTGATGTTGAAAACGCCACTCATACGGTCGCCGTACACGGCGGGATATCCGCCCGACATAAGGTCCACGCCCTCGATGGCGGCGATATCGGTGATACTGACAACGCCTCCATCGACATCTTTCAGGTGGAAGGGTTCATATATTTCCATGCCGTCGAGATTGATCAGGACCTCGTCCTGTTCACCGCCGCGAATGGTAAACTTAGCCGAGAAATCATTGTAAGTTATTCCCGGCAGTCTCTGGACGGCGCGAAAGAGATCCTCGCTGAGCTGAGGCCTGGTTTCAATGACTTTCCTCGTGAGAGCCTGCCTGGCTGCCGGTTCCTGGCCCATAATCGAAAACTGACCGGGAGTTACGGTCACGTCTTTAATTGATACCGGCTGCTTGACCATCTCGACTGTGAGGCTGAGAGTCTCGTTCTCACGTACGTCAAGGCTGTCGAAAATCTGGCTTTCGTATCCGATATGACTTATCTGAATCTGGTAAATACCGTCCTTGAGGTTTCTGAGTATGAAATAACCGGTGGTATCGGAAAGTGCTCCGCCAAACTTATCCATAATTGCGATGCTGGCGCCAATTATGGGCTCTTCCGTCTCGGCATCCACAATGGTACCCACAATCTCATTGTCTCTCGATGACAATGCCTCGGCTGTGGCGACGCTTGCCAGCGAACCGGCAATGACGGCCATTGCTGCGAGCAACAGAATAGTCTTGAAGGATTTTGTTATCACGAATAAGTCTCCGAAGTAACTGTCATCTAATGGTAGAGTGACATTCTGGTTTTTCCGACATTTATTCCACATTGGTCAGGTCTTCAACCACCTTTATAAGTAATACGTCGTTCAGAAGCCGATGATCCGGATAGGTGGTTGATCCGGTTATGACGTATCCCGCTTCGCAGGGGGAAACCGACATGCCGAATCCGGCCACACCGCTGGAGTCAGCCCACAGCAGATTGCCGCCGGCATTGAGCTTGGCGACCTGGATGGCGTTCTGACCGGCATTCTGTCCGCATACGATCAGCGACCCATCGGGATTCTCGAGGATGGACCTTCCTTCAACTATTCCGGACTGGGCATAGGCATTGGCCCATTGCTGCTGGCCGTTGCCATCGGTCTTCAGAACATAGAGGGCCGTAACAGCTGATGACGCGGGCAAAGCGGTACCAACCCCGGCGATACCTCCGTCGGAAGTTTCGATGATTTCGAAGATCCTTTCGGACGAGGTCATATTGCCGACAACCCTCTCCCACACCACATTGCCGTTATCGTCTACCTTGACCAGATAAGGACGAGGCAGGCCGCCTCCGGCGGCGGTCGAATAGCCGGCCGCCACGAAGTTACCGTCGCTGGTTCTGATGACAGAGTATGCCCGATCAACATTATCCGTTTCATGCACCTTTCGCCACAGTTCGTTGCCACCGGTATCAGTCTTAATAAAGAAGAAGTCCTCCTCCGCTTCGCTCTTGTGCTGGTACCCGACAACGAGATATCCGGTCGGTGAAACCGCGACCGAGGTGCCCCATTCGACATAGCCGGTATCGCCGTAGGCTTTTTCCCACAGCGGTAACCCCGCCATATTTGTTTTTATCAGGTAGAAATTATAGTCATCGGGTGTTTTCCCCGAATTAGGATCGATCTTTACGTTCTCTATCAGATCCCATGAGCTTGAAACCCCGGCTATTACGATAAAGCCGTCCGATGTTAGAGTCAGGTCAGATCCGCAATCCTCGCCCCAACCGCCGAAATACGTAGACCATACCAGGTCGCCGTTACTTGCCGCCCTCGCGAGATACACGGTATTATCTCCATATCCATTGGAAGTTGTTGATCCCGTGATTATGTATTCGTCGTCTTCGGTGGTGACAAGGGACGATCCCCAATCGTAGCCCAATCCGCCGTACGTTCGGGACATCGCCAGATCGACATAATCGGCAGGGGGGGTATTGGCGATGGAGTTATGGGAGTAGTTATCACAGGCTATGACGATCATTGTCAGAGCCACGGCTGCCAGAATCAACGATGCTATCCTGATCATCTTTGGACCCCAAGAATATGACATACTGATATACCTGCTTTTCGAAATTACCGGGCTAAGGTTTCAATTTTTTCACATTTATGCCCTCTAAGGGCAAAATAGGTAACCTAATCAGTTAATTCCTACACAAATCCGACGAAAAACGTGGTTTTTTGATTAGCTGAGAGCATAAATTACCTATGGAAGAAGGCCGGCTGACTGTTCTCGGAAGAGGATGACATTTGCCGACGACGAGACCTAAGGCGTAGTCAGGCGGGCGGTTAGCATGCTGCGGGCAGCTTTCTACCCGTGTCGGCCTATTAGCTTTAGTCCAGCCTGCCGCGCAACCACACTGCAGGTAAGGCGGTCTGATATTGTAGATGCCAGTAAACATTAAGAACCATTTTCGACGGGGTCTGATGATGCCTATCTCTAAATTATTAGCAGCAGTGGCGGCAATTTTGCTGTTCGCACTTCCGGGTGCTGCGCTTTGTCAGGAAGTTACAACAAACCTGACAGACAATCCTGAGAAAGCCAGTTTTGTCTATGACGATGTCCTGAATTTCATTCGTGCCCAAAAAATGCTCTCCGACGGGGGCGACACCCTGGCCATTCTTCAGGCCGAGTACATTGACAAAGGAACGCCCGGTCTGAAGATGTTCATCGAGAAGTATGGTCTGACACCTGAACGTCTGGCTAAAGCTATCCGCAAGTACCCGGACCAGTATGCCTCGATTGAAAGATTGCCGCGATTGCTGAAGGAACTGGAGAGCAAGACGCGCAAGGCTTTCGTCAAGCTGAAGGAGTACGTCCCCGGAGCGGTTTATCCGCCGACCTATTTTCTAGTGGAAGCTCACCGAGGTATAGGTTCCGGGTCGACCGAAGGCCAGCTAATCTCGGTTGACAAATGGAAGCCGCCGCTCGATCACCAGATTACGATGATAATTCACGAGTTGGTGCATTTCCAGCAGGTGGTGGCGGTGGGCTATGACAAGTACAAGGCCCTCTTCGGACCGGAGAAAAGTTTGCTTGGGCTGTGCATACGAGAAGGTACCGCGGAGTTCTTCGCCGACCTGGTCACAGGCAGAATCACCCAGGACGAGGGACTCGAATATACACTCAAGCACGAAGAGAGACTCTGGGAGCAATTCGAAACCGAGATGAACGGGGAAGAAACAGGGGACTGGATGTGGAAGAAGCCGGAAGACCCCGAGCAACCATACCACGTAGGTTACGCCTTGGGTTATCGGATCGTTGAGGCATACTATAATAATGCTGACGACAAAGCTGGGGCTGTTAATGACATACTCTCGGTTACCGACTATCAGGGTTTTCTCGATCAGAGCGGCTACAGGGATAAGATGAGCCGCTAGGGTTTCCTCTAAAGTCCGGAATTGCTGATGATATTGCCGGTAGGCAACCGCCTGCCGGCCGATACACTGAGGTGTATATCTGCCTTCCTTTGCCGATACTTCCTATGAGTAAGAGAATCAAACGCCCAAGGGAGGGCCTATGTCCGAAAGCAACTTTGCCAGAAATCTGATTTCTACCATATCGCTTGTAATCATCGGTATCCTGACGATCGGTTATATGCTGTGGCCCCACAATGCCCAGGAGTACAACGACCGGGGTAGGTGGCAGCATGAAGCCGGTTTATACCCCATAGCCGTATGGGATTTTGACAAGGCCATCGAACTGGACCCGAACCTGGCCGTAGCGTACAAAAACCGCGGCGATGCTTACTCCGAGATGTGGCGCCTGGACCGGGCCAGGTCAGATTATACCCGGGCTATTGAACTCGACAGCGCCTATGTTGCGGCCTACAACAATCGTGGTAATGTCTATTTGGACCTCAGGCAGTATGATTCCGCGATAGAGGAGTTTAATACGGCCCTCAGCTATGACTCTCTTTATGCTCACTCTTATTACAACCGGGGGCTGGCCTTCGAATATCAAGGACTAAATGACGAGGCAATCGCTGATTACAGGAAGGTCATGGCTATAGACTCAACTTACACGAAAGTACACCGACACTGTGGTATCGCATATGCGAATAAAGGTGAATATGACAGCGCCATAACGGAATATCTGGCAGAAATTGAAGTCAATCCGAAAGATCCGCGGGCTTACAATAAGCTTGGCTACACCTATATCAAGAAGCGTGATTACAAGCAGGCTATACGGTATTGTACCGAGACCCTCGAGCTAATCCCCCGCAATTCCACGGCCCGGTATAACCGGGGGCTGGCATACAACCAGCTGGGAGAGCACGAAAAGGCGGTAGAGGATCTGGAACGAGTAATATCGTTAGCACCTTCGCACCTGAAAGCGTACCAGCAGTTGGCCACGGCTCATGAGAAACTGGGCAACCATGACGCAGCCCGTCATTACGGTGATGAATATATAAGGATCAGCAGCGAATCCGCCGCCATTCGCAATGTCGGCGAACTGGTCAGTCGCGGCAAGATAAAGCATGATCAGGGGCGATACGATGAAGCCATTGTCGACTATACCGGCGCTCTGCTGATAGATTCCCAGTCTGTTTCCGCCTACTATAATCGCGGGTGTGCGTATGCGGCCAAGGGCACGGAAGATTCTGCTTTAATAGACTATGACCGGGCCCTTGAGCTTGATCCGACGTACGCCTATGCTTATTGCGGACGGGGATGTATCTTGATAAATCAACGCCTATATGACAGCGCGATCGCGCAAGTAGACCGATGCATTGAGTATGACCCCTATTACTATTTCGGATACAATCTGAGAGGTGTCGCTTATTACCGCAAAGGTGATTACGACAGAGCCTTGGCGGATTATCTCAAGGCCTATAAAAGAAAACCCACCGATCCGGACGTTCTCTATAATATTGCCAGAGTATACCAGCTAACGGATCGTCCCGATGAGTCCGTTGAATTCTTTGAGAAGTTTCTTGCCAACGCCGGCGAAGGGCAGGAGAAAGCCATCGCCAGGGCCAGGAAATACCTGGAATTGCTCAAGAACAGCTGAACTTGTGGTGCTACATCACCTATCTCAAATCGCAGGATACTTTCTAGGCCGGCTTCCTTCTGAAAACGGAATAATAGACAATAATCAGGAGAGCAACTGCCAAGCTCTCCGTCCCTCCGCAGTAGAAAACGCCCTTCTCGC
>CP070756.1:2935196-2951746 GCA_020348905.1 Candidatus Zixiibacteriota bacterium
CGGGCCTGGTTGTATGTTTCGTCGATACCGAACACACCAAAGTCAGCCCAGACCGAAACCGCTCGCTAGGCTGAAAGCGACCCGGCCACAGTGGCGGTGCTGTGCTCGGAGATACCGAACTGGAAGAAATTATCGGGAAATTCCTTGGCGAAAGCACCGGTCTTTACCGACGAAGCCAGGTCACAGTCAAACACACCCATGACTATACCGTCACCGGACATATTGGCTCGCGCCACTGATAACAGAGCCTTACCGAATGCACCGCGATTGTCCATCTTGTCACCGGGTTCGTAGGTTATACTCTCACCATCCGTTACCTGAGGGTACTCCGGACGCTTGAGCGCATAGCGTCCCACCACGCCCCGGTTGCGCCTTTCGCGGTAATTTTCGATATCGTTCTCAATGCCAAGCTCTTTCAAAGCCTCATCTATCCGGTCCGGCTTGACCGGAGCACCGTGGAAGCCTTCGTCATTCTCCATAAATGACACACCCTTCCCCATGGTGGTATTAGCCAGTATCATCACCGGGGCGCCTTCGTTATGGGTGGCCTTGCGCAGGGCGTCGTATACCTGGCCCAGGTCATGACCGTCAATCTCGATGACCTGCCACCCGTCGGCCTTCCATTCACCAGCTATGTTCTGTGGCATGATATTCTCGATGTCGCCCGATATCTGAAGGCGGTTATAATCAATCAGCGCAGTAAGTCTTGACAACTTGTATTTAACCGCAATGCGCCGCGACTCCGAAATTATGCCTTTCTGCTGCTCGCCGTCGCCCATCACCACGTAGGTATGAAAACCCTTACCAGACAGTTTTGAATAGATAGCTTTGCCGACACCGACCGCCAGTCCCTGCCCGAGGTTACCTGTCCCCCACTCGATTCCCGGAACCGATCTCTCAACGTGTCCCTCGAATGGAGAGCCGGCCTGTCGAAACCCGGTAATAGCATCTTCGATTTTGAAAAACCCGGCTGCTGCCAGCGCGCTGTAGGCTCCCGGCGAGGTGTGACCGTGAGATACGATAACCCGGTCGCGATCGTCACGCATCGGTTCCCGCGGGTCGACTCTGGCAAAATTGTAGAGCACCAGGTACATCTCGATCGAAGACATGGACCCACCCGGGTGCCCTGAGGCCGCCAGAGTTGTCATCTTGAGTATATTCCCGCGCGCCTCCCGCGCCATAACGGTGAGCTTCTGCTGCCAGTCACCACTTAAGCTGTCGTCACTGAAACCCCGCCATGTGTCAAACATAGCTGCCTTTTCCTGTACAGTTTTTTCTATCATGGTCTCGCATTTTCTATGGGTACAATATTCTGTTGTTCAGTTTGGTATCTCCACCTTGTGTCACAATGCCTGAACCATCTTGACCAGAGCGCCCCTTTCATCAGAATTGAAGAAGGCCGAACCCATCACCAGTATGTCGGCTCCGGCTTCGACCACCCGGGCAGCATTACTGGCATCAACGCCACCGTCCACCGCTATCTTCGTGCTCAGATTGTTATCGTCAACATGTTTGCGCGCCACCGCTACCGTATCGAGTGCCGTCTCAATGAACGATTGACCTCCAAAACCCGGAAAGACTGACATCACCAGCAATAGATCGAAGTGTTCCAGGTATGGCAGAACCTTTTCGGCAGGGGTGTCCGGATTCACCGATAGTCCGGCCTCGATTCCCATAGACTTCAATTCTTCGGCATATCTGGTTGGATCGGGGTGAACTTCGAGGTGGAAGGTTATCGAATCGGAACCCGCTTTGACAAACGGCTCGAAGTATTTCTCCGGTTGGGCCAGCATCAGGTGAACATCCAGGAATTTGTCGGTCAACCCGTTGATGGTTTTAACGATAGCCGGACCGAAGGAAATGTTCGGCACGAAGTGTCCATCCATGATGTCCAGATGAAATAAGTCTACGCCGGATTTGTCAGCGTCGCGGATCTCTTCACCCAGTTTGGCGAAGTCGGCCCCCAGAACCGACGGAGCTATTTTGACCATGGCCTGAATTTATCAACTTTGCCTCAGGCTCGCAACCGATATTGGCAAAAATATTACCTGGCACCTTCCTGAGGTATGGTATTGTCCAGCACAATCCTCGCATTGCGCTGAAGTCCCTCCAGTTTGGGCCGGGTCAGCGTGGTACCCGCGGTAAGACGAAGGAATTCTTCACGATCCTCTATTCTCAGGACCCTCTCGGCATCCAGAAATTCTCCCATGCCGCGCTGGTACTCAAACTCAGAATGATGTGTTATCCGGGACCGGCCGTTGTGCGGGCAAACCTCCTGACAGATATCACACCCGAAAATCATATTACCCATCTTGTTGGCAACAGCGGGCGGAATATCGGAAGGACGTTCGACTGTCAGGTACGAGATACAGCTACCCGCATCGACCATACCATCCTCGGTTATCGCACCCGTAGGACAGGCGTCGATGCATCTTCGGCAGGTTCCGCACTCGCCATGATCTATGCCCTCCGGATCATCGGGCTCCAGCTTGAGCGTCGTTACAATCTCAGCCAGGAAGAACCACGATCCGAACTGCCTGTTAATTAACAAACTGTTCTTGCCAATATAACCGAGCCCCGCCCTCGCCGCATAAGCCCGCTCCAGAAACGGCCCATAATCAACCCACCATTTGAAGCGATGAGCCGAGGTCTTTCCCAATCGTTCGTTTATCTTGTATATGAGATGCTCCACCCGACGTTTGAGTACTTTGTGGTAATCCTTCCCCCTCGCGTAACGCGACACCCGACCATGCCCGGTCGGAACTGTATCAGAATTATCAGAGTAATAATTTAGGCCCAGCATTATTATTGACTGGATGTTCTCCATGAGCTGGGATGGGTCGCATCGCCGATTCTTATTTCGCTCCAGCCAGGTCATTTCAGCCTGATACCCTCTGTCCAGCCACTCCGAAAAGCGGTGCCTGGCCTCCGGGATCACGTCGGGACGCGTGACTCCGCACAAATCAATCCCGCACGAGGAGGCCAGTTCTTTTATCTGGGCGGTAGTCAAAAACATAGCCTTTATATAAGCAGGTTTCGCTACCGTAGCCAATACATTTGAGGTCATCTGAGAGCTAAAGAAAGATGAGTCTCTAACCAGACCTGTCTACTATTGCCGGTACCGAAATTCTCTGCGTCCCCGACAGAAAACCCCTTACTTTGGTGTGATTTATTTCAACTTTCTGTAAAAAGGCGAGTAAAATCGACAAAATACGTTTGACAAAAAGGGCTGTGACCGTTAGTTTTGACTCTTGATTTTTCGAGATGTTGAGGTCTTGATATGACTTTTTTTTATGTTCAGATTTGTGAAAGAATTCTCAAGGCGAATAAATCTGGTCTGAATTTGTCTGGATTAGCTGGTACCCGCTATTATGCCCGTCACGGAATTACACTCCGAGCCCGGGGAAAGGAGCAAGTATGAGCGCCGGAGCCTATGTTCTGGTCAAATTTGACAACCGGGAGAAGCTTCTTCCGGCTGTAGAAGTCGTTGGTAATCTGACAGATATCTGCCGGTGGGACGCTGTCGATGGCCATTTCGACCTCGTCTTGAAGCTCAAGGCCAACAAGCCGTCGTTGCTTGAGAAGGTCAGCGGGCTGGACGGCAGCTCCGAAGTCGTCTCCTGCGAACTGGAAAGTGACAACGAGCCCGGTACCGACCTCTCTCCCGATAATTGCTACAGCTATCTGTTCGTGGAAACCGAGAAGGATCAGCGTAAAACGGTGCAGAAGGCCATTGAGAAGATCGAGGCGGTGTTGTTTTGCTCCCCCTCCTCCGGCTCGTGTGACCTGGTGGCTATGGTGACAGGCGATACCTTCGATCATATTAACAGAACCATCAATGATGATATTCGACAACTCGACGGCATCCTGCGACTGAAACAGGACCGCATCATCTTTCTCGATAGATTGTAGGAGAACCTCGATGGCTGAACAGACTGCGGAAAAATTCAAGACCTTCAATGTCGATTTGTGGAAGTATGATGGCCAGGCCGGAGCGTTGATTCCACTTTTGCAGTCGGCCCAGGACACGTACGGTTATATCTCCGAAAAAGCTATTGACTACATCAGTCATATTACCGGGATACCTTCCGCTGACATATACGGGGTGGTTACATTTTACGCGCAATTTCGCACCAAACCACTCGGCAAGTATGTCATCAAGGTCTGCAACGGAACCGCCTGTCACGTAAACGGTGCCAAGAACATTACCGACACCATCAACGACGAATTGAACATTGACTACGAAGAAACCAGCGACGATGGCTCTTTCTCACTGCTGTCGGTGGCCTGCATTGGTTGCTGTTCACTGGCGCCGGTAATTCTGATAAACGACGAAACCTACGGCAGGCTGACGCCGGCCAAACTTCGCAAGGTACTCCGCTCCTACAAGCAAAGAGTGAAAAAAGAAGCCCAGACAGAGGCTGGCTGAGGATAGATTATGAAGACGGTAAAAATTGGACTCGGAACCTGTGGAATATCGGCCGGCGGCGAAAAAGTTTATAAAGCGTTTCAGGAAGAACTGAACCAGCATGCGGGTGCTTTCAATCTGAAAGAAACCGGGTGCATCGGCATGTGCTACCGGGAGGTGCTGGTTGAAGTATCCAACGGCGACGGCAGTGCCCACATGTACGGCGAGGTAACTCCCGATAGGGTCGGGCGAATCGTCGAAGAGGACATTGTCGGCGACGCCACCATTGACGAATGGTTGGTTTCCGGCGAGGGTCGCGAGGTCGGCTTTTTCGACAAGCAGCAGAGAATCGTGCTTAGAAATTGCGGTATCATCGATCCCGGCTCAATCGATGAATATGTCGAAAAGGGCGGCTACCAGGGAGCCCGCCGGGCGCTGACCCAGATGACGCCGGAGCAGGTTATTGACGAAGTAATTAAATCCGGTCTCCGTGGTCGAGGTGGCGGTGGATTCCCCACCGGCACCAAATGGAAGTTTACGCGCGGAGCTCCCGGCGATAAGAAATACATCATCTGCAACGCCGACGAAGGTGATCCGGGCGCATTCATGGATCGTTCCATCCTTGAAGGTGACCCCAGTGCCGTTCTGGAAGGGATGATAATCGCCGCGTATGCCATTGGTGCCGTTGAAGCTTACGTATACTGCCGCGCCGAATATCCTAAGGCTATCGCTCGCCTGAGACAGGCCATCGCCCAGGCCAAGAAGAACGGCTTTCTCGGCGATAACATCTTCGGTACCGATTTCAGCTTCAATATCAAAATCAAGGAAGGCGCCGGGGCTTTTGTATGTGGCGAAGAAACAGCGCTGATCGCTTCGATTGAAGGCAAACGAGGCATGCCTCGTTTCCGCCCGCCGTTCCCTGCCCAGTCGGGTCTGTGGGCCAGCCCCACCAACATCAACAACGTCGAAACTTACGCCAACGTCCCTTGGATTATCCTCAACGGCGGCGACAGGTTCGCCGCTTACGGCACCGAAGACAGCAAAGGCACCAAAGTTTTTGCTATGGCCGGCAAAGTTGCCCGTACCGGTCTGGTCGAGGTCCCCATGGGTGTGACGATCAACGAAATCATCTTCGACGTCTGCGGCGGCATCATTGACAACAAGCAGTTTAAGGCGGTTCAGATGGGCGGCCCGTCGGGCGGATGCATCCCCGCCGCAATGTGCGACATTCAAATCGACTACCAGCAGATAAACAAGACCGGTGCCATAATGGGTTCGGGCGGACTGGTGGTGATGGACGAAAACACCTGCATGGTCGATGTTGCCAAGTTCTTCCTCACCTTTACACAGGCCGAATCATGCGGCAAATGCACCTTCTGTCGCATCGGCACCAAGCGCATGCTGGAAATTCTGGAGCGCATCACCGCCGGTGAAGGCACCATGGAAGACCTCGACAATCTCAATGAACTCAGCGAACAAATCAAGGCCGCCTCTCTCTGCGGTCTCGGTCAGGGGGCGCCGAACCCGGTCCTGACCACTATGAAGCACTTCCGCGAGGAGTACGAGGCTCACATAAAGGACAAGAAATGCCCGGCCCACGTCTGTTCGGCACTTCTCACTTACACCATAAACGAAAAATGCACCGGTTGTACCGTTTGCGCCACAGCCTGCCCGACTGATGCCATCTTCGGCGCGCGAAAAGCGGTACATATGGTAGATCAGAATAAATGTATCAAATGCGGCAAGTGCTTCACGGTCTGCCGGTTTGATGCGGTGGTCAAGGATTGAGGTGAATCATGGTTAAGCTGACAATCAACGGACGAGAAATCACGGCTTCACCCGATCAAACCATCCTTCAGGTCTGCCGCGAACAGAACATTGACAATATCCCGACCCTGTGCTATGACGATAAACTTCCACCCTTTGGATCATGCTTTCTGTGCGTGGTCGAAATGGAAGGACAGAGCCGGCTCTTCCCCGCCTGTGCCACTAAGGTGACCGAAGGCATGAAGCTGCACACGCGGTCCGAGAAGGTCATTCGTGCCCGCAAGACTTGCCTTGAACTGCTGGTTTCCGATCATTATGCCGATTGCTTCGGGCCCTGCCGCCTCAATTGCCCGGCCGATGTTGATATTCAGGGCTACATGTCGCTGATTAATCTGGGCAAGTTCAAGGAAGCGGTAGCCGTCATAAAAGAAAAGAACCCTCTTCCGTCTGTTTGCGGAAGGGTCTGCACCCGCAAGTGCGAGATAAACTGTCGCCGCTCACTGGTTGATGCTCCGGTCGGGATCGACTTCTTGAAACGCTACGCCGCCGACCAGGATATGATCGGCGAGATGTGGCGTCCGGAAACAAAGCCGGATAATGGCATATCGGTGGCCATTATCGGCGGTGGTCCGGC
The DNA here is from genome assembly GCA_020348905.1 of Candidatus Zixiibacteriota bacterium. Taxonomy (GTDB): domain Bacteria; phylum Zixibacteria; class MSB-5A5; order GN15; family FEB-12. Next base: position 2,942,006 of record CP070756.1, read on the forward strand.
CGGACTAACCGCCGCTTATTACCTTGTTATCGAAGGATACCGCCCGGTGGTTTTTGAGGCCCTGCCCAAGACCGGCGGTATGTTGCGCTACGGCATCCCCGAATACCGGCTTCCGAAGGCCACCCTTGAAAAAGAAATCGACTGGATCGCCTCACTCGGTGTGGATATCCACACCAACAAGACCCTCGGCAAGGACTTCACCATCGACGACCTGTTCAAACAGGGTTACAAGGCCGTATTTGTCGGCCTGGGCGCTCAGGTGGGCAAGCCCATGCGTGTCGAAAACGAGGAAGCCGAAGGCGTCCTGTCGGGCGTAAAGTTCCTCCAGCAGGTCGAGATGAAAACCAACCCCGAGATCAAGGGTCGTGTAGTCGTGGTTGGAGGTGGTAACACTGCTATCGATGCCGCCCGCACCTCGCTCCGCCTCGGCGCTGACGAAGTCATCCTTCTGTATCGCCGTACCCGCAAGGAGATGCCGGCCAACGAAATGGAAATCGTTGCCGCCGAGGAGGAAGGTATCAAGATGGAGTTCCTGGCCGCCCCGGTCAAGGTCAACGTCGAGGACAGCCGCATGAAGTCAATCGACTGCATTCGCATGGAACTCGGCGCTCCCGACGAATCTGGTCGTCGCCGCCCGGTGGTTATCGAAGGTTCGGAGTACACCCTGCAGGCTGACTGGATTATATCGGCCATCGGGCAGGAACCGGATCTCGAAGGCGTTGACGCCGATGAAAAGCTGCAGCTCACCAAGTGGAAGACCATAATTGCCAAAGACGGAACCTTTGACACCGATCGTCCCGGCGTCTTCGCCGGCGGTGACGTTGTCACCGGGCCGGCCGATGCTATCGACGCTATCGCAGCGGGACGTAAGGCCGCAGCCGCTATCGACAAGTATATCAAGGAAAGCGTCATAACTCCGCTGACTCAACGTTTCGAGAGCCGTCGCGACAACTTCCATAAAATTACAGCCGAAGATCTTCCTGATATCGAGAGCAGCGAACGCCTCCAAATGCCGGAACTGAGCGTGCAGGAGAGAATCCGCACCTTCGAAGAAGTCGAAACCGGCTACACTGATGAAATGGCCATGACCGAGTCCCTGCGCTGTGCCGAGTGTGGCTGCGATGTCGCCCTTTCGTGCACCCTGCAGGACTACTGTACCGAGTACGGTGTAGATCAGACCCGCTTTGTCGGCAGCTATAGCAAGTACAAGGTCGATACCCGGCATCCCTTCATCAAGATCGACTCGAACAAGTGTATTCGTTGCGGACGCTGCGTCGCCACCTGCAGCGAAATCCTGAATGTCTCGGCTCTGGGATTCGTCAACCGCGGTTTCAAGACCATTATCAAGCCGGCCCTGGAAAAAGCTCTGCATGAAACCAACTGCGTCTCATGCGGTAACTGCATCGATGTCTGCCCCACCGGCGCCCTTAATGAAAAGATGCCTTTCAGGCGAAGCGGCCCGTGGAAAATGGATGTTGCTCACAATGTCTGTAACTATTGTTCGGTGGGATGCAACATAACCATCAATCATAAGACGCCCGACCTGTTTTTCGTCACTGGCGCTCCGCCCGACGCCGAGCCCAATCACGGCGAACTGTGTGTCAAGGGGCGCTTCGGTTATGAGCATTACCTCGACGGCAGCCGCCTGACGAAGCCCATGATTCGCAAGAAAGATAAGCTGGTCGAGGCGTCGTTCGATGATGCTTTCGCCGCGGTCGAAAAGGGGCTTAAAGGCATAATCAAAGAGCATGGAGCAGATTCCGTCCTGGTGTCGGCATCCCCTAAACTCTCCACCGAAGAGCTCTACCTGACCGGAATGCTGGCAAGGGCGGCAGTGGGCACTAACAACATCGTTTCGTTCCATAAGCTCACCAACGGCGCCGACTACCACGCCATCGATGACATGCTGGGCGCAACTGCCGCTACGGTAAGCGATGATGAAGCCAGGCAGGCTGATATGTATCTCTTCCTCGGCGGCAACCTGACCTATGAGAATCCCGTCCTGGGCTGGCAGCTGAAGCGGCGGATAAAGAAAGGAACTCCCGCAATTGTAATCAACTCGGGACAGGTCGACCTGGCCGATTACGCCACAGTGTGGGCGGATCCGCGGCGAGGCACAGCAACCGTCCTGCTCAATGCTATCATGGCGCAGATTATAAAGAATGGTAAGTTTGACCAGGATTTCATCGGCCGGCGGACATCCAACTTTGAACAATTCAAGAGTGAACTGCTCAAGACGGATATATCAGAGGCTGCCTCGGTTTGCGGTGTCGCAATTCAGACAATCGAGAAGATTGCAACTCTGCTCTCGGATCCTTCAAAGAAGCTGGTTGCCGTATACAACATTGACAGCCGTATCGACCGGGCTTCCAATGAACTAAAGGCGCTCACGTCCTTACTGATGATGCTCGGTAAGATCGGCGTAGAGGGTTCCGGTCTGGCTCTGACGAGCGGTCAGTGCAATTACACCGGCCTTCAACTGGCCGGGTTTGATAAGCACCTGCTGCCCGGGGGTGCCTTAGCTGACGATGGTTACAGGCTCAAGGAGGTTGGCGCCTTGTGGCAGTACGATCTCGCCAATACGATCAAACAATCCGGCGTCAATCTTTCTCGCAAACTGCGCGAGGACAAGATCCGCGCTGCTGTGATCTTCGGCGAAAATCCCGCCCGTGATCCGCAGTTGAATGGACTTATCGACAAGCTCGACTTCGTTGTTGCCGCCGATATGTTTAAGACCGAAACGGTTCAGATGGCCGATGTTTTCCTGCCCCTCTCAGCATACCTCGAGAACAAGGGGCACCTGACCAACTGGGCCGGTCGTAAACAGCTCGCTGATCCCATCGGGAAGCCAATGAACGGTATGACGAATATCGAGCTCATCACACGAGTTTCCGAAAGACTCGGCTACCGGCGTGCCATCAACAGCTTCGATGAACTGGTAAGCGAGATTAACTTCCTCAACGAGAAGATTGGCGTATCAGTACCTTTGGGTACGTCATTCGCGACTTATGATGGCAAGGCTCAGTTCGTTTTGTATCCTTCCGAAGTATCAACCACTCCGGCAGATTTCACCAGGGTAATCGAAATCGACTCACGAATTGCCGATAGAACCAAATTGATTAACGCTTAGACATCTTCGATATACATCAATAAGGGCCACATTCACGAGCATGGATGTGGCCTTTTGCTTGCCTGTCCGCTATGACACGCAACAACTTAAGAAACTGTCAGTCAAAGCTCAGGTCAGGCCTTCCTTGCGGAAACTTATGTCCCATAACTTCGTTAAAACAAATGAATTAGGTCATATTTTCCGCCGAGAATCCCCTTGAGTTTTGATTTTAAAATATTATCTTGGCGGGAAGTCTGAAGGGAAGTTTAGTCAAAACGTCCCGAAATGCTCTTAAGATAAAGGAGACGCCCGTGACCAACATCAACACCATAAAAAACAAGGAAATTGGATTCTCCCAGATTCCGGATAACCAGATTATTGATTTTGAGAGTACTTTCGGAGCACATCATTACGGACGCCTCGGCCTGGTGGTCAGAAAAGCCGAGGGCGCCTGGCTGTACAGTATTGATGGCACCAAACATCTCGACTGCCTGGCTGCCTACTCCGCTGCCAACCAGGGGCACAATCATCCGAAAATAGTTGGCGCGCTCTTGGATGCTCTCAAGGGACAATACGGTTCTGTCATTTCAAACGTCGTCTATACCGATTCACTCGGCCTGTTTCTCAAAAAATCCGCTAACCTCGTGCCGCAACTGGGACCGCGCTTTGGCGCTAACGGTAACAAGGTCCTGCCCAAGAACGGCGGTGTGGAATCGGTGGAAACGGCGGTCAAGATGGCCCGCTACTACGGCTGGAAAGCCAAGGGTATCGAGGACGGCAAGCAGGAAATAATCGTCTTTACGCGCAATTTCCACGGACGCATGATAACTACCGTATCCTTCTCCCCCACGCCCAAGTACAAAGAAGGTTTCGGACCGCTCACACCCGGCTTCAAAATAGTCGAGTTCGGTGACCTGGAAGGCGCTCAAAAGGCCATTACCCCCAACACCTGCGGCATTCTTGTCGAGCCAATGCAGGGTGAGGGCGGTATGTATCTGGCTGGCGAAGGTTTCCTCAGCGGTCTGCGCAAGCTGGCCGATGACAACGACCTGCTGCTGTTATTCGATGAAATCCAGGTAGGTCTCGGCCGCACCGGCAAGATGTTCTGTTTCGAGCATGAAAACGTGGTCCCCGATGGTATCATCTTGGGTAAGGCCATCTCGGGTGGACTGGTTCCGGTCTCGATCTTCGTGACCAACACCAAGCTGATGGACATGGCCTTCCAACCCGGCAAAGATGGTTCTACCTACGGCGGTTATCCGCTCGCCTGTGTGGCCTGCAACGCCGCTATCGATGTCATTATCGAAGAAAAACTGGCCGAGAATTCAGCCATGATGGGCGCTATTCTCAAAGAGAAGATCCTCGATATCGCCTCGCGCTCTTCGCATGTCAAAGAAGTTCGGGCAAGCGGCCTTTTCATCGGAATCGAGGTTACCAGCGGCGACGCTATGGTTTTCTGTCGAAAGCTGCTGGATATCGGTATGCTGGCTAACGACAGCTATGGCCACACCATTCGCATCTCCCCGCCGCTGATTATCGGTGAGAGCGAAGTCGACTATATCGCCGAACGACTCGAGAAGGTTCTGATTGACTGATAACGAAACATACTGACAACAGAAGGCGGTCCTCCCCGACCGCCTTTTTGATTTCTGTACAGCAGACTTTCTAATAAGTCAGTGAATGACCTGCTTCTTCCTCACCGAGCCAACGTAGATGGCCACCAGCGTTATCGCCGCTCCCACGATCTGCAGCGGCGTGAGATGCTCGGCGAAAAACAGCACTCCCCAGACTGTTGCCAGTACCGGTTGCAGCAGAAGTATCAGGGCGCTCTGCGAGGCCCTCAACTTCGGCAACGTGCGAGATATGATATACCACCCCACCGCCTGCGCTACCAGCGCCAGCGAGAACAAGATGAAAACCGAGAACCAGTCCGGCGGCAGATATGGATCGGCCTCGATGACCATGGACACGCCGCAGAACAAAGCGGTGAATAGCGACGTCCACGCCATCACCGTCAGCATACTCGGACACTCCGGGCGATGCCCGGCCTTTTTGAGCGTGAGGAGATAAGAGCCATAGACGATTCCCGTTAGTAGCCCGAAAATGACACCCCGGAGGTAAACCGCGGTAAATTCTACTTCGCTACCTACACCGACCAATAAAACAACGCCGGCAAAAGCGGCCACAGCCGCCGTCATAAACAGCAAGCTCAGCTTTTCCTTGAACAGAAAGAAACTCGCTACCGAGACAAAGAACACCTGGGTGTTGGCCAGGATAGTAGCCATGCCCGCCCCGGAATATATTATCGACCGATGCCAGAAGTACAAATCAAGAAAGAAAATAAACCCGGCCGCGACCGAAAACCCGATAATCGACCGCGGCAATCTTGCGGAGTCTCGGCTTACAGCAATCCATACAAAAAGTATACCGGCCCCGAAGGCAGCCCTCCAGAAACCGATTGCCGTAGGCCCGAGAACGTCGCGTCCAAGCAGCTTGACGAAGATAGCGGCAAAACTGATACACAGCGCTCCGAAGGCCAGTATTGACAGTGCCTTGATGGTCGAGTTTTGTGCCGGTGAATTCATCCCCTTGCCAGCCCTGCTCAACCGGTCGTTAATATTCCTGCCAGCGGTAATCGGCCGCCACTATAAATCCTATCAGGGTCCAGGACAATACCAGTGAAGTACCACCGTAGCTCACAAATGGTAGAGGCAGACCCGTGACTGGCATAAAGCCCAGCGTCATCCCGGTATTCACCAGAAACTGAAAAACGAATATCGACCCCGCCCCCATAACCAGCAGGGAGGCAAATTTCGAGCGACACCTGACCGCTATCCGAACAATACGGAAAAAGATAAAGGCAAAAAGCAATACCACCAGAAGCGAGCCCCACAGCCCGAACTCCTCCCCGAGAACCGAGAAGATGAAGTCGGTATGAGGCTCCGGAACGAAGTCGAGCCTGGTCTGCGAGCCGCTAAGAAATCCCTTCCCCAGAATCCCCCCGGAGCCAATGGCAATCTTCGATTGAATGATCTGGTAACCGGCACCGCGGGGATCAAGACCGGGGTTGAGAAAGGTGAGTATGCGAAGTCTCTGGTAATCGGCCAGTCTTCCCCACATGAAGGGAGTGATGATGCCAAAAGCAAGATTGGCTACTACCGTTAAAAAACTGAAAACAAAGCCCGGTCTGAAAAGTAGCAAAAAGACGATCAGGACGGCGATGTAAATCGACCACGCCAGCCAGTGCGATGCGGCTACCAGCGAAATAAGGGGTGATACGATCAGCAACATATACAACGGCGAAAGACCCGACCAGAACCAGAGCGTAAACAGTATTACGAAAAATACCAGCGAGGTTCCCAGGTCGGGCTGTTTGAGAATCAGTGCCACCGGAATGAGTGTCAGAAGACCCGATATCCCCAGTCTCCGCGTACTCATCACCGACAACTTGGTATAAGCGAAAAAACGCGCCAGCACAATGATCAGGGCGACCTTGGCAAAATCGGAGGGGGCAAAATTCACCGGACCGAACGAAAACCACCGTAGCGCCCCCATCCTGGCCGTACCCAGGAAAAGGACCAGGATCAAAAGCAGGATCGATACCGAGTAAAGCAGGGGCGCCGTGAAGTCAAAAAGTCTCAGCGGCAAATGAACAACTAACGCGAACACCGCCAGGGCAATTCCCAGCCACAGCAACTGGCGGAGGTAGTAATTCTGCTGAAAGGTCGAGTCGGCATAATACTGAGCAGACATGATCAGCAATATGCCAATCAGCGAGAGAGCCAGGGCAGCACCGACCAGTTTCCAGTCGAGCAAACCGTAGTTCAGCGTCATGGCCGGCTCGCCTCACCGGTCATGGTGATCGGCTCCAGGTGAAGTTTTTTCTCCATGTAGGTCCTGATTATCTGACCCACCAGTGGAGCGGCCACGTCCGAACCGTGACCGGCGTTCTCAACGATGGCGCAGACGACAATCTCAGGGTCTTCCAGTGGAGCTACCCCGACAAACCAGGAGTGGTCTTCGCCATGCGGGTTTTGAGCCGTTCCGGTCTTACCACCGACCGAATACAGGTCGTTCCTTAAGCGCCGGGCGGTACCGTGTTCACCTTCCACCACGAGCCTCAGACCCTCACGCAAGACCTCCATTGTTGGCGGGGAAAAGGGCAGTGTAAAAGCTATCCTCGGAGTTACCTCCAGCTCACCGCCGAAAGCATGCGTGATCTTCTTTACAATATGGGGCTGATATACAACTCCACCATTGGCCAGGCCGCAGAAGAAAAGAGTCAGTTGAAGCGGCGTAGCCAGCAACTCTCCCTGACCGATAGCGTTGTTTAAAACCAGCGCCGACGTCCACTTATTCACCCCGTAGTGATTGTCGTACCAGCCGCTGTTTGGATTCAACCCGGGATCTTCATTGGGTAAATCGACTTCGGTGCGATGTCCGAAACCACACCTGTCATAGTATTCACTCAGCAGATCGACACCGAGCTTCAGTCCGACCTGATACAGGAAGACATCACATGACTGCTCCAGAGAACCGGCCGCGGCCAACGTGCCGTGCCCACTCGGCTGCCAGCACCGAAAAAAACGATTTCCAAACTGCATACCGCCCGGACAGGGTTTCAGCGTCGCGTTTGGCGAAATCATACCCTCCTCCAAAGCCGCCCCGACAGCAACAAACTTCACCGTCGACCCCGGAGGATAAAGGCCCTTGATCGGTCGGTTCAGCAGAGGGTGGGTGGTGTCGCTGCTAATTTCCTGCCAGGTACTTTCCGGGATCACCGATGAGAACATGTTGGCGTCGTAAGTGGGATACGAAGTCATGGCCAGGATTTCACCGTTGCGTGGATCGATAGCCACCACCGCACCGCAACAGAACGTATCCAGCGCCTGTGTGCACGCCAGCTGAAGATCGTTGTCAATGGTCAATGTCAGGTTTGTTCCCGGCGTGGCCGGCACCGGGCGCCGTTCCTGATATTCACCAAGTATCTGACCCGAAGCTGTCACCTCGATATAAGCGGTACCTTCCCGGCCGCGAAGCAGCTTGTCGTACTGCTTCTCCAGTCCCTTCTTACCGGTAAGGCTCCCCAATCGGTAACCTTGCGAACCCGGTCTTTTCAATTCTTCCTCGGATACCTCGCCTACGTAGCCGGTGACCACCTCAACACCCAGCTCCGGGCGGTATTGCCTGACCTGCTCCATGTGATATGTCACTCCGGGGAATCTCTTGCTTTGCTCCTCAAGAATTGCCACCACTTCGAACGGGATATCTCGCTTTACAGTGGAGGGCTGGTAGCGGCTGACCAGGTTCTTCTTGATTCGGTTGCGAATTTCAAGGGTATCAAGGTTTAGCAGTTCGGCCAGATTGGGCAGTGTTGTTCCACGCGCCTCCTCGGCCGGGACCACTGAGAGAGTATACGAGGGCCTGTTGTCGATAATGATTCTGTCTTCTCGATCCGTCACCAGTCCGCGCCGGGGGATGATTGGAACCACCCGGATCCGGTTATTCTCCGATTGAATTGCCAGGTCACGGTGTTCGACAATCTGAAGCTTGATTAAACCGAATAACAGAACCAGACATATGATCAATATGATCATATAGCTGATCTTCTCACGCCCCGCGAGTGACAACTTAAAGCGTTCCATCGGTCCTCAGAATATAGCCTTGAATTTTTGAAACGTGATCTTGCCCTCTTCGAACAGGAAGAATACCCAGGCAACGACGGTAGTATAAAGCGCCCCGGTAATTGCCTGTGTTCCCAGCAAATAAAAGACACCGTCGCTCTTACCCATCACCAGCACGGCAGTATTGTGCACCGCCGCTCCTATGAAGACCAGCAGTAATTTTGAATACCGGGACTCGAGGTTTATCTTTACCCGCGTGTGATAGGCCAGGTATCCGATTATAGCCATCACCAGAGCATGCCACCCCATCATATCGGTCAGCCCGCCAAAAGCGACCATGCCCACAAAGAAAGCAAACCAGCAGGTATCGAGCTCCGATTTGTACAAGCCTACCAGGAGCACTAACAACACCGGCAGATTGACTCCCACCCCGTAAATCGAGATCACTTCATCAAGGACCACCTGGTGCAGCGCCACCAGCCAGAGATAAAGCAGAAATGGTATCACTCTGATCATTGGTCCTCCACTATCAACACGAATAGTTCGTCGATAGAGTGGAAATTCGCCGCCGGCCTGACTTTTATCTCACAGAACGGCTCATGTTCGGGACGACTGACACTGGTGACGGTACCGACCGTCAGGCCGGACGGATAGACGCCACCAAGCCCCGAGGATAGCACCGTATCGTTCACATTGATCGTCCCCTGAACCGGAAAGTTATCCAGGATCATCCCTCCCGTCACCGTGAATCGTACAATTCCCATCTCTCGACTCTCGGCCAGCCGGGCCGCCACCCGGTTCGACGGGTCGGTAAGAAGCTGAACGGTCGCGAAACCCTGGGATACCGAAACGATCCGGCCGATCAGACCCTGCTGGTTCACCACCGGTTGATCGACGTAGACCGAATCATCCAGGCCGCGGTTAATGATAGCTGATGTTGGAAAGTACTCACCGGCCACGGATATTATGTCGGCCGGTACCAACCGGTATCCCGGTGGCTGCTCAAAA
>CP070756.1:2951846-2958061 GCA_020348905.1 Candidatus Zixiibacteriota bacterium
GAACCGGGATCGATCGAGGCCACCAGGACGCCGCGATTGGTGTCGGTGCCGAAAAATGATTCCAAATCCTGCAACGGCTGAGCGTGAACGCCGATCCAGCTTCGTTCGACATTGCCGGTCTTTATGAGCATCTCCGAAACTGTCTTGACGACATCGATCGGGATGGCAAAACCGATATTTTCGGCAAAGAAAACACCGCGGGTATTGATACCGATCACTTCTCCGTCCAGGTTAACCAGCGGCCCGCCGGAATTGCCCGGATTGATGGCGGCATCGGTCTGCAGCCAGGTATTGTATTGGCCGGTTTTTTCTCCTGAGGGCAGCCTGATATTGCCCTGGAAAAAACGGTTTATTGTCGATATGACGCCCATCGAGACCGACCGTGACAATGCCAGCGGAGAACCCATGGCCAAAACGGTCTGTCCAACTTCCAGGTCGGATGATTTACCCAGTTTGGCCGCAGCCAGCTTGCCGGTGTACTCGGAGACGTCGAGCTTGATGACAGCAATATCGGTGGCCGGATCGCCGCCGATAAGGTCGGCCGGAACCTGTTCCCGGTCGGGTAGGGTGCAGATGATTCGTTCCGCCTTGCCGGCCACATGGTAATTCGTGACGGCATACCCGTCGGTCGAGATGATAACTCCCGAGCCGACGATAGACAGTTTTTTCTCCCGGCCGGTCAGGTAATCAAAGACCACCGGCTGGATATGGATCAGAGCCGGCATAACCTTGTCGCGAGCCTGGTAAATCTGGGACTGGTGAGGGGTTTGAGCCGGGGTCGGGGCGGCCAGAATTATGGTCAGCATTATGGTTAAGAACAGGCAAGATTTTGAATTCATTATGTCTCCTTATGTCGATGGCGTCAGGATAGCCTCCAGGCCAAAGACGTACAAGTAAAATCGGCTATTTAGTAATAATCGGCGGGGTAGGGTTTTGTTCCATTAAATCGGCCAAAATTATGAGGATAAGAAAACGGTTGCCCGCTCCGATAAATTGGTATATATTTGAATGCCCGAGAATGCCGAAGTGGTGGAACTGGTAGACACGCTGTGTTCAGGGCGCAGTGCTCGTAAGGGTGTGTGGGTTCGAATCCCACCTTCGGCATAATAAACTAAAGCCCGTATCTGCATAATGGTTATGGGCTTTCAATATTTTCCCTATGAAAATTCGATGTGGCAATGTAATCCATATTAGGCCGTATACGTCATTTTTCGCTGCAAGTCAAAACCGCTTTTTAAATTCAGGTACTGTCAGGAAATAATTCTCCGAGGGATCTTTGGAGAAATCCTCTACCTTGATCGAATCCAGGTCTTTTAGTTTGATATAAACATCTTTTCCGCCTGCTACCTGGCCCCAAATTCGGTCATTGGCTCTTTCATAAACGGCATCATGGTTAATGAATTTGGTATATTCACCAGATTCATACTTAACCCCGACAATTTTTAGCGACGGCGGCATTTTATCTCGGAGATCCACTAGATTGGTCTTTCCGCCGCAACCGATGATACCAGACAGTAGCGATATTATTATGATTAGTAAGAGGGGACGATGCCTCATGTTGATTCCCTCCCGTCATCAATTAGATATTGGACAACCTGTGGTCGTCTGTCATTCAAAAAGGCAAATTCATTATATCCATAACTTGTCCTCAAAGCAAGATTTGAAAAAAAGAAATTACACCCGAGATTTTTCTGTAGCATCAATTCTCGCGGTACAAATCATGATCCAGCTTAAATGCAGCGATTGTTATCCTGATTGATGATGCTCCTTTTCCGCCATTTCCGTTTTCAACACAGCAATTTCTTCTTCTCATCCGAAGGTCAAAATGATGAGACATGAACCCATATGTTTGCTGCAAGAAGTTACTACCGGATAAAAAGAATGCGCAAAAGATGAGACGATGTGCCTTCTTTATGCAGAATATTGACTATCACGATAGATAAGGTAAAATTTGGGTTGACAGAAGTAGATATTGTAGTATAATTTAAATAAATCTCTCCCTGAAATCTGGGTGGGTCTTCAACGGAGAGAAGATATCCAACAAGTAACATAAAAGGTCGGAATTGACGTGAGACTTAATGTATCGATACGGAAGGGTTTACCCTGCGCTGCACTGGCGGCCCTTGTTATGATAGCCGCCTTGCCCTCGTTGGCTGCAGCCGATCAACAAAATGTCAATCAAAATACTCCGGTTTCTGCGTTTGCAGCAGAGCCGACTTCAAAGTCTGTCCCTCTGGAAGTGAATTTTGTTGATCAATCAAGTGGCGAGATCAATTCTCGCATATGGGACTTCGGTGATGGCAGTACATCAATCGAGCAAAATCCCGCGCACAGTTACGCCTCGGCCGGCAGTTACACGGTGACTTTAACAGTAACCGGTCCCGGTGGTTCTGATACCAACGCGGAGCAGATCTCCGTTTCTGATGCGATTCGGGAACAGCAAGACCTGTTACTGCTGGGCTTTGGTGAGATTACCGTGCACGCTATGAGCATCAAGGGCGACAAGCCCGCATTTCAATTAAGTAATCCTGCACTCACGGATGATGTTTCCACGAACTACCGAGCATCATTGTTTGCCAACGGCGATATTTCGACGAAATTCTTTGTCAACGGAACCGGCGTGCTGGATTCCCGTATAGGTGACGATTATAAGAATCCTTATCCATCGGTCTACCGGCTCAAAATGTCCCTCCAATCAACCGAGCCTCTCTGGGATACCTGGCGTTTTACGGGTGAAGGTTTATACGATCCCAACCGCCAATGGGAATTCGAAAACCTCGATATGCGCCTTCTGACACAACCGCAGGAGCCGGCACGTGTCGAGCTGCTGGCACGGCTGGAATCGGATAAATACGGTTATCTTGAAGGTGGTTCGCTGAGGTCGACTTTCAAAGAGGCCCAATTCAGCCTGTACCAGCGGTCATTATTCGGAGTATATGCGGACCTTCATAGCGAACCGGTGGGGATTGAAGCAGTCGGCGGCAAACTGGAAGGAAAAACGTTCCGTGAAGGGGCGGCGGTCGGCATAAGGGCCGACGGGACATCCGGGCCGTTTGATCTGGCTTACGCCCCGATTACCCGGGGAAGCGAAGAAGTCAAGATCGAAGTGAGGGATCGTTTCAATCAATCGACGGTGATATCATCTCGGGTCCTTCAACGTGACCGCGACTATACGGTGGACTACGACCGCGGCCGTATCCTGCTTTACCAGCCGGTTGCCAGCGAAACGGTATCCACGGATCCCGTCTTTATTGTCATCACCTATGACTACCAGAGAGCGGAGAATGACGAAATTCTTGGCTCCCGCATAAAGTTCATGTCTGATGATGACGTCCGGGTGAGTGCTTCGTACCTGCACCGTTTCATTGACGACCGGACCAGCGGCGGTGGGGTTGATGAACCGGAAAATTCGATGGCCGGTGATTTCGCTTTTGATCTTGAGGAGTATGGTTCGGCATACTTCGAGATTGCCGGGGCCGAAAATCCCCAGGATGATGATGCGTATCAGGCGTTGCGGGCGGGATTGCAGACCGAATTTATCTCCAACCTGGCAGTTCAGGCTGATTATCAACGGATAGAAGACCAGTTCCGATCGTTCGGCAACAGCGACCTTGAACCGACTACGAATCAGCAGCGGCTGCGCCTTGAAGGCAACTATAACCTGACCGACAGTCATCGTTTCTCCGCCCTGTTCCACAATATCCGGGGCCTGATGGCTAACGGACAGTTTAATCCCTATCCGGGAAAACGGGACGAGAAAATATATTCTCTCGGTTACCGTTTCGGAACGCCAAAGGATCTGGGCTTGAGCCTGGGTGTCGAGCAGCGCGATGTCGAGAACACGGATGATCCCACGAGCGAGGACAATCAGCAGAGGCGGCTGATCGTCGATCTGGCCGGTGAGCGCGAGCGCCTTAGTTTTCTACACCTTTTCAGCTATGGCGTGCATTACGAATTCATTTCCTTCCGCAACCAGATCGACGGCGGCACGGGCAATACCAACACCAACCAGGTGGCGTTGCGCCTTTCGGGCCAGCCGAGCGAGGGCAACCGGGTCGAGCTGATACAAAAACTGCGCGTGGTCGATGACCGTGATCTCGATACCTGGTCCGATCGCGAAGATGCGTCCTTTGTGACGGCGCATGTCCAGCCATTGAAGGAGTTGAGTTCTTTGGCAACGCTGGAATGGAAACGTTTCACGGTTCCCGGTTCCAGCCTGAGCCTGTGGGAGGATGATCCTCACCGCATAGAGTGGGCGGCGACCGCGGCCGTTGAATACCTGCCGTTTGACATGATTAAAGGGCTGGCAAAGGCTTCTCGCCGCGAAGTCGAGCGACGCCGTGTCGATTCCGCTTCGCGACACACGGAAGATTTTGTTCTCGGACAGTTGACTTATTTTTACAGTCATCATCTTTCCTTTAACGTGGAGAGCGAATACCGGCAGATTATCCATCGGACATCGGTGAGAAATGAAGATAATATTTGGGATGTCGGGCTGCGCGTTAACTGGAACAGGGATCGTTTCCACGAGTTTACGGCTGGAATAATCCGGCGCTGGCAGCGCAACGAATACCCGCCTGCGGGCGAGTTGAAATCAACTTCATACATCGTACTCTTGAGCGGTTCCGCTGCCGTCACCCGGCATTTCTTCGCGCGTGCTTCATTCAAGGATATTCTTCTGCGTGATCTTATCGATGATGAAGAGACTCATCTCCAGGCAGAAGTCGGCTATGAGCATTTTCATGGCTTCCGCATTTCTGTCGGATATGAACGAATCGAAAGTAAAACCGATGGTGTCTTCCCGGACAACTATTACCGGGGCCACGGTTTGTTTTTGCGGTTGGTAGGCAAGTTCTAGGAGTGTCCGGTTATGGCAAGGCAAATACAATACAGTAGTTCGAAGTCAATTCTTGTAATCCTCAGTATAGTCGGCGCGCTTATGATGTGCCCGGTCTGGGCGCTGGCTCAACAAGGGCAGGATTCGGCGGCTTTCTGCCCTCCTCCGGAGGCAGATTTCGGTTATCCGGATACCGGCTGCGTGCCGCTGGAGGTCCAATTCAAGAATCTTTCGACAGGACCACTCTATTCCTGGTTGTGGGATTTCGGTGACGGCAGCACCTCGACGGTTTTCGACCCGAAGCATATCTATACGGATACCGGGTTTTACACTGTCAGTCTGACAGTGACCAATTCGTGGGGATCAGATACCGAGACCAAGCAAGACTATATCATGGTCATCACCCTCCCGGAGGCCGATTTCGAGTATACACCCCAATCCGGAAGTGCACCGCTGGCAGTAGACTTCACCGATAAATCGAAAGGTGATACATTTCGGCCGATCGACAGCTGGTTCTGGAAGTTCGGGGATGGTGGCACCTCTGCAGCACAGAACCCGTCTCATATATATACGGCTGCGGGGGAGTATGAGGTCATGCTCAGGGTGACCAACATATGCGGCAGTGATTCAATATTTGACACCGTCACGGTTACCCCGCCGCCGCCCGAGGCAGAATTCGGTTATCCTGATACCGGTTGCGCACCGTTCTACGTAGGATTCACCGATCTCTCGACGGGCCAAATAACCAGCTGGGCGTGGAGTTTCGGCGACGGCGGCACCTCGACTGACCAGCATCCGAATCATACTTATCAGGATACCGGGTATTACGACGTCAGCCTGACAGTGACCGGTCCCGGTGGGTCAGATACTGAAACCAAAACGAATTACATTAAGGTCATAGATGTCCCGCTGGCTGACTTCATCATGGATCGTGATTCCGGTGATGCGCCCCTGACCGTAAACTTTACCGATCAATCGATAGGGAATGATTTTCGACCGATCGACAGCTGGTTTTGGAAGTTCGGTGATGGCGGAACCTCTACAACGCAGAACCCATCCCATACATATTTGGCAGTGGGGGAGTATGAGGTCATGCTCAGGGTGACCAACATATGCGGCAGTGATTCAATGTTTGACACGGTTACGGTTACTGCGCCGCCGGAGCCACCCGTGGCAGACTTCGGATATCCCGATACCGGTTGCGCACCGTTCTACACAGAATTCACTGATCTCTCGACAGGTGATATAACCGGCTGGGCGTGGAGTTTTGGAGACGGCGGCACCTCGACCAACCAGAGTCCGAACCAGACTTACCAGGATACGGGATTATATAGTGTCAGCCTGACGGTAACCGGTCCTGGAGGTTCAGATACGGAAA
>CP070756.1:2958161-2970115 GCA_020348905.1 Candidatus Zixiibacteriota bacterium
GAGTGTGGTGGATGCTGCGATGGGTCGGCTTCGATCGAGCTGCAATGCTTGACGGCGGCTACAAGGCCTGGACAGCCGAGGAACGAGAGTTGTCAACAGAGATGCCCGACCGTCAAACCAGAGAGCTGACGCCTCGGCCCCGACCGGAGCTGATCGCTGACCGGGATGAGGTATTCGCAGCCATTAGTGACGATGCGGTTTCCATCATCGACGTAATGCCCGAGCAACACTACCGGGGGGAGATGGCCATGTACGGCCGACCGGGCCATATCCCCACTGCCCGCAATATCCCCGTCACGGCACTCAATGAAGAATCAGGCCGCTACCGGTCGCATGATGAGCTTGCCGCCATGTTCGCCGGCGATCGCAAAGCCCGCTCTATTACGTACTGTGGTGGAGGCATCGCGGCGTCAGCCAATGCCTTCATCATGGTCCGGCTCGGTTTTGAGGATGTCGCTGTATACATGGGTTCGCTCGAGGAATGGGCGGCCGACGCCGCGAATCCGCTGGTAGTTGACTAGCACTGAACCGGCAATATCCCACGCTAAGGGTGAGGTACCCGGGCATATGCGATAGTGCCGTCACCTCCCGGCTAAACATCTCGGCTGTTTTCTCATAGATTCTTGTCCCGAGCTTTTTTTCTGATAGATTAGCAGCTGGCAGTCTGCTATTTTTCCCAGGGAGAGGCAAAATGAATGTCGTAGCAAAGATTGCGATCCTGGTTATAACAGGTTCCGGGTTGACCTTCCTGACACGCCGGGCCTTGAAAGGTTTTCACACACATGGCCTGTATCGCCTGTGCGCCTGGATTGCATCAATCGCATTGATCCTGCTGAACCTGGAGGTCTGGTTCGCCAACCCATTTGACGTACACCAGGTGGCATCGTGGGCGCTCTTGGTCCTCTGTGTATTCTCCGTTTTATACGGGTATGGCAGTCTACTTAAAGGACGACCAGATGACAGCCGAAACGATAAGTCTTTAATCGGCGTCGAAAGAACTACAGTATTAGTTGAAGTCGGTGCTTATCGTTACGTTCGACACCCAATATACTCATCATTCATATTCGGTGCTCCGGGTGTCTTCCTCAAAGAAGCGTCCTGGGCCGGCGGCGTGCTAACCGGCATCATCATTGTCTGCACGGTGCTGGCAGCAAAGACAGAAGAAACGGAGAACATATTGTATTTTGGAGAAGCGTATCGTGATTATATGGAACGAACCAAGATGTTTATTCCTTTTCTTCTGTAATTCGGTAGTGCTGAGCGGTAGGAACCCACCTGCCTCTGACGTTCTGGGTGGGGTGCACGTGTTCGAGTCTGGTCAGCCCCCCATAGACTTATGTAAGTGTAACAATGTCGGGACTTCTTCTTGAAGTTGTGTCCAGAAACGTTGAGCATCCCCTGCGCATGAAATTGTGTTATCTTATTCTTGCCATTGTTTCATGCCTATAAATGAATCCGTCCCCGCGGCTATCCGGGTAGATAAAGACAGAAGGTACGTTCCTGTCGATTAGAAACTCTTCAAGAGGGGCAAAGAGATATTCAAGGTTCTCAGAATGAGTCGGAATCAATACTCGAGGTTTCAATTCGCGTGCTATATGAGCAATGCCGTCTTTCCAAGATGTAGAAGCCGCTGTTGTGTTTGTACAGACAAAAGCAATGTCAATTTCGTCATTTAAGGCAGCTATATTTCCGATGTTTTCATAAAAGGCGTCTTCCACGGCTTCATAGAGCATTAAGTCGCCTGTGTTAAAGATCGTCAATCCATCGACCCTGATTAGAAAAGAAGATTCAGGGGTTTGGTTGTATTGGTGAAAGCTGGCATAATACTCGATAGTGCCAACCGTATCGAATTGTCGATGTTCCGTTACACTGATGTAATTATTGCCAATCCTTCCATTCCAACCGAAAACGTATTGAATATTGGGGATCTGTTTTTCCCATTCAAATATGACAGTATCATAATGATCACGATGCTCGTGAGTGACAAAGACAGTCACGTTAAGGTCTTTAATTTCTTCAGGATTAATATGCCCGTTAAAAAGCGATCGGATATCCGGCTCTAAAGCCTTCTCCCAGTAATCGAATATAATGAGATTGTTTTTCGTTTTAATTGCATAACCGGCGTTGTCCAGATACCAGAGTATAGCTTCTTCTTCATTTAGTTCCATGCTTAAGTATTCTCGAGGGTCCTTTGCACTTACTTCGGCATCCGAGACCGCGCCTTCTTCTTTCAACGCTTTGCCTATGTTGACATAGCCCAGTTTTCTGGCATAATAGAGAGGTGTGTGACCATAGACATCTCTGGAATTAATCTCGATTCCAGCGTCAATTAACATTCTGGCAACGGCAAGATTTCCGTTTATGGCTGCTATATGAATTAGAGATCTGTCATAGAACTCTTCTGTATAATCTATGACAGCTTTTCGATCGAGCAGAGTCTTTACAAGATCGGCCCGGCCATTCTCCGTAAAGTAGGCGATCAACGGTTTATTCCTTCTTCTTAAGCCCTCAAACGAAGCTCCCTGCTCCAAAAGATACTTAGCGACATCCAGCCTAAAGCCTAAAACTGCCCAGACTAGCGCAGGATCACCGTCATTGTCTTTGTGATCTATATCCGCTCCATTTTCCATCAGAAACTGTACCACCTCAAGATGGCCTGCGTAACTGGCAAATTGCAGAGCCGTACTGTTATTCTCGCCCGGCCGGTTTACCAGATCGGGGTTCTCTATAACTATCTGTTTTACGAGTTCCAGATTCCCTTCGCTCGCAGCCTCGAATAGAGTTGCAGCGAAAACAGGACATCCGAATCCAAAGAGCAGTAGTAGACCGATTACCCGGCAAGTTGACTTCAATATGATATTTGAATTGGCGCGGTTGCTCATTAGTTCGGTCCCTGGAGTAGAGGCCTTCATACAGGCGGTGTCTGGCCTGGATAAGGTCCGTTAGAACCATCTGGCTGTCTCTGAGTTGAAGGGCCCAGCGATATCGCCAGTAATATTGCAGCGGACATTACCAATAGTTTCAAGGTTTGATATCCTTGCTCCTCATTTTTTATCCGGTAATACGTCACCAGGAAGCAGAAGTTACCCTTCAACCCGTTTCTCTTCAAAGTGTTCCGCTTTCCGTCCGATAGCCTTTTTCGCCCCAAATTCGAATTCTGCAGAAGCCCGGGGGCGGTGATACCGGGGCCGCATCCGGTTATCCATTAACTATTCAGTGACTTACGGGTGGGTGCAGGCGGGGCGAAAGGCCGCTTTCGGCCGTGGCCAATAGCTTCGGTTCGGAACCGTCCGGATTCATCACGTATATCCCGGATTGCCCACCATCCTCCATGTGGAAAGCGATCAACCGGCCGTCGGGAGACCAGCAGGGCGAATGTTTGTCGCCCGGGAACGCCGATATTATCCGTTCCCCGCCGCCGTCGGCATTGATTACACGTATCTGACTTTCGGCCTCCTGCCAGGACTCAAAGACGATCTGCTTGCCGTCGGGCGACCAAGTCGGCTCTCTCGCACGTAAATCGTTGTTGGTCAGGCGCGTGACGTTGGTGCCGTCGATCTCCATGAGGCATATTCCGGCATTGCCGTCACGGTCCGAGCTGAAGGCGATACGCTTGCCGTCCGGCGACAGACTGGGCCACATATTGTGACCGCGGCTGTCGGTCAGGCGGCGCACATCGGAGCCATCGGCGGCCATGGAATAAATCTCAAATCCTACCCCATCTTCGTTGGACGAGAACACGACCGTCCAGCCCGGGGTCTTCTTTTCCTGCTGATCGCCGGTGCCGCCATCACCGGTCATGCTACCGACAGTGAAAACGGACGGAAGCAGCAACACCAGACAAAACCACCGTATGTACATCAACAAAACCTTTCTGATATCTCCTGGCACAATTCAGGAAATATTTTTGGACCTGACAAGTGGTTAGAATCATTACTATGACACACCTGCCGATTGTGATAGGTTTTCTTTAAAATGAGCGACCTGGTCCTCCAACTCTCAATGCGTTTAGTAATGCTGCGGTTTGATGACATTCTTCGTTGACTGGTTATTGAACCGCTTTCTGTCATCAGCCAGTTGTGAAACTCGTAGAATAAGGACCGCGTCATTATCGAACGGCAAGGATTGCCTTCTCATATGGCAGACACTGGCGATGCTCATTAGAACGATAAATCCGTCCCCGGGTATTTTCTCCGCGCCCGGTCAGAGATCAGAACACCGCAAGAGCTATCCTGTAATCATCCGGAACAATGGCGTTGTATTCCCTGGCAAACTGCAGGCTTCCCTTCGATACCAATCCGGCGAGAAATTCAGGGCCGTGTTTCTCTTCGATCACCTTAGCCATATATGCACCGGCTATATAGAAAGCGCGCTTCGATACACCAATATCCCATGCCTCCTTTTCCAGGGAGTCTATTTCCAGCGTCCTGGCATAATCCAGAAGCATTCCTACCCGGCTGAATGCTTTCTTGACTTTTGAATCATCTTCAAGCAGGTCGAAATCAGCGTGCCGGTAGTCCGACGGAAAAAGATCCAGAGCCTTATAGCTTACATATGTGGCCATACCTTCGCTCTGCAGGTAAGCATAGCAGAAGCGTATGAACGTCTCTTCATCTACCGGGTCCTCTTTTATGTACCGGTAATCCGGTGAATTCAACCGAAAACCAACGTGATAGATTTCGTGGATTGTGGTATTCAGGACGCAATCGGTGTCGAAACTCCACTCTTCTCCGGTGATGTCAATGCCGATCTTGTTTTGCTCAACGCAGAATGCATAAGGAATGGTAAAGGCCACCAGGTAGACTGAAGCGTGGATTGGCCCTGTTGTGCTCAAATATGAAGAAATATGTCGGGCTATTGAATATTGTTCTCTTTGTGCCTTATTAGTCAGACTATCGGCCAGTGAGAGTGTTTTTCCAATCAGCGATGTATCTTCAAGAAATCTATTTAAACCATTTTCCCACAAATCCCAGGTAATGGGAAAAGATGATTTCTCATGCCATACGAGGGTGATTCTATAGCCCTCGAAGGTATTCCAAATCGTTTCCCTCTCATCCGCAAGAGCATTTGCCGGATTCTCCAAAACATATCGGGCGGCCGAGTCATCAAAAGAGATTGTCAAACCAGGCTCGGCCCGTTCGGCGGGTTGAGATAATGCTCCGGTTGAAATGAGGAGGGGAGCCAGCATTGCCACAATTGCCCTTATCATGGGTTCTCCCTTTCTGTATTTCCTCATTGACTGTGTAGATTGAGCTCAATAATACTGTCTACGGACAACCGGGATACATGTTGCCGTTGTTATTGCCGGTGCTGCGGATTTGCCGCCAATGGACAGAAGTGCCTGGCGCTTCTGGCCTGTAAAGCGGGCACTTTGGCATATCAACCAGTCATGAAACTCATAAATTATAGTCCGTTTCAAAGTTGAATGGTAATGCTGGTTTTCTCATAAAGCAGAAAGTTGCGAAGTCCTCTAACCAACCCCGCCATAGACCCTCCCAAGCCCGCCACGAGCGGGCTTTTTCTTTGCGCGACCGTAAACGCATACAATAAGTTCCATCGAGGTTGCCTTATGGATAGACAAATCCTATCTTACGGCAGGTCTGAAGTCTCAATCTCAATTTCATTTGCTGGCTCTGATAGAATTCAGATACGGAGTAACCCTTACGTTCGGAGTGGCCGTGAATTTGAGTAGACTTTTGCAGTTCAACTTCAAAAGATATACAACGAAAGGTCAACCGCTATATAAAAACCCGGGATCCTTACGGAAAAAGGCTAATCATCAAATGCGACTGACAATTATATATGACAATGAATCCCGAAATGAAAAACTGAAGGCAGACTGGGGATTCTCCTGTCTGATTGAATCCGACGGGATTAACCTTCTCTTTGACACGGGTACCAGCGGCGCCTTACTGATGGAACACATGAAGGTCATCGGAATCGATCCGCAATCGATTGACGAGGTATTCATCTCCCACATTCATTTTGACCACGCCGGCGGCCTGGCGACGTTCTTGAATGCGAACGGAAACGTCACGGTCTACGCACCGTCACCCGTGAGAGGAATCAGGCCGGCACGCGAAGTAGTCTATATTAACGAGCCCATGTGGCTCAACGAGCACTTCTATACCACCGGACTTCTCGGGAGTGAGGAGCTATCACCGGATTTCCAGAACATGATGGGTTTGATGGAACAATCACTGGCAATTCAAACTGAGAAGGGCCTGGTGGTGGTGGCTGGCTGTTCGCATCCGGGGGTAGGCAACATTCTGGACGCCGTAAAGACGGTCGGAACCCCTTATGCGCTGATTGGCGGCCTTCACGGATTCGACGATTTTGATGTTCTTAAAGATCTGAGCGTCATCTGCCCCACTCACTGCACCCAGCACATTGCCGAAATCGAATCGCTGTATCCGGGGGAATTTGTACGCGGCGGGGTTGGGGAAATTCTGGAGATATGACGCGCAACTATCCCGCAGCAAGCTGTGGGGCGCCAAGGCAAATTATCGAATCAGTCACATAATACGAGTAGAACATTAGACAATTCGTAGCACCGAATCTGCAGTCTGATATGAAGACAAAGCAATCCATGGATCTGTTCGGTGAAGCCCTTGAAGCTTATTCTCAAGGAGACAGGTCCCCATTCTATCTCAAAGATCGTTCCGGAGAATTATCCAGGACTGACTTGAGCAGACATTTCAGAAAACCGGATCAGCTTTCGAAGTTTGAAAAGAAATTGATATCGTTAGCTTATGGTGACATTCTGGATGTTGGTTGTGGAACCGGTAATTACATCCCACTCATGTCTAAGCGCGGACGTGTACTTGGCCTTGATAGATCTCCGAAGGTTATCGATGTCGCCAAAAAGACCGGCTGTAAAAACTGCAAAGTCGCCGATATTTTCACCTTTTCCACAGCAACGAAGTATGACACGATCTCCTTTCTTGGCAATAATCTTGGAATTGGCGGCACGGTGAACAAGACCAGAAAACTACTGAAAAAACTCTCATCTCTGCTGAAAAACGACGGTCAGATCCTGGCCATAGGAAGACGAGTAATTCATAAGAAATTCGTTGAGGTCCAGTTAAGACCTGTCTGGAAGCAGCAAATCGGGTCAAGGTTCGACTGGATTCATATCAGTAAAGACTTCCTTTCCGATTTGTGCGAACAAGCGGGACTCCGCCTCAAGGTGTTACAGGGGAATCAACATTACTACCTGTTTAGAATAGTGAAGAAGTAGGCAGGCGTCGACTACTGATTCGGCCTGATCTATTCTAAGAACGAAGCGCTGACCCAGTAGATATCTCCCTGCGAGCTGAAGAAAAGAAGGATGTCGATACGAAGGACATCACTATCGCAGAAATCGCCATATGAAAGAATCATTCCGCAGGCGGCGTACCAGTCTAAGGAAGGAGAATCGGACCCACAACACTCATCCATAGGAACAGCCCCGCAAATAATCCAGCAGTATATCCGATCACCGACGATAGACGATACCCACGTGAGATATAACGAAAAGACATGACCGCAATGAAGGCGGCAACAATTATCTCAAGGAAAACCACAGGGACCAGAGGTACCCCCAGATAGTCGAGTATCATTCTTTCGTCACCTGCGCCCCCCTCAAATCCCGTTCGAATAAAGAAGAAGCCGTCCAATAGGCTTCGGGCCGAGAACAGGGCGACACAGGTTAGCAGGATCTGCCCTATTGAGGGTGCTTTTCCCCTGTCCCACCAGTTGCGGCGACGTCCCACAAACAGGACAACAAAGCCCGCGACCGCAAAACTCCAGGTGGCCAGTGGCCCCCCGAGGCACAGTAGACAATATCCCCGGGCGCCAAGATCCGGCGGTTCGTGCACACAGTAATAGGAAAGGGTTACCGGGATATCAGCCATCTTGGCGGCAATGACGTGGCCAATTTCATGCTGCATATACCCGAGGGGAAGGATAATGATCATGAGGGCAAAGAACACTAACCCGACCGTAACTTTGCTCATATTGCTGCTCCTTTGAGGGTGATATCCAATAATAACTAAGAGGGTCCCGCAAAGCAAATAACCGTTTGTGATGCTCGTCAATTAGGAGCAGCTATATGTCCTACGGCAGTACGTTTCAAAAATCTCCAGTGGCCAACCCACCTTGAATAATGAACGATGGGGCGAAGCTCCCGTGAAAACTACATCACCGGCCATACTCCTCTGCCAGTAACCTGATTATGGTGTCAATGTCGGTATGCCCGCGCTCTTTCATCCTCTCCACATCTCCCAGGGTGATTCCGAAACCGCACACCCACACCATATTCTCTTCGGACAGATCCATAAAGCGATTCCGGTAACAATCCTCGAAATCACCAACATCCAGACCAAAGGCGTGCAGGGTGGTAAAGTTCTTGAATGTCAAATCATTGAAACCGGCTTTGCGGAAAGATTCTACGTATCCGGGGGTAAGCCCCTGTATCCTTGCTGAGACAAGCTGCTCAGGTGTGAGACGCCCCATCCCAAGCCTCCCGAAGCGGGGCGCATCGTACGGATTCACTGCCTGAACCTGCAGTGATAGCAATTGCTGATAAGTAAGGTCAGGATACCCGAGTTCCCGGTACTCGTCCACAAGTTCCGGTGATATGCCGAAAATTCCTGCCGAGATTAGTTGATCGATCTTCAGATCATGGTACCCGCGTTCTTCCATCCCGGCTAAGTACTCGCGAGAGATATCGCGTATGGCCAGCGAGAACGTTTTTTGCCGGTCGTCCTCGCGCAGTCCATACTGGCGCATAAACTTCATATACGTGGTGTCAGGCCGAAAATACCATTCACCGTTGCCCTCTACCTCCCATCCGCGCTCTTTCAGTGTCCCTACCAGATACGTCGTGCCGGCATCGCGGACGATCTCAAACGACGTCCTCCCCTGCCCGATAAGGTGCTCTACCTCGTCTCGATCGAGAGCAAAGTTCATCCCCGAACTTTTTCTGCCATAGACCAGTATCTTCAGTTCATTGCCGCTCGATTCGACCTCCCATTCGCCGCGCAGATCGCCGGGCTCCGGATGGTAATCCATATCCTGTTCAGCTACCATCCTAGCCTGCGCGTCCGAATACTTCGACCCGCCAAACGAACCGAGAATTACACCGGCCAATGTGACGACCAGGAGCAGGCCGGAAAGGCTCTGCATCGATGAAAAGAACGGTGGTCTCGCTATCCCTACTATGCGCTCAACGCGACGCTTGAACGGCGTACTGTTAAGAGCGGCACCAAATTCTGTCTGTAACATTCTTAACTCCTCCAGATTAGCCAACGCGCGGGCATACCCGATTCGGTCGCCCGTTTTGATAATGGCAGTGTCATCGCAACAATCTTCCCGCTCGATCCTGATCCGTCGGGATAGCCACCATATGGCCGGATTGAAGAAAAACAGTGTTTCCATAGCTGTCTGCAAAATATTAACCAGGACGTCATATCGTCGAATGTGAGCCAGTTCATGCACAAGGATCATCTCTATCTCGGAAGGATGGAGTGAAGTAAACATACTTGCCGGAACCAGTACCACCGGTTTTATCCAGCCTATCACACACGGCACCTTGACCAGAGCGCTGCTCAGCAGTGACACGAGTTGTCTGATTTCCAGTTCGCGGCACAGCTTCTCGAACCGTGCCTGCCACTCAGACGGCGCCGGGGAGGCGCCTCGCTTGACGAATCCACGGGCGCGGCACCAGCCAAGAAGATGATAGATAGAAAACAGCACCACTCCGACGACCCAGATGATAAAGATGTACCGATTGATCGAAGAATCTTGCCGCCGGACCTTTGATGATGATACGTCTTTGCCGGAAGCAGGGATGCCGGCTGTCGCACCAGCCTCCGAGCCTCCCGTCCCATCGATCACATTACCCGCCACTGCGGAAACTTGGCTTGCCGGTTCATTCCCGCCCGGCCAAACGGACACGGCCGTCGCGGCGACGGCCAGTACTACAACCACCATGGCACTGCAGGAAACGATATAACGAATCCTTACGCTGCTGCTTCTCAACACAGATAGAACAAGCGCCGTGAAAGCGCCAAGGAGAACTCCCTGCCAGAGAGAATGTATCAGAATGGTTGTTACTGTCCGGAAGTACGGTTCCAGTTCAACTAGTTGGTTTTCGATCATCTTCCCCTTGCCTCCAGGTCGTGGAGATTAAGCCTAAATACCCTTACGAGCGAGCCATCTCAACGTTGTTACTGCTTACCAAAATCTCAAACTACCGATAACTACGAAGGGCTTCGTAATAAGTTTCGTTTTTTTTCAGCCCTAGTCTGGCATCCGGGAGCCGGTGCCGCTTATCCAGTACTATATTGTTACTTCCCAATGTCTTCCGTCGATTCTTACGTTGCGGAGTTGGGCCGGGAGGTTGAAGAAGATAATGGTCTGGGGCGGGTTATCACGGCGGAGAACAGCGCAACACTTAATGCCGCTATTGGCGCGACTATCTATGCCGGGGATTCCGATTCCGCGCGAGATTTCGGGAAAAGCGGCACCAGCAGCCAGCAAAGCGCTGTGAATCCAGCAGCCATCAGGACCAGAAACATGAAAGCCGTGTCCGTTCCCCATGATTGCTTCCACAACTCATAAAGCCAGCCACCTACGATACTCGATACGCCAACGCTCAAGTTACTCAGGGACATAAGCAGGGCGAACACAGTTCCGGCTGCTTCCGGAGGACAGTACCGGCCAGCCAGCTCCAGTTGGGTCAGACTGGTCACCATGTAAACCAGTCCCCAGGCTATACTGATGATGACTGCCGAAGTCTCCGTACCCAGACCAATAAAGACAAGTTTGGAAAGCACCATGAACAGAACCGAGCCGTGAAGCAACAGGCGTAGTGGCACCCGCTTGGCGAATAATCCATACAATATGCAGGAAACTACGGCCCCTGCGCTGTTCAGGGTATATGTGTAGCCGACGAATTGATCGGAATAACCCAATTCCGTGGTCATGTGAACGTAAAGGACGTCCCACGAGAACGGATTGAAGTTCACCAGTAGGTAAAAAACGGCAACTAAGATTACGATACGCGTTCGCGCCGCCTTACCCAGAACTTCGACAGCTCGTTTTAACTGCCCTCGCTTCAACTCCGGCCGGGGCGTTTCCTTGATGTGAAAGATAGCTATATACAGGGCCACGGCACCCATGAGGGCGCCTATCAGAAAGCCCAGTTTCTGAAGTCCGTGCTGGCTGATCCAGCCGCCTAACACGCCGCATAACATCGAGGCACCATAGATGGAGCCCCATTGCGCTGACTGAATTCTTCCGGTAAGACCCAGTGGTTGACCGGCCTCGATCATGGCCGCGTCGGTAGTCACATCCTTGAACGTAACACCGAAACAGGGAAAGAGTAGCATGATAAGAATTACCGTTCCGAAAGCCGGGGAAAGCGGCAGAAGGGTGGCCGCCAAATAGCCCACTATCATCAGTGAACTGGCCAGGATCAGATAACTCTTTCGGCGGTATCCACGGATTGGAAGAAAGTCGGTTATAAGACCGAAGACTGGTTTCAGGTACCAGGGAATTCCGAGAAGGAACATGAAGGTGGCGATCCCGGCGGTATTGTAATCCCAGCCTTTGAGCATAGACCGAAGCGGTTGGGCTAAAAGACCGGCGGTGGGTTCGGCCATACCCTGGACAAAATAGAGCGCCCCGAAAATGATGAATAGCTTTCTTATAGGATTCTTAGACATGGTTTAGCGGTGGCAGTGGATGTCCTTCAAGCAGTGACTAACCCTCCGTTGGCATTGGCCGAATTAGTATCTTCACAAATCCTGAGATGTCTCGAGACCCATATTAAGAATTGCCACGCGATTCGTCAAGTTGTCATAAACAAATTCCAAGCGGGTCGTGCGTCATTGTGGGCAAAGCGCTGGCCCGAGGATTCATGAATCAAAGTATCGGAGTACGACGTATACCTGCGCTGATGACCGAAC
>CP070756.1:2970215-2981973 GCA_020348905.1 Candidatus Zixiibacteriota bacterium
CCATGGGCCTTGAACTTATTGGCCTGGGCGCTCGTGACAGCCTTCGGCTGGAGATGAAGATGGCCCTTTACGGCAATGACATCGACGAAACCACCTCGCCGGTTGAAGCCGGCCTTAGCTGGATTGTCGATTTCGACAAGGATTTTATTGGCAAGGATGTCATCCTGAGGCACAAGCAGGAAAAACCGAGGCGGCGGCTGGTCTGCCTGGAACTGGAAGGCAGGGCCTTTCCACGTAAAGGCTATGACATTCACGACGGCGAATCCGTTGTCGGGCAACTCACCTCCGGCATCTTCTCCCCGTCGCTTCAAAAACCGATTGCCCTGGGATATGTACCCAGGGAAAAGAGCAAATCGGGCACGCTGGTGCAGGTGGCTATTCGCAATAACAAATTCAACGCAACCGTGGTAAAACCGCCGTTCTATAAAGAGGCATCGCATAAGTAACAGTCATGAAGATAGATCTATACTTAACTCCGGTTCCGTTCGCAAAGGCCGCCGTTGAGGGCAAGGCAGTTGTGATCATCGACGTACTTCGCTCATCCACTTCCATCTGCGCTGCTCTACAGGCTGGCGCTAAGGGTGTTATCCCCACTCCCGGTCCGGGCGAGGCCGGCGAAATGTGGACCAAGATCGGCAGTGACATGGCCGTTCTGGCCGGGGAGCGTCACGGCGTCAAGATAGAGAATTTCCAGCTCGGCAATTCGCCCACGGAGTTTACCGAGAAAACCGTCGGCGGGAAGTTTGTCATTATGACCACCACCAACGGCACCGCCCAGTTTGCCAAGACTTACACCGCCTGCCCGGTTATTTCCGGCGCCCTGACAAACGTCTCGCTTGTGGCCGAACGTATCGCCCGCGAAGACAAGGACGTGATAATTGCCTGCTGCGGTCGCGAAGGTCACTTCTCAATTGAAGACACCATTTGCGGGGGAATGCTGGTGCATCTGCTGCAGGAGCGGCACGGCAAGAAAATCGAACAGAATGACGCCAGTTCGCTGGCACTGCTTTTGTATCAGACCAATAAAGAAATCATAAAAGAAACCATCGCCGAAAGCGAACATGGCCGGTATCTGGCCTCAATCGGGTTTGCCGAAGATGTCGCCATTGCTTCGGCGGTAGACTCGATGGCGGTTTTGCCCATCTTGCGCGACGGCCGCCTGGTTGTGGAAACCGACTGAGAACAACCGCAAGTTAAGTCTTTCGGCATGAATCTGGGTATAATAAGACATGGTTAAATTCTTAGCCCCTGTCCTTCTCGTCCTGCTGTTGGCGACCTCGTCAACGATAGCGGCCGACGGTGTCAGGTGTCATCTGGCTCTGTTTCAGTATGACAGCCACTCGCAGGCGGATGTTCTGCTCTACGAGGACACGGCCGTGTTCGCGAAAGACCTTCCGGCCACGGGCTTCATCGGCCCGCTCTCAATTGAAGTGGAATTCAAATCGATAGACACCGCCCAGGTCGCCTTCAATGCCCATATTGTTACCCTGGGACCTCCTGTCAATACTTTCTCGCGCTCATTTACGATGGAATACCAGTTGCCGGCCCGGCTGGGCGGCATTGAGGGCAAGCATAAGTCCCAGTACGCGCTGGTCATAACACCGGTGGCGGCGGTCGAGCTGGAGGAGGGTTGCCTGATCGATTATCGCGCCGCCGACGCTTTCACGTCCATGCCGGCGGCATACTTCGATCTCTATTTTGTGCCATCATCACTGGGCGACTACCTGTGGGAGTCCACCCGCGGTTACTTTGATTTCGAGTACCGTCGATTCCAGACTTTTGCCGGTTTCACTCTGCCGGGCAAGATGTTCGTGTATCTATGTCCTTGCCCAACGTACTCGGTGATATGGGACCGGCGCTTCGGTATGGCTGTCGACCCCACTCGCAATAATTGCTTTTCCATTTTCACCAGCGATGTAAACACGGCCGATCCCTTTGTCGTGCTCTATACTATGGTATTGCGCAACCTGGGTTACGCGCCGCCGTTTATAGCCGAAGGACTGGCCAATTACTTTTCGCTGACGCTGCACGATATGAAGCAGATTCTGGCCGAGCGCCCGGATTTTACGGTCGAGCCAATGTTGGCCACCTACAATTACCTCACGGCCGACCCTATTGTGGCTGACCGTACAGCCGCATGTTTTGTCAAGTACCTCATCGACCAGTACAATCTCAGCAATCTGACCAGACTTTACCAGGCCGCTGACGACCTGAACATCAAGAGCAAGATTGAGGAGATCTACCAGAAACCGTTCTCTCAACTTGAGGCGGAATTCTTCCATTGGGTCGATACGGTGAATGTCGGGCTGCGTGAGTATCACGCGGCCGCGAGGTTGGCCCAGCAGATGTTTAATTACGAATTGATGCTGAGGTACGCCGGGGAGCTGATGCCGATGGCCGCTACCCAGTCGGACACCATGCGCTCCCTGACTATGCTGAGGCAGGCTAATTTCTTTACCGGCGATTACTACCGTGCTGATTCGCTGCAGGGATTGATCATCGAAATGAACACCGCCGACGCCACGGCCTGGATGGCGCGCGGCTCGTATCGCATGATGAACGGTTATTACGACGAAGCTTATACCTTCTTTGACAAGGCTCACTCGCTGGATCCGTCAAACGGTATTATCAATCTCAACCTGGCCTTAAATCACTTCTACCGCGGTCAGTTGGATACCGCCCGGGTAATCCTCGAGAACAATATAAGTACCGTCAGGGGAGCCATGGCACAGGGTGAAACGAGAATCTTATTGGGGAATATACTGATCGATTCCGGCAACGTCGCCGAACGCGATACGGCCAAACAGTATTTCAGCGAGGCTCTCGCAGGATACCAGCAGTCACTCTCGCTGAACCGGTCCTCGGCCAATCACTACATGTGGATGGGAATCGCCATGCTGGGAATAGATGATGCCGGGGGCGCGGTCGACTATCTCAAAATGGCCGATTTTCTCGAAACCCGACCATTCTACATCGGTATGACCAATCTCTGGCTCGGCAAAGCCTACGCCCGACTCGGCCAGGATGATAAGGCCCACGATCATCTGGCGAAGGTACTCTCGGTGGCCTCGGCTGACTACCACCAGCGCGAAGCACAACGGTACCTCGAACAAATGTAGCGACCCGTTTGGGTATGTTCAATTTTCTGAATACAACTGTCTTGATAGCTGCCGCAGCAGCCTTGATCCCGCTTTTAATCCACCTGTTTTCGAAGCGAAAAGTAAAGATAATCGAGTTCTCGTCGCTCAAACACCTCAAAGCCATGCAACGCCGACAGGTCCGCCGGCTCAAAATCCGCCAGTGGCTGCTTCTGATAACCAGGATGTTGATTATCCTGCTGGTGGTCCTCGCTTTCGCCCGGCCGACTACCGAGCGGGGCAGTATTGGCTCACACGCCTCTGTATCGGCCGTGATTCTGATGGACAACTCAGCTTCGATGAACCGCTACGTTACCGACGGCAACCTTTTCGACATCGCCGCCAGGAGGACGTTCGAGTTGCTCCAGACTTTTGGTGAAAATGACGAAGTGAACTTGCTGCCGATGGCAGGGCTCGACGAGTCCAAGCAGTTTCCCGCTTTTACCTCGTCAGCGGTGGCAGTCGAGAAGCTGGCCCGGATCGAAAGGCGCTCCTTCGCGGCTCAACTCGAGGGTGCCCTGGACTACACCGACAACCTTTTGCTGCAGGCCCATAACCTGAACCGAGAAATATATTTCGTCACCGATCGTCAGCGAAATTCCCTACCCGATACCGGTCTCCTGAAGAGCACCGAAGCGGTTACCTATTCGGTCGAGCTTCCCCTTGAACAAGATGACAACTGCGGCATCATCGCGGTTGATTTCGGAGGGCAGCTCATCTTGCCGGGGCACGATTTCACCATAACGGCCCGGATCAAGAACTACGGCAATGCCGATCGGGACGATCTTATCGCGTCGCTCTATCTGGATCGCAATCGGGTCGCCCAGACCGACTTTGCCGTTGCCGGCGGCGAAGAAACGGCTGTCAAGTTCGCACGATCGGTAAGCTACACCGGTTTCCACTCCGGCTACATCGAACTGTCCGATGACAAGTTTCCCGGCGACAACCGCTACTACTTCAGCTTCAAGATTCCCGAACGGTTTAACCTGCTCATTATCGACGGTGACCGGACCGGCCGTCTGCTGTCACTTGCCCTGACACCTTCACAAAACATAAACCAGTACTGGTCGGTCAAGGAAACGACGCCCGACAATCTTGCGGGTGTAAACTTCTGGGACTATGACGTCATTTTTCTGGCCGGTACTCCTGTCCTGTCGGCCACCTATTTGCAGCGCCTGAGGGCATTTGTCAGCCAGGGGCGCTCTGTGTTCGTAACATATGGTGCCGATACCGACACGGCCTATTTCAATACCGCATGGTCGCCCATCACGGGCGTCGTATACGACAAGCCCGTGCCCAGGACTTTTTCAAGGGCCGGATATTACTCGCTACATTCCTTCGAGATCGATCATCCGGTGTTCTCGGTTTTCTCATTTGACGAAAGTCGGCTCCCAGAGATTAAGTTCTATGCTTTACCGGAAACGCGGCTGCGTGATAACGTCCGCACGCTGATGAGCTTCACCGGTGACCGTCCGGCCCTGGTCGAGTCTTCTTACGGTAGCGGTCGGGTGTTTACTTTTACGGGTCCAATAGACGCCCGGCATTCCGACATAACCGGCCATGCCTTTTTCGTACCACTCGTATCAAGAATCGCGGAATTCCTGGCCGCTGACCTTTCAAGTTACGACCTCCAGCTTTACTGTGGCCAGAACATCACCCGGGCCATATCTGCCGGCGGTTCAATCCGAACCTCGCTGCTTCTCACAGCGCCTGACAGCGGCAGGACGGCCCTGACACCCGAGGAACAGCAGGGAGCCCTGGTTATCAGAATCCCGCCGGCCGACCTGCCCGGCATATACCGTGTCAATTACCAGGGACGCGAGGTTGACCGTTTTGCGCTGAACATAGATCCTGCCGAGTGCGACCTGACTTCGGTAGATACTGATCAGTTTGCTGCGGCGGTTGGTACCGACAACTTAAGTAGTCTGGACTTCGACGATAACATCGCCAGCGTAATCTCGGAATCTCGTTTCGGCAAGGAGTTGTGGCAACTGTTCTTGTGGCTGGCGGCAGCTCTGATAGTCACTGAAATCCTGCTCTCTCGCGGATCGCCACAGGAGCAATCATGACTTTGCTCGCTGCCGAAAGAATCTCAAAACGGTTTGACGAACAGGTCATCTTCGAGCAGGTTTCCTTTACCATCAAAACCGGTGACCGAATCGGGCTGGTGGGCAAAAACGGAAGCGGCAAAACCACCCTGTTCGAGTTACTGGCCGGGGTTCAGGAAATCGACTCGGGGGCAATCACCAGGAGCAAAAAATGCATCATCGACTATGCTGAGCAGGAAAAAACCGAATTCATGGAGCTCTCGCTATTCGACTTCGTGGCCAGCGGTCGACAGGACCTGCTCGATATGCGGCTGGAGATGAGCCGGCTTCAGGAGCATCTCGCCGGCCAGCCCGGCGACAGAACCAGCCTGGCTCGCCTGGGTCAACTCCAGAATCGGTACGAGGTCGAGAACGGCTTCAACTTCGAAAACGAAATCAAGACCATTCTCTCGGGCCTGAGTTTCGAAGAAAGCCGCTATCGCGACCCAATTAGAAATTTCTCGGGCGGCGAGAAAAACCGCGCCGGGCTGGCTCGCGTACTGGCCGGAAAAGGAACCTTGCTGCTTCTGGATGAGCCTACCAACCACCTCGACATCTCCTCAACCTGCTGGCTCGAGGAGTATCTGTCTAATATTGACCGGGCCTTTGTTGTGGTTTCGCACGATCGCACCTTCCTCCAAAATACCGTCCGGAACGTGTGGGATATTCAGTCATCCAAAATTAGCTTCTACACAGGCAGCTTCGAGAAATACCTCGGCGAGCGGGCCGAACGTCGAAGACTGCACGAACATCAGTACAAACATCAACAGGAAGAAATAAAGCGGATTGAGGAGTTCATCCGGCGAAACATGGCCGGTCAAAAGACCAAACAGGCACAGTCGCGTCTGAAGTACCTGCAGCGTATCAAACGGCTGCCTCCACCGAAAACCGAGAATTCGTCGGCACATATCAGCGTTAAATCATCCGGAAGGTCATTTGCCCATGTCCTGGCTGTGCACGACGTTGAAGTCGGATACTCCAGCGCCATCGTCAGCGGCCTCAACTTCGATATTTATCGCGGTGACAAAGTCGGGTTGATCGGACCCAATGGCAGCGGCAAATCAACCATACTCAAATCAATAATCGGCGAACTGGCTCCAATCAACGGTGATATCAGGCTTGGCAGCAATGTCGACGTCGCCTATTTCGATCAGGAACTTTCGGAACTGGACCCCGACCGGACCGTACTCGAAAACCTGTGGGAGGTCGACCCGGGAGCCGAAGTCGGTACGATGCGATCGTTTTTGGGACGTTTCGGTTTTTACGGCGATGACTCGCTGAAAAAAGTCACCACTCTTTCCGGCGGAGAGAAAACCAAGCTTTCACTGGCAAGGCTTTTATATCATCCGGCCAATTTCATAATCTTCGATGAGCCAACCAACCATCTGGATCTGAATTCACGCGAAGTGCTCGAGGAAGCCCTGGTCGATTACGCCGGCAGTTGTCTGATAGTCAGCCACGACCGGTATTTCCTGAACCGGGTCGTCACCAGGATACTACACATTCACGACGGTCATCTTGACATTTACGACGGCAACTACGAATATTTCAGGGAGAAAACTGCGTCTCAGGCGCCTGCTCATACGGGATCCGCGGAGCCGGCATCCAGGCAGGCTTATCTTGACTTCAAGGAGAGATCCAAATATCGGGCTCGATTGAAAAAGGATATCAAAGCGACCCGAAAACGCATCGCTGAATTCGAAAAGGAAATCGAGACTCTGACCGAGGCTATCAACCATCAGATTCCGAAATCAGATTGGGAGAAACTGAGCGAGGCCACCGCCCGAAAGAATGAACTCGAGGACGATATCCTCGTTCTATATCAGCAGCTGGAGCAACTGGAGGAGAGAGAGCTTGATTATGATTCTGTCCATATCGGGGTCGCCCGTACCGCAGTCGTCCACCGATATTATACTCGGTCGGCTGGCGCACTCCGTACTCGACGAACTGAAGGGTCAACAGCAAGCCGAGGTTTCCTTTGTCAAGCTCAGTTCGTTAACATTCCACGCATGCCATTCATGTGGCGTGGCGCCGACACCGAAATGGTGTTTCTACGACGATCTCGCCGATGTCTTCGACATGGTGGAGAAATGTGACTGCCTGCTTTTTGGATCTCCCGTCTACTTCGATTCGGTATCGGGTCAGGCCAAAACCTTTATCGACCGCTGCAATTGCTTCCGTCCCGCTGATTTCGCGGGCAAAAACCCCAACGGGAAGTTCATCAAGCTTCTCAAGCGTCAACGTCCCGGAGCTATGGTACTGGTTGGTGGGGAAAGGGGATGGTTCGAAGGAGCCCGAAGAGTTATTGCCGGCTTTTTCAAGTGGGTGGAAGTAACCAACGAAGGACTGATAACGTATTGCTCACCGGGCTTTTATGATAGAGGCTCGGCCAACAGTGATGACGAAGTATCTAACCACACAGCCGAGCTCGGCAAAAAGCTGGCCGCAAAACTCCTGGGGCAAGTGTCAGGCGACTCGCCATGAAAGAGCCAGATTCCATAATAAAGTACTATAGCCAGCGCGCGCCGGAATACGAGCAGATTTACTATCGCGATATTCCCATCAAGCGGAAGGAGCTCGCTGACGAGGCCGCCAGACTGAGACAGTTAGCCGCAGACAAATCGGTTCTGGACCTCGCCTGCGGGACCGGTTACTGGACCAGGGTAATATCGCAGACAGCCGCCTCCGTTATCGCAAGTGACATATCAGCGGAAATGATAGCCGAAGCCGGCAAGAAGAACTATCTGTGCCAACCGGACTTTGTCCTGTCCGATCTGTACCGTCTTCCCTTCGCCGATGCCAGCTTCCAGCTTGTCACGCTCGGTTTCTGGTTCTCTCATGAACCAAAGCAGAATTACCATGATTTCTTCAACATCCTGGCGCCCCTGCTCTGCCAGGACGGCGCCATCTGGATGATTGACAACAATCCGCCCGCCGAAGGACCTCATCTGCAGTCGGTAGGCCAGGACGAATACGGCAACAACTACAAACAGAGATTTCTCGATTCCGGTAAGGAATTCGCAATCCTCAAGAACTACTTCAGCAGAGACCAACTGGAAACCATATTTGAGCCGCGCTTTCATATTAAGAGCCTGATATTCAACCAGTGCTACTGGTCGGTTGTTCTGGGTCCACCACGGTCAGGGTGAATGGGCTAACGGACTGTCCAACAAAAGGATAGCGTCGGCAGTGGGGGAATCCAATATGGCTCTTGCCAAAAGGCTATAAATTGATATATTAGTTAGCTCGGGTTTCCGATACACACAAGGGAACCCGGCTGTGTTATAAGGGTTTGAAAAACGAACGAAATTTCATAAGGGTTAGCCAAAGTGAAATCCGGTATCCATCCAAAATACTATGATGTCGAGATTACCTGTGCCTGTGGCGCTACCTATAAGACCCGCTCGACCAGAAAGTCAATCAATGTCGAAATCTGTTCAAACTGCCATCCCTTCTTCACCGGCAAACAGAAATTGGTCGACACCGCCGGTCGAGTCGAGCGTTTCCGCCGCAAGTATAAGCTGGATAAGAAAGGCAGCTAGTCCAAAAAGTGTCACTATTTTGGTTTGGTGGTGCGTATCTAAAATAGCATGGCACCACCGTGTCGGTAATCATAGTCTAAAGACCAGGTCAGATTAGAAGATATCATGCCCGATTTGAATATAGGCGGACAGGCTGTCATCGAAGGCGTTATGATGCGTTCGCCGGATCGCATCGCCACCGCGGTAAGGATTCCCAACGGCGAGATTCTTGTAAAAACCGAAGACTACAAGGCCCTTTCCACCCGCCACAAACTGCTCAACATCCCGGTCATCCGTGGAGCAATCGCCTTTATAGAAATGCTTATCATCGGTATCCGCACCCTGAACTTTTCAGCCGACATCGCCATGAAGGAAGTGGAGAAGCAGGAGGCGGCCAAGAACGGTCAGACCTATGAAGAAAAGGAAGCCCGGTCCAACACCCTGTGGCTGGCTATCAGCGCCATTTTTGCCATAGCCCTGGGCATAGGAATTTTCTTTTTCCTCCCGCTGGCCATCTCGAATCTGTTTAACGTCGACCGCAACGCCGTCGGGTATAACCTTGTGGCCGGAGTGGTGCGTTTGACCATGTTCGTAGCGTACGTGTGGATTATTTCTCTATTCGGCGAATTCAGGCGCATTTTCCAGTACCACGGGGCGGAACACAAGTCAATCTTCGCACATGAAATGGGCGACGAACTCTCCCCCGAAAGAGCCGCCTGTCATACTCGCTTCCACCCGCGCTGCGGTACCTCCTTTATTCTGATTGTCGCCCTTACGGCCATTCTGATCTATGCCATTTCCGATACCATCTATGCCATTTACACCGGCCACCCACCGACTCTGGCTACCCGCTTCGCCATTCACCTGTCTCTTCTGCCGCTTGTAGCAGGTGGCTCGTACGAGCTGCTTAAACTCTCGGGTAAAACAAGGGATAACGAAATAACCCGGCTCCTGATTAAACCGGGGTTGTGGCTGCAGAAAATTACGACCAAGGAACCGTCGATGGACCAGCTCGAAGTCGGCATTGTCGCCCTGAAAGCTTCCCTGGGATTGGTGCCGTCGAATATTCCTTCCGGCAAGACACCGGTCTCTTAGCTACGCTCATACTTATCCGCTTGCCCCCGAAACCTTTTTCATGTAAAATTGTTAAAATCCGGGGATAGTAAGTTATGATTGAAATAGTTGAGAAATTAGAACAGAAACTCAAGGATCTCGACCAGAAGATGGCCGATCCGGAAACCGTGGTCGACCAGAAGAAGATGATCTCACTCAGCCGGGAACGACGGCACCTCGAGGACGTGCTCACTACCGGCCGTCTCTACCGGGAAACCGTAAAAGGAATCCAGGATGCCGAGGAGATCATAGAGGCCGACGAGGATAGCGATCTGGTCCAGATGGCACGCGAGGAACTGGCTCGTCATCAGGCTGAATTGCCCGAGGCTGAGAAGAACTTCAAACTCAAGCTCCTTCCCCGGGACCCAAATGACGACAAGGCCGCCATAGTGGAAATCCGCGCCGGCACCGGCGGCGATGAGGCCGGGATATTTGTCGGCGATGTCTTCCGGATGTACCAGAAATTTGCCGATTCGAAGCGATGGAAGCTTGATATTATGAACTCCAACGACGCTGCCTCGGGAGGCTTCAAGGAAATCGTCTTCTCTGTTGAGGGTGATGGTGCCTATGGCCTGATGAAATACGAATCCGGCGTGCACCGCGTCCAGCGGGTGCCAACCACCGAATCACAGGGACGAATTCATACCTCCGCCGTAACCGTAGCCGTTTTCCCGGAGGCCGAGGAAGTAGACATTGAGATTAAAGACAACGAGATTAAGGTCGATGTCTATCGCTCGTCGGGTCCGGGCGGCCAGTCGGTCAACACCACCGACTCGGCCGTTCGCATCACCCATATGCCTACCGGCGTCGTGGTCACCTGCCAGGACGAAAAATCACAGCTCAAAAACAAGGTCAAGGCTATGAAAGTGCTTCGAGCCCGCCTGTATGACCTTAAAATGGCCGAGCAGCAAGCCAAACTTACTGCCGAGCGGCGCTCGATGGTATCCACCGGCGACCGGTCGGCCAAAATACGCACCTACAATTTCCCACAATCACGCGTGACCGATCACCGCATCAGTCTTACACTGTACAAACTCGAAGAGATCATGAACGGAGATATCGAAGGGATCATCGATGAACTCCGCCGTTATGATCAGGAACAATCACTCAAACTACAAACCGCAGGTAAACCCTAACCGTTATGAAAGTAATCAGGATTATTGTAGCCATCGTTCTCACGCTGGGCCTTCTCTACGTTGCCCGTAACAACTCCAAGGGACGACCCGAGTATTTCAGTCACCAGGAGAAAGGATACTCCTTCGAATACACCTCGGTACCCAAGGGCTTTGAGTACACCGAAGTTTCGATACCGGTGACCATCACCGGGTATTTTGACGAAAACGTCCGGCCTGTTTTCAGGCGCTCGTTCCGGGGCGCCAACATTGAGCGCCTGGATCTATACGAACCGATACCAATGACGCCTTGCGATAACGCTACCGACTGCTACCGCACCACGGTTACCGCCGGCGAGAAAAACGGCCGGTTTTATTACTATTTCGAGGTCACCAACTCGACCGGGGAGACACTGGCCAGCTTCACCAAACCCGATGGATCGCCGTTTATGTTTCGATATATCGGCGAGGTCCCGATGTGGATAACAGCCACGCACATTGCGTTGATATTCGCCACCGTTTTCTTCATCGCCCTTGGCACCACTCATTCCTTTTCACTGGTCAAGGGTGGCACCAACGTCAAACCTTTGGCAAAGTACTCGTGTCTCGCTGCTCTGTGCGCCTTCCTCGGCGGATACCCCTTCGGAATCCCGATGAACTGGTATGCGTTCGGTGGGCTGTGGGAAGGCGTGCCGTTCGGAACCGACGCCACCGACAACAAGACCCAGTTGCTTTTTGTATATTTGCTGTTCGTAACCCTGGCCACCCTGGGATCGCTTCGCGGCAAG
>CP070756.1:2982073-3042035 GCA_020348905.1 Candidatus Zixiibacteriota bacterium
TACTTGTCCCCAAGGTTAAATATGTTCACATGTTGTTTGTTCTCGAGCCAGTACCCATACTTTATGTTATCGTCAACTCCTCCAATAGAGTTAAGTGGCCTTAGTGTTACAGATTTTAACTCAGGACCACGGCACAATCGCGCAGATCATCTCATCCTTACAGCTGCAAGGCTTTTCCTGCCAGTAGATTTGAAACCAGATGATTTTGATAAACCCGAGCCGCAGAATTCAACCAGCCACCGACCTGCGTTCAGACGGGCCCACCTATCATCTGGCGCACCTTCATATACAGTAACATCTTAGAGGTCAGTCGGTACTGAATTTGATGGACCGCACAGGTACACACTGAATAGCTTCAAAACGGCCATAACGGACGACGGACATTCTGATGCCTATGAATTGAGGACTTTGCCAGCATCAACGGGCAAGACAAGTCTGATGAGAAATGGGTGCAGGTTAGCTGACAGCTAATCTCGACTGATCATCAAAGCCAGCCAAGTTGGTGCCGAAGGGGGGACTCGAACCCCCACTCCCGTAAAGAGAACTGCGCCCTGAACGCAGCGCGTCTACCAATTTCACCACTTCGGCACTCAGTAGCCGTGCTAATGATACCCCATTGGACAAAACTTGTCAAGAGAGTATGGGCAGACTTTTGGCTGCTTGGCAAGCTACCCTTTTGCCAGACCTCGGCTTCCGGCAGCAACGTTAAAAAGGGTTGCGACAGTTGTCGACGGGCCATATACTTACCAGCAAATGAGCGAAGAACAGGATATCTTGGAGTCGGGCAACAGTAGCGAAGCAACCCGTCATCCCAGGGTCCTTTGCATTCTCCCCGCTTTTAACGAACAGGGCAAGATCGGCCGGGTCGTGGCCAAGGTACTTGATACAAATCAAGTCAACAAAGTTCTGGTAGTCGACGACTGTTCGAGAGATAATACATACCAAGAAGCCTTGTCGGCCGGGGCGGAAGTCATCCGCCACGAGAGAAATCTTGGAGTAGGTGCAGGTATCCGCACCGGTCTTAAGTATGGCAAAGACAATGGCTTCGATATAGCGGTCATTATGTCTGGTGATGATCAGCACGAACCGAAGGAGTTGAAACCGGTGCTGGACAGACTCAAAGAAGATCGTTCATACTTCATACAAGGTTCGCGGCGCCTCAAGGGCGGGGAAACCGTTGATGCTCCGCTCTTTAGAGAAATAACCACCCGGCTGTATTCGGCCGTTTTCACCATTCTCACCGGCAAGCGGATTACCGACGGCACCAACGGCTTCAGAGCGTTCTATTTGTCGCTTCTCGATGACGAGAACATCAACCTCGATCAGGAATGGCTAAACACTTATGAACTGGAGCCATATCTGCTCTATAAAGCCGTCCAGTCTCCCAGATACAATGTCCTGGAAATGCCCATCACCATTTACTACCGGGGCGAGGCAAAGCAATACTCTAAGATGAAACCTTTCAGGGATTGGTGGCGTCTGGCCAGACCCTTGATATTTTTGAAACTGAGATTACGGAAGTAGGTTTATGACAGAAATTAATTTTGGGGGAAAGAAAGTTTTAATCACCGGCGGGGCTGGATTCGTGGGTTCCAACGTAACAGAACGCGTGGTCAACAGCGGTGGAAAAGCCATTGTACTCGACGATCTCTTTTCCGGATCTCTGACCAACATCACAGCCGGGATTGATTTCGAGTTTGTCGAGGGTTCTGTAACCGATATGGCACTGGTATCTAAGCTGGCGAAGGAAGCTGACTACATCGCCCACCTGGCAGCACGCAACATCATTGTTTCAACGAAGAATCCACAAAACGATTACGAGGTCAACATCGGGGGAACTCTTAACGTGCTGCTTGCCGCACAAGAGCATAACGTTAGCCGGGTAGTATATACCTCGTCGGCTTCCGTTTATGGGAATCCCAGAATCCTGCCGATCACAGAGGATGAACGCACCTTGACATTCTCACCATATTCGGTGTCAAAACTCGCCGGAGAGAACTATTGTCACGCCTTTTATGAAACTTACGGTACACCCGTCTCCGCTGTGCGATACTCCAATATTTACGGCCCCAAGCAAGACCCCCGGAACCCTTACTGCGGTGTCGTATCCAAATTCATCGAGGCCATCGACAAGAATGATCCCCCGCAGCTTCACGGCGATGGACAACAGACGCGCGATTTCACGTACGTTGACGATGCTGTGGACGGGACTCTCTTAGCCCTGATGTCTCCAAAGGCGGAAGGTGCGGTGTTCAACATCGGTACCGGCATCGAGACCAGTATTATAAGTCTATTCGAAATGTTAGCCGAATTGATGGGCAGAGACATCAATCCCTCTTACGTAGACCGCCGCGATATCGACAATATCCGTCGCAGGGCTCTGAGCATTGAATCCATCCGCACCAGGCTACGCTGGACACCACAGGTCGGCCTGAAGCAGGGCCTCAAAAGAACGGTCGATTGGTATATCCAGAGCCAGAAGTAATAGGGTAGACTAAAATCTCCCCTGTGCCAAAGCCGTACTTAAAGACTACCGAAGTATAAAGCGCGCAGTACCTT
Organism: Candidatus Zixiibacteriota bacterium; assembly: GCA_020348905.1. Taxonomy (GTDB): domain Bacteria; phylum Zixibacteria; class MSB-5A5; order GN15; family FEB-12. Next base: position 2,984,633 of record CP070756.1, read on the forward strand.
TCCGTGTCGCAGTTTCGTCCTTGGTGTATCCATACAATTACTTCAATCCGAGATAGTACAGATCAGTCTTCCAAACATTTGTTGAAACTCTCCTGGCAGAATCTAAATGCGGGGTGCCTGCTATCACTGTTCAGCGGCAGTTAAACCTGATCTGACGGCTTACCCACTCGTAAGCAAAGGCGCAAGTAATTCACTCGGACTCAGGGACTTGAGATGCCTGCTCCAGGAGTTCTCGGTGGCTGCCAGGAACAGGCCTTTTTGCCCCGCCGCGAGTTTTACACCTTGACTTGGGTTTTCACCATTTCTATCTTCGCTTGGCTCCGAATTTCAAATCGCCAACCACGTTATGGACATATTTAAAGCACTGCGCAAAAACCGGTTCTCTATCCTGACCGTAGCGGTTCCCTTTGTCATCTACCTTCTGCTGACCATGCCTCTGTCAGATTGGATCATTGATGACGCCGGGATTACCTTCGCCTATGCCCGAAGCTTAGCCGGGGGGCACGGCCTGGTAAGCCAACCCGGGGCTGAACCGGTCGAGGGATACTCAAACCTGTTGTGGCTGTTGATGATGGTGCCCTTTTTCCTGTTGCGCGTATTCGATCCTTTCATTGTGCCAAAAATCGTTGGAGCCGTTCTGGTCCTGTTCACGTTCATATTCCTGAGTAAGACCGTAAGACGATACTTTGGTATCGGTCACTTCGGTTCGTTCGTCATACTCATATTGGTTTCGTCCAACACCTCATTCGCCGTCTGGGCGTGTTCAGGCCTCGAGAATGCGCTGTTCGTGGCCTTGATAACATTTCTCTTCTACTATCTGGTCAGGATGCTGGCCGGTGATGAATCTCTGGACCGGAGTGCCGTCGTATGCGCCGTGGTGACTGTTGGCATAGGCCTGACGAGGCCGGACGGCGTTGTCTACGCGGCGATGTTCCCGGCGGCTGTGCTGTTAAGGCTGGTGACAGCCCGACCGGTGAACCTTAAGCCGGCCCTGAGCGCGGCCGGCCTCAACGTGGCCTTATTCGCTGTGTGCTACGGGGCGTCGGTGATTTTCCGCTACTACTATTTTGGTGAATGGATGCCTAATACATACTACGCCAAGGGAGGCCCGTCGTTCGATCTGCTGACTCCCGCCCTGACTCTGCAGGAGCCTTTCCTGACCATGTTTCTGAACCTTATTGTCAGTATGGTCGGCACCAAGGCCCGTTTCTTCGTGCTTGGATTCATCGTGGTAGCCTCGACCCTCTGGCTCAGCAAACAAAAGAAGTGGACTGCCTACGTCCTGCTGCTCATATTCACTTTCATCCCTGGCTTCGTGTTTATCATAATGCCTCCCGACTGGATGCCGGAATACCGTTTCGCCACACCATTCTTCCCGTTTATCTATGCTTTGATTTCCATACAGGTGATCTTCATTATCCGGCTCTTGTTCGGCAGTGGCGGCCGCGTGATCCTGGTTGGTTCGATTGTGACGGTGTTGTCGCTGGCGGCTTCAGCGAAGATTCAGCTGCCCCGTATGCGGCAGTTCCACCGGCAACCGACAGTATCGCTCAAAGGAATTGCTGGAGCATTTGCCGATAGATTCAATAATTACGCCGATGCGCTCCAGCTGGACGACGGCTCGGTCTTACTGCCTGATCTGGGAGGAACGCTCTATTATTCCCGGCTGAGAGTTTATGACCTGGCCCGTCTTACTGACAAAGTAATTGCCCGCACGCTCAAAAAGAACCATGCGGGCTTCTACGACTATGTCTTCGACACCATCAAACCGACCTTTATTCACATCCACGGCAATTGGACTTATGCCGCCCGTTTTGATGATGATCCTCGTTTCCGTCGAGACTATATCCCAATTGAAGAGTATGAAGACCAGTGGATCCTGAACCGTCTGAATCTGAAGATGATGTCAGGTAATTACGTAAGAAGAGACGTCATCGCTGGAAAGGAAGAACAGCTGCTGGAACTGCTGCGCGAAATATGATCACTCATTGCGCCTGCTGCCAAATCACCAATAGATCCAAACGCCGTTTTGCAAAATCAACCATCGGTCTATTCACCATCTGATTTACGGTGCGCCGCATTGAAGGTTTGTCCGAGAGATTTGTTTCCCAGGAAAAAGCCCGTAGAGATATAGAAGTGGTCGCCATAATTGGGAGTCGTTATTCGACATCGGTGCACCGACCCCTTCTTCCATGAACCGGTGTTACTGGGGGGCGGAAAGTCATGATTAAAGAACTTCTCCTCTTCGCCGGTTGTATCCACATGGAAGAAGATCTTGTAGTTGGTGTCAACCTCGTTCCTCGCCTCATAGGCAAACAGGAAATGAATCGAATCCGCCTCTGGCACGGCGTACAGGGCCCTAAGGATTATTGTATCACCGAAACTCCATCCATCTACCGCCAAATTCTGCTCGGGATGCAATTCGACCTTGGATGGGATTTCAAGCCGGAGCAACTCGCGAATGATCTCGTCGGGTTTGAGATTCAGCAGTTTCAGATGGCTAAAGGCACAGACGTCGTCGCGCACCTGGCCGGTGATTACGATCCGGTCAAAACCCTCCATGGCGGCATGCTCCGGTATTTCGACGATGTCAATTATGGTACCTCCCCCTAATCTCCAGCGCGAGGGAACCATCTGGCTGGCAATCTCTTCTTCCTGCCTGAAATATCGAAGGAGATAATCATCGTTGTGGTCGCGTCCGATCTCAAGCACCGAGGCACGCCGCACGGTATCGAAGTCAATCTGAATACCCGACGGAGGAAGCAGATAGCAGCGTTTGGCGAGAAAGGCATTGGTTCCCTGGGGGACGCGCTTATTTACCCGATCATATTTGAGTCTAATCGACGGACGGGCGGCATAAGCGCCTATCAGATCACTGTAATACCCCAGGTTAAACCTGATGATTTCTTTCAAACGCTCCCAACTCGTAAGCCGGCCCCTGACAACGATTCTCAGCCCCTCATAATACGCGGCCAGGTCAGGGTCCTCGATCTGATTTTCACCAGTTTCCAGTGTTGATATGTATCCGTAAGGGACCCAGCGCCTATAATGTCCCGGCAGCCATCGGCTGGGCATCCACGCGGGAAGGCGCGCCAGGAGCGGGTCGCCGAGGGCGTGTTTGTCCAGCACGTGTACTTCCGGACCGACGTAATAGCCGAAAACACCGATACCGCCCCGCACCACAACAGCAGGCCGGGTCTGGACGGCCTGCCTTGCCTCTATGTACCATTGATAATTCTCAATCGATCCTGACCCGTTGAGCAGGCCGGTGTACTGAAAGGTGCTGGCCCGCTCGTCCCTGATACCGCGGTGCCAGTAGTATTTTTCATCACCTTTCCCCATACCGGAACCGCTGAAGACAGGACTTAATGGCCACAGGACGCCAACTAAGATCAACGCTGCTCCGAATGTCAGAGGACGCCAGCGCAGCCGTGAAAACTCGAATCGCGACAGTAAAATTACGGATACGAATAACGGTGTGGCAAGAAATCGACCGGTCATGAAATCGCCACCGATTCTGACGATGTAAGCAAGGTATAGTGACAAACCGATCGCCATTGCGAACGATTGCATTTTTCTGGATACAATACTCACCGCAATTGCAATGACGATTGTCACCGGCGTGATGGGACTCATGAGTACCGCATCAAATAGATAAACCAACCCCCGGTTGGCGAGGTCACCGGTGCCGATGCCGGTGCCGAGTTTGGCGTAGGCCGTATTCGGAAAAAGGAAGCCGTAATAAAATAGAGAAAAGGCCTCCCAAACAACCACCGGAATCATCCCGGCGAGAAATGCTCGTACCGGTCTCCATCCCCCGACCTTCCAGATGATGTATAACAGAGGCGGGAGAAAGATAAGGACGGTATCTGCCCGGTTGAGAATACCCATGGCAGCACATAAAGACATCCAGAACACTGATTTCGCCAATGGTTTCGGCTCGAAATAGATGATGAAGAATACCACCATGATCAGGTGCGTGAGCGGGTTTTCTAAGCCTGAAGTGGAAAAATCCATGAAAGCCTTGGAGACCGTCAGAACACAGACCGCAAGGACCGCCGACCACGTCGATAGGGCCACCCGGTGGGCAAACAGAACCACCGCCAGTAGTGACAGGGTCATGGATAAGATCACGGTCGTGTAGTACGCTTCGCCCGTCACCAGATAGAAGGCCGACAACAAAAACATCCACAGCGGATGGGTATAAGTCTGTACTCGCTCAGCAACGTTCCAGGTTAAGCCATAACCGTTTATGAAGTTGTCCACTGTTCTCAGCGTGATGTAGGCATCGTCGCATAACCAAGCGTTTCTGGCAAGAATGATCAGGAAAACGGCGCTGACAATTCCGATTAGAAGACTGTTCTTCCTGTGATACTCCAAGTGATCCCTCCTGCCTGAGACATTTGGGCTAAAATAAACGCTCCGGCCACGAAGTCAAACAATATGTCAGCAGGGCTCATCTGATCGAGCCCACGGCCTTGAAGGGTTGTCCGAGAGATTTTTTCCCAAGGAAAAAGCCCGTAGTGATATGGAGACGGTCGCCATAATTAGGAGTCGTTTTCCGACACCTGTGCACCGATCCCTTCTTCCAGGAGCCGGTGTTATTAGGGGGCGGAAAGTCATGATTAAAGAACTTCCCGTTTTCGCCAACCGTATTCAAATGGAAGAAAATCTTGTAGTTGGTGTCAATTTCGTGCCTTGCCTCATAGGCAAACAGGAAATGAATCGAGTCGGCTTCGGGCACTGCGTACAGGGCCTTGAGGATTATTGTATCACCGTAATTCCATCCATTAACCGCCAGGTTCTGGTCGGGATGTAATTCGAGCCCTGATGGAAGTTCAAGCCGGAGCATCTCGCGAGTAATTTCATCAGGATTGAGATCCAGCAGCCTCAGGTGGCTCAAGGCACAAAATCCGTCATCTCCTTGTCCGGTTACTACTATTCGGTCAAACCCTTCCGCCGCAGCCTCTTGCGGAGTGTCGACAATGTCAATTATGATGCCTCCCCCTAATCTCCAGCGCGAAGGAACCATTTGGCTGGCAATCTCTTCGTCCTGTCTGAAATACCGCAGGAGATAATCATCGTTGTTGTCACGTCCTATCTCAACGGCTGAAGAGCGCTGGACTGTATCGAAATAAATGCACACCCCTGCTTCGGTCACTAAACGGTTCCCCGTGGCGTTGAATGCGGTCCCCGGTGGCTTGCGTTCGCTCATCTGTTTAAAGTGGACTGAGTCGGGAGGAGAACTAAGCAACTGTTCCATCAGGTGCGCGTAGGTGCCACCCCCCAGCTCTTTTGTAACCGGGATGTAGGCAAAGGGGTGGGACCATGGGGCATAGAAATGCTTGTCAGGCAGCAACCTGAGGTTAGTTCCGAAATATTCGTTAAACACTATCCGGAAAGTATTTACCGGTGTGATTTCGTCGTAAATGGGATCCCGGTCAAGTCCGGGGAGGTAATAGGCATTGAATATCGACAGCCGTTCGCGCAGATTGGTTTTTCTCCAGTTTCCCCAGCTAAGGCCCGACCCGGGGCCATGGTCGGATTGGACAATAATTATTGGCGGTTCGTCGCCGGCCGTTCGAAGGATTTCCCGGATTGTTTCTTCCAACCTTACCGTGATAAAAGTAATCTGATCACGATACCCTTCAATGTACTCCTTGAGGTCGGTTGAGTCTTTTACCAGGTGTGAGCCGTCCCTTATCGACCACCGCCCCTCAGGACCAATCTCGCCGCCTTCGGCATCAAACACGAACGGCGGGTGAGGAGCAATAATGTGCGCGAATACGAATTTCGGTGACTCTATCTCCGATAACATCGATAACGTATCAAGTGTAGTTATGATGCGGCTCCGATGCCGGGCGTGCGGTCCCTCTCTTGCGGCTTCAGCGAATAGGGGTAGCGGCGTCGTAGCAAGCAGGATACTTTGAAATTCGCTATAGGCGCGACCTTTGGCGATATACATGTCGGCGCTCTTGAGTTCGGTCATGCTATATCCACTGGAAAACGCAACCGAGGTGTAACCCAGTTCGTCGAGAAATTTGAGAACAACGTTTCTCTGGAACTTTTTTGCCAGCGGCATGCGATCGTTGGCCGACGACTCAAATCTACCGAGGTTCTCAATATAATCCAGATTGAGGGCCGTGCCCAGAGACAGCAGGGTCTGTGGATAGTTGGCACAACTGCTGTCGGCAACGCGAAAGCCAAGTTCATGCAGTCGCGATAAAAAGGCGGAGTTGTCGTAATCGTATATTTCCTGAAGTATATCCGCCCGTCCATAACCATCGACAATAATGTAGAAGATATCCGGGCGACGCTCTATTGGGCCGGCGGCGGCAATCGCAAGTTCCCTACCGATCCCGACATCGCCGCGCCTGATCAGCTTGAACCCTCCTTGAAGCAACTGAATTGATACCAGCGCCAGGGCAAACAGGTTGGCATACTTTGTCAACTTGATCAGGTCGCTTCGCGTCCTGACCGTGTAAATGACGGTCAGGATTATGAGGGTCACCGAAATGATAATAACAGTCAGGCTGGGTCCCAGCACCGACTCGGCTATCTTGACACTGTCGTGGGATATCCAGTCAACAGCATGGCCGTATGAAAGGAAAAGAAGCATTATCACCGAGGAAATCAGGGCACCCTTCCTGGCATTGCGGGTAATGAGGCTTACCACTGACGTCAGAAGAACGGCGGTAAGGCCCACCAGCAGGAGCGGCAGCAGCAAATCCACCAATTTCATTTCATCGGCGTTCTGCGCATACAGAAACAGCACCGGGAACAAGCTGAACAAGAGCGGGTGTATCGGTGGCGGGCGTTTCATCTTACGATTTTGCTCGCATCAGATAGATTTTTCTGCTGCTCCCGGAGACAGCGGTCTCTTTCTCAATGGAGAAGTGGTGTGCAAAAGCACTTTCAAAGCCGGCCTCGCTGTATTCATCAAAGATATCTTCACGGGAGGCCAACAGGCGCTTCACCTGGGAGTCCTCTTTTGGTACAAACTCGATTATCAGTGAGCGGCAGCAGCCGCGGATGAATCGCGCAATACTTTCCAGGGGCACGTTGTTGCCGATGGCCAGGTGGTGGATCAGGGCCAGAGCGAGCACTAAGTCGACCGGACCGCGCTCCAGAAGTGACATCCGTTCAGAGTGTTCCCATCCGATCGCCGGGCTGGGGTTGGTCAGATCAAGTACCAGCGGCAGGATTCGTTTCTCATCGGCCCGCAGACACTCCAGGTAGTTTTTCTCCACCGCCGCCGGATCGAGATCAAAGGCTATACTCTCGATACCGAGCTCGGCCGCGATTCGGCTAAACCGGCCGATGTTGGCGCCCAGGTCCCAGATCACTGACGGTTGAGTCAATTTCAGATACTCGGCGACGAGTTGCTCTTTATGGTCAAGCGACTCAGCCTCATAGTTGGTGTGATCGTAGTAGTCCGCCCAGGCAGTGTCTTTGGCCTGCCAGCGAAGTCTCTTCACACCCGATTCGAGGCTATCTACAAGTCCAAGCATGGCGCGGCGGCTCATGCCGCGCCGCTGTGATGCCCTCGGCTTAGAGGCGTGCCGCTGCTGACTCCTTGCGTGCAGATGAATATTGGTCAACAGCGAAAACGACAAGCGAGTCCGGCGCGGCAGCAGCGCGCTGGTCAGATCCAGAGGGATACCATCAATGTGGGTACGCATCATCTGGCCCAACCTGACATCGCGATAACACATAAGCGCGAGAGGGCCCAGGAAGTGCTGACAGAACTGTTTATAAGCTATCCACGGTTGCCCTTCCCGGTATCTCTCGAACGAAAGCGTATCAATCAGCGTCGGCTTTCCGTCAACGAACTGGATATTGTAGGCACTGGCGTCTTTGAGAATCATACCGTATTCGATGGCTCGTTTTTGAATGGCCAGGGTAGCGAGGGCGGCGTCCTTGAGCTGGCTGAAACACCATTCATACGGATATGAGACGAACCCGACCAGCCGGGGTTTTATGACACGATACGCTGACTCCGTAGCGCCTTCTGGACGATTGGCTTCAACGTGAGGAATCAGCAATCCCGCTTTAACCAGATCATCGTAAAGGCCCGAACCGAGCAACAGGTCATAGTTATCCCGGTAACTCTGATTTACCTGACGATAAAGAACGCCGCTGGAGTGAAAAACAAAACCGCTTGGATCGCGAAAAGAGCTTCCTAAAGCGTGGCTAGTCGGCTTTAACATCGTCCCTTCTGCCAGTCAGGAATCTTGTGAGGAATCCCTTTAGATTTCTCCAGAAGATCTTGAGCGTAAAAAGAGCTCCCAACAGACCCGCCAGGAGAATCTGCAGCATGTAACTTCCGGTGGAGGGGTCTATGTAAGCATGGGCATCGGGTGAAAGAGCCAGGACGACAATTCCGCTGGTAATCAAAAGACTAATTATCTTGCTTACTCTGAACATGCTCACCCTTTCTCCGGCTCACACTGTCCGGCAGTTTTGCAGATCGAATCGGCCGTAAGTAATATCCTCTCGGCCGAATATTACTCTCTTCGCTTTTACCTGTCAAGAAGTAATAACCCGACCCCGATGTGCTTGAAAGCTAACAAAAAAACCGCCCTCGATTGAGGACGGTTTACTTTTCACAGCAAAAGATAGCTCAATTGAGATAAGCTCTCAGAGAACGGCTGCGCGAAGCATGACGGAGACGACGGATGGCCTTCTCCTTGATTTGCCTGACTCTTTCACGCGTCAGGGAAAACCGGGCGCCGATCTCTTCCAGCGTTAGCGGTTTCTCGTGGTTGAGCCCAAAATACAGGTTTATGACCTCGGCTTCCCTGGGCGTCAGCGAGTGAAGTGCTTTCTCAATCTCCAGTTTGAGCGATCCACTCAACAACGCTTCGTCCGGGGAAGGCTGGTACTCGTCTTCGAGCACGTCGATCAAAGAATTATCCTCTGAAGATGAAAACGGCGCGTCAAGAGACAAATGCGAGTTGGATATCTTCAGGGTGTCGGACACCTCACCTTCGGACAACTCCAGTTCCTTGGCGATTTCTTTGGGCGAGGGAATGCGACCCAACCCCTGTTCAAGCTGACTGGATACCTTGCCTATCTTGTGAAGGGTTCCGACCCGGTTTAACGGAAGGCGCACGATGCGACTCTGTTCCGCCAGAGCCTGAAGTATGGCCTGACGGATCCACCACACAGCGTAACTAATGAACTTGAACCCGCGGGTCTCGTCGAATCGCTTGGCTGCCTTGATCAATCCGATATTACCCTCGTTGATCAGATCCGCCAGCGAGAGACCCTGGTTCTGATACTGTTTTGCCACCGACACGACGAAGCGCAAATTGGCTTTGGTTAATTTTTCCAGGGCCCTTTTGTCACCCTGCTTGATACGTCTTGCCAGACGCACTTCCTCGTCGGCGCTGATGAGAGGTGTTTCCCCGATCTCGCGGAGATAAAGATCTAACGATCTGTCTTCATCGCGATATTTTAGGGATTGCTTAGCCACTGTCTACGACTTACTCCTTCCACCATTCTATTGTTTATGACCGCCTCTTCAGCGGTCGGAGTTTATTACAAAACGCTACTAATTTACCTTAGGGTTTGATCACCTTACGGGCAAAGGTGCCATCCGGTTCAACCACTATCAGCGGAATTCTCCGCGAAGATCCGGCCAGCTCGCGATCAATGCGCCCGATATCTTCGACCGAAGTAACCGACTCATTATTCACCTGAAGGATAATGGTACCTCTGGAAATGGAAGAGCGGTCAGCCGCCCCTCCGGTCAATATCCTCCGTACATAGACACCTTCGATCGGCTCAATGCCGAGCGCCTCAGCAACGTCATCGGTAAAGGTCATCAATTCCATGCCCAGCCAGTTAAGCACATCTAATTCATTTGAGACTGGTAGTTCGCGACTATCGAGCGAGGCCAGGAAGGTCTCCCGGTCAACAACGACCGCTGTGAGAGTCTCCTTCTCACCGTCGCGGACAATGTCGATTGGAATCGGCTGCCCGCTTTTCGCTCTCGCCACCAGTACCGACAGTTGGCTGTTATTATCCACTGGCTGCCCATCTATACTTAGCACGATGTCACCACTTTTCAGACCTGCCCGCTGGGCCGGTGAGTTGGCAAAGACCGAGTCGATCTTTACCCCTCTGACCGCATCCAGCCCCTGACGACGGGCTTCCTGCTCGGTTAGCCGGCCCAGCCAGACACCAAGCCAGCCGCGGCTGACTCGGCCGGTGGCAATCAAGTCAGGGATCACCGAGCGAGCCATATTGATTGGAATCGCAAAACCGATACCCACCGAGCCTCCGGTCGGGCTGGAAATGGCCGCGTTCACACCGATACATTCACCCCGAATGTTCAAAAGGGGTCCACCCGAGTTGCCTGGATTGATCGAGGCATCCGTCTGTATATAGTCCTGATACGCCGGAGTCTCCCCCCGCCCAAAATTAAGATTACTTCTGCCCTTGGCGGATATCACTCCCACCGTTACCGACCGGTCCAGCCCCTGCTGAGGAAACGGGTTGCCAATCGCAATCGCCCAACTCCCAACCTTGATTGCGTCGGAGTCCCCGAACGCAATAGTGGTGATATCTTCCTCCGGCTCGATTTTAACCACCGCCAGATCGGTCAACGGGTCCGTCCCCACCAGTGTAGCATCGTAGCGGTAACCGGAAGCAGTGGTAACGGTAAGTTGTCCGGCTTCCTCCACAACGTGATTATTGGTGAGGATGTAACCATCTTCCCGGATGAAAAAACCCGATCCGGAGGAAGTCGCGTAGGCCGACCCCTGATGCCACCAGGGCAGGTTGTTTGCCTGAGCCCGCGCCGAAATATGCACTACCGCATCCTGGGCATCTTCAACCACCCCCACGAACGGAGATTCAAACTCGCCATCCACCTCGACCAGCGGATAAGCGGCAATCGAAGGAGCGACGGTCGGGGTCTGCGCCACCGACCGGGCGGTCAGATCTAAGCGAGATGATATAATAATGCCGGTGATCAGACAGACAATGGCGATGAATGTCAACAGCAGATACCGGCGCTCCCTAGATACACTACTTTCAGGGGAAAGAAAGCGCGAACTCAACTAAACCAATCCTCCAGACACTTAGCCTTGTATTATAGCGAAACGTCAAAATCAAGTCAAGAGATTTTTCCTATGTCTCGCTGCCTATTAGGTTAAACGCAACAGAAATACGTTTGATTCAAAAAAAATCGCGGATATTTAACTTTATAATTTTCTTATCTTTACAGCCAGCCGACCCCCCTTAGAACCGGTCATTGCCAGAATTCACCATTTGCCGCTTACCAGACCTATTTCTCTACCATCTAATATCTTACAGTGGCAAGATAGTCCCGGGCCAGCCATCCGAACCGCTTAGTGGTTGACTTTCCGGTCGGCAGCGTCTAACTTCCACTGCAATATGCCTTTTGACAGAGAAATCGCGAGCCGGATCGTTGAGGTCGGTCGGCTCTTATACCAGAGGAAGCTCATTTCGGCCACCGAAGGCAACATCTCGGTGCGACTCGAAAGCAACCAAGTCATGCTCACTCCTTCCGGCTTTCCAAAGGGTCGGATGCGGGCCGAGGATCTGGTAATCGTTGATACCGCAGGAAGGCGGATTGAAGGTATTAACCCGGCTTCCTCGGAATTGGCTATGCACCTGCACGTTTACCGCCTGCGACCGGAGATAAACGCCTGCGTCCACTCGCACGCACCATATGCCACTTCTTTTGCCGTGGCCGGGGTCGATTTGACTTGCGATCTTCTGCCCGAGATTGTTCTATCAGTGGGTGCCATCGCCCTGACCGAATACGCTCCGCCCGGGACCGACGCGGTCGGGGCGTCGCTGGACCCGTTCCTGGGCGAAAGCAACGCCTTTCTCCTGCGTAATCACGGCCTGCTGACGGTGGGGCGAAACCTGGAGCAGGCCTTTTACCGTCATGAAACCGTCGAACACTATGCCAGAATTGTACATCTGGCTCGCCAACTCGGTAATGTCAATGCCATTCCAGCAGACGATTTCAAACGCCTCGAACAGATGCGCGACAGTATGGAGCGGATAGATGATCATGAAAAGCGAGGCTCGAAGCAATGATCATCAAACGGGCCGTCATCGACAAGGCTAACCGCCTCTACCAGCTTCCGCCGGACATCTTTTCGTTTACCAGAGAGAGAACCAAACCGTCCGGCCTGAAAAAGATGGAACTGCTCGACCTGGCTCGCTTCAATTGGCCGATACCAATGGAAGAAGACGAGCTGCCCTCAGGCCAACAATTCAAGGCCGCTGACAAGCAGAAGATATCGAAGCTGAAAGAAACCCTTGCGGACTGGCTTACTGCAAAACATGGAGTGAAGCTCAATCCTGCAAAAGAGATTTTCGTAGGCGGCGGTATTTCAAGCCTGGTCTTAACCACCGCCATAGCCTTCATTGACAGCGGCGACATCGTCTTCGTCCCGGAGCTGGGGCTGCCCCTTTACAAAAAAGCCACAACGGCGTGCGGAGGCGAACCGGTTCACTATTCTGTCTCGCCAAAAAACGATTGGCGACCTAATTTCGAGCGGATCACTACCCGGCTGGGACGGGTGGCCCGACTGCTATTTCTAAATTCTCCCCATAACCCTACCGGCACCTCACTCGGAACCAAGGACATGGAAGACCTGATCTGGATGGCATCGCGGGAGAATATCGTAATCGTAAACGACGCCGCCTATCAGTCAATCGACCCGCGCCTTTCGACCTCGCTACTGTCTGCTACGGGAGGCAAAAAGGTGGGGGTGGAGATATGCTCGTTCGCCTACCTCTTCGGTCTGCCGCCACTCCCGTTCGGTTTCGTGGCCGGCAACAGGGATATAATCAGCGGCCTGGAATCTGCCACCAACCTCATACCGACTCATATCCCGCAATACTATGCTGACCTGGCTCTAAACGCAATTCGCCAGTTTCCGAACGAACAGCTAAAGCGAGTCAGGGAGGTGATGAAACGCTCCTCCGCTGAAGCGACCAAACTCCTGGACCTGCTGTCGATGGAGAAATCCGGCTATGACAGCACTCCGTTTGTCTGGGCCAGGCTGAGCGGTAGAAGAAACGCTCGAACCCAGGCCAGTGTACTCTATCGACGAAGTCGAATTCTGGTGGCTCCGGGTTCGGCGTTCGGTGATACCGGTGAAGGTTATTTGAGGCTCTCCCTTACCGCCTCGCATGAATCTTACGAGTCGGCCCGGGGCCGTTTGAAGCGCAAAGTCAATCTGATCAAGACGAGTGATACTTCATGAAGGATGTAATCAGGTTAAGCGGTTTGTCGTTTTACGGATATCACGGAGCCACCGCCGCCGAAAAGGAAACCGGACGCGTGTTTGAGGTGGACTGTGAGCTTGAAGTGGACCTGGCCGAGGCTGGAAGAACCGACCAATTGGCCGATACTATAGATTATAGGCAGGCTTACGACGTTATCAAGGAAACGGTCGAGGGACACGCCTTTTCACTGCTGGAAGGACTTGCCGACCATCTCGCAGCCAGCATTCTCGACCGGTTTCCGGTGTATCGGGTGACGCTACGGGTTCGAAAAATGAATCCTCCGATACCGGGACAAATAAAGTCGATCGAAGTTGAATTGACGAGATTTCAGAAGGACACGTCAAAGCTGGTGGACAATCAATAGTAGAGGCGAGGGCAGATAATGAGTGAAATCGTTTACATCCTGATGGGCTCGAATATGGGTGATCGGGAGAAGAATCTTCAGCGCGCCCTGACCAGGCTTGAGTTAATTTCAGGCTTGGAGGTTGTTGCTACCTCGGGCATATACGTTTCGGAAGCTATCGACATGGAGGGTGAGAATCCTTCATTTATGAATCAGGCCGTCATGGTCATGTACCAGTACACACCCAGTGCTTTGCTGTCGGAACTTGAGGCGGTCGAAAGGGACATGGGACGTACCGGCAAAGGACAAAAGCTACCGCGAGCGATTGACCTTGACATTCTCCTGTTTGGCGACCAGATTATCGAAACCGAAGCGCTTTCCATTCCCCACCGGGAGCTTCTGAATCGACCGTTTGCCATGTTACCGCTTCTGCAAATTACGCCGGATCTGATTCATCCGGTTACGTCAACACCCATCGCTGACTTTGTCAGCGAACAGGACGAACAGGAAGTTATCCTGTATAAGGATCATGTCGGCCGAGACATTAGAACCTAAATACGTTGCCGTGGAAGGTGTAATCGGGGTCGGAAAAACCAGTTTTGCCCAGCTGCTGGCCTCGAGAATCGACGCAGAACTTATCAATGAGGAGGTTCTGGAGAACCCCTTCTTGGTCGACTTTTACAAAAACCGCAAGCGCTTCGCTTTTTCTTGCCAGTTGTACTTCCTGATTTCCCGCTTTCAGCAGCAGCAAGGCCTGATGGTCAGGGATCTTTTCGCCCAGCGTATAGTGGCTGATTATCTTTTCGCTAAAGATTCGATCTTCGCTTCCGTTAATCTCTCCGACCGGGAACTGGCCCTGTATAACCGCATTGCTCCGGTCTTGCTCTCGGATATACCCCGGCCTGACCTGGTCATTTATCTGCAGGCCTCCACACCCACCTTGCTGAACCGAATTCGCAACCGGAACTTCAGCTTTGAAAAGTCCATCGATTACGATTATATCGAGGTCCTGAATAAGGCCTACGATTATTACTTTTTCAACTACTCAGAAACGCCGCTGCTGGTAGTCAAGACCGACGAGATTGACTTCGTCAATAATCCCGAGCACTTCGACGATCTGATTGAGCAGATCAACAAGCCTATCTCCGGCAAGAAATACTATTCGCCTGCCGGAAACCTGGCAGGGAGGTAGCCAGTATGTCATCGACCAAGAGCAAAAAGAAAGTCACGGTTCAGACCATCATAAGAAAAAAGGCCAGGGGTGAGAAAATAGCGATGCTCACGGCCTACGATTACTTCACGGCGAAACTCCTCGACGAGGCCGGTGTGGACGCGATCCTGGTTGGCGACTCGGCCAGCAATGTCATTCACGGCTATGATACAACCCTGCCAATAACAATGGATGTCATGATAGCCCACACGGCGGCCGTATCCCGTGGGGCACATCGCACCTTGCTGATTGCCGATATGCCGTTTATGTCGTTTCAGCCATCGGTACAAACGGCCATCGAGAACGCTGGACGATTTCTGAAAGAGGGTAATGCCGAAGCTGTCAAAATTGAAGGCGGCCTGGAGATGGTGCCTACGGTCAAGCGTGTGATCGAATGCGGCATCCCGGTAATGGCTCATATAGGTCTGACACCACAGTCAATTCACAGGTTTGGCGGGCCCAGGGTCCAGGGCCGGCACGAAAAATCCCGTGCCTACCTGCTGGACTCGGCTATGGCCCTTCAGGAAGCGGGCTGCTTTTCCATTGTTCTCGAATTGATGGAGTCAGCCATCGCTGCCCAGATTACCTCATCTCTCGACACCATGGCGACCATCGGCATCGGCGCCGGACCGGATTGC
This sequence comes from Candidatus Zixiibacteriota bacterium, assembly GCA_020348905.1. Lineage (GTDB taxonomy): Bacteria > Zixibacteria > MSB-5A5 > GN15 > FEB-12. Next base: position 3,000,105 of record CP070756.1, read on the forward strand.
GACGGCCAGATACTTGTCATAAATGATATTCTGGGGCTGAGGCCGGAAGGCTTTAAACCACAGTTCCTCCGCGAATATGCCAACCTCTCCCCCATTATCTCCGATGCGGCCAAACGGTACATAGATGATGTGAAAAAGGGGAAATATCCCAGCGAGGAAGAATCCTATTAGGCACGATCGACCGCCGTCCCCGTGACATTTGTTGCGCAACACAAGGCGCCTGACTATTCTCTGTATATCCCGACTACAAAAGGGCGACTCGATAATCCGAAAAGGGAACCGAAATAGCACCGCCACTGTTTTGCAGTCGTTCCCGAACCGTACGCAGGACATCAAACTCAGTTATTGCTCAAATCCGAGGAGGCTGTCATTGAAAGCCTTACAGATAGCTACTTGAGAGGGGCGCTCCCTACCGCACTATGAGTATTTCTATTATGACAATTCTGGTAACCGGTCGTGCCGCCGTTGCCCTCGTCGCCCGCCCTATGGGGCACCCGATTGCAAAAACCAGTGCCGAATACCTGTGCTTACTGCAGCCTTTCGCCCACCGGAACAGGGGACTTTACTAATAGATTTTCTGTGTTGGAATCTACAATTCACACCCGAGGAGTTTGTAAAAGATGGGTATGATGAAGGAATTCAGGGAATTTGCCGTCAAAGGCAATGTCGTTGACATGGCCGTCGGCATAATCATCGGTGCAGCGTTTGGGACAATCGTCAAATCGCTGGTGGCCGACGTGATAATGCCGCCGATAGGGCTGCTTCTGGGAAACGTTGATTTCTCCAATCTGTTCGTTGTCCTCAAGCAAGGGGCGGAACAGGCGGCGCCATACGCCTCGCTGGCCGATGCCCAGGCAGCCGGAGCAGTGACACTCAATTATGGCGTATTTATCAACACCATCATTAGCTTTCTAATTGTGGCCTTTGCCGTCTTTGTCGTAATTCGCAATATAAACAAACTGAAGCGGGAACAGGAAGCTCCCCCGCCGGCGGAACCTACCACCAAGGATTGCCCCTTCTGTGCTTCCACGATCCCGATCAACGCAAAGAAATGCCCGAACTGTACTTCAGAGCTCGGGAGTGCTTAAGATCGATTAACAAATAAGAGGAGGTATACATGCTTAATTCATTCAGGGCCCCGTTTGTCATCGCGCTACTGGCAACCCTGGCCACCGGGGCCTGGGCTGCTGAAGACGACAGCACCTTTGTCGGTTGGCGAAAATCTCTGACGGCCGACATTACCATCACACAGACCGGTTATTCCGACTCCTGGGTCGGCGGCGAGGCCGGCTCGGTCAACTGGGTCAGCAATCTGAACGGCCTGGCTGAACGACAACTCGAAGATTGGTTTAACTTCAAGTCGACTCTCAAAATGTCTTTCGGTCAGACACTGACCCAGGACCCGGAAACAAAAGACTGGAGCAAACCAAAGAAATCCACCGACCTTATCGACTGGGAAAATGTCGGCCTGTTTACGCTTCACAAGTATATTGATCCATACGCTGCCTTCCGGCTGGAAACCCAGTTCTTCGACGGCCGCCACCCGGACAAGAAGCTGTATTTCTCTCCACTGAGGCTTACCGAATCAGCCGGTATCGCTCGCAAATTCTACAAAAAGAATGACGACTTTGTGCTCAGCCGATTCGGATTGGGTATAAGAGAAACATTCAAATCGGTCATCGTTGACCCGGTCACGCAGGCAACGACTGACTCGACCCTCGTCGACGGAGGCCTTGAATCCGTGACTGACGCCACGCTCACGCTTCACGAAAACATCCTTTACACTGGTAAGCTGACTCTTTATAAGGCTCTATTCTTTTCCGAGAGCGACCAGGTTGAAGGGACCCAGTATGAAGATGATTGGAAGGCGGTCGATGTTAACTGGGAAAATATACTCAGCGCTCAGGTAACCAAAATCATCACTGTCAGCCTTTATACACAGTTGCTCTACGATAAGGAAATATCAAAGAAAGGTCGATTTAAAGAAACCGTTGCGATAGGGTTCGTCTTTAAGATGATGTAGTGAAGCCTATACCGGCAATGGCTTGATAATCTGCAAACCTGGCCGGGTTGTATCTTTTATGACCCGGCCATTTCTGCAGCGGCAGTTACTGTGTCTCTTCCGCGTGCCAGAACGGAGCTTTTGAACTCCCCTCGAAATTGGACTGATAGAAACGACCGTCGGGGCCGGGATAAATGAGCAGGTTGTAGCCAAGAATATGCGCTTTGACATGGTCCGTGGTAGCTATGAAGTTCTTGACGGTGGTCCCTACCTGGCCGGTATAGACGTTGTTAACCGTGTCGAGCTTCTCGACATACACGTACCGCTTCTGTATTGATTCGAGACTTAGCCACCGAATCTCACCCGACGCGCTGAGCATATCCAGAGTATCGATACTAAACAGATCCCCCTCGACGTCGTCGCGGTAGGTGAACTTCAAAATAGCGTACGCACCGGCACTCACCTCGGTCAAGGCAATAAATCGATTGGGGCCATAGCGGGTGGGATCGCTGCCGGTGCCAAGACGGGTAACGCTGGAGTCTCGGGAGTTTATCAAATACAGCTGCTGTCCTGCGCAACCCACATACAGACTGTCGTTGAGGGGCAGGATTACCTCGTAGTTACCCGACACGCCAGCACTTGTCACGGTCCCATCAGCCAGTTTCAGGTAATTGAGAGTACTCCCGGTGAGAAACGCCACCTCGAACCCGCTGGCCGAGACCACCGGTGAATGAAATCCAAAACCGGCCAGAACCTTCTCTCGGGCCGGACTGTCGACGCGGGCTCGATAAATCCCGTGCTTGTCCGGGAAAAGCGTGTCCGAGACAACAAAATAGATGAATTCACGATCGAGGCTGAGCGTAGGTTCAGTTTCTTTAGAGTAATGTTCGGGCTCGGTCCACGTGGGCTCGTTGGAGGTTATGCCGCTGTCATCCTTATTACATGCCAGGTTAAAGAGCACTAATAAAGAGACTACCACGATAGCAGCTCTTACCGGGATCGGAAAGTTGTTGCTGCAGGTTCTCATCATCGCTCCTACTGCATATTATAACAAAAAATCCGAGACGGGGTATTGGAAAAAAGAGGATTTTGATATCTACTTGAAGCGCGGCAGACTAAGGCAGAATGCTAAGCGAGTACAGCGTGGCAAATACTCCGGCCAGAACGCCTGCCCCAATAACGGCATACATCCAGACCGGCATCTTCTTGCGCGGCGCTTCGAGCGGGGCCGGCTCGAAACTCTTTTTGTTCCGGCGCGCCTGGCGATCCTGGTCGTATGCCTCCCACTCCACCAGAAACTCTTCGCACGATGCATACCGACGGGTGACCCGGATAGCGAGAAACTTGTCCAGCATATGCTGAACGGCTTCCGGAAGATTCATCTGCACATCGTGCAGGCACAGATTACTGGCAGTATCGTAACTTGGGTTACGACCTGTTATCATCTGGTGAGCGATGACACCCAGGCTGTAAATATCTCCCTGTCGCGACTTCTTTCTTTCCGGGGGCATGTACCAGTTCTTCTTGCGCGGATTTTCGTAGTGAGCCGGCAGACCGAAGTCGGTTATCTTGATCACTTCGTCAGCATCAAAGAGAATATTGGATGGCCGCAGGTTGCCGTGGACAATGTTGTTCTTATGGGCGTGATGAAGACCCGAGGCCACGGCCAGGACAATCTGGAATGCCTTTTCCCAATCGTACCGGCGAACCATCCTCTCGGCAAGGGAACCGCCCTGAGCGTATTCAATGATTATTACAGTCGACTTGTTATCGCCGCCCGAGCCGTAAATGTCGATTATATTATCATGCTTGAGGGTGCCCAGTATCTTGGCTTCTTTACGGCCGGCCTCGCCCTTTTCGTGTTTCTTGATCACATAGAGTTTCTTGTTAACCCGGTTCTCAACGAGAATTGTAGATCCAAACCTGGTTTCCTTGATAGTATCAAGATACCGGCACTTGCCAAGAAAGGAATCGGCTCCATTGAGCGACATCTCTTGTGTTCGCGACGCCGAGTCATCGTGATTAATCACGTTCAGGATGGCATCCTTAAGCTCAACCGCCCGTTGGTAGCGGTCTTTGGGCTCCTGGGCCAGGCACTTCAGGATAATACTGTCGAACTCGATCGGAAGTTGAGAATTGATCTCCGACGGCAGCTTGAAATGACCCAGCGGCTTCTTTCCAACCAGAATCTCGTACAGCATGATTCCGACGGCATATATATCGGTCGTCTGATCAACGTTGGTGGAGCTGATTTTCTGCTCCGGTGACATGTACGATAGCGTTCCCATGACGATATCGGACGACGTCATCTCCGAGTCAGGAGCGCAGACCATCTGGGCGATGCCAAAGTCGCTCACCAGGGCATTGCCCTGACGGTCAATAAGAACATTGGTGGGTTTTATGTCGCGGTGAATGACACCGTTCTTGTGAGCATAATCCAGCGCCTTGCACACCTGCACGATCATCTCGAGCTTGGTCTTGAGGGCTATCCGGGGTGTATCGATCACCTCTCGGAGCGAAGCACCGTTGATGTACTCCATGACGAAGTAATAGCGGCCGCCGGCTTGGCCTTTATCGATTACATGAACGATGTTAGGGTGGTTCAGGCGGCCAATCACCATCGATTCCCTTTCAAACCGTCTGACGATATCGAGGTCACTGGTCATCTGGGCAGAGAGAATCTTTATGGCCACATCCCGGTCGAGCGACTCCTGCCTGGCCTTATAGATTTCGGCCACGCCCCCCTGGCCTATCCTTCCGGTTATGACGTAGTCGCCTATCTTTACCGCTTTTTTGGCCTGTGCAGCTTGTACCATATCCACCATGATGTTTGCAAAAAAGTCAGCAACAGCCGACTATCCGGCTATCTCTTTTATAATCGGCAGGATTAGAGAAATGGTTTATTCAGCCGCGGTCGATTTAGGGCTGGCACTTAGCGAAAAACTGCGCGCCTTAAGTCGACGAACGCATGAAACTCAGAGCCGGTGCTTCGCCCGCCGGAAATTGCGATAAGCTGTTACTAATCAAGGTATTAGCGGTCCGGTGGGGCTCCCTCGCGACTCCACCCGGATTGGCAAGAAAACCGTTACCAGTTGGTTTTGACGTTCACGAACAGAGTTCTGTTATCGCGCCATACGAAAAAGATGATTTCTTCCAGCTTCTTCTGTTCGATCTCTTCCATGATCGGCTTTACATCTTCAACCGACTCAACTACGCCATTGTCGATCCGCTGAATCACATCTCCAATCGACAGACCCTCCAGAGCAGCCAGTCCCCCCTGCTTGAGTTCCGATACGACCACACCATGGAAACTTTCTGAATCAAGATTGTAGAGCAAATAGTCGGCAAAGACCAAATCCCGTACTTTGAACTCCAGGGCCTTGTTCTCGTACTCAGGCGCTTCGGTTGCGGCGAGTGGCGCGGATTTAAGGGTGGCCAGAAGCTGCATGGTGTCGGCCACTCCTTCTTCACCTATACGTATCACCGAAAATTCCACCGGCGTACCCGGCCCCAGCTCAGATATGAACCGCTGAAAGACCGGGATCTTCTCCTCCTTGTCGACCTCCACCGGTTGACCATTGACCTGGTAAATAATATCGCCTATTTCGAGCCCGGCCTGCGCGGCCGGTGAATTCTTGACAACATCGTTAACGATTATTCCGCCGGCAGCATCCAGGTCCCAGAACTCGCTAATGTCTTCCGTCAGGGCCTGCAAGGTTATTCCCAGCCAACCGCGATCCAGCTTGCCCTTCTCAGGGGGATCTGCGATCAACTCCGCCAGGCGGTCACCGGTTACGATCCCCAGAAGCGGGAAGCCCATCTGATCAAAGGAGTCCAGCATTCCCCCCGGATCCATACTGCCCGTCGATGGGTCATTGAGCATCCCCAGCACGCCTACCGGTTGCAGTTGTTCGTCAAACAACACCGAGGTTAACTGCAGAGCATTAAAGCCCACCGTCAACGGAAAGAATTCCGGCGACTGAACAATGGTTGAAATCATGCCCACGTCGGCCGCTACCGGCGGCGTCACAAATTCCGGAAGCAGCATATACAGCGCCAGCCAGCTGCCCACCTGAAACTGGCGCTCTTGCCGAAAATGGACGGGCGTGAATTTCTGATTCTCCTCAGCTATGATCTTCAGAAAACCAATCCGGGTGAATCGATCAACCCCCACGTATTCGCCTTTGAAGCGCTGGCCGTCGAAAGTACTGATTTCTATGCTGGTAGGTGTTGTCCTGACCGCAAACCCGGCAAAGGACGAAAAGGCGTTATCGCTGGCCAAGGCGGCCCCGTTGAACATGACCAGGCCATCTTCAGTAACAACTGTCCCCAGCAGACGATCCTGGACTTCATTGGTGTGAACTCCATAAGAGAATTCCACCTTCATGTCGATCACGACGGAATAGGAGTCTATCGCCTGCCGAAGTTTTTCAAAATCGAATTTCTGAGCGTACCCGACCTGCCCGATACAGCCTACCAACAGCCCCAGGGAAGCCAGGATCACTCGTACTCTCGGCTGTCTACCTGTTTTAAGATTCATCGGTTGTCTCTCCCATTCTACGGTCGACTCTCACCGGGACAAAGCGCGTCGCGCCGCCGCGCCTTATGGTCAGAAGAGCTTTCTCTGCATTCATACTGGTGAGGTTGTTATAGATGTCAATGAAACCGGCCAGCGACTCGACGTCCTGACGATCAACCTTCCTGACAACATCGCCTCGTCTGAGGCCGCCTTCGTCGGCCGTGCTGACAGCCTTGACGCCGGCAACCATCACTCCGGAAGTATCATCAAGCTGGTTCTCTATCTGCATCTGCTTGGTGATGGCCTTGACCGTAAACCCCCAGCCCTTACATTCGAAATCCTCCCCCTGAAGCTCGCCAAGCTGCTTGGTGATCACCTTGAAGGTGTAGTGTTCTTCGTCACGAAGCACCTTTAGCGAAATTTCGGCACCTGGCTCGTGATCAGCAATAAGACTGTAAAAGGCCGGAAGTTCCTCAACGAAGCGCGCTGATACCGGATTGCCGTCGACCTCCAAAACCACATCACCGGCCCTCAGGAAGCTCTTTTCAGCCGGCGAACCGGGGTCTATCGAAGATATTAAGACACCGGCGTTGAGATTGGTCCCGAAATAACCCTCCAGTTCCTGAAGTGCCTGACAATGCAACCCGATCCAGCTTCGGGTTACTTTTCCCCCAGTCAGGATAGCCCGGGTGACCTCTTTGACAATATTGATGGGAATAGCAAAACCAATGTTGTTGGCAAACATGGTGGCTCTGGAGTTTATTCCGATAACCTTGCCGTAAAGGTCCACCAGCGGGCCGCCGGAGTTGCCCGGATTTATGGCGGCATCGGTCTGAATCCACAGATTGTACTGCCCGGTACGTTCGCCGCTGGGCAGCCGAACATCGGAACTGAAATAACGGTCCTTGGTCGAAACCACTCCCACTGACACCGACCGTGAAAGAGCGAGGGGGGAACCCATGGCAATCACGTACTGACCGACAGATACCGAATCGGAATCACCAAACTCGGCCACGCTGATCTTACCCTGGTATTCGTCCAGGTCCAGCTTGATGACCGCGATATCCGTCAGGGGATCACCACCGACAAACTCCGCCGGTACGATCTCCCGGTCCGATAAGGTGCAGAGAATCCGCTCCGCTTTGCCGGCCACGTGATAGTTCGTTACCACGTAACCGTCAACATGAAACACGATACCGGACCCAATAACCGCCTGCTTCTCCAGTTCGCCGGTGTTGTAATTCTTGATGACAGGCTGAATGTGAACCAGAGCCGGCATCACCTTGTCCCGGGCAATGAATATTTCCTGCTGCACGCTCACAGCCATTACCCCGGACCACGCCGGAAGAGCGGCAAGCAATGTCACAAATATGGTTCTTCGCATCAAATTCGTTGTCTCCGTATGTTTTTGCATCACTTAAACAGTAATAGGCTTTGTTGGTTCAAAAGTAAATAAAAAAACCGCGCGACTTCGGTCACAGCAACTGGCTGCCAACCCCGTCAAGCGGTTCAAAATACCTTTTCGGGCCGTTGTTGCAAAAGCACGGTTGGTCATCCCGGCTCATCCGGGTATCGGTTCATTTCCAATATATGTCTACTGATCCCAGACCGACCGATATCTCCAGGATTATCCGGTCATCAGCACCGTCGAAATCAGTCGACTCATAAACATCCTCGTCAACTTCGTCAATGTCCCGGTTATGAATGTCGACCGAGGATAACCAGTTGTCACCCTCTGTTTCAATCCGGAAAGCGACATCCTCGGGCAGCGTGATATCTGCTGAACCCAGACCAATGTCGATGCTAACGATAGACTCCCCATCATACTTACCGCTCAAATCCAGGTCGAACGACCCTGCCCCGCCGTCAAAGTTGAAGTAATCGAAATTAGCATTGCCCAGATCGTGAATTTCCAGCGATGAGGCACCCGCATCTATGTCCAGTTCTTCCAGCCTGATTGGGTTTCGCTTGGAAAACTCTATCACCCCTGAGGCGGCTCCAATATCGAGCGTCATTTCTTTGAGGGGTATTCCCCCGAGGTCAATCGCGGCGTCACAGGCACCGATATCAATCTCCACTGATGTCTCGTACCTGGTTGATAGGACGATATCCCAGATGTTGTTTTCAGTATCGATATTGGACTTCGAATGATGCTCGCTTTCAAGCTCAATATAGCACTTGCCTCGTTTCTCCTCAGAATCCACAAAGTAGTCTACCCGACGAGGGTTGTAGGTGATATCAACAATGGCTGCCTCAGCTATATCCCCGGGGGAAATAGTGAATTCACCCGCACCCAGCTCACAGCGCAAGACCACTTCGTCGGCATCCTTCATCTCTATCTTCTTCGTCACCTGTTCCGTTCTGGCTGCAATCACCATGCTGGTTAGCCCCAAAACCGCGATCATCGATAGAATAACGGCTTTCCTCATATTAAACTCTCCCGGTATCATATATTGTCTAACCTTTACTATGATTTACGAACTAGGTTCGGTCGATGTTTCATCGGGCTCTTCATCGAATCCACTCGGAGAAGGTTCCGGCGGCGCTTTGGGAATCGGTGGTGGGGCCGGAGTCGGCCCTACTCCCTCCCGCTTGTGACGCTCCCGCCAACTCGTATACGTTTTGAATCCAAAACGCGTCATGACAGCTGCACCAACGCCGGTGAGTATCGGATAACTACTGATGCATATGGACACGACAAGAAACAGTATTCCGAAGCCCTCCGGAGCAAAAGTCGAACTGAGGAGGATTGCAGTTACAAACCACAGGCCCATGAGTGCCAAAATCCCTATCTCTGACTTGAATAGCGCGCTGCCGCTACCACCCGCCAATCGACCAGAGACTAATCGTCCGAGCTTCTCTCCAAAGGCAACCAGACCCAGTAGGATCGCAAACAGATATACGAACGGCACCAGCGGGATCAGGACGACCCCCACAATTGTTACCGCCAACAGAAGAATCACAACCGGCATGACCATTACGAAAAACAGCCCGATGAAATAGGCTTTGATCTTGCTGGTTTCGAGAAAACTTGAAATATTGCCCAATTGACGCGGCATCAACGTTACGATAAGGAATCCGCAGAAGACGAAAAATACGGTGAAGCTCGCGACTATTATCAGGCCATCGATATCAGTCGGCCCCCGGGGCAGGACGGGCACCGGCAGCTGCTCTCCCAGAACGATGCCCCCGTCCTTTACCACAATATCGGACGCCATGATGTCGCCGTCGACGCGACCCGTGCGGGAAACCAGCACCCTGTTGTCAAGAGATGTTACGTCCCCTTTGACCCACCCCTTGACCGTGACACGGCCATAGGCAATAATATCGCCATCAACATACTCATCATACCCAACGATTATGGAGCCGACGAACGATTTGACCTTTATTTCCTCGGTGCATCTATCCTCCACCCGCATGTAATCGCCGGCGGCGTCCCGCGGCTCACCGGGCTGATCTCTAAGATCGGCGTCCTCGACAATTCCGGCAACGAAGGATCCCCTGGTGAAGTCGTAATACCAATCATAGCCACCGGTGTCGACGGCTGTGACACCGTCGCTGCTGAGTCTTATTTCCTGGAATACCGTATCCGAAGGAGCGTAGTCATCCGGCGCTTCCTGCGCGAAGGAAGCTCCGATGGAAAGGCTGAGGAAAAAGCTGGCGGCAAACAGGCCGTTCTTGCCCACCACGGATAAACTCATGACTACGTCCTATGTAAAAAACGCCTATCAGTACAGGGTCACATCAACGTTGCCGGTACCCGAAATAAGCGATACCTTCGGACCCCCGTCACCGAACTGGGCAACCAGACGCTTCCGCGAAACTGACTTTATCTCAACCGGAACCTCGGTCCGAATCTCACCGCTCTCGGTTTCTATGTCCAGCAGGCCCGATGACGATACAGGTACAGATAACGTGATCGAGCCGCTGGAAGTTTCAACAAAGAAATCCTTGGGGCTGTCCAGTTCCGTCTGAACATTTACGGTTCCGGCAGAGGTGTTCAGATCGACGGCACCTCTGACCTGAATAATCGAAATCTTGCTCGATGTTGATTTGACCTTGATGTCCCCCTCGATCCAATGCAGGTTTATCTCACCGATCGGCTGTACCACCGTTACAGGTCCGAATATATACTCACCCGTGGTCGAGCCAACCGGATTCTCGACCACTACCTCCCCCTCAACCGACGATATTTGAACCTCTCCGTCAACACACATCACTGAAACCGAGGTCCGGGTGGGTACCGTGATTACGAAATCGACAGCCCCGTAGGAATTCGACCCGCTGGTACCGAGGAGCTTACTCCAGAAAGACCGGCCGCGGTTGACCATTTTCAGAAAGTGGGTCTCAACACTCACCCGGTCCCTGTCCCCCCTGACCTTGATCTCGATATGATCGGCTACTTCTTCAGCCTCGTCGCGACTTGTCGCCCGCACTATCTTGACGGCATCAATGATAACCTTATTGTCACTGCCGCCGGTGATAGTGACATTGCCTTTCAGGGCATATAGTTCGAGAACCACCGGCTCGTTTACCTCGACGATTTTCTGATAATCGAAGGTGTACTCGGCCCCCAGAAGGGACGAACCCGAGAGTAGAACAATTGCCACTATCAGTGGCTGGATGTAATGCAGCCGCGTCATAAGACAGAAATCCTGCTAATAGCCGGCTAAACAACCGACCTGAGCCGCTTTTTGAGCAGCTCGCGAGCCCTGAAAATGCGGGCCTTAACGGTTCCAACCGGTATATTCAATAAATCGGCTATTTCCTCATAGGATTTATCGTCTTTGTGCCGGTAAATTATCACTTCTCGATACTTATCTGGAAGCGAGGCAATAGCTTCTTCTATATTATACTGCTGTTCTTTCCGCTCCAGTTCCTTCTCCGGATTAAACGAATGATCCGGCACCTCAATGCCAACCGAGCCATCCTTGGTATGAACCTCCTGGTCCAGCGACAGAGCGTTTATCCGCTTTTTTCGAAGATAATCAATTGAGCAGTTGGCAGCGATCTTATACAGCCAGGTCGAAAAGCGATACTCGCTGCGATAACTCTCGAGCGAGGCAAAAGCTTTCATAAACGTCTCCTGAACCAGATCGTGGGCCGTTTCGTTGTTACGGACAATCTTGAAAATAATGTGGAAAATGGCCTGACGATGGCGTTCCGTTAGGCTCTCGTAAGCTCTCTGATTACCTTTCAGCGCATCGGCTATGGTTTTTGCTTCGTTGTCGTCCAACCGTGCTTCTTCCCTTAGTACGTTAATCCATTTCCTCGGTTTCAGTTAGAAGATATATAATAAGAAACCCCAAACTCGCTAACAAGGGAAAAGTCCCAAACCTCGGCCGTAACGATTTCAGTTTACGATCGTCGCGAAGTTTTCCGGATCGGTGTCACCCTCGGTGTTAAACAAGAGCACCCGGCTGTCGCTATTTAAGTTCAGGTCCTGTTTTGCCCGTATGAGGTTCTTGTTTTCCAAAAGGGCCAAAACGGCCGCCAGGCCGGCCGCCCCTGATTCGCCCGATATTATTCTCGAGTCCGCGCCTTCGGGATAATAATACTGTCTCATGGCCTTTTTAACGTAATCATCGGAGATAGTCAGAAATAGGCTGTAAGAGTCGCGAATCAGCGGCCAGGCTATAAGCGAAGGCGTGCCACAATTCAGGCCGGCCATAATCGTCTGCGAGTTACCTCGACTAACTTGCGGCTGACCATCGCCATGACGAATAGACGCCATCAGACAATCAGCTTGAGTCGGCTCCACCGCGACCAAATTAGGACGACAATCCTGATGAGTGTAGTACCAGGCGGCCGACGCTGCAAAACTGCCAACGCCCGCCTGCACAAAGACATGAGTGAAGTGGTGGCGGTGTCCTGACATGAGCCTGGCCTCGGTTATCTCTCGAAACATGGTTGTGTAACCTGCCATAATCCAGGCCGGGATCTGGGTGTACCCGGGATACGATGTGTCCGAGATGACATGCCATCCGTTGCGCTCAGCGTCGGTGGCCATTCGACGCACGGTTTCATCATAGTCACCGTCGATTACAGTCACCTGGGCTCCTTCACCCCGGATGTTATCTATTCGTGCCCTGACAGTACCGGTCGGGATGTATATCACGGCCCTTTGCCCGGTAAGCCGTGAAAACCAGGCTACCGCCCGCCCATGATTGCCATCGGTGGCGGTACAGAATGGGCGCAAATCCAGTTGACTTATCGCGCCGGGATCGAACAGATTTGCCGCCTCAAACTGAACACCCAGTTGTCGCTCCCACCGCTGTTTGATAAAGCGATATATGGCATACGAGGCCCCCATCGCCTTGAAAGCCTTAAGCCCTAATCGATGCGACTCGTCTTTGATTGAGAGTTCCGCTACGCCGAGCCTCTCAGCCAGCGCCGGCAGCCTGACCAGCGGGGTTGGCTGGTAACCCGGTATGGATCGATGAAACGATTGAATATCGTCGCATTCAAAAGCCCGGTACTCTTGCTGAATCCAGAACGGGCTGTCAGTGAGGTACGGATTGCGGCTGCACTGGCACATGTGCGAAATTAACGACCACCGCAGTAGTTTCACAACGATTTTTGAACGGCAGCCGAGCCGTTCGATCAAAACCTGTAACTCAAACCGTGTAAAAAAGCTCCCGCACAGACGGGAGCTCGATGAATTACTATGTCGTCTTTTTCGTTCTCCTTACCTCAATACCTTCTCCAAAACGCTCCTGGTATCAGTCCCACCTTTGGACTGTATGAACGACAGCACGATTGGTACGAATCGACTGACCATCCCGGAGTCCAGACCGAGCTTTGAAAAGCCGCCAGTCAAATTAACAAGGTTCCCAATGCCTTCTGTTTCACCAACAGGAGCCGAAGTGAGCGCTCCCAGAGCTTTTTCTGTGCCACTGGGCTCGGGAGCCGCTTTTATCAGGTTCTCTATCCCGGGAATGAGGTTGGCCACCCGATTGAAATCACCGCTGTCAAGTTTCTCCCTTGCCAATCTCATAATCAGGCCGGTACCCCCTCTGGCCTGCTCCAGGGTAACCCCCAGATTTTGAGTCAACTGGTTCAGCAGTTCCATTGCGAAATCCTTTCCGTCGGGGCACCCGAAACACCATCGTCTGGTTTGTGTTCCCTTCCCATCCGGTGCGTACTCGTGCCCCGCCTGTTGTTAGTACTTGATGACTCGCGGCAGGGTCTTTGCGTTCTCAATCCACTTGTTTATCGTGGTCTGAGACGGCACCTGACGAACAATGTTTCTTTCCTGATTGATGGTGACCAGGGTCTCGTAGAGATTCTTGGCGTTTCGAGTCGCCATCTCCGGAACGGTGTCTACACCGGCGGCTTCCAGAAGATCCGAGTATTCGTCCCCGATGCCCTTGATTCGGAACAGGTCGGAAAGGTTCACCAACCTCAAGACCTTCTCCTCACTGATACCGGTTGCCTTGCAAATCTCCTGTCGACCCTTTGGCGAGGAACCCCTCTCAAGGAGAACCTCGGTGGTAGTAATACCGGTTTTCTTGAGTTTCTCGACGTAAGTCGATTCGATACTCTCAATCTTCGTGAGGTTCGCCATAACAGACCTCCTTTTCTGAATGTTGACATTAGCCCCGCGATCCAACCCGACAGATTCGTCATGGCCTTCAGCCAGAATCTCTCGAGGGAATCACTTTGATTTGCGTGAAATAAATACGTAAGAGGTCCCGTTTTTTGAGAGAGATGGCGGGTCTTTTGGACCACCGAAGATAGGTGGTCCGGACGCCCAGGAGGCTTTGGCGGATTGCCCGAATTGCCTTCGCGCTCCCGGCCTCATCGATTTAATCACTTTAACAGCAACATCTTACGCGTGGCCACAAAGTCGCCCGCCTGAAGGCGATAAAGGTAAACCCCGGTTGGCAGAAGTTGACCCGTCTCATCGCGACCGTCCCAACCGATAGTATGATCACCTGCCTCAAACTCACGATCCGCCAGTCGTCCCACCTGCTGGCCAATCATGTTGTAGACCGCAATTACCACCCTCGACCGAGTCGCAAGTGAAAAGGCAATGCTGGTAGTTGGATTGAACGGATTGGGATAATTCTGGCCAAGATGGCTGGTCGCCGGTACAAGGCCCATGGAAGCCTCATCTTCCACTGCGACCAAAATATCGGTACCGTTTAGCAAAACCGAAACACTGTTATCGTTGATGTTTGTTACCGCCAGGTCGTTGTCACCGTCGTCGTCGAAGTCGGCTGAACAAACCGAGGTCGGCCCGCTTCCGACCAAGTAATTAACAGCTGTCGCAAAGGTACCGTCACCGTTGTTCAGCAGTATCGAGACATCTCCAGACGTGAAATTGGCAACGGCAATATCGATGCTCAGGTCTCCGTTAAGGTCAACCAGACACAAGCCGCGTGGTGCCGATCCCGCCGGATAATCTAACCGAGCGCCGAGGGTGCCGTCACCGTTATTGTCAAGAATTGATACATCGTGTTCGGAAAAGTTGGCAACCGCCAAATCAGAACCCGAAAGGCCGTCAAAGTCAGCTGTCGCCACGGCGCGAGGGTTGCTGCCCACCGTGTACGTTACCGGAACAGCAAAGGTACCATCCTGATTGTTTATAAGCACCGAGATATCGCCGGTACCGGAATTAGCCACCGCCAGGTCGTTCCACATGTCGCCGTCGAAGTCAGCCGATACTATCGAGTACGGACTGGTTCCGATTCCGAGCCCATAGGTAACAGGAGCCGGAAAGGTGCCATCACCATTGTTTATCAGAACCGCGATACTGTCCGCATCGACATTTGCCACGGCCAGATCGGGCAAACCGGCACCATCCAGTTCAACGATACATACCGATCTGGGAGAAGCTCCAGAAACTCCGGTGGGGTAATTTTGCGGCGCCGCAAAGACACCAATGCCGTTGTTTTTCAGAATAGACACGTCGTCTGACTCGAAATTGGTCACGGCCAGATCGATCTGGGAGTCGTTGTCCAGGTCTCCGGCAGCTACCGAAGAAGGTTGGGTCCCGGCATCATAATTCACGGCCGTGCCAAAGGTGCCGTCACCATTACCAAAAAGGATTGAAACGTTATTGCTGTTCGCATTGGCCGTAACCAGGTCGTCAAAGCCGTCTCCATCAAAATCCTCGGTGGCGATCGAACGAGGAGCGAGCCCCACCGAATAATTGGTGGGGGCATTGATTACCTGACTGTAGGCGGGTCCGGCAATTACACCCACACCAATGGCCCCGCTAAAACATGCTATCATCAGTCGCATAATTGGTCTCCTAATGAGCGCAGTAATGTTCGTTCTTTCCCTGGTCGAATCCCACCTTCCAGCCGGGCCCTAATGATGCCGCATGCGACATCGAACGCGATTCTTCGGGAAGCGCAACCCCTCTTGATAAAACTAGAGTTGAAAGAAAGGCCCGAACTCTAAAAGGTACTTCCTTTTTCCACGGCTTGCTGGCGATGGTTGACAACCAGAGCCTATTATAACAACAGCGTGGCCCCCCCAGAAAGTTCCCGGCTGATCCAAATCTAAGAATCAACCTTTGGTATTTTTTCTTCTGCTCCACTGCCAGTTGTTGACAGTGGACTGCCGTAAGATAAGAACAGAAGGAATACGTTCAAACCGGTTTGCCGGATTACGGCCCAAAGGTGCGGAATATGCCAGGAGACGTCAGCAAGGAGATGTGTAAGGCCGCGTACCGGGCGGAGCAGGTACCCGGAGAAGTAGTTATATATGCCAGCGGGGTGCACCAGCGGCCCGGGTACAGAGTATCGTTCGAGCGGGTCGGGGTGACCATCTTTCCACCCCAGTTTTCATTTATGCATGAGCTTCCTGAGAAGACAACGGTCCGTTCGCAGTCACCGTTTACCCACCAGGTATCGTTTGAGACGGACAGGAAAGTCGATTCAGTAGTAATATATGACGCCGATGGCAGACACGTGATCAAAGTCAGCCAATCCTCCGGCAAAGGTGCTGAGCCCGAATCCGTCCATTGCGGACAGACCGACGAGCGCTAAGTCACGTCCATGTTTTGCCGGCGAATATGATGCCCCGCCCCTGGAGGCGGTCAGATAATCGAGACCTTCTTTATCCTGAGAAAATCTGCGGATTCCGTCGTCGAACCGTCGGCATCAACCAACTGCCAGTGTTTCTTGAAACGAAGCGCCGGGTTGTCAATCTTTACATCGCCCACGTCGGAATTGTCCGAGTCTACCGAGATACGAACTTTCTTATCGCATCTTATGGCGGCACTTATCAACAGCGATGAAATCAGATAAGAGCAGTTGGTCTGATCGGAGAGGCTATCAAGCTGATGCTCGTATGCATCGACAACCTCTTCCAGCGGCATCGGCTGCCGCACCAGAAGCTTATTGACCAATGCTTCCGCATCCTGCTTGTACTCGTCGTTAAGCCCCGCGAGGAGCCTCCTGAGACCAACGAGAATCAAAATCGTCTCTTCGAGATTGAACTGGTCAATGCGCGTAACGGCCTGACGGTCCAGCCGATAGGCCCGCGAGTCACGGTCAAAGTAGACCGGAAAGTTGGCTTCCGAGATGTCCCTGAGATACCGGTAAGCCGTTCTCTCGGGAATACCGCAAGCATTCTTGATTGTGTCGAGTGTCACCTGCTGTCGGTGGGTCAGCAGGTTAATCAGACTTAAAACCCTCTTAAGCTTTCCCATGGCAACCTTTACTTCGACGGGGGGCGGTCATCGCCCCCCGTCCCTCCCCGCTCTCTTTTCTTACAGAATTGTGCCAACTACGATCTCCAGATACATTCGTAGCGTGAGGCTTTTCTCCGGCATTGGCTCTGCGTCCGGTACCGGCGTGGACTCCGTCGGATTGCTGGCGTCCAACGTGGAATCGCTCGGTGGGTGAGGGGGGTCACCTCCACCATCAGCAGCAGCTGCCGACGGCAGTGCTGCGACGCCCAGCATGGCAAGCACCAGGGCGACAAGACAGTAGCAAATGAGGACTGTCAGGATAGGCTTTCTGTTCAACTGTTTACCTCCATCACGAGTTTCGATCTCAGCCCCGTTGATGGAGACTCAACAAAGCCTGTGCCAATCGGAAAGACCATCGACCCATCAGCGCAAGCATAAATACGACAATGACATATTGCCTGTGAACGGTGATCAGCCTATGCATCCCATTTGCCACTTTTCTCGCCGACTGGGCACGAACAGTGGCAAGTTGATTTATTTATATAGGGTTAACGGGAACTGCACAGTGCCGCCGAGCGGCAAAGTGGCAAATTTTGGGGCTAAATGGATTTGGAGATCTGGTATTTCTTGATTTTTCTTCTAAGCGTGGAAAGAGGTATGTTCAGATCGGCTGACGCCCTCGATTGATTCCACTTATGCTTGATGAGGACCTTTCTTATCTGCTCTTTTTCCACCAACTGTAACGACTCGCGGTGGTTGCCGTCAAGTTTGGCACTGTACTGAATTTCGGTTGGCAAACCCGAGACATCGATTCTTTCACCCGGGTAAACTATGCAGCATCGCTCTATAAGGTTTTTCAGTTCTCTGACGTTGCCCGGCCAGTCATATGACGCCAGAGCCTGCGTCGCCGCAGTAGAAAATCTCGGTTGCCGACCGCCGCGCGAAAAGAGCGTCACAAAGTGATCAATCAACAGCATAATATCACTTCTTCTTTCCCGTAACGGGGGGATTTCTATTGTGACCGTATTGATTCGGTACAATAGGTCCTGTCTGAATTTGCCTTCGCGTGTCATCGCTGCGAGATCTTTGTTGGTCGCGTAAACGAAGCGGATATCGGTATAGGTAGTTTTGTTACTTCCCACTCTTTCAAATTGCTGATACTCAACGGTGCGGAGTACCTTAGCTTGAACCTCGAGAGGCATATCGCCGATCTCGTCGAGCAGCAGGGTGCCTCCGTCGGCCGCTGCGAACTTGCCCTCGCGCTCCTTGACATCGGTGGCCACGTTAGCAGCAACGCCGAACAACTCGCTTTCTATCAAAGTTCCCGCAATCGCCGCACAGTTGAGCTTGATCAGCGGCTTACCCGAACGAAGGCTGAGGTCATGAATCATCTCGCATAGAATCTCTTTTCCGGTGCCACTCTCCCCCTGTATCAGGACGGGCGCGTTGGTTCGCGCTATTTCAGGAAGTTTGCCAAACAGTTCCAGCATCGAATCATCCTTGGTCACAAAGGCCTGCCGATTCCCCGATCGGCCGACATCCTCGACCAGTTGTTGATTGATGATACTCACGTCACGGTAGCTCTGAATGGTAGATACCATTACCGCCATTAGATTGGCGATAGTAGTGACGTAGACGATATCACTACTGTCGAATAGAGCCGGGATGGTATGGTGGTCAAGATAAAGAACGCCCAGAACGGTGTTTTCGATAGTGACCGGAATGCAGATTACTGAGAGAATATTGTGGGCGACTATACTCTTGTAGTTCCTCGTGCGCTTGTCCGCCAGGGCATTGTCGACTATCAATGGATCAACATTACGGGCTACCTCCAGCGGGATGGTTGAACTAAAATCGGCTATATCCTCTAGGCTGCTCTCGTCGCATTCGACAAAGGACGAAACCCTGAGCTTGTTTGACTGCTCACTTCTTAGCAGAAGCACCCCTCGTTCAGCACCCGTCTGCTCAACGGCAAATTCCACCAGCCGTTTAAGGGATTGCCGATAGTCCTTGATGTTTTTTAGAATTTCCGAGATGCCGTGCACCGAGTCGATCAATTCGGTCAAATCCGAAGTCTCATCGGACAGGTCTTGAATCTGTAATGCGAGTTCTTTCGACATTCGCTCATTCTTCATACCGGTCGCCAGCCGGAGCGCCTGTCCAAGGAACTTCCGGGCCAGTTTCTCCTGCGATTGCCTCAAATACTGTTCAGCAATTCTCCGGCACACGATCACGGCAAGAAATACGTTCCCACTGGTTTCAAGAATTCGGAAGATTGTCTTTAAATCTCTGACTGCAGCAAGATCATCATCAGGCGGAGTAGTCGTCTGTAGAACGAGCAGCGATAAGGCCCTGAAAAAGGGGGCTCGCGACTGCTGCCCGACTTCAAGTAGCGGCCGAGCCTTTTCAAGGCACTCAGCTGCCCGATGATTGTCGGTGTTGATCAGGAAGTGGAATAAAGCCAGGCCGGCAAAGTAATAACCGCGGCAATTGATCAGTATTTCCATCAACTCAGCGAGTCTCTGCACCGCAGTATCGTCGCCGCCATTGTATAGCCGGTTAAGGGTATCGATCAGGTGCAGCTCCGCTAGAGAAGCGGTATCATGCTGGTCGGATAATGCCGATTCCCCGGCGCCAAGATGGAGCTCACATACGGATTGTTTGCCCTGATACATAGCCACCTCGGCGAGGCCATGGTAGATTTTTGCGGCCGATCTGGAGCGAACTGTAGAATCGATAACATCCAGTCCCTTGTGCAACGATAGAGCACTTGCCTCAAAATCACCACGGTTACACTTGATATAGCCTTCGCCTATATAATAGAGGACAATCGCATTTCGGTCGGGTTCACCCGCCCTGCTGGCCAGTGATCGCTGTAGCCAGTATTCGGCCTTGTTATGATCACAAAGTCGTGAGTAGGCGTTAGCAAGGCTGTTCGCTATAATGCCCTCCAAATAACGGTCAACGGGATCGTCAATCTGCTTCAGTGCCATCTTGCCGTACCGGATGACATTACTGTGTTGGGCTAATTCTTGATATAATATGGCCAGGCCCACAATACTGCTGATCGATTTGGACAGAAGGCCATTAACCCTGGCCACTTCAAAACTGCGCATCAGGTGCTTCTCCGACTCGCCAAAAAGACCTCTTCGCCAGTAAACGATGCCGCGAGCATAATGAACTTTTATTTCGACTTCGTGGAGATGGGCTGCTCCGGCCCGCATGATAGTGGAGTCCAGCAATTCCTCGGCTTCATCATGCCGCCCCTCTATCGACGCCAGCCAGGCCCGGGTTCGCTCGAACATCAACTCGTGGTGAAGGTCTCCGACCGATTTCGCCTGAGCAATTCCGCGCTCGACAAGCTGATTGGCCTCGTCCATAAGCCCAAGGTCTGTTGCAACCGATACCAGATCGTACATGGCTCCGAGGTCCACTTGCGAATGCATCTCATTAAGCTCGACCAGGCTGCGGTAATACTCCGCCGCAGATGCTAATCGGCCCAGGGCTTGCGAAAGATACCCCAGCTCCTTGAGTGCCTTAGCGCGTAAATCCATCCTTTGGTCCGGGGTTTTCTCCAACTCATCCAAGGCCGCCCGGAATGCAAGGAAAGACCTCAGGTACTTGCCGGTCTCCTTATGCACGCTACCGCCACCAATCAGCTTTTCAACCACCTCGGCGCCAGCCAGCGGTTGGGCTTTATGCTGGGGTTCAAGTATGAGGTCAATCTCACCGAACAATTCACCAAGGTCTCGATCGGAGACCTGGAGGTGCCAGTAATCGCCGTGGCGCGAAACCGACGCACGCTGAACCACAGATTTAAACAGACGGATAGCTGCCGCTCTACTCTTTGAATACACGGCCCCCAGATCGTCCAGAAGTTCATCGGACAATCCCAGTATCCTATTGGCCCTTATTAACGATTTTTTCAACGTGTCGGTATCCGGTGAAGCTAACGATCTTTGATCACGGAAACTGCTCAGCACCATCGACGATAACAGGTCTTTGTTGGCCGAACCCAGTACTGCAGAATCGAATAATCCGGCATCTGCGGTGGCGTTCAACAGGGCATACGGACGGTTCAACGGATAACTGTCGGTCAAAAGCTCAGCCAGCTTCTCTACACCGTCAGCTTTGACCTTCAGGCTGTCATCGAACTCAGAAGGGTGGAGCCTGTAATACTCAACACAATCCTTGAAAGCAATACCAAGCGAGTAGTTGTCCGACTGTACCAGAACGGCGTCGTTAGACAGAATCTCCGGAGCTATATGGCGGGGAGTGCCGAAAATCTTGGCGTTCGGAGAGGAACCAACCGCAGTCAGAAAATCCAGGTCAACCAGAACGAGCCTGTGAGACGCGGCCGAGGTGCCGATCATGAAATTGCTGAGCTTCAAATCGCAATGGACCAGCTCTCTGAGGTGAACCAGGTCTACCAGCAGGCACAACTGAACGAGGACACTATCAAAGTTCTGCCAGAACAGTGACGGCGTGAGCTGCTGCCATCTCTGACTGTCCAGATAAGGGTACTCAAAGAATAGCTGCCCTTTTTCATGGTACTTGTTTTTGGCAGTGATTATCCTGTCACTATTGAGAAGTCGCTGGCAACGGTATGAATTATTGAGAATCGAGGATACCGTCTGAGCGTCGATGGGTGACTCCGGATTAGGTGTCTTGACAAAGGACTTTGTTCCCGAGGCGGGACAACTGGCTACCCACGACTGACTTAAGTCGTTCTGCGACAGTAAAGTTTCTAAACTCAATCTGGCCCCTTCAGAAAAAGACATAGCCGGTCCATATCTTCAACTGGTTCTTGTCAGGTGGATGGCATTAGCGGCGCGTCGCTGACCATTCCCACAAACTCAAGATAACATTACCTGCCACTTTTTCAAGACATTTGGCAAATTTTATTGCCTTGCACTGCCAGAAACTGTCAGCGTCAGCAAGTATATTTTGCTCAGTCCGTACAGCACCGATTAAAAAGCGGGGAGGATTTTAGGGGAGGGCAACCCTGTGGTGGGGGTGAACCGGGTAGTCCGGGGAGATGCTTTGGACTATCTGACGAAGTTCACCTCCACCTTTTTTTACTGCCTGGAATGTTGGAAACTGTTTCGCCGACGTAGCTGGCGAACCTCTTAATGTTTGCCAAAAAGCGCCGCTCTGCTTCTGGGCACGGCGGGGCGGTCAATTATGTAGAACCCTGCCTCACCGGTCAGCCGCACCGTATCTTCAAATTCGGCTTCGGTAACGTGGCCTCTGGGTTCGGCGAGAAGACACGCCCCATCCGCGTTCAAGGCCTTTTGTACCTGGCTTAGCATCCCCAACGGGTCTGGCACCTCGTGCGCCACCGCAAAAAGCAGGGCGAAATCAATTTGACCGGCCAGGTCATTGATTCCAAGATTGTCTTTGCCGCAAACCCGAACCTCAATCCGCGCCTCGAGTCCCGCTTTGACTGCACGCCTCTTAAGAGACCTGAGCATCTTTTCCTGTAAATCTACACAGACAACCCGTCCGCTTTCCGTCACTGTTCTGGCCATCCAGAGGCTGAAATACCCCATCCCGCTACCAACATCCAGAACCGTCATTCCTGCCTTTACGTAATCGCCCAGGATTCTCTCCTGCGGCTGAAAAATCCGTCTCAGCGGACTGGCCAGAACATATCCAAGCCACCATGGGCAAACGTGTCCCACCGGGGTGCCTCCTTTCGAACCAATAAAGAGCCGATTACTCGACCAAGTTGCCATCTACATCCTGCGCTGTCAACCCTCGATCAACCCTTCGTCCCCGCTTTTGAACTGCGCGAAACTGTAACTTGCTATCCAGCGTGGATATAATCTATCATGTCTTGGGCTCACCACAATCGACATCATCGAACATAATTCATTGTCAATCATTGGACTGCTAAACCAGATAGTTTTTCGCCGGCCCGGCACGGATGTTGAATTGGTCTATACCGGACAATACAAAACAGAGGAGGAATCATGTATCGGCGCATAATAAATCTACTGACACTGGGGGCATTCGCAGTGTATTCGATAGGGCTCACCGGATGTACCAAGTTGACCAGATTGTCGGTCGATGAAGCAATAAGATCGGAATCATGTCAGGTTCAGCACACCAACGAGCTCAAGGGCGGAAATATTGTGGCCGTGTACACACCAGACAAGGTTTACCGGTTCGAAAAAAACTTCGCCTATATCAACACTGCCAGTCAGACAATAGAGGGGTATTCATTAGATAACAAAGAAGTCAGTATTCCCCTTACCGAGGTCACCAGTATCGAAATCAAAAGCACCGATTGGACGAAGACCCTATTGCTCGCGGGCGCGGGGATAGGCATATGTGTGGCATTGGCGATAGCAGCGTACGAACCGGAGCAGGGTGAGGGGTGGTCGCTCTTAGAATAATCAGAATCACTCAATAAAGGAGGAGAAAATGTTCAGGCAAATAATCAGTCTAATAACGTTGGCAGCCCTGATGATCAACACCATTGGGCTGACTGGCTGCACCAGCACGACTAAGTTTCCTATCGAAGAAGTTAAAAACAGCCCGCCCAAAAAAGTCACCCGGCTGAAGTTTGACAACGAGGAGCAGTTAGTATGGGATTCTGAGGGTGCGACCTATCGACGTGAGGCAAAACAATTCGTCGGCGTAACCACACTCGGAGACGTCAAGCGCGTCCCGGCCGATGCCGTCGACAGCGTCTTGTATGTCATCGGCGATAGCCCTCAGGTGTTCTCACAGGACATCGGAACATACACCATTGCGGAATCAAAGAGAAGCCCGAGGAATCTGGCGGGTAAGGTTAAGGGGGTGCTCAAGGGGCAGGAGGAAATCCGGTTCGTTGGTCGCCGTGGCAGGATTAACTGGCTCGATCAAACGGTGGCGGGCAGAGCCGTAACCGGCGAGTCGCTGGTCATGCCCTTTGCGGAAGTTGATCAGGTAATCATCAAGCAACCGGCGCCGGGCAAAACCGCGTTGCTGGTTATCGGCCTGACAGCGCTAGCCGGAATTGTCGTCCTTGGTATTGCCGCCAGTCAAACGGATTTTGGATGGGGCAGTAGCCGTTATTGACAGTATCCACACAAGCGAAAAAGCCCCCGCGCAGAAACCATGAAGGAGAGAAAGCCATGAACCTGATAAGACTTAAACAGACTCTGAGGATTATGACGATCCTCATCGCGGCCGGGCTTACTGGCTGCACCAAGACGATCTCTATCCCCGGCCGTGAAGTGAGAGTCCCTCCGACGCCGGTCATCGAGCGGGTCACCTTAGCAGACCGAGGTGAGGTGCAATTCGACGAAACCGGCGGCCGGTATCTTCAGCGAATCGGTTTGATACAGGGCGTATCTACTGAAGGAGCACGCGAGAACCTGAAGGTCGGCGCTATCGACTCGGTTTATTTCACCTTCTCCAATGACACGGCCCACTATATCGGCGACGGAAGGACTTTTGCCAAAGAGCAGGAGACACTGCGCGAAGATAGGATCAAAGGGACTATTACGGCCGTGAATCTTGGTTCGGAAGAAATACGCTTCGACTCCAAAAACGGTCATGTCGATTCGCTGAATTCAGCCATCGTCGGAGTGACCAGCTCAGGGGAACTCATAAGTGTGCCCATTGACTCGGTCCACAGCCTCAAGGTGAAACGACAGGATAAGCTGAAAACTTTTCTGCTGCTTGGGGGAGTAGCTGCTGTCGCTGTCGTTCTGGCTACCGCCAACTACGGACCTGATGAGGACACTCAAATCGATCTTCCCTGCATAGGCTGGGATTGCGACTGACGATACTGCTTTTGTGGGTAATTGGACCCGTATGTCTATTGGAAAGGAGGCAGGAAGATGAAAAGGGGGAGCATCAAATTGGAAGTCGGGCTGGCGTTGCTGACGGCCTTGCTGGTTATTTCCGGCTGTACCGGCCGACCCACGTCCAGAACCTACAGGATGAGAATCGACGAGGTCAGGATTCCACCCCGGGTGAAAGTCAGCAAGGCTTTGCTCAAAGACGGCAGCCATCTGGTCTTCGATAGCAGCGGCGGCTGGTATCTGCTTCGAGCCGAAATGATACAGGGCACAACCGTCGACGGACTTCGCCAGCAGGCCAAAATCAAAGACATCGATTCGGTTTTCTTCACTATCGAAGGTGACACCGCGCAGCACACCCGGACCGGCCGGGCATTCAAAGACGAGCAAAAAAGAACCTATCGTGATACAATCAAGGGAGACATCAAAGCCGTGGCCACCCGTTACCAGGAGATCAATTTCAACCGGCATTACGGGAAAATCGACTCGCTTAACCGAGCCGTGGTGGGAGTTACCAACGCCAACGAGAATGTCAGCATACCATTCGATTCTGTTTATGCCTTGAAAGTGGAGCGCCCCGACATGTGGGCCAAAACCGAGGTGGTCCTTGCCGTAGCCGCTGGTGCAGCACTCGTCATTTATGTCTTGGTTTCCGGTGACTTCTGGGATTGGGGTAGTGACTGAACGGTAGGGATAGGTGACAATTAATACGGCGCGGGCTTAGTCCTGCGGCACGAAAGGCAAAATTATGTACAGGCCAACTGTTGGTTTCATGACACTTGCGGCTCTGTTAATTCTCTCGATAGGGCTGTCAGGGTGTACAAGAACTGTCACCATGGAAAGACACGAAATGAGAATTGCCCCCAGGATCAGCATAAACGAAGTCCGGCTGACCGACGGCAGCCGGGTAAGCTTTGATATTACCGGCGCCAGGTATCTGTCCCGAAGCGAAGTGATAAAAGGGCTTACCGAAGATGGCGTCGCCCGGAAGATCAAGATAGGTGATGTCGACTCGCTGTTCTATACAGGTATTGACGATTCCGTCAACTATGCCCAATCAGGTGCGGTGTTTAAAGAGAGCCACAAAGTGTACCGCAAAAAATCAATAAGGGGTGTTATTCGGGGGTTGTCCACGCGCTACTACAATATCGAATTCGACAAATACCACGGTCAGATTGATACTCTCGCGCGAGCTGTCGTAGGTGTGACGACTGCCGGCAATGCGGTGAGTGTACCGATCGACTCCGTATACAGCATTAGCCTCGAGCGATTCGACGCCGGCAAAAGCTTTCTGACAACGGCGGCAATTATGGACGTCGTCTGGGATGGAACACCGGACCTGTACTGGGAATACGATCTTTTGGAAGAGGTGCTCGACGAATTCATGAATGAAGATGATGACAATTAAGTCGATCCCTGATCCGTATTAAGTCTGCTCCTCCGGTGGCCAGAATTCGTGGAGAATGTTCCTCAAGGCAAGGTTGAACGCCAGTGGCGCTTCCAGATGCGGAAAGTGTCCAATACCCTTAATGATCTCCACTTCGAATGATTCGGCGACGCTCCGGTTACCTTCTACGTCAGTCGGCCATCTGTCACTGTTGATTGCCCGGATGGGCTTGCGCATATCGGTCAGGGCCGCGCCTACGTCGTGAGAGAAAACAGCTTCAAAAGACGCCATGGCAATCGCGGAGTCAGCCGCACTCATATCAGCCACCACCTCTTCCACAAGGACCGAATCAGCCTCGGGACCGAAAATCTCCCGCACAAACCCCTGGGCACTGACCACGAAACTGTCGCGAAACGGCGCCAGAAATTCCTCAACCTGATCCGTTGGAGCCTTCTGGGACATCCGCTGAAAGGTGTCGGCTCCCACCAGCGCCACCGTCCGGTCGGGTATTCGACGGGCCGCCTCGACGCAGATCGGCCCCCCCATAGAATGACCGACCAGAATCACCTCTTTCACATCGAGCGCATTCACCACTGCGGCAACATCGTCTCCAAACCGCCCTAACGTCCATTCGGCGCGATTAGCCCCCGATTTCCCGTGTCCGGCAAGGTCGACCGTTACGACCCGGAATTCATCGGCAAACGCCTCTACCTGGCGCGCCCAATGGCTGCCGTCGCAGCTCCAGCCGTGAACGAAGACCACCGCCCGGTCACCCCCACCGTGCGACTGGTAATAGATCATGACACTGTCAGCCGAGGCTACCGAATCAGCGATTACCATCAACTCGGGTGCTTGCGCGGATTCTTTCTGGCAGCCTGCGGCAATCACCAGGACCAACGCCAGCGAAACGAAACCCAGCTTCTTCATGACTCACCTATCCTCCATCGACAATCAATTAATACTCACCGGAATACAAAACGATTCTCCTGCATTGAGAACCACCTAAAAGACATCTTACTCTTCCACCCTGATTTTCGCAACGGAATTTCCGGGTTTGCCAATCCCGGGCTTCGAACGAGAGAGACCAACCGTCCGGGACGGTTTTTTCGCAAGTGCTTATTCCCCAAAGAAATCGGGGGCCCAATTAAGGCCCGAGACCCCCAATCAAAACGGGCCACATCTTCGTTTCTCTTGCAACGTGGGTCAAAATTATTATCTTTAGGATAGATCCTTTTGGCCGGGTAACCTGGAAATACCAAACAAGGGGCTCTGCCCATGGCGGCAGACGAATCAAACGACGATCAGACTCAGTCCTTCGTCGCTCTGGCAAAAGACACCGCGGTTTCACACTACACGATTATCGACAAGATTGGGTCAGGGGGGATGGGTGACGTGTACCTGGCCTGGGACACCGAGCTTGACCGCACCGTTGCCCTCAAATTCCTGCACCTCAATCTCTGCCGGGCCGAGGATTGTCGCAAGCGCTTCAAGCGCGAGGCTCAGGCCGCGGCAAGACTGGACCACGCCAACATTGTCACCGTCCATGAAGTCGGCGAGTTCCAGGGCCGACCGTATTTCGTAATGCAGCATGTTGAAGGGCACTCGCTGCGGCATTTGATTAAACAGCGAGAACTCTCCCTTGAGCAAACCATCGACCTGGCGATCCAGATTTGCGAAGGACTTCGCGAAGCGCATGAGCTTGGCATCATTCATCGAGACATCAAATCCTCCAATATCCTGCTCGACGGCCGCGGCAACCCGAAGTTGGTGGACTTTGGCCTGGCCACTATTGCCGGCACCGACAAACTGACCAAGCCGGGCTCTACGATGGGGACGGTTGGGTATATGTCGCCGGAACAGGCCGAGGGCAAACAAGTTGACCAGCGGTCCGACCTGTTTTCCCTTGGCGTCGTCCTGTATGAGATGATCACCGGGCGGCGTCCCTTCGACCGTGATAATGAAATCGCCACCAGCAAAGCCATCGTAACCGATACGGCCGAGCCACTGGCGCGGTACAAATCCGGAATCCCGGCCGAGCTTCAGCACTCGATCGAAAAGGCGCTGCAGAAGGATCCGGACACGCGCTATCAAAGTGTTAACGAATTTCTGGCCGACCTGCGCTTGATTAAGCGGCAGATGGATTCAGGCATAACCGGGCCATCAGCCGAGCAGCTGTCGCCGCGCAGACCAGGGCGCCGCGGGGCGGCCGTCGCAGTGCTCTTCTTAACGGCCCTGGCCGTTATGTTCTGGCTAAACCCGACCATCCGGCAAGCAGCCTTGGAGATGTTGGGATTCGACGTGGATCGCACAGCCCGGCATCTGGCCGTGTTGCCCTTTACAAACCTCGGTGAGACCGATGAAGGCCGCGCGCTATGCGATGGCCTGTTGGAAACGCTAACCAGCAAACTCACCGAAATTGAAAAATTCCAATCCGCGCTCTGGGTCGTGCCGGCCAGCGAGGTGCGCCAGCGGAAAGTCAACAGTGCCAGCCAGGCCCGTCGGACCTTTGGTGCTACTCTGGCTGTCACCGGCAGCCTTCAGCAGATTGACGGGTACATCCGCATGACCCTGAACCTGGTCGATACGAAAACACAACGCCAACTCCGGTCGGTGGTAATCGATGATTCGGCTGCCGACGTTTCATCACTCCAGGATTCAACCGTGCTTATGCTGGCGGATATGCTTCAGGTACAGCTCCAGCCGCAGCAACGGCAGAGCCTGATGGCCGGAGGCACCGCCGAACGTGAAGCGTACTTGCTTTACGTTAAGGCGCGTGGACACCTGGCCCGGTTTGAAAAAATAGAGAATATCGACACGGCCATTGCGGCATTCAAGCAAGCGCTTGACATCGACTCAGCCTATTCCCTGGCTTATGCCGGACTGGGGGAAGCTTACTGTCGCAAGTATGAAGTCCTCGCCGAACCGGATTACGAGGAATTGGCCATATACAACAGCCGGCGAGCCATCGAACTCAATGATGAGGCTGCTCCTGTTTACGCCACCCTGGGCGTCATTCATCATGGCCGGGGCAGGTATGAACAGGCCGTTTCGCAATTCGAGCAGGCCCTGAGACTCGATTCAGCCAGCCGCAGCTCCTATCGCGGACTGGCTGCCGCCTACACGGCCCTTAATAAGAATCCCGAAGCCGAATCCACGTACAAGGAAATCATCAAGTTGTGGCCCGACCACTGGTCAGGCTACGTAGACCTGGGGCTGTTCTACCAGCGGCGCGGTCGCGTCGACGACGCACTCGCCCAGGTGGACCGCGCCACCCGCCTTGAACCGGAGGGTTATGCTGCCTGGAATAACGTGGGCGTTCTATACTATCGGTTGGGGCGATATGATGACGCCCGCAAAGCCTGGGAACGGTCCTGTGAGATTGAACTGACCTTCGGAACCTGCTCCAACCTGGGCATGCTTTACCATACGGAGAAACGTTATCAGGAGGCCGCCGAGGCCTACCGGAAGGCGCTGGTACTGAACGACCAGGATTACCGGCTCTGGATAAACCTTGCCTCGTCCCTGTATCAGGTACCGGGAGCTCGCGAGGAAGCCGTTACCGCCTACCGGGAGGCCATCGTAAGAGCCGAACGACAATTGACAATAAATCCTCGAGGTACCGAACTGTTGTCCAGCCTGGCCGATTGCTATGCCGTGCTTGGTGACCGTAACAGGGCCATATCGTACATTCAGCAGGCGTTATCTCAAGCCCCCGACGATGTAGAGGTCATGAGCACCGCCTGCCTCGTTTACGAGCTCCTCGGCGAGCGCGATACCGCCCTGATGTGGATAGCGGAGGCTGTCAACCGCGGACACCTGCCTGACGACATCGAATCGCTGCCGGAGATGCAGGGTCTGACCGGCGATCCGAGGTATCAGGATCTTATCAGCACCGGCAGCGTTGAATCCCGGGGGGATACGACTTCACGTCGGTAGTCGTCAGTAAAGAGAAACTTCACTCAGGACATTATACCTGTAACTATAAACAGACGCAGGAGCACTTTACTTTCAGTAACGCAGGAGGTTCAAATGACACACTACGTGGTGATTTTCAAAGACGGCGCCGCGTACAAAATCGCCGGAGGTCGTCCGCACGTAAATAAGGGGGACACGGTTCGCTTTTTCAACCTTGCCGATTACGACGCGGATGTAACCTTCGACCGCGCGAAACTGCCAGGCGGCAATTTCAAGCTCAAAGCCAAAGGCAAGGCCGTAAGCAAGACAAAGGTTCAGCCGGGCTTCTATCCTTATACCGTGAAGCTTGGCAAGAAAGAGGCCAAAGCGTCCAAGCCGATAGCGATTGTCTATCCTTAACTGAGATCGAGCTGTCTCTCTGCACCTGGGCGCGGTTTATAGGCCAACGGGCTATTCGCCGTAATTGGCCGCTAAAAATTCATGCCATCCCGCATTCAGTGTAGCCATAGTAACGTCCGCGCCCAGGGAATATGCAATCTGGTTCGGATATTTCAGCAGGACCGACACTTTATCGTAGCCGAAGGCACTGAGAAGGTACTCGTGAATTGTATAGCAGAAATGATAGCCGTAGTTAGCATTGAAGAAATCAGGATTCTCGTATTGCTCGATCAGAGGCAGGTCACCATCAGCGATTCTCTGCCGGATTAGGTCCCTGTTCGGATACTGATTGGCCTCGAAGACAGCGAAACCTTCAAACAGCCAGGCCGGCGGGTAGAGGGATCCGGAAACAGCCCCCATAATACGAAAATGAAAGGCATGCGTCGACTCGTGGACGACTACTATCAGCATCTCACTGTAGCTGTTGATCGGCTCGGAGTTCAAAGGCGAGACTATCTTCAGTTCATATCCATTTACACATTGTCCGACCAGTGTGCTCGGGATATCATCGGTGGGCCACTCGACATTGTCGTGGAATGTCTCAAAATCGGGATATATCTTCACATCGATAGTATCATTGACGCTGAAGTTGTACAAGGCGCTCACTCGCTGGAGATTGGTTTCTAAAAGCACCCTGATCGTATCGATAACCGCGACATCCCGCAGAGTACAGTAGTAGTTGAAGTGTGGACTTGATGATCGGAGGATAACAAGGTTATCATTATTCACTTCCGGGGTGGATTCGGTTGGCTTGTCAGATGAGCACCCGCAAATCAGAATCGCTGCCAGAAACGCGGCTACCAGCAAGTTACGGTTTGTTGACATTACGGTGTTCCTTTATCGGCTCAGTTTCCTTTGAGTATACGGATTGGGGATTATGTTGTTTAATTTTTAAGCCGGCGTCCCACCACTGTAGCGGGGACAATGGGATTCTCTAAAGACAACCGGCACCGGCGAAGCACAAATCCATCGATGATGGCGGAGGAGGTAGGATTCGAACCCACGGTACCGTACGGTACAACGGTTTTCAAGACCGCCGCTTTCGACCACTCAGCCACTCCTCCGATCACATGGTCAAACTCAATAAGAATGCCGCAACCGCCAGTGTCAAGATATTATCCGTGGCTTGATCACGACCCTTATGAGCATCCAGCTTTAGACAAAAAAAGGGAAGGCCCGAGGGCCTTCCCAGGAAATTATCAGTAACGCCTCCGGTAGGTTGTGTCAGCCCTACCTTGACTCAATAAGCTCCCGCAACATGGCAAACGGCTTGGTGACCGGACCGGTGTGCTCGCAGTAATGCCAGAAAGTCCACCGCGTGGTGGAATTCTCGATTACGACATAGGAACTGTCACCCTCAAATGTCTCAGTGCGGGTCCAGGTATCGCTAAGCGCGAAGCTCGTATCACCGGTGCATTCGATCCCGATTGTTCCGACATGAGCCAGCGTGCCCGAAGTCGGACAACCACCGGCATCCATCACTGCCAGCATACCTTCGATTTCAGTCGCTGTCCCTGTAACATCGAGAGTGGCCGCACAATTCTGGTTTTGACCGGCCAGGTCCAGATCGAAACTTCTCGTTCCGTTGATGGTAACCAGACCGCGGGTGGCAATCTCACCCGTTACGTTCACATTCTGGGCGGCATTGGCCGTCAGGCTGCCACTGTCGTTGGTCATCGTCCACGTCAGTAGAACTCCGTTGCTGATTCCAGTCAGCAGATCCTCAATGGGCCACTTAACGGGCGTGTCACCGTGCAGAAACTGAACTGAATCCCTGATCACACCGGTGTAAATCTCTAAGCCTGCCTGCCCTTGATGATTAGTGTCAATGGTCTGATAATACAGATACCAGTATTCGCTGTCCTCGTGGTAGACTATTTCTCCCGAGTCACCTTCCGTGCCCAGCACCTTCGCCGATGACGCCAGGCTCGCGGAATCTTCGAGCACGGTGTCAAGTACCAGGTCCATCCAGAACAACAGTGAATCAGTATACAGGGCGGCACCCGCGAAGGCGTCCTCCGCCGTCAGGAACTCAAGATCGGTCAGTTCACCATCTTGCTTGATGATTGGATCGGTGGCGCTGTCATCATCGTCTTTACCGCAGCTTACCACCAGCGTCAGCATCAGCCCGGCAATCAGTAACAGAAGTAGAGTCTTTTTCATTTAGAATCCTCCTTAGTTTCTTTGTTAAATCCTGCTCCTCACCGTATTAATTCGGCTCTGCCCAAAGCAATATTTAACTTTGAGGAAATTTTGACTGAAAAAAAACCGGGAGCTCCGAAGGCTACTTTCGGACCGCCTGCGGGCCGCCGTAAAGCCCTATGTGAGATACACTTCCGTCGGGGTTGTAGATGGCGCTATCGCCGCCATGGAGTCCCGGCGAATCCGCCATCAGATCAAAATTGCCGTCGCCGACAAACAGAGGGTCCTCGCTGATATTACCGGCCAGCCCGGTCTGGTCCCGGATATCCCAATAGTTGCCCTCAACATTTTCCCAGACAATGTTGTGCCGGAACTCCCACTTGGCCCAATCGCCGTAATTCGCAACACCCACGCAGGGACAAATCCACTGCTCTTTCCAGCCGTTGCCAACAACGATATTGTTGACGATTCTTCCGCGGCACTCAGTCGAAAACGGGGCGATACCGCAATTACCGTTACGGTAAACCACGTTGTTGGTAATATCCATGTAAGCCTGTCCGGTTGCTATTATCCCCCATCCGAGATTTTCGTGGACAAGGTTGTTTCGGGCTATGACCCAGGCCGATTCGAAAGCACCTATCCCCTTCCAGTACCCGGATATCTCGTTGCGATAGGCCACGCAGGTTGCATCCCACGTAACACCAATCCCTGCTCCTCGCCCGTCCTTGATGACACAATCGGTGATGGTGGCCGAGGCTCCGCGGTAGAGGGCCACCCCGTCCCAGCTGTTATTAGCGATAGTACACCCTGTAACTGAAATCTGGGCCCCTTCCCTGCCGACGACACCTGCGATTCCGACCGGCGTGGCATCAACAACATGATCATTGTTCACAATATCGCACTCCTCGATAGCCACTCGCGAGTTTCTCACGAAAACTGCCGCGTCGCTGGCCATCTCCAGTGAATCGCGTCTGCCCCCGGTAATAGTCAGGTTCTTCACCACCGAACCGACCGAGTTCTCGAAATACAAACCGTAACCGGCCTTGGTAACCAGACGCGTTTCCGACCGCGATTTCCCTCTTATCACCAGGGCTTTGTCTTTGACGACAAACCCGATCGAGGCCTGGATGGGTGTCTGAGCTTCCTGACAGTTTCCGCAAAGCGGATCTATAAACGCTGTCGGAAATGCTTCGAATGTTTTGGCAGCCAGTATGATCGTATCACCGTCGGAAGCGAAATCAATAACCGACTGAAGATTTGAGCCTCGCTCCACCGTAAGGGTTACTCCAGGCGCCACGCCGCCTACGCATAGCAACAAGATTGCCACCAAGGTCATTATGTACCTTCCCATATCGCAATAGAACCTATATCCGAGATCGAATACAACTTAAAATAAGCCTCGGGTATCACCGAAGCGGCAATTGAGGGCACGCTCCGAAGCCGGGAACCAATGACCCGTTTCGGCACTTTTTAATTGACGGTCCTGATGCGCGATTGGGATATTGTTAGTACCAGGCTCAGATCGGGCAGCAACTGTACCGAACAAGAATTCTAAAGCGGGGTGAGTATATGTCAATTATCATGATGGGAATATTGGCCAGCACCGGAGCCGGACTGCTTAGCGGCGTGGGAGCGTTGCCGGCAATCTTTTTCAAAAACGTTCCTGACAAAGTAATCAACACCATGCTGGGCGCCGCCGCCGGCGTTATGCTCGCCGCTACTTCGTTTTCACTGATAGTCCCCGGAATTGAACACGGCGACACTATATGGCCGGGATGGGGTGCTTACATAGTGGTTTTCGGCATGCTGCTGGGAGCTGTCGTTCTCGACCGGGTGGACAAGATGCTGCCTCACGAACACTTCTTCATCGGTCGCGAAGGCCCCGACACAAGGCTAAAGAAGATCTGGCTGTTTATAATTGCGATAACGATACACAATTTTCCCGAAGGTCTGGCGGTAGGTGTCGGGTTCGGCACCGGCGATGTAGGCGCCGGGCTTAGTCTGGCAATAGGTATCGGTCTGCAGAATATGCCCGAAGGACTGGCGGTGGCCCTGCCCCTGCTGGGGCTCGGCTACAGCCGCTGGGCCGCTATCAGTATCGCCACCCTGACCGGCCTGGTGGAAGGGGTTGGAGGGCTGCTGGGCGTTGGAGCCGTAACGATCTTCAACCCGATTCTTCCCTTCGGTCTGGCCTTTGCCGCCGGGGCTATGCTTTTCGTTATCAGCGATGAGATTATTCCGGAAACTCACTCCAAGGGCAAATCACGGCTGGCCACCTTCGGGGTGATGGTCGGATTTGTTATCATGATGGCTATGGACAACGTCCTGGGTTGATTATATACCGGGGAGGGACAACATGTCATTGCCGTCAGCAGTACTGCTGTCGCGCCAGGCTCTGCATCCGTCTCGACGACACCCGTGGGTGGCAAAATCCATCGACGCGGTTAAATATCTGAAGCAACATAACCACAGGCTCTGCTCATCGACAAACGTCCAGACCTGGGAGATGCTCACCGCCCTCGGAAGTCTCTACGGGCTCGAACTGGAAATTCACCTCCCCTGCCACGACGAGCAACAGTTTCAGGCTTTGTCGTCTGATGCTGTTGAACAGTTTGACCTGAACCCCCGAGAAACGCAGTTCGTACCGGTACTGGCAGATCCAGCAAAAACCACACGGAAAGATCTCTGGCTCGGCCGCGACAAAAGCATAATCGAGCGCGCTGACATTATCCTCCCTGTTAGCGTTCGTGCGGGCGGAAAGATGGAGTCAATGATCAAGGAGGCAGGAAATAACGGAAAAACCGTCTGCCGTGACTTCGCCGCACCCTATCGGTATCGCAAGTCTCCCCTGTCCTATCGGATCACCGGCAGAAAGCTTAACCCTCAACTGCGAGAACTGGGACGCACCTATCTTATTCACTGGACCCGAACCTTCAACTCGGCCTGGCCTACCGAGAAACTCCTGGATTTTTACCGGGCCATAGTTGAGTCGGACACTTACCCGCGCACCGCTTGCGGTAGTCTCAGAAATATCGTTTCCATGCAACTAATCAAGGCCACCTCGAAACATATGCCGGAGAACACGCCCACCGTCTCATTTTCAAATCGTCCGCCAGCCGAGATGACCAGTCTGATAGCGTGGCGCTCACGCTACCGCATGATGTCGTTTGAACCGTACGGGATAGGTATAGAGAAAGGGCTTGCAAGGCAGATGAATATCATGCCCGTCGTCTATTATGATAAAGCGCAGCCATCAGTCAGCAAATGTAATGTCAGAACGCCGGGATGGCTGACCCAATCGCGGGGCGAGAAGACTGACTGGAGTCTGGAGGATGAATACCGGCATCTCGGTGACTTGAATCTCTCGTCGATTTCGAAAGATCGGCTGATTCTTATCTGCCGCACCAGCCCCGAGGCCGAAGCGATAGCGAATCTCAGTGGAGTAACCGCGGTACCATTTACAGTTGACTGAAAATTTGCCCTACCTAATAAGGACCATCTTCTTAGATTCTTTGAAATCCGCCGCCTCGAGCCGGTAAAGGTATACCCCCGAAGACAGGTTAGTCGAAGCGAAGTCGATTTCTATCAGACCCGGTCCGTCGCGGCCGGCGAACTCCCAGACCTTGCGGCCGAGGATATTATAGACACTGAGAGTGTAGTTGGCGTTGTTTCTCAAGTTAAACGTGATCCTGGTTCCGCTGTTGAACGGGTTGGGATAATTCTGATGCAGGGCAAATTCTTCCGGCAGAGGCGGCGGCGGTGGCGGCGGCTCGCCCTCAATGATGAAATCCGCATAAGCCTCAAACGCGTTCGCCGCTGTGGCCTGGATGTCGGCAAAGGTGTGACCTGCGATAAACGCAAACGTGACCGTATCCACCTCGCCTTCGGCTAACGAAGTCTGCGCCGCTACCACCTGGAACAGATCGAAGGAACCTGTCCGGAGCGAAACCGGCGTGGCCAAACCACGCCTCAGCGCACTCATCTTGTCTTCATTAAAGTAGCATCCCCAGCCTAAAGGCGGACACGAGATCATCGACGTCGAGTCGGTGTAAACCGTCACCAGTTGACCCTGTAGCACTTTTATGCCGCGGTAATCCGACAAGCCTGAGCCCGAGTTGTAGGCCATCCATGCAAATTGATCCGTTGATTCAAACCCGGCGGCGTTGCTGCTAAAATCAACAATGTCCCAGTCGCAATGAATGCCGACATAGAGATTATCGATGTCACCCGAACCGCTGTTTCTCAGAACATACTGTATAATGACCATGTCCTGGTAGGGCGAGGTTTCAAACGAGTAACTGTTCTGTTCGATCGTCAGCCCGATCGGGTCCTCGGCCCTATCGTCGGTGAACCGCGCATAACTCTGCTGTGCCACCCCTTGAAACGGCGGAATGAACTCGAAAGTCCCGCCTGACACCACGCCAAAGTCACCATCCGGCTGCCCCACCGCCGTCTGTACTCCATCGGAAACCCGGTCGACGCCGGTGCCAATCATCAGGCCGCCGTCGAAAAGTTCATTGACTCCCCCCATAAACCTGAACCCTTCCCCGCCGCCCGGCCAGAAGGAGTCATCGGCCATTCCGAACGTACCGAAATTGCTTATGCTGAATTCGACCGTACCGGTCGTGTGGGTCACTAAGCCGCGCTCGCTGAGCGGGTCAACTACGATATAGAGTTGCCTTGTTACCGAGTAATTGCTGCCTTCAATTAAAAGGCCAATCGGTAACGTTGAGCCTACTTTGACAGTATCCGCTACCCGAATCCGAAAAGCCGTCTGTCCGGAAACTGTCTGCCCCTCGGCGATGGTGCCAAAGCCAGTCGTTCCGGCCAGAATCGATACGGCATCATTGTTGTCTATCAGGGTACCCGTCACTCCGGTGACGGTTGCCCCGAAATTCTTCAGCACCAGGGTCCCGGTCACTTCATCACCCGGATCAATCGGGGCATGGTTGAACGAATATACCCTGACGTTCGGCTCCGGGTTGACCCCGTCAAGGGCGTTCAGGGCAGCCATACAGTCAATCAGGCCCCAACCATAGATGTTGTTAGGTAGAAACTCACCCAGTTCATTAGTTGACGTCAGAATCGCTTCCTTGATTTCATCAACGGTGGCGTTGGGATTCTTCTGTCTGAGCAATGCAACCAAACCGGAAACGTGAGGTGCCGCGAATGAAGTGCCCGACCCAAAGCTATATGAC
The DNA here is from genome assembly GCA_020348905.1 of Candidatus Zixiibacteriota bacterium. Taxonomy (GTDB): domain Bacteria; phylum Zixibacteria; class MSB-5A5; order GN15; family FEB-12. The sequence continues at coordinate 3,038,150 of CP070756.1, forward strand.
GCTCCGGGCACGGGAAATCTTACCAACACACCGGGTGCTACCACATTCGGTTTTACTGCCAGGGGGTTGCAGTCCGATGGCCCCCGCGACGACGTTGGCGAAATTACTCCTGTCGCATGATTGATACTTCCAATCGCAAAGCAATCTAACGAGTCAAGCGCCCGGTTAGCCGGGTTACGAATGGTCGATGGCAGCGATCCCTCGTTGCCGGCCGAGAAGATGTTGACGATTCCCAGGGCCTCGGTATTATCTATCATGGTGTAGAAGATATTCTCACAGTCGATGCCCGAAACCCCCCAGCTGTGGCTGATTACATCCGGGACATCGTCGATCGTATTCGGGTCACGATCAGGGTTGGATGCCCACTCGAAACCGTCGATGATCGAAGCTCCGTCAACATCAACCACTCCCCCCGCTATCCACTTCGCATCAAGAGCAACCCCAACTGTATCGCCCCTTAAGTCGTCGTGTCCTACCACGAGCCCGGTCGTTGCTGTGCCGTGCCTGGGGTCTGCGCCGCCTATCACCGGCAGGGTATGCGGAAAAGGCTCACCGCCGACCGGATCGAACCAGGCCGCCGCCGAATCACCATCAAGCCCCTTCCAGTTGTTGTATATCGCCGGATGAAGTCCATCAACGCCCGTATCAAGAATACATACCACTCGTCCCTGTCCGGTATATCCGGCCGCCCACGCCGCCGGCGCATTAATATACGCGAGATTGGCTTCAACCGAAGCCGACGAAACTGACCCTGACGATATCTTCTCATTGGCAACTGATACTACCTTCGGTGCTGAAAAGATGATTTCAACATCGCTTCGAGCCGACAGTTCAGTGAGCTGCTCAACCATTACTTCAGCCTCAACAACATTTATTATCCAATGTCCCTTGGGCGGCCTGCCTGCTGTCTGTTTGCTTCGATTAATCGAATGAAGATGGTCCAGCAGGTCCCGCTGAGCAGCAGCATGATTGGATTTCAGACGGTCCAAAGCCAGGCGGTATCTTTCCGCCCTGGTGGGAGCTTTCAAACTGGCTTTGAGATTGGCCGGACTCTCTACCTGGGGCAGTTGAATCCAAACCTTGATAAGATCGGCCGCCTTGCTCGTGGTCACTTTCCGAGCCAGTTCGTCCGACAACCGACCCGCGGCCGCGCTGGAGTAAAGCAACGTAAATGTTAGAATAAACGCTACAGTACTTTTTGTTCTGAAAATCACGTTATAGTCCCCGGCCGTTAATCTATCCTATTGTAACAAATTAGGGTCGAATTGGTCTCAGAAAACTCAGCATTTATTTGAAGTAAATCCGGCATATCAATTCTGTCGATTATGCTGCGGCCTCAACCATTACCAATTGCACATCCGTTATAAATAACGTAAGATGATAGCTCAATGACTAATTATTGTAAACCGAATTGTTGGCTATTCACTTATTTCATCGAACAAACACTTAAGGGGTAACAGATATGACTGGCACCAGACAGCTCAGCCGAGAAACGCTTGAAGGAATGCTGACTGACTTCGCGAAAAACTGGCTTGCCCATGACGGTCTGTGGTTCCAGGCCGTCGAGAACAAATTTGATATCGAAACGGCCATCCAGCTGGATAGAGAGGCCTGGGAGAAGTTCACCGTTGTTGAAGCCAAAAGAATCATGGCCCGCCATGATATTCCCGAAAACAGCGGCCTGGAAGGATTAAAAAAGGCGCTTGGCTTTCGTCTTTATGCCTTGATAAACACGCAGGTCATTGGCAACGAAACCGAAAACTCGTTTGAGTTCTATATGCAGGACTGCCGGGTCCAATCGGCACGCGAACGCAAACAGATGCCCCTCTTCCCGTGCAAACCGGTCGGAATCGTCGAGTATGCCAATTTCGCCAAAACCATCGACCCCAGGATAAAGACCGAGTGTATCTGCTGTCCGCCCGACCCGGAAGCCGGCAATAAACATTACTGCGGTTGGCGATTTTCCATATAGAAAAAGCAGGGCTTTACGCCCTGCCTTAAAACCAGTTTGATCTGGCCTTCGTCACCTCATCAGGATTGACCGCGGAAGAACTCGACCGTTCGTCTCAGACCCTCTTCGAACCCTACCGCGGGCTTGTATCCGTGCTTTTCCAGCTTGTTAATAGAGGCATACGAGTGCAGAATGTCCCCCTCGCGAGGCGGATCGTACTTCGCCTGAACATCCGTACCGATTACGCTGCGAAGGATATCAAGCATTTGATTTAGAGTAAACCTCGCCCCGCAGGCTACATTATAATAGTCACCGACGATATCATCATGGCTGGTTGCGAGCAGGTTAGCCTGCACACAGTTGTCAATATAAGTAAAATCGCGCGATTGCTCCCCATCCCCGAACACCACCGGCTGCCGACCGGCCAGTAAATCTGTAATGAACCTGGGAACCACCGCCGCATATTCGCTCTTGGGATCCTGATGGGGACCGAAGATATTGAAATAACGTAGCGCCACGGTTGGGAATTGATACAACTCCCAGAAAACTTTCAGGTAGTACTCGTTGGTGAGCTTGGTCACGGCATACGGCGAGAGGGGGTCCGGCCTGAGTCCTTCGTGCTTGGGTAGCTCCTCCGACTCACCGTAGACCGACGATGACGAAGCCATAACGAACTTCCTCACACCGGCCTTCCGCGATGCTTCCAGCAGATTGAGAGTACCATCCACATTCACTGCATTTGAGGTTAACGGGTCTTTTACCGAACGAGGAACCGATGGCAGGGCCGCCTGGTGGAGAACGTAATCCATCCCGCTGACGGCCTTTTGAGTAATGGCGATATCTCTAATGTCACCTTCAATCAACTCCACCTTACCTTCCAGGGCTATCAAGTTTTCACGGCGCCCGGTCGAGAAGTCGTCGAGTATCCTTACTGTCTCTCCCTGTTCAACAAGCTTAGCGGCTATGTTCGACCCAATAAACCCGGCTCCGCCGGTGATGAGATATTTCATATCAAGTAAGTCCTTTGTTAGTCAATTCACCGCTCCCCAGTCCTGCGCAATCTTAATTTACTCTAAAACGGTACCTCAATAGCAATGTTCCGTAATATAGGCAAAATAGGCAAAATCAACAAAATATTCATCCGCTCCCTGTTCAGCGGTCCGTCTCACTCACAGTTCTGATTCTCTCAACGAGGTGTCTTATATACAGCGCCGCGAAGGCAGAGATCATCGGGATAATGGGAAAGTGGAACCGGCCCACCGCGAAGAATACGAAGCTTATGGCCGTCCAGTACAGAATAGTACCGAGAAGCAGGTATCCTCCAGGTTTTCTCACGGTGATACCGGAGCGGAAAAAGACAGCGAGTCCTGCCAGGGCCGCTAACAAGACCAGAAGGTAAAACGATTGGGCCACGACTGCCAGAACCACAGCATGATTTATCGTCGACTGCTCGGCGGCCTCGATTACGCCGAAGTACAACGCATCCATATCCGCGGAGTATAAGTAACCGACTTTTAGCAGTCCACGGCGCAGGAACACGCCCGGGTTTTGTCTGATATACTCGCAGGCGCGACGAAAACTGGAACTATCAATATATGCTTCGAGGGTCGGTTCATAGACTCCATATTGGTTGATCAGATTCTGGTCATACGTTATCCCCGATCCCGGCTGGTTACCGATAAAAAGGTTGATACCGGTATTGGTGTTGATCCGGGCCGTGCCGACTGCATAGTGATTTCGAATTATCCAGGGTGTGACCACCACCACGAAACCAACCAGAGCCAGTAACCCGCACTTCAGTGTACACTTAAAATCCCGCGACTCGAAAAACCAGAAAGGAATGACTATAGCCAGGAACAGCCCGGATACAGTCCTTGTCAGCGTTGCCATACCTAACAGCACGCCCCCCGCAAGAATCTTATACCATTTTCCGGT
>CP070756.1:3042135-3051169 GCA_020348905.1 Candidatus Zixiibacteriota bacterium
ATTCTAGTAATCTTCGAGGTTGCTCCACTCGGCGTCTTCGAGCCAGTGATTGGGGCGATCGAGAAACTTCACTACGTTTTCCATCGTGATCCAGTGCTTCTGTTCCTCGTCGGCAATGCGCACCAGGATATTCTTCTGGTGCTGATCGGCAACCTCATCCGCCTTTTCGCGGTAGAATGTCTCTGAGTCCTTCTCGATCTTCTGGGCGTGCAGCCAGATGTCTTTAGCTCCCGGGGGGAATTCGAAATCCCTGTCTTGATCCCTGAGCGTCTCGAACACGTTTTTTATTTCCGCAAGGATCTTCGTCTTTTTAGCCTCCTCGTATTCCACCGGGACTCCGTCACGCAAGGCTCTGAAAATGGTGTAGTGTTTTTCCTCGTCGCTGGCCAGTTCGAGCAGTATTCGTTTCAACTCCGGACTATCGATCCTGGCGGCGCTTTCCTCGTAGTATTTTTTGCCGTCCATTTCCATTTTCATGGCGAATTCGAAAATGTTCATAATCACTCCTATCGCATTTGACGCTTAGTGAACACCAATTTTTGACATATTCTGGATGATGTCAAGAACAAGCTTTCACCGGGTGTAGTTCAGTGGAAAAACCGCATCGGGTAAACCGCGCGGCATTACTTGCCACGGAGTGATATTTCGCTATCTTCAGATAGTGAAATTACTGACTGTTACAGTAGTAGCCTTAACCCTTCTGAGCCCGGCCTCAAACGAAACACTCGCCAACAGCCGGCCGGAGCCCATATACCGCGATCACTTTGCCTACTATAGCGACAATGCGAGCTATGTTGACCGTGTCGAGCGAGTGATAGGCCGAACTCGAGAGCGGCTATTGAATCTGTTGAGAGACAGCCTCGACTACCGCCCGTCGGTGTATATAGTTTCCGATCAGAGTCGCTTCAACGACCTGATCGGCGGCAAGTTTCCCGATTGGGGGGCTGCCGCGGCCTTCCCGGAGCGGCGGCTTGTTGCTGTTAAGTCCCCAGCAGAGTTCAATTTAAACCGGTCTCTGGACGAACTGCTGGCGCACGAATACGCACATCTGGTTCTGGCCCGTAATACGGGCCTTTTTTCGGCTCCGAGGTGGTTTGATGAGGGGCTGGCCATGCTGGTTTCAATGGAATGGAGTTGGTCTGACAATCTGGCCATGAGCAAGGCAGCAGTTTTCGGGCAACTGGTTGATCTCAGCGATATTGAAAAAGTAAATCGGTTCAGTGAAGGCAAGGCCCACGTGGCCTATGCCGAAGCATATCTGGCCGTCACTTTTCTGATTGACACTTATGACAGGGAGGCCATTGGCAGGTTTGTGGAGACCGTCGCCAGGGGTGGTTCGGCGGAAGAGGCAATTTGGGCTGCCACCGGCGCCACCGGACAGGAATTTGAACAAGATTTTAGATTACATCTCAACCGGCGATTTAATATTATCAGTTTGTTTATGGATACCATTTTCTTCTGGTTGGGTCTTTCGGTCCTGGTTGTGATCGGAGGATGGCTGCGGTTTAGAAAGCGACGCCGGTACTATCGGCAATGGCAAGAGGATGAGAAGCTTGAGTCGACAGATTTCGAATACGGTGATCCCGAGCAACCGGAACATATCGATGATGACGATGAACCATGGCGAGCCTGAAGCACAATCTTGAGTACATTTTGACACGGTCGGCCTTTGCATTTGCCGGCCTGCTCACGCCGCGGGCGGCCGACAGGTTTGCCGCCGCACTCGGAAATCTCGGCTACCGACTGCTAACGTCGCGCCGCCGTGTGGCCGAGGACAACCTGAGGCGCGCCGAGGGAATTAATCTAAGTGAGGCCGAAATTGGTCCCATTGTCAGGAAGGTCTTCCAGAATGTCACGAGGACCTTTATAGAAACGGCCAGGTTTGGTAAATTGAAACCGGAAGGCGTCCGTCGAATTGTTTTCGGGGAGGGCGAGAAGTACCTTCGGCAGGCCCTTGAATACGGCAAGGGAGCTCTGCTTCTTACGGCCCACTTCGGTAACTGGGAACTGTTGGGCGCCTGGGCGGCAGCATCGGGATACAAAATCGATCATCTGGTCGGAATTCAGCATAACGAGAAAGTTCACGACCTCTGGAATGACTGTCGTCGATCAATGGGTGCCGGTATTATTGAGGTAAGCCGGTCAACGCTTCGGGAGGTTTTCGAGGCGCTAAAGGCCAATCATGTTATCGGTTATGCGGCCGACCAGCACGCCCCGGCCCAGAACCTCATCCTGGACTTTTTCGGCCGCAAAGCGGCGGTGGCATCCGGCCCGGCTCGGTTTGCCGTAAAAACCGGGTGTGCGGTCCTCCCGATGATGCTGCGCAGGGAAAGGTTCGACCGACACGTGCTAATAGCTGCTGAGCCGGTATTTCCACCCAATACCGGTAACGAAAAGGAGGATGTGCTGACCGTGGCAAAGTCATACCTGAAGTTCTGGGAGGATGTAATCAGGCAGTACCCGGATCAATGGATGTGGACCCACCGGCGCTGGAAGGTTTAGAAATGGCTCGGGCAACTTTATGACGTGATTTCAGTAAAAAGCATATATATTGAATTGGCAATCCGGCAAGACTACGAACATCGGACAGGATGACTCAGGAAAGGATGATGTGAAAAAAACATACTATATTGTTATCGTTGTGGCAGCGGTGCTGATCGGGTACTACGGAGTGAGCGCTATCTTCACCAAGTCGTATGATATACCTACCACCCGGGTTCAAAACGGCGAATTCGTCATTGCCCTCAACGAAAATGGAAAGGTGGAAGCCAAACGAGCCATGACTTTATCGGCCCCTCGAGTCAGAGGGCTTCAGATAACGTGGCTCGCCGAGGAAGGCTCAACGGTCAAGGAAGGTGATCCGGTTATCAAGTTCGACGCCACCCAGCAGTTGGCGGATCTGGCCGACTTTGAGTCCACCCTGAAGATAAACCAGTCAGCTCTCGAAAGGGCTCGGCAGGAATACACTATTCAGGAAAAGCAGCTCAAACTGGACCTTGAAAAATCGAGGCGCAGCTACGATGAGCTCAAACACGAGGCGCCCCGGGTGGCTGAGGAAGCTAAGCTGGAGTACGAACTGGCCCAGCTGAATTTCGATGCCAAGCTCGACCAGCTTCGGGCCGATGTTGAAAAGGCCGAAGTGGAAGTCCAGCGTGCAACTGATAAGGTCAACCTGGCCCGCCGGGAACTGGAGCAAATGACTCTTTCGGCACCCATTCCCGGTCTGGTGGTGTATCTTGAAGTTTGGAAAGGCGGGACGATGGGAAAGGTACAGGAGGGCGACTCGCCGTGGCCGGGGCAGGGCCTGATCAATCTTCCGGACCTGTCTGAGATGATGATCGAGACGACCGTCTCCGAAGTCGACGCTAACAAGGTTGATACGGGCCAGGTCGTTCGGGTCGTTCTGGACGCTTTCCCGGACAAGGTGTACGAGGGCAAAGTGGTCAAAAAGAGCACCTTGGCCCGCCGGAAAGACTACAATTCGAAAATCAACGTATTCGATGTCGAAGTCGACATTCTCAACCCCGACAGTAATCTCAAGCCGGGCATGTCGGCTGCCGCGAAGATTATTGTCGAGGAAATTCCCGAAATAGTTCACGTCCCACTGGAGGCGGTGTTTGAAAAAGATGGTGAGACGGTGGTCTACCTGAGAAACAAGGACAAGCGGCGGGTAACGGTTGGCCGCAGGAATGACATGTCGATTGAAATCGTCGAAGGACTCGAGGGTGGCGAAGAGATCTGCCTGATTGATCCAACTCTTGAAGAGCCCGGCCTGCCCGGTGACAAAGCGACCGAGCCCGAACTCAATAAGGGCAAGACCTCAAAACCGCCACCGCCTTCAGGCCGAAGGAGATCCGGCCGCTGATGATACACCGGCGCGCATTTCAGGTATCGTTTGATGCTCTGACGGCCCACAAGCTTCGTACCTTCCTGACGATGCTGGGAGTGATCTTTGGTGTCGGTGCAGTTATCGCCATGCTTTCCATTGGTGAAGGCGCCAAGCAGGAAGCGCTGGAGCAGATTTCTATCCTCGGGATAAACAACGTCATCGTTAGCGCCAAGGTGCCGGATGAGGGACTGTCGTCGGACCGCGGACTGGCCCGGTCGCCGGGACTGTCACTGGCGGACGGCGACAACATAGCCCAATTTGATGAAATGGTGACCCTGGTGGTGCCTCAGCGCTTCGAGGCTTACCCCACCATATTCTACGGTTCGGAAGAGGCTCCGGTCCGGGTTGTTGCTACTTTACCGTCCTACATATATTCATCATCGATCGAGGTGGAAAACGGCCGGTTCATTACGGCATACGACAATTCGGCCTGTGCCCAGGTGTGTGTGCTGGGAGCCAAGGCCCGGCGTAGCCTGTTCGCTTTCTCCGATCCGATCGGAAAATCCGTTCGCATCGGCGATCTGAGTTTTGTTGTCATTGGCGTTATGGCAGATAAATATATCGGACGGGGCAAGGTAGAAGGCTTCGAATTGAAGAATCTCAATGAGGATGTTTACATTCCGTTCAACACGGCCGTGAAGAAATTCGACCGGACCCCGGCCGCCCAGGAGCGCCGGCACCGGCACAGTGACGAAGAGGACGAACAGAAGTACAACACGCCCGAGATCGATCAGTTGACCATCACGGTGACGGATTTGAAATACGTTCCGGCCGTAACCAAGGTGGTTGACCGGATCATGAACCGCCGCCATTTCGGGGTCGACGATTTCGAAATCGTGGTACCCGAATCGTTACTTCGGCAGTCGCAGAAGACACAGCAAATATTCAATATTGTGATGGGGGCTATTGCTGGAATATCGCTTGTCGTCGGTGGTATCGGGATAATGAATATAATGCTGGCCACGGTTCTCGAGCGCACGCGCGAAATAGGGGTCCGCCGGGCGGTGGGGGCCACCCGAAAAGACATTCTGCGACAGTTTCTTATTGAAGCCATTACCATCTGCCTGGTCGGTTGCGCGGTAGGGATCGCGCTGGGCCTTACTCTTGCGAAAGTGATCTCCTTCTATGCCGAGTGGCCTACGATTGTATCGATGTACTCTATCGTGCTCGCGGTTGGCGTCTCAACCGCTGTGGGCTTGATATTCGGAATCTACCCGGCCAACAAGGCGGCTCAGCTCGACGTAATCGATGCTCTCAGATACGAATAGACACAAACTTCTCAGTAAATCATAAGAGGTTCGCATGAAACGACAGTTGGCATTCTACATGAAGGATCTGGCGACAATGCTGAGTTTATCGGTATTGTCGTTTATCTTAGCGGCAAACGCGGCGGCGCGGGAGCTCTCCCTGAATGAAGCCGTCGAGATTGCCATCGGAAAGTCCAGCCGGGGCGAGATAATTGACGGCGACCTGGAAGTAGCCGAGCAAAACTACTTCGCCGAAAAGATCAATTTCTACATCCCCGAAATTTCCATTAACGGTAACGCTCCGGTCTACAATGTTGCCGAGTCGTTTCGATTTTTTGGCGGACTGGACGAGAAGCAGCTAATAAGAACGACCGATCGCGATTTCAATGCCAACATCCAGCTCAACCAGAGCCTGATTACCGGCGGTAGCGTTAACGTCACCGGAAATATATGGAACCGGCGGTCAGAATATCCCCTGTCGGGAATCGAAGTCACCGAAACCAGCAACCAGGGCATCTTTGATTTCACCTTTGAGCAGCCGCTTCTAAAACCGTCCGAGCCCAAGAACAAACTCAATAACACACGCGACGACCTCGAAATCGCACGCCTGACCACGCTGCAGGACTTTGCGGCTCTAAAAAAAGAAGTCACCGATGCCTACGTGGGGGTGCTTCAGACTGACCTCAAGCTGGAGATGGCGGATGATAAGGTCGAATCGGCCCGGCTTAAAAACGGGATCGACTCGGTGAAATTTGTCGAGGGTGTCATATCGGAGGAGGATTGGCTGCTGTCAAGCTCGGAAAGGCTGGATGCGGAGCTGAGCAAGTACGACGTGGAAAACGAGCGCCTGGAAAAGAACCGGGAACTTGCCCTGCTATTGGACTTCGACATCTCCGAGCAAATCACACCATCCATACCTGAAGTCAGCGACCATCTGACCGAAAGAGAAAAGACGGCTCTCATCAATAGCTGGGAGGAATCGGTGCCGATCAGAAAGGCGCGGTACGAACATTCCAAGGCCAAACGTCAGGCCGATTACACTGCTTCTTCGCACGGTCTGACCGGCACCTTTGAGGCCAGTTATTCGATGGGTCGCGGCGATGTGGAAGTGGAGGGGACGACAACTGATAACAATACCGATAGCTGGCAGTTGGCCCTCAATTTCAGATTGCCGCTGTGGGACGGTGGTTCGACCGGGGCGGCCATTAAAGCCGCCCGTCTGACGGCCCAGAAATCCGAGCTTGAATATCAGCGCGCCCGAAAATCGGCCCGGGCGGAAATCGTCGCTCTCATCCACCGTCTTGATGTCAGCCGCCGAAAACTGGAGGTGTTGAGCAAGCAGGTGGAAATCGCAAAGAGCAAGCTTGATATAGCCCGGTTCCGGCTGGAGGACGGTCAGATTTCGAGAATTCAGTTTCTGGAAAGCAAAGTGTTTTACCTCGAGGCTCAGAATAACTATCTTGAAGAGTTGAGAAAGTACATCAACGACCGCGTTGAGATCGAGAGTAAGTATACCAGCTGATGTCGCAGAGAATCCTTATACGAACGCCGAACCATCTGGGTGATTGTATCATGGCCCTGCCGATGGTCAACGAAACGCGTGAGGCCTACCCCGGATGCAGCGTTACCGTGATGGTGCCGGAAAACCTGGTTGACTTGTTCCATCCCAACCCGGCCATCGATGAGATTATCAAGATTCCGGCGCAGCATGTACACGGCCTTATCGCCGTAATGAAGATTAAGGATCTCATCGCCGAGCACGAGTTCGATGTAGGTCTCATCCTGCCGCCGTCCTTCGGTGCTGCTGCCGGATTCAAGCTGGGCGGGGTGAAAAACCGTATCGGCTATATAGCCGATGGGCGCCGACTGCTGTTAACTAAACCGTTGCCGCTGCCGGAGCCGTTGAACGATGCTCACCGCAGCGAACTGTATTTCAATTTGTTGAGGCGAGGGGCAGGAATCGACCTGGAGTACACCCACCCAAAACTGTTTTTGAACGATGCCGATACCGAACGTGCCATTGTTTTGCTGAGGGGGTTCGGTATCAAAGAATCCGATGAATATGCCGCGGTCTCGTTCCGTGCCGTGGCGGAATCCCGTCGATGGGGCAGTGAAAACTACACGGAACTGATAAAACGGATTGTTTCTAAATGGGGCCTGCAGGTAGTTCTGCTCGGCAGCGAGGATGACCGCAAGATCGGTGACAGCATTGCTTCCGCGGCCGGTACGCGAGAGGTAAAAAACCTGGCCGGTAAGACCAATATTCGCGAGGTTGCGGCCGTCCTCTCCCGTGCAAAGTTTTTCGCTGGCAATGATTCCGGTCCGGCTCATCTGGCGGCGGCGGTGGGTGCTCCAATTGTAGTTCTGTCCGGGGCCGACGACCCCAGGGCAACCTCGCCCATGTCAGCCACCAAGCGACTATTGTATCTGGATGACCTTGACTGCATAAGCTGCGTTAAGAATAAATGTCCACTCAAGGGTGGTCAGTTTATGCAATGCATGACCGGAATCACGGTCGATATGGTCATGGGCGAAATCGAGCAGCTGGTCGGCGATTCCGACTAAAACCGGTCCGTTCGGTCCGGCTGTCCTGTCGTCATTTTTCGCGCTGCCACTAATTCGGCTCAAAGCCGCCGGTCTTTTCCTCCGTATTTGATTTAAGCATGGGATTTTTCCAGTTACCAGCAGTCAGCAATGCGTCGACGGATAGCCCCACGGCATCCGGTTATGAACGGGGAGTCCGACAGGCCCTGGATCGATTGGGCGGTTTGGAGAAGTTCGTATCGCCGGGTCAGAAGGTCCTTCTCAAACCCGACCTGATGTTCGATTATCCGGCCGGCAGTACTCTCACGACAGATCCGGAGTTTATTGCTGCTACGGCAAGGCTGATAGCGGCCGCCGGGGCTCATGTTGTCGTCGGCGATTCACCCTTTGTGATTCATAGCAGCGATGGACAGTTCTGGCGGATCACGGGCATGGCGCCCGTGGCCAAAAGAGAGGCAATTGAACTGGTCAGCTTTGAAATGGCCGGTAGTCATGCAGTTGCCATCGATACTCGCGTCTATTATATCTCCCGGGTTGTCATGGAAGCCGATGTCGTTGTCAGTCTTCCCATTCTAAAGCCCGATAGCGATTTCGGCTTTGCCGGTGGCATTAGAAACATGTTCGGAGCCTTGCCCGGCTTCCAGAAGGGGCGGCTCTACAAGAAGGCCGCCAACAGCCGAGAGCTGGCCCGTGTTCTGGTCGATGTGTTTTCGGCGGTCAGACCGGCGTTGACAATAATGCAGATTCCGGCCAATGATCATCCCGATCCGACTGTAACCGGCTTTGTTATGGCCTCAGCGGACGCTGTCGCATTGGACTCGGTAATTACCGAAACGCTTGGCATGAACCCGGAAAAGATCCACACCACCCGGCTGGCCTCTGACGCCGGCCTCGGTATCGGCTGGATAGAGGCAGTCAGGATTGAAGGGGAGCCCCTTGATGCTCTCAGGAGTCGGCTCCCGTTGACGTCTGTACGAGGACGAGCCGCCGTTCTGCGTGGCATTACGCGGGGAATGGTTGAGCCGTATGTCTGGATGAAGTCGCGTGTCGACGAAGAGTTGTGCGACGGCTGCGGTGCCTGTGTCAGCTTTTGTCCCACCAACGCTCTTCGCTTTGAGCGTGGATCAAGCTGTCCGACCATCAAAGCCGATTTGTGTATACATTGCTGGGCCGGGTACACCAACTGTCCGGTTGAAGCGATTCACATCGAACAGTCAAAGTGGACCCGGCGTTTGTTCTGTCAATCTGCTGCCAATCCGGTCTAGTACTTCTTCTGAATTCTCCTTGCTAAGGTTTGAGGAATCTGTTATTATTGGAATAGCTTAAGGGGATTACTACTCTGGCTATTCTTCTC
>CP070756.1:3051269-3063443 GCA_020348905.1 Candidatus Zixiibacteriota bacterium
CCAACGCTGTGGCTACCCTGCTGCCTTCATGGGAGGAGGGTTTCGGTTTGCCTATTGTTGAGGCTATGAGCAATGGCTGCCCGATTGTCACATCCAACCGATCCGCCAACGCTGAAGTTGGTGGCGAGGGAGCCATCTTGGTTAATCCGGAAAACCCGGATGAAAGCCGTGAGGCGATAGAAAGACTGATCGAAGACCAGTCATTCAGAAATCGGATGATTGAAGCCGGCCGGCGTCGGGCGAGTTTGTTCACATGGGAAAGGTATTTTGATCGACTGGTGGATATTTACGATAGACTGCTGGAAGATTGATTGGGAAGAGTCGCAGGGCTGAATCTCAGAGACCGTACGTTAGACTTGATGACAGCAGATAAATCTCGGAATCGTTGGTAGCGATCTGATGCCACTCCCACTCGGCGGAAAACAGTACGCTTAGCGACAAACCCTTGAAGATCTTAAAGTCACCGATCAGATTAATCCGCTCGAAGGTATAGTCGGTTATGAGTTCGTTGTTGTCCTTCAGATCCCGCTTGCCCAGAACCGATTCGGCAGCCAGGAACAGACGCCCGGCCTTTATGTAGTCCAGGTCGATTTTAGCGCCAATCTCAACATAGTCTTCGCTGACGGCAAAGTCATCCTTGGCCTCGTGCAGGGCCTCAAACTCGGGTCCAATTCCCACCGTGAAAAACACCGTTTCGAATCCGGCCAGAATGGTAACCTCCAGGCGATAGTAGTCGAGATTGACCGGGTCAGTCGGATCATAGTCGGTCAATTCGAATTCCACTTCCTGTTTAGCGAAATTTCGCTCTCCCAGCCGGATCTTGTTTCTGCCGTCAATTTCGACTCGCCAGAAATCGTTGCGGCCATCGATTTGGTTATAGTCTTTGCGCCCCAGGCGCCCGAAGAAGTCGAGTTCCCCCTGGTCATAGAAACCGAAATAGCTACCTACTAGTCCGAAATCGACATAGTTCAAACCGGTCGAGTCGGGCACCTGACGGGTGGTGAAGGTGAGCCCGATATCACCGAACGAGAAGTTTTCGAACAGTTTCTCTATTCCCAGCTTGCCGCCGATGCGGTAATAATTGTAGCTGGTCGATGACACCGAATCGAACTGAACAAATTCCCCCTGCATCTGAATGATGGTTTTCAAACCGTCAGTCGAAGGGATCGATAGCTTCGCCCTCGAGTATCCGAAGATATAATTGTCACCGAAGTTTTCCTCACCGCGGTGACGCTTGCGCCAATCGAGTTCGCCGTTGATATCGAGCCGGTTCTTGCCCAGTCTGGTGTTTAAGTCGCTCAGGAACTTCAACCTTATAAAGTCGGAGGTCTGCTCGTATCGGGATGTTAGTTCCAGGGTGCGTTTTGAGAAAGGGGAAACGGTGAAGGAAAGAAGGCCCTTGACGTTGTCGAGGTAGTCGGTTTTTAATGACCACTCGGTAAGGACCGAGTCGGCGCTTTCCTGCGCGGCTGAGTCCAGGAAGTACTCCTGAGACAGGAAGTCGTATCCGATGCCCGCCTTATAGGAAAAGCCGGCGGCCTCGCTTGTATAATAACCGCCGGCTAATATCAAAGTTGTGGTTAGAACAAAACTCCTGAGAAACCGCAACTTTACCTCGTTGCTGTATTATTTTTATTCGGTACTTGCGTCGATCAACGAGCGAACCTGGTCCAGCGACAGCTGGGCCGCTCTGAGCGAGGCAGCCGCCTGCTGAGTCTGGCCTTCACCAATATACTCTGCGGCCATATCCAGTTGATCGTAAGCCTGGTTCAGCAGTTGACGAGCCTCGTCATCATCGGCAGCGATCATCTCGCTGAGTTCATCAGCCTCATTCCTTATACGCTCATACCTCTCAGATAGGGTTCCATCAAAACCGCTGCATTCCAGCCTGGCCCGGGTGGCCAGCTTCTTGGCGGTTTTGAGCGCCTCCATGGCGGACTGTTGGTCATCCTGTGACGCCCTGTCTCTGGCTAATTCCAGCAACTGGCGGGCTTCTTCCATTAACTGAATAGCAGTCTCTGAATTGCAGTCGGCTATCTGATTCCGGGTGCTCTCAATGAATTCCGAAACATTGTCGGAGTAACGCTCGGAACCGGCCATCCCGTAGGATTCACGGTTGGAAACACTGACGATTCTGCGAATCGCGTTCTCGACCTGGCTGGCCAGCTTTAGAGCAGGGCGATACTCGCCGTTACGATAGAACTCCCACGCGTTTTTCAGATTCGATTCCGCCGATTCATACAGCGTTCTCATGGCCTGGCTGGGCTGCCTCGGGCTCAACTGTTCGCTGGCTCTCTGCAGAAGCTCATTGGCTCTTTCAAGCTTGCGCAGGACGGCATCCTGGTTTTGCTGAGTGTACCGGGCAGAAGACAGGGCACTCTTGGCCTGCTCCCGAGCCTGGCGGGTCCAAATGCCGGCGTTTCTTAATCCGGCCGTGGTGCCAGTGCGGAATTCTTCCCAGGCCTCATCCTGAAGTTGAATGGCGCTCTCCAACTCAACTTCGGCCCTCACGGCATTGGAAACACGTACCGCCTCGCGGGCATACTCTATCAGCTGGTCAGTTCGTTCCAGCTCGGCGCGCAGCATTCCGGAGGTGTTGTCACCCGGACCCTGGGCAAAACTGGACGAGAAAAGCCCCAGGGCAAGACCAATCACGATGAAATATTTAAAGTACTTCTTGTTCATATCTATCACTCTCCTTCAGACTCTGGAGAAATGACTTACAAATACCGTGCCGACCACACCTGTCGCGTATAAGGCTATGAAACATAATATCTTAAATCTTCCTGTTCAATTGCTGGGCATCTCTGCGCGTTTTTCGGTGTACTCTATGGTACATCATTTGCCCCTAATGGCTCATTATGCCTGAATATCGTGGACTTTCATCCGGCTGTAGAGGCGTCGCCGGGTTATTTTGAGCAATTTCGCCGCCTCGGTCTTGTTACCGCCGGTTTTTTCCAGGGCCTCCAGGATCATACGCTTTTCGGCGTTTTCAAGCCCCTGTTGAGCAGCGGACCCAACCTGCAAATTGTCTACCAGCGGGCTGTCATCGGTCTCAAGCGCAAAATCCTCGGTAGTCAAAGGCTCGCCGCCAGCCAGGATCATGGCTCTCTCGATGACGTTTTTAAGTTCGCGAATATTACCGGGCCAATCGTAGCTCAGCAGCAAATCGGCCACCTCGCCTGGAACTTTCCGGTGAGAGTAATTCAACCTTGCCAGGAAGTGCTCTGCCAGCGCTATTATGTCCTCGCGGCGCTCAGCCAGGTTGGGAATGTTAATCGGGAAGACATTCAGCCGAAAATACAGGTCTTCACGAAACCGCCCCTTCTCCATTTCTTCTTTCAGGTCGCGATTAGTGGCAGCAACCACACGTACATCGATGTCGATCATGTCAACACCGCCAACCCGCACCAGCTTGCGTTCTTCGAGTACCCTCAACAGTTTTGACTGCAGGGCGGTCGAGGTTTCGGCAATCTCATCAAGGAATATCGTCCCGCCATCAGCCAGTTCAAAGCGGCCCCGTTTGCGTGCTACCGCTCCGGTGAAGGCGCCTTTTTCGTGGCCGAACAGCTCCGACTCCAGCAGCGTTTCGGTCAGGGCGGCACAGTTAACGGCGATAAAGGGGTGGTCCTTGCGCGGGGAGAGATCATGGAGCATTCTTGCCGCAATCTCTTTACCGGTCCCTGACTTTCCGGTAAGAAGCACGGTGGCATCGGACCCGGCGACTTTCTGAATCAGTTCCTTTACCTTATTCGTGACCGGTGAATCGCCTATAAAATCGGTATATACCGACTGGTCCACAACTTCCCTGTAATGACTCGAAAGCGATGCCAGTTTTTGCTTTTCAACCAGTCGATTCACCGACAGGCTAAGCTCATCGAGAGAAAATGGTTTGACCAGGTAATCGGAGGCACCCTTTTTCATAGCCTCTACCGCCGTCTCAACGGAACCGTAGGCGGTCATCATGATTACCTCGGTGCCTTCCTTGCTCAGAGCTTCTTCGAGCACCGTCATGCCCGATATTTCCGGCATCGAAAGATCCGTGATAACGACGTCGAAAGAATGTTTCTTTATCATCTGCAGGGCCTCGGCCGGTTTTACGGTGGTCTGCACCGAGTGACCGGCGTCTTCGAGATGCCCGCAAATCAGCGAGGTCATTTTCGGTTCGTCATCAACTACCAGAATACTTGCCATACTTACCTGTTCGGTCTTTTGGGAAGGTTTATAATCAATTCCGTTCTCTCGCCCGACCGGCTTTCAATATCAAGAACTCCGCCCATTTCCTCAATGATTTTTTTGGTCAGGTACAGTCCCAGACCGGAGCCGGTCTGCTTGGTGGTGTAGAACGGAGTGAATATCTTTTTCAGTTCTTTCTTGCTGATACCGGGACCGTGATCAATGACCCGGATTGTTACGCCGCCCGTATTATTCTCGGCCGTGACCGACAGCTTGATCGGTTTCGACGCCGACAGGCAGGCGTCGGCGCCGTTTATCAGAAGGTTCAGCATAACCTGTCTGAGTGATCGGGGGTAGGTCTCAAGGGTTAAGTCCGACGGTATCTTCCCCTCAGTCCATGCAATTTCGTGCTCGGGGTATTTGCTCTGGAAATGCTTCTTAACATTTTCGACAAGGTCACCAAGATTTACAATCTCCACCCGTTCGTTATCGAGAAATCTGTCCTTGGCTCCGGCAAAATCGAGGTAACCGGTAACAATCTGGTTGAGGCGATCGACCTCTTCCATGATGAACTGGCTTTCGTCGGTATTGACCTTCTTAAATAGCCGCTCGGCCGAGGCTCGAATAATCATTAGCGGGTTTTTCAACTCATGCGATACAACCGCCACCATTCGACCGAGATAAGAATGAGTCTGGTTGAGGTACAACTGTTGCTCGGTACGGTTGATGCGACGCTGGAGAAAAAGAAAAATCAGTCCGATCAGCAACCCACCGACTACTGACAGAAAAGTGGAATAATAGATGTTGCCTTTCAGATCGGCCAGGACGTCGAAGTAATCGACGTTTGCTTCGACTCCCAGCACCGCCACCACCAATCCGTCGGGATCCGTCAGGGGGGTGAAGGCCGACTTCAGGTATACCTGTCCCGTGCGATATGACGGTGTCGCCACGGTGACATCGGAAAGGCTGTAGAAAACAGAATCGATGTATTCACCATTTAACTCGACCAGAAAATAGAGGGTGTCAGCCTCGAGCTTTGTCGAAGCAAGAATCCGGTAGTGCTCATCGACGATGAAAACTTCCGCCAGTGAATCGCTAAGGCGGATGTCCTGAAGGATGTCAGTTACCTGGATATACGCGTCGACATCGTAGAGAGTCAGTTTCTCAACCAGTTCCGGGCTCAGGGCGGTGCTGCCGCTGCCGGCTACCGCCGCAAGTCGGCGGCTTAGCTGACGGTCGAGCAGGTTCTCGGTCCGCTCGTAGTAAAGCCACCATACCACGTTGACGAGGGTAATGATGACGATAATGAAGACGATCACCGCGATGAGTCTTTTCGAGCCTGCCAGCATGCGGTTATTATCGTATTGAGGAACCGATTAGTCAACTTTAATAAAGACCGTGCAGGACACCCCAGTGGCCGGGGGTGTGGTGTTTTAACCGTTTCTGATATCCAGGGGAAGTAGCCTCTCCAGCTCGGTTCGGGATATCTGGGTGTTACCGGTGACCAGTTTCATGGTCCTTGCGGTTTGGTCGGTGTTGATGCAGTCGCGCACGCTCCGAAGAAGTTGTTGCTGCCTTTTCGTGGCCATGCCCTCGGGCGGGTAGATGACGTTAACGTGATTTTCGCCCAGGAACCGGAAGCCCGGGTCTATCAGCGCTGCTTTCAGACTCACCCGGTCGGCGGCGCCGGTGATCCGGTTGACGACCACGGCCGGGCCGGTATCGTACCGGTCGGTCTTTATGTACTGGGGTTTGCCCTGATGATTCCCTACCACAAGCTCGCTACCCGCGATATTATGCGCCCATATCAACGGTACGCTTCCCAGGGAATCGTCAGTGAGTTGCTCCCGGTGCTGGTTCCAGACAATCTTTCCGGTCCGGACAGTGAAACCCATCTCCCTGAGGGTCGTTTTTCCCGCGAAAGCCTTTTCAAGGTCCTCCTTGTCGGGGGAGAAGATCGTTAAGCCGTTTTTTGAGAAGACGTAATCACCCTTGTTCCTGCCCTTTTTGAGGACCATAACCATCACCGTCTGTTGAGCGCTGTGGAACAATGATGAGGACTGCTGAATACTGAGATACTCAATGTTGGCGTGGTCGATAATATACTCTCTCAGGCGAGTAAAGTAAGCACCGTTGTTCATCGATGGTGATATGACGTATGCAAGATAGCCTTTCGGTTTCAAAAGCTGCAGTCCCAGCTTGACAAACATGCTGAAGATATTGGTCCGGCCACTGATTACGTCGCGAAACTTATATTTCAACCAGTAATCCGGTTTGAACTCGAAATAAGGGGGATTACCTATGACAAAGTCGAAGCGGGCCTGAGGATCTTTCTTCAAGGAGTCGACCTGCCTGATGGTTGCCTGCGGGACTGTTTTTCTGGATAACCTGGCCAATCTGGCATCAATTTCCCAGCCGTGGAGCTTACAGCCGGGAAAGTACTCGTCAGCCGAAAGCAGGAACTCCCCGGAGCCGCAGGCCGGATCCAGGACAAGCGCGTCGCGTTTGCGCGGCAACTTCGACAGTAGCAGGTTTCTCAGTTTGCGCGGGGTAAAGTACTGACCCAGAGCTTTGCGGTGGGTCAGATCGGTTTGCTCGAGATATCTCTTCGTGACGTTGTTGAACTGGTCGGTCAAGGTCGAAGCTCCTTTCGTTTAGAGTATATTCGTTTTTTATAGCTGCTGTAAATCATAAATTCGCGCGTGATTGTTATATCTTGATGGTGCCCGCAGGGAGTCATATATTGACCAATCAAGAGTTGACTCAAACCCCAATCGTGGCGGCGAGGGTATGCCATCACCCTGGTTACAGATTCCAAACCTGGTCAGTTTGTCGAGAGTGGCGCTGACGCCATTCGTGGGCTATTTTCTGGCACGGGGCGACAATCAGTCCTCCCTGATATGCGTCGCTTTGCTTTTGATTGCCGGGGTTACCGATGGTCTGGACGGTTACCTGGCGCGACGTCTAAATCAGGTCAGCAACCTGGGCATTGCCCTCGACCCTGTCGCCGATAAGGTCTTTGCGGGTGTCCTGGTGGTGCTTCTGATCCTCTACCGTGAGTTTCCCATCTGGCTGGCGGCGGCGATTATCGGTCGCGATTTGTTGATTCTGATTGCCGGTTCAATCCTGCTCAGGGGACAGAAAGTCGTCATACCGTCCAATATCACAGGCAAGTACGCGTTCGGGGTTATGGCTTTTCTGCTGGGCAGCTACGTTATAAGATTCGAGTTCGGAATTATCCTGACGACATGGGTCACGGTGGTGCTTTTGATTCTCTCGACAATTATCTATTCCCGCGTTTTTCTCCGTGCGAACAGAGGCCAGCCGCAGCCTGTTTTTGTCGATAAGCCCCTTTACAAGGTTCTAAGGATAAGTGCTTCGGTGGTCGCACTGGCGGTCTTTGTGTATCGGATGGCCGTTGACCTGTTTTGACGGCCGGGCCGTCAATTCTGAATCTGCCGGTGAAACTCCTCAAGGAAATTGCTGTAGTTGTCCGAGGTCGTCCAGCCAATCGTGTGAACCAGCCTGGCCATCGTTTCGAAATAAGCGTACCTGGCATTGATTGATGCCAACTGAGTCGATAGCGCGTTTGACTGGGCATCCAGCAGATCAATCATTGCTACATCGCCGCGACTGAATCCCGGCACCACGGCGTCGAGCGTCATCTGCGCCCGCTTACGAGACTGGTAGGCCGGTGTTATCTTGACCGCGGAAGCCACCAGGTGGTGAAAATTGGCCTGAACGTTCCGCATTACCTCCAGGCTGGCGTCGTCACGGAGATACTCCAGCTCGCTCAGCTCGGCCTTGAGTTTGGCCCGTTCGCGGAACCGATCGGCGCCCAGGAAAATAGGCAGGTTGAAAAAGCCTGTTACCGACCAGGTTGTATTCTCCTCCTCAAAGGTCGGCGTGTCCTCCAGATAGTCAGAGAAATTCAATGATGCCCGAAACCCTATCGAGGGATAATAGCGGGCTTTGTTTTTGGCCAGCAGGTCGTTCTGGATGTCGATTCTTGTCCGGTAGGATTGCGGACCGGGATTCATCGCTAACGCTTGAGCCAGCAATGAGTTTTGCAGTGACTGCTGCGATGGCTGGTCGGTGATTCGGTCGAGCAAGGCATCCTCGCCGGCAATGAACATCGGTTCGGAGAAAATCAGGCTGTCGAGCAGGAAAGGTTCGTTGCCGGGCATGTTGAACAGGGCGTTCAGCAGCACCCCGGCTATCTTTACCCCCGCCCGGGCGTCGATGACTCTCAGGGTAGCCTGGTATCGTTCGTCCTCCAGACGGATAACATCGAGCGAGTCACCTTCGCCAATCTGCACCTCGGCCTGGGCCTGCTCGAGATTGAGTTCAATCAGGCTGCGGTTTGACTGCTCCGTGGCCAGAATCTCGCGGCTGCGAAGGTAGTTCAGATAGGCCAGACTTACGGCCAGCTCCAAATCGAGCTGCGACTGCGTCACATCGATGCTCCTCAGTTGTCGGCGCTTCGATGCCACCTGGATCTCCCTGATGGTTTCCAGCGAGAATATCTGCTGCTCAAGATTGATGCTGGTACGGTACTGGTCGTTGCTGAAGATATCGCGAAGGTTGTGGGTCCAGTTGTCGTCGAAGTGGGACAGATTGGTGGTGCTGTAAAGCTGCGGCAAATAGTCGCTATACGCTTGACGGGCGGCCTGGGCGGCAGCTTCCAGAGCGTCACTTTGCGCCAGGTACCCCGGGTTCTGGTTTGCGGCGCGGTAAACAGCGTCGCTGAGGCTGAAGTACGACGTTCCTTCGCTCAGCGGCGCCTCGATAACGTGGAAATCAGACAAGACTTCCTCCGGCAGGTGGATGCCGCACTTGAGAGCGGTTTCGTTGTTCACGGCCAGGCTGTGGCTGGTACGAAAGGCGACTGGAAGGTCGGCGGGAAGCTCACCCTGCATAATCCGAACAGCTTTTGAAGCGTTGAATTTGGCCTCGGATATAACTGAGTAAAACGATCTGGTGGCAAAGGCACCCTTCTCCAATACCAGTTTTCCCTCGGCCGTCATGCTGGGTACTTTGGCATCGCTGACCCTTCGCAAAAACTGGCCGAGGTTGGCGGTTTCCAATCCCCACATTGGCGCCAGATAGACGGCATCGATATCTTTGTCCAGCGCGTTAAAGGATTTGAAGAAGGCATAAGTACCATAATTATCGTAGCCCTCGGCGTGAACCACCTCGAAACCAAGTTGCTGTCCGATAGCCTCGACGCGCTCCAGCAGAAGGTCCTTTTCACCGGCCGAAGGGAAAAACAGAAACCCGAGTCGTTTGATATCTATAAGGCGGCTCAGAAATGTCAGGTCATCGACGATACGGCCGGGCCGCTGATGGACGGTGAGATTCGGTGCGACAGGCCGCCATTGCTTATCTACCAACTCTTCGGCCACAACATCGAACTGGTGCATGGCGATAATGGGTCGGTCGTAGCCGGCCTCGAGCAGGTCGTGAACCACCCATGGACCGATTGCGATCAGGATGTCAACGCTTGTTTCCCTGACGAGATCGCGCGCCATGGCACGGCAAGTGTCACGTTTCCAATCGGCCGACCGGAAACCCTGCGGGATCGTCACGAATTTGTAGCCGTCAGGGAGCAGTTGCTCCAACTGGTCGTAAAATTCCGCCCGAAGCAGAGAATGGACGGGGTAAGGTCCGCCCTCAAAGTAACCCAGGTTGAAAGTTCTCTTGGTTTCGGCAGACGAAATCCCCGTGGTCGTGACAATGAGTGACAGTAATGCCAACGATGTGCGTCGAATCAATCTGGAAACCATATCCGAAATCTCCCTCCTGGCGAGA
Source organism: Candidatus Zixiibacteriota bacterium (assembly GCA_020348905.1). Taxonomy (GTDB): domain Bacteria; phylum Zixibacteria; class MSB-5A5; order GN15; family FEB-12. Next base: position 3,061,257 of record CP070756.1, read on the forward strand.
TGTTATCAATGTTCAACTTAGCCGGATGATATGGAATTTGTTTCGGCTTTTAAAGAAAAATCTGTCAAAAGTCGGTTCCTGAGTGTATTGTCCTCCCTCGCATAGCAGGTTCAAGCTTGTCTGGCCCTGACACATTGGCTACTTTTACAACTATGAAACTTTTATTGGTCCAGAAAGATATCAACAACCGCAACTACCGGCGTTTTCTCGATGATGCCGTTGACAGGAGCCCGGATATCGTCTGCTTTCCGGAGTTGGCGACCTCCGGTTGCCTTTACGATGGTGGCAGAGGCGTTGATTTTGATCAGTTGCTTGCGATCCTTTCCGGCTATGATTTTTCCGTTTGCGTCGGCTTTCCTCGAAATCACGAGGGCCGGCTTTATAATTCGTACATGCATGTTAAGGACGGCGAGTATCAGATATATGACAAAATAAATCTGTTTCCACCCATGAACGAGCCGGATGTCTATGAACCCGGCACCCAGCCGGGTATCGTCGAAACCGGGTTCGGCAGACTCGGCATCGCCATTTGCTACGACCTTCGCTTCCCGGAACTTTTCCAGCACTTGGCCAAGGGCGGGGCCGAGAAGATATTGGTTCCAGCGGCATTTCCCCGGGTCCGAATCGCGGATTGGACACAGCTTATTGCCCAGAGAGCACGCGAGACCAATGCTCATGTGATTGGTGTCAACGCCGTCGGCGACGATGGTACCAACGAGTTCGGGGGCTGCACGATGGTGGCTGATCCTTCAGGCGAGGTTCTTCATCAGGCCGACGAGGTCACCGAGCAGGTGGTCGAGATGGAGCTGTAGACGTTAGTCCAGCCGGCTGCCACTTCAATTCGCTTGACCGGAAGGGCAATCCGGTCTATATTGATTTGAGACCGGATCTCCCTCACCTCGATGCGGTTTTGTCGGAATGACTTGGAAGCCGGAGATCGTGAAATTGGCGTAGCAATTTGTGAAGGGAGGCATCCTGATGAAGCGCAAATCGACCGCATTGTTATCAACTATTCTGTTATTCGTGTTCGTGCTATCAATGGTGGCAACGATCTATTCAAATTCGTATGCCGGCCATCCCCGGTTCTATGAGTGCTGCACCAAGGAGTTGGCCAACGGAACGGTAATTGAAGGTGTGAAGAGGGTTGGCATGCCTGACACATCATGTTCTTACCAGACGTGCCTGGAGACTGTCGGGCTTCACATGTGCAACTGCTCGATCACAAGGTAGACTAACACAACATCCATTTGTAACCAGAATTCTCCGAACACCGGTACCAAGTCACTAAGGCCCCTTTCAGGGGCCTTTTTTTTCGAGCGGTGCCAGGCCGCTTTTTGTTGACCAGCGGTTGGCGGCGAAGGTGATTTCCATATTTGGAGGCCTAAGCGATGAAACTATACTCAGCTCTACTGGGGCTATTGCTAGCGGCGGCGATTTTCCAGGGCTGCTGCGAAAAGGTTGACCTGGAGGCTCACCGGCAGGAACTACTTCGTCTGAACGAAACGATGCGGGCGGCGCACCTGGAAGGTGACGCGGAGACGATTGTTGCCATCAGCACTTACCCGTATACCAAGGTAAACTCCGGCAAGATATCTCATCCCACCAAAGAAGAAAACGATCAGCGCTTTCAGAATTACATGACGACAATGAAGCTGTCGGCATGGGATGACCTTCAGGAACCGATTATCACGATGTCGGATGATGCTACGTTGGCAACGGTTATTTACCGCAAGCATCTGGCGATGACGCCGGTGGATGAGCCGGACACCGAGCCGATGGAAGGCATATACGCCTGGCAATCGACATATAAACGAACTCCGGAAGGATGGAAGCAGGTGTCCGATGTTCTGACCAGCCTGCCGGAGGATGAAGCGATTGAAGCGCTGAAGACTGTGGGGAAATAGGAATCTATGTCGTAATCGGAATCCGACCTTGTTATGGCCGGCAATAATGCAGGAATCGCGTAACCCCTAACAAATCCGGCCGTTCTGCCGAAATAATACTATGTAGGTTTGGTTTATGTCCGAGGGAAACCAGGCGGTTTTTTTTGGGTTATAGAAATTAAATGGGCTTGACGCTCTGGTCGATTTGGAGTAACTTAAGTGACTATGCTGGTTAGGGCCCTTAGCTCAGTTGGTTAGAGCAGCTGACTCATAATCAGCGGGTCGCAGGTTCGAGTCCTGCAGG
>CP070756.1:3063543-3077868 GCA_020348905.1 Candidatus Zixiibacteriota bacterium
AGGCTATGTTTTTTTCATCCAGCAGCTTCAGTATTTCCTTTTCATCAAGCCATTTCCTGTTTCGCAGCTCCACCGCGAACATGCCGCCTTCGGGGAGCGATTCGAGGATAGCCTTTAGGATTTCCTTCTGGTCAGGTCTGAAACTGTAAGGGAACTGAAGCAGCAACGGCCCCCGTTTGACACCCAGGTCTTCCATCACCGACGTGAAATCCCGGGCGCTTTCTATCCGGGACTGAAGGTCGCCTTCGTGGGTAACGGTACGTGGGAATTTGGCCGCGAAACGGAAGTTGTCCGGGGTTGTTCTGGCCCATTTCCGCACTGTCTCAGCGGTGGGAATCCGATAAAACGTGGCATCGATCTCAACCGTCATAAAACGCGAAGCGTAGAACTGCAGGAAGTCGGCCTGTGGACAGAACTGCGGATAGAAATTGCCCAGCCAGTCCCGGTAGCTGAACCCGGAGGTGCCTATCAAGACGTGGTCAGATTTCATACTCTGTATAACATGACGGCAGCCCTAAAGTTCGGCAGGGTCTGAACACCCAACCTGATAATGCGATGACCTTATTTCTCTGGGATGCGGTTGCTTTGTAACGGCCGATTGACTATTTTTAGAACTCGCAATAACTGAGAAAGGAACAGAAATGAAGGACAAGCGCAACGAGATACTGGCCCGCCAACTGCTGGAGTACTCCATTGAAATCAAATCCGGTGAAACTCTCTACCTTGAAATCAAGGGAAAAGATACCCTGGAACTGGGCAAACAGGTTCTCAAGAAAGCAACTCAAATGGGAGCCGTGGTTTTCTGGTATTACAGCGATGATTCGCTACTGCGACACTGGATCGCGAACGCCAGCGATGATCAGTTCAAGGCCCAGGCGGATCTTCATATGCACCTGATGAAGAAGGCTGATACCTATATGTCGCTTCGCGGCTCGGATAATCCCTTTGACCTGGCCGATGTCGACACCCCCCGGATGGACAAGTTCAACACCCTGTTTTACAAGCCGGTACACCTGGAGGAAAGAGTCAAGAGAACCCGATGGGTCGTTTTGCGCTATCCGAATAACGCTATGGCACAACTGGCCGAAACCTCGCAGGAGGCCTTCGAGGACTTTTACTACGATGTATGCTGCGCCGACTACGCCAAGATGTCCAGGGCACAGGACAAACTCGTAGCTCTGGTCGACGCGACCGATAAGGTTCAGATTAAGTCCCGCGGCACCGACCTTTCCTTTTCACTGAAAGGCATACCGGTTGTCAAATGCGACGGTCACCGCAACATTCCCGACGGTGAGGTTTATACGGCCCCGGTGCGCGACTCGGTCAACGGCACGATTACCTATAATACCTCTTCGCTGGAAAAAGGCACCGTCTACAATAACATCTCCTTCACATTCGAGAACGGCAAGATAGTCAAAGCCACTTGCGATGGTGACAACAAGAAACTCAACGAAATCCTGGACACTGATGATGGTGCCCGCTATGTCGGCGAGTTTGCCATCGGCGTCAATCCGTTCATCTTGAAGCCTATGAAAGACACTCTTTTTGACGAGAAGATTGCCGGTTCCATTCACTTCACTCCGGGCCAGTGTTACGATGAGGCTCCTAACGGCAACAGCTCGGCAATTCACTGGGATCTGGTGCTCATTCAGCGCCCGGACTACGGCGGCGGCGAAATCTGGTTCGACGGCAAGCTGATTCGCAAGGACGGCGTTTTTACCGACCCCGAACTGGAAAAAGAATTCTCTCAGGAAAACCTGAGAGCCGAAGGCATGGATTAATTCCGGAAGCAAAAAGCAAGGGCAATATTTGACATAAAAGGAGGAGTGACCATAGCGTGAATATCTTTGATTTTGCGATGCAGATGGAACTCGACGGTAAGGCATTCTACGAGAAGCTGGCCGGAAAAACCGCCGACCAGGAACTCCGCAAGGTGCTGGTAATGCTTGCCGAGGAAGAGGACAAGCACTACAACATCTTCAAGAAACTCAGGGAGGGTAAAGGTCCTGCGGCCATACCAGTCGGCAGTGCTCATTCCAACACCTTGAAGGCCGTCAAGAGCATCTTTGTCGAGCTGTCCAACAACGCTGAGCATGCGTCATTTACTCAGGACGAACGGTCAATCTGGGTGGAGGCCCTGAAGATCGAGGAGAAGTCGGAGCAATTCTACCGGGAGAAAGCCGGCGACGAGCAGAACGCTGAAACGAAAAAGTTGCTGACCATGATAGCCAATGAGGAGCGCAACCACATCTATCTAATTGACAGCGTTCTGACTTATATGAAGTTTCCCGATACTTTCTCAGACACCGCCCAGTTCAAGGATTTTCAGAGTTTGGAGGGACACTAACCCGACAGGTAGCTGTCTCGTTCGGCAATAATCACACCCGCAAGGGCAATGGTGCCACCGATGATAAACGGCAGGCCGAGCGGCTCATCAAGCCACACGTACGCCACTGCCGACGCAATGAGGGGCTGCATATTGTGAAATACCGCGATACGGGAGGCCTCCATGTATTTCAACACCCAGTACCACAAAACGTATGCGCCAACCGACACGCCTAAAGCGACGTAGGCAACCGATGCCCAGGCCGCGATCGGAACGGCACTGTAATCCATCTTCAGAGCCATATATAACCCAAACGGAAAATACACGGCTGAGCCCGATGCCAGGGCATACGCCGTCACGCGGATAGCGCCGTACTTGCGGACCAGGGGCTTGCCCAGAACTGTATAATAAGCCCAGGCCAGGACGGCTATCAGAATAATCAGGTCACCCCAGAGATATTCGGTGCTTATCCGCACCGCTCCCGCCGTCATCACGATAATCACGCCCGACATCGCCACAACGATTCCAACAATTCGCCACAGCGACGGTTTCTCCCTTAGCTTGAACATAGCACCGATAAGAATCCAAACCGGAACCGTCGCAAACAGGAGCGATCCGTGACCGGCCCCCGTTAGCGACTGCCCGACCAGGTACATCGCTTGATTGAAGGGTATTATCAGTATGCCGAGTCCGACGAGCTTCCAGTAATCGCCTCTCTCGACCGCAACCCGGTGTCTGGTCAGGCCCGAGATCGCGAGCAGCACAATCGACGATAGTACAAACCTGAAGAACGCAAAGGTGAACGGCTCGATATATGTCAGGCCGAACTTGGCCACCGGAAAGGTTATGCCACCCAGAGTCTGCTGCATCAGCAAAACAAAGACGATGAAGCTAACATTGGGATTTCGATCTTCTGTCTCTACCATCACTGCCGGTTTTGTAATCTGCTTGCTCAAAATAGCGCTATACCTCGGTAATCGTTACACCTGCCAGAACAGCCATCCCCCCTACTACGAAACTGGTGGTCAAAGGTTCCCCAAGGAGGAAATATGCCACGATCACTGATACTACGGGAAAAAGATTATGCCAGATGGCCAGCCGCGAGGCGTCCATGTACTTCAGAACCCAGTACCACAATACGTAGAGGGCAACCGACATACCCAGGGCCATGTAAACAACGGCTCCCCATGCGCCTGCCGTTACCGCTGAGTAATCGAATGTGATAGCACAATAAAGTCCATAGGGGAAGTACAAAGCCGAACCGGTGGCCAGGGCGTAAGCCGTAATTCGCAAAGCGCCATACTTCTCCACGAGCGGCTTGCCTATAATCGTATAATACGACCACGCCAACACTGCTATCAAAATGACGGCATCGCCCCACACGTACTCGGTACCGAAGTACACTCGCCCGCCAAGCATAATCACCAGGACACCACCGAAAGACAACACGATTCCCAGCACCTTCTGCCAGGTCACTTTCTCCTTAAGGTGGATCAGAGCCAGCACAAAAATCCACACCGGCGCGGTCGCGAAAAGAAAAGCGCCGTGTCCGGCGGCTGTCATCGACTGGCCGAACATGTACATCAACTGGTTTCCAGGGATGATGATGACGGCAAGAAGACCAATCTTCCACCAATCACTGCGGGCAATCTGCTTCTCCGGTTTCATTAGCCGAACGATTGCAAGCAGAATCACCGAAGAAATCGTAAACCGGAAGAAAGCGAAAGTAAACGGTTCCACCTGTTGAATACCGAAGCGGGTAACCGGAAAGCAAAGAGCGTCGAGTAGCTGAAGAAGGATAATGGCCGGAAGAAGCGCAAAAAGGCCCGGGGCGGTGGCGGCGCCTTTATTCTCCCGTATAGATTGGCTCATAAATCTTATGTCACGCCATAAATACCGTCAGATCAGACTTCTTACCGCCCCTCCGTCCACCGGTATGGAGGTACCGGTGATATAGGCGGCCCTTTCCGAGGCCAGAAAAGCAACCAGGGCGGCCAGTTCTTCCGGTTTGCCAATACGTCCGGCTGGCACAACCGAGGCAAAGGCCTCAATAACCTTCTCAACCGATGTTCCGGTTTCTTCGGCCCTGGAGGCTGCCAACTGGGCAAGGCGCTCCGTGGCCGTGTACCCGGGACAGACACAGTTGGCGGTGATACCGTACCTGGAGTAATTGTTCGCGACCGTCTTGCAAAAACCGGTAACGCCGGCACGATAGGTATTGGAGAGTATCAAATCGTCAATAGGCTGCAGTACGCCAATCGACGTCAGGTAAATGAGTCTCCCCCACTTTCGCTTGATCATACCGTCGATAACCATTCGGGTCAGGTTGATAGCGGAAATAAGGACAAGGTCCGAGGCCTGCTGCCACTGCTCGCCCGAAAGGTCAGTGAACTGTCCCGGTGGTGGTCCGCCGGCGTTAGAAACGAGAATATCGACCTGCCCGACTTCGGTATCGAAATGCTGAATATCGGCCCCCTTGGAGACGTCCCCGATCAGTAATTTAGCCCGGATTCCGGTTTTCTCAAGGATTTTGACAGCTGTAGCCTCGAGTCGCTCTTCCGTGCGCGAGTTTATGTACAGCTCCACGCCTTCCTGGGCAAGAGCCATCGCGGCGGCGGCGCCCAGTCCACTGGAGGCACCCGTAACGAGCGCTGTTTTGCCTTTCAGACCAAGTTCCATCAGACCTCCACTTTTGCAAATTCATCGGGGATAGCAGCCCCGGTCTTACAGCCACGCTCAAAATCCTTCAGGCGCAGTCGTTCGTTCGGCGAATGAACATTGTCATTGTGCTGCGAGAAGCCTATCAGGACCGTGTTTATCTCCAGAATCTTTTTGAAATCGGCCACGATCGGAATCGATCCACCTTCCTTCATAAACACCGGCGCCTTGCCAAAACCTGTCTTGATAGCACGAGCGGCGGCGTCAAGCCACGGGCCATCGGTTGGCACAACCACCGGGGTCGCCCCGCCATGTTTGATCACCTGAACGCGAACTGATTTGGGGGCAATCTTGCGCAGGTAACGCTCCGCTTTGTTGCAGATGTCATTGGGATTCTGGTTCGGCACGAGACGCATGGTGATTTTGCACGAGGCAACCGAAGGCACTATGGTCTTGCCGCCCTCACCCTGATAGCCGCCCTTGATACCGTTCACATCGCAGGTAGGTCTTGACCACGCGCGCTCGAAAGTTGAAAAGCCTTTCTCACCGTGAAGTGCCGGAACGCCCAGCGCTTTCTTGTAGTTGGCTTCGTTGAAGGGGAGTCTTCTGAACTGGGTCTTTTCCCATTTAGTGATGGGCTTGACGTCCTTGTAGAATCCGGGAATGGCAATCTTACCATTCTTATCGTGCAGCTGTGCTATCATACCGGCCAGCACGTTTATAGGATTGGCGATAGCACCACCGAAGGAACCTGAATGGACATCGCGGTTAGGCCCGTAGACCGAAACCTCCACAAAGGCCACGCCCCGCAGCCCGAACGTTACCGCCGGATATTCGTGACCAAACTGCGCCGTATCAGAAATAACCGCAACTTCACACTTGAGCATTTGCCTGTTCTTCCTGATAAAAGCGGTCAAATTCTCCGAGGCCACCTCCTCTTCACCCTCGATCAACATCTTGACGTTGATAGGAAGGCTACCAGTCGATTTCAGCACCGCCTCAAGCCCTTTGATATGACAGAATGTCTGGCCTTTATCATCGGCGACGCCCCTGGCGTAGATGTACCCCTCTCGTACCTCCGGCGCAAAAGGACCGGACTTCCATAGTTCGAGCGGTTCCGGTGGCTGTACATCATAATGGCCGTAGTAGAGAATGGTCGGCGCTTGTTTGCTGGAGGTGTACTCTGCGTAAACCACCGGATGGCCACCGGTCGGATAGACCCTGGATTTGAACCCGATGGCACTCAAATGACTTTTCAGCCAACCGGCACATTCGCGCATATCCTTCTTATGTTCAGATTTCGCGGACACCGAGGGAAACCGCAAAAACTGAAATAGCTCCGTCATTCTCTTCTTTTCGGTCTTTTTCAGATACTCTAAGGGAGTCATCGAGTTATCTCCAAATTATTTTTGCTTCATACTGGCCAAATATAGATATGCAGGTCCTCTGTGTAAAGCACTTATATTCAGCCTTCAGGTGACGCTTTTTCTCCTTTTGAACCATTCGGCCGGGTCCTCCACAAACCTCAGACAGGATTTGAGCAGCCGTGAATGCATCGTCTCCTCATCAATCAGCCACTTATAGAATTTCTTTATCCCGTCATGGCCGGCTTCGGCCAGCTTCTTTTCGTAAAACTCCTCTGTCCCTGTTTCGAACTCCAGTGCCAGACGATAGGCCTCGATATCCGATGACGTGACCTCATACTGGTCCTTCAACCCCTCCAGCATCACGTTAAACGTCTCCAGCTTCTCAGCGGCCGTGGAATCCTCCGTGTCGGGACACTCTTTTCCCCCGGACTGCTTGAGGGATTCATAGAATTTCTCTATTCGCTCAATATGCTTGTCTTCCTCGGCCGCTAAATATTCGAAGGTCTGCCGGGCCAGCTTGCTGGTGGTTTTCTGAGCGGCCTCTAGAAACAGACCGCGGCCCTCCCGCTCAAGCTTCAGGGCTATCTGAAATGGCTCAAGTAATCTGTCGATATTGTCGTTGTTTTCCATCCGAGGGAGTATACGCCAATTCGTTGTTTGAAGCAATCTGAAGATGCTTGGGATCAGTAGTTTTTACGATTGAAAATGACGACAGCCGCCACAAGCACGACCAGCGCAAAAATCAGGGAGCTGTACAAGGGCAGCCAGTCACCCACCGGTCGCCCCAGAGCCAATCTTACCGTCAAATCCGACAGTTCCCCTGTCTTTGGCACAATGTAGTAAAGTACATCGATAAACCCGGTGACAGCCTCAGAATCGATAACGTCCCTGTAATAGTCGTGCCACTGAAGCAGCCACTGGGCGAACCAGACGAGCGCTGCCGTTATGATAGCCATTGTCCCGGAACCAAAGACCACGCCCGCAAAAACGGTTATGCTCAGCCAGATAAACAGGCTGGTGAGATTAAGGCCAAACAGGAAAAACATACTGTCGGCGGTAACCCCGTGCACCAGGTACATCACGCCGTAACCAAGCCCGCCGCAGATCAGGATCAGAATACCGTAGGACAGCCACATACCGAAGAATTTATAAAGCAAAAAAGAGGTCCTGGATATGGGCTTCGAAAGAAAATACTCGGCCCTGCCCTGGATTAGCATACCGGGAACTATCCCGGCCGTGGCCAAAACCGTAAGAATCACCAGGAACGAGACAAAAGAACAGTAGACCCGCATGATAGGATTGCCCAGCATTTCGTTGATATCCTCGACATCCATGCGCTGACCGCCGGATATTGTTCCCCCGATCTCCACATTACCGCTCAGGATAATGACGATAATCGCTATCACGGTTATCACGGCAAAGATCCAGAACATCTTGCGGGCAAACATCTCGACTACACAGTCCCGGGCTATACCTCTCATATCTGACCCGCCTTTTTGTCACCGAGAGTTTCGATAAACGATTGCTCCAGCGTGATCTTTATCGGCTTGACCGATCTTATTTCGATCTTCTTCAGGCGTAACTGGTCGATTATCCAGTTAATCTTCTTCTCGTCGGTTAATTGAACCACCAGCCGATCCATCGCCAGCGAGATCTTTTTTCCCACTTCCTCGGGAATATCAAACAGCTTGTTACCAAACTCCGCCTCTATCTCGTACTGGCTTTCCCTCGTAGTAAGCTCTTCCACGCTGCCAATCTTGATCAGCTTTCCGTGAGACAGAATAGCCACCCGGTCGGCCACTGATTCGACCTCAGACAACAGGTGCGAGTTCAGGATGATCGACTTACCTTCATCACGAATCTTCATCATCACCTGTCTAATCTCAGTCTTACCCACCGGGTCGACCCCGTCGGTAGGCTCGTCCAGAAACAGTATCTCCGGATCCGGCATCAGGGCCTGGGCCAGACCTATTCTCTGCTGCATACCCTTGGAGTACTTGGTAATTCTCGCATCGCTCCACCTGCTCATGCCCACCAGATTAAGCAGCATTTTCGACCGCGTATTGATATCACTCCGGCTCATACTGTACATCCGGCCGGTCAGTTCCAACAACCCCTGTCCGGTAAGGTGGTTCGGAAAGCGGTGATTTTCCGGTAGATACCCGACTCTCTTTCGCGACACCGGGTTGTCAGGCGGTAAACCGGCAATAGTGGCATAACCGGAAGTTACCTGGGTGACCCCCAGAAGGGTCTTGAACAGAGTGGTCTTGCCGGCCCCGTTCGGCCCGAGAAGCCCGAATATCTCCGGCTGTTCAATAGCTATGGAAACTCCGTCAAGGGCCGTAACACCACCCTTTTTCATTCCGGTATGGTATATCTTGGTCAGGTCTTCGGTAACAACGATATTCATAACCGACTCAATATCCTACACACAGGTAACGCCAAGAAAGATTTATAATCGGGCAAGCGCAAGTTTGAAATTTCCGGCGGCTAAGTATTATTATCGGACGATGGCGCGACGACCTTATCAGAAACCGCTTGTCCACCATAGCAAAATCACGTAACATGGAGCACCATCAGCTTATGACAAAAAACTTCTCCTTCAGCAGATCTCAGATAGCCTTGCTGGTTATACTGGCCGGGGCGGTCATCGTCCGGATATGGGGACTCGATTTCGGCCTCCCTCACCCGTGGGCAAGACCGGATGAATCCCGGCTGGTTAACATGGCCATTAAGTTCGGTCAGGGTGACCTTAACCCGCCGTTCTTCAACTATCCCACGCTTTACCCCTATCTGCTGACACTGCTTTTTGGTCTTTACTATCTGGTTGGGAGATTGTTTGGAACCTACGGCTCAGTCTATGACCTCGTCGTCGAGTTTGCCACCGAACCCACCAACTTCTACCTCATCGACAGGGCGCTGTCGGCCCTTACCGGCGTTTTGACCGTTTTGGTATTATATCACATCGGCAAACGACTCCTCGACAGAACTACCGGTCTGGTTGCATCCCTGCTCACGGCTTTCGCCTACCTGCACGTGAGAGATTCCCATTTCGGGGTAACCGACGTTCCTATGACTTTTCTCATAATGCTCTCTGTCCTCTTTATCGTGCGAGCCATGCAGACCGGCAGGTTGAAAGACTACGCCCTTGCCGCAATTACCGCCGGCCTGGCCGCATCGACCAAATACGCCGGATTCATGCTCCTTTTTCCCATGTTTGCCGCACATATCTTTGTTGTTAAGCGAGAGCATCAGGCTGCCACAAAGATAGCATTTGACCGGCGCATACTTGCATTCGGCGTACTCATGTTGGCTGCGTTCTTCCTTGGGACACCCTACGCCCTCCTCGAATTTCCCAGGTTTCTAACCGATTTGCTCAGCGAAGCCCGGCACCTGGATTCAGGACATATGGGCGTCATCCTCGATCGCGGATGGTGGTATCACCTCAGTTTTTCCCTCTATTACGGGGTCGGCTGGCCACTTCTGCTGGCTGCATTGGCGGGCATAGTACTCCTGGCTCAAAGCGATTTTCGAAAAGCCGTTGTTCTTTGTATTTTCCCTCTTCTCTACTATCTCTGGGTCGGTAAAGGGTACACCGTTTTTGTAAGATACATCATTCCGGTCATCCCCTTTCTGTGCGTTCTGTCAGCGGTGACGGTTACCCGGCTCAATCGTTACATCTTCGACAGGCGCTCATCCGGTATCGCTCTGACCGCTACAGTCGTGCTGGTTGCGGTCGTGATGACGCCATCCGTGTACCGGCTCGTCAGGTTCAACGACCTGCTCACCCACACCGATAGCCGCCTAATGGCCACCGATTGGATAACCGAACACCTACCGGCCGCCTCGTCCATCTACCAGGTCAACTCCGGGGGCGGAGCGCTGCAGCTTGCACCGGGACAGTACTTCCTGGAAAGATATGACAGATATGAATCGTTGATAGCGGACGGTTATCAAAGTGACCGAACCAGGTCAACCGTTACTGCTCTGGTGGACTCTCTCAAGCGCGCCGGAACATATCGTTTGTGGCGATTCGACGGCGAGAAGCAGCAGTTTATGTTCGAAGGCTGGGTGCAGGACAGCCTGCCGGAGTACATCGTTACCGAACGCGTACCGTTGAAACACTACGACGTAACTCCCGGGCGTATCTCTGACCTGCTGGAGGCATCCTACTCCCTGAGCCATTACACCGAGGCCTTTGATAGCTCAATCGGCAATGCCTACGATCTGCAAGATCACTTCTACCTGCCTTTCGACGGGTTCGATGGCGTGACAAGGCCGGGACCAAATATCTTTATATATGAGAGAGTCGATTGAGACTACCGGCAATAGAATAAGCCGGCGAGCGGACTCGAACCGCTGACTGGCTGATTACAAATCAGCTACTCTACCAGCTGAGTTACGCCGGCTTGAAGGCGGTACTAATCAAACACAAAAAAATCTGAAGTCAACATAATTTATACGCCTCTGCCGCACATACCGACATCAAAAAGCCGTCGGAGAAATCTTCCGACGGCCACAAAATCCGACCCGCCTTTCGACCGACCATGACGTCGGTTAAATCTTTCGCTTCCACCTGACACCCTGGGGTGTATCCTCGAGTATTATCCCCCGGGCAGTTAGATCGTCGCGGATCTTGTCGGCCAGCGCGTAATCCTTGTTTTTCTTGGCCTCCGTCCGCTGGGCGATAAGTTGCTCTATTTCTTCGTCGATATCGCCGGTATCGTAAGTGAAATTCAAAACCGTGTCGAACCGACGAATCGTCTTGAGAGCCTCATCGCGCTCTTCTGCCGACAACTTATCTTCCCCCTTCAGACGGTTAACATCGCGAATGAAGTCGAAAACCGCCGCCAGAGCACCTGAAATATTCAGATCGTCGTCCAGTGACTCCTCGAATGCACTCAGAGCTTTGTCAATCAGGCCCTGAGCAGTACCATCAGACTTACCACCCGGATAATCGGAAAGATTGCTGATAAAATCGTTATAACGCTCCAGCGAGTGTCCGGCCGCTTCCAGGCCATCGAGCGTGAAATCCAGCTGCTGGCGGTAGTGGGTTGAGATGAGCATATAGCGCACCGCCACCTTCGAATAACCCCGGCTGAGCAAATCACGCAGTTTATAGTCGTTGCCCAGCGACTTGGACATCTTGCGGCCTTCGGCTATCAGGTAGCCGTTGTGAAGCCAGTAGTTGACGAATTTCTCGCCGGTGGCGGCTTCCGACTGGGCTATCTCGTTTTCGTGATGCGGAAACTTGTTGTCTTCGCCGCCGGTATGAATATCGAAATGGTTGCCCAGATATTTCATCGACATGGCCGAGCACTCGATATGCCAGCCCGGTCGGCCCTTGCCCAGCTCGGTTTCCCAGTACACTTCGCCATCGGCCTCGTCCCAGGCCTTCCAGAGAGCAAAGTCCGACACCGAGTCCTTCTCGTACTCATCGGCCGCAACTCGGGCACCCGCCTTAAGACCGGCCATATCCAAATTGCTCAGTTTCCCATAATTCGGAAACGATGAGATCTTGAAATAATAATTACCGTCCACCTCGTAAGCATGGCCCTTATCGATCAGAGCCTTGACAAGTGCCACCATCTCGGGAATGTGATCGGTGGCAGCCGGGTACACCTCGGCCCTCTCGATACCGAGACTGTCGATATCCTCGAAAAACTCCTTGATCATTGGGGCCGTAAACTCCTTGAGCGGTATTCCCTGCGCGTTTGAGTCGCGTATGGTCTTGTCATCGACATCGGTCAGATTCATGACCTGGGTGACTTCGAAACCCTTATACTTCAGGTAACGCCGGAGCAGATCTTCGAACATATAGGCCCGGAAATTGCCAACGTGCGCCTGTTTGTATACCGTCGGTCCGCAGGTGTACATACGCACCTTGCCCGACTCGATTGGCACGAATTCTTCTTTCTTGCGCGTGAAAGTGTTCTTGAATCGTATCGCCATTACAGATTACCCTTCGGTCAACGACTTCACCGTCTTCTTGTCCAGTTTCTTGATCACCTCGACAAACAGCCTGATAGTATTATCGTAGTCGGCCCGGTTCATAATACCGTTATGAGAGTGGATATACCGAACCGGCGGGCCAACATAAATGGACGGTACACCCAGGCGGCTGACATGAACCCGCGCTCCGTCACCCGTACCGCGCTCCATGTACGACAGGTGATAAGGAATCTTCTTCTCCTCGGCGGTTTTGACAAACAGGTCGCGCAGCTTGAGATTCGGAATCATACCGGCATCATATATAACAATCGTGACACCACTGCCCAGCTTCTCCGAAACTGAGAAGCCGTCTGGCGGAACATCGCGACCAACGCCGATATCAACCGTAAAACAAACGTCGGGATCAGCCAGGTGGGCGATTGTCTGAGCACCTCTCAGCCCGACCTCCTCCTGTACCGTGCCACCACCCAGGACGGTATTGGGATGCTTGACTCGAGCCAGCCTGCGCAGCAGGTCCAGGACAATGGCGCATGAGGCACGATTGTCAAACGCCTTGGACATGTACATCTTGTTGTTACCCAGGATCGTGAACTGGCTGTCCGGAACGATCGGGTCGCCGGGCTTAATACCGAGTTTCTTGGTGATATTGACTTTTTCCTGAACCCCGACATCGATGAACATATCCTTAATCTCCAGGACCTTCTTACGGTCTTCCATCGGAAGTAAATGAGGCGGCTTGGAGCCAACCACACCCACAAAAGCGCCCTTGGAGCCGATAACACGCATACGCTGGCCGAGAGCCACGTGTCCCCACCATCCACCGAGAGGCAGGAACTTGATATAACCCTCTTTGGTGACCTCCTTTACCATGAAGCCGATTTCGTCCATGTGACCGATCACCATAATTCTGGGGCTGTCGCTGGTACCTCTCTTGGTCCCCAGAACCGAACCGAGTTTATCGTACTCGATCTTGTCGGTCGTATTCTTCATCTCCCGGACCATCAGCTTGCGGACCTCGCTCTCATAGCCGGAAACGCCGTTGAGCTCGGTTATTTCCTTCAGTAGTAATTCGGTCTTATCCATATCTACTCCATTCGGCCGTGATTTTTCTCTGCCTGTGTGCGATTATACGAAAGTTTGAATATATTAAAGTCTGTCCGATTAGTCCAATCAAATATCCAGATAGTTGCGCAACTCGGAAAGACTGGCGATCGTTGGCACATCACCAGGCATATCGGCAGGATACTCACGGTCCGGCAGAATCTTGAGTATAGCGTGCATGCCAATCCCCGTCGGACCCTGGTAATCCTCCACGAATCGATCGCCGATGTAAACGCACTCGGCCGGAGCATACCCGGCGGCGCTGGCAGCCTTGTGGAAAACATCCGGATGCGGCTTCCGAAGACCAAAAGTGGAACTGAAAATCGTAAAATCCAGAAACTTGAGCAGCTTGAATCTCCGAAGTTCGGCCAGGTGAGTTTGCTCGGGGAAGATTGTATTAGATACAAGACCGACCGTGTTCACCCTCTCTTTCACCCATTCGAGCATGTCGCCGGTATCATCATAAGGGAAGATTCGTTCACCAACCGGTTTGTAATAAGCGTCAAACATCTTTTCGGCCAACCCGTCCTGCTGTTCAATTCCCATTCTGTCAAGTAGGATGATAGCCGCCTGCGGAACTGTCCACTCCGTCAAATTCTCAGCAGCCGGCTTGCGAAACTCGTTCTTGATCTCTTCGAATATTCGGCAGAACTCCTCTTCGGGCGGGACCTTTAGCCCCTGCTTGGCAAGAAAGCGGTGCACCGACGCCGCTGCCATTACACTCAACTCCGGCCACGGGGTCGACTCGTATTCTATCAGCGTCGAACCAAGGTCGAATATTACGGCTTTAGGGTGAAGCTTATCCATAGTGTAATGTCAGCGGTGCATGGCCGAATCAAGGTATACAATGTGATCGGCGCCTCGGGGTTGGTAAGGGTCGATTTTATACTCGTTGAATCGGGTGATTTCTACTTTTTGGAG
>CP070756.1:3077968-3097570 GCA_020348905.1 Candidatus Zixiibacteriota bacterium
GGCATTATCCGCGGCGTAATCAGAATTATCAAATCAGTCGTGGTCTTTTCTTCCGAAGTCGATGTAAAGAGTAACTTGCCGAGCAACGGGATAGACCCAAGCAACGGTACCTTACGCTCGGTCTTGCGTACGTCTTCCTTCAACAGACCACCCAGGGCAGCGGTTTTGCCGTCATCGACCGTAATGCGAGCCTGAATTGACCGCGATATCGTAATTGGCTTCTGGGCCTCTACCGATCCCGTGTAACCGATGATGTCTTCCACTTTGGGAAACACGTCCAGAGTGATTCTACCTTCTTCATTTATTCTCGGGGTCACCACGAGCGATATGCCGACTTCCTCGTCGTAGAAGGTCTGTATGTCCTGGGTGGCCGCGCCCTCGGTAAAACGGGACACGGTAGGAATGGGAATTACCGTTTCAATTTTGATAACGGCTTCATGGTTTTCAAGCGTGGTCACATGCGGATCCGAGACGAGTTTGGAGTTACCTTCTTCCTGTAAAAGACTCAACACCGCAGTGAGCTGTTCGACCGAAAGCGTTCCCCAGGTCCATTCTCCGGCGTTCAGGTCGCGTGCAAGGGCCAGGTTATCCATCGAAAGGGTCGAATTGTCCTCGGTGTCGGTACGCGTTACGCTGCCCAGACCGAGGTGGGTTTTGACGGTGGTGGGCCAGGACAGCCCCAGTTGAGTCTGAGCGTCTACGTTGGTTTCGATTATCTTGACTTCGATCGAGATCATGCGTTCCGGCTTATCCATAGCACTGATTAGATCGAGCATCTTGGTTATGACACTGGGGTAATCGGTGATGGCAAGTCGATTAGGAGCATATGATTCTTTAGAGACAACTCCAAGTTCTTCCGGTACCTTGTGCAGGATAACCACCCGCCCCTTGGGAGATTTTATTGACTCCAGGGCGCTCTTGGCCGTAACAGGCTCGATGTACTTCAGTGTTACAACCTCCGCTACCAGTTCCCCCACAGCGTCGAATTCGATCGGCTTTACGACAATCACGTCGTCCTTCAGGTAGAAATTGTATCCGTTAGGGTAGAGGATAGCCTCAAGAGCAGTCTCGATGTTTACATTCTCCAGCCTGAGGCTGACTTCACCCGTAACATCGCCCGACACCACCAGATTAAGCGAGTACTGCTGGGCAATCATATTGAGTACCATCGGCAGGGAAACCGATTCGAGCTCCATTGACATCTTCTCCGGGTTGTCAAGTAAAGTCGCTGACGTGCCTGCCGTCGGCAGGGCAATTATCAACAAGGCACCAAGTATGTATCTGAGAGATCTCAGTATTCTATCCTTTAGTGACGGTTAGTGTCATCCGTTTGCCGTTATGTTCGATGGTAACGGTTCTTTTATCTATCTTTACTACTTTGGCGTCGTTGATAGTTTGACCGGTCTTAACCTGTCTCTTGTTAATAATCGCGATCGGTGCCTGAGCGTTGTGCAATATTCCCGACAGTTGCCACCTGGGCTTTTTCCGCGCTTTTCCGTCCTTCTTGCCGGATCTCGACTTAACTCGAAAGGGGTCGGCTCCCCACGGTTCTTTGGCCTGTTGCTCCACATTGACCAACTTGGGTGCCGATGGACTTTGAGGCGGCGGTGCCGGAGGCTGTACTGAAACTGCTGTTTCCTTTGTTCGGACCGGCTTCTTGGTGGGTCCGTCGGATGGCTTGAGGTTATTGTAGCCCCAGATAATGACCACAACCATCACCGCAGCTATAATCTTCTTTCGGGTGCTCTCGCTCATCCTTCTTCCCTCAGGTTGCCCAGAAGTGCCTTGAACCCTAAATGCAGGGTTATCTTTGAATCGTCATCCGTATGGCCGTACATCTTACAGAGATTTATCCCCCGGAAATAGTCGGCCTGTTCGATGACTTCCACGAATTTGCCGAAGTTCACATAGTCACCTTCAAGCTTCAGGCCGATATTGAGGAATTGCGGCTGACCGGAATCCGGAATAAGGCTGTTGAGATAAAGCAATTCTTCCACTGGCGGCGTTATTTCATTTAGTGATAGGTGCTTAGCGGAGGCTTCAGCTTGCAGCCTGTCGAACAGCTTGAGAACATCCTTTTTAGTGTAGAGCCGGGAAGTCAGGTCGTTTTTCAGCGAGAGCAGGCTCTTCTGTCTTTCGATGAATCGGGGCAACTCGCTGATGGTCCTCTGGAAGTCCATCAACTGGCTTTCGGCCTTTGCGATCTGCCCGTTTGTTTCCCGGTAGCCCTTGTGGAAAGGGACGTAGACGACAAAAAACCATAGCAAGCAGACCGCCAGTCCCACCGCAGAATATGTGAGCGTTTGTTTGCTCAAACGACACCTCGCATCTGAATCTGAAAATCAATCTGAAAACCCTCTTTCAGCGCCTTCTTGACGTGCCTGACAATCGATACCCGTTCGTAGAATGGTGAAGCGGACAGGTTTTCAACATACTCTGCCAGAATCAACTCGGGCGGAATGTCGGTTGACTCTACCAATCCGTGAAGATACAGGTTTCGCTCCTCGGCGGGCTCAGGTTCATACGCCAGATAGATGAGCTTGACCTGCTTCGGCGTCACCTGCGAAAGCTCTTTGAGGTTCAGCGCCAGGTAGCTCGGCGACTCCTTTATCAGTTCCAGATAGGACTGGTCCAAGGCGATCTGTCTCTTGACGAGATTATAAGTGTGGAAAGCGTCCGAGTTTCGGAACTCCACTACCTGTCGATTCAGTTCCAGTAGTCTATCTTCGGCGATGCTGGCCTTGCTTTTCATTATAATCCAGGACAGGCCGATAACGAGGATCGTAAGGGCTATGGCCATCCTGCCGTAGATTCCCGTCTTGAATTGAACCTGCGTTTTCTTCTGCTCGGCAGGCAGGAGGTTAGCCAGCTCGGACTGGCAGGCCGCGGCGGCCAGCACCGGCATGCACACCGGGAAGACATCCAGTTGCTCCTTACGTCGGGGAGTGAGGTTCGCAAGACTACCGACAGGCAGCGGTTCCAGGTCAATGCCGCTTTTGGAACTCAGCATCTTCAGCAGGTCGGCGCTGTATGCGAGGTCGCCGTAAACATATATTTTGTCGCTGAACGAGGTTGAGTATTGGCCCGCATAGTAGTCGAGGGAGGTCTGGATCTCGTTGGAAATCAACTCGGCGAAATATTCGTACCTGGTGTGTTCGGGGTATGTGCCGAGCATGGCCGAACTTACCGCGGTAGCGTGAGAAAATTCCAGTGTCGTTCCCTGGTAGAACGAAATCTCGGTGGATTTCAGGCCAATATTGAGCAGGGTGAAATTTCTGTCTTCGGCATAGTCAGGAAGATATTTCAGCAGTTCACCAATTACGTCCTGAGTGTGGTAAACATGATCGACCTGTAGACCTATTGTTTCGAACGGCTCGCACTGTTCCCGTATAAAGCGAGTCGTTGCTGCCTGCAAAGCAACCTTGTAGCGGGCGGCGCCATCTTTTTGAATACTGTAAATCAGTCGGTAGTCGTAGGAACAGTCCTCGAAAGGGAAGGGGATCTGCTTTTTGACTTCGAACGAAACCGCCGTATCGAGTTCACTGCCCTTCAACTTCGGCATCAGGAAGGTTCGAAAAGTTGTCTCCGGCCCGGACACGGCCAGGGCAATGCTCGTTCCATAGCCGCCGTTCTTGTCGAGAAAGTCGCTGATCGTCCGGATAATCAGATCTTGTCTGGCTTTCCTGCCGGTTTTGTCCTGCGGAAAGTACTCTTTCTTGATATCGATAAGATGTCTGGATTTGCCCCAGTGACGAACCGCCGCCATCTGGATGGAGTGGCTGTCAATACAGAAAGATACCACCTTGCCGAGCAGGTGGATTGTTCTAGGATGTATCTTGTCAACGGAGAAAGAAGGCTTGGGCTTGTCCTTAGCCTTATCAGGCTTGCCGGAAGGGTTTCTCTTCCATCTGAATAAGTCTGACTTGCGCATAAAAACCCCGGCTTAAAAGCCTATTATGATGCTATCGGAGCCTCCAACCGAAATGATCCTGCGATTCGATGGTTGGTAGACGTAACTTACATCCCAGGAATCCTTCAAATAGTTGTTGTCGGTACTGTCTATATAAGGGCCGTTCCAGCCCAGTCCGGTCAGTTTGTCGTAAACCGATACCGAATCCGGTTTGACCACAAGGTCCTGCAAAAGAGACGGGACAAAGCCAACGTCCCCTTCGAAACCGCGATCGACGTACCTGCCTCCCGCAATGGCATCGGCACTTCCCGCAATAGCCACCTTTAGTGACTGCATTTCCTTCTTGGTGGCGCTGACTTTGGACGATTCCGTGATGTCGCCGAACCTCGGTATTGCCACAACTGCCAGGATGCCCAGTACGACTATAATCATGACAAGCTCGACCAGTGTAAAGCCTGCCTGAACGAGCTTGCCCCCTTGTCGCGTTCTCTCTAGGTTATTGGTGTCCACCGCTGGAATGTCATTACCAGAGGTTTTCACCAACAGCGTCTGAGTTAAGCCAGATTTCACCATCACTGGCAAGATAGGCCCAGCCGCAGTCGGTGCCGACCACGGTGCCTTTAGTTACGCCGGCGACAACGGAATCCGGATGATCGGCATCAACAACGTACGGATTATCGGGCATGCCCTGAGCCATGATAGCATAGCGGACGCTATCGATGGGTGGCCAATGGGCGCTGTCCTGAACGGCGTGGTTGGCGTAATAAATTGTTATGGCCGAACGCACCCCACCCAGAGCCCCTCTGGCGGCAGCCTCTCTGGCCTCATCTGAAAGGTCCTGATATTTCGGGATAGCTACTGCGGCCAGTATGCCCAGGATCACGATAATCATGACCAGTTCAATGAGCGTAAATCCCCTTTCATTTGCTCCGACAAACATACTTCCTCCTAACGGGTTCACATTAGTTTGTTTCCCTGGTATACTTTAATTAAATCGGTATAATTGGCGAATTATTTAGCCCCCATTAACCGTTGAAAACCTTAATTAAGTTCCACATTGGCAAGAATATAGCGAGAGCCATAATCAGTACGAATACCGATACCACCAGAGTCAGTATCGGCTCCAGAATGGCTGTCAGGTGACGGGAAGTATACTGAACCTCTTTACTGTAGAAGGTACCCAGCTCACCCAACATCCGTTCCAGGGCACCGGTCTCCAAGCCTATACTAATCATCTGCTTGGCGAGATCCGGCAAGAATTCGAATTCCTCCTCTAACAGGTTGGCGTCTGAGCCGCGCCGAAACATATCTTCGAGTTTCTTAATCTCAAGGCTGACCATGGTGTTCTTGACCGAGTCGGCCAG
The DNA here is from genome assembly GCA_020348905.1 of Candidatus Zixiibacteriota bacterium. GTDB lineage: Bacteria > Zixibacteria > MSB-5A5 > GN15 > FEB-12. The sequence continues at coordinate 3,083,243 of CP070756.1, forward strand.
GATGCGCAGCGACTGGATGATTGGCAAACCGGCTCTGAAAAGTATGCGAAACATCATGGCAAACCTGGCCACGTTACCCTTAAGTATCAGCTCTCCGAACACGGGGAGTTTCAGCAACTTCCGGTCCACCAGCAACCTGCCTTTCTCGTTACTGACCATCTTTCTGAAACCGAATCCGGCAGCCACCGCAACGCCCAGAAGGAGTGCCCAATAACGGGTGAAGAAATTGCTGGTCCCGATGAATATCTTTGTGGGAAGCGGCAAATCGGCGTCGAAAGAACTATAGAAATCCACGAACTGTGGGATGACGTAGGTCATCAGCACTACAAACGCGATTGCAATCACGATGATGACGATTATTGGATAGCGCAGCCCCGACTTTATCAACCGGGAGAGCTCCAGCTCTTTTTCCATCATGGTTGCCAATTCGTCGAGAATGTCCTCCAGGCGACCTGACTCTTCACCGGCTGCGATGCTGTTTCGGTAGACGCGGAAGAAGATATCGTCAAAATCAGCCATTGCTTCGGATAGCGACTTACCTGATTGAACCGAGTATTTTACCTGCTGTAAGGCCCGGTTGAAGTGACCGTCCTCCGGCCCTATTTTTATGATGGTCAGGGCCCTCAGGAGCGGGATACCGGATCGGTACATGGTCGCCAGATTGTTGGTGAACATAATTAGATTTTCATAATCGGCCCGATTGATAAAACCAGAGAATGAAAAGGCGCGCTTATCCCTGGCGCGCGTAATCTTGACCGGTACGAACTGCTGGGAAGACAAATACTCGGCGACCTGATCGGGATTATCAGCCGTCATTATCCCTTTTTTGGTGGAGCCGTCAGCCGCATGGGCTTTATATTTGAACTGTGTGGGCATCGGCCGCCGTTACCTTAACTTTTTCACCACCGGTTTCATAGGTATCGACGTTCGAAGTTTCCTTGAGAAGTTCTTCGAGGCAAACCTGTCCGGCGGTGAGCTTTTCAAGGCCCATCTCAAACAAAGGTATGTAGCCGTACTTGTGGGCCTCTTCCTTGATTCTGCTCAGGGAAGCTTTCTTAATCACCAGTTCAGCTACACTGGGAGTGACTTCAACAAACTCGAATATCCCGGTTTGGCCCCTGAAGCCGGTCATTTTACATGTCGGGCAGCCGGTTCCGCGCTTAAAGTCCATACACCCTGCCAGGTCTGTCAGGCCGGCTCTTTGTATTACAAGCTCCGGTGGGTCGTAAGACTCCGAGCATTCCGGGCAGTTAACCCGCACCAGACGCTGGGCCAGAACTCCCTTGATCGCCGAGGCCACAAGGTAACTTTCAATCCCCATATCAATCAGGCGCGTGATAGCTGAAGGCGCATCGTTGGTATGAATCGTCGAGAACACCAGGTGGCCGGTTAAAGATGATCGGATCGCCATCTGGGCTGTTTCCGTGTCACGAATTTCACCTATCATTATCACGTCCGGATTCTGCCGCAGGATGGACCGAAGGGTAGAGGGAAACGTAAGTCCCGCTTTCTCGTTTATCTGAATCTGTATTATCAAAGGCAGCGAGTATTCAACCGGATCCTCAACCGTTATGATGTTCTTCTCAATCGAGTTGATTTCCTGCAGGGCCGCGTAGAGGGTCGATGTCTTCCCGCTCGACGTCGGCCCTGAAATCAGAACCAGACCCTCTGGCTTGTGGATTATATTGCGCCACCTCTCCTCAAGGCGCTTGGAAAAACCAAGCTGATCGAAGGTGAGCAGAAGATTGCGGCGATCCAGAATACGAATAACGATTTTCTCGCCATGAATTGTTGGCAAAGTGGATACGCGCAAGTCAACTGTCTGTCCGTCAACTTTCATAAAGAACCGTCCGTCCTGCGGTACTCGTTTTTCCGATACATCCAGGTTGGCCGCGATCTTGATGCGCGATATCAGCTCATTCTGCATCGACTTGGGAGGAGCCGCCTCCTCGCGCATGACGCTGTCGACCCGGTAGCGAATCCTCAATCGGGACTCTTCAGGCTCAATATGAATATCTGACGCCTTCTCTTTAACGGCCTTGGCTATCGTAAGATTGACCAGTTTTATAATGGGCGTTTCCGACTGCGGGTCAGTCAGCGACGTTATACCGTCAAGCACAGGCGCATTTTCTTCACCCTTGGGACCCATGATGTGGGATAACGAATCTCCAACCGAGTAATACTGATCGATAGCATCCTTGATCTCGGTGGCGGTGGCAATAGCGCGCTTGATATTCAAGCCGGTAAGATACTTAATCTCGTCGATGGCGATGATATTCAAGGGGTCGGCCATGGCGATGGTCAGTGTGTTTCCGATCTCGAAGACCGGAATCAGGGTATAGCGACGCGCTACCTCTACACTGACCCGCTGCACGATAGCCGGGTCGATTACCATCGAACTGAGGCTTATTTTGGGAATGGAAAGCCGTTCTGATACGGCATCGATCAGTTCTTCTTCGGTGATATAACCTTTGTCAACCAGTATTTCGCCCAGCCGCTTTCCGAGAACACTTTGTTCGCGCAATCCCTCCTCGAGTTGCTGAGGTGAAATTAAACCTTTTTCGACAAGCAAGTCGCCGATTTTCTTCTTGGCCATATTTCCCCGGATATTTAGCTATTTTCGTCTGTTATTATATTATCGGAGCCCGGACGGCTTCCATTAGGCGGTAAGCCGGCGCCTCAGTCCGGAAATGGTAAGAAAATGTTGATTGAAAGCGGCTTTTTGTTAAATTGGGGCAAAATTGGAGCATCGCTTGACCCTTCTGCGAAAACAGGCCGGTATGGCGGTTGTCTTGCTGATCGTGGGACTCTGTGGCTCAGGCCTACCCAGCGACTTCGTCCGTCAGCAGCCGGTAGCCGGCGATCAGGTCTCGTTTGACGGGCTGGAAATAGATTCCGTTATCATCGAAAATCGGAACATTTACGACACCGATGATGACGCCTATGACCGGTTCATCTTCAGGCTGGCCAACCGCCTCCATATTAAAACGCGGAGGTATATCATCCAGCGGGAGGTGCTGCTGAAAAGAGGCGACCCGTTTTCTCACCAGCTTGCCGAAGAATCATCACGAAATCTCAGGGCCAACCTCAAGATTTATGATGCCTGGATAGAAACCAGCCTGCTGCCCAACGGCAAACTGCTTATGAAAGTCGTTACCATCGACCAGTGGAGTCTGGCGGGAGGCCTGAACTACAGCCGCGAGGGCAACGAAACCAAGTATCAGATAGGGGCGGAAGAAGAGAATTTCCTGGGAAACAACCAGTTTATTTCCTTTTACTATTTTGCGCAGTCCGACGATGACAACTTCATTGAGACGAGGTTTTTCGATAATCGTTTTCTGGGTCAGCGTTATCGCTTGGCCCTTGACTATGGTAGCGATCCTCTCAATAGCGTCAGGCGCATGAGGCTGGGACGGCCCCTTTATGATTTGGAACAGGAATATTCGTACTTTGTCGATGTCGCGAAATTCAGCGGCCGGCGAGACGTATATAGCGATAGTTCAAAGATCGGTGAGTCCTTTTTCGACGGCGACCGGGTCCGAAGTGAAGTGACCTACCGCACGGGCGCTCATGATTCGAAGTTACTTTTCCGCCTGAGGCACGCTTACCGTTTCGAAGGTATTTCTCAGAGACAAATATTCTCTGACGATGCTGATGATATTGACCTGGCTCTGGCCAGCTTCCCGGACGATTCCCTTTATCACCAGTTTGACCTGGAAAACCAGTACTCCCGGTTTCGCTATATCACGCTGGAAAATATCGACGGTTTCGGGTATACGGAGGACTTTGTGCTCGGCACTTTTATCGGCGCAGGATATGGAAGGGCCTTTCATTCGGACTTTAAGGGCCATCAATTTGATCGCGTAGGTGCTTTTGTGTCGCACTATCGTTCGCATGGGCCGTCGCTAATGCTGTTTGATTACAGCCACGAGATATGGTTCAGGGGAGAAACTATGCTGCGTCATGCGACCAGTGCTGCAGGAAGGTACTACAATCGCCTGTCCGATAGGACAACCTTCGCCCTTCAGGCAAGGTACTCGTCGGACTGGCGAGGTAGTGATCAGAACAGCTTGCTGCTGGGCGGGACCACCGGCATCAGGGGTTATGACAAGTTCTTTCTGACCGGCGACCGGAGGCTCGTCATCAATGTCGAGGCGCGATTCTTCTCCGATCTGACTCTGCTATCGGCTATGTTCGGTGCCGCGGCCTTTGTGGATTTGGGAAACATCTGGAAACCGCAGGAGAGACTCGATCTGAGTGACTTCTACGCCAGTACCGGCGTCGGGTTGCGCATCGCCTTCGCTAAATCGACTAAGAACATTGTTCGCATCGACCTGGCGTATTCTGAAACGACACGATGGGAACTCTCGGTTGGCACTGATCAGTACTTCTTCGCCCAACGTTGATCATGTGTCACCAGCTAAAATCGAGTGCTCAATTTCCCCGCCAGCTTTTTGAAGAAAGGCAGAGGTTCGAAAAAGGACCGAATCTGTCTGCATCGTCAAAAAAGACAAGGATGTCTTAGTTTTTTTGTTGACTCGTTTCAGCGGTTCTGATATCAATAAATATATTTAGAGCAACTATCTGAATGTGGCTGACAGGGATGGGTTGGTCCATTCGTGAGAGAGGGGGATTGATGACTGACGGTTTCGAGCCGAAGTTTTTGATCTGCACGGAATGCAACGAGGAATTTGTCTTCACCGTCGCCGCACAAGAGTATTTTGCTGAGCGAGGGTACACGGAAGATCCCAAGCGCTGCAAAGCCTGTCATACGAAATACAAGAAGGCACACCGAGAACAGAAACACCAGGCGATTATCGACCATCCTCAATTTGAATTTCCTGACTAAAAAACCCCGGCGTGTAAGGCCGGGGTTTCTGCCGCTCAGTGGGGAGTACTGCGGATAGATCGAGAACTGATTTATTATCGCACCAAAACCATCTTTTTAACCTTCTTTTGGCCGTTCACCTCCACTTTGTAGAGGTATATGCCTGATGCTACCGGGGCACCAGCCGCATTTGTACCATCCCAGGTCAGTTCCGTCACTCCTGATGAAATTCTGTCGTCAAACAGTGTTTTCACACGGTAGCCGAGCGGGTTTATTATTTCGACACTGGCTTGACCCGGATCCGGAGAGTAGAAAGCAATGGTGGTGGTGGGATTAAACGGGTTAGGGTAGTTCTGCGACAACGTGAGCGTGGATGGCAGAATATCTTCGTTCCCGTCACCGTCTGAGCCGTCGTCGGTGCCACCGGCCAGACTGACTCTAAGATCAGCTGCCATGCTGCTGGCGGGGGCGGAAATGTTCTCCACCGCCACTGATGTGGGTCCGGTGGTGTACGAATTGGAGTTTGTTGCCGAAAGCGCGTTGAAGCTATTACCGCTGCCTGTGCCTGGGAAAACATCATTGCTGTTGCCGAGATCGACGTTCAATTCCAGCCCGTAGGCACCGTCGCATTGTTCAAGGGCCACCAGATAGTGATTGGCCGGATTCATCCCGGGCACCCATTCGTTGTCATTCGATTCCATTGCTTCATCGATATGCCAGATCAGCAGACCTGATCCGGGCAGGTATGAGTCGTATCCGACCGACTGTCTGTTTTCGACCAGGAAATACTCGTTGCCCAGACTACCAGACGTCCAGAGTCGATATACGTCACCGCTGGTTTTAATGTCTTCAATGGACTGGCTGTTGACGTTGGTTGTGACTCGAATAGACTCGAGAAAACCCATCTGTATTCTGCTCCAGGCGCAGGGATGGGACGGTAAACCGCCCATTCCATAGGGACCGAGCCAGCTGCCGTAGGCCATCAAACCCCAACTGCCTATGCCCTGCGAGCTGTAATCGGTATCGTACAGATCCGGCAGACCGAAAGCGTGGCCCAATTCGTGTGCGAAGACACCTATGGTCATGTCGCTTGGGGCACTTAGGTATTCCGGCTGGACAGTAAAACTGGAGACATAAGCACCATCGTTAGTCAGCATTGGGTATATGTACCACTGGTGCGACCACATGTCGGCATCGGATCCTGTGAATTCCGCGCCAGGCCCGGCATGTATGACCATCAGCACATCAACGAATCCGTCGTCGTCGTTATCATAGACCGAGAAATCGACGACGGGATCGATCATAACAACCAGGTCCTCTACTAACCCCTGCGAGTTGCGGGGATAGCTATCGGGATTGACGCCGCTTTCATTGTTGACATAATAAGCATATGTCTGCGGGGCGGTCCTCCAGCCCAGCGACGATGGCAGGTTGACTGTGATGATATCCAACTGCCCGAAGGATGCGTTACGGTAGTAGTGCCGCACGCTTGTCGTCGATGTATTGAACATAATATTATCGAAATAGCCGGACGCTGTGCTGGCACTGTTGTCGCTGAACTGTACCAGAATGGCCAGTACATTGAATTCGCCGATTACGGCCTGCAGCCTGTCGCCCGGCGTTTTCGCCGCGGCACGACCGGGTTCGTAAGCATTTGACCCTGAGTTGATGCCAGCCTCTCTCAGGTCCTGACTGCGACTCATAAAGAAAGGAACTGCTTTTTTGCCGGCCGCTGTCTGGTTGAGCAGGTCCGGGTGAGGTGGAGCTGCTGCCACTGGCCACAGCGCAACAAACATGTACAGGACAATCGCTAAGGCAATCAGTCGTGTCACTTTTTCTTTATCAGACATCATTACTCCCCTTGGTTAGAAACAGAGTCCGGTGGTTATGGCAAGATTGAGACCTTTCGACGAGTAACCGGAAAAGGTCGTGCCTGTTACGAAAGCGTAGTCCATATAGAAATAGGCCAGGTGGAATCCTGATCCGATTGAGAAGGAGGCGTTCCTGTCACCACCCAGCGAGTATCCGGCCCTTAACGGCAAGGAACTTAAGGGTGAATACTCAACGCCGGCCGATATGCGCGGTTTGCTTGATACGCCTGTTTCACGCCGAAAGCCCTGCTCCCAGTCCACGGCCCACAGCAGCTTGCCCGAGGTATTGGCTACGCCTAAATTTAGAAGAGACGGCAGGTTGGTGCTGAAGTCGTCGATGGCCACTGAATAGTCATCGGTTTCAACATAGTCCTCGTCCATGTTGTCGATCGTCATGGTGTCGAAGCTGAAGGTAAAACCGTGTTCTTCGGTGTCAGAATTCCATCGCAATGAACTGAGGAAGTTTTTAATACGCGCGCCGACCATGTAGTCGTCGTTCAACTTCAGGGCCGCGCCGAGATCGACGGCATAGCCATATCCGCCGGTGGCCGTCCGGGCTATCATCCTGCCTTCCCCGGTGAACCCGGTGGAATAGGTGGCGGCCAAACCCTCAAGCTCGACAATGCGTTCGACTCCGAAGCCGCGAAGGTATTTGATCGTGGCACCCAGCGCCAGTTCGCGGGCGTCCGATTTGTAGACGGAATGACCGTATGACAGGTACGCCGACCCGTAGGCAAGGACCTCGGAGTATGAACCGGTGATTTCGATGGTGTCGGCATAGGTATTGCCGTTTAGCACGAGTTCCAGCAAATCCTTGTTCAGGCTGACATCGGCGACGGCGTTGCCGGCCAGTCCGAACACAATCGGTCCCAGGGCGATGCCCAGGGCGGTTGCCTCAGCATCCGCTCTGAGTTCAAGACCTTCATCGGATACCTTGTCAAGGATATCCTCTTTGTCGTCATCGGTCAGGAAGGCGCCGGTGTACTTATTGTAATCGCTTAAGGTGAAAGAGTTATTGGATATGTTGGCGCCCGCTCCCACCAGTTCCACGCCCTTGAGTTGATTGGCGGAAAAGCCAAGGTTGGCCGGGTTAAAACGGGCCGCATCGACTCCTCTGGCCAGGGCTATTGCTCCGGCTCCCATGGCCAGGCTGCGGGCAGAAGAGATGCCTTGAGCAAATGTAGCGGGAACTGATGCCAGCACGAGCGACAATAGCAGCACGCTCACAACCAGCGATCGCCTGAAGCCCCGCTTGACCTTTATCTGTAAATTCTGGTTTGTCATGGTAGCCTCCTGTTAGAAGTCACCGTCGAAGTAGTATTCCACTTCGATGCGACCGCTGATAATGATGTAGTCGTTTTCTGTGAGTTTCACGCCCGAGGTATCCGAGGCGTTAAGGAACAGTTGCTGTCGGATGTACAGCAAATCGTTGTTCAGTATCTGAATGTCATCGTTGTCGAGACTGATTTCCCCGTTACTGGTAACCGCCTCCGAGGCTGTTCCTGTCGCCAGCGACACCGGGGCAGGCTCGGCACAAAGAGTATCGATGGTCAATTCGGGCGAAGTGTAGAGTGAGGCAGAATCATGGCTCAGGTGCACGACCGCTGCGACGCCGAGTGGAAGATGATTGGTGACACTGTACACGAATCTGGCGCTCACGACATGGTCGGTCACCATGTCTATATCATCCTGGTCAATTTCCTCGACCTCGATATCAAGGTCGGTGATTTCGGCGTTATTGACCCGGACATTCAACGGTGCGTATATCCGTACACGGGTAAAGATATAGTCATCGACGGAAATGGTGCCGTGGTAGAGAGCGTCGCCGAATTCCACGGTTCCGGAAACATCAATTGCCTCAGGAAGCGGCGACAGGAAATCGGCTATATCATCGTTGGTGATGGTGCTTATCTGGTATGGTTCCGAGCCCCGTGGTTCAATATCTCCCGTCAGACTGATGGTTTTTCCATTATCCCCGCTTATGGTTATGTCCATGTGACCCGGCATGTCGACGGCGTTTTCAATATCGATCGTGAGAATCGCCGTCACCAGCGAGATGTTGTCAAAGCCATCAGGAACATCGAGCTCCTCGTGGATATTTTCAAGTTCTGCCGAAGTGTTCGCAAACATGCCCGTCACCGAGTGGAAGTTGAGGTTCGTAAGTCCGGCGTCTACTGATACATTATCGGTCTGCTGTACCAGAACTTGCGTTCCGCCCGAACCGGGAAGTCCAAGGATGGTTTCGATTTCCACGGAATCTTGACTGGGTGTGAGTACGTAGCCACTTATATCGGTATTGACTACTGCGCTCTGATTACCGGCAATCTGCGTGACTACGGTGAGAGGAACATCGTCAAGTCGCAAATCAGACACAGTGACGGTGAAAATACCCGGGAGATTGGTATTATTGTCAATGCTGAGACTGAGTGACCCCGACGCCAGCGTGGCGGCGTCGATCGTCTCCGACTCCTGTAGTTCAAGACCTACGTTTTGAGAGAATGGCAGATCATCGAGGGCCGGGATTTCCGCCAGGGCGCGAATGACCTCGATATCCTGCGGAAAAGACACATCGGTGATTATCTCTTTCCCATTCGGATCAATGTATTCATCACTGCCCGGGTCGCTGTGGAATACTAGGCTGAAACGCAGATCGTTCGTAACGTATTCTCCGGCCAGCGACAGAAAGACAGAATCTGTTTCACCGTCGACAAGCGGAAACTGCAGGCTATCATATTCTATGGTATGGCCGTCGGAGTTATCGATGACGCGGGCCACAATGTTGTACAGGGTGAATCCCAGCCGGTTTGTGACGGTCAGCCTGACTCCGCCCGAGGCCACCTCGGCCCACGTGAATGATTGGAGCTGGCGGTCGGCATCAGCCATGATTTGCGTGTTGGCTGGGATTATCACGGTGTCGAATCCGGGTACCGTCGGAAAGCCCTCTGTGAGTGAGTCGAGGCTGATAACCGATACCTGCCCGGGTGGCCGCTGCATCGTGATCGTCCCCAGGGTCTCCGACATGGTGTAGGATAGATCCGCGACGGAAAAATCATCATCGGTCAGCTCAACTGTGTCCAGGTCGTGGCTGATCGAGAAGGCCACATCGCCGGTCGAATCGATAATTATTTCATCCTGGTCGATGCGGTCGACCAGCTCTTCCATGTCGAAAGTGCGGTTAATTACCGGGACAACGAAGGTTGTGTTCCACTGCGGTGATTCGGGTTTTTTGACGGTACACTGAACCAGCGTCAAGAAGGCCAGTATGATTACAATTCCCAGAAACACCCTGGTTGAAAACTTGAAGATAAAGGAGTCCAGGAAATTGGCCGGCTCCTCATTTCTTCCTCGTCTGTTTCTTGGTCGTTTTCTATCCATAGTATCCTCATCGGTTGACTGTTTCTTTTTGTCCATCTCCGGTAAGTGCAAAGCCAGTGCCACAGGTCCACCGTCGGCGCAAGCGACAGCCGCGCAAGGTGATGCGCTACCGACACTCCGGCACAAAATGGCGCGATTCAGGCATTCTGCGAGACTTTGTGTGGGAGGAATCCCATATTTGTCTTTTCAGGTGGATTTCCGTATATTGAATCTCCGGGAGGAGTCCTGCGGTGGGCATGAATAAGTATGACAGGATGCTTCACATCCTTAATCTGCTTCGAACCAGACGAAACCTGAACGCTCAGAAACTTGCCGAGGAATGCGGCGTCACGGAACGTTCTATTTATCGCGATATCATCTCACTGTCGGAGATGAATGTGCCCATCTACTATGACAACGGATACAAGTTGGCCTCGGACAACTTTTTGCCGGCCCTCAATTTCTCTTTCGAAGAGTACCATCTTTTGAAGCTGGCCCTGGAGTCGTCACCGCTGATCAAGACCAATGCATACAGCGAAACCTTCAGGAGCGTTAAGGCCAAGATCGAAAGTTGTCTTTCGGAAAAGGTGCGGCGTGAGAAAAAGTTCACCCCGGAGACAACCCACATCGAAAACCCCATCTCCGGCGAGAAGGAGAAGGGAGAGAGATTTTATCAGACGATTGAGAAAGCTATCGGTTCTTGCAGCCGGATTAAGATGAAATACAAAGCAGTGGAATCGGGTCCAAACGAAAGGCTGGTTGATCCCTATTTCATCATCTTCCGCGGTCGAGCTTTCTATTTTGTGGGCTACTGCCATCTCAGAAAGGACTTTCGGACGTTCCGGATCGACCGCGTGGAAAAAATTGAAATTCTTCCCGAGTCGTTTCTTAAGGACAGCAGCATACATCCGGAAACCAACTTTGAAGACAGTTGGTCGGTCTTCAGCGGTAAGCCCGTAAATATCGAGGTCTTGTTCAAAGGCGTGGCGGCCAGGGTAGTCCTGTCGGCAACCCATCATCCGAATGAGAAAGTCGAGCGACTGGACGACGGTCGCGTCAGATACCGGGTGACGACGCGCGGGACTGAAGAGATTCAACGCTGGATAATCGGTTTCGGAGACGAGGCAGAGGTTATCGCTCCGGCCGAACTGCGCCGGAACCTGGCCAGAATCGGTGGTTATCTGGCCGATCGGTACGATAATGGTTGACGGCAGCCGTTCACTAACCCTTCTTGTCCCATAATGAAAAGCAGGAGGATCAGGTACATATCGAGTTCGGGGCTGATTGCTGCCGTATATGCAGTGCTGACACTGGTAGCCCTGCCGATCTCGTTCGGCGTATACCAGGTTCGAATAGCTGAAGCATTGACTGTCTTGCCGTTTTTAACGGCAGCGGCGATTCCCGGTCTTTACGTTGGCTGCGTACTGGCCAATATAATTGGGGGGATGGGCTGGCTCGATATCGTCATCGGTCCACTTATAACACTTGTTGCCGCTTTTGCCACGCGCTTTATTCGTAACCATCTGGGGGACACGACCCGGGCGATGGTGCTGGCGCCACTTCCGCCGGTTATATTCAACGCTTTTGGTGTTTCGTTGTACTTAGCACCTCTCCTGGGTTTCAATTACTGGTTCTCGGTTCAGATGGTTGGAATCGGCCAGCTCGTGGCCTGCTATGTTATTGGCTTGCCGCTTCTTATTTTGCTTCGCAAACGGGGCATTTTCGTTTGACTTTCGCCCTGGCTTGCCGTAAAATATCGAAACAATTTCGCCGGGAGTGTCAATCTCCGTGCGGCGATAACCTTTGACCGGAATACGATTTACAACAAGTTAGAGGATATCATATGAAGAAGATCTTAGTTACCGGAGCAGTGGGGCAGATCGGGTCCGAGCTGACGATGGAACTTCGCCGAATCTACGGCAACGACAATGTTGTGGCCGGCGGAAACCGAACCAAGCCGGGCAAAAAGCTGCTCGAATCGGGACCATTCGAAATCTGTGACTGTACCAAAATGGAACAGGTCAACGAGGTCGTCAAGAAGCACGAGATCGACACCATCTATCATCTGGCCGCTATCCTTTCGGCGGTGGCCGAGGCTAAACCCGGCCTGGCCTGGGATGTCAATATTAATAGGCTTTACAATATTCTCGAAGCTGCGCGCGAGTATAAGTGCGCCGTGATGGTACCCAGTTCGATTGGCGCCTTCGGCCCGACCACTCCACTTGACGACACTCCGCAGGACACGATTCAACGGCCGACATCGATGTACGGCGTTACCAAAGTGTCCGGCGAGCTTTTGTGCGACTATTACTATAAACGTTTCGATGTTGACACCCGCGGTTTGCGCTATCCCGGGATCATCTCCAACGAGACTCTTCCCGGCGGCGGCACCACCGATTACGCCGTTGAAATCTTCTACGAAGCCATCAAGACCAGGAAGTACACCTGCCCGCTTGGCGCCGGAACGTTTCTGGACATGATGTACATGCCTGACGCCATCAAAGGTGCTATCGAGCTTATGGAGGCGGATCCGTCGAAACTGAAACACCGGAATGCTTTCAATGTCACCGCCATGTCGTTCGACCCGGAAATTCTGGCAGCAGAGGTGAAGAAACACATCCCCGACTTCACCATGGACTATGACGTCGACCCGGTCAAGCAGGGGATTGCCGACAGCTGGCCGAACAATATGGACGATTCCGCAGCCCGCGCGGAGTGGGGCTGGAAGCCGGAATACACGTTGCCGGTCATGGTTAAAGACATGATTGAGGTGCTGTCCAAGAAGCTTCTGGACTGATGACACCCGTTTGATACTCACGAGAAGAAGAAGATTGAATATAAAGGAGTAGTAAGTTATATGGAAAAGCTGGATCGCGCTCTGACTGCTGCCGTTAACGAGCTCAAGCAGAAAGGCACCGCCAAGGGGAAGGAACTGGTACTTACCGGTGTCAAGCCGGCCACGGATACCAACTGTCCCCGTTTCTACGTTGAGGGTTACGGCGACAAGGAATTCATCAAGATGAATTCCAATTCGTATCTGGGGTTGTCGCTTCGCAAAGATATGATAGAGGCTGAAGAAGATGCCGCCAAGACCTTTGGGGTCGGCCCGGGCGGTGTGCGCTTTATCAGCGGCACCTACAAGGCCCATACCGACCTTGAAGAGAAACTGGCCAGGTTCCTTGGACGCGAAGCGGCCATGATCTTTAGCTCGGCCTACGTGACATCGCTGGGTGTGCTGGTTCCATTGTGCACGGCCGACACGGTGTATATCTCCGATGAACTGAATCACAACTGCATCATCCAGGCCATGCGCCTGTCGCGCCCGGCCGGGAAGTTCATCTACAAGCATAACGACATGGCCGATGCCGAGGCAAAGATCAAAGAAGCGATCGGCAAAGGTAAGCGGGCGCTGGTGGTGACCGACGGTATCTTCTCCATGCGCGGCGACAATGCACCGCTCAAAGAGCTGATCGACCTGTGCCACAAGTACAACGACCAGTTCGAGGAAGGCGTCATAAGTGTCGTCGATGATTCACACGGCATTGGAGCCTTCGGTGAAACCGGACGTGGAACCGAGGAATACTGCGGTACCAAGTGCGATGTCATGATCGGCACGCTGGGCAAGGCGTTTGGTGTCAACGGCGGTTTCGTGGCGACCTCGGCCGCAACAGTCGAGTTCCTGCGTGAGACGGCTCCAATGTATATCTACTCCAACCCGATCACGGTCTCGGAAACGAAAGCGGCCACAAAGGCGCTGGAGATTCTGGACAGCGACGAAGGCCGCAAGATTATCAAGCACGTGGCGGCCATGACCAAGCGATTCGAAGATGGCATCATCGCAGCCGGTTATGAAACGATTCCGGGTCCGCATCCGGTAGTGCCGCTCATGGTGCGTGATACGGCCCGCACGGCTGATATCGTCAAGTGGCTGACCGAGCACGGCGTTCTGGCAACCGGCCTGAACTATCCGGTGGTTCCGAAAGGGGACGAGGAGATTCGATTCCAGGTCACCGGCGAGCACAAACCGGCCGACATCGATTACGTTATTGACGTGTTGAAGAAGTATCAAGAGGCGCATTGAGCGTCGTATTGATCGATAGAAACCTGTAAGGCAGGAGCCACCTTCGACTCCTGCCTTTTCATTTGCCTCTTAGTGGCTTTACCTGACCCAGAAGTACCCAATTTCGCAACCATGCCGTACTTTCCATCGTCGCCTCCTGATTGTCCGCCTTGCTAGTTACCATTATAGCACATGGGGCCTGAGTTTTCAATACC
>CP070756.1:3097670-3107862 GCA_020348905.1 Candidatus Zixiibacteriota bacterium
GTTAACCTTGGAATCGGTCAACTCTTTGGGCATTTCACCGTTTTTTAGGTCATTGTCAAGATCTTGAAGAAATAGACATGAGTCTGCCAATCCCTCGGCAAGGTACCTGCGGAGCATCGCTGAATCATCCGTAAGCTCGGCAGTTCTAATACTGTCGTATACGTCAAAGAGGCAATTCAACTTTTCTTCAACTTTCATGACTTTTCCCTCCTAACCCGTTGATTCTTTGATCTGGATGTGACTAAAGAAGACAACTTCCTCTCGCCATCTGAGCCCTCTCCCCTGCTGGTGATGTCTTGGATGATAGGCCGTGGTCTATAGCCTATTCAATCATAGAAACTGAGACCCTAAATGTCAACCCAAACCTGCCGACAAACTCCATATAACAGGCATCTTTGGGGAGTAGCTTATATCCCGAAAACTGATTAGAGAATATTACCATGGCGATCGACGCAAACAAGCAAAGAAGTCGCAAGTATACCGGCCACAAGGCCTATCGGACCCTCCACCGCTCCGACAACGGCTCCCTCGTCTTCAGTCAGCAGGAAAACGTCGACCCGCGCCTGTCACCGATCGTCAAAATCATCACCTGGACCGCCCGTGGACTGGGTCTGGGGTGCATCCTGGTATATCTACTGATGAGGCTCCAGCCTTACATTGACGGTAGAGTAGAACTTGTTCTGTGGTATGTTACGCTGGCCAGCTTCATTGGATCGATTCTGGCAGGCTATTTCGGGCAGGCCCGCCTCTACGGAGCCTATGCTGCCCTGTGGCCTTTCGAGTGGACCAGACATACCACCTATCGCGAGGTGGCCCAGATAACCCGGTATTTCTTCCAGACGGTCGTATTTCCCGCGCTTGTGATAATATTCTTTGTTGAAGTTTATCACTTACTGTAAGTGACAATTATTCGCTGCGTAGAGAATCTATGGGATTCGATGTTGCCGCCTTCAACGCCTGCGAACTGACCGAAATCAGGACAATACCAAGCGCCATAGCGCCCGCCAGCAGAAAATCATCCGGCGCAATACTCGTATGATAGGCAAAGTTGCTCAGCCAGGACCTCATCAGCAGATAGGCAATGGGAAAGGTAAGCAGACTCGCCAGTAGCGCTAGAAGCAGATGCTCTCTTGACAACAACCTTACAATGCTCCACACCGATGCTCCCAGAACCTTGCGGACGCTGATTTCCTTGTTACGTTTTTCGGCAATGAACGACGCCAGACCAAGCAGCCCCAGGCATGCGACGAATATCGCGATGAGAGCCAGACCTGCAGACAAATTGCCCACCAGAACCACCCAGCGGTACCTACCATCGACCGACTCCGAAACAGTCCAGTACACGAACGGATAATCCGGCACCACTTTCTCCCAGGTGCCTTTCATCGACTCCACTGCTGCGGAGATATCGCCCGGCGGTACTCGAACCGCCATCATTTTGGTCTGATCCGGTACCAGCTTGAAGACCAGCGGCCGAACTTGCCTGTTGAGCGGTTCCCAGTGAAAGTCCTTCATGACTCCCACTACCTGACCGGCATTCTCCATGTATGTCAGATTTGCCCCCACCACCGAACCTGCCCCCATCAGCTTTGCCATCTCCTCGTTAACCAGGTAACCCGATGTCAGATCAGACGGGAATTCCTCCGAGAAGCTTCGGCCCTCCAGAATCTCGATCCCTGTTGTTTCCACAAGTCCGTAATCGACATAGTTCATCCCGACTTCGATTTCCTCATCCGGGTTTTTGCCGTCCCAGTGTATGGCGCACGTAGTCCATCGCCAATAAGGAAACGACGCCGCACTGCCGCTGACGTCGGCAATTGCCGGGTTGCGACTGAGCTCATCTTTCAGCGTCTGGTAGCTCTTCACACTCTCCCCATTCAAGGGAATGTTGATAATATGGTCCTTAGCATAACCCATATCCTTACCTATCAGGTAACCCGATTGCTTGAATATAACCGCCGTCCCCACTATCAAGAGAACCGAACAGGAAAACTGGACCACCACCAGGGCCCGCCTGAGGAATAACCCTTTCTTTCCGTACTTCAACTCTCCTTTTATTACCGCTGCCGGTAATATCGATGAGAGATAAAAAGCCGGGTAACTTCCGGCA
Source organism: Candidatus Zixiibacteriota bacterium (assembly GCA_020348905.1). Taxonomy (GTDB): domain Bacteria; phylum Zixibacteria; class MSB-5A5; order GN15; family FEB-12. The sequence goes on from CP070756.1 coordinate 3,099,781, forward strand.
ATGACTCCTATTAGCACCGCCGCCACCACCATTGCCGGCAGAAAGTACGGGATGTCCGTAAAACCCAGATAAAAAACGAAACCGGTCGATGATTCCATCATCGGGACCGCCAGCTCAACCAGAACCATGCCTGAGGCCATAGCTATAAGGGCCACGGTAATGGACTCACCCAGAAGCAACCCGTACATATTTCGGCGCGATGCTCCGGCCACCTTTCTGACCCCGATCTCTTTCGCCCGATCCGAGAACCGCGCCGTGCTCAGATTGATAAAGTTGATGCAGGCCATCACCAGAACCAGCAGTGCAATTGTCGAGAATATATAAACGTACTGCATCGAACCGGTAGCCCAGAAGTGGTACTCCGCAAACGGCATCAGGCTCAGTCCATCGTTTTCATCTTCCATGCGTTGGGCAAAGAACTTCGATATCTTCTCTTCCACCTCGGCAGGGAGGCAATCATCAACAAGCTTTACATATATTGACGGACTGAACCAGCCCCATCCCATGTCCCATCCGGTAGTCTCTTTGGCGTGGACAATACGGTAATCAAAGGGAACGAGCATATCGAACTGAAAGGTAGAGTTCACCGGCGGCTTCTTGATTACGGCACCCACCGTAAATGGCAAATGTCCATCCTTGGTCAGGACCTTGCCAAGCGCCTCCTCGTCACCAAAATACTTCCGCGCCACTTCCTCGGTAATAACTAACGAATACATATCCGACAGAGCGGTGGTAGCATCCCCGGCCACAAAGTCAAAGGAGAATATCTTGAAAAAAGACTGATCGGCCGTACATATTTCATACTCGTAGAACCTCTTGTCTCCGTTGCTGAACAGCGATGTGGAGAATCCCTCGAATCTGGTAGCGTATTCGATTTCCGGGAACTGCTCCTGAAGGGCTGGCGCCAGCGGTGCCGGCGTGGCAGGATTGTTTCGGCTGGTACCCTGCGTAAACACCTTGTAGGTGCTGTCAACATTCTCATGGAAACTGTCGTAACCGAATTCACCAAATATCCACAGGCTGACCAGAAGGCAGCAGGCCATCCCGATTGCCAGCCCGATGATATTTATTAGCGAGGAACTTTTGTGCTTGAGAATACTTCTCAGAACCGACTTGAAATTATGAGCGAACATGCTATCTCCACCTTAGTTTACGCGCTTTTTTCAAAAAGGTCCGCAAAAACAGAGCCAAGCAATCTAAGCCCCTAAAAGACAATGGAATCGCTGGGTTTCGACGCGTCTCGAGTGAACGATAGCGTTACAGCAAGTGTTCAAATACGCACATTTCTCGTGACGATATTGTAGACAAAAGGAAAGCTCCAGGTCTATCCCACCCGGAGCTCCGAACGAGTTATAGTATGAGGATGTGATTGCCGCTACTTGAGCAGCAACATTTTTTCCGACTGCACCGTCTGCCCTACCTGCAGACGATACAGATATACACCACTGGCGAACCTCGAACCGTCCCACGTATAGACATGCTCTCCGGCGCCAAGGTATCTATCAACAAGGGTGCTTATTCTGCGTCCCATGACGTTGTATATCTCCAGCCTCACCTGAGCCGCAGCTGAAAGGTTGAAATTGATATTCGCCGATGGATTGAACGGATTGGGCGATACCCTTGCCTTTACATCAGCATTTCCATCCTTTGCTGCATCTTTGGCAACGTCAATCCCCGGCGGGGGGATTACCTCCTGCATCAACCCAACGTACATCACGTTAGCGTCGACCGGATTAAAAGCTATCGCACCGATACCGTCGAGCGCATCGGTATGGGTCACACTCAACTCATCAGACGACAGTTCATAGCGGAAGAAATCCGTACCGTAATCGTCGCGACGGTCACCGTAAATGTAGTACAGTACATCGGGTTCGACCGGGTGTACCGCCCAGACAGGGGCATTGGTCATGTACGCCCGCCGCGTTATCCCAAACTGATCCACCGCTACATCATCCGAGTTGAAAGCCAATTCAAAACTTCGTCCGCCGTCGGTTGAGACCATCATACAGTTCTCATATTCCGGAACTGCTTCCCGGTTGGCCCGCACCCACGCATACGAGGGATCGGCAGTCGAATAGACAACGTTTAAGACCACATCTTTTTGGGAATCGATACCCCCAACGGCCTGCCAGTTCTGACCCGCGTCGGTGGTCAGGTAAACTCCTCTTCCACTGCAGAGGGCATTATCCCAATTCTCCGGGTCAAAGGACACGGCATATAACGAAAACCACTCCGTTACCGGGTTTCCCAACTTCGTATAAGTAACTCCGTGGTCGAATGATTCCCACAGTTGACCGTGGTGAGTTCCAATCCGTATGTGGGCGGCGTTCTCGGGATTGACGGCAAAGCCCAGAAGATAATCGGGCGCGAAACGTTCATTGACGTCTCTTCCATCATAGAAGAAAAATCCGGGCTGCCCGCGATTCCAGGCATAAGCCTGTCCTCCCGGAGCGGCCTCCAGCCACAGGGCATATGTTACCGGGATTTGCGCGATTTCCTCCCATCGGCAACCCGCATTCTCCGAGCGAAAAAGCACATTGCAGTTGATGTCCGGGTCTCTCACGATATTGGTGGCCAAAAGGGTATTGGGGCTGTCCAGAACGGCCAGACCGAACGGATAACTCTGGAATCTCAGCTTGGGGGCCGGCACAAAGCTGAGTCCTTCGTCCGTCGTGTAGGTGAAATACGAAGCCGCCGCTATATGGCCACAATCGGGCAAAGTCCATTCCGTGGGTTGAGGTTTCCCGTCCGCATCTTCCGTAGCGTTGGAAACGGCGAACAGAACCAGACAGAGAATCAGAATCGAAAAGATTATCCACTTCACCATTTTCATTAGACGTTCCTCATTCGAAACAACTGTTGTTTGTATTTATCTGAATGACTCGGACGGTTCGGCGGTTAGCTGGCAGGCAGTCATGTCTTGGAGTAAACCCGACCGGTGCATTGTTCTTTAATCTATTAGACGAATAATTGCCCGAGCGGTCCACGCGGGCGCAGATTTAACGACATTTTGCCGCAACAACTTACAGACGAAAATTGCCAGGCAAATGGGGGCAAAAGAGCAGGCTCCGATCAAGATGGACCGGAGCCCCTGGATCCATTAGAACTTCAGATTGTAACAGCGACATACTCCTGCTACTTGAGCAGTACCATCTTCTTTGTGTCGCTGGTCGAACCGGCCTGCAGCCGCGCCAGGTAAACACCGCTGGCCACCCGGCTGCCATCCCACCTGGCGGTATGATCACCGGCGGTCAGATAGCCATCAATAAGAGTAGCTACCTTACGACCGGCAATATTGTAAACCTCAAGCCTGACCTGCGCTCCTTCAGCGAGGCTGAAACTGATTTCGGCCGTCGGATTAAACGGGTTCGGTGCCACTCTCATCATACCGGAACTGGCGGCGTTGTCTACCCCACCCGCTTCTTTGGTCAGAGAAATCGACTCACTCTCCAGACCGAGGTACATGACGTTGGCGTCGGCCGGATTGAAAGCAATGGCATCAATCCCGTCGAGCAGATCAATATGAACTACCGAAAGATCGTCCATTCTCGCGTCGTAGCGGAATAGATCGGTACCGTAACCCTGGAAATAACTGCCCATGACAAAGTAGAACAGATCAGGATTCTCAGAATGGGCGGCCATGGTCGGCTGGTTGGTAAGAATAGCCGTACGAACCTCACCGTTCTGATCGACTGTCTGGTCGCCCTGTTTGATGGCCGGGCCAAATGAAGCTCCCCCGTCGCTCGACACCAGAATTTCCCGGGTGGGATTGGCGATGGTTTCGAGGTTGGCCCTGGCCCAGACCCGGCCCGGATCGGCACGGTTGAATTCAAAAAGGTAGACCAGATCGAGGTCTTCCTTCTCGAAAGGAGGTATCACGCTCCAGGTCTGGCCGGCGTCAGTAGTGCGCCAGGCTCCTTTGGAACCGCAAAGGGCGCAATCAAAGTTGGACGGGTCGAATTCCACGGCAAAGTATATGGTGTTGCCGGTATTGGCCGGATTCCCCAGCGGTGCAAAGGTCACGCCTCCGTCGAACGACTCATACAGCTGACAATCGTACGTTCCAATCCGGATATGATTGGCATCGTCGGGATCAACCGCCAGACCATAGATGTTTCTTGGAGCCGACCGGTTGACCACGTCGGTTCCTTCGATTCGATAAAACAGGCTCCGCCCCCGCGACCAGCCATAGGCCTGACCGTCAGGAGCCGCCGTCAGGAGCAATAGTTCGCTGACTGGCAGTAATTCAATCGTCCGCCAGTTGCAGCCGGCATCGGTAGACCGAAGTATGGTAGTGCCGGCGTTGGTCAGGGTGCTGGCCAGAAGAGTATTGCCGACATCCAGGGTAGTCAGCCCGTAAGTGTAAACTATACCCTTCAAGAGTCCAGTTTCCGCCATGGTCAATCCTTCATCGCTGGTAAACGTCAGGGCGGGCGTTCCGATCACGCGATCACAGTCTGGCACCGTCCACTCACCCGGCTCTTCCTGATTGTTGCGCCACCGGTAGTGATCCTCACCGCAGGCAGATGACATACCGAGGCAGACAAGCAGGATTGCCAGTGCAATTACGGTGATTGGTTTCATAAGATGCTCCTCACACTATATGTTTAGCTTGAACAAGTGGCTCAAGTGACAGGCGCGAACAACTCCCCTGCTGATGCAGCGACGATCCGACCCACTTGCGGGATAGTCATGATTGGTACTTTACACAATATAACCAAATGGTCCTGTTAGTCAAGCAAAGCTTCAGGTAGTACAATTCAGCCACCGCCAGGCGGATAAGTTTCGAACCTTTGTGGTTGCGAAGACTATCCGGTTGCCCTACCTTATGTTGACCCATTATTACACGGGCAGATAGTCCTGCTCTTGACTTTAAGATGAAAGTAGCTATATTGGAGTATTATATATCGGCTTTTGCCGTCATGGATATGTCGAAACTGAGGGGCTTCGACTACTCTCACAACGCGGGTCCCTCACAGGTGTCAGGCAAGGATGCCTGACACCACCTAAGAAACTCCGCTTCGTGCTTACTTCAAAAGAAGCATCTTATCCGATCTGACCGTCTCACCAGCCTCCAGACGGTACAGGTACACCCCGCTGGCAAACCGGCTGCCATCCCACGAATAAGTGTGATCACCGGCGCTCAGATACTGGTTGACCAGCGTGCTCACCTTCTGCCCCTTGATATTGTATACCTCGAGCTTAACCTGACCTGCGTTGGGAAGATTGAAACTGATATTCGCGGAAGGATTGAACGGGTTCGGGGAAACCGCAACCATCATCTGCGCCGAACCTTCCCGGGACCCGGTTCCATCTTTGGTCAGATGGTATCGATCATTCTCGAGAGCAAAATACATGACGTTCGGATCAACCGGATTGAACACGATGACATTGATATCGTCTATACCGTCTATATGCACCAGGGTCAGAAGATCGTCACCGGCATCATAGCGGTAGAGATTAGTGCCATAGTTCTGGTAATCAACACCTGCCGCAAAGTAGGCCACCTCGGGCTGCCCCGGAACGGACACCAGCGGCGAGCTGTTTTTAAAAAATACCTGATGTAACTCACCGTTCTGATCCTCTACCTTCTCGCCCTGCTTAACCACCGAGACGAAGCTGACCCCGCCATCAGTCGAGGTAAGGATATCTCGCGAGCGGTTTGTGACCGTTTCCAGATTGGCCTGCGCCAACACCCGCTGTGGATCATCGGGAGAGAAGACAAACTTATAGACCAGGTCAACATCTTCCAGGTCGAACGGCTCAACCGGCTGCCAGGTTTGCCCGGCATCAGTCGTGCGCCAGGCGCCTTTGGTGCCGCACATGGCACAGTCCCAGTCATACGGACTGAAGTCGACCGTGAAGAACACTGTTTGACCGGTATTGGCTGGCTGACCGACCGCGAAGAAATTCGCTCCGCCGTCAACCGACTCGTAGATCTGGCAGTCGTTGCTTCCGATTCGAATGTGCATGGCATCGTTCGGGTCAACGGCAAAGCCGAAAATCTCATCGGGCGCAATCAGAGTTGTTAAGCTGGTCCCTTCGAGCAGGTAGAAAATCTTTTGCTCCTTGGCCCACACGTAAGCCTTTCCGCCTGGCGCCGGCGCAAACAGCAGTATCTTATCCATATCCGGGCTGGCGATAGTCTGCCAGCTGCAGCCGGCATTCCGAGACCGCAGAATGGAACTACCGGTTTTGGTTACCAACGAGGCCAGCAGCGTATTCTCCGCATCCAGGGCCGCCAACCCATAGCAGTAGAATAGCATTCCCGAAGACTGCGTTTCTGCCAGCGTGAGGCCACCGTCGGTGGTGAAAGTCACCGCCGACGAGCCGCTGATTCGGTCGCAATCGGGAACAGTCCACTCGCCGGCTCTGGCATCGGTTGAAGCCGCCACCAGGCCCAGGGCGATGAGCGAAATTAGGAGAACCGTCAGACAGTGAAATCTCATGGTTCACTCCCCTCTCTGGTTAATGATTGCGGCCAGGTCCGTTCTTGCCTGTTGAAAGGTCAATTACCGAAGCCCGGCCAAGTTTGTTTAGAAGTACCTCAAGCCTCAATGGGAGGATGCTAATAAAAGACGCGAAAAGGTTGGTGGTGATGAGTCAATCGCAATTTTGACGACAATTCGCACCGAATCCATTTGTCCCATATTACAATCGAATGGAGACCTTTATTGAATTAATTAGCCTCAGAGTTGGTGACCGAAGTGGTATGGTTTGACCTGCAATAAGAGAGGTGCCAGGTAGCTGCGCCTGGCACCTTCTGTAAACCGCATATCACAACATCTACTTCAACAGTAACATTTTGTCGGTTCTCTGAATCTCCCCTGCTTGAAGACGGTATAGATACACACCGCTGGCGAACCGGCTGCCGTCCCATGAATACACATGGTCACCGGCGCTCAGATACTGGTCGACCACCGTGCTCACTCTCTGTCCCTTGATATTGTAAACCTCCAGCTTCACCTGGGCGGCACTGGGTAGACTGAAACTGATATTCGCTGTCGGATTGAACGGGTTCGGGGAAACCGCAACCCGAATTGCCTCCTGTCCGGCCTTGGCCGCATCAACCGGTTCTTCCTCCGTGGCGTGGGCGTTGCCCAGTCCGAGATATATGAATTTCGGGTCAACCGGATTGAAGGCAATCGAGTTTATATCATCAAGACCGTTTATGTGTATGACACTGAGAATATCCTGGCCGGCATCATAACGCCAGAAATCCGTGCCGTAGTCGTTTTGGTACAGCCCGGCGGGTATATAAACGATATCCGGATCATCCGGTTTGGGCGACAGAGGCGCCCAGGTCTTGAGTCTCAACAGTCGCGGTATCCCGTCCTGATCCGGGACTATATCGTACTGTTTAAACACGGATGTAAAGTTGGCTCCGCCGTCGTCAGAGATAAAGACCTGCCGGGAGAAGTTTGAGATTAACCCCAGGGTACCCCGTGCCCAGACCCGCTTCGGGTCAGTGGGTGAAAAGGCGAAGCGATGGACCAAATCTCCCTCTTCCATATCGAACGGAGAAATGGGCTTCCAGGTTTTGCCGCCATTGATGGTGCGCCAGGCTCCCTTGGCACCACACAGGGCGCAATCCCAGTCCTCGGGGCTGAACTCCACCGTAAAGAAAGCGGAAGCCGTGTTTCCTGAGTTGGCGGGATTGCCGACCGCAGTGAAAAGTACGCCGCCGTCAAACGATTCCCATATTTGACAACCCTCAGTGCCATACCGAATATGGTTCGCATCTTGAGGGTCGACAGCAAACCCCAGGATGACAAACGGGGGCCACAGCTTCTTCACCTGATCGCCCTCAATGCGGTAGAGTACGGTGGTCTCGCGGGACCAGGCGTAGACCACGCCGCCCGGCGCCGGCGTCAGATCGAGGGGACCATACACGCGAGGCAATTCCTGTAGCCATTCCCAGGTGCAGCCGGCATCCAGTGACTTCAGTATCATCGTACCAGCGAGCGTGCCCGTAGTGGCAAGCATGGTGTTGCCTTCGTCGAGGCAGGCCAGTCCACGCGTGTGGAACATCGGTTTGGCGGGTTTTCTCCAGGCGAGGGTTAGTCCGTCGTCGTCGGTGAA
>CP070756.1:3107962-3119426 GCA_020348905.1 Candidatus Zixiibacteriota bacterium
ACATTGGACGGTTTGATGTCGCGGTGGATGACCCCATTGCTGTGGGCGGCGCCCAGCCCCTCACAGATTTGGATGACCAGTTCGAGTATCTGTTCCAAAGATAAGTCGTCGCCAGCTGCGAACTCCTTTAGCGATTTTCCTTCAACGTGAGCCATGGCGAAGTACGGGCGCCCCAGATGATCGGCAACCTCATAGACCGGGATGATATTGGGATGATCGAGCTTGGCCGCGGCCTGAGCCTCACGCGTGAAACGCCTGCGGCATTCGTCGTCGGCGCACAAGAAGGCCGATAGGAACTTCAGGGCGACGGCCCGCTCCAGTTTGGTGTCCTGAGCCAGATAGACCTCACCCATGCCGCCGGAGCCGATTTTCTCGACAATCCGGTAGTGCCCGACCCTAGTATCTTTGGCCAAGGTTATGTGCGTGTGTGTGTCATCGTCTTCAGGCTGCATTATCATAATTCCAGTCTTACTTTACGTGCGGATCAAAATTCTCAACCATCCACACATCCATCTGACTCGATTCTTTTTCCACTATTGCCCAACTCGCATCCGGGGCCAGATCCACCCAAACGGGAGAATTAGGGACGCGCCATGGCAGCCTTGCCAGCGTCTGTACCTCTGCTGTCTTGGTGCTGACGCGGGCAATAATCTGTATGCCCTCTTCCTCTACGTAGTGGAAGTATATCCACTCACCATCCGGACTCCAGCCGATAACTCTAGCATCTACACTCGTCACAAATCGCTGGCTGTTATCCACCAATGATCTGATCCAGATACCTTCAATCTGCTGTCCGTCCCTGCCCCAGTAAAAGGCGATATGACTGGTGTCAGGTGAATAGTGCGGATCTCGGACTGCAACTTCCGATTCCGTGAACGGCAACATTGTGGTATCACCCGATTCGGAATCAACCAGCCATATTCCGGCACAAAAAGGCGCCTTGGTCACCATCTTAGCAGCGGGAGCCCAGTCGAGTTCCCATCCGCTGGTACAGCCCATAATCGAGTGTCTCACAATGTCTCGGGATGTGCCGCTCGATATATCCACAACGCACAGCATTATGTCCTTAGCCGTGAGATCAGCCATTCGAAAATACGCCAGTTCCTGACCGTCCGGAGACCAGTCTCCTGCAATATTGCCGAAACCGGCGAAGGTAAGTTGTCGGCGCTCGCCGCCGGTGACCGGCATAATAAAGAGCTGGTATGAATTCTCGGTGTAGTCCGAGAATGCAATCATTTGACCGTCTGGTGATAAAACAGGAACACTGTAGAATCCGGTTCCCGAAGTAAGTGCTTCACTTGCAGGGGCGACTGGACCGGCATCCGGAGTCAGCGGTACTCGGTAAAGGTTTGAGGAGGCCACTCTCTGCTTGATTAAGAGACGACGACCGTCAGCAGACACCGAGAGATTGTCGAACCGGGGAACATTTGGGATCAGCACCTGCGGCTCTCCCTGGGATTTGCCGGTAGCGGGATCGATTGAGAGGCGCATGAGTCGGCTTATGATTCCGATCCACTCACCGTAATAAAGGGCATCCCCCTCAGGCGAGAAGACGGCTTCACCAATCGCAGACGGCACCAACTTTTGCAGATCGGTGCCATCAGGTCGAATGGAACAGAGAAATGCACCCGTGTCTTCGGTATAGGCAAGCATCAGGATCCGATCGTTTACCGACGATTGATCCACCACTCTGCCAAACGTAAACGGAAGCTTGACAGACGACGTATCGCCGGACTGCCTTTCGATCGTCACCAGACTACTATCGTAAGTCATCATCAAAAGCTTATCACCATCCGGATGCCAGTGAATATTTCGATTCGAAGGAGCGAGCGGATAGACATAATGACGAAGTATGTTGCCGAATCGCGACAACACATAGGCGGTTCTAGAGGTGTCATCCCCGGTTGCAATAAGCAGCTGCTCGCCGTCGGGCGACCATTGCAAGCCAAATATGCGATCCGCTTCAAACACTTTGAGCGGGTTGCCGCCCTTAATATCGTCAACCATCACCACCGTTTGCCGGTCATTCAATATCCGTGAGTACGCGAAGTAGCTGCCGTCGGGCGACAGGTCACACCTGCCCACGTCACCGGACGAAGTTATCTTCTTGAAGTCCGCCACGGTTTGTGTGACACGGTCCTTTTTGAGGAAACTGAACAGATATGTGATACCCGCGATAATGATTACCAACATTAGAGCGCCAATGAACCAGAATCGGAGGATGTTGTTCCGCGCCGGAGCTTTCCGATGAACTGGAGCCGATGAGTCTCTTACAAGACGTTTGAGATCTGCCATGAAATCAGCAGCAGTTTGATAGCGTGTACTTCTGTCTTTTTCCAAAGCCTTGTCGACGATAACCTGAAGGGCATCGGGCACGTCCGATTTGAACCGTGCCAGAGGCTCTGGGGTTTCATCACTGACCGCTCTTAATGTAGCAGCCTCGGTATCACGCTTAAATGGGTTTCGCCGGGTGACCAGTTCGTACAGTACCACGCCCAGCGAAAAGAGATCGCTGCGTTGGTCGATATCAGTGCCGGTTACCTGTTCCGGTGACATGTAGCCGATGGTGCCCATAGTCGAACCTGTTTTGGTCACCTGATCCGACCCGGCCACCGCCGCCAGGCCGAAATCAACGATGCGGGCGCGGCCGTGCGAGTCAATCAGGACGTTAGACGGCTTGATGTCGCGGTGGATGACCCCATTGTTATGCGCGGCACCCAGACCCTCACAGATTTGGATAGCGAGTTCAAGTATTTGTTCGATAGATAAGTCGTTGCCGGCTGCGAACTCTTTTAGGGATTTCCCTTCCACGTGAGCCATGGCAAAGTACGGGCGCCCCTGATGTTCAGCAACCTCGTAAACGGGGATGATATTGGGATGATCCAACTTGGCCGCGGCCTGAGCCTCGCGCGTGAAACGCCTGCGGCATTCGTCGTCCGCGCACAAGAAGGCCGACAGGAACTTGAGGGCCACAGCCCGCTCCAGTTTGGTGTCCTGAGCCAGGTAGACCTCACCCATGCCGCCGGAGCCGATCTTGTTGATAATCTTGTAGTGCGAAACCAAGGTGCCGGCTGAAAGGGTGACGAAAGATCTCGTCCTGTCGTCCCGTGGCTGGTCCGCCGCCATGAACAGTGTTCCTTATTTGGCCGGTAAGGATAGCGCTAATTTATTGATCTTATAAAAGATACGCACTTCTCAGGCTATCGCAAAGGAAAAAGGGCGGGATGTCTGCAGAGCTATGTCGCCCGGGGCCGTTTCCACACTATCCGCCCTGCGGGGCAAGCTCCGCACTCCCCCTGACGGCAGTGGGCACAGGCCAGCTTCGTGTGAGGTAACAAGCCGACCAACAACAGGCCCAATACGACCGCCAGTTGTGCCAGCGGCCATGCGGAAGGCTGATCAGCGAATATCCAGATAGCACCTATGGCAGGAAGTATCAGCGCGAGCAGGTACAGGAGCACAATCAGGAATTGAGGTTTCGTGCGGAAAAACTCATCTTCGGAGCGCTTGCTAAAGACTAACGCCACCACCTTGCCTACGCCCATGGCGCAGCGGTGACCATAGTAGCTGCATCGTGAGCACACCAGGGCCGGCAAGCATGCTGCAACCAGCATCAGCAGGACCAAGTATGCGATAAACACCCAAAGTGGCAGTTGCGCCGCGATGATTACTCCCATTGCGATCACACCGCCAAAGGTTACAGCGTTGTACAAGACGATCCAGATGGGAAAGTCGCGATAAGATTCCACCGCTCGACCTCCTCGGACTTGCGGATTATCAGTGGATCCTGATCACAAATATAGCTATGGGGAACGCGGTGTCAAGCCGGTTTGCGGCCGGTGAACATCCACGTGTCGCGGCAAAGATACTGCCCTTTTACGTGCTTAAAGCCGGTCTTCTTCAGCACCGCGGCCACCTGCTTACGGGTTGTTAACCAGAACCGCTTTGACCGAAGCACCAGCAACATGCCACGCATCGGCTCCGAGCAGTCTTCGGATGCGAATTCCTCGGCCAGCACCACCAGGCCGCCGGGGGGCAGGCGGTCGTAGATGGCTTTCAGGATGTCGGTATAGTCAGTCACGTCAACATCGCAGAGCATGATGACATCGAAACCTTCGGGGATTTCCTTATGCATGTCACCGACCATGGTTTTGACACGGCCGGACAGGCCATTTTTTCGGATGATCTTTTTGGTGGCCCGAATGACCAGTTCGGTGTCAAGGATACAGGCTTTCAAGCGCGGATATTTTTGGGCGAGGGCTATCGACATAACTCCCGATCCGCCGCCGACATCGAGAAGATTGCGATAGCCCCGCAAATCTAACTTACTTGCCATGGCCTTTGCCTCGACCTGGTGATAGTGATATAGCATCCAGGTGAAATCACGCGCCCAGACAGCATCGCTGGCCAGTACCTTCAGATAGTCACTTGGCTTGGTGCCCAGAATTTCGGTGTGGTGTTTTCCACTGGTAAGCACCTCTTCCAACACCGAGTAGGCTTTGTATTCCCCTATGCAGTGACTGGAATAAATTTTGGTCCATTCGATGGGTCGATGGTTCACAAAGTATTTCTCGGCCAGAGCGGAGTTGCGATATCGATTACCCTGTTTTTTCAAAAGCCCGAGGGCAATCAGCAGACCGAAAAAGACAGGCCGGTGCCGGCGGTGGATTCCCACCCGCCGCCCCAATTCGTCCATAGTCAGTGCCTTTTTATCCAGCTTGCGGAATAACTGAAGTTTCTCGGCGGCGACAACGATCCTGGATGCCATGAAGACGGTTTCCAGATCGAGCTTGGCCAGAACTTTCTTCGGCAGCTTATCAAGCGTGAATCGCTTCATATCAACCGACCTCTCTTACATGCATTCAGGATCCCGTGCCCTGGGCTACAGCTGCTTTTGCATCCAGACCATATCGAACATATAGCCGTGCTTCTCGCCAATCATCTCAAAACGTCCGCACTGTATAAAACCATGTCTTCTATGAAACTGCAAGCTCTGATCGTTAAGCGATGAGATCGAGGCCAGAATATTGCTTATCCCATGCTCCCTGGCTTCATCAACAAGATAATAGAGCATCCTGGTGCCGATACCCCGGCCGGTATGTTCGGGGAGAATGAAATACGATATCTCAGCCGTTCTCCGCATGGTTTCAGCGACATGATACCTGTGGATGAAACCGAATCCTACCGTCTGACCGGAGTCGGTCTTAACCGTCGCGGCAGGATACTCCCCGATCATGGCCAGAAAGCGGTCGAACATATCGTAGGCCACCGGGATCTCGCGATAAGAGGCAAAACTGTTTTCGACAAAATGATTGAAAATGTCTATCACGGCCGTGCGATCTTCTTCCATCAACGGTTCGAGCCGGTAGTTGATCGTGTCGGCGTTTTGCGGAGCTGTCGTCTGGTGCGTGCTACGTACGCTACTGGAGTCGCTCATTACCTTTCCTCCACCATAAGCGATGCCAGCAGCTCGATACCCCGGGCAATCGATTCTTCGTCGACGTTGGAAAAATTCAGGCGCATGGTATTATTGCCGACTCCGGGACAGGTGAAGAAGTACCGTCCCGGCACATAGGCAACTTTGTTCTTGACCGCTTCGGGATACAATTTTTCGGTGTCGAGTTCATCAGGACCGGTCAGCCATAAAAACATGCCGCCTTCGGGACGCGACCATGAGAAACCCTCGGGAAGGTTATTCTCCAGGGCCGTAAGCATTGCCTTAAGTCTGGGCCGGTACAGATCGACGATACTCGGCAAATGCCTCTTCAGGTAGCCCTCGGATATGTACTCCGAGGCTACGGCTTGATCGAGCGAGCTGGTGTGCAAATCGATACCCTGTTTGGCCAGAACCATCCACTGCCTTATCAACGAAGGCGCCACACAGAAACCGATTCTCATCCCCGGCGATAACACCTTGGACAGCGTTCCGGCATAGATGACGTTATCCGGAGCAAGTGACCAGAGGGTGGGCAGATGATACCCCTCATAGCGCAGTGACCGGTACGGGTCATCCTCGATAACGATGACGTTGTGTTTCATGGCCGTGGCCGCAATCGCCGTCCTCCGCTCCGAAGGTATGGTCCGTCCCGACGGATTTTGAAAATTGGGAATCAGATAGACGAACTTGACAGTGTGTTCGGAGAGAACCTCTTCGAGCGATTCCGGAATCACGCCATCGTCGTCCGACTCCAGGGCGATATAACACGGTTCGTAGGGATTGAAGGCCGAGATGGCGCCAAGATAGGTGGGTGTTTCCACGGCTATTTTGTCGCCAGGCGAAATCAATACTTTCCCGATAGCATCGAGGGTCTGCTGCGACCCGGTGGTGATTATTACCTGGTCGCTGGTGGCGATGACGCCGCGGTCGGACAGGTACGTAGCAATGGTTTCGCGTAGCGGGGGGAAACCCTCGGTGGGACCGTACTGAAATACCGAGGAGCCGTATTTTTCCAGCGCGCCCGCGAAAACCTCCGGCATGAACTTGACCGGGAAGCTTTCCGGCGCAGGGAGTCCGCCGGCCAGCGAGATTACCCCTGGTTGCGAGGCTACCTTGAGAATTTCACGGATAGCGCTGGCGGACATTCTCTTTGTTCGGGTCGCCAGTATATCAGGAGATACGCTCGATCGGTTGGCTCGCCTGTGGCGTCCTGTTTCTATTTCTGATAAAGCCATTTTATGCCTCCGTTAAGTTACCTGATTAACACTTGCCCGCAGTCTTGCATGTCAAGCCGGTCAGTAAGAAGACGGGTCGGGCGGTGGTAGAAGCGTTCGTAGTATTCGTCGCGGAGCAATGACATGACCCTGACATCGAGAAAGCGGGTTCCCTGGCGGACGGCCTGGCGATGAATTCCTTCGACTCTGAACCCCTCGGACTTGTAGAGTTTGAAGGCACGTTTGTTGTGCAGCATCACATCGAGCCAGAGGCGATGGCAGTTGATGTTCTCGAAAGCGTATGATTTCACCATTCTCGTAGCGGCGCGTCCGTAACCACATCCTTTTTCGGTGATTACGATCCGGCGCAGTTCAAGACTAAAGTCGGGATTCTCCAGGCCCACTAAAATCACATATCCAACGGGCTCGCCGCTGGAGATGCTAAGGACCAGGAAGTGACCGATATCGGGATCCTCAATGGCGGTTAGATGCTGTTCGGCGGACCATTGCCTGATAAACAGGGCATTGTCGCGGTGCTGTTCACTGGCGAGGACGAACTCCAGATCGCGCGGGCAGGTCGGCCGCAGGGCCACCTTACCGCACTCGGGTTTGTTGATAGGTCTCATACTATCATCCTCCTTCCGAAAAGACACAGACAATCGTAGCATCAGATTGCCCTATCTTTTGTACTATTACGTTATCAATATATACATTGTTGCATTGCAGTCAAGAGAAATGTTTGTCATATGACAATATTGTTGTCACTAAGTCAAAAAAATGTGATTGGGCCTCATTTTTCTCTTGCCTTGGGCTGTTTAACTCTTTATATTTGAGCCATGTCGAGCATTTGGACGCCGGATATTGAGAATCCCGAGGGGCCTGTTTATGTCGCTATTCTTCAGGCACTTGAAGAGGATATTGTATCAGGAAACCTTCGCCCGGGGGATCGCTTACCGACCCACCGAAAGCTGGCAAATCAGCTTGGTTTGGCGATTGGTACTGTGACAAAAGCCTACCGTGAGGCCGAGCGCCAAGGCCTGATCCGTGGCGACGGCCGCCGGGGGACTTTCGTGGGTCAGTATAGGCGTCGCCCGGAGACACTGCTGACAAGGTCGACCGAGCCGGGGATAATTGACCTGAGTCCTTATTACCCTCCTGCCAACGCCGATCCGGACCTGTCTCATACCCTTTCACAGCTGGCCAAACACGACATAAATTACCTGACTCGTTATAACACCTCTCGGGGGTATACCCGTCACCGCGAGGCCGGCGCCAAGTGGGTAGCCGGTCTTGGGCTGAAGGTGGATGAAGAGGAGGTTGTTATCACGGCCGGGGCTCAGCATGCCACTCTGATAACACTGACGTCCTGCGCCAAACGGGGTGATGTGATTGTTTCGGCACGGCACACTTATCCCGGGCTGAAATGGGCGACGGATCTGGCCGGTTTGAAACTGATCGGCATCGAAAGTGACGATGAAGGGTTGCTTCCCGACGCCCTGGAATCGTGTTGCGCTAAGCACCGGGTGAGATTCCTGTACTGCATTCCCACCCTGGACAATCCTACCAACGCCATCATGAGCGAGTCGCGCCGGCGTGCCCTTGCCGATGTGGCTGAGAAACACGGAGTCGAGATCATCGAGGACGAGATAAACCGACGCCTTGTCAAAGACCCCCCGCCGTTGATGTCGTCGATAGCCCCCGACCGAACCTTCCTGATAGCATCGTTGTCGAAAGTTGTCGCTGGAGGTTTAAGGATCTGTTATCTAATCGCACCATCCCGTTACCGTGACAGGCTTTTGAGAGGTATCTGTAGCACGACCCTGGTAGTGGCACCTCTGATGGCGGAGTTGGCTGCCCAATGGATCAGTGACGGCACCGCCGAACGCACCGTGGTTCGCAAGCGGGCCGAAGCCGAGAAGCGGTCCCGCGTGGCGGTTGAAGCTCTTTCGGGACTGGATTTCAACAGCGCACCCACCAGTTATTTTGTCTGGTTGAAGCTTCCCGAGCGATGGCACCCGACCGAGTTCGCCGCCGAAACTCATCGCCGGGGAGTGATCGTGGCGCCTTCGGACCTCTTTGCCGTGGACAGCACGGATATTGATCGGGCGGCGAGGATTTGCCTGGGCGGTCATGTAGATCTGGAGACGCTTGAGCGCGGCCTGAAAGTGCTGGCATCGATTCTTCGTGGTGACACCTGTCCCGAGTCGGTCGTCTTTTGATTTCCCCTTTTATCGTCTTCAGGTTCCATATTCGTTCTCATACTTCGCGAGCAGAACCTGGGACAAGGTCCGTTCACTCCTCGAGTTCGGCATTCCAGCCCTGGACAACAACAAACTCAATCTGGCCGTCATCACTTGCCGGTACAGTGAGATAGAATCGATCTCCCTCAGCTGAAACGTCGTAGTACTTCCGATAAGATGCCGGGGCCCTGGCCACCGCTCGGTGAAAAAGCTGTTTGGCTGCGCCAAACGTCATGTGCCCTCCCTCCATTTCCACTGGTACAGCCACCAGACGATTAGCCCCATCCCAGTAATAGAGCTCTTTTCCATCGGCACGCCACAACGGAGTGGATCCGCCGCTCGAAGAAATTTGCCATTTACCTTGCGTTTCACCAAGTTCACGGACGTAAACCTCGAGTCGACCCGATTCCCTGCACTGATAGGCCAGGAATTTGCCATCCGGCGAGAAACTCCCCTGGTTTTCGTAGTAACGCCCGTTCAGGACGCTGACCATGCTTGACGAATCGGCCGGGTCGAGAAGCACGATGTCGTAATCCTCCTGCCAAATATTGGCACATATGGATTGGCCGTCGTTCGACCAGTCTGTCGGTGATAGACCGTCATGCGATTGGTAGTATGCCCGACTGGGCGAGCCGGCTCCATCACTCCGGCATATCATAACTTCGCTACCACCAGTGCCTACCGACCCGTAGGCAATTCGCTCACCGTCGGGTGACCAGACCGGAAATAAGCTTTCAGAAAAGGTCAATCGTGAGTTCACCCCGCGGATCAGGTCATGGATCCAGATGCCGCGTTGCACCGTCTGTGGGTCTGTCAAACCGAAGGCGAGTCGTTTGCCATCCGGAGAGAGCGCGATGGCTCCGTACCGTGCG
Source organism: Candidatus Zixiibacteriota bacterium (assembly GCA_020348905.1). Taxonomy (GTDB): domain Bacteria; phylum Zixibacteria; class MSB-5A5; order GN15; family FEB-12. Next base: position 3,117,726 of record CP070756.1, read on the forward strand.
GGTTTTCCGATGGTGTCAAGTTCCCGGCCTGCTCTGTTCACCACAATGATCCGGCTAACCATAACAGCCGTCGCCCTTTGATAGACCACGGTCGCATCGTCTGATGCGCTGAAGTGATAGAGAAAGGTTCCCATGGTTGCGATATCCTCTGCGATCGGTATCGGCTCTCCCACAATTTCCAGCCGGTCCAGGTCAAACCTCCGGGCCAGCAACACACCCTCCGCACAATATAGAATATATCCCGGCTCACAGTATTCCACCCGGGAGTCAGATAGGAGAAGTTCCTTATCAATGCTTCCGTCCAGAGACCCTACCTTTAATATACCGGGTGATTGCGGCATACCAACAAGGTAGAGGAAGTGATTTCCATCGGGAAGAAACCACGGCCACATATGATACTGCTCCTCCCGCTCTTCGTTGACTGTGGTTGCCGCCGTGGGTACTCCGCCCGCGGCCGGAACTTGCATGATTGGATCGCCATAACCATTGTCAAACAGAATAGCCCCGTTATCGCCCCAGCAACCGTCGACGCCCTGAAACTCACAGATGAGTTGTGGGGGACCACCCGACACAAGGATTTTCTTCAACAGACGCATCTCCACAAAGAACGCGAGGTAACGACTATCAGGTGACCAGAATGGTCGATAGGCGCCCTCGGTGCCCGCCAGTGGGTAAGCGTCGAGCGAGTTCAGCGGACGTATCCATATCTTGTAGTTACCGGTCGAGTCGGCGGCTCGAAACGCCAGGAGCCGGCCGTCAGGCGAAATACGCGGCCACTGAACCTCTGGAAAACGCCCCTCGATGGAAACCGTGAAACGGGATGTCTTTCGAACCGGCTCGGTCCGGGAGAAGTAGAGCAGCCCAAGGAGAACTGCTGCCGCACCTGCCAGGGCAAACAAACTCCATGACAGTCTTAGGTGGAGCCGGCGCTTGCGAGTCACCGGCGCGGCGATTCCCGCCTGCGAGCCGGCCGAGGCAATCCAGTCGAGTTCGTCTTTGAGGTCTTTCGCCGACTGCCACCGGTCATCGGGATCCTTCTGGAGACACTTCTTGATCAGGCGATCCAAAGCGGGCGGTGAGGTCGGCTGGATTTCACTGATCGCCCTCGGCTCCTCCTTCATAATCGAGCCGATCAGGCTCGCCTTGCTGTCCCCGCTGAAAGCCCGTTGTCCGGTGGCCATCTCATACATCGTGGCCCCGAACGAAAAGATATCGCTGCGGGCATCGGCTTCCTTTCCCTCCAGTTGCTCCGGCGACATATACTGAAGGGTTCCGACAATCGCTCCCACGCCGGTTACCGGGGTGGTGCGAGTTTCATCATCCATGCCCCTGACCGCTTCAGCCTGCAGCTTCGCCAGGCCAAAGTCGAGCAGCTTCGCGCCTTCCCTGGTCAGAAAGATGTTACTGGGCTTGAGATCTCTATGGACAAGACCTTTACGATGCGCCGCATCCAAAGCACCGGCGATCTGTGCGCCGATCTCAAGTGCCTGTTCTGTATCAAATTTGCTGTGCTTAAGATGTTCGTCCAGCGGTTCTCCTTCGAGAAACTCCATGACCAGAAAATCGACTCCGTTCTCATGACCGACATCATGAAGGGTGCAGACGTTGGGATGATTGAGGCTAGAGATAGTCCTAGCTTCACGCTCGAACCGGGCCTTCATGTCAGCATTCATCGCCGAATGGGACGGCAGCACCTTGATC
>CP070756.1:3119526-3138926 GCA_020348905.1 Candidatus Zixiibacteriota bacterium
GGTCTCTCGTTCAAGAACGTACTGCAGTATTTGTCACGGACCTGCTAAGGCAGCTAAAATATATCAAATGGCCGCTTAGAGATAGCTCAGCCACACTTTTTCCCGGTGGCTGCCTTTATAATTGTTGTACTACCGGCACAGCGGATACAGGGATTCCCCCAAGAGACTTAGTAACTGGTACAAACACAGAAATTTATCGCGATTCGGGAACACCCCATCGGCGAATCCGTATCTTTGATAAGATTATCGGATATATGTAACGGTGATTATTGGCGTGGACAACGAAGCATGATAAGTACAACGAGCGTAGTTGCATTTGCGTGGGGGGTCTTCGTTCTGGCGGTGGTTCCGGGGCCGGGAGTTCTTGCGTGCGTGTCGAGAGCTCTTGCATCTGGATTCAGACAGGCCCTCGGTGTGGCTATGGGGATCGTTGCGGCGGACCTACTGTTTCTGCTGTCGGCTCTGTGCGGTCTGGCCGCTATGGCCGAGTTACTGGGACGATTTTTCATGGTGGTGAAGTACCTGGGGGGCGTCTATTTGATCTGGCTGGGCTATCGTCTCTGGAGGAGCAGCGGCCATTACCGGGCGCTTGAACCAGATACCAACCGCAAGTGGGGCTCGAATTTTCTGAGCGGGTTTCTTCTTACCCTTGGCAATCCCAAGGCTATCGTTTTTTACCTGAGCCTTCTATCGACTATAATTGATCTCGACCATTTGAAAAGCAGTGACATCCCGGTATATGCAGTCACGCTTCCCGTGGTGCTGGGAAGCGTGCTGTGCGCCTACATATTTCTGGCTCACCGGATTCGAAGCATACTGCACAGCCGACGGGCCATGAAGAATGTCGGCCGGTGTTCAGGGGCTGTAATAGCCTCGGTCGGGTTCATTTGTTTGGTTAGGGAATAATTTATCACCTTCCTTCCAACGCCTTTAATAGTGGGGCGGAACTGTTACATCTTACCTGATTCTCCGGCTTTACTGCGGTCGGGATGACATCCATCGCATCCCTTGTGGGCCAGGTAGGCCGGCAACGTTTTACCAACGATTGAATGAAACTGTTCCGGCCGTTTCTGCTGGTCATGGCATTCACCGCATTCTCCACTTTCAGGCTGGTCTACGTTTATGTCATGGCAGCCGGTACATATGGCATGCACCTGACTTAGTGGTTTGGTCAGCCCCTCGCGATTTATCTGGTCGTGGCAATAGCGGCAATTCTCATGCTGGTGACAATCAACACAGTTGTATTCGAAGAGTTCTATGTGTTCGATGTGTTGAAAGGTGACCACCGGAGCTGATTGGTGACTTGTAACATAAATTCTGCTCACTGGCACGCTTGCAGTCGGCAGCGAAAAACTACCCCTGACAAACCTCGACTCGTTCGAACCTTCATCGCCCTCACTTTTGGAAGGTTGGTGACATACATCACAGGTCGCCTCGTGGGCCCACTGGCTGTGACAGACCAGGCACTGGCGGTGATAGGCTGTCTTCAAGTCCGGCTGGGCCAAATTGACAGGGGATTGATCCTTGGGGTGACATGATCGGCAAGGTGGTATCTCACCTTCGGGACTGTAGTGATGGCAGGTGGCGCAATTGTCACTCATGCCGGCCATTTCCGCATGTAGTTTATGGTCAAACAGTATAGGCAGATACTTAGTTGTAAGTTCATCCAGTAAGATCGATTCAGGTGCTTCCGCAACTTGATGCTCACCGGATTGGGTAAGAGCACTATGCCGGAAACACGGTTTCAAGCAAGCGTCACGAGCCGTGGGCCGGACGCAGGTGTGGCAGCGCTCGCACGCGCCATTGTTGAGATCCGGCGCCTCGGCAACCTGAGGAGTTGCCAGAACCGTTCCGACAAGAACCGACACCATTACCCCGACCAACAGCATGCTATACACTCTGCAATTCATGGTTTACTCTCCTTTCAATTGCCTCACAAAAGGTTGGGACCTGTCATGCGACAGGGCCGGCTGCTCGCAAGGACGCGGTATTACCGGGAGCTTCACGACAAAGAAGCGGTATATAAGAACAAGAGTTGAAATGAGCCCAACGGTTACGGCGATTTCTATCAGCGAGGGGAAGTAGCTGGCGGAAGTGTCAAGGGGCTTGTAGGCTACAAGAAAGACGTTCACGCGGTTAACCACAACCCCCAGTATGACCAGAATGACGGAAACCAGCAGGCCGTCTGCGGAGCGCCGTATGCGCTCGTGGCTCAAAAGAATGAGGGGAATGATGACGCCGGCGCCGATTTCAAATATGAAGGCGTAGGCTTCAAATGAGCCGTTGAGCACATACGGCCAAAGCTCGCGCAACGTTAAATCGCCAATCCTTACGGCCAGGTAAGCGCCGAGCAATACTGGAACGTAGCGCGCCACTTGCTTTAGAAGCGGAATCTCGGGGGGACGGTGGAAGGTTCGCGAGATGAGAATGAGCTCGAAGATGAGCATTGGGAAACCGACGGCGATGGCTGAAAGCAAAAACAGGATGGGTGATATGGGCGAGTTCCAGATGGGGTGCATCTTGGTCGGGGCGACGAGCATCAGAGCCCCCAGAGAGGACTGATGCAGACATGACAGGACTACTCCGGCGATGATAAACAGGGAGATGAAGCGAACCAGGTATCGTTCGCAGACATCCAACAGTGATTCCACGATCGGATTCAGGTACGACAGCGGGCCCGGCAGGTGTACCCTGTTTTTGTATCGCTCGACAACCGTGGGCAGAAACTCTATATACAGTACACATAAATACATCATAACACACATGCCTACCTCGAACAGCACCGAGTCTCCCTGCCACATGGATGGGATAATAGGGTGCCAGATGTTGTAGTAGCGCCCGAGGTCGGCAATGAGACCGATTACGGCAAAAGTGTAGCCGAGCAGGGCGGTGAGAATAGCGGGGCGCACCAGAACGTGGTACCGTTCGCGATGGAATATATCGGCGACAGCGGCGGTGGTGAAGCCTGCCGCAGCCAGAGCTACGCCGGCGACGACGTTGATGGTTTTCCAGATGCCCCAGGGATATTCGTTACTGAGGTTGGTGGCCGCCTCCAGGCCGAAGATCAGGCGGTACACGTATCCCGCCACACCCAGCCCTGCGATTACGGCCAGGATGGTGGTGCCCCTGGTAAAGAACCGGGTCTGGAAAGGAAGAGCTTCAAATTTGCTGTTCATTGTTCTCTCTAACCTCTTGTTTGTTTTCTCGAAGGGAGTGCATGATCAGCCCCAGCAACCCATAGAGCACCAGGGGAGGGACAAACGATTTAAAGACTCCATGCTGTATTTTTTCGGTAAGGGCTGATATTGGCTGGCTTCCGACCCGGGGAAGGGAGGTCGACGCGAAATCTACTCCGGCCAGATACATCCAGCTGGTGCCGCCGACTTCGTGCCGACCGTAAATATCGTCAACGTACTTGTCCGGCGCGCGCTTCATGCGCAACAGGGCCAGGTCAATTAGCTCCTCCCTGGTTCCAAAAGTAAGGGCGCCACCCGGACATACGCTGACACAAGCTGGCTGAAACTCACTTTCGCCGAAGCGCTGATAGCAGAAGGTACATTTTCTGACCTGGGGGTTCAGGGCGTTACCGTACTCATAGGCCGGGATATCAAAAGGACAAGCTAAAAAGCAGTAACGGCATCCAATGCATTTCCAGGCATCATACACTACCGGGCCCCGGTTGTCCTTGGTTAGAGCGCCGACAATGCAGGCGGAGGCACAGGCCGGTTCGTTGCAGTGCATACACTGCATCTTCATCCAGTATTTCGGATCGGTTCCGGCGATCCGATTGACGACCGTGTAGGCACATTCGTCGGGACGTCTTGGAGATTCGAGAAGGGTCCTGTCCGAGAACGACTCAGGGTCTTTCTCGCAGATGCCGTTGGCCTTGTGACACGCCCGTTCGCACTGCCGGCAGCCCACACAGAGAACGGTGTCAACAAGGACGCCAAAAGCACCGGCGTTCTTTACTTCACCGCCGGCGACGGTGGTGTCAGATGAAATCGTGTCAGGTACCAAAGTAGCGGCCGAGGCTGCCACGGATACCTTCAAGAATTCTCTTCGATCCTTTCTCATTATGTGGCGATCCTTCAAGTTACATCTGGTTCTACTTGGCCTACGCTGACCGTCGCGACGTGTCCGTCGGTTGGGTCTCACTTCGTTATCCAACAAGTAGCGTGCCGGTCGGCATGAAGAGACCAAGCGGGTACTGAGGCGACGGTGGCGCGGCTGAGGGTGGCCAGTGCGTGTTGACCCTGGCGGTCATCTAACCGTCAGGGGGGCAGTCAGATATTGTGGACATAATTTACCACTATGGTCATCGAAAGCCAATAGGATAAAATCGCTCGGGTTTTTAATGATTCGAACGGCCTGCTGCGAGGCATTCTTTTTCTTGTGTTATTTTGATTCACTTTGAAAAGCCTATTATTTCACTATGATATTATTCAAGGGTCGGAGTTGTTTTTAGACGGGCGGGAATGCGTGCCTGGCCTGCTCTGAAGGCCCTTTTTCCGGTTCCAGTGGAGCTATCGCTCAAACGAACCGCCCTGTTTTTTATAAGTCATTAAACGGCAATGACAATTATTTTGTTGAAATTGCTTGACGAATCAGGTAGGTGTTTTATTTTGAATTGTGAGTATTTAATATTGAAAGGTTAGGTCATGCGGCCGGATGATTTAGAACTGGACGAGTTGGTTGAACTGAGCCGGGGTAACATCAACCTTCATGGGCGCAGGCTTGTTCTACACTCTATTAACGCCTTTGCGCTTTTTCGCAAAGACATTCTAAGCATGCTCGGCACGGATCATGCTCGCAGGTTATTTACCCGCTTTGGCTTCTTCTGTGGCCAGGCTGATGCCGCCGCCCTGAAAAGGATTTTTCGCTGGGACAGCGTTGAGGACTGGTTGCGGGCGGGTGCGAGGATGCACGAACTGATGGGGGTGGTGAATGTCAGCATCAAAAAACTGCGCGTCGATGAACTGGCTCGGAGACTGTACCTGGAGTGCACCTGGAAGAATTCCGCCGAGGCGGAAGAGCATCTTATGGAAGTGGGCCCTGCTGCGCATACGGTTTGCTGGAAGCTTACCGGGTATGCGAGCGGCTTTGCCACCTACTGTCTTGGCAAAAGCGTGTATTTTTTGGAGCGCGCCTGTCAGGGAAAGGGCGACCGAGACTGCCGGGCCGTGGGAATGGATGCTGACTCGTGGGGAGCAGAGATCAATCCTCATCTCCCGTTCTTTGAGGCAGAGGATATCAAGGGTAACGTGGAGCACTTGATGGAACAGCTACGGTTAAAAAGTCAGGAGCTCGAGAAGCACCGGCAACAGAAGGATCTTTATCGGGGCAAGGTATCGATGTCTTTTGACGACGTTCGCAGCAAGCGCATGCAGGAAGTTCTCGATCTGGCCTACCGGGTAGCCGAGTTCGACACCTCGGTGCTGATTACCGGTGAGACCGGGGTGGGTAAAGAGGTACTGGCTCGTTATATTCACGAGAAGTCGCATCGTGCGAGCGGTCTGTTTGTACCGGTGAATTGTGGTGCCCTGCCCGAGACCCTCCTGGAAAGTGAGCTTTTCGGACACAAATCGGGGAGCTTCACCGGCGCGGTGCGTGACAGGGTCGGGTTGTTTGAAGAAGCTTCCAAGGGTACGATATTCCTTGACGAGATTGGTGACATAACTCCGGCTACCCAGCTTAAGATCCTCCGGGTGCTGCAGGAGAAAGAGGTTTTGCGGATAGGTGAGAACAAGCCGCGCAAGATTGACGTGCGGGTTATCGCCGCCACGAATCAGAATCTCGAGGCGGCGGTTGCCGCAGGCCGTTTTCGCGAGGACCTGCTCTACCGTTTGCGGGTGATCGAGATAGAGATGCCTCCCCTGCGGATACGCACCGAAGATATTCTTCCGCTGGCGCGAACCCTGATAAAGAAGACGGCAAAGAAGCTCAGATTGCGGCGCCTGCGGCTGGATGCCAGTTGTGCCGATATTCTTCTGGCTTACCATTGGCCGGGCAATGTGCGGGAGATGGAAAACGCGCTGGAACGGGCGGCCGTCCTGTGTCGGGATGGGCTTATTCTTCCAGATCATTTGCCCTCGCAGATTGTTAACCAGGCTTCGGCCGTCAAGTCATCAGGGGGGCTGCTTGGGGGCACCCTTGACGACGTGGAGAAGAACTACATTCGGAAGGTTCTTAGCGAAACCAACGGCAACCGGACAAAGGCGGCCAAAATCCTTGGTATCAGTTCGGCCACTCTGTGGCGTAAGCTGAAGAGTATGGATTAGGGTATTTGGCAGCAGCGCCGGTCAGTTGGTCTTTTAAGAGTACGCCTGGTCCAGCGATACGCCGCTGAAGGTGCGCCGGGCTCAGCAATCGCTTTCTCCTTCCAGTTATTCTCAAGCTTTCCATTTGGCTGTGAATTGCCTATATTCGCTGAACGAGACAATCTGTTCTCACGGTTCAGCATGAAAAGAGCTTTTGTTTCGACAGCCATACCTTATGTCAATGCCGAGCCGCATGTAGGCTTTGCCCTGGAGATAATTCAGGCCGACGTTATTGCCCGATACCAGCGGCTGAGCGGCTATGACACTTTCTTTTTGACGGGCACCGATGAGAACTCGCTCAAGAACTACCGCGCGGCGCAGGAACTCGGCATTTCCACCGAGGAACTGTGCGAACGCAACTCAGCGGAGTTTTACAAACTGATCGCAGGCTTGAATATCTCCTGCGACGATTTTATCCGTACCAGCAGTGACTCCAGGCATGCACCAGCGGCGCGGAAGTTGTGGCTGTCTTCCAGAGACGGCGATCTGTACAAGCGTCACTACACCGGACTTTACTGCGTCGGCTGCGAAGATTTCTACGCGGCCGGAGACGCACCGGAGGCGAAGTGCCCCGAACACGGGACGCCGCTGGAGACGGTCAAGGAAGAGAACTACTTTTTCAAGCTCTCTTCTTATCAGGAAAATATCATTCAGCTGATTGACTCCGGGAAGCTTCGGATCGTGCCGGAATCGAGACGGAACGAAATACTGGCCTTTGCCCGGGCGGGGTTGAACGATTTCAGCGCTTCGAGAACAAGCGAACGGGCCGGCGGATGGGGCATACGGGTGCCGGATGACCCCGAGCAGGTGATTTATGTCTGGTATGATGCGCTGACGAACTACATATCAGCCCCGGGCTACGCCACTGATGCACCGTCCTACCGCGACTACTGGGTCAACGCCGATCTGCGCATTCACGTTATTGGCAAAGGGATAAATCGTTTTCACACGTTGTACTGGCCGGCCATGCTGCTCTCGGCGGGACTTGCACTGCCTGATGTGGTGTTCATACATGGCTATTTGACGATCGAAGGGCAGAAGATCTCCAAGAGTCTCGGTAATGTGGTCGCCCCGCTCGAGCAGGCGAAGAAATACGGTATTGACCCTTTCCGGTATTACCTGTTGCGTTCGGTTTCCCCCTTTGAGGACGGCGATTACAGCGAGACTCGCCTGCAGAGTACCTATAACAGCGACCTGGCCAACAACCTTGGCAATCTGGTAAGCCGGGTAGAGGCGATGGGTCAGAGGGTGCAATACACGGTAGGTGATGTCGAGCCAAGCCCGGTCCCTGAGTCTTTCCATTCGGCCATGAAGGACTACAAGTTCAATGATGCCCTGGCGATACTATGGTCGGAGTTCTCCGAACTCAACCGGCTCTTTGAGGTCAAGAAGCCGTGGGAGTTGCTCAAAGAGGGCCGCACCGATGAGGTGAGTCAATTTCTTTTCGGTGTAATTCCCTCGCTTCTCGGTGTGGCTGACTGTCTGGAAGTATTCCTGCCGGAAACGGCGAACACTATCAAGCGTCGTTTCCAGCCGGGTGTTCAGATCAGCAAAAACAGCCCTTTATTCCCCCGCCTCAAGTAGTGCTGCCGGATTTCAGGCACCGATGGGGTTGCGCCTGATAAGAAAGAACACGTCTGTGACAAGCCAGTATAATTACCGATCTTCGTCCGAGGAGAGTTGATCCAGAGTTTCGCTGCGAAGCCCGCAGCGTGTTGAAAGGTCGTCTACGCTTGCAAAGGGAGTCTGTTGCCTGGCTTGTATCCAGCTGTCAACCTCAGCTTCAGTAATTCCCGGGATGAGCCTGAGAATCCCCTTCTGGGCCGTGTTGGCATCGAACGAGACGGGGTTTTTGAGATTGAAAATCGGCAATTCGACTATTGCTTGGTCGACCGTGCAAACAATCTGCGGACCGAGCCGGCTGTAAAGCACCTGCGGATTATTGAGGGCTTCGATCCGCCAGGCTTCTCTTATGGCCTCAATCCTCTCTCGATCTTTCTTATTCTGGTCCAAGCGCAAGGCAGCCAGGTAATGTTCGCGCCATAAATTGTCCGCATTCGAATCAATGAAGACACCGTGACTCAGATCGAGCAGGATATCAACAATCTGCGCCGCTTCCTCTGGAAACAGATTTCGATATGATTCCACGAACCGAAGCAGATAAGGTGTGTCGGGGCCGAGCGATTCATAATCTGAGAGCGTACCCTGCAGAGCCGCGAGCATACGATCACGTCTTTCGACAACAACCTCTGCGGTCGGGAGTGACTTGCCCTGAGTCATCAGAGAGAAGAAGAAACTGGCATAAAAGCCCTCGGATTGGAGAAGCTGATTGGCGTTGCGAAGAGTACTGTAATCACGCTCCTTTTCAAGCTGCACCCGAAGGTAGTCAGGTTGCTGGCAGGCGGATTCAAAGGCGAAGGCATTTTCTCTCACACTGTAGTAGCGCGCCACCGATTGAGAGTAACTCATCAGGTCCGAGGACTGACGGTAATACTCGGCCAGAAATCCGGGCCAGGTACCGAAGAGCGATTGTTCGTGGCGATATTTGTTACGCAGGTGACGGTCATCGCTGAGGTGTATGGCTAAAGTTTCCAGATGGATGGCGAAGCCTTCGTCGAAAGCCGTAGTCCGATTGGTTAGAGCGGCCGTTGAGTGCGATATCGAGGCGATACGCTTTTTGGGTAAGTCGTTTCCGGACGCGAGGATTTTTACTACCGCGTGGCCGGTTTCATGAAGCAGGGTGATGTCGAAACGCCACTCCCTTGGGCCCAGTTTCAGATAGGCGATATTCGGATAACTGCTGATATCATCGCCCCGCTTCAGGCGAAAACCGAGATCGGCATAATTGCCGCCGGGTTCCAGGGCGATGTAGAACTCGGGCGGCTGCGAGCACGGGCGGCCAGTTGACTCGACCACCGTTCGAGCCATATCGTAGAGGCCCAGGGCGTATCGGGCCGGCTCGTTGTCCATCCAGGCCAGGTACTGGTCTATCTCCGAGGAATCCTCAACGAGCCGGTATAGCGGCAGAGGATCATTTACGATTTGCTGCTCGGCGGGTACCATGAACACCACTGAAACCGGTTCGGCAATAGACAATGCGGGGATTAGAAGAAAGGCTATGATAATACATCTAAGCAGGGTCGGGCGTGGGTGAAACATGGTGGCAATATATACGATTTATAACTGTGGTGGTTATAAAATTGTAGCTCGATACCGCGTTGTGCTGCGAGGGCGGCGATAAGCAGAAATTGCGCAACGGGTGCGATTCAGCACCACATTTCGTTAGAGTATCTGTAGCCATCGTGTGCATAGGCACCATAGTGCCGGGCGAGACATCAGAAATGGCGGTGAAGTAAAGGGGAAATTTGTCAAGTACACACCGCATTGAATCTTTGTATTGGTGACATCGGTAGTGAGAATTTACATTGAGGTGTGAAACGATTCATTGGTTCATTTTTAGGAGAAGGTCTATGTGGAAGATTCTACAATGGACTGCTGTGGCTGTACTCATGACTTCGGGTATGACAAGCTTTGCCGGGGACAGTGAGCAGGGTGAAACCCAGAGTGCGATTGCTGAACTGGAAAAAGCAGCTCTAACGCGCTGGGGGAACGGGGATGTGTTTGGTTATATCGAACTGGCTTCTGAGGATATATCATACTTTGACCCGGAGCAGGAAAAACGGCTCGATGGCCTTGCCGCCTTCAAAGAGTTGCTGGTTCCGGTACAAGGGAAGATCGATATTCACCGGTTCGAGATGCCGAACTGGCGAGTGCAACTTTACGGTGAGGTGGGAATTCTGACTTTCAACCTGGTGAATTACGACAGCAACGATAGTGTGAAGACCCGCTGGAATAGTACCGAGGTATATCACCTTGAAAACGGTGAATGGAAGCTGGTACATTCCCATTGGTCGCTTACCGAACAAGGCGAAGATTGACCAGGCCGAATGCGCAGAGAATAGGAGAGAAATGTGAAAAGCCGAACACTGTTAATCTTCATTATCACATTGACGGTTTTAGGCGGAGGATGCTCAAACATGAAAAATGAGGCGAACCCTCAGAGCGAGATTGCCACCATCACAAATGTAATCGAAAGCAGCATCGGCTGGGCGAAGAATAAGGACAGGGACCTGGTCTACGGTTGTTTTGCTGAAGACGCCGAATTATTCTGGTTTTCTCCCAGGGATGATGGCACGATTTATGGCCGGAAGGCATTCGAGGAGTTGACCGAAGGGTTCTTTATGCTCGACGATTTCAAGGCCATCCGTTATGAAGTCAGGGACCTTAAAGTGAATCTATCGAAGTCGGGCGATGCGGCCTGGTACCATGCTCGTCTCGATGATTACAACGAGTGGAAGGGGCAGCCGGCCAACTGGGAAGACGTGCGCTGGACGGGTGTGCTGGAGAAGCGCGATGGAAAATGGGTGATAGTTCAGATGCATTTCTCCAGCCCTACCGACCGGGTCGAAGAGACTGAGGAAGCTGCTGAACCGTAACAGGTTCAGAAGTAAGGAGGGGGCGTTGTAGATGTCAGCAGCAACTGGTGGGCGGTGGCTGTAATCGGCTATATACCTGGCCCGCCAATTCTGCAAATGTTTATCGCCTGACAGCCGTATCTTCTAAGGACATTCCATTTTTCTACTTTTCATCATCCGATTGCGGAAGATATCGCAGGGTCAAACGGTTCTACTTTAATGCAGTGGTCTTGCATTCAGAGATAACTAAAAAAGCAAAGGAGAGGCAGTCATGGCTGAAAGAATTCTTCAGATCAATTTCAAATTCAATGTCTCGCCGTCGGAGTACGAGCAGGCGGCTTCGTCGATGGCCGACGATTTTGCCGGCGTTGATGGTCTTCGCTGGAAGATCTGGCTTATGAACGAAAAGGAAAATGAAGCCGGCGGGATTTACGTTTTCGAGGACGAGACTTCGCTGGGCGCTTTCCTGGCCGGGCCGCTGGCGTCCAAAGTCAGTAACCATCCGGCGCTGAGCGATATGAGTGTGAAGCAGTGGGACAATATGGCTGACCTGACAGCTATCACGCGCGGTCCGATTCGGATAACGACGGGCGAAACCGCCTGAGCAAAACAGTTCCGGGCGTTGGAACAGAGAACGATGCCGAGGCCGGTTGTCGCCTAGCGCAGGACGTTGTTGGCGATGACCAGACGCTGAACCTCGTTGGTTCCCTCGTAGATTTCGGTAATACGCTGATCGCGATACAGTTGTTCCACGACTGAGAATTCACCGACAACGCCGTAGCCGGACTGAATCTGGACGGCGGCATCTACACAGAAATTGGCCACTTCGGTCGCGAACATTTTGGTCTGGGCGGCCTCGACCGTGTATGGCTCACCAGCATCCTGTTTTTGAGCCGCCTTGTAAGTGATCAAGCGGGCGGCTTCGGTGCGGGTGGCCATGTCGCCAATGGTACGTTGAATTTCGTGAAGTTTGGCCTTCGAGGCACCGGCTGCGGAGCGGTCTTTGTAGAACTTGACCGATTCATCGATGGCCCGTCGGGAGATACCCACCGCCTGGGCTCCGACCCCGATACGGGCGCCATCGAGCGTATTCATGGCGATCCTGAAGCCTTTTCCGGTGGCGCCTAACTGGTTTTCGAGCGGGACCTTAACGTTCTCAAGAGTGATAATGCCGGTGGTGGCCAAACGCATACCCATCTTGTGCTTGAGGGTACGGGCGCTCCAACCGGGCGTGTCGGTTTCGACGATGATGCACGAAACCCGCGGTCGCTTTTCTTCTTTTTCGCCGATGCGACAGAAAAGCACGGCCAGATCGCAAGCGTCGCCGTGCATGATAAAGATCTTCTCGCCATTGATCACGAAATGGTCTCCTTCGATGGTAGCCAGCGTCTGCTGGTTGACAGCATCGGAGCCGGCGTTACGCTCGGTCAGAACGAAGGATGGAATGATCTCGCCGGAGGCACAGCCGGGGACGTATTTCTTTTTCTGCTCTTCGGTGCCGAAAGTGAAGATGGGGTAGGTTGCAAGTTCGGGTATAGCGGCCATCAGGCCGGTTGGAGCATCGTAGTATGTCAATTCCTCGATCACAGTGATAAACTCAAGATTGGAGTAACCTCCGCCGCCATATTCTTTGGGCATGGAGTAACCGGAAAAACCAGCCGCTCCCAGTTTGCGGTAATACTCAAAGGGGAATTCTTCGTCTCGGCGATCCAGATCCCGGCAAACCGGCAGGATTTCCTTTTCGGCGAATTCTTTCACCTGCCGCCGAATCTGTTTTTGTCGCTGTTCAATGTTATCAGTCATTATGCCTCCTGGGACACTACTTTTCTGGGGTTTTCTTAACGAGGAAGCATACTAACCTTATCGCGGAAAGTCAATTGCTATCTCCATCGCAGGATTCGATGTTCCGTCCTTCTGCAGGTGGCGAGTCAGAAAAACGGCGCACAAAAAAGTCGCTTGGATATCGCCGGGCAATTTCTTATACTAACGCCCGTAGATAAACCGGACATGGATGGGGTTGGGCCGGTGCCCGGCCTTTTTGGACCGGGATTTAGTGATTAAGCCAAGATTCATAGCATCTTTGGGATACACGGAAGAACGAATCAGAATGTCTGGACTCATCGGAAAATTCCAGCACAATTGAACATATAATGGTGTTGGCCGCGTGTATGCAAGTTTGCTTGAACGACATCGAAGAGGTTGCAAGCTGATAGAGATTACCGAGAATCTGTGTAAGGGCTGCGAGATATGTATTGAGTTCTGCCCTTTGAAGGTGTTTGAGAAATCCGACAAACTCAACCGCAAGGGTTATTATCTGCCGGTCGTGACGGACGAAGATCAGTGCGTGGGATGTCGTCTGTGTGAGCTTCTGTGTCCCGAGTTTGCGATCATAATCACCAACGAGTAAGGATTAATCAATCGGGGATCGGATGAAAGTATGGCTCTTGATGAGAACAAGAGACAGTACATAAGTCAGCGCGGCGGCAAGACTTATTTCATGCTGGGCGATGAAGCCTGTGCCTATGGTGCCATCTATGCCGGCTGTGATTTTTTTGCCGGCTACCCGATTACGCCGGCCAGCGAAGTGGCCGAGCTGATTGCCGAGGAACTACCCAAGGCCGGCGGAATTTGTATCCAGATGGAAGATGAATTGGCCAGCATGGCGGCCATTATCGGCGCGGCCTGGACAGGCGCGCGAAGTATGACCGCCACCAGCGGCCCCGGTTTTTCGCTGATGCAGGAGAACATTGGCTACGGTATCATGACTGAAACGCCGTGCGTGATCGTCAATGTCCAGCGGTCAGGACCTTCCACCGGACAGGCCACCAAACCCGCTCAAGGGGATGTGCTTCAGGCGCGCTGGGGGACCCATGGTGACCACAATATTATAGCGCTGGCCCCAAATTCGGCGCAGGAGTGTTTTGACCTGGTGCAGGAGTGTTTCGAGCTGGCTGACACCTACCGCACGCCGGTGATTCTGCTTATGGACGGCGAGGTTGGACACATCAGGGAGAGTGTGGTAATGCCCGAGCTGTCCGCGGTTAAACATACCTCGAGGAAGATAGCCGAGCGAACCGAAGATGTATTCGGCGGGCAGGAGTTAATTCCGGGGATGATTCACTACGGCGAAGGGATGAATGTGCACGTGACTGGTTCCACTCATCTAGCCAGCGGGATGCGAGATGTGACCACACCGCACGTCCATGATGAACTGATAAAGAGAATCTATTCCAAGATTGATTCCAACCGGGAAAATATTGTCCGGGTCGAGACGGATCTCAATCCTGACGGCAAAGCACGGGTCGGCGTGATCTCATATGGCGCATCGGCCAGACCGGCCCGGGGAGCCGTTAAACTGGCCCGGGCCAAAGGCAAGAATGTGGATTTCCTGAGACTGATAACGATATGGCCCTTTGCCAAAAAACAGGTGGCCGAGTTCAGTAAGGAACTGGATATCATCCTGGTGCCGGAGATGAACCTGGGGCAAATGTCGCGCGAGATCGAGCGGTTTGTTGATAGTGATGTGGTCACAGTTCCGAGAATAGGCGGCGTCCCGCACAGCGTAGACGAGATATATCGCGTCATCATGGGGGTGGTTTGATGAGCGAACCGAGACACCGGCTGATGGACTTTGTTCGCGAAGAGATCATGCCTCACCGCTTTTGTTCGGGATGTGGCTGCGGAACGGTGTTGAATGCTTTTACCAACGCCGTGGAAGGGATCGGTTTGGATTCCGCTAAGATGGTGTGCGTTTCCGGTATCGGCTGTTCATCCTGGATACCCAGCCCGTACTTCAAGTCGGACACCCTTCATACTACCCACGGAAGACCCATAGCATTCGCCACCGGTGTCAAAGTGATGCGGCCCGACCTGACGGTGGTCGTTATAGCTGGCGACGGAGACGTAGCCGGGATTGGCGGCAATCACTTGATTCACGCCGCGCGGCGTAATATCGATCTATCGGTGTTCATGGTTAATAATATGATCTACGGTATGACCGGGGGGCAGGTAGCGCCGACGACGCCGGCCGGAGTGAAAACCACAACGACTCCGCATCGCAACGTCGAGCCGGCTTTCAAGGTGGCCGACCTGGTAGTAGCGGCCGGCGCCAGCTATGTTGCTCGATGGACCACGTACCATGTCTTCCCGCTACTGGAATCAATGCAAAACGCCATGTCGAGAAAAGGGTTCAGCTTTATCGAGATTATGTCGCAGTGCCCGGAGAACTATGGACGCCGAATTGGACTGCGAACGGGGATTGATTTTCTCAGGCAGTTCAAGGAGAAGGCCATCCGGGTTGACAAGGCCCGCGGTATGACGGAAGAGGAACTCGAGGATAGAATAGTGATAGGTAAGTTGTGTGATGTCGAACGGCCGGAGTATGTAACCGAGCTGCAGAAGGTCACGGCAGAGCAGGTAGACCTTCTGAGAGCGGAAAAGGAGAAGGTGGATTGATTATAAGGTTCGCCGGGTTCGGAGGCCAGGGGATAGTTGTCTCCAGCTACATTGTCGGGAAATCGGCTGTTCTTGACGGAAAGAAAGCGATTCAGAATCAGGCTTACGGGTCGGAATCGCGCGGCGGCGAATGCCGGGGAGATGTGATTATTGCCGACGAGGAGATTTACGAACTGGAGCCTACTTACTACGATGTCCTTATTGCCATGACTCAGCCAGCCTACGAGGCGTTCGTTCCCCTTCTGAAACCGGGCGGGACGCTTATTCTGGACAAAGACCTGGTTGTCACTGACAAAAAACTCGAACCAAAACGGATAAAGAAATACGCCATTTCGGCCACCGACATAGCCTTCAAGACATTCGGTCGTAAGATTGTGGCCAACATGATAATTCTGGGCTACATGAACACGTTGTTGGGGGCAGTATCGGAAGGCGCTCTGGAGAAAGCCATCTCGGAAAGCGTCCCGCGCGGAACCGAGAAGATGAACCTGGAAGCCATGCGAGAGGGCATCAAGCTCGCCGGCGAAGGTGTTAAGTAAAGAATCGGACGCCCTTTGGGAAGGCAGGAATACAGCATATGAAAACCGAAATGAGATTCGTTGCTTTTGGCGGCCAGGGAATTGTCCTCGCCGGAGTCATCCTGGGTGAGGCGGCGATTGCCGATAGCAACAATGCCGTTCAGACCCAATCATACGGTCCGGAATCAAGAGGGGGGGCGGCGAAATCCGAAGTTATTATCTCCAACGACGACATAGATTATCCGATGGTGGTGGAAGCCGACTGCCTGGTGGCTCTGTCACAACCGGGATACGATAAGTACGCAGCGGAAGTCAAGCCGGGTGGAACCCTCATTGTCGATCAGGATTTGGTGGATGCCGGCACCCCCCCCGAAGGACGTGCCTTTTACAGTCTCCCGTTTGCAAAGACAGCCGACCGCCTTGGCAACCGGATCGTCACCAATATCGTTGTGCTGGGTAGTGTTTGTTCAATTACCGGGGTTGTTAGTGAGAACAACCTTGCCGCGGCGGTAGAGTCCAACGTGCCGGAGAAATTCCGGGAGCTTAATCAGACAGCCTTCAGCGAGGGATTCAAACTAGGTGCGGAGGCTGTTAAGCTGAAGGCAGCGGGTGAGAAATGAAAAAGCGTGACGTGTCCACTGCAACCGACTCCAAATACAGACCGGCGAGACCGTTCAATCGCGAGGAGTTTGACCGGATCAGGCGAATTCTGGGTGGGAAGGTTCTTTTCGTTCAGGGTGATTCAGCCGTCAGTTACGGTGCGCTGCTGGCTGGATGTCGCTTCTTTGCCGGGTATCCCATCACGCCTGCTACCGAGACGGGTGAAGTCCTGTCACAGCTTCTACCGCGCGTGGGTGGTGTGTGTATCCAAATGGAAGATGAAATAGCATCAGTGGGGGCCATTATCGGTGCCTCCAGAGCCGGGACGAAGGCGATGACAGCCACCAGCGGTCCTGGTTTCTCGCTCATGCAGGAGAACATCGGCTACGCGGCCATGACCGAGACGCCGTGTGTGATAGTGGATGTTCAGCGTTCGGGACCCTCCACCGGTCAGCCGACCGAGGGCGCCCAGGGAGACATCATGCAGGCCAAGTGGGGTAGTCATGGCGACTATGAGTTGATTGCTCTTTCACCCAGCACGGTTCAGGAGTGTCTGGACCTGACGATTGACGCCTTCAATCTGTCAGAAAAATACAGCATTCCCGTCATACTGCTGACCGACGGCATCATCGGACACATGCGCGAGAAAGTTGTTTTGCCGGAGTTTGATGATGTGGAAATTGTTTGGCGAAAGGAACCGACCAGGCCAAAGGATGAATTTCAGCCGTTCACTGACGATGGTTCGCAGATACCGGAGGTGGCTATCTTCGGCGAGGGCTATCACACCTATATTACCGGTTTAACGCATAGTGAAAGCGGTTATCCAGCCACCGACAGTCAACCCGATCACCATCGGCTGGTCAAACGTCTCTGCGATAAGATCAGAAACAACCGCGATAAGATTATCCGGGTACAACGTGACTATTCTGACGGAGGTGCCGGGGCGACCGGCATTGTCAGCTATGGTGTCACGTCGAGATCTGTTAACAGTGCGGTGAAGACTTTGCGCCAGGAGGGACTGAAGGTCGACCACCTCAGGATTATCACCAACTGGCCTTTCCCGGAAAAGGAGGTTGACGAGTTGGCCGGGCGAGTTGACCGTATTATCGTCCCTGAGCTCAATCTCGGGCAAGTTTACCACTGTGTAAAGGAGGCGGCGGCCGGCAAAGCTGAGATAGTGCCCCTGTGGAAAACCGGTGGCGAGATGCACGTTCCCCGCGGGATCGTGGAACTGGTGAAAGGGAGGGGCTAACGATGTTCAGAAAAGCCAAGCATATTCGCGAGAAGTATCTCGAGGAAAACATGTGGCCCTCCATCTTCTGCCAAGCCTGCGGAATCGGCACGGTTCTCAATTGTGCGCTCAGGGCGATAGATAAAGTGAAGCTGGATATAGATCAGACGGTATTTGTTTCCGGGATCGGGTGTTCCTCGCGACTGCCGGGTTATATTGATGCCGACGGTCTGCATACAACGCATGGTCGGGCCATTACATTCGCCACCGGCATCAAGCTGGCCAAGCCGGAGCTTAACGTGATAGTTTTCACCGGTGATGGTGACCTGGCGGGGATAGGCGGCAACCACTTTATCCATGCGGCGAGGCGCAACATCGATATGACCGTTATCTGCGTGAACAACTATAACTATGGTATGACCGGGGCCCAGCTTTCACCGACGACTCCATTAGGTGGAATTGCCACGACCTCACCGTATGGAAATATCGAAAGCCCGTTCGATCTATCGGCACTGGCAATCGGAGCGGGCGCGCCGTACGTAGCCAAGTGGACCACCATTTATCCGCATGAAACGATGACGGCCATAAAGGACGGTATCGAGAAAAAGGGTTTTGCCTTTATCGAAATTCTCGCTCCCTGCCCGGAGGGTTATGGTCGAAGAAACAAATTGAATCAGGGTAAAGACAACCTGTTGTGGTTTAAGAAAAATTCTATCGGGAAGTCGCGTTACGAGAAACTCTCCGAAGAAGAGAAACGCGCCTGCGATAAGATTGTCATCGGTAAACTGAACGACATAGACAAGCCGGAGTTTACGGCTGAATGGTCAAAGCTGGTCGATAAGCACTTCGTGGAGTGAAATTCTACGTTCCAACGACTGATGAAATAACGGTTTATGTGAACACCGTTAGCCACACACTGATTTCACCTGGAAAAATCAAAGGTAACCGATGAAACTGATCGAGGATCTCCTGGATGGCGTTCGCGATTGTGACTGTCCGATCAGGCGAGTTTGCGTTGGTCTGCACTGGACGGTAGTGGAAAGCAAATACACCGGTATAGCTCATACGTACAAATCCGGCAGCAAGGTAGAGCTGGAGTTCGCCGGTGAACTCATCGGAAAAAGTGCCTTCGAGCTGGCCGAACGGCTCAGAAGCCCTAAACCGCTGGAAGCGAGTCTTGGTGTAGCAGCGCTGAATTCCCTTATAGATGCGAACGGAAGACGAGGGAATGTCCTCACCGATGTTATCGAGATGGTGCCGGGGAAGACGGTCACGGTGGTTGGGCGGTTTCCGGTCAACGATAAGATCGTACAGACCGCGCACAAGGCGTACATACTCGAAATGGAACCGGGGCCGGGGGAGCTTCCGCCGGAATCGTGCGAAGATGTGATACCCGCCTCCGACATCGTATTGATAACCGCCACGGCTTTGATAAATCACACTCTGCCGCGTCTTCTCGAATTGGCCGCCAAAGCTAAGACCATCGTTCTCGGACCGACTACGCCGATGAACGATGTTCTATTCGATTATGGAGCCAATATCATTGCCGGCGTACGAATTGTCGATGCCGATACGCTTATCAACAGCGTCACGCAGGGAGTCAAGAAGTTCAAGAAGTTGGGTGGGGTCGAGGCGATTATAAGGCCTTAGAGACCCTCTCAGTTCTCAGGGGAATTGTTCGAGGCAGCTCGCAGGGCGGCCACGAGCCGTTCGGGAGTCACTGGCAATTCATCGATGCGCACTCCGGTAGCATCGTAAATGGCATTGAGAATCGATGGTATGACGGGCATGATGGCACCTTCAC
>CP070756.1:3139026-3154332 GCA_020348905.1 Candidatus Zixiibacteriota bacterium
GTAAGTTTATCATATAACACATTTCTCGGCTTAGGGAAAAATGCGGGGTCTGACAATTCTTGTCAAGGCTCTATCGCTCGTACTAGCCCCGGCATCACAGGCTCAATCGTCACTCGGGCTGGTAGAGGAATTATCGTTCACGGTTCCTGAATTAACAGGTCCAATTAACAGGATAGCGTTCAATGCTTATGCCGGTCAGTATCCGGTCGCCCTCGTCAGCGATGGTGAAAAGGTGATACTACACCGTATCGGAGGCAATGCCCCGATCTTCACCCACCAGATGGAACCGCCCGAGGGAATGGAAATTGTGGACTACAACCTGCTCTTATCCGACGTTAACTGCGACTCAGTTATTGACGCTGTATTGTGCGAGTACCTTGCCACGGTGGACATCTTTGAGGCGGACTGGCCGGTCATCTCCTGCAGGTTGCGAGTGTATGACGGTGCGTCGTATTTCCAGACCGCGTCATCTGCCACTATGGCCTTCCTCTTGGACGAAAACGCGTTCTTTTTCTCTTGGAAGGGATACACTTTCGGACTTATGGCGCTGGAGTCGTATGACCTTGATGGCAATGGTTACAACAATCTTCTGGTTTCTTTTGACTACTCGAAATGTACCGGATACGATCCCATAATATACTATTGGAAAGTTGAGTCCATCGGTGTTACGCGTGCCTACGGGTGTTTTCCCGGCTCGATCTTATGGGAACAGGACTTAATCTTATCCGGACTTCAGCCGCTTGATCCGACGATCAGCGACGCTCCGCTTGTAGCGGTTGCAAACAGCTATAGAGTATGGGATAGCAGAATGACTGGGAGCGAGAGCAAACTCGAAAGCGATGTTATAATTCTCAGCGGATCTGGTGGGCTAATTAAAAAACTCGACATACCGGCTTACACGCCTCCGTATCCACCGTGCTTCGATCTTTTGGGTGTTTCGAGTGGATCCCGTTTCACGACGCCACTTCTCGGAGATATTGATCCCTCCTACGATGGGAACGAACTCATTGCCGGTCAGGCGTGGTGGCTATCGACGACTTGCATGACCAGCGGAGGTGAGCTCGAATACTTTCGTAGCAGCGGCTCTTTATTCCAGGCCTTCCAAAAATCAGGAATCAACCTGGTCAGCATGATCTGGGAGCAGGATTACGGCCTGCCGCTTTCTGAATTCGCAATGGTTTCGGGCTATCCGGGTTCTTTCTTCGCGGTCAGTGAGGATGCCCTGCTGCAGTTCAACGGCGAGGACGGTTCCATTTCTCAATCTTTCGAGCCACTGCCCGAAGGAATCAAGAGTTGGGTTAAGCCCTACGGCGACGACAGGGTGCGACTGGTCATTTATTCCAGCAATAACTTCTCAGTCTACCGCATTGACGAGGCTACTGACATTCCGACCGAGAACCAAGACTGGCAGTTACCGGAGACTTTCGTACTCCACCAGCCGTACCCAAACCCGTTCAATTCAAAGGTGACCATCCCGGTATCCATTGACCGCAGCAGTTCACTCTCGGTTCAGGTTTATAACCTTACGGGGCAAAAGGTGGCTGGAATATACAACGGCATAGCGCGAGCCGGTCGGCTTACGCTCTCATGGGACGGCCGCAGCGACGACGGAAGACCGGTCTCATCAGGCATTTACCTGATTCAGGCGGTGACCGAAGCCGGCTCGGCCAGCGTCAAATGCGTCCTGCTGAAGTAACCCTCCGGACCAACATAAACTTCCCTCCGGCCACTTGACAGCCTGTCGAGTGGCCGGTATTTTTGGGAGTCGCTTTTGAAGCGGGAGGGAATCACAATTAAATCGCAAATCCTGAAATCTACCTTGATTGCTGGCATCAGCATCGTTGCGAGCGTGCATGCCGCCTCACCGGAAATGTCTCCCGTCGGCGTCTATTACATTCCCGGGTCAACCGGAATAATCGAACAGGTACAGTTCAATGACGTCGATAACGACGGCTTCCCCGAAATCCTGGCATGCGACGGCGAGAAGCTGATTCTCTACTCAGCCGACACCGACGATATCCTGTTTGAATCCCCACTCGATCCTCGACACACCCACTACAAGATACTATTCGATGACATCAACCGCGATCTGGTGCCAGACATTCTCGTCGGCTATTACTACGGCGACGGCAGCCTGCCGCCCGACACCGTCTGCAGGCTCGACTTCTACGACGGAGCCTCTAATTTCACGCTGAGTGAATCCCTTTTCTTCGAGGCCGAAACCGGAGCCCCCGACCCCGTGGTGTCACCATCGTCCTTCCTGACACTACATTCGTTCGATCTGGCCAACGACGGCTTCAACCAGCTTCTGTTCTCTTACGACCGCTATCGAGTTACCGCCTTCGGCGACAGCCGCATCCTGGTCACAACCGGTGAGACCAGTCTCTATTATTCCTTGGGGAGCCAGCTCGGCTGGAACCGGCCGGTCCTGCTAAAAGACGCACGGGCTCTTGAGGCACCTGACGGTACGCCTTTGATTGTCGGAAACCGGTATGACAACCTGGTTTTCAGCCCCGGCGACAGCCGGACCAATGCCTGGATAGAAATCATGTCGACCGACGGTGATTCCATCCAGTCCATTGCCGAACCGGTGCCGTCGCTATGCAACGGGGGTTCGAGCGCAACCTTCTCCGCCGTCGAGTGCCTTACGGTGGGTGACATTCACCCGGTGTCCCCCGACCCGGATATTCTTGTCCGCTACTATTGGCGCCAGATCTGCTACCAGTCCGACGAAGTCAGTTTCGACTCCTGCGGCTCAAGCCTCAGGTTGTATCGCGTGCTTGCTCCGGATAACGTGCAGTTGCTCTGGTCCGACCTCAGTCCCCCGGCAGAATCAAACCTAAACTGGCTGCCTCGTTTCGCCGGGCAGTTCTTCGCCGCCCGCGACGGAGTCGTCTATCAACTGGACGGACTGAACGGTGAACTGCTTGCCTGCGGTGAACCGATGGATGTTGACACGATCATCTGGTGTCTGCGTCCTGAACACAGTGGTGGCGATTTCGTGACCGTCAAAAACCAGACCATCAGGGTGTATCGAGTTGATTTATCAACGGATGTAACCAACCCCGACGATAGCCATCAGCTGCCAAACTCATTTGCCCTTCATCGTTCCTACCCTAACCCGTTCAATGCAAGCTGCGTCATTGGATATTCACTATCGCACAGTGCCCATACAACGATCACGGTTCACAACGTGCTGGGTCAAAAAGTCGCAACACTGGTCAACCGGCATAAACCTACCGGGTATCACACCTTAACGTGGCATGGCGTCGATGACCATGGCAAGCCGGTGGCGTCAGGGATCTACCTGTGTCGAATGGTAGCTAAGGAATTTGTAGATTCGAAGAAATTACTGCTGATAAAATAGCCGGCCTCAGTACAACCGCTCCCGTTTCGACAAGAACGCATACAGCGCCTTGTCAAACGGCATGGCCGTATCGATAGGATAATAGTCGATATTACTCTGCCTGCAGGCGTTGGCTATCTCATCGGAAAAAGCCTGCACCTGTTCAGCATAGTCCCGTTTTATCTGATAAGGTAAAAGTGGTCAGTTCTTCTCCAGTCTCCATGTCTTTGAAGATGGCTTCGCGGTCGAAAGCAAAATCTCGCTCGCGCGGATCGAGAATGTGAAATACGATCACCTCGTGCTTGTTGTACCGGAAATGCTTCAGCCCGGAGATTATCAGCTCGGTCTCGTCAAGCAGATCGGACATGATTATGACCAGCCCGCGACGCTTGATCCGGTCGGCCATCTCATGCAGGGTCGAAGCGATATCGGTTGTCTCCGAGGGCTCTTGGCTGGCAATCTCACTTAACAGCACGTGAAGATGCCCGGACTTGGAGCGAGGCGGGATATACCGTCGAATCTCCTGGTCAAAGGTTACTAACCCCACCGCATCACGCTGCCTGAGCATCATAAATGACAGGGCCCCGGAAAGCATCCCGGCATAATCGAGCTTGCTGATCCGGTCGCCGCTGTGATATGCCATCGAGGCTGAACAATCCAGCAGCAAATATCCCTTGAGATTGGTTTCTTCCTCATATTGCTTGATATAAAATCGGTCGGATTTAGCGTAAACCTTCCAGTCAATATCGCGGATGTTGTCCCCCGGCATGTACTGCCGGTGCTCGGCAAACTCGACCGAAAATCCGTGGTAGGGTGACTTGTGCAGGCCGGCGATAAATCCCTCGACCACCATCCGCGCCCGCATCTCCATTCCCTTGAGGTGTGATACTATCTCCGGATCGAGGTATTTGCGATAATCGGCCGGCACTTCAGGTTCCTCACTCCTTAAATATCTCAATCACCGGCTTTTGACCCGGCAGAAGGTTCCCGCGATACATCCCCTCGGTGTTGAACGGCATCGCGACATTTCCATCGCGGTCAATAGCAATTAACCCCCCGGTCCCGCCCAAGCCGGCAAGCTTCTCGTAAATCACCATGTTAGCGGCCTGCTGGAGCGACAAACCCTTATATTCCATCAGGGCCGAGACATCGTAGGAAACAACAGCCGTAATGAAATACTCCCCGTGGCCGGTTCCGGAAACCGCACAGGTGCGGTTGTTGGCGTAATTGCCCGCCCCGACAATTGGTGAATCGCCCAGACGCCCGAACTTCTTGTTGGTCATGCCGCCCGATGATGTCGCCGCCGCCAGGTTACCCTGTCGATCAAGCGCCACCGCCCCCACCGTGCCATGCTTATCATCGGAATGATCAAGCTGCGAGTAATCGGCTTTCGTCACCTTTTCCTGGTATTTCGCAGCCCGAAGCTGTTTCCAGCGATGTTCGGTGTAGAAATATTCGGCCTCAGCGAACTCAATCCCGTGCATCTGAGCAAACGCTTCGGCCCCCTCGCCTGAGAGAAGGATGTGCTCTGATTTGTCCATCACCAGGCGGGCCAGCTCGATCGGGTTTTTGATCCTCCGCACACCCGCCACCGCACCCGAGTTGAGCGTCTTGCCGTCCATGATGCACGCATCCTGCTCGTTCAGGCCTTCGTGGGTGAACACGGCCCCTTTTCCGGCATTAAACAAAGGGGAATCCTCCATAACCTTCACAGCCGCCTGAGTGGCATCGATAGCGGCCCCGCCCTTCTCGACGATATCATACCCGACCTGCAGCGACTCGCCGAGCTTCTGACGGTACTCGGCTTCTTTTTCGGGAGTCATTTTGGACTTCAGAATCGTCCCGGCCCCGCCGTGAATAACTATACCGAACTTCTTATCGCCCATACTGCTTCAATCTCGCTGCTTACATTTATCCGCCGACATCATTAGCGCCGTATAGAAAAAACGATCAGGATAGCCGCCGTCAGGGTTACGATGCCTTCACGCTTTCCAGGATCCGTTTGATGATCTCGGTCGTATCCACCCCGTCGGCCTCGGCGTTGAACGAGGTTACAATGCGATGTCGCATCACCGGGTAGGCCGCAAATCGGACATCCTCCGGCCCCGGTGTCGGACGTCCTTCCAGGATCGCCTTTGTCTTGGCCGCCAGAATCAAATACTGCGAGGCGCGCGGTCCGGCTCCCCAGTTAACCCAGTTCTTCACGAAATCCGGCGCGTCCGGTTCTGTCGGACGGGTGGTGCGAACCAGCTCAACGGCATACTCTATAAGATGGTCGGATACGGGTACACGACGCACCAGGTTCTGGAAAGCGATAATATCGTCCGCAGACAGGATCCGATTGAGATCGTAATCCAGTACCGCCGTGGTTGACTTGACAATCTGGTGTTCCTCGCTACCCGAAGGGTAATCGACCAGAACATTGAACATAAACCGGTCCAGCTGAGCCTCCGGTAGCGGATACGTGCCCTCCTGTTCAATCGGGTTCTGGGTGGCCAGTACGAAAAACGGTTCGTCCAGCTTGTATGTTTCACCGGCGGCGGTAACCTCGTGCTCCTGCATAGCCTGGAGCAAAGCTGCCTGGGTCTTAGGCGGCGTGCGATTGATTTCATCGGCCAGAATGATGTTTGCAAAAACAGGACCCTTAACGAAACGGAACTGACGGCGCCCGGTGGAGTGATCCTCCTCGATGATCTCAGTTCCGGTAATATCGGAAGGCATGAGATCAGGCGTGAACTGAATCCTGCTGAACCTGAGGTTCAACACGTTGGCCAGGGTGGAGATCAGAAGTGTCTTGGCCAGTCCCGGCACACCGACCAGAAGACAGTGGCCCGATGAGAGCAGCGAAATCAATAGCTGCTCAATTACCTTGTCCTGTCCTATGATGACCTTAGCTATTTCACTTTTTATCTTCTCATACGCGCCGCTTAGATTTTCAACGGCTGCTATATCCGCACCGATTTGCTTAGGGGGCATCAAATCCTCCAGACGAGTTGAAAGCGAAGCTGACTGAATATTAACAAATACTTATACAACCTGTTACGCCTAAGATTGTCCTGACAACGGTCAAAATCCAGCACTTTTGACCACTCCCACGGGTCCATAAGGATAAAAAGGACCAATGTAGTTGCTTTAACAATAGCCTGATTTGGTGGCTAAAGACGGAAGGTCGCTGGTCCGGCGCAGTCGAAGTGCTAATTCTCTGTTAAATCCTAATGAAACTTTGACTTAAGACGAGCCGATATGTGGATAAACGAGTCTAAAAGTCTACTATTTCAAGTAGTTATGTTGTTCCGTTACAGCAACATGGCCAGTTATCCACAAATTCCGCCCCTTATCAACAAACATCGGGGTTATCAACAGTTAAAGGCTGTCTTCCTGCTCCGTCGTCACCGGTTCTTCTTCCGGCTCCGGGGGCAGGAAACCCAGAGTGGACTTGCCTTCCTTCATGTTGCAGGCGCCGCAAAATACGGCCCCCTGCTCAATGATCAGCGACTTGGTCTTCAGATCCCCTTCCATCTCGCACTTGGCCTGAAGCTCGATCTTCTCGCTGGTGCTGACGTTTCCCATCATGCGACCGGCAATAATAGCAGTGTTCGCCTCAATTTCAGCTTCCACAATACCTGTCGCGCCAACTGTCACGCAGTCGGAACAGATGATCTTTCCCTTGACGGTACCATCGACACGTAACGCCCCCTTAACGTCGAGAGTACCGTTGATGACAGTATCCTTGCCGATTATCGTGTTCATCAATCCATCCACTTCGTTATGGTTATTCTTCTTAATCATACCAGTTGTCCAACGGATCTATAGGTTCATCATTTATTCTTATCTCGTAGTGGAGGTGCGGTGCGGTTGACTGACCGGTGTTGCCCGAGATGGCTATGCGCCCCCCCGCCGGCACCATCTGCCCGGCCTGAACCAGCAATTCCTTGTTGTGACCGTAAAGAGTCGTGATGGAATCGTTATGCCTGATAACAACCATGTACCCATAGGTGGTCGAATCGTAGTCGGCATAGGTCACTTCGCCCGCCGCCGTGGTCAGAACCGGCGTGCCCTCGGCACACGCGATATCCACGCCGGGATGGTAATGGCTGACGTCATCGACCTCGAAGTCCTGGCTGATAAAGCCCTGGATGGGCAGTCCGGCCGGCAGCGAGATATCAACCCCCGACGAGCGGGAAACAACGGCCATGCCGCGCCGGTCAAGCGAGGCAAAAAGGGTTGAGTCGTCGGGAAGTTCCGGAAACTCAATGTCAATACCGGCCAGTTGAGTCAGTCTGGTCACGATCTCGCGCGCCTGCTGCAAATTATTCTCCAAAAGCTGCACCTTATATTGATAACGGAGCAGCCGCTCATTATCCTTAGCAAGTTTATCGGCCAGCGCCGCCCGTGTCAACACCTTTCCGTAAAAGGCAAAAAACAGGACGATACCGACCAGCACCGTAATCAGCGCGCCAACAAGAAACCTGAAAACCCAGCGCCGCATCCGGAAACCACGCCGCGATTCGGTTCCCTCCGGAATCAGCATCAACGTAATGTACTTCGATTCAGCCATTTCTAGCTTTCAATCCGCTTGAACAACTCGAGCAGCCGATCCAGGTCCTCGTCGCCATAATACTCGATTTCTATCTTGCCGCGCTTGAGACCGGGGCTGATTTTGACCGAGGTGCCCAGAAGTCGCTTGAGATAATTCTCCACCTCCATCAAGGCCGGAATCTTTCGCTTGGGAATCAACCGTCTCTTTTTCGTGCGTCGGGCCGTGTCCTCAACCTGACGCACTGTCATCGATTCGTTCACGATCTGATTTGCCAGCTTCATCATCTGTTCGGCGCTATCCATCGCCAGCACGGCCCGGGCGTGACCCTCGCTTAACTGGCCCTGCCGGATCATAGTTTTTATTTCGTCAGGCAGCGAGTTTAACCTTAGCACATTGGCCACCGCCGTTCGACTTTTGCCGACCGTGCCGGCCAGTTCGTTCTGGGTCAGGCCGCACTCGTCGATCAGGCGACGGTACGCTTCGGCCATCTCCATCGGATTGAGATCCTCGCGCTGAAGGTTCTCCACCAGGGCCAGTTCCAGCATGCGAGCATCCGACACATCACCGGCCAGCATCACCGGCACCTCGGTAAGCCCGGCCAGCCGGGCCGCGCGAAAACGACGCTCCCCGGCTATGATGGTGTAGCCCCCGCCGTTGGCACGCACCACCAGCGGCTGGATGATGCCGTTGACTTTGAACGATTCGGCCAGCTCGCGAAGACTCTCTTCATCGAACTCACGACGCGGCTGCATCGGATTGGGGCCGATCTGATCGAGAGGTACCGAACGATACTTCTTGCTCTCCGCCGCGGCCTTGTCATCTCCGGGGATCAATGCCCCCAGTCCTTTACCAAGTACAATTTTACTCATTGTGCCAGCACCTCTTTTGTAAGCGACATGTAATTTTCCGCACCGGTCGACATAATGTCGTAAAGAATGATCGGCTTGCCGAACGACGGCGCCTCCGACAAGCGAACGTTTCTCGATATGACCGTGTTGTAAACTTTGTTGTTGAAATGTTTGCGCACCTCCTCCGACACCTGACGCGAAAGATTGAGACGACTGTCAAACATCGTCAACAACACCCCTTCAATCTGAAGATTGGGATTCAGGTTCTCCTGCACCAGCTTCACCGTGCTCATCAACTGACCCAAGCCTTCCATGGCATAGTACTCGCACTGGATGGGGATGATAATCGAATCGGCCGCCGTGAGGGTGTTGATGGTCAACAAACCCAGCGACGGGGGACAGTCGATGATAATGTATTCGTAGTCATCGTAAATATGGCTAACAGCGGTCTTTAATCTCGTTTCTCGGGCCATCATTGAAACAAGCTCGACCTCGGCGCCGACAAGCGAGATGGAAGAAGGAACGATATTCAAATAGCTCAACTCGGTCGGCAACACCACCTCGCGGATAGACCGGTTGCCAAGCAGGACATCATAGATAGACAACTCTATGTTATCCTTCTCCAGCCCGACCCCGCTGGTGGAGTTGGCCTGGGGATCCATGTCGATCAGGCAGGTCTTGTGCTCGGCCGCGGCAAGACACGAACTGAGGTTTATGGCCGTGGTGGTTTTGCCGACACCGCCCTTCTGATTCGTAATTGCTATTACCTTGTTCAACTAACACTCCTTAATGAATCAACTTCAAGTATGGCAAAACATTAAAGGTTAGTTGAAATTCAATCAACAAAAAACTGACGGGTTTTCTGAAAAATTGTGAAGTATTTCGTTAATGGGGGTGTCCCAATTTGATAACAATAACTTAGGGGAGTTAGGCCAGCCAGAGCAATGTCGTCGGGAGCAATCGAGTAATACACAAAATACCCGCCGCCGGCCAGGGAAGAAACAACTTTCCGCCATATCCTCGGCCTCAGTTTGACCAGCCGGAGCGTGATCAGGTCGAACTGGCTATCGAACGTGCACTGCTCGAAGCTGGCCTGGTCAACGCTGATCCGGTCGCGGGGAAGGCCAAGAGCGCGCAAAATCCTCTCAAGGGCCAGCGATTTTTTGTTGCCGCGCTCCAGAAGGGTAGCCTCACGCACCTGCGAAGTCAAAAGAATCGGAACCGCCGGAAAGCCGCCTCCGGAGCCGATATCCAGATATCGGTCGAATCCGGTCTGACTGATCTGCGCCAACGGAAACAAAGATTCAGCCGCCAGTGAAGGAAGACCCGAGGCAATTGTTTCACGTGAAACAAGGTTGACTTTCTCGTTTTCAGCCTGCAATACACTGAAATAGTCGGAGAGCTTATCAGTCGGATCGAGCTGACCAAGCAGGGAAACAGGTTCAAGGTTAAGGGCAACAGGAGGTTTAGTCATTTGGCTATCGTCTTGTGCTTCTTCAGGTAAACCGATAACACCGCGACATCGCCCGGCGTGACTCCCTCAATCCGGCCCGCCTGACCAAGTGAAACCGGGCGGAAACGGCAAAACTTCTCCAGCGCCTCGCGCTTGAGGCCCTTGATGGAGGCAAAATCGAAATCTTCAGGGATCCGCTCGCTTTCCATCCGGCGGAATTTCTCAATCTCACGCTGCTGTTTCTCCACATAACCCCGATACCGGATCGAAATCGCCGCCCGCTCCAGAACCTGTCGGTCATTAGAGAACTCACCGTCGAAACGAGCCATAATAGGAATGGCGTCGCCAATGGCTACACCGGGCTGCTTAAGCAAATCTTCCAGGCTTATCGACTCCTTCTTCTGGAAGCGATCGCCCAAAGCACCTATATCATTGACACTTACACGCTTCTTGCGCAACAGGCCAATCTCCTGATCGGTCCGCTCCCGAAGCTGCTGGAAATCCTCAAACTCGTTGTCAGAAATAAGCTTATACTCGTGGGCGTAGTGCGACAGACGGTCCCTGGCATTATCCTCGCGCAGCGAGAGTCGGTATTCAGCCCTCGACGTAAAAAGACGGTAAGGCTCTGTTGTCGAACGTGTTGTGAGATCGTCAATCATCACCCCGATATACGCCTCGGATCGATCAAGAACAAATGCTGGCTCGTTTTCGATATACAGGACAGCGTTCACGCCCGCCATAAGCCCCTGTCCGGCAGCCTCTTCGTAGCCTGAGGTGCCATTTATCTGGCCGGCGAAGAA
Source organism: Candidatus Zixiibacteriota bacterium (assembly GCA_020348905.1). Taxonomy (GTDB): domain Bacteria; phylum Zixibacteria; class MSB-5A5; order GN15; family FEB-12. The sequence goes on from CP070756.1 coordinate 3,150,014, forward strand.
AAGTCCCGGCAAAAGCTTTGTCTCCAGCGAGGGCTTAATCTGATGAGCCGGGCAGTAATCATACTCAATGGCATATCCCGGTTGGGTGATTTTAACCTCTTCAAGTCCCGTTACCGTCCTAATCGCCTCGTATTGAACATCCTCGGGGAGGGCCGTAGAAAAACCGTTGGGATAAATCTCGCTGGTACCGTTGCCTTCCGGCTCCAGAAATATCTGGTGCCGGGCTTTGTCGGCAAACCGAAAGAACTTATCCTCAATCGAGGGGCAATACCTGGGTCCGATCGAGCTTATCTGGCCGGAAAATATCGGCGATTGCCTGAAATTGGCCGATATTATTGCCTTTGTCTGTTCGGTGGTGTAAGTAAGGTGACAGGGTGTCTGGTCAAAAACATCTCTCGACGACCGGCTTGAAAAAAGCGGAAGCGGATGTTCTCCGGGCTGAATTTCGCATCTTGCCCAATCAATGGTGTCACCGTCGAGTCGCGGAGGTGTGCCGGTTTTCAGCCGTCCTACCTCAAAGCCAAGCTGACTGAGTGACTCTGAGAGTTTGTAAGCCGCTTTTTCACCCATTCGACCGGCTTTGATCTTCTTGGGCCCGATATGAATCAGTCCCCCCAAAAAAGTCCCGCTGCCAACCACAACTGCTCTTGATGTAATTGTCCGGCCACCCTCGGTCCCGATCCCACAGGCTTTTCCGGAGTCACCAAGTATTTCCCCGGCAATGGCTTCTATTACATCAACATTCCCGCACGCAGCGATGAAATCTACGATATATTGGTTGTACTTGATGCGGTCGGCCTGCACCCTGGTCGACCACACTGCCGGCCCGCGTGACAGATTGAGCCTTCGAAACTGAATCCCGGTGGCATCGATAGCCTGCCCCATAACTCCACCGAGAGCATCAATTTCTTTCACCAGATGCGACTTCCCAATCCCTCCAATAGCCGGGTTACACGACATCAGGGCCAGCTTCGCCGCATCCATTGTCACAATGGCGGCTTTCTTTCCCATTCGTGCCACGGCCAGGGCCGCCTCGACTCCGGCGTGCCCGCCACCTACAACTATCACATCGTAATCGTAAGTCACATTCGGTCCTTTTGTGAATCCGAGTTGTAATAAACAAATCACCGGCGCTGCCTGCAATACAAATCAAACGGCAGAACGCTGACAATATGTTTCATGTGAAACGACAGTCGCACTGTGATCCAAACAACATCGAGAATGTGACCGGGTCACTTACCGATGCAGAATTTGGAGAAAATGCGGCCGAGGATTTCTTCGGTGTATATCTTCCCGGTTATCTCGTCCATGGCAGATACCGCTTGTCTCAGGTCAAAAGCGGTCAGCTCGGGCGTGTCGTCGGTCTGGATCTTGATCCGGGCCGACTTGAGAGCCTTCGATGCCGCCGAAAGTTTCTGGCGATGACGCGCCGAGGTAACGACCACACCGGACGTGAGGTCGGGCATATTCTCGGATATGAGCGATACGACCGCCTGCTTGACCGCTGTAACACCGCGACCAGTTTTGCACGAGATGGGAGAAATGTCCTGTTTTTTGAGTTCCGAAACTAACCTGTCGGCGTTTGACACGAGATCTATTTTGTTACCTAACAACATAATATGGTGTCCAGCCAGCTCCCCCAAATCCTCGGCAAGCCAGCCTCGCCACGACTTTCGCGAAAGGTCCACCATCCACAGCAAAAGATCAGCTTCGCTTATGATCCGACGAGCCGATTTCTGCCCCGCCCGCTCTACCGCGCCACCGGTTGACCTCAGTCCGGCGGTATCGATGATATTGACCTTGAAGCCCCCCAGTTCAATCCACTCTGAGAGATAATCACGGGTAGTCCCGGGCGTGGGGGTCACGAGAGCGCGCTCCTGCCTCAAAAGCAGGTTGAACAGCGATGATTTCCCGGCGTTGGGTCGCCCGCCGATAACAATCTTAAATCCCTCCTCAATTATCCGACCGCCCCGGTATGTATCAACTAACTCTTTGATATCAGCAATTATAACATTTACCTGCGCGATCATCTCATCACGCTTGGCAACCTCGATGCCTTCTTCGGGATAGTCCACCGAGGCTTCTACCTCGGCGATGATGTCTATCAGTGACTCGCGAAGCCCGCTAATATGCTGCTGATATGTTCCAAGCAGGTGATCGCGGGCCGTGCGATACGAGGTATCGGTGTTGGCCTCGATCACTTCCGCAACCGCCTCGGCTCTGGTCAGGTCGATGCGACCGGCCAGAAAGGCCAGTTTGGTAAATTCACCCGGTTCGGCCACGCGCGCTCCAGCGGCCACGATCTGCTCCTGGATGCGCTTCACCGCTTGACGGCCACCGTGACAGAATATCTCTACCTGATCCTGTCCCGTATAGGATTTTCCCGCGGGCATGTAAACAGCCATCACTTCATCGATTACGTCACCGGTGCGATCCACGAAGTGACCGTAGCGCATAACGAACGGTTTGGGCTGAGTGGATTCAGGTGTAACGGGACGGAAGTGGCGTTTAAAATAAGTCAGGCATCGCCTGCCGGAAATCCGCAGAGCGGCTATACCGCCGGTACCGGGGGGAGTGATGACGGCGACTATTGTGTCGCCGTCAGTGTGAGCATTTTTTTTTTAGTCATCCTATGATCAGGCCGCCATCACTTCCGCGTTCTTTTTACGCTTGAAAGCGAAATAGTCAATCAATGAGAAGACCGAGAAACAGGTCCAATAGAGTACCAGGCCGGCCGCGAACCGGTAGAAGATAAAGCCCATAAACAGGGGCATAATATAGAGAAATGCCTTATTCTGCTGAGAAGTAGCCATGGTCAGCTTTTGAGATATAAACTGGGCCGCTACCATTATCACCACCAGCACGATATATGGATCGGTAAGCCCGGTCGCACCGCGCGACAGGTCGCTTATGAACCATACGAATGGCGCATCCCGCAACAGAATGGTCGAGCGAAAAACCGAAAACAGGGCGAAAAAGAGCGGCATCTGGGGCAGAATAGGAAGACACCCCGACAGCGGATTGACACCGTGGGCCTTGTACAGCTTCATCGTTTCCTGGTTCAGCGCCTGTGGATTTTTCTTGTATCTCTTTTTCAGTTCCTCGATCTTCGGCTGAAGTTCCTTCATAGCGTTCATCGACTTGAACGACTTCATCGACAGCGGCATCGTGATCAGCTTGACCAGCAAAGCGAACAGGATAATCACCAGCCCGTAATTCGGAATGACCGAGTGCATCTTGGGCAATAGCCAGATGACGGCAATAGCGAACGGTTTGATTATCCATCCCACATAGGGCGTGGTGCCGATCCCCAGCATATCCTCAAGACCTGCTTTGTACTCTGACAGAACGTTATAATCCAGCGGACCGACGAACACCGTGAAGCTGTCAACCAGGCCGGCCGCCAGGGCCGCAAAGGGCATGTCCAATCCAACCGTTATAAGCCGCTGCTCCACCTCTCCGGAAGGCAAAGTCACCTTACCTTTTAACCCTTTAGCAAAAACGCTCTGCGCCGCCCGGTTGGTGGGAATCATAACCGATGCAAAGTACTTGTTCCGCACCCCCGCCCACGAGGTATTCCCGGAAAGTGCCTGATCAAGCTTGCCGTCCTCAAAGTCATCCAATGTCTCGCGGCTGCCCGACTGCATCGCCACCGCCTCCATCGCTTCGTAGTCCATTTCCGGTTGTGGTTCAGTGACTCCCAGAGGCGTATTCCAGATCAGGTTGTATTGACGGTCAAAGCCAAGTTCTTCAAGGCCGTTTACTTCAACAATCAGGTCGTAGTGGTAGCTGTCGGGATAGAAGCGGAACCGCTTGATGATCTCACCGCCGGCCTCGGGACGGTACGCATAGGCCACATCCAGATGACCGCTGGTAACATCGTATCGGCCCGGCCGTAAACTGGCCTCGAAGTTGACCGCGGAAGTGGAAAACTGACCACCGGCAAACATCAACTCCGGGGTTGCGCTGGCATCGCCGGGAATCATCTCGATCTTATTCTCGTTGCGATAGTCGTACTCGTTCAACAGCATTGATACCGGTCCGCCACCCAGCGATGACAGCGTAACGGTATACTTACCGGTAACGATAACCATTGTATCCGGTACGATCTCTTCCACGATCTCAGCTGAATCGGTAGGAATCGCTTCAGCGGCTGCCACCGGCGGAGTCTCTTGACGCGTAGCGACCGGTTCCTGCTCAACCGGCTGAGAAATCGTGTCCGACGGCGCCCTGGTTTCCTGCGGCTGAGGCGGAGCCGGCTTGTAGAGCCCCAGAAACTCCATTATCGGAAAGTAAAAGATCAGAACTATTACTAACAG
>CP070756.1:3154432-3162917 GCA_020348905.1 Candidatus Zixiibacteriota bacterium
ATCGAGATTCACGGTCTGGTTGATTTTACCGGATCGCGGTCTGAGGTCACGGATCGCCTCACCATTGACGGTAAGAGTGAAGTCGTCATAGATACCAGCCTGACTCGGGAAGACGTACTGGAAATACATGTCCCGGTTCTCATCCGTGCTGTTTCGGATCAGGTACCGACCATGAAACGATACCACGTATGTTGAGTACCACAAAAGCCCCTTCTTTCGATGTGTCAGATTAAGGTCTACCTTAATATCGCTGCTTTCGAGTGTAGTCTCACGGTACACGGTGTCAACACGGGTCTCAATGACCTTTTCGCCGGACTCGGTACTTTCGTACTGCCGGTCAACCTCGCGTCGGTGATCGAATACCGACGGAGCCTGCTGTCGCTGAATTGTCCCCCACAAACGGCCCACATCCTCTTTGAGCTTGAGATCCTGGGTCTCCGTGCGAAATGTCGTCACGCTGCCAAGTATCACCCATGCCGCACACGTGCAGATATAGATGAACACCATCGCTCCGATCCGTCCGGACATAATTCGGCCCTCCGCCTGTCAGCAAAAATCAGGCTGTATAAGGTTTCACAGTATTGTCGTTGGTACTGAGCACGCAGATACACGGTAGCGACTAACTGCTGTTCGTTTGTTAAAAGTTATACCAATCAGTCCTCTTTTGGACGATATTCTTCGCGACCTTCTGAAACTAACCTGCAACCAACTATAATTAGTACTGTCCAAGGCACACGCGAAAGATTAACTTTCCCTGAATGATTTGACCTCCACCCAGTATAAACACAGGAAGGTACAGGATGTCCCATATGTATCACCCATTGCTGACGGGCCATTTTTCCGCGGATCTTCTCGGGCTAATAGCTTGCTGCCTGATCCTGGTGACGGCCTTTCTCATGCCGGATCGCCCGGTTTGGGCCCAGACGGTGGTCCATTCCCAAGAGTCACCACCGTCAATCGACTCGAAGGTAAAGGCTGAAATCATTGACAGCGTTTCCGCAGCCCTGAACGAGATTTATGTTTTTCCGGATGTTGCCGCGAAAATGGAAAGACATATGCGCGATCAACTCAAAAGCGGTGCTTACGACGACCTGAACAATACGACCGACTTTGCGCAGAAACTAACCGATGACCTGCTTGAAATCAGCCAGGACCGGCATCTCTGGGTGCGTTTCATCCCGGACGATGAATTCGATCGGTTCACGCCTGACACTTTGAATGATGATGAACGTAAACGCCGGGAAGAGGAAAGACTCAGGTATCAGCGATACTACAATTTCAATTTTGCAAAAGCCGAGCGAATGACTGGCAATGTCGGATATTTGCGGTTTGATGCCTTTGAAGACGCCAAAGACGGCGGCGCAACGGCTATAGCCGCCCTAAATTTCCTGGCCTATTGCGACGCCCTTATAATCGACCTGCGCAACAACAGCGGCGGCTCGCCCAGCATGATCCAGCTGATTAACAGCTACTTCTTTGAGGAACCGGTCCATCTCAACAGTTTCTACATACGCAAGCAAGATTCCATAAAACAGTTCTGGACGCAGGAACAGGTCCAGGGGCCCCGAATGGCCGATGTGGAACTGTACGTGCTCACCAGCGGCTACACCTTTTCCGCTGCCGAGGAGTTCACTTACAATTTGAAAAATCTTGAACGGGCAACTATTGTCGGCGAAACCACCGGCGGCGGGGCTCATCCCGTCGAAAGACACCTTTTTGCGAACGTCAATATCGCCATGTCGGTTCCGTTCGGTCGTGCCATCAACCCCATCACCGGCACCAACTGGGAAGGGACCGGCATCGAGCCTCACATTAAGGTTCCTCAGCACGACGCTCTTGATGTCGCCCATCTCGAAGCGATGAATAAGCTGCTCGAAAAGGCCTCTGAAGAAGAGATCAAGCAGAGCCTGCAGTGGAGTATCGAGACGAAGGAAGTTCTTCTCAATCCTGCTGCGGTGGACGAAGACATCCTCAAGAGCTATATCGGCAAATACGGACCCCGCACGATCACCTTCGAGAACGGCGCCCTTTGTTACCAGAGGGACAATCGTCCTAAAATGAAGATGATACCGATGGCCGAAGACCTGTTCTGCTTTGAGGACATCGACTACTTCAGGATAAAGGTTAATGTTGATACGGAGGGTCGACCGGTAGAGTTGATCGGTCTGTATTCCGGTGGACACACCGATGTCTCGCCGAGAGATCCCGGTCAGTAGTATCGTTCTGACTTTACTCAAAAAAAGAAGCGGACGCCTGTGGGGTCCGCTCTCTCTGGCACACGAGTTTCATACTCTGAAGCGTAAGCGATGGTGCAGCTTTTGTGAGTGATCAGGACTTCTTCCAGTAAACACCAGCAGCTATTATACTGACAAGCGAAAGAATCAGTCCGCTGATGAAGTAAGGAGACCGGTAGCTCAAGATAATTTCCTGCTCCCCTTTTTCGAATGGAACCGTTATCAACCCTGCCGTCGCGGGCAGTTTTGACACGTTCCCGGCTGTCCACCCGGGATCGTCCCCCATCCCGATTACGATCTTTCCGGCTGTTTTTCCATTTACGACATATTCAATTCTATTCGGCGTGTAGCTTCTTCTGACGATATCAGCTTGCCCTTCGAGAACATACTCTTCCATCACACTTCCGAATGGATCAACAAGTCCCCGACTCTCGTGATAAGCCGAAAGCCACGGTGCCACCAGTGATCCCCGATTAGCCAGGTAGTTCTTATATGCATGTGCTTTTTCGTCGACAACATGTTTGAATTCCTCGTGGCGGACAATCTCCACTGGCCTTTCTCTGAAAGCCGAATTCATTACCGGATAGGCCAGGCAGACATTAGTACCGACGATAATCAGCAGTAAAGCTGCTGGTACGTATGTGACCACCCTGGATGCTTTCTGCTTCAAAAGGTTATTCAGATAGTCCCATCCAAAGGCACCCAGTATTGCGGCGCAGAATATGACCATCTGGAACGACCGCCCCGTACATCGCGCCGACGAGTAACCGGGAAGCTTGGATAAAACCGCCCAGAGCGAATATGAGCCAAAATTCCCCAGCCCCAGAATCAGGAAGAAAACCAGAAGCAACAGCCATATGAAATGCTTTTTGAAATTCTTAAGGAGCGCGTATATCGCCAAAAGTACGACCACTGGCGATACATAAGCGCCATACTCGTGCCAGCCCCACACCTGCCCGGCGAAATTCTCGATAAACAGTGAATGTTTGAGGCCGAAAAATATGTCGCCCAATGCGGCGAGCGGAATGGATTCATCAGAGTTCACGTTCCATTTGTTCTGATAAAGATAGATAGCCATAGGGACAAACTTAACCGCCGACAACAAAACCGCAACCACACTTGAAACAACATAGTTCTTTAAATAAGCCGGGTTACGTTGTGTGAATGTTAACAGCACGAAGAGTATTGACGAGAATGTGAGGGTGTAAAGAAGCGGCACAGCGGCTCCGTTGCCCATTATCATAAGAGCCAATGAAATGGCAGCGGGAACTACGAGCCTGGTCTTCTCTGCAGATTTGTGAATGAAGTACAAAAACCATGGCATGAAACAAAAGTGCGTAAATGGAATATGTCCTTCCGCAAATTGAAGGGCAAAGTGCACCGAACCGAAATAGACAATGGCACCTCCTACTGACGCCATATCTGACACTTCCAGTCGCCGCAAAAACTTGTATGTACCCAAAAATCCAAGAAAGTAGCAGATAAGCACCTGTAATTTCAATCCTATCACCGCTCCGAAGACCAGATACAGCAATAGGAAAGGTGACAGAACAGCCACTTCCGGATGGTGAAAAAGAATGTTGCCGCCGCCAAGATACGGATTCCAGAACGGAAACTGACCGTAATCCAAAAGAGAGCCAACCGGCACGGCCGTGATGGTGGTGAAGAGATCCCAATCCCTTACGCCGAGATAATTATACTTGCTCAAGAAAGGAAACGTGTAAAATACTGAGAGAAGTATAAAGAGTGACGGAATGATGCCTTTTGTGCTTCTGAGGTTCATATCAACTCTTGAGACGGTTTCAGTTAATTTAACGAATTTTCAGTGGCTGGGTAGCAAAAGTTTTGCGCCCCGGGGCTGAAAAGCCGGGGTACAGCAACGACGTGTCGATATCTTCTTCCTGCCTTTACCGGGCAGAAAAAAGCGGACACCGCTGGTGTCCGCTTTTACAATCAGTGATCGATCGAAATTCTAAAGTGTAAAGGCCAGGAAGAAGGTGTTCTCGTTGCGGTAGATACGCATCAGAATGGTGTCACCCCTCTGAGCATTCTCCAGCAGGCCATTGAACTGGGCCACGGTTTCAACGCGCCTCCGATTGACCGAGTAAACGACATCACCCTCGCGAAGACCTTCCCGGAAGGCGGAACTGGCGCGATCGATAGACGTAACCACCACCCCGGAAAGACTTGGACTCAGGTCGTAGCGACGAGCCAAATCGTTGGTGAGGTTATCCACTCTGAAGCCAAGCATATCCTGAAGGCCTCTTCTGGCTGCCGCCGGAACATCATCACCGGGCAGTTCACCCAGTTCAACCACAACTTCCTCACGATCGCTTTCGCGCATGATATCGAAGGTCACCTTTGTTCCCGGAGCGGTGGCGGCAACGGTGTTGCGCAGTTGGGCCGAGTTCTCAATCTCTTTGCCGTTCATGGCAAGGATGACATCGCCGGGCTCCAAACCGGCTTCTTCGGCCGGGCTGTCAGCCACAACATCTCCGACCAGGGCGCCGGTCTGCGCACCCAGGCCCATCGCTCCCGCGATGGACTCGTTTATATCCTGTATTAGCACGCCCAACCAACCCCTTACGACTTTTCCGTCGGCCAGCAACGAGTTCATAATGTTGACGGCCATGCTGGAGGGAACAGCAAAACCGATCCCCTGGAACCCGCCGCTTCGGGAAACGATAGCACTGTTGATACCCACCAGTTCTCCGTCCAGATTCACCAGCGCGCCCCCGGAATTACCGGGATTGATAGCGGCATCGGTCTGAATGAAATCTTCGTAGTCGGCCAGCCCGATGTTCGAGCGCCCCTTGGCGCTAACAATACCCTGGGTGACGGTGTGGGCCAGATTCTCACTCATAGGGCTGCCCACCGCCAGCACCATCTCACCCACCTGAAGGTCATCGCTGTTGCCAATCCTGACAGCTGGAAGATCACGGGCTTCGATTGAAATGACGGCTATGTCGGTCTTGGGATCAGAGCCAACCACGGTAGCGGAGTACCGGCGACCATCATAGGTCCTGACAAAAATGCTGTCGGCCTCGGCAATTACATGATGATTGGTAAGAATCTTCCCATCCGATTCCACTATCACCCCCGACCCCAGCCCCTGCTGGCGAAATTCCTGTTCCGGGGCCTGACGCCGTCGATCCGGACCATAGAAGAAATCGAGAAAGGGATTGGTGAAAAACGGGTTTTGCCTGAGCCGGTAGGTCCTCTCCGTGAAAACAGTCACCACGGTCGGCTTGACCTCGCTGGCAATTTCAACGAAAGCCCGGTTCAGATCGCGCAAAGACGATAAGGGGCGATCCTGCGGCGCGTCCGTTTCGGCCGCTGTTACCTTGGTCGTGCCCTCCAGGCTCCGATCAAGGTTAAGAATCGGACCGGCTGTAATGGCCAGCACCGATACGGCCAATAAGACAATCAAGAGTTTAACGTGCTGCCTGTTCATTTATAATTTCCTCCATGTTTGTATACCCATAAACTTCTGAGACCTTTGGTTGTTTCCAATATTTTACACTACCACGTGCCTGGCGTTCCATGGAGGCAGCTTCTGGGGTACCTGAATTCGGAAATCCCGATTTTGGATTGGAATTGTCAATATTATGAGTTATATTTTTGTGTCGGAACGCCTTGTGGCTAATGATCACGAGAGGGACTAATCGTGACCCCAACCAGCGAAAAGATAATGTTTCCGTCGGCCGCCGGCGACATGCTGGCCGCCAGCCTTGAACTACCGGCCGGGAAACCGCAGGCTTATGCCGTATTTGCTCACTGTTTTACGTGCTCGAAAGACTTCATCGCCGCCAGTTGGATAACGCGGTCTCTGGCCGGCGAGGGTATCGCCGTTCTCAGATTCGATTTCACCGGTCTCGGCAATAGCCAGGGCGATTTTGCCAACACCAACTTTTCTTCCAATATCGATGACTTGGTCTCGGCCGCGGAGTTTCTGAGAACGAACTATCGGCCGCCCCAACTTGTCGTAGGCCACTCCCTTGGGGGAACGGCGGCCATTGTGGCTGCCTCCCGTTTGCCGGAGATCAGGGCGGTAGCTACCGTAAACTCTCCCTACGCACCATCTCATCTTAAACGGGTTCTCAAATCCGCCGAGAGCGAAATCATATCGAAGGGCCAGGCCGTGGTGGAAGTGGCCGGACGTCCTTTCACGATCAAAAAGCAGTTTCTCGATGACATCGCCGCCCACAACATGGAAGCCGTCCTGGCTTCACTTGGCAGACCGTTGATGATATTTCATTCGCCGGTCGACGCCATAGTCGACATTGAAAACGCCGTCAAGATATTCCAGGCAGCCCGGCACCCGAAGAGCTTCATTTCTCTCGATAACGCCGATCACCTGGTAACGCGCCGTGAGGATGCCCAGTTTATTGGAAAGACCCTGGCGGCCTGGGCCTGGAAATACCTGCCCCGCGATAGTAACGATTAGGATAAAAGATTGTCGGCTCTCACTCGCCTTCAAGCCTGATTTTAAAAGCTATAAGGGCGGCAATGATTTCACTCGCCATGTTCCAAATGCGCGAGGCTACCGCCACACCGGCGGCGACCGGCCCAACGAAGGGTACCAATAGCGAGGTCAATGCCAACTCTCTGATACCCAGACCACCCGGCGAGAACAGGGTCAGGTAACCGACCTGGTAGGCGAGGACGAAAGCGGCTATTGCACCCATCACCGGAATCTGCGGATTGTCAATCACCCCGTTCAGAAACAACCAGAACGAAAAACCAAACAGCAGCCAGCAGAAGAAGTAACCGACGTAGACCATCAAAGCCGTCGTCTTACTGAGACGAAAACTGACCTGCGGTCTTCGAAACAGACGTAGAAGGAAGTTGAACAAAAGGAGAGTCTTATCAGGCACGACCACCATCTGCAAAGAAATCAGGAATATTACGAGAGCAGCCACATAGACACCGGTTCCAACAAACCGGCCCAGCTCGTCGGCGAACATAGCCGGGTGAATCATGATCGTTACCAGGCAGGCCAGAAACGAGGCCGGGACAGCAAACATCTGCGCCAGGCCCCATGAGGCCACCGCCGCCTCTTCGCCCACCTCGGCCTTTTTGGCCAGATATACCATTCCGAAGACCGGCCATATCTTTCCCGGGATATACCGCCCCAGATTGGCGATGTAACTTATTTTGAAAGCGTGCACCAGCGATACCCGGTAGCCGAATCCGGAAATCAGCAGACACCAGACTCCGGCAAGAAGGGCGAAGGTCAGGATATGAGCCATTACCGACAGAATCAACAAAAGCCAGTTAATGCTCCAGTTGTAGTTGACCACCTCCTGCCAGTTGTCTACCAGCTTCTCCGCCACAAAGTAGACCACCACGATTATCAAAAGGTATTTGCCTACCGTGATGATCGGCGATTTACGGCCGGACCGGGCGATACTCTTAGTTTCTGTCAACTTGATGAACTTTTCCTGAAACCGGCTGTTATCTCAGTTAAATAGCTCATGCAGCATGTAGCTTTTCCAAGTTAGGTAATCGACCGGGAAATTCAATTATTTTTTGTGGCGTACATGGGCTGTGAAAACTACTTTTTCCCCGGCCCGTTTGAATTACACCGGGATTACTGGGCGGGCTACAGTCGGCAGGAAATGAGGTAAACAGAAGATGTCAGCTAAAAAGATTGTCCTTGTCGTTGGAGCCAGGCCGAACTTTATGAAATCCGCCCCCCTCATGAGGGCCCTGGCCGAACATCCCGACAGGTTTGAAACCGTCCTGATACACACCGGGCAGCATTATGACCACAAGTTATCACAACTGTTCTTTGATGAACTGAAAATGCCCAAGCCGGATATTTACCTCGGCGTAGGTTCGGGCAGCCACGCCGAACAGACCGCCCGAATCATGACCAGCCTCGAAAACGAACTGGTTGAAATCAAACCCGACCTGGTAACCGTCTTTGGCGATGTAAATTCCACCCTGGCCACGGCCGTGGTAACCTCGAAACTCTGGATCAAACTGGCTCATGTGGAAGCCGGTCTGCGAAGCTTCGACAATACCATGCCCGAAGAAATCAACCGCATCGTCACCGATCGCCTGTCCGATTATCTGTTTGTTTCGGAGAACTCCGGCCTCGTTAACCTCAAAGCCGAGGGTGTCCCGGACGAAAAAGTGTTTTTCACCGGCAACATTATGATCGACTCGCTGGTGAACAACCTCGAGGTCGCCGGCAAATCCGATATCCTCGACCGGCTGAACCTTAAACCCCGCGAATACATCGC
>CP070756.1:3163017-3187322 GCA_020348905.1 Candidatus Zixiibacteriota bacterium
CCAACCGACCGCTGGTTTGCTGCGCGAGATCTGCACAAGTTTGCCGATTCGGTCTGGCCGGTGCTTGGGGAACTGGAGTGGCAGGAAGGAGGGAAATGGCTCTATACAAAAGCCATAAGCAACGGCGTGATCGATTCCATATACAGCACAACCTTCGATCCCGAGAATACATGGGTGGAAATATCCCGCTTTACATCGGCTACCGGTGAAGACTACTACTTCTTGGTCAATCGTCGTTCAGCCGCCGACGATGACCAAAATGTGGTAATACAGCTTACAGGAGTTCCCGGTACGACCACTTTCTACGACGTTTCGACTGGCACCCCGCATCACGTCCGCGATAGTTGCGGAGTGGTCAAATTTGAGACCTTCATGAGGCGTGCGTGGGGCAAGCTGCTCAAGATAGATTATTCGCCATGTATTGCAGGACCAATTGACGGTGAACTGTGCTCTCAGTATTCCTACGGTGTAAATGGTGATTTAACCGTTGAGAGCGGAAACGTGCTCACGATCAGGTCGCCCAACTTGATCATTACTCCGAATACCGATATCACCTCCGGCGGAAATGATCCGAACAAAGTGGAAATCATCGTCGACCCGGGTGCTGAATTGCGCATTGAAGGCCAGCCCGGCCAGCGGGTTGTGATCGGCCCTGAACCGCCAGCCGCCAGCTCGGCCTGGTATGGTATCAGGTCGTCCGGAGGTAAGGTCGTTATTGACGGTGCTGAGATAGTAGATGCGTATGTGGGGCTGAAGCTCCAGGATGAAAGCTATGATACCGTAGTGAACTGCACCTTTGAAACCTGTAAGATGTACGGGATTTATAACGAGAGTAACCACGCTTATTTTGCCGACGATACAGTCAGGTGGCCTCATGAGAGCTTCCCCGAATGTTGTATTTTGTTGCCGCCGTCCAGTTACGGAATCCGCATGTACCTGACTGATTCAACAGCCCGTATTGAGAACTGCTATTTTGAGAATATGGGTGTTGGAATATCGCTATATGATCACTCTTCACCCGACATCGTCGGTTGCGATTTTGTTCAGAATGTGTTCTATCCCTCGCCGGTGGGAATTCAGGCCGACCTGCACAGTGACCCTTATGTCTTCAACTGCCAATTTATTGATGTCGGTACGGGCATAAAGGTTGGTCACAAGAGTGACGTAACGGTGAGACACTGCGCTTTTGATTCTGATGTGTACCCCTCGGGTGAATGTATCGAGCCGTATTTGAATGTTGCCATAGATGGCAGTGGCACATCAGCAACCTGCAAGATAAGAGACTGCTGTTTTTATGGTGCTAACGACTACCACGTTTATATTGCGCAGACCGCTGTCGATCTGGGGCAGAGTTGGGATCTGGGTGGTAACGCCTTCTACTGCGTTGAACCGGGATGTGTAATGGATATTCCCAAGGACTGTTTGCCCATTCATTCCATCTACTATAATCGCGCGGGAACTGTATCGGCGCAGGGGAACTACTTCGGTGACGGGGTGACCATATTCGACCCTGCCAAAATAGATACCTCCAACTCCCTCCAGATTGAGCCGCTTCTGTGTGCCGAGGCACAGGGACCACCATCGAAGCGGGCCGATCAAACCGCGCAGGTGGTGCCGTCAAAATTCGAAATTATGCAAAACTATCCCAACCCGTTTAACCCATCAACCGACATCCAGTACGCGCTACCTGAGGCTTGTCATGTAAGAATAGACGTCTACAACATACTCGGACGCAAAGTGAACACGCTTGTCAATCAAACTCAGTCGCCCGGGTATCATCAGGTGCAGTGGTCGGGCGAGGATTATGACGGCAATCGGGTGTCCTCGGGCGTGTACATGTATCGTATCATCGCCGGGGAAAACGTAGCGACCCGAAAAATGCTGCTGGTGAAGTAAGGAGAGAATCATGCGCAAGATAAATCTAACAGCTATTATGGTAACGGCTGCGATGATAATTGCTGCGGTAGGAAATGCTACTGCTGGTCATGTGCGGTTGAAGGCGAGTGATTACTGCATAGTCGGCGATGCAAAAACCGCGCCCTCGGATGGGCTTGTACTGAAGTTTGATATATCGAAGATACCGTCAGAGATGAACATCGATCTGGCCCACCTGGTGATTGGTCTGGACATTGATGCGGAGTCGGCCCGCACCGTTAATATCGCTGCCCACGCCATTACCTCGGGCTGGAAGACAGAGGCCGATCTTACCGACAAATCGATCGGCACGGTTGACTCGCTCTTTGCCACGGCCTTTGCGGCTGTTACGGATTCGAGCCGGGTCAGGATTGATGTCACCGATCTGGTAATCAGGTGGCACAGCGGGATACTGGATAACAACGGGCTGATTATCACGGTATTGGAGAGCACCGAGGTGAAGTCGCTGGAAGTCACCGAATCTCTCGGAGAAATCAAAGCGGAGCTTTCGGTATTCTTCTCCAAGTAGCGGCTCGCCAACTGTTCCGGCCCTGACTACGGAATACGCGATGCCTTTCGTCGCCAACAGGCCAGGCTCTCAAGCCGTACAGTAGAGCCTGGCCTAAATAATCTTACAGTCCCACCGTTTTTTGCGTATAATCTTAGAACTTTAGGGGGTTGAACACATTTTGGAGTAACAACAAAACAGCACGTTAAAAAGCAGGAAGCACGCAACCTTCTGCCAGACAACCGCTTTCACAAATTTCGCTGACCCCGATGACGATTTTGGGGCTGTAGTTATGGAAAACAGTACAAAAATATCTCTTTTCGACCGCCGTGGTTTGATAATCCTGCCGGTCCTGATCTACGTCCTTGCCGCCGGGTATCTGCTCATTGAGCATGACGTGCTGGCGGGATGGGGCGATCCGATCGAGTACATGGAGGGGGCCGAGAATCTCAAAGAATATGACTCGCCATTTCATCCACCGCTTTACCCTGCGATCGTTGCGGGAGTGCGTCTGATTACGGGAGATGTTTTTTGGGCCGGCAAGCTGGTCTCGTTTCTATCGGGTATCGCCGTTGTTATCCTTACCTGGATGCTGGGTCGCACGTGCTTCAACAGCAACCGGGTAGCTTTGCTGGCGGCGAGTCTGGTGGTGCTGTCGCCGGTGATGATTCGCTACAGTTACGTGGTGGGTTCGGACATGCTCGGCACGGCCCTGTTTCTGGCAAGCGTTTATGTTCTGGCAATTGCCGGGCGAGGTTCTCTCAAAGGACTGCTGATAGCCGGCGTAATCGGCGGGCTGGCCTACCTGACGCGATCTGTCTTCATGGCTATCGTCCCGGCTGCGCTTCTCTTCATATTTTTCGCGACGCCGGGACGGTGGGGGCATCGAATCGCAAAGTCAGCCTGGTATCTGGCAGCCTTTGTCCTGACCATAGCCCCCTGGTGCATAATCTCTATCGCCCGGCACGGTAACCTAAACAATCTTAATTACGCCAATGTCGCTTTTGCCATGTTTGATACCACCGACTCCTGGCTCCTCTTTGAGACCTACGCCGAGCAGTACGGGTCGGCTTTCGCCCTACTGATCAACCACCCCGTAGAGATTGCCAGGCACATGGCCGGGAACGCGCTGTCGTTCCCGATCGACATCGTGGTCAGGCAGGGTTACCTGGCCGGATTGGTGGCGTTGCTGGGTGTCTTCACGTGGCTGCGAAGACCGTCGCCCGAGCGAATTGCCCTGCTTCTCAGCGGCGCGACCGTGGTGCTGCTGACTCTCTTGGCCTGGATGAACCCGAGATTCTTCGTACCGGTAATGCCTGTAATCCTGCTGTTCGCTGCTTACTTCACGGTCAACCACCTGGGACGATCCCTGGCTTCATACTGGCCGCGCGGAGCTTCGACTACCGCACTGCTCTCGAAAGTTCCGCTGCGTCGCTATGCCGTCGCTTTAGTGGTTCTGGTGGCGCTGGTCGCGGTTGTCATAAGAGTACCCGATGGTTTTGCGCGCGATAACGTCGACGATGAAAAAAGAGCCGGTCTTTTCTTGATGCAGAATACGCCCGAGGACGCGGCGATACTGACCTGCAGCCGTAATCTGGCCTGGTATGCCGACCGCCCTTTCGTAACCATGAATCTTCTCGGGGATGTTCACCCCGAACAACTTGATAGCCTCGTAAGAAGCACCGGGGCGCACGTCCTCGTATATACAAAACGGCACAGCACTTATACCCACCCGCAGCTCGAGTTCTTGCTGGAGCCCGACGATGAACGGGTGCCGCCGTCGTTTCGGTCCATCTACCGGTCCGAGGATGAGTGGCCGGTGGTGGCCTACTGGATCGAGAATTAATCGCTTTCGAACCTGTCAAAAAACTGTTGAAAACTCGGCCGGCTATGGTTAGCTTAGGTTCAGATAAGCATTGAGTCATCCTTTTTCCGATAAAGATATCATATCATGACGCGTCAGACCCTTGCTGTTACCCTTCTTCTGATAATCCTGGTTTTGACTATGGTGGCGGCGGTGCTCATGTACGAGCTGCCCTTCGACACCCGCCTCTGGATCGAGATTCAGAATGCCGGTCACACGCCGATTTTCGGCATAGTATCGCTGCTGGTTCTGGGCATATCATCGCGCCTGCTGGGCACCGTCTTTTCAAAGAGGCTCGTCCATTACCTGGTGGCGCTGGTGGTTACTGCTCTGCTTGGTCTATTCAGCGAGTACGCCCAGATTGACGGGCCGCGCGACGCCGACATCATGGACTTTCTGCGGGATATAGCCGGGATCGTGTCGTTTCTGGGCGTATCCGTGTGCGTCGATCGCAAAGTAAACCTGAGGGCCGGAAAACTCCGTGGTATCATCCTGACCGTAGCCATACTTTCATTCATAGCAACGATGGTCCCGGTGGCTTACTGGTCGACGGTCTACCTGGGTCGCAATGCCACTTTCCCTGTTATCTGTGATTTTGACTCGTACTGGGGGAAACGTTTTGTGGGTACAAACAATGCTGCCTTAAGTATAGTCAGGGCGCCCCGGGACATTACCGATGACACCACCAGCGTGGGTCAGGTGACTTTCGGCGGTGACGATTATCCCGGACTGGAAATCCTCGAGCCCTATCCGGACTGGCGGGGCTATCGCCAGGTTAGTTTTGAGGTTCTCTCACCTGAAGACAGCAGCGTCCACCTGAGTGTGAGGATAGAAGATCAATCTCATAACGGTGAGTTTGAGGACAGGTTCAATCGCACCGTTTTGGTTAAGTCGGGAATGAACAAGATTTCGTTCGGTCTCGCCGATATCAGGTCAGCCCCGTCCACCCGGGAAATAGACCTCGCCAGCATGGGTGCCATACACATCTTCGCCGCCCGGCGTGATTCCGGGCTGACGCTCTACTTTGACAATATTCGCCTGGAATAAAGTCTCAATCGGCAGTTCTATGTCCTTCAGGGTTTGACTACAATCTTGCCATTCTGATCGGTACCGCGGACAAACCAGGAGTAGATTCCTATGGCTACCTTGTTACCGGAGCCGTTCTCACCGTACCAGTGCCAGTCTCCGGAAATCCCGTTTTTCAAAAGTACCGTTTCACCGGCAACGGTCTGGATCAGCAGATCAACCGGATAGTCGGGCAACCGGAAAGTAACGTATTCCCCCTGTGTAAAATGAACGGGATTGGGGAAGGCAATGATTTCCGCTTCTGACGGCGTGCCTCCTGTTCCGCCGCTAATTAATGCGAAGTGGGTATAGTCCATCCAGAAGGAATAGTCAATGCCGTCAAAAGTCCTTGCTCGCCAGGTATAGGTGCGACCGCTTTCGAGGCTGATCGGAACCGTCCAGTTGGTAGTCTGCTCGCCTTCTGCTACGTCACCGGCTGACGCCAGGGGGGAGGTTGAATTCTGGCCGTAAAACTCGAAATCGTAGGTAAGGGTCCCCGTGCTGTCATCATCGGTGCCGTTGTTGACGACTAAAGTAAAGTCATCTATGCTGGCCACAACGGTATCGAAATCCAGGGGGTAATTGGGAGACGGGGGATCCGGACAAACATTCGACAGCCGAAATTTCTTTGGCGCGGACCAAAGGCTTGAGTCGGTGCCGCCGGCGACAGCCCAGCAATACCAGTAGTACAGAGCGGCGTCGCTGAGGTTCTCGAAAGTTACCGAGGCGATTGAGCTGGCAATCTGGCTGGTGCTTAATATTGATGTGTCGCCTGAAGCGGAGTCGACGAGGGCGAAGCGATAAGTATCGACGTTTAGGTAGGAAACAACGGTTGAGCAGGTAAGACTGGCCGTCTGGCCGGATTGGTTTACGCTGGTGAAGCGCCACGGCGGCGGCCGGATACCGTTAGCAAAAGATTCGGCAACGTTGGAAATACCGCTTTCGTTTCCGGCGTTGTCGAACCCCTGCACTACAATGAAGTACCGGTAACCCTCCTTCAGGCCCGATATCGTCAGAGATTCCGGGTTTCCTGCCGGCCTGGGGCTGTGCATAATCAGGTCCGGCGACCAGTAGTTATCGGTTATGTCTTCAAGCGACCACATCACTTCGTAACGGTCAAGGGTGCCGATATCGCCGTCATCGCCGGGAGCAGTCCAGGTGAGCAAAATTTCACCCAGGTTATTGCCGGGGACAGCCCCCAGATCATCGATCGAGGCGGGTGGAATGGTGTCGATCTCGCCAGACTGCTCGCCCAGCTCTTCAATTTCCGTAAGCCAGATGACAGTCGGGTAATTGGACGGACCCATGTTGGCGGGTTGGTAGATACGCATCCTCGATGTCGAGACGACCGGAAACGAGGTCGTGGTAACACTATCAACCGCCGGGCTCGTGACGACCACGATGTCTTCAAAATCAATTCCGTTCCAGCGTTGGATGTGGTACTGCTGCGAGGTCATCCAGCTGCTTCGATTGGCGTTCCAGGCCCATCGGATTGTGACCTGGTTTACCGATTTGGCTGAACCAAAATCGGTTTCGATCCAGTGAGGCGAGGTCGAGCTTTCCTGGGAAGCCCAGGTCGTGGTCGTACCCCCGTAAGGATCGGAAACACCGTCAGTGATGACCGAAGGTGTGTAGCCACTGTAGGTACCATCGACCTGGGGTGTGATTCCGAGGGCGTAGTTGACCGTTCCACCGCCCGATTCGCCTTGGGTTGTGAAGTTCCACAACTGGCTCCAGCTGCCCCAGCCGCAGGTGTCGGAGGCGCGGACCCTCCAGTAGTAGGTGGTGCCTTCAGATAGGCCGGTTACGCTGGCCGTTAGTCCGGTGGTTTGGTCATCCAGTTCCCGGCTGTCGAAGGACAGACTGTTGTCTACCTGAACCTGGTACAGGTCGGCCCCGGTGGAACTGTTCCAGACCAGTGCGATCGGTTCAGTCACCCCGGTTGTGCCGTTGGCCGGACCCGCCAGCACCGGCGGCGCCGGACGCGGACAGGCTTCTCCCGCTGTCAGATCGGCTCCGTAGTACAGCCACGTACGGCCGTCGTAATAAACGTTCATCTCAGTGGTGTCCGGACTACGACGATAATCACCGCTGGCGTAATCGGCAAAGCCGATATCCGACAGGTTGCCCCAGAAAGCCGAATTGCGGTCCTGCCCGAGCGTATTAGTCCAGTATGACTGTGTCACGTAGTTGGCGTACCCGTACTCCGCCTGAGCGCTACCGATGACATATATATTTGAATCGATGTCCAGATCATTGGCATCAAGACACTCGCCGATGACGTGGAAAGGTGTGCTGGTTCGGTATTCGACGTTGTACTTGTAAGTCGTTCCCGAGGTGTTGTAACCGTCGATGCAGTTGCGGTCACCTCCGAGACCCGCGGCGTTGATGAAGGTGTTATTGATAATGACAGTACCGTAGTTGGGGCGACTGGTATGGTTTCCGATTCTGACCCCCCGGGTCAGACCGCCCGCGAAGATATTGTTGTAGACCGAATCGTCATTTTGATTTCGGTAAAGCCATACCCCGCCTCCGTAATCGGCGCTGGTGGGGGTAAATATCGAGTTCTTGACCACATTGCGGTAATTCAAGCCGTCATTGTCGTTTTTCCACCACAAACAGGCGCCGTCAAAGTGACCGTAGAATACACACGAGTCAACCGTCATGTCATTTTGACTGTAAGTGTCAATGCCACAGCCGTGCCCGCCGCCCGGACCGTAGGCGGTACTGAGCGAACAGGCCAGCAGGCGATTGAAAGAACCTTCGTTGCCGACCCTCGTGCCCGAGTGCCACAGGGAAGGATTGTTGTACTCCGAGGAAGTGCAGCCGACCAGTTTGCAGTGATCGACAAAAAATGAATCGACCGTCACGCCATAGATGCTTATCACTCTCGGACGCCCGTAGGCCAATTCGAGACCGTACAGAGTAACGTAGCTGAGGCGGCTATTGTTGTCATAGTGGCATTGAATGACATTTTGATTGGCGTTGGCCAGCGAACTGGCCCCCCAGATTTTGGCGAAATGATATTCGCCATCGAAGTTGGTGTCGGCGAATGACGAACAGGCATAGACGGTGCGGTCCGAGTAGGAACCGGCCACACACCTGAGTTGCGTTCCGATCCAGGTGCCGGTTCCGAAAAAGACGGTGTCGCCCGATGAAACCCCGGTGTTGACGTCGTCAATGGTTGTCCATGCTGTGGCCCACGATTGCCCATCACCTCCGGGACCATTTTGCGATACGTAGTAAGTTGTTGCCAGCGAATTGCCGGCGAGTGCAGTAACCAGCGCTAATGCGAGGGTTAGTTTTAAGCCCATTTTTAGTACCCCATTCCAGCTATTCCCAAAATATATCTAATATATCCCATGTTAATACACATATGCAAGTTATACGCCGAAATCCGATTATCATTATCCGCAATTAAGGCATTGTGTATCAGCGGCTTGTGGTGCCGCCCAAATAGTCCTCCAGCTCGAAATCCAAAAGATAAGCCAATATCTGAACAATACTGTCCTGTTTTTGTGCTCCTCCGGTCAGGTCATTACGGCCTCTCTGAGGATTTCAAATACAAGGTACGTACCATGCCCTCCGAGTCTTAGCAACGAATTTGACTTTTTGGGCGGTCTTTTTACCTGAACAGACCGCCCTGAGAGACTGCCCCGTTTTCTTACTGCCCCCGAACAAACCTAACCTGGATCATTTAGCTGCTCTCACGGCCGGAAAAGACTCTCTTGCGTGTCCGCCCAAATAGAAACTGCAGTATAATTAGTGCCCTGGCTACAAAGAATACGAGATAAAGCAACACAAACGCCAGAATATGTCGGAAGGCTTTGAACTGATAAGATCTATAAACAGCCGTAACCGCCGGTATGAACAACAAAAGTGCCGGTAATAGTATCGGGTTCACTTCGCCCGACAGGACCCACGGAATCGATACCAGCATTGCCACCAGGCACACCATGAATGCAAATGTCATAGCGGTCGGCTTGTCAAAGATCCCCTGGGTGAGGGAATTAAGCGAACTGGTGGCGTGCCACTTTTCCTTTTTGAAAAAATTCCACAGGCTCTTGGGGTTTCCCAGGTGGATGGCGCGAATCATGGGAGCTTCGACAACAGCATAACCGTTTCGATTGAGACGTTCACCAAGATCACAGTCTTCGTCGGTCGCGAGCTTCTCGTTAAATCCGCTAACCGCTTCAAACGCGGATTTGCGCACTATCAGGTTGCCCGAATTGATATAGTTGATTGGTCGCATGTCCTTTGATCGCTTGGAATACCACGCCCTTTCGATCCAGTGGGGCTTTTCCGGGATGTCATATTTGGAACCGGTGGCATGGATGGACTCATCGCCAAGGGCCGATTCCACCTCGGTTCGCCATCTCTTGCAAATGATGACGTCCGAATCGATAAATGCGTACAGGTCGCCCCGGGCAACTTCGACCCCCCTGTTTCTGAGAAAGGCGATGGTTGAACCCGGAAACTCGAGTATCCGGGCTCGATCGTAACGCCGGACAATATCGAGTGTGGCGTCGGTGGAGCCGTTATCAACGACAATCAACTCATCGTCGTCGTCCATCTCGGCGATTATATGCTCTATACAATGCGCCATGAATTTCTCACCGTTAAGCACGGGTATAATGAAACTTATTGAAAACCTGTGTCTTGTTTCATTCATGCTAAGCCCGCCTTTTGTCTTCCCCGGAACAGCCGGCCAGTTGCCGGTAGATGTCGACAACTTTTTCGGCTTGAGTTCTCGCCGAGAAGTGTCTCTCCACTTTTTCCCTCGCGGCCCGGCCCAACCTTTCCCTGAGAGCCGAATCATTCAGGAGTCTTTCACAGGCTGAGGCAATGGCGCCGGCATTGGACGGCGGTACCAGGATTCCGCTGACGTCAGCGTCAAGCATTTCGATCATCCCGCCCACCGAGGTTGCCACAACAGCCTTTTTCAAAGCCATTGCCTCGAGGACCACGGTCGGAATGCCCTCGTGGTGTGATGATACAACAAATACATCAAGGCAGTTCAGCAGGTCGGTCATGTCATTTCTAAAACCGGGAAACCTTACCTGGCCATCTATACCAAGTTCTTTGGCAAGCTTTTGGAGGTCTTCCAGCTGGGGACCATCACCAACCAGAAGGAACCTGACGTCCGGTCTTTTCTCCAGCAGGATCCGGCCGGCTTTAAGGAATATATCAAACCCTTTCACGGCAACCATTCTTCCGGCCGATCCTATCACTGTATGACCTTCAGAAAAACCGAATGCTCGTTTCACTTCAACCGAGCCACGGTCGGGCAACACCTCGTCGACATTGATAGAGTTATGAACTGTGGTAAGGCGACCTCGTCCCAGGCGCTCTCCAAGATACTGCTTGAGGTCGTCGGAGACCGGCAGGATGTGGTCAAAATGCCGGGTTGTAAAGTAATTATTCAGACCCATGTAAAACTTTTCCCTGATGCGGTTCAAACCCTTGAAAGGCTCCGGCGCACCGTGAACCGTTTGCACTAGGTACTTGGTGTGACCGCTCCTTTTGAGCAACCCGGCCAGGACATTTTCCTTACGACGGTGACTGTGAATGATGTCGGTTTTCTGGTTCTGCAGAAGCTCTCGCGCATGCCGCAGGATAGACCGAAAGCCGTGCTTCGATTCATCAATAACATCAACGTCGAGACCGTTATCACGCAGACTTGATGCCAGCTTTCCCTCGTTGAGAACAATCGCCCGCACCTCCAGTTCGGGCGTCTCGTGCAGCTTCATGAGCAGAGTGAACGCCTGCACCTCGGCACCGGCCCACAGGTCACCTGACATTACGTGACAGACTCTTATCTTTTGGTCGCGTCCCAAACTACATACTCCTGCCCGGTCAGATACTTATACCACGCCACCAGGATAGAAATGTTCACCATCGCGAAGAAGAACGGCACCTTGAAAAGCACTACATCCTGCAGTCGTTTCACCAGGTGCGCCAGCAGGGCCATCAGATACAAAGCTAACTGGGTCAGCAAGGTCATCTGGTACAGAATACCCGTTTGCCAGAGGAAGAGATTGCTGATTAGAGCCGAGATGAGAAAAAGCGGCACCAGCCATCGACACAGTTTGTGGCTGAACATCTGCAGAGAGTAGAAACCGTACTTGAAAGGATTGAGTACCCGGAAAAACCTGAACAAAACCTCGTACCCGTGAACCACCGTTCGTACCTTACGAATGAACTCTTTTTCGGGATCCCGCACCACCTCGTAGTATCCGAGTGCTTCCGGTTCCAGGACGGTTCGGTAGCCGTTGATTTTCGCCACGCTGGGCATGTAAAAATCGCTCGACATATTGTCAATCCAGTGTTCGCAGAGATGCTTGCGGACGGCGTAGAAACTTCCCGAGACCCCCACCAGCGAACCAACTGCGCTTTCGGCGCTGCGAAGCTGCATTTCGTAAGTTACATAAAGCCCCTCGCCTGATGCATTCGAAGCGGAACTTTTCATACGGTCTTCCGATGATACGCAGCCGATGGTCGGGTCGGCAAAGTTACGGATGATTTTCGAGACACCGTCGCGATCAAGGAAGGTGGTGGCATCGGTAAGCACGACGATGTCACTTTTGGCCATGCGTATTCCCCGTCCCTGGCCGTGGTGTTTGCCGTGTCGCTCGCCTATAACCAGCAGCTTCACGCCCCGGTCGGCGAACGAGCGCACGATATCCTCGGTTCCGTCGGTGGAGGCATCCGAAACGACTATTATCTCCAGTTTGTCCCTGGGATAATCGAGCGCCAGGGTGTTCTCTATCTTCTCGCGAATGCGTCGCTCCTCGTTGTAGGCCGTTATGATCAAGCTGATCTGTGGCTGGAAGTCTTCCTTCCTGACGGTTCGGGTGTGAATCATCGACATGAGCTTCAGCATCAGCCAGTAACCGAAATAAGCCCAGAAAACGCCCAGTATAGAGAGCCAGAATATGATTTCCGCTATCGGCATGGTACTTACCTCGATGCCTCTTGATAGAGTTTTTCGTAGCCCGTCATCATAGTTTCCAGCGAAAATCTCCGCCTGGCGAGTTCACGGCTTCTATGTCCCATCCGTTCGCGCAGATCGCTGTTCCTTAACAGCAGGCACAGTTTCTCAGCCAGGGTCGAAGAGTCTCCCGGCTCGACCAGGTATCCGGTTTCACCTTGATCTACGATTTCGGGAAGGCCGCCGACGTTGGTGGCGACCACCGGCTTGCCGGCTGCCATGGCTTCCACCACCGAAAGCGGATGGCCTTCCGATATCGACGAAAGCACGAAAACGTCAATCAGGTTTAACAGCCTGCCGACATCGGAGCGAAAACCCAGCATCAGCAGCTTATCCTGTATCCCGAACTGACCGGCCAGCATCTCGACCTCGGATTTGATTGAACCGTCGCCGAACTCACCGACGAGCAGGAACTTCGCGTTGGGTATCTCAGCGCAGACCTTGGCGGCCGCCTCGGCCAAGTATCTGTGGCCTTTTGGTGGACGGAAATTGGCTACGTGTCCAACCACTAAATCCGATTCAGACAATCCCAATTCCTTTCGCAAAACGGCAACGTCGGAAGGCGTTTCATTGGATGTGCATTCGATACCATTGTAAATAGTCTGCAGTCTGCCGGCGGGGTATTTGCCCCGGCTGACATAGTCATCTTTCATGAAGTCGGCCACAAGTATCAGCCTGCTTGCCAGATGACGGATGAGGAAATTCTTCAATCTCAGGAAACGCTCGCGCCGACCGGGAAGCAATAGTTCGTTGTGGAACGTGACGATTACGGGAACGCGAAGTATCACTCCGGCCAGGCTGGCATAAAGTCCGGCGCCGAAAAGGTGAGCGTGGATGACATTAATCTTCAATTCCCGGCAGGTCTTCACGAATCTGTACAGAAAACCAATATCCCAGGATCGGCCGCAGGGTATAATGCGGGTGGGAACGCCGATGGCCTCGAGCTGCTGATGTACCCAGCGGGACTTGTGAAGAACCACATACGGATTGAAACGGCTGCGGTCCATGTGCCGGGCAATATTTACCAGCACTGTTTCCGCCCCTCCGGGGCCGCTGGTTTCAATGTACTGAAGGATGTTCATTTTATCGTTCATCGGCGGATAAGATCCCTTGCGCTGCGGGCACCATTTAATAGAGTACCCAATGCCCCGACACGAAACCGTCCGGCGGCGGAGATATCACCATCCGAGCCAACGGAAAACAGCGGACTTTCCGATCGGAAGGCTCCCTCTTTCAGAGCCCCGATTATCCCGTCGCCCGTTTTGTCGTGGACGTATGTCATGGTTGAAAGGTTGCAATAGCTTTCCGGACGGTGCAGATCCAGCCCGGTAAAAGCCAGCAAGCCCGGGCTGTCGGCCACGAGCTGCTGGTACTTTTTGATCCCCCCCGATTGGGGAAGATACTTGCCTTCGTTACTCACGTTCCATATCTCACATCCGTCGAGCATCGATACCCATTGGTTATCAATCGGGTAGTCCCGAATGTTGGGGTGGGCCAGCACCGCCACGCCGTCATGACTATGAATGTGGTCAATTACGGCAGCTGGTTCGTCGCTGTCGCAAAGCTGAGTTACGCCATATCCGATTATATCGAGCCACCCGTGGCATCGAAACTCCAGGCCGGGTATGATAAGAAAATCGGCCGTAGACATTCGCTGCGACCTCTCAACCAGATCTTGCATCGAGCCGTCGTCGACATCGTAGGAATGCTCGGTGATGGCTATATAGTCATAGCTCTTGCTCTTCAAAAAGCCGACCAGTTCGTCCAGTGACATCGAGCCATCATGCGACAGGGTTGTGTGCATATGGAGGGCGCCCCTTAACGTCATTCTGCTAATCATCTTTGATCGCCCTCATCTCGATATCCCCAGCACACTCTTGAGGTACTGACCTGTTTCGTACAGGGCCGGCCGAAAATCATCCATCTTGAATATCTCGTAACGGGTCCGGGCCTGCCATAGTTTGAAAAAGTTGTATATGGTGGCCAACCTGCCCGGGTGACCGTTGGGCAAATTCAGGCTTCGGTCGGACTTGAAAAGGCGGATCAGAAGATGATCCAGATCACCAAGCAGCCACCGGGTTTTCACCCCTACCCGATATTCAGACACCGGTTCGGGCGTGGCGCCGGTCGCAATCTTATAGATGAGGTAAGGGAAATCAACACCGGCGTCGATAGCCAGCTGGAGCGAGCCCCAGAAACGGGCGTTTATCTCCATCAGCTTATACTGGTTGTCGCGATTATCTTTTTTGAACTCGACCATGGCCACTCCGTGCCAGTTGAGTGCTCCAAGCAGCTTCTCGGCGTCGCGACGCATCTGCGGGTCAACCGGGATGCTTTCTCTCAGTACACTCACGCCTCCCGAAGGAGGCTTTTCCCTGAGACGACGGTGAAAGAAGACCGCCAGCGGTCGGCCGTGGTCAAACAGGAAGAAAGCTCCACAGCCGTCCCCGGTAATACGTTCCTGAATCATCGGCAGCGGCTGTGGTAAACCGGGCCTGCTGAAATAGTCAATGAGCTCTTGCGGCGAATTGGCAAAGCCAACCTTAGTGCCGGTCCAGCCGGACTCGGTCCGGACCCTTGAGCGATGGGGCTTCATCACCACCGGGTAATGCAGGTCCGGGGCAAGAAGCTTTACTTGTTCCGGGTTGTCCGCGAAGTGTGTCTGCGGAACGGGCACATTGAGCTGCTGGGCCAACCGAACCATCTGGGCCTTGTCTGAAGCCTTTTCAAAAGTCTCTTTGTCAACTGTCGGTATCCGAACATACTCTGAAAGTTCATGCTGGTGTGCACCTATCAGGTAACCGGTGATATCAGTCATGGGTATCAGTACATCGAAGGTGCCACCTTGTACCCTGCGTTTGAGTTCGGCGATGAATGCCTCGGGATCGTCGGCAGGGGAGGGGTATTGAAACGAATCGTGCGCATACCTGGAAACCGAGGCCAGGCAAGGCGTAGAATCCTCACCTACCGTGACCTTTATCCCCTTTATGCCGAGCGACCGAACCAGAGCCAGGGTTGAGCGCTGGTTTCCGTCTGTAACTAAAACGTGTCCCATAACCTGCAAAGTGCTGCCACGCACTATATTGTTTATCTCGTAGATTAAATGGCCATTTGGGTCAATAAGTTCCTCGGACGCTGCGTTTTCGTGCTTAGCCCGACCGGTCTAAAAGTGTCTTATAATGTGCCACGCAAACATGGCCGTTGAAAATCGGCCCCAAGGTCCGGTCGATATTCCCTCGTGAATCGCCACCCGTTTCAACGCGAACCGGTCGACCTGGTTGCCGGGAAGATTCCTGCCACCGGTCGCCACGGCATAAGTGTATCCAGCTTTCCGAACATCCTGTTCGATCTCTTCGCTGTAGTTCCCGTTAGGGTACGAGAATCCGCGCACTGCCTTGCCCAGCCGGCTTTCAATCGCTGCTCTGGAATCATGAAGCTCCTTACTGGTTTCTGATTCGGATAACAGCGTAAGAATCCGGTGAGAGCATCCGTGAGAGCCGATCTCGATATTCTGTTCACTCATTTCGGCGGCTTCATCCCAGGTAAGCATCGGTTTGTCTCTTTCCCAGCGATCCAGAGAAAGACTGCTCCTGTCAAGCATGGCCTTGACGATTGCCTCCAGTGATTCAATTTCGAGCGTCTTGAGCATCTCAATGATCCGGTCTGCCACTGTTTCGGGAGTCCCTCGGATGTTTCTGAGAAATCGAACCGCATCGGTGGCGGACTTAGACCTGTCATCGATGTCGGTTATAATAGCGGCCAGGTCCTCGGCCGAGATATTACCATCCAGGATAAGCCACTTGACCGTGAGAAACCAGAAAGGACGACTGGTCCCGATGTAATCAGCTGTCAGGAAAACGGTCGCTGGAATACGGTGTTTTCTTAGGATGGGAAGGGCGTGAGTGTAGTTGTCGCGCCAGCCATCATCGAATGTGATAGCGGCAGCGCCGTATTTTCCACTCTCGCCGTTATCCGTCGTCGACAAAACCTGCTCGATTGGAAGCACCTTGAATTTCTTATTCAGCCAGGTCATCTGTCGGTCAAAAGTACTTTCGGTAACCGACATCCCGGGCTGGGTGTATACTCTGTCATAGGTAACATCATCAAGAACCCGGTGATACATTAGGATAACAAAATCGGGCCGGTTCCCCAGTTTCTTCCTGATGAAATCATACAGGCTCAGAAGGCCCGAGTAGAACAGCGCCAGCGCGGTCAGATACTTGATGAATCGTCTTATACCGGACATTTTTCCCCCTGCGACAGCCCCGCCAGAGTGGTGACTATGCGTTCGATGTCTGACTCCCTAAGATAGGGATGGGTCGGAAGCGTGACAAGTCTTTCCACGACTGTCTGAGCGCCGCTGAAGTTGTTGTCCTCCGATGCCAGGTACGGTCCAATTCCGTCGATGTTGCGGACTGTAGCCGGGTACATCGTTGAAGCCGTTATTCCGCGACGCCTGAGCGAGGCGACAATCTCATCGCGAGTCTGTTGATCGGCCGTCAAAACCGGCAGCCGCAAACAGGCATAAATGTTGTTACCATCATACCCGGGAATGTCAAAGCCGTCCAGTGCCTGGATTCTTTCGGCAAGGGCGCGGGCGTTTGCCCGTCGACTTTCATTATAAGAATCAAGGTGTTTGCTCACCACCGCCGATAAGCAAACCTGCCATCGAGAAAATCCGCTGATATCGAATTCGGGGTCGAAAATGGTTTCGCCCAGGCCGAGGAAGGGCATCATCGACGGTAACCAGTACAGTCGCGGTCGAAGGAAGAGGCTGAGCAGGATGGTTTTTAATAGGAGCATCATCTCAAAGCCGATACCACCGACTGGCAGCTTTACGACTTCTTGGGACAGGGTTTCAGCAAGCCGGTCATCATCGGTCACCAGGATTCCGCCCGCATAGGCAGTGAGGTTTTTGCCCCTTCCAAGGCTGTAGAATCCGAACTTACCGAAGGTTCCCATCGGAATGCCGCCGTGCTTGAGTCCCATTGCCTGGGCGGCATCGTCAATAAGGTCGACATTATGCTCGCGAGAGATTTCGTCAAGTTTCGCCCAGTTGGACGGTATACCGAATAAATTGTTACCGACAATAGCGAGAACCCGGTTAAAATCTACCGCCGACAAGGTGTCGTAACGGAAATCCATCGTCATGGGGTCGATATCTATCGGACGCACTTTCAAGCCGGCACGGGCGACTGCAGCCGGAACGGTGAAACAGGTATAGGCCGGTACGATCACCTCATCCCTGGTGTCACCGGCGTGTTCTTTCAGGGCTTTCAGTCCCAGAAGCAATGCCGTCTTACCGGAGTTGACAAATAAACAGTGCCTTGCACCCGAAAGAACCTTGATTGATTTCTCAAGTTGCTCGTAACACCTGGCGTGTCGTGTCCGCGCCAACATAGAGCGAGCAATGTCGGATAGAGAAACAGGTGCTCCGGCAGGAGATAACAAGCGAAACATCTCAGGGCGAGTTCCTTATCAATTCGGGTTGCATTGGTACGGACTCCCTACGGGAAATTCTTGATGAGCTTTGGCCCGACAGCGTTTGCCACGGCCAGCGGCAGTTTCTGCCACATGCCTATGAAGAGGCGATACTTGGGATTACTTGGATTCACTGCCGGAATATCCTCAACCCGGTTCAGGTGATACTGCCAGTTAAGTTGCCTGGGATCGGGAGTCCATTGCTTTTTGAAATTGAAGGTATTGGAGTTCCAGGTGGAACGACCGAAATCGAAATACTTGTAACCTTTTTCGCAAGCGTCTTTAATGACCCGCCAGTATAGAGCATGGTTGGGGCAGTATTTAAGGTAGCTTCGATAGGACGATGCCGAGGGAACATAGAACCGATCCTTAAATGAAAGCACCAGGCCGCCGGCGATAACCTTGTCATCTTTTCTTACCAGGATCACCCGGGCTGAGTCACGGAATGTAGACAGGATGCGTTCAAAAAAGTCCATCCCCCAAACCGGTGTCCCCAGGTCGCGCATATTGTAAGAGAAGACTCTATAGAAAAGATCAAGCTTGTCCAGACCGCCGTATTCGGTTGTAAGGCCCGACTTGTCGGCTTTTCGGATCTGATTTCTAAGCTTGGCGTTGAATCCTTTCCATATTTTTTCCGGATCAGCATCCAGCTCGAGAAGAAAAGTCACTTTCTTATCCGAAGTAATAAGGTCGACGGCCGGAGATGCCGCGACCGACCGCAACTCCATAAACCGGGCTCCGGCCTGTTCGGTTATCTCGCAGGCGCGTTCGAGCAACAACCTTTCCGACTGCGTATCTTCAGCACACACACCGCCATAATCAATCCACGGCAGGGAAACGACGTATCTTGATCGCCACCAGGTTCTGACCAGAAACATCGGAAGAATACCGGTAATTTTCGCATTATCGGTGGCTATCAGGTATACCGGCCGGTGGCCCAGTGATTCGGCAATAACATCTTTCCAGCCAATCTGGTGAGCGATGGTAGATGTTCGAGCCTGTTGAACAAACTCCGACCACTGAGATTCATATTCTGATGAGTATTCTGATATGTTAATCATTAAGGTCCTCTGCTGCAGCCCGCGTTCCTTTAAAAGAGAACCAATTTTCAGCCAATTTGTTCACTTGAAGCCGGTACCAAAGGCGTCTGTTTTTGCTGGTCCAGCAATCGCGAGTCTACGCAAAAGATGAAAGCTATGGCCAGCATATACATGGTCCATAACTGGGGATAATACGCCGTGGACAGGAACGAAGCACACGCAAAATAGCCGATCAGGCTGCCGATCATCGATTTAGCCAGGTATTCCTCGGTGTTGTCGCCATCGGGTGGGATTTTCAGTTGCCTGACGCGATACAGCCATTTGAACACCAGCACAATCATGGCTATGTAAACCGTGAACCCGAGGATGCCAAGTTCGGCCAGCACCTGAATCCACGTTCCGTGGAAAGCTCGACCCCATTGCGTGTTGGCGTCGCGCATACCCCGAATGTAACCCGGCATATGTATGCCGCCGTTGGCCGCCCCGACTCCAATAACGGGGTTATCCAGGAACATTCTCACGCCGGCGTCCCAGAATCGCAACCTGGCGCTGGCGGTGGATTCGGAGGTATCAGTTACACTGCCAATTTCTTCCCAGTATTGGGCCGGGGCGAATAACAGAGCTGTCGCGCCCAGAATCAGGACCAGGCCGATCACGGCAAACCTTCGTTTGACATTTATTATTCCGTAAGCCATGATAGCTGCCAGTCCGACCCAGCCCCCTCTGGAAAAGCTGGAAATTACTGCCAGAATATATGTTACCAGCAAAATCCCGCTGCAGAGCCTGGCCTTGCCTTTGAGGTAAAAGAATCCGAAGAACGCAAAGGGAATCATCATATTGATGGCCAGGGCGAAGTCGTTCTCATCACCGATAAATCCGCCCCCAACAGCCCCGCTCGTGTACTGGCCGGTGGTTGGAATGAAGTGCTGGCCAGAAACAAACGTCATGATCCCCTTGATCGCAAAATAAGCATGTATTACCAGAAGGAGCCAGATGAGGTGTTTCACTCGATCGAGTGAATTTACAACGTTTGATGTGATCAGGAACATGATGAAATAGATCGCCAAGGCCTGGGTGGTTTCGTAGGCAAAATAATTGTTCCAGGCAGTTATGACTGTTACCCCGATTATCGCCACGAAAGCCAGAAAGGAAGTATGAAACCAACTCCACTTGATCCTGTCGCGTGAGATTACCAGCGCAACCACCCAGGAAAGAAGAGTCAGAATTTCTATTATCATCGTAAGCCGCAGCGGACGGAGAAAGGGAAGAAAGTCGTAAGGTCGAAGGACACTGTAAAGAAAGAAGAAATATACACCCAGGTAGGGATTGCGAATAATTAGAATGAATCCGACCGCCGCCGGGATAATGGCTATCAGGGTCAGTTGCAGCAGCTCCGGTAAGAACGGTACCACCAGCCCCAATATTACCGAAAGGGCCACCAGCCCGATTACCACCAGTTGGTATCCCGAGACGATGGTTCGGCTCTTAAGCGCCGTTAATTTGGGTTCGGTTTCGCCTGGCATAACTTTGTAACCCCGCCGCGCGGCCGGCCTGTATTGTACGCCCGATCAAATGGATGTATTTGTCCTTTTCTACCGCGATTTCCAGTTGAGAAACCTGTCCGGAACTTTGCCAGCCGCGACTCTATTATTAATAAACCTGTTTGTAAGATCCGGTCAATTAGTATTCTCCGAACAGACACGGGGGTAAAATTGATATTGTGGGGCAACATTAATAAGCGGGTTGACGCCTGAGGCAACCCTGGTTAATTTCTATTGCTGCTGTGATTTACTTCCGGCCGGTGGACCGCTCGGCCAGGGGGCTGTTCACCTTTGTTTAACCGCGACCGGAACAATTCAAACTTTAAGGGTGTTAAGTGGTTACAATTGGGTTTCATAGTGTCAGACAGTTAGTTGAGAAAAAAGAGACTATAATCCGGTTAAAACAATTTATTTAAAGGTGCACTTAGGATGCATAAGCAAAGGGGTGCTGACATTACGCGTGCAGGGCTCGATAGGCCCGGCGCGCACCATACCTGGGATTATCTGCGGATGATTGGGGTACCCGATCTACCGCCACGGACCAGCCCGTTCGACCCGGGTTACGACCCGGTCACGCTGGAGAGTCATCTCGAACAGAGTTCACATCTTATTTCGGTGTTGAAGATATCCATGGCCTGCTGGCAGGTAGCCAACGAAGAGGCCACCCGAAGAAAAGTACAGACCGCCCGAAGGCTTAATGTTCCGGTCTGCACCGGCGGCGGACCGTTTGAGGTTGCGGTGAGTTTCAATCGCCTGAACGAGTTTCTCGACCTCTGCGCTGATATCGGGGTCACCAGGGTCGAAGCTGGCGAGGGCTTCACCGACCTCAACTTAAAGCCCGTGGATATCGTTAAACTGGCGGGCGAACGGGGACTGGAAGTTCAATTCGAGGTCGGCAAGAAGCACGGCGGAACCTTCGGTGGTGACGTCGTAAAACAGCTGATTGATCAGGGAAACCACTGGCTCGATGCCGGTGCGAAAGAAATTGTCATTGAGGCTCGCGAGAGTGCCGAGTCGGTTGGGGTTTTCGACGAAAATCACAACATGAATACCGCCCTGGCCGAGCGCTTTGTCGAGGCCTTCGGCATGGAGCGCACGGTTTTCGAAGCACCCGACAAGAAGAGCCAGTTCGCTTTTCTCAATCATTTCGGCCCGGAAGTACACTTAAGTAACGTTCGATTGGAAGAACTGCTCAGGGTGGAGATTTATCGACGGGGGTTGCATTCAGACGCTTTTCAGCATGATAACCTGAGGCCGAAGGGACCCTCCGCCTAACAGCAGGAATACACTATGGAAAAGAAGGTAGTCATCGACTGTTTTCAGGAAGGTACCTTTAGATACCGCAATGAGTACGCCATCGTGGTGGTCGATGTTATGCGGGCCACGACCACTGCTGCTACGGCCGTAAGCATGGGCCGCCGGGTGCTGCCGGCCAGGACGACCGATGAAGCATTCGTGATCGCGTCTACGCTGGAAGATCCACTCCTGGTTGGTGAGTTGGGCGGAAATATGCCTTACGGTTTTCATCTTACCAATAGCCCGGTTCAGGTCGCCGCGCGTGATGACATTAAACGACCGATGATACTGGTTTCATCCTCCGGTACGGCTCTTCTTATGAGTTCTGCCGGCAGTCAGGGTGTCTTTGCCGCCTGCTTTCGCAACTATAGCGCGATGGCCAGGTATCTGTCCGAGAAATTCGATAAGATAGCAATTGTCGGTGCCGGTACGCGTGGACAGTTCCGTAAAGAGGATCAGATGTGCTGCGCCTGGGTTGCCGAACTGCTGGTCAAAGACGGCTTCCGAGCTGAAACTCCCCAGACCCGGGAGTACATTTATCGCTGGAGCGGCCAGAGCGCCGAAGAAGCGCGGGTGGGTGAAAGTGCCGACTACCTTCGCAACTCCGGTCAGGAGGATGATCTGGAATTCATTTTGAGTCACGTTGATGACCTCGATACGGTGGTTGGCCTGGTTAATTACGAACTGAAGGCACTGAACCAATGCTGATTAAGGATATTGCCACCCCGGTTGTTGTGCTCAGCTGCAAACTCGGCGCGCTTAGCATCATGCGCAGCCTGGGTTCGCTCGGTATCAAGACCTTTGGCGTCGACGCCGACCGGCATTCACCCGGAATGCTCTCCCGCTACTGCCGGCGAAAATTCTATCGCGACCTGGATGAGGACAACCCGCAGGCGCTGGTTGACTATCTGCTCGATGTCGGCAAACAAATCGGTGGACGGTCGATTCTCATCCCGACATCGGACGAGACCTCAGTCTTTGTCGCCGAGTACCGGGATGCTCTCAACGAATTCTATATCTTTCCGCAGAACTCCGCGGTTCTGGTTAAGCAACTCATGAGCAAGAAAGGGATGTACCAACTGGCGCTGGATCACAAAGTTCCAACACCGCTGACCCGGTTTCCGCAGAATCTCGAAGATGTCAGGGCATATATTGACCAGGCTGTCTTTCCGGTTATGCTGAAAGGTATTCTGGGTAATCGCCTTCAGCAACGCACCGGTAAGAAGATGGTCATCGTCAATTCAGCCGATGAGCTTATCTCAAACTACCGCCTGCTGGAGGATCCCGAAGAACCCAACCTCATGCTGCAGGAGTGCATTCCGGGCGGCGACGATGAGGTTTACATTTTCAACGGGTATTTCGATTCCAACTCGGAATGTCTCTCGCCGTTTACGGGTCACAAGATCCGGCAGTTCCCCGTTCATGTCGGCTGCGCCTCACTGGGGGCATGCGTCTGGAACAAAGATGTGGCCATGATCACGGTCGATTTCATGAAGACCATAGGGTACCGGGGCATACTCGATATAGGCTACCGTCTCGACCCTCGCGACGGTCAGTACAAAGTTCTCGATATCAACCCGCGCATCGGCCAGGCCTTCAGGATGTTTGTGGCCGAGGACGATCTCGACGTTGCCAGGGACCTGTATCTGGATTTAACCGGCCAGGACCGGTACCCGGCGGTCCCGCGCGAGGGCCGGCGATGGTTGATAGAAGATTTCGATATTATCTCGTCCATTGACTACTTTAGAGAAGGAAGCCTGACCCTGAAAGAGTGGTTACGTTCGTTTCGGGGTGTTCAGGAGGGTCTATGGTTCAGCTCGAACGATCCCTGGCCTTTTATAAGGATGAGTCTGCAACTGATGGGTAAAGCTGTTGCCTCTGTCTTAAGAAGAATTGGACTGAAGAAGAAGACAGCGGTGCCTGCTGCCCTGCAAAAAGTCCCGGGAGTATAATAGTGCAGGAGATTGAACTCAGAACGGGAGCATGGTATAACGACCGTCCCATAAAACTCACCTTTCCCAACGAGTGGGATGTAGCCGCTTATTGGCCAGAGACACCGAAAGCGCTGACCGACGACGAAATTGCGGTTCGCCTGGCCTCCCCGGTGGGACAGAGTCCGCTGCGTGATCTCGCAAACGGTAGGAAGCGCCCGGTCATTGTCGTCGACGACCTGTCGCGACCAACCCCGGTTTATCGTATCATACCGCTGCTGCTGGAAGAACTCGAAGCAGCCGGGATTGAACGAGGCTCGGTACGGGTGCTGGTAGCTGCCGGTACCCATGGAGCTGACTTTAATCAAGCCCTGACCAACAAGCTGGGCAAAGAAACGTTCGATTCCTGCAAGGTGCTGCTTCACAGTGATCGCAAGCGGGTCAAGCTGGTGGGCAGGACGTCCTTTAATACCCCGGTGTATGTGAATCCGGAACTTGTGGATGCCGATTTGATAGTCGGTGTGGGTGGAGTTTATCCGCAGCACTCAACCGGCTTCGGTGGCGGTGGCAAACTGGCCTTGGGTGTGCTGGGGCGAAAGTCAATCAAGCATCTGCATTTCGGACACCCGGCCGTTGGTGGAAACTACAATATAGAGAACGACTTCAGACGCGAT
>CP070756.1:3187422-3216325 GCA_020348905.1 Candidatus Zixiibacteriota bacterium
CGCTTTCAGCCTATAGCCAGGGGCTGACCCCGCAAGTGAACGTGTCCACTCGCGTCCGTCGGGATTGCGATTTATCTGGTAAAGGCGATAGATTTGTTGGTGTTTTGAGTGGAATCGGTCGTAGCTGAGTTCGTTCTGGACGTGCAAAAGGAGCAGAAAACAGCAGGCGATACCGATAGCAAGCCCTGATACGTTAATGGCAGCGTATGTTTTGTTGCGGACAAGATTACGGAATGCCGTCTTGAGCCAGCTCTGTAACATGGTCCCTCACTTCCATGGTCTAAGCTATCCTACCTTATCCAGCCGTCGTGCAGGTTGATAATGCGATTACCGTAGGCGGCGTTCTTTTCCGAGTGCGTTACCTGGATGATGGTCATGCCTTCTTCGTTCAACGTCTTGAACCAATCCATTATTTCCTCGCCCTGCGAGGAGTGTAAATTGCCGGTAGGTTCATCGGCCAGTAGCAACTCCGGCTCGCTTATCAGAGCCCGTGCCACCCCGACCAGTTGCTGCGTCCCGCCTGACAACTGATGCGGGAAGAGATCCTTTTTCCCAACGATTTGAAAACGGTCAAGCATATCACAGACCATACCTTTTCGCTGTGATGATTTGATCTTTTTGTACAGCAGCGGGGTTTCCAGATTCTCGTACACGGTCAGTTCATCGATCAAGTGGTAGCTTTGGAATATGAAGCCCATATGCTGCTTATACAGCGCGGAACGCTTTTTCTCATTCAGTTCGTGAACGGCATTGTCCAGAAAGTGGTATTCACCTTCGGAGGCCGTATCGAGCATGCCGATTATGTTGAGCAGGGTTGACTTTCCGGCTCCCGAGGGTCCCATCACGGTCACAAACTCTCGTTCTTTGATTTCAAGGTCAATATTCCGAAGGACATAGGTATTGGAGGCCCCGGTTTTATACCACTTGTTAATCTTATTGAGTTTTACCACGGTGCGCCGCCTTTCTTGATTTATTCATATCTCAGGCTGTCTATGGGATTGGCGGATGCGGCACGAACGGCCTGAACACCGACGGTCGCGGCCGCCATCAGCACGGCCAGCAAGATTGCCAGCGCAAATAATCCCCAACCAATTTCGACCCGGTAAGCGAATTGCTCTAGCCATTTACCGGTGACATACCATGCTGCTGGAACAGCCACCAGACTAGCCAGCATCACCAGCACCACGAACTCGGTCGACATCAACTTTACGATGTTGCCTACGGAGGCACCCAGCACCCGTCGAATTCCAATCTCTTTGACGCGTCGGTCGGCCGCATGCGAGGCCAAACCAACCAGCCCGAGGCAGCTGATGAAGACCGCCAGCGCGGTGAACACACCGAACATCTCCTTCAGACGCGCCTCGGTTCGATAGAACTCGTCAATTGTATCGTCCACAAACTGATACTCGAAGGGGTACTCGGAGGCATGAGTTTCCCACAGCACTTTCACGGCCGCGATTGCCTGCTGCTCCTGCCCGGGCACGACCCTAATACAGATATCATAGAGTTCTTCGGGGCCGTGGTACATGATCACCGGAGAAATACTATTCGTCAGGGGACGGTAATGGAAATCTTTAACGATGCCGATTATATATCCTTCAAAATGAAGGGTGTCCAGTGTGTTGCTGTGTCCGTAGAAAGCAAGATGAGAACCGACCGAGACATCGGGACCAAGCGTAGTGATAGCGGTTTCATTCAAGACAAATCCCGCCAGCGGGGCGTCGCCGCCATCCGGCGAGAAGCTGCGCCCATCGATAATCTCCATCGCCATAGTTTCGATGAAGTCTGCATCGACCGGTGAGCGACCTAGCCGGTAATCATCCGGCACCAGCCTGCCGTTAACCCTGACGTAAAAAGCGGAGTTGTAGCCCGTTAAGGGAGGACGTCCGGCGGTAACGTCGGCGATGCCTGTAGTTGCTGTCAGCTGCTGCTTGATTTCAGGATATAGTTGGCGGAATTTCCCTCGCATATCCATATAGAGCAGATTACTCTTGTCGAAGCCGAGTTCCTTGTCCCGAATGTAGTTCAGCTGATTCTGTATAGTGAGGGCTCCGACAATCAGCACTATCGAAGCAACAAACTGGCCGATCACCATCAATCGCCGAAAAAGTACTCCAGAAGGGTTGGAGTATATTCTCCCCTTCAATACTGTCGCCGGTATGTAAGCCGAAAGAATAAAGGCCGGGTAGCTCCCCGCCAGGAGGGTCGTCAGCACCACGATTGCGGTTATTATCGATAACGTAAGGAAGTCGGTGAAGGGGCTGAACTGCAGTTGTTTTCCGGACCAGTCGCTCAAAACCGGCAGGAATGCCTCCACGAGTACAACAGCCAGCAGCACCGCCACGATTGTTGTGGTGAGAGTTTCGATCAGGAGCTGACGGATCAAATTGAGGCGGCTGGCGCCGACCATTTTTCTCAAACCGATTTCCCGAGCTCGTTCGGTGGCGCGGGCTGTGGTCAGGTTCATATAGTTGATACCCGCCACCAACAGCAGCAGCACCGCAAGTGCCGAAAACAGATAAACGTAAAGAATGTCGCCGTGACCTTCCAGGTAGTCCGTAATCTCGTGATGAAGATGAATGCGGGCGATGGGCTGGACATCGAATTCAACCGTGGCGCCTTCGTGTTTGGAGCGGTTTTGCTCAACGACAGCCGTGGACTTGGCCGATACGTCTTCGATTGTTGCGGATTCACTCAGTTGTACGTATGTGTAATAAGCCGACACATTCCAATTCTCGGTGATGTCAATCAGATATTGCGGCCGCGAATCGAAGTGCGCCAGGCAATCGAAACGCATATGGGAATTGGCCGGAATATCTTTCATGACGGCCGTGACAGTAAAGTCCTGACGGTTGATGTTCAGCACCTGACCGACAGGGTCGGTCCGGCCAAAATACCTGGCAGCCATGCTTTCCGTTACAATGAGCGAGTACCTGTCAGCCAGAGCCGTTTCTTTGTCGCCTCGCGTCAGGGGAAACGAGAACATGTCAAGGAAATCAGGATCGGCTAAGGCCAGCTCCTCGTCATAGAAGCTGCGTCCATCGTGTTTAATGAACTGCTTGCCTTCCTGGTTGAAGCGGGTGGCCCTTACTACCTCGGGAACGTCTTGCTTGAGGGCGGCAGCAAGTACGGCAGGAGTGAGTGACGAACGCATTGGTTCGCCGCTGTAATCCCACCTGACCCACATCCGGTATAACGATTCGCCGTTATCGTGAAAGCGGTCGTAGCTCAATTCATCCTGAACCCAGACCATAATGGCCAGGCACGATGCCAGACCGACCGCCAGCCCAAGGAGATTTATGATGGCATGGCCCTTGCGCTTAATCAGATTTCTCAGTTGAATTTTGAAGAAGCTTGCGAACATTATTTAAGTCCTGGGTGCCGGTGAATCAGAATTTCCAACAATGTTTATGCATGAGGCTGTTCTTTGATATTCTCGGTCACCACGTGGCCATCGAACAGGTGAATAACCCGGTTGCCGTACTCGGCGTAGTCCGGTGAGTGAGTAACCATTACAATGGTAGTACCCTCTTCATTGAGCTTGCTCAGCAGACCCATTACTTCGCTGCCGTGGGCCGAGTCAAGATTACCGGTCGGCTCATCGGCCAGGATAACCTTGGGCCTGGCGATGACAGCCCGTGCCACCGCCACCCGTTGCTGCTGACCGCCGGAAAGTTGCTGCGGGAAGTGAGTCCTGCGGGCGAAGATTTCCATCTGTTGCAGGGCTTCTTCCACCCGCTTCTTTCTTTCGGAGCTGGGCACGCGCAGATACAGAAGCGGCAGTTCAATGTTTTCAAAAACGGTCAATTCGTCGATCAGGTTGAAGCTCTGAAAGACGAAGCCGATGTTTCCTTTTCGAAACGAGGCCCGCCTGCGCTCGGAGAAGACGGAGACATTTTCATCAAGAAACAAATACTCACCGGCGCTGGGATTGTCCAGCAAACCGAGAATATTCAGCAGAGTCGACTTGCCGCATCCCGATGGTCCCATGATACTGACGAATTCGCCTTCATTGACCTCGATGTTTATGTTATTGAGGGCGGTTGTCTCCACTTCTTCAGTGGTGTAGATTTTTTTAAGGTCTCTGGTCTTTAACACAGTTGTTCTCCTTATTTATCCTTAAATACTAATCTGTCAAAATCACCGAGATTGTCGTAAGATGAGGTAACCACCAGATCGCCCGGCTGGAGGCCTTCGAGCACCTCGTAAACCTGGGGGTTCTGTCGGCCCAGGCGAATATCGCGTCTGGTGGCCTCATCGCCCGACTCACCCACAACGTACACCCAGTTGCCGCCGGTCTTGCTGTAGAAACCTCCCCGGGCCAGCATAACCGCCCGGGCCAGATCGCCCAGGGCGAGCCGTATTTGCACGGTCTGCCCACGCCGGATTCCTTCCGGCTCGGCGCCCTGAAACTCAAGGTCGATTTCAAACCGTCCGTCTCTCACTTCGGGATACACTTTAGTAATCATAAGCTGGTAGGACCGGCCGCCCAATCTTATCTCACCGCTCTGGCCTTTACTGATGCGCGAGATGTAGTATTCATCGACGGCCGCGCGAATCTTGAAGCCTTCCAGAACGTCAATCTGACCCAGTCTTTGACCGCGCGCTTTGGATTCCCCAACCTCGGCCACCAGCGATGTCAGCTGACCTTCTATGGGCGCCCTCAGAGTCAGTTTGTCGAGCTTACTTTTTACCACTGCCAGGTTGGCCTGCATTCGTTCCACTGACGCCTCGAGTGCCTCGATCTGCACCGTCCGCAGCACCGAATCCTGCCTCTGCGTCTCCAGCGTCAATTCCCTTTTCATCTGATAGTACTCATGATTTTCAATTGCGCGGTCGTACTCTTCCTTCGAGATAAGGTTCTTATCTCTTAGACTTACGCTCCGTTCGTATTCTCGTTTCGCATTATCTATCTGGTGGTCAATCTCCAGAAGTTGCTCGCGAAGCCTTAGACTGTTTTGCTCCATGGCCAGGCGAGTATTGCGGAGGTTGTTGATCTGCTCAAAAAGCTGGGCCTCGCGGAACATGATATCCAGCTGAAGGTCGGTGTTATCCAGCTTCAGAATCGGGTCACCCGCTTTGACATAAGTACCTTCCTCCAGGAAGATCTCTTCGACCATGCCACCCTGAACGGCATCGAGATAGAAAGTTTTGATCGGCGTGACAGTTCCATTGACGGGAATAAACTCCTGGAATTCGCCCTCGGTAACTTCGGAGATGGTAATACGCGAGGAATCGATTT
Source organism: Candidatus Zixiibacteriota bacterium (assembly GCA_020348905.1). Taxonomy (GTDB): domain Bacteria; phylum Zixibacteria; class MSB-5A5; order GN15; family FEB-12. The sequence continues at coordinate 3,192,665 of CP070756.1, forward strand.
TTAGAACCGAGCCCCCGCCGGCCGTGATAAAACCGTAAATTATCAGAACCAGCAAGGCCAATCCTCCGCTGAGCCAGATTATCCGTCTGGTGGTCCAGATCTTTTTCTCTATTGGGCGATCCATAGTATTCTTTGATCTCTCCGCTTTTGGCTTTTGTTGTCTGCCGGTATTCATTCGCAAGAAACGGGCCAAGCCGCTTAAGTCAATGATTTTAAATGCCTTAGTTAGTGAAACCCGGGGGCTAATCGTTCGTATATGAACATCAGGTGTTCGAAATCGCACGGATTTGACTTGAAGTGAGGTTTTATGGATGGGTCGCAGATTGCTTGCTAATGGGAAGATATCTCATTACAATAACTTAGGTTAATCGGCCAGTTCAAATCAAGCAGACGCCAGCAAGCACAGCTTTTGCTAAGGGTGGTTTGAAGGAAGTAACTAGCAGTTGAAGACTCGAACCCCACTAATCAGGTGGTTTTCGCTCGAGTATTCAAAATCAGGCATCTAAAAACAGGTTAAGGCACTCTATGGCACTCCAAGACGGGAAAGTATTAATTGTCGATGATGACGAGGACGTACTTCAGGCGGCCAGGCTGTACCTAAAGCAGCATCTGGCTGAGGTCCACACCGAAAGCAGTCCGGATACAATCCCCAGTCTTTTGGCAAACACGCGCTATGACGTCATTTTGCTGGATATGAATTTCACACGCGATGTCAGCAGCGGTCAGGAGGGATTTTTCTGGCTGGAGCGTATCCTGAAGATTGACCCTTCGGCAGTCGTAATACTGATTACAGCTTTCGGAGACGTTGAACTGGCGGTCAGGGCGATTAAAGAGGGCGCAACCGACTTTGTCCTCAAGCCCTGGCAAAACGAGAAGTTGCTGGCGACGATTTCGGCGGGCATAAACCTGGGGCGGTCGCGCACTCAACTGGCCAGCTTGAAATCCCGCGAGAAGCAGTTGTCGGCCGATCTCGATCATTATTTCCACGACTTTATCGGCGTTTCGGACAACATCCGCGAGGTGTTCGATACGGTCGAGAAAGTCGCCAAGACCGACGCTAACATTCTCATTCTGGGTGAGAGTGGAACCGGCAAGGAACTCGTCGCGCGGGAGATTCACCGTCAATCAGGCCGGGCGGGCGAGGTTTTCATGGCGGTTGATATGGGGGCCCTGACCGAGACGCTTTTTGAAAGTGAGCTGTTTGGTCATAAGAAGGGGGCCTTCACCGACGCTCGCGAGGATCGGGCCGGACGCTTCGAAATGGCCACCGGCGGAAGTCTCTTTCTTGATGAGATTGCCAACCTGCCCATGACTTTGCAGGCGAAACTTCTTTCCGCGCTGGAAACCCGTACGGTTACCAGAATCGGTTCGAACACGCCGGTACCGATCAATGTGCGTTTGATTTCAGCCACGAATATGAATGTTCATCAGATGGTTACCGAAGACCGCTTCCGTCAGGATCTGCTGTATCGAATCAATACGGTCGAGATCAGACTGCCAGCGCTGAGAGAACGGGCGGGGGATATTCCCCTTTTGGTCGATCATTTTCTGATCCTGTTCAGTCGCAAGTACAATCGTCATCGCATGCGGGTCTCACCGTCAGCAATGGCGCGGCTCGAAAAGTACGATTGGCCCGGAAATGTCCGCGAGCTGCAACACGTTGTGGAGAGAGCGGTGATAATGAGTGATTCAGATAACCTGGCGCCGGTCGACTTTCTACTGGCCGCGCCGGCACCGAAAAAAGAGGGACTGGTGTTCGACGATTACAATCTCAATGACGTAGAGAAAACCGTCATCCGAAAAGCCCTCAGCAAACACCAGGGTAACGTCTCCCACGCCGCCCGGGAACTGGGGCTGACCCGGACATCGCTTTACCGAAGAATGCAGAAACATGGCTTATAGGTTTTTCCGCATCAACTGCTTCGTCAGAATCATAGCCCTCTCCGCAACGATCCTGCTGCTGGTATATCTGCTTAGAGAGACGACCCTGTACGCTACCTCTCTGGTGGCGGCCATCGCGGTGGTGCTACAGGTGGCGTCTATGATTCATTACGTGGAAAAAACCAACCGCGACCTGGCCCGCTTTTTGACCTCGATCAAATATTCCGACTTTTCCCAGAGTTTTGCCGGTCGTCAGCGTGGCTCCTCCTTCGAGAGTCTCAATGCCGCCTTCGATGAGGTGATCGCCGAATTCCACAAGGCACGCAGTGAGAAGGAAGAACAGTATCGCTACCTTCAAACCGTGATTCAGCATATCGGTCTGGGATTGCTGGCTTACGATGCCTCGGGTAGTGTCGATCTCATAAACAACGCCGCGAAGAAACTCCTGAGAGTGACGCATCTGAACAATGTCAAGTCGCTTGAGAGTTTCTCCCGGCGGCTGGTCGAGACCCTGCTCAAGCTCAAGCCGGGGGAAAAGGCGCTGGTGAAGATAGAAGATGAAGCCGAGGAACTCCACCTGGCCGTCTATGCCACGGCCGTCCGCATTCGCAACAAATCTATAACCCTGGTATCGATGCAGAATATCGAAAGCGAGCTGGCCGAACAGGAGATGCTGGCGTGGCAGAAATTAATTCGCGTGCTCACGCACGAAATTATGAATTCGGTCACTCCCATCGCATCGCTGGCATCCACCGTCAATAACATGATCGGGGCAGAAGGCGAGAGCGCTACCGGCTTGAGCATTGAATCGGCCGAGGATGTCCGGCAGGCCGTCGCCACCATCGAAAAGCGAAGTCGCGGGCTTCTCCATTTTACGGAGGCATACCGAAACCTCACCCGGATACCAAAGCCGAATTTTTCGGTATTTCCTGCCATTGACCTGCTCGAACGCGTGACCCAATTGATGGAGGGTCAGGTGCGCAAGAATAATGTGAAGCCGACCATCGAGGTCGAACCCCGCTCGCTCGAACTCACGGCTGACAGGGAACTGGTGGAGCAGGTTCTCATTAATTTGATACTTAACGCAATTCATGCACTAAAAGATACCCCGGATAAGAAGGTTGAACTGAAGTCACGGCTTGACGATCGCGGCCGGGTGCTGGTTACGGTTGCTGACAATGGTCCCGGAATCGACGAATCGGTCAAAGAGAAGATCTTTACACCCTTCTTTACCACCAAGAAAGATGGCTCCGGCATCGGCCTGAGCCTTTCCCGCGAGATAATGCGCCTTCACAAGGGGAGAATTTCGGTGCAGTCGGCCCCCGGCGAGCATACCGTTTTCACCCTTCGCTTTTGAGACAGCCTGTCATATGAACGATCTGAAATATGATATCGTCACGGCCGCTGATAGACCTGACCTGATGAATCTCGTCACCGAGGTCACCGCCAAGGCCTGGCCGGAATTTATGCTTCACGACCCGGTGGCCGCACTTTTCACCAGGCTTTACGCCGATCTACCCAATCAGCAATTCGCTTTCATGGAGAGCGGAACCGACAGGATCATCGTATTGGGCAATACCGTTTCGCTGGCATGGCATTATGAGCCATCGGAGCTTTCCGACACCGGCTGGGACTGGGCGATGCAGTCGGGTATCGATGATCACGACGCCGGAAGAACCCCAACCGTGCTTTGCGCCTTACAGATAGTGGTAGCCAGGGAGTTTCAGGGTCGGGGATTAAGCAGGACAGCGGTGGAGACCATGCGATCGCTGGCGCGGCGGATGAATCTGAAGTCTTTGATCGCGCCGGTCCGACCCAGCAGTAAAGCGAATCACCCGCTGGTCCCGATGGAAGAGTACATACACTGGAAAGACGACAACGGCTTGCCGTCCGACCCCTGGATGAGAGTTCACGCCAGGTGCGGTGGGCAAATTGTGAAAACCTGTCATCAGGCCATGAAGATTTCGGGAACGGTTGCCGAGTGGGAGGAGTGGACCGGCATGCGTTTCCCTCGCAGCGGCAAGCATATCGTACCGGGGGCACTGGTGCCGGTGGATATCGATCTAGAGGTCGATCGGGGATTATATATCGAACCTAACGTGTGGATGCATCATCCGCTGTGACAAAGGCACCATCGGCTACGGCTCCCAATCCATATTCTCGAGGGCCAGCCGAAGTTGCCCGGCGTTTCTGAACCGCTGGCGAATCAGGCTGCGCTTGCGACCGCGGACAATCTGCTTGATATCCTGACCGGCTTTGCGGTAGGCCTCGTCGCCGCCGATCATCTCATACAGGACGTTTATCATGTCATAGACATCCCACTGGATATTCTCCCTGGTGGCTCGCCCCAGATGGAAGAAATCCAAAAGGTGTACGTCGAATCCGAGCCCCCTACGTTTAACCATGATATTGTCGGTATGGATGTCGCCGTGGTACTCACCCATGTAATGAATAGGCTCCATGCCAATTGCCAGGGCATGCAAAAGGTGCAGAGCCTCGAACGACGGCAGCCGCTTGCGTTTCTGGTGCTCCAGAAAAGTCGACAACATTTCGCCCTCGGCCAGGTCAGAAACCAGGAAGTCAATCTGCTGGCGGCGCACCCGGCCGAAACCGCGATGATGGTACTGGATTACGATGGGGCACGAGCGGAGCTTATAGAGTTTTCGGGCATATCTCAAAAGGGCCACCTGGCGCACGTTGCGGTCGGGATAGAAGAGCTTTGCTGCTCGCAAGATGCCGGTTTTGCGCTCCTCGACTTTGTAAACTTCGCCCTCCCAGCCTCCGCCCAGATATTCCACGATGAAATAATTCGGGCCGAGGGTCAGGCCGGGCTCCAGGTCAAATTTCGGCTTTTTCATGGCAGGTCACACTTTTAACTTCTGAGAATATAACACAGTTGACCGCAAAATCCGCGAGATATTTTGCGTTTCCGCGGTCAACCAGTTGGGGTAAATTATTGACAGCGGTCGCCAGCAGAAACATATTTGGGCATAGCATTTCTGGAGGGAAGGAGACAAACCGATGGGACAGACTACGGTCGCCGAACAAGTGAACGAACTGAGTTATGAAACGCGCAACCTGCACCGGGCCATAAGTGCATTGATCGAGGAGCTCGAGGCGGTCGACCTGTATCAGCAGCGGGTGGATGCCTGTAAGGACGAGGAGCTGAAATCGATCCTGGCCCATAACCGCGATGAGGAAAAAGAGCATGCGGCCATGCTGATTGAATGGATCCGCCGCCACGATCCGGCTTTCAACAAGGAACTTAAAGACTGGGTGTTCACCGAAAAGCCTATCGGCCATAACTGACAAATGTCTGAAGCCCTTCCAAAGGGGGCTTTTTTGGAGAAGGGGACCAAATATCAAACGGCCTGGAGGTAATATGGTCAAAAAGTTGCTCATCCTGCTATGTCTGACACCGGCGCTCATGCTTGTGTCATGCTCCGATGATGACGATAAACCGGTATCGCCGTCAACCCCGACAACCGGGTCAGGCAATCTCGTCTCCGAGACGAGAACGCTACCGACATTCCACTCGGTCACACTGACCGCGGTGGGATCGATACGAGTATCAAGAGGAACGACGCAGTCGGTTGGTATAGAAGTGGATGATAATATAATGGACTATATTCTTACTTCTGTCGTTAACGGAGTGCTTATTATCAGCTCTGATCCCTCGGTATCCCTGTCTGATTATGACCTTTCGGTGACATTGACCATGACTGACCTCGAAAGCCTGACGCTGGCCGGTGTGGGAAGCATAATCAGTGAGGGCGCCCCTCTTGAGGCGGACTCCATCTACCTGTACTTGACCGGTGTCGGAGATATTAGTATCCACTGCGAGGCCTCGTACATAAGCTCTACCTTCACAGGTGTGGGTAATCTGATTTTGATGGGATCGGTCGACTATCAGCGCATCGTCCACTCGGCCGTGGGTACTATAAGTGCTTATGAGTGCAGCTCCGACACAACCGTCGCTGTTCTTACCGGCATTGGCAACGTCCAGGTCTTCGTTAACGATTACCTCAATGTAATCATCGGCGGGCGCGGATCGCTTTATTACATGGGGACGCCGCAGATTACGTCGGTCATTACCGGGTCAGGTCAGGTAATCGACGCCAACCCGAGCAATTAGCCGGTTCGGCTTATCCGGCCGCGCGTACGGGGATGTGTTGAGCGTCGTGATTCCAGGTTACTGCGGACGAGCCAGACGGTGGCTTACAGCGACAAAGAGATAGATGACACCGGCGAAGATAATGATCGTAGCCCCGGCCGGAAGGTCGGGGCTGTAGCTTATAGCCAGTCCAAAAGTCGTAAACAGAACGCTCAACATCGTGGCCACCAGCATCGACTGCCAAAGAGTGCGAGTGAAATACCCGGCGATGGCAGCGGGAAGGGTCAGCAGCGCGATTACCATCACAATGCCAACCACACCGACCAGAATCACCACCGTGAGCCCGGTCAGGCACAAAAGGAGGATGTAGAAGAACTCCGTGTTGATTCCTCTTATACGGGCAAACTCCTCATCGAAACAGACAGCCAGAAATTTGTGGTAGAAAAGAAGCACAACCGCCACAATGACGGCATCAAGTACCACGATCAGGTAAAGGTCGGCAATGGTTACCAGCAGGATATTACCGAAGAGGTAAGTCATCAGGTCTTCGTTGTAACCGGGAGTCAAGGTAATGAAGATGATACCAACGGCCATGCCGATGGCCCAGATGGCCCCAATGACGGTATCCTCGCGTTCGCGCGCCCTCAGGCTGACCCATCCAATAACAATTGAGGCGATCAGGGCCGCTACCACAGCTCCATGCATAGGCTGAAGCCACGCCCATTCCTCAACAATAGACAGGTACCGAGCCACACCCAATCCACCGAGCACGCTGTGAGCAATACCTCCGGCAATGTACGTGATTCGCCGCGTTACTACATAGGTTCCGACTACACCGCAAGCGACACTGGCCAGAACACCGGTCAGCAGCGCATTGAGCATGAAGGAATGATTGAAGACGGCGTGGACGAATTCTCCCATCGGCTCAGTTGTCCCCCTCAGCATGCTTGTCGTGGCGCACCATGCGCAGGCTGTCGCCGTAAAGTTCACCGATGAACTCACGATCGCGTTCAGTGGTCGGATGCACGGCAACGGTTCGGTTGACGCAGACCACCTGCTTTACAAAGTCTGACACGAACGCGGGATCATGAGAAATCATCATAACCGTGAGTTGCTGGTTGAGCTTTTTCAGGATTTGGAACAGCTCTCGTTCGGCAATACTGTCAAGGTTGGCGGTTGGTTCATCCAAAAGCAGCATATCGGGCTGGCAGGCCAGGGCTCGCGCTATCAGCAGCCGGCGTTGCTGACCTCCGGAGAGATCCTTCAGGGGCGAGTCGGCCATGCTTTCCATTCCGACCAGCTGAAGAACATTGCGAACGGTATCCTTATCGGACGAAGAGTATTTAGCTGGAAGAAGACCCTGGTTTAACCGTCCCATGAGAACTACATCGCGCGCGGTCACCGGGAAGCGCAGGTCAAGCTGCGCCTGCTGTGGCATGTAACCGATACGCCTTCGGGCGGCCGCGGCCGGGCTGCCAAATACTCTCACCACTCCGGTCTTCGGCTGCAGTAAGCCGAGCAAGAGCTTAACGAGAGTGGTTTTACCGCCGCCGTTGGGTCCGACTACCCAGACGAACTCCTTGTCGGAAACGGTGAGATTGACGTTCTCCAGCACCAGTCGGGAGTTGTAAGAGAAAGAGACGTTCTGAAATTCTACGACATTGTCAGCAGACATGGTTACTTCCCTGTTTCGGTCGCGGTCAATTATGCTGTTTCTCTGCCGCCCTTTCCTGCGATGATTGACTGCTCGCCAGCGCATCGGCTATCTTTGACGCCATATCCACGAGATTATTGGAATAATTCGCCGACAGAGGATCGAGCGTAACAACCCGGGCACCGATAGACTGACCAATCGCCTCGGCCTGCCGGGCCGAAAACTGGGGCTGAATGAAAACCACGTTTACGCTATCGGCATTTGCCTGTTCGGTAATAGCGGCCAGCTGTCTGGCGGATGGTTGCTTGCCACCGGTTTCAATGGCGACCTGCTTGAGACCGTAGGCATCGGCAAAGTATCCATAAGCGGGATGAAAAACGTAAATAGTTCTCCCCCGCACCGGCGCTAACATCTGTTCGATAATGGCATCCACGGAATCAATCTGTTTGAGTACCCGGTCAAGATTATTTTCAAAGATCTCCGCCGACGATGGATCGAGTTTCTTGAGGGCATCGGCAATCGCCATGGCCTGTCGGCTGGCGAGTTTCGGGTCGAGCCAGACATGCGGATCCTCGGTGCCACCGTGGTCATGATCGGCGTCACTATGACGTTCAATGGGGCGCAGTTCAATACCGGCATGAGTGGGAACGATAGTCAGATTGTCAAAGCCACCGGCAATCTTGCCAATGAGACGCTTCTCAAAGGCTACACCGGTTGTGAAAAGGACATCGGCCACAGCCAGACGAGCCAGTTGCTGGGGCGAAGGCTCAAATGTAGCCGGTGATTGTCCCGGGGGCACGAGTATCTCTACTTCGACCATGGCTCCGCCAATCTCCTGCACAAAGAACGAATGGGGTGCAATGCTCACAAACGCCTTTATCGTCGCACCGGCTGGCGGGGCCAGCAGCAACACCAGCAATCCCAACAGAACAGCCACCTGACGAATGCGTCTTTTAGATACTGTAACTTCAGTCCGGTGTTTTTCCATCAACCTCTTCCCCCGGCGCACGAGTACATACCAGGTGTAATTCATCACAATCGGAACACTTCTTTACGGAATGGTCTTTGCGGAAGGTATCCCAATGACCTCTCTGGCTGGGCGAGAGAATTCCCGTCCCGGAACACAATGGGCAGGTAGAATCCAGTGCCGCCAGTACCGCCGCGCGAATGAAGCTGGACCGATTGGGAATGCCCCGCATGGCCTCAAGCAGCGACTCATCAACTTTGAAAGTGACTATCTCTGACTTCTTTTTCACGAAAGCAGCACCTTATGGTTAAGATTATCAACGCCTTTGGCTATATTATTACTTTGTAATACCGCTCTGTCAAGCCAAAATTCCGAATCGTCAAAGCTTTTGTTGGCCGGGCAGCGACTACCTGAACCACCAGTCCCCGTGCTAAACGCCGGCCTACTGCTTTTGTTCCTCAAAGGGACTCAAGAACGTTCACAACAGCCCGGTGCTGTCAGCCGAAGCACGAGTTACTGTTATGGCTAATCGGGTTGGGCCACCCGGGCGCTTTTCCTGGCCCGTTTTATCAGCGCCCGCTCGCGGTACAGCTGGCCGATCTCGGCACCAATTATGAAAACCACCGAAGTGTAGTATATCCAGAAGGCGACGACTATCATCAGGGCGTAGGCTCCATAGATCCGTTTCAGCATTACGAAGTGTGTTATATAGAACCCAAAAACCTGTTTGGCAAGCTCCCACAGGATGGCAGCTGAGAGAGCGCTTACCAGAATCGTCATCTTCGGCGGTTTGCGAAACGGCACGGCATAGTAAATTATCATGAACGCCAGCAGGACAATGGCGAACGAGATTGCCCCGAGAGCCAGATCCTCCAGGGAGCTGTAACGAAAGCTGTTAAGATAGCCCAGTCTCTGCGAGAGCTCCCGGGCCACCTCCCACATCGAAAGCAGGGTGGTTGAGGCAACAAAATACACCAGTACCAGAACGATCAGGCCAAAGTCCCTGAGTTTCCCCAGCAGAATTGAGAAATCATCCTTCACCCGGTAGACCTTATCCAGGATGGTTCTCATGCTGCTGAAGAGGGTACTTGACGCAAAGAGCAGGCCGATGATACCAATGACCCCGGCGACGTTCTTGTACCGTCGGAATTCCTCGACCCTGGAGAAAACCAGGTCCTTGACGAACCGGGCGTAATCCTCGTAGGGAATCATTCGGTCTATGAAGGTATTGATTTCTTCGGCAACCGACGGTTTTTCGAGAACGGAACCCACCACCGAGAACACGATCAGTACCAGTGGTACGATGCTGACAAACATTGAAAAGGCCAGTCCACCCGCCAGCAGGAAGACGTGGTCGCCGGTAACACGATTATACAGCCCGCCGATATAATGCGCAAGCCACTCCCGGCAGACCTGCCGGCAGCGAAGATCTTGAATTCGCGTTATCAGGTTTCTGATCCGACTCATACCGTGTTAGCTTTTCAATCGATTCATCGGGTACTTTGACCTAAGATTGCTTGACAGAGACGTTGATAGGCGGCGCCTGTCCCTGCTTGTCTTCTCCCATATATAAGGTGATATGCGGGAAAGGTATCTCGATTCCCTTCTCGTCGAACTTTTTCTTAAGCCGCCGGTTGAACTCCCTGCCGACACTCCATTGTTTGATGGGTTTGGTTTTGGTTCGAGCTTTGATAATCACCGCCGAGTCGGCAAACTGATCGAGGCCGAAGACTTCGATGGGTGCAAGGATGTCACTCTTGAAAGCATCGTCGGCGCGAAGATCCTCATCAATCTCCCGGATAAGCTCTATAACCTGGTCGACATCCTCACGATATGCCACGCCTATATCGAAGACGTAGTGCGAATACTCCTTGGTCATGTTGGTGACTACGTCGATCTGGCCGTTACGGACATAGTGTACGTTTCCGGCCAGGTCACGCAGGACGGTCACTCTCAGGTTGACGCGTTCCACCAGGCCGCCTTTGCCGGCTATGTTTACGACATCACCCACCCGGATGGAATCATCCATGAGGATGAAGAAACCACTTATAATGTCCTGCACCAGATGTTGGGCGCCGAACCCGACGGCCAGTCCGACGATACCGGCGGCGGCCAGGACCGGGCCGATCTCAATGCCGAACTCGCCCAGGATCATCATGATGGCGACAGCGAGAATTATCACCGTGAAAATGTACCGAATAAGCGAGTTGAGAGTCTGGGCTCGCTTTCTGGCCTCTTCTTCAAATTCCTCCTTAATAAGCGGTGCCAGTATTCGTCTGGATAGCAGTGTGGCAACCTTCAACGCCACCAGAGCCAGTATAATAATGAGGGCTACTTTGAGGCCGCTGGTGGAGAGCCAATCAACGACGCGGTCAATAATGTTCTGTATGTCCATTGGTGCTCCCTTCTATTTGGGTTCAAGCGATAAAGATCTACAACCAGTGCTTGCGGCGGAAGAACCAGAACAATCCTCCGCCGACAATCAGAACCGCCAGCCAGAAGGCCGGGTACCCGTAGCGCATGCCCAACTCGGGCAGATTGAAGGGACTGACCGAGGTATCGAAGTTCATCCCGTATACACCGGCCAGAAAACCCAGCGGGATGAAGATAGTAGCTATTATTGTGAGAACTTTCATTACCTCGTTCATCCTGTTGCTGACACTGGAGAGGTATATATCGAGCAGCCCGGAAACCATATCGCGAAAGGTTTCGACGGTATCGATCACCTGTATAGTATGCTCGTACAGGTCTCGCAGGTACGGGCTAAGATCATCACTGATAAGGTCCGTTTCAGTGCGCTCGAGTCCCCCGACTACTTCGCGGAGGGGCCACACCGCCCGTCTGATGTAGATGAGTTCGCGCTTGAGACTGTGAATGGTATCAAGATGACGCGATACCGGGTTGGATATCAGTTCCTCCTCGAGGCTTTCCACTCTTTCCCCGATGCTTTCGAGAACCACGAAGTAATGGTCAACGATGGCGTCAATCAAGGCGTAAGCGAGATATCCGGCAGTCGTGAATCTCACCCGCGGCACGGTCCGCTTTATGCGTTCCCTGACCACATCCAGCACGTCACCGGGTTTTTCCTGAAACGAGATGACAAAGTTCTTACCGAATACGACACCGACATGTTCGGAGATGATATCATGATTTTCCGTTTTGGTATAAAGCATCTTCAGCATGATAAACAGTATCGACTCGGTTTCTTCCATTTTCGGACGATGGCCGGTGTTGACGATATCTTCCAGAACCAGCGAAGAAAGATTGAAATGTGCGCCGAGCTTTTCTATGACCTCAACATCATGAAGGCCGGTGACATTGATCCAGGTGATGGTGGATGAATCGCGAAAAGGGAAGCAGTCCTCGACCGACTTTGCCTTCATCTCCCTGAATTCTGTCTGGTCGTAATCTATAACGGTAATCTCAACCGGCTCGGTTCGTTTCTCACCAACATACACCACGGCGCCCGGCTTCAAACCGAGTTTCTTTTTCGCTCTTCTTACCAGCCGTGCCATATTGCTACACCTCCATGAATCCACTCGACTTAAGACCAATATCTGACATTATGCCTTGAACTCTCAACAAAAGAATAATTCGTCCAATGCCTCCCATCATCAGGCAAAATGATACCGCCACGGTATTACTGTCAAGAATGAATTCGCCCGATCGCGGTCAGAGCATGCCATCGACTCTCTGGATATACCCGGCGGTATCGAATTTTCGCTTGCAGCCACTGCTGCTCATATAACGAACCTTTCCGAAAATGTCTCTCTCGAACCACGGCCTATCATGGACACCACCGATACTCCAGGCTATGCCGGCATAGCCATTGGGATCGCGCCCGTCCAGCGAGTACCGATCATTTAAGTAGATGGCCGACTCAAGCGCCTGCTCCGGTGACAAACTCCACTGCAGGATTTTTTTGGCCCAATACATTCGCATATACCCGTGCATTTTCCCGGTTTTCACCATCTCCATCTGAGCGGCATTCCACAGGGGGTCATGGGTTTCGGCGTTTTCGAAGGTGGCCGTATCATAGACATACGGCCGGGGATCGCTCCGGTGGTCAGCCAGAGTTTGCCGCGCCCAGTCCGGGAAGCTCTCAAAGGTGTCATAAGCCGGTTCGTAATAACAGAAATTGTCGGACAATTCCCGGCGGACAATCAACTCCTCCAAAAAAGATTCCTGGGACTTCAGGTTCTGGTCGTGCCGGCCGGCTTCCAGGGCAATGCGCTGAGCCGAAATGTGACCAAAGTGCAGGTAAGGCGACAGTTGTGACTGGGCATTTTTGGCAGGATCGTTGCGGTTATCAGCGTAGGCGACGAGCCTTTCCTTGATAAATTTGTTCAACATCGCCCGGGCCGCGTCCTCGCCCGGTTCGAAACCGGATATCTCACCGACCGACTCATCCACCCTGAGGCTATCGCCCGCCTTTTCCCAATCGGTGTTACTCACGGCTGCTTTCCACGGAAAGGGATGCCTCTTCAGCTTCGGTATGTTTGAGAGATACTCCGATAAAAGTCGATTGATCTTGGGTCGAAAGGTATAGGCCGCGTATTCGCGCTTGTCCGAAGCCACCCAGCAGGGAACAATGTTGTGAGCATCGACTTCATGAACGGGCACGTTGTTTTCGCCGACCACAGATTCCTTCCACGATCGGTTAACTTTCAACGGGGAAAAATCAGTGACGAGCAATGCCACGTCGTGCTTTCCGACAAATCCTGCCAGAGACCGAGGCGGCTGTCCCACCGTGAGAAAAAAGGGTATGTCATAGTCCCTTAGTTTCGCCTCGACTAGAGCCAGTCCGTCAAGCATAAAGGAATACTGTCGGCGAGTGGCACCGAGAAAGGACGGAACGAGATTAAATAACACCGCCAGCGGGCGCTTCATGTCAATTGCCATCCTCTGTGCGTACATCAGCGCCCAATTATCACGAACCCGCTGGTCGCGGCTCATCCAGTATACGACCGGCCCTTCGCCCGGCGGCAAGTCACTTAGTACTTTGACACGCTTGGGATTAAATGAATTCATTCCTTCGCTCACATACTTGATGGTCAGATGGCGACATCACTACCTTGACTACTCAGCAACGCTTTCGGAAACAAATGGTTCCGCATCGTAGTGTCCATCTGAGTCCTACGCACAAAATACGCACTTTCTCCGCATCAATAAAACCCCTTCACGTTCGACACAGAGAGTATCGGGGTTGGGTGATTTTTTGGGAATGGATTGCACCTGGTGAATTGCTGAGCACTGATCAGAATATGGACAGTTTTTGAGGTCAAAATCGCCTCCCGGCGGTCTCACCTAAGCGATGGTAATCCACTGAGCAAAAACGGATTAAAAGAATCCTGCTTCAGTGGGTGCACGATTTGCTAAGCATTCCAATTCGAAACAGCTAAAACACTTCGCATTCGGAGAAAGTGATGTACACACACTACTTTGCACCTCGATTTTCCCGCCACCTCTCTTTACTCACCACCGTGGTGGTTATCATTTTGGCAATGTATCCGTCGACCTCGCACGCGACCTTCGGAGTGCAGGGAGCTACGCCGAATTCAGTCACCCTCACCTGGACCGCCCCGGGCGATGATGGTGACGAAGGTACCGCAACTCTGTACGATATCCGTTACTCAGCGTCGCCAATTAATGAATCAAACTGGGACGATGCCACGCAGGTGACCGATGAGCCGGCGCCACAACCAGCCGGCAGCGCTGAATCGTTCACGGTGACCGGTTTATACCCCAGCACGATATATTACTTTGCGATCAAGACTGCCGATGAAGTCCCCAACTGGTCGACTATTTCAAACATTGTCAGCGTAAGTACCGCCGCCGAGCAGGATGTTCCTGCTAATATTGCGGACCTGCACGTGATTGAAAGATATCGGTATTCGATATTGCTGGGGTGGACCGCTCCCGGCGACGATGGTAACAGTGGTACCGCGTCGCTTTACGACCTGCGCTACCATACCTCGAGCATCACCGAGGCAAACTGGGATTCGGCCCTTCACGTCAGTAACGAGCCTGTCCCCAGCGTGGCCGGCACTCCCGAAACATGTACCGTGGTTGGACTTAATGAAAGTACCTCCTACTACTTTGCGATAAAGACCGCCGATGAAGTTCCCAACTGGTCGGGATTGTCGAACATAGTTTCAGATTCGACCCGCGGCGACGAGGTCCCTCCGGCACCTATCGAGGATCTCCAAGCAGCCTCAGGCGAGGAAGAGGGTGAAATCAACCTGAGCTGGACGGCTCCCGGTGACGACGGCTCGATGGGAACAGCCTCGTCATATGAAATCAGGTTTTCGCAGAGTGTGATAACGGACGCTAACTGGGATTCGGCAAGCCAGTGCCCCGCCCCACCGGTTCCGCTGGCATGCGGCGAAGTCCAAAACACGACGCTGTGTGAACTCGACCCCGGTGAAATGTATTACATCGCTATCAAAACCTACGACGATCAAGGCAATCGCTCCGAAATCTCAAACGTTGATTCAGCCGTGGCCAAATACTCCCTTATCTCCGGTGTCGATGATGACAACGACGGCCTGCCCGACCACTTCCATCTCGCTCAGAATTTTCCCAATCCATTCAATCCGACCACGGAAATCTGGTTTAGCCTGCCTACCCCCTGCAACGTAAGTCTCGAAATCTACAACACCGTAGGCCAGCGGGTCGCCGTTCTTGTCGACGGCCCCATGTCGGCGGGGGCACACTTGGTTCAGTGGAACGGAACCGGCTTGAACGGACAAAACGTAGCTACCGGCGTATACTTCTACCGACTCCTGGCGGAGGACTTCCAAGACAGTAAGAAAATGGTACTGTTGAAATAGTAGTTGATTGGTAGCTCGTGAGGGGCAGGTTCCGCGGCCTGCCCCTCTTTTTTGCCTCCTAAATGGCGACCGGGATTTTTGTCGGCAGACGGTTTCCTGCCAGGCACCGGAACCTTTGATCAAGTGACCCGGTTATTGAACAAGAACGATTTGAGTTGCTAAGACCACACTTAGATGGGGAAGACAAAGGGGGCATCTGCCTGACCCCATAACACATTGATTATGACACGATTAGCACGATTTACAGTTAACCTGGCCGTGCTTGGCATTACCCTGAGCCTCATGGTGGCTGCCAGCGAATTGTTTCTGAGGGTGTTCGGCCAACAGCGATTCGAAAGGGGACATCAAAAGCTCTTTGTCCGGTACGACTCTGACCTTGGCTGGAGCAAGATCCCCGGCAAACAGGCCAGACATATCACGATAGAGTATGACATCGAGGAACACCTGAACTCAAAAGGGATACGCGGCCCGGAATATTCTTATACCAAAGGTCCGAACGAGTCCCGGGTGATCATGCTTGGTGATTCCTTTGTCGAGGGTTATTCAGTTGAATTCGACCAGACCAGTTCGCAGGTTCTGGAGCAAATCCTGACCGACCGCAGTGGGCACAATTACACCGTCATTAACGGTGGCACCGGTGGCTACAGTACCGATCAGGAATACCTCTACTTCAAAGATGAACTGTGTAAGTACCACCCTGATCTGACGATTTTGATGTTCTACGCTAACGATGTAATTGGCAATGTCAGGGATCACCACTACCGTGGCAACAAGCCTTTGTTCCGGCAACGTGACGGAGAACTGGTGCTGACCAATGTCCCGGTGCCGAAGCCGGTGGCGAATACAGCTGAAGAGCTGCTGGCTAAGCAAGACCTTTTCTCGCACACCAAACAATGGCTTTTTGCAAATTCCCGGTTGTACGCACTGGTGCGCAGAGCGATTACAGGTGACTACAGCCTGCATCTGCTGGCCATAAAGCTCGGTCTGGCGGAAATTCCGGGGACACCCGAAGACCCCATACCGGTACCGGACGAATTGAAGGTCTGGGCAAGGTTCTATGATGCGGATACGAAACAGGCCTGGCAACTAACTGAAGTTCTCATAAAGCGCCTGAGGCAGGCTGTCGAGTCAACCGGTAGCAGGTTCCTGGTTTACTACATTCCGACTTCCGCGGCAATTTATGACGATGAATGGCAGGCGACGAAGAAGATGTACAAACTGTCTGATGGCGACTGGAACGTTAACCAGGTGGCAGTCGAACTTAAAGCGATCTGTAAAAGAAACGGTATAGACTTCGTCGATCCTACCTCGCAATTTCTGGCCGAAGCCGACCGCCTGCGCCGGCATGACGAGCGGGTGTATTATCCTCTCGATCGACACTGGACCCCCGAGGGTCACCGGCTTACGGCCGAAATACTGGCAGACCACATCGATGGGGGGTATGACCTGGCTGGCTTCTCAGCTGACGACAGTGAATAATAATCTTATATTCCAGCTTGAGACTTGACTGCGAGCAAGGACTGAGCCAAACGGTAGCAGGGAACAATTGGGGAAGAATGCCGGTTTTAGCTCCAAAGCAGACCGCTGCGCGCCGACCCTCGTCACTTGTCGGCTGAAGGCTGAGCGGCACTGAACCGATTTAGAATTCATTTTTATCTTCGGGTTTGTAAATGTCTAAGTTTTTAATTGTAGCAGAGCTGTGGCAATTCCTTAGAGTCCGCAAGAAATGGTGGTTGGCGCCAATTATCGCTTTCCTGCTCGTATTCGGAACCGCTATGGTTATGGCGCAAGGATCCGCAATAGCACCGTTTATTTACGCTCTTTTCTAATGAAAACATAGTCCGGCAGCCAGCCGGCGTTGATGTATATGAGGGTGTCATGAAGTCGCTGCTTTTGAAGGGGTTAGAAGTGCTGAACCTCTATCCATGGTTTAACCGATACACGTCTAACACCGCCACTGTCTTTATGCTTCACGGTGTTTCGTCGGACAGTAACGGCGAGCGGTACGAGATTTCGGTCGATCAGTTGAGGGGCTTTCTCGATTACCTGAAGCGGTCAGCCTACAGCGTAATCTCGCTGGCCGAGTACACCGAAGCTCTCAGAAACCAACGCGACCTTTACAAAACGGTGGTGTTCACGGTTGACGATGGTTACCGCAATTTCTACCTGAACAGCTATCCCCTCTTCCGGGAATATGACTATCCGGCTACGATTTTTGTCACTACAGATTTCATTGACCGGAAAGTGTTCCTGTGGTGGGACAAAATCGAATATGCCATTACGACCACGACTCAGCCGAACCTGGATCTTTCCGAGCATAACTTTGGGGTCTTCCAGCTGGGGACCGAAAGACAGAAAGCTCTGGCCGTTCATCGGATAACCGAGCAGTGCAAGCTGCTTGAAGATCATCAAAGACGCGCCATGGTGGATCGTATCGTAACTTCGTTAGACGTTGACCTCGGCGGGCAACCCTCGGGCAAATATGAGCCACTGACGTGGGAAGAAATCCTCAAGATGAATCAGCACAAAATCGACTTCTATCCTCATACCCGGACCCATCCTATAATGTCCCGTTTGCCGTACGAACAGAAACTTGCCGAACTAACCGAATCGAAAAAGATACTGGAGAACAGGCTCGGACGGACTCTTGACATTTTTGCGTATCCCAACGGCAAGATAGAAGATATTGACGCCGATACCATCAAAGCCCTTCGCGAGACCGGCTACTCAGCGGCGGTAACGAGTATTCCGGGCTTTAACCACACCAAGGTTAACAACAATCTTTACATGCTCCATCGTTTCGCTATTCCACACCATCGGCTCTGGTTCAAACAGTATGTCAGCGGAATGGAGTACGCTAAGAACCGTATTCGCAAGATGTGATGATCGGATTTGACCGCAGCTGTTATCGGTCCCAAACTCAGGATTCGGTATTCGCTTCCGGCGAGTCTGTTGACAGGGAAGCATCGGGCCGATCGGCCTGCGGCTCGGTGGATTCTGTCCGTGTCCCGATGACACGAGCGGGATTACCGGCGACTATCTTGTAAGGTGGAATCGGCTTCCCTCCCACGACGGCGCCCGCCGAGACAACGACTCCCTCGCCGATATTGGCTCCGGGCATGATAAACACATCGGACCCTATCCAGCAGTGATTGCCAATTACCACCTTTTTGTACTCATACCCCTGTTCCATCACCGGCGTATGAAGGTCCTTGAACTTGTGGTTTATTGACCAGATTTTGACGTCGGGCCCCAGCACAACATGGTTACCGATTTCGATCCCGCCGCCGGCCTGAATCATGTTTCCGACCCCGATATGGGAGTGGTCGCCGACATGAAGTTTATGGGGATTGACAATCATGACATCCGGCCGAATAGTAACGTTGTCCCCCATGCTTCCCAGATACTTTCGGTAGAATCGGCGACGAATCTCGATGCCGTACTCGCTTGGGAGGCCTCCCAGGAAATACGCCAGCAAGGCGAACCGCCCCTGTCTTTTACGCACTGACCAGTAGAACAGCTTCAGAATCTTGAACATCGAGGCTTCTTCCCTTGCTGACCTATTGCCCGGTGGCCCTGCCTTTCACGATCGACTGTGCCAGTTCCGCCAAAATGACCCCCCCGGTCCTTACCGTTTGATGCTCGTTGCCCGGCTAGCGCACGGCTAACTTAGTGCGCATCCTAAGGGAAAGTTAATCAAATGACCCGATGAGTCAAGATAATAAAGCCTGCCGGACAATCGGTTGCCGACTTGATGGATATTGGACTGCCATGGAACCGAGGTCGTGAAAATGTTGTTTTATCTGTAACCCTTATCAGGCAGGCGTCGCGCAGGCCTGTCTTGTAGCCCAGCGATAGTTACGGAGCCTACCAGTGAGGCTTTAAGAAAAGGGGCTACTGGTAAAGCAGGGTATTTGAAAAATCTAAATCAATATGGTCTGTAGTTAGGAAACAAGGTTGTGAACAAAATTCTGGTAATACTTCTGTTAGTTTCCATAATCGGAAACGTCGTCGGTGTCTTTGCCGTATACAAGTACTTCGCGGCCAAGCGGTCCATCGGCTATGTGAAAGGTGACCTCGAAGCATCTAACCGCAGGGTCGAAGATCTAACCGGGGTTCTTGATCGTTTATATTCCAAGCGGCTGATTTTTCTGCACCATTCGGTGGGAAGAGGCATTCTTTACGAAGGGGGTCTCAGGGATAGTCTGCTTCAGATGGGGGTGCTCGTGAAGGGCGCTACTTACGGCGATGAGATCGGCCAGAAAACCGATATCAAGGACTGGCTGCCGAAATTCCAATCGGACATGGACCGCATCTTCAGCTTCAAAGCCCACCCGGACCGGTACTACTCCGACGGCAAGAGCAACGATATTGTCATGTTCAAATCCTGTTTCCCGAACAGCAATATAGTCGGAGACGGGCAGCTCCCGGGCGATCAGGGGTCATCTGAGCGAACGATGGCAAATTACCGGTCAGTCTTCGAAGAGCTTAAGGCTGAGATGGCCAGATACCCTGACAAGTTGTTCATCTATGTGACCGCTCCGCCGCTCGTGCCCGAATCCACCACGCCGGAAAATGCTGCAAATGCGGTGGCCTTCAACCGGTGGCTAATTGAGGAGTACTTGCCGGATTACCAAAGAGAAACCGGTCATTCGAACCTGGCTATTTTCGATCTCTTCAGTGTACTGGCCGATGAAACGGGGATTTTGAGAGGAGACTACCGGCGTCCAGACAAGGGAGATTCGCATCCCAATAGCAGGGCCAACCAAGTTGCCGCCGCCAAGTTCATGGAGTTCTTCCGTCCCGTATGGGAAGTATGGAAGGCTCGGGATGCCTATCAGGGCGTCTGACAAGAAAGTCGGCTTGGTACGCTACGAACGGTTTCGATCACCCGGATTCAGACGCCCGAATTTCCTTTTCCATTATATTCGAGTCTACAAAGAATTTGCACGCCCAGTTTAGATACTCGAAGGTACCGTAATCACCATTGACAGGAAACGATCCTTTGATCCCCCCCCGGACATCGTCCGGCCCGTCCACGCTCATGCTCCTGCGCACGTACCTGTTGGCAACGAAAGCGGCATCACGGTACTTTTCCAGGCCGGTGAACCGGTACAACATCATCCAGCAAATGGCTATTTGAACCGTGCCAGTCAGGCAGGCCCAGGCCACACTGCCAGTCCAATCCTGATCGAGTCGCCCCGGGATGAAGCCAGTCTTCGAATCCATCACCCCAAGCAATGCGTCGCCGGTCTCCAGTGATGCCTGTCGAAGATCGTGGCGTTGACTGAATCTGTAAGCTTCGATAACACCGCGCAAGACATAGCCGAGGGTATGAGTCAGCGGACGCAGCGGGTCCCCCAGGCAGCAGTTAGCGAACCAACCATTGTCCTGTTGATGAGTCAGGGCCCAGTCAATATTTCTCATGGCAGCGTCGGCGTAGCCCCGCTCCGGCTCAATCCGGGCCGCTTCAAAAAGCCCCCAGGCAACGTGAGTCTCATATGCTTTCTCACCCGGCCGGGCAAAAGGCGTGGGCTGGCTTCTCCAGCAACCGTCGGGATCCTGGGTTGCGACCAACCAGTCGGCAGCCCTTCTCATAGGTTCAAGATACCGGCTGCCATTTTCGACCGCTCCTGCGGCCAGGCCAAGGAGGATCTGCCCGGTATTGAAGGTGACCGGTACCACCGGCTGAGAGTCGATCAGCCCACCCTGGAAACCGCCCTCGGGGAACTGAATACTCACCAGCCAGTCGAGCATCCGCATCGCTCTTATCCGGACTTCATTATCATCTCCATCACGAGCAAAGGCGAGAAAGGTGGGTACTATATAGCCTGTAGTCTCCGGATAGGAACTGCTCCAGCCGGTCTTAAGGCTGAAATGTCGCGCTACTCCGCCGTCTTGCGATGTTGAACGGTCCTGGGCGCGACATAGCCAACCAATACCTTGTTCGATAGCCCGGTCAACACCGGGATCGCGCTCCGGCAGACCGCCGCGATCCCTACGCTGTTCAGATTTAGCCGCGGCAGGAAGTTCCATGTAATCCCGTAAGTCTCGTACCGGATCAAGAATTCGGCTGATAAGGCGTTGTGCGGACATAGTCGAGTTCCTCTATCTCAAATTTCTTAAATACATTTTTTACCCGGACGTTTTCCTTGCCTGCGTTCCCAAATCAGGATGTGCTGTGAAGATTGCCCTCTCGTGTCTTGTTGACCTCGGATACAACCAGCTTATACTTGCCGCCTTTTGTAAACGGAATACTATCCACATGCTCGATTTCAATCTCAACATCCTGACCAAACTTCTCACGAATAGTGTCGAGCATCGGCGTCAAATCAGAATCCCGAAATGACTTCTCCGATGCGATCCTGATTTTGAAGGCGTCTATTTTCGTCTGGATCACCTGGTACTGCCGAATACCTTTGATCCAATGAAAAGTGGCAAACAGTTGTCCGTTGACATGCCCACCCAGCCTGGTCGGTAGCAGTTCAATGATTCGTCCCTCGATTTCACCAATCCGCTCCAGGCCGCGACCACAGGCACATATGCCCTCGACCGGCCGAGCCGAATCGCCCGTTTCGTATCGCAATAGCGGCATCCCCATATTGATGAGATCGGTGATTACCAGTTGCCGGCTTTCGGAAGCCCTGGAAACATATTCGACATGGAGTATTTCTTGATTATAATGTAGCCCCTCGCGTTCGCCACATTCGATACCCACCATACCGGTCTCTTGAAGTCCGTACCGGTTGTAAACCGGACACTGAAAGACCTTTTCGATCAGGCTTCTCTGATGCTGATAAAGGGTCTCAGAGGAGGTGACAACTGAGTCGGGTCTCACGTCAAGAAGGTTCTCGGACTCCAAAAACCGAGCCAGCCGGTAAAGAGCGCTAACGTAAGACACAATCATATGAGGACGAAATCTTTGAAGTTGCCGGTGTACGGTCGTCATCTGCGACTCATTCAGCATTGTCGGATCGACCCGCAGGGTCGGGTTGTCGACCCCAAACCGTTCATACGCGGCCTTCTTGAGGCGAACCAGTGGAGAAGGAGTTGTAGTTATTTCTTCCGCAGACGAGACAACTTTCTCTCCGAGGATGGTATATGGACTGGCCCGCCAGAAATAAAAGATCCTCAGACCGATGTCATAGCCGGCCATTTTCATCAGTCTCCGCCCTGCTGCTTTTCTTATCCGATTGCCGGCAAGATCCTGCACGTAGTAGGCCGGTAGTCCCGAGGAACCACTTGTGACTCCCCGGTGAAGGTTGGCTCTGGGAACATTTGTGGCCATCAAATCATCGAGACGGCTCTGCAGCGTCTGTTTTGTAAGGGTAGGTATCCTGGCGAAATCGTCAAAGGAACGGATATCCTCCGGCGAGGCCTGCAGGTTTGCGAAGACTTCCTTGTAGTAAGGGACATTACGATAGGCGTGATCCATGATCTTGCGCAACCGCTGCCACTGCATCTCCCTCAGGCGATCAGGAGTCCACCACTGCGATTGCTCAAAAGTTTTGAGCCTTTTAAGATAGTCCGAACCCTGCTTCCACTGGTAGAAGGGGAAACTGACATGTTTTACGAACCGCGAGTACATAAGCCGGCCAGCCGCCTCACCCCTTATTCCAGGCCTTAAGCCATCTTTTGATTTTTCGCAACATCGGGAACCGTTCGCCAATCCTGTTCAACAAAATACGCCAGAGATCGAGCGCCAATGATTTCAACTCCACCAGTCCCGGCAAAGGGTCGTTCCAGGCCTCGACGTCGTTTTTGAGACCGGGGCGCACAAAGTCATACAGCCAGCTTCCCAGAACCGAAACCTTCGACGGCAATCTGTCACCTGACTCGGGTTGGTCCCCCAGGATGTGCCGCGTTACGGTGATGGCGTCACCACGAAACCAGCGACTATGTTTGCCGATTACGAAAGAGTCGGCTCGATCTACCTTTTGGCCGGTGAAATACTGGTAGTGCATCCAGGGAAGGTCGACTCCCGAGAAAACCGGGCTGCCAACCGAGGCAATGATCCTGACGGATACCTCAATGAATCGATACCTGCCGTCCGGTCCCGGACCTTTCCATTGCGTCTGAGCAACCCCTTCCCATTTCAGATCCTTGAAGAACCTGGTCGAATAGTCTAGAATTTCAGGGGCGATTGGACAACTCAGGCGGCGGGCCCCGACGCCACCCGTAATCGGTCGCATGCGGGTCATCTCATCCTGAA
>CP070756.1:3216425-3220065 GCA_020348905.1 Candidatus Zixiibacteriota bacterium
GCTGCCAGGTGACAATTTGGGACTGACCGTCACCCGGCTCAAGTATCGCCTCGATTCTCATCGGAGGCGGATGCTGGGCGACCGTGTATAGCGTTGCCAGGGTGGCCTTGACCATTCTGGTCATGTAATCAAGATTGAGGTATACGGAACTATCCGATGGCTGGTGGTAATTGGTTGAGAAGGTCTTTTCCTGCACGAAAATGACATCGTATCCGGCCTGCTGAAAAGGCCAGTGATCCGAGGCGGTGCTTCCCGACAGATCGCCGATTATTCCGACATGTGTGCTGGCCAGCTGGCTCCATAAAGATGCGTAGGCGGTTTCCGGGCCGTAATAAAGATCGGCCCTGGTGTCGTTATCTTCATGAGCGATCATGTCGGGATTTATCATCAGGACGATATCGTCGTTGCGTTCAACTGCCGCGTCGCAATAATGGTATGAACCCCACATCCACGACTCTTCCGAATCGAAAGCGATAAGGATGATTGTCATATCGGTTTCGATATCTTTGAGTATGCGCGCGATTTCGAGCACGCAGGCGGTACCCGAGGCGTTGTCGTCGGCCCCGGGGCAGTCCGGGACAGCGTCAAAATGACCACCGATGATAATCTGACGTTCGGGATAAAGGTTGCCCACTTTGTAAGCAATCACATTGTAACTCTGACAGGGCGTGTAATTCCACACCTGCGAACCGATAAACGGGTCAATTTCAACCGAGTCGTATCCAAACTCATCAAACTTATCGGCTATCCAGTCGCGGGCCAGATAGCTGGGGTAGGTGCCCGTCAGCCGCGTGTCGAACGCCTGAAGCCGCAGAAGGTAAGATTCAAGCGAATCCTGGCTGACCAGATCTATCAGCTGCTCGATGTCCTCCATGGCAGCAACTGATAAATGCGGCCTCTTGGCCGGAGCGGGTGGGTAATAGAAAATCTTGACGTCTGTATCGGGCAGGGGAAACACTTCGGTTGGCTCATCGGTCAGCGCCAATCGGCCAGCTCCCGCCAGAAGGAGCCGGACGCGACCGTCTTCGTAAAGAACTTCAAACATCTCGGCGTTCTTTCGGTCGAAACGGCCGTCCATGGCAAGTTGATCCCGGCGCACGTCGGAAGCCAGAAGCTCCATATCGAGCCCGGCCTGCTTAAGTGAATGTGATTGGCCTATGTCGGCAAGCACCAGGTATCCGCCGCGGACCCAGAACAGGACATCGACTTCACTCGATTTCAGGGTCTCGGCCTCGTGCTGGCTGTGAAGAGTTACCTTATACAGATCTGCGGCCGCGAGGGAGCCGGCCATAAGCAAACCAAACGCGACCATTACCATCAGCTTTTTCATTTTTATTCCTCCTGAGTCAGCCTAAAGACAACCGGCTTATCTATTTGTCCAATTACCGAATGGGACAAACTGGACTTGCGGCTGGTACTTGCAAACTAAATTGGTCCGGAATTCTGTGAATATCCTCCGGACTGGTTTAAGGTACTGAAGGACAGCAATCTATTTAAGTAACAGCATCTTCTTTGACAGTACTCGTTCGCCGGTCTGAAGCCGATATAGATATATCCCGGACGCGACCTGGCTTCCGTTGTCGTCGGTACTGTTCCAACCGACACGGTGTGTCCCGGCCGGTTGGTCACTATCGACCAGAGTCGTGACCCGTTGTCCTAATATATTATAAATTGACAGAATAACGTGCGATTTTTTCGGCAGCGAATACACCATTTCTGTCGTTGGATTGAACGGGTTGGGGTAGTTCTGGGATAACGTCACCGCACGCGGTAAAGTACTACCGGCTATCTGGTCGTCGGCGTCAGTGATTATGCCAAGCAGGTCGTGTACGGCCTGCCGCAGGGCGGCTTTTGCCGCTTCGCGCTCAAAGAAGGACAGCGGGATGTCAAAATACACGTATTGATAGTCGGTGCCCAGATATCGCCATGCGACCGGTTTACCTTCGCTGTTGGGATCGTCATTGCGTGAGTCATAAGTGTAGATAACCTCGGCCTGATCGGGGACCAACTCCGCATACGAAACACACGGAATACCGCCCACGTCGGTCACCAGACCGGCCTGAGAAGTCGCGTGAGTCAGAGTCGTAGCAGAGTCCCAGACCAGGTCAGGATAATCTGCGTCAACACTATGGGCTCCAACCAAATCGCAGGTCACCACCGTGCTAAGAAACGGCCATGAGGTCGGGGTTAACACCCGCCTCGCGATGTGAAAGTAGCTATTATAAGCATCATCGTAATCCCACGAATTGACAGTGTAATCCACCGTGGTGCCTTCCGTGATATTACCCCAGCGGCCGAAGATGATGGCTTTACCGCCGATCGACAAATAGTAGGCCAGGGTGTCCAGAATGCCTTTTTTGAGCTGGGGGCAATCGCCGATATCGTCCCACTTACCGGCCTCCGCGCCCACCACCATGGCACCGTAACCGACCATATCCAGCAGATCCAGTTGCGGCAATTGATCGGGATATTTCGTCGCCAGGGTATCGCAGTAATAGTCGTAGTCGTAACCTTCAAAGGCTTCCTGCAAAAAGAGGCCGGTCTCTTTAGCGCTGACAAAATCGATTATATAGTTGCCGGTACGATTGACAGCCTGAAATCGTTCGGGATCCAGGGTAGCCACACGCATCCACAGCGGCTCGACCCCAACGGTATCGGAGTTGGTGCCGTCGGTATCCACCGCTGCTACATAATAGGAGTGTACATCGGTACCCAGGGCCGGGTCATCGTCAATATACTCGTTGTCCAGCGTCTGTGTTATTACCTCGCCGTCACGAATCACCGCGTAGTGGTCGAAATCCAGTTCGGTATTGTCACGACCCCAGGTTATCCGGATGGAATGAAGCAATGGCAAAGCGGTGGGATTGCGTGGCGATACCGGAACTGAACTTGGAGCGCCGTATTGCAATTCGCACGGAAGGGAGCTGTAACCTTTGAAGTTAACAGCCTCAGCGAAAAAAGCATATGACTGTCCTTCGGTCAGTCCCTCTACAGCACCGCCTGTTTCGATCGCCGGTATATCAACCGTTATCTCATTCCACGGCGCGCCTTCGGGATAACACGATATGCGCACGTATTCGACTTTTGCCAGATCGACAGGCTCCCAGGCGAGGTACATTGACTGCCCGTCGCCTACCTGCGACAACGATGTGGTCACCACCCGTGGTGGTATTTGATCGACGGTATATGCCGTAGCCAGAGTCACTCTTACCATCCCGGTCATATAGGCAAAATCCATGTATACGGTGCTGTCAGATGGCTCATGGAGGTGTGGCGAAAGTTCTATCTCACGAACCCAGATCGCGTCGTATCCCGCTTCCTCAAAAGGGTAATGATCTCCGTTGCTGTTGCTGCCCCCCGAACCCTCTATGGCCGAGTATTCACTGGCCAGTTGAATCCACAAATCGGAGTAGGCGGCGTCTTCGCCATGAAGTATGCCTGCGAAGTGGCCGTAGGTTTGATATGCAATCCTGTCCATATTGATCATCAGTATGATATTGTCATCGCGTGCTACGGCGCCGTCAACATAATGGTATGAACCATGCATGCCCGACTCCCTGGAATCGAAGGCGATGAAAATGAATGTCATGTCGGTTTCGACTTCGGCCAGAGCGCGCGCTATTTCCAGCACACCGGCGGT
>CP070756.1:3220165-3227777 GCA_020348905.1 Candidatus Zixiibacteriota bacterium
CGGTCCCCTGCCGTTGCTCCCACTGGGCGACGACAGGTTCTTCGCCTACGATCTCGGCTCGGCACGAAACATCACGGTGGTATTCGAACCTGACAACCTCATGATCCTGGGTAAGGATGGCTCGGTAAAGGCAGCTCGTGGTCAGTGAGGCTCTATTCTGAACTGGCCGCCTCATCAACGACTAGAACAGCTGCGCCGTTAAAGCGGCCCTCTCTCAAGTCGTTCAGGGCCTCATTGGCTTTCTCAAGTGGATAGGGGTGGACTTCGGTGCGCACCGGTATCTCCGGAGCCAAGGAGAGAAACTCTTCTCCGTCACGTCGGGTGAGGTTGGCCACCGAACGAAGTACTCGCTCACCCCATAGTATCGAGTACGGGAACGACGGGATGTCACTCATGTGGATACCGGCGCAGACAACTATGCCACCCTTGCGAACCGCCTTCAATGCCGCCGGGACCAGTGACCCGACCGGCGCGAAAATGATAGCCGCATCGAGAGATTTCGGTGGATCCTGATTGGAGCTGCCGGCCCAATCCGCACCGAGCTGTCGGGCAAATTGCTGACTTTCGTCATCGCCTTCGCGGGTGAAAGCATAAACTTCCCGCTCCTGATACTTCGCCACCTGTACGAGAATGTGAGCGGCGGCCCCAAATCCATAGAAGCCCAGACGTTTGGCGTCGCCGGTCATGCGCAAAGACCGGTATCCTATCAACCCTGCACATAGCAGCGGAGCGGCCTGCAAGTCCGGATATCCCTGAGGAATCGGAAAGCAGAAGCGTTCGCTGGCCACACAGTACTCGGCAAAACCGCCGTCTATCTGGTAGCCGGTATACCTTGACTCATCGCACAAATTCTCTTGCCCCGACAGGCAGTAGTGACAGCGGTGACAACTTCCTCCCAGCCACGGTATGCCCACCCTGTCCCCGGGTGAGAAGGTCACCACACCCGAGCCGACTTGTTCGATCCAGCCGACGATCTGGTGACCCGGTACCAGCGGCAGTTTGGGCTCGGTAAGGTCACCGTCAACCACATGGAGGTCGGTTCGGCATAGGCCGCAGGCGGCGACCCGCACCAGCACCTGTCCCGCCCCCGGGTAGGGGTCCGGCAAATCTACCAGATGCAGCGGCTCGCCCTGTCTTTCAAGAATCATGGCGCGCATAACACTTACTCGCCCCAAATCTATAACTACCGCCTGGCAGACACAATCTTTTTTCAACCCGCTATCGAAAACGTGTGTCTGGTGCAGGTTATATACGAAAGGGACAGCTCTCTTGAGCTGTCCCTCTGCATGGTAGAATTTATGATTATCTCAAACTACTTGAGCATAATCATCTTCTTCGTTTCGATGAAGTCACCGGCTCTGAGGTTGTAGAAGTAAACACCTGAAGACAGCCTGGAAGCGTTCCAGGTGACGGTGTGCACTCCAGCGCTATAGAAACCATCGGCCAGTGTTGCCACCTTTTGTCCCTTGATGTTGTAAACCACCAGCGTGGCGTGGCCGCCTTCCTTCATCGCGAATGAAATGCCGGTAGACGGGTTGAACGGGTTGGGGTAGTTCTGGCTCAGGCCGTATTCATTCGGTACCAGAACACCGACATTAGCGAACGGGTCGCTCTTGTAGACTATACCACTTTCGCAGACCTTGGTCATCTCGTTGGCGTCGCTGTCATAGGTGTAGCCGGCCAGAACCACATCAGTCACCTCGAAGCAGTACTCTCCATCACAGTTCTTCTGCGCATCGGTGCGGAAAGTGACCGAACCGTCCGCAAGAGTTGGAGCGTTACCGGTACCGTTAAAGAGACCCGAGGCGGTGACATAAACTTCGGCTCCTTCGACCGGATCATTATTCTGGTCAACGATCCAAACGGTACAGTAGCCGAGACAGTTTCTGCCGAAAGTCTGTCTCCAGGCGGCGATTGAATCGACATGCACAGCGTTATCAGGCGCTTCAAGCGCATCAATATAATCCACCATAGTAGTGTCGTCGCTGCCAAAGGCGTTGCTGACCGTTAGTGTAACGGTGTAAGTATTAACAGCGGTATAAGTGTGAACCGGATTGCGGTCATGAGAAACCGGGCTGCCGTCACCGAAATCCCAGGTCCAGGAGGTCGGGCCCTGGATGGACTCATCGGTAAAGTTGACATCAAGCGGAACGGGACCGCTGGTCGGAGTGGCACTAAATGCTGCTATCGGCGGATCGGAAGGTTCCGTGACGGTGACATATCCGACCTTTTGTTCCACGTCGTAGCCGCAGCCGTTAGTTGCAGTTAACGTAACTGTGAAATTATCGGCATAGGTGTACTCGTGCGTGGGGTGTTGCGTATAGACGTGAGCGGTACCGTCACCGAAATCCCATTCCCATGACGTGGGATTGTTGGTAGATAAATCAGTGAAACTGACCTGGAGTGGGTAATCACCGCTGAGCGGATTGCCGCTGAAATCGGCCACCGGCGGGTCAGTGCACTGCTGCCCAATGGCGTCAAGGCATAGTCTGGCGCTGATAATTCCAACACCCACATACTTGGTCATATTGTAGGGCTTGACGTTGTTTGGATCGACAATGATGTCAAATTTGTCCTGCCTGGTCAGCGTGGGATCGGCCGACTCCAGAAGAGCCAATACACCGCAGGCATGCGGGGCGGCCATGGAAGTTCCGCCCATGCTCCTTGTGGCGTCACCGGTGCCGGTATAGGTGCTGAGAATACTTTCTCCGGGAGCGGCCACATCTACCCAGTCACCGTAGCAGGAAAACGACGACGGGTTTCCAGAGCTATTAATAGAACCCACGGCCATACAGTCTTCCCGACCTGGCAGGTACTTCGGAACATCCGTACCTTCATTACCGGCGGAAACCACAATCTGCACATCCTGGCTGGTCAGGTAATTTGCCGCGGCTTCCAGATCTGTCGTCAGCCGCGAACCCCATGAGCAATTGATCGCGGCAACATTAACACCGCTCGCCTTGAGATCGCCCACATAGACCATTGCCTCCGCGGCATAGTCCATAGAGACAACGCCAGAGGAGCCTTTGGCCCAGCCGACTCGACAGGGCAGAATCTTAACACCGTTAGCCGTGCTTCCGGTGGTACCGTCATTCCACCCTCCGGCAACACCACACACGGTCACGCCGTTATTGTTAATTGCTGCCACTGTCCCTGATACGTGCGTCCCGTGGCCAACGCCGTCCATCGGGTCGTTGTCAGCATCCGAGCAGTCAGCGTCGGTACAGGGCATACCAGCCTCTACAAAGTCCCAACCGATTACATCATCCACGTAACCGTTGTTGTCATCGTCGATGCTGTTGCCGGGAATCTCCTGGTCATTGACAAAGATATTGCCGTTGGTGTCGTCGTCAGCCGGGCCGGGGGGATTGCTCCCGCCAAGGTCGGTATGGTCGTATTTAACACCGGTATCCAGAATACCAACCACAACGGTAGCGTCGCCGGTCTGGGTGTCCCACGCCAGATTAGCGTCAATTCCATAGGTATCATAGTAGTTCCACTGAGTAGAATAGGACGGGTCGTTTGGCGTGGCATGCAAAGCTTCCAGTGGAATCTTGTAAGCCTGGCTCACCATCGGCAGACGCTCGTAGGCCGCGATGACGTCATCGAGATCGGCATCCTCAACGTGGACTCTAAAAAACCGCGTCAGGGCCTGTCTCTCGGGAGAATTAGCTGCGTCGTAAGTAACCCCGGGAAACTTCTTGTCAATACGCGTAATACCGAAGCGCTGCGCGACAAAGTCGAGTTCGGCCACGCCCCGAAGCGCGTTCGCCGATTTAAAAGCTTCCTTGTTGAGTGATGGGATAAAATTTTCGTCAAGCTGAACGATTATCGCATTGGGCATATAGCCCTCGGAGGGCGGGTCACCATCAATGCGATTGAGTTGGTAAGCATTCTCGGCGGCAGTGAGGCTACCTGATGCGAGAAGTACCGCCAGAAGAATAAGAACTGCTCGTCTCATTTTTCCTCCTGAGTGTTCTGTTGTATGTTCTGCGGAACTTTGTGAATAATTGCCAACTTGGGCTACAAAATAGAAACCTGCTATCACCTCCCGGAAATAGAGTAATATTTTTTATGACAGATATTTACAATTATGTGAACCTTCAGTACGATGTGACCGGAGTTGCTGCTGTTGACCTCTAATTTAACTCCCTTTTTAATATCTTGCAACTATAAAATCAGCCCGCCCACGTGCTTACACCATATTCGACAGCGCGTTGAAAACGCTACGTCCGCCCAAGTGGTTCCCCGATTTCGCTTTTTTCCCTGGGAAATTCGCGTGCTGACACCAATACCAGAGGATTCTGGTTGACAATCAGGTCTGTTTTAGCCTATACGAGAGCGATTCCAACCAAAGCAGCAGGGGCTGCAGTCCACTATAACGCCGCGTAGAATCACCAGAGTACGAGTTCCAAGTACAAGTATAATCAGTAGAAACGCAGAGGAGGAGCTATGAAAACTTTGTCAATGGCGGCGGTAATGTGTGTCCTGTTCGCATTTGCCGACAACGACGGTTATCCCGACGTTGCCATTTCGAATTACAATCACGACAATATCTCGGTGATGCTGAACCACTACACGATCCTGACTGATGTGGAAGAAGCCGGCATAGTTCAGCACATGCCCGGCGCGTTTCATCTCTCACAAAATTACCCCAACCCGTTCAACCCGAGAACGACCATCGCTTACAACCTGCCATCGAAGGCGGAGGTAACGATTTCGGTCTACAACATGCTCGGGCAACGGGTGAAGGTCTTCCACGAAGGTATGAGAGCGGCCGGATGGTCGCGGGGTTTCTTCTTTGGTGACTCTGCAGACGTAACTCTATCACATTTCAATACTTGTCTCGCCCCTGTGATCCGGGAACGGTTCGGGTAAAACGAACGTTAAGGCTTCAACGTATATCTGTGAGAATGATCCATCCGGAGCAGCCATACCGACCTCCGGAGATAAATACGGACGAAATCTGCCGAAAGGAATGATCATGAAAGCCATCTGGAACGGCGCGGTACTGGCGGAATCAAGCAGGACCATAACCATCGAAGGCAATCACTATTTTCCGATCGACTCGGTCAAAAAGGAGTATCTGGTTCCCAGCGACACCCAGTCAATATGCCCGTGGAAAGGTATGGCCCTGTATCATTCCGTTGTCGTGAAGGGTGTAGAGAATCGCGACGCTGCCTGGTATTTCCCGCAGCCCAAGGAAGCGGTAAGAGAAATCAAGGATCACATCGCTTTCTGGAAAGGTATCGAGATAGTCGAATAGCCAGCCTCAGTAAACCGAAAACGCCCTCAGCAGGTTAAGGCCCCGATCGAGAACCTGGTAGTCCTCGTAGCTGGTGTGCTCGATGAAGTTGCCGTCGTGATCGTAGAATTCGATGACAACATCGTACGTGCCAGGCTCGATTTCAAAATCTCCCACATAAATCATTCCAGGCAAATACTGGCTGGATCGCAAATCGGCGTCCTCCGAAATATCCGTCGCGACATCGATAGCCGCCTTCTTCAGCCAACCCCCGAGATCGCCGGTATCGGCCTTCGTCTTCCATTTGTGGGCAGCAAGACCTTTGGCCACCGCCCGGGCCACGGTTCGCAGGTAGATCATTGACTTTTTGGCGTTGAAAACTTCTTCGGCCACATTGCTGACGTCCTCGATCAGCTGTAATTCACCAATAACCTGTTCATCGATGAGAACCCTTATCTGTCCCACACTCGACGGGCGGGGAGCGAGAACGGGGATGGCGAACTTGAAGTAGTAGTCGGCTGACACCGGGATCGGAAGGTGGCCGTACTCGACATCCTCCTTGCCCGGCCCATCGTAGAGAACCTGAACCAGGTCCAGGTCTTTGTCGGTTCGTATTCGAAGCCGCAACGGCTCTTTGATTGGCGCCAGACCGGCCAAACCGACGATGCTCAGAATGGTTCTGTCGTCGGAGTGATATTTTACATCCGGCATGGAAAAATCATAGATGTGAGGCTGGGTCTGAAAGGCCGTCGTAAGATAGTCATAGTCAATCCGGGCGTCATCCATCCTGCCATCGGCGGCGTAAATATGCATGCTCAGGTAACGGGCGAAGGCATCGCTGTAGAACCTGACTTTGCTTATGGCATACTCGATATCGACGCGACTGGTGTCTCCCTCCAGTCCGCGCTGCAGCTCGGCCGCGGCATCACCGTATTTCTGCTCCAGCAATTCCAGCTTGAGGTTGGCTCTTCTTATCTCCACGAAGGCCTCATCGAACTGATTCAGATGGGCGTAGTTGAGAGCTTTGATAAGATTGGTGTATAAGATTTCGTAGTCTTCCCCGGAGTATTCCAGGACGTTGTCATTTAACAGCAGCGAGGCCGCGGCGCGGGAGATGCTCTTGGTGAACAACTCCTCGGCGGCGGCCTCGGCCAGATGAAACTTCTGGTTACTGGTATCATAGTTGCCGGCGTAGTGATTCAGCATCCCGGCATCGATGAAATAAATCAGGCGATCCTTTTGGCCAAACTTCTTCTTTTCGCGGGCCTCTTCAAGCTTATCCACGGAGGACTGAAACTTACCCGAACGCAGCTCGGCCGTTATTGGCTCATAGAATTTCCGGCGTGTGGACACCGAACCGCAGCCGCTGAGCATAATCAGCGCCGCCAGTATAAGGGTCGCTCTGATATATGTAATGGCTCGGAAAATCACGCAGTCTTACCACTTGGTGTCGCCCTGGGCAATCCCCTTCTTGATCTTCTTGGTCCCGATCCAGACCTTTTCCATGCTTTCGATATTGACCAGTTCCAGGTCGGTTTGATAGAATACTACTCGCTTGCCTTCTTCCTGGTCGGTTATGGTCTTGATAGCGCCCTGAAGCATGAAATCGGCGCCGGTTTCCTCGCGAAGTTTCTTGGCTGTCTCACGCGAGGCGAATTCCTGTTGTTCGAAACGTTCCTCGCGGATTTCGGCCCGGGCTTCCTTGCTGGCCACGAACCTGATCGAGGTGGAATTGATCAGCTCCCGCTCAAAGTCCGAGATAAAGGTACCCATTTCGATATGCTCGCTGGAGAGATTTCTGATAGTACCAACCGTGACAACCGGCTTGGCTCCCTGGTCAGCAGCAAAATTGGTCAGCCATGGTCTTGATAGACAGTCGGATATCATTTCTTCGGCTACCAGACGCGAGTCGGTATCGTTCCATTTTCCGCTTAAATCGGTGACGCTTTCGGTATCCAGACGGGTTACCGTCTTGCCGCCGCCGCATCCCAGCGGCAGACAGGCGAGCAATACGAAGATCAACAGCTTTTTCATGACTACTCCTTTGTTATGAAACTACTACGAGTTATTGCCTGATTTTGTGGCTCCCCGGTCCAGCCTTGCTTAGAAAACCTATCGGCAGAAATCTACTCATACCTTCAAGCCATTTTCAACAATTTTTATACTTGGGGGGAATTCCGGGGTTCGCAGCCGGAATCCGACCTAAGGGGGCAACCACCTACAACAAGAGTGATGTTGTGTCGTTCCGACCGGTTAGAGTCATTCCCGCGAAGCCGGGAATCCAGAGATACGTCGCCCCCAACTGTAAGGCGGGTTCGAAGACGGACCCACCCTACAAGAGCTGGAATTGCTCAATACAGACGGGCG
>CP070756.1:3227877-3232241 GCA_020348905.1 Candidatus Zixiibacteriota bacterium
GACGGAGACAATATTGGCGTGGTCCAGCCTCGCCGCTGCCTGGGCCTCGCGCTTGAAGCGCTTGCGACAGGCCTCGTCGCGGCAGAGATTCGGGTGCAGGAATTTGAGGGTGACGGTGCGCTCCAGCTCGGTGTCCCAGGCCAGATACACGTCACCCATACCGCCCGAACCGATCTTGTCAATGATAGTGTAGTGTGAAACCTCGGTGTCTTTGGTCGGAGCGACGAAGGATTGGGTGCTGTCGTCGTTTGACATCTCTGCCGCCATGGGCAGGAATCCCTCATTGCGTTAGTTATATCGCTGTCTCTTAGGTTCTTAAGTAAAGATAATATTTAAGGTCCACTTTGCAAGCTAAAATCGGGTGTTCTCGGCAGGCTCATTTGGGACGCGACCTGCCTGGATTGGCCATGAAGCTGAATCTGCTGCTGTTTAGGGTCGACCTATTCGAGGTGGTAACCAAATACATCGGCGAAACCGAGAAGTGGCTGAAACGGCTTTTCGACGTTGCCGATGCCGCCAACAGCATCCTGTTTTTCGATGAGGGTGATGCCCTGATCGGGAGACGAGTCCAGGTCCGCGATTCACACGACCGCATTGCTAACGTGGAGGCTGGTTATTTGCCGGAACGTCAGGAACAGTTTAAAGGTCTGGCTTTGCTGACCACCAACCGCAAAACGGATATTGACGAAGCCTTCCGATTGGATAGCTACTATACATGCCTCGTTTATAGGTAACCAACACCCACGGCACGCATCACTAAGTCTTCCATTGAGTTACCCGGCTTCTACGCTTACGGCACACCACTTGCCTTGCTATTGAAGTGGATTGGACCCTAAAAAAGGAGTAGAGCAATGCTTCTCAGTCGCAAGTTTTCGAATCAGAGCTACCGCCATCTGAATTGGGCGGTTGCGATCATATTAGTGTTTCTTCTGGCGAACTGTTCCGACAAAAAGCACGAGTCGACCGTGGCTCCGATGACGGACCTGGGACCTACCGCAGTCGTTTCTGATCTCCGGGTGGCGGCTGTAAAAGCAGACCGAATAACCATTAGCTGGACGGCGCCGGCCACAAACGGAAAGGAACTCGGATATCAGATCCGGTATTCAGAAGACTCGCTTACGGACGCCAATTGGTTCGACGGAACGGTGTGCTTGTATGTTCCGCCGATGGAGGATTCGGGTGTAACGCAATCGTACGATGTCACCGGGTTACCGGCAGGAAAGTTGTCCTATATCGCCATACGGATCCAGAACAGCCGAGGCGTCCTCGGGCCGGTCTCGAAAAACGTATCAGGTACAGTACCATCGCTTTTGACAAAACCGGCGAGTTATAGCATTGCCGGATCCGACATAACCGCTTCCGACCTTGACTCAGACGGTGATATGGATATTGTGATCATCAATGGCGGGCTGCCGCGAGAAAATCTGCACACGCTGCTGAACGATGGTAGCGGTACCTTTGTGGAAAGTCAGACTTTTTCCATAACCGGTGAGTTGGAAGTGGTTCGGACAGCGGATTTCAACAACGATGGGTTTAATGATATCGCGACCCTGTCGACCAGTTCATTTCTGGTTCTGACCAACGACGGTACGGGGCTCTTTGCGGTGACCGACTCCCAATATATCGGGCACATGGGTTACGTTATGCAGGCAGGCGACTTCAACGGAGACGGCTTTGCGGATATCACGGTCGGGACGTATTTCTACGGCGGCAAATTCGGGCCCAGCACCGGCAGACTCATAATATACTTTAATGATGAAGCAGGTGGGTTTGAGGACACAGTCACTGTGAACACCATAGTCGGTGTGGATGGTATATGCGTATTTGATGCCGATGACGACGGTGATCTGGACATTGCCGGCACTTATGAAGACGTTAGCTCGATTACGCTCCAGTACAATGACGGGACAGGACGAAATTGGGATCATCGGCAGAGCGTCGGCCCCGGACACCACACCTCATGCGTAACCCCGGGTGATCTGAATAGCGACGGCAAACTGGACCTGATTGGAAATATCACATACGAAGGCAAAATATTGACCGCGATTCGCACCGATGCAGGTGGCTACAGGCCGAACATTTCGACACCCGGCGCAGGAGGGGGGGGCGACATTCAACTGGGCGATTTTGACGGAGACGGTTATCTGGATGCAGCGCGGGGAACCAGTGTACTCACGCTCCACCTCAATGATGGCGAAGGTGGTTTCTCCGGTGCGGCGCGTTATGAGACTGGTACTGATGAACGCATGAAAGCCCTGACGGTTGCTGACTTTGACGGAGATGGCCACTCGGACGTCGCGATGCTGGAAACCTCGGGCAAGCTGATGATATTCCTGTCTTTGCTGTAAGGCCGATGCACACTTTCATACAGCAGGGAAGTGTTCGGTCCTAATAATCGTTTGCCAAGTGTCGGCAGATGCCTTTACTTTCAATAATGAGTTGCTGTGCCGTCCTGAGTTGTCGGCCAGACAACGACCATTAGTGATTTGGTCAACGCTAAGGTGGCGAGCAACCTCTCTTTCGGTGTTTTTTCGGAGGCAGTGACCATGATCATAAAGAAGCCGAAACGGCCTGAATTCACCTGTCAGGATGCCCAACAAATCGCGTCGGATTTCTATGATATCACTGCCACGGCATCGGAACTTCCCAGCGAGCGTGACCAGAATTTCCGTCTGGTCGCCTCCGGCAGCGAGGAATATGTACTCAAAATCGCCAACTCCGAAGAGGACCGGAGCCTGCTCGATTTTCAGAATCAGCAAATGCAGCACCTGTCATCTGCCGGGCTTTCTGAAAGGGTGCCGCGTGTATACCCCGATTCGTCCGGACAGTCAATTGCCGAGATAGAAGGCGCCGGCGGGGCAAAACACTTCGTCAGGCTGGTGAGCTTCATCAAGGGTACACCCCTGTCAAAGGTTGCCCCACATACACCAGAGTTGCTTGAGGACCTGGGCCGCCTCCTGGGTAAAGTGAGCAAGGCGCTGGAGGGGTTTGAGCATCCGGCCGCCGTCCGGGAGTTTCACTGGGACATCAAGAACGCCTCGTCGGTTATCTCCAGCCATCTATCCGATATTGGCAATCCGCAGCAGCGAGATATCGTCAAGCATTTTCTAAAGATGTTTGAAACGGTGGTCGTGCCGCTCCGACCCGGCTTTCGCACCAGCGTCATTCACAACGACGCCAATGATTACAATGTGCTTGTAACCGGCTCCGATACCGACCCCATGCGCTCGACAGTCTCCGGGATTGTCGACTACGGCGATTCGGTTTACTCCCACACTATCAACGAGCTGGCGGTTGCCCTCGCATACGCCATGCTTGACAAAGCTGAACCGCTCGACGCGGCCGCGAGTGTTATTACCGGATACAACGAAATATACCGGCTGGAAGAGAATGAATTAGAAGTACTTTTCCCTCTGACCTGCATCCGGTTGGCCCTCAGTGTAACGATTGCGGCCTATCAGCAGAAGCAGGAACCGGATAATGAGTATCTGGGGATTTCGGAAAGACCAGCCTGGGCGCTCCTGGAGCGTTTGATGAACGTCGACCAGCGGTGGGCGCATTTCCGTTTTCGTTCAGCCTGTGGCCTGACACCACATCCGGCTGCGGGCGCTTTTGTCAAATGGGTCGACGCGAACAAAGACAAGTTTGGCTGTGTAACATCGCCACCCCTGAAAGAAGCGTCCGTCACAGCTCTTGACCTGAGCATGGGCAGTCCGATTGTAGACGCCATTGCTTTCAATGAACGGGCCGTCTTCATCAGCGAACTCATGGCCAGGATCAGAGCGGCGGGCGATAAAGTGACGGTGGGGCGCTACGCCGAGGCGCGAAGACACGCAATTTGCGCGCATCCGGCCGACCCGAAAGTAGAACCCGCGCCGTGCCGAAATGTCCACCTGGGTATGGATATATTCGTAAGCCCCGGGACGGAGGTCCTGGCGGTATTCGATGGTAAAATTGCCGCCTTTAACAGTGATGGCGAGGATACCGCTGTACTGATCAGGCATCAACCCGGGTCCGGTCCGGGGCCTTTCTACAGCGTTTATCGATACCTTTCACCGGAGTCTGTCGAAAAGTTCCGCGTTGGACAGAAAGTGAAGAAGGGTGATCGACTGGGTGAAGTTGGCAAGGTCATCCTTCCAACGCATGTTCACTTTCAGCTGGCACTGGTTTTACTCGACTACAACGAAAAGCTCCCGGGTGCCTCGACGCCCGCCGAGAGCGATATATGGCTGAGCATTTGCCCTGACCCGAATCTGGTTTTGCAGATTCCGCGCGGTCGTTTCCCGGCCACGGGCAGATCTGTCTCGGAGCTGCGGGGTGTGCGCGATAAGGTTATCGGTAAGTCGTTAAGTATAGCCTACCGC
>CP070756.1:3232341-3267048 GCA_020348905.1 Candidatus Zixiibacteriota bacterium
ACAAAGACGAATACCCGTATATCACACCGGATGGGAGGTATCTGTTCTTTAACAGCAACCGCCCCTCATCGATAAACAAGAGACCGATTCCGGATGGACCGGGCAATATCTACTGGGTCGACGCAAGTGTCATCGAACAGTTCAGGCCGGATGAGCTGAAATGAGCAAACCGGCAGCCGAGATCCTCCCGTCACCAGACCCACCTGCCCGGGGACTGATCTGGATGAGACTTCTGTAAGATTCATTTAATACGGCCACTGCGGCTGTGCTGGTCTCAGCCAGCTTCAAAGTGAACTTCCCGTCCGGCTCAATTTGTGTCTCCGGCTTTTGCGGCAAGAGCAGACCCTATTAATGAGTGGCCCAGTATGGAATCTCTTGGCAATATCCATTGTCTTACAACGATTTACGCGACAATTTGACCAAAATAACGCCCTCGGGTAGAAATAATTTGACAATTTAACGAAACAATTGTTATATAACTATCGTAATCTAACACATGTTATATAACCTTTGTATGGGAATTATCCGTTATGCCGCCCAAAGTGAAATACAGTAGGGAAGATGTGATCAAGGCAGCTCTGGAGGTAGTCGAGGAATGCGGTCTGCGGGAACTTACCGCTCGCAGGGTCGCCGCCAAGCTGGGATCCTCCACAGCACCGGTGTACAAACATTTCGTCACTATGGACGAGTTGGCCCTGGCGGTGATCAGGGAAACTCAGAAGATGTTACTCGACTACACCTCCCGGCCTTATACCGAACGAGTCTTTTTGAACATGGGAACCGGCACTGCCATGTTTGCCTGCGAACACGGTCAGCTGTACCGGGCCCTGCTGTTGGAGGGGGACAGCTATGGCGACGTTGTTCATGAGATTTTGGAAATCCTGGAATCGGAGCTGATCACGGATACCAGGTTCACGATGCTTTCGGCCGCTGAAAGACGCGGGCTTCTGCAGAAGATGTGGACATTTACGCATGGCCTGGCATCGCTGATCTGCGTCGGGTTGATCAAGGACTGCAGTCAGGAGTGCATAATAAAGACTCTATTGGATGTCGGTGGCGATGTTATCGGCGCGACACTGGCAAAACACGATAGTCAAGCCAAAGACCGAAGAAAATAAAGGCAAAAACAATGAAACATGCTAACTCCATTAAGACGTTATTCACAAACGTCATCGTTATAAGCGTCGTGGTCATCGCAGGAAGTTCCCTTGTGCTTGCCCAGGCAGGACCGACACTATCGATCAGTCATGACTTTCTGCCCCATCAAGATTTTGATGAGCCAATCGAACTGGACGACGGTACTACTCTCGAAGACGCCCAGGTAAGGTTAAGCAGATATCGGGCAACACTTACCTACCCGATTGTCTTCTCCGGAGGACGTACTATTTTAGTAAACGATTTTTCGTACCAGTTAATCGATTTCGAGTACAAAAACTGGGAGT
This sequence comes from Candidatus Zixiibacteriota bacterium, assembly GCA_020348905.1. Classification (GTDB taxonomy): domain Bacteria; phylum Zixibacteria; class MSB-5A5; order GN15; family FEB-12. Next base: position 3,233,784 of record CP070756.1, read on the forward strand.
ACCCGTTGTCGCGTCTGCATTCGGCCAGCTATACCCTGATGTTGCAGCACCGCCTGTCGCAGAAATGGTCAGCGTGGGTATTGGGAACGCCGTCGATGGCTTCCGATCTCAAGGCCGAAGTCTCCGAAAAGGACTTCAATTTCCAGGTTGTGACTGCTTTTATCCGCCACTTTAGCGAAAGACTCTCTGTGGGCATAGGTGTAGCCTATTCAACTCAGTTCGGCAGCGGCGAAATCCTCCCGATATTAGCTTTTGACTGGAACAATGGCAAGAACCTGATGGCCAGGGCCATCCTTCCGGCGAGCTTCGAATTCTGGTACCGCCCGGATCCTATTTTCGATATTGGCTTGCTGGTTTCCGGTGATGGGAATAACTTCCGCGGCGATCCCGAAATCTACGGCGTTGCGAACCCCGAATTGAGATACACCATGCTCACCGTGGGGCCGGCGGTTAAAATAAACGTTTCCAGGCAGGTTCGCGTTAACATCGAGGCCGGGTTGATTGGCCTTCACCGATTCGAATTCTACGACGCTGACGATGAGGCCGGCTCATACGATCTCAAACCGAGTCAATACCTTCGAGTCGGTCTCCAGTATGGCGGTTGATGACTGAGGGAAACTATTGAGGAGGAATTCAAAGTGAGTTGTTTACGATTATTTGGGTCATTGCTAATTATCTCGATCGGCCTGGGGACAGTTTCACTGGCCGATACAGTAAGCAGGGAGATTTTCCTACAGCAACTTAAGCAGACTCATCCGGTGTTTCAGATAGAGAAGCTCACCACGCAGATCGAAGAAGCGGAGCGCAGCAGCTTTCTTGGGGACCAGGACTGGCGGGTGCAGTCGTCGGTATTCTACTCGCACGATGAACCGGCTGTCGCGATATCCGGCCCGGAAAAGACCGATGCCCTTTCAGTATCCGGTGGTGTGGAACGATTATTCTGGAGTACCGGGGGAACATTGTCGGCCTCGCTTACCTCGGGCTATGCCAGTCTCGAAGCCGAACCATTCCTGGGTCTTCCCGAATCGTTCTTCCAGAATCAGCTAACGGTAGCTTATGCTCATCCTTTGCTCCGCAACAAGAAAGGCCGGCTCGATCGGCTCGCTTACGATTTGAAGGAGTTCGATATCGACCTGTCGGAGGTCGCGGCGATGGAGCGTGAAGAAGATTTTCTGATCCAGGCTGCATCGAGATTCCTCGACTGGGTGTTCTTGACCGAGCAACATCGCATTGTAACTGAACGACTGAGTTTGAGTGAAGAAGAACTGTCCCGGACACGCGAAAAGCGAGATGCCAACCTGGTTGACGAGGTTGACGTCATCAGAGCTGAGGACGCGGTTCGTATCGCGCGACAGAGCCTTCTGCTGGTTGAATCTCAATGGAAAGCCCTTCAGGCGGAGTTGGCGGTCCTTGCGCAAGACAGCAGTTACTATGGTGCCACCCCTGAATACGATTTGTATCAGGCCGAGCCGCTTCCCAGCCTCGACCAGGCCATTTCACGACTGAAGGCTGATTCGAGACTGCTGGAGACTGTTGGCATTCGACTCGAACAGCTAAAGACGGTGCGCTCCGGGTTCATGGAACTGGAAAAGCCAGACCTGTCATTGGTGGCTCGCCTGGACCTGCAGAGCGCAGAGACGGCTTTCGGAAATTCGCTGGCGGTCGATAAGCCGAGCGCCCGTGTCGGTCTGCAGCTGGGCTTCCCCGTGGAAAACCGAATGGCCAAGGCCAAAGTTACACAGACCGATCTTCAGGCCATGCAGCTGGAGAAACAACTGGAGGACCTTGATCTCGAGCTGTCGTCGGCAGTAGCCAACGTACTTACCCAGCTGAAGCAGCTCGAGAAGGTGCTGGAGTTGAACCGGGAGCAGATAGAATCTGCCAGCCGGAAAACTCAGGAGGAACTGACACTATATGAGCAGGGCCGGGGTGAACTTACCTTCGTAATTCAGAGCCGAGATAGTGAGCAGGCAGCTCAACTCACCTACGCTGCAAACGCCCTTAGTTATCACAGGCTTGTTCTCCAATACCAGTCCCTCATGGATCAATTTCACCGTTAAGGGGGTACCGGGAGAAGCGTCATGGAATCATTTTTCCGTTTTTTTGCTGAGCGCCACAAACTGGCTACCTTGATAACAATAATGACCATCCTGCTCGGTTTGAGCACCTTGCTGGGCATCAAACGCGACATGTATCCGCACGTCGACTTCGGTACAATGGTCATCACGACCAGCTATCCCGGCGCCTCACCGGAGGACGTGGAGCTGAACGTAACCAACAAGATTGAAGATGAACTGAAAATCGTCACCGGGATCGATAAAGTTACTTCGGTATCGCTGGAAAACACCTCGTCCATTGTCGCTACCATTGACATCGATGCCGCCGATCAGGACGAAGTGAAGACCGATATCAGGGAGGCAGTCGGCCGTGTCACCGACTTTCCACCAGCGGTCACAGAGTCCCCCTTCGTAACCGACATCAGCTCCTCGGACATGGATGTAATCGAAGTTGGGCTTTCCGGAGAGATTCCGTATCAGGAACTGAGGGAACTAGCGCGGATTTTCGAGAAAAAGCTGAAGAATGTTCCCGGCGTTTCCCGGTTAGAGCGGTTTGGCTATCGTTCAAGGGAAATCAAAGTGGAGGTGTCGCCCGATGCGACCACCCGGTACCAGGTTCCCCTTCGTGAGATTATCGCCGCCATTCAGAGCCGCAATATCCACGGCACTGCGGGCACTTTCGAGTCGTACACCAGCGAGAAGAACCTGGTGACCCTGGCTCAATTTCGCGATCCGCTGGAAGTGGGCGACGTTATTGTGCGCTCGACGTTCGATGGGCCGGTTATCAAGATCAAAGACCTGGCGGTGTTAAGGGACGAATTCGAGGATGAAAAGATACAGTCGCGGTTAAACGGTGAGGCGGCTATCTCATTTCTCGTTTTTATAAACGAGACCGCGGATGCAATTCGTACCTGTGATGCCGTGAAGGAGCTCGTCGACGAGGAACGCGAGCTTCTCCCTGAAGAGGTCGAAATCCTTTACATCAATGACGCCTCCCGCTACGTTCGCGACAGCTTTGATGTCGTCCTCTCCAACGGCGCCATCGGCCTTATTCTGGTGCTGATTGTCCTGGCCATTTTTCTGAACGTTCGCATCGCCTTCTGGGTAGCCCTTGGCATCCCGGTGGCGCTTCTTGGCACCATCTTCATGCTGCCCGTGTTCGGTATGTTTCTGGATACAGTCACACTGACGGGTATGATCCTCGTCATTGGCATTATTGTCGATGACGCTATAATTATCGCGGAGAACATATATCGTCGCCGGGAGAAGGGTGACGACCCAGTGGACGCGGCTGTAAACGGCATTCGGGAGGTATTCCGACCGGTAGTCACAACAATTCTAACGACGTTCCTGGTGTTTGCCCCCATGTTCTTCATGCCGGGTCTTTTCGGCAAGTATATCGTACCGATACCGCTGGCCATTAGCCTGGCCCTGTTCATTTCGCTGGGAGAAGCCATGGTGGCACTTCCGGCTCATCTGCTTCCCGGGCTGCGTCGCCAGAGCGCACAATCAATCAGCCGACGCTGGTTTGGTGCCTTACGAGAATGGTACCGTCACGCCGTATTTCACATACTCAGGTTCCGGTACCTTTTTGTTCCCCTGTTCATAGTATTCCTTCTCGGATCGATGTGGTACGCCGGCAATTACTTGAAGATCCTGCTCTTTCCGGGAGAGACGGCAGATTCATTCTATATGCTGGTTACCCTTCCCAGCGGATCATCGCTGCAGGCAACCTCGGATAAGATGGGCGAGATAGAACAGCTGGTGAGAGCCCTGCCGGGTGATGAGGTCGCATCATACAATACACGAATCGGCATCAATTATACCGAAGTCGAAATCTTTGTTGCGGCTGAAAGCGAGAACTACGCCGCCCTGAGAATACGCCTGACTCCATATTCAGAGCGAACCCGAACAGCAGACGAAATCGTTGAGCAGCTTCGCTTGAAGACCCAGGAGATAGAGGGTATCGAGGATATTATATACTTAGTGGAATCGGGGGGACCGCCGGTTGGCAAGCCGGTAAATATTCGAATAGTGGGATCCAACGATGAGCTCAGGAAGCAACTGACCGATTCGGTCGTGGCCTTTCTGGGTTCGACTGCGGGCGTGAAAGATATTGACCGCGACGACAAACCGGGAAAAGATCAGGTTGAAATCCTGCTCAACTATGACCGGCTGTCCCGGCTCGGGCTGACGGTTGCCGATGTGGCACAGAACGTCCGGATCGCGTACGACGGTGAAGTTGTGACCAGTGTCCGCTACGGCGATGAGGATGTCGATTTCCGGGTTATGATGAAGAAGGATGTTCGCAAAAGGCTGGACTACCTGGAAAGCCTGCCTATTCCCAATCGGCAGGGCCGGTTGATTCCCCTTAAGGATGTTGCCCGGCTGAAAATCGGTCCCGGCCCGTCAGCCTATCGCCATTATGACGGAGAGCGAACGATCACGATACAGGCCAATGTGGATACCGATGTCGTGACGCCGCTGGAGGTCACCAATGCCACCCTCAACCACTTCGACATAAACCGCGACTGGCCCGGCATGCAGCTTGGTGTAGGCGGCGAAGCTTTTGAGACTGAAGAATCGGTAGCCAGTCTTCTCCGAACCATGATAATCGCCGTTCTGGCAGTATACTTCCTGCTGGTAATCCTGTTCAATTCATTCTCTCAGCCGCTAATAGTGATGGTGGCAATTCCGTTCGGAATTACCGGCGTGATCATTGCTTTCGGCTTTCACGGTCAGCCGTTCAGCTTCACGGCCATCATGGGCATCATTGGTCTTTCAGGCGTAGTGGTAAACGACTCGCTGGTGATGGTCAACCATATAAATGATCTCAGGGTGAGGCGATCGAGAGAGAGTGTAATGAAGATCGTAGCCGACGGCACCGCTGACCGGTTGCGGGCAATAATCCTGACAACTATTACCACTGTGGCCGCTCTGCTACCTCTGGCCTATGGAATCGGCGGAACGGCCGTATTCATGGCGCCGATGGCGCTGGCCCTGGGATGGGGACTGCTGTTCGCCACGCCTCTCACACTGATACTGGTGCCGTGTTTGTACATGATCGGACAGGATTTGGTCAGGCTGAGGGGCAGCAAACGGCTCGGATCCAGCTGACCGTAAGCGTCACTCTGATTTAAGGGCCCAAATTAAGGTCTCCGTTTTATTTCGCCGGTGTCCGGTCGCCGAATCACGACAGCAGCAGCGCGCACTTTCCCTTAAGTCGCTTGGAGGTCTTGACTTATCCCGTGTGGTGAGACAGTTCCAGATCCCGGCAGCGGCCGGTAAAGCTCCCTGACTCAATCCGCCCACAGAGAATATACGACTTGCGGGGTCCACATACTCGAATTTCGCAATCACCACGCGAACTGACTGCGTAGTTCATTAACTGACCGTATCCGGAAAAAAGATACGCCGGATAACATCACAACCCATCCCGGTATCAAGGAGACAAGAGAATGTCTGTAAAAGATCAGAAAAAACACAACGGCGTTGATGTGGATCAACTGATGCAGACCGTTAACGCCATCAAGGACAACCCCGAGCTGGCCAGGTTCAATTTTCGCGCCAACTCCACCTGGGTAAACGGGGGGCATTCCAAGACGACTATCAAAGGGTTTTATGGCGCGGGACAAGAAGACACCTCGCGCACCAAGCCCTTTGTGATCGACGGCGACGAACCGCCGATACTTTTGGGAGGGAACGCCGGTCCCAACGCGGTTGAATCAGTGCTTCAGGCGCTGGCTTCCTGCCTGATGGTGGGCTTTTCTTATAACGCCGCCGCACAGGGTATAAATGTCCGAAGCATTGAGCTCGATTTAAACGGCGAGATCGATCTTCACGGCTTTCTCGGACTTTCGGACAAAATTCGCCCGGGGTACGAGGGGATCAACCTGGTGTACAAAACGGACTGCGACGCTCCGCCGGAGAAAGTTGCGGAAATCTGGGCTCATGTTCAGAAAACTTCGCCTGTTCTGGATATCCTGACAAATCCGGTCCCGGTGACCATCAGTCCCGGCCGATAAGACATACGTTTTCCAGGACTGATCCATTCATTATAGGAAACACTGGATTTCCGGGGGAGAGAAAGTAAGTTTGCTCAGCCGCCGACAACGTGTCGGACAAAGAGAGTCGGTGCGGCAGGCTACTGTTTAGCAGGACAGTTATTTTTTCTTTGACGGCACGGCGTCTTTGCCTACCAGAAGCAGGCAACGATACACTTCTTTGCCGAAACGGGCCATGCGAAGGAACTCGGATTTTTCGATGCGGAGGTGTCTCGCCTGCGAACGATCTCTCTTATAGGAATCCACGTCGGGATCGTGGATGAAAACGCTGTCTTTATCGAATCCGGTCACGACCACCCAGTGGGGTACCCGATCGCCCGTAAGGCGATAAGTGCTGATCATTACGATTGGCAGCATGCCGCGATGCAGGGCCGCCACGATTTCGTCCGTACCGTAGTCATAGATGGCGCTGCCCAGACCCGCCTTCCTGGCTTTGCGTTTCAGATCGTTGTGAACGACTTTCATGACCTCGCGTTTCCTGGGAATGCGCACCGACTTAAGCATGGGTGTAGTGTCCATAGACATTACGATATGGCAGAACAGCCCGCGGTTCAAAGCCGACAGGGCCAGACCGAAACCGTCGGTGCCGCCAAATCCGGACGCCATGAATATCAAGGTGGCCTCTTTCCATAGGGTCATTTCCATAGCCCGGTTCAATTCGGTATCGGGGTAATAGTACTTTAAGGCCATCATCAGGCAGGCCGGGCCGCAGGTGAAGTCGAGCGTTTGATGATAATAAGGTACTTTGTATCGGAGCTTTGCCGGAACATCCAGGTCGATTACCTTGGACATCTTAAGGCCGGCTGTTCCGTCATCGTAGTAATCCGGCATTGAGCGAATGATGATATAACCCTGTCTTTCGTAGAATTTGATGGCACGGTCGTTGTCAGCCCGCACCTCGAGCGTCATCTTCTCGCAGCCCCGGCGGGCGGCTTCCAATTCGCACTCCTTGAGAAGCCTCAGGCCAAGACCCCGGCCTTGGTAGTCCGGGTCAATGGCGACATTGTATAGGCGTGCCCCCTGATGTGACTTGCGCCACAAAATACAAGCCGCACCGGCCAGAGCGGATCGATCTTCCAGCACGAAATTCGTTGCCGGGGACTCGGTGAGAAGATAATCTATCTGGTCCCGCGTGAAGCGATCGGTCTCGAACGCCTTTTCTTCGAGTCGAAAAAGGGAATCCAGATCGTGCTCGGTGGCTAATCGAATATGATATCTCGGTTTCATCGCATCATCTCGCCGGCAAAAGAAAATTGACCAGGCGCTCGTAAAGCTCGCCGTTTACCTGGTCCTCGTCGCCGGCGTTTATGGTGGGATTGTCATTGACCTCAATGACCAGAAATCCATCACCATGTTGTTTCAGATCCACGCCGTACAGACCTTTGCCAATCGCCCTGGCTGCGTTCAAAGCACATTGAATGAGTCCTGTCGGTGCTTCATCCAGTGGTATCCCTTTCACAGGACCGTAGACGGTCTTACCATCGGGTGTATAGGTTAGTATTTTCCAGCGCCTCTTCGGAATCACGTACTTACAAACATATAGCGGCTCACCATCGAGCACTCCGACCCGCCAGTCGAACTCTGACTGGATGAACTGCTGTGCCACCACGCGATCGGCTCGACGAAGAAAACGACGGGCGGCCGAGAGAAATTCCTCAACTGTCGAGGCTCTTTCCACATAAATCGAAAAGCTGCTGTTCGGGGCCTTTATTACCACGGGTTGACCAAGTTCATCAAACATCTGCCGAGCCAGGGCAGGACCAATCTGGTGGCGATCGATCATCCTGGTCTGGGGAATCGGCACACTACCTTTAATCAGGTGCTGATACATATTAACCTTATCACAGCAGATCCGTATGGAATCGGAATCGTCGATCACCCTGATCCCGTGCATCTCGGCGGTGCGGGCCGCCACATACGCCGAGTTCAACGGGTCAGTCAGCGCGCGGATGTAGATAGCATCATACTCGGGTATTTTGTACATATCCGGACGAAACAGAAAGTCCACCCGATGATCCAGCTTCCTTGCGACCTGACTTAAGCGCATGAGGGCATTCATCTCATCAGCGCTTGAGATGGTATAGCGTTCGACGTATACCCCTAACTGACCCACGACACGCGCTCCTCCAGGTAATCTTTCTCGCGAGAACCCAGATCCTCGATGAACAGAGGCGCCACATCGCTCAGGAGAAACTCGTTACTCCCGGTCCGGATTACTCGCACCTTCGCCAGGGGGATACCAAACACTTCCCAGATCGTACGCGAGAGTTCCCGAAACCTGGGCTGCAGCGCCCATCCCAGCACCGACCTGAAGTATTCAATCTTTCCACCGACGGGAATCTCCTGACAGCACACGGCATAGGTGAAATTACGAGTCAGCGACCTAGCGATACTTTTTACCTTCCCGGGTTTAAGAACCACCCGCCCCTTCAGTGTGAACGGGTTGATCGGATCGACAATTACGGGCGGCTCAAAGTAACCGTTGCTGATGTAACATTCCGGAACAGGCGCGCCCGCCTGTCTGGCCTTTCCAAGAAACAGTGGTGGGACGTAGGCATCGAGCATCTCTTTGCAGGTGGGCCGAATAGCCTTCCCGGCGTTCTCGCAGTCCAGTGAGAGGTAGTACCCATCACTCAGATAATCATAATTGCCGGCCAGGTTGACCAAAGCGTCCGAACCAGACAAACTGGCCAGAGAGCGCTTGGGATCATTCTTACCCAAATCTTTCTTCGCCTCCTTTGATCGCACGAATCGGCCCTCCTTAGACGAACCGGAAATCATCTATCCCAATCACTGCCGGTGGATTCCCGATCATAGTAGTCGCTGGGGTCGTAATCCTCACCGCGGCGTTTCGACCGGGATCCACCCACTTCGAATTCATGATCGCAGTCGCCGCAGACGTATAGATCTATCCCATCCTCGAACGACTCCTGCAGCAACACATCGGTGCTGTTACAGCGGGGGCATTTTCTCTTTTTTCTGGACGATTCCATAAGTCGAACCCTTTTGCTTAACTCAAACACGAGACCTCAATTGTAAAATCCTGTATTTTTCATCTGGTGCATTGGCGTCGGCAGCGAACACTGAAAACTGCCATCACCCGACAATCGCTTCAATGATTTGTCGCCTGCCCTTTTATGCCATGGTTTTCCACAAGATTCGTGGAGTTTGACGGCCCTATCGACGTGGGCAATTCCACGCATTTCGGTAGCGGCTTGATGAACTCTTGCCTGAGGCTGTATGTGTAGGCACCCTGATTGGGTACCAGCAGTATGTCGCCCTCTTTGATGCTTTGGCCAAAATAGCTGTAACCCCAGATATCATGGGGTGTGCATAGCGATCCCGCTACCAAACACTCGTGCTCTCGAAGGTCCGGGCGCGTCAAATTGATGACAGGGAAGTAATCGGTTTCGAATCGTTCCCAACCAACGGCATTCGTGCCGCCATCGGTTATGATCAGGTCCGACGACTTGACGTCGTTCACCGTTAGCAGCAAATGCATGGCATCGTTACAGAGCCAGCGACCAGGTTCCAGACATATAGTGCATTTCACATCCTCGGGTAATTGCCTGCTGAGAGCGCCCGAGATATGGTCGGCAAAATGGGCAATCGAACACGCTGACCACTTGTAGTGCTTGAAAGCCTCATGCTCGACTTCATCGAGCGCCGCCTGGACAATTCCTTGCGGCGTGGCTGCTTTCTGAAGCCATTCCCCCTGCTCGGGCCAGAAACCGCCGCCGACATCAATAAAGCGAATACTCCGTCGATACTTTTTTTCCAGTTGTCGCAATTCGACACCCAGTCGTGCGATGAAAATCACCTGAGATTCCGGCTTGAGGTTCCAGCTGATATGAAACTGAAGACCGCACAGATCCACGTGTTTACACCTGCTGGCCGCCTCAAAGAAGTCGGAAAGGCTCGCAAGCGGTATACCGAACTTGCGCCATAGCCCCGATTCATCGGTCGCCAGCCGCACTCCGGCACGCACCGAGACTCCGGTCTGACCGGCTATTCTCTCGAGCTTCGTCAACTCGCTGAAACTGTCAATCAGAACGGTAACGTAATCGGCATTATCTACGGCAAGCTTAAGTTCATCCAACCGCTTGCCGGGGCCGCTAAAGACGATATCTCTGCTGCCCCAATTCAGGGCTGACTCTAGCTCCAGCCCACTCGATACATCGAGGCCCAGCCCTTCTCGAACCAAGGTCGTTGCGACGGTCGGATGGCTATTGCTCTTTAAGGCATAGTATACCCGGGTATCTGGAAGCACGGCCGAAAACGCGTCTCGAAACTGTCGGGCCCTGTTTACCAGAGTATCGGTGTCGATGGCGTACAGCGGCGAACCCTCATCGCGAATTGCTCGAAGAAAATCTTCGCGTCGGTCCAGAAGAGACTGAACAAACCTCCTCAGCTCCTGATCATCAAGCCGCGGGACCCGTCGACTGAGCAGCTCGGCAGCCTGAAGAACGAAACCAAGCGAACCGTGAGTCATGATACTTCTCCACGTTGATAATAATCTTCTCTCTTAGATCATCGCACTGTCTGATAAGGCATATATCCGGGTGAGGTTCAAATATGACGTGACCCAGCAGCCAGGAATCGTAATCCTCGGGAGGAAGGGTAATCTCGTGCCCCGGAGCGCGCTTGATAAATATCTCCTTCACGCTCGGATCCTCGGCGAGCTTCTCACAATTCACGCCGGCAAGCACGCCGCCCTGATTGGCAAAAAAGCGCATGCCAACATGCTCTTTCCAGAGGCTCCGTTCAGGAATGGCGTACTTTCGACATTCGGCGAAGTCCAGAGCCAGTCCGATAGTATCAAGACCGCAGCATTTCCTTATCAGGGGCGGTAGACAGTCGCCGCCAATTCTGGGGGTCAGTTCCAGCAGCACTATTGATTCGTCGCTAATTATAAAATCCACCATACAGATAGCGCGGGTAATCCCCAGCGCCTGAGCGGCGCGGCTTAGTGTCACCTGGAGCTCTTCGTTTCTGATGCGCCCGGGTAATCTTGCCGGAACCAGGTAAGCCACGGTTGTTCCAAATGAGAGTGCGTCACAGCGAAGCTTTTTGGCAACACGAACCAGCGTAACATCGTCATGGTCAATTATGAAATCAGCACTGTACTCGCGGCCATCAATGTACTCTTCGGCCAGAACCGGCTGGTCAGGCGGGCACTCACCGGCACCGGCCGGGTTGATGTGATACATCGGCTGTTGCCCCCGCTGGGCCAATCCCGTCTTTATCATCCGGAAAGCAGTCGTCAGGTCGTAACGATCACGGCATTTGAAGGTTAGTTCGCTGCCTGACCCCATCGGCGGTTTGAGCACGACCGGGGCGCCAAGTCTTTCGAATAGCGGTAGCGCATGCCACTCGGTGGGGACCAGTTCCACCCTGGGACAACCGACGCCGCTCTCGGCCCATCTTTTCTTCGACAGAAACTTGTCTCGAGACAGTCGGACCGACTGCAACGAAGGAAAAGACAAACCAAAGTGCGTTGCCAGCCTGGCTGCCAAGCTCAACCATTCACAGTCATAACAGGCAATACCACCCAGACTCTGATTCTTCATCTGCAGGTGTTCTTCAAGCGCCTTGACCACTTTCTCGTAGTCGAGCAATCGGCACACAATCTCGCTGGCTTCGTCCGGCTTGACCTCGGTTGAGCCTTCACGCTGCGAGGTGTCGGTCAGGAAAAGGGCTCTCCCCGGATGTTGTCTGTAGATGTACGCGATATAATCCGGGGTGGTCCCTACCACTAATGTACGTCGGTCAGGCATTTGGAACTCCCGGTACCGCTGACCAGACCGCCGACTTCGAAGTAGACCGAGCAGCACTGATTCTTTCCGCAGGCATTGCCTTGGCCGGTCCCTCAATCAGATAAAGTGGGGCCGGGGTGAGATGGAACAGTGTCTTCCAATTGAAGTCACCACACAGAAAATCCACGCTGTCGAGTTTGTGCTCGCAGGCATAGGTCATATGGTGCACATTAATGAGTTTGGCTATGCCCGGAAACCCGGCACCAGTACCGCCGGCCAGCATGGTCAACATTCCGTTATACAGACTGCCCAGATCCACTGCGGCCGGTTCACCGTCAACGACTATCGTCACAATGCGTAACCAGTCACGCTCTCGCAGCAGATGCATCAGTGAGCGAAAGCTTTCGAGAAAGCGAAGGTCGTGGAAATACGACAGGTTACCGAATCGGCTAATGTTCATCTGACACAGAATCTCGAAGTCTTCCGGCTGATTGTAACGCCATTCAAGAGCGCGACTATCCCAGCCGGTCAGTTCTTTTCTTAGCCTCTTGGCCGTTTTGTGCGAGAAAGTCTCGAAGTAACGGTTCATATCGTACTGGTAGGATTCCGGTACAAACAGATACCCTATTTCGTCTACCCGTTCATGGGTGCCGCCCCAATAATCATCGGCGCGCAGATAACGGAGTTGATAAGGTCCATCCAGAGTTGCCAGCATGGTGTTCAGAATCTCTTCGCTGCCGGCGATTATCCTGTTCTGCTCCAGCCAGGTCTTTCCCTCCCAGGTCTCACCGGGAAAATAATTATACTGCCCGGTTTCCTCGTTCCAGCTAAGGGGCAAGAAACCTTTGACCGCACCGGACTCTTCCGCCACGATAAAGTGTAGCGGATGATTATAATGACGGTGAAAGCAATCCCGAACTTCCCAGAGATCGGAAACCAGTTCGGTCGGCATCAGCCGCTGCCACAGTTCGCGGCACTCACCGATATCGGTGACTGTTCGAACGCGGTACATGACTACTGCCTCAGGTTCACGTGCGTAATGCAGCGCGAACCACCAAAAAATTCCCTGGCGAACCTCTCTACCACCGCCGGGTCGTACGGCTTGCAGCTGAAGACATCCAGATAGGTAGTATTGGTGGCGTTGGCAAAGTGAGCCGAAATAAGCGATGTCTCAATAAGCTGTGTCATCGAGAAACCGGCCACTCGCTCATCCTCGCCAAAATTGACCACCACGCATTCGCCGAATCGTTTCATTTCGATCAATTCGCAAAGCTGGTAGACGAAGCGCTTTATCGCCTCCGCGTCACGAATGGTGTCCGGGTTGCAGTCATAGATGTCAAAGCTGCAGGCCAGACCCCAGGCTCCTTCTATGTCGCTGGAGCTATACTGATTCAGTTCATCATAAGCCGAGAGTCGAGCTACGGCCCCGCTCACGGCGTTAGCCACTTGAAACGCCTGTTTCATTCTCTTTCTCTCCATTCAAATTCCAGTCACGATCCCGAATACACCACGGGGCAAATCCCGTTGCGCCGAGGTCGTAATTGACTATTCAGTTTTCGGATTAGTTAAAACTATCCGCTTTAAGCCTCGTTAGAGACTTGTGGGATACGTGATTCAGGTTTTAAGCCTGAAGCCGCCTTCCCGTGCATCCTGTCGGTTTCTCCTTCTCAATCACAGAACACTTTTGGCGACTATCGAGCATCAATGGATGCTCAACTACGGCTATGGGAGCGCCTCTTTGGCGAATCGCGCCAGACTGGTAACAAAGGCACCCCTGAGCGAAATGAATTCCTTATCGATATCCTGATCAGTCGAGGCTATTATCGCAAACGAGTAATAGCCTGCCATAAATCCGGCAATAGCGCTGGCTATACGACGAAGTCGTGCGTCTTGAATCGGTTCCGATGTGCCGGCTTCGATCAGTTCTTCAATACTCCTGGCGTATTTCAAAAACGGCTTTTTAAGACCATCGTATGATTCTTCCAGAGTCAAATCAGCTCGACCCTGGTAATACAGCACGAAGTCCTGCCATCGATTTGAAAAGAAACCGATGTGAGCCTGGATTATTCCATCCAGTACCGCCTCAAGACCCTTCTTGTCAGCGCCTTCTTTATTCATGCGATTTGTCAACTCGGAGAGGACGTCTTCCACCATGAGGTTGATCAACCGCTCCTTGGTCTTGAAATGATAGTAGAAACTGCCACGAGCAACATCGGCTCGCTCAGCTATCTCATCTACCGAGGCCGAAAGCCCTTTCTCGGTGAAAACAGACCGGGCAGCGGTCAGGAGCTTGCTTCGAGTTCTCGCATAGCCTCGCTGCTGTCGGGACTGTCTTCCGGGCTCTTCTTTTGGTTTCGCAACATTCATCTTATGTACACGCCTGCAACAATCTGACACTACTGTCAGTTTCGATATTATCGTCAAATTTGACAAAAACGTCAAGAAAAAGTTCCTGATTTTTTCATTTTTTTTGCCTTTGAGTGACGAAGCCCCTTTTGGAGAGCTTAACCCGGGCCTAAGACATTTATCTACAAGGGTTTATAATGGCCGGAGGGCCTTGAAAAACGGGATTAAGCTTATTTGGAGCCTTTTAATTGTGACACAAGAGGTTAGGCCATGGAGGGATCTGGTTGAAGTCGACCCGTTTATTGTCGGTCAGGGTAGTTTTTCCATCCGCACATGGGTATCGGTTTCGCCGATCCTTTTAAATCCCAGCCTCTCGAAGAAGGCCAAGGCTTGGTGATTGACCTTCAGCACCCGCAGCTTGACCGGATATTTTGACGCCGCTGCTTCACTCATGATTTGCTCCATACATGCCCGGCCGATGCCCTGACGTTGATGATCTGGAAGAATGAGAAATTGATTGATACGCAGGCCATCATGTTCGTGGGCGGTGGTCAAGATGCCCACGTCAGTGTCCGCCAACTGAATCACACTGAATTCCTGCGTGGCGAAGCGCCGCTCGTGTAACTTCCGTTGCTCAGTTTCATCCCAACCCCATACCTGATCAATATACTTCCCCAGTGTTTCCTTCTTTACTCGAAAAGCGAACTCGCTGTCAGAGGCGGTGACTTTCCTGAGTTTGAGATCCTCCATTCTAATAGTATGGGACAAGCACAGTCAGCAGGCCAGCGAAAAGAACTGGTTAAGGGAAGAGGGAGGAACTCAGCACCTCCCATACTGGTTTCTCTGTGGCACAATGACTTAGGGGGCAACATGACCAAATAAGACCCGTTTTACTTAATTCCGGTGAGGGTTGGGTGGAAAATAAATAGCGTTCTGCGATAATAATCGTAGGTTTTTCGCTGCGGAACCGATATAATCAACAGTCAACATTAATTTGAGTTCGGCCTTTATCGCAGTCTTGTTTTAGTCTACAACTCTCCGCTAAAGCTTAATCTCGAATTGACCGCGCAATCGTGCGCAATATTTAATGTTATCTTGGAGTATCTGACCCCATGGGAGCGCAGTTCACTTCGGGATAAGCAATCACGGAGTGTAGAATGAATATCTACATCGGAAACTTGTCGTTCGATACGACAGAAGATCAATTACGCCAGGCCTTCGCGGGTTTTGGTGAAGTCTCAACCGTAAGCATCATTGCGGACAAGTACAGCGGTGAATCCAGAGGCTTCGGCTTTGTCGAGATGTCGTCGAAAAAAGAAGCTATTGCTGCCATCAGCGGTCTCAATGGCCAGGAGCTGAACGGACGCGAGCTGAATGTCAACGAAGCGAAACCGCGCACCGATGGTGGTAATCGCAACGGTGGTAACCGCTACCGGAAGTCGTACTAAAGTTGACATAATGAAATCCGCGTCGATTCCGGCGCGAGGTTGATTTCTAAGGAGGCCGGTCTTTGACCGGTCTCTTTTTTTCATCTCGATAGGTTACCTTAACGAGACGGCAAGTTTCTGGAGATAGCCTGAATTGAAGGGCACAGCCCCACTTATCTTGATCGCGCTGTAAAAGAAGCACCTATGTGCGATTGCGGCCAAAGTGAGACCGTCTCCTTTTACCCACTCAGAAAAAATTGACTTTCCTATTGCTATGTGGCCAAATTACAGCATGCTCCGATTAAAATTCTGCGGTCACAGTGTAACACTTGACCGAAATAGTAGTCTTAAGGGTTAGATGAGAGGCGATAACCGAAAGCAAGTTCGCTTCTATGAACTGCTCGAGCCGGAGCTGCCGCGCCTGCAGGGGTTCTGTCAGAAGCTCGCGGGTGACTCCGAGCAGGGCGATGACCTTGCCCAGGATGCCCTGTATGATGCCTGGAAAGGCTTCGGACAACTTCGCTCGGAAACGGCTTTTAAAGCCTGGCTCTATCAGATCGTTATCAATCGGTACCGGACGAATCTGAGGCGGTTCAGGAAGCAGTCGGACTCGACCCTGCCGCTGACTGTTGATGTGGCCGATGACAGCCAGTCGCAGGTACGAATGGCCCGCGACAGACTGAGAATTGCCATGGCGAGTCTGTCGTCGAAAGACCGGGCTTTGGTTACGCTTCACGAACTGGAAGGATGGTCGTATGCTGATCTGGCGGAAATGTTCAAAACCAGTTCCGGGGCCATACGAACGCGGCTCACGCGCTGCCGGCGACGGATGCGGGAAACACTGCTTCGCCATCTGGAAAGTACAGACGAAAGTCCCATACTGATAGGAGTTCGCAAGGAATGAAATGTCGTGAAACAAAAGAGAAACTGAACAAATTGGCGGAAAACCTTCTGACCGCCGAGGAGAAGCAGGCTCTAAATGAGCACCTGGACCAGTGTCCGGACTGCGCGCGACTGGTTCTTGCCGAACAACTGCTAACCGATGACATCGACCGGATTCGCTCTACGCAGCCGTTACGCCCTATGACTGTTGATCAGGTTCGTAAGGCGATTGCCGATCGAGAAGAACGTTACCAGAAGACAGGATTAGGAGCACGAATAATGCGACAATTAAGCAATACCGTAAATACTCGTCCGCGGCTCAGCCTCGCCATGGCGGCCGCTTGCGTTTTGCTGCTTGCCAGTGTCCTGGTGCCCTTTGAGGGCAGCCGCCCGGTCGGCTACCAGGTTGCCTTTGCGGCCCCGGGCCAGGACCTCGTGTTGAACCGTGAAAACGCCGAACGGATGCTGGCTGCGTTGCGCCTGGGCAATGCCCGCATTGCGGTTGAGCAGACCGACTCCGAGCCCGAATATGTAATCGCCCCCCTCAGAGACACGGCTGAGGTCAATAGGTTGAGGGCGGCACTCGATTCGCTCGGCTGTAAGCGAGTCCGCACAGATATTGCCTCCCAGAAACCCGAAAGACGGACCATCTGGAAGGTTATATTTAGCGATGACGCGTCTGAGAGCGACCGTTCGCGGGAAGACGGCTACCTGCAGAAATCCGGACCTACTGACTTCAACGACCTCACCGAAGCTCTCGGGGACAATATTATCCTGTGGTTGCCAACCGACTTTCAATCCAGTGAGAGTCTGTCAGGAATCCTGGTGGAAAAGCAGGGGGAGAAGTCCAGCATCTGGCTGATGGGCAAAGAGGGGAGGATTTCGGAGGACGACTGCGGCTGGCATCAGTTTCTGAACAACTCGGTTATGAATACTGAAACCCCGGATGGAAAGCCAGCCACCTTCAGACTCTACGAAATCGAAGACGTCCGCAGGCTGGAGAAGATGGGATACAATTTCGCAACCATGGAATGGGGCGCGCCGCGACAGGTTCCCATCCCCGGCATGGGCCCGCGTCTGGACGAGGTTACATTCGATGTGTCCACTCGCGAGACCGTTATCGAGTACATGATTCCCCAGGCTTACGAAGTATCGATAGTAATCCTCGATGAAGACCTCAGCGAGATTCGCGTCCTTCTTGATTGTATGCCGCTTGCCGGGATTTATCAGGTCGGCTGGGATGGGCTGGATGCCGACGGCAACCCGGTCGGACCGGGATCATATTTTTGCCAGTTCACGGCAGGAGACTATGTTGAGATTCGGGAGGTAAGACTGGAGCGTTAGCTCGCGATATCGAATTGAACTGACAGGTCCGTCGTTCATACAGGAGCATCACCGTGATGCTCCTTTTCATTATTAAACCGGGGACATTGAGTTTGGCCGGTTGCTCAGTCGGCCTGTCCTTTCCCGACAACAAATTTATGCGTAAAGTACTTCTTCCGGATTGTCCCGGCTTCTTCCTGCGCCCAGCGGTCAACTCCAAGTTTTTTGATCCGGCAGAGATTGAATAACTTCATATTATGAGGAAACCTGTCGGCTCCATCGGCCAACGGCGCGAGGTACGAGCAGGGGAAGTCATCACAGTCACAGCAGAATTCCACCTTTTTCTCCTTTGCGCAGTCAAGAGTCGCGCAACTTCCGGCTGACAGGTGAAAGTGTTTCCCGTCCTGCCGGCGGCAACCTTTACATGAAATCTCGTCTTTTGGAACCCCCATTTTTGCGTGGATAAACTCAGCCATTTGATCGGTTAGGTTATCCTCATAGATTTCGCAATTGAAGCAGTCCAGACCGCACGGTGCGGTAAGTTCTCGGTTGTTTGGCATAGTCTCTCCTTCATTGTCTGCTATCGCTTGCCAACGCATTATCCTCAAAAAAGACCTTCAACTTCTCTTTTCCGTAGGGCGGAGCCACGCCATCCATGCTAAGCGCCGTCATCATGAACTCAATCGGACCGTAAGTCTTTACCGAAGTGAATAACCTCATCACCGGTAGATAGGCCCGTACCAGCCAGAGGGGAATGTACGATATTTTCGGTTTTCGATTCAGGGTCTCAAATGCCAACTCGGCAATCTGGTTGTGAGTGAAAGTTTTCGGGCCGCCAACCAGTATCTCCTGTTCTGTTCCACCAAGGGCAGCCACGCACCTTTCGGCCAGGTCCTGTCCGTGAATCGGATTGATTCCGAATCTCCCATCACCAAACAGATAGACCGTTCCCTTGTTCGCCATCCTCAGAAATTCCAGCATGTCGGAAAAAAATCCGGTCGGCCGCACTATGATGTAGTCGAGCCCCGAAGCTATTAGTTCCCTGACAAACTTCTCCTTTGCCTCGATAATCTTCAGCTTTGACATCAGATGAGCGTTATACACCGAGACGTACTCAAATCTCGATACTCCGGCACTCAGTGCGTAATGAAGCAGATTCTTATTTCCCTGGTAGTCAACGTCCATGTAGGTGAAACCGTCCTTCTGGCGGGTGATACCGAGCGCGCTGATCACGTAGTCAATCTTATCACAGATTCCATTCAATGAGTACGGATTTGTAACTTCGCCGACAAACAGATCGTCGATGAATTTATCGAGGTGAGCCAGCTTATCGGAATTCCTTGCCAGCGCGCGAACCCGGTAGCCCTGCCTTTTTGCCTCTCTTATCAGGTGTTGTCCCAGGTATCCGGTGGCCCCCGCTATAAGTACTGACTTACCTGCCACGCTGCCTTTCCTAACCTGAGGGTCAACATCCTAATCCGCCGGGACAGAAAAATATCTCTAAATAAAGAGTAAGTTGAACTGCGGGTTGATGGCAAGGATAATAATCGTGAAAGGACACTGGCCGCCGATCAGGGTCCAAGTGCTAGTATCGCTTAGACTTATCCGGCACGAGAGAGTCCGGAACCACAAGATGAGGTATATTTAGCGCGCACTCCGACACCGTGAAACAATGGAGCAGCCAATGCGTCATATATATATGATGGGATAGTCTATCATCAACGGACCACTTTAGATGACGAAGAATAATCGATCTTTCGGAGGGGCCCTATTCACGAGACAGCTTCGGTATCTGATCTCTGCGGCTTTTATTCTGGGCAGCATGGTCTTTATCGCCTCCTGCTCCGGCGACGGAGGCGATTCTTCGGTATCATCTCTCTCAGAACCCCCGGTTGTTGAAGACATACCGGATCAGACTATCAATGAAGGTGAGGTGTTTGCGACAGTTTCTCTCGATCAATACGTATCCGACCCGGACAACAGCGACGCCGAGATTACCTGGACCCTTAGCGGAGCCGATTCGCTGAGGGTTTCTATTGACTACGGCCAGATTGCCACCATACGGCTACCGTCGCTTGAATGGAACGGTTCCGAAACAATAACTTTCACAGCGTCCGATCCGGCGGGTAATTCCTCAAGCGACGAGGCCGTTTTCAGCGTTACAGGCATCAATGATGCTCCCTACATGCTGGATATCCCGCGTCAGGTCATTTATGAGAGTTACACTTTCGACGCCATAACCCTGGATAACTATGTCTTCGATCACGACAACACCGCCGCAGAGATGACCTGGACCTGCTCGGGCAACGTCGATCTAAGCGTTGTGATAGATCCCTATCGCTTTGCCAGAATCACCATCCCTGACGCCAGTTGGACGGGTAGTGAAACGATTAGTTTTCGGGTTACCGATCCCGGCGGACTATCCAGTGAAGGTGTCGTTTCGCTTGTCGTCAACCCTGTCGTCCATGAGCCGCTGGTACTTGACGACTGGCCGGTATCGACTCCGACTGAGCAAGGCATTGATTCAGAATTGGTGCACAATACTTACCTGACGGCGGCAGGAATAGACCACCTTTACAGCCTGTTGCTTGTCAAGAACGGCTACCTGGTTGCTGAGTGTTACTTCAATGGAACGAGTGTGGATCTGGCCATGCCCACGGCGTCGGCCACCAAGAGCTATACCTCGGCCCTGACGGGCTTAGCCTTGCGAGAAGGTTACCTGACCAGCCTTGATCAGAAGCTGATTGATTTCTTTCCCGAACTTTACTGGGCCGGCACTGACCCCCGGAAAGGTGATATTACTATTCGCCAGATACTTCAGATGCGGTCCGGCTATCCGTGGGAAGAGGTCGACGGCTATTTCGATGACTTTATCGACGCCGTTCTTAACTGGATTCCGCTGCTTATCGAATTTCCACTGATGAGCGACCCGGGAACCCGGTACGGATATTCCAATATGACGGCCCATATCATGGCTGTGATTGTAGCCAGAGCCGTTGATACCGATCTGCTGCCCTTTGCCAACACCTTCTTGCTCGACCCGTTGGGATATGAAAGAGTCAACTGGCCCAGAGATAGGAACGGGTACTATGTCGGGCATGGTGATGCCTCCTTCAGACCGAGAGACATGGCCAAATTTGGGTTGTTATACCTTAATGGCGGCGTTTACGATAATACCCAGATAATCCCGGCCGATTGGGTTACCGAGTCCCTGACACCGTATTCAACCAACATCTATGGCCACGACATACTTAGCAACATAACTAACCTGTCTTACGGATACATGTGGTGGATCGGAGAGGCGGGTAATTACCATATCCAGTTTGCCTGGGGGAACGGCGGACAACTTATTGTACTGGTGTCTGATCTGAATATGGTGGTGGTTACAACTGCCGACAATTTCGTGTTCCAGTGGGATCATGAACACTGGCTTATGCATAAATCCGTCCTGGAGATGGTGGGTGAATTCATTTCTTCGCAGTGACGTGGGAAATGAATGTAACCTACCCGATGCTGCGAAACTGGCATATTATGCGCACACTTCTGAGAGCATTCAACCGCGCTTTCGTCGGCAAAGGCTCACGCTGGACAATGAAGAGTATTCCAACTCTCCCACTCGTCTCGGGTAAAGAATGGTCCCGGCATGGGTTCTTGACGGCGCTGGTCCTCGGAACGGCCATCTTTATCGCCTCCTGCTCTGACAACGGAGATGATTCCTCGGTATCATCGGACTCACAACCGCCGGTTGTTGAAGGCATACCGGATCAGAGTGTCAATGAAGGTGAGGTGTTCGCAACCATTGCCCTCGATCAGTACGTTTCTGACGCTGATAACACCGATTCCGAGATTACCTGGACCTTCAGCGGAGCTGATTCGCTAAGAGTAACTATCGATTACCCCAGGATTGCCACCGTACGACTTCCCTCAATGGAGTGGAACGGTTCTGAAACGATAACCTTCACGGCGAATGATTCGGCCGGTAATTCCTCCAGCGACACCGCCGTTTTCACCGTCAATGGCGTTAATGACGTTCCCTACGTGCTGGACATCCCGCCACAGGTCATTTATGAGAGTCTAACCTTCGACGCGATAACCCTGGATGACTATATCTTCGATCACGACAACACCGCCGCCGAGATGACCTGGACCTACTCGGGCAACGTCGATCTAGCGGTTGTGATAGATTCCTATCGCTTTGCCAGAATTGCAGTTCCTGACCCCGGTTGGACGGGCAGTGAAACGATCACCTTTCGGGCTACCGATCCGGCCGGACTATCCAGTGAACGTGCCGTTACGTTCATCGTCAAGCCTGTCGTTCATGACCCGCTGGTACTTGACGACTGGCCGGTATCGACTCCGGCCGAACAGGGTCTGGATACGGAGTTGGTGCACAATACATATTTGGAAGCGGCAGGAATAGACCACATTTACAGCCTCCTGATAGTCAAAAACGGCTACCTGGTTGCTGAGTGCTACTTCAACGGAGCATCGGCGTCCTTTGCCTCGACCATGGCGTCAGCCACCAAAAGCTGGACCTCGGCCCTGACCGGCCTAGCTCTACGGGAAGGTCACCTCACCAGCCTGGATCAAAAGATGGTTGATTTCTTTCCCGAACTTAACTGGGCCAGCACTGACTCCAGGAAAGGTGATATAACTATTCGCCAGATGCTTCAGATGCGGGCCGGGTACCCGAATGAGGATGAGTATTACTGGGATCTCTTGCTGGAGAACTTCTATCAAGATTTGAGTCTGATGCTGGTCGAGTTTCCGCTGTCTTTCGACCCCGGAACGGATCGCGCGTACTCCAATCTGACGTCACACATGATTGGAGTGATTGTAGCCAGGGCCTCCGACACCGACCTTAAATCCTTGCTCCAGACTCATCTTCTTGACCCGTTGGAGTGCGGGCCGGTATCCTGGCCGGTGGACGGGCAGGGATACTGTGTCGGCTGGGGCGGTTTATGTGTCCGTCCGAGAGACATGGCCAAATTCGGACTCGTGTTTCTAAACAACGGCGTATACAAAGGTACGCAGGTTATCCCGGCTGACTGGGTAACCGAATCGCTGACGGCGTACACAACATCCATTACTGAATGGCGATATACCGATCATTTGACCGACATCAACTACGGATACCAGTGGTGGGGCGGCAGGGCGGGTACTCACGATGTTCATTTCGCGGCGGGGGCCTGCGGCCAGCTGATTGTCATAGTGCCTGACATGGATATGGTTTTGGTTACTTCTGCCGAGAAGACTCCTCTTTTTGACCCTGAGTCAGGTCACCGGTTTGTATCCATCGTGGACATGGTCGCCAAATTCATCTCTTTACAGTGACAGGAAAATTGAATGTTCAGCGATGTCCGAGTCCGATGCGAGCGCCCGCCTGCCGCGGATTTAGGCCAGAAAGGGTTCCAGGCATCTAATGCATCTGTCACGCTCTGGTCTCTGTTATGTCTGTTAACAATACTGGTGACAACCTCAATCATCCTCACGGGATGTAGCAGAGGCTCCAACCCAATAGCCCTGTTCGAAGGACAGTGGATTTCCGATATCCCGTTTACCTATTCGATCGGAAACAGCGAATACACGATACCTCATGATAACAGAATCTATGAGAGTGCCAACTTTCTGATCTTCAGCGATGCCAGCGGTGACGGTGTTAAAAAGACGATAGCAATAATAGCGGAAACCAAACTTCAGGAATTGAAGCAGGCATTTGATATTCCGAGCAGCGAAGAACTGGGAATCACCGGTCGAAGTACCAAAATAATGATATATGCCAATCGAAACATGCTATCCCGCGATACCCAGTATTTCCCCTGTGGCATAATCCTCTATTCACTTGATTCTCGTTACTGGGTTGATGTCGATCCGGCAACTGATCCACCGATACTGGATATCGAGTCCTTCCCACGCTTTTTTAAACACGAGTTGATGCACGTGTTTCAACATCTATTAGGTTTGGGGCTGGATGGCTATGATGATTGGCCGGAGGTATGGTTTTCAGAAGGCATCGCCGAGTACGTATCGGGCGGGACTTTTTTTTATTTTGCAACCATGACGGACGTCAATTCATGGTTGGCCCAAGCCGATCACGTCAATCCCATATCAATTGGCAGCTTTCAGGATTATCCGGTACCACTCGAGCGAGTAGGTGAATACTATCCCATGTTCCATCTGGCGGTAAGATACCTTCTATCTGAAGAAGGTAACGGCAAAAATCTCAATGATGCAAAAAAGCTATACGAAGCATTGCGAAATGGTGATACCTTTGCCGACGCGTTTGAAACCAATATGGGCGTGAGCCCGGACTACTTTGAAGAGAATTTTTACGACCTTCTCTCGCAGTTCTTACAATGATTCGTACGGCTGCTCGTCGCTATCCGAAGACATGAAATAAACGGGCCGGATAGCGAATCCGGGGGTAGAGTGAATCGGCGCCATCACCGTAGATCATACTTTCCGAAGGCAACAAAGGCCACCACAAAGCTGAGAAGCGAGGCCATCACAATCAATCCGAAATCCACCACGGCCGGGGTTACCGCTTCGGCCACCGTTGCTACGGGCGGCGTCAGGCGTGGCAATCCGGTCAGGTCCAGACCGGAGCTCTCACGCGGCAGGTCAATATTGAACTTGCCATCCGATGTCGACGATACATGTATGCGATCGGTGAGGCCGGACTCTTCCTGCTTCTTTTTGGTGAAAGCCAGAAAAACCTCTCGAAACTCGGTGAAAGCCTCGGTGTAGCGCGACTTCAGATTCATATCCGTGCCGGCGATAGAAATCGCACCCAACTGAAAGGCTGAGGCCGGTGATATTCGCGACAGGGCAAAGGCCAGCTTCTGTTGAACAACCTTACGTCTTTCCAGGTCATCGAGTAGTTGCCGTTCATGATCTTCTATCTTTTGCTCCATCAACTGGCGCAGGGAGTCTTCCTCCTGCATCCGATTCCACAGCACCTTTTCCCACTCTTCGTCGGTCATCTGGTCTGGATCGGCCTTGGCTGCCTGCCAGCGTTCACGTGCCTCCTCATGGAACTGCTTCCACTGGTCGCTGGCGAAGGCGTCTCGCTGGCCTTCGATCTCGGCCATGCGTGGAACCTCAATGATGCTCCCTGCCGCCATCACACCCGCCCGCGGTATAATCATGATAAAGCCCACCCAGCAGACAAGGCAGACGAGAAACGAAATCGACGAGCGACGGGTGAGAGTCGATATCATCACGCCGAAGAATATAAAAAACGTGAATAGGGCCAGGGCGAGCGCGATCAGAGACGTTACCCTTACCCAATCTCCGGGCAGCATCGGCACCCGGAAAACCATGACCAGCAAAACGGCCAGCAACGTCGGTATTAGAATTGACACCACCAGGCCGAGCCACGCCCCCACGGCTTTGGCTATCAGGTATTGTGCGCGTGGCACGGCATTTGAGAATACCAGCCGTAGTGTTCCGCCCTCTTTCTCGCCGCTTATGGCGTCGTAGGTGAACAGGATTGCCAGAAGTGTCAGAACGAACAAAACGATGAAAGTGAAATCGACAAATCTAAACAGGGCGAAGATAGGATCCTGGGAGTAGGTACTCCCCATCAGCTTCACGTTCAGCCGGTCGGCTATAATAGACCACCGTCCGACATCAAATGTCAGTCCCGCCGCGAATATCTGGAGCGGGTCGGGTCGGCGAAAGACCTTATCGGCAAGATTACCCCAGGATGTCTGCTCCTGCAGTCGTTGTTCGTTCAGGTCAATGGCAGCCTCGTACTGTTTCACCGACGATCGATACTCCGCAATGCCCGTGCAGACCGATATCAGTATCAGAGCAGAGCAGACGGCGAAGGTCGCGGTAAACTTGGGGCTTACCAGTATGGCCTTTAGTTCTTTTCTAATCAAAGTGGCCAGCATCATATTCTCCTATGGGTTTCTCATCGTACGTCGTAACGACCGAAGGCCAGGAATCCGCCGGCGAAGAACAACAAATTGAAGATTGTCAAAATCCCCATATCGACCGCCGCGACCGCCACCGACTGTTGCAGTGGGACAGGTTGGTAGCCGAAGCGCGGCAACTCGTTGGGGTCAATCGGTTCCTGGTTACTCTCACCGATTTTTATAACTTTCATGCCGGCGGCCGGATTCAGGCCCGTTTTCTCTTTGATGAATTGACCGTAACTGTCCTGATAGTTCGAGGCCTCGTCGACGAAGTGCTCCTTGAGCGTGAGAAAAGTTCCGGCCAGAGCCGAGGTGGCAAGAGTAAGCGACGTCGACGGCGATACCCTGGCGATATTGAAGGCGAGCCTCTGCTGCTGCTGCTCTCGATTGTGACGTTCCTCGTCGAGCCTCCCCCGATAGATCTGCATTTTTGCCTCTCGCACGTCCATAAGCGAATCCATAAACCTGGCGAAATCGGTCGCGGCACAGGCCGTGTTCGCCTTGGGCTGAAAATCAGCCATCAGATCGCGCGATTCCTTCCACAATTGTTCGCGGTAGCTGGCCTTCTGCGTAGAAAGATAATCAACTGAAGGGACTTCGACAGCTCGCCCGGCAAGAAGCACCGATACGCGGGGAACGACCAGCACGCCTACAATCCATATCACCAGCATGGCCAGAAAAGAACTGGAGGATCGATGAGTGATGGCTGAAACGAATACCGACATCGTGAGAAACACTCCGAAATACAAAAGACCGGTCAGAACAATGAGCAGTAGCCGAAGCCATTCTCCGGCGCTCAATGAAATCCCCATTATCGGCAATAGAAGGCAGCCCGCCCCAACGGCAATCAACAACGAAACCGTCAGAGCCGCCCCGGAACCGACCAACTTACCTGCTATAAAAATATGTCGCGGTACGGCATTGGCCAGCGCCAGTCGAAGGGTACCGCGCTCCTTCTCGCCACACACCGCATCAAAACCGAGCAGTATGGCGAATAGCGAAAATACAATCTGGAAAATGAATTCCAGATCGAGAAACCGAAAGACAGCGTAGATGGGATCCTCGCTGTAGCGGCTGTCTGTCGCGGTGAGTTCACCCCGTCCCGTTACCGTAATGGTCCGGCCAATATCGTTGGACACGCCGGAAACGAGCGCGGCCAGCGGTTGCGGCGGCAAGAATACCCGGTGTTGTTCCATCTGATTCCAGTCGGTGAGGCCATCCAGTTGACGAAGGTTTTCGGCTGCCGAGGCCTCATATTGCCGTTGATTGAGATTGTGACGGGTGGCGCCGACCAGAAAAGCGCCTATTATAAGCACGGCCGATACGACGAAGGTCAGCAAGAACTTGGTCGATCCGAGCAGGTCACGAATCTCTTTCTCGACTAGAGCTCGAAACATAATCATATCTCCACCACATCAGCGACCTGCGGTGACTGGCTATGTCCGGCCATGTGCTGCATGTAAATCTGCACCAGGTCCTGACCCTGCAATTCCGAAGCTTGCTTCTGCATTATCATCCGACCCCGATCCATAATCGCAATTGTGTCCGCAACTTCTCTGGCCCGAAATATATCGTGGGTCGACATAAGAATAGCCTTGCCTTCCTTCCTGAGCGAATCGAGAAGCTGAACAAAATCGTAGCCTGCTTTGGGATCCAGCCCCGCCGTAGGTTCATCGAGCAATATCGCCGGAGCGTTCTTTAAAATGGCTATGGCTATTCCGCACTTCTGTCGCATGCCTTTGGAAAAACCCTTGAGACGTTTGTTGTGCGACCCCTCGGACAGACCAACCCTCAACAGGACATCGCGGTAATCCCTGGTCCGGTATTCATTGTGCCCGCTCAGCCGGGCGAAGAAGTCGAGATTCTGAATTGCCGTGAAATTAGGGTAAAGCACAACATTCTCTGATACGAATGCCAGTTGCGATTTTGCTTTGAGCGGCTCAAGGTGGGCTGCCACGCCGTTGACGCGGGCCTCACCCTCGGTGGGGTCCAGAAGGTTAAGAAACAGATTTATGGCGGTTGTCTTGCCGGCCCCGTTGCCACCCAGCATGGCGAACAGTTCACCGGCATGTATGGCGAAATTGACATGATCCAGCGCCAGGACCCCATCTTCATATCGCTTGGTCAAGTCGATCGCTTCCAGGACGGGGTGGTTGTCATAATTTGTCTTCATAAATTTTCCGCACCTCTTCAGTAAGGGGTTGTTTCTGTTTAGCGACGGGATAAACGAATCCCGAACACCACAACGCCCGCCACCAGACCAATCAGCAAAGTGACGATGGCCAGGGTACCGATCAGGCTGGTCTCGGGTTTCACCTCGACCGTAACCGTCTTATCTTCAGCGGTCACGGGCTCGGTGTTGGACAGGCCACTGGTACGAAGCCTGACCTGGTACTTACCTACCGCCACATCCGACGGCGGAGTAAAGGTCAGAAACACGCGGGCTTCTTCATTGATATCAAGCGACGGAACAACTCTTGGCTCTACGGTCCGGGACCAGCCAAACGGCAGGTCAACACTAAGCTCAATGTTATCGAGCCGATTGCTGCCCTCGTTGACGAGATCAACATACATTTCGACCGCACCGTCGGCATTTATCGCATGATACAGCTGAGGTGCGCGGACGCTGATGTCACCCTTGCCCCTCGGTATCAACTCCAGCCGCACATAACCGACTTCCAGCGCTTCCAGCTCCGTTTCGGTCCAGTTGCGCTCACGGAGATCTTTCAGGTCATCGATTTTCTCCCTCGGCAGGACCAGCACATAGAAAGGAATCGGCTTGTCCATGAGCACTTCGCTCGATGGTCGGTCCGGCAGTGACACCTCGAGTGCTGCCCGCTTGGTGCGATTTCCCTGGGTGAACTTAACCTGACTCAGTCGCACCTGACCGGTTGGATCCTTGAAGAAGCGGCCGATCTGTTGTGGCAAATTGACCACTTCCAGAGAAAACGTGTTGGAGGTCCCGGAGAAAAGCTCCATGGTAAGGTCAAAAGATGACGAGGTGCCCAGTTCCACCTCCTGCGAAAACTGCTCCGACTGCACCGCCACCCGATCGACCGAGGCATCTTTCTCCAGGAATACCTTCATGCGACGCTCGACGCCGTTTGCGTAATAAATGAATATCGTTACCGCATCGAGGTCCTGAAGTAACTCGAAATCCAACCTGATCGGTTCATCAAACCGCAATTGACTGATCTTGGCTTCGTATGGCCGACTGATTATCGCCCCATCATCGTTTTGAATAGACACATATACATTATGAATAACGTCGGGCTGAAGAGAACGAAACAGCTCATCATCCATACGCAGCAGTTGCTGAAATTCAGCCGTACCACCCGATGTGTTGGCAATCGTCAGTCTGACATGCTTGGATTCGTCGGCGGCCTGGTACTTGACCGCCCGGGCCACCGATACATACTGTTCCTCAAAAAGCACCGCCAGTAGCGACTGTTGATAATTAACCTCGGCATCGTAGAATCTCGCCCGGCTCTGCTCCAAGTCAAGCGAGGTGATCATCCCCTTTTCGAACAGTTGCTGCTGTCGTTCATACTCAGCCCGGACTGCTTCATAAGCTTGCTTCGCCCTTTTCAACCCAAGAAGCCTGTACTCATTGTCCCTTTGATTGAACGGGTTAAATATCTGAGCCGAAGCAGCTGTCGCACAAACAAGAAGAATTAATGCGAACAGGCATTTGTGAAGATCTACCCTGGTCATTGATTCACGCGTCTCTTTATTACCCTGGCGCCTTCTGTTGCTTCCGGTTTAGCGAACGCCATCTCGACCGTCTCGTCGCCGCGAGTCACCGTCAAATTGATCTGGTCGCCGACACTCAGACCGGCGATCAGCTCGGCGAATTGTGCGGGCGACGTGACACTTGTGCCGTTGCAGACAGTGATGATATCTCCCTTCTGCAGCGTCATACCAGGTATTGTAGACGTCCCACCCGGCAGTATTTCATCTACTCTCACCTGATTCTCTTTGCCAATCAACATCAACGAAAGGTCACCGACCACCTCCATCGTTTCGCCGGGTCCACAGGAGGCTGTCTTAACCATCAGCTGGGGACCTTCAAGTTTGTCTGGATCGGCTTTTGGGAAAGACACCATGCGAATTGAACCGTCCCGCCTGACCGCCAGTTTGATTTCTTCTCCGATCGCCAGACTGTTCAAAATCCCATTAGCTTCCTCTGCACTTTTGAAGCGCTTACCGTTTATCATCACCACTACATCGCCTTGACGGAGATCCACGTCACGGTATGCCGCCATCCGTTGGGAGGCAGATGTCGGCTCAATCAGAACTTTCAGACTGTCATTCTCAAATACCAGGACGCCACCAAGCTCATTGAGCATAACCACCTGGTCCGGGCTAAGCACCATTCTATGCTTCTGCGTGCCGGAAGCCCCCTCAGCAGCCTGCGACCCCGCTGCGCATTGAGCGTACAACGGCGATGCTGAGATAACGGCAATCCCGAGAAGCCCCCCGGCCCAGCCTGTTAACTTCTTGGTAAGACTCCGCATTCTTTGCTCCTTTCTTTTTCCTGTCGTTTCACGGGTTCTCTTACGCATTAGATAACGCGTTGGTTGCCAACTACATAGTTAAGGTAGGTTACCTGGTGTTAAAAGATGTTAAAGGGCCTGATTACTTCTTCGGATTGCCGTATATTTGATTATGGCCTTGTCGAACAGGAAAGTATCCGCCGTGGCAGCCCTCATTGCCGCGGCGCTCACCGGGTTGGTCTTACTGCAGCTGTACCTGTTGAGAAACGCCATGGACCAGCAAGAGGCCGCATTCGACGCGAACGTGCTCTCGGCTATGAACTCGGCGGTACTGGGCCTGGCAGACGACGAGGCTGTAGCCGCTGCAATCGACATTGCTTCGTCAGATACATCCCGACATGAGTTATCGGTCATTGCCATGATGGCGACCGGCAATGCGGCCGAATGTAATCCGATGGATTCCGCTTATGACGAAGATTCCACCGAAGTTGACGTGATGAAGCTGCGGGAACAGCAGATACGGTATTACGTTCCTTCCCCACAGAGAGTAGTCATGCGGATGCATCGACTCGACGACAAAACGGATTCTATTCTCACTGACAGTTTCCTGCCGACCGGCACGCACCATATTGTGGTCGACAGCAGCCTGGCCGCCGAAGGGTCTTATCAGATCACTATGACATCCGACAGCGGCTGCAGTTTCATACCGCTCTCGGGTGATGTCACCCTGGAAACCGACAGTTCTCGATACGATTTGGTGCGGCGGGTAGTCACTCAGCTGGCCGGCCGCGAGATCAAGCCGATTGAGGAACGAGTGGATACTACCCGGCTCAAGGAACTACTGGACAACCGACTTACTAAGGTCGGAATAGACCTGGAATACGCCTGGGGAATCACGGCTGACACAGGAGAATTTTTCTGGCTGGTGTCGTCGAAACAACATACTGATGATCTCATGCGGTCACAGTTCAGAGCACAACTTTTCTCGCACGATCTCTTTCCCACCCGCGCCAGTCTGGCGCTATTCTTTCCCGAAGCGGGGTCGTTCCTGTGGTGGCAATCCGGCCCCCTGCTCGCCGCGACTCTTCTATTCGTCCTGATAATCGTATTTTGCTTTGCCTACGCCATCAGGGCGCTGATAGTCCAGCGCCGTCACGCGGCTTTGATGGTAGACTTCGTCAACAATATGACACACGAGTTCAAAACGCCCATTTCTACGGTCGCTCTTGCCTGCGAAGCCATCCAGCGTACCGACATAATTGGCGACACTGACCGCGTTAAATCTTTCTCCGAAATGATCCAGGCCGAAAACCGTCGCATGCGAAGACAAACCGAAAAGATCCTGCAGATGGCCGCCTTGGAGGAGAGTGACTACGAACTGAAACTGGAGGATGTGGATGTCCACTCCGTAATAACTGAAGCCCTGAGTGCGATCTCGCTGATGGTTGACAAGCTTCAGGGTCAGATCGAGTCCCACCCCGATGCCACACGTCATAATATAAAGGCCGATCGGGTTCACGTCGCGGCCATGATCAACAATCTACTGGATAACGCATTGAAGTACTCGCCCGATCATCCACACATCACCGTGCGAACACGAAGCACGAGCGATGGACTTCATGTAATAGTCGAGGATCGCGGTGTCGGCATAAGTGCCGACCATGTCAGGCGGGTATTTGACAAGTTTTACCGGGTACCGTCCGGCAATATTCACGATGTCAAGGGCTTTGGCCTGGGCCTGTCGTACGTAGCGCTTATGATGAAAGCCCACGGCGGCAGCGTAAAACTTGACAGCGAACCGAAGCGGGGCACCACGGTGGAACTATGGTTTCCGTTCAAAGATCATCGCGACTAGCGTATGGAAAAAGCGAAGCTAAAGATACTTTTGCTCGAAGACGATCCCAACCTGGGCCTGATCGTGCAGGAGCATTTGACACTCAACGGCTACGACGTCACTCTCTGTGGCGACGGCCAGTCCGGCACGGAAGCATACCGAACAGGCCCATTTGATCTTTGCCTGGTAGATGTCATGATGCCCAAGAAGGATGGTTTCACTTTCGTCCGGGAACTCCGCAGAGTTGACGAGCAGACGCCGGTAATATTTCTCACGGCCAAAGAACTCAAAGAGGATCGCATCACCGGTTTCAAGATCGGCTGTGATGATTATATCACGAAACCGTTCTCGGTCGAAGAACTGCTCCTTAGAATCCGGGCAGTGCTGAGGAGGACCAAGCCGTCCTCGGTGGAAAGCGATGAAACCAGATTCCAAATCGGTGATTACACGTTCGACAGCCGGTGCAGGGTGTTGAAATACGGCAAAACAGAAAGGACACTTACCGCACGAGAATCAGAATTGCTGCATCTTCTCTGCCGCTACCTTGATCGGACCCTGCCGCGCGACCAGGCCCTGCGCGAGATTTGGGGCGACGAAGGTTACTTCGCCGGTCGTAGTATGGATGTATTCATTACCAAGCTCCGCAAGCACCTTCAGGATGATGACCGGATTTCCATCCTGAGTGTCCACGGCAAGGGTTTCCGGCTGACCATCAGCGACTGAGCTGTTAAGCCGCATGATCAAGCCAGAACTTCCGCCAGGAGACGAGCAAGCTTGATTCCGACCGCACCGTTCTTGTCATCATTGTTGTGATAACAGGCCAGACTCAATCCGATCATTTTTCCCGTGTCCATGACACGTTTAGAAAAATCGGCTGCCTCACCAGCCGATAACCCGCCCGGCTCGGGGAAGTGAACGGCGGGCATTTCCTGAGGGTCGATGACATCGACATCGAAGTGAAGCCACAGATCCAATCCCTTTTCTAACAGCGGTCGCAGTCCCGACTCGACTGCCCGACCAATCCCCATTTGCCTTATCTGGTCCCGGTCATATCGGGCGATTGATGACTGCTCTATCATATCCGGCTCCCGGTAACCGAAGACGGCGATTTCAGATTCCTCAAGCATCGGAGTTTGACCGTAAAGATCACCTAGCACG